>NZ_CP107796.1:0-2892313 GCF_036345995.1 Streptomyces sp. NBC_00557
CTCCGGGCTGCGCCCGGAGTCAGCGAACCCCCGCGCTGCGCGCGGGGGTTGCGCTCCCGCTCCGCGGGAGCGCTGGCGGAGCGCTGCGCGCACCGCGCAACCTGCCTGCTTCGCAGGCAGGTTGATGCTCCGTCCGCTGCGCTCCCGGAGCGGTCGAGGGCTTCGCCCTCGACCCCGGCCTTCCGCTCCGCTCCAGTCCGGGGTCGGCGGGTCCGCTGCGCTCCCCCGCCCAACAAACGCGCCTGGAGGGGGTGAGCGGTCGCTGGGTCAGGCTGGCTGGGAAGGTGGAGGGCGACTGGCGGATGACGGCCGGAATGGTTGCCGCCTGAAGGCCCTTCTTGGCTTTGCTTCAAAGTGAGATATGGATTGAAACTGGATTCGGGCCCCCTCGGCGGTACGTGCCGCACCTCCAGTGGCCGGCCACTGCAACAACTGCGCAGTACCCGATGAACCTGCGCAGTGTTCCGCGATGGCGGGGAGACTCGGGCCCCGCAAGCGGGCTGATGTGCAGTCATACCAAGGCCGTAGCCGCTCCGTTGGTGCATCGGAAGCTTTTCACCCAGTACGGGGGCGTTCTCGATCTGCGCATTGTGCAGGTGTACCGGTCAATTCTTCACTGGACGCGTGAGCAGCACGAGTGGTGACCACCGGTCGGGGGGTCGGGTCCGTGTGAGGGATGTCGATGTGCGGTTCATCGGCGCGAACGGTCTGCCAGAGCAGCGGTCGTGGCTGGAGGTGGCCGCTGAACTGGCGCCGGCTGACTGCCCGCCGGTGCGTGGCTTCGCGGTGCGCCGGGGCAGAAGGTTGGCTCCTGGTTGGTGGTGGGCGGCCACCACGGGTCGGTTGGTGGCTTACGGGAGCACGGCGATGAGGGACCGCCTGATGCTGCTGGACCAGGAACGGCGGGTGGTAGGGCTGGCGTGCCGCCCGCTGGAATTCGTGTGGCGGGACGGCAGGCGGGTGGTAGCCCATGCTCCTCAGCTGGCCGCGCGCCTCGCTGACGGAGGTCACGTGCTCGTGGACTGCCTCGGTGCCGGCTTCCCACCGCGCCGTCTTGCCGGTGTGCAGGCTGTGCTGGAGGAGTGTGCGCAGGAGGTGGGATGGCAGTACCGGGTCGAGCCTGCCGCGGATCCGGTGGTGGTGGCCAACGTGCGCTGGCTGTCGGGGTACCGCCACCCGCGCTGCGCGGGCAGTGTCCGTCCAGGCCGGTTGCGTGACGTCTTCGCGTCTCGACGGCCCTTGGTGGAGGGGGCTGCCGCGCTCGGTGATGTGATCCGGACCTTGCCGGTCGTCTACCACGGCTTGTGGAGTGGTGAACTGACCGCGGCGCTGGACCGGCCGCTCACCGAAAGCACTCTGGTTGCCGCGGCCGGACGGCACGAGCGGTGAGCACTGTGCGGCATGTGGTGGAGGTGGGAGACCAGATCCGCTTCGCCGGTGGTGTGTTCACTCTGGCGGGGCTGGACGGGCCTCGATGCCGGATCGTGGATGAGGACGGGAGCGTCCAGGTGCTCCTGCTCACGCAGCTGTATGCAGACGAGGACTTCTGTGTGGTGGCCGGCTGTGCCGAGCCGCGCCGGGCGCCGGTGTGGGGGCCGTTGGCCAGCCTTGAGGCAGGCGTCCGCGAGAAGGCTCTGGCCTGGGAGCGGCACATCCGCGAGGTCGAGACGGGTCATCCGGAGCCAGACGGGAGGGGTGCTCCGCGCGAGGAGTTCGACCCGGAGTTGCGCAGCCTCGCCGAGCGGGAGGCTGCCAAGGCGGCGGAGCTCACCGAGCAGGGGGAGCCGGTCAGCGTGGCCACGGTACGGCGCATGCGCACCCGCTACCGCAGGCAGGGCGTGTGGGGGCTGGTCGACGGGCGTACGACACGAGCGAGGTCGCCGTGGGGGCGTGCCGACGAGCGGGTGGTCAACGCCATCAGGGCAGCGCTGGAGGCGCAGCGGGAGCGGTCCACCGGGACGCTGAGCCGACTGCGTCGGCAGGTGGGCTGGCTGCTGCAGGACGCCTACGGACCAGGCACGGTGAAGGTGCCGCCGGTGGCTACGTTCAATCGGCTGGTCCATGCGGTCGCCGACGGCCAGGGGCTGCTGGGCCCTGCGGTGCAGCAGCGCTGGCGGACGAGTCGGCCTGAGCCGCCGTTCACGCCCACCGTCGTAGCGCGGCCCGGCGAGCTCGTCATGATGGACAGCACCCCGCTGGACGTACTGGCCGTGCTCGAGGACGGGCGCATCGGGCGGCTGGAACTGACCATGGCCATGGACGTGGCCACCCGCAGTATCACCGCTGCCGTGCTGCGCCCGCGGGGAACGAAGGCGGTCGACGCGGCAGTCCTCCTCGCGCAGACCGTCGTGCCCGAGCCCCTGCGGCCCGCCTGGCCCGAAGTGCTGGCGATGGCCTCCTCGGTGATCCCCTACGAGCGGCTGTTAAGCATCGATGCCCGGATGCAGGGCGCTGCTGCGCGACCGGTGATCTTCCCGTCCACGGTCGTCATCGACCAGGGAAAGGTGTTCATTTCCCAGTGCTTTCTCGCGGCCGCCGAGCATCTGGGAATCTCTGTCCAGCCGTGCCCGCCCGCGTCCGCGCCCGCGAAGGGCCACGTGGAGCGCGGCTTCGGATCGGTGGGGACGCTGTTCGCGCAATACGTCTCCGGCTACACCGGCTGCCACATCAGCCGGCGCGGCCACCGCGTCGAGGACGAAGCCTGCTGGACCCTGCCCCAGCTTCAGGACCTGCTGGACGAGTGGGTGGTCAGTGGGTGGCAGGAACGGCGGCACCGGGCACTATGCCACCCTCTGATGCCCAAGCTGGCGCTCACGCCCAACGAGATGTGGGCGGCCCTGGTCGGCATCGCCGGGCACGTGCCTGTCCCTCTGAGAGCCGCCGACTACATCGAGCTGCTCCCCGCCCGGCGGTGTGCGATCGGCGCCGAGGGCATCCGGTTCGATTACCGCACCTACGACAGCAAGGCCCTCAACGGCCACCGGCAGCGTTCCACCGCGCCGGACGGCAAGTGGGAGGTCCACTACAACCCCTACGAGCCCTCACGCTGCTGGGTGCGTCTGCCCACCGGCTGGGCCGAGGCGGGATGGATCCACCGCACTTTGGTCAGCCGACCCTTCACCGACACCGCCTGGCGGCATATCCGTACCGTCGTCGACCAACGCGCAGGACGTGCCGAACACGAGGAACACCTCGCCCGCGCACTCGACGAACTCCTGCGTCGCGCCGGCGGCAAGACCGCCGGTACCCGCGGCCAGGAGCCGGCCACCGGCTTGGGGGCAGGTCCCACGGGCGTGCTCCCACAGGCGGACACCGGCGTGCTCGGGACCCGAGAGGTGAGTCGGCTGAGCGAAGAGGAGCCCAATCAGGACGACGCCGACGATCCGGTCGCCGGCACAGCTGATGCCTGGGAAGTCTTCGACGCCCATCAGGAGGCAGAGCAGTGGTAGTCCCCGGCCAGGCAGCCGCACACACCGGCCCGTTCGCCTCACCGACCACATGGCGGGAGTGGATGCAGTTCCTCGATGCCGAACCCCCTCGCCTGTCGGGCCCGGGCCCGTGGACGCTTCAGGAGCGCCTCGACTACCACTCCCAGTTCGTGATCCTCTCCACCCCGGTCATGGACAAGATCTCCCTCACCCTGCGGCGGCTGATGATCCTCAACCGGCACCACAACGGCACCGCCCGGCGGGGGCTGATGATCTCCGGGCCGCCCACCACCGGAAAGACCACCGCTCTGCAGCAGCTCGGGCGGTCCTTCCACCTCGCCGACCGGGCCCGCCACACCGGCACCGGCGAGCGACTGCCCGTGATCTTCCTGTCCGTACCGCCCGCCGCCACACCGAAGATGCTGGTCTCCGAGCTGGCCCGGTTCCTCGACCTGCCCATCGGAAAGACGATGAACCAGGCGCGGATCACCGACATCGTCTGCGGCGCCCTTCGCGATCTGGCGACCCAGCTCGTCCTCGTCGACGACGTCCATCTACTCAACACCCGCACCCGCGTCGGCGCCGAGACCTCCGACCAGATGAAGCACCTCAGCGAACGCATCCCCGCCACGTTCGTCTATGCCGGCGTCGCCATCGAGGCCTCCCCGCTGTTGACCGGCAACCGCGGTGCGCAGCTGGCCGGGCGGTTCAAGATGGTGCGCAACCCTCCCCTGGCCTACGGCAGCACCACACAGCGCACAGCCTGGGAAGGCCTGGTCGGCGGCATGGAAAGCGCCCTGCGGCTTACCCACCACCGCCCCGGCACCCTCACACGACACGCCGCCTACCTCCACCAGCGCACCGCCGGCAGGATCGGCAGCCTTTCCGCCCTCGTCAGGGAAGCCGCCATCGCCGCGATCCTCGACGGCACCGAAAAGATCAACAAACGGCTGCTGGCGGACATCGAGGTCGACCAACTCGCCGAACAGACCGCACGGCCACCGGCCAGGACCTGACATGCCCAGCGCTCCCCCGCGCCCCAGCATCCGGCGCGTGGCCCCGCTGCAATGGGAGACCACCGCCTCCTACATCCAGCGCCTGGCCCGCCGCCACCACCTGACCACCGCAGAACTGCTGAACGGCCTGGGCATCCCCCGCCCCCACCTCAAGAAGGAACGCACCCAGCCACACGCCCCCCACACCGGCATCGAGCTGTACCTGAACGCTCCGAGCCGCCGCCTGATCGCCTCGTTCACCGGGGTCCCGGAGGAACATCTCTCCTACGCCCTCCCCCAGTGGGACCAGTACCGCGACAAGCCCAACCCCGCCTCCGCCCGCGCCCGGCTCCAGCCCGCCCCGGTAAACGCCGTCACCGGCTGCCCTGGCTGCACCCTCGCCCGCACCGGCCACAGACACCCCGTCCGCCAGTACCTGCCCGACAGCCGCCTCATCTGCCGCCGTCACCACACCTGGATGCTCGGCCGCCACACCCTCGCCGGCACCCAACTGCCCATCGAACACGCTGATCTGGGGCACACCCCGGAGATCCTCGCCGCCCACCGCACCCACATCCGCTTCCTTCGCCGCTGGGGCACCGCGGCCGACCACGCCCTCGCACAGGCCACGTCCCTGACCGAAGCCTGGCGGCGCACAGCACCCGCGCAAGAACGCATCTGGCCCGCACGCGCCCGCCGCATCGCCAGCAACAAGCGCACCCGCCTGTGGTACGCCCTCGCCCGAGCAGCCATCACCTACCCCGAAACCATCACCCTCGCCCAATACATCGCCCACCACCCCCGAACGCTTCTGGCCCTCGAACGACCCCAGAGCGCACCACCCGTCCACAACGCCATCGCCGCCCTCCTGGGCCGGCCCTGGCTTCAAGACCCGGCCCTCTACCCCCACCGGCTCAACCACCGGATCAACTACGCCCCCAGCCCCCACCCCGGTGCACACCCGCGATGGACGTACCGCCAGCCAGGCCCAACCGAACTCACCCACCTCGGCTACCACCCACCGAAAACGGCCCAGGCCGTAGATGTCAGCCCCGGCACACCACCATGACCAGCAAGCCTGAACACATCGGCCCGCCCCGCCCCACCGTCCTCCCCGCTACGCTGACGGAGTGACAGAGTGCGTCGACAACCCGGCCGAGAGACTCCACGCCCTCCTCATCGACTTCTGCAAGGCCGGCAAGGAACTAGGCCCCAACGTGAGCAATTGGAATGCCTGGGCCCGGGCGCTCACCTACGAGGAGACACCCCTCGCCACAGACAGCGCTGAATTCTTCGCACGTCTGTCCGCAGCGATGATGCTGCCCCAGCAAGTCCGCCAAGCAGTCGGGGCCGTGGTGAGCGATCCCGAGCAACAGGACTACATGCTCCGTCCCCTGGCCGGTGTCGAAGCCGCCATGCTGGCCTCCGCTCAAGCCGGCCACCAGGTCTCCCACGTGTGGCAGCACTTCAGCAAGGACGGCGACGCGGACAGCAGCGCCGCGATCTACAGCCTGCTCGGCTGCGCCCACGAGCTACGCCGAGCTCAGGTCGAGGCCGGCCTGACCGACACCGACGGCCAACACCTCACCACCATGATCAACGACCTCATCGAGGCCGTCCTGGCCTCCGAACTCAACGAGGCCGACAAGCAGTTCCTCCTCACCCGGCTCAACGACATGCTCGCCGCCGTCCAGCAAGCCCGCCTGCGCGGCCGCTACGCCCTGGAGACAACCACCGACGCCGCATATGGCGCCCTCACCCGCCGCCCCAACCTCATCCAGCGGCTCCGTGACGCCCAACTCCTCAACCGCCTGGCAGACCTGTTCACCAAGTTCAACACCGTGCTCGCGCTGACCGGACAGACCGTCGAACTGAGCGAGACCACCGTGCACATGCTGGAACGCGGCCTGGGCAACTGAGCACTCCCACACCCCGTACAGGGCCACACAGCCCACACGCCGAGCCGTCCCGCACCACCGGCAACCACTCAAACTGCGCAGCACCCAACCAACCTGCACACCGGCGCCCGGCCCGACCGACACCACAGGTCAGACGGCTGACAAGTCACACCCCTGTGCAGAATCAGCGAGCCAAGCCCAGCACCAACCCGTTCAACCAAACTGCGAAACCCCAGGTCAGCACACGCACCACTGCGCACATTAACTGATCAGCGACACCGCGAAGATGGGTCACTGTGTCCTGGGTCGGGGGTGTGGGCCGGTGTCACGGTGGGCGCGCTGTTTGCCAGACGGCGGGCCTCGGGCGAGGCCGCCCGAGGCCCGCCGTCCTCGTCTGCTTATGGGCGGCCGGGCTTCTCAGCTTCTACGGCGCAACCGTGGGAGCCGCCGGGAGAGCCGGGGCCGACCCAGCAGACGGCCGACTTCCCCTTCTGCTTGTTCCACATCGACCTCGCGTTGCAGTGGGAGCACCATTACCCACGTGACCTCGGCTTTGCGGGGGTCCCGGCGGTGCTCTTCGACGCGCGCCCGGACCGTGCCGAGACCGCGTCCCGTGGATCCCGTGTAGAGCAGGTCGAACGTTCCCGAACCGAGAAGGTAGACCGCCTTGTGCTCGTCTCCCGCGTAGTCGGGCAGCGCCCACAGAGCGATCTTCACCGGTTGCCGGCGCAGCAGGCGGTCACCCTGAGTGTCAGCGGCTAGGTCGTAGGACCTGCGCAGGGGTGTTCCCGGCAACAGTGGGGCGGTCCCCGGGGGAAGCACTGTCACGGGGTGTCCCCTTCGCCCGGCTCCTCGGGACGGCTGAGGTTGGCGTCCGCCTCCTTCTGCTCCCGTTCCTGCAGGCTCATCTTCAAGCCCCTCAGCCGGTAGGCCACGGTTTCCGCCTTCTCGCAGAGCTCGGCTATCAGCGCCGCAGAGCATGTGATCTTGGAAAGGTTCGCCTCGTGCAGCGTCTGGACGGAGGTGCCAGCGAGCCGCAACTGGGTGGGCAGGACCCCCAGCGCCTCAGCCACCGGGTTGACCTGCTTGGCGCGCTCCCGCAACCTCTGCTGTTCCCGCTTCTCCGCCTGCCCCTTCTCGATACCGGCCGCGACAGCGCGGATATACGCGCTGTCGGCCACCGAGTTATCCAGCAGGCTGTACGGGGCTTGGGCGGAAACCCGGCGGGGCTTGACTCGTCGGCGCTCGTCGAAGGAGGCTACGAACCTCGTGATGTTCTCGCTCAGCTGCGCGGGACCCCAGGGTGAGGCGTGCATCATCTCCAAGACGATCGACACCGGCGCCGTGGTGAACGCGGTCGGGATGTCCTCCTCCGGCAGGTCTTCGATCTGGCGGCCGGATCCGGTGTCCGTGCGCAGCGCCCCCGTGAACGTCGTGGCGATGGCACCGACCACGAGGAGGAAGGCGATGTGGTCGCCGAGCGTCGCGTCGTCGGTCTCGATCCGCTTGTCCTCGTTGACGAGCCCCTGGGATGCGGCTGCGGCCTTGCTGACGGCTTCCACAGATGCCTTCAGCTGCGCGTCCGTCACCTGGTATTCCGGCAGGCGACTCTTCCGGTTCCATACGTGTTTGGGGAGGGCGTCGCGGGTCCATGCGCGCTGTGCGATCTCGAGCAGGGACTGCTGGTGCTCGTTTCCCTTCCAGTGCTTGCGGTCGAGGGACTGCAGGGGGCGGCTGATGACGGCTCCGGCCAGCTCGCTGAACTGCTTGGCGTGGCACCGGCTGATCTTCAGTTCGCGACGCAGGGTCGCGGCGATGTAGGGGCGCCATGTGGGATCGATCAGATCGGCGATGGCCTGGTAGGCCCAGTCGAGGTAGTCCCATCCGCTGCGGAGCGGGCCGCGGTCCTGCTGGCGCTGGCGCTCGATCAGGGCCGGCGGCGCCACCTGTGACAGGTCAGACAGCACAGCCTCGTGGATGGTGCGGCGCTTGGAGGTGTGGGAGTGGGCCTGCTGCTGGTGATGGATCAGGCTGACGACCTCCATCACGAAGCGGTGGACGTCCACATCAGGGCCCGGGCTCCAGAGCTCGACATCGCACTGCAGGGCGCGCCAGCGGGCTGCAGTCTCGCCGACGCGCATGGCGAAGCTGGCCTCGCCCTCACCGCCGGCTTCATTGGGCTGAGCACGCAGACGGTCCGCCTCTTCGCGCAGGTCGCGCAGTTCCTTGTTGACTTCGCGGGCTGTCTCCCGGATGAGGTCGCCGACACTGTCCTGGGTCATGACCGCGCATACGGCGGGATCCAGGCCGAGAATGGCGAAGGCAGCAGTGGTGCGCGAGATGCCGTCCACGGTGAGGAAGCGCCGGGTCTCCTTGCCACCATGCCGGATCATGAGGGGGACCATGATGATGCGGTCCGAGATGCCCTCGGTGGCGACCATGAACCGTTTGTCGTTGCGCTCCTGAGTCTGGTCGGTGATGCGGCGGACAGCGACTTCGAGTCTGTCCTGGCTGTCGACATCGAGGACGAGCCAGCCGTCCTCACTGCTGAACCTGCCGGCGCTGATGACGAGGTCATCCAGATCCTGCAGGGTGCCACCGCTCTGGATCGCCTCCATGAACTGGTCGTAGAGCGGGTCGGCGGGGGATGCCTCGGCATCGGCCAGGCGCGGCTGCAGAACGAGAGCGCCAGCGATCGGGCTCGACTGGAACATCCGCAGCTCGGCCCGGTCCCCGCTGGGCAGCGTCTTGGGGAACTTGGCGCGTATGTGCTTGGCCGCCTCGGGGCCGAGGGCGGCGGCGGCGACGAGCTCGCCGAGCGGGTCGCCCTTGAACTGTTTGACGAGTGCTGAGCGGGCCTGGCCGGCAGGGGGCTGAATCGACTGCAGGCGGTCCAGGAGCCCGTACGGGTCGTCGGCGGGTGGCGGGGTGAAGGTCTGTGCCATCGAGGTCCTTCCAGCCGGCTCCGCAGCGAAGGCGGCGGGGCTGCAGCGGGTACGGGAGTACGCGGCTGCGGCCCCATGCCTGGCTGGCAGGAGTCCGACAGGAACGACACGATGCCGGAGGCGGTCGGCCGTCTGTTCCCGCTCGGAGCACCGCACACCCGTTCCGGATGCCGGTCGGGCAGCAGAAACGGCTTCACACGCCGGCCGTAACCAAGGCGTGGGAGAGCGTGCGACACCACCCGGGCGGGCAGTCGCATAACTATTGAACCGTCAGAAACAGCTGCCCGATCTCCTGTTCGGCATTTGCCCGGAAAAGTACCGCTGCTGTCTCATCGCGGGTCTCGGGGCCGACGGCGTACGGCCGGACCGTCGTCCCGTTCCTGCGCTTCCAGGCCGCGCCGATGCCCTTGGGCCAACAGCGGCGGCAGGTGCGCCGGGCGCAACCCGGAGCAGGGCATACGGCAGAGCTGACGTCACAGCTCTCGTGGCTGTGACTCGCTGGCGCGGTTTTTCGGCAGGGGCGTGCTCGGCGGCCGACCGTGCTGGAGTGGTTCGCCGAGGCGGGCTCCGCTTCGGAAGCCGGGCGGGTGGGTGGGAGAGAAGTGCAGGCCCGGTGGTGAAGTGGGGGACTGAACTCTGTGATCGGCACGCGTCGTGTCCTGTCTGTGCGCAACAATCTTCTTCGGGCGTTGTGCCCGGTGGGCACGATGCACGGGGTGGGTCGATGGAGGACGTACGGGAGCTGCTGGCCGAGTACGGTCAGTGCCACGGCACTGAGTTGTCCGAGTCGGACAGGCACCGGCTCCTCGGCGAAGTGGTTGCGGTCCTGATCCGGCGCACCGACGAGGAAGCGACGCTGGATTTTCGCGGGCCGTATGAGCCGGCCGTGTTCTTCGAACTCGCCGGGCGCGACTACGCGGTCACCTTGGTGTCGGTCTCCGGACCCGATGTGGCAGAGGCCGCCCGGGCCGCCGTGCGGGCACGCGATCAGCGGAGTCTGGGGTCGGCGGTTCGCTGGGTTCTCGTGTGCGCACGGACTCCTGGTCGTGCGGTGGACGGTGATCTGCGCGCGGCCGTGGGCGGGCAGGGCGTGCTTCTTGACCAGGACCACTTGGAGGCAGCCGTGTGTGGGCTTGCCTCGCTCGCCGGGCTGATTCGTGCCGCCTTCCGCACGCTGCGGCCGCCGTACACGCCGCTGCATGAACTCCTGCTGCAGGAGCCAAAGAAGGCGCCTCCACCGTTGTCCCTGCCGTCCCGTTTGTCCAGCCCGGTCACCGTGCCGGTCCGGACTGAGCCGGGTATCGCGGCCTCTGTCGTTCTGGCCGGGCAGGACTGGCCGCTGCGTCCGAGCGGACTTGCCTGGGAGTCGCCGGAGCGGGCGCTGGTCACCACCGAGTCGGGGCTTGCGGAGGTGGATCTGCAGCGGGGAGGGCTGCGGTGGCGGCTGCCGCTGCCCGGCGTGCACGGCGCCGCTGTCGTGCTGCCGGACGGAGCCGTGTGCGTGCTGTGCGGGCCGGCGGTGGTGATGTGGCATGGCGGCGTGCTGCGGGCGGTGGGCGGCGGGTTCGAGACGAATGCCAGCCTGCTGGTGGGCCCCGATGGAAGTGTGTGGGTGTTGTCCGGATCGGGGGCGACGTTCGGCGTCGGCACCGGCTCGACCCTCGCGCTGACCCGGCTCGGCGACCGGGCAGGAGATCAGCAGCGGTTCGCTATCACCTTCGACGCGGCGGTGCGGTCGGCCGCCTGGCTGGAGGGGCGGCGCTTCCTCCTTGCTGCCGGCGGGCACAGCGCCGTCGTCGACCTCGCCGTCGGCACGAGCGCCGGCGGGCGGGAGGACTGGACGGTGACTCCGGTGTCCTACCCGGGGCACGTGGCGCGCGCTGGCGGCGATGCCGTCCTGGTGGCCGGGCGGGCCGGTTCCGGCATCGGCGTGGAACTGCACACCCTCGACGCTGCGGCCCGCAAGAGCGACCCGGCCGCCGAGATACAGCTCGGCGATGTGTTGGGCCTGGCTCAGAGCCCTGAGGGCGGGCCCGCCTACCTGCTGGGCGCGTTGCCGACGAACGACATCGGCGCCATCCACCCTGTCCTGATGAAGATCACCGGCCACTTCCCTGCCGGATCGCCCGCGGTCGAGGAGCAGCCGCCGGTGCAGGCCGCCGATCCCTACACTGAGGTCCGCAGACAAGCCCGCGGCGAGCGCGACGACTACGCTCTGCAGAAGTTCCCGCTTCCGGGCGGCGATGAGGGCGGCATGGGGATCGTCCACGAGGCCTGCCACAAGACGACGAAGACCGTCGTTGCCTTCAAGAAGCCGAAGTCGCTGCGCGAGAAGCTCACCGCGCGGATGCAGCGTGAGGTCGAAGCCGCCCAGTTGCTCGGCGGGAACCGCCACGTCATGCCGGTCCTCGACTTCAGCCCGCGGGGTGAGTGGTTCGTCATGCCGCTGGCCCAGGCCACCGCCGAGCAGCTTCAGCCGGAACTGCAGCACGACGGTGACGAACTGCGGGCCCTGGTGGACGCGGTCGCGGCCGCGCTGGCCGACGCCCACCGTCTCGGCTACCTGCACCGGGACATCAAGCCGGCCAACATCCTGCAACTCGACGGCCGGTGGGTTCTCGGCGACTGGGGCATCGTGCGCCGCCCTCACGGTCAGACGACCACCCCTGGGCGCACCGGCCGGGAGATCGGCACGACCGAGTGGGGTGCCCCCGAGCTGTCCGTCGATCCTCACAACGCCACTTCCGCAAGTGACATCTACAGCCTGGGTAAGGTCATCGGCTGGCTGCTGACGGGCACCAAACCCGAGGCCAACGTGCCGCTGCTTCCGCCGCACGGCAGCCCCTGGCGCGAGGTCGTGAGGCAGTGCACTTTCCGTGAGCCGTCAAACCGGCCGCAGACCATCGATGAATTCCTCGACCTGGTCGAACGCGAGCTGGCCTCGCCCCTGGAGCTGCCCATCGCGCGGGCACAGCAGCTTGTACAGGAAGCCGAGGATGGGGACACCGAGGCAGCCCGCCGGCTGCTCGCGCTCGCCGCCGACCACGGCGGCGACTACGAGCTGTACCTGGATGCCCTGCCGCGCCTGGGCATGGGCCTCGCCGCACCGCTGCTGCTCGCCAACACCGAACAAGCTCTCACCCTGGTCGCGGCGATGACCGGGCACGTGGACGGTGACGGCACCGGCTGGCCGCACTACAACGAAGCCAAGAGAGCTATCGCATGGCTGCGCGGCGTCGCTGATCACGCAGCCCGTGAAGAGAACTGGGATCTGCTGGAGGAGGCGGCTCGCGGCATGTGCACGTGGGACGCGGCGTCCAACGAGTTCGACCAGCAGGACGCAACCCGGGATTGGTTGCGCGGGTTGCGCGGCCAGGCCGCTCAGATCCTCGCCAGTGCACTGCGGGAGCACCCCGGAAGTGCGCGCTACTACGAATTGGCCAGCGAGCGCTCCGTGGACATGGCCATCCGCAGCGCCATCGCCGCCGGGACCGGCCGCTGATCGCAAGGGGCATCGGCGCCAGGCACTGTCAGGCGCTGAGGAGGCGGCGCGTGTGCCACACCGGTGGAGCGCGTTCGACGACGTGGGGGGGCGGGTTGTGGGTGCGAACACGGCGAAGGAGCACCACTTGCCGCAGTACTGGCTGCGGGCATTCGCCGAGGACGGACGGGCACGTCCTCGGACGGTGGCGCGCTGGTGCGGAGCATCGCACCCCGGTGCGGCGCGCTGCCGTGGCCCGGCACTTCAACACCGATCCCCTCGCCGAGGGCGAACGGCGCGTGGCGCTGGAGACCTACCTGGACCGGCACGTCGACGGCCCGTGTGCGCCGGTTCTGCGCGCCTTGCGTGAGGGACAGTGGCCGCTGGACGAGGCGCGATACGCGGTCGCGTTGGACGCGCTGGCCTGGCAAGTGGTGCGCACCCAGGCGTTCAGGTCCTTCGATTAACAGGTGAGCCGGCATCTCTTCCTAACCCTGTGGGCGCAGGAAGCAGTCGGGTACTGCGAGGAACGGCTGGGGCGGCCGCTGTCGGGGGCGAAGCGGCTGGAGGTGTTCTGGACGGCGGTACGGACGGCGCCCAACCCCTCGTTGATCGCTGACCCGCGCTCGGTGCTGCGCGCCATGATCGGCGCCTTCGAGCGCACCCGCGGCCTTCTCGCTGCCCCGGGCCGGCGCCTGGTGCTGCTGCGCTCGGCGGAGCCTCGGCTGGTCCTGGCCGACAGCGGAGTGGCCCTGCGCCGCAAGGACGGCACCTTCAGCGCTCACTCCCCCGCTGCTGCCCGAGACGATCGAGGTCTTCGCTCCGCTGTCGCCGACGTGTCTGCTGATCTCCACACCCCGCGCGCACTACCGCCCGGATCAGGGCCTCACCTGCAAAATCGCCGCCAAGGCCAACGCCGGGGCAGCAGCCTGGTGCCAGGACGCCGTCTACCGTCTGCCGTCCATGCCCTGGCCCGCCCACCTGCCGCTCGCCGAGACCGCGCTGGAGGTCCGGCCGCCGCGGCTGTCTGCAGTACCCGCGCAGCAACCGCCCGACCCCGCACCCGCCCACCCCGAAATCCACCGCGGTGAGCTGCGTACCCTCTTGGATCAGCTCAGTCATGCACCCGCAGATCAGCTTCCGGGCTCGGGGACAGACGGTGGGAGGTGAGTGTGGCCTTGCTGGCCGCGCCGGTATGACGGCACGCCCGGGGCGAGACGAACGCGCCGCGTGTCCGCGCCGTCGCTGCGTCCGTCACTGTCGCCGAAGCGGACCCGCGGCGCGAACGCGGCGGCGTCCTGGGCGAAGGCGGATCTTGGTCAGCACAGCGGGTCCCAGCAGCGTGTCAGCGCTGCCTGGCTCGGCGAAGGTGCGGGGGCAGCACGTCGAGGGTGTGTCGAGTTGGCTCACACGGGCCCGAAGGGCCGAGGCGCAAGGCCCGGAACCTGATGGGAGGGCCGGGGTACCTCGTTGCTGGCGCAGTCGCGCGCAGCCCGCGCACCCCCGAAGCGGCCCGCACTCCTCGTCGTCGTACACGTGCCCTGAACGCCTATCAGCGCGGTCGGCCGGTCCGCGTCATGATGAGGGCCCAGCGCCAAGGACGGGGCTCATGACGGTGCGGCCCCCGGGGTCGCTGAAGCCGGACAGCAGGAAGGCATCGGGGAGAGCTGTGGAAGCAGGGGCGTTACGGACCGTACTGCTGGCCGGGGAGACGACCGCGTCACTGATCGGCCAGGCCGCGGCCCGCTACGCGGTTCCGCCTTTACTCCAGGGACGCCACCGCCTGCGGCGGACCGCAGGGGGCTCGTCCTGTTCTCCTCCTGGGTGGGCCTGGCCGAGCACAGCGCCCTGCACGGCCGACCAGTCCTGCGTGCGCCACCAGCGGAACAGGTCGCCGGAGGCGATCACGGGAAAGGGGAGCGTATCGACGACCCTGTGCTGATACACCTCGGCAGAGCGCTCGGCGGGGTCGAGGCGATGCTGGTGGTTGACAATCAAGGCAGCGCAGGTGACTGGCTGACCGGGCCGCAGTTGCGGCCATTTTTCCAGATGGCGTTGAAGCTGCGAGATCAGTTTCTCGCCTGCTGCCCCCGTGGCGGCCTTCACCTCGACCAGGCAGGTGGACCCATTCAGCACGGCGAGCAGGTCCGCCGACAGGGTGCCGCCCAATTCCTCGTCCAGATCGGTGACGGCGAATCCGGCGGCACGCAGTACCACGGCGACCGCGTCTTCCAGCTCGCTGCCGCTGCCGTACAGTAGGCCGTTGCGCACGGGGTCGGCCTCCTGTCGTGCCCGCTCCAGATCGTCTTCCAGGCCGGCCCTGTCCTTCAGGTAGCGGCGCTCCAACTCTTCAAGGGCGCCGCGTGCTTGCGTCTCCGCAGGGGTCTCCAGGGCGGGGTCGACATGGTGGCGTGAGCGGACGCGGCGCAGTGCGGCCGGTACGTACTCGGGAAGGGCGCGCTGGACGAGCCAGTCGACCACCTGGTTCCAGTCGACCCCGTCCGGGATCACGTACCAGATCTGCTGGCCGTCGCCGGACGTCCAGCGTGCGACGACGGGCTCGCCCAGGCTGTCGACGAGGATCGGCACCAGCTCGCCTTCGGGCTCGCGAACCGTCGTCCCGCGCGGGCCTTCCAGGGCGCTCGCCTGCAGGGTCATCGCCCACCAGGGGGCGCTGGCGGGGCGGTTGCGCAGTCTCAGTCCGAGGTCGCGGTCGGCCGCGTCCAGATCGGGAGCCAGGAAGACCTCCGCCCCCGCGAGCAGCCGCTTGCCGACGATCGCGCCGGTGAAGTGGCGGAAGTCCACGCGGCCGCCGTGCCGGCCGAAGACCGACCGCACGCGGTCTTTGTCATCGTCCGCCGTGCCCATCGTTGCGACGATGAGCGCGGGCTCGCCGCGCGAGGCCGCCCCGGACAGGAACCTGTCGAACTCGTCGGCGCCGTGACCGGAGAAGTGGCTCGGGTTGATGGCGGCGGCGCAGGTGCTGGTGTCCATGTCGAGCCAGCGCGGCTCGGTCCCATGCTCGATCCAGGAGACTCCCGCGTACCTGGCCGAGGCCGCGAAGAGCTTGCGCGCGTAGTCGGCGGCCTGCGGATCGGGCTCTTCCATCTGGGCGGGGTCGTGGACAGCGATGTGTACGGGGACGAGTCCGTTGGGACCCGAGGTGTGCGCGGCCATGGCCGAACCGTAGCGGCCCGGTGTGACACCGCCGCCGGCAGAACACAGCCCTACTCGCACCGGGGGTTCGAGACCGGCAGCCGTTGGCCGAGCGGGGACACGCCAGCGCGCCCAGCGGCAGGGGAAGGGGCCTAGCTGGGCCGGGCTCAGGTGAGTTACCGTCGAGGTACGCCTACGGGCGCCATGTCCACGGACATCCGGACCTACGGGTCCTCTGCCTATGAGGAGTTCGCGTGCTTACGCTCACACCCATCGAACGCGACATGCACCGCCTTCTGCGCTCTCTTGCGAAGGCCGGCGATCCGGTCGACCCGCTTTCCGCCTGCATCGGCTACAAGGAATTCGCACAGCGCGTTGACCCGCACGGCTTGGACCCCTATACGTCGCAGGGCCAGATGCGCGGGCTCTACCCGAAGCTCGGCCACATCAGCGTGTATGAGCACCAGCATGGTCGCCCGCTGCTGTCGGCCCTTGTCATTCGCAAGGCAACTGGCCGGCCCGGGTCCGGCTTTGCCGACCTGGCGTCACAGCTCGGCTTCGAAGCCGCTGAGGAGGACGAGTTCTGGAAGCATCAGGTGGCACAGGTCGTGCGCTTCTGGTCCGCGGACGATCCGGTCATGCTGATGGACTCCGCGATGGACCAGGTGCTGAAAGAGCTTGGCTCGATCAGGCGCGCCGTACGCCGACTCGCCGCGCGGCCGGGCGAGAAGGGCTGATACCAGCGGACTGCGTCGCGGGCAGAGTGCCCTGTCTCCCTCCCCTGAGCACCGCTTGCCGATGTGCGCGGTGAGGACCTGCCTCTAGGCAGGTCCTCACCGAGATACGGGGCGCGGCGTGACTGCCCGCGCAGGGGCGTCCGCATAGGGCGCAGCGGCCCCGCGGGGTTCAGCCGTGAGTGTCGCGCAGGACGTAGATGACGATCTGGACGGGACGTCCCTCGCGGAGCAGTTGGTCGGCGGTCTTGCCGTTGATGACGCGGTCGAGCATGTCCCGGGTGCAGCCGTTGAGCCGCAGCTGGACGTAGAACGCCCCAGGCGTTACCGCCCTGTCCTGCCCGGCCGGGGCCGTCCAGGGGGATCGCGGGGGCCGTCAGGGGCGGTACGGGAGCCGGGGGATGTCATCGGCCTCGACCGGGTCTGAGCTCGTCGCGGACACCCACGCCGCCGGCAACGCGTGCGGCGGGTGGCACGACTCGGCCGTCTCTCCATGCTGTGTCAGTGCCGCGTGCCACACTGCCGACCATGTCGCTCGCTGATCTCACTCTCGACCTGTGGCGGACCTCGACGAGGTCACCGCCCGGCGGATCGCCCAGAAAGCCGCTGACCACGTGGGCGGCCGGGTGTCACTCGTCGAGGCCACGGAACACTGCGGTGCCCTGCTGCACCGCGTCCGGATTGAGCGGGACGGACAGGAGTTCGCCCTGATACCCGGAGGCCAGGTGTCCCTGGGCTTCGACCTCAACACCTGGAAGCCGACCGCGCAGCAGGCCGCCGACTACACGGAGAGCCTGGAGCAGGGCTACGGTTACGGACCCGATCTGCGGGCCCACCTCGCGCGGATCCTCAGCGCTCGCCGCAGCGTTCACCTGGACACTGTCCTCATGGCCGTGGAGGACGAGAACCTGACCGAACCTCCGGCCGACATGCCGGCTGCCCTCTTTGCCCGTGGTCTGCGGATGCCGAGCTCCGACGAGTGGGAACACGCCTGCGGCGCCGGGTCGAACACCCTGTTCCGGTGGGGCGACGACTGTCCCCTCGACCGCATCCCCTACGGAGACGACACCGGCCCGCACAACGAGCTGAACGCCTTCGGCCTGCACATCACCTACGACACCTACCGCACCGAGCTGACCAGCGATGTCACCGCGGTCCACGGCGGCGACGGGGGCGAGTCGGTGTGCGGCGGCTACGGCCACCTGCTGGCCTGGCTCCCCCTGGCGACCGCCAACCGTAACCCCGGCATGGCCGAGTTCGTGTACGGACCAGACGGAGAGGACATGTACGAAGACTTCTCCACGCGACCGGTGCTCACGCTCTGAGCGACACGGCCCGATCGACGACCGGCTCGCTCTCTCCCGCCCCGTGGTGAGGGCGAAGAGCGACTGATTCGCCGACTACCTGGAAACGCCTGCCGGCCCAGCCCCGGCGAGGTCCGCGATCCGCCACATCGTCACGGAGTTCGACGAACGGAACCCGCGTACCACCGGCGTCCGCGAACTGAACGCCGCAGCGGCACCGGCTAGGCCTCAGTCGTCATCCATGATCGACCGGAGATGTTCGGTGAATGCCTCGTCTTCCGCGGCGCCGGGAGTTCGTGTGTAGGTGCATACCAGGCACTGCCCGTACCCTACTTGGCCGAGGACTGGGTCGAAGCCCTCCACGCAGAACGTCTCGTGCCCGCAGACGGGACAGGTGTCGAGGTCGTGCCCGTCCGGGTTGTGCTTCGGGTGATAGGCGTTGGGGTTGGCCACGTGCTCGGCGCGCTGCGCGGCTTCTTCCTCACCGATCCGTTCGAGGTACTCGGCAGCTCGTTTCTGGGAGGCCGCGTCTTCTCTCTGCGCGGTCTGCTGGATCCGGTCCTGCTGTTCCTCTCCCATCACTCCAAGGCTCCTGTGACCGTCGAGGGCCAGCAGGGCCTCGATATGGCGGTGCTGCAGACCTCCGGCACCGCGGCCGTGGCGGGCCGCCTGACTGGCCTCGATCCCGTTCTGGAGCGTGCGCACATCGATCCGGGTGTGCGACGAGAGACGAGGTGCCTGGAAGAGCGAGTCCCCATCGCCCTGGGGGATCTCCGGCATCGGATGCTTGTCAGGAAGGAGGACGATGCCGTCCGTGGCAGGGACGTGTTTCTCGATCACCGTGAGCAGCGCGCTGGCCGACCTGACACGTCCGTTGCGGTCCAACTCCTCTCCCGGCCACTCGGAAGCGACGATCGCAGCCAGCCCGTTGGACAGCACCTGATCGAAGATGCCCTCTCGGCCAGCCATAAACGGAGCGAAGGGGTCATCGCCTGTCGGGACGGGAGCGGCGAAAGGGTCCGTCTGTTCTTCGGGATCGGCGGCTGCCGCGCCGTCGTGCCGTCTCTCGCGCAACTCCGCGGCCAGCACTACGGCGCACCGGGCGAATTCTTCAGCTCGCTGATCCCTCATGGACAGCATGCTGCCGTGCGCTATCCGACTCAGGTAGACCGCCTACGGCGTTGAGCACGCTCGGCCTCACGGGTCTGCTCGCCGGGTGTCGGCGTACGGCCTTCTCTGGCCCTGGCAAGATTTCCGTGAAGCCGGGGTGTGCCACCGTGCGCCGGTGACGCTCCGCCACAGGGAGCGGCGTCGGAGCAGGGCCATGAGGACGACGCGGTGGCGGAGCAGCGGGGCTCCCGCGCGTCCGGCCATGATCCGCTTCTGGAGCTTGAGATCGGTGATGCGGCCTTCGTTTACTCCGGAGTTGAACCGGGTGGTGATGCCCTGCACGACTGCGGGCTGGTCCTCGCGGATGGCTTTGGCAGGCCGGCCAGGGCGGGAGGCCGGCGGTCGTGAGTTGCTCCAGCCAGTCCGGCAGCGGGGCGGCGTCACGGGTGTCGAGCATGGCGGCGAACTGACGCACCAGATGGTGGGCGCGGTTCAGTTCTGGGCAGTGCTCGAACAGCCGCGGGAGTGCCTCGGCTGCGCGTGCCAGGAGCGGCACAGCTCGGTGGACTCCTGCGGGGGGGCGGCCACGAGGTCCTGGGGTGCTGCAGGTGGCGGTCGAGGACGTGGACGCCGTCCTGGAAGGGCTCGAATTACGTGTCAAGTACCGCCTGCGGGGCGGAGAGAGCGACCACCGCCGCCCGGTAGCCGCTTGAATTCGTACGGCCGCGAACCGGTGGTCCTGACCACGAAGGAGCAGATGGTCCTCAAGGCCACCCTGTCTCAGTTCCCGCCGCGCGCTGACCTCTGCACGCTGGAGAAGCCCGTCGAACTCGTCGCCCTGGATGGCGACCCCGACAAGGTGCTCGCCCCGATCACCACGTTTTCTCGCAAGGTCGGCGGCCTCTGACCGTCACCGGTGCTGCCCGGTGCGTGGCCTCTCGCCTCCGTTCGCGCGAGAGGCCACATCCGCGCCCAGTGTGACCGTCTTCGAGGAGCCCCCGGCCGTGGCTCTCGCCTCCCGCAGCGCTGCGGTGCACGGGCGGCAGGCGGGGATGATCAGGTTGCTCTTGAGAGCCGAACCAGAGAGAGGTCCTCAGCCGCTGCTGGCGGGGTAGGCAGCGCGCCCGGCGGTGAGCTGGCGGCACGGTCCGGTCAGGAGCCGCTCATCACTACCGGCCAGGAGGTGGCCGCGGGCAGGCGCGGCCGGGCCGGCGACGCCGGCCTCATCCGGGAAGACATGCCTCCCGAGTTGCTGTCATCGTTTGATGCGTCCGCGGATAGCGAGGACGCCGAGGGCGAGGAGGGTGGGTTCGAGGAGGCGGGAGGTCATCTCGATATAGGTGCCGGATGTGGTCAGGTTCTGTCCGCTGGAGCGGAAGACGACCGAGTTGACGGCGACGCGGGTCGCCTTCTCCGCGCGGGCCCAGGTCATGCGCTGTGTCCAGCCGCCGTGCAGGGCAGGGTCGGGCGTGCTGGTGTGGAGGCTGATCTTGCTGCCGGTCAGGGCACCGGTGGTGGCGGGATCGGGGTCGTGGGTGGGCAGTCCGAAGCCCATGAGGAGCAGCACGGTCAGGGACATGGCGGCAAGCAGCCAGGTGAAGGCGCGCGAGGCGCGCAGGCCGTAGCCGGACAGCAGCCAGTACCCCCACAGCAGGCGGCGTTCGCCCTTGGTGGTGCCGGTCAGGTCGTGGCGGCGCATTTCGCATTCGCCGTAGTAGAAATCGGCCGCGCCGGGTTCGTTCTTGCCGTCCTCGAATGCTTTGCGCAGCTGCCGGTACAGCGCGGCAACGTCTTCCGGGTCGGGCGTGCGGGCGGGGTCGGGGTGGTGCGGTCCGGGGCGCCACAGACGGGGATCCGGTGCCGCGTCTGCGGGAGGAACGGGCTGGCCGGCCGTGTGGGCGCGCCAGTGGTGCTCCTCGGCAAGGACACGCCGGGGGGAGAAACGGACCGGCCGGATGCCGCGGCGGTGCCAGCCGGTGGGAGCATCGGCGAAGGTGGTGCGGCCTTCCAGGCGGATCTGGTCAAGGTGGAAGGCCCCGGAGAACAGGCAGTTGGTTAGATCGGTGTCGGTCAGCACCAGATGCGCGGCATCCACGCCCTGCACCGAGACCACCCTCACCCTTTCCGTGACGCTGGGTTGCACGCCTGGTGTGGCCAGATGGTCTTCACTCACAACCAAGTCGTTGTGGGTGAAGGGGGTGGGGTGGGTGATGACCGCCGCAGGGGCGGTCAGGACCGCGTGACTCAGGTCCACGGTCGCGTACCGCACTCGCAAGGTTGCCGTCGACTCCCACCGTGTCCGCTTACACATCACCGCCTGCGCCGCTATCTCTAACGTCACCGGCAGCATGAAAACCGCTCCCGACAACCTCACCATTCGCGCGCACACAAACGGCCCCAGCACCGACACACCCTCGAAGCGCGCTTCGCCGAACGTGACGGTGGCGGAGAATCGCCCTCCGCCGAACCCGGCGGTGCCGGAAAACCGGGCCCGATCGAACGTGGCAGGGCCGGAGAACCGCGCCTGCCCGAACCAGGCGGTGTCGGAGAAGTGCGCCTGCTCGAACGTGGCGGTGTCGGAGAAGCGCGCCTGCTCGAACGTGGCAGGGCCGGAGAACTGCGCCCCGTCGAACTCGGCGGGGCCGGAGAACCGCGCCCACTTAAACCAGGCGGTGCCAGAGAACTGCGCCTGCAGGAACCGGGCAGGGCCGGAGAACTGGGCCTGCTCGAACTCGGCAGGGCCGGAGAACTGCGCCAGATGGAACCCGGCGATGTCGGAGAACTGCGTCCGCTCGAACATAGCGCTCTCGAAGAACCGCGCCTCGCCGAACCAAGCGGCGCTGAAGAAGTGCGCCTGCTCGAACGTGGCGGGGCCGGAGAAGTGCGCCTGCTCGAACCTGGCGGGGCCGGAGAACTGCGCTAGATCGAACGCGGCGGTGTCGGAGAACTGCGCCCCGTCGAATGTGGCGAATCCGGAGAACAGCGTCCTGGCGAACCAAGCGACGCCTAAGAACCGGGCTTGTTCGAACTTAGCCGTGCCGATGTGGGGCGCGTTGGTGGTGGGGTCCTGGAGGGCGTTGAGGAGGGCTTCCAATAGATCGTGGGTGAAAGGGGTGCCGCGGTGGTCGATGGCGGCGCCGGGAGCCAGGCCGGTCAGGTAGGCGGTGCGGTCGGCGTCGGTGAGGTGGGCCAGGCACGCGGTGTAGCCGGGAACGTGGACACCGGTGCAGCCGACCGGATCGGTGGCCGGCTCCGCACCATACCCGCAGTACGGCCAGGAAGGCGGTGACAGTGTGCTCATGGTGAGGCGGCTCCACAGAGGCGTGTCGTGACTCCGGAAAGGACGCTCTGCGGGCCGAGGCCGGTTCAGGGCCGGCCGGCACCCGGTGGCGTCGCCGTCGAGTCCCAGCACGACCGTGCACGGCAGCTCTTTCTGTACGTGGCGGTCGCCCGCTCGGCACGCCCCTTCGGATTGCCCTGTGGTTTCGCGCCTAAATGTCCAGCCTCATAAGCGACATCACTGTCCATCACCACACGTCACGCCAGCCTATCGCCTGGATATTTTCACGCGAGCTGCTTAAGACACTTTCACGCGAGTTACCAGTCGGCAGCGGACCCCCGGTTGTAGCGGCGCACAGTGGAGGAGCCGCCCGTCTGTCGTCCTGCTCGCCCAGTTCCCCCCGTACCGGCTGTGCTAGCTGATCTCCGCCGCTCACGCCCCTCCCCCGGGTGCCCGGAGTGCATAGCTTCAGCCTTGATGCTGCGCTTTACAGGGTTTTGGATGCCGACGGCTGGATTGGATGCTCGACCGCCCATCATGCTTTGCTCATGTTCCGACGTGCATGGCGAGCGTGGCAGAACCAACGAGCCTGGGAGAACCGGGACGTGGTGGTCCGGATGAACAGATTTTACGACCTACTCTTGGAGTCGGAGAGAGCCTCTGCCCGAGGCGTCGCCCTCAAGTACGGCCGCATGCTCTATCGCGACTACCAGCGTCTCCTGAGCGCGAAGGCCGCCTCGACCTCCCCGTACTACGTCGGGCTGTCCTCAGACGTAGGGACATTCACGCATGTCGCCAAGCGGGTAGTCCTGGTTGCGGACACGATGCTGCTGTCCGACCATGGCGCCGGAGCGGTGCACGAGCTCGGGGTGCACAGCGTGGGCGTCCCCCTGGGGCCCGAAACGATTCTTGGCCAACCACCTGCAGGCGGGTCACAGCGCCACCGATACGGGATGGTGACCAGAGATCTTGTCGAGTTAGGTCAGTGGCTTATGGACGCGGAGCCTCTGCTGCGCAGCGGGCTGATCTGGTACGGGCCTGTCTTCACAGAAGGGAGCGTTACGTCTTCGCCGTATCCTCACTCGAATACGCTGCCCGATCCGCTTCCTTCGTTCAGCGACCGGTCCATCGACTTCGTGGTGGAGCACGGTCGAGCCGTTGATCTGGCGAGGACGAAGCCTCTTGCCAGCCGCGTGGTCCGGCCGATCCTGGAGATCGATCTCCCCTTCATCGACGGGGTGAGCCTCCGTGACTTCGCAGAAGTCACTGTCGAGGAGTTCGACTCCTACCGCCAGTACCGCGACTTCATGCGCTCCCGGCTACTCGAACTCGACGACGCCCTCGAAGCGGTCGACTCCCAGGTAGCCCTGGAACGAGTGGCGCTCTCCATTCGTGACCAGGTGAACGCCGCTACCGCTGAGATGAGCAGCGCGGCCCGGTCCGGGGTGCTCAACCGCTGCGGCGCCGCACTGGGTACGGCGAGCGCTGTCCTTGCCGCGGTCCGCCCCGAGGCCCTCCAAGGTGCGCTCGCCTTCAGCGCGACGATTGCGGCCGGTGCCACCGGCCTGTGGCCGACCATCCAGGCGTTCGCCGACACCAAACCCAAGCGCACATACGGCAAGTGGCACTACGTATGGGTCCTTCAGAAGAAGGCCGCTCGTTGAGCCATCCCGGCCGTTTCGGCGTACTGGGCCAGACTCCCGACCGGACGAAGCCGTAGCGGGGAGCAAAAGGCCTGCGCCCGGCACCGGTGCCTGTCAGCCGTTCCCTGGACCCGCTAGGCAGGTGAGCGCATGTTCAGCGGGGGCTTTCCGTGCCCACGGGCCATGCGCTCTCGCCGGCAGCCCTGCTGATGTGGGCGTGACATTTGACGACAGAACCTAGGGCCAGTGGTCGAGCGGAAGGCACCCAAATCGCTAGTCTTCGCCTGCAACGGGGTGGATGACATTCGAGGAGGCAAACGGTGTCACATCGGGCACGTTGTCACGGCAGTGGAGGCCGAACCGGGCAGCACTACAGCGCCACCCCCAATCTGAGGTCGTACAGCCAGCCACCGGCAGGCCCTGTGACCATCACCCGCCCCGACGGAACGGTGGAAGTGCAGACGCCGCAGAAGGCGGTGCGGGATGTCCCCACGCCGCGGCGCAAGAAGCCGAAAGCGGGTCCGAAGCCGCTGCCCATGCCCACGATGAAGCAGCTCCTCACCGTGGAATGCCCCTCGTGCGGCCGGAAGGTGGACGAGCCCTGCACGATCCGGCAGGGCCACCGGGCGCGGGTGGAGCTCTACCGGGCGGTCAAGGGGCAGCGCAGCACCCCGGAGAAGGTCGTGGCCGCCGTGCAGAAGGGCGTGGAGGTCCGGGAGGAGAAGCTGGCCGCCCGCCGCCGGCCGCTGCCGCCGGAGGAACAGGCCAAGCGAGCCGCCCAGAGGGAAGCCGCCAGGGAGAACAACCGTCGCAAGGGCAGCAAGGGCAACCCCTACAGGTCGGCGAACACGCGTGCCGTCCCGCCGGCAATGGTCAAGGCCCGCCGCTGCCGCCGGTGCGGCGCGGCACCGGGCGAGTCGTGCAACGCGCAGCTGAGCGACGGTGGCACCGCGCTCCACCTCGAACGCGTGCAGGACACGCGCAGGGAACTGCAGGCGAAGCTCGACGAGGGGTGAGAGACATCGCCAACGCACGCAGATTTCAGCCAATACGTCATTGTTTGCGGTGTTGGTGATGAAATAACCTGTTCACTCTGCTGACCTGCTTGTTTCTGTGAACGGGTGTGCTTGCCGAGAAAGTTGGCTAAGTTGCCCGCTTACGAGCGGGATATGCCCCGCCACTTCATAGCCGGTAGTCCTCTCAACCCCCGCCTGCCCCCTTGAGAGCCGCGGGCACGAACTGCCGCTCACTGCCAGAAGATCCGCATCCCTCGAAGGCCCCGTTGCCGCCTCGGCAACGGGGCCTTCGGCATGCCCGCACCCCCTTGAGAAGATCCGCCATGACGCATGCCCGAGTCACCGACCCGGAATTCCCCGACCCGGAGCTGCAGGCCGTCTACGACTGCCTCGCCCCCGCCAGGTCCGGGGCGCCGGCCGACACCGCTGAAGCCATCGCCGCCCGCGAGGGCCTTGACCTGGCGGCCGACCTCGCCGCGGTCCGCCGGCGCACCACCCGCGCCACCGCGGCCCGGCGGCGCACGGACCGATCAGGCCGCCGCGGCGACGGACGCTCACTGGAGTCCCACGCCTTCATCATGCTCAGCCGCCAGGCCCCGCACCTGCGCACACCCGAGCTGAGGACCAGGGCACGGGCCTGGGCCCGGGTGGGGCTGTGGCCCCAGGAGATGCAGGCGTGGATCGCTGCCCTCGGCGTGGACGGTGCCGCCACCGCTCGGGACTGCCGCACCGCGGGCATCGCCCTGTCCGCGATGGGCGTCGTCCTGGCCGGGATGCGCGTCAAGCACCGCCTGCGGGGTGGAGAGTCTGCTTTCTCCGTCATGGCCCGCGCCGCAGCGGGCGGGCGCTCGCTGAAGGATTGACCCGCCAGCGGGTGCGGGGGTCGGCTGCCTCACCGGTAGCCGGCCCCGGCCGTCCCACGGTGATGGCGATATTTGATTTTCAAGGGGCCTCAACACCGGCGGGGCGCTGCCGCACCCGTCGGCGCCACGGCGGCTGCCCCGAGCCGCCGAGGAGCCGGTGAGAGTCGCAGGGGACGTCATTGGTCGGTCCAGGTGAGTGAAAGGGATCTGCCCGACCAGACCCATTTCCTCTACCCGTGGTAGAGAAGGGCGGTAGAGTGGGAGGTATGGCAGCAGACGAGACGAGCATCAAGGTGAGCACTGCGGCGCGGGACCGGCTCGCGCAGCTTGCGGCCGAGCACGGCACCACCATCCGCCACCTGGTCGAGGACCTCGCGCACAGTACGCCGACCCAGGCCGAGTACGCCGAGCGGGCCGAGCTGGCCCGCGCCGAGCTCGCCGCCGCCCTCGGCACCGCGCCGAGCGAGGAGGCCGAGGCCAAGGCCCGGGCCCTGCTCGAGCGCCTGGGCGCCACCCCGCGCCCTCCGCGGGCGGCCGCGTAGTGGCGGCGATCGCGGTCGTCCTGGACCACACCACCGCCGGTGCGCTGTACGACCCGAAGGACCCCTTCAACGAGGCGGTCGCCGCGTTCTACGTCCAGGCCTCCGGCGGACTCGGCGACCTGTACGCGCCGGTGCTGTCCCTGACCGCCGGCGACACCGAACGACCGGGTCTGCTCGCCTACATCAAAGGACTGAGGTTCATCCGGATCGAGGCCTTCGACACCGACGCCGCGGTCACCGCCACCGAACTGCTGCGCTTCGGGCACTCATGGGCCGCCGTCCACGCCATCCACGCAGCCCGGCCCTCCGCCGCCCACCCCGGCGGACGGTATCTGCTCACCCTCACACCGAAGGCGTACGCGGGCACCGGCGTCCAAGCCGTCCACCCCGACCAGTAACCACCAGCCGCTGGCGGCGCCGCGGCGCCGCGGTCCCGCTTCTCCCGTCGTGCGCCCGGCCGGGAAAGGGGGCGACGGGCCGGGGCTGCTGTGTGCCTGCCGCCTCGACGACTGGCCGGGATGCGGGCTGCGCCGGCGAGCCGGTCAGCAAGGAGGGAGCAGGCTTCGAGGGTGGCCCGCTGGTGCGGCGATGCCGCCGCCTGCACCGCTGCTACGAGCGTAAGGTGGCGTGCTTCCTCTGCTTCGTCGGCATCGCGGCCAGCCTCATCTGCTCTCGCAGAGCTCGGCGGCTTCGCACCGCGGTAATTCGATGGCGCGTACGGAACAGTGTGCCCACTCTGGTCCCCGTGGCAGAACCCAAATACCAGATTCGAGCCCTGCACACGGACTCCACGGTCACCGTCTACCAGGCGTACACCCCGGAGATAGGCCTGCCGGCGGCCCGGGAAGGCCGGTTCCCGGCGGTGTGGCAGCGGGACCGGATGACATGGATCAAGCCGTCGTTCCTGTGGATGATGTACCGCTGCGGGTGGGGCACCAAAGAAGGACAGGAGACCGTCCTGGCCGTCGAGATCTCCCGTGCCGGCTTCGAGTGGGCACTGGAACACGCCTGCCTGTCCCACTACGACCATGGACTCCACGCCGACCGCGCCACGTGGAAACGCCAATTGAAGCGGGCTCCGGCCCGGGTGCAATGGGACCCCGAACGCGACCTGCACCTTCAGCCGCTAGCCCACCGGTCGCTCCAACTCGGCCTCGCCGGCGAAGCCGCACGCCTCTACGCCGATGAGTGGACCGTCTCCATCACCGACGTCGCATCACTCGCCCACACGATCCACGCGCACGTACGAGACGGAGACCTGGACACCGCACGGCAACTCCTGCCCCGTGAACGTCCCTACCCCGTGAGCGACAGAGCCTGGCCCATCTCCGCCAATGAGCCCGCTTGCCAAGTCTGTTGGTGCAGGTCAGCACCGTAGCCATAGGCGTCCAGCCGCGTTCGCGTCCGTTCAGCGGTCCTGGAAAACCCGCTGGTCGTACGCCTCTGAACGCCGACGTAGGAGATGAATGAGACGGAAACTGAGACGGCCCGGTCTGCCTCGTCGCGGTGCAGCCTTTTGATCCGTAGCTCCAGCAGGATCGGGCGGTTGCGGTCATTCAGGTCGCAGAATGGCGTGACGTACCGGTGCCGAAGCACGACCACAGCAAATTCAAGCGCCCGCCGCAGGCCACGCATCTCCTGTTATGCCGCCAGCCCGCCGTCACAAGGCTGCGCTGTGAGGGATCAGATAACGTTCCACTCCTGGGACTCGGGATACGAGAAGTTGCATGT
The DNA here is from genome assembly GCF_036345995.1 of Streptomyces sp. NBC_00557. Lineage (NCBI taxonomy): Bacteria > Bacillati > Actinomycetota > Actinomycetes > Kitasatosporales > Streptomycetaceae > Streptomyces > Streptomyces sp. NBC_00557. Next base: position 28,127 of record NZ_CP107796.1, read on the forward strand.
CCACAGCGTCAGGTAGACACCATACCCCATCGAGTCACCCTGGTTCGTGATGCACTTGCCGCCAAACTGCGTGAATATGACAGTATGATTGTTGCTGTAGTCAATGACGAATCGCTGGCTCGTGTCGTTGGTGCACGTCCACAACGTCAGAACGGTCCCGTTAGTACCACTGTGATTTCCAGACGGGGTCAGGCACTTCCCGCTCGCTATGTTCTTGATGTAAGTGCCGTCGTATGACCACCGCTGCAAAGAGCTTCCCGTACACGACCACGTCGTGACGATCGTGCCGTTGGCTGTGCTATTCCCCTGCGGTGTGGCGCAGAGGGTGACAACCCCTGCAGTGTTGGCCAGGATGCCATCGTCGGGCGTCGCGCTCGCGGTCCCGCTCGATACCAGCGTGAGCGACACGCCGGCCGCCAGCCCCGACAGCACGGCAGCAAATTTACGCATGATGTCCCTAGAAATCGTTGGTGATCACCAGTGCGGCGATCAAGCCGAGCTTGATCATGGCACGGACCGCTACCCTCTGGCCATACCCGCACTTCGTATCCGCTAGCCGCGTGCTGTGCTCAACGCCATCCGGCCCAGCCCGTTTTGCCGGCAACAGCTCAATTGTGGACAAGTGGCCGCCGGTTGGGTTTTGACCCTCGCTCGAGTCCGTCAGCGGTTGGACCAAGACCTTCACCGACTCCCCGCCTCTGCGCAGCCATCGTCGACCGCCTCACCTTCGGCGGCAACATCATCGAGACCGGCACCGACTCCTACCGCCTCGCCACCACCCGTGCCCGCACCGAACAACAAGCATCCACTGGCTGATCGCGACCACACTCCTGTAATGGTGTGATTGCCCCCATCGACTCATCGGATGGCATACCCGTCCCACAGCGGGCCGCTAGCCAGATCCAATACCTCTGCCACGACTGCGGCGAAGACCTCCGCATCCCCGGCGATCGCCTGCGCGGCAGCTTCGGACAACGCGCGGTGCACCCCGGGGTCGGCCTCAGCCAGCCGCCTCGACAACCATTTTCCTCCGCCGAGCCAGTGCCCGCCGACCAGGAGGACCAGCTCCGAGGCACGCTGCAGCATGTGCGAGACCAAGTACACCCGCTCTGCAGGGTCCGTGCAGCCGCTCAGGTCATCGAGCAAGTCGGTCAGGACATACCGCTGGTAGTCACGCTCACGGTCCGAGAGCGGCGGCGGGCCCGCGGCCCAACGCTTTCGCGCCTCGTCCTGGAGCGAAGCGCCCAGCCCATCCGTGTCTACCAGGAGCATGCCGTCAGCACACATAGCGAGCAGCGGCGATCTCCGCTTCGCGGTCTCCTGGTCGGCGAAGCTGTGCCAGGCGGCCTCGGTTTGCACGAACAGCTCCACCGGCCAGCCGCGATACACCAAGTTCTCCCGGCTGGGGGCCGGCGGCCCATCCAAGAGGACCACGATGTCCAGATCGGATGTGGGCGTCCGGCGGTCGGTCAGCACACTGCCGGCGAGAAAGGCCGCCCGGGTGGCGGGAAATCGGTCCTGCACCAGTTCGCGGGCGGTGAGCACGGGGTCATCCATGAGCGGAGCGTACGGACCGACGGTCGGTCCCGCACGAGGGCGGGTGCACCGCACCACAGCGAGTGCTCTTACTTCTCATCGACTTTCATGCGCTCTACGGACACCGAGTGATGCCGAAACCCACCGACAAGTGCTCTCGCTTCTCACCTGCGCAGCGAATCCACGCGACCGTGTCGCCGGCGTGGCAGGTTTGCGCTATCGCCGTGAAACAGCCGGGATGTGCCTCTACCGCTTGGGCGAACCGAGCCGCATTCTCCTGATCGGGGTTCAATCCCCGCTGCGGGCTCGGGCGCAGGCCTGGACTCGGGTGGCACTGTGGCCCGCGGAGATGGATGCGTGGATCGGGGCCGTCGGCGTAGACGGCTCGGCGATCGCCCGGGATTGCCACACGGCAGGTATCGCACTGTCCGCGACGGACATCGTCCTGGACGGCATGCGCGTCAAGCAGCGCCTGCGGGGCGGAGAGACCGCCTTCTCCCGCCGACGAGCAATCCAGTGAGATCTTCCAGGCAATCAGCGCTCTGATCCGGGCCAGGGTCCAACGCTGGTCCTCCCAGCCATACACGGCCGGTCCCAGCGCCAACTCCTTCTCGAGCTCCACGAACTGCTCGTCGGACAGCTTGGGCAGTACGGCTCGCTGCGGGGGTTCCTCCTATGCTGCCGCAATGGGTCTGGATCTCAACCTGCGCATGGTGGACTGGGAGCGGCTGCGCGCCATCTCCGTCGAGGACCGGATTCGAGTCCTGGACGAGACGATGTGGCCGGCGGATCTCGATGACGAGTACCTCTCCACGTACGGCTTGGCCAAAGGCTGGGTGTGGCCGCCGGATCAGGAGTCGGTGTGGTGCGCCGAGTACCGCTTTTACAGCACCAGCGGCTCCTACAGGCCGCATGCCCGCGCAGGCGACGCCTGGGCCGACATGCGCTCACTGGTCGACACCGCCGTGCGCGAGGCGATGGACTGCTTCCTGGGCGGCCTGATCTGGGACGCGGATCCGGCCGTTGATCCTGCGCTGACCGGCGGGGGGTTCTTCCCGCCCGCCACCGACCGCCGGTACCCGCGCATTCTTCTCGTCTGCCCGCCGGAGGTGGTACCCGGCAAGGTCCATGCCTGGCAGCGGGTGGAGCCGCGTCTGGAGGAGTTGCGCGGACCGTTCAGCGCGGAGTGCGAGGGCTGGGCAGGACGCCCGGACACCTTCGAGGAATTCACCGCGCTGCTGTGCGAATGGGCCGAGGTGGCACGGGAGACGGCCCGTCGCGGCTGGGGCCTGGTGGGTCTGCTGTAACCCCTGCATGCGGCGGTCACGCGTTACGGCTGCAGCACTCGTCAGCGCCCGTGGGTGCGGATGTCTGCCCCGGCTGCGCAGGCTGGCGGCGGACCATACGGACATCGTCCTGGACGGCATGCGCGTCAAGCAGCGCCTGCGGGGCGGAGAGACCGCCTTCTCTGCCTCGGCCCGCGCCGCAGCCTGCGGGCGCTCACTGTCCGACTGACCCGCAAGGCGTCTCGTAGGGTGCGGCCCGGCCACGGAGTGGGACAGAGCGGCTTGCACACGCAGGCGGGCCACCCGGGGTGGGATCCCCGGACAGCCCCTCGGCACACGGCTCGTCCACGGTTGTACCTTCGGCTGATGCGACGCAAGACAGACATCCACGATCGTTCATCGCCGGACCCGCAGACCGCGATGCCAGCGGGCCGCGCAGCGCAGGCGGCGGTGGCCGAGGTGAGTACCGCTGTGGCGCGGGAATGCGACGCTGCCGATCACATGGTCGACCTGCAGTTGACCACCATGCCGCTGGCCGGTGGATTCCCGCCCCGCCGGCCACTGGAGCAGCTCGCGGCCACCTCCCTGCCCGGTCCACCTATCCGCGCCATCACGCCGGTCAAGCCGCCATGGCGCTGGATCGAACTCCTCCACGGCAGCCTCGAGGCGACGGCCCCCCGCCCCCGGACGGACCGGCACCGCTCGCTAGCGGAAGCGAGCGCGCTGCAGGTGGCCGAGGCCATCGAGCAGCACCTGGGCGCGGTGAGAATCGCTGCCCGGCTCGACCTCGCCCATGAGGCATCGAGTCCGGCATGGCAGCACGCCTACGTCCTGGTCACGGCCACCCATCTCGCCGGGCTCCTTGTCACCGTCGAAGACTGAGGGTGACCTCGGGCGGCGCGGACGCATCGAATCCGAGCACATGACCCCTACTCCGGGGTCGGCTTCGTGGTCGGGCCGACCACGGCGGGAAGACGCCCAGTCCCCGGAGAGTCACTTCTGCGACAGAGGCGGTGGCGGCTCGAGGCGCCACCGGCACGACCAGCGAAGGGTGAAACCGACCCCGCTGTGCGAGAGCACGCCCCGCGAACCGGGGCAAAAACCATCAGGATGCCGCTTCCGGGAGATGTTGTCTCATTGAGGCAACACGCAAATAACCTCTGAGGAGATCGCACCCACGCCCTGGGCTGAGGCGTGTAACGACTTCCTCAAGTCTCACCGAGCCGGACCTTCGTCATTGTTAGGTAAGCCTTGCCTGCTTTATGGTCTGTGCGCTTCCTTTGCACGTCAGACCGGAGTCCCCATGTCCAGCGGCAACATTGCCCTGCTCGGAGCCATCGCAGGCTTCACCATCTACCTCGGCCTCCCCCTCGGCCGCCTCCGCACGCCCACCCCCCGGCTCAAGGCCGGCTTGAACGCCGTTGCCATCGGCATCCTGATCTTCCTCGTCTGGGACGTGCTGACCCACGCCTGGGAGCCCATCGACGAGGCGCTCGCCAAACACACCTGGGGAACGGTGGCGTCCGGGGGCATCACCCTGGCCGCCGGCCTGACCATCGGACTCGCCGGGCTCGTCCACTACGACGGCTGGATCGCCCGCCGCCGCGAAGCCGCCGCCCCGCCCACGGGCCCCGGCGCCGCCGCCTCCGCCGAACTGGCGTCGAAGACCCGCAGCCAGGCAGGCTCACTCGCGCTGATGATCGCCACCGGCATCGGCCTGCACAACTTCGCCGAGGGCCTGGCCATCGGCAACTCCGCCGCCCAGGGCGAACTCTCCTTGGCCGTCCTGCTGATCACCGGCTTCGGCCTGCACAACGCCACCGAGGGTTTCGGCATCGTCGCCCCCCTGGCCGCCGAGGGTGAACGTCCGTCCTGGCCCACCCTCCTGTGGCTCGGCCTGATCGGCGGCGGCCCCACCTTCCTCGGCACCCTCGTCGGCCAGCACATGGTCAGCGACACCCTGTCCATCGCCTTCCTCGGCCTCGCCGCCGGCTCGATCCTCTACGTCGTCATCGAGCTGCTGGCCGTCGCCCGCAAGACCGGCCTCAAAACCCTCACCACCTGGTGCATCCTCCTCGGCCTCCTGCTCGGCTTCGCCACCGACGCCATCGTCACGGCCGCAGGCGCCTGAGCACTGGAGCCCGCTCTACAGCTCTCGATCTGCTCCACATCGGTGAACTCCACGCCCAGGCCGTGCGCGCGGCTGTCGTTGGCGCGGAAGTACATCCGGGCAAGGCCCTCGGCCGCGATCTGCTGGTCAACGTCGGGTAGACCTGGTACGGCTTCATGTGGGAATACCTGCTGCTGGTGGCCGGCTTCCTGGTGATCTTCCTCGGCAACGACACCGTCGCGCCGCCCGTGCCGGTGCGATGGCTGCTGATCTGGCTGCTGTTCCGGCTAGTGCTGTGACCACATAGGTTCGCCGGGTTAGGGCGTGTGCCTACCTTTCGCGGAGCAGGCGTTCGGGAACGTTCGTGCAAGGGAACCTCCGCTGGAATACGGAAGGGTCACTGGTGCTCGGATGAGGCTTGTCGTCGGGAGAGGGCCAGCCTGCGTCGCTCTCGGTTGATCTCGGTGACGACGACCGTGACCTCGTCGCCGACCTGGACGACATCCGACGGAGTTTGCGTGGGCGTCCAGGTGAGCTCTCGCAGGTGGACCAGTCCCTCGATTCCGTCGGCGACCTGGACGAAGATGCCGAATGGGACCAGCTTGGTGACCTGTCCGTGCAGCTTCTGCCCTACCGCGATTCCGTCGGTGAATGTCTGGAAGGGGTCCGGCTGCGTCGCCCGCAAGGACAGTCTTGCCTCCAGGTTCCATGTGTCGAACTGGAGGAACTCGCATGAGACGCGCTGTCCGACCTGCACGACGTCGGAGGCTGCTTCGATGCGCCGCCAGGACAGTTCGGGAATGGTGATGAACCCGACGCCGGGGAAGACCGGGTGGTCGGGGCCGTCGTCCAGCGCTACGAACACGCCGAACCGTTCGATCGCTGTGACGGTGCCGGAAAGGATCTCGCCGCAGTGCAGTGATTCCAGGAACGTCCAGAGTTCTGGGTTCTCAGACCGTCCGCCCATCATTCTCCCAGCCTTTCACGAGGAGCTGTGCTGGGCGGGAGGTGCGGTCACGCCGCGACCTTGAGGGGGCGCCCGCCCCAGCGGACGCCTCTCTCGCATCGGACGCGGGCGCGTTCCTTGCGCTCGGCGGCCAGGACGTCCCGGTGGCGGGCGTTGGCGTTGCGCCAGCGCAGGTAGGCGTGCAGGGCCCGGGTCTGCACGGTGTGGTTCGGGTAGTTGGAGTTGGCGATGGTGAACTGCCTCAGGGGTCCGAAGTGCGCTTCGATCGGGTTCGCCCACGAGGCGTAGGTCGGGGTGAAGCACAACTCGACCTTGTGTTTCTTCGCCCAGCGGCGGATGTCGGCGCCCTTGTGGGCGGACAGGTTGTCCAGGATCACGTAGAGCGGTGCGCCGTCGGGGCGGGCGGCGAGGATCGACTTGAGCGCGGCCAGCGTGTTCGCGGCACCCTTCCTGCGGCGGTTGACGCCCCACAGGCGGTCGTCGCCGACCGAGTAGCAACCGTGGAAGTAGCGCACCCCGTGGGTGCGGTGGTAAGTGGCCGGCACCCGGTCGGGATGTTTCCGTCCCGCCCAGCACGAGCCTGCGGTGGGCCGGATCCCGAGTGGGCCGAACTCATCGAAGGCGAAGACCCGGTCGGGGAAGCGGTCAAGGACCTCCTCGATCCGGTCCAGCTTCGTCTCGCGGTCGGGGTCCGGGGACTCCTTCCACGTCTTGGTTCGCTGGAAGGTGACACCGCGGCGGGGCAGCAGGCCGCGGTGCCCTGCGCGCGGGGGCCGGGCTGCTGGCCCGCTTCCCGCACGACGTCCCCGTGCTCGTGGCGCCGCTGGCCGACCTGCTCCACCACGGCCCCTCCGCACCCGTGTGGCGCCCCGTCCACGACCCCGACCAGCGAGTCCCCTGGACCGCGCGTGCGTAGCAGCAAGCGCAACGCAGCTGACCAACTGTGGTCGGGGATAAGCGGCGCACCGCCAGACCCATGGTCGGGGGCTTGGTCATCCCGACCATGACGGCACGAGCAGTGCTGCGGCGAGACGTCCGGGCAGGCGGATTTCTCCCGCGCGTACGCGCGGGCAGCCCCTGCCCAGCCGGGCGATGCTCTACAGGTTCTGGATGCCCTGCTCTACCGCTTCAATCGCCAGGCGCTGGACCTCGGGGGAGTGTGCAAGCCCCCGGATCGTTGACAACACTCCGACCGCGATGCGCTTCAGCACCCCGCGATCTGGGGCGGGACCCGCAGCTGCCGCCTGGAGCTGTCCCGTCTGGACGAGAAGAGATTACCGTTCGCCGGCGTCCGGGGTCAGGGAAGGGGTCAACTGCTCGACCAGGTTGATCGCCGCGAGGATCTGCGCCGGATCGAAGGCGCCCTGCGTGACCGCGTTCTGAGTGAAACCGGTGCTGTTGGCCGCGATGTTGCCGTTGTTCGTAGCGATATGGAATGTCACGGTTCCGGTCTCTTCATCGACGGCGACCTCGCCCGCACCGCATCTCCAAGCTCACTGCGGCCGACCTGAAGGCACTGGTACAGCGGGGCGGACGCATCGCCGGACCTGAGCCGGTCGCTCCCGCCCTGGTCGATGAGGCGAAGCCCGCTCTGGTGGTCGAGGTCGATCGCGTCATCAACCGGGACGGCGACATCGGGCTCGGCGGCCAGAAGGTGAAGATCGCACACCATCTTGCCGGACAGCCCGTCACCCTTCGCTTCGACGGCCAGCTGATGCACGTCATCGTCAACGGCCGCGTCATCAAGACCATGCCCGCGCCGATTCCGCCGGAGAAGCGGCGGCAGATCAGCGGTGCTCAAAGCCCGCGCACCATGGTCATCCCGCCCTCCACCCAGGCTCTGCGGGCCCGGCGGAAGGTGCCGCCAGACAGCCGGGTGATGATCGGCGGCCAGCGACTGCGGATCGGTCGCGCGCACGCTGGGAAGACCGTGACGATCGTCCTTGAGGACACTGCTTCCGGGTCCTCGACGGTGACGTCGAGCTGTCCACCCACCCTCGCACCAGCGACAAGCCGATCACCGGGTTCAGAGCGCCCAGCCGCACCGAGTCGTGACGGCTGTCCAGCATCTCCCGGTGACATCAAGCATGTCCTGGAGCCAATCTGTCCAAGATCTCGTGAGACCTCACACCGTCAAACGGGGTCGAAAATAGGCCATTCCTCTGCGGTCGACCTGTGCCATCGCCTCAGCCGCGCACACGAAAAGTTCACACAGAGCGCAGAGGATTTCCATGATGGTGGAAGGTTGAGGAGTGTCCACTGAGGGGTGAGCAGTGGAAGCTTTCAGGCCAGCGTCCTGCGCCGTCCGGAAGCGAACGTCTATGCGAGCCGATCTGCGTGTGCCTAAGGTGTCGCCGCGCATGACCGGACCTGACCAGTCTGTGTCTGCGCGCGTCCATCAGCGACCGGGGGAACACCGTCGCTCACGGGGAGGGGTTGCTTCACCATGCCGTCGTACACGCCATTGAGGTGTACCGCACGCCTGTAGGCGCTGATTTGTACGTGCTGCACCCGTTCTGACGTGCTGCCGGCAGCGCCATTGCGGCTCCCTGTTCTTCGGCCGTTCTCCCGGCCCCACCCCCCATGAATGAAGAAAGGGATGCATCCGTGCACCCCAGACCCTGGTTTCGCCTGCCCGGATCACGAAGATCACGAAAGCTCACCACTGCCGTCACCTCGGTGGCCGCGCTGGCCGTCCTGGCAGGCCTGGCGGTTCAGCCAGGCCTGAGCCGCCTCGGTGGCGACCCAGTCGCTGATTCCTACCCCTGGTACCAGGACACCGCCGCGGAGCAGTTGCGCCAGGACCAGTGCCTGATGGCCGACGTGCTGCGCCTGGGCGGTCCGTCGATGGCCGCGACCGCGCAGGACGGTCTCAACCAGAGCGCGGACAAGCTCCACGTTCTGGCCAACAGGGACCACTGGGATCAGACGCCGCTCGCCGTCGCGTACCAGAAGGACCGGGACACGGCGAGCAAGGACCTCGATACCCTTTCCACGCTCCAGTAGGGGTGGGAAAAGTCCCTGGAAGGCCTCAATACTCCGGCCGGGTTCACCGATGCGGACTTCCACTGGCCACCCGGTACCAGCAACGACGGCCAGAAGTCCTTCTATGAACAGACCGGCCTGACGCCCTGGGTTGCCGATCGGTTCTGGAAGAACGACGGCGACTTCTACCAGGACGACACTCCGAAAACGGACGACAAGACGCTCAAGGCCGTCGACGCCATCGGCACCTCCCTCTACGGCAAGGACCCCGACCCCTCCGGGACCACTCAGCAGGAGTTCGATCGCGCGCTCGCCGAGCACAACGCGTTTGAGTGGATGCACGGCGCGCCCGGGAGCAACGCGGGCGCCGACGACGCGCGGATCTTCCTCTCTTCCGGCGCTTTCCCGCGTACGGCCCCGCAGCCGGGCACGCCGGAGTTCCGTATCGCGGTGGAGGATGTGAAGTCACGCTTCACTGCGTGTGGTTGGCGTGATCCGCTCGACCCGGACAACGTGCTGGGCGATGTCACCTCCGCCGCGGCCGACGAGTGGCAGCAGGAGATCTCTTCCCAGGCCGCCCAGCGCAACCAGATCCTGGACGCGAACAGGACCGCGGTCGACGCGCTCACCAAGGGCGCGAAGGCCCTGGGCGAGATGCTGGGCCACCCCTGGATCGCCGACCACCTCACGCGCTGGCAGGACTACTGGCAGCCGGGCGGCATCGGCTGGGTCGGCGACTCCGCCCTGGTCATGCACGTCGAGGCCGCGCAGGGCAAGTGCCTGGACGTACAGGGCAGCGGGACGGCCAACGGCACCCCGGTGCAGATCTACACCTGCAACAACAGCGCCGCCCAGGAGTGGAAGCTCGGGGGCCTGTACGACGGCGGCTACGCCCTGTACAACACCAACGCGCGCAAGTGCCTCGATGTGAGCAGTGGCGACAACGCCAATGGTACGAAGATCCAGCTGTGGTCGTGCAACGGCAGCTCGGCACAGCAGTGGCAGTTCGACCTGCGTGCCGCTGGTGAGCTGCGCAATGCCGCCACGAACAAGTGCCTTGATCTGCACACGTTCACCAACGGCAACGACGCCCAGCTCTACACGTGCAACGGCACCGACGCGCAGAAGATCCGTATCGTCCCTCAGGGACATGACGGCGCAGGCCAGCTGTCCTACCCGGACAAGGCCCAGTTCGACAAGGCCAAGGCCGGCATCACCGCGGCCCAGGCCGGGGCTAAGCAGCAACTGGCCGTTCTCCAGACGCAGCTGGCGGCCGTGCAGAAGGCCGCGACCGCCTCGGACACAGCCCTCAAGGCCGCGTACGGCATCGCAGACGCCCACGGCGCACCGCGCGGCCGCGGTCTTCTGGTGGGCCAGCAAAAGGCGCAGGTCACCCGCGGTGCCGCCGCCGCGCTGGCGGCGATGGAGAAGGCCGGCAAGACCGCGGAGGCCGCCACCCGTGCCTCCGTCGGGGACAGCGCCACCATCGCCCAGCGCGCACTCGCGCAGGCCGCGCAGGCCAAGGCCGAGTTCCGCAAGGAGGCCGCCAAGGCCGCCGAGGAACAGGCCCAGGCCGCCGCCGACGCGGCGAAGGTGCACCGGGACAACGCCAAGGCGGACAAGGACACCGCCGAGGCCAAACTCGCCGACGCGCTGAAGGCCGAGGGGGACGCGAAGGCGGCTGCCGCCGACGCCCACGCCAAACGGCTCGCGGCCGAGGCAGAGGAGAAGACGGCCAAGGCCGAGAAGGAGACCGCCGCCGCCAAGCAGGCCGAGGCCGCCCAGGACCACAAGAACGCCGACGCTCAGGCGACCAAGGCCAAGGAAGCCAAGGACAAGGCCGACACCGCAGAGCAGAACGCCGAGAGCAAACGGGACGCGGCGGTCAAGGCCAGCGACCACGCCAAGGCCATGCGCGGCGACGCCTGGGACGCTGAACAGAAGGCCGATGCGGCCCGCGCCAAGGCCGACGCCAAGGACGCCTACGCCGACTCCCTGGACTCCGGCGACGCAGCGACCGCCGCCCGCGCCGACGCGAACGACGCGGACAAGGCCGCCGACGACGCCGAAGCCGCCGCCACCAAGGCCCGCGCGGACGCGGACGCCGCCACCCAGGCGGCAGCCGACGCCGACGCCGCGGCCACCCGCGCCGAAGCCGCAGCCAAGCGGGCCCGCTCCGACGCGGACGCTGCACAGGCGGACAAGGCGACAGCGGACGCGGCGGTGAAGACCGCCACCAGCGCCGCCGCCGACGCCATCAAGGCCTCCCAGGACGCCGCCGACCAGGCCAAGACCGCCGTCAAACTCGCCGACGAGGCCCAACAACACGCCAAGGACGCCAAGACCCAGGCCGACACCGCCAACACCGAGGCCGGCAAGGCCCTGACGGCCTCAGCGAAAGCCGCCGGCTACGCTCACGTCACCGCCCAGGCCGCCGTGGACGCCGGCAAGGCGGCCAAGCAGGTCGCCGACCCCGCCAACGACGCCGTCCAGCTCGGCTCCCGCTACGTCGACACCGACTCCGCCGCCGGCCTGGTGGTCCTGACCGGACAGGCGTCGAAGTCCATCGCCGACCAGCAGCAGGCCGTCGCCGACGCCCACGCCAAGAACGCCCAGGCAGAGGCAGACGCCGCCAAGAACCTCGCCGACCAGGCCAAGGGCGACGCCAAGGAGGCCTACCAGCACGCCGCCAACGCCGCCCAGTACGCGGCCGACGCCCGCACCTACTCCAAGCAGGCCTCGGCTACGCCGCGGACGCCGCCAAGGCCGCAGCAGCCGCCTCAGCGTCCCTGGCCCGCACCATCGACTACGACAAACAGGCCACCGCCGACGCCACGGCCGCCGACACCGCGGCCGGGAACGCCGAAGGCTACGCCAAGGACGCCCGCAGCTCGGCCGACGCCGCCGCACTCGACGCCGATGCAGCCCGTACCGCAGCGGCCCAGGCCGAACAGGACGCCAAAGACGCCCGTGCCGCCGCCAACCGTGCCGACACGGCGGCCACCGAGGCCGAACAGGCGGCCAAGGACGCCGACAAGTACGCCAAGGAGGCCCAGGACGCGGCCCAGCGTACGGAGACGAAGGGGCACAACGACCAGATCTCTACCGGCATGGCTGGCGTCGGCGGCGTCTTCTACAAAACCAGGGTCGAGCCGATCGGCGACCCGGACATTGTGAGCAAGGACAATTGCAACGTCATTGTTCACGTCGGTAATTGCATCATCACGGCGAAGATCACCGTCAAGGTGTTTGTCGATGTTTACCTGTGCACGGCCGCGGACCTCCCGGACGTGCAGTCCGGATGCCCCGCCTCCGCAACCCTGTTCCTGGCCAGCAAGGAACTGAAGCCTCAGACGCAACAGGTCACTGACACCATCACGCAGGAGAGGTTCAACCACGCCGTAGCCAAGGGATTCGTCAAGGCCCTCACCGAAGACTTCACCGGCTGCTGGGACAAGCTCACAACAGGCGGCGGCGGAAGCTGGGGCGACTGCGGCTGGGCGGTCTTCGACATCGGCTCCATGGTCTTCGGGGACTTCGCCATCAAGGCGATCTCGGACGCCGTCAAGTCCCTCGACGCCGCCGCCCGCACCGGCATCGGGTTCGAGGACGCGTGGAGAGGCCTGCGCACCGCCGGCCTCTCCGACGCCGCCATTGAAGGCATCGGCGCGAAAGTCCTCAAGACCGTGGTCGACGCGTGTACCGCGAAGAAGCCCCTACGTACCGCGATTGCGCACAGCGCTGATCCGTGTGCGGGGATGATCGCTTACGGCAGCACCGATCTGGCCCTCCAGGCATACAAGGCCAGAAAGGCAGCCGGAATTGGTTCCGGCCGGAATGTCGCGGTCGCGAAGCTCGCCAATGGTGACTACGTCGTCGGTTTCAGCAAGGGCGCGGGTTACCACTCGGAGGACCACATTTTGGATCAGCTGAAGGCGAAAAACATCGACCCGACCGAGATCGAAGCGTTGTACAGCGAGCGGAGCCCCTGCGATGCGTGCGCACCGAAGCTGGAGAACCTGCTCAAACCCGGGACCCCCATCACCTACTCCGTCCCCAACGGGCCTGGTTCCTCGAACCTCCTGTACAGGCTAATCCAAAGGTTTGAAGGGAGGGCTTCTCTCCGGTCCACTCAGCACTCCGCTGAGCAGTAGGGAACTTGTCGGGTGCGGTGGGCGTCATCAAGATGCCCACCGCACCGCCCAAGGAGAAGAGAAACGCGATGTCCGAGTACGGTTTCGCCCGCGCGTCCGACCAAGTTCTCGCTGTCCGGAACGAGCTGGCCGACCACGTGATCCAAGCACTCCGGCGGGCTGGCCTACCCGCCTTCCGTGACGGGGAAGAGGCAACAGAGGACCGTTCCGGCGCGGTCGTCTCCGTGAACCCCGATGCAGAGACGGCTTCAGCTTCCGTATCCGTCGGTTGGAGATGCGATCCCGCCATGACCCAGGCCGCTGTCGACAGCCTCGCCTCCGGCGCTCCGAACGCTCCGATTGTCCGGTACCCCGGGATGATCGGTCTCCATATGCAAAGCGCGCTGATCAAGGTCCTGCTGTCGGCGGGCATCATCGCAACCCTCGAAAGCGACCCCATGAATCCGGATCACATCCTCGTGTTCGGGACGATGTCCGACCTGCCGTCCGCGCTGCGCCCTGCCTTTGTTCCACCGGCAAGTAAGCCGGGAGGCGACCGGCCATAGAACCTCAGCACGTTACGGGACCGCTGCACCCAGGGTGGTGCGGCGGTCCCTCGCGTTCCCCCTTATGCCGGCGGCTGCGGTCGTCGACGCCCGCGTGCTCCTGTCAGGCCACCGCACATGAGTTCGCCTGAAAGGGTCTCGATCGCCGATTCGTCGGTCTGGCTGTACATGGTGGACCCTCAGGTGCTGTCACGGATCGCCGGGCGACTCGCGGAACTGGTCAGGATGGAAGAACGGCAGGTCAAGCAGCTGGCCCCGGTGCGGCGAGCCGGACGAACTCGCAGCCGGCGAGCGAGTCCTGACGCGGTTGAGCGAGCAGACCTCTGGAGACTGGGCTGCAGCGAAACGGCCCTGGACGGCGGTGTGCGCGCTACCTTATCCGCCTGAACCGTGTGGGGGATCGAAGGGGGACACATGCTGGCGGACGAGGGATTGGCGGCGCTGGCGGCCGCTGGGGGAGCCGCAGTGGTACAGGCTGCCGCCGGAGACGCTTGGGAGGCGTTCAGAGGCCGACTCGCCCGCTGGTTCGGGCGTGGCGATGAAGAACGCGAACGATCCGCCGCACTTCGACTCGAGCAGACAGCCCGCGTTCTGCGGTCCGGCGCCGCTCCCGGAGAGGCAGATACGGTGCGGATCGCCCAGGCAGCGGCGTGGCAGGCCCGGTTCGAGGCGGTGCTGGAGGAGCTGGACGGCCCGGAGTTGGACCGGGGAGCCGACCAACTTCGCTCGTTGCTGGCCGAGCACGGCGTCCGGCCTGGTCTGGTGCAGGCCGGCGGGGACATCGTGATCAAGGCCGGTCGGGGCTCCGTGGCAGCGGCCGTGGTTCAGGGGGATGTGCACATCGGCCGCCCTACTCCGCCGGATCCGGCGCAGGGCTGACCGGACCGGCTGACCCAAGCCCGACTTCTCTGCCATCTGATCGTCACACTGCCGAGCACTCCCTCGCGTGTGCAGCGGACCACGTCACTGCGACCGCCCGTGACAACGCCGTGGCGGTCGGACGCATCGTCGGCCCCATGGTCGTCAACGTCCACCCCCGCGAGTCGGCCCCGTCGTGGCTCGCCACCGCTGCAGCCGACTTTGCCGAAAAGGTCGAGAAGGAGTGGCGCGCGGAGTGGGAAGTGCGCCGCATCCATGATCCGTGCGCGCTACCGGTGCGCTTTCGCCCTGGTCCCCAGTACCTTCAGGATCACTGGCCCAACATCCGTCAGGCCCCGGCCGGATCCGATCACGGGTCCCTTGCCCTGTCCGGCCGGATCGAGGAGTTCGCCGGGGTCTACGAACAAATCGAGTCACGGCGCATCGTGGTACTCGGCGGTGCAGGCTCCGGCAAAACCTCCCTCACCCTCACCTGCGTCCTCGATCTGCTCGCCAACTGGCCCGCCACCTCGAACGACCGTGTTCCGGTGATCTTCCAGCTCGCCTCCTGGAATCCCCAAGTCCCCCTCGACCAATGGATGGTGGATCAACTGACCCGGGCCCACCCAGGCCTCTCCACCAAGGGCGAGGACGGCGTCCCTCTGGCCGAGTCCCTGGTGGGGGAAGGACTGATTCTCCCCGTGCTGGACGGGTTCGACGAGATCGCCTCGGGACTCCACCCGGCCGCGCTGAAAGCCCTCAACCACACTTCCTTCCCACTCATCATGACCAGCCGGACGAAGGAGTACAGGGATGCGGTCGTGGCCACCGAGGTCCTCAAGGCAGCCGCGCTGGTCGTCCTCGACGACCTCACCCTCGATGATCTTCAGGCGTACCTGCCCCGCACCGTCCGTACCGTCGACACGCGGGGCCCGGGCAGTATCACCGACGGCTGGGGCCGACTGCTCGACCACATGCGGGTGTGTCGCGCACAGGGGCGCCCAGATGTGGTCACTTCGGTGCTGTCAGTGCCGCTCATGGCGAGCCTGGCCCGGGAGATTTACAGCGAGGCTCCGGGGAAGGACCCGTGGGAGCTGGCTGCCTTTGAGAAGCCCGAGGATCTGGAGACCCACCTGCTGAGCGCCTTCCTCGCCACCGCCTACGGGCGACACCGAGGCTTGCGCGGTACGCGGCGCTGGACTGCCGAACGGGTCCGCCAGTGGCACGTCTACCTGGCCAGGCATCTGTCGGAACAGGGAACCAGAGACCTCGAGTGGTGGCGTCTGGGCGACTCCATTCCCGCCCGGAGACGCGTCATGATCGGGGAGTGGACAGCGGGAATGAGCACGTTCGTGGTCGGCTCGGCTGTTGGATCCCCCCTCGGCGGTTGGGTGACCCTGGTCGCCAGCATGTTGAGTGCTTTGGCGGGCCGGAAAGCCTTCGGCATCACGCCATGTCCCGCACCATCGCACAACGAGCTGTATCTGCAGGGAGCGAAGCTCAGGCTCACCGCATGGCTGGCCCATGGGCTGCGTGCCGGGTTGCGTGCTTCCCCCCTCGGTCTCTTCGTCGGCCTCTTCATAGCAACGGAAGGAGGCTGGGTGACCAGCCTCCTCGCTGGCATGCCCGTCATGACACTCAGCGCCGTCGCGGTCAGTCTGGCAGCCAGCCCGCAACTGCTGGAAGCACCGGTGGATCCTCGTACGGTCGCCACCCCCTCAGCGCTGATCGCGATCGACCGGAAGCGTGCCGTGGTACGTAGCCTTCTCGTCGCCGTGCTCAACGGCAGCGGAAGCGCCACGTTGGCCGGTGCGGTATTCGGCGGGCCGCTCGGGCTCCGGATCGGACTCGGCGCCGCCACCACCGCGGGAGTCTGGACGCTGCTGACCATCGGCGCGTGGCCGCGCTGGCTCGTTCTGGCTCGCTGCTGGCTGCCCCTGGTCGAGCGGCGCCTTCCCTGGCGGCTTCCCCTGTTCCTCCAGGACGCCCATAAACGAGGCGTCCTCCGCAGAGTCGGACCGATCTACCAGTTCCGTCACGCACAATTGCAGGAGCACCTGGCCGGACCCCGAAGCCGGCGAGGGGCGTCAGAACATCGTGAGTAGAAGGCAGACCTCCTGGGCCCCTATGACGCGCTACTCGTGCCCGCGGGATGAGGCGACACCTTGACCTGTGAGGGAGCCTTCACCGGGGCCCGGAATGATGTACGGAGCCGACCTCTGAGGGGTCCTTTCAAAAAGCTGGGATCTTGCGGGCGAGGGTCATGCAGTGGGCGAGCTGGAGAAAGGCGTCGTGCATGTCGTCTTGGGCTTCCCAGCGGGTCCGTAAGCGTCGGGGGCCGTGGAACCAGGCGATGGCGGACTCGGCGACCCACCGGACGTGGCCCAGGCCCGAGCCGTGCGCCTGACCGCGCCGGGCTATCTTCGGAGCGATGCCACGCTCACGCAGCCGGCGACGGTAGACGTCGTGGTCGTACCCGCGGTCGGCATACAGTGCGCGGGGCTTGCGCCGGGGGCGGCCTGGTTCCCGCACACCGGCGGCAGGCCGTCGACCAGCGGCGGCAGTTGAGTGACGTCGTTTCGGTGCCCGCCCATCAACGACACCCGCAGCGGGGTACCGTGCTCGTCGGTCAGCACGTGGTGCTTCGAGCCCGGCCGTGCACGGTCAACCGGGGTTGGACCGACTTTTGGGCTGCTTCGCCCTCGCTTGGCCTGCACGTGCAAGGCGTCAACGGTGACGCGGGAGAAGTCCAGGCGGTCCGCTGCCCGTAGCCGGTCCAGCAACACCCGCTGGAGTTCCTCCCACACCCCGGCCTCCTGCCATTCGGCCAGCCGCCGCCCCGATTCTGCCGCACGTGCCCGTCGGCACGCTCGCCGTCGAGATTGCCCGGGAGTTGGCCCGCGATGGCGGGCTCGGCCAGTCGGTGGTCTACACGCCGGACGAATTCGCGCTCTCCGATGTGCCCGCGTTCCTTCCCAACCCCGCGTACGCCCCGGACGCTCCAGGCCGTTTCCTCTCGGGCCTGACCACCGCCCTGCGGCGGCTGGCATAGGACACCGACCCCGCGTTGGACCTGCTCCACTTCGCCACCCGGGCCGCCGGGAACAAGCACGCCAATGTCTGTCAGTTCTCCTGATGGGGATATTTGAAAGTGGCTCTGTCCGCAGTTCCGTGAATCCCCAGGTCAGCGGCATGAACAGGGAATCGTTCCGGCAGGGTGCCTCCTGCCGTGGCGAGGAGGACGGATGAGTCTCGGTTTCGAAGGGACGGCCTTGCTCTACTCGCTCAGCCCCACGATGCCCCAGCCTCGTCCGGCGGCTTCGGTGAGGACGTGGCCCCACTCGGCCAGCAAGTCTGTGAATGCGGCGAAGTTGCCGACCCATCCTTCGGGATCGGCGGCATGTTCATTGAAGGCCCCTTGCATCCTGTCAAGCCGAGGCCGTACCCGCTCCCAGGTCGCAGCCAGTTCCCGCACGCCGTCTGGTGGCTGTGCGAGCAGCAGCCCATAGACGCTGGAGTCGTCGCTGAAGAAGTCCGGATCCGTGTGCTGCGCCTCGCCGTCCAGCCCGTCCCAGACCAACCCGAGCAAGAACGCGTCCAACTCGGTCCGCATTAGAGGATCAACGTGGTCGCGGACGGATTCCCACCGCTGCCCGGCCCAGAAGTGTGCCTTGAACGATCCAGAGGTGTGCAGGAACTCGTATACGGCGAAGAAGGCGCTGTTGGGTCCCCGTGGCCACTCCCAGTCGCCCTTGACCGTCGCCGCGTCGTGATCCCACAGCCCCGTCTCGTCGGCATACCAGGCATTCCTCAGCCGCGGCAGCCGCTCGCGGGGTGGAACCTCCCCTAGCCATGACCAGTCTGCGATCATCACCGTGATGTCCAGCCCCATGGGGGTCAGCGTACCGATCGCCCATACTCCAAGGCAGCGTCGGCTACCAGGCCCAGCCGCCCTGTATTCGGGCTTCACGGAACTGCGGCCAGAGCCCTGAAATCGACCAGATCCACTCGGCGCCCCACTTGGTCCGTAGTTCAACGGAGTGGGGAGTTGGGCGGCGCAGCTTGTCGTAGGTGACGCGCTCCTTGCCTTAGGCGGCGTGGCGTCGGGCAGCACCCGGCACTGTCGGATGTCATGGAGGGGTGAGGAGCAGCCTTGGCACCGGCCGTTTGATGCGGATTGCACATCGTCGGACCGACAGGCGGGGTCGGCGCAGAACCCGCGGCCCTGGTCGGCACGGTAACGGCGGCATGGGCCGGGCGGAGCGGATGGGCTTGCTGGTAGCAGCCTTGCCGGGCTTGACTGCACTGGTCGCACTCTTGTTCACGTGGATGTCGGTCGACCAGTCGCGGACTGAGCTGCGGGTCGCTGAGCAGGGCCAGATCACTAACCGCTTCACTGCCGCAATCAACAATCTCGGCTCGGGCTCCGAGGATGTGCGCCTGGGCGGGATTTACGCCCTGCAGCGCATCATGCTGGACTCCGCACGCGATCAGCCCACAATCGTCACGGTGCTGACGGCGTATGCGCGACGGCATGCCCGGGTGCCGGCCAGTGGCTTCGCCAAGGAGCGGCAGCAGGAAATCGAGCAGAGCCTGGAATCCCCAGTCAAGCTGGCTGCTGATGTAGAGGCCGTTCTGAGTGTGCTGGCCGATCGTTCAGCCGACCATGACGAGCGAGCCATCCTGGATCTCAGGCACACGGATCTCCGTGGAGCCGAGGTGTTTACACGGCGCAAGACACCCGAACACGGTGCAGCGTTCCGTGCTGCCAGCTTCGACGAAGCGGATCTCCGGCACTCAACGTTCGAGGGCGTAGACCTGCGCCAGGCCTCCTTCCTCCGTTCGAACCTGGCAGCAGCACGCTTCGACTACGTGGACTTGTCCGACGCCTCGATGGAGGAGGCGGATCTGACGAAAACAACAATCTGGGACGCCAACCTGACGAGAGCGGATCTCAACTACGCGAAACTTCATGAAGCCCAGCTGGACTCGGCCGTCAATCTCACAAAGGCGACCCTCCTGACGGCGGATCTCACCGGTGCACTCCTAGATGGCGCAAACCTAACCAACGCTGCTCTTATTGGAGCGAATCTGAAGGGCGCCTCCCTGACTAATGCGAAGCTGCACGGTGCGCGACTGAGCAACGTGGACCAAGAGGCGCTGGCACGCGAGTTCGGCTGGTACATCGACAAAAACGGCAACCTAGCAAAGGCGGACCTTACAGGGGCAGACCTGACGAACGCGGACTTGCGTGGCGTGGACCTCACCGAAGCAACCCTTATCAACGCAGACTTGCGAGGCGCCAAGCTCGCCGGCGTGAAGCTGACTCGGGCCAAGCTTGACGGTGTACGGGGTTTGCCGCCGTCACTCCGCCCTTAACGGCCTCGGCCGAACCCGGAGCTGGGAGTCCGCCAGGGAGAAGTGCCGGCCGTACCGCTCCTGCAGCAGTTTCTCCGATGCCTCCAGCGGCCGACAACATGACTCCGTCGTGGCGTCCGTCCGCAGGTCAGGGGGCCTGTGGGTGGGGAGATCCACTGAGCAGGAGTGGGGCCGCCCCGAGCAGGTGGTGGGGAGATTCAAATATCCCCATCAACTCGACCACCCGCCCGGCTCAACTACTTGCCAGACATGCCGGAAAGCCGCAGACCACGCTGGCCTGCCCTCGGGACCAGAATCACTAGATAATCATCGAGCCGAATGCAGAGTGCCTTTCCAACCTCAGCTTGAGGTGTTGAGTGGAGGGCTTGATGCTTCCGGGCCTACGGCTGTTGGAGGCGTGAAGGGAGAGAAGTTGCACATCGAGTGGATCTGGGTGCTACCGGTGGGTGCACTGCTCCTGGTGGCGTGCGACTACGGGGGTGTGGCGCGGCTGATGTGGGATATGCAGCCAGCAGCCAGACGGAGTGCATGGCCAGGTCCGACGGGCTTCCGCGTGATCGCCGGGATCCTGGCGATCGTTGCGATCGTGACTCGTCTCATTCAGCCAGCCAGCAGCTGAAGGCTTCCAACTGCAATGGGTTGGAAAAGGCTCAGAGACGTTCAGTTTGTGCGGCCGTTGTGGATGCCGGGCGCCTGCCCCCGACTCTGGATCCTGTGTCCTCGCATCGTGCCGGCCACCGAGCAAGGAGCCGTGCCGCCGCCCGCAACCTGGGCCGGGGTCCCCCGTGCGGGGAGACTGCCCGGGACGGCCGCGGTGGCCGCCGCCAGCTGCCGCGGGGCGCGCTGGATGCGCGGCGGTCAGCCGCAGCAGCAGGCCCATTGTCGTGCACAGCGTCCAGGTCACCGCTGCACTCCCGGCGTGGTGTTGCCCGCTGCCAGGGCCTGAGCCTGGGCCTGTTCGTGTGCGGTGGGTACGGCACGGCCGGGGCCGTCCGGGCGGAGCGTGGCCTGCCGGGCCATCGCGTATTCCAGGCGGGCCTGGAAGTGCTCCGCCCGCGCCCGGATGTCCTGAGCGTCCAGGGGTGTGCCGGTGCCGGAGACTTCCTCAAGCGCATCGCGCACCCGCATCAGCAGGTCGGCTTCGCCTTGGGTGGCGGTGCGCCGGTGGGCGCCGGGCGGCTGCTGAAGCTGGTAGCTGATCTGCCCCTCCAGCACCCGGCGGGCGCGGTCGGTGGTGCCGAAGGCCTCGATGAGGCGGCGCTGCATCTGGGCGGCTGCGACCTCGGCGAGCTCGGCGGGCAGGCCGCGGGGGATCTCGGCGGCGTGGGCGAGGCGTCCCAGCGCGTCGTGCACGAGGTGCAGCTGGCCTTCGCGCGCGGCCAGATAGTGGGTGCGGGCGTGCAGGAGTTCGGGGTCGGCGACATAGTCGCCGCCCTCCTCGGCGGTGGTCGCCGCGCGCTGCGCTGCCAGGGCGTCGACCGCCTGCCGGGCGGTGGCCGACGCTTGGCGCCAGGCGGTGGCCGGGCCGCTGGACTCCAGCGATCGGGCGGGGACGGGGAAGGCCTCGAGGATCTGCCGGGCCTCCTGCTCGCGGCCGGAGTGGACGGCGGCGGTGTAGGCGCGCACCGCGCTACGGGCCTGGGCCAGGTGCGCGGTGCGCTCCTCGTCCAGCCGCGGGCCAGCTCCGCCCGCGGCGTGCAGGTTGCGTTCGTAGTCGGTGATGTCCGGCTCGAGGACGGACCGCAGTTGCTGCGCGCCGGCGTCGCGCAGGGCGATCTGGTCCAGCAGCCAGTCGGCCGCCGCGCGCAGGGCCGGAACGTCGGCGGCCAGGTTCTCGGCGGCGCGCCAGTCCTCGACGAACTCGGCGCGGGACCGAAAGGGGTACTCCATGCGGTTCAGGAGTTCGCCCGTTTGCTGCCCGGCGCTGACGAGCAGCGCCTCGGTGTCCTCCTCCAGATCGCCGGCCATCTCGAGGCTGCGGGCGCGGACGGAAGCAGGCGGGTAGCCGGCAAGGTCGCGCATGGGGCAGGTCCAGGCGGCGGCCGCGGCGATCCACCCCAGTTCGAGCCCCTGGTCCGCGTCGATGTTGCGGCGGTACAGCCAGTCGGCGAGTTGCTGCGTGAGCTGAGCTCCGTCGGTGTCCGGATCGTGCATCAGCTGGACGGCGAGCTCGCCCGGCGTGTGTTCGTGCAAGCCCTCGGCGTCGGCGGTGACGATTGCCAGCTGCCGTCGGCCGTCGTCCAGCTGGAGCCAGCGGCGCAGCGTCTCGGGCCGCCCGTGGGCGACCTCGTGCACGGTGATGCGAGTGAGGTCGGCGTCCGCGTCGCCGAGTCCGGTGAGTCCCACGGTGGGCCTGTCAGCGCCCACCGCATCGGTGGGGTCGTCCCGATCGGCTACCCAGGCCAGTGCGTACGCGTCCGGTCCCCGCTCGGTCAGCCGCATGCGGAAGTCGTCGGGGGCGGCCAGCTCTTCGCTCACGGCAAGGACCCTTGGGCTCGGCAGTAGGGGCGCCGCGCAGCCACTTCGCGGGCGGCGGCTGGCGGCAGCATGCCCGTGCCGGGCCGGGCTGGGGGCCGGCCGGCCGGAGCTGGTCCGTCGTGCGGGACGACACCCACGGCCCTCACCCACCGCGTCCCGCCCCGCGGAACGCAGGCGGGGGCGCGTCGGTCAGCGCTTGCCGGCCGGGCGGCGGCGGCGCGGGAGCTGCGAGGCGCGGCCGCGCCTGCGACCGGACGCAGCCTGGGTGTCGGTGAGTCCGGCCGCGGGCGAGGAAAACCCGCCGGGAACCTCCGGCCGGGCGACCGGCGTCTGAGCCGCGGCAGGGGCTACGTCGGTGCGGCTCGGCTGGCCGGCCGGGCCGGAGACGACCGTGGCGTGCGGCAGCAGCCGGGCGCACGTCGCGCACACCTCCACCGGGCCGCGAGTCGTTCCTCGAGCACGCGGCCCCGATCGAGGGGCGGACTGAGGGGTGCTGAAGTAACCCAGCCCCTCCAACAGCCGTAGACTCACTGGCCGTTTGTGCACTCGGGGAAGGGACACGGGACGTGAATCAGCAGGACGGCATCCGCCATGCCTGGGGCGACGCACCGATCTACGACAAGCTCGTCGCGGAACGCGGGGACATTCCGGCTCAGGTGAAAGCTGTGGCCCCCCGGATCCTCTCCGAGGCGGAGCGCAGCACTCACTTCAGGGCGCAGCTGCCGCTCACGAGAGGCTGAACGCCTCCCCCCACGACGTCCGCCCTGCTGGGGCACAGGCAGTGGCCCCACAGAGGCGGATTCGACGGTGACAGTCCCAAGCCGTCTCAACGCACGGCGGCCACGACCGCATCTGCTGCCGCAGACCCGCCCAGCAGACGGCTTCTAGGATGCGTCGGCGTAGGCGAGGTGGGTGCCGCAGACGGTGCAGCGAAACAGCATGGCGCTCGCACCCTCGCCCAGGTGGGTCAGGAAGTGGTCAAGCTGGTTGTCGTCGTGCCAGCCGTCGAGGCGCATGTCGGCCCGGAGTTGGTCGAGAGCGTCGGGATATGCCGCCAGCTCGCTGTAGCCGACTTCGCCTACGAAGGCGGCGGCGTCCTGGCAGTGGACGAGCCAGTGCGGATCCTGCCAGGCGTGGAAGCCAGAGGTGCGGCGGGTGACCTCGTGCAGGACGTCCTCGCTGACACCGTCGAGCCCGTAGGAGTCGGTGAATTCCCCCGCGAAGCGTTCGGCCGCGCTGCCGTCTGCAATGCACCAGGGGCAGATACGACGGCTGACGTCCTGGGCGGTGTAGAAGGTGGCCGTGTAAATCCAGCCCGTGCTGCGCTTGCAGCAGGCGCACGTCTCGCAGGCCGCGCGGATGGCCCCGCTTGCCAAGGGGTCTGGGCGGTAGCGGAAGAAGGGCAGGCGGTCAGTTATCGCCGGTTCCCGATCCGCGCCCCCGGCGCTCGTGTCTGCTGATCCCATGCAGCGCAGTCTGTCCGCGCGCAGGTTCGGTGATCAAGGGCGGTGTCGGAATCCTTGTAGCGCGCCCATGTGAGGGTTGGCTGCAGGCGGCTGGCTCCCACGTCAACGTCCTCATCTGCGCTGCATCCGGATCTGTTTGGGATCATGCCTGTATGGACTTCGACCTTGTCCCTCCGGGCGGTGCCGGACCGTTGCGGATCGGTATGACGCGGCAGGCGGCCGGCACGGCGCTGGAGTCGCTGCGCGATCTGTCTTTGGTCTCGGCGTCTGACCGGCCGGGGCAGCACGTCTTTCGTCCCAGCGGGCTGGTGATCAGCATCCACTGCGTGCGCGGCGTGCTGGAAGCCGTCCAGCTGGGACGGCCGTCGCTGCAGACGGATCGGGTGCTGTTCCGGGGTGTGGACGTGTTCGCGCTTGCTGCGCGCGAGGTTGTCCAGCGCGTCGGTGAGTTCACCGCGATCGAGGAAGATCCCGACGACGCTGCTTCGTTCATCGCCCCTGACTTGCTGCTGAGGCTACTACTTCAGCTCGGTCCAGCTGGCTCGGCCTGGGTGCCCGGCTACCCCGACGACTGGGACCAGCGTGTCACCCACCGGGTGACCTATGCGGTGGACGACTTCCTTGTCGCCGTACGCACTGCCATCCCCTACCCGGCGCTGTTCGCCGCCCGTGACGCACTGGTGGAGGCAGCCGAGTCGGCGCTGCTGTTCCCGATCGGCGGCCGTCAGCCGATTCGGGGAATGCAGGGACTCGGCTGGTCGCGGCGTATCGGTGGCGCGCTGTACGTGTTCGAGGTGACCGGGCCCCGGCCGCTGGAGAACGCCCCCGACGGGTGATCGTCGCCACCCGCGTGGACCTGGAAACCGGACAACGGCAGCAGCGTCACGCCCTGCCGCGCTCACGGAAGCGCCCGTATGCTGCCCCCACCGATGCTTCTGGGGCTCTTACCCGCCAACCGGCGGGGCAGGAGCCCCTCCCCTTTGTGCTGCGATACCGCAACGTCCCCGACCCCCCTGAGCGGAGCGGGACGCTCCGTGCCCGGCTCCGCTCAACCGCCCGGCGCGGTCGCGTGTGCACGTCCCCTCAGCCCTCGGGCCACACCCCCGGCGCACCTCCCGGCCGGACGGCTGCCCCCGCGCCCACGGCCCTGCCCCGCATCCCCGGGCGGGAGGGGGTGGGGACGCCGGGCGCAACTGCCAGCCGACGGCGAACCGAGCGGCCGGCGAGGGGATTGCGTGGCTTACCCCTACTCCATCCCAGTCCGTCTTTCATCCGGTAGTCAGCACTGGAATCCGATCACGCCGTATCCGGGACGCTGCGCCGCCGCCGTGATCCAGTCCACGCATTCGGACAGCGCGTTTTCCACCTCGGGTTCCAGCGCTGGTTCCAGGCCAGCGCGGTCAGCCGCCCGGAACTGCTCCAGTGCCACAACGCACTGCTCGTGCGTCCATTGCCCGCAGCCGGGAATGTCCGACCACGGCAGCCCGTCAGGCAACCCTGCCGACATAGCGAAGTCAGCGACGGACACAGCCGTGACCTCCAAGGCCTTCAGCCCGTCGTCCACTGCCCCAAGCCACCCCCCGCGATAAGGGCTGAACGAGCTGTTGATCAGGTGCGACCCGGTCAACGAACACAGTCGCTTGTACGCGTAGCCGTACTGGAACGCGCCTGAAGAACCGTCCTGAGGGAACGGACCTCCGTGCAGCACGGCCTGCAGCGCCTGACTCGAAGTCGGCGCCCCGTCGGCGATCGCATCGGCGAACCACCGGTCATCCCGTTCCAGGTCGCCCCCGAACTCGTCCCGGATCACCCGCAACAACTGATCATCACCAGAGCCCACCAGCGCCCGAGTGGCCGCCACATCCAACAGGTACACGCTCAGCGACATGCTCATGCGCACGACCGTATCGGCCATCACCGACAACGCCCCTTGCACACCACACCCCGGCCGGGGCGGCCGCTGCCATGCGGCTTGACCGTCCGACGAACTTGCCCGGTCGCCGGAACCGGGACGTGGCCTGTGCGGTGACCGCTGCTGCTTGCGGGGCTTGCCGGCCGCCGGGCCACGGTACGGGCACCGGGCGGTAAATCGGGTGTCACCTGTGCCAGCCCGGGCCACCTCACCGGAGCAAAAGAAGGCAAGGAACCGCATGGACCGTCGCAACGTCATCGGCCTCAACGGCCTCGTCCACGAGAGCCTGTTCAACTCCCACACCGGCTTCCTGATCGACCTCCTGTGTGACGCCAGCCGCTACGCGGTCGTGGAACCGTACACCCAGTTCGACCCCGCGCTGCTCACAAAGGGCCCGGCGACCTGCACCGGCTGCCGCGCGGTTCTCGACGGCGCACAAGATGCGCCCCGCCACCCGGCCGACGTCGCCCGCGAGTGCGCCGACGCCGTGCTCGCCGACGCCGACACCCGCGGCTACCCGCCCGCGCTGGACGACGAGGGACTAAAGCTATGTTTCAGTGCAAACCGCAGTCCGTCCTCGTTGGGGGACAGGACGACGGTCTCGATCACTCCGGCCCCCAGTGCCCGGGCTCGGTTGAGCCGCGCGGACGGTGCGCGCGGAGTGGCGTAACACCGGTACGTCGGTCACGAAGAGTCGGGCCACGCTCGACCAGGCGGTTCAGCGCTTGTCGCCCTGGCGAACCGAATCAAGGATCGCGTTTACCTGCTCGGCCCATTGGGTGGTAGCGGTGACTTCAATGCCGTTCTGCAGGCAGTCGATCAAGGCGGCCCAGGCTTCGCCGCGGCCTTTGATCTGCTCCTGGCGCTCCACGTAGGGATCGCGGATGTCCCGTTCCTTGAGGACGATGCTGCCGCCAGGTCCGGGGTAAGGTCTGCTCGTATCCCTCAGACGGCTCAGCACCGCGTCGACCCCGACGCGGTGGCTGATCTCCACCCGGTTCGGCCGAGTGCGAGGCTCGTCCTCGTAGGCGTGGGTGCTGAACGCCGCTATCTCCGGCACGAGCTCCTCCAGCCGCGCCCATTCCTCCTCGCTCCACGGTCCCAGGCCCACGGTGGAGCGCAACGCGTGCAGCTCCCTGGCCCGAATTGCTTGGCGGATCGCTTCGTGCACAACGAACCAGGATGCTTTCTTGCGGACGCCCACGTAATGCCCCACCCCTATGAACCGACCGCCGCGCAGGTAGAGGTAGAGCTGGCGCAGCTCATCCTCTCCACCCATCGAAGGGAGATCCGTGCTGATCACTTCCGGCAAGCGAATCCGACGTGCGCGCACTCCCGGAATAGGGACCCAGCGCCGTACTGCCGTCACCTGGTAGCCGTCGAAGTCCACCCGCCACCACAGCCCGGCAGCCCGTACGCGACGTCTGCGCGCCACCCGCGCAGCCGCCACCGCGCCCCTTCGGCTCCTGGCCATCCTGCCCACCTCGCGCCCCCTTCCCCACCGCGACTCATGCCGCACAAACATGATGACCGTTGAGGATCGCCCGAATCTTCGCTGCCTGTGCGAGGGGCGGTGAACCTGGAACAACCGCGACGGCCATCACGCAGCCCTTATGCCCAACCAACGGCGCGCTCAGCGGGTTGCCGGTGACAGCATCCCAGCGATGAACTAGCTGGCGGACGTGGCCGGCGCCCGCGAAAAACGAGCGCCCATCGGGCAGCGCTCCGGCCGCCACGTCCCAGACAGTGCTGACGTTCTCCATGTGGAGACTCGGCAACGACGTGCCAGTCAACGCGTCCAGACGCTCGACGCCGTCCTCCGACGCAACAGCGAGAATAGCGCCGCCTCCCGCCGTCTGGGCAACGGCGCACTCACCGCCGCCGGCGCACAGGTCTACCTGCCAGACTTCCCGGCCACCTTGCGGGTCCCAACAGGAAAGCCGGTTCCTGCCGTCGGAGAACGACAACAACACCAGCTCGCCGCCCGACTCAGCCAGTACAGGCCAAGCCCCGTAGTCGCGGCCAGTCCGGATCACCGACGTCAACGAACGCTTCATCAACGGCTTCACGGCCTGACTCTACGGCGCAACTCACGAGCTCCTCAGCCTAACCGGCGTCGGCGGCATACCGCCGACGAGGAAGACTGGGCCAGTGACAGGCCAGTGCCGACGGCGGCGATCCATTCGCACACACGGCGCGAGGCTCGTTGGGC
The DNA here is from genome assembly GCF_036345995.1 of Streptomyces sp. NBC_00557. Lineage (NCBI taxonomy): Bacteria > Bacillati > Actinomycetota > Actinomycetes > Kitasatosporales > Streptomycetaceae > Streptomyces > Streptomyces sp. NBC_00557. The sequence goes on from NZ_CP107796.1 coordinate 56,015, forward strand.
CTTGTAGGGGCTGCGGCTCGCGTTCGCTCCATCAGTACCCAGGTCACAACACGACTACAGCACTGGGACGGTACATCAAGCCGACGCATGATGACCCTCAGAACCAACAGACTCCGGAGGAACCATGCGTCGCACCGCCATGCTGCTGGCCGTCGTCTTGTGTGCCAGCCTCACGGCGTGTGGAAGCAGAGACACAGGTCGTTACGCTGCTGCGGATCCGAAGGCTACGCCGACCGGTACCAAGGAGAACCGCTACCTCAAGTCGGCCGCCAGCCTGTCGTACGCCCATAAGCATCCGACTGATGCGGAACTCCTTGCTTTTCCACCGAAGTGGTGCCAAGACCTGGCTCTAGAGCACAGCGTCGAGTACGTGTTGGACCCCAACGGAGGAGGCCTATATCCAATGGGGCAGGACTGGGGGATGCTGCTGAAGGACGCACACGAGCTGCTGATAGTGGGCGTAACGGTCTACTGCCCGGAGTATCGGGGGCAGGTGTTGAAGGATCTGCGATCCACAGGAGGAGGCTTGTGAATACCGCGCCACGAGAATCATGAGGACAGGGGCGGATGCGTGGGTGAACTCTGCCACTGGAAAGGGCCCAGCGGGAGCAGTTGGGGCCGGTGCCGACGTGGGACGAGGAGGCGAGAGACGACGAGGCTGAGGACGAGTGGAAAATGGGCCGCCTTCCACCTCGCTCCCGAAATCGCCGCGGCACTGGGCACCAGTCCGCTCGCACTGACAGCAGATACGCACGTGCGCGGCATCGGCCTCCTGGCCATCACTCATGTTTGAACGCCGGTGGTGAGCAGGTCAGGCGGCAACCAGCGAGGCTTGGATGCGGCTGACGGCACGCAGGATCTCGTCCCGGTTCTTCGCCCGCTTGATCCATGCCGGAAGACGGGCCACCAACGTCATCTTCTGCCCGGTGTCGCTCCTGGCCCAGGCCCTCGGCCGCTCAGCGAAGGTGGCTGTCGCGAAGTACGCCTGGTCCGGCCGGGAGCGGCTTGGCCTGCTCCGGGTCCGCGACGACGTCCTGGTCCTGCACGCCATGCGATGGCCGGACGAGATCCGCGACCCCACCGAGCTGCTCCCACCCCCGGTTGAAGTGTCCGAGGACGAGATCGAGGACGCGCTCGCCCTCATGGACACGATGACCGTGGACGAACTGGTGGGCCCCGAGTTCCAGGACCGCTACACCGAGGCCATCGCCCGGATCATCGAGGCCAAACGCGAGGAAAAGCCGCTCCCCGAGACGCCCGAGCCCGAGCAGCCAGCGCAGGTGCTCGACCTCATGGCCGCCCTGCAGGAATCCGTGTCGAAGGTAAAGGCAGCGCGCGGCGAGGGCACCGGCCCGGCCGACGTGCACGAACTGCCGAAGCCCAAGAAGGCGACCGCGAAGAAGCAGCCGGCGAAGAAAGCCGCAGGGAAGAAGACGGCGGGCCGCCGGCCGCGTAGCGCCTGATCGCGGCTCGTCCGAACCGCAACGTACCGCCGCTTCGCGGTCCTTCCACCGTTTGCGAGGGGCGGTGCTGGGCACGCAGGACTCACCGCCGAATGCGGATAAATCGTTAACCAGGCAGGAGGCGTGTCTGCATGTCGGCTGGTGAGAAGGCCAGGGCCAAGGCCGAGCAGGCCAAGGGAAAGATCAAGAGAGCCATGGGGGCGAGCCGCCGTCGATTACCCGATGGTCGTCGAGGGGCAGGCGGAGAAGTCCAAGGGCGATGCGCGCCAAGCCAAGGAGAAGATCAAGGACATGTTCAAGCGCTGACCTCCGGCTCCACTCATGAGCGCTGGGCCTTCGCCTTGACCAAGAAGGCGAAGGCCCTTCCAGCTACCGGGCCGCCTGGGAGCCCGTCACCCCGCGTCCGGCCGGCAGTGCGGGCACGCCCGGATGCCGCTCGCGAGCGCCTGGCGCGCCTCGGCTTCATCCACGCCGCGTCGCCAGTCCCGGTGGGCGCGGCAGGAACAGCGGGTGGTGCGGGGTGAAGTCGAAGTGACCAAGGCGGGCGGCGGGCTCCTGGTCGAACAGCTGCGACTCGGTCCACAGGCCGACGCTGACCACCAGCCAGGTGTTGGGGCGGTCCGGGTCGTCGCACAGCCAGAGGTCGAACGTGCCGACCAGCAGGTGTTCGTCCCACTTCCACACCTTGGCCCGCGGCTCGAGGTCGGCGGCGCCATCGATGCGCAGCGGCGTCAGCGCCTTCTCGAAGGGGGTGACCACATCGTCGTAGACGGTGCGCAGGGCTGTACTGGCGGCGTGGTCGACCGTCAGCTCCCGGTCCGGGGTGATCTCCCACTGAAGGCCGTCGGGCACCTGGTCGTCCAGGTACTGGCGGATCGGGGCGAGGACCAGCGGGAGGCCCCCCTGGTCGCGTCGGGCGTGCTCGGCTGCGGGCAGGCGGACCCACCAGGCGTAGTAGGGCGTTCCGCTGCCGTAGGAGTCGTAGTCGACACACATCTCGTAGACGCAACCGAGCAAGGCAGCGAGCTGCGTCATTGTCTCCTGAGTTCGCTCGTCCAGGTCCGGCTCCTCGCCGGCGAGCCGCGATGGGTCCTGAACCTCCAACTTCCACACAACCCAGTCGAAGTCCTCCCAGTCCTTCGCCTGCCTCACGCTCCGTGCCACCGCCGCCGCCCCCTCCGCCTGCCTGTACAGGCGCCAGGCCAGTACGCCAGCGGGCAGACGGCACCGGGCGGCGTTCGCTGTTCCCGGCCACCAAGGAACGAACCGCCCTTGGGGCGGCTGCCAGGCGTGCCCTGCCGCCGCCCGGATCGTTGTGCTGGGCGACGCGTGCATGATCCAGCCCCACGGAACGCATGAGCCGCTTTCCCTCCTCGGGTCTGGAGGAGCTCCATGGACTTCCGATCCATCCCCCGCGACCCGCACGCGTTGCAGCAGCCCGTCACCGCCGAGGACATCCAGGCGATCGGCCAGCGCGTCTTCGGAGCCGCCGCACGCATCACCGCCGCCGTGGAGCTCGGCGGCGGCATGTACAACACGACCTACCGGATCACCGTCGACAGCATGGAGACACCGGTCATCCTGCGTATCGCACCCGCTCGGAGCAGCAGTTCAGCTCCGAGCGGGAGCTGATGCGCAACGAGGCGGCCACCGTCCCCTGATCATGCAGAGCCACCTCACCGTCACCGCGCGAGGGACGCCGGGCCCGGCCCGCTAGGAGTCCTTCGAGACGAACACGCTTTGCGACGTGCTCGATCGCAGGTTCAGGCCTCGCATCGCCGGGATCGACGCCAGTCCCCAGGCGACCGTGGCAAGGCTGGCCGCTACCTGGCGGGCGGGCCCGGGGGGCGCCCTACTGGTGAAGAGGTGTTGTTCTGACCGTGCGCTATTCGGTGGCGCTGAAAGCCCCTCGTGAACCCCTCTCGTGGTGTCAGTGGAGCGGCTGACGTATGAGGAAAACGACTTGAGCAGATGCGGGCTCTGCCGACAGCAGAGGCCTCTTGGCGTGAACGGGCCGTGCTGATTGAGTTCCGCCATGGAGATCCTGGTTCTCGGCGGTACGGCCTGGTTGGGGCGTGAAGTGTCCCGGCAGGCCCTCGACCGCGGCCACCGCGTGACGTGCCTGGCTCGTGGCGACAGCGGGCCCGTGTCGGAAGGCGCGCGCCTGGTGGCCGCGGATCGGCGCAACCCCGCCGCGTACGCGTCCCTGCCCAGCCGGGAATGGGACGCTGTGCTTGAGGTGTCCTGGCAACCCGGCTTCGTACGGAACGCAGTTGCGGCCCTGGGCGCGCGGGCACATCACTGGATTTACGTCTCCTCGGTCAGCGCATACGCCTCCCACGGCGAGCCCGGCGCGGACGAATCCGCCACCCTGCTTCCCGCCACAGACAACGAAGAGGTCGACCGTGACCAGTACGGCGAGGCCAAGTCCGCCTGCGAAACGCTCACCCGAACGGCCCTGGCCGACCGCCTCCTGATCGCGCGCGCCGGACTCATCGGCGGGCCCGGCGACCACAGTGACCGTTCTGGCTACTGGGTCGCCCGCGCTGCCCGTGCCCCACAGGCGCCGCTGCTCGTCCCAGACACCCCCAAAGTTCCGACGCAGACCATCGACGTACGCGACTTGGCGGCCTGGCTCCTCGACTCTGCAGAACACCGAGCCACGGGCACGTACAACGCGCTTGGCCCGACTGTGCCCTTCGCCGAGTGGATCGAGCTGTCCCGCAGCGTCGGCGGACACACCGGACCGGTCATCACGGTGGCGTCCCAGCAACTCCTCGCGCACGGAGTGGCCCAGTACATGGGCCTCGACTCACTGCCCATGTGGGTGGTCGAACCAGGTTGGGAGGGCTGGGCGGCGCGCGACGGATCTGCCGCCACTACCGCGGGCCTGCGCCACCGCTCTCGCACCGACCTCCTTGCCGACACACTGCGCTGGGAACGCGAGCAGGGACTGCACCGGCCACGCCGCGCGGGACTCGCCCCAGACAGAGAGCGTGAACTCTTGGCGTCCTTCGGATAAGAACCCGTCCTCAATCTATCGGCGATCTCGCGCCAGCGCCTCGAAAGAGGAGGCGTCAGGGACGGGTTCTGAGGGCCGCAAGGTAGCCGGCCCAGCTGTCCTGGGCGAGCACCGCCCACTGGTTCGCGGTGTTCCTGTGGACGCCGAAGAGGTCACTGATGAGGATCGGCGGTAGTTCCCCCGCTATGCCGAACAGAGCCGTGTTGCGGGCCACGATGGTGGGGAGGCCGTGCTTCATTAGTTGTCCCGACAGCGCCTCTGGGCTGCGTGGGCGGCTGGCGGGAAGGCCAGGGAGCAGGAGTTCGGGATGCTCGCTGGTGGCAAGCGGCCCCAGGGCTGCGCGCGACCGGCCTGTGGTGATCTGCTGTTCGATGAGACGAGCCAGCGTCGGCGGCAGGAGTACCGGGTTCTTGTCGAAGGTGAAGTAGGCCCCGAGCTCGTCCTGGTGGAAGCCGTCGGTCGTCAGGTGGACGATGCGGATGAGGGGCAGGCCGTAGAGCCGAATAAAGGCGCCGCCGATCCGAAGTTCCAGAGGCAGTGAGGCATCCGTCAGACAGCGACGCAGTTGGTCCTCGTGTTCCTCGTCGTCGACGGTGACCGACGCCCGTGCCGGGCCCCCACGCCGGGGCGTTCCACGCTCAGTCGCCGGTGGCGGCGTGTGCGTCAGGCCGGCACGGGGGCCGCACGTGGTCAGCGGCAGGAAACCCGGGCCGGAAGGCGCGGGGGCGTATCAACGCCGTGGCCCGCCCGTCCGTGACGGCTCACCGACCGTGGCCGTCGGCGGACACGAACATGGCCAGCTGGTCGCTGATCCAGGGGTCGAACATGGCCAGCTGGTCGGCGATCCACGGGTCGAAGACCTCCAACTGGCCTGCGACCCAGGGGTCAGGGCGGTCGTGCGCTCCCCGCGGCTGACCGGCGTACCCGGAGCCGTTGATCCGGTCCTGGTGACCGGGGAGGTTTCTCCGGCCGTGGCCCGTTCGGCGGCCGGCGCAGCCGGGGCCGGCGGCGCACCGTGCTCCTCGACCAGCTCGTGCACGGTGCGCTACCAGCGGATCAGCCACGCCGCCGCCACGCTCAGCGGGACACCCCACACCACGAGGCCGATCCAGGTGTGGCCGTAGGTCTTCCCTTTCTGCCGTGGCAGGCCGTTGAACAGGTCGTGGACGGGATGGTCGGTCGCCCAGCGGGTGACCACGGTGTCGTGCCGGGTGGTGGCCATGACGTGGAAGACGTCCGCCCGCTCCAGCTCGGACCGCCAGCCCCTGGAAAAGCCGTAGGCGGCATCCGCGGTCACCCACCGGAACGGGATCTTGTCCGCGATGGCGCGGCGGACCATCGCCTTCGCCCTGGCCACCTTGGTCTCGAAGCCGACCTCGTCGTCGATACCGGCCCGGCGGCACCTTTCGCGGTCGTCGGTCCAGGAGGTGGGCAGATACAGACGCCTGTCGATCAGTGTCCGCCCACGGCCGGTTGCGTAGACAAGGAACTCGCCGACCTGGCAGTTCTCCGTCCGCCCGGCGGTGCCGGAGTACTGCCGCTGCACCCCGGCCGACCGCGTCCCCTTCTTCACAAAGCCCGTGTCGTCCAGGATCAGGACGGCGTCGGGGTCGCCGAGGTTGTCGACCACGTACTGGCGCACGTCGTCGAGTACCTCGTCGGCGTCCCACTCGATCCGGTTCAGCATCCGGTGGATGCGGTCCGGGCCTGCGTGGCCGGCTTCCTCCGCCAGGGTCCAGCCGTTCTTCCGCTGCAGGGGTGCGATCAGGCCTCGCATGTAGGCAAGTGCCGACTCCCGGGGCTCCGACCTGCTGAAACGGTGCACGAACCGCTCATGCACCTTCCAGTTCACCCGCCCACGACCTGACATCAGCAAGGTCCCCACCCATAACCACACCAACGACCGACCTGGCCATCAGTCACGGCAAGCACCGTTGCAGTACTAACGCTCTGACTGTCCACGATGGCCGCGGTGGGAGTGAGATCCCGACCGAGCTGCGCCCGCTCGCGTTCACGCAACGCCGTCAACATCCGCTCCCGCACGCCTTCTTGCTGCCACTGTCGCCAGTAGTGGTAGACGGTCTGCCACGGCGGGAGGTCGTGCGGCAGCAGTCTCCAGGCACAGCCGGCCCGCGGCCAGTATGCCAACGCGTTGATGATCTCCCGCCGTGCGTGCTTCGCCGGTCGCCCACCGGGCTTGACCACCGGAACCAGCGGACGGAGGACCTCCCACTCCGGATCGGAAAGATCCGTCGGGTAACGGGTACGCAGCCCGCACACCCCAGCCCCCGAAAGTGCGCACCGCCCCGCTACCAGGCGACTTGCCCGCTGACAGGCTTTTCAGACCCCTATAGCGCCGCCCGACTCGACGACTCGGTGGTGGATTCACGCGTCCGCCACCGAGTCATGCCGCAGCTCCGCGGGGCCGGTTCACTCCGTGACGAAGTCGGCCATCATCGCCATGTCCTCGTGTTCGAGGTTGTGGCAGTGGAGCATGAACCGGCCCGAATAGTCGGTGAAGCGGGTGACGATCTCCACGGATTCGGCGGGGCGCAGGTCCACCGTGTCCTTCCAGCCCGCGTCGTAGGGGCCTGGCGAGCGGCCGTTGCGGGCGGCCACCTGGAAGTGGTCGAGGTGGAGGTGGACCGGGTGGTGGAAGTCGGTGACGAACCGCCATAGCTCGGTGGTGCCGAGCCGGACGGTGGCCAGGGGCCTGCCGGGCTCGTAGGGGCGGCCGTTGATGGTCCAGCCGGTGGATCCGGCACGCCGCTGGAAGTGGAACGTGCGGAAGGCGGTCGCCCGCTCCGGTCGCGGAACGGGTATCGCGGACAGCCGGTCCGGTATGCGGGTGTCGTCGGCCGGCGGCCGGGCGGTGGAGACGTCGAAGCGCATGACGTGCGCCGTGCTGCCGCTGCCCAGCCGGTTCACCAGCCGCACGCGGGTGCCGGGCCGGTAACGCGAGAAGTCGACCACGACGTCGAATCGTTCGGCCGGAGCGACGTCGAGGGTGTCGTGCGCGAGCGGCCTGTCCAGCAGGCCTCCGTCGCCGCCGATCTGCACCAGACCGCCGCCACCCGGTGGTGGGGGGTCGAGTGCGAGACGGTAGCGGCGGGCGTTGGAGGCGTTGAGCAGGCGGAGGCGGTAGCGCAGCCGCTGTGTCTCCAGCACGGGCCAGGGCGCCCCGTTGACGAGGAGGACGTCACCGAGGACGCCGTCCATGTACGGGCCGGTGACACCCGGTGTGTGCTGGGCCGGGTCCAGGGCGGGGTACCGGAAGGACCCGTCGGCGGCGAAGGCACGGTCGGCGATCATCAAGGGGATGTCCCGCTCACCGCGGGGCAGGGGCAGCGCGTCCTCCTCGTCGTCGTGGACGAGGTGGAAACCGGCGAGGCCCTGCCAGACGTTCGGGCCCGTGAAGCCCATGCGGTGGTCGTGGTACCAGAGGGTGGCGGCCCGCTGCTCCATCGGATATGTGTACGCCCGCTCGCCCGCGGCCGTGTCCCGTGAACCGGCCGCTTCGGACATGCCCGGCATCCCCGCCATGCCGTGGGGGCCGGACGCCGTGCCGCCCTGCGGCAGGACCAGCGCGGTCGGATAGCCGTCGCTGCCGTGGGGAGTGTGGCCGCCGTGCAGGTGGACCACGGTCGGGTGCGGCAGTTCGTTGCGGTGCCGCACCAGCGTCCTGCGGCCGGAACGGGAGACCAGGGTCGGTCCGGGAAACGTGCCGCCGTACGTCCAGGCCGGTGTCTCGAGCCAGGGAAGGATCCGCAGACGGGCCGCTCGCTGAACGATTTCGTACACGTCCGTGGTGGCGCTGGAACGGGCCGGTGCCAGCACCTGCGGGACGGGCAGCGGCACCGCGAAGGGCTGCGGCAGAACCGTCCGGCTGCGCAGCAGCAGTCCTGGCTGACCCGGTGTCAGTGACCCGCCGGCCAGGGCCCATCCGCCCGCGGTGAGCGCTCCACCCCCCAGGGCGGCAGCGACGAGCAGACGGCGTCTGGCGATGCCCCCGGTCATACGCGCTCCTCACGGGCCGGGTACGGGCCTGCCGCCGGGCGCCAGGCCCAGACCAGCATGAGAAAGGTGCAGGCGATGATCGCCACTCCCAGCGGGACGTGAACGGCGAGCGCGCGCGTGTACCCCATGGCGATCTGTCCCGCCTCCGCACCGAAGAGCGCGAGGCCGGCCAGGACCGGCCAGCCCGGTCCTCCGCCGGGCCGCCACCACAGCAGCGCGGCCACGATCTGGGCCGCTGCGGTCAGCCCGGTGGCCGTGGCGTTGAGGGCGTGCAGGTCGAGGGCCTGGTAATGGCCGGACAGGAAGCTGCCGGCCAGTACCGCCTGGCCGAGGGCGAGGGCGGCCTCACAGGTCACCACGGCCCGGAAGAGCGCGAGGGTCCAGGGCCGCGCAGTCGAATTAGGCATGGAAGAGATGGTGCCATATGAGATTATCTCAAAGCTATCAATCTCGGTCCTGCCCTATGCTGGGCGGTGATGAACGCGCCCGACTCCCCCTCTCCCGCGCTGGGCAACGGTCCCGCGCGCATCGGCCCGCTGCTGCGGCTCGCCCAGCGCCGGGCCGCACGGACGTTCTCCGAGGCCCTGCGCCCCCTGGGCGTCGAAGGCCGGCACTACGGCGTCCTGCTCAACCTCGCCAAGCACGGGCCGCTCAGCCAGCGGCAGCTCATCGACCTCACCGGCAGCGACAAGTCCGCCATGGTGCGCACGGTCGACGACCTGGAGGCCCGCGGTCTGGCCCTGCGGCGGCCCTCTCCCGCCGACCGCCGCGCCCATGCGGTGGAGATGACCGACGAGGGGAGGGCATTGTTCGCCGAGGCCTCACGGATCAGCGACGAAGTGGGCGCCCGGCTCCTCGAGTGCATGGCGCAGGACGACCAGGAACTGCTCTGTGCGCTCCTGGAACGCTTCGTCACGGGCACGGGGGGCTAGACGAGTAAGTCCGAAGGGTTGGTCAGTGGTCGTAGGCGATCAGTGAGCGTGTGATGGCTCGGCCTGTGTTGCGGTTGTGCCAGATCGCGGTCGTCATGGCGAGGATCCGTTGTCCGACACGGGCGAGAACGCCGGCGGGGGTTCTCGCGCCGTGACGCTCGAGGTCGAGCTGGCCCTTGAGGGTGTCGTTCACCGACTCGATGAGCTGTCGGATGGGCTTGAGAAGGTGTTCGCCGGGCCGGGGGGTGATGTTGCGGTAGGTCGGCCGCAGCAGGGTCAGGCCGTGCTCGGCCATGAAGGCGTCGAGGTGCCTGGATACGTAGCCCTTGTCGCCGACGATGGTCTGTCCGGGGTGGGTGGCCAGTAGGTCCTGGTCGCCGGTGAGCATGTCGGCCAGCACCTCGCGTTCGTCAACTTTGGGGTTGGCCAGGGCCCAGGCGATCGGGAGGCCGCCGGGGGTGCACACAAGGTGAAGACGCAGGCCCCAGAAGAACCGGGAGTGCGAGGGGCAGTAGCCGTAGCCGGCCCAGCCGGCCAGGTCGGAGCGCTTCGCGGTGGGCCGTGAGCGGGCGCACTCCACGGGGGTGGAGTCCACGATCCACACGTCGTCGTGCCAAAGGTCGCTGTCCCGGGCCAGGGTGCGGATGAACCTGCTGATCAGCGTGTTCGCGGCCCGCAGGCGTTTGTTGTACCCGGACTGCCCGGGCAGGTAGGGGAACTCGGCCGCCAGATGGACGCGGGCGAACCGCAGCCAGCGGGCTTCGGAGACGAACCCGAGCAGGGCCTGCATCACCGCCAGCGTCAACAACTCGGCATCGCTCAGGCTCGGCGGGCGGCCCCATCGACGCGATCCTGCCAGAGAGTCATCGATCTTCACGTACAGTGCAGTCGCGAGGGTTTCGAGGTCTGTCGTCACAAACGGACCAACGAGACCCTCGCTTCATGCACTCGGCCCCTTCGGACTTACTCGTCTAGGGCCTGTTGTGAATGTGGCGGTCGTTACTGCTGTGAGTGCGGAGCGGCTGGCTGCTACCTTCCGGAGCCATGACCGACAGCGTTTATGTGGGAAACGCCGGCAGGGACGCGGCACTCGACCGGGGGTGGCTGCTGGGACATTTCAAGGATGCCTCCGATCCTCGTCATAGCGAGGACGTGGAGATCAAGTGGGGCGTCCACCCGCAGGGCGATGAGCGGGCTCAGTGGGTGACCGGCGAAGAGCGCACCGCCCTGCTGGTCCTCATCAGCGGGCGCTTCCGGGTGGAACTGCCCGGGCGCAGTGTTCTCCTGGCCGAGCAGGGGGACTACGTCGTGTGGGGCCGGGGCGTCGATCACTCCTGGTTCGCGGAGGAAGAGTCTGTGGTTCTGACGGTCCGCTGGCCTTCTGTCCCCGGCTACAAGGTAATCGATGAGGACGATTCCGCTGCTGGTCACAGCCATTCGTTCAGGACCGCTACCAGCACGGTGGCCTCGTAGCGGACGGCCAACTTGTCATAGCGGGTGGCCACCGCGGGTGGCGCTTGAGGCGATTGGTCCCGCATTCGACCGCGTGGCGTTCGCGGTAGTCGGTCTTGTCGAACTTCGGCGGCCTACCGCCGGTAGAGCCGAGGTTCTTGCGGTTGCGCACCCGGTCCGCCGGGACGGGAATCGTTGCCTTGATCCCGCGTCGGCGCAGGTAGGCGCGGTTCTTGCGGGAGTCGTACGCCTTCTGGTCAGGGGCCGTTACTCCCCAGTGTGGCGGCGCCAGGACTCAAACCTGGGAAGGCTGAGCCGGCAGATTCCCAAGCTGAGAGCTTGGGAAGCGCCGCAAGCCGGACTTGGCCGAGCTGAACTACAGGCCGTCACGCTCGATCATCGCGGGGTCCAGCGTGTAAACGCGCGACGCCCGCATCGCTCTTCGCATGTCGAGGAAGCTCAATGGGCTTCCTGGGCGGGACCAGGCAAGCGTCCGTCATGGCGCGGTGAACAATGCGGGAAAACCTGGCGCGAGCCAGGGCTTGCGTCCCCAGGCGAGGACCTTGCCGCGGGCGATGGCACCGGTGGCACTGCGCCTGCCCAGTGCGAGCAGGAAGAACGTGATCGGTTCGATCATGATCGTGCAGTCGGGACGGCGCGGGGGCTCGGCGTGCACGGCCACCATGCCGTTGGTGAACGTCACTGTGAGCCGAGAGAGGCCGCGCACCCTTAGCTCGTAACAGGCACTGTGCCCGTCAGCCGCTCGTACATCGACGACACGGGGCATCGCAGTGATCAGAAACGGCATCGCCAAATCGACCCTGTCACGGTCGATCATGTGTGGTTGGCCAAGTGCCGCTGCGATGTCATAGCCGTGCCCAAGCATGTGGGTCAGCAAGTAGGAGCCAAGGATCTCCAAGTCCATGGGCCCCAGCGGCGTCACCGTCGGTGTGTCCGCCGACCGCAGGCCGGCCGCCTCGGTGAATGCCCGCGCATGCCGGACGATGCCGCCCGCCAGGACGGAGGTGTCGCGTTCGGGGAAGGAAACCAGCGAGGCGGCGTTGGCCGCCGCAAGTCCCCCTGGTGTGCCGTCGCCATATACCTGCTCACGCCCTGCGGCAAGGGCAGCCATCAACTCGTTGGCCAGGACCAGATGCGCCGCAGACTCTCCAACCGTCCACTCAGCACCAGGAATGGGCACCGTCGCATCTGTACACGACCGGAGCAGCCCGGCTATCTCCTCGGCTACGACACAAATGGCTTCAGGCAGCCGCGATCGCGTGGCAGCCTCACGATGAGGGGCGGTCATAGAAGTGAAGGGTGGACCAGCCCTTCGCATCTGTCCATCTGTCCAGGCACACCGATCGACCTGCGAGACAGTCAGGATGAGGGCTGCTGACATCTACGCTGGACACCAACGACGCCGGACGGGGACGTACACCAGCGTCTCCGTCCGACTGTCGCACCAGCGGACGACCGTAGCCGGAGCGGGCTCAGATCGAACTCCTAAAGCAGGTGTCGCAGGTTCAAGTCTGCCGAAGCACAGACAGAAGGGCCGGCTCAGGGAGGTTTCCCTCCCCGGCCAGCCCTTCGCCGTTCCAGGCGCCGTGCCACACGCATGCCGCTACGTCAGCTTGGCGCCCCTCTCCGGAGGAGTTCAAAGCCGCTCTGACCGCCCTCGATGACTGTCGGTGGCATCTTCTACTGTCACTCCTCATGGGAAACCACTTTCAGACGGTCGTCGACTTGGACGCCACCCCGGTAGACGCGCCGACGCTCGCAGCCCGGGGCCTTGCCTGGCTCGTCGAGGAAGGCATAGTCCTTGCCGAGCGCACCGATTGCGTTCTCGGCGCCCCGCTGGGGCACCCACCGGGCCCGCTCTGGGCCAAGGCCGTCGGCCGGGAGGATTGGGAACCCAGCGACGGACTCAGGATCGAGACAGGCCGAACCGTCTTTCATGGCGGTCAGGGCGATGCCATGTATGCCGCTTGCCCTCACTGCGCCGCCCGCGTGGACTTCTACACCGATGAGTGGGACCCGATCGACGGCGCTTGGGAGCCCTTCGCGAAGGCCATCAAGACGTGGCGCGACACGGGTCAAGCCACCGTCACCTGCCAGCGCTGTCGTCGCACCGGTGACTTGACCACGTGGACCTGGGACGGCGACTACCACGCCTTCGGCTACCTCGGCTTCGAGTTCTGGGACTGGCCCGAGTTCAGCCCCGGCTTCCTCAGCCGATTCGCACACGCGCTGGGGAACCATCGCACGGTCCTGGTCGGTGGCAAACTGTGAGGAGCCGCGGTCGGCGGGATCGCGCCCGGCCGCCAGATGACTCCGCCTGATCCAGCGGAGCATCGTCGTTCAGTACACCGACCTCCTGAGGACCAGCGACTACGACCTGTGGAGGCGGTTGCGGGAACTCCTGAAGGGCCAGGGACTCGATCCGGACCGAACGATCGTCGTCGACCTCTTGCAGGAGGGCCCCGACCACGAGGACGGCCAAGTCATCTCCCAAGACGGCAGGGTCTACAAGTTCACCCTCTTCTACGACCAAGCAGCAGAGCACGGCGCGCGCAGCGCCTACCTCCACGGCTGGACCGACATCACCGATTCCTGGCAGAGCGGATCGCTGGCTACCCGAACAGCAGACGCCTTCGCTTGGATGTCTTCGCCCACCGAGTCGGGGTGACCGTCGGCGCGGGGCGGTCAACCGCTAGCCCGGCTGAGTGTCTAACTGCGTGACAACACCCACGCACAACGGTGGACACGCACGGACGCCGGCGGACCGTCGCAGCTGGTGAGAGGCACTTTAGCCGAAGGTCGAGGCCTTATCCGATTTGCTTCGGGAAGAAGAGGTCGGTGCCGGCCACTGTGCGGACCGATGGATCGAGCGGCGGCGTTGCAACAGGTAGGTTGACCGTGGCCGTTCAGAACACAGTGAGCCCTTTCCAACCTGGCGTTTACGCTGCCCAGGAGCCTTCGATAGCGCTCGGGAAACCGTGATCAGCTATCTACGCTCTGCCGACGGCGTTGGTGCACGTCGGAACCCCGCTGGCGGTGCTGCAGATCCCTTCACGGATGCTCAGTACGGTGCCATCACCAAGTCGCCTATCACCCGAAGCCCGACTTGGGCCGCAAGCCATGGTGCGCGTTCGGCCTCCACTTGCTTGACGTGGACGAACACCGTGTAGTCGGCCGCAGGCTCCTCCAGATCGAGGTCGCGGGCATGCGCGCACAGGGTGACGAACGCGCCGCGGGTGCCTCCCACCCCCAGACCTATCTCCGGAGCCTCGGGCCAGGCGTTGAAGTCCCACCGCACCGTCGCCGGGCTGTCGCCCACCGCCTTGAGAAACGGCTCCACGGTCTCGGGTGCCCCAGCCCAGCGTCGTAGCCAGATGGGCAGGTAGGCCGACGGATCATCCCCCGTGTCCGAGGCACCGTCCCTCTCCCCTGCAGCCCACCAGTCGGCGTCCGGCAGCAGGGCCAGCACCTCCGATAGAGAGTGAGTCGAGGAGATCCGCGCATCGAAATCGACTTCCAGATCCCTCAGGTCGGCGATCCCCAGCAGCCTCTCAACGATGCGCAATCCCGCCGAGAGGTCCGCTGTTCTCAAGATGGGCTGCGCGTAGGAGTTGGACACGACGACCAGTGTGCCACCGCATGAGCGTTGTCCACCCCGCCAAGCGGGCTGCGGGTGTCCGGGCGGGTTTCCTCGTACCGATCCAGGACCTTCTGGTAGCGGCCGCCCTCGAAGTCCTCACGGGCCTGCTCGTCGTTGTCCAGACCGGAGGCAAGGGCCGTCGCTGGTTGGACAGCTACGTGGTTGACGACACCGTGACCGTGCCGGATTCCGCGCGTTACTCGAGGCGACACGCGTGCATCGGAGTGTCGTGCGGCCCCAGTGCTCGCCGGCGTGGGGTTGGGAACCGCTGGTTCCGGTGACCGCCCCTGTCATGGCAGGCGGCCCCTGGCCTTCCCCCCTCGAAGGCCAGGGGCTACCGACGCCCCCACCGACAGCGGGATGATCAACCGCTGACAGGCTTCGGCGACTTTGACCTGGCAGCATGGTGTTGATCCAGGGGAAATGATTGGTCAGCCGTTCAGAAAGAGGGTCTCAGATCCGGCGTACCGATTCCTTCCTCGAGCCGGTCGGCAACGATCATCGCCACGTCGTCCGCCAAGCGGCCTTCGGTGTGGCCGATCAATGCCTGATGCAGTTGCCCAAGAAACTCCTCAGGGTTAGCACTGCCGCTGATCGACTCCATGACCTCCGGCAGAGGGAAGAAGGCTTTGCCGGGGTTGCGGGCCTCGATCACGCCGTCGGTGTAGAGGAGTAGACGGTCCCCGGGTAGGAACGGATAGCTCTCCGGCTTCCCGGGAGGGCCGGTGATCAGGTCCTCCAGGCCCAGGGGCGGGTGCGGCGAGGTGGGCCTCAGGGCCTGAGTTCGGCCCTTGTGGAGTACCAGCGGGGGCGGATGGCCGCGGTTGACCAGTTGCACTACGGGTTCGTCGTTCGGTACCTGGGCGATGAGCGCGGTGGTGAATCCCTCCATCAGGGCTTCCTCGGGGAAGGCGCCCGGCACGGCGGCCTCCCGGCGCAGCGCGGCCGCGCAGTGGTTCATGACTCCCACCAGGTCGTCCTCGAAGTGCGCGACCACCCGGAACGCGCCCAGCACCACGGCGACCGCGTGCATGGCGCTCAGCCCCTTGCCGCGGACGTCGCCTACGATCATCCGGACGCCGTACCTCGTCTGCACGGCCTCGTACAGGTCACCCCCGACCTGGGCCTCGGTCCCGGCCGCCAGGCACAGGCTTGCCGCGCGTAGCGGGCCAAGGCGTTCGGGGACCGGCCGCAGAATGACCTCCTGTGCGACAACGGCGATCTTGCGGACCCGGTCGAGCTCGCTCTTCCTGTGCGCACGTACGACGCTGCTCGTGATGAAACCGGCCACGGAGACCAGAGCCAGAGCCAGGAAGTTCGTATAGACCTGCAGGCTGCCCCAGGCATGGTTGTAGGTGGCCGTGGTTACGCTGACCGCCAGCGCGAGAGCCACCGCCAGGGCCGTGCGCTTGGGTCCCGTCGTTACCGCCGCCAGCGCCGGTACCGCGGTGAGAAAGGGGCCGGTGTAGATGAAGTGAGCAGGAGTGAGCTCGATGATCAGCACGGCCAGCGCGACCACAAACGGCACGCACCGCGCCAGTGCGAGCAGGACCCTGCTTTGGCCGCCCGCTCCTGGTCGAAAGAGTGAGCCGAAGAGCGACCTCACATGCCCAGCCTGCCTCGCCGAGGCCATGGCGGCCTCCTGGGAGAACAAACCCCGCCAGGTCGGTCACGATGCCTCTGGGCCTCGGCCCGTCCTGTGGCGGGTGCCGAAGGCGCTGGTCAGCGAGGGAGGCGGCACTGGCGCTCGGCGCATTCGCCCCACCCCGTCCCGCCTGCGGCTCGTCCGCTGCAACGATGGTCCCCAAGGCCCGCAACCCAGCGCCTGAACATCACGCAAAACTGCCCTCGGAGGCTGAGGGAAGAACTCAGAGGGAGGTACGCGTCGCCGTTATCGGCGCCGCTGACGGCTGGCGGCCATCGTTCCCGGCCTTCAGCCTGCTCGCCGCGGGTCGCGGGCGGCTTGACCGGTCGCCGCAGGCCACGCCCTGCCCACCAGCCGGCACCGCAGCGGGGCGTGTCGCATGCGGGCGTCTGGCAGGAGGCAACCGGCCGACGACGAGATGGTGAGGACGCGATGCGGCAGGCGTATCACGCGGAGCTGCAGGCCATCGGTGACGCACTGGTGGAGATGGCGCGCCTGGTCGGTTCCGCCATGGGCCGTGCCACCAGCGCTCTGCTGGACGCTGATCTTCAGCTCGCGCAGAGCGTGATCTCGGCCGATGACACCATCGATGATCTCCAGCGGGATCTGGAGAACCGGGCCATCGCGGTGCTGGCGCGCCAGCAGCCCGTCGCCACCGATCTGCGGATCGTGGTCACCTCGCTGCGCATGGGCGCGGATCTGGAGCGCGGCGGTGACCTGGCGAGCCATGTGGCCAAACTGGCCCGGCTGCGCCACCCCTCACCCGCGATTCCGCGCGATCTGCGCCGCAGCGTTTTGGAGATGGGCCAGCTCGCGCAGCGTCTGATGGCACAGGCCGCCGAAGTCCTCCTCACCCACGACGTCCCGTCCGCGTTGCAGCTGGAGAAAGACGACGACCGGATGGACGAGCTGCACCGCGTGATCTTCCAGCACCTGATGGACGACAGGTGGCAGCACAGCGTGGAAGCCGCCGTGGACGTCGCCCTCGTCGGCCGGTACTACGAGCGGTTCGCCGACCACGCCGTTTCGGTCGCCCGGAGCGTGGTCTACCTGGTCACCGGCGACACAGGAGACCATGCTCCATTCTCCGGACCTGGCCCGGCACCCGGACGTCGCGGTCCGCTACCTGCCCGCGACCGGAGCTCTGTATGTGTGCGGTGACTGGTACGACGTGGTTGACCTGCCGGGGGACCGCTTCGCCGTCATGGTCGGCGACGTGGTCGGCCACGGGCTGTTGGCCGCCACCGTCATGGGCAGGCTGCGTAGCGCGCTGAGCGCCGCCACCCGCACCGTCCACGGCCCGGCCCAGGCGCTGGAGGCCCTGGAGCTGTACGCGCGCTCGGTGGAGGGAGCACTGGCCGCAACGGCCGTCCAGGTGCTTGTGGACCGTCGCAGCCGTCTGCTGATCTACAGCAGCGCCGGGCATCCCCCGCCGGTCCTGCTGCACCCGGACGACTCCTGCGAGCTGCTCGGGCAGGCCACCGATCCACCGCTGGGCGCCCGCCCCGACCACGTCCCCCGCCCCCAGGCCAACGCGACCTACACCCTGGGCGACACCCTGATCCTCTACACCGACGGCCTGATCGAAGGCCGCGGCGAGGACATCGAGGCCGGCCTCAACCGCCTGACCTCCGCCCTGGCCACCTGCACCGAATTCGGCGCGGAACACCTCGCCGACGCCCTCCTCGCCCGCCTGGGCCTCGCCGGCGGCGCCGGCGACGACATCGCCGTCGTCGTCGTGCGCCTGGGCCTCACAGCCCGTGCCGTCCCTCGTCGCTGAGACGTTGCCGTGCCTCCCGCGTAGCGGGAGGCACTCGGCCGCCGCCGGGCAGCCCCGTCGGCGACGGCCGGCCCGTGTCAGCCACCGGACCACGGCACGTGATCCGAGCCTGGCATACCCGCGCGACTGGTGTTCCGAACGGGGTTGCCACAAGCGCACTTCGGGCCGCTTCGGCAGTTCACCATCGCCAACTCGAACCACCCCAATCACACCGTGCAGACCCAGGCCCTGCACTCCTACCTGCGCTGGCGCAACGCCAACGCCCGCCACCGCGACGTCCTGGCCGCCGAACACAAAGAACGCGCCCGCATCCGAAGTGAAAAGGGCATCCGCTGGGGCGGACGCCCCCTCGCCGTCGCGGCCTGAAGAACCCGACGCACCTCACCCGGTCACAGGACTATCCGGCGTAGGGGTTGCCGCCGAGCCAGGTGGTGCCGTCGATCAGTTCGCGTGCCGCGTCCAAGTGGCCGCTGTGGCAGGCGACTTCGGTGAGCACGTGGATCAGGATGTGCCGCACGTCAGGCAGCTGCCAGGTCGGCCAGATCTCCGCGGGCCAGGCGGAGGGCTTCTGTTCGGGCGTGGCGGCGGCGAGCACGGCGTCTGCACGTGCGATGGCCGCCCGGTAGTCGGCGAAGACGTCATTGGTGGTCATCCCCTCGGGTACGTACCAGTGCGCCTCCGCGCCTGCCGTGAGTTGTCCGGCCACATCCGGTTCGCCCGCGATCACCCCGGGGAACCAGAAGCGTTCGACATCCACGGTGAGGTGGCGCAGCAATGCCAGGCAGCTCCAGCCGCTGGGCAGCACCGGCCGCCGCAGATCCTCCTCCGAGAGACCTTCAAGGATCCCGAGGACGTGCTCGCGCTGGCGGTCCAGAGCGCCCTTGAGGGCGTCGAGTTCGGCGTTCACCGGGCGGCGCACAGTTCGGCGAGGCGTTCCAGGGTGCTTGCCATTTGCGTCTGCCACCAGGCGCGCCCGCTGTTCACTTCCGCGCGTTTGTCCTCCGGCATGCGTGAACCGTCGAAGGTCTCGGTCACCACCGTCGCCCCGACTCCGTCCGGGAGCAGGTCGAAGATCCACCGGTGGCCCCACGCGGCCCCGGGCGCGGTGGCGTCCGGGTGCCCCCGGCCGGGCCTCGGCTCCCAGCCGATGCGGCCGTCCGGCTCGTACTCGACGACGTGGTTGATCATTTCGTAGTCGCCGTAGCGCTCGTAGTGCATGCGCATCACAAAAACGTCCCCGACGCCCGAGACCACTGCGTGAAAGACGCCACCGCGCAGCATCCCCGAGCCGTCGAGGTCCGGGTGCCGTCCGGGGTCGGCCAGGATTCGGAAGATGTCCTCCGCCGGGGCCTCGATGCGCCGGGACACCGCCACCACGGCCTCGCCTGTCGTACTCGTCATCCGCGCGCCTCCGTCAACCGCAGAGCATGAGCCTGACTCCGGACCGGACGCTACACCGGGGGTACGACAACGCCTTGCCGAGGACATACCACATGCCGTCGGTTGGCGATCAAGGACTGATCAGCTATCCGGCGAACCTATGTGGTCACCCGGCGCACGCGGTTTCGCCCCTGTTGGCGTGCTATCTACCCGCATCGAATAAAGGCCTGTTAAAGACCTTTCCCTTAAAGGAAGGGAAACGTTCAAGAAACAGGGCGGCGTGACTCTTCCGTGCAATCACCCGGGGTCGCCCGGGGCGTCCCCAGTGCTGGGAAGAGGGAATGTCGTGACGGAGATCGTCGACAAGGAAGCACCGCCGGCGAGTACGGGCGGACGGACGTACAACAACTGGGCGCAGAACGACACGTTGGAGGACTACTCCCTGCGCTACGCGCCGAAGTCCTTCCGCCGCTGGACCCCCTACGTGGTGGCCACCACGGCACTCGGTGGCATCGCCTACCTCGCCGACTTCGCCATCGGCGGCTCGATCGCCATCTCCAACGGCTTCTCCTCCGCGATGATCGCGATCCTCGCCGCCGCGGTCGTCATCTTCCTGACCGGCATCCCGATCTCGTACTACTCGGCGAAGTACTCCATCGACATGGACCTGCTGACCCGGGGCGCAGGCTTCGGCTACCTCGGATCCACGCTCACCTCGGTCATCTACGCCAGCTTCACCTTCATCTTCTTCGCCCTCGAAGGCTCGATCATGGCCCAGGCCCTGGAACTGGGGCTGCACATCCCGCTCGCCGTCGGCTATCTGATCTGCTCGCTGGTCATCCTGCCGCTGGTCATCTACGGCATGACGGCGCTGTCGAAGATGCAGGTGTGGACGCAGCCGGTGTGGCTGGTGCTGATGGTCGCGCCGTTCGTGTCCATCGCCATCCAGGAGCCGGACGAGTTCTCGCGGTTCACGCACTTCGCCGGCAACTCCCCCACCGGCTCGAGCATCAGCATGCTCGGCGTCGGCGCGGGCGCGGGCGTGGCCCTGTCACTGATCGCGCAGATCGGCGAGCAGGTCGACTACCTGCGCTTCATGCCCGACAAGACGCCCGAGAACAGCAGGAAGTGGTGGGGGGCCGTCCTCTCCGCCGGCCCGGGCTGGGTGGTGCTCGGCGCGGCCAAGCAGATCGGCGGGGCCTTCCTCGCCTTCTACATCGCCGGCAGCGTGGGCCTGTCCAAGGCCAACGAGCCCATCCAGCAGTACGTCCACGGTTTCAAGACCTTCGCCGCACCCGTCGCCCTGGGCCTGGCCACGTTCTTCGTGATCCTGTCCCAGATAAAGATCAACTCAACGAACGCGTACTCCGGTTCGCTGTCCTGGTCGAACTTCTTCTCCCGCCTCACCCACCGCCACCCCGGCCGGGTCCTCTACATCTTCCTCAACGTCGGCGTCGCGCTGGCCCTGATGGAGGGCGGCGTCTTCGGCTTCCTCAACACCGTCCTCGGCTTCTACTCCAACGTCGCCATCGCCTGGATCGGCGCGGTCGTCGCCGACCTCGTCATCAACAAACCGCTGAAGCTCAGTCCCTCGTACATCGAGTTCAAGCGCGCGCACCTGTACAACTTCAACCCGGTCGGCTTCGGATCGATGCTCATTGCCTCGGCCGTCTCCATCGCGGCCTACTTCGAGGCGTTCGGAGACTACGGCAAGGCATACTCCCCCTTCATCGCCCTGTTCCTCGCGATGGTCCTCTCACCGCTGTTCGCGGTGCTCACGAAGGGCAAGTACTACATCGCCCGCGTCGACGACCTAGAGGAGCCGCTGCTCGGGGCTGACGGCCTGCCCTCCGCGGCCATGCTGACCTGCACCGTGTGCACGACCGACTTCGAGCGGCCGGACGTGGCGAACTGCCCCTTCCACGCCGGGGCGATCTGCTCACTGTGCTGCAGCCTGGAGAAGGACTGCCACGACTCCTGCAAGAGCGGCTCCGGCACGGGACCGGTCGCCCTCGCCATGCCCACCGTGCGGTCCGTGGACTGACCACCATCACCTTTCCCGTGTCCCGTTTGGCTCCGGCCCGCGTGATTCGACGTGGGCCGGAGCCGACGTCGTCAGTCGGTCAGGTCTGCTTTAGCGTCGCGGGGCGTACGGTGCTTCGAACGGGCATGCGTCGGTCAGCCCTTTGACTGGTGCTGGACAGGTAGGACCGAACGACACCGTCGCTGCCGGCGGACTGCCGCAGCTGCTGGTTCTCGGCCTCCAGGACGTGCAAGACCCGCACCGGTTGCTGGAAGTCTGTACGCAGTTGGTTGTGCTCGGCGCGCAGGCGAGGGACGGTCGACCCAGCCGACGCCGAGGGGGCTCGCGACGGTGACCGACGCCAGTGCCGGGCCCCCACGCCGGGGCGTTCCACGCTCAGTCGCCGGTGGCGGCGTGTGCGTCAGGCCGGCGCGGGGGCCGCACGTGGTCAGCGGCAGGAAACCCGGGCCGGAAGGCGCGGGGGCGTATCAACGCCGTGGCCCGCCCGTCCGTGACGGCTCACCGACCGTGGCCGTCGGCGGACACGAACATGGCCAGCTGGTCGCTGATCCAGGGGTCGAACATGGCCAGCTGGTCGGCGATCCACGGGTCGAAGACCTCCAACTGGCCTGCGACCCAGGGGTCAGGGCGGTCGTGCGCTCCCCGCGGCTGACCGGCGTACCCGGAGCCGTTGGTCCGGTCCTGGTGACCGGGGAGGTTTCGGCTGTCGCCGGCGACCGCCTTGGTGTGCGCGTCCGTCTGGAACGGGGCGGCAGTCGCGGAACCACCGGCCGCCCACAGGGCACTCCCGATGAGCGCCGCGGAGACGCCGGCACGCGCAACACGCGACATGATCTTCTTCATGATCTTTCCTCCTTGGGCAGCCCGGCGGCCTGGTCACTGCGAACGGTGGAACCCGCCGGTGCCACTGCGCTAGCGAACATACGCACCCCCCACATGGTTGAACAATAAACTAATCGCGTGAGACAAAACACGCCCTTACGGAGGAATGGGGGCAATTCCAGCGGCTGCCACCCCCGTTTTGGGCCGTGGCCGACGTCACGGCCAAAAAGGGCAAATGATGCCACTATCGATGTCGTGCAAGATTCAACCATCGCGGTGGAGCGTACGGCGCTGACGATCACCGCCCCGGTACGCTCCCTCGCCCGCCGTATCCAAGGCAAGCGCGCCGATCATGTGGTGCACGGGGTCAAGACGGTCATCGCGGCCCTGCTGACCTGGGCAGTCGTCGCCCCGTGGGTCCCCCTGAACCAGCCGTACCTCGCCGTCGCCACAGCCGTGCTCATGGTCAATGCCTCCACGGTGTACGAGTCGGTAAGGAAAGCGGCGCAGAGCGTAGGGGCGAGGATCGCCGGCCTGATCCTCGCCCTCGTGACCGCGCGGCTTCTCGGACCGACCGCGGGCGCCGTCACGGTCATCGCTCTCATCGCGGTCCTGGCCGGTCCCCGCCGCACCGCCGACGACCGTCTCCAGATCGCTTCCACGGCGGTCATCGCATTGACCGCTACCGCCACCGATCCCATGGGCCACCTCCTCTACCCCGTACTGCAGACGCTCATCGGCGCGGTCGCGGGCATCGCGGTGAACGCCCTGGTGCTGCCTCCGCTGTATCTGAACGAGTCCGGCTCCGCTCTGCGCGACCTCGCCGAGGCCCTGGGCTCACTGCTGCACGACATGGGATCCGGCCTCGCCGGGCGACAGCTCTCCTCGAAGGGCTACGGCTGGCTGCACCAGGCCCGCGCCCTGGACAAGCGGCTCACGCACGCGGAGCAGCAGGTACAGCAGGCCCATGAGAGCCTGCGCTGGAACACGCGCTGCGTCGCGCACACGCGACGCAGGAACACGGCGCACACGGACAGCGATGCGTTCAAGGTGCTGCGCGGCATAGCGATCCAGGTCCGCGGAATCGCCCGCACCCTTGCCGACAGCGCCCACGACGGGCACACCGATCACCATCTCGGGCAACAGTTCCTCGACCGCTACTCCCAGGCCCTGCACCTGGCCGCCGCGGCCGTCCAGGGGTCCGTCGAAACCCACCTGATCGCAGAACCCTCCGACGCCTCCCCTCGCGAACGGCTGCGGACAGCGATCGACGAGACCCTCACCTGGCACCATGCCATGACCGGCATGATCGGCCTGGGACGACTCACCAAACCAGGCGCATGGCACGTCTACGGCTCACTCATGACAGACCTGGAAAGGCTGCTGAGCGACCTGGACCACGCACACAAGCACTGACCCAGCCCGCCCCCGATGACAGCCCCGGGCCAGCTGCTCCCCACCACCCAGACGTCCATGCAGAGGACGGGCGCGGCGCGATGGGCATCGGTGGCATCGGCAACAGCCGCCAACCGCGCGAAGCGCTAGCTGGAGGTCGCAGCGCAGACGCGTCGGTCACGTCTCCCCCCAGCAGCCGTTGCATGGAGGCAATGTCCTCGTCGACCGGACTCCGTCAACCAGGACCTCGTCCTCGGCGTTCGGGCAGTCCGTGCCGTCCCCGCGCCCCGCACATACTTCCCGTGCATCCCCCATGCGTTCGACGGCGCGCTGCAGCCGGGCCAGCCGGGGAGAGGGCGTAGCGGGCGCACAGGCGCTCGTGGACGGCATCACGCCCCAACACCGGCCAGCAGCCCCAACAGGCTTCCAGCGGCGGCCAGGTCGCGCCGACGCCCTACCCGCCAGAGGCCTTCTGCGCGAACTGGACGCCCCGCCCGACCAGCTCCGGGCAGACTGCCGCCATGGCTAATGCCAAGACCACCCGGGCCTATCCGCCCGGCACCCGCTGGGCCTTCGCCGGACGCCGCCTCGACCACGTTCACACCGAGGAACTCGCCCTCTATCCCGAGCCGAACTACTCCTTGATCACCGACGACTGCCTGCCCGACGAGATCAGCACGCACGAGCTGTGGCGCGTCTGGGTGGACAAGGTCTGGAACAAGGCCCACGGTCAATAGCCGATCCTGTACCGGCCCGGCGAGGTAACCATCCTATGGACCGTCATCACCCAGCGGTCACTGGCATCTTCGAAGCCCCACCACGCACGCTCCCTGCCGATGAACACGGAACTGGTGGACCCGTTCGGCCTGTACGAGGAGGAACGCTTCCTCACCCACTACAAGACCCCGGTGAACGCCGGGGCAGAGGAGCCGGTCAACCGGCTGCGGCTGCCACTTCTGGACCGTGGCTGGAACGATACGACGGCCGACTAGGGCGGCTTCACCCAGCAGGTGACGGGCTGGAAGCCGTCCCCGCTGCAGCCGACGCTGGACGTCATGCAGATCGACCGGGCGGCTGACCTGTACGTTCCGGGCCTGGCGTGATCAGGCTGTTTGGTGCGAAACAGATCGGTGCAACATTGCCGCCGAGCACGCTCCACAGCCGACAAGCCGGCCCCGCGCATGCACGCGGCGCACCCCATAAACGAGCCGACACCCCCGCGGTCACCCGCCGCCAGGAACAGGAGCCGACAAACGCACGGTCCGAGACGCCTGGAACAACTCCACCCTCGAGTCGGTCGCCTCCCTCACAGACGCCCGATACCGCTCGATGTGCGCCGCGACGACCTCCCCGCTCCACCCGCACGACGCCCACTCACGCAGCCTGTTGCTCATCGCGAACAACTTCTCGGCCGTCGCGGCTGGGGCCCGGATGAGGCGAGTAATAGTCAAGAATTGTGGATCGTGATCAGGGGGCGGGGGCGCCTGTCGCCGCCGCGGCACCGCCATCGAAGCATGCCCGACGCCGCCCGCCCGAGCGGATGTTGGCTTTCGCTGATCAGAGCCCGGCGTCGTCGACCTGCGCAGGTACGGAGTGCGGACGCAGGACCATGAGCGAGTCTTCCAGGGCTGCCACCATGGCAAAGGGAAACCGGTCGAGCTCAAGGCAGAGTGCAACGTCGTCAGGATGCACTCCCTGACGCACCCCCTGCGCAAGCTCGGCGGCGGCGCGCGACTCGGCAGCTCGGCGCAGGAACACAGAAGCATCCGCCTGGGCGTCGGCCGACCTGCAAGCGATGTATTCAGCGCACGCCAAGTCTTCATCGGCCTGTCCGTCTTCGCCGGTGACCACGAACGTGACGCTGTCACTCTTGCGTGTCCGCAAAAACCGAGCGGTCGCCTCCGCCACCACGAAGCTGGCGCACAGCACGAGCGGTGCATCCTTGACGGCAAGGGCGCCGACCGTCCCTGCGGTGGTCTTCTGCACAACGGTCCGTCCGCGAAGGTCAGCTGCTCGCAGCATGCCTGGAGAGTTGACCATGTCGAACCCAGCCGCGGGCGGACCGTCTTTGAGTGCCGCCCAGTGCGGGTGGCGGGTCTTCAGCGCCAGAGCGTCGCCCAGCGACTCGGAAAGAACGATCTTTTCCGCCCCCCGGGCAAAGGCCCAGGCAGCCACGGTGAAGGCACGCATGACGTCGACCACGACCGCCACGGACGGGGCCTCGGCCAGCTCAGCGATGCCGACGAAACGAGCGCCCATGCCGATCATGTGACGCAGTCTACCCAGGCCGCTTACGTCTCGGTGGTTCGACCAGTCGGCCGTTTTCGAAGCTTGCCCCCGCGCGGACCAGCGGCACCAGGTGGGCTCCGGTGATCGCGCGCCAGCGAGCCTGGGTGGACTCGACCAGCTTGAACACCCTCGCGAGCGCGGCGGCGGGGCTGCCGGCGCCGCGGGTGACGTCGGTGCGGAGCTTGACGGTGGAGAACGTCGACTCGATCGGATCCGTGGTCCGCAGGCGGATCCAGTGCTCAGGCGGGAAGTCGTAGAACGCCAGCAGCTCCTCCCGATCGGCGGTGATCTTCGCAACCGCCTTGGGCCATTTGGCGCCGTAGGCCCTGACGAACGCTCCGATCGCCCGCTCGGCGTGCGCGCGGTCCTCGGCGTTGCAGATCTCCTGCATCGCGTCCTTGGGTCGCAGCGCGTAGGAGACGCCGCCGAGGACGGTACCGGTGGCGTCTGTGGCCACGGATGCGGCGGGGTGGTCGAGTTCGGCCCACCAGCCGGCGTCCACGCCCGAGCGGCCCAAGGGGCCCTGAACTCATGCATCCACCCGGCCGAGATCACCCGGCCAAGGACCGTGCTGGGGTGGGACTATTCGCCTGAGCAGCCCTCATCCTTGCTGGGAACAGGCGCGGTGCCGGTCAGGGAGGAAGCGCCCCGGTGCGTTTCGAAGGGGGTACTTGGCTTGCCCCCGTCCCATCCAGTCTGTCGTGGGGTGTGAACCGACGCCGTGCTGGTGGCCGGATCACAGAAGGTACGCGACCATTGGTACGCCCCTCGATCTGAAGCGGTGCTGCGCGTGACGTCAGTCGGTGCAGGTGGCGGTGGCGGGCGTCGGACGACCGCAGACCCCATGCCAGCAGCATGCCGGTGGACAGTGCTGTCACGTGGCCGACGGGGGTGACTCCCAGCGTGGTCAGGCCGCTCGTGATGTGCGGTGCGCGCACCGTGAGCGCGGCGAGCGCGGTCCACCGGTGCCACCGCCGGGCTCCCGCTGCCACCACGGCGGCCAGGGCCGAGACGATCACGTAGGACGGGCCGACGTCCAGCGTCGCACGCAGCGCCGGGTCGGCCTGGCCCGCCGCGATCCGCGCTGCCAGCAGCCCTTCGCTCAGCAGTGTGCCGAGGACTTGGCCGGCCGCGATCAGCGCGACCGCCCGCATGTTGCCGAAGCGGATGACGAGAAACGCCAGCATGGCCCCGGTCAGGGCGATGCTGCGCAGACAGGCCCAGGGATCGGCGCCGAACAGGAAGGCGGAGGCGATGAGCGCCTCCACAGGATGATCACCCAAATTGGCCAGGTTGGTCGAGGCCCAGGCGTTCACCGCTTGATCACCGCCGTACATCAGGGACGATACGGCGGCGAGCAAGGCGAAGCCCCAGGGCACAGGGGAAAGCCAGCGGCGGGCGGGGGCCCGGGAGAGATCCATGCGGCCGACCCTGGCAGAGGGTGCCCGCCCCGCGGATCTGGCCACGGACTGACCGGCTGATCTCTGTCTCTGGACAGAGGCGGATGATCACCTCCCGGCTAGGGTCGGATGTGTGCGAGGCATGATGGTGACACATGAAGCGGTGTCCTCCGGCAGGGGGCTGACGCCAACTCAACTGATCGGGCTGGATGTGCTTTTGGCCATGGCCCTGATGGCGTGGAACGTCTCGTGGTGGACGCTTGGCACACACCGCACGGGCTGGCCGGCATGGCAGGCCGTGCTGACGTGCTCGTTGGTCTTGTCTGTCGCCGTCCGGCGGCTGCTGCCACTGCCGGCGCTGGCGGTGGCATCGGTGACGATGGCTACCGAGGCCGCGGTCGGTCTGTCGGGGATCATGGCGACTGCCTTGCTGGTGTACGAGGTGGCGGTCACCCGGCCCACGCGTGTCGCGGCGTATGCGGGCGCGGTGGCAGGCGCCGCACAACTCGCCTTGATGATCCCTCTGCAGGGCATAACAGGGCACTCCTGGGGGCGGCCGGGGATGATCCAAGTCCTCATCGTCGAGGCCGCTGCCTGGGCGATCGGATGGTCCACCAGACAGGGCCGCGCATACACCCGTGGCCTGGTCGAGCAGGCCGAGGAGCGGGCACAGCTCCTCCTCGTCGAGGAACGCATGCGCATCGCCCGGGAGTTACACGACGTCGTCGCGCACAGCTTGAGCATCGTCGCGGTCCAGGCGGGCGTCGGCCACCACGTCATCGGCAGCCGACCTGACGAGGCCGCGAAGTCCCTCTCCGCGATCGAGACGACGAGCAGACAAGCCCTGGGAGAGCTGCGTTCACTGCTGGGCGTCCTGCGCGATCACGGTGCCGAATGGCTGCCCGGCGGCCTGGACGACCTCAAGACGCTCCTCGAACAGACCCGACGGGCCGGTGTCCAGGTCGAGTTGACGATCAGCGGTCACCCGCACGCCCTGCCCCGAGGCCTGGACCGCGCCGCCTACCGCATCGTGCAGGAAGCCCTGACCAACGTCGTCAAGCATGCCCGCACCAGCCATGCCCGGGCGACGGTCACCTACGCGCCGGGCGAGGTCGCTTTAACGGTCGTCGATGCCGGAGCCGGCCGCACGACCACCCCGATCACCGAGGGCCACGGCCTGACCGGCATGAAGGAACGCGCCGCCCTCTACGGCGGCGAGGTTCACGCGGGCCCGCTCTCGCCGCACGGCTTTCGCGTCACCGCCCGCCTGCCGTACGCCACGGACGAGCGAACAGCCCAGTTCCCCGTGGGTGCCGATCTGGAGGGCGCATGACAGTGCGGGTCGTCGTGGTGGACGACGAGACGCTGGTGCGTGCCGGGTTCCGTGTGCTGATCGAGTCGGAAAACGATCTCCAGGTCGTCGGCGAGGCGGCCGACGGGACCCAGGCGGTCAGGGTGATCCGCGAACTGCGCCCCGATGTAGCCCTGATGGACATCCGGATGCCCGGGCTCAATGGCATCGAGGCCATCCGCACCCTGCTGGGCGGCCCGTCTCCCGTGCCCGTCCACGTCCTGGTGCTCACCACCTTCGACCTGGACGAGTACGTCTTCGAAGCGCTCCGCGCAGGCGCCGCGGGCTTCCTCCTCAAGGACACTCCACCCGCGCGCTTGATCGACGCCGTGCGGGTGATCGCCACCGGGGAGTCGCTGCTGTCACCCGGCGTCACCCGCAAGCTCATCGAGACCTACGTCCGCCGCCCCGGCTACCCCGGCCCGGTCACCCGCACCCTGGACGGTGTGACCGGCCGCGAGCGGGACGTGCTGGGCTTGATCGCACGTGGCCTGTCCAACCACGAGATCGCAGCCGAGCTGTATCTGACCGTCGGCACGGTCAAGACCCACGTCAGCCATCTGCTGACGAAGCTCAGGGCCAGGGACCGGGCCCAACTCGTCATCGCCGCCTACGAAAGCGGACTGGCAGGGCCCGCACGTCATTGAAGCAGGACGAGCAGGACCCGGTTGCTGGGCAGGAGGTCCAGGCCTCCGCCGGTGCGATCCACGCGGGGCACGACACAGACCGGCCACCCGCGGATGGGGCAAACGGCTTGACGCCCGTCCCGGCGAGCCGGACGTACCCCACCCCGACGCCCTTGAGTTGGCTTCGCAACCCTCGTGCTGCACCGGAGGTCCTGCTTTCATGCGCCCGCCCGGCCAAGATCCCCCGACCAGGGATCCCGTTCGATCAGAACCGTCCTCGTGATCGATAGGGCAATGGCTTCTGAGAGGCAACGTGCAGCCCCTCGCGCAGGCGGCCACGCAGTACACCAACGCATGTCCTGCCCTCCACGACTTGCAGCCCGCTGTCTGACGGGTTCAGCAGGCGCCGGGCGATCAGGATCGGCGGGCGTAGCCACGTCCCGTGCTCTTCCCCATGCCGGCCCACCTGGGGCGACGCACCTAGGGCCTGTGTGATGTCGTGATCAATCTTGCCGATCCGGGTCCCTCGGGAAGGGGGATCCGGTAGGAAGACGATCGTGACGCGCATACAACTAACCGACGAGCAGTGGGAGTTCATCGAGCCGTAAAGTCCTGCCTATGGGCGACCAAGCATAGGAAGACGTCCACAGGATGCGCCGCCGGCCAGCGCCCATGGCTGATGGGACCGACGCCTGCGGAGCCGTGTGCGCAGGCTCAATTCGTGCCGGGGGGCAGTTCGCATGAAGTGCGGAAGACCCCGCCACCCCTCAGGGCGCTGGATGCGGGGTCTTCGTGTTTGTGCAGCCGGATGCCGCCGAGCGCAGCCCGATGACGGCTATTGGTGCAGCCGCGACGCGTCCCGGCAGGACGCGGAGCCCGAACAACGGGCGAGCGCGGTCAAGGTCTCGTGCAGGGCTTTCTTTTTCCGGTCGCTCAGACTGCCTGCGAGATTCTTGAGCTCAGCGGGATCGGTCTGCGTGTCGTAGTATTCGCGTTCCCCGTCCGCGTACTCGACCCAGAGACTGTCCGCGGTCCGAAGCGCCTCGTACGTCGGCGGATTGCCGCTGTCCTTCGCAGCCGCGTCGGGATCGCTCTTGGACGTTCCGGGATGGTGATGCTCGACCAGAACGGACTCACGCCAGTCCTTCGGCGACGATCCGTGGAAGAGGTCGACAAGGCTGAGACCGTCCACGGCCGAGGGCGGCTTCAGCCCCGCGAGCTGCTGGAACGTCGGATTGAGATCGGTGTTCTGCACCAGCTGGGAGGCGGTCCGCCCCGCCGGCACATCCGGTCCTGTCACCATCATGGGGACGCGGATATCGGTGTCGAAAGCGGTCTGCTTGCCCGGCCGCAGCCGGTGCTCACCCATGTGGAAGCCGTTGTCCGAGCCGAAGACCAGATACGTGTCGTGCGCGAGCCCCTTCTCCTTCAGCACGTCCTCCAGGTGGCCGATCATCCGGTCGACGGCCTGAACCGAGCGGACCCGCTTGGCGAACTTGCGGTCGATCTGCGTCTTCTCCTTGTCGCTCAGGGGCTTGAGATCGGCCTGCC
Organism: Streptomyces sp. NBC_00557; assembly: GCF_036345995.1. Lineage (NCBI taxonomy): Bacteria > Bacillati > Actinomycetota > Actinomycetes > Kitasatosporales > Streptomycetaceae > Streptomyces > Streptomyces sp. NBC_00557. The sequence goes on from NZ_CP107796.1 coordinate 86,845, forward strand.
ACTTCGGCGCCTGCGCGGGCAGCCGATCGTAGGCGGGGCTCCTGGGTGCCTTGAGCCCCGGGTAGCTGTTGGCGTCGCGGGGCGCGGGGGTGGAGGGCTCGTGCGGCGCGAAGGTGGCGAGTTCCAGCATGAACGGCTTGCTGTCCGCCGCCGAGGAGCTGATGAAGGAGCCCGCCTTGGCGGACACCACGTCGGTCAGGTAGTCCTGCGGGTCATGGCCGTAGTGGACGACTTTGCCGTTCTCGTTGAGGTCGTAGTTGAACTCTGGATACCCGTTGCCGGCCACGTCCCATTCGTTCCAGCCCGCAGGCACGTACGGGTGATCGGTGCCGCTGGTGTCCTTCGGCTGGTAGCCGTTGAGGTACTTGCCCATGAAGCCGGTGCGGTAGCCGGCCTTCTGAAGAGCCGGCGCGTAGCACTTCTTCTCGTCGCCGTTCTTCATGAAGGCGCCGTAGCCTCCGTCGTCCCCGTTGTTGGTGAAGACCCCGGTGTTGTGGGGGTACTGCCCCGTGAGTATCGAGGAACGCGAGGGGCAGCAGAGCGAGTCGGTGACGAAGTAGTTCGAGAACGTCGTCCCCTGCTTCCTCATCTGCTGAACGTGCGGCATATACCGCACGAGATTCCAGGAGAGGTCGTCGGTGAGTACATAAATGATGTTGGGCTTGCGGCCCTGTTCGGAACTCCCCGCCGACGAGGATGCGGACGCCCCGGCCGCCGCGCTCTTGCCGGGCGCTGCCGAGCACCCGACGAGCAGCGCGGCGGCCACGGCAACCCACAGCAGGACCTGCCCTGCCGCTCTCCTACCTGGTGACGATCCGTGCATGCACTCTCAACTCCCGCTAGTCAGCCGGTCGGTGGGCCAGCGAGAGTAAGAGCGCTTCTTGTGGATTCCTTGTGCCGAAGGGCCCAGCTCGTCAGCCGAGGTGCGCGTCCCACAGGCCCGGTGCCGAGGCCGAGGTCTACTTCCGAGACGTCACGGTGACGCCCGGCCCGTCTCCGGGAGGCCCGCAGCCCCGAGGGCGGGGATGCCGAACGCCGGCGCCGCGGCTATGGGGGGCAACCGGCCAGGCGTTGAGCACCGAGGTTGTCCGGCTGTCAGCGATCGATCAGGGGTCCGGTCACCCGTCCCGCTGGGTTGTCTCCCCGCCCTGAGCGGGAACCGCGGGCAGGGGGACGGTGCAGGAGGCGCAGCGTCGGGCCTGGGCCGGGACGGGGCTGAGGCACTCGGGGCAGTCCCGCTTGGGGGCTTGGACGTCCTGGTGGGGAGCGAGGCGCTCGTGCAGCTTGTTGATCGGGAGTACGACGAGGAAGTACAGGGCGCTGGCGATGAGGAGGAAGCTGATCGCCGCGTTGATGAAAGCTCCGTAGGGGAACTTGGTGGCGCCTGCGGTGAAGGTCTTGCGGCTCATGTCGCCGGTGGCACCGGTGGCCAGCCCCACGAGCGGGGTCAAAAAGGCGCTGACGAAACCGTTGACGACGGCGTTGAACGCCGCTCCGATGACGATGCCGACCGCCAGGTCGACCACATTGCCGCGCAGGATGAAGCTGCGGAAGCCCTTCACCTTTTCACCCCTTCAAGGCTCATGACATCGACGGGCGGCACCCCGACCCCTCATCCCGGATGCCCTGCCACGTCTCACCCATACCTGCTGGGCGGCGGCATCACGGCCTCCGCCGGCTCGCCGAGGCCATCCTCTGCATCGGTGTCGCCCGTCTCATCCGGCTCGGGCCAGTGACCGAACGGTCCCTTCTGGCCGGGCAGCGCACCCAGGGGTGGCGCGCCCTTGCCGCGGTGACTGCCGTAGATCACGCCTGTTTCCCTCGCTGACCGGCCCGGAGTGCCGCCGACAGTCTGGAATCGACCGCGCAAGTCTGGCCGCAGGCGGGCCGATCCCAAGCGGGCAGGCGTTCGGATTCGGCGAGGCGACCAGCACGCCGCCCCCCGCGCAACCGAAGCCCGCGCTCTACTCTCCGGCTGCCCGCTGACGGGACGCAAGCCGCCTAGGTTCTGTCGTCAAATGCCACGCCCACATCAGCAGGGCTGCGAGGGTGGCGGCTGCCTGGTAGGACTCGATGGTCTTGTCGTAACGGGCGGCGATGCCGCGCCACTGCTTCAGCTTGTTGAGGCAACGTTCCACCACGTTGCGCCGCTTGTAGGCGTCGCGGTCGAAGACCGGGGGCCGTCCGCCGCGGCTGCCGCGGTTCAACCGGTTGCGCACCTGGTTGTCGGCGTACGGCCTTCTCTAGGTGTACGCCGACAGATGGCGAAGCAGCCGACTGAAGTCCGTGCGGCCCGAGGGGATCCTCAGGCCCCCATCAGCGCCGCCAAGGCGCGGTCCATTGTGGCGTTGAACTCTTCCGGCGTCAGGGGCAGACGGGACTTGACATCCCGACTCCACTGGTCGGCGAGGACCTCGGCGGAGCCCGCCTCGACACCGTCGAGCGCCGCGTCGGCCAGGTCCGACGGAGCGATCTTGTCCACGGGCCAGCCCGCGGCCATGTCGGTGTCGGCCAGCCCGAGGTGTACGGCTGTGACGAGCGTGCCCTGCTCGGCGAGCTCCAGGCGGACGCCGTTGGTCATGGCCCAGGCGGCGGCCTTGGACAGGTGATAGGCACCGGCGCCCTTGCCTCCGAACCACGACATGGCGGAGAGGACGTTGACGATCGCGCCCCCGCCGTTCCTGGCGAGTGCCGGCGCGAACGTCCGGATCATTTCCAGGTGGCCGAACATGTTGGTCTCCAGCTCGCGCCGCACCGCGTCCGGCGAACCGGTCACCAGGTCGGTCCCCGTACTGATTCCCGCGTTGTTGATGAGTAGCGAGACGTCCGGGGCGGCCTCGGCGGCGGCCCTCACGGATGCCGGATCGGCGATGTCGAGGGGCAGCACCTCGGCCCCGGGCAGGTCCACGGTCTCCGGTCGGCGGGCCGTCGCGTAGACCTTGCGGGCGCCCCGTTCGAGCAGGCGCTGGGCGAAGGCACGGCCCAAGCCTCGGTTGGCTCCGGTGACAAGGGCGACGGAGTCGTTGATATCCATGTCCGGTACGCTAAAACCTGACGCTAACGTCAGAGGCAAGTGCCGGGCCGTCAGAGCCAGGGTGAGAGGAATCACCATGTCCGTCACAGCGGACCGGACCGAGCGGTTGATCCGCATCGGCGAGGTGGCACGAGGTGCCGGCGTCTCGGTGCGCGCCGTGCGCTACTACGAGCAGCAGGGACTGCTCACCCCGGAGCGCAGCCCGTCCGGCCAGCGCCTGTACCGCCACGACGCCATCCCCCGGGTCCGCTTCTTCCAGCAGATGTACGCCGCCGGCCTGACCAGCCGAAGGATCACCGAACTCCTTCCGTGCTGGGACGCTGGCCACACCGACGCCGAACAACGAGCCATGTTGCGCGTCGAGCGCGAGCGCATCCAGGCCAAGATCGAAGATCTGCAGGCCGCCCGAGACCGCCTCGACGAGGTCATCGCGATCACGGACACGCACCCGTAGGCGTCTCACCAGCGGTCTGACCTCGCTGTCCTGGCTGGGGCAATAGGAGTCGTCGAGAGGGGACTGTTGTCGGGTCGCCGACGCGATATTCGGTGTTCGGGCAGGGCGGAGACCAGCGCGGTGGTCAGGTCCTCGAGGGTCTTTCCGGCCGTAGCCCGTTGCCAACCCTGCGACAGCGAACAGGACAGCGAGTGACGGCGTGGGCGGCGGGGGCAGCCCGTAGTACTGGGTGCCGGCGCCTGCGGCGATGGCAGGCAGGCTCACGGGCAGGTAGCTGAGGGCGTAATTACTGAGCTTCGCCGCGTGATGTCGCGGACAGGGCGTTGAACTGCGGAGACAGGCCGCAGCGGAGCTGAGACCCACAAGATCACACCAGTAGGCGGTTCTTGGCAGCGGATGCCCGGAAGAGGGAGTGACAGCCCCGTTAGGGTGACGGGCATGGTGCGCGCTGTGGTGTTCGATGTCGGGGAGACGCTGGTCGATGAAACCGCACTATTCGGCGGCTGGGCTGACTGGCTGGGGGTGCCGCGGCATACCTTCTCGGCGCTGATCGGAGCATCGATTGCACTTGGTGGGAGCTTCGTTGAGGCGTTCGAGACGGTTCGACCCGGCTTTGACTTCCGAGTCGAGGACCGCTTGCGGAAGGAGGCCGGAGTGCCGGATCGAATCCGCGAAGAAGACCTTTACCCAGATGCCCGAGCCTGCCTTCAGGAGCTCCGCAGCCTCGGTGTCTGGGTGGGCATTGCCGGGAACCAGCCAGCGCGAGCTGGGCAAGATCTGCAGTCCCTCCGATTGCCGGTGGACCTGGTGGCCACCAGCGCGGAGTGGGGGGTCAGCAAGCCCGATCCGGAGTTCTTCGAGCGACTGGTGACAGCCGCGCCGTTCCCGGCAGAGGAAATCCTGTACGTCGGGGACCGGGTCGAGCGGGATGTGACCCCGGCGAAGAAGGTCGGGATGCGAGCGGCGCTGCTGCGCCGCGGACCCTGGGCGTATCTCCATGATGGCGATGACAGCGGAGCAGATCTGCGCCTCGACGGATTGGCAGCTCTGCCAGCGTGGGTTGCCCGGCAACGCTGAGGTGCTGTTGATCTCGACCCCGCACTGCCCTGCCAACGCCTTGCCCCGCAGCTCAGAGCACCCAGCCCGCGACATCACTTGGTGAAGCTCAGTAGACGGCCAGGGGTTGCAGCTCTGTCCTGCGCGCCGAGTGGGGCCAGTGTCATGCGCACTGCCCCGCCCGGCCCTTGGCGCGAGCCCGCCTGGGGACTGCTGGCCCGCGCACTGCACCGGGCGGGCCGGCAGGCGGACGCGCTGGCCACCCTCCGCCGCGCCCGCACGATGCTCGCGGACCAGCTCGGGCTCGACCCCGGCGCCGGCCTCCGGCCCCTGGAGACGGACATCCTCCACGGAGCTACGACGCTCCAGCCCGCGCGTACCGTGTGGACCGCCGGAGTACGGCTCGGCCCGCGCACCACTGTCGAACTGGCGCGCACCCTGGCCCTGGCCGGTGGTGACGCCCTCGTCCACTCGCGGCGCGACCGCCTCGCCGCCGGCCAGGCCGCGGAGCGCACCGGAGACATCGCCCTGACCGCCCGCGTCATCGGCGCCTACAACGTACCGGCCCTTTGGAGCCGGGCCGACGACCCCGAGCAGTCCCGCGCCGTCGTCGCGGCGGCCGAGCGTACGCTCCCTGCGCTCGGTCCCGCCGGCCCCGCCGAACTGCGCACCCGGCTGCTGGCCACCGTCGCGGTCGTGAGCCGCAGCGCCGACCTGTCCGGCACCGAACGAAGCCGGGCCGGGCAGGCGGCGCGCGCGGCCGAGGCGCTGGCCCGGGAGTCGGGCGACCCCGCCCCTGATGGGCCTTCCTGGATTCGGCCAGAGCTGCTCTTCTTCCTCGGTTGATCCGGTTTTGAACGGCGTGGGGGGATTGGGGAGTACGAGCCATGAGGGGCCGCCGACCGTGAGGTCGGCGGCCCCTTGGGCATTGGTGCAGTGGGTGGTGGTTCAGCTGTTCTGGGATGTGTGGGTGTCCGCCGTCGTGGCGTTGAGGGCGGCTGGGTCGAAGCCGGCCTCGGTCAGGACGTTGGCGGCCACTCCGCGACCGACCTGGGCAAGGCCGATCAGCAGGTCGTCGCAGTCGATGCGCTCGGAACCGTTCTGCTCCGAGCGTGTCTCCGCCATGGCGATGGCTTTGCGGGAGTAGGGCGTCCATGCGATGCGTTCGGCTGCTTGGGAGGCGCCCATGCTCAGCCGGGTTCCGACGGAGCGGTGGACCGTCTCCGGCGAGTGCACGATTCGCGCGTGCGCTGCACGAAACGCGCATGGCGTCGCGGTGGTCATGGGAAGGTCTCGGCGGTGAAGTACCCGCTCGTGGTGCCACGCCACACGGTGAGGAGTACCTCGTCCGGCAGCGCGGAGGCCAGCAACCTTCGTACGTCTTCGCCCAGTTGCATGGCGATCGTGCGGTCCACCCTGCCGACGGCCTCCTCAACCAGGCGCAGTTGGCCGTCCACGGCGGCGTCCAGTTCACGGCGCCCACAACCTGCACATCAGCAAGTTCCCCACCCACAACCGCACCAACGACCATCCTGGCCGTCAGCCACGGCAGGCACCGTTGCAGCACTAGGTGTCGAGGAACTCGGGGATGAAGATGTCGCGGCTGGTCAGCAGGCGCTTGGAGAGGCCCTGCTCGTGGTGGTAGCGCAGGAAGGTGTCGACCGCCTTGCGGTTCGCGCGCATGCCGTAGGGCCACCAGTCCTCGCCGAGCAGGCTGCGGTTGTGTTCGAGCAGGCTGCTGAACCAGGGGGTCACCAGGCTCATGTGCTGCTTCGCGGCGTCCTCGATGTATGTGCGTTCGGCCAGGTCCTTGGCCTTGACGAAGGCGCGGTAGACCGAGCGCAGATCCTCGGAACGGTGCACCAGGTCCTTGCGGACCGCGACGATGTGCATCGGGGGGAAGATCCCGGTGCGCCGGTAGTAGTCGCGCTCGACGTTCTCATAGTCGGGGAAGAGCCGGGCGATCTTCGTCGATCCCCGCAACATGGCCTGGGGCACGTCGACCGAGATGAGCGCGTCGATCTCTCCGGACTCCAGCATGGCGCCCAGGGTCTGGCCGTGGTCGGCGTGCCGCACGTGGACGCCGTCCGGCACTGGCTGCGGGAGCCAGTCGAATGCGGGGATGGGATGGTTGGTGCCGCCGATGACCCAGCGGCACTGGTCGACGGTCACGCCGTACTCGTCCGACAGGATGCCTTTGGGCCAGATCCCGGCGTCGTGTCCGAAGAGCGCGAACTCGCCGAGTGTCTTGCCGGCGAGGTCCTGGGGCTTCTCGATGCCTGCCTCGGTGTTCACGAAGATGGCGGAGTGCCGGAAGTTGCGGTTCGGGAAGATCGGCAGCGCCAGGAAGGGGGCGTCGTCCAGGTCGAAGGTGCGCAGGAAGTAGGTCAGGCCTAGTTCCGCTATGTCGTAGCGGCCTTCGAGCATGTGCCGGAAGAGGTCCGAGACCAGGGGCTCCGTCTCAAGGGTGGCGTCCACCCCGTCGATCTTCACGCGGCCGTCGAAGAGCGCCTCGGTGTGCTCGTACCGGTAGGTGCCGATGGTCAGCTCGATGCTCATCAAGATCCCCGCTTCCGTGAATGGTCTTTCATTTTTACGATGGGTCCGATATCGTGCCCTGTCAAGATGAACGAGCATTCACTTTGAGGGAGGCCGACCATGCCGCGCATCACGCCCGAGCGTCGGGAAGCCAAGCGCGCGGAGATCGTGGCGGCAGCGCGCCGGTGTTTCGCGCGGGGCGGCTTCCACCAGACCTCGATGCCGGACATCGCCGCCGCAGCCGGTGTTTCTGCGGGTGCCCCCTACCGCTACTTCGCGAGCAAGGAGGAGATCATCCTGGCCATCGCCGCGGACGCCTTCCGGCTGATCTTCGAGCCGATGGAGCGGGTGGCCGTGGCCGCTGACGCCCCTTCCCTGGGCGACCTGGTCACCGCTTCCCTTCAGGCACTGAGTGCCGAGACCGTCACGGACGCCGCAGGGCAGGTGGTGCCGGTCGAGGAACTGCTGCAGTGCGTCGTGCAGACCTGGTCGGAACTGCTGCGCAACGACGGCGTGCACGCCCGCGCCCTGGAGGGCTTCGAAAGGGTCCGCCGCAGCATCGCCGACGCCCTGCGCCGCGGACAAGCGGCGGGCGCTGTCCAAAGCGTGGAGCCGGAGAGCGGCGCACGGGTGTTGATCGGTCTGCTGCACGGATTCCTGCTCCAGCGTGTCGCCTTCGGCTTGACCGACACAGCTGGATTCAACGACGCGGTCCGGGGGTTGCTCGACGGAGCCGAGCGCCCGGACAACGCTGCGCGGTGAGCGTTCCCCAGCTCAAGCTGCACATCCGCTGCACATGCGGATGCATCGCCCCCGCATCCGCCGGCGCCATGACGGCCCACTCCGCGGTGGTGCGGCGTAACTGGGCACCAGGGTTGGGCGCAGACCTCTGTAGGTGGGCGGTGGCCGCTCTTGGGCGGGTCAGCGACGGGTGTAGCCAGCATCATTGACGGCGCGGGTCCAAGTGGCGCGGTCGAACCACTTGCGGCTGAGCCGTATTTCCGCGCTTCGCAGACGGTGTTCGCCGGGCCCACGCGGAGTCCGTGGGCCCGGCCACCGACAATCCCGGCCGGGTTTCTCGTCACCACCGTCGCCGCCCAGCCCGCCCGACAGGGCGAAGACAGGGGTTCACGGCAGCCTGGTCAGGTGCAGGCCGCCCGTCGAGCCGGTGGCACGGCAGGCGACACCGTACTGGCGGGCGAACCGGTTGGCCTCCGCGACCGAACCGGCCATCCAGCGCAGGTAGAAGGCGTAGGCAACCGAGGCGATCTCCTCCTCGGCCAGATGCAGAACCCACAGGCTGCCGAGTCGGCGTGCGGTGCGCACCTTGTCGGCCAGGCCTGCGGCCGGTGGTACATGCAGCCGTTCACCGAGGTGCAGCGCGTCGGGCCCGGCCCTCCAGCAGGAGGAACGGGCCCGACGGTAGTGAGGCGGATCAGCGGATCTCGGTGTTGCCCTGTGGGCGCACCGCCTTCGTGATCGCGGGATTGGCGTCGCTTGGAACATCGGCGGTACAGCCGTTGGCACTGAGTCGATCTTGGTAGGTCACGAACCCTCCGGAGCCTCCGTGAACATGGTGGCGTGGTCGGCGACCCACTGGTGAAACGTTCCCGGCGCCGTCCCGAGGAGGTCGGCCACCGCGGTGGTGACGTATGCGGGCCGGCCGACCGCCGCGCTCCACGCGGCGAGCAGCATGTCGATGACCGAGCTGGGCGCCGTACCCGCCGACAGGCTCCGGAACTCGTCCGGCGTCATCTCCTCGAATGCGATCCGTCGCCCCAGGACGTCACCGATGACGCCCACCTGCGCGGCCTGAGTCAGCGGTTCGGGGCCCGTCAGGACGTAGTCGCCTCCGACATATCCGTCCTGATGGAGCGTCCGCGCCGCGACGGCTGCAACGTCGCGGTCGTCGACGGGCGCGGTCTCGGCAGCGCCGTAAGGCCACCGGACGACCTCGCCGGCCCGGATCGCGGGCGCCCACCAGGCCAGCGAGTTCGACGCGAGCATCCCCGGCCGGATGACCGTCGACTCGAGTCCGGTGGCCGCGATGAGCCGCTCGATGTCGGCGTGCAGCGCAGCCATGGGATTGGGCTGCTGGAAGAAGGGGTGCGGCGTCTGGTGCGGGGAGGAGAGGAAGACGATCCGCCGCACGTGGGCCGCCAGTCGCTCGACGACCGCCTCGGCGGTCTGAGGCGGTGCCGTCCAGACGAGGAAGACCGCACCGGCGCCCTTCAACGCCGGGTCGAGCGACTCGGGCACGGTGAGGTCGCCGGTGAAGACCTCGACCCTCGCCGGCAGCGTCGCTGCCGCCTCGGAACGATGGGTCAGGGCGCGGACCGGCACGCCGGCGTCGAGGAGATGGTCGATGACGACGCGGCCGATCCGGCCCGTCGCCCCAGTGACGAGCACGGGAGGAGTGTCTGTCTGATTCATGCGTCCATAGAAACGTTACTCGGTTAAAAAAGCAACTCGGTTACGAATGTTACGGTGGTCAGATGAATGAGCCGACGGGACTGCGGGCCCGGAAGAGGGAGCGGACGCGCGACGTCATCGCCGACACGGCCATTTCGCTGTTCCTCGAGCGCGGCTTCGACCGCGTCTCGGTCAATGACGTCGCCGCGGCGGCCGAGGTCTCCAAGCCGACCCTCTTCCGGTACTTCCCCACCAAGGAAGACCTGGTGCTGCACCGGTTCGCGGACCACCAGGGCGAGGCAGCACGCGTCGTACGCGACCGTAAGTCCGGCACCGATCCGGTGACGGCGCTGCACCGGCACTTCCGGGCCGGCCTCGATCGGTACGACCCTGTCACCGGCCTCAATGACCATCCGCAGGTGGTGGCGTTCCATCGGCTGGTCTTCACCACACCGAGCCTGGCAGGACGGCTCACGCGGTACCAGCTCGAGGACGAGGAGGCACTGGCGGACGCCCTCGGTGAAGGCATCCAGGCACGCCTGCTAGCCGCCCAGGTACTCGCGGTCCAACGAGTGCTCGCCCGAACCAACTGGCGAAAGATCGCCGACGGTCGAACCGCCCACGACGTCCACCCCGAGGCCGTAGCCGATGCCGACCAGGCATTCGACCGGCTGCGGTGACAGGCGACGCACGGGATCGAGAAGGGCTCTGCGGCCCGCTGCGCGCGTTGCCGCGGGCCCGATCAGGCCGTTCCGCGGACGCTGGCGGCCACCGCCTCGTCGGACACTGGTCGCCGGCATGATCCCGACCTGGGGTCACGGACGGTCACATGGACGCGGCCAGACAAGTCCCCCCTCAGGTGGCTGCCAGTGGGGAATCCGAAGCGGCCACTGACACATTGCCGACCAACCGAGCACAAACAGGCCTGACCGGTCCATTGCTGAGACACCATCCGCTGACCGAACATGATCGTTTGGCTCGGGTCGGGTGGGCATGAATTCTGGCTGCCGATTGACCGCTGCAGCCTGCCGGGCGCGGCGCAGCCCGCGCCGACGCCGCACAGGACAGGTGCTGATCGCCCGGTTCGCCGTGCGGCCGTGCTCGCCGCGCGGACAGTGCTACGGTTCCGGTAGGCGAAGTGCGGCGTCGGAACGCTTCGCCCGTCACTGCGGTGGCCCTGAGGCGCGAGTACCGGAACGCATCCGGTCGAGGTTGAGCGCCCTGTGGCACCGCGTTGCACGTCAGCCGGGTTGTAACCGGTTCCTGCTCGTTTCGCGGGTCGCCGACGTGCCTGTGCTCACCCTCGCCGGGGCTGATCTTGCGAGAGGAGCACATCATGACCACTCTGGTCATCGGAGCCCGAGGCGGCATCGGTCGTCATGTCGTCGACCAGCTGCTCGCTGTCGGTGAACCCGTTCGTGCCTCGGTGCGCGACCCGCGGTCTGGCTCCGACCTGCCCGCCGCGGCCGAAGTCGTGACCGCCGACCTCACCCGGCCCGACACGCTGCGCCCCGCTCTCGACGGCGTGCGCAGGGTGTTTCTCTACGCCCCGCCGGCCAGCGCCGAAGGCTTTGCCACGGTGGCAGCAGAGGCGGGCCTTGAGCGCGTCGTGCTGCTCTCCTCCGGCAGTGTTCTGCTGCCGGGCATGGAGCACAACGCGATCGCCCAGGAGCACCGTGCGGTCGAGGCCGCACTGTCGGACGCCGGCCTGCCCTGGACGCCGGTGCGGCCCCTGGTCCTGGCAAGTAACAGCCTGCGCTGGGCGGAGTCGATCAGGTCGAGCGGCACGGTGCGGCTGGTCCACCCCGACGCCGTCACAGCGCCGGTCCACGAACGCGACGTCGCCGCCGTCGCGGTCACGGCACTGGGCATCGGCGCCGAGGACGCCGTCACGACCGCTCCAACGAGCGCGGCCATGCTGACAGGACCCGAACTGATCTCGCAGCGCCGTCAGGTGGAACAGATCGGGCAGGCGATCGGCAGGAGGCTGCGTATCGAGGAACTGTCCCCGGACCAGGCCCGCGAGCACTACGGTCGCTTTTCCGATCCAGCAACTGTCGATGCGATCCTGCAGTTTCTTTCCCTGGCTGCGACGGGCGGGTCGCCGTGCACGCCGACCGCGCGAAGGGTGCTGGGGCGGCCCGGCCACAGTTTCGCGCAGTGGGCCCGCGACCACGCAAAGGACTTCGGCTGACGACCCACGCCGCAGCCCCCAAGCCGCGGCATGCCACAGCGATCAGCACCTGTGCCGCCAAGGCCGGGGGTGCGCGGGCCTGGGGTGGCGTCCCGGCGCGCCCCGCTCGTCGACGACTTCGCTGAAGCAGCCGGGGAGGCTTTGGGCAACCGGTGATCGCCGGCGCCTCACCCGCACCGGCCGGCCGGAGTAGGAACTCCTGTGCTCGTCCCTGCCGTGGTACCGATCCTTCCTCAGTGACAGTGACCCAGAACAGTCCGCCGGAGTCCGGCTGGGCGGAGGCGGCTTTCGCTCTGGTGAAGGGTCCGGGCGGGCACAGGTGGCACCCGGTTGCCGCCCGGGACCCGTACCGTGGCGCGGCGGCTGGCAAGGCCCGCAAGGAGCAGCGGTCGCCACACAGACCACGCCCCGGCTCCCTGACAACACGCGGGGCCGGGAGGGGACGGCGCCGGTCGGGGCCAGGCCGCTCGCGGCACGCCCGACGAGGCAGACTCGGCGGGCCGGGCGCGGTCCGTGCAGGGCGAGCCGGGCGGGTGACCGGGCCGCGCGCCGCGGCGAGGGGTTCCGCCCGGCTGGGCCGCGGATCCAGCCACGCCACCTCTCGGGCCGCAACCCCGAACACCACGTCATTCTCAGGTGCCCTGACGTAGCATCAAACAAAGCCGACTGCGAGTTGTAACCTGTCGTCACACCAGGTGCCAACCATCAGCGGACGCTACTCGGGGGAGAGCAGGATGGCTTTGCAGGTGCGGCCCACCAGCGGCCAGTCGAAGGAGTCCATACCCTCCGACGAAGCGCGCCGGCTCTCGCTGTTCCAGCTCTTCGGACTTGCGGCCGGCGGGTCGATCGGCTCCGGTTGGCTGTTGGGCGCCGTCGACGCCTACGACAAGGCCCGTGCCTATGCTCCGTGGGCCTGGCTGATCGGCGGGCTGGTGATGCTGGTCGTGGCCGGCGTCATGGTGGAGTTGGGTACGGCAGCCCCGAAAACCGGAGGGCTCATCTTCCTTCCGCTGCAGAGCAGTGGGCCGCTGGTGGCGATCGTGGCCGCGGCGGGGCTGTGGATCTTCTACGCGATAAACGCCGCCAGTGAGTCCATGGCCATGACCAAAGGCCTCTCCTCCAAAATGCCCACGCTGATGGGGTCCGGGACCACCCTGACCGCCTGGGGCTGGGTCTGCACACTGGTGTTGATGGCGGTGATCTCGGCGACCAATCTGCTGGTCCCGCGGCTGGTGCGGATCGGCAACTCCTGGCTGACCGTCGTGAAGGTCATGGTCCCGCTGCTCACCATCGTCCTGTTCATCTTGTCTGGATTCGATCATCATCACGGAGGCGGGGGCGAGGCCAAGCACGGGTCCGGTGGCGCCGGGGGGTTCGGCGCGGTCCTGGCCGCCGTGGTGGACAGCGGGGTGATCTACGCCTATGTGGGGTTCCAGGGCCCGCTGGACTTCGCCGGAAACGTCAAGGCCGAGGGTCGGCTGACCGAGTCCGGCCGGCTGCGTTGGGCGGTCTACGGCACCATCGTCGGCACCACCGTGCTCTACATCCTCCTCCAGATCGTCTTCAACTCTCGCCACGGGCAGTGGGACCCGGGTCACCCGGACTCCCCCTACACCCAGTTCGCCTTCGCCTCTTCGATGGCCTGGCTCGGATGGTGTCTGCGGATCAACTCGGTGCTCTCCCCCATGGGCGCCGGGCTGGTCTTCACTCATGCCCTGACCCGCGAGGTCGCCACGCTCAGCCGCGCCCATCTCACCCACCGGGGCCTGCAGACAATGCGCACAACCACCCTGCGCGGCAGGGACGTCTACTGGCTGGTGCTGGCGGTGGACTTCGTCGTCGGACTGGTCGCACTGCTCGCGATGGGCGGGCGATGGCACACCCTGGTCGCGGCCGACGGGGTACTGACTCTCGTCGTGTACGCCGTTCCCGGCGTGGCCCTGGTCTCCTTGCGCGACAAGCTGCCGCCGGTCTCACCGAGCCGCAATCGGGTCCGCCGGCACGCGGCCTGGATCAGCTTCGTCCTCATCGCGTTGATCCTGTACGGAGCCGGCTGGACAGACCTGTGGCACGGGATGGCCGTGCTCGCCGCCGGCTGCGTGCTGCTACTCGGATTGCCGGTACTGGCACGGCAGTTCCCCACGCTGGGACGGTTCTACGACGCCCGGGAGCATGTGACGCGCTTTCGCCGACTTGGCTCCGACCCGGCAGCGCAAGCTGCGGCATACCTTCTCGGCATGCTGGCACTGCTGCTGGTGTGCACCCTGTTCGGCAACCCGGAGCCGGGCGCCCCACACCATCGCGCGTTCTATCTGTGGGGCGGAGGTGTGGGGATCATGGCCCTGATGACGTTCTGCGGCATGGTGTGGGCCTCGAAACGTCATATCGGGCGAGTGGAGCCCCTGCTGCCGCCGCCGACCTCACAGCTCCGCGAACGGGAGCAGGAACGGTCCGAGGAGCCGCAGCCGTAACGTCACGCAGAGGGCTAGTGCACCGACTCCACCACCTGCTCGGCCTCCTCCTCCAAGCCCCTCCTCTGCAACAGCCTCACTGTTTCCTGACGGCGCACCGCGTCCGCCCACCGGCCGACCGTTCCCCGGTACAGCAAACGCCGGCGCTGTCCGTCCATCCGGCTGGCGCGCAACTGCTCGCTGATCGCCACCACGTCCGCAGGGGCGATCCGCTGCTCGTTCTCCAGACAGCGTTCCAGCAAGTCCCAAGCCTTCTCCTGGCTCCAGCCCCGACCGGTTCCGTTGCCGTAGAGGCGGGCGGCTGTCTCGGCGACGACACCGCCCATCGGCACCCCGGCCAACTCGGGATCGGAGGGATCCGACAGCTCCTTGCAGGCCAGGTCCGCAGCGATCCTGCCACGGTTGCCCTGCACCTGCTGCGCCGTGACATAGTCGACGAACACCCCGGGGTCGACACTCCCGCTCAGCAGTCCGGCGGTGAGTCGGCGGGCGACTGTGCGCGCCACCCGGTACATGTCCCGGGAGCGCTCGATCTTCGTCTGCAGTCGCACCAGGTCGCCACCGGTTCGGCCGTCGATGTGCTCCGCTGCGGCTATGTACAACAGGCGCCAGCACTCCGGGTCGGCGTCGATGTTTCTCAATTCTGCTACGAGCCTGTCGATTTCGGCTGGGGAGCGCGGTCCGGTGGCGCATGCCGTGCCACGGGCCACGACTTTGGGATACAGGTCGACCTTGGTCCTTGCCACGGTCTCGAACCTCTGCCAGCGGCTGATGATCTCGGCGAGTTCATACAGCTCCTCGCGTGCCGCAGCCTGATTCAGGACCGCCTCGCATCGCTCCGGGTCGCTCTCCGCCAACTTCCGGCAGACGGCGGCCACGTTGTGGTACTGCAACCGCCTGCCGACATGGTCGATGAAGGAGTCCGGGCTGTGTTCCGAACCCGAGATCAGCTTTGCGACGGTATCCCTGGTGGTCTCCACCAGGTCCGTGTCGCACAGCCGCGTGTCGATCCACTTCTCCAGCACCGGCTCGACCGGGCTGAGCATGCGCAGGGCCGCGACCAGGTCGTTGAGCCCGGCCGGAGTCGTCGTGTCGGACTGCCGCGCACCGGAAGCGTTGATCCTCTGTACGGCCCGTCCCAGAAGGTCCGCAGCCTCCTGTGAGCACCCTTCGTCGCGCAGCGCGAGATACAGCAGCGCCGTGTCGAGCAGGGTCCGGTTCTCGCTGAACGTGTTCAGGGTGGCCTCGACAAGGTTCTGCTTGCCCCGCGCGCGCAACTCCCGAACGAACGCGGCCACATCAAGCGCCGTGCGCTGACGAGCCACATCGTGCACGATGCCCTTGCTCAGCGCAGAGGGCCGGTACTCGGAAATCTCGGGTTCCGGCTGCTGCCGCTCTCCCTGCCCGGCCGCGTCCGCGGAGCCGGCGGCGTCGATCTCCGACTGACGGCACGCCAGGTCTGCCGCATCGCCGATGCTTCGCCACAAAGCCGCCGTGGCCAGGACGTTCACCGCGTCGTAGAAGTGGAAGCTGGCTGCTGCTTCGATCAGTTGGTCGGTCGGCCGCTGGATCGCGAAGGCGTACAGCACCCGGATCGCGACGGCGGGACGAGGCGGCTCGCCCCTGCTCTCGTCACCCTTCCGAAGGGCCTGCACGCGCGCCGCGATTTCTTCGGTGCTGCTCCGGGTCACCCAGGAATATCGGACGCTCCACGTCCGATCGTCATCCAGCCAGCCCTCGGCTCCGGGTCGTGCCCTACTCATGCGTGACGCTCAAGCTGCCCGACGCTCCATCCGACTGAAGTACCTGGCGAAGGTGTCCGGAGAACGGTAAGCCTCGTTCGCGCGTATATCGATGTGCTCGGCCAGCTTCAGGCTGTCGTCATCCCCTCTGTCGCAGAGGGTGGCGACGACGTCGGCGGTGGTGCACTCGTCCTTCAGCAGGTAGGGGATACGCGCGTCCGGGTCGCCCTTCAACCAGTCTATCCAGCCGTGCCGATCGGTGGGCAGCGACGGATCCACACGCTGGTCGGCGGCCATCCGGTTGGTGAAGATCTGAGTTCCGTCGGGAGCGTCCCTGAGCACCATGCGCGGCTGCGGATGTCCTGCGGTGCACTTCTCCATCTCGGCCTTGATGGCCTCCCGGAGCAATCCGAAGGTGAGGTGGTCCTTGCGGTCCCGAGTGCCTCGCGCGAGGACGTTGAGCAAGTGTCCACTGAACGGGGTGCACTGGTCGAACGGTGCCGGGAGACCGGGACACCCCGCAGCGGAGGCGAGCGGACCGGCGAGCGCCGCATCCTGGCCGAGGGCGCTGAGGACGCAGGTTCCTTCGAACTGGCGGCCCATCACCCCCGGCAGCTTCGGCTCCTCCCCGGCCGGGCCCAGGTCTCCCAGCCTGTGGGAGTAGCAGCAGTCGGCGATGAGGACCTTCAGCCCAGCCGCGGACTTGCGCATGGCGCGGTACACGTACCAGCTGTTCAACCACGTCCACGGAGCACGGTCCTGGGACGTGCCCACCGAGAAGTGCACCTGGTCCCCGGCGGGGACGTCGCCCCAGCAGGCTCCGTGGCCGACGTAGACGACGAGCAGGGTGTCCGAAGGGCCGACCTCGGCGGCGGTCTCCTCCAAGGCGCGCATGACCCCGTCGATCGTCCCTGCCTCGTCCGGGTCGAGCACCCGGCAGCCGTCGGCGCCCCAGAGCTCGTCACCTGCGAGGACTTCTCGGTACATACGTCCGCTCGCGGCGATGGTGGGCCAGCCGGGGATGTTCGAGCCCGGCTGGTACTCGCCGGGTGCGATCACCAGTGCGCGTGAGGCCATCTCAGCCGTTCACTCCCTCGGATCCCTCGGCCCGGCCCTCGCCCGGGGTACCCGCCGGGGCGTCGGCAGTCGACAGCGGCGCGGGCCTGACCTCGATCTCGGCCTGCGGCGGATCCAACCGGCCCGCACGCCACCGCTCGACGGCCCGCTTCGTGGCGTCCAGGGCCGCGCCGAGGGCCTCCTCGGTCAGCTTGGAGACGGCGGCCACCAGCAGGATCTCGACGATGCCGCCGGTCAGTACCCACCCCTGGTCGACCTCATCGCGGCGCCATTCCAGACCAGTCTCCGCCTCGAGTTCGCCCCGTATCCGCTCCGGATCGTCCAACCCGAGTAACGCGCCCCTCACGGACACCGAGATCACCGCTGCCACTGACCGGCCCCCCATGTCGTCGAGTTCTGGTCTCCACCCGATCCCGTCCAGGGTATCGGCCCTGACGGAGCAGGCACAGACGGCTCACGAATCCGTGGGCGACGGCTCGCGCTCCCCCTCCCGGCAGCAACGGACACGCCGAGGGCGTGAACGCGTTGATCGCTGCCCGAGGCGGCACACCGTTCGAGCACCAGTCGATCGGCTACGCCGTCGGGTAGGTCGAGGTGACGCTGGAGAAGAGGCGTGCGGGCGAGGCGTGGGCCGAACTGGACTGGCTGGAAGAACACGTTGGCCAGGACGGGCACACGACAGGGGGTGCCGTACGTGAGCGGCCCGTTCGACGGCGGCCACAACCCGGACCGGGAGATCGACGCCATCGACATCCGGCACGGCAGCAGCAACGAGTCCGGCTGGCACAGTCCTTACCGAGCGGGACGGCACGCGCGTCTACCAACGGGAGCCGTTTTTAAGCACATAGCTACCTGCCCGCATCAGCTCATTCGCCACTTCGCTCAGCATCGTGCCGTACTCGCAGTCCGCGTCCATCAGTGCCTCTTCGGCCGTTCGACTGGTCCGACCGGTCAGGAGGGTGCGCCGGCCAGGACTTCCACCTTGCCGGTGTCGAGCGAGTAGTAGGCACCGACGACGGCAAGGGCGCCCTTTCTCACGAGTGGGGCCAGGTCCTGGTTGGATCGCAGATCGGCCGCGGTCAACGTGACCTGGGCGCGGGCCATGGTCTCGACCGGGTCGGCCCCACCCTTCCGGACGGCCTGCTGGTACGCCGGCTGCAGGGCCTTAACGATCGCCTGCAGGTTGCCGGGCAGCGGTTTGCCGTCACGAAGGGACGTGTACGCCGCCTTGACGGCACCGCAGCGCTGATGGCCGAGGACCACGATGAGAGGGGTGCCACTCGTCATGGGCCCGTACTCGACAGAGCCGGTGACCACAGGGCCGACCGCCTCCCCACCGGTGCGCATCACGTAAAGGTCACCCAGGCCCGTGTCGAAGAGGACCTCAGGCGGCACTCGGGAGTCGATGCACGACAGGATCGCTCCGAAAGGCCGCTGTTCCTGGGCGACGAACTGACGCCGGTTCGGATCCCGGTCGGGGTGTTGAAGGTTTCCGGTGACCCAGCGCTTGTTGCCTTCCATCAGTCGCGCGAACGCCGAGGCGGGCGTCGTGGGCCGCGCTTCCGGCGAGGCGCTGGTCGCCGACGAGGCGGCCATCGTCGGTGAGCACCCCGCGAGCGCCGCCGTGGCGACCGCAAGTCCGCCGGCAAGCAGCGATCTACGATCGGGGCGTCCAGCTCTGTCCATCGGTCGGTTCGCCTCCATACCACGCACACACGGCCCTGCGTCTTGACGAGGCCCATGGTCCTGCACGGTGGGGGTGCCTCCCAGCAGGCACAAGCGGGAGCGGGCTGGATTGCTCCGGACAGCCCACAGAACCCGCTCGGGCGGCGGCGTGCACCCCTGATGCCGAGACCCGCCCTGCCCGACCGGAATCCCGACGGCGGGGTCGGTCTTCGCACAACGGGTAACCGCGGCTCCAGCACGCCCCACTGGTCATCCGAGAGATCCCACGCCCACACAGCGATCGTCACAGCGTGAGGCGCGGCAAGAAGCCCAAGCAGGCTGCCGGCCCTGGTCGTCGAGGTGGCAGCGGGCGGTCAGGCGTCAGGGTCGACTTCGGGGTGCGTGAACCGCACGGGCTTGCCCAGCGACCGGGCGTAGGCGATTTCGGCCCGGGTGCTGTCTCCGATGTAGTCGCCGACTACGAGCACCTCATCAGCGAGCCGGATCTTCGCTCGGTGCAGATCGTCGAGTCGAACCTTCAGCGCCTCGGCCTCGACAGGATCGGACCAAAGGTCGTGCGGCGACTTCATGTCACAGCCCGGTTTGACGACGATCTTGCCGGCTTTGGTCTCCCGCAGATCGGCCTCGGTCATCTCGGTCATGAAGCGGGTGGAGCCGCAGATCGCGACGATAGGCGGGAGGCTCAGCTGCTTCTTCGCGTCGGCGAGCCTCTCCTCGGGGGTGAGCGGTTGCGGATATGACACTGGTTCCTCCTGGTCGTGTGGTCCAAGGGGTGCCTGCGGAGACGAGAACGAGAGTGTGCGACGACCGACGACATCCTGAAGGAGCATCCTGGGCTGGCGCCGTGCGGCTCTACCGCAGACGCAGGACTGAGGTGCTCCACCCGAACTTCGAGCGTGTGCCGGCGAGGCCACTCACCCGCGTGGGCCATGATCTGACCCGCGGTGAACGCCTGTTGGTGGCGCGAGTTGCGTTCCTGGACGCGTTCCCACAGCTCACAAGCCTGCGCGTGATGACCGGAGCCGACGAGGAACTCGATCAGGTCCTGGGCGAAGCCCCACGCGGTGAGCAGCTCGTCGGGAGCCGTGTGCGCAACCCGTGCGGAGTCGGCCGAGCCGGCGAACCACGGCAACGCGGTGTCACCAAGGTGGGCGAGCGTGGGCGTGGTGGTCGCGGGGGCGATGCTGGGGTGCCGGGCTGCGCCGCCTCGCCCCTGGACCGCCGACAGGAACTACTCAGAGCACAACTCCGATCGTGTCCTCCGGTCAGGGCTGCTGCGGGTGGTGGCGCCGTTGGTCGTACCGAGTTGGGGCTTGCCGGAGGCGCTACAGGGAAGGAATTCCCTCGGTGAGGAGCCAACGCTGAGGTAGACGACGCAGCCGGACGGCACACCGCCAGCTAGGGGCCGGTCGTTCTCGCCATGCCCATACAGGGTGATCCGGACCCGACGGCGCCCCGTGTCCTCCTGCCCTATGCGGCCAAGGTCGGCCTAGAAACAACGCTCGGCGTTCACGGTGACCGCCGACGACGCGGCCGCAGGCTGAGCGCTGCGCGATGCTGGTTCTCTCCCGCCCGTGAGCCGGACGAACCGGTAGGCGCCCGTGCACTGGACGGGCGCCTACCGGCGTTCAGGTGTCAGTTGTGGATCCGGTGGGCGGATGACGCCCGGCTCAGGTGGCGCTCGCGGCCGATCCGATCCCGCGCGGGGATCGTGGGCTGGACGGTCCTGACGGCCGCCGTCGCGCCCAGGGAGCCCACGCCGCGGCCGCCCGGGCGTGTCATGGCGCTCTGGGCGGGCCCTTCGGCGGGTTGGATCGGCGTGGGGCTGCCGGGAGGGGCGAAGCGGAAACCGACGCCGCGGACGGTGACGATCCACCGGCCGGCGTCCCCCAACTTCCGTCGCAGGCTGGCGATGTGGGTGTCCACGGTGCGGCTGCGCCTGTTGTGCGCCTCGCCCCAGACCTGGAGCATGATCTGGTCCCGGGAGACGACGGTCCCGGCCTGCGACACCAGGAGTCGGAGAAGGTCGAACTCCTTCTCCGTGAGGGCGAGGCAGCGCCCACCGACGCGGGCCTCCCGGGCGACCACGTCGATGCTGACCGGTGAGATCTCGTGCACAGGTGTGGTGCGGTGGGGCCGGGCGGCACGTGTCCGGCGCGTGACCGCTTCGATGCGAGCGACCAGTTCCCTGAACCCGTAGGGCTTGTCGAGGCACACATCGGCACCCGAGCGCAGCGCGCGGACGCGAGTCGCCTCGCTGCCGTCGGCGCTGACCGCCACGACGGGCACGGCGCTGACGGCACGTATGTCGCGGCACAGACGCAGACCCCGGAGGCTGGGAACACCGAGGTTCAGCAGTACGACGTCGGCCTGCGGGCAGGAACGCAGCGCCTCGGCTCCCGTGGTCACGTGGTCGACCTCGAACCCCTGCCGCCGCAGGCCTTCCGCCACGCAGCGGGCGAGTTGGAGATCGCTTTCGACGAGCAGTACGCGCACGGCATCCCCTCTCATCGGTCTTCATTCGGAATCTGAGGTCCGGCCCCTGCGGGAACAGTGAGGAGCTTTTGGGTTTCCCGGCCGTTACGCACCGGTTTCCGATCTCCAACACCTGCGATAAAAAGGTAAGGGCAAGGGCTCGGGAACAGAAGCCGACATTTGCACTCCCCCAACAATTCCCTGTCACCGCCCTTTGGACTTTGCATACCTCTGACGAAGCTTTGCCGAGCTGTTTCGCGCACTTGACTCCAGAACCTCGCGTGGATGAGCCTCTGAAGCACCGACCGACTTCTCCCACCACCGATCCGGAATTAGCCGGAAGTCTCCCTCGCGGTATTCCGCAGTACGGGCGGCCTGCCCGGAGGGGCCTTCAGGTGTGCGTCACGGAGCAGGAAGCACCGAAGAGATGGCATCCACCGCGTTCGTCTTCCCCGGCCAGGGCTCGCAGCGCGCCGGCATGGGCGCCGATTTCGTGCAGCGGCGTCCCGACCTGGTCGACACCTACTATCGCGCCGCCGACGACCTGTTGGGCTTTCCGCTGTCGCGGCTGTGCCACGAAGGACCGGCCGAAGCCCTGCGCGACACGGCGGTCACGCAGCCCGCTGTCTTCCTGACCGAGATCGTCGTCCTCGACGTCCTGCGCGCTCACGACGTCGTGCCCGACGTCGTGGCCGGGCACAGCCTCGGCGAGTACGCGGCCGCCGTGTGCGCCGACGCGCTGTCCTGGCAGGACGCCCTGCGCCTGGTGCGGCTGCGCGGGCGGCTGATGGCCGAGGTCAACGAGCGGGTGCCGGGGGCCATGGCCGCCGTGGTGGGCCTGGACCTGCCCACCGTACGGGCCCTGTGCGCCCAGGCAGCCGCCGACACGGGCCAGGTGCTGGAGGTGGCGAACGACAACGAGCCCGCCCAGACCGTGGTGTCGGGCCAGACGGAGGCTGTCCGGGCCCTGGCCGACGCAGCGAAGGAGGCGGGCGCCCGACGCGTCGTGCCGCTCGGGGTGGGGGCGCCGTTCCACTGCTCGCTCATGCGTGACATCGAGGAGGAGTTCGCCGAGGCGTTGGCGGCGGTCGACTTCCGTGCTCCTTCGGTACCCATGGTGTCCAGCGTCACCGGCGCCCCCGTGACCAGCGCCGAGGAAGTCGTCGCGGCCCTGCGCACACAGCTGTCGGCACCCGTGCTGTGGACCGGCACGGTGCGCACGCTGGCCGGCCTGGGGGTGCGGCGGTACGTCGAGGTCGGACCGGGCCGGGTGCTGAGCGGTCTGTGCCGCAGGACGGAGCCGACCGCCCGCGCCTTCAGCACCGGAACCGTCGGCGAACTCGCCGCCACGGTGGACGCCCTGGCCTCGGACCGCGCCGAGGCGGCCTCCGCCTGAACACCCGCCCGGTTCCGCTCGTCCTGAGGGTCCGCACGCGCAGGCCCGCACCACGCGTACGGACGCGGCCACGGCGCCCTGTGCCCCACGCCCCTGACTCGTCCTCTCGATCCGCTCACCTGCCCGGCACGGCCCGCGCCCGGGCGAACGCGACCGGACCGCACGGTCTTCTGGAGGTATTTCGCGACATGCTGCGCAAGGTGCTCATCGCCAACCGTGGCGAAATCGCTGTCCGCGTGGCCCGGGCCTGCCGGGACGCCGGGATCGCGAGCGTGGCCGTCTACGCCGACCCGGACCGGGACGCTCTGCATGTCCGCGCCGCGGATGAGGCGTTCGCCCTGGGCGGTGACACCCCGGCCACCAGTTACCTGGTCATCGACAAGATCCTGAACGCGGCGCGCGAGTCCGGCGCGGACGCCGTCCACCCGGGGTACGGCTTCCTGTCGGAGAACGCCGACTTCGCCCAGGCGGTGCTGGACGCCGGCCTGATCTGGATCGGCCCGCCGCCGCAGGCCATCCGCGACCTCGGTGACAAGGTCGCCGCCCGGCACATCGCGCAGCGTGCCGGCGCCCCGCTGGTGGCCGGCACCCCGGACCCCGTCTCCGGCGCCGAGGAGGTCGTGGCCTTCGCCCGGGAGCACGGCCTGCCGATCGCCATCAAGGCCGCCTTCGGCGGCGGCGGCCGCGGCCTGAAGGTCGCCCGCACCCTGGAGGAGGTCCCGGAGCTGTACGAGTCCGCGGTCCGCGAGGCGGTCGCCGCCTTCGGCCGGGGCGAGTGCTTCGTCGAGCGCTACCTGGACCGTCCGCGGCACGTGGAGACCCAGTGCCTGGCCGACAAGCACGGCAACGTGGTCGTCGTCTCCACCCGTGACTGCTCGCTGCAGCGCCGCCACCAGAAGCTGGTCGAGGAGGCCCCGGCGCCGTTCCTGTCCCAGGAGCAGGTCGCCGAGCTGTACCGCGCCTCCAAGGCCATCTTGAAGGAGGCCCGCTACGAGGGCGCGGGCACCTGCGAGTTCCTGGTCGGCCAGGACGGCACGATCTCCTTCCTGGAGGTCAACACCCGCCTGCAGGTGGAGCACCCGGTGACCGAGGAGGTCTCCGGCATCGACCTGGTCCGCGAGATGTTCCGCATCGCCGACGGCGAGGAGCTCGGCTACGACGACCCGCCGCTGCGCGGCCACTCCTTCGAGTTCCGCATCAACGGCGAGGACCCGGGCCGCAACTTCCTCCCGGCGCCCGGCACGGTGACGCGGTTCGACGCGCCCTCGGGCCCCGGCGTCCGCCTGGACGCGGGTGTGGAGGCCGGCAGTGTGATCGGCCCGGCCTGGGACTCCCTCCTGGCCAAGCTGATCGTGACCGGCCGCACCCGCGCCGAGGCCCTTCAGCGGGCCGCGCGCGCCCTGGACGAGTTCCAGGTCGAGGGCATGGCCACCGCGATCCCCTTCCACCGCGCGGTGGTCAAGGACCCGGCGTTCGCCCCCGAACTGACCGGCTCGCAGGCTCCGTTCACGGTCCACACCCGCTGGATCGAGACCGAGTTCGTCAACGAGATCAAGCCCTTCACCGCCCCGGCCGACGCCGAGGCGGAGGAGGACACCAGCCGCGAGACCGTCGTCGTCGAGGTCGGCGGCAAGCGCCTGGAGGTCTCCCTGCCGGCCTCCCTGGGCATGTCCCTGGCCCGCACCGGCCTCGCCGCCGGCGCCAAGCCCAAGCGCCGCGCGGCCAAGAAGTCCGGCCCGGTCGCCTCCGGCGACACCCTCGCCTCCCCCATGCAGGGCACGATCGTCAAGGTCGCGGTCGAGGAGGGCCAGGAGGTCAAGGAAGGCGACCTGATCGTCGTCCTGGAAGCCATGAAGATGGAACAGCCGCTGAACGCGCACAAGGCCGGCACCATCAAGGGCCTGAACGCCGAGATCGGCGCCTCCGTCACCTCCGGCGCCGCCATCTGTGAAATCAAGGACTGAGCCATTCACCGGCATTGTCGGCCGGAATTCCCACCGCACCGGCGAGGGCGGCCCAAAGAGGGCGCCGCCACGCCGTTCGGACCATCCCTCCGCGTTCCCGGTCCGCACCGGAGACGACGAGAGCTAGGACATTCCGAGGAAAGGACTCATGGCCAAGGAGAGGCACATGGATGCCGAAGTGATAGTCGCCGGTGCGGGACCGACCGGCATGATGCTGGCGGGCGAACTACGTCTGGCCGGGATCGACGTGATCGTCCTGGAGCGTCTCGAGCGGCGCACCGGCGAGTCTCGCGGTCTGGGCTTCACCGCACGCACCATGGAGGTGTTCGACCAGCGCGGACTGCTCCCCCGGTTCGGTGAGATCGAGATCAGCAACCAGGGCCACTTCGGTGGCCTGCCCGTCGACTTCGGCCTCCTGGACGGCGCCCACCAGGCGGCCAAGACCATCCCCCAGTCGCAGACCGAGACGGTCCTGGAGGAGTGGGTCACCGCACTGGGCGGTGACATCCGGCGCGGACACGAGGTCATCGCCGTCAAGGACGAGGGCGACTCGGTCACCGTGGAGGCCCGGGGCGCGCAGGGCGTGGAGCGGTTCACGGCGCCGTACCTGGTGGGGTGCGACGGCGGCCGGAGCACGGTGCGCAAGGCGGCCGGGTTCGACTTCCCCGGCACCGCCGCGACGATGGAGATGTTCCTGGCCGACGTCAGGGGCCTCGACCTGGAACCGCGCATGATCGGTGAGACGCTGCCCGGCGGCATGATCATGGTCGGTCACCTGCCGGGCGGCATCACCCGGCTGATCGTGTGCGAGCGCGGCGCGCCACCCCGGCGTCGTACCGCACCGCCGGAGTACGAGGAGGTGGCCGCCGCGTGGAAGCGGCTCACCGGCGACGACATCTCGCACGGCGAGCCGGTGTGGGTCAGCTCCTTCGGCGACGCGACCCGCCAGGTCACCGAGTACGTGCGCGGCCGGGTGCTGCTCGCGGGCGACGCCGCGCACATCCACCTGCCGGCCGGCGGGCAGGGCATGAACACCGGCATCCAGGACGCGGTGAACCTGGGCTGGAAGCTCGCCGCCGTGGTCCGGGGCCGGTCTCCGGAGAGCCTGCTGGAGACCTACCACAGCGAGCGGCACCAGGTCGGCAGGCGGCTGCTGATGAACACCCAGGCCCAGGGTCTGCTCTTCCTCAGCGGCCCGGAGATGCAGCCGCTGCGCGAGGTGATGACGGAGCTCATCCAGTACCCGGAGGTCAGCCGTCACCTGGCCGCCATGGTCAGTGGTCTGGAGATCCACTACGACGTCGGCGGCGGCACCAATCCGCTGCTCGGCCACCGTATGCCGCACGTCGACCTGGTCCGGCCCGACGGAAGCCCGACCGGCAGCACGCAGGCCCTGCACCGGGCGCGCGGCGTGTTGCTGGACCTGGAGGACAACGCGGTGCTGCGCCGCCGGGCGGCCGGCTGGCGGGACCGCGTCGACGTCGTCACAGCGACGCCGCAGGGCGCGCGGGCCGTCGAACGGCTGGCCGGCTCCTCCGCCGTGCTGGTCCGCCCGGACGGCTATGTGGCCTGGGCCGCGCCCGGCAGCCACGCGGACCTGCCCATGGCCCTGGAGCGCTGGTTCGGCCCCGCGCTGTGACGTCCCCCGCGGTGCTCGGAGCACTGCGCGGGATGACCGGTACGACCGGAACCGGTCGTGAAGTCGTGAGGAGACAGGGAACATGCACAGCACGCTGATCGTGGCGCGGATGGAACCGGGCTCGGCAGCCGACGTCGCCGCACTGTTCGGCGAGTTCGACCGCACCGACATGCCGCACCGTATGGGTACACGGCGCCGCCAGTTGTTCCACTTCCGTGGCCTCTACTTCCACCTGCAGGACTTCGACTCGGACGACGGCGGCCACCGCATCGAGGAGGCGAAGCTGGACCCGCGGTTCGTCCGCATCAGTGAGGACCTCAAGCCGTACATCGAGGCCTACGACCCGGCTACCTGGCGTTCGCCCAAGGACGCCATGGCCACCCGCTTCTACCACTGGGAGGCGTCGGCGTGACGGCGCGTCGGGTGGTCATCACCGGCATCGGTGTCGTCGCCCCCGGCGGCATCGGCGTCAAGAACTTCTGGAACCTGCTCAGTGAGGGACGCACCGCGACCCGCGGCATCACCTTTTTCGACCCCTCGCAGTTCCGCTCCAAGGTGGCGGCCGAGATCGACTTCGACCCCGAGGAGCACGGCCTGCGCCCGCAGGAGGTGCGGCGGATGGACCGTGCGGCCCAACTCGCCGTCGTCGCCGCGCGGGAGGCGGTCGCCGACAGCGGGCTGGAGCCGGCCGAGCTCGATCCGCACCGGGTGGGAGTCACCGTCGGCAGTGCGGTGGGCGCCACCATGGGCCTCGACTGGGAGTACCGCGTGGTCAGCGACGCCGGACGGCTGGAGCTCGTCGACCACGAGTACGCCGTACCCCACCTGTACAACTACTTCGTGCCCAGCTCGTTCGCGGCGGAGGTGGCCTGGAGCGTGGGCGCCGAGGGGCCCACCACGGTGGTGTCCACCGGCTGCACCTCCGGCCTGGACGCGGTGTGCCACGCGGTGGAACTGCTGCGGGAGGGGTCCGCCGACGTCATGGTGGCCGGCGCGACCGACGCGCCGATCTCGCCGATCACGATGGCCTGCTTCGACGCCATCAAGGCCACCACTCCGCGCAACGACGACCCCGGGCATGCGTCACGGCCCTTCGACGGCACCCGCAACGGCTTTGTGCTCGGGGAGGGTTCCGCGGTGTTCGTGCTGGAGGAACTGCACAGCGCCCGGCGGCGCGGCGCCCACGTCTACGCCGAGGTCGCCGGCTACGCCTCCCGCTGCAACGCCTTCCACATGACCGGCCTCAGGCCGGACGGCGCGGAGATGGCCGAAGCGATCCGCGTCGCTCTGGACGAGGCGCGCGTCGCCCCGGAGGACATCGACTACGTCAACGCGCACGGCTCCGGCACCAAGCAGAACGACCGGCACGAGACGGCCGCGTTCAAGAGGAGCCTGGGCGAACACGCCTACAACGTGCCGGTCAGCTCCATCAAGTCGATGATCGGCCACTCGCTGGGCGCGATCGGCTCGATCGAGATCGCCGCCTCGGCGCTGGCCATGGAGCACAACGTGGTGCCGCCCACGGCCAACCTGCACACCCCCGACCCCGAATGCGACCTCGATTACGTGCCCCTGACCGCACGGGAACACCGGACCAACACGGTGTTGACGGTCGGCAGCGGCTTCGGCGGCTTCCAGACCGCCGTGGTCCTCACCCGCGCCGAGAGGAGGGCGGCATGACTGCGACCACGGTGATCACCGGTCTGGGCGTCGCCGCGCCCAACGGGCTGGGCACCAAGGAGTTCTGGACGGCGACGCTCAGGGGTGAGAGCGGCATCGGCCGCATCGAGCGGTTCGACCCGTCCCGGTATCCGGCGCGGCTCGCCGGTCAGGTGCGCGGATTCGTCGCCGAGGACCATCTGCCGAGCCGGCTGCTGCCGCAGACCGACCGGATGACCCGGCTGGCCCTCGTGGCCGCGGACTGGGCGCTGGACGACGCCGGGGTGCGACCCGCCGACCTGCCGCCCTACGACATGGGTGTCGTCACGGCCAGCTCCTGCGGCGGCTTCGAGTTCGGTCAGAACGAACTGCGCAACCTGTGGAGCAAGGGCAGCCAGTACGTCAGCGCCTACCAGTCGTTCGCCTGGTTCTACGCCGTCAACAGCGGCCAGATCTCGATCCGCAACGGAATGAAGGGTCCCAGCGGCGTGGTGGTGAGCGACCAGGCCGGAGGACTCGACGCCGTCGCGCAGGCCCGTCGGCAGATCCGGCGCGGAACCCCGCTGATCGTCTCCGGGAGCATCGACGCCTCGATCTGCCCCTGGGGTTGGGTGGCCCAGCTGGCGAGCGGCCGGCTCAGCACCAGCGAGGACCCCGACCGCGCCTACCTGCCCTTCGACGCGCAGGCCAACGGTCATGTACCCGGTGAGGGCGGCGCGATCCTCGTCGTGGAGGACGCCGAGTCGGCCCGGCGCCGCGGCGCGCGGCCCTACGGCGAGATCGCCGGGTACGGGTCCACCTTCGACCCCGCACCGGGCAGCGGCCGCGAGCGGGGCCTCAGGCGGGCCATCGAGCTGGCGCTGGCCGACGCCGGGGCCGACGCCCGGGACGTCGACGTGGTCTTCGCCGACGCCGCGGGCGTGCCGGAGGAGGACCGTGCCGAGGCCGAGGCCCTCACCGCGGTGTTCGGCACCCGGGGTGTGCCCGTCACGGCACCGAAGACGATGACCGGGCGGCTGTACTCCGGTGCTGCGCCGCTCGATCTGGCAGCGGCCGTGCTGGCGATCGCCGACGGGCGGATCCCGCCGACCGTCAACGTCCGGCCGGTCGCCGACTACGGCCTGGACCTGGTCACCGATGCCCCCCGCTCCGCCGAGCTGCGCACCGCGCTGGTGCTGGCCCGTGGTCACGGCGGCTTCAACTCGGCCATGGTCGTCCGGGCCGCCTGACCGGACGCCGGTCGCCGCGGGCCGTGGTCCGCGGCTTCCCGTGGCGGGCGGCCGGGTCACCCTCCGTGTGCCTCATCCCCCTGCAGCACTAAGAAGAAGGAGTACGACAACCGTGCAGTTCACCCTCGACGACCTCAAGCGCATCCTCCTGGAGAGCGCCGGCGCCGACGAGAGCGTCGACCTCGACGGCGACATCCTGGACCTTCGCTGGGACGAACTCGGCTACGAGTCGCTGGCCCTGCTGGAGACCGGCAGCCGCATCGAGCGCGAGTACGGCATCACGTTCGACGAGACGGCGGTCACCGAGGCCGAGACGCCGCGCGCCCTGCTGGAGGTGGTCAACGCGCAGCTCGGCGCCTCCGCCGCCGCCTGACCCCCCTGTTCCCGCTCGGGGCCGGCGGACCCGCACCCGCGCCGCCGGCCCCGGGCGGCCCCCCGTCCGCATCGCACACAGCCGGAGAAGCCATGACCGAGCACACCTCGCGCGTCGCCGTCGTCACCGGAGCCACCAGCGGCATCGGCCTGGCCGTCGCCCGAGCCCTGGGCGCCCAGGGCCACCGCGTGTACATCGGCGCCCGCACAGCGGAGAACGTGAGCACCACCGTCAAGCAGCTGCGCGAGCAGGGCGTGACCGCCGACGGCAGCGCCGTCGACGTGCGCGACGGAGCCGCGATCCGGCGGTTCGTCCAGGGCGCCGTCGACACCTTCGGCACCATCGACATCCTCGTCAACAACGCGGGCCGCTCCGGCGGCGGCGTCACCGCCGACATCGCCGACGAGCTGTGGGACGACGTGATCGACACCAACCTCAACAGCGTCTTCCGCATGACCCGGGAGGTCCTCAACACCGGTGGCATGCGCGAGAAGACATGGGGACGCGTCATCAACATCGCCTCCACCGCCGGCAAGCAGGGCGTCGTCCTGGGCGCCCCCTACTCCGCCTCCAAGCACGGCGTCGTCGGTTTCACCAAGGCCCTCGGCAACGAGCTCGCCCCGACCGGCATCACCGTCAACGCCGTCTGCCCGGGCTACGTGGAGACGCCGATGGCCCAGCGCGTCCGCCAGGGGTACGCCGCCGCGTACGACACCAGCGAGGAGGCCATCCTCGAGAAGTTCACGGCGAAGATCCCGCTCGGCCGCTACTCCACCCCGGAGGAGGTCGCCGGTCTCGTCGCCTACCTCGCCTCCGACACCGCCGCCTCCATCACCTCACAGGCCCTCAACGTCTGCGGTGGCCTCGGCAACTTCTGACACCGACCGGCCGGGGCAGTCAGCCCGATCCCCGAAGGAGAGAACCCCTACATGACTACGCGTCAGGTCGAGCACGAGATCACCGCCGAGGCCCCCGCCGCCACCGTCTACCGGCTGATCGCCGAGGTGGAGAACTGGCCCCGGATCTTCCCGCCCACCATCTACGTCGACCACGTCGAACGCGGCGCCGCCGACGAGCGCATCCGCATCTGGGCCACCGCCAACGGCGAGGCCAAGAGCTGGACGTCGCGCCGCACCCTGGACGCGGACAACCTGCGCATCACCTTCCGCCAGGAGGTGTCCGCCCCGCCGGTCGCCGCCATGGGCGGCACCTGGATCATCGAGCCGCTGTCGGACACGAGGTCCCGGATCCGGCTGCTGCACGACTACCGGGCGGTCGACGACGACCCGCGCAGCCTGGAGTGGATCGATCAGGCCGTCGACCGCAACTCCCGCTCCGAACTGGCCGCACTGAAGACGAACGTCGAACTCGCCCAGGAAGCCGGGGACATCACGTTCTCCTTCGAGGACACCGTGCACATCGCCGGCTCCGCCAAGGACGCCTACGACTTCGTCAACGACGCCCACCTGTGGCAGGAACGGCTGCCGCACGTGGCCCGTGTCCGCTTCGAGGAGCCCGCGCCGGGACTGCAGGTCCTGGAGATGGACACCCGCGCCAAGGACGGCTCCACGCACACCACGAAGTCCTACCGGGTGGCCTTTCCGCACCACCGGATCGCCTACAAGCAGGTCACGCTGCCCGCGCTGATGACCCTGCACACCGGGATCTGGACCTTCACGGAGCAGGACGGGGGCGTCGCCGCCACCTCGCAGCACACGGTGGTGCTCAACACCGGCAACATCGCGACGGTGCTGGGGCCCGAGGCCACCGTGGCCGACGCCCGCGCGTACGTCCAGGGCGCGCTGAGCGCCAACAGCCGCGCGACCCTGAACCACGCCAAGGACTACGCCGAGAGCAGGCGCTGACCATGACCGGGCTCACGCTGGACACCGACGTCGTCGTGGTCGGAGCCGGCCCCGTCGGGCTGATGCTCGCGGGCGAACTGCGCACCGGCGGCGCGCGGGTGACCGTGCTGGAACGGCTGGCCCGGCCCACGACCGAGTCCAGGGCCTCGACACTCCACGCCCGCACGATGGAGCTGCTGGACCAGCGAGGCCTGCTGGAGAGGTTCGGGGAACTGCCCAACGACGTCCGGGGCCACTTCGGCGGGATCCCGCTGGACCTGCGGCTGCCCGGTCCGCACCCGGGCCAGTGGAAGGTGCCGCAGACGCGCACCGAGGCGATCCTCGCCCAGTGGGCGGTCGGCCTCGGCGCGCAGCTGCGGCGCAGCCACGAGGTCACCGGGCTCGCGGAGCACCGGGACCACGTGGAGGTCGAGGCCGAACGGCCCGGTGGCGGCACACTGCAACTGCGCGCCGGGTACGTGGTGGGCTGCGACGGCGAACACAGCACCGTCCGCCGTCTGGCCGGCATCGACTTCCCCGGGCACGAGGCCTTAAGGGAGCTGATCCGCGCCGACGTGGCCGGTATCGACATCCCCGACCGCCGCTTCGAGCGCCTGCAGAAGGGCCTGGCGATCGCCGCGCGCCGCAGCGACGGGGTGACCCGGGTGATGGTCCACGCCTACGGGCGCGCGCCGCAACACCGCACCGGAGAACCGGAGTTCGCCGAGGTGTGCGAGGTGTGGCGGCACGTCACCGGGGAGGAGATCAGCGGCGGCACCCCGCTGTGGCTCAACGCCTTCGGCGACGCCTCCCGGCTGGCCGCCCGCTACCGCGCAGGCCGGGTCCTGCTCGCCGGCGACGCGGCCCACCAGCAGATGCCGGTCGGCGGCCAGGCCCTCAACCTGGGACTGCAGGACGCGGTCAACCTGGGCTGGAAGCTGGCAGCCGTCGTACGGGGCAGGGCGCCGGAGAGCCTGCTGGACACCTACCACCGCGAGCGGCACGCCGTCGGCGCCCGGGTGCTCAGGGGCATCGAGGCCCAGACCACCCTGCTGCTGGGCGGGCCCGAGGTGGAGGCGATGCGTGAGGTCCTGGCCGAACTGGGCGGCCACGAGCGGGTACGGCGGCACCTCGCCGGAACGATCAGCGGCCTGGACGTCCGCTACGACCTCGGCGCGGACCGCCACCCGCAGATCGGCGCCCGCCTGGAGCCCGCACCCCTCGTCACCGCCGACGGTCCCACGACGACGGCCGCGCTGCTGCGCTCGGGACGTGGGCTGCTGCTGGACCTCACGGGCGACTCCACCCGCCACGCAAGCCTGCGCCGGGAGTGCGGCCCCTGGCTGGACCGGGTGGACCTGGTCGCGGCCGAGCCCGCCCCGGGCGCAGAGGGCCACGAACGGGACGCGTACCTGCTGCGCCCCGACGGCCACGTCGTCTGGGCGGCGACCGCCTCGGGTCCGGACGGGCCCGCCGAGGCCCTCCGGACGTGGTTCGGCCCGCTGGCCTTCACCCCGCAGGCGACCGGTCCCGGCACAGCGGCGCGACCACGCCCCGCACAACCCCGCGCCGATCAGTACCACCGACAAGAGGGAGGAGACACGCACATGGGCAGGCTCACGGGCAGGACGGCGCTGGTCACCGGGGCCAGCCGGGGCATCGGCCGGGCGACGGCGATCCGGCTGGCCGGCGAAGGCGCCCTGGTCGCCGTGCACTGCGCGACCAACCGCGACGCGGCCGAGGAGGTCGTGGCGGCCATCGAGAAGGACGGCGGACGGGCCTTCGCCATACAGGCCGAACTCGGCGTCCCCGGCGACGTCCACGAGTTGTTCCTCGCGCTGGAGCGGGGACTGAAGGAACGCACCGGGTCCACCGACCTGAACATCCTGGTCAACAACGCGGGCCGGATGGGCGGTGTTCCGTTCGAGAAGATGACCCCGGAGGAGTTCGACCGGTTGTTCGCGGTCAACGCCAAGGCGCCGTACTTCATCATCCAGCGGGCCCTGGCGAACCTCACCACCGGCGGCCGGATCATCAACATCTCGTCCGGGCTGACCCGTTTCGCCAACCCCGACGAGATCGCCTACGCGATGACCAAGGGGGCCGTGGAACAGCTTGCCCTGCACTTCGCGAAAGCACTGGCGCCCCGCGGGATCACCATCAACAGTGTCGCGCCCGGCATCACGCGCAACGGCAACCCGCTGTTCGACGTGCCGGAGGCGGTCGATCAGATGGCCCGGTTGTCCGCGTTCAACCGGGTCGGCGAGCCCGAGGACGTCGCCGACGTGGTGGCCTTCCTCGCCTCGGACGACAGCCGCTGGGTGACCGGCGCCTTCCTCGACGCCACCGGCGGCACCCTGCTCGGCTGACCGGCCCGGCGCCCTCCGCCCGGCTCGCCGTCAGGTCGCGGTCGGCCGGGCACGCCCCGTCATCGTCAACCCTCCTTTCGGAGCCCCCGTGAAACCTTCGACGCACCAACCGGCCGGCTCCCCGGATGCGGCACCCGGGTCCTGGGACGCCGGACAGCGGGGCCTGCTGCTGGTCCTGGCCGGCAACATGCTGATCGACTCCCTCGAGGTGTCGACGGCGATGGTCGCGCTGCCGTCCATCGGCCGGGACCTCGGCCTGCCGCTGACGGCCCTTCAGGGCGTCGTCACCGGCTTCGCCCTGGGTTTCGGCGCGCTGCTGCTGTTCGGCGCCCGTGTGGTGGAGCGACTGGGCAGGCGTCCGGTGTACCTGGCGGCGCTGGTGGGCTTCGCCGCCGCATCCGTGGCCGGCGGCCTGGCCGACGGGCCCGCCCTGCTCATCGCCTGCCGGGTGGTGAAGGGGTTCTGCGCCGCGCTCACCGCGCCCACCGGCCTGACCATCATCACCACGGCCTACCCGGAGGGCCCCGCCCGCTCCCGGGCCGTGTCGGTGTACGCCTTCGTCGGCGCCTGCGGGTTCACGGGCGGGCTCCTGCTGTCGGGGCTGCTGACCGAGGTGGGCTGGCGCTGGACGTTCCTGTTCCCGGCACCGGTGGTGCTGGTGCTGTTCGCCTTCGGCCTGCGGCTGATCCCAGGTGGCCGACCCGACGGGCCGGCGCGCCGCTTGGACCTCTCCGGCGCGGCGACGCTGACCGGTGGCCTGGCGGCCCTGGTGACCGGCATCGTCCAGGTGCCCGGGCGCGGCTGGGGCAGCCCACTCGTCTTCGGCTCGTTCACGGCTGCCGCCGCGCTGCTGGCCGCCCTCCTCCTGGTGGAGCGCACGGCGGCCGACCCGCTCCTGCGCCCCGCCCTGCTGGCCCACCGGGGCCTGCTGCGGGCGATGCTGGGCGCCGTCGCGCTGAACGGCTCGTACCTCGGGCTGCTGCTGGTGGCCACATTCCAGTTGCAGACCACCGAGGGCTGGTCACCGGCGCGCACCGCCCTCGCCCTGCTGCCCGCGAGTCTTCCACTGGTGGTGACCGCGCCCCTGTCCGGGCGGATGATCGAGCGGTTCGGCACTCGCCGGCTGATCGCCCTGGGCGCCCCGGCGCCGCTGCTGGGCCACCTGCTGTACCTGCGGGCGCTCACCCCGCACCCCTCGTACGCCACGGACGTCCTGCCCGCCATGCTGCTGGTCGGGGTCGGCTTCGCACTGTGCTTCACCTCCTTGAACGTGCAGGCGGCGGCCGCGGTACCGGCCGCGGACCGGCCGGCGGCCACGGGCCACTACCAGACCGCGGTGCAGACGGCCGCCGTGCTCGCGCCCGCGCTGGTGGCGGCTGTGCTGCTGTCGTCCGGCGCTCCGGGCGCCCCCGTGGCCGAGGGCTACCGGCCCGCGGTGTGGCTGGTCGTCGCGCTCGGGGCACTGGGGCCCGTGGCCGCGTCGGTGCGTCCCGTGCGCCGTTCCGCCTCCGGCCGCGCCGCCGAACCGCGCCTGACCGCGCGCCCGTGACCCGCTCACCCCTGGATCGGTGGCCGACCGATCCAGGGGACCCGTACCCGTCCTTCCCCCCGGCACGGGCGATTGCCGCCGGGCCAGAAGAGAAACTCAGGAGCTGCGACTCGATGACCACAGCGACCCCCCGGTCCGTCGACGCCCCGGAACGCGACGGGCTCACGGAACTCACGCACATCAAGGAACAGGTGCTCCACGGCCCTGACCCGGCCGCCACCGAACAGCAGCACGCCAAGGGCAAGCTGACGGCGCGGGAGCGGATCGACCTGCTGCTGGACCCGGGCTCCTTTCACGAAGTGGAACCGCTGCGGCGGCACCGGGCCACCGGTTTCGGCCTGGAGCACAAACGTCCCTACACCGACGGTGTGATCACCGGCTGGGGCACGGTGCACGGGCGCACGGTGTTCGTCTACGCGCACGATTTCCGCATCTTCGGTGGAGCCCTGGGCGAGGCCCACGCCGCCAAGATTCACAAGATCATGGACATGGCCCTGTCCGCGGGCGCGCCGCTGGTGTCGCTCAACGACGGGGCGGGCGCCCGCATCCAGGAGGGTGTCACGGCGCTCGCCGGCTACGGCGGCATCTTCGAGCGCAACACCCGGGCCTCGGGAGTCATCCCGCAGATCAGCGTGATGCTCGGCCCCTGCGCGGGTGGTGCCGCCTACTCGCCCGCGTTGACGGACTTCGTCTTCATGGTCCGGGGCACCTCGCAGATGTTCGTCACCGGGCCCGACGTGGTGCAGGCCGTCACCGGCGAGCGGATCACCCATGACCGGCTCGGCGGGGGCGACGTGCACGGCGGGACCTCAGGCGTCGCCCACTTCGTCCACGACGACGAGGCAGGCTGCCTGGAGGACGTGCGCCACCTGCTGTCGCTGCTGCCGGCCAACAACCGGGAGCTGCCGCCCCGCACACCGTGCGACGACCCCAAGGACCGTTCGGGCGAGGCGCTGTTGGACGTCGTGCCCACCGATCCCGGCCGCAGCTACGACATACGTGCCGTGATCGAGGAGATCGCCGATCACGGCGAGTACGTCGAGGTCCACGCCGGCTGGGCTCGCAACGTCGTGTGCGCCCTCGCCCGGCTCGGCGGCGAGACCGTCGGCGTCGTGGCCAACCAGCCCGCCGTCCTTGCGGGCGTCCTGGACGTCCACGCCAGCGAGAAGGCGGCCCGCTTCGTGCAGTTCTGTGACGCCTTCAACATCCCACTGGTCACACTGGTGGACGTGCCGGGCTTCCTGCCGGGCGTCGACCAGGAACACGGCGGCATCATCCGGCACGGCGCGAAGCTGCTGTACGCCTACTGCAACGCGACCGTGCCCCGCGTCTCGGTGGTGCTGCGCAAGGCCTACGGCGGCGCCTACATCGTGATGGACTCGCGCTCCATCGGCGCCGACCTCGCACTGGCCTGGCCCGGCAACGAGATCGCCGTCATGGGCGCCGAGGGCGCCGCGAACGTCATCTTCCGGCGGGAGATCCAGTCCGCCGAAGACCCCGAAGCCGTACGGGAGCAGAAGATCAAGGAGTACCGGGCGCAGCTCATGCACCCGTACTACGCCGCCGAACGGGGTCTGGTGGACGACGTCATCGATCCGCGCCGCACGCGGGAGATCCTCGTCGACGCACTGGCGATGCTGCGCGAGAAGCACGCCGAACTGCCCTCCCGCAAGCACGGCAACCCGCCGCAGTGAGCACGCAGGAACGAAGGGAACACCACCGCATGCACCGCGAGGAGACCGCGGACACCGCTCCCGTGATCCGCGTCATCCGCGGCGAGGCCGGTCCGGAGGAGCTCGCCGCGCTCACCGTCGTCCTGCTGCTGTCCGCCCGCGGCCCGGCTCTCTCCGGGGTGGAGCCGGCCGCGCAGCGCGCGCACCGGCCGGCCACCTGGCGCCGCCTGGAGCGGGCTTTGAACCACCGCAGCGCGCGCAGCTGGCGCAACGAGCTGCACCGCACCCGGCCGCCGTCCGCAGCCGGTGTCTGAACCCCGGCATCACAGCGCACCACCGACCCTCGAGGAGTGACCCGATGACTGCCCAGTCCACCGTGCTGGTGACCGCGGCCACCGGCAACGTCGGTCCGCACGCCTGCGCTCACCTGCTGCGCCTGGGGGCACGGGTGCGGGCCCTCGTCCTGAAGGACGACCCGCACGTGACGCGGCTGCCCGAAGGCGTGGAGGTGCACCACGGAGACCTGTCCGTCCCCGGCACGCTCGACGCCGCCCTTGAAGGAGTGGACGGCGTGTTCTGGATGTGGCCCTTCTTCACCCTCGACGTGCGCACGGCGCCGGAAGTGCTGCGCAAGATCGAGGAGCGGGCGCGGCGGATCGTGCTGGTGTCCTCCGTGGGCGTGCACATCGGTCTGGAGCCGGTCGACAACAACTGCCACGCCTACCTGGAGCAGTTGATCGAGCGGACCGGCCTGGAGTGGACGTTCCTGCGCACCACCGGCTTCATGGCGAACGCGCTCGGCTTCGCCGCGCAGATCCGCGCCGGTGACGTGGTGCGTTTCCCCTACGGCGACGCGGCCCGCACGCCGGTCCACGAGGGGGACCTGGCCGAGGTCGGTGCCCGGTCCCTGCTGGAGGACGGGCACGCCGGGCAGAAGTACCTCGTCTCCGGCCCGGAGGTGCTCACCCAGGAACAGCAGGTGCAGATCGTCGGTGACGTCATCGGCCGCAGCCTGCGCTGGGAGGACGTCCACGCGGACGAGGCGCGCAAGCAGATGGTGGCGGCGGGCTGGCCCCCCTCGTATGCGGACGGCGCGCTGGACTACTTCGCTCACCTGACCCGCCGGCCCGAGGTCGGCTCCTCGGTCGTCGCCCAGGTGACCGGGCGGCCCGCCCGCACCTTCCGGCAATGGGCCCAGGAGCACGCCGATGCCTTCCGCTGACGGCAGGACGACCACGCCGTCGCCCGGCGCGGGCCGTTTGATGAGACAAGCAGAAGCTGGAGACGCCATGGTTGCGACGCACTCCGAACCCGCCCCACAGCCGGAGCCCGAGCCTGCCGCCTCCGCGCACGCCGCCGCTTTCGAGGTGCTGCGCGTCGACACCGCCGCAACGGCCGACACCCTGACGGGCGTCATCGCCCGAGAGGTGGTGGCCCGCATCGCCGAGGCACCCGGGTTCCTGCTGTCCCGGCTGCACGTCGCGCTGGACGGCAGGGCCGTGGTGCACCACACCCGATGGCGCAGCGAGGCGGACTACCGCGCCTCATGCCTCGGCGATGTGCGGGCGGGCGCGCTGCACGGCCTTCACCGCCGGTCAGGGGTGGTCTCCGCCACCGTGTTCCTGGGCGCCCCGGCCGGCGGCATCACCGGGCCCGCGGCCGGGCGGGCGCCCGGTGTGGTGGCCGTGGCCACCCGGCACTTCGCCGGGCCCCGGCAGGCCGCCGAAGTGGTCGCTCTGCTCCACCGCACAGGAGCCTGGAAACGCGACTTCCCCGGTTTCATCCGCGCCACCCCCTACCTCAGCCCCGACCGGCGAACCTTCGTCAACTACCCGATGTGGACGGACCGTGCCGCCTACGACGCGTGGATGGCCGATCCCCGCATCGCCGAGGGGCAGAGCGAGATCTCCCGCTACGAGACCGCACCCCCCGAGTACCTGGTGTGCACCGTGGCATCCGAGACGGCCGCCCCGTCCGCAACAGCCGGCTGAAACCTCCCTGGAGACACCGTGTCCGACCCGATGCTCCGCTCCGACCCACCACCCGCGGTGTCCCGCGTGCGGCCCGGCGGGTCCCCTCCGCCCGGCTCGGACAGGCCGGTTGGCGACCCGGTCGCCGATGAGCCGTTCCTGTCGCTGCCGGCCGGAACAGGGGACGTCGACCCCGCCGAGTCGCACATCGTCCGCGGCATCGACTGACGCCGCCGCAGACCCACCACCCACCCGACGACGTGCGAAGGCGCAGCACCATGACCTCGAAGCCGATCACCGACCTGCCGGGCGGCGCGGCCGCCGCCCCGCCGCCCGGCCCCGCCTCCACGCCCCCCGTGCGGGAGATCGTGCTGGACGCGGACGGCATCCCGCTCTCCGGCCTGCTCGGCCTGCCGGCGGACGGACCGCCCCGGGCGACCGTCGTGGCGCTGCACGGCGGAGGAATGCGGGCCGGCTACTTCCACTGCCGGGCCGATCCGGGGCTGTCGCTGCTCGCCCTCGGCCCCCGGCTCGGCTTCGCGGTGCTGGCCCTGGACCGGCCCGGCTACGGCCGCTCGGCCCAGCACCTGCCACGCGGGCAGACCCTGCGCGAACAGTGCGTCACCGTACAGGCGGCGCTCTCCAGCTACGACCTGCACCATGCGGTGGGCAGTGGCGTGTTCGTGGTGGCCCACTCCTACGGCGGCAAGCTCGCCCTCGCCCTGGCCGCGGCCGGCACGGACCTGATCGGGCTGGACATCTGCGGCCTGGGCCACCGGTTCGCGGTGGACCCGCGGCGGCTCGTCCCGCTGCACGACCGCCGCACGGCCGCACTGCACTGGGGGCCGCTCGCCCTGTACCCGGCGCACACCTTCCGTCTCGCCGCTGCCATGGTGGGTCCCATGCCGGAGCGAGAGGAGCGCGAGGTCCGGCACTGGCCGAGGATCCTGCCGGCGCTGGCCCCGCAGGTGCGGGTTCCGGTCCGGTTCACCTTCGCCGAGTACGAGCGCTGGTGGCGGCACGACGACGAGGCGCTGGCCGAGTTGACGGCGCTGCTCGCCGCGGCCCCGGTCCGCGTGGACCGGTTGCCGGACTCCGGCCACAACGTCAGCCTGGGCTGGACCGCCCGCGCGTACCACCTGCGGGCCTTGGCCTTCCTGGAGGAGTGCCTCGCAGCGCGCCGTCTCGCAGCGGCGCGCTCCGCCCGGCCGGCCGGCGGGGGCGTGCCCGTCAGTCCACCTGCAGCCGGCGCGGACCCACCCCCTGCTCTCCCAGCACGTCGTAGGGGTTGGCGAGCACGCAGCGCTCCAAGGTGAGGCAGCCGCAGCCGATGCAGTCGTCGAGTTCGTCGCGGAGCTTGAGCAATTGCTGGATGCGCCGGTCGAGGTCGGCGCGCCAGTGCGCCGAGAGCGCCGCCCACTCCTCCCGGCTGGGAGCCCGGCCCGTCGGCAGAACGCTCAGGGCGTCCCGGATGACGCTCAGCGGGATGCCCACCCGCTGGGAGACCCGGATGAAGGCGACCCGGCGCAGCATGTCCCGTGAGTAACGCCGCTGGTTTCCCGCCGTGCGGTGACTGCTGATCAGCCCCTCGCGCTCGTAGAAGCGCAGCGCCGACGTGGTCACGCCGCTGCGCCGCGCCAGCTCGCCGACGGTGAGTTCCTTGGGGATGGCGGTGGTCGACATACCCACCACGCTAGAGAGACCTCACCTTTACTTCAACTTTTGGAGGAGGAGGGATGACCAAGCCGGCAGCTCCGCCCGTGCCGCTGCCCGGTGCCAGGCCATGCCGCCCGCCCTGTTCCGGCTGACCGGTGCCGGGCACGCCGTGCCCGTCAAGGGCGAGCTACGTGACGGCAGCGCGGTGAAGCTCGCCCGGTCCGTCGCCGAGTGCTGCCCGACGGGCGCGGTGAAGGTGGAACCCGACCACGACGAAGAACCGGCGCCCGCACCCCACCCTCTGCAGGGGTGACCCCGTGACCCGCACATCCGAGGAGGAACCCACCGTGAACCAGTCCGAGGCCATTCTGTCCAAGCTGTGGGAGCGCACCTACGACCCACTGACCTGCGAGATCATCGGCCGTCTGCCACTGCGCCGCGACGCCCGCTGCCTGGATGCCGGCGCCGGGAGCGGCTCCATGGCGTACTGGCTCGCCGAACGGGTGCCAGAGGGCTCCGTACTCGCCGTGGACGTGGACACGAGCCTGATGGACGCATCCCGCAAGCCCAATCTGATCGTTCGTCAGGCCGACCTGGAACAGCAGGACTTCGCTCCCGGTTCCTTCGACCTGATCCTTGCCCGGGGGGTGCTGTCGGTGCTGCGCGCCCCCGACGAGCTGCTCGAGCGCGCCGTGCGCTGGCTGGCCCCCGGCGGCTGGCTGGTGGCGGAGGACTTCTACTACCTGCCGGCCGAGGACGCGGCAACACCGGCGGAACGCTCGGTCGTCGAGGCCTACCTGCGCGCCTTCCGTCAGCGCGGCGCCGACATGCGGTTCGGCCGCCGGCTGCCCGCCCGGCTGGCACAGCTCGGCCTGGTGTCCGTCGACCTGCACGTGCGCCCCCTCGGCCCCGGGCAGGGCGAGTACGGGACCGAACTCATACGCCGCCGAATGGAGTTGCAGGGGCAGCCGCTGATCGACAACGGCTGGGTGAGCGCGGAGCAGCTCAGCGAGTTCATCGCCGGACTCGATCGGCCCGAGGCCCGCGACGTCACGACGCTGCTGTTCTCGGTGTGGGGGCAGCGCCCCACGACCTGACCGCACCACCGCTTGACTTCAACTTAAGTTGAAGTTTTACGGTGGCAAGCACAGCAGCATGATCACCGCCGCCAAGGAGAAGGACAGGTGCGCTCCGACCCGACAGTGCAGGAACACGGCCGCGGAGGCGGGTCCGGCCGAGCGACCGTGCTGGTGCTCGCCGGCACGCTCACGATCATGGCCGGAGCCGTGGTGTCCCCCGCGATACCCGGGATACGCGCCGCGTTCGCGGACACCGCCGACGTCGACCTGCTGGCCAGAATGATCACCAGCGCCCACGCACTGGCGATCGTGCTCTTCTCGCCCTTCGCCGGCGTCCTGTCCGAACGCATCGGACGCAAGCGTGCCCTGGTGACCGGCATGCTCACCTTCGCCCTGGGAGGCAGCTCCGGCTTCTACCTTCCCGACCTGGCGAGCATCCTGGCCGGCCGCGTCGTGCTGGGACTCGGCGTGTCCCTGATCATGACCAACAGCGTGGCCATGATCGCGGACCTGTACGACGGGACCGAGCGCCAGCGGCTGCTCGGGCGGCAGACCGCGGCCGGCGCCTTCGGCGGCGTGGCACTGCTGGTCGGCGGCGGTGCGCTCGCAGGGCTCGGCTGGCGTACGGTCTTCCTGGTCTACCTGCTCGGCGCGGCACTCGTCGTGCCCGCGCTGACGCAGCTGCCGCAGACCCGGCCCGGGGCCGCCGGCGCCCGGCCGACGCAGGACCGCTCACCTTCCGGCACCCGCCGGGGCCCGGCCACCGGGCTGGCGGCGGCGCTCGCCGCCATGTTCCTGGGCCAGGTGGCCTTCTACTCGGTGCCCGTACAGGTCCCGTTCCTGGTGGAGGACCACTTCCACGCCGGTTCGGTGGCCTCCGGAGCCGTCATCGCGGTGCAGACGCTCACCACGGGTCTGGTCTCGCTCCGCTTCGCCGCCATCCGACGCCTGGCCGGCGAGTACGGCCTGGTCACCGCCGCCTTCACCGCCATCGCCGTCGGCTACCTGGTGCTCTTCCTGGCCCCGCACGTCGCCGTGCTGGCGCTCGGCACCCTGGTAATGGGCGCGGGCCTCGGCATACTGATGCCGACGCTCAACAGCTGGGTGGTCAACGAGGCGCCGCCCGAGGCGCGCAGCCGGTACACGGGCTTTCTGACCACCGCGCTCTTCCTGGGCCAGTTCCTTGCCCCGATCGTCACCCAGCCGCTGGTCACGGGCCTCGGCATCCAGCCGATGTTCCTGGTCATCGCGTCCGGCGCCCTTGTGGTCGCCGCCGGGTACCTCCTCGCCGGCCGGCGGCGCACGGCCGCCGCCGGCCGGGCGGTCGCCGCGGGCGCCCCTGGGCAGGGGCGGGATGCGCAGGGCGACGCCCCGGCGGGGGCTCCCGCGCCGGGGAGCACCCGAGGCACGGGGAACACCGGGAAGCATCCGCCGCAGAACCCGGCCGCGGCACCGGCCGGACGGGGCGACGGCGCATCGGACGCCTCCGCCTCCCCGGCCGCTCCACCGACCCCCCGCGCACCGCACTCCCTCCACCGGAGGCAGCCGTGACACCGCACTTCCCCCGCAGCCCCACCACCCGGCGGGTCGAGTTCGTCCTCGACCTCATCTGCGTCCACTCCTACCTCGCCCTCACCCGTTTCGAGCGCGCCGCGGCACGGCGGCGAGCCCGCGGCGACCGCATCGAGGTGGTCTTCCGTCCCTTCCAGATCGCTCCCGAGGCCCCGGCCGAGGGTGAGCCGCTCACCGAGCGCCACCGGCGCGCCTTCGGGGCCGAGGCCGAGCGGATGACGCAGCACATGACGGCCGTGGGCGCCCGGGAGGGGCTCCGCCTCGACTTCGCCCGGGCGGTGTTCGTCAACACGCTCCCGGCCCACCGGCTGCTCGCCGCGGCCGGCCGCCAGGGGCGGGCGGAACCGATGGCGGAACGCCTCTTCCGCGCCTACTTGACCGACGGGGCGAACATCGGCGACGCCGCCACGCTCGACCGGCTGGCTGCGGAGACCGGCGTCCGGCGCGGCGGGCCCGAGGAGCCCGACGAGCAGACCCTCACGGCGGAACTCGCCAAGGTCCGCGCCGAGGGCGTCCGCCAGGTTCCGCTCCTGCGCTTCGGCACCGGGACCGTCCTGACCGGCGCGCAACCGGAAGAGGTCTACTTCCGGGCACTGTCCGAAACCCCCTCGAACGACCCATTCCCCTTCAGCGGTGACCAACAGTCACCGGAGAAAACCCACTAAGGAGAGATATGTCCACGTCGCCTCTGCGACTCGCGGTCATCTGCGCCAGCGTCCGGGAGGGCAGGTTCGGTCCGACGGTCGCGCGGTGGTTCGCCGACCAGGCCCGCCAGCGCGGCGACGTCGAGGTCGACTACATCGACCTCGCCGAGCACCCCCTGCCGGCGGTGCTTTCCCAGTCGCCCGGCAGCGGCACCGCCGAGGTACTCGCACAGCTGACGCCCCGTCTGGAGGACGCGGACGCGTTCGTCGTGGTGACGCCGGAGTACAACCACAGCTACCCGGCCTCGCTGAAGTCCCTGATCGACTGGCACTACACCCAGTGGCGGGCCAAGCCGGTGGGTCTGGTCTCCTACGGCGGCCTGGCCGGCGGCCTGCGCGCGGCCGAGCACCTGCGGCCGGTCTTCGCCGAGCTGCACGCGGTCACCATCCGCGAACAGGTCAGCTTCCACAACGCCTGGGAGCAGTTCGACGACAACGGCGACCCGAAGGATCCCGAGGGGCCCGCCACCGCCGCCAAGACCATGCTGGACCAGCTCACATGGTGGGCCGAAGCGCTGCGCGAGGCGCGCCGAAAGCGTCCGTACGGCCAGTGACACGGTGCGGGGCGTGGGCGGGCGCCCGCCCACGCCCCGCACCACCGCTCAGGCCGCCATGGTCATCCCCCGCCCGAGACGGAAGCCGACACCGCGCACGGTCAGGATCCAGGAACTGTCACCGAGCTTGTTCCGCAGACTGTTGACGTGCGTGTCGATGGTCCGCCCGGCCGTGGCCCCGGCGCTCTTCTGCCACACCCGCGCCATGA
This sequence comes from Streptomyces sp. NBC_00557, assembly GCF_036345995.1. Lineage (NCBI taxonomy): Bacteria > Bacillati > Actinomycetota > Actinomycetes > Kitasatosporales > Streptomycetaceae > Streptomyces > Streptomyces sp. NBC_00557. The sequence continues at coordinate 131,423 of NZ_CP107796.1, forward strand.
GCTCCCTGCGGCTGAACACCGTGCCGGGCCGGGAGGCGAGCGTGTGCAGGAGGTCGAACTCCTTGCGTGTGAGGGAGAGCAGCCTTCCGGAGAGGTACACCTCGCGCCGGGCGGCGTCGACCCGCAGCGGACCGTGGACGATACAACTTCGGAGCGCAGCCACGCGGGCACGGCGCAGCACGGCCTCGATTCTCGCGATCAGCTCCTGCACACCGTAGGGTTTGTCGAGGCAGTCGTCGCACCCCGATTTCAGACACAGCACGCGTTCCAACTCGGTGGTGTGTTCCGTGACGGCGATGATCGGAGTGTCGGACGCGGCACGGATGTCCGCGCAGACCTGCAGGCCGTCGACGTCCGGCAGCCCCAGGTCGAGCAGCACCAGGTCAGCCTGGTGATGCAGCTCCAGTGCCGCCTGGCCGGTTCCCACGCTCCAAGCGCCGTAACCGTTTTGCCGCAGTAAGTGGACGACGGACCGTGCACAGGCGGCGTCGTGGTCCACTACCAGCACCCGCATTGCTTGCCCTTCCTCTGTCCCACTCGCATGTTCCGCTGTCCGAAAGACACGGGGCCATGGGCGGGTCGTCCCGGCGGCACCAGGGATCCTCCCGGTACAACCCTGCGCCCGGTCGGCGGCCCCGCGGGCAGGACACGCCCACCGGGCGCGAGCAACCGCGGCAGCCATGGGAGCGTGCCGACCAGTGCCCGTCGACCTGGCGGTCTCACCCCGTTCCCTCCCCGCACCTGCATGGCCGAACACATGCGCAAGGGAGATGCATCAGGGTAAAAACCTTGAGCCAGTAACTGTCAACGAGTGGATGGCCAAATCTACCAATTCCCTTTGTATTCAAGGCCGTTAGGGCACGGGGCACCGCAGTGGACCGGACGTGAGCGCTGGTAGAGGCCTGTTCTCTCGCGTCAACCGGCGACGTACGCCGCACGCCGTATGCCGAATCTCACAGACCCTCACCCCGGCGATCCCGACGGCGAGACTCGCCCGGGGCGGCCAACGCACGACTGCTGGTGTGGGTGAGCGGCCGGATCGTTCCCGGGACGCCGCCCGTTCGGGCTGCTGTGCGCGCCGACGGGACTGCTTCGTCATACTGGCGGCGCGTTGGGCGATCACATCGGACAGGGACGGCTCCAAACCCGCCACGCTGTCCAGGACATCGAGAGCGCGCAGGGTATCGAGGCGGCTCGAGCGCAGCTCTGCGAGTTCCCGCTCGCCCTGCCTCAGCCGTCCCTGTGCCGCGTGGACCTCGTTCTCGGCCACGGCCGGCCGGCCGCGGTGTGCCGTTCGCAACAAGGTGCTCGGCCGCGTCCCGTCCGGAGCCCGGTTCGGCAGATCGCGGCGGCCTCGCCGGGCGCAGGGCCCGGCGAGGCCGCCGTGGGCAGGTCGACCGGCGTCGGCGTGGCCGGGTGAGGCCCCGCTGCTAGCACGTGGACAGGCCGGCCGGTGGGTCGTGCGGGGTGTTCACGTTGCCGCCCCAGGAGTAGACGTGAACACCTGTGAGCCGAGCACCTACCCCCGTGAGGTGCTCGGACAGCAGGTCAGTGGTCCCAGGCCGGGTAGCCGTAGCCCCAGATCAGATGGCTGGAGCGGGAGTACTTGAGTCGCCTCACCTCGTTGGAGCGGTTGCCTTCGACCGTGTAGACGTAGGTGTCGTCGTAGGACGTCACGATCCCGATGTGGTCCTCTCCGTTGCGCCCGTTGAGGTCGAAGAAGATCACGCAGCCTTCGCGCGGCCCGCCACCGGTGGCCCCGCGGCGGTAAAACCGGTGGTGTTTCCTGAACCACTTGAGGTGGTCGGGGACGTACTTCTGCTTGCCGCCGACAGCCGGCAGTTGGCCGGCTTCGTGGAAGACCCAGCTGACGAAGATGTCGCACCACTCCTGACCGTCGGCGCCGTACCACCGACCGTACTTGGTGTGGTTGGTTCCGCTTTCCCGGTAGCCGACCTCCCTCTTGGCGATTCGGGTGACCTTCGTCGAGGGCGCGTTCGGATCCATCGGCGCGACGGCGTCCAGCACGGCCAGTTCGGCCGACGACAGCTCCTGGCTGGGGTCGACCGGCTTGTGCACCTCGGCGAGTGCGTCTGTCCGACCGCGGGAAGCGGCGGAATGTTCCTGCGGGGTGATGGGCCCGGTCACAGTCACTCCTTCGTGATATCTGTGCGCAACAGTGACTGATTGCTCATACGTGACAGGTGGCGGGCGAGACGACGTGGCACGCAGGGCCGACGTCGCCCGTCGAGACGGTGTCCGGCGCCCGCTGAACACCAGGTTCCGGGCCGACTGGTTGTTGCGCAGGCCCCTGTCTCGGCGTGAAACAAACATCGGCAGGCGAGGGCTCGCTCATTCACGCTGGTGAGCTGGACGTGTCGACTGCGGGGCCAGGGAAGAGGGTGTCCCGCTCTGGCGATCCGGCTCCGGGCGGACTGCGGATGGATCCACCGTTGACCCGCGAAGCGTGAGTTTGGATCGACGATCTGCTACTCGGGCGGGGGAACGTCCGTCCGGACACGGCCCGGGACTGGCCGACGTGGCGCGTGCCCGTCAGGCGAGTGCGTCGTGTGAGCCAACCGGTCGGCACCCCGGCGTCGGCGGGGGAACGCGGGGCCGGGGTGCCGGCAGTGCGGGGTGGGGCTCGTCATGCACGGCATGGCTGAGCGTAGGGGAGTTCCCGTACGTAATCCCGCCATTGCGCCGGGGTGAGTTGACCGGCGGTGGTGGCGCAGATCCGCCGGATCGCCCGGCCGAGGCCGAAGGGTGTGAACTCGATCGTGCCGTCCGGTCCGGCTGTGGCCAGGAGCTGCCCGTCCGGGCGGTACGCGGCCGTCTCTATCGCCTCGGTGTGCCCCGCGGTGAGCGCCCTGCCCCAGGGGACCGGCCGGGTGAGGTCGGTCAGGTCCCACAGCAGGACGCTGCGGTCCTCGCCGGCGGAGGCCAGCGTGCGGCCGTCAGCGCTGAAGCCCACCCAGGTCACCCGGCCGGTGTGCCCGGTCAGTGAGCTACCGATGGGCGAGGCGTGCGCGGGGGAACTGACGTTCCACAGGCGTACGTCGTGGCCGACGCCGGCGGTGGCCAGCAGCCGTCCGTCAGGGCTGAAGGCGCCCCACAGGGTGCCGCCCGTGTCGCCTGTGCGGATGTCCGGCAGGGGCCTGGGGCGGACCGGGTCGCGGATGTCCCACAGGCGGACCTTGTCGTCCTCGCTCGTGCTGGCCAGGGTACGGCCGTCCGGGCTGACGCCCGCCCAGTGGACGAAGCTGATGTGGCCGGTCAGCGGGCTGCCCAGGGCGGCGGGGCGGGCGGGATCGGTAACGTTCCACAGGCGAAGGCCGTACTTGGGGCCGCCTGTGACCAGTACACGTCCGTCGGGAGTGAAGGCCAGCACGCCGTCGTCCTGGTCGGCGCCGCCGGTGCGGATCAGGCCTGCCTGCCGGGGACGGCCCGGGGCGGAGACGTCCCACAGCCGCACGGTGCCGTCGCTGTCGGCGCTCGCGAGCAACCGGCCCCGGGGCTGGAACATCACCCGGAGGGCGAGGCGCTCACCCGGCAGCTCGCTCAACTGCCTGCCGCCCGCAGGGTCACGGACGTCCCACAGCCGTACCCTTCCGTCGCTCGCGCTGGCCAGCACGCGGCCGTCCCGGCCGTACGCGATGCCGGTGACGCTGCCGAGATGGCCGGCCAGGAAGGCACGCGGCAGCTGCCACAGACGTACGGTGTGGTCATCGCTCGCGCTGGCCAGCGACCGTCCGTCGGGGCTGAACGCCAGCCAGTTGACGAACCCGGTGTGGCCGATCAACGGCTGCCCGAGGGCGGCCGGATGCATCGGGTCGGAGACGTCCCAGAGCCGGATGGTGTGGTCCGCGCCGGCCGTGGCGAGTGTTCGGCCGTCGGGTGAGAACGCCACCGCGAGCAGGGTGTCGGTGTGGCCGGTCAGCGGCCCGCCCAGTGGCTTGGTGCGCGCCGGGTCCGAGACGTCCCACAGCCGCACCTTGCGGTCGTTTCCCACGCTGGCCATGAGCTTGCTGTCCCGGCGGAAGGCGACCGCGTAGACGACGTCCGGGTTGCTCAGCGGCTTCCGCCACGGCTGCGGGCGGGTCGGGTCGGTGACGTTCCAGAGGCGGATCACATGATCGTGGCCGGGGGCCGCCACCGTACGGCCGTCCGGGCTGAAAGCGGCCGAGGCGACGGCCTCGCCGGCCCCGGTGAGCGGGGGGCCCAGGGCCTTGGCGTGCGCGGGGTCGGAGACGTCCCACAGCCGGACGGTGTGGTCTTGGCTGGCGGTGGCCAGGGTGCGTCCGTCGCGGCTGAACGACACGGAGAAGACGAAATCGCGGTGCCCGGTCAGCGGCCTGCCCAGGGCCTTGGGATGCGCCGGATCGCGGACGTCCCACAGCCGGGCGGTACGGTCCCGGCCGGCGCTGGCCAGGGTGTGACCGTCCGGGGAGAACTGCAGCCAGTACACCCAGTCGGTGTGCCCGGTCAGCGGCCTGCCGAGCGGGACGGGGTGCGCGGGGTCGGCCAGGCTCCACAGCCGGATGGTGTCGTCACCGGCCCCGGTGGCGAGGGTGCGCCCGTCGGGTGAGAACGCCACCGCGTACACCGGCTGGGAGTGTCCGGGCAGTACGGAGGACAGCGAGATGTTCTGCGTGTCCAGCAGGCCCGCGGTGGCTTCACGGTCGGACCGCAGCCGGTACGCCGCCACATACATCCGGGCCGCCAGCGACGGATCGGTCGCGTTCAGCTGGCCCGCCTCGGCCACCACCTGCTCGGCCACTGCGCGGTCACGGCCGGCGCGGGCCAGCGAGCGCTGCTGGAAGGCGATGACAGCGACCGTCGACGCGAGCAGAAACAGGGCGGACACCGCGGCCAGCAGCGCCCGGATACGCCGGGCGGTGCGAGCCGCCACCCGCCGCTCCTGCTCGCGGGCGGCGATGCTGGCGTCGAGGAACTCGGCCTCAACCGGGGTGAGGTCCGCGCGATACCCGGTCAGGCATTCCTCGGCGGTGACCAGGCGGGTGCCGCGGTACAGGGCTCCAGGATCCCGGTCGAGCGCGTCCCAGGCCCGGGCGGCCTCGGTGAGCTGGCGGTGGACCCGAAGCCGTTCGCGGGCGCCGTCGATCCAAGACTGCAGTCGCGGCCAGGCGGTGATCAACGCTTCGTGCGCCAGGTGCACCATGTCGCCGTCGAGTGTGACCAGCCGCGCGCGGGCCAGTTGGTCCAGCACCGAGGCCGTGTCGGCGGACTGGCCGGTGGTGCTCAGCGCCTGCAGTTCGGCGTGCTCGGCGGGACGGCTGGTGTCCTGGGCCCCTTCACCCGGCGTGACCAGGCGCAGCAGGATACGCCGGGCGGCCTCGGCCCGATCCGGCGAGAGGCGGGTGTACAGCTCTTCGGCGGTGCGCGTGAGGGCGCCGTGCACACCACCTGCGGCCTCGTAGGCAGCCAGCGTGAGGGTGCGGCCTCTGCGGCGGCGCCAGGTCTCCAGCAAAGCGTGGGACATCAGCGGCAGTCCGCCGGGCTCCTCGGCGACGTCCTCCACGATCCTCGCCGTCAACGTACGCTCGACGATCAGCCCTGCGGCCGCGGCGGGTTTGACGATCGCCTCGCGCAGTTCCGCCGGCCCCATGGGGCCGAGCAGGAAGGTCGCGTCGGTGAGGGCGGCGGCGAGCGGACGGTGGTCGGCGCAACGGCTGAGGAAGTCCGCCCGTACCGCGATCACCACCCGCAGTCTGCTCTCCGGTTCCACCGCGCTCACCAGCAGGTCGAGAAAAGCCGCACGCTCCACCGGGTCCGAGCACAGGGTGAAGAGCTCCTCGAACTGATCGACCACGACCACCGTTTCACCAACGCTCTGGCTTGCGGTCAACGCGCGGGCGTGGGTGGACGCCGGCCGCGGCCCCGGGGTGAGGATCCGTATCGCTGCCAGTCGGCACGTCGATGACTGCTGGTCCTGGAGGGACGGGACGAGCCCCGCGCGCAGGAGGGAGGACTTGCCGCTGCCGGACGCGCCCACCACCGCGACCATGCGGCAGGCCCGCACCCGCTCGGTCAGTCGGGCCACGAGCTGGTCGCGCCCGAAGAACAGATGACGATCGCTGGGTTCGAAGCGGGCCAGCCCTCGATACGGGGCGTCCGCGTCATCGGCGTCCTGCTGCTCGGCGGCCACTTCCCGGGCCACCGCCCGCCAGCGCGGCTCCCATTCCTCGGGCTCCGCCCCGCATGCCCGCACATAGGCCAGCACCACCTCCAGCGACGGCAGTTGGCCGCCTGCGGCCGCCCTCGACAAGGTGGCGACCGAATAGCCGGTGCGCTGCGCCATGGCCCGGTAGGTCAGGCCCCCGGCCTCTTGGCGCAGCTTGCGTAAGTCGAACGCGAATCGCTGGACCGGCCCGGCCGACGGATCCAGCGGTCCCTCACGACGCCCCATCCCGTCCCCCATGGTCAATCCCGTCAGTGAGGGACAACAGTGGCACCTTCTTCGTCACCGTCGCATCCCTGACCAGCTTCTTTCAGCCGATCGGCGCCTACGGCCGACCTGCCTCGACGTTTGTTGCACTCGGCGATGCAGGCATGCGCAACAACGTGCCGGACCAGAAGCATGGGGCGTGACAGCAGCCGGGCAGGTCGATGGCGGCTGCTGCTGCATGGCCGTGGCCGCGTCCACCGCCCGCAACGGCCCGTTGCCTTCGGCGCGCGGCCCCGGGGGCGGGCGAACGGCGCCGTCGCAGGCGCCACAGAGCCGGGACCGGTGGTGAGAGGTGCAGGACGTGAAACGAGTGAAAGGAGTCCACGAATGACGCTTCTTCTCAGAACTCCTCGCCATTCCCAGGGGTGCGTGCCAAGACGCGCTGCGCGGGCGCGGTTACTCAGCGGGCTGACCGTGGTGACCGTCACGGCCGCACTGCTTGTCGCCCCGACCGCGGCATCGGCGACAGCCCAGGAAACACGGCCGCGGCAGGCCACGGATGCTGCCGTGCGCGGACTGGACGTCAGCGCCTACCAGGAGACCGTGGACTGGTCTGCGGTCGCCGCGGACGGAGCCTCCTTCGCCTACGTCAAGGCGACCGAGGGCACCTCCTACATCAGTTCCCGCTTCACCCAGCAGTACGACGGTGCGGCAGCAGCCGGCCTGATCCGCGGCGCCTATCACTTCGCCAGGCCGGACAAGGCTTCCGGCAGCGCCCAGGCCGACTACTTCGTCGACCATGGAGGCGCCTGGCAACCCGACGGCAAGACCCTCCCCGGCGTCCTGGACATCGAGGCCACACGGGGCCTGCCGACCTGCTACGGGGTCAGCCCCAGTGCGACGGTCCGCTGGATCGCCTCATTCGACGACGAATACCGGCGCCGTACCGGCCGGCACCCGGTGATCAACACCAACACGTCGTGGTGGTCGCAGTGCACCGGCAACTCCTCCGCCTTCGCCGCGACCAACCTGATCTGGATCGGCAGCTGGACCGGCACCCCGCACCCCCTGCCCAACGGCTGGTCCTCGTACGCCTTCTGGCAGACCTCCGACTCCGGCACCTTTCCCGGTGACCAGGACGTCTTCAACGGCACCGAGCAGGACCTGCGGAACCTCGCCGCCAACGGCACCTACACGCCCCCACCGCCGCCGCCGGCCGGCGCATGGCCGATCGTCCAGCAGGGTTACAGCGGCCGCCAGGTGACCACCGTCCAGTACCTCCTCAACGCCCATGGCGCGGCACTGTCGGTCGACGGCTCCTTCGGAACGGCCACGCATGACGCCGTGGTCGCCTTCCAGACCCGCAACCAGCTCACCCCCGACGGCATCGTCGGCCCCAAGACCTGGCAAGCCCTCATCACCACCGTCAAAGAAGGGGACCACGGCCCGGCCGTCAGAGCGGCGCAGACGGAACTGAAAGCCCACGGCGCGGCCCTGTCGGTCGACGGCTCCTTCGGAACGGCCACGCATGACGCCGTGGTCGCCTTCCAGACCCGCAACCAGCTCACCCCCGACGGCATCGTCGGCCCCAGCACATGGCTGGCGCTGGTCAACTGACCCCACCCGAAGCCGACCCACCCCTGATCGGGCCGCCGGCACTCGCTCGACAGTGCATGCCGGAATCCAAGTGCCCGCAACCCCCGATCTGCGGAGAACAACACCGCACAATCGAAATCTCAGAAAGTGGGAGACACATGCGATCGAATGCCGTGACGAGGGCCGTCGTGAGTGCCGTTGCCGTTGCCGGAATAACCGCCGGAAGCCTCGCGGGCGCAAGCGCGGGCTTCGCGGCGTCCCAGCCGGCCGCCAGGCCCACCGCGAGCAACCAGAGGGTCTCCATCCTCGCAGTGAACAACCTCGGCCTGACCACCACCCAGGCCAAGCACTGGCAGTGCGAACTGCGCAACGACGGTTTCGACCCCGGCGCGATCGACGGACAGCTGGGCACCGACAGCTGGAAGGCGGCCCAGAGGTTCTTCAACTGGGGCGGCTACTACATCGACGGCAAGCTCACAGTGGACGGCATCGTCGGGACCGAAACGATCAAGGCGCTGCAGGACTTCCTGAACGCCCACTCCTACTCCCTCGTCATCGACGGGGTCGCCGGACCGAAGACCAAGGCCGCTTTCGCGGACTACAACACCACCAACCACTGCGGATAGCAGCCGACGCTGCTCCTCCCGCCGTCTCGGTGCGCAAGCCCGACGACACGGCCCACGCCGCACCGGCCGGCCAGCCAGCGCCGCTGCAGTTCGGCGAACGACCGCTCGGCCTGGCTGATCCAGGACGAGTGGGTCGGGGCGAAGTTCAGCTGGACCAAGGGGTGGACCAGAAGCCACTTGTGCACTGTCGGTGCCTTGTGGGCGGAGAGGTTGTCGCAGATCACGTGGACCGCCAAGCCGGGATCGGTCTGGCGGTCGATCTCGTCCAGGAAGTCGCGGAAGTCCACGGCGCGGTGCTGCGCGGACAGCTTCGCGATCATCTTGCCGGTGGCGGTGTTCAAGGCGGCGAACCGGTCCACGGTGCCGTGCCGGACGTGGTCGAAGCTGGGCCGCGCAGGCGTGCCGGGCACCGTCGGCAGCACCGGAGCGGTCCGCTCAAGGGCCTGAAGCAGTGGTTTCTCGTCCATCCGAGGTCGAGTTGGGGCATGACCAGTCCGTGCTGCTCGTGCAGGCGGCCCATCAGGCCGACCAGGCGGCACGCGGCCACGAGGTACGGCTTGACGGACGTGATCTGACAGCCCAGGTGGCAGTGCAGGCCGGTGAGTTCCAGCCGGGGCTGGTCGAGGATGCGGGCGATAGGTCTTGCCGACGCCGGGTGCCGCGCCGAGGTAGATCCGGAGCTTGCCGCGTGTCATGTCATCCTTCGAAGCGATAGCCCATCCCGGGCTCGGTGATCAGATAGCGGGGGTGGGAGGGGTCCGCCTCCAGCTTCCTGCGCAACTGCGCCATGTAGACCCGCAGATAGTTGGTCTTGTTGCTCTGCGAGACGCCCCAGACCTCCTGGAGCAGCTGCTTCTGCGTGATCAGCCGGCCGGGATTCGTCACCAGGATCTCCAGCAGATGCCACTCGGTCGGGGTCAGCCGTACGTCCCGCCCGTCCCGTACGGCCTTCTTGGCGAGCAGGTCGAGGGTGAAGTGCTCCGTCTCGACCAGGATCGTCTCGGGGACCAGCGGTGTGTCCTCGGTCCGGCGGACGGCGGCGCGCAGCCGGGCGAGCAGCTCGTCCATGCTGAACGGCTTGGTGATGTAGTCGTCGGCGCCGGCGTCGAGCGCGGCGACCTTCTCGTCGGACGCCTGGCGGGCGGACAGGACCAGGATCGGCACGCGGCTCCAGCCCCGCACGCCCTTGATGATGTCGACACCGTCCATGTCGGGCAGGCCGAGGTCCAGCAGGACCACGTCGGGCTGACGGGCGGCGGCGAGCCGGAGCGCCGTGGCGCCGTCGGGGGCGGCGTCGACGCCGTAGTGCCGTGCGTGCAGGTTGATGACGAGGGCCCGTACGAGCTGCGGGTCGTCCTCCACCACTAGCACCCTGGTCATGGAGGTGTGCCTCTCCTGTCATGCCTGCGGGAGTCGGCACCCGGAGGTACCGGCTCCCGTCGCGGATCGCGTAAGGCGGTCACTTCTCGGCCACGAGGTCCTTGAGCGCGGTGTTGAGCTCCAGGACGTTCACCCGTGGTTCGCCGATGAAGCCCAGGGTGCGGCCGGCCGTATGGTCCTTGACCAGCTTCTCGACCTGGGCGACCGAGAGGCCGTTCCTGGCAGCGATCCGGTGCACCTGGAGGTCGGCGTAGGCCGGGGAGATGTCCGGGTCCAGTCCTGAGCCGGAGGAGGTCACCGCGTCCGCGGGGACGTCCGAGGGCCTGACCGTGTAGCCGGGCACCGAGTTGTCCTTCACCACGGCAGCTTTGGCGTCCTGCACCTGCTTGAGGAGCACCTTGCTGTCCGCGGACAGGTTGGTGGCGCCCGAAAGGATCAGCTGGTACCGCGTATTGACGCTGTTGGCACCGAGACCGTTCTGCGGGCGTCCCTGGAACCACTTCAGGTCCGGCTCGGGGGTCTGCTGCCCCTTCTTCGGCGGCAGGTTGTAGGACTGCCCGATCAGGGAGGAGCCGACGATCCTGCCGTGCGCCGTAATCTCGGAGCCGTTCGCCTTGTCGTGGAACAGCCCCTGGGCGATGCCGGTGACGACCAGCGGGTAGACGACACCGGTCACCAGGGTCAGCACGAGGAGGGCGCGCAGGCCCGCGCCGAGCAACCGGGCGGTGTTCGTGACGGAGTTGTTCATGGCGATCAGCGCGCCTTTCAAGAATTACAGCCCGGGGATGAGGGAGATGAGCAGGTCGATGAGCTTGATGCCGATGAAGGGGGCGATCAGGCCGCCGATGCCGTAGATCCCGAGGTTGCGGCGGAGCATCTTGTCGGCGCCCATCGGCCGGTAGCGCACGCCCTTCAGGGACAGCGGCACCAGGGCGATGATGATCAGGGCGTTGAAGACGACGGCCGACAGGATCGCGGAGTCGGGCGAGGACAGGTGCATGATGTTGAGCTTGTCCAGGCCAGGGTAGACGGCCGCGAACAGCGCCGGGATGATCGCGAAGTACTTCGCGACGTCGTTGGCGATGGAGAACGTGGTCAACGCGCCGCGAGTGATGAGGAGTTGCTTGCCGATCTCGACGATCTCGATCAGCTTGGTCGGGTTGGAGTCGAGGTCGACCATGTTGCCGGCCTCCTTGGCGGCCGACGTGCCGGTGTTCATCGCCACGCCGACGTCCGCCTGTGCGAGGGCCGGCGCGTCGTTGGTGCCGTCCCCGGTCATGGCGACCAGCTTGCCGCCGGCCTGCTCCCGCTTGATGAGGGCCATCTTGTCCTCGGGAGTCGCCTCGGCGAGGAAGTCGTCGACGCCGGCCTCCTCGGCGATCGCCTTGGCGGTCAGCGGGTTGTCCCCCGTGATCATGACCGTCTTGATGCCCATGCGGCGCAGTTCCTCGAACCGCTCCCGCATGCCGTTCTTGACGACGTCCTTGAGATGGATGACGCCCAGCACGCGGGCGCCGTCGGCGTCCTCGACGGCGACCAGCAGCGGAGTGCCGCCCGCCTCGGAGATGCGGTTGGCTATGCCGTCCGCGTCCTCGGCGACCGTGCCGCCCTGCTCCTTCACCCACGCGATGACCGAGGCGGTGGCGCCCTTGCGGATCTTCCGGCCGTCGACGTCCACGCCCGACATGCGGGTCTGGGCGGTGAACTCGATCCACTGGGCACCGGCCAGCTCGCCCTGGTGGCGCTCGCGCAGCCCGTACTTCTCCTTGGCGAGGACGACGATGGAGCGGCCCTCGGGCGTCTCGTCGGCCAGCGAGGACAGCTGGGCCGCGTCCGCGACATCCTCCTCGGTGGTGCCCCTCACCGGCAGGAACTCGGCGGCCTGGCGATTGCCGAGGGTGATCGTGCCGGTCTTGTCCAGCAACAGCGTGGAGACGTCACCGGCGGCCTCGACCGCACGCCCCGACATGGCGAGCACGTTGCGCTGCACCAGCCGGTCCATGCCGGCGATGCCGATGGCGGAGAGCAGGGCGCCGATCGTGGTCGGGATCAGGCACACCAGCAGGGCCACCAGCACGACCATGGTCAGGTGTGTGCCCGCGTAGGCCGCGAACGGCGGCAGCGTGGCGCAGGCCATCAGGAAGACGATGGTCAGCGAGGCCAGCAGGATGTTCAGGGCGATCTCGTTGGGCGTCTTCTGCCGGGCGGCGCCCTCGACCAGGTTGATCATGCGGTCGATGAAGGTCTCGCCGGGCTTCGTCGTGATCTTGATGACGATGCGGTCGGACAGCACCTTCGTACCGCCCGTGACGGCGCTGCGGTCGCCGCCGGACTCGCGGATGACCGGGGCGGACTCGCCGGTGATCGCCGATTCGTCCACCGAGGCGACCCCCTCGACGACGTCACCGTCGCCGGGGATGACGTCACCGGCCTCGCAGACCACCAGGTCGCCGAGGGTCAGTGCGGTGCCCGGGACCTGCTCCTCGGTGCCGTCCGCCAGGAGCCGGCGGGCGATGGTGTCGGTCTTGGCCTTGCGCAGGGTGTCGGCCTGAGCCTTGCCGCGGCCCTCGGCGACGGCCTCCGCGAGGTTGGCGAAGACCACGGTCAGCCACAGCCAGGCGCTGATGGTCCAGCCGAACCAGTCGCCCGGGTGCTGGCAGGAGAAGACGGTGGTGAGCACGGAGCCGATCCACACCACGAACATCACCGGGGACTTGACCATCACCCGCGGATCGAGCTTGCGGAACGCCTCCGGCAGCGACTTCACCAGTGCCTTGGGGTCGAAGAGACCCGCTCCGACACGGCCCTCGGCGGGCTTGTGCCCGGTCGGCGCGTCCTGGTGGGGCGCCAGAGTGGGTATGGACATCGCGTCCTCGTGGTTTTCCGTTCGGGTCGTCATGACGCCAGCCCCTCGGCCAGCGGACCCAGCGCCAGCGCCGGGAAGTACGTCAGACCGGTGATGATCAGGATCGCACCCACCAGCAGGCCGGTGAACAGCGGTTTCTCGGTGCGCAGGGTGCCCGCGGTGACCGGGACCGGCGTCTGCTCGGCGAGCGAGCCGGCCAGTGCCAGCACGAACACCATCGGCAGGAAGCGGCCCAGCAGCATCGCGAGCCCGGTCGTGGTGTTGAACCAGTCGGTGTTCGCGTTCAGGCCGGCGAAAGCCGAGCCGTTGTTGTTCGACGCGGACGTGAAGGCGTACAGCACCTCGGAGAACCCGTGCGCGCCGGAGTTGAGCATCGAGTGCGGCGGGGTCGGCAGCGCCATGGAGGCCGCCGTGAAGACCAGCACCAGGGCGGGGGTGATCAGGATGTAGCAGGCGGCGAGCTTCATCTCGCAGCCGCCGATCTTCTTGCCCAGGTACTCGGGCGTGCGGCCGACCATCAGACCGGCGATGAACACCGCGATGACCGCCATGATCAGGATGCCGTAGAGGCCGGAGCCGGTACCACCGGGCGCGATCTCGCCCAGCATCATGCTCAGCATGGTGATGCCGCCGCCCAGGCCGGTGAAGGAGGAGTGGAAGGAGTCCACCGCGCCGGTCGAGGTCAGTGTCGTCGCCACCGCGAAGATCGAGGAGCCGCCGACGCCGAAGCGGACCTCCTTGCCCTCCATCGCGCCGCCGGCCGCCTGCAGCGCCGGGCCGTGGTGGGCGAACTCGGTCCACATCATCAGGGCTGTGAAGCCCAGCCAGATGGTGACCATCGTGGCCAGGATCGCGTACCCCTGCTTCACGTTGCCGACCATCACGCCGAAGGTGCGGGTCAGCGAGAACGGGATGACCAGGATCAGGAAGATCTCGAACAGGTTGGTGAAGGGGGTCGGGTTCTCGAAGGGGTGGGCGGAGTTGGCGTTGAAGTAGCCGCCGCCGTTGGTGCCCAGCTCCTTGATCGCTTCCTGGGAGGCGACCGCGCCGCCGTTCCACTGCTGCGAGCCGCCCATGAACTGGCCGACCTCGTGGATGCCGGAGAAGTTCTGGATCGCCCCGCACGCCACCAGCACGACGGCGGCGACCGCGGCACCCGGCAGCAGGATGCGCAGCGTGCCGCGCACCAGGTCGGACCAGAAGTTGCCCAGCTCACCGGTGCGCGAGCGCGCGAAGCCGCGCACGAGCGCCACCGCGACGGCGATGCCGACGGCCGCCGAGACGAAGTTCTGCACGGCCAGACCGGCGGTCTGCACGACGTGCCCCATGGTCTGCTCGCCGTAATACGACTGCCAGTTGGTGTTGGTCACGAACGACACGGCCGTGTTGAACGACTGCGCCGGGCTCACCGACGAGAACTTCATCGAACCGGGCAGGACGCCCTGCAGCCGCTGCAGCAGATAGAGGAAGAGGACGCTGACGGCGGAGAAGGCCAGCACACCACGCAGGTAGGCGGGCCAGGTCATCTCGGCGTCGGGGTTGGCACCGATGGCGCGATAGATCCACTTCTCCACCCGCAGGTGCTTCTTCGAGGAGTAGACCCTGGCCATGTAGGTGCCAAGCGGGATGTAGGCGAGCGCCAGTGCGCCTATGAGGGCGAGCAACTGGAGAAAGCCCGCAGCTTCTGGACTCATGTCTGTGCTCAGAACCTCTCCGGGAAGATCAGGGCGAGGACGAGATAGCCCAGCAGGGCGACGGCCACGACCAGGCCGACGACGTTCTCGGCGGTCACAGCTTCGTCACCCCCTTGGCGACGAGGGCCACCAGCGCGAAGCCCGCGAGCACGGTGACGACGAAGGCCAGATCGGCCATCGTGAACTCCTGAAGAGGTCCGGGGTGGGAACAAGGACGGTTCGAGGAAACCGCCTCCGTGGCCGGATCTGGACACTCGTTGACGGCCCTCTTACGGCCTCGCCCACGGCTTTGACGGGACTCTTACGGCCACCGGTCCCCAGCTGCCGGTAACAGAGCGCTCCTGGTCAGAGCAGCCGGAACCGCAGCCGGCAGATCACCGCGTCCGTCTCCCGCCGCACGGCGTGTGCGACCACCGCACCCCGCTGGTTCTGCAGCAACCGCTGCCACACCCTCTCCGGCTCGGCCTCCGGGATCAGCACCGTGACCCGCGTGGCCGGCTCGGCGGCGGCCACCGCACGGACGTACGCGGCGATCGGGCGGCCCAGGCTCCGCCTCTCGCAGGACAGCCGCACGGGTTGTGGGCGGTGATCGAGCCGCTGCTGCCGAAGGTGGAACGTCGAGCCCGGCATCCTGGACGCAAGCGGCATCCGGGCCGGCTGGTGTTCCAGGGACACCTGTTCCTGCTGCATATCGGGATCGTCTGGGAACACCTGCCGCAGGAACTCGGCTTCGGCTCGGCATGACCTGCTGGCGTCGCCTGGCCGAGTGGACCGAGGCCGGAGTGTGGCCCCGGCTTCACGAGGTCCTGCTTGCCGGACTTCGCGGCGCGAACGCCCTCAAAGTCGCGCGCCCCGTTGCCGCGTCACTGTCTCGGCGGCGCCTTGCCGCCCCGACCCCAGGGCTGCCGATGGCCGACGTCAGCGATTGAGCGATGGACGACTCGACCGGTGTCGGTCGGCTGGAGAAGGCCACCGGTGGTGAGGCCCCATCATGAGGCACCAGTCAGCAGAGTCGGGCCGGCATGCCGAAGCTCAGCGAACTGCACCGCCAGGGCGACATTTGCCCATCGCCGGAGTCCGCCGTCATGCCGTCATGCCGTCATGCCGTCATGCTGGCCCACGACCTTGGCGCAACTCATAGGGGCCCCCGTTGGCAAGAACACCGTAAGAACACCGGCCAGATGAGTCCGCTTGAGGCTTTCGTGGGCTCCTGTTCAAGTTCACGCCGCCGCGGATACATCGATGGCGCATACGCCTGAAGGTGCCACTCCCTCGCGTGAATGACGACTGGAGCCACCACACGTGAACCGCCGTTCCGTACAACTCGTGGCCGTCCTCGGCACCGCAGTGACCCTCGCCGGAGGTTCCCTCGCCGCGGCGTCGGAGTTGACCACCCACTCTTCCGCAGCGACCGAGAAGGCCGCCGCCAAGCACGTCCTTCTGCTGTCCGTCGACGGACTGCACCAGTCCGACCTGGCCTGGTACATCGCACAGCACCCCGACTCGGCACTGGCCCACCTGGTGCACGGCGGCGTGCAGTACACCAACGCACACACCACCACGCCCTCCGACTCCTTCCCCGGCATGACCGCCCAGGTCACCGGCGGTGGTCCGGGCACCACCGGCGTCTACTACGACGACACGTACCACCACGCCCTGCTCCCGGCCGGCACCACCGACTGCAGGACCGCCAAGCCCGGCGCCGAGGTGGACCTCACCGAGGACCTCGACAAGAACAAGGCCTCCTTCGACGCCGGCCAAGGACTGAGAGGTCTGCCCGGCAGCATCCTGCAGATGACCGGCAACGCCGCCAGCCTCATCGACCCGAGCAAGCTGCCGGTCGACCCCACCACCTGCAAGCCGGTCTACCCGCACTCCTACCTGCAGGTGAACACCGTCTTCGACGTGGCCCGCAAGGCCGGTCTGCGCACCGCCTGGTCGGACAAGCACATCGCCTACGACATCCTCAACGGCCCCTCCGGCAACGGCATCCAGGACCAGTTCTCCCCGGAGATCAACAGCGACGCCAGCGGCTATCCGGCCGGTAACGACTGGACCACCGGCAACAAGGCGACCGAGCAGTACGACGGCTACAAGGTCAAGGCCGTCCTCAACGAGATCGACGGCTACGACCACTCCGGCACCCACAAGGTCGGCACCCCGGCGATCTTCGGCATGAACTTCCAGTCGGTCTCCACCGCCCAGAAGCTCCCCACCTCCGACGGCCTCAAGGGCGGCTACGCGGCCAAGGGCGTCCCCGGACCGCTGCTGCAGAAGAACCTCGACTTCGTCAACACCGAAGTGGGCGCGATGGTCAAGGAGATCCACGCCAAGGGCCTGGCCTCCAGCACCGACATCATCCTGTCCGCCAAGCACGGCCAGTCGCCGACCGACCCCACGGCCCTGACCCGCATCGACGACGGCCCGCTCCTCGACGGCCTCAACGCCGCCTGGAAGGCCGCCCACCCGGGCACCGGCGACCTCGTCGCGCACTCCGCAGACGACGACGGCATGCTGCTGTGGCTCAACGACCGCTCCAAGGAGGCCACTTCCTTCGCCAAGAAGTACCTGCTCGCCCAGAGCGGCCAGGGCAACGACATCAACGGCAACGCCAAAGCGTTCACCAACAGCGGCCTGGCCAAGGTCTACGCGGGCAAGGACGCCGCCGCCTATTTCGGTGTCAAGCCCGGTGACGCCCGAGTGCCGGACCTGTTCGGCATCGCCAAGTACGGCGTGGTCTACACCGGCGGCCGGAAGAAGATCGCCGAGCACGGCGGCGCCCACGCCGACGACCTGAACGTTCCGCTCGTGATCTCGGGTGCCGGTACCAGGGCAGGCATCACCAAGGCCCGCCAGGTCAGGACCGCCCAGATCGCGCCGACCATCCTGACTCTGCTGGGCCTGGACCCGCAGAGCCTGCAGGCCGTGCGGAAGGACCACACCAAGTCGCTGCCGATCCGCTGACCGCCTGCCGTCGACCCCGAGCGGGCCGCACGCCGTACGGCGTGCGGCCCGCTGTTCAGCGACGAGACGCATTCCTCCCGACGGGCCGCCCGGCGACTACCTCGCCCGTTCCTCGTGTGACCCGTCGTTCTCACCCCATCCACACGCCGGTGAGGGACTCCGGTCAGCCGATGAACGCTCCAGACGGCGCACGGCGTCGTCCCCTCGAAGCGTCAAGGCTGGTTCGTCCTGGTGGTACTGACCCCCTGCTGCAGAGCCCGGGACACCTCCCGGGTGGGGGTGGCTCCCCACGGCCGATCCCCCTGGTCGATCTTCTTGATCTGTTACCAGGCAATGGCGAGGCGGCGGCATGTGTTCCGCTGCTGGGGCCGGGCCTCGTAGGCCGCTATCGGAAGGCGACGCGGGGGGCCGCGCCGTACGGTGGCACGGTGAGCACCGCACTGCCCGCGTCATTGCGGGTGCGCGTCGGGCGGCGCCTGCGAGGCCAGGCGCCCGCGGCCGCCCGCGTCTTGGTCATCGGGACCGTCGCCTGGCAGGTGACGGTGTGGGCGGGCGCCCGGAACCCGCCGGTCTACGCCGCGTTCGCCCCGCTCATGGCACTGCGCAGCGATCCTTTCTCCTCGCTGACGGCGGTGGCGCTGCGCGTCCTCGGGGTCATCGCCGGCGTGGCCGTGGGGTTGTCCGTGGTGACCCTGCTCACGCCCTCGTTGGCGGCCCTCGTGGTCGTGCTGGGCCTGGCGCTGCTGGTCGGGATGTTCACCGGCCCCGGCCCCGTGCTGAACCCGCAGGTCGGCCTCTCCTCCCTGTTGGTGCTGTCCAACCCGGCCCCGGACGCCTACGGGATCACCCGGGTCTGGGAGACCGTGGTGGGCGGCCTGGTCACCGTCGTGCTTGCTCCCCTTCTGTGGCCTCCGGATCCCCACCGTGAGCTGACGGCCCTGGCCCGGGAGTGCGCCGAGCGCCTGCCGGTGGTGCTGATGGGGAGCGTGGAGGTGCTCGGTGACGCCGCCGCGGCCCAGAACAACCGGATCGTCGTCGGGGCCGAGGCCGAGCGGCTTCTGCGCGTGCGCGAGCAGACGCGCGACGCGGAACGGGCGATGCGGTTCAACCCCCTGCGCAGGAAGAACCGGGCGCAGGTGGCCGGCCTTGCCGCCCGACTGCGGACGGTCGCTCGGGCGGGGCCGTACGCCGATCTCCTCGCGGTGGAGGCCGCGGCGCTGAGCGCCCGGGATGGGCACAGCCCAGCACTGCGCAGGGCCAGAGCCGAACTGCCGGCCGTCGTCGAGGCGACCGCGCGTGTCGTGGACGGGCTGCTGGCGGGGCGGGACCCGGCCGGGGACGCCGCGGCAGCCCGCCGGCTGCTGGACCAGTACCGGATGGAGGACCCGCAGGCCGTGGCCGTGGCCCTGCGCAGACCGTTCCACCGAGTGCTCGACCTGTGCGTCCCGCCGTCACCCCCGTCCGCGGTTGCGCAGGACCCAGGCCACTGCGGATCCGCAGCAGACACGCACGACGACGACCCGGAGAAGACGTAGCCCAGGATGAGAGGAATCCTCATGCGTCCCGAGGTGTGCGGGACGCAGGGCAGGGGTTGCCGTCGAGTGCAGAGCCGGCCGGGCTGTCCGCGGCGCGTCCTTCACCTGCTCTGGGCTGCCCCGTCAACCGCCGCCCTGCTCGATGTCCAGATGGATCGGTCCCCGAAGAACGGGGCTGGGCCGGTATGGCGGCGGGTCTGCGACCAGCCGGGGGCAGTCGAGCCGGCGTACCAGCCCGGTCAGCGCGATCTGGGTTTCCCGTCGGGCCAGTGGGCCGCCGAAACAGAAGTGGATGCCGTTGCCGAACCCCAGGTGCTGGTTGTCACGCCGATCCGGGTCGAAGCGGTCCGGGTCGTGGAAGCGGTCCGGATCGCGGCTGCCTGAGGCCAGCATGAGCATGACCTGCGAGCCCTGGGGAATGACGGTGTCGGCGACGGTGATGTCGCTGTACGCGACCCGCCAGGGAATGATGTGCACGGAGGGCTCGTAGCGCAGCAGTTCCTCGACCAGCGGCACGATGAGGTCGGGTTCGGCGCGCAGTCGCTGCAGCACCTGTGGGTGGCGCAGCAGCGTCAGCATGCCGTTGGTGATGAGGTTGACGACGGTCTCATGGCCGGCGATGAGGAGCAGTTTGGCGGTGGCAACGATTTCGGCGTCGGTCATCCGCCCATCGGGCCCGTCGTCGTTGGCCATGCGTGACAGCAGGCCGTCTCCCGGCCGGCGGTGGCACTGTTCCACGAGCTCGCCGAGGCGCTGGCGCAGGTCCTTGCGGGCCTGTACGCCCTTGTCCAGTTTCTGCTTCGGGTCGGTCGCGGGGTCGTAGTCGATCGAGTTCATGATGTCGTTCACCCAGAGGTGGAACCTCGGCTCGTCCTCGCGTGGTACGCCGAGGACGTGACAGGTCACGCTGACGGGGAACGGGAAGGCGAAATCGTCGACGACGTCGAGTCGCTCCTTGTCCCCCACGTCGTCGAGCAGGCTGCCGACGGTGGCGGTGAGGAAGCCTTCGAGCCCGGTCACCAGGCCAGGGGCGTGCGGGGGGCCGAAGTGACGCATCGCCATACGCCGCAGGCGATCGTGCTCGGGCTGGTCCCTGTGGATGAACGACGACGTGGCCTCTCCCTCGGCTGAGGGCATCGGACGCGACAGATTACGCACGTCGGAACTCAGATGCGGATCATGCAGTATGTCCGTGATCTCTCTGTAGGTGCTGATGACGTAGCTGCCGTCCTCCTGCCGAGCCACCGGCGTCTTCCGCAACTCGGCATACAGCGGGTAGGGGTCGGCCCGGGCGGAGTAGTCGAAGATCCGTCGTAGTGTGTCGGGCCTCTCGGCCGTGGTCGTCTGGCCTTCCCGCCGATGCCGGTGCACGGCTGTGACGCGGCGATCACGCGGGGCATGGCCCGTGACGACCGCCGTGGCGCCTTGCGCGAGCTGGGCGGGGAAGTCGACGGGCAGCGGTCGCATGTCGGCCGGCCGGTCCGGCGTGGGGCAGGCGGGCGGGAAAGGCGCGGCCGTCTCGATCAACCGCCGGTAGTGGCCCATCCACTTGCCGTTGTCGAAGCTCACGGCCGCCGTGACGCGGCCCCGATGGCCGTATGCGGCGACGAAACGGTGGTCGTCCGGCGATCCCTGCGTGACGACCACCTCGTCGGCGAAGGCCGGCACGCCGACGGACTTGATGTTGACGCCGAACTGGATCGACCAGAACAGCGGGATGGACAGGTGGGACCAGACGTCCGCCTGGGCGCTGACCATGTTGTGCGCCGCGACCTCGGCCTGCTCCACGGCGTTCGCCCAGTGCTCCAGCGAGAGGAACCGGTATCCGTAGACGGGGTTCGGGCAACGGGCCACGTCCCCCGCGGCGAAAACGTCGTCGATGACGCCGCCCTTGACGTCGAGGGCGCGGCAACCCGTGTCACAGGTGACTCCCCACACACCCGCGGCCAGTCCCGACTCCCGCAGCCACTCGGTGTTCCGGATGCTCCCGAGTGCCACCACCGCCACATCGGCGTCCACCGTACTGCCGTCGTCGAAGTAGGCACGGCGAAACCGTCCCTGCCCGTCGCCCTCCAGCCGGGCGACCTTGACACCGCACCGCAAGTCGACACCATGAGCGCGCTGCATGCCCGCCGCGACCTCGCCGATCATGGCACCGAACGCACCGGCCAGCGGGGCCGGCGCGAGTTCGGCAACGGTCACCGGGATGCCCCGCTCGCGGCAGACGGAGGCGACCTCGGAGCCGGTGAAGCCCGCACCGATGACCAGCACACGGGATGGCCCGGCGGCGAGGGCCCGCTGGAGGCCCTCGGCATGCTCACGCGTGCGCACGACGAACACCCCGTCCAGAGCCGCCTCGGACGCGACGAACCACGGCCGGGCACGTACCCCGGTGGAGATCAGCAGCCGGTCGAAGGGAACCTCCCGTCCGTCGGTGAGACGCACGTGGTGCGTGGCGAGGTCCAGCCCGCCGGCGGGCACGCCCAGAAGCCATTCCGCATCGATGTCACGACGGCGGGGCAAAGTGGTGCCCCCGGCGGGCACCCACCCGGTCAGCACCTGCTTGGACAGGGGAGGCCGGTCGTACGGCTCGTCCGACTCGTCACCGATCAAGGTCAGCGACCCGGTGAAACCCTCGTCCCGCAGAGCCTCCGCGGCCCGCAGCCCCGCCAGCGAAGCCCCGACGACCACGATGCGGCCGTCGCGCTTGAACGCACGCGGATCGTCGGCACTGGTCATGGCACTGGTGATGACGGAGACGCCTCCGCCGGCGCGTGCCGCGTATCCGTCCGGTCGACCAGGATCGCCTGAACCGGGCAGGCCGCCGCGGCGCGGAGCACCTGGTCGCGCTGGGCGTCATCGGGGTTCGGGTCGTAGATGAGCGCTTCCTCCCCGTGCATCCGGAACGCCTCCGGAGCAAGGAACGCGCACTGCGCATATCCCTCACATCGAGAGAGATCAACGACAATGTTCACCCCGACCTCCACAGGGAGTGTGAAGTGCACACCCGGGAAGGGGCGCACCGCGCTTGTCGGGTCGCCATGGAAGGAATTGATCGTCGCGGCCCAGGCGATCGACACCTGACCAGGATCGACGCCTGACCAGGTACATATCCCTGGTTGCGGCCGCATTCTGGTTGTGTGAGCGGCGGCCTTTCATTGCCGTTCCGATGGGAACCGTGTGGCACGGTGCGCCGGAAAACCGTCAGAAAATCAGCGTAACAGTGGCACGGGTACCGGGGAGTGGAAACCAAGCGCTGGCCGGGCTCGATGAGGCATGGCGGGCAGCACCGGCGTCGGTGCGCCTCTCAGCCCTGTACGCACAGCAGCGTGATCAAATAGGGCATGGCATCGTCCTGGACTGGTAATCGGGTACGCCTGCGTGCTGTCGAGCCCGACGACTGGACAGCATTCATGCGCTTCGCCGACGATGACGGGCGGCGAGGGAGCCGGCTGGATCTGCCGCGGTCCGCCGAGGCCTACCGTGCCTGGGCGAAGGAGCAAGCGGTTGCCGAGTGCCATGACGACCGCTTCCGGTTGGCAGTAGAGGCGACGGCCACCGGAGCGCTGGTCGGCACGGTCGGCTCACATCGCACCGGTCCTCGTTCAGGCTGGTTCGAGGTCGATGTCACGATCGGCATTGACCACCGGCGCAAGGGCTACGCGGCAGAAGCCGTGGTGCTGCTGATGCGCTTCATGTTCGGCGAGCGGCGCTATCACAAATGCCTGGCAGCGATCTTGGCTCCCAACGAGGCATCGCTGGCACTTTTTCGTCGGCTCGGCTTCACCGAGGAGGGGCGCTTGCGGGAACACGTTTTCTTCGCCGGCCGGCACCACGATCTCGTCATGATGGGCATGCTCGCCAACGAGTTCGACCAGCGGCATACGATGAGCGGCCCCTGAGTCGGTCATCCAGACGTGTGCGGAGCGGCACTCGCACGTGATCACCGTTCGCTGACCGGTGGTGAAGGCGGCCTGTCACCGAAAGCAGGACCGCCCTCGGCCGCGCAAGTCGGCGCGCAGGCGCAAGCCTACGGGTGCGAGACCTTCGAGGGTGGTGACCTGGTAGCTGGGTTCCGGTCCGGGCGGCTCGCTCACGTCGTAGCGGCGCGCGGTCTGCGCAGTCAGGAGCGTCAGCATCGCCATGGCCAGAGCGGCTCCCTCGCAGCCATGCGGTCCGGTACCGAAAGAGAGGAAGACCCCGGGTCTCGCCGGCGAGCCCGAATCATCGAGCCAGCGCTCGGGCTGGAACCGGTCCGGCTCGGAATATTCCCGTGCGTCGCGGTGGGCGGTGTAGGGGCAGACGAGAACGGTGGACCCGGCGGCGATGGTATAGCCGTCCAGCTGTGTCTCTCGTGGGGCGCGCCGGGTCAGGAGCCAGCTCGGGGGGTACAGCCGGAGCACCTCAGTCACCAGTGCCTCGGTGTATCGCAGGCTGTGGAGGTGGGCGCTGGTCGTCGCGGCCGGGTCCGCGGGCAGCGAGGCGGCCTCGGCCGCGACGCGGCCCGCTGCCTGGGGGTGCCGGGCCAGGTGGAGCAGGATCCATGCGGCTGCCCGGGAAGGGGTCTCGAAGGTGGCGACGGTGATTCCGGGGAGAGTGTCGAGGATGGCCTCTTCCGACAGCAGGCCGTTGTGGGGAGAGGGCCGGAGCATCTGTCCCAGCATGTCGTCACCGAGCCGGCCCGATGAGCGACGCCGGCGGACGATGGGCCGCAAAGCCTCGGTGAAGGCGACTTGCTGCCGTGTGCGGAACCGCCGTGCCGGTGTGGGGATCCAGGGCGGCCAAACCCAACGCGAGGGACGTACGAGCACCTCCCGGGCCAGGAAGAGGCGTCCGGCATAGGGCAGCAGGGTGGGAGCGTCTTCGGAGAAGAGGTAACTCACGCCGATCTCTGCAAGGGCGTGCCGGACCAGGGGCAGAATCTCGACGTCCTGGCCGGTGGGCCACTGGTCGGCAAATCGAGCGGTCTGGGACGCGATCTCACCGATCCGGGCTGCAACCGCATGCGCACGTAGTCCGCGCATGCGTGCGGCGTGAGCGTGCGCTCGTTCCTCGGCTGTCGGTGCTCCGCTCGCCCGCCTCAACGGCGGGAAGAGAGGCGAGGGTGCCTTGGGGAAGTCCTGCACGCGGCGCAGGACTGCTTCACACGGCCCGGCCGCAGAGGCTACGTAGACACCGGGTTCCAGCTGCCAGACGTCCCCGCACTCTTCAGCGCCACGCCGCGCCCATGCCAGCCGGTCGCGGCTCCAGGCCGCGAAGCCGCCTCCGTGCAGCCGCGGCGGCTCATTCCTTGGGCCCATGAGATCGTCCCTGGCTCTCGTACGTGTCCAGGCCGCTGTCGTCGCCGGCGTGGCCGAGAGCCGGCGGGCACCCCTGGGCGCCCGCCGGCAGTGCGGTCAGTCCTAGTCGTCGCCGGCGTACGCATCCCATTCGTGGGCCCCGTACGCACCGTAGTGGCGGGTGAAGGACAGCTTGCCGAGCAGCTTGGCGATCACGATGCACTCCTCTCGCCTGTCTTCAGCGCCAGAAACTACACACGAAATCCATGTTGTCACATATGCCCCATAAGCGGTATAAGGCATATTCCTGTCAGCGGTCACACGCATTCTGCAGTGAGACGGGGCGCACGGAGATCAAGTACCGCCTCCCTCTGTTCCTCCACCAGAGGCTTCAGCGACCGTAGCGAGACCGTCATCGAAGACCTGGTCGACGACCCCGAACTCCGCATCACTGCCTGCGGTGCCGCGGTGGCCGAATTCCGCGTCGTCTCCACTCCCCCGCACCGTCGACCGACAGACCAACGAGTGGCAGGACGGCGAGAGCCCGTTCCTCACCTGCGCCGTGCGGCGGCAGGCCGCGGAGAACGTCGCCGAGTCCCTGACCCGGGGCGTGCGCGTCAACGTCGAAGGCCCCTCAAGCAGCACGCGTACGAGGACCGTGCCCGCGTCAAGCGCACCGGGCAGGAGGTCGACCCCGAGCCTGCGCAACGCCACCGCGAAGGTCACCAAGACCAGCGGCGGCACGCAGCGGTCCGCTCCGGCGGCGGGCCACCGGGCTGATGACTCTTGGGCGGCCCCGGGCGCCGGAGGAACCGCCGTTCTGACCCGGCTGCGCATGCGGTTGGCTCGAGACCGATGTCCGGGGCCCAACACGCTCCCTGCTCGACACCACTCAGACGCGGACGGATCAAGAACCGTCGCGTGCACGCCATGCCATGGGAGGGGGCGGCGGTCCCCCTGGTGCGGGACCGCCGCCCCCCTCCCTCGAGCCTTGCTTTGCCTATCGAAACTCGATAGATTCACATCGTAAATCGATGGAAGGATGGGTCATGGGAAAACTGGCAGTGGGGGCGCTGCGCGCCGTGCTCGCAGTGATGCTCGCCGGCACCGTGTTCGTACAGGCCGGGATGGTGTGGGCGTTGGTCACCGGGAGCGATCCGGAGGACGGGGCGCTTCCGCTGACCCCGCTGCGCGTGATCACGATTCTGGGCATGGTGTCGGTCCAGGTCGCCGTGGTCTGCGTATGGCGGCTGGTGTCGATGGTGCGACGCGGAACCGTCTTCTCCCACGCTGCCTTCCGGTACGTGGACATCGTGATCGGCGCGATCGTCGCGGCTGCCCTCGCGTGGTTCGCCGTCACGGCCCTCAATGCGCCCGGCCAGCGGGACGATCCGGGCGTCACCGTCATCATGGGCGGGATCGGCGTGGCCATCCTGGGGGTCGCGCTCATCGTGCTCGTGCTGCGGATGCTGCTCGCCCAGGCCGTCGCGCGCGACGTCGAAGCGGCGCAGATGCGAGCCGAGTTGGACGAGGTGATCTGATGCCGATCGTCGTCGACATCGACGTGATGCTGGCCAAGCGGAAGATGTCCGTGGGCGAGCTCGCGGACCGCGTAGGGATCACGCCCGCCAACCTGGCCGTACTCAAGAACGGCCGCGCCAAGGCAGTGCGATTCACGACGCTCGCCGCGCTCTGCGAGGTACTCCAGTGCCAGCCGGGCGACCTGCTGCGCTGGGAGGCCGAGCACACCGCAGGCGGATGAACCGTGCCTGCCGACGCGTCATCGCCGAGCCCGCTCGCCTGTCACCACCTCCGCGCATCCCAGGGCCGTGCCCGGGGAGGACCTGGGCCTGCTGGAGCGACTGGCCGAGGTGCCCGAGTCCGCGATCCGCGCGGCGTACGGCACGGTCTGGTCGTCAGGCTTGCGCCGAAGCCGTCCTGTGACTGAGTGCCGTCGTCTCCCCCACGGCCCCTACGCGCCTTCGCAGGCAGGCGTCGCTCCCCGTCAGTGGCCGCCCGTGGGGACACCGGCGGGCGGACAACGATGCCCTCGGAGTCGCGCACGACATGGTCCTCCAGTTCCGCGATCTCGACGCAGCGGTTCGCATCTGGTCACCAGGGAAGCGGCAGGGTCAGCGGGAGGACCTGATCGAGGCCGCCGTGAGTCTGTCCACGGCCCTTGCGACCGCCTGAGGGCTGGAGATCATCGTCAGGTGCCGGGCGCCCGGGATGAGCGTCGCGGGCGGTGCGCCGATGCGCCGGGCGGTCTCCTGCGGTGTCTGCCGGGTGAACACGTCGTCCTGGGCGCCGAACACCACCGACTTGGGCAGACGCACCCCGGCGAGCCGGGCCACCTGGTCGGCGGGCAGGCCCGGCACCCCGGCGGCCAGCATGCTCCAGAGCGCTTTCTCCGCGCCCGGCACCTGCAGGGGGCGTCGCCACTGATCCAGGCCGGCGGAGTCCAGGCGGGGACAGGCAGGTCCGCACTGGGCGTCGTACACGCTGCGGATCAACGCGTCGACGCCGAGGCCGATCCGCAGCAGGCTGGTGCGGTACGGGTCGATCAGGACGTACTTGAAGGCCCGCGGCGGCCCTGCGCCCGTGTCGAGGGCGTCGCCGTCGAGGAGCATCACACCGCCCAGCCGGCCGGGGGCGCGCAGGGCCGCCTCGGTGACCACGGCGGCTCCGCTGGAGTGCCCCACCAGCAGCGGGCGCTCGCCCGGTCCGCCGAGGTGCATGGCGTCCAGGAAGCCGAGGAGCTGCCGGGTGAAATGGCCGACCGTGTACGGACCGTGGCGCTCGCTGTATCCGTCGCCCGTCAGGTCGAGCGCGTACACCCGGTGGTCCCGGGCGAGCAGCGGGGCGAGACGCGACCAGGTGTCCACGGATTCGAAGGCGCCGTGCACCAGGACGACCGGCGGGCCCGTCGTGCCCCAGGTCTGGAAGCGTGTGCGGATGTCGGCGGCCTGTACGTACCTGAGGCCCCGCGGCGGCGCGGCGCGCCCGGCCGTGACGGAGTTGTAGACGAAAGAGGCCGTCGTGCAGACCACCAGCACGACGGCACAGCCCAGGGCGGCGCGCCGCAGCCACCGCCGCAGCCGGGAGCGGCGTGGCCGCTGCGCGCGAGGATCAGCTGTCACAGCCCACAGCATCGCCCATGGCCCATCCCGGGTCGTCGTGCGGGGGGAGTCGTCGTAACTACTCCGCCGGGTGTATGGCACACCGCGACCGGAGAGAGTTCGATGTCCGGGTGGGGTCCGGGCTGAAAAGCATGAACTCCCGTGAGCGCGTGGGCGGTTCGGGGAGCGCCGGGCTACCGGGGCCGGTGCGGCGGGACCGGTGCGCCCGTCGTCGGGGCTCCGTGGGAATCGGGGAGGGTTCGGTGCCCCGTCGGGTGGGTGGTTGGGCGGGCCGGCCCGCCCACTGCCGTACCCGGCGGCACGCGGTTGGCTCCGCCCGGTCGCCGTGCCCTGCCCGGGGGCCGTCCGCCGTGTCTCCTGCGCGGCGGGAACAGCCGATGCGGGCGGCGCTGTTGCACCGGACGAGGAACCGATACCGCGCGGGCATCGGGTGACCACTCGTACGCCTGGTGCAGACTCGGACCGAGGCCTTTTCCCACCTGGAGGACTGTTTCGTGAATGACCGGCCCTTGACGCTGATGGCGGTACACGCCCACCCCGACGACGAGGCCACGGGAACGGGAGGTGTCCTCGCGCGCTACGCGGCGGAAGGCATCCGCACGGTCCTCGTGACGTGTACCGACGGCAGGTGCGGTGACGGACCGGGGGGTGTCAAGCCGGGCGATCCCGGGCACGACCCGGCGGCCGTGGCCCTGATGCGGAGGCAGGAACTCGAATCGAGCTGCGCCATTCTGAACATCAGCCACCTCGAGACCCTGGACTACGCCGACTCCGGGATGATGGGCTGGCCGACCAACGAAGTGCCCGGATCCTTCTGGCGGACACCCGTGGAGGAGGGCGCCGCCCGGCTCGCGGAGCTCATGCGCCGCTACCGGCCCGACGTGGTCGTCACCTACGACGAGAACGGCTTCTACGGCCACCCGGACCACATCCAGGCGCACCGCATCACGATGGCGGCGCTGGCGATGACCGAGTCGGCACGGAAGGTGTACTGGACGACGGCGCCCCGCTCGATGATGCGAAGGTTCGGGGAGGTCATGCGGGAGTTCGGTGCGGACTGGCAGGAGCCGGATCCCGCGGAGGCCGCCGCGATGGCCGAGATCGGGCTCCCCGACGAGGAGATCACCACCTGGGTGGACACCACCGCGTTCGGCGGTCAGAAGTTCGATGCGCTGGCCGCGCACGCCAGCCAGGGCGAGAACATCTTCTTCCTCAAGATGGGCCAGAAGAGGTTCACCGAGCTGATGGGTGTCGAGACCTTCGTACGCGTCCACGACACCACCGGCGCGGCCGTGCCCGAGAACGACCTCTTCGCCGGACTGCGCTGATCCGGCCCGCCTTCCAGTGGCCTGAGGAAGCACAGCGGTCCGGTCGCCTCGTCGCGTACGGCGCGACACCGGTCTGCGGGGTGGACTCAGTGGCCTCGAGCGGGCCGCGCATACGAGACGACCGAGCCGGCATGCGCGAACACGCCTGGCAGGTTCCTGTGTTGGTGAGGATGCTGTGGAGGACGGCAAACAGGCTTCCGGGCTCCCGGGAGCCTCCCTAACCTCCCGGAAGCATGACAGCAGAACACGTGCAGGAGTCCCGCCCGACCGTCGGACATTCCCGCAGACGTTTCCTCACGACCGCCGGCGGCGTGGTCGGCGCGACCGCGTTAGGGCCCGCAGCAGGGGCAGCCGCGGCCGCTCCCTCCCGTCGGCGCGTCGCCGTCCTCGGCGGCGGCGTCTCCGGGCTCAGCGCCGCTCACGAACTCGCCGAACGCGGCTACGCCGTCACCGTCTACGAGTACTACGACACCCTTGGCGGCAAGGCCCGCTCGATGAACGTGCCCGGCACGGCCGCCGGCGGCCGCAAGCCCCTGCCCGGCGAGCACGGCTTCCGCTTCTTCCCCGGCTTCTACCGGAACCTGCCGGACACGATGCGGCGCATCCCCTTCCCCGGCAACACCGACGGCGTCCACGGCAACCTCCGCAACGCCACCGAGGAGTTGTTCGCCCGCAGCTCCGGACGCCCCGACCTGCACTTCCCGTTGCGCCGGATCACGACCCCGCCGGCACCCGGCGACATCACCGCGTCCTGGATCCGCGACCAGATCCTGTCCGTCCTGGACGTGGGCACCCGCCTGCCCGCCCACGAGGCCGCCTACTTCGCCGACCGTCTCCTTGTCCACCTCACCAGTTGCGACGCCCGCCGCGAGGGCCAATGGGAGAAGGTCGCCTGGTGGGACTTCATCCGCGCCGGAGAGATGAGCAAGGAATACCAGACGCTCCTCGGCATCGGGCAGACCCGCAACCTCGTCGCCACCCGCGCCGAAGTCGCCTCGACCAGGACGGTCGGCCGCGTCATCATCGAGGCCCTGATCCTGTGGGGCCTGCTCGGCCGCGGCATGGACGGCGACGCCGACATCGACCGCGTCCTGAACGCTCCGACCAGCGAGGCCTGGATCGACCCCTGGGAGGTGCATCTGCGCTCGCTCGGCGTCGACTTCGTGACCGGCACGCAGGTGTTGGAGGTCGGTTACGAGGGCGGGCGGGTGACCGGCGTCCGCGTCGCGGCCCGCGACGGCGGCCACGAGCGCACGATCACCGCGGACCACTACATCTCCGCAATGCCCGTCGAACACGCCCGCGCCACCTGGGGCAAGGCCCTGCGCGCCGCAGATCCGCAGCTCAGCCGGTGCGACGCGCTGAAGACGGACTGGATGACCGGCGTGATGTTCTACCTGCGCACGCCCACGCCCGTCGTACACGGCCACATCAACTGCCTCGACTCGCCTTGGTCGGTGACGGCCATCGGCCAGGCGCAGTTCTGGAACGTACGGGACTTCTCCCGCGACTACGGAGACGGGCGAGCCCACGACTGCTTGTCCGCGATCATCTCGGAGTGGGACAAGCCCGGCCTTCTGTACGGCAAGACGGCCAAGGAGTGCACCAAGGACGAGATCGTCGCCGAGCTGTGGGCGCAGCTGAAGGACGGACTGAACGACGCGGGCAAGACGACCCTCAGGGACGAGGACCGCCTCGGCTGGTTCATGGACCCGGCGGTGACAGGCCTGGGCGGCCCGAACGCGCAGAACCGCGAACAGCTGCTCATCCACCCCACCGGAACGCTCTACCATCGTCCCTCAGCGCGGACGGCGATCCCGAACTTCTTCCTCGCGGGTGACTACGTCCGCACCGACGTCGACCTCGCGACCATGGAAGGCGCCAACGAGTCCGCGCGGCGAGCCGTCAACGCCCTGCTCGATGCGGACGGTTCGGACGCCGAGCGGTGCCGTGTGTGGGAGCTGTACCGGCCGCCGGAGATGGAGCCGCTGAAGCGGATCGACGAAGCGCGCTACAGGCTGGGGCTGCCCAACACCTTCGACCTGGGCTGAGCAGGAAAGCCCGCTGCTCCGTGGCGGCCGCCGCGGGCGGTGTATCACGTGGTTGCCCCGCACCGATGGCTTTGGCGCGGGGCAACGGCTCGGGCTGCCTGGTGTCGCGGTCGGCAAGGCCTCGGGAGGCGCCTGTACGAGCTGACCACCGCGCTCCTCGAGGCGTGGCTTCGCCGCGCCGTGGAAGCTGCCTCTCTGCATCGTGCGGCCGACACGGCTGGGACACGCGGCGGCCACTCTCCCAAAAGATCCGCACCAGCCGTGGCGTCGTCGCCGAGTGTGCCCCTTCCCAACTCGGCGTACACCCGGCCCTGTTACGGGTGGTGCGTCAACGCCGCTCGGGCCGCGAGGGTGACGGGATACAGTGCGCGAGACAGCGGCCTGGCCAGGGAGGGGAAGCGTGAGCGCCACCAGTGACATCCGATCCGCCGAGGGTGAAGCGCGAGCGCCGCGGCAGAGCCGACTGCACCGCCTGATGCGCTACGTCCCTCTGATCGCCCCCGTACTTCTGTGGGCCGTGCCCTGCTGGGTGCTCCTGTACAGCGGCCAGCACTGGCCGCTGCCGGTCACGCTGTCCGGCACCGTCCTGTTCGCTCTCGGCCTCGTCGGTATGCCGCTCGCGATGGTGCGCGGCCATGGGCGGCGCCAGCAGGACGGGGCGGCGATCGTCGGTGACACCCTGCTGGGCACCAGCTGGGTCCTGTTCACCTGGTCCGTTCTGTTCGGCGTCCTGCTGCGGCTCGCCCTGACCGTGGCCGGTGTCGGTGGGAGTCAGGACCGGGCCCGGATCGTCACGTGGGCCGTGCTCGGCACAACCGCCGTACTGCTCGTCTGGGGGTACACCGAAGCCCGCCGCGTGCCACGCGTGCGCCGACTCGACGTGCGGCTCCCTCGCCTGGGTGCTGGGCTGGACGGCCTCCGCGTCGCCCTCATCACCGACACCCACTACGGCCCCCTCGATCGCGCCCGCTGGTCGGCGCGGGTGTGCGAGACGGTGAACGCGCTGGAAGCAGACCTGGTCTGCCACACCGGCGACATCGCGGACGGCACGGCCGAACGCCGCCGCGCCCAGGCCACCCCGCTCGGCACCGTGCGGGCCACCCATGCCCGGGTGTACGTCACCGGCAACCACGAGTACTACAGCGAGGCCCAGGGCTGGGTCGACCTGATGGACGAGCTGGGCTGGGAGCCGCTGCGCAACCGCCATCTGCTGCTCGAACGCGGAGGCGACACCCTCGTGGTCGCCGGCGTGGACGACGTCACGGCCGAGTCCTCCGGCCTGGCAGGCCACCGCGCCCACCTCGCCGGAGCCCTGAACGGCGTCGACCCGGACCTGCCCGTCCTGCTCCTGGCCCACCAGCCCACGTTCGTCGACCGGGCGGCAGCCGCCGGCATCGACCTGCAGCTCTCCGGTCACACCCATGGCGGCCAGATCTGGCCCTTCCACCACCTGGTCCGCCTCGACCAGCCCGCCCTGGCCGGCCTCAGCCGCCACGGCACCCGCACCCTCCTCTACACCAGCCGCGGCACCGGCTTCTGGGGCCCGCCGTTCCGCGTCTTCGCCCCCAGCGAGATCACCCTGCTCGTGCTCCGTTCCCCGCACCTGCCCACCGCGCCGTAGACGCGAGCCGAGGGGTGCCGCGGCGGCGGAACGCGCCCGCCTTGGGCTGCCTCAG
The DNA here is from genome assembly GCF_036345995.1 of Streptomyces sp. NBC_00557. Lineage (NCBI taxonomy): Bacteria > Bacillati > Actinomycetota > Actinomycetes > Kitasatosporales > Streptomycetaceae > Streptomyces > Streptomyces sp. NBC_00557. The sequence continues at coordinate 163,967 of NZ_CP107796.1, forward strand.
CTTCCCGGCTGGTGCGTGGTGGACCGGAGCCGCTCGTGCACTGCACCCGGCGGACGTCAGCGGCCACGACCCCGCTCGCGGCGACCGCGCGTCTCGCCATGGTGCAAGACGCAGCCGGCCATCATGGCGATCCGGAGGAGCGCAAGGTTGCCTTCCGCGACGGTCTTCCGTCCGAGCCCGCGACGGCCCTGGGCGACCCGGTTCGACCACGTCGTCCCCTCTGCGCAACGGGCGGGAGGCCGGCACCGCTCTGTAGTGCGCGTCCACGTCGGTCCGGCGGCCCTCGGCCTCAGCGCAGGCCACCTGGTGGTCCTGGGGGCGCACGAGGGTGTGACGGACCCGCGCCGACAGGCGCGCCCGGTGCTCCTTGGGAATCAGCGGCATCAGACGCGGGCCCAGGTGGTACCGGTCGGTCAGCCGGAACAGCTCCGACAGGTCAGCCGGAACAGCTCCGGCAGGGCGGGGTGCTGGTGGGTAAACAGGGAAGCGCCCAAGGTGTTGGACGCGAGGGCTGCAAGCACAACAAGCAGTTCGCCGGTGGCCAGCGGCACCGTCCGACTCCTCAAGTCGCCCTCCGCCGCCGCGAGTACCCGGTCAGTGTGCTGCGGCATCCAGGGAGGAGTAGCGGTCGCGTACCTGGTCAACGCCGGTCAGTTGCAGCATCCTCTGCGCCGTGGGCTGGGGGTCACCCGACGGCGACCTCGGGCTGACGTACCTCACCTGTACGTCCACAGCAGTGGGCTGTCGGTCGGGGGCGGGCGGGTGCTCACGCGATCCTGCTGTCCGGGCTGGTGCCCGTCAGGGGGTGAGCTCGTCCTGGTGGCCGCCGCGCCACTCGGTGAGCAGGACGGTGGCGTCGTCGGCGAGCCGCCCGTCGTTGTGGTCCATGACAGCCGCCATGAGCCGGCGCAGGGTCTCGTGCAGGGTGTGCCGACCCGCGTGGTGACGGCGGATGAAGCCGACGAACCGGTCCCGGCCGAACACGTCACCGCGGGCGTCGCGGGCCTCGGTGATCCCGTCGGTGTACAGCAGCAGGCGGTCACCGGGTTGCAGGTGTTCGGTGCACTCGGTCACCGACAGCCCGAGATCGGTACCCATGGGGCCGGCCGGCGGGCAGGTGAGCTCGATGGTCCAGCGGTTGTCACGGATGAGGATGGGGAGGAGATGACCGCGATTGATCCAGGTCAGGCGCCCGCTGACCATGTCGAGCTCGGCCAGGATGGCGGTGACGTAACGGCTGGTGCTGAACTGTTCCAGCAGGACCCGTTCGACCTGCTCGCTGGTCTCGGTCAGCGACGCTCCCTGGCGGCGGGCGTTGCGGCAGGCGGCCACGGCGACGTTCGCGGTGATACCGGCGGTCGTGTCATGGCCCATGGCGTCGAAGACGCCCAGATGCAGCGTCGTGCCGGCGACGGCGTAGTCGAAGGCGTCGCCCCCGACCTGGTACGCCGGTTCCATCACCGCGCCCACGGTGGCGTCATGTCCGGCATAGGCGGGAGGAGGAGTGAGGTTCCACTGCATCTCGGCGGCGACGTTCATCGCCTCGGTGCGTACCAGCCGCGCGTAGGAATCGCTGAAGGAACGCTTGCTGAGCAGCAGCAATGCCGTCGTCGACGCCAGGTCGCGCAGGACGTCACGGATCGGCTCGTCATCCGTGTCGCTGTCGGCCCGGAGCACGCCCAGACGCTCCACGCCATCGGTGACGGCCACCCACCACCGCCGCCGGCCGCCCGGTGCGCCGGCCGATGCGGATTCAGCGAGCACGTCCACGCGCTGGTACGCCTCACCGGGCAGACTGCCCTGTACGGCGAACTCCTCACCACCGCCGGCGGCGTCACCCCCCTTGCCGGTGAGCCGACGCAGCACCGTCTCACGGATGTCGACGACGTAGACGGCCACGTCCAAGAGCCCGGCCTCGGCGGCGTGCTCGGCGACCAGGTCCGGAAGCTGCTCCAGCGTGACGGTATGGCTGGCCTGGACCATCCGGATCAGGGCCAGAGCAGCCGCGGCCCTGTCAGCCACGACAGCCCCTCTTCCGCCGGGGTGCGGTCGAAGCGATGGCGACGTGCACCGGGCCACGGCAAGGACATCGCATGGACGACCCCTTTCCGGCCCTCGCGCGAGCAGTGGATCAGTCACCGCAGACGGCACCGCCCGGCGCCGCCGAGTAACACCACCGCCGGGTCAGGACCCGCGCATTGCTCTCAACATACTCGGTCGGCTTCTTCGGCGCCGAGGGAGCGGTCATCGGCACCACCTGGGTCGCCTCCCGCACGTCGCGCGTCATGGACGCTGACCGCGTTCCATGGTTCCGCAAGGCGTGGCGGCAGGCCAGACGCATGCGCCCGGCGGGCGTGCGCAAGGGGCTGCAACAGTCCGGAGACCGGGTGGCCGGTTGTGATTCCCCTTGTGGGTACTCGCTGTAGTCCGAACGCACATCTCTTTCGAGGTGAAGAAAATGACCACTTCTCCCCGGCCGTCGATGGAAACGCACCCGGACATTGTGGACATGCAACGCAGGCACGAGATGGCCGAGCGCACCACGAGCACCCCCAAGGGGCAGGCCATCGAAACCGTGGCACTGCTCACTGGCCTGTACCTGGCGGCGTCGCCCTGGATCACGGGCTTCAACGCTCTGTCGACACTGGCCGTCAGCAACCTCCTCACGGGAATCGCCTACGCGGTCCTGATGAGCGGAGGATTCGGGCGCGCCTACGAACGCACACACGGCATGGCGTGGGCATGCTGTGCGCTGGGCATATGGGCCATCATCGCCCCCTGGGTGGTCGCCGGTAACGTCGACACGACGAAGACGATCGTGAACAACGTCATCACCGGCGCGCTGGCCCTCCTGCTGGCCATGGCCGCCAGCGCAGCGGTCCGAGCAGCGGAGTCGTCCCACGCGCGCCGCGATATGCCGGCGGCCTACACCAACACCCCCGGCCGAAGCTGAGCCCGTTTCCTGTCCAGTTCGGCGACCGCCCCGGACAGCTCCGATGGAGGCTTTCGCCGCTGGTCCGACCGCGCGGAAACGACCAGGGCGTCCTTACCGAGGAATCCGGCGGCGGTCACCGCAGATCCCCCGGCGCCTCTCAGATCCGGCGCGGGATCGGTGAACTCTTTGTCGCCGCGCCGGGGGACTCGTGCTGGTTCTATGACATTCCCACATGATGCAGGCCACCAACGACGTCAGCCTGCGGTGGCTCTCCGTGCTGCGGCCGGGCCTGAGTGACGGCGAAACTGCAGGATTCGGTGCCGGTCTGGATCAGGTCGATCGAGGCGGATGGCGAGTGACCGGGCCTGTACCCCACCCGCAGCCTTGCTGCTCAGCGGGTGGGTGCAGGGCGTGCCGACGGGTCGGCGTCCTCTGTGACCGGTGGCTGCGGGAAGAGCCGCTCTTCAAAGGCGGTCACCCCGAAGAGCAGGGCCATCATCACCACGGGCGTGAGCAGGGCAAACAGGATCACAGGACCTCCCGGAAGGTCGGTCTGTGGCACCTGGCGGAGCCAGCTCCAGGATGCGGCCGAACGGGGGAACGCGCACCCCGGCCCGCGGGACGCTCCCACAGGCCGCACGGCAAGCCAAGGCCCGGGTGGGAGCCCACTGCCCCCAGGCCGAGAGCCTGAGCCGCTGACGCTCAGCCGGCCCACCCGGGATCGCGCGAGGCGGCAACATCTCAACGCGTGCTGCCCCTGCACGCCACCCGTTCGGGGGTCGCCGCCGGGCGCGGGTCGGCGGAGCCGGGTTTGTCTGGGGGTAATCGGCCGCGCGCAAGAGGCCGGTCCGGCCCTACGAAGGAGAAACCGTGTCCCAGGGCATCACGCAGTACAAGGACGCGCACACCGTCATCTACGGCAGCAGCAGCCTGGACCAGCTCGTCACCGAGGAGCAGGCAGGCCACGCGGCCGCCTGGGAGGCGACCCGCAAGCTGAAGGAGTCCGGGCAGCCGATCGACGATGCGATGCTGCCGCGCACGCTTGAAACACTGGCGCGCCGGCAGGCCGACCGGATCGTGGTCGACTTCGGCTTGGACCACCTGGACGAGGAGGAGGTCAGGCGCCACGCGGCGGCCGCAGCGGTGCGTATCGCTCCCGAGTTCGTCAGCGTCTGACCGCGACCTGTGTGTCGTGGGGGCGGGCGGCCATGCGTCGCCCCGCTCCCGCCGCCTTCGCCCCCTTCGGCGGTGTCCCGGGCCGGGCCGGTGGTCGGCACGCCGCGCGTACCCGGACCCTTGTCAGGTCTGCGCCCCTTCCCGGTCGGAGGACGGCCACACGTACGGCAGATCGTCCGGGACGCCGGGGAACGCGGCCGCGTACGTGCCCGGGTCCTTGCGGACGAGCGCGGACTGGTGGCTGCGGTGGAAGGCCTCGTCACCGAGCCACGGGGGCAGCTCCCCCGCGGCGGCGAGTGCCGGCTGATCGCGCACGTGAGCACCCGGACGGCCTGCTGCGTATCCAGCGATCAATGACGCGGCACAGCTGTCCTGGTGCCCCTGCTCGCGCCAGACCCGACAGACCTCGAGCCCGTAGCGGACCAGAGCCTCCTCGTATCCGCTCCACATGCGCACAGCCGGGTGCCTGCGCCAGCCGTACCCCGGAACGGTCAGGCCGCGAAGGACCTGAAGGGCCTCGACCCGCTGCTTTCCCAAGCGGCGACGGTCCAGGAGCAGTGCGGAGCACCGGAAGTCGGCATCGGGCAGGAAGGTCTGCATGGTCGCGTCCCCTGGCGGGTGCGGGAGCTTCGGGTGATCCGGGTCTGCTCGGTGGGTGTGCTGCGTCGCCACGTGGCCGGCCCGGCCGGCGGACCCGGACGCCGCGGTCGGTTCGGACGCGGTCAGCCGTCCCCGACCGGGCGACGCGCCGTGTGGTCGGAGTGTGCGACGGTCCGGCGTGCCTCCTTCATCTCCGCCTCGTACAGGTGGTCCCGGCCCTGGACGAGTGCGTTCACCACGCTGCGTTCCAGCTCCTGGAACGGCCGGCAGCAGGTGTCGTTGCAGGCCTCGATGATCTGGAACGTCCAGTGGCCGGGGATGACATCGCGGCCAAGGATCTCGGCCTCGACCTTCGCCGCCCACTCGGCGTGTCCGGCCTCGCGCAGCAGCCGTACCGCCCGTTCCACTTCGAGATCGGCCCCGCCGGTGAGCTGGTGGAAGCTGTACAGATGGCCGCGGGCGCGCTCGGTGGTCTCCAGCGCCTTCGACAGGGATCCCAGGGCTTCGATGGTCAGGTCGTCAACCCCCTCGGGGCGGCGATGCCGGCCGGCTCCTCCTGGTAGTCGTTCATGGCACTCCCTGCATGTTGCGGCTACGGTCCCCGCATCCCTTCCCGCTGCGCCGGGTGATCGGATGCGGCGTCGGCCGAACGTGTGACGCGTGGTCGCGTCGGGTGCGGGTGGACTCCCCCTATCACCACCGGCCGACGGACGTTCGTCAAGTACCGGGGCCATGGGAGGTGACGCCGGCCGAGCTCCTCGACCGAGATGGACAGATCGGTGCGCAGGAGCCGCTCGCCGAAGCAGTCGTGGAAGGCGCGCCCCACCGCTGGCTTGAGAAAGGCCACACCACCGGAGTGAGCCGGTGTGTGCCAGGAGTACTCGTGAGCCTGGTCGAAGCGCTTCAGCGCCCGGAAGAACGGAGGCGGCACCTCCTCCCGGCAGGCGCGAGCCGCATCCTCTGCACTCCGTTCGCTCAAATGCGTGCCATCGGGAGGCCTCGAAGCGCCCAGGGGTTCGGCCGGTGATATTCCCAGCCTGCTTGCACAGGCGGCCCTGGGGCAGCGTCGGGGCCGGCCCTGTCTTCGGCGGCGGCCGGTGCCTCGGGGCGGAGCCGGTGGCCGTGTCGTCCGGTTCGGACGCGCTTTTCTGAGACGGGCCGTGCCCCGAACCGCGGGACCCTTCCGGCACCCACCCGGCGGTCAGACGCCTGTCTGAACCGGCCAGGGCAAACCTGTGCGTGTACCCGGTCGGCGCACCTCTATTCCTCTCTGTTCCGGACGTGTTCCACGAACAGCGGGCCTTGGCGGATTGCTTTGTGCCCACACGCGGAGCCGAGTTAATCTGCGGCGTATTTTCTCATCGAGCACATCCGTGAACTGCGGATATGCACACACCAATCGCCGGGTCAGGCCACGTGCCCGGCACTGGTTCCGAGTCCTCCGTGCGAGGGCTCTTGGGGAGCGGAACGAGGGTGCGCATGGCCGGCAAGGCGACCGGGACGACCGACGCGGTCCCGGGTGACGAGGAACTGAGCAGACTGCTCGCGGGGCTGACCGCGGTGCGCGACGGAGACTTCGGCACCCGGTTGCCGGACGATGCTCCTGGGCTCCTGGGCGACATCGCCACCGTCTTCAACGGCATGGTCGACCAGTTGTCCGTGTTCACCTCCGAAGTGACCCGGGTGGCCCGCGAGGTGGGCACCGAGGGCACCCTCGGCGGCCAAGCGCAGGTGCCGGGGGTCTCCGGCACCTGGGCCGATCTGACCGACTCCGTCAATGCGATGGCGGGCAACCTCACCACCCAGGTGCGTGACATCGCCCAGGTGGCCACCGCGGTGGCCAAGGGAGATCTCTCGCAGAAGATCGACGTTCCCGCGCGCGGCGAGATCCTTCAGCTCAAAGAGACCGTCAACACGATGGTCGACCAGCTGTCCGCCTTCGCCGACGAGGTCACCCGCGTGGCCCGCGAGGTCGGCACCGAAGGACGGCTGGGCGGCCAGGCCCAGGTGCCGGGTGTGGCCGGCGTCTGGCGGGACCTGACGGATTCGGTCAATTTCATGGCCGGCAACCTCACCGCCCAGGTACGCAACGTCGCCCAGGTGACGACGGCGGTGGCCCAGGGCGACCTCTCACAGAAGATCACCGTCGACGCCCGCGGCGAGATCCTCGAACTGAAGAACACCATCAACACGATGGTGGACCAGCTCTCCGCCTTCGCCGACGAGGTCACCCGCGTGGCCCGCGAGGTCGGCACCGAAGGCCGCCTCGGCGGACAGGCGGACGTCAAGGGCGTCAAGGGCACCTGGCGGGACCTGACGGATTCGGTCAATTTCATGGCCGGCAACCTCACCGCCCAGGTACGCAACGTCGCCCAGGTGGCCACGGCGGTGGCCCAGGGCGACCTCTCACAGAAGATCACCGTCGACGCCCGCGGCGAGATCCTCGAACTGAAGAACACCATCAACACGATGGTGGACCAGCTCTCCGCCTTCGCCGACGAGGTCACCCGCGTGGCCCGCGAGGTCGGCACCGAAGGCCGCCTCGGCGGACAGGCGCAGGTCCGCGGGGTCGCCGGCACCTGGAAGGGCCTCACCGACAACGTCAACGTGATGGCTTCCAACCTCACCGGTCAGGTGCGTTCCATCGCCCAGGTCGCGACGGCGGTCGCCAAGGGCGATCTGTCGCAGAAGATCACCATCGAGGCCAAGGGCGAGGTCGCCGCGCTCGCCGACGTCATCAACACCATGGTCGACACCCTGTCCGCGTTCGCGGACGAGGTGACGCGCGTGGCCCGCGAGGTCGGCACCGAGGGACGGCTCGGCGGACAGGCACATGTGCCGGGCGTGGCCGGCACCTGGAAGGACCTCACCGACAACGTCAACTCCATGGCCAACAACCTCACCGGCCAGGTACGCAACATCGCGCTGGTGACCACCGCCGTGGCCAAGGGCGATCTGTCGAAGAAGATCGACGTCGACGCCCGGGGCGAGATCCTCGAACTGAAGACGACCATCAACACGATGGTGGACCAGCTGTCGGCGTTCGCCGACGAGGTGACGCGCGTGGCCCGCGAGGTCGGCACCGAGGGACGGCTCGGCGGACAGGCCGAGGTCGAGGGCGTGTCCGGCACCTGGAAGCGGTTGACGGAGAACGTCAACGAACTCGCCGGGAACCTCACCCGGCAGGTCCGGGCCATCGCGGACGTGGCCAGCGCCGTCGCCGAGGGCGACCTGACGCGGTCCATCACCGTGGAAGCCTCCGGTGAGGTGGCCGACCTCAAGGACAACATCAACTCCATGGTGGAGTCGCTGCGCGAGACGACGCGGGCCAATCAGGAACAGGACTGGCTCAAGACCAACCTCGCCCGGATCTCCGGCCTCATGCAGGGCCACCGCGACCTACGCGTGGTAGCCGAGCTGATCATGGACGAGCTGGTGCCCCAGGTGTCCGCCCAGTACGGCGCCTTCTACCTCGCGGAGGAGGGCGCCTCGGGACCCGAGCTGCGGCTCGTCGGCTCCTACGGCCGCCCCCAGGAGGACGAACGGCCGGAGCGGATCGCCTTCGGCCGCTCCCTGGTCGGCCAGGCCGCACGGAGCCGCCGTACGATCGCCCTGGACGAGCTGCCGCCCGGGTACATCACCATCTCCTCGGGGCTCGGGCAGATCGAGCCCACCGCGCTGTTGCTGCTGCCCATCGTTTTCGAGGAGCAGGTGCTGGGCGTCATCGAACTGGCCTCCGTCACCCGGTTCACCGCAGTCCAGCGCGACTTCCTCCAGCAGCTCGTGGACACCATCGGCATCAACGTCAACACGATCGTCGCCAACGCGCGTACCGACGAACTCCTGGAGGAGTCCCAGCGTCTGACCAGTGAACTGCAGGCGCGCTCGGCCGAGTTGCAGGCCAGGCAGGAGGAGCTGCAGCGGTCCAACGCGGAACTGGAGGAGAAGGCCTCGCTGCTGGCCGAGCAGAACCGCGACATCGAGGCGAAGAACCTGCAGATCGAGCAGGCCCGGCAGGAACTGGAGGCGCGGGCCCAGCAGTTGGCGCTCGCCTCGAAGTACAAGTCCGAGTTCCTCGCCAACATGAGCCACGAGCTTCGCACTCCGCTCAACAGCCTGCTCATCCTTGCCCAGTTGCTCGCCCAGAACCCCTCCCGGAACCTCACCCCCAAGCAGGTCGAGTACGCGGGCATCATCCACTCGGCGGGCTCGGACCTGCTCCAGCTGATCAACGACATCCTCGACCTGTCCAAGGTCGAGGCGGGCAAGATGGACGTGACGCCGGAGCGGGTCTCGCTGCGCCAGCTCATCGAGTACGTCGAGGCCACCTTCCGGCCCATGACCTCGCAGAAGAGCCTGGAATTCACCGTCACCACGTCGCCCGGCGCGCCCGCCGACCTGCTCACCGACGACTCCCGGCTCCGGCAGATCCTGCGCAACCTGCTGTCCAACGCGGTGAAGTTCACCGAACAGGGCGGAGTGGAACTGCGTGTCGAACCCGCCGCCGACGACGAGGTGCCCGCGGAGGTGGTACGCGGCGGTGCGGTGGTGGCGTTCCGGGTGAGGGACACCGGTATCGGCATCCCGGAACAGCAACTGGAGACCATCTTCGGTGCGTTCCAGCAGGCGGACGGCACCACCAGCCGCAAGTACGGCGGCACGGGACTCGGCCTGTCCATCACCCGGGAGATCGCCCATCTCCTCGGCGGCGCCGTCACCGTCGCCAGCGCACCGGGCAAGGGCAGCACGTTCACGCTGTTCCTTCCCGTCGCCCGGCCCGACTTCGACGGCCATCTGCCCGGGACCGGGGCGCCGTCCGAACGGGAAGGCACGGACGACACGACCCCGCACGAGCTCCCGGCGGCCGCGTCCCGCGTCTCCCTGAAGGGGCAGCGTGCGCGCAGGCTGCTCGTCGTGGAGGAACGGCCGCGCGGCCTGCTCACCCTCGTCGCGGAGAGCGTCGTACGCGATCTGGAACACGGCGACGCCGACGGTACGCCCGTCGACATCATCACCGCGGTCGGCGCCGAGGAAGCGGCCGGCGCCCTTGCCGCCGACCCCTGCCACTGCGTCGTCGTCGAACTGGGCAGCGCAGACGGAGAGTCGGCCCGCTTCCTGGAGGCACTGCGAGGTGACTCCGCCCTTGCGGGCGTCCCCGTGCTGGTGCACAGCTCCCATCGCACCGGGCATCCGGAGGCGGAGCCGGGCGGCTCGCTGGAGTACCTGTCCAGCCTGGACGAGCTGCGGGAGCGGATCGCTCTGCACCTGTCCGCCGAGGAACCGGGCGAGGTGCTCGCGCTCGTCCGCGGCGAGGAGCTCCACCACGCGCCGGCCGGCCCGGTCGACGAACACACCCGCGGCCGTACCGTCCTGGTCGTCGACGACGACGCGCGCAACCTGTTCGCACTCAGCGGCATCCTCGAACTGCACGGCTTCCGGGTCTTGCACGCGGACAACGGCCGCAAGGGCATCGAGACGCTGATGAGCAATCCGGACGTCGAACTGGTCCTGATGGACGTGATGATGCCCGAGATGGACGGTTACGCGGCCACCGCCGAGATCCGCAGCATGCCGCAGTACGCCGACCTGCCGGTGATCGCGGTGACGGCCAAGGCGATGCCGGGCGACCGGGAGAAGAGCCTCGCGTCCGGCGCCAGCGACTATGTGACGAAACCGGTGGACACCCATGACCTCATCGCCTGCGTCCGGCGCTGGCTGCCGGCATGAGGACGGCCACGGCACCGCGCATCCGCCCGACCGCAGGCCGAGGAGTACCGATCCGGTGAACGTCCAGGAACAACCCGTCGAACGGGACGCGAAGACCGACGCGGAAACCGGTGTGTCCGCGCCCCTGCCACCGGCGGACGTGTCGGGCGACGTCCCCGCGAGCTCGCCGGTGGGCAGGCTGGCCGCCACCGTGGAGCGGTTGCGCCGCGAGGTACGCGTCGCACAGGCCGAGGCGGACGGCCGGGCGCTGATCGAACTGGCCAAGGGCATCCTGGTCGAGCGGCTGGGCTGCGGCCCCGCCCAGGCAGCCCGGCAACTCGCCGAACTGAGCGAGCAGGCGCAGGTGACACCGCTGGAACTCGCGGTGGACGTCATCAACCAGGCGGCCAGGGACCGGGTCGCGGAGGTGACCGAGGCGTTCCTGTCCGCCACCGCCGACCCCTCGGCTCCGGTCGAGGGCTCCGCCGCCGTGCGGTTGCGAGCGGCCGAGAGCGGCGTGCTGGCCGCCCGCGACACCCAGGCAATGGCCGACTCGTTGCTCGAGCACGCCCTGCGTCCGCTCGGCGCCGCAGCCGTGGCCATCTGGGCGGTCGGCTCGGACGGCTCGCTGACCCTCGCGGGCAGCGCCGGGTTCGCGCCCGCGGAGGCGGCCCGCTGGCGCTACGTACCGCCCGACGTGGCCACGGTGGCCCGGCGCGGGCTGACCGAGCCCGGCGGGCAGTGGCTGTCCTCCCTCGCCGGCTCCGGGCTGCCCACGATCGGCCGGCGGGAGTACACCGACGGCGCCCGGATCGCCGTACCGGCCGGCACGGGCGGCCGGATCCACGGGATTCTGGAGATCGCCTGGCCCAAGCCTGAGGGCCCGCTGCCGCGCCCGGTGCTGCGGCAGGTGGAGACCCTCGCCGAGCTGTGTGCGCACACCCTGGAGGACTTCGTGCCCTCCGCCGAGGCCATGCGGGAGCCCCGGGTGGTGCCGGACGTGGCGGAGCTGATGGACCTGGCGGACGGACTCCACGACCCGGCCCTGGTGCTCGTGCCGCACCTCGACGACGCCGGGCACCTCGTCGACTTCCGCATCCAGCACGCCAACAGCCGTTTCCTCGACCCTGCGGGCCGGCCCCGGGCCGTCGTCGCCGGCGCCCTGCTGCTGGAGGCCTACCCGATGGCCGCCGACGTCAGCGAACTGTTCCAGCGCGTGGAGCGGGTGTACGCCACCGGCGAGCCGTTCCGCGCACAGCGGATGCGGCTGACCGCCCTGGTCGACCAGGTTCCGCTCTCCGCGGTCGCCGACATCAGCATCAGCCGCCACGGCTCCAGCGTGCTGCTCATCTGGCGCATCGAGGACGAGACCGCGCGCCTGGCCAGTCTGCTGCAGCACGCCCAACGGCTCGGCCGGATCGGCGGTTTCGAGGAGAACCTGCTGACCGGTGAGATCACCTGGAACGGCCAGCTGTTCAGCCTCTACGGCCGCCCGCCCTCCAGCTCCCCCGTCGCCCTGGAGGACCTGCCCGCGTACTCCCACCCGGACGACGCCGTCCAGATCGGGCGGTTCCTGCGCACCCTGCTGCACCACCGAAAGCCGGCTTCGGCCGCCTTCCGGCTGCAGCGTCCGGACGGTGTCACGCGGCACATGCGCGTGGTCGCCGAACCGGTCCTCGACACCGACGGCCAGCTGTTCGGCGTCCGCGGCGCCTATCAGGACATCTCCGCCCAGCACTGGACCGAGGTGGCCCTCGCCGCGACCCGCGACCAACTCGCCCACACCGAGCAGCAGGCCGTCGAGCGCAACCGGCTGGCCCTCCAGCTGCAGCACGCGATCATGCCTCCGGCGCAGGAACCGCTGCGGGTGCCGGGCCTGCAGGTGGCGGTGCGTTACCGGCCCGCCGAGACGGAACATCTCGTCGGTGGCGACTGGTACGACGCCGTGGTGCTGCCCTCGGGACTGGTGCTGCTGTGCGTCGGCGACGTCGCCGGCCACGGGATCGAGGCGGCCACCAGCATGGTGGTGCTGCGCAACGCGTTGCGTGGTCTCGCCGTCACTGGGGCCGGGCCGGCGCAGTTGCTGTCCTGGCTGAACATCGTCGCCCACCATCTGAACGGCGCGGTCACCGCGACCGCGGTGTGCGGTCTGTACGACCGCGAGCGCCGTACGCTGCGCTGGGCGCGGGCGGGGCATCTGCCGCCGGTCCTGGTGCGCGAGGCCGACGCCACCACGCTGCCCAGGCTGGGCGGTCTGCTGCTGGGCGCCCTGCCCGAGGCGGTGTACGAGGAGGCCGAGGTGGACCTTGCCGCGGGCGACACCCTTCTCATGTACACCGACGGGCTGATCGAGCGCCGGGACCGCTCGGTGGAGGAATCCCTGTCCCATCTTCTGGACACCGCGCGTCAGGGACCCCGGACGCTCGACCAGCATCTCGACCGGCTGCTCACCTACAGCAAGTCCGACACCGACGACGACACCTGCATCGTGGGCATCAGGGTCGACTGACATCTCGACCGGCTTTCTCTCACGCCGGGCGGGCTGCTTTCGGGGGGCGATGCGCCGCGGAGGGGCGGAAGACGACGCAGTGGCCTCGAGAGGTCGGCGATCGGGACACTGGCCGCCAGTCCCGAGGCCGCGGACATGTGCGACGTCTTCGGCCGGCGGGGTCGTGTCCCTCGGCGCATGGCACGAGCGCCGCGTGCAGCGGCTCGCCTCGGACGTCTTGCACGCGTGTGGGGTCCGGCCGTGTCCGGTCGGACCCCACATGTCCTTCGCGTGTGCGTTCCTCGCTGGGTGCGTCTCGTCTACCAGCGGTACCAGCGGCCCTTGCGGCCCGCACCGTCCGCGGAACGGACGACGAAGCCCAGCAGCCACACGATGAGCACGATCACCGCGATCCACCACAGCGCCTTCAGGGCGAAGCCCGCGCCGAAGAGGATCAGAGCCAGCAGAAGAACCAGAAGCAGGGGAACCATTGTTATCAACCTCCTGGCCACCGGATGCCCTCACTTCGGCTGTGCAAGCACACAAAACCAGAAGGCCGGTTTCGGGAGCCGGCGGCGAGTCCCCCGCAGACCAGTGCGGCGGCCGTGGCGACCACGACGCCCGGAAGCCTTCCGTAGATCCCGGATCCCGGACCAGCGAGGACCGAGAAGCGGACAGGTCCTGTGCGGCGTCGAGCGCTTTCGGCCCGGCCTGAGTGACACCGCCGCAGCCGTCACCGAGCCGGAAAGCGAATCCTTCAGTCGGCGCGAGGCCCGGGCGGCCAGGCGCTCCTCGGTCCGGTGCTCGGTCAGAAGGCCGGTCGCGCAGGTGAGGACGGCCGGGGTCGTGGCGATCACGGCGGTCGATACCAGGATCACGCGGGGCCTTCCCGGCGGTTCCGTATCACGTGGTCAGTGCTCCGGATCGATCGGCGGGCGGGTCAGGCGTTCAGGCGCGGCAGGACCCGGTCGAGCCATCGGGGTATCCACCAGTTCGCCCGGCCGATGAGGAACATGGCGGACGGCACCAGGATCAGACGGACCACCGTGGCATCGATGATCACGCTGATCGCCAGTCCCAGGGCGAGCATCTTCACGACCACGGTCGGCGAGGTGGTGAAGGACAGGAACACCGCGGTCATGATGAAGGCCGCCGCGGAGATCACGCGCGCCGTCGCGGACAGCCCCTCCCCCACGGCGAGCCGGTTGTCACCGGTGCGGTGCCATGCCTCGGCGATCCGGGACAGCAGGAAGATCTCGTAGTCCATGGACAGTCCGAAGACGATCGCGAACATCATCATCGGCACGTACGACTCGATGGGCACCGGCTCCGGGAGCCCGAGCAGCCGGTCACCCCAGCCCCACTGGAAGACCACGACGAGTACGCCGTAGGACGCGGCCGTGGTGCAGAGGTTGAGCACGACGGCCTTGAGCGGGATCACCAGGCTGCGGAAGACCGTCATGAGCAGCAGGAAAGCGAGGACCAGGACGATGCCGATGACGATGGGCAGCCGTTCACCGACCGTGGTGCGGAAGTCGGCCTGGCCGGCCACGGTTCCGGTGAGGTAGGCCTCCGCACCCGTCCCGTGGAGGGCCTTCGGCAGCGTTCGGCCGGAAAGGGTGTCGAGCAGATCGCCCGTCGCCGCGTCCTGCGGGCCGGTGGTCGGGGTGATCGTGGTGACGAGGACCTTTCCGTCCGTACTCGGCTCGAGGGGGGTGAAGGCGGCCACGCCGTCGGTGCTCTTCAGAGCCGCGGTCACGTCGTCCGTGATCCGGTCGACGGGCGACTTCGCGGCGCTCACGTCCACGACGGTCACGATCGGGCCGTTCGCCCCCGGTCCGAAGCCCTGCCCGTCGGCGTGCGCGATCCAGTCGTACGCGGTCCGCGTGCTGCTGCCGGGGCGGTCGGCACCGGCGTCGACGTGGCCGAGGCGCATCGACAGCACAGGCAGGGCGCACACGGCGAGGACGGCGACGCCGGCGGCGAGGAACGCCCAGGGGGACCGGGCGACGAGGTTCGCATAACGGTTCCGGCCGTCGCCGGCCGGCGTGCCCTCGGCGACCGGGCGGCGCAGCCGGAACCGGTCGATGCGCCTGCCGACCAGTGCCAGGGCTGCCGGTACGAGGGTGAGGGCGGCAGCGGCGGTGACGACGACGGCCAGGGTGCCCGCCAGGCCGATCTTGCCGATGAAGGTCAGCCCGCAGGCGTAGAGACTGAGCATGGCGACGGCCACGGTGACAGCGGCGATGACGACGGCGCGTCCGCTGGTCTGCGCGGTGCGGGCCGCGGCGTCGACCGGATCGCGCCCCTCGATGAGGTCCTGGCGAAAGCGCGTCGTCAGGAACAGGGCGTAGTCGATGCCGACGCCCAGGCCGATCATGCCGGCGAGGGTGGTGGCCGAGGTCGCGAAGGAGAGGACGGCGGCGACGACGCCCACGATGCCGAGGCCGACTCCGACGCTGATCAGCGCGGTGACCAGCGGCAGCAGTGCGGCGAGGACACTGCCGAAGGCCAGCAGCAGGACGGCGAGGGCGGTGACGACACCCACGCTCTCGCTCAGCCGGTCGTCGGCCGGTGGATGGACCACCTGATCCAGGTCGCCGCCGTAGGCGACGCCGAGACCGGCCGCCCGCGCCGGTCCGGTCGCCTTGTCCAGTCGGGCGGTGTACTCGTGGCCGAGGTTCTTCAGCGGCTCGTCGAAGGAGACGGTGGTGTACGCGGTGTGTCCGTCGGTGCTGGTGACGAGCGCGGAGACCGCGGTGACGTGCGGCAGGTCACGCAGACCGGCCAGGGCACGGTCGACCGCGGACCGCTGGTCGGCCACCGCACTGGCGTCGGAGTGGAACACGACCTTTCCATTGGGCCTGGCCGCCTGGGGCATCGAGGTGGCCAGCAGGTCGGCGCCGGTGTGCGAGGCGGTGCCGGGCAGGCTGACCTGGTCGCTGAAAGTGGGGGCGGCGACGTGCCGTCCGGCCAGAGCGACGACCAGGATCAACAGCCAGGCGGTGATCACCGCAGCCGGGTGGCGGGCACAGAAGCCGCCGAGGCGGCCGAGTCCGCGGCGGGTCGCGGCACGGTTTGCCGCCGGGCAGGTGTCGTCCGTGTGCGCCCCGGTGGGGGCGGTGTGGTTGTGCGCAGGTCGGGCCACCGTGGCCTCCAAGAAAAGTGTCACGAGTGACACGAACTCTAGAAAAGAAGTGGCACGAATGACAATTGTCAGTAGTGTCATTCGCGGATGTGACGGTCCTTGAGGCGCCCGGGGCGGCGGAACGCCCGCCACCGCCGTGGCACGTGTGCCAATTGACACTCACGCCACCGGGCGGGAGGCTTCCGAGCATGCCGAGTGACATCCCGCCCGCCGGACTGCGCGAACGCAAGAAGGAGGAGACCAGACGCCGCCTGCTGGAAGGCGCCGCAAGCCTGTTCAGAACCCGCGGCTTCGAGGCGACCACCGTCGCCGACATCGCCGCATACGCGAACGTCTCCGTACGCACCTTCTTCCGGTACTTCGAGAGCAAGGAGGCGCTGCTGCTTCCGGACGGCGTCGAGATCTTCGCCTACGTGGAGAACGCTCTGGCCCGGCGCCCGGCCGACGAGGAGCCCCTGGACGCGGTGTGCAACGCCCTGCTGGAGGCTGCCGAGCCCTTCGCCGCCTCCACCCTGACCGCCCTCAGCCATCCGGTCCAGGACATCGAGAACGTCGTCACGGCCCGTCTCGTCCAGGCCTTCTCCGACTTCGAGGAGCGGCTCACCGTCCTGGTCGAGCGCAGGCTGCCGCCGGGCACGCCGGACGCCGACCTCACGGCCGCGGTGATCGCGGGCGCCGCCCTGTCCGCGGTACGCGCCGTACTGCGCACCCGCAGGGCGCGCCGGGCGTCCGGCCTCACCGACACGGGCCCGGCGCCGTTGCTGCGGGCCTTCGGGATTCTGCGCACCATCAGCTCCCCGGAGCCCCCGCCACGCCGGCCGGCGCCGTGACCCGGCGGCCGGAGAGCCATTGGGGCGCATGCGCGTCGAAGAGGCGCATGCGAAGAAGGGAGAGTGGTTACTCACGGATGTGATCCGGAAACGGAGACCGTGGTCGCCCGACTCACCCCGGACGGAGACCTGATCTCGTGAGCAAGGTCGCTCTGATCATCATCGACATGATCAACACGTACGACCACGAGGACGCCGAACTGCTGCTCCCCTCGGCCGAGTCGGTCGTGCCGGTCGTATCCGACCTTGCGGAGCGCGCCCGGCGCCGTTCGGTGCCGGTCATCTACGTCAACGACAACTTCGGCGAGTGGCGCTCGCATCACGGCGAACTGCTCAACCGTGCTCTCGCGGGGCCGCACGCCCATCTCGTGGAACCGCTGCGGCCCGATGCGGAGTCCCTGTTCGTCCTCAAGACCCGCCACTCGATCTTCTTCGACACCCCGCTCCAGTACCTGCTGCGGCAGCAGGGCATCGAGCAGCTGGTGCTCTGCGGACAGGTCACCGAACAGTGCGTGCTCTATTCAGCCCTGGACGCCCACATCCGGCACTTCCAGGTGACCGTCCCCGAGGACGCTGTCGCACACATCCATGAGGATCTCGCTCGGGCGGCGCTGCGGATGATGGAGCGGAACATGGGCGCGCGCGTGTGCACGAGCCAGGACCTCTGGATGTGACAGGCCCCTGCGGTAAGGGCCGTACGCGGAGGCCGGGAGGTGAGCTCCCCGTGTGACTCGTACGGCACGGCGCCGCCACTCGCCGCTGCGGACTCCTCGGCCGGCAGGTCTCCGCCCGGTACCACTCAGGACCCGCGGGAGCGATGTCCGCACCGGCACCCCCGGCAGCCACGGCGACGGTCTCCGCGGCTGCGCGGCCTCGTCGCAGCACTGCGGCAGGGTGAGTGCATACGGTGACCTCGCGGGGGCAGACGAGAAGCGCCGGGCCCGGTGAAACGGCCCGCTGCTCGAGAGGGGTTGTCGCCGTGCTGCTGCCTGCAGAGAGGGAACTGCGTGCCGTGCTGGCCCGTTTCGCCGAGGCCCGCTTCCGCCATGACCTGCAGCCCACCGGCCAGTCGAGCCGGGATCTGGAGGACACCTCGCGCAGGCTGTGCGCGATGACCGGTACCGAGTCGGTGGACCAGGCCCTTGCCGCTGCCGACGCCCTCCTGGAACAACTCTGCGCGGACCGCCGGGGATCCGGCAAAGCCGGCCGGACGCTGGCGGCCTGACCGGCAGGCGTCCGGAGGCACCGCGCTGTCGACGGGGTGCGTGACACGAACAACCGCACCCCGCACGCGCGACAGCGGGGGCCTTCCCCGTCCGACTCGGCAACGGCCGGACCTTGCGGATCCGCGTCGAGCGAGACCAACCCTGGCCTCCCCCGGCTGCAGCTCGTCACCGAGCGACCGTGAGCACGATCTTGCCCTGGATGTGCCCTCGGGCGGCGCGTTCGTGCGCCGCCCGGGCATCCGCCAGGGCAAACGTGCTGTCGATCGCGACGCGGACCGTGCCCGCATCAAGCAGGCGCCCCAGTTCGGCGAGCTGCGCACCGTTCGAGCGGACCTGGGCACTCGAGACCCTGACGCCCAGCTTCGCGGTCTCCTCCTCGTCGAACTCCCCGGGGAACACGGGGAACAGAGCACCGCCGCGTTTGAGCGTGCGCAGGAAGCGTCTGCTGCCCGGGCCGCCGACGGTGTCGAGAACGAGGTCGACGTCGTGCACGAGTTCCTCGGGACGACTCCTGGTGTAGTCGATGTACTGGTCGGCGCCGAGCTCGCTCAGGAAGGATTCGTGCGCGCCCGACGCCACCGCGACGACCCGCGCGCCCTTCCACTTCGCCAGCTGGAGCGCGAAGTGCCCCACACCGCCCGCCGCGCCGTTGACGAGCACCGTCGTGCCGGCGCCGAGTGCCGTCGGACGGTGCCGGGCGCGCTGGAAGGGCGAGGGATGATCGTGTCCCACCTCGATCAGAAACTGCCACGCCGTCAACCCGGCCATGGGCGCCCCGGCGGTGTGCACGTGGTCGACGCCGGCCGGCTTGGGTGCGAGGTCCGACGCGGGCGCGGCCACGTACTCGGCGTATGCGCTGCCGCGGAAGCTGGGAAAGCGCAGGAGTCCGAAGACCTCGTCGCCTACGACGAAGCTGTCCACGTCCGCAGCGACGGCCTCCACGACACCCGACACGTCCGTCCCCGGGATCACCGGCAGAGTGACCGCTGATTCCGTCTCTCCGGGCATCTTGGTCAGCCCGCCGCGCAGGTACCAGTCGGGCGGATTGACGCCGACGGCGTGAACGCGAACGAGCACCTCGCCAGGCCCCGGCTCGGGGATCGGCACCTCCTCGTAACGCAGCACTTCAGGGCCGCCGTACTCATGGAGCCGGACCGCCCTCATCGTGTGTGTCGGCATCGCTTTCTCCTGCCCGCGCTGCGGGATACCCTATCCGGATCAGCGATCCATATAAACGGATCACTGATCCGAATATATGGATCGCTGATCCGGTTAGTCAAGAGGGACAGATGCGGGCCGACGCCAGGAAGAACCGCGACCATCTGCTCGCAGTAGCGGGCACCGCCATCGCCGAGGAAGGCGTCGATGTGTCACTGCGCGACATCGCGCGGAGGGCCGATGTCGGGCTCGCGACGCTGCTGCGGCACTTTCCGACGCGCGAGGCACTGCTCGAGGCCCTGCTGCGCACGGGCTTCGGCGAACTGACGGCGAAGGCAAAGGAACTCGAGGCCTCGGGCTCGCCCGAAGACGCTCTTGTTTCGTGGCTGCGTGACTGCGTCGCATGGACCACGGAGTACCGGGGCGTGACCGTGCTGATGGCGGCGGCCATCGAGGACACCGAATCGGCACTCCACACGTCGTGTGTCGCCCTGCGCGCAGCAGGATCACGGCTCCTCACCCGAGCCCAGGCCGCCGGCACGGCGCGCGACGACGTCGACGGCGCCGATTTGTTCGCGCTGGTGGCGGCGCTCGCATGGCTCGGCGATCAGCCCTCCCTCGCGCCACGGGCCGACCACCTCTTCGACGTCGTCGCCGGCGCGATCCTGACGGATCCGGCGAACACCGACAGCGGGATAACACCGCCCCCGGCCACCTGAAGGCCGTCGCGGGCCCGGGGCCATTCGGTGCCGTGCCGGAGCAGCGGCCACAACAGGCTGAGAGAGTGGCGGATTGGATATCGTCCGCAGGAACAACGTCACCGTCACCGGCAACCCGCACGGGCCGGCGGTGGTGCTCGCCCACGGCTTCGCCTGCGACCAGAACATGTGGCGGCTGACGGTCCCTGCCCTCGCCGAGGACCACCGGGTCGTCCTCTTCGACTACGTGGGTTCGGGCCGCTCGGACCCGTCCGCCTTCCCGGAGGACCGGTGCTCCTCCCTGGACGGGTACGCCCGGGACGTGGTGGAGGTGTGCGCTCGGCCCGTGGTGGGCGGCGGAGGTGGAGGCGCGCACCATGCTGGTGCTCCGCGCTCACCAGGACGGCTGACCCCGGGTCACGTGGACGCGCGGCCGCCGCTACGCCCCGACCTCCGACAGCCGGCCGTCATCCGGTGCTGAGCATGCCTTCGCGCAGGCGGGCCAGGAGGCGGGAGAGCAGTCGGGAGACGTGCATCTGGGAGACGCCGAGGCGTTCGCCGATCTGGGCCTGGGTGAGTTCCTCGACGAAGCGCCAGTGAATGAGCTTGCGTTCGCGCTCGTCGAGTTCGGCGATCATCGGGCCGAGGGTGCGGAAGTCCTCTATCAGCCCCAGAGCGGCGTCCTCGTTGCCGATGAAGTCGGCCAGGGCCGCTTCGCCGTCCTCGCTGCCGTTGATCGCCGCGTCGAGGGAGGCCGACGTGTGGCCGTTGGAGGCGAGCTGGGCCTCCACGACCTCCTCCTCGGGCAGGCACATCAGCTCGGACAGTTCCTTGGTGGTCGGGGTCCGGCCGAGCCTGCTGCTCAGCTCCTCCTTCGCACGGGCGAGTTGGACGCGGGCCTCCTGGAGCCGGCGCGGTACGTGAACGGCCCAGGAGGTGTCGCGGAAGAACCGCTTGATCTCACCGACGATGTACGGCACGGCGAAGGAGGTGAACTCGACCTCGCGGGACAGCTCGAACCGGTCGATCGCCTTGATCAGGCCGATCATGCCGACCTGGACGATGTCCTCCATCTCCTGCGGGCCGCGGCTGCGGAACCGGCCGGCCGCGTAGCGGACGAGGGACATGTTCATCTCGATGAGTGTGTTGCGCGCGTACTGGTACTCCGGCGTGCCCTCCTCCAGCACCGCCAGCTGGTCGAAGAACACCTTGGACAGCTCCCGCGCATCCTTCGGCGCCACCTTGGAAGGTTCGGCGATCTCCGGTACGTCCGGTACGTCCACCGTCTCCTCGGCAGTCGGTACGGCCGTCATCGCCATCGTGCGCCCCTCCCAGTCGATCGGTTCTGCCCTTGCCGGTCCGTTCTCCGGCAAGCAGGCGGATACCCGGGAACCCGGCCTGCACTCACCCTGTTCGCCTCAGTCCGGCTCCCCGTGGCTGCGTACGACCTCCTTGACCTTGGCCAGCGCGAATCCCCAGCCCTGCTCGACGGTCGGCTTGGCCGGTACGGCGATCTCGTCGGGGTTGGTGAGGACGTCGAGCAGCACCGGGCCCGGAGTGCCGAGAGCGCGGCGCACGGCGCCCTCCACCTCGGCCGGGTCCGTCACGCGGATCCCGGTGATGCCCATGGCCTCGGCCACGGCGGCGAAGTCGGGATTGTCGAGCACGGTGCCGAACTCGGGCAGCCCCGCCTGCTCCTGTTCGAGTTTCACCATGCCCAGCCGGCGGTTGTCGAAGACGACGAGCTTGACGGGTAGGCGGTATGTCTTCAGGGTCATGAGGTCGCCGAGGAGCATGCTCAGCCCACCGTCGCCGCAGAAGGCCACCACCTGGCGTTCGCGGTCCAGGCACTGGGCGCCCAGTGCCTGGGGCATGGCGTTGGCCATCGAGCCGAGGTTGTAGGAGCCGATGAGGCGCCGGTCGCCGCGCATCTCGACGAAGCGGGAGAGCCACACGGTGGCCATGCCGGTGTCGGAGGTGAAGACGGCGTCGTCGGCCGCGATCCGGTCGACGGCTGCAGCCAGCGCCTCGGGGCGGATGGCGTGGTGGCGGTTGTCCAGGGCCGAGCGGATGCGGCCGACGAGGCCCTTGTCGTGGGCGGGGTCGGCGAGCCGGGCCTGGCCGGAGCGCCACTGCTCGAACCGTTCGCGCGCCGTGTGAAGGTGGGAGCGGTCCCGGGCGCCTTCGGACCCGGCGGGCGCGGCGGCGAGGTGGTCCAGGAGGTCGCGCACGGTGGCGCCGGTGTCGCCGACGAGGCCGACGTCGACCGGAACCCGGCGTCCGATGTGAGTGGCCTCGGTGTCCACCTGGATCACGGTCCGGCCCTCGGGATACCAGTCCCGGTAGGGGAAGTCGGTGCCGAGCAGCAGCAGGGTGTCCGCTTCCTGAAGGGCCGCCGCGGCGGCGGGGTTGCCGATCAGGCCCGTCTGGCCGACCTGGAACGGGTTGGCCTCGCCCTCGAAACCCGCCTTGGCCTTCAGGGTGAGCACCATGGGCGCGGCCAGGCGGTCGGCGAGGGCGAGGACGTCGTCGCGGGCGGCACGGGCGCCCGCCCCGACCAGCAGGGTGGTCCGTTCGGAGCGGTCGAGGAGTTCCGCGGCGCGGACTACGGCCGGCTCCTCCGGCCGGCTCACCGGAGCGTTCAGGGAGAACCGGGCCGGCCGGTCGGCCGTCAGTTCCCGCTCGCCCAGGTCGCCCGGCACGGTGAGGACGGCGACGCCCTTGCGGCCCCGTGCGTGGCGCACCGCCGTCTCCAGCATCTGCGGCAGCTGGTCGGGGGAGGTCACCGTCGCGCGGAAGACGGCCACATCGCTGAAGAGGGCGTCGTTGTCGACCTCCTGGAAGTAGTCGCTGCCGAGTTCGGCGAGCGGTACCTGGCCGGCGATGGCCAGGACCGGGGCGTGGCTCTTGGCCGCGTCGTACAGTCCGTTGAGGAGGTGCACGGAACCGGGTCCGACGGTGCCCATGCACACGCCGAGGGTGCCGGTGAGCTGCGACTGGGCGCCGGCTGCGAAGGCCGCCGCCTCCTCGTGCCGGCACCCCACCCATTCCAGGCCCTCGGTGGTCCGGATGGCGTCGGTCAGGGGGTTGAGCGCGTCTCCCACGACGCCGAACACCTGGCGCACGCCGAGTTCCCTCAGCGCGTCCACGATGACTTGGGCAACGGTACGGGCCACGTGATTCCTCCAGGTCACACGGTGAAACGGTCGGGGTCGGCGGCCTTCCAGTCGGCCGCCCAGGAGTCCGGCGGCCCGGCGAGCAGCTGCCCGGGCCCGAGCCACTCGTACAGCTCCTCGTAGGAGCGTTCGGTGAACGGGTCGACGCGCCGGCGCAGCATGTGCGGACGCAGGTCCGCGGGATCGGTGACGCCCATGGCCGCCATGAGCTGCAACGCGCTGGCCACCGTCGCCTGCTGGAAGCGCTGGACGCGCGCCGTCTTGTCGGGGACGTCGAGGGCGCGGGCCCGGCGGGGGTCCTGCGTCGTGACACCAGTGGGGCAGGTGTTCGTGTGGCACCGCTGTGCCTGTATGCAGCCGACGGCGAACATCATGGCCCGTGCGGCGTTGCCGTAGTCGGCGCCCTGCACCATGCGCTTGACTAGGTCGGTGCCCGTGGCGATCTTGCCGCTCGCGCCGATCCTGATCCGGTCGCGCAGGCCGGTCCCCACAAGGGCGTTGTGCACGGTGAGCAGGCCCTCGGTGAGCGGTGTCCCCACGTGGTCGGCGAACTCCAGCGGCGCCGCGCCGGTTCCGCCCTCGCCCTCCTCCAGCATGGCCTTGCACACGGCCAGAAACTGCCGTCGCGAGCCCACGCACAGCTTGAAACCGGCGGGCTTGCCACCGGACAGCTCGCGCATGCGGGCGATGAAGCGGACCAGTTCGCGCGGGGTGGAGAACACCCGGTGGTACGGCGGCGAGACGACCGTACGTCCCTCGGGCACGTCCCGGGCGCGCGCGATCTCGGCGTTCACCTTGGCGCCGGGAAGAACCCCGCCGATGCCGGGTTTGGCGCCTTGCGACAGCTTCAGGGACACGCACTTGACATGGTCGTGCGCGGCCTTGTCGGCGAATTCGGCCGCGTCGAAGTCACCGTCCCGGGTGCGGCAGCCGAAGTACCCGGTGCCGATCTCCCACACGAGGTCGCCCCCGGGCCGCAGGTGGTACTCGGACAGCCCGCCCTCGCCGGTGTCCTGGGCGAAACTCCCGGCCGCGGCACCGCCGTTGAGGGCGAGGACGGCGTTGGCGGACAGCGAACCGAAGCTCATCGCCGACACGTTCAGCAGGGCCATGTCGTAGGGACGGACGCAGTCCGGGCCGCCGATCCGCACGCGCGGCGGCGTTTTGGGCACCGGGCACGGCGCCATCGACGGAACGAGATACTCGTAACCGGGCTGGTACACGTCCCGCTCGGTGCCGTACGGCTCCTCCGCGTCGGTGCCCTTGGCGCGCTCGTAGACGATGCTGCGCACGTCCCGGTCGAAGGGGCGCCCGTCGAAGTTCCGCTCGATGAAGTACTGCTGCAACTCCGGGCGGATGCTCTCCATGAGGAAGCGGAGATGGCCGAGGACGGGATAGTTGCGCAGCACCGAGTGCCGGCGCTGCAGTAGGTCCCAGGCGCCGAGCGCGCCCAGGAACGCGAGCGGCACGGCCGCGAACCACCAGGCGGGTGAGTTGGCGACCACCGCGGCCAGGGCAGCGCCGAGAGCGGCCGGCAGAGTCAGGACGATGATGACGATCCGTGTCACATCTCGCGCATTGCCCGGTTACCGCCTGCCATGCACGCCGAGACGGCACCGGCCCCCTCGCCCAGGTCTGCGCCGGACGAACCGCGGCAGGCGAGCTGGTGCGGACGCGCGATCTGCGCGGAAACCGAGTCTGAGCGCGAGGCGGCCGGCCGGCTGGTCGGTCTGCTCCGGCTGCGCCTGCACGCCGTGAAAGCCGCGTCCCGCCCCCCGCGGGGGGCTGACCTCCTGCAACAGGTCCTGCTGCGACGGCCGGCATCCGCTGCTGCTCGTCCCTGCCTCCGCCCCGGAAGGAAACCAGGGGTGACCTGATGTCTCCAACTCGCGCCTCACGGTGTGCCGTAGGCGTGCAACGCACTCACCGCGGGCAACCGGATAGCCCAGGGACGTGCGCACAGGGCGACGGTCCGGGTGACGACGGAAGCAAGGAGGTCGGCGATGGAATGGTGGGGCTGGGTGGTCCTGCTGATCGCGGTGGCAGGACTGCTCGCCGCGACAACGTTGGCAGTACAGGCGAAACGCCGTAACGGCACGGTGATCGCGGTGCGTTCGGGTCACCGGAGCGGCGGGGAGGGGGGACGGTGAACACCCTGATGCTCGCCTCCGAACTGACCGGGCGCGTGGTCGTGACGCTGGGCGGCGAGGCGGTCGCCCAGATCCGCGACACCGTCTTCGACGCTCAGGCCGGTCGGATCAAGGGCTTCACCCTGAGCGGACGCGGGCTGTTGTCCGGCCCTCTCAAGGAGAGCCTCCCCTTCTCCGGAGTGCACGCCATCGGACCGTCCGCCGTGATGATTCCCAGTGAGGCGGTCCTGGAGAACAGGGACGTGGTCGTGGGGACCGGCGAAGCCGACCGCGGTCAGGTCATCGGCGCGCCCGTCCTCACCGACCAGGGGACCGAGGTGGGCACGGTCCTGGACGTGGTGATCGAGGCCGGCGTCGGCGGACGGGTCATCGGCTTCGAGATCGCCGCCCACGAGAACCTCGATTCCCGGAAGCGGAAGACGTTCATCCCGCGCGGGGAGACACTGGCCGTCTCCGGCCGGGCCCTGGTCGTCCCCGCGGACGCCGGCCGCTTCGTCGCCGACGACCTGCCCAGCTTCAGCGCCCAGGTGGAGGCCTTCCGCGCGCAGGCCGTGCAGCCGTGCGCCGGAGCGCCCACGGCCGGAGAAGGAGGCCCGGCATGATGATGTTCTCCCAGGCCCTGGGCCTGCCCGTGATCACCGCCGAAGAGGCCGAACAGCTCGGTCGCGTGGAGTCGCTGACCATCGATGCCCGCAACAGACCGGTCGCCTGCCTGCGTCTGTCCAAGGCCCCGAAGCACGCCACGACCATCGCCTGGGACGCGATCGAAGCCGTCGGACGGGACGCCGTCATCGTGCGCTCCCGCACCGGCGTCGATCCCGGGCAGAACGACGTTCCCGCCCACCACGAGGCCCTCGGGCGCCGGGTCCTGACGGAACACGGCACCGCGCACGGCACCGTCAAGGACGTCGCCTTCGACAACGCGACCGGGCACATCCTCACGCTCTACACGGCACTCGGCGACATCCCCGCAGACCGCCTCCTCGGCGTCGGCTCGTACGCCGTGGTGGTCCGCGTCGAGCCCCACGGGCGTCCCCGGGCACGGAAGTGAGCCGCGCGCGGTCGTAACCACCCGGGGTTCGATGCCGGCGGGCTGGTCGTCCCGTCGGCGGGCGAAGCCTAGCCACAGCGGGCCGGTCGTCGCGCGGGCGTGTCGCTGTTCGCCTCCCGCGTCAGGCACGCGGCGGGCTCAAACCCGCCTCCGCTTACGACATCGGCGGCGGGCGCTACGGGAGCGTTCCGGCCATACGTCCAGGCCCGCTGCTGCCGGCCCTGCCAGTCCGTCACGCAGGTCGTTAGAGAGTTAGAGACCGCGCCGGTGCTCGCGCGTACGGCGGCCACCGACGCCACCCGGGGACTCGTGCGGTTCCCTTTGTGCCAGGTCCCCCCGCCCCGCGCCTGCCGGCACCGAGGACGGTGATGGCCTGGGGCCTCAGCCGGGAGGCGGTGCGGTCGGGGACGCGGAGCCGGTGACCGCTGCGGAACAGAGCGCGGCAGGTTTCGCCAACTCGACGTTGAACTGGGCGCCGGCCAGGAGCGCGAGGTTGGACAGCCACAGCCAGACGAGAAAGACCACCACGCCTGCCAGGGAGCCGTACAGACGGTAGTAGGTGCTCACATGCGAGGCGTAGGCGGTGAAGCCCAGCGAGACGATCAGCAGGAGCAGGATCGCCAGGCCGCCGCCCGGTGCCATCCTCCGCACGGGCCTCGAGCAGGCAGGGCCCGAGCGGTAGAGCACCAGCACCAGGGCGCACGCGACGGCGCCCAGGACGGGCCAGCGCAGTGTGTCCCAGGCGGTCTCGGGCACGGTGCCCAGGTTCAGCGCCCGGCCCAGACGTCTGGCCAGGCCGCCGCTCACCAGCAGCGCGAGGGTGGTGGTGACCAGAAGGCTGATCAGCACGATGGCCGTGACGATGATGCGCGGGGCCGTGCGCCACACCGGCCGGTGCGCACTGACGTGGTGGATCGCGTGCAGAGCCCTGCGAAAGACGCTCAGGTAACTGCAGCCCGACCACAGCGCCCCCACGACGCCGAAGAACATCAGCATCCACGCCGCTGACGACTGACCGGCCAGTTGCCGCAGTGCGCTGCGCAGCAGTCCGCGGGAGGCGGCCGGGACGACCCCCGTCATCCGGTCGATCACCTCAGGAGTCGTCCTGGGCATGGTCAGCCCGAGGACCGAGAGGATGACCAGCAGTACGGGGAACAGGGCCAGGACCGCGTAGTACGTCAGGGCGGCCGCCCAGTCCATGACGTCGTCGTTCCAGATGGACACCGGTGTCCGGCGCAGCGCCGTCCACCACCCGTACCGCCGGCCGTCAGCGTGCCGCATCACCGCAACGCCCTCCCCACGCGCTCGCACCGACTCACGCCCGGCTGTCCGTTCCCCTCGGCGGCTCGGCGCCGGGATCCGCGGAAGCATGCAAGACGGGCCACGGCCCGATCAGCCATGACCCGCCTTCCTCGGCACGCCGATCAGTCCCCGAAGACGTTTTTCGCCGCGTCCTTGGCCTTCTCCCCCGCCTGCCGGACGTCGCCCTCCTCGTGTTTCCCGGCACCTGTACCCGCGCCGCCCCGGGTGATGTCCCCTCCACGAGCGGACCACTCGCACGGCAGGCGTGGACGGCGCTCTCCGCGCCGGGTACGCCGGCCCGGCATCGTCACCATGACGTCGTGAGCGCGACACTCGGATCGGTCATGCCTGTGCCCGTGTTTTACGGGTATGCGGGCCTGATGAAAACCGGCGCTTCGGAACGTGAGGCGGTGTACATGGACCCGGCTGGGCATGATGAGGGCCGGCGGCCGCTCGTAGAGGGTCTTGCAGAGGGCCCGATATCGGTGTCCGCTGCCTTCGAGGGCAGTGAGGAGATCGCCAAGGCTCGTCACCTGGCCCGTCTCTTTCTGACGGACGTGCAGGCGGTGCACGGTCTGCCGGTGTCCAGCCGCGCGATGGGCATGGTCCAGCTGGTGGTGAGCGAGCTGGTGACCAACGCCCGGAAGTACGCGCCCGGGCTGTGCCTGTTGACGCTGACGATCGAAGAAGGGGCCGTCCAGGTGAGCGTCTGGGACAGCGGTACGGCGGTGCCGGCCGTCCTGGCGCCGGATCCGAGCCGCATCGGGCAGCACGGACTCGAGATTGTGATGGCCGTCTGCCAGAGCTTCGCCGTTCACCGGGAGCCGGTGGGCAAGCGCATCACGGCCACGGTGGCGCTGGCCGATGATCCCGGCGCAGACGCGTCGGCCACCAGCCGATATGACCAAGTCCCGCTCTGGACGGGGTCGCCCTCGAATTCCGCCGAGGGCCAACGCCGGTCAAGCCGATGTGAACGCCCGCGGCTCGGGACCGCAGGGATGAGGCCGGCCTCCTGAACGGCCGGGCGAAAGACGCGGGACGGCGCGCGCGGTCGCCGGCGGCCCGCCACCGGCCGCGGCCCGGCTCGGTGACGCGGCCGACGGCCGGCGGTGACTCGCACCGTGCGAGGCCGGCGGCAGGCCTTCTCGTGGACGGACGCGCGGTTGCGCCGGGGTGCCGGGTGGAGTGCTGTCTGCGGTAGCGCTGTCTGTCGCCGCACCCGTGTGCTGTCTACTCCCCCAGCGATGCGATGCCGCCCATTGCACCAGCCGATGAGCCCGGCCCCGGACGTTCCAGGCCGCCGTGCCCGGGCCCGTCAGGCCTTCCCGGTGACCCCCGCCGGGCGGTGGGCTTGGTCATGGCCATAACCTGCCGCCATGACCGACACCGCCACTCCTACCCCACGTGAAGCCTTCGAGATGCTGCTGGCCGGCAACGACCGGTTCGCGGCCGGCGTGCCCGAGCACCCGAACCAGGATGCCGCCCGTCGCGCCGAGATCGCTCCCGGCCAGCAGCCCTTCGCCGTTCTGTTCGGCTGTTCGGACTCCCGCCTCGCCGCCGAGATCATCTTCGACCGCGGGCTGGGAGACCTGTTCGTGGTGCGCACCGCCGGCCACGTGATGGGCCCGGAAGTGCTGGGCAGCATCGAGTACGGCGTGAGCGTGCTCGGGTGTCCGCTGGTGGTGATCCTCGGCCACGACGCGTGCGGCGCCGTCGCGGCCACCCGGGCCGCGGTGGACGGGGGCGCCACCGCCGACGGATTCGTGCGCGACGTCGTCGAGCGGGTCACCCCCAGCGTGCTGGCCGCCCGTGCCGCCGGCGCCAGTACCGACGCGGACTTCATCGCCGAGCACGTCCGCGCGACCGTCGACCTGCTCACCGACCGCTCCCGGGTACTGGCCGACCAGGTCGCCGCCGGACGGACGGCCGTCGTGGGCCTGTCCTACCGCCTGGCCGACGGCCGCGCCCAACTGGTCGCCGCCCGCGGCCTCGACCTCCCCACCGAGCGCCAGGCCACCGTCGCCTGACCGCCGCACCGCCCGCTTGCGGCGTGGAATCCGCCGGCCCGCGAGCGGCACGACGCCTCGCCGGACCATGCCGGCGCGTCGGAAGGTGCGTACGGTGACGGCGGTGCCGACCGCCTGTGCCTCACGTTCCTGGAACCGGCGGCGTCTCCCGGGGCGGCGCATGCACCGCCCCGGGCATCGGCCGGCAAGGGCTGCACCAGACGATCGCTCGCCGTGCTCCCCTCGGCGGCTCCGTCAGACGAAGAAGGCGCCCATGCCGGCGACGTCCGTTTCCGCGTGGTGTTCTCGATCCCCGGAACGAACGAGTGCTTCGCACGAGGCCTGGGAGCGGAGCTGTACGGCAGCGGAGCTGTACGGCACCGGCCATGCCCACGCACCGGCTCTGGCGGTGGCGGGGCAGCGCCGGCGGTCTCAGTCCGCCGTAAGGAGGTCATCCCGGCTTCGGTGCAGGCCTTCGTGCGCGCATCTCTGGACCTGCCCCTTGGTCCGCCGATGAGTTTCCGGTGGGAGTGCGGTCTACCCGTCGACGAAGGGAGCGCACCGTGCGCAAGATCATCATTTGCACGTTCCTGACGCTGGACGGCGTCATGCAGGCACCGGGCGGTCCGGACGAGGACGCGCAGAGCGGCTTCGAGCACGGCGGCTGGCAGAAGCCGGTGTCCGACGACGAGGTCGGCACGGCCATCGCCGGTTGGTACGAGGCCTCCGACGCGATGCTGCTCGGCCGCAAGACGTACGAGATCTTCGCTTCGTACTGGCCGACCGCCGATCCCGGCAATCCGTTCACCCATCGGATGAACAGCATGCACAAGTACGTGGCGTCTCGGACCCTGACATCCGTCGAGTGGCAGAACTCCACGCTGCTGGAGGGCGACCTCGTCGATGCCGTACGCGAGCTGAAAGCGTCCGACGGCGCCAACATCAACGTCGTGGGCAGTGGGGACCTCGCCCAGACCCTCATGCGGCACAACCTGGTCGACGAGTACCGGCTGACCATCCATCCGGTGATCATCGGCACCGGCAAGCGGCTGTTCGCCGACGGAGCGATTCCCACTGCGCTGGAGCCGGTCAGCGTCTCGACGACGAAGGGCGGAACCATCGTCGGCGTCTACCGACCGAACGGTAAGCCCAGCTACGACAGCTATTAAGCGGTTTGGTTGGGATCAGCGGGCGGAGCAGACGCTGCCGCGTCGCAGTCGGTGGCCGGGCCGAATCGGACGCTGCCGACGCCCGCGTCCCGGCCGACAATCCTGCGCACCGGCATGGTCGGCCACCGGCTCCTTCCGGCCGACGTGTGCCTGCGCGGGCCCTGGGCTGTCCTGGCCCGCGCACACAAGCTGCCGACGTCGAAAGCGGCTGGCGAATGGCGTTCGCGGGGCCACTGGGCCGTGGTCCCACGCAAAGGGCACTTTGCCATCCGAGCCGCCTCCGAGAGTCCTGGCGGCAGCCGCGATGGTGCCGGCCGGTGCTGTCGAACGGGTCCAGGGCGATCCGGAAAGGCGCAGGCGCCAGGAGAAGATCTCGCTGTGGAACATGCATGACAGGCGGGTGTATACCGAGACATATGGGCGCGGGGCGTGTACCGGTGGACCGCCTCCCAGAGCAGCAACTGGGCCGCAGGCTGGTGGCAATCCCCCTTGCGCTCATCATCGTGATCACCGTGGTGGACATCCATTCCCCGCCGGATGTCCACCTGGGCCCCTTGCTGGTGATCGCGCCGGCCCTGACCGCGTCCGTGGCCGGGCCGCGACTGACCGCCCTCGTCGGAGCACTGGCTGTGGCCGCCCAGGTGCTCATCGCCGTGTACCACGGCGGACTGACCACCCCCAACCACCTCTCGCAGATCACTGCCTTGATCCTGCTGTCCGCCTTGGTCGTCTTCGTCTGCCACGTACGCGAGCGGCGCAGCCGTGAGCTGAACCGGGCACGGTCGGTGGCCGAGACGGCACAGCTCGTACTGCTGCGGCCACCACGCCGCCGGATCGGGCCGCTACGGGTGGCGTGGCTGTACCTGGCGGCCGAGGACGAGACCCGTATAGGCGGCGACCTGTTCGCGATCGCCCGCTCGGACCGTGGCACCCGCGTGATCATCGGTGACGTCCGCGGCAAGGGACTGGCCGCCATCGGTGAGGCATCCATGGTGCTGGGCGCGTTCCGCGAGGGCGCGCACCGCTACGACACCCTGCCCGAACTTGCCGCGGGCCTCGAGGTGAGCGTCTGCAGAAGCCTGGAAGACGCCGCCGCCACCGAGAACGATCCGGGTGAGCACTTCATCACCGCCCTGCTGCTCGACATCCCCGACCAGGGCACGCAGGTCGAAATGGTCAATTTGGGCCACCCTCCGCCTCTCCTGCTGCACGACGGCCAGGTCACGGTCCTGCACGCGCGACGCCCCGTACCCCCCTTGGGCATGTGCGAGCTGCCCGTACCCAGCCACCGCGCGGACCCCTTCACGTTCGAGAACGGCGACACACTGCTGCTCTACACCGACGGCGTCGTCGAAGCCCGTTCGCCCGAAGGAGCCTTCTACCCTCTCGCCGAGCGCGCCGCCTACGCGCCCACCTCTGGGCCCGAGGCCCTGATACGCCACATCCACCGCGATCTGCTGAACCACATCGGCCACGAACCCGGGGACGACGCCGTGCTCCTGGCTCTCGAACGCTACGGGGTCCACCACCTGCACCGACCGCACATCACGGCCCACCCCCTGGACGGCCACCGCCGACTCGACTCCGGCCCAAAGCCGCTTCCGGGAGACCTTTCCTGAGCCCCGGCCCATACCGTCGTGATCTTCTTGCCGACGCTCAGCATGCCGACAAATGGCATGCAAAGGTCAGACAGCCGATGGTGCGATGGTTGATGCGTCGTAGTACTTCTGAGAGACAAGGACGACGAGGCGCGCCGTCTGCTCGCCGATGGCACCAGCGCGCTCCCCGAACCGGGTAGGGCCTGGGGCTGCCGGTCTGCGGGAGCCTCGCTGTGAACGCGGGCCGGGATGCGGGCCCCGCGCCTTGTCCAAGGCCCAGTGCCGCCTCTTTCGGCGCCCGTGCCCTCTGCTCACCGACGACCCGGTCGAGGTCCGTCAGCGGTCCCTGGCGCGGCGGGAGTTGAAGAAGTTGCCCTGCGGATCCGCGTGGCCCGCCTTCCCGTGTCCCCGTGCGCCGTTGAATGCGCGGCCGGTGTGTGGTCTCGTACCCCTTCCGGAACCGGCCCGGCGCGGGTCGGCGGCGTGTCGAGGGGGAAGCATGACGGACCTGGGGGGCCACCTGGAGTGGCACATGGCTGCGGAAACCCGGGTGACGCTGGAGCGGTTGTTGTCGGTAGTGGGTCCGGGGGCGCTGGAACTGGACACAGCGCCGGGCGGGCTGACGGTGCCGGTCGGCGGGATCGCCGTGCTGGACCCGCTGGAGCCCGGGGTCCGGCCGCGGGTGCTGGTGCTCGCGGTCGGTGTCGACGCCGGGTCGGCGCAGGCCCGGGATCTCGTGCACCGGGCCGGTGCCGCGGGGGCGACCGGCGTGGTGTTCGGCCCCGACCGCTCCGCTCAGTCCGCCGGTGCCCTGCGGTCGGCCGCCGAGGAGGCCGGTACGGCGGTGCTGTTCCGTACCCGCTGGTGTCCGTGGGAGCAGTTGGTGGGGGTCATACGGGCCGGACTGGCCGCGGCCGGGGAACCGCCGGCCGCGGGGCCCGCCCTGGGGGACCTCGACGCGCTGGCCGACGCGGTCGCCACCCTGGTCGGCGGCTCGGTGACCATCGAGGACACCGAATCCCGCGTCCTGGCGCACTCTTCGACCGAGGAAAACGTGGACGAGATGCGTCGGATGACCATCCTGGGGCGGCGCGTGCCGCCGTGGAGAGTGGCCGCGATGCGGGAGGCGGGGCTGTTCCGCGCCCTGTGGACGACAGATGACGTGCTGCACCGGCGGGCCCAGGGCGCCGACCCGGAGCGGCTGGTGTGTGCCGTCCGGGCGGGTGGCGAGGTGCTGGGATCCGTGTGGGTGGCCGCGGTCGGCGGACGGCCGCTGTCCCCGAACGCGGCGGACGCGCTCCGCTCGGCGTGCCGGGCGGCAGCCGCGCATCTGCTTCACTACCGCACGCGTGCCACGGACAACCGGCTGGTGGAGGACGCGGCGCGGGCGCTGCTGGAAGACCGCGGCTCACCGGAGCTGCTCGCCGAACGGGCGTCGCTGCCGGCGCAGGAGCCGTGTGCGGTCGTGGCGGTGGGCCTCGGCACCGACCCGTCTGCGGAGCAGCCGTCCGACGACCCGTCGAGGCTGTACGGTCTGCTCAGCCTGCACTGCACCGCGCTCGGCCACCGGACGGTGGTCATCCCGGCAGGCGGACGGGCCCTGGTGTTGGTGAGCGCGCTGGACCCGGATGTGGACCTTGCCCGTGACCGGGTGACGAAGCTCGCGGAGTCGCTGGTGGCCCAGGTGTCGGCCGCGACCGGCCGGCAGGTGCGGGCGGGGCTGGGTGCGGTGGTGCCGACGCTGGCCCGGGCCGCCGAGTCGCGCCGGGACGCCGAGCTGGTGCTCAGGGCCCTCGGCCGGTCCGGGGGGCCGCACGCCGTGGCGTGGGGCGAGGACGTGGCGGACGCGATCGGCGTGCTGCAGGTGGCCGAGGCCCTGCGGGACGTACGGCTGCCGCCGGGGACGTCGGTGGCGCGGCTGATGGCGTTCGACGCCGAGCACGCCGGAAGCCGACTCGTGGAGACCCTGCGGGCCTACCTCGACCACTTCGGAGACGTGTCCGCCGCCGCGCGCAGCCTCTCGGTGCATCCCAACAGCCTGCGCTACCGGCTGGCCCGGATCGCCGCCGTGTCCGGACTCGATCTCGCCGACCCGGACGCCCGTCTGCTGGCCCAGCTCCAGTTACGCCTGGGCGACGGCGACCCGGCCGCCTGAACCTCGGGGCCGCCTCGGCACACCGCTCCCGGCCGGTGGTCCGTGCGCCCGCGGCAGGGCCGGTGCCGTTCTCGTGCGCCCGCACCGGGGCAGGGTGTTTTCGTGCGGGCGCACCAGGGCAGGGCGCCCTTGTCGTGCGGGCGCACAACGGCGCGGTGCGTGGGGGCCGGTCGTACCGCGCGGCGGCGGTCGCGGGCGGGCAGCCTGTGCCGAACCGACGAAGACGGGCGGCGGTCGCGGCGAGCAGCCTGGGAGGGCACCCCGGACTTCCCCGGGGCCTCGCACCTCCGACACGAAAGGCTCGCCATGACCGCTGCGATCCTCACCGCCGCCCGGCGGGAACGCATCCTCCGGGAGGCGCTACGGCAGGGACTGCTGGACCGCGCCGAGTCCCTGCTGGCCGGCTTCGTCGACCTCGATGGGGTCGCGGCCACGGTCGGGGCGCTGCACGAGGCGTTCGCCGGCCTCGACGGGGACGGCGCCGGGCCCGAGGCAGGCTCGCCGCAGCCGCCCCGGGTGCTGCACACCTTCGCAGCCAAGGCCAACTGCCTCGTGCCCGTGCTGTCGGAGCTGGCCCGCCTCGGCATGGGCTGCGAGGTCGCCTCCTCGGGCGAGTTGGCCCGGGCACTCGCGGCCGGCTTCACCCCGGAGCGGATCGTCTTCGACGCTCCCGCCAAGACCTGGGCGGAGCTGGAGCGGGCCCTGGCCCTCGGGGTGGCCGTGAACGCGGACAGCTTCCAGGAGCTTGAGCGGATCGAGCGCATCCTCGCCCGGCGTCCCTCGGTCTCACGGATCGGGGTGCGGGTCAACTGCCAGGTCGGCGGCGGCTCCATCGCCGCCATGAGCACCGCCACCAGCACCTCCAAGTTCGGCGTGCCGCTGGAAGACCCGGGCAATCGGGAGCGGCTGGTACGAGCCTTCGCCGAGCACTCGTGGCTGACCTGGGTGCACACGCACACCGGGTCCCAGGGCTGCCCTCTCGGCCTGATGGCCCGCGGAGTGGCGCAGGCGGTGGAGTTCGCCGACGAGGTGGAAGCGGCTTTCGGGCCGGGCCGGGTCGAGGGCATCGACATCGGCGGCGGGCTGCCCGTCAACTTCTCCGACGACGACGTCATGCCCACGTTCTCCATGTACGTGGAGCAGTTGCGGACCCACGCGCCGAGGCTCTTCGCGCGCGGGTACCGGATCGTCACCGAGTTCGGCCGCTCGCTCCTCGCGAAGAACGGCTTTCTGGCCGCGTACGTCGAGGACGCCAAATCCGCGGGCGGCCGGCGGATCGCCATCACGCACGCGGGCGTGCAGGTCGCCACGCGGACCGTGTTCGCTCCCGACGCCTGGCCGTTGCGGATCGAGGCGTACGACGGGTCCGGAGCGGCCCGGCGGGACCGGCCCGTGCGCCAGGACATCGCTGGTCCTGCCTGCTTCGCCGGCGACCTGCTGGCCCGCAACTGCGCGCTGCCGCTGCTGCGGCCGGGCGACCTGGTGGTCGTCCCGGACACCGGCGCCTACTACTTCTCGACGCCGTTCCACTACAACAGCCTTCCCGAACCGGCGGTGCACGGTGTCCGCGTGGATGCGGACGGGCGGATCGCGTTCAGCCTGATCCGGCCCGCGCAGGACCCGTGGGAACTGTCGGACCAGGACGGCGTCGGCCTACCGTCCGGGGAGCCGGTGGGCGCCCCGGTGCACAGCGCCGGGTGAGGAGGCCGTCGGTGTCCCAGCCCGATCGTTCGCGGCCCGACCGGGACGGCCCGCTGCTCAGCCAGCGTGCCGCTCTGGTCTTCCTGTTGGCCGCCCTGGCCGGCCTCGGCGCCGCCGTGCTGGCGGCGCTGGCCGGAAACCCGTGGCCCGTCGCCGTGGGAGTCGGCGGGGGTGCAGCCGGCTCGAGCGTGGTCCTGTTCAAGGACATCATCGGCTGAAGCACCCCGGTGCGCGGCAGGGCCTCGCCGTCCTGGTCCCGCCACCAAGAGGCCACTTGGGCAGGGAAATTGCAACTTCGACAGGGCTCGCGAAGGCAGCTACCTTCATCTGGTCTTCGGTGGTCGCCCACGGTCGCACAGGGGGTTCCGTCAGGCTGGGCCGGCCGCGACGGGAGGAGTCGGTGACGCCCCACGACCCCTCGCCCCCACGCGTAAGCCACCGAACCGGGTCCACGCCAGGCAGCCCCAACCAGGGAGAGACGCATGCCCCGCCTTGCTCTGTACACATTCGGCGTCCTGAAGTCGCCTCTCGCCGATCCCGCACCTCTCACCAGCGAGTTCTACGACATTGGTGAGGCCGTCTACCGGAAGATCAGTCAGCACCCCGGATACCTCGGGCGTGCTGAAGCGGCGGACGGTGACCGGGGCATGCTCTTCGAGGCGGACTGGGGTGCATGGGGAGAGTTCGCCGTACCCACCTGGTACGGCAAGGGCCGTACGGTGGAGACCACCGCCCTGGCCGCGACCCTCTCCCTGTGGACCGGCCTGCGCCCCGCCTTCGACGCCGTCTACACCGGGCTGC
This sequence comes from Streptomyces sp. NBC_00557, assembly GCF_036345995.1. Classification (NCBI taxonomy): domain Bacteria; kingdom Bacillati; phylum Actinomycetota; class Actinomycetes; order Kitasatosporales; family Streptomycetaceae; genus Streptomyces; species Streptomyces sp. NBC_00557. Next base: position 201,041 of record NZ_CP107796.1, read on the forward strand.
ACCGTGAGGCGCTGAACAGGCGCTACGACTGGTTCGAGAGGACAGTGCACCCGAATCACGTGTTCTGGTGGGTCTCCGACGGCGTGATACCCACCTGGCGGGACGGGGTTTCCAGGCTGGAACACCTCCACGGCCACGGCTCCGCGCCGCACGCCTTCACCTTCCACCACTCGTTCGCACCGGACGGAACTCCGGTCGGCCTCAAGGGCATTGGGCCGACGAGCGACCAGGTTCGCTGACAAGGAAGCCTGAACGACTGGCTCCGCGCGGCTGTCTGCCGCCGGCGGCCGGAGGTACCTCAAGGCCCGGACATCCGCGAGGTGCTTCCGCCGGCTGTCCTGCGCGGACATGGCCCACAGCGCCGGCAGGGCCGTCACCGCGACGGCGGCCCGGACCCGCAGCGGCGCGAGCGCCATGCCCGCGAGGTCGCCGCCCACTCCGCTGCAGGTGGTCTTCTCCCTGGTGGTCCGGCCCTTCGCGAGGGCAGTGATTCATCTGCCGATGAGGCTTATCCCCTCATTGCTCCGGCGGTCTGAAGGTCGCGGTGGATCGGTGTCCGGGAGTCGGTCAGCGGTATGCCGGTGCCGCCCCGTCTGACGGCGACGATCTCCGCCGCGATCGACAGGGCGGTCTCCTCGGGCGTACGGGCGCCGAGGTCGAGGCCGATCGGAGAGCGCAGTCTGGCCAGTTCCCGCTCGCTCACGCCTTCGGCCCGCAGACGCCGGTTGCGGTCCTCGTGGGTGCGGCGCGAGCCCATCGCGCCGACGAACGCCACCGGCATGCCGAGGGCCAGCTTGAGCAGGGGCACGTCGAACTTCGCGTCGTGGGTGAGGACGCACAGGACAGTACGCGCGTCGGTCCCGGTGCGCCGCAGGTAGCGGTGCGGCCAGTCCACGACGACCTCGTCGGCGTCGGGGAAGCGGGCCCGGGTGGCGAAGACCGGGCGGGCGTCGCACACGGTCACGTGGTAGCCGAGGAACTTGCCGGCCCGCGCCAGCGCCGAGGCGAAGTCCACCGCCCCGAAGATGATCATCCGCGGTGGCGGCACGTTCGACTCGACCAGCAGGGTGAGGCCGCCGGGGCAGTGGGAGCCGTCCGCGGAGATCTCCACCGTGCCGGTGCGGCCCGCCTCCAGCAGGGCGCGGGCCTCGGCCGCCGCCGTACGGTCCAGGTCCGGGTGGCCGCCGAGAGCGCCCTCGTGCGTGCCGTCCTGCCGCACCAGCAGGGCCCGGCCCAGGAGTTCGGCCGGGCCGCGGGCGACCCGGGCCAGGGCCGCGGGCCGGCCCTGGGCGGCGGCCGCCACGGCCGTCGCGAGGACCGGCCGGACGGGCGCCTGGCCGGACACCGGTGTGACCAGCACCTCGATTGTTCCTCCGCAGGTCAGGCCGACGGCGAAGGCGTCCTCGTCGCTGTAGCCGAACCGTTCGAGCACGCTCTCCCCGGTACGCAGCGCCTCCTGGCACAGGTCGTACACCGCGCCCTCGACGCAGCCGCCGGAGACGGAGCCGATGACGGTGCCCGCACCGTCCACGGCGAGGGCGGCGCCGGGACCGCGCGGTGCGCTGCCGCCGACGGCCACCACGGTGGCGACGGCGAGCTCCCGGCCCTCCTCGATCCACCGGTCCAGCTCCTCGGCCAGGTCAAGCATCAAGCGCTCCGGCTGCCGCGGTCAGGACCCGGTCCGGCCGGATGGGCAGGGCGCGGTGGCGTACGCCGGTCGCGTGCCAGACCGCGTTGGCGACGGCGGCCGCGGCGCCCACGATGCCGACCTCGCCGATGCCCTTGATGCCGACCGGGTCGTTCGGGTCGGTGTCGTCGATCCAGTCGGCCTCGATGTGCGGGACGTCGGCGTGGGTGGCCACGTGGTAGCCCGCGAGGTCGGCGCCGACGTGGCCGCCCGAGGCGCGGTCCCGTACGGCCTCCTCGTGCAGCGCCATGGAGATGCCCCAGATCATGCCGCCCACGAGCTGGCTGCGCGCGGTGAGCGGGTTGACGATCCGGCCCGCCGCGAAGATCCCGAGCATGCGCCGCACGCGCACCTCGCCGGTGGTGACGTCCACGGCCACCTCGGCGAACTGGGCTCCGAAGGAGTGGCGTTCGGCGGGCGCGAGGGCCCCGATGGCCTCGGTGGTGTCCGAGCGCACCGTGATGCCCTCCGGGGGGATGTCGGCGCCCAGGCCCAGCCTTTCGCGCAGTTCCTCGGCCGCGGCCGCGACCGCCCAGGACCAGGAGCGGGTGCCCATGGAACCGCCGGCGATCATCGCCGGTCCGAAGTCGCTGTCACCGATGCGGACGCGGACTTTCTCCGGGGGCACGCCCAGCGCGTCGGCGGCGACCAGGGTGAGTGCGGTACGGGCGCCGGTGCCGATGTCGGCCGCGGCGATCCGCACGGTGAAGCCGCCGTCCGGGTGCGCGGTCACGGTCGCCGTGGAGGGCGCCGCGCCCGCGGGGAAGGACGCCGCCGCGGTGCCGGTGCCGAGCAGCCAGCGGCCGTCCCGGCGCTGGCCGGGGCGCGGGTCCCGGTCCGCCCAGCCGAACCTGCGGGCGCCCTCCCGGAAGCAGGCGGCCACGTTGCGGCCGGCGAACGGCAGCCCGGACACCGGCCCCCGCTCGGGGTCGTTGCGCAGCCGCAGCTCGACCGGGTCGATGCCGCCCTTCTCGGCGAGTTCGTCGAGCGCCGCCTCCAGCGCGAAGGAGCCCGGCGCCTCACCCGGGGCCCGCATGAACGTCGGGGTGGGCACGTCGAGCCGGACCACGCGGTTGGCGGTGTGGTGGGCGTCGGCGTCGTACATCACCCGTGCCACCCCGGCGCTCGGCTCGACGAACTCGTGCACGGTGGAGGTGAGGCTGAGGGAGCTGTGCTCCAGCGCGCGCAGCCGCCCCTCGGCGTCGGCGCCGAGCCTGACCCCCTGGACGGTGGGGCTGCGGTAGCCGGCCAGCGAGAACATCTGACGGCGGGTCAGGACGACGCGCACCGGGCGCTGCAGGACGGTCGCGGCCATCACGGCGGCCACCTGGTGGGCTCGTACGCCCTTGCTGCCGAAGCCGCCGCCGACATGCTCCGAGCGCACCCGCACCGACGCCGGGTCGAGCGAGAAGAGGTTCGCGAGTTCGCCGATGACCCAGGTGGCGCCCTGGTTGGAGTCGACCACCTCGAGCCGGCCGCCGTCCCAGTGGGCGGTCGCCGCATGCGGCTCCATGGGGTTGTGGTGTTCTTCGGGGGTGCGGTACTCGGCGTCCACGACGACGGCCGACGCGGCCAGTTCGGCGTCCAGGTCCCCCTTCTCCGTCACGGCCGGCATGTGCCCGTCCGCCGGGTAGGCGCCCGGGTGGTCCGCCGTGAAGTCGATGTCGTGGGGCTCCTGTTCGTACGTCACCACGAGCGCCTCGGCGGCCTCCCTGGCCTGCTCGGACGTCTCGGCCACGACCAGCGCCACCGGCCAGCCCAGATGCGGCACCCGGTCGTGCTGGAAGACGGCACAGGTCGGGTCCGGCTTCATCCCCATCAGACCGGTGTAGTCGGTGTTCACCCGCAGGGCGTTGCGGTGGTCCAGGACGGCGAGGACGCCCGGCATGGCGAGGACGGGGTCGCTGTCGATGGCGCGGATGCGGCCACGGGCGACCGTGGAGAGCACCAGCCAGCCGTGCGCGAGATCGGCGAAGGGGATCTCGCCGGCGTAGCGGGCCGCGCCGGTGACCTTGTCCCTGCCCTCGACGCGGGTGTGGGCAGTGCCGACAGACGGCGCCTGCGTGTGTGTCGCGGTGGGGGCGGTGGTCATCGGGCGGCCTCCTGTGCGAGTCGGGTGAGCTCGGCCACGACGAGGTTGCGCATGAGGGTCACCTTGTATCCGTTCTGGGGCAGTGGCCGTGCCGCCGCCAGTTCGGCGTCCGCCGCGGCGGCGTAGGTCTCGGCGTCGGCCGTGGCGCCGATCAGGACGCGTTCGGCGGCCAGGGCCCGCCAGGGCCGGGAGGCGACGGCGCCGAACGCCAGGCGCGCGTCGCGTACGACGCCGTCCCGCACGTCGAGTGCGGCCGCGAGCGAGCCGATCGCGAACGCGTACGAGGCGCGCTCGCGCACCTTGCGGTAGCGGGAGTTGGCGGCGACCGGGACGGGCGGCAGGAGGACGCCGGTGATCAGGGCGCCCGGCGGCAGGGCGGTCTCGCGGTGCGGGGTGTCGCCGACGGGCAGGTAGAAGTCCGCCAGGGCCACCTCGCCCGGCCCGTCCGCGGTCTCGAAGTGGACGACCGCGTCGAAGGCGGCGAGTGCGACGGCCATGTCGGAGGGGTGTACGGCGACGCAGTTCTCCGACGCGCCCAGGATCGCGTGGTTGCGGTGCTCGCCCTCGACGGCGGGGCAACCGCTGCCCGGGACACGCTTGTTGCAGGGCCTGGTGACGTCGGTGAAGTAGCCGCAGCGGGTGCGCTGGAGCAGGTTTCCGCCGACCGTGGCCATGTTGCGCAGCTGCCCGGAGGCGCCGGCCAGCACCGCCTGAGCCAGCGCCGGGTAGCGGCGGCGGACCTCGGGATGGGCGGCCAGGTCGCCGTTGGTGACGGTGGCGCCGATGCGCAGGCCCCCCTCCGGCGTCGGCTCGATCTGGTCCAACGGAAGTTCGCGGATGTCGACGAGCCGGGCGGGGCGTTCGACGCCGGACTTCATGAGGTCGACGAGGTTGGTGCCGCCGCCGAGGAAGCGGGTGTCCGGATCGGCGCCGAGCAGCGCGACGGCGCCGGCGACGTCGGACGCCCGCTGATAGCCGAACTCCCTCATGCCACGGCCTCCTTCGGCTCCGTCGGGAGGCCCGCGCGCCCGGCGTCCTGCTGCGCCTCGGCCGCCTGGGCCACGGCCTCGACGATCGAGACGTAGGCGCTGCACCGGCACAGGTTGCCGCTCATGCGCTCGCGGATCTCCTCGGCGGTCAGCGGCGGTGGTCCGGCCTCGGGCCGGATGTCGTCGGTGGCGGCGCTGGGCCAGCCCGCAGCGTGCTCCTGGATCATCCCGATCGCCGAGCAGATCTGCCCCGGAGTGCAGTAGCCGCACTGGAAACCGTCCAGGTCGAGGAACGCCTGCTGCACGGGATGCAGCTGATCGCCCTCGGCGACGCCTTCGATGGTGGTGATCTCCCGGCCCTCGGCCGCCACGGCCAGTTGCAGGCAGGACACGGCCCGGCGGCCGTCCAGCAGGACCGTACAGGCACCGCACTGCCCCTGGTCACAGCCCTTTTTCGAGCCGGTCAGCGCGAGGCGCTCGCGCAGCGCGTCGAGCAGGGTGGTGCGGTGGTCGACGGTCAGTGTGTACTTCTCGCCGTTGATGTTCAGGGTGATGACACTGGACGTCGATGAGGCCATGAGCAGCTTCTTTCGCATTTCCAGGCAGATGGGGGGTCACGCCGACCGGGGTACCGGGCGGAGTGCGTGGTGCGGCGCTGTGGTGCAGGGATGGGGCGGCGATGCGTGGTGCTGGAACCGAAGGGGACCGCGGACTGCCACAGGGACGCGTCCGCAGCTATCGTGGACGCCAACCGGACAGCTGTCCGTTAGCTGGAAAACGTAACGGACAGCTGTCCGGTTAGCAAGGGCGAGGTTCGGCCACGAACCTTCAGGGAGGACGAGTGCCGCAGATGAAGGACGCACCCCGGCGCTCGGACGCTCAGCGCAACCGCGAACGCATCCTGGAGGTGGCACTTGCCGAGTTGTCCCGCTGCGCGGACACGCCGCTGAGCGCGATCGCCAAGAAGGCCGGCGTCGGGCAGGGCACCTTCTACCGCAACTTTCCCAACCGCGAGGCACTCGTCCTGGAGATCTACCGGCATGAGATGCAGCAGGTCGCCGACAGTGCCGCCCACCTGCTCCGGACCCGGCCGCCCGCGCAGGCCCTGCGCGCCTGGATGGACCGGCTTTCGGAGTTCGCGATGACCAAGGCCGGCCTGGCCGATGCGATCCGGCAGGTCACCAGCGCGCCGGGCAGCCCGGCGAAGCCGGCCCCCACGCCGGTGATCGACGCGGCGAACCTGCTGCTCCGCGCCAACGAGCAAGCCGGCACCGTCCGGCCCGGCGTCACCGGGGACGATTTCCTCCTCGCCATCGCGGGCCTGTGGCAGCTCGACCCCCGCGACGACTGGCGGCCGCGCGCCACCAGGCTCCTCGACCTCGTCATGGACGGCCTGCGCACGGGAGCGCCCGGCCGGTGAGCACCGCACCACCGGCCACCGGCCACCGGCCACCGGCCACCGGCCACCGGCCACCGGCCACCGGCGGGCACAATAGCCGGGACCGTGAGCGCGTCCACGGCCGCCTGCAGCTCGAGCGGCACCGCACCCTGGGTCTGCTGCGGACGGCAGCCCCCGCGCCACCGAAGGTCGGCGCCTCCAGTGGGTGCACCGGCGTCCGACTGCTGGGGCGGCCCGCAGGCCCAACCGGCCCGCGCAACCTGTCCCTGCACGACGCCGCACGGAATCAGATCCGGCTGGACATCAGCCGAATCGCCCTGAGCCTGTTGGCCTTGATGTCCCCGCTCGCTCTTGCACCCGAAGCAGGCCCTCCCGTGCCGGGACCACGAAATCCTGGCTCGTCTGTGTCTGCTCAGTTCGCGACGTGTGCTTCGGGCGGTGTCGGCGGCCGCGTCGCATGATGGCGCTGGGTGGCGGCCAGGCCGCTGCCCAGGAGGGCGTGGCCGATCATGATGGTGTAGATCACGGCACGCTCGAACATGCCGATGTTCCACATCCAGCCGGTGAACACGTCGGCCATGAAGAGGGGGAACGCGATCAGTCCGGCGGTGCCGAGCAGGGTGATCGCGATCGACCGGCTTCTGCCGAGACCGATCCGCGATCCGCCGGCTCCCACGGCGATCGCCATGATGTTGCCGGCGAGCATGACGCCCTGCGCGCCGAAGGTGTGGAACGCGATCAGACCGTTGTCGACGTTGGCGTTGGAGCCCTGGACGATGCCGACGAGCGAGACCCCGACGCCGGAGAGGACGGCAAGGGTCAGGATGCTGACCGGGCGGGGGCCCCTGCGCGGGTCGAACACGAGAAAGGCCCCGACGACCAGGAGGATGCCGTAGATCACCCAGCCGGTGTCCATGACCGCGCCGAGGGGAGAGTTCGCGACCTGTCCGAACGCGGTCTGTGCCGGGCCGGTCAGGCCGAGGTGACTGACCCAGTTGTACAGGGGCGAGTACGGCGGGTTCTGCCATGCGGCGGCGGTGACGAACTCGGCGAGCCAGGACACCAGCGGGCCGAGGAGGATGAGGAGGGCTCCGGCGCGGGCGGCCGCGCCGGAGCGGACGATGCGGTTCACGAAAGGGCCATGCCGGGGACGCGCCTGCGGATGGCCTCCAGTTCGGCCTCGTCGGAGATGCCCTGCCAGTCGTAGCGCGGCGTGTACGGGGCTTCCAGGGCGCGCACCTCGTCGTCGGTGAGCTCGAGGTCGAGCGAGGCCACGGCCTCGTCGATCTGCCGGATCGAACCGGCCCCGACCAGGGGCGCGGTGACGACCGGCTGGCGGCGCAGCCAGGCGAGCGCGACCTGTGCGCGGCTGACGCCGTGGGCGTCCGCCACCTGTCCGACCGCGTCGATGATCGCGCGGTTGGAGGACTCCTGCTCGGGCGAGTAGAGCATGTCCGCGTAGGCGCCGTCCGTCTCGGAGCGCACCGTCGAGCGGGCGTCGTCCCAGGCGCGGGCGAGGCGGCCGCGGGCCAGCGGGGACCAGATGATCGTGCCGACGCCCTCGTCCAGGCAGAGCGGGATCATCTCCCGCTCCTCCTCACGGGCGAGCAGGTTGTAGTGGTTCTGCATGGACACAAAACGCGCCCAGCCGTTGTGCTTCTGCAGGTGCAGCGCCTTGGCGAACTCCCACGCGTGCATGGAGGAGGCGCCGAGGTAGCGGACCTTGCCGGCCTTCACGAGGTCGCTGAGCGCCTCCAGCGTCTCCTCCCACGGGGTGGCGTGGTCGTTGCGGTGGATCTGGTAGAGGTCGATGTAGTCCGTGCCGAGGCGGCGCAGGGAGTGGTCGACCTCGGTCATGACCGCCTTCCGTGACAGACCGCGGCCGTTGGGACCGGGCCGCATCGGGTGCCGGAGCTTGGTGGCGATCACCACCTCGTCGCGGTCGGCGAAGTCCTTGAGCGCGCGGCCGAGGATCTCCTCGCTGGACCCGTACGAGTACAGGTTCGCGGTGTCGAAGAAGTTGATCCCCGCCTCCAGCGCGTGCTTGATGAGCGGGCGCGCCTCCTCCTCGCCCTTCGACCAGACGGGATGGCCGCGGTCGGGCTCGCCGTAGGTCATGGCGCCGATCGCGATCGGTGAGACGTCCAGGCCGGTGGTGCCAAGCTTGATGTAGCGCATGATGCCCCTCTAAAGTAAGCGGAGAACTCTCCGGATACCGTAGTGGAGAGCTCTCCGCTTAGCAAGTGAGGTCCTGTGGTCCGTTCAGACGCTCGCGAGAACCGGGCGCGCATCCTGGCAGCCGCCCGCGAGGCGTTCGCCGAGGACAGCGCCACGTCGATGAACCAGGTCGCCCAGCGCGCCGGCGTCGGCGCGGGCACGCTGTACCGCAACTTCCCCACCCGCGAGGCGCTGGTCCTGGCCGTCTACCAGGACGAGGTCACCCGCATCGTCGGCACCGTGCCCGAGCTGCTGGCCGAGATGTCCCCGCTCGAAGCGCTGCGCCACTGGACGACCGACCTCGTCGAGGCGATGCGCAGGAAGCACGGCCTCGGCGACGCGCTCAGCCCCGGCGCGCACCAGGCGATCAGCGAGCAGAGCTACGGGCCGGTCATCGCCGCGATCACACAGATGCTCGAGGCCGGCAAGAAGGACGGAAGCATCCGCACGGACGCCGACCCCGGCGACTTCCTCCAGCTCACCGGCGCACTCTGGCGCGCCGCGACCAGCCCCGAAGACCGGGCTCCGCGGATGCTCGCGCTCATCCTGGACGGGCTCCGCACACAACCGCAGCGCTAGAGGCCGCGCGTCGGGACTCGGCCGGCGCCTTGCCGTCCGGGCGGGCGCCACGGGGAACGCCCGCGGTGTCGTCCGGTGCTCAGCGGGCGTGTGCGAGCAGTTCCTGCGACAGGGTCCACAGACGTCGGGCGTTGTCCGGGTCGACGGCGTACCGGGCGACGCCGTGCAGGGTGCCGGAGCGGCGGTCGACGACCTCGGTCTCGTTGCAGTCGACGAAGTAGCGCCCGCCGACGCCTTCGAGGAGAGGTGAGGTGGCGAGCAGGACGGAGGTGGCCGCCCCCTGCTCGACGGTCTTGATCAGGTGAGCCGGGACTCTGCCGCTGCCGCGTCCCCCGGTGTGACGCTGCAGGTTCGTGTAGATCGCGCCGGGCATGAGGGCGTTGGCGTTGATGTTGTCATCGGCCCAGCGGCGGGTGGCTTCGACCGCGAAGAGGACGTTGGCGGTCTTGGACTGGCCGTAGGCGAGCCACGGGTCGTAGGGGCGGAAGGCGAAGTTGACGTCGTCCCACACGATGGGTGACCGCTGATGGCCCGTTGAACTCACCACGACGATGCGCGCGTTGCCGTCGGCGGCCAGAGCGTCGTGGAGGCCGGCGGCGAGGGCGAAGTGGCCGAGGTGGTTGGTGGCGAACTGCCATTCCCAGCCCTGTTCCGTGTACTGCTCGGGGCAGGCCATGACGCCCGCGTTGTTCACCAGGACGTGCAGCGGGCCCCGCCAGGCGGCAGTGAAGGCGGTGACCGATGCGGGGTCGGCCAGGTCCAGGTGCGCGACATGCACCTCCTGATTGCCGGTTGACTCGGTGATGTCCTCGGCGACGCGTTTGCCCGCAGTGACATCCCGGACGGCAAGGGTGACAGCCGCGCCCGTGGCGGCCAGGGCCCGGGCCGTCTCGGCGCCGAGGCCGGAGGAGGCGCCGGTGACCACCGCGCGGCGGCCGCTGAGGTCGATGCCTTGCGAGACTTCGGCTGCGGTGCTGGAGAAACCGAAGGGTGTGGTGATGGAACCCATGAAGTGACCTCCCGGCGGTGTGCTGCGAAGCGAGTGAACGGGGTGGTGTCAGGGGGTGAGCATCCGGTCCTGTTCGACCGGGGGCCTGCCGCCGCGCCAGGGCAGGGCCTTGCCGAAACGGACCAGCTCGCCGTACAGGGCGGGGTCGACCCGGTCGGCGAAGATCAGGTCGAGTACGGCCTCGGCGGCCTGGGCCGGCGACTGGGCCTGGCTGTAGTCGCTGAACCAGGGACGCGAGGTGGCGGTGTCGACCATGCCGGGGCACACGGCCGCGACCAAGGTGCCGGAGGCGAGGTCGTGCTCGCGGCGCTCGGTGGCGACCGCGCGGACGGCGGCGACCTGGGCCACCTTCGAGGGCACGTTCAGCCAGACGGGCCAGCCGGCCTCCCGCGCGGTGCCGCTGTGGAGGGCGCTGCGCCAGGACTCCACGGCGTACTCGACCTGGTCGAGGCTCGCGCCGTCGAACAGGTGGTGCAGCCTCGGGCTGAGGTGGCCGAGGGTACCCAGGCTGCTGGCCACGACGAGCAGCCGGCCGCCGGGCCGCAGGACCGGGCCGAAAGAGCGCAGGACCGCATGGGTGGCGACGTTGGAGACGTCGATGAACTCATCCGCCCGCTCCGCCTGCGGCTCATCGGGCAACAGGCGGGCGACCGCGTTGGAGACAACGACGTCCACCCCTCCGAACCGGACCCGGACCTCTTCGGCGAGACGGGCGATGGCATCGGTGTCGGTGACGTCCAGGACCCGGCCCTCGACGCGGGCACGCGTGCCGGGCAGTCCCGTGACCTCGCGTGCGGCGTCCGCCACTCGCCGGGGGTTCCGGCCGGTGAGCAGGACGAGGTCGTTCGGGTTCATGCGGGCCGCCAGTCCTTCGACGAGGGCGCGGCCGAGCCCCTGGTTGGCGCCCGTGACCAGGGCGATACGCGAAGCATTCATGCACGCCACGCTAGGAACCCGCGATCCATGAGTCCAACGAAAGTTCTGCACGTCTGGTATGCGTAAACGTCATGGACTTCACGGATGTGTCGTTGACCGCCCTGCGTGTCTTCCGCGCCGTCGCCGAGCAGGGAACCTTCACGGCGGCCGCCGCCTCGCTGGGCTACACGCAGTCGGCGGTGTCCCGGCAGATCGCGGCGATCGAGCGGGCGGCGGGTACTGAACTGCTGGAGCGGCGGCGCCAGGGAGTACGGCTCACCGCAGCCGGCCGCGTCGTCATGAACCGCGCCACGATCGTGCTCGACCAGATCGAAGCGACCGCACGCGAACTGTCCGGCCTGCCCGGTCAGACCGGGACCGTCCGCCTGGGATGGTTCCCCAGCGCGGGCGCGGTGCTGGTGCCGCGGGCCCTTGCCGCCCTCCGCCGGACAGACCCCGACCTGCACGTCGTCGGCCGGGAGGGAAGCACGCCGGCGCTGGTGCGCGCCCTGCGGGCCGGCAGTCTCGATCTGGCCCTGCTCGGCTCCGCGCCGCCGTTCAGACCGCCGGACACGGAGACGCCGCCGCTCGCCCTGCAGACCCTCACCGAACGGGCCCTGCGTCTGGCGGTGCCCGCCACCCACCCGCTCGCCCGCGGCGACTTCGTCGACGTGGCCGACCTGCGCGGGCAGCGCTGGATCGCGGGCTCCTCCTCGGGAGAGGACCGGCTGATGGGTGTCTGGCCGGGCCTGGACGAGCGGCCCGACATCGCGCACACCGCGCGTGACTGGCTCGCCAAGCTCCACCTCGTCGCGGCCGGCTTGGGACTGACGACCGTGCCTGTCACCCTCGCCCCGGCCGCACCACCGAGCGTACGCATCCTCCCCGTCCGAGGCGGCCCTCAGGAACAACGCCGGCTGCTCCTGGCCCGGCTCCCCCAGCCACCCACAGAATCCGTCACCCGCGTGGCAGCCGCCCTCCGCACCGCAGCCCTCGACACCGACGCCTCCTCCTCGACCCCCTGACGAGAAGGCACTTGTGCGCAGACGAGAACGCGACGGGCCGTGCGGCCGACCGAGGTGATCCGCCCGGAGGGAGGAGGGAAGAAGCGGCATTGGGCGTCACGTCCCGAACAGGAACGTTCCGGCGGGCCGCTTCGTTGTCCTTGGGCCCATCCGCCGTACCCCTGGGAGCATCGTGCCCGAAACCACGCACGCCACCGCCGCTGTTCTCCCCGCACTCCCGGCCCTGATCGCACAGGCCGAACGACTCATCGAGCTGGGGGTGCACGAGTTGGCAGGGCTCTCCGCCGTCGAGCTTCTTACCTTCGCCGCAGCTGCCGAGGCCCCTGCGGGCGGCGACGGCACCCTGCTCGCTGTTCACCCGGACCACGCCCCCGCCTCCGCCCTGGCCCCGCTGCTCCGCCGAGACGGCAAACCGGGCTTCGTCGTCACTGACATGCCCGACGTCGACCTCTTCGCCCCGCTCGACACGGTCGCGGTGCCCGACGCTCCGCTCTACCTCCTCACCGGCCTCGACCGCGGCGACCACATGGCCAACTGGAGCCCGAACGAGGCACTGCCCGCCCTCACTGCGGAGGCCCGTACGCCGTTGCTCCTCACCGAGGGCATCCACTGGGTGCTGCAGCAACCCGCCGTCCTGGAGCGCAACCACTGCTTCATGACCATCGGCTCTCGGCTGCGCAAAGCCAACGGCGTCCTCGACGCCCGCACGCCGGCGCTTTGGATCAGCAACGGCACCGGGCGCGATGGCCGCGAGCGCCGCAACGCTCCCAAGGTCGGTTGGTGCTGGGCGGGCAACCGACACACCTGGCTGAGCTTCGCCTCCGCATCGGGCCGCCGGGTTCCGGACAAGCGGGGAGCCTGATCAGGCGGGCCGAAGGCCGCGCAACCAGATGACCGGACCCCGCCGTTGAAGCCCCGCCGTGCAGCTGTCTGGTCGTGGACGGCAGTCTGTGCTGCAGATCGTCTGGCAGGCCGGTTTCGCCGATGAGTTCACCGTCCTCGAACGGTCTATCAGCGAAACGACCGTTCTCGACAGGAGTGCCATGTCCACCATCCAGCCAGTGATCCTGACTGCCGACCACGACGTCCTGCTTGGCTTCTACAAGGAACTGTTCGGCGCCGAGGAGATCTTCCGGGTGCCGGAGGAAGGCCCGGTCTTCTACCTCGGCTTGCGCATCGGCGACACCGACCTCGGGCTGGTGGCCAAGGCCAACCCGGGGACCGGAGCGGCACCGCGGATCCTGCTCAGCATCGGTGTCGACGACGTCGACGAGACACTCGGCCGGGTGCAGGCGCTGGGCGGCTCGGTCCGCAGCGGCCCCAACGACATGCCGTGGGGACAGCGCGTCGCCCACATCCAGGACCCGGACGGCAATCCGGTGAACCTCACCCAGCCGATCCGGGTTCAGTGACGCTGTTCCGGGTTCTTGTTCCTAGGAGCGGCGCCCGTGTCACCTCGGCACGGGCGCCGGACCGTTCCGTCTGTCCCTCCGGTCCGCGCGGCACACGCCTCCCGCAGAGCACGCGAACGGCTTGAACCGTGTGTCCCATCGGGGTCCGGTGCCGGACTTACGGATAGCTCACCAGGTACGCCACGTTACTGCTGGGAGTGACCTGGTTGCCGGTGTTGTCGATGATGTGGTTGATGGTGCCGTCGCCGCCCAGGACCGTGGTGACCATGCTGTGGAACTTCACGGTGGACGTGGTGGGCACCTCGATGGCGTGGCCGAGGACGACGGAGGGGTTGTCGCGGAGGTAGGCGTAGACGCCCACACCCCACGCCTCGTGGGAGGCGACCGAGTTGGCGACCTTGTACGACGCGTAGCCGAGGTCGCCGCCGCTGGTGGTCCAGCTGGACTGGTCGGGCACGTCGTAGGGGGTCTCGCTCTGGTAGAAGTACGTGCGACCGCCGTTGCCGTTCCAGGTGGTCTGGTACTTCTGGTAGTGCTCGACCGCCAGGCCGTACATGGTGACGTTGTTGCCGTTGACGATCAGTCCGTTGGCGGCCGGGTTGGTCGTCCAGCCGACGCCGTTGGTGTGGTCCGCGCGCCACAGCCACAGATCGTCGCCGATGACGTCGTTGCTGTTGACCACCAGCGTCTGGGTGGCCTTGCCGGCGAGGTCGCCCCCGATGCGGAAGAACACGTCGTGCAGCACGATCGGGTCGGCGGTGTGACTCGCGGTCGAGCCGGTCGGGCCGACCTGCATGAGGGTGCTGGAGTTGGTGGTGTTCGCGCTGATGAGCAGCCCGGCGATGTCGATGCCGTCGACATCGGCGGTGGTGATCGCGGTGACGCCGTTGTCCGGCACGAGAGTGGCGAGGCCCAGGCCGAGGACCACGGTGTCGGGGCGGGTGATGTTCAGCGGGGCGGACAGGTGGTAGACGCCGGGGGTGACGATCAGGTTCTTGCCCGCGGTGAGCGCGTTGTTGATCGTCGTGGCGGTGTCACCGGGTTTGACGATGTAGAACTGGCTGATCGGCAGCGAGGTGCCCGGGGCGTTGCCGTTGATCCAGTCCGGGCCCTGCACATTGGTGCGCACCGACGGGACGAACACCTGCCAGTTGCCCGAGCCGTCGACGTAGATGAACGGCTTCTCGCGCATCACCGGGCTCTGGGCGACGGTGGTGTACTGCGGATTCGGGAAACTGGTCGCCGGGGCGCCGGTGTCGCCGACGAAGACCATGTTCCAGTTGTGCCCGCTCCAGCCGCCGTTCATGGCGGTGTCCTGGGTCAGGAACTGCTGCTGCGTCCCGGAGTTGATCTGACCGGAGACCCGCGAGTCGCCGATGTAGCCGCCACTCGACCAGTTGGTGCTGGTGCCGTGGGTGTCGTCCCACAGCTTCATGCTGCCGTGCACGTCCATGCGCCGGAACGGGTCGGCCTGCGAGACGGCCCACATGGTGCTGCCCGAACTGGGGCTCACGGACATGTTCTCCGCATCGCGCCAGAAGTTCTGGGTGGCGTTGCCGTCACTGGTGTGCCCCTCGACGTGGACGCCGCCGCCGGTGATCGAGACCTGGTCCGGTGACAGCCCGAGCCCGGCGACCTGGGTGTAGTAGCCGACGGGTATGTCGACGTTGTACGTGCCGGGGGTGAACAGCAGGGCGTTGCGCTGGGTGCCGAACTCGTTGGTCTGCTGGGTGCTGTAGACCGAGTTGATCTTCGACTGGATGGTGGAGGTCGGCATCGACGGGTCGAACACCGTGACGTTGGGGCCGAAGTCCGGGGTGCCGGCCGGCGGCGTGATGCCGGCGGAGAGCGTGAAGGACTGCGCGGCGGTGCCGTTGCAGGTGTACTGCTGCAGCTGGACGCTGTCGGCGGTGGACGCCGAGGGCACATCGAGGCACTTGCCGCTGTTGCGGTTGACGAAGTGGTACGCGCCGGAGGCCTCCGCGACCGGCAGCCACTGCTGGTTGGCGCCGCCGCCGTACAGCCACAGCTGAGTCAGCGCGCCGTCGGCCGTCGAGACGTCGGTCTCGTCCCAGACCTGGTTCGGCGCGGAGGCGACGCCGATCCGGTAGTAGCCGCTGTCGGTCGGGGTGAACTGCCAGGACTGGGCATCGGTGCCGTTGCAGGTGTACTGCTGCACGGCGGTGCCGTTGCCGGTGGCACCGGCGCGCGCGTCGACGCACTTGCCGCTGCCTGCGTTGACGACGGTGGTGGGAGCGGTGGGGATGCTCGCGGCGGTGGCACTCGGGGCGGAAGCCAGCGCGATACCGGCGGCGGCCGGCAGCAGGAAGGCGGTCGTGAGGGCGGCCGTGCGTCTGCGCCGGCGGGGGGCGCGGACGAGCACGGCGGGAACGTCGGTCACACGTGTCTCCTTGGTCGCGGTGTGGGGCGCGCGGTGGATCGGACGGTAGGAGCAGTCTGGCCAGACGTCAATACGTCAAAATATAAGGTGTGAATTAACTTGCTCCAGAGGGGAGATGAGCGACCGCGGCACCACGACCCCAGCACCAGTTGACCGACTGGGTTCGTGACCGCTATCGCCGCCAGACCTGAACGCTCGGCCGGAAGCGATCTCGTCGGGCCAGCCACGCCCTACTCACTCCATGTGAGTATGCGATCCCGCTGCGCAGTCACCGCCCGCCACGCCACGCCGCTGTGGTCACGCCGAAGGCGTCGACCTTCTCGAAACGGTTCAGCGCAGGGCTGTGATCTTCCCCCAGCGTGTCCAGCGCGTCGTCCACCAGATGACGGTCGAGGCGGACGACTCCGGGGTCTGTGGTATTCGATTCGGCTTGCGGCGGAAATCGACACTGGCGCAGAAAAGCCGCCCCTGCTGTCCTGCGGACTGCTCTGCGTGTTTCATAGAGATGTGGTCTGCGGTGCGCGACCATGCGGACGCGGCACAGCATATTTCTCAGACGGCGGGCGCCACGGCGCGCTGATTGTGTGGGTCGACGTGCTCGACACCAGCAAAGCCAACGACGTCAAGAGCGGCAGCCGGCGGAAGGAACACCGAGAGAGGAAGAAGGACGGGCATGTCCGGCAGCGAAAGTGAGAATCCGGCAATCCCCTCACCGACACCTACACCGACTCGGCGGCCCAGGACGAACCGGGACTGGTGGCCGAATCAGCTGGACCTTCAGGTTCTGCACCAGCACTCGCCGCGTGCCAACCCGATGGACGAGGACTTCGACTACGCGAAGGAGTTCGCGACCCTCGACGTGGACGCGCTGAAGCGTGACGTCTTCGAGGTGATGAGGACATCCCAGGACTGGTGGCCTGCCGACTACGGGCACTACGGGCCGCTCTTCATCCGGATGAGCTGGCATGCCGCGGGAACGTACCGCATCGCGGACGGCCGTGGTGGGGGCGGCAGCGGCGCACAGCGCTTCGCTCCCCTCAACAGCTGGCCGGACAACGCGAGCCTGGACAAGGCGCGCCGTCTGCTCTGGCCGGTCAAACAGAAGTACGGCCGGAAAATCTCCTGGGCCGATCTTCTGGTCTTCGCCGGAAACTGTGCCATGGAATCCATGGGATTCAAGACATTCGGCTTCGGTTTCGGGCGGGAGGACATCTGGGAACCCGAGGAGATCTTCTGGGGGCCCGAGGACACATGGCTCGGCGATGAGCGCTACAGCGGTGACAGGGAACTCACCGGTCCTTTCGCCGCCGTACAGATGGGACTGATCTACGTCAATCCGGAGGGACCCAACGGAAACCCGGACCCGATGGCCGCCGCCCGGGACATTCGGGAGACGTTCGGGCGCATGGCGATGAACGACGAGGAGACGGTCGCACTCATCGTCGGCGGCCACACCTTCGGCAAGTGTCATGGTGCGGTCGATCCCAGTTACATCGGCCCCGAGCCCGAGGCGGCCCCCATCGAGCAGCAGGGCCTCGGCTGGCGGAACACATACGACAGCGGCACGGGCCCCCACGCGCTCACCAGTGGCCTGGAGGGTGCCTGGACCACCGCGCCGACCACGTGGGACAACGGCTACCTCGACAATCTCTACGGGTACGAGTGGGAGCTGACGCGCAGCCCCGCCGGCGCCCACCAGTGGACTCCCAAGGATCCCGCGGCCAGGAACACCGTGCCCGACGCCCATGATCCGTCGAAGCGGCACGCCCCGATGATGCTGACGACGGACCTGGCGCTGAAGGTGGACCCGGTCTACGCGCCGATCACGAAGAGGTTCCACGAGAACCCGGACGAGCTCGCGGTGGCGTTCGCCAAGGCGTGGTACAAACTGCTGCACCGCGACATGGGACCCCTCTCGCGCTACCTCGGCCCGTGGATTCCCGAGCCGCAGCTGTGGCAGGACCCCGTTCCCGACGTCGATCACGAACTGGTCGGAGACGAGGACATCGCCGCCCTCAAGGGCAGGATCCTCGACTCGGGCCTCTCCCTCTCCCAGCTGGTCACCACCGCCTGGGCGTCGGCGGCAAGCTTCCGCGGCACCGACAAGCGCGGCGGGGCGAACGGAGCGCGCATCCGGCTCGCGCCGCAGAAGGACTGGGAGCTCAACAACCTCCCCGAGGTGACGGAGGTACTGCGCACGCTCGAGGGCATCCAGCAGGAATTCAACCTCTCCCAGACCGGCGGAACGCGGGTCTCTCTCGCCGACCTGATCGTCCTGGGAGGGTGCGCGGCCGTCGAGCAGGCCGCGAGGAACGCCGGGTACGACATCACCGTTCCGTTCGCCCCGGGGCGTACGGATGCCTCGCAGGAGCAGACCGACGTGGCGTCGTTCGCCGTGCTGGAGCCCAAGGCGGATGCCTTCCGCAACTACCTTCCGGCGGGCGAGAAGCTGTCGCCGGAGACCCTGATGCTGGACCGCGCCAACCTGCTGACGCTGACCGCTCCCGAGATGACGGTGCTGATCGGCGGCATGCGGGCCCTGAACACCGGCTTCAAGGGATCTCCCCACGGTGTCCTCACCCACCGGCCGGGAATCCTGACCAACGACTTCTTCGTCAACCTGCTCGACATGGGCACGGAGTGGCAGGCGTCGGCTACGGAAGAGAACGTGTTCGAGGGCCGGGATCGCACCACCGGCGAGGTCAAGTGGACCGCCACTGCCGTCGACCTGATCTTCGGTGCGCACTCCCAGCTCCGAGCCGTCTCGGAGGTCTACGCGTCCCGGGATGCGGGAGAGAAGTTCGTACGCGACTTCGTGGCAGCGTGGAACAAGGTGATGAATCTCGACCGGTTCGACCTCGTCTGAGCCCGACGTCCCGCTCGGCCGTCATCGGCCGACCGGGACGTGGTGCTGCTCCTCTGTCCAGGGGCTGGGAGTCACCGCGAACGCGAAACAGAACGGCGTCCGCTACGCATTGAACTCCGCCTCACCTGCGGCGAGCTGCTGTTCGGTTGGCTCCTGGCCTTCTGCCCAAGGGTCGCCCCATGATTGATCTTTAGCGTGAAGCGTCCGAGAAAACGATCTCTCAGGGCGGCGGTCGGGGACCGGTCACCGGACCAGGCTGTGGAGGAATTCGGTGACGATCCGGGTGTACTCGTCGGGGTGGTCGAAGTTGGGGAAGTGCGCGGCGTCGTTGATCACCGCGGTTCGGCCTCGTGGCGCCGTGTGGGCGATGGACTCGGCCATGGCTCGTAGCTCGGGTGCGTCCTGTGCGCCGTTGAGGGCGAGCACGGGGACGGTGATCTGGCCGGCCCGGGCGCCGAGATCCTCGACCGGGATGCTGTGATCGGGTTCGTCGGGCGTGTGCTTGCTGATGGTCCGCTGGCGCATCCGGCGCAGGCGGGCGTAGGTCTCGGGCCGGACGGCGTCGTGCGGCCGCTCGGGGCCGTGTACCCAGGCGTCGCTCGCGTCGTGCCAGGCCTCGATGTCGCCGGCGGCCAGAGCCTTGAACTGTGCGGCCTGGGCCTGCCGGGCCCACGGCTCGGTGAACTCGCGTTCGTTCGTGCCACCGCCGGAGATCACCAGGGCCCGGACCAGGTCGGGGTGTTCCAGCGCGGTCCCCACGGCGATCAGCGCGCCCATGGAGATGCCGACGAGGGCAGCAGGGCCGGTACCGAGGTGATGCAGCAACTCGGCCAGGTCGTCCGCCTGGCGGAACGGGCGGCTCGCGTTGGCGGACCGGCCGTGACCGCGGGCATCGGGTGCGATGACGCGGAACTCTTTCGCCAAGGCCGGGACCTGCTCGTCCCACATGGTGTGGTCGAGGAAACCCGCATGCAGCAGGACGACGGGGAGGCCTGTACCGCCGGTGTCGCGGTAGGCGAGGTCGCCGTCGGAGGACGCGAAGAAGCGGAGTTCGGAAGCACTCATGACAACCAGGTTGTCATGAGCGAGAGGGGATGACAACTGGATTGTCATTTATCATCGGTGGGTGAGTGATGCAGAACGCCCGCTGACCCCCGACGAGGCGCCAGTGCGCCTCATGGAGGTCTTCGCCCTGGTCGGACCGCTCTACCGGCGGGTCAACCGGAAGATCGAACAAGAGGCCCCGCGGCAGGGGCTGTCGGTGGGGGTGCGCGCGGTGCTCGATCTCCTGCGCGCCCACGGACCAATGACGGTTCCCCAGATGGGCCGGGCGCAGTCGATCAGCCGTCAGTTCGTCCAGCGCATGGTCAATGACGCCGCGGCTCACGGACTGGTGGAGGCCGTGCCGAACCCGGCGCATGCTCGGTCCTCGCTGATCCGCCTGACAGGCGCCGGCCGCACGGCAATCGAGGCCGTCGTCGCCCGGGAGCACGCGCTGCTGCGCGAAGCGGCGGGCGACCTCACCACGGCGGACGTGGACGCATGTGTCCGCGTGCTCAGCCGGATGCTCGCCCTCTTCGACGACATCGACGTCAACAGCTGACCCTCGGGCCGGGCTGCGACCGGGCCGGCAGTCGCTCAGCCCGGCCGTGGCCGCCGTCCCCCCGGCGGCGCGTGACGGCAGCCCACACGGGTGGCATCCCGGCGACGGCCGGCACGAACGCGGTGCCGACCGGGCAGCGGCGTGCACCTCTGCGCATGGGCCCGGCGCCGCGTATCCGAGGTCTCCGATGCTCACGGGATACGACGGCATCGGGGCGGGCCATGCCCGGATCCGCGCGACCCGCAGCAGCTTGGTGGCCACACGCTCACGGTGCAGGCGGTTGCTTGCGGTTCTTGCCGACGATCACACCGGCTCGCCTCACTGCACGGCGACCAGGACCGCATCGTCATCGGGGCCCGCACCGGAGGTCGAACGGCCGGACCGGCAGGCTCGAGCCGGGGCACCCGCCACCGAACGGGCCGTACGCCCGTCGGTCAGGGATTTCTGTCCGGGACGCCGAGCCGGAAGTGACCGTTGTCGACGTGAGCGGCGAAGGAAGCGTGCTCCCGCTCGCAAGGCGCCCACGACGGGACATCCGCACCCACCCGGAGGTGTCCTCAGGACCACCCCCGTTCGGTGTCCAGGCCCAGCGACGGGCAGCCGGGGGCGCGGCACGATGGTCGTCGTCGGCAACGAGCGGACCACCAGGTCGGCACCCACCACACGGACATCGGGGGACCCACATGAACGAGACCATCGCCAGGCGCCTGACGGGACTCGCCGGCATCGCGGCGGCGGCCGGCTTCATCGTCGAAGTACCGCTGTACTTCCTGTACTCCGGCCCGCCGCCGGACTCCAACGTGCTGAGCAGGCTGCTCATCGGCATCGTCGCACTCGCGGCCCTGATCCTGTTCGTCACCGGCTTCCGGGAACTGGTCAAGCAGGTCGACCCGGCCTGTGAGTGGATCGGGACGGCGGCCTTCGCCACGGGACTGGTGTACGCGACGATCACCTTGGTCTCCAGCGGCCTGGAAGCCGGTGCCGTGATCGCCGCCGACCACCCCATCGACCCGACCATCACGGTCAGCGGCACGTACATCCTCTACGGATCGACCGGCCGCCTGCTGCTCGCCCTCTTCCTGACCGCCGCCGGCCACGCCGTCATCCGGACCAACCTGCTCCCCCGATGGACCGGCCGCTGCGCCCAGGTCCTCGCCGCGGCCAACCTGGCCTTCGTACCGTCCCTGTTCTTCGGCAACACCCCCGACCACTTCTACGCAGCCAACGGCTGGGGCAGCACCGCCCTGATGGGCGCCCTCCTCAGCTACTGGCTCCTGGCGGTCGGCATCTGCACATACCGCACGGCCACACGTCCGACACCGACAACCCAACCAGCCCTCCAGCGCTGAACACCCCTTCGCTCATGACAGCCCGACCTGCGAAGCCCGGCGCCCACGACGAGCACAGCGGACTGCCTGCGTCCAACGACACACGGACCGAATCAGCAGGAGTCAGCCGCGCGGAAATGCGGCCCATGCGGCGATGGCGAAGCCGTCGCCGTCTCGCCGTACCTCGGCGGCCCCGTGCCCCGGCCAGTGGGCCGGGATGACGAGCTCGCGCAGCTCGGCAGCGCGGGAGAGATAGGCGCGGCGGGTCTCGGCCGCGAGCTGGAGGTCGTCACAGAAGCAGCTGTTCCAGCCGGGTTCGAGGACTTGCACAGGGCTGTGCAGCATGTCCCCGACGAAGACGGCGCGGTCGGTGCCCGAGCGCAGAGTGAGGACGGACGAACCGGGGGTGTGACCCGGTGCGGCCTCCAGCAGCAAATTGCCGTCGATGCGGTGGGTTCCCTCCCACAGCACCACCTGCCCGGCGTGTTGGACGGGGGCGATGCTGTCGTTGAACACGATCCTGCTGCCCTCCCAGCGGAGGCGCTCGTGCTCGTCACGCGGCGCCCGGCTGCGGCGGGGGCCGGCCGGGTCGAAGTACAGGTAGTCGGCGCGGGGGATCAGGTACGTGGCGTCGGGGAAGGTCGGTACCCATTCGCCGTCACGCAGTTCCGTGTTCCAGCCGACGTGGTCGTAGTGGATGTGTGTGTTGACGACGACGTCGACGTCCTCCGGCTCGACGCCCGCCGCGCGCAGGCGGGCGAGGTAGTCGGTCCGCAGCCCGGCGAACTGCGGGACCTGCGGGCGCTCCCGGTCGTTGCCGACCCCGGTGTCCACCAGGATGATCCTGCCCTCGCTGCGCAGGACCCAGGTCTGGATGTGGCAGCGGTAGGCGTCGTCGGCGGGCGTCCAGAAGTCAGGCGCCAGCCACTCCTGGTTGCGCCGCCAGGTTTCCTCGTCGCTGTCCGGGATGATGAAACGGGCAGTACGGATGGGGCCGGACCACTCGACGACACGCGTGATCTCGACGTCGCCGAGTGAAATGCTGGGTGCGGGCACGATGGGTCCTCCGCGGGGGGCGGGTCGGGTCCGGATACGGATACGGATGCGGTTGGTCGCGCGGCGGGTGGCGGTGGTGGGTCAGGCGGGCCGCGGCGGATGGCAGGTCATGGATCAGGCGGGCCGCGACGGATCGTGAGGGACAGGTGCGTAGCGGGCCAGGAAGGTACGCACGGCCTCCTCGATCACCACGTCCGCCGAGGGCTGACCGGCGATCTCCTCCTCGAAGGCCATGACCCTCGGCCAGACGAGGAACTCCTGCACCAGACCCATGAACTGACGTGCCGCCAGGGAGGTGTCCGCGCATCGCAGGCGACCGCTGCGGACGAGGGCCTCCAGGCACTCGACGAACGCCGCCACTACTTGCCCCTTCCCCAGCCGGTAGAACTCGTCCGCGATCCACGGCCGACGTACGGATTCGGCCACCACTAGCCGGGCGAAACGGATCTGGTCCGTCTCGGCCGCGAAGCGCTCCAGCGACCGTGCGAACGCAAGCAACACCTCCTCCGGGCTCGCATCCGCGTCGCACCCGACGGCCTGCCGGTCCGGGCGGGTGAATGCGGACCAGTGATGACGGACCATCTCCCGGAAAACGGTCTCCTTCGATCCGAAGCGGTTGTAGACGGTCTGCCGTGAGACCCCGGCACGCTGGGCGACCTGCTCCAGGTTGACGCCGTCGTAGCGGTCGGCAAGGAACAGCTCCTTCGCCGCCGCGAGGATCTTCTCCTCGGAGGCTGACCTGCGACGTCCAGGGACTCTGCGCCGGACTCCCTGTTTGTCCGTTTCCATGCGGGTGCTTCTTCCCTCAGTCGAATCTGTACTTTGCAGTACAGTCAAAGTATGGCGCATGCAATTTCCCTGAGGTTGCCGGTTCCAGGGGCACGGTATCCCGGCGCCGGTGACCGTTTCCAGTGGGAGCACTGGAGCGGCCTCGGCACCTATCCCCCAACAGGCGGAATCTCCTCCGCAAGCCCACCGCCCCGGGCGATTTCCCGGACGACCCACTCCGGGCCGGCGTTGACCGGCCGCCACGCGACGGGCTGCTGCTCGCCGGGCCACCGGCGGCTGGCGTGAACATCACTGCCGTGGACAACCCTGTGCTGCACCCCAGTTGGACCGATGAGCACAAGGCAGAGGGAGAACGGTGCGACTTACGTTGACGGCGTGCACGGCGATCGGCAACGGCACGAACGGGATCTTCCTGGTGGCGGTATGCACCGAGCAAGGTGGGAACCCGCACGCTGTGGGGTTCGGAAGGCAAGCCCCATGCGGGTCCTCCTGGCGGTGCGTCCCGGAGGACTCGCGTATGGGCGTTCCGTTACGGCGAGGGGCTGTTGGTCAGTCCGCCCGGTCGCCGGGTGGGCCGGCCGAGCGTCCGGCTCGGCCGTTCGAGCGGCCTGTGACGCATCCACGAGTGCGCTCGGGGCAGCCGGAACGCCGTCACGGAAGCGACGCCACGCAAGCCACGGCCATCCGGCCGGCCGGCATCGCGTACGAGAAGGGAGATCACTGTTGTCTCAGATAGAAGAGTCCATCGAGGTCGACGTCCCGGTCCGTGCCGCCTACAACCAGTGGACCCAGTTCGAGGACTTCCCCCATTTCATGGACGGAGTCGAACGCATCGAGCAGCGCACCGACACTCTCACCCACTGGGTCACCAGGATCGGCGGAGTCGAGCGCGAGTTCGACGCGGAGATCACCGAGCAGATCCCCGACGAGCGCGTCGCCTGGACCACCGTCAGCGGTGAAGCGAAGCAGGCCGGCGTCGTCACCTTCCACCGCCTGGACGAAGCCCGCACCAAGGTCATGCTGCAGCTCGACTACGAGCCCGACGGCCTGGCCGAGACCGTCGGTGACAAGCTCGGCTTCATCAAGCGCCAGGCCACCGGTGACCTGAAGCGGTTCAAGGAGTTCATCGAATCCCGCGGTGGCGTCGAGACCGGCGCCTGGCGCGGCGAGGTCTGACCCGCCAGCCCCAGACCGGTGTTTCTGGCCTCAGGCTCAGAAACACCGGTCTCTGGCGCCGGCACGGCGGTGTGACGCCGGCTGCTTGGCAACCCGGTGGGCGTATGGGTTCTCCCCTGTCACGCAGCGGGGGTGCCCTCTCCCACGAGAAGGGGCCGGCCCACTGCTACGGGGGACAGCAGCGGGCCGACAGCCCCACGATGACACACCTACCGCTGAACACGGGCCGGTACGGCAGAAATCGACGTCGTCGAAGGCGAGGGACTTCTCCATGAGTTGTCTGTCTGATGACACGTGACTTGTACGTAGGCTGTGGCCGCGGCCCGCTACGGCATCCCGAGGCAACAACAGCGGCCCAGCGGCCCCTGTACCCATCGTGTGTCACCGTCGTGCCGAGTTCCGGCAGACGCGGCGAGCATGAGGTGTCGGGCTGGAAGCCCGGGGCATCGGCGAAGTATGGATGCACAGTCATGGGCACTCAGGGGGCGGGGCCGGGCCCGCCGTGCGGCGGACGGTCCGGCGATGGCCGTGGCGGCCCGGGCCGGCTTCGCCGCCCGCGGACTGATCTACCTCCTCGTGGGCGTGATCGCCCTGCAGATCGCCCTGGGCCACGACGGCGGCGGGCGGCAGGCCGACCGTGGCGGCGCCCTTGAGGAGCTGGCCGGCAAGCCCTTCGGGGCGGCATTGCTGTGGATCGTGGGGGCCGCGCTCGCCGGCATGGCGCTGTGGCGGCTGTCGGAAGCGGTGTTCGGCGGGGCGGGGCCGAAGGGCGGCAAACCGTCCAAGCGGGCGGCGGCCGCTGGTCGTTGTGTCTTCTACGCCCTTGCGTCCTTCTCCGTGCTGTCCTTCGCGGCCGGTGACCAGGGCAGCGGAAGCGGCTCCTCCGACCGGCGTACGCATGATGTCACCGCCACGGTGTTGAGCTGGCCGGCCGGGCAGTGGCTCGTGGGAATCGCCGGTGCGGCCGTGGTGGTCGCCGGCCTGTGGATCTCGGTGCGGGCGATGCGATTCACATTCCGTGAGAATCTGCGGACGGGCTCGATGTCGCGGCAGGCCCGGCGGATGACCGACCTCTTCGGTGTGGTCGGTGGGGCGGCGCGCGGTGTCGTCTTCGCCGTGGCCGGCGGCTTCGCCGTCGCCGCGGCCGTGCGCCACCAGCCCGGCCGGGCGAAGGGCATGGACGACACGCTGCGTTCGTTCCGCGATCTTCCGGCCGGCCCGTGGCTGCTCGCCGTGATCGCGCTCGGTCTGGCCGCGTTCGGTGTCTTCTCCTGGTGCAGCGCGCGCTGGCGCAGGCTCTGACCGCCGGCGTTCGGTGCGTCGGCTCGCACCGGTGCGGCTCCGCTTCGGCTCCCGTTCGGCTCCGTTGCGGCAGGTGCTGCCCTCACGCGCACGCGGCGGCCGATGCAGAGACGCGTGCCCGGGCGTGGTCGAGCCGCAGCGAAGCGCCGGACGGAGGCACAATGCTGCTGCCAACGATGATCAACCTGGCCGACGCCGACTCCTTCACCCTCGCCCCGCGGCCGGCAGCCGGCAGGCGACAGACCGCCACGTCGGCATCCGTCCGTCCCAGCGAAACAGGGAGCAACCATGCGGTACCGCAAGCTCGGCAGCTCGGACCTCGAAGTCTCGGAGATCTCGCTCGGATCCTGGCTCACGTACTCCGGCGGCATCGAGGCGGACGCCACCCGAGCCTGCACGGAGGCGGCGTTCGAGGCAGGCATCAACTTCTTCGACACCGCCAACGTCTACGGGCGAGGAGCGGCCGAGGCGGCGTGGGGCGAGATCCTCTCCGCCCGCCCCCGCGACTCGTACATCCTCGCGACCAAAGTCTATTTCCCCATGTCGGACGACCCGGCGGAACAGGGCCTGTCCCCCGCGCAGATCGCCAGGCAGATCGACGCCTCCCTCACCCGCCTGAAAACCGATTACGTCGACCTGTACCAGGCGCACCGCTTCGACCCCACGGTGCCGATCGAGGACACCGTCGAGGCGTTCCAGAAGGTCGTCGAGCAGGGCAAGGCCCGCTACCTCGGCTTCAGCGAGTGGACTCCCGAGCAGATCCAGGCCGCGATCGACATCGGCGGACCCGACCTGTTCGTGTCCTCACAGCCGCAGTACTCCATGCTCTGGCAGGCTCCCGAGGCCGAGGTCTTCGGCCTCTGCGCCGCCAACGGCATCTCGCAGATCGTCTGGTCGCCCCTCGCCCAGGGCGTCCTCACCGGGAAGTACAAGCCCGGGCTGCCGGTCCCGGAGGGAAGCCGGTTCGCCTCCGCCGACATGGCCGTCTCCCAGGACCTCGTCTACAGCGACGCCACCCTGGAAGCGGTCCAGCGCCTCGTCCCCATCGCCGAGGAGGCCGGGATGAGCATGCCCACCCTGGCCCTCGCCTGGGTCCTGCGCCGCACCGAGGTCGCGTCCGCCATCACCGGCGCCTCCCGCCCCGAGCAGGTTCACGCCAATGCGGCCGCCTCCGGCGTGAAGCTGTCCGACGACCTGCTGGCCGCGGTCGACCAGGCCCTCGGTGACGCACCTGTCACCCAACCGACCCTCGCTCCCGGTGCGCAGGCAGGCGTCAGCCATCGCTGACCTGAGAGTGCCTCGCACTCGGCCGACAGGCGAGCCGTAGGCGAGGACCTACCCTGCCCAGATTTCCGGCCCCTGCTTGACGATGACGAGTCCGCAAGCCCGGTCGGAGGGCCAGACGTCCACCTGATACAGGAAGTGGTCGCCGGGACCTCCACAGGAGTCGGCCGGCGGTGGTCCGGTCGGGACGTAGGAGACCCGAACACGTAGCAATCCAGCGGGAACGGTCAGGCGCGGCCCGTCGGCAGGATCGGTCCCCGGGCTGGACATGGTGAGCTGACCGGTTGGGGCGTCGAGGTCGGTCTCCACGATGTGCTCGGCCGTCGGGTCAGCCGTCGGCGCAGAGGTGTGAACGGTGATCAGGGACTCGACCATGTCGTCCCGAGCTGTGCCGACGGAGATCGAGTGTGGCTCGACGCCGATGCGGTGGAGGTGGACCGCTTCTTCTGTCCAGCCGGCGGGTGCCAGGTCCGGGTCCGTCGCGTGTTCGGCGATCCACGCGTCATAAGGGTCAAGGTCCTGGACGTAGAACTGCCCGTGATCGGCGTCAATCGTGAATCTCAGCGAAGCATCAGCCACCAGCGCAGACTAGCGAAGCGAGGGCGGGTCGGGCACCCGGCGGCCCGGCATCCGGCGGTGTCCTCGGCTCACGAACGCGGGAAGCACAGCCCCGGTCTATCGCCGCATGCCTGCTCGCAGGCGGCGCAGCATGCGCGGGTCCGCGAAACCGACCGCACGGGCGGCGGCATCGACCGTGGCGCCGTGGCTGATGAGGTGCTCGGCGCGTTCGAGACGGAGGGTTTGCTGATAGCGCAGTGGGGTCAGGCCGCCGGTGGCCCGGGTGAAGAGGCGGGTCAGGGTGCGTTCGCTCACGCCCACGGCCGTGGCCAGGGCCGACAGGGGCCAGGGTTGGTCGAAGTGGGCGTCGAGCAGATCCTGGGCGTGGTGGACCGTGTCGTCGAGGTGGGAACGGTACCGGAGCATTGCGCTGGCTTGCGGTTCATGGCCGTTGCGCCGTGCGTAGACGACCATGTCCCGGGCCACCTGAGCGGCGACGGCGGGGCCGTGCCGGGTGGCGATCAGGTGCAGGGCCAGGTCGATGCCGCTGGCGATGCCGGCCGAGGTGACCACCCGGTCGTCGGCCGTGTAAAGGACATCGCGGACGACCGTCGTCCTGGGGTAGCGGCGTGCGAGCTCGTCCTGCACATCGTGGTGGGTGGTGCAGCGGCGGCCGTCGAGCAGGCCGGCTTGGCCGAGCGCCTCGGCTCCGGCGCAGACGCTGGCTACGGTCCCTCCTCTGGCGTGGTGGTCCCGGAGAGACTGCAGCAGGGCCGCGCCGATGGCAGGACCGCCGGCCAGGGTGGGCGCCCGCCAGCCGGGCACCACGATCAGATCCTCGGGGCCGAGCTCGGGCCAGTCGAGACGGGCCACCAGGGGCAGGCCCTGAGCGGTGGGTACCAGCGGCTCCTCTGATATGTAGCTGAGGGTGTAGGGGTGCCCGAAGTCGGAGGCCGTGGAAAAGACCTGCGCGGGGCCTGCCAGGTCCAGCAGATGGACTCCGGGCACCAGGAGAAAGACGATGTGGCTCACTATCCGGTCATCATGCCCGACGCCCGGCCGAAGCCTCCAGCTGCTCGACCGTGGTGATGGTGGCAAAGCGTCCGGCGAGGGCGTACTCAGTGCGCCTGGTGATCTCCTCGGCGCTCAGGGTGCGGGGGTCCGCCAGCAGCTCGGCGACGCTCTGGTCGGCGGGAGCATCACGGTGCGGGATGGGATTGGTCGCGGTGGCGTCGATGACGAAGGTGACCCGGTAGCCGAGGTCGCTCGCGACGCGGGCGGTGGTCTCGACGCACTGCTCGGTTCGGATGCCGCAGACGGTGAGCTCCTGGATGCCGCGCTCGGTGAGGAGTTGCTGCAGGTTGGTGGTGGTGAAAGCGTTGTGCGAGGTCTTGTGGACCAGCGGTTCCGTGTCCCGGCGCTCCAGTTCCTCCATCAGCCGCACATGGCCGAGGGCGGGGTCGAAGACATCACCGCTGCCCGGCTCTGCGTGCAGCACCCACACCACCAGGTCCCCGGCCTGGCGGGCGAGCCGGACGAGTCGGTCGACCTGGTCGGCGATCTTCGGGTTCGAGATGGTCTCCCACAACGGGCGGGCGCGGAACGATTCCTGGACGTCGATGACGATCAGTGCTCGGGTCATGCCCCAAGCCTGACCGGCGGGGCGCAGTGGGGACAGGCCTCATCGGGTCCGCGGGCGGAACGATCCGGTCACGGGCTGAGTGTCCGCGGCGTCTACGCCTACGACGCCAGGCGCGGCGGGTTGCGAACCGACCGGTGTGTCTGGCAAGAGCTGCTGCTTTCCGGGACCGCTGTGAGCGGCTGCCTCATCGCGGTCTTCGCGAAGCCCGGGGTCACCGGTCGTGTCGTCGCGATCGCCGGAGCCGGGAACGCCGGGTCCGGCGCCGGCCGGCCATGGCCGTGTCCGGGGCGGACAGGCGCAGCGACACGCGGCGGCGTGCGACCAGGCCGACCGCGATCAGCAGCAGGAACGGCAACCAGGCGATGGCGTATGCGACACCGTAGTGGTGGATGTCCAGGATGGACCGGCGCGGGTCCACGTCGCTGCTGTTCACACCGAAGAACGCGAGCAGCAGCGCGGGCGGCAGCGCGATGACCGAGCCGGCGGCGATCGCCGCCGCCAGCACCCGGTCGCGGCCCTCGGCGTATCGCTGGGACGCCGTCTCCAGGTCGACGCGACGCGTCGCGAGCACGGCGTTCACGCGCTCGACGATGCGGGACGTGTTGGCCAGTGCTTCCGTCAGGGCCGAGACGGCGCGCAGCGAGGAGTGGAAGCTTTCGACCAACAGCTCCGGGATGAGGACGGTGTCGGCGTACGCCTCGACGCTGAAGCTCAGGTCGAGTTGGAGATCGCTGAGGCGCCGCGAGAGCCGCGCGACGAGGGTGCGGGCGTCGTCCGCCGTCTCGACCACCGCGGCCCGGTCGAGTTCCAGCGCCTCGAACGCCTGTCGCCGGATGCGGTGCACGGCCGCGACGGCGTTGAGGATGCCGGCCGCGGCCAGCCCGAACGCGTTCTCCACCGGCGGCGCGTAGCCGACGATCAATGACACGCCTCTGCCGTGCGCGACCATGGTCTGGCCGGGGTTGTTCAGCGTCTCAGGGCGGCGTATGCCCAGCGTGGCGCCGGTGCCATTGTCCAGCGTGCCGCGCAGCACGATCGTCACCACGTCCGGGCCGACCGCCTCGCCGGATGTGTGCTCAGCCAGCAGCTGTCGTGCGAGTGCCTCCCCGAGGAAGACGCTCTGGTGGACGTTCCGACCGAAAGCGAGCGGTGGTTGGCCGGCGGGCCGTGCGGTGACGCCGTACGCGCGCAGGCGCTCGTCGAGCCACTCGGTCAACGGCACCCCGCCGACGCGTGTCGCGGAGCGGTCCTGCCAGGTCGCATAGAGCGTCTCGGCGATCATGTTCGAGCCGTCCGGGTCGTCCTCGATTTCGACGTCCACGAAGAGCAGGGGGTCCCGGCGAGGCGTGACGGCCAGGGTGACGGCCGCGCCGTCGACCCGGGCTGCGCTCGGCGGCAACGTGATCTCGGAGACGCGCTCGTGCAGCACCAGCCGGGGCAGCAGCAGCCCGGCGGCCTCGACGTGGGAGGTGAACCGGCCCAGGTCGAGTGCCTCGGTCAGCGGGCGGAGCATGTCGTCGGGCACCTGCACCTGCGGCGTGAGGTTGTACATCAACAGCAGGCGTGTACGAGCCCTGACCGCTGTGTCGGACCGTGGCACAACGTCCTCCTTCGGCTGACACTCGTGTGGGGCAGCAGCCTAGTACTGCAACGGTGCTTGCCGTGACTGATGGCCAGGTCAGGGGCTGTGTCCGCGTCGTTTGTAGTGGCTGGTGCGGGCCTGGTGTTGTCGTCGGCGGCGCCAGGTCGACCAGTGCAGGATGTGCTCGACGGGTGTGGGTCGGCGGTCGGTGAGGCGGGTGATCAGCCGTCGTATTTCGGCGAGACTGAGGTGGATGAGCTGGGAGGATCCGTTTCTGCTTTCCCAGCATCCAGCTCGCGGGCTCGCAGGACGGTCAGACAGGCGTGAGCGGCCATGGCAAGGGTCATGTGTCGGTGCCAGCCGGGATAGCGGCGGACTTGGTAGTCGTCCAGGCCGCATTCCTGCTTCGCGCTCTGGAAGCATTCCTCGATGGCCCATCGGCTGTCGGCGACGCGGATCAGGTCGTCCAGGGTGGCCTCGGCCGGGCAGTAGGCGATGTAGTAGGAGATCTCCGCGGGGCGGGCGACGCTGCGGCGGGCGATCACCCAGTGGCGGCGGTCGGGCCGGTGCCAGGGCCGCACCTCGACGCGTGCCCAGTCGTAGATCCGCAGGCCGTGAGCGCCGGTGCCGCAGGAACGGCGCTTCCATTTCTGCCGTGGCAGGCCGTTGAACAGGTCGTGGACGGGATGGTCGAGCGCCCAGCGGGTGACCACGGTGTCGTGCCGGGTGGTGGCCATGACGTGGAAGACGTCCGCCCGCTCCAGCTCGGAGCGCCAGCCCTTGGAGAAGCCGTAGGCGGCATCCGCGGTCACCCACCGGAACGGGATCTTGTCCGCGAGGGCGCGGCGGACCATCGCCTTCGCCATGGCCACCTTGGTCTCGAAGCCGACCGTCTCGTCGATGCCGGCCCGGTGGCACCTGTCGCGGTCGTCGGTCCAGGAGGCGGGCAGATACAGACGCCTGTCGATCAGTGTCCGCCCACGGCCGGTTGCGTAGGCGAGGAACACGCCGACCTGGCAGTTCTCCGTCCGCCCGGCGGTGCCGGAGTACTGCCGCTGCACCCCGGCCGACCGCGTCCCCTTCTTCACAAAGCCCGTGTCGTCCACGACCAGGACCGCCTCGGGGTCGCCGAGGTTGTCGACCACGTACTGGCGCACGTCGTCGAGCACCTCGTCGGCGTCCCACTCGATCCGGTTCAGCATCCGCTGGATGCGGTCCGGTCCTGTGTGGCCGGCTTCCTCCGCCAGGGTCCAGCCGTTCTTCCGTTGCAGAGGTGCGATCAGGCCCCGCATATAGGCAAGTGCCGACTCACGCGGCTCCGACCTGCTAAAACGGTGCACGAACCGCTCATGCACGGCGTCCAGTTCACGCGCCCACAACCTGACATCAGCAAGGTCCCCACCCACAACCACACCAACGACCATCCTGGCCATCAGTCACGGCAAGCACCGTTGCAGTACTAGTGCTCGATCGGCCTTCGGCGGGTGGGTCGCCGATCAGTCAACTTGGTTGTGGACGAAGGCAGTTCGGCCCTCTGCTGCCGGACCGCCACCCCGCCGGCGAGCCAGGGTGGTGCCGAGGCCTCGTCCGTGTGCTCACCGGTCGAGCGGTGTCGGGACGGCCGGGGTCTGCAGGGCGGCGGGGGCGGGTGCCGCGGTGGGGCGGCCGTGGCCGAAGGCGGCCTCCACGAAGCACTGGTCGTGGGCCGACCGCGCGCCGTGTTCCAGGGCGCGTTCGAGACAGGCGCGGGACGGCGGGGTGCCGTGCGACCAGCCGTCCCGGAGCAGGGACACGGCGAAACCGGCGAGGAACGCGTCGCCGCAGCCCATGGTGTCGGCCATGGACCGGGCGTCCGCGGCGAACGCGGGTGCCGTCACCAGGGTCCGGCCGTCGTACACGGCGGCCCCGGCAAGCCCCCGGGTGGCCAGGACCATGCGTGCTCCCCGTGCCACCACCGACTCCAGCAACCGCTGTGTGGCGGCCTCGTCCAGGTCCGAGCAGGACAGCAGGGCCAGGTCGAGGTGGGGGCAGACACGGTCGAGGTAGGCGGGGGTGCGGAACTCCTCGTCGTCGGAGAGGTCGAAGCTGACCAGCGGGCCGGCCGCGGCGAGCTTGGGCAGTTCCGCTTCGGTGCGCGAGTAGACGCTGGAGTGCACGAGCGAGAACGACGCCGCGTACGCCAGCAGATCGCCGTCGAGAACCAGCGGCTCGCGTACGGTGACACCGCCGCCGTTGTAGCCGAGGAAGACCCGGTCGCCGTCCCGTACGTGGAGGGTGGACACACCGGACTCGCCGTGGCGCACCACGCTGTGCTCCACGGCGACGCCCTGGGCCGCCACGGCCGTACGGAGGAAGGCGCCGAGGTCGTCGTCGCCGAACACGCCCAGGTAGGCGGCGTCGAGACCGAGGCGGCGGGCGTAGACGGCGACGTTGACGCAGTTGCCTCCCGGGTAGTCGATGCCGCGGTCCACGAAACGGTCCACGACGTTGTCGCCGAAACCGAGGATGTTCATCAAAGTCTCCAACGGGGCGCGGGCGCCGCGCCGGTGCGCGGCGCCCGCTCGGGGCGGATGGCCGGGGTGGCGGATCGCGGTCAGTAGTCCATGACGCGGTAGTAGCGGCGCAGGTCCAGGGAGTGGTCGCGCACCCGCTCCAGGTGCTTGCTGACCCGGTCCATCACGGTGTCCATGACCAGCGGCGCCAGCAGCCCGCGGAACTCCGGGCTGATGCCGTCCAGGGGGTAGTCGCGGGTGTCGAAGACGGTGACGTCCTTGGAGACGCGCCGGGCGAACGCCTCGGCCCGGTCCGTGAGGGGGCGGGTCTCGTCCTCGCCCTGGAAGACGATCACGCTGGTGTCCTCCTCCAGCAGCTCCAGCGAGCCGTGGAAGAACTCGGCGCTGTGCACCCGGGTGGTGCGCAGCCACTGCATCTCCTCGAGGATGCACATGGAGTACAGGTAGGTGAACCCCCACAGGTTCCCGCCGCCGATGAGGAAGTGGTAGTCGGTGTCCTTGTGGGCCTCGGCGAAGTCGGAGGCCACCGGCTCGGCCCGGCGGGCGACCTCCACCAGGACGCGCGGCAGGGCGGCGAGTTCGCCGGCGAGACGGTCGTAGCCCTGGAACTCCCCGCGCCGAGAGAGGAGCCGGCCCATGAACAGCAGCATCTGGACGTCGAACGGCCACGCCTTGGGCGCCGAGATCAGCGCGGTGTCGACCCGCTGGGC
This sequence comes from Streptomyces sp. NBC_00557, assembly GCF_036345995.1. Classification (NCBI taxonomy): domain Bacteria; kingdom Bacillati; phylum Actinomycetota; class Actinomycetes; order Kitasatosporales; family Streptomycetaceae; genus Streptomyces; species Streptomyces sp. NBC_00557. The sequence goes on from NZ_CP107796.1 coordinate 235,175, forward strand.
GACGGGGCTGTCGGGGTGGCCGGTGAAGCCGATCGTGTACGCGCCGCGTTGCTTGCAGTGGTCGATGGCCTTGATGCTGTCCTCGGTGGTTCCGGAGACGGAGGTGAAGACGGCGGCGGTGCGCTCGCCCAGCCGGGCGTCGCCCGAGACGACCAGCTCCGCGGCGATGGCCGCCCGCACAGGCAGCGTCGAGGTGCGCCGGGCCAGGTGTTCGTAGGGCCACATCTGCGCGTATGTGCCGCCGGCGCCCACGAGGAGGACGTTGTCGTACCCCTCGTCCAGGAGACGGTCGACGACCTCCTCGATCCGGGGGCGCAGCGCGACGAGGCTTTCCGTCTGGGCGACGAACTCGGCTTCGTTGAAAGAGAGCACGGTGATGGTTTCCTTCGAGGGGTTGGTTCCGCACCGGCCGTGGCCGGGCCGGTGTCCTGGGCGCGGGGACGGTGTCAGGCCGCGCGACGCCGTGCGAACAGGACGTTCGCACCGGCGATGATCAGCCCGCCGGCGAAGATCAGCGTTCCCATGACGTTGACCTGCGGGGGCACGCCGGTGCGGCTGGCGCTGTACACCCACAGCGGGAAGGTGACCGTACGGCCGGCGTTGAAGCTGGTGACGACGTAGTCGTCGATGGACAGGGCGAAGCACAGCAGGGCGCCGGAGACCACGCCGGGCAGCAGCATCGGCAGGGTGACCAGCCGGAACGCCGTCCACGGTCCTGCTCCGAGGTCGCGGGCGGCCTCCTCCAGCGTCGGGTCGTGTCCGGCCATGCGGGCCCGTACGGTGATGGCGACATAGGGGATGCAGAAGGCCACGTGGGCGATGAGGACGGTCGCGTAGCCGCGGGGTACGCCGAGGACGATGAACAGCGACAGCAGGGCGGCGCCCAGGGCGATTTCGGGGGCGGCGATGGCGGCGAACAGCAGCAGGTCCACGGAGCCGCGGCCGCGGAAGCGGTGGCGGCCCAGAGCGAGGCCGATCGGGGTGCCCAGCAGGGTGGCGGCCACCGCGACGACCAGCGCGATGGTGAGGCTGTTGACGAGCGCCGAGGTCAGGTTGGGGATGGCGAACAGGTGCCGGTACCAGGTGAGGGTGAAGCCCTGCCAGGTGAAGTTCACCTTGCTGTGGGTGTCGTTGAAGCCGAACAGGACCATGACGGCGATCGGCAGCAGCAGCCAGGCCAGCACCAGCCACGTGCAGACGGTGAGCGTGGGACGGCGGCGCCCTCGGCGGCCGCTGCGCGGCCGGTGGGCGGCGGTGTCCTCTGCGGGGGCGGCGGTGTGCGTGGTCATCGCGCGGCCACCTCCAGCACGTCGTCGGTGCCCAGGGCGCGGGCGTAGGCGAACACGGCCAGCAGCAGGGTGCCCATGAGGACGAAGGACAGGGCGGCGGCGGCCGGGTAGTCGAGGTTGGTGAAGTACTCGGTCTGGATGATGTTCCCGATCATGGTGGTCGAGGGGCCGCCGAGGATGCCGGCGTTGACGTAGTCGGCGGAGGCGGGCACGAAGGTCAGCAGCACGCCGGCGAAGACTCCGGGCAGGGACAGGGGCAGTACGACGCGCCAGAAGGTCTGCGCCCGGGAGGCGTACAGGTCGGTGGAGGCCTCGATCACCTTGGCGTCCACCCGCTCCAGGGCCACGTACACGGGCAGCACCATGAACGGCAGGAAGTTGTAGGTGAGGCCGCCGATCACCGCGTACGGGGTGGCCAGCACGTGGAAGTCGGCGGGCAGCAGTCCCAGGTGCTTGAGCGGGCCGAGCAGGACGCCGTTGTCGGCCAGGACCACGTTCCAGGACTGGGTGCGGATGACGAAGGAGACGAAGAACGGCAGCAGGAGCAGGAAGAGGAACACCGACTTGTGCCGGCCGGCCCGGAAGGCGATCCAGTAGGCCACCGGGTAGCCCACGAGGGCGCAGCCGGTGGTGGCCGCGGCGCCGTAGAGGAGGGAGCGGACCAGTTGCACGTGGTAGGTCTCCACGACGGCCGCGTAGGTGTGGAAGTGGAAGGTCTGGCGGAAGCCGTCGATGAAGTCGCCGGTCTGCAGGGACAGCGACACCATGACGATCACGGGGGTGACGAAGAAGGCGGCCAGCCACAGCCAGCCGGGCAGCACCATCAGATACGGGGCCAGTACCGCGCGGGGGCGCCGTCTGCGGCGGCGGGTCAGGACTGGTAGATCGGTTCGAACAGCGCGTTCCACTGCTTCTCCTCCGCTTCGTCGAGCACCCGCAGGTGGCGCAGCTTGGATTCGTCGGCCTTGGTCGGGAAGACCAGGGGGCTGGTGCTCAGGGACTCGAGCAGGGTCCGGCGCTTGCCGGTGGCGGCGGCCGCGTCGTGCGCGATGACCGCCCGGGCGTCGGGGACGGGGGTGACGAACTGCACCGTCTCGCTGACCCTCGCGGCGACCTCGGGCCGGTAGACGTAGTCCATGTAGGTCAGGGCGTCGACGGGGTGGGCGGCCGTCGAGGGGATGCAGAGGTTGTCGGTCCACAGCAGTCCGCCCTCGTCGGGGACGACGAACTCCAGCCGTGAACCGCTCTGGTTGGCCTGGAAGACGTCACCGGAGTACACCAGCGAGGCGTACAGGTCGCCGCGTTGGAGGGAGGACTGGTAGGTGGCGGTGCTGTAGGAGCGCACCAGGCCGGCGTCGCGCTGCCTGCGCAGCCAGGCGGCGGCCTTGCGCCAGTCGGCGTGGGTGGACTTCTCCGGGTCGACGCCGATGGCGAGCAGGGCGATGTTGCCCATCTGCACCGCGTCGTTCCACATCCCGATCTTGCCGCTGAGCTTCGGGTCGAGCAGGTCCTGCCAACTGGTGATCTTCCGGCCCACCTTGGCCGGGTCGTAGCCGATGCCGGTCATGCCGGACTGCCAGGGCACGGTGTAGACGTTGCCGGGGTCGAAGGAGGAGTTCTTGAACGCGGCCCCGCCGTACCGGGCGAAGTGGGGCAGGCGGCTGTGGTCGAGCGGGGCTAGGTAGCCGAGTTCGATGTACTTGGTGAGGTAGCTGTCGCCGCCGACCACCATGAGGTCGTAGCCGATGCCCTGTCCGGAGGCGAACTCCGGCTGGATCCTGCCGAACCAGGAGGCGCTGTCGTCGATCACCTCGTCGTAGGCGATCTTGATGCCGGTCGCGCGGGTGAAGGCCGCCAGGGTGGGGTGCCGGCTCTGGTCGCCGGGGTCGGTGTCGATGTACTGGGTGTAGTTGGCGAAGCTGAGCCGGCCCTTCTTCTTGCGTCCGGTCCAGAAGCCGTCGACGGCGGCGGCTATCTCGGCGGCTGTGCGGGGTACGGGCTTGCGGGCGCCCGGCACGCTGCACGCGGCGAGCGGGGCCAGGGCGGCGGCGCCGAGTGCGGCGCGCAGCAGACCGCGCCGGGAGCAGCGGCGCTCGGTCAGTCCGCGCAGCCAGGGCGCGGAGGGTGTGGGCTGCAGGGGCATGGTGGGTCGACCTGTCGTCAGCTCGGGGTGAGGGAACCGGAGTCGGGGGTGACCCGGCCGGTGGTGGCGGGCGGGGCCGGGGCGGCGGGCGCGGTGCCGAGCGGGTAGGAGTGGGCGGTGGCCCAGGACAGCCAGACGGTGTCGCCGCGGGCCGGCGCCACGCCGGCGGTGCCGTCGTTGGGCTGGAAGACGGTCATCTCCGCGCCGGTGCTCGTGGCCACCGTGTAGCTGGTGGAGGTGCCCAGGTACACCACCTCGCGCACGGTCCCGCGGACGCGGCTGGCGGCGCCGGCCGGGTCGCTGGTCAGGGTGATCTTCTCCGGCCGTACGGTGATCTGGACGTCCGCTCCGACGCCGGGCGCGGCGGACGCCGGGACGGTGATGCGCTGTCCGTCGCCGAGGTCGATCACCCCGCCCTCGGGTCCGGTGCCGGTCAGGCGCCCGCTGATCAGGTTCGAGGTGCCGATGAAGCCGGCGACGAACGCGGTGGCGGGCCGCTCGTAGACCTCCTGCGGGGAGGCGACCTGCTCGATCAGGCCGCCGTTCATCACCGCGATCCGGTCCGACATGGTCAGCGCCTCGGCCTGGTCGTGGGTGACGTAGACGAAGGTGATGCCCACCTCGCGCTGGATCCGCTTGAGCTCCAGTTGCATGGACTGGCGCAGCTTCAGGTCGAGTGCGCCGAGCGGTTCGTCCAGGAGCAGGGCGCGCGGGCGGTTGACCAGGGCCCGCGCCAGGGCCACGCGCTGCTGCTGGCCGCCGGAGAGCTGCCGGGGGCGCCGGTCGGCCTTGTCGGCGAGTTCGACGGTGGCCAGGATGCGGTCGACCCGGTCGTGGATCTCGCCCTTGGCCACACGCCGGCGGCGCAGCCCGAACGCCACGTTGTCCGCGACGCTCAGGTGCGGGAAGAGCGCGTAGGACTGGAACACCATGTTGATGTCCCGCTTGTTGGGCGCGACGCCGACCATGTCCCGGCCGTGCAGCAGGATCTGCCCGCTGCTCGGCTCCTCGAACCCGGCGATCATCCGCAGGGTGGTGGTCTTGCCGCAGCCGGAGGGCCCCAGCAGGGAGAAGAACTCCCCTTCGGCGATGGCGAGGTTCACCCCTCGCACCGCCGCTGCGTCGCTCGCGCCGCCGAAGTCCTTGACCAGGTCGACGAGGGTGATGGCCGGGCCTGCGGCGGCTGGTGGCGGCGAAAGGGTGTCGGTTGCCATCGCGGAGACCTCCGGAATTCGGATGGGAGAGGAGCGGGCGGCCGTTCGGCGGGGCGTGGGGGGACGGCCGTCCGGAAGACGGCGGGCGGATGCGATCCGGCGAGGATTGATAACGTTACCAACGCGGTCGTACCTTACCCACGGCCCGACGTCCCGCGTCAATGGTTGAATGGCGCTGAATTCCACCGCCCCGTTGCCCGGGGTTCGCCGGGCCGACATGGAGAGAGCCGGACATGCCTCCAGAAGCGCAGCCGCGGCGACGCGTGACGATCCCGGACGTCGCCCGGCACGCCGGCGTGGGACAGGCGACGGCCGCACGCGTCCTCGGCGGGTACGGCTCGGCGAGCGCGGCCACCCGGGAACGGGTGCTGGCCGCCGCCGCCGAGCTCGGCTACAGCACCAACGCCGTGGCCCGCAGCATGATCAGCGGCCGCACCGACACCCTCGGGGTGGTCGTCGCCGACGTGGAGAACGCCTACTTCGCCCGCGCGGTGCGCGGCATCTCCGACGTCGCGGCCAAGGCGGGGCTGCAGGCCATCCTCGCCAACAGCGACGAGGACAGCGACAAGGAGAAGGCCGCGGTCCAGCTGTTCATCGAGCGTCGCGTGGACGGACTCGTGGTGGCACCGGCCGCCACCGACGACGCACACCTCGCCCGGGCCGTCTCGGCCGGCATCCCGGTGGTCCTGCTCGACCGTGTCCTCACCGGAGCCGCACTGGACACCGTGGTCGTCGACAACCGGGGAGCGGTCAAGGCGGCGGTGACCCGGTTCACCGATGCCGGACACACCCGCATCGCGGTGATCACCTCCGCCATGCCCGGCGACGACGGCGCCGGCCTCGCGCCGGGCGCGGACATCTGGACGACCACGGAACGCGTCGCCGGCTACCGCCAGGCCCTGCGCGCGGCCGGCATCCCGCGCTCGGCGGAACTGATCCGGCACACCGGCTATGACCGGGCCTGGGCACGCTCGGCCGTACTGGAACTGATGACCTCGGCCAACCGCCCCACCGCGCTGTTCACCACCGACAACGTGGCCACGCTCGGCACCCTGGACGCCCTGCTCGACCTCGACGCCCGCATCCCCGGCGACGTCTCGGTCATCGGCTTCGACGAAGCGGAGTGGACCACACTCATCCGGCCCCGGCTCAGCGTGGTCAGCCAGCCCGTGCAGGAACTCGGCGGACTGGCCGCGGACATCCTCGTCCGCCGCATCAACGGAGCCACCGCCCGCCCCCGCCGGCACACCCTGCACACCACGTACATCGACCGCGAGTCGACCGGCCCGGTCCCCGCCCGCGTACGACGCCTGCGCGCCCCGGTGCACCGACCCTGACACGACGACGGCGCCCCCGACCGGTCGGCGGGCGCAGCGCGGACGCTGTGCGCGGCACGCGTCTCCAGCCGGACGCGCGCGGTCTGCGGTGACCCGGCACACCGTAGAGCGGTTCCGCCACCGCCTCCGAGGAAACCTTTTGCGTATGCCTCCGTCCGGATGTTGAGGTGGCCCGGTGACCGACCACGGTGAGGCGGCGGGTCTCCGGCCGTTGACACTGGCTTGGGTGAGCCGGCATCTGGAGGCCGGCGAACGGATCGTCGGAACCGGCGTGCTGTACGGCGGCATCACTGCGGAAACGCGGAGGCTGACCATCGGCACGCGGGAGGGAGGCACCCGTGACCTGGTGCTGCGGACCTACGTCGACCCGTTCTACGTGGCGCGCGCCGAGGACTGGCTGAGCAGGGAGGCCTGCGCCCTGACCCTGCTCGCGGGGACCGGCGTGCCGGCTCCTGAACTGGTGGCGGTCGATCCGATCGCCGCGCACTGCGAGTATCCGTCGCTCCTGATGACGCATCTGGCGGGCCGGACGGTCCTCGGCGACGAGGGAGTGGAGACCCGCGTGCTCCTGCTGGCCCGTCAGCTCGTGGCGATCCACGCGTTGCGGCCCGCCGAGCGGCCCCGCAGGTATGTGACGTTGACGACCGCCGACACCGTCGTGGTCCCGAAGGGCGCCGACACGGCGGCATGGGCCGCGGCGATCGACGTGATCCGCGAGCCCGCGCCGCCCTGGGAAGGGCGATTCCTGCACCGGGACTTCCAACCCGGCAACGTGCTGTTCGACGTACCGCCCTCGAGGCCGGCGGGCGTCCGGATCACGGGGGTCGTCGACTGGGCAGCGGCCTCCTGGGGCCCGGCGGATCTCGATGTGGCGCACTGCTCGACCAATCTCGCGCTGCTGCACGGCCCGGGGTGGGGCGAGCGGTTCGCCGAGGCGTACGAGGAGGCCGGCGGGGTGCCGGCGGCGGCCGCGAGCGAGCGGCTGTACTGGCGGGTGCGGGACGCACTGGCGTGCTCGGAAGAGGTTCAGTCGGTGGCGCGGTCATGGCGGGAGGCGGGGAGGACAGAGCTGACGGCGCGAATCGTGGAGGAGCGGCTGGATGCCTATGTCACCGCCCTGATGGACGCACTGGGCTGAACCCCAGCGGCCTCGGGCGCGGGGTGCAGTGCCGGGCGCCGGGTCCGGCTGCCGCGTTCGGGGCGGAGCCCCATCGCACGCCCGCACCGGGGCCGGGCACGGGTTGGTTCCTGCTACAGGGGTGTCGCCAGACCCGGCCTGCCAGAGCCGTGTGCAGAGAACCCTGGGTGCATGGTTCGCAACCCTGCTCGTGCGGGGCGGGCGCGGAGGTCGGGAACTGGGCTTCCCGCGTGGGTCGTACCGGACAGCGCCGCTCCTCACGGCTGCGGGTTCCTCGATCTTGGGCATTCGTAGATCACTGATCTTCAGTCGCTGCCCAGGAGGAAGCATCGATGGCCGTACCGACGCGCCCCGTTCGCCGTGCACATCGAGAACGACGGTTCGATCTGCGCGCGACCGCGCTCTTCTTCGCACTGCTGGCGATCATCTTCTGCGTCCTGGCGTTCTTGGTGCGCACCGCGGCCGGCATCGTCGAGCGACGCCCGCTGTGGGCCGTGGCCCTGGCTCTGCTCGGCCTCGCGGGCGCCTTGGTGTCCCGGTCCCGGTGGCGCAAGGCGTCTTTCACGCGCTGCGCCGGCCGGGCCACCCGGGCGCTGGAGGAAGCAGCCGAGCTGGCGTCGGACGACCTGCGCGAGACGGCGGTCGTCGAAGCCGGTCGGCCGACGGTTCCGGTCGGCGGGCCGGAAGAGCACGCGGCCGGCGCGGTGACGACGCCCACGTGCGCCTGCCTGGCCGACCCCACCGGCCTGGACCCCGACGACTTCGAGCGAGCCATAGCCCACCTGTGCGCCGACAGCGGCTGCCGAGAGGTGGAAGTGGTGGGAGGCGCGGGCGATCTGGGGGCGGACGTCGTCGCGGTCACGCCGGACGGACGGCGCCTGGTCATCCAGTGCAAACAGTACGGCGACGGCCACAAAGTCGGCTCACAGGAGGTGCAGCGCTTCGGGGGCACCTGTTTCACCATTCACGAGGCCGATGTCGCGGCGCTCGTCACGACGAGCCGGTTCACCGAACCCGCTCTGGAGTACGCGCGGCAGTGCGGAATCGTCTGCGTGGACGGCCCCGGCCTCGCGGCATGGTGCCACGGCACCGGCCCGAGCCCGTGGCAGCCCACCGGCACCGGGTCCTGAGCCGGGCCCGGCCCGGCGACACGGGAGTGACGCGCTGCCGGGACAGTGAGCAGACAACTGCCACATGGAAGGCGCCGGCGTGGGCACCAGTGATCACACTCCGGCCTCTGGAAAGGAGATCCTCGTGCACAAGGGAACGCACAAGGGAAAGTGGATCACCGGTGGCGCCCGCAAGGAACTGGCGGAAGTCTTCGCCAGGGAATACAAGGAGGGCCGGTCGATCCGGGCCATAGCCGAGGCACACGGCCGGTCCTACGGCTTCGTGCACCGCGTGCTCACCGAAGCGGACGTGCCGCTCAGGACCCGCGGGGGCGATGTGCGCACCGGCAGCACCGGGCAGGCGCGGTGAGGACCGCCGCGCCTGCGCGGCCTTCTCGAGACGACGGCGGCAGGGACAGTGCACACGGTGACCCCGCAGGGGCGGACGAGAGCCGCCGGACCCGGTGAAACGGCCGCCTTTCCGACAGGGCCTGTCGCTGCGCTGCTGCCTGCACAGAGTGGGACCGAGCGCGGACCCGCCTGCGCCCGGCACAGCCACCCGGACCTGACAAGCCTGACCGCCAAGGGCCCGGAGCGAACGCGCTGGTGACGCCGCGCGTGTCACGGCCGGACTCCCCCGGCCGTCAAGAAGCCGGTGCACGACGTCATCCACAGCAAGTCGGAGTGCTCCGGCCAGACGAGCGACCACACCCCGCAGGTGGTCCGCAAGTGACGCATCGGCCCGTGGACCGACGCAGGCGAGAAATGAGGCGCTGATCACCCGTACGGCCCCGCATACGGCTGCGCTGCCCGGGCAACCGGCGACGTGTCCCGGCGCGCCTTCCATCGCGGTGTTCCGGGGAGGTGGGTGCCGTGGCCGAGCCCCGAGCAGGCCGCGGCGCTCACCTCGTCATGGCACGGCCCACTTCGCACCCGCCCTGGGAGGCACCATGCACCCGACCGACGAGCGCCCCCATCCGCGTACCGGACGCCTGCACCTCGACCAGACCATCCACGTGGTCGTCAGCGCCACGGAGGCCCTGCCGGTCACGGTCCGTTTCACCTATGACGCCGCCGATCCGCTCGCCGTGCGCATGGACTTCACCGGTTGCGCCGACGTGCTGGCGCCCTGGGTGTTCTCCCGTGACCTGCTGTTCGCGGGCCTGCGCGGGTCGTCCGGCGTCGGCCACGTGCGCGTCTGGCCCGACCGCCGCCGACACGGCGCCGGGTCGGTCCGGATCCTGCTGAGCGACACGGAGGGTACGGCCATGCTGCGCGTGCCGGCCGCCCCGTTCGAGGAGTGGCTGACGAAGACCTACTCGGTCGTACCCGCCGGCACGGAGGGGGATCACCTGTACTGGGACGACGTCGTGCGGGAGTTGCTGCGGAATGACTGAACGGCCCCCGTGCGCCGTCGCAGGTCCGTGGGCGGTCAGGACGCAAGGTGTGCGAGGAAGTCCCGCAGCGCGGCAGCCACGGCGCCGGGGGCTTCGGCGGGGAGCAGGTCGCCGACGTCGGGGACGGTGATCAGGGTTGCGTGCGGGATGTGCGGCAGGAGGTACTCGCACAGCACGGGCGGCGGTTCCACCACGTCCTTCTCCCCGGCCGGCACGGCCACCGGCACGTCGATGGCGGGTACGGCGCCGGTGATGTCCTGGCGACTGGCCGTGCAGTACCGGATCATCGCTCCGGACCTGCGCACGCGCCACCTGCACCCCGGCCGCGGCGCACTGCGCTGCCCGGATGACCGTACCTTGCACCTCTCCAGCCCCGGCTCTGAACGCTGAGTAGGCCGCTTGACGCCGGCAGCGACGACGGCCGCATGCGTCCGCGCTGCGTCGACGCCGCTCGGCGGTGGAGAAAACAGGCTGGCGGGCTGCCGCGCCGAGTTGCGACGATGCAGTTGTTTCCCATACGGAGGGGCGATTGTTCGTTTTCGTTTGTGCGCGGTGCGACGCCGAGCTGACCGTCCCCTTGTCCCAGGTCTCCCTTCCGGTTCACGCCCGTCAGACGTACGGGAACGGGGCCCAGCTTCCGGTGCTCATGGAGTCGGGGACGTTCGCCGTGGACCCGGACCCCTGGGGCGGGCCCTGGCGGATGTGGGACGAGATCGATCCGGGCGAGGCGGAGGCGCGCGGCATCTACGCGCCGGTCCACGCGCTGTCCGACAGCAGGTCCGGGGCGATTGTCATCGCACCCGGCGATGTCCGGGGAACCCGGCTGATCCCCGAGAGGTGCGGCGGCGCCTGCTGTGGCCTCAGCGGAGCCGACGGGCCCAACATGGCGTGCGAAGCCTGCGACCTGCCTGTGGCAACCAGGGTCGACGACTGCTCGCTCTGGCAGGCAGTACGGCTCAGCTCGGACGCCGTGCGCCGCGTCCCCGTCGACGGCGTCCACGCTGCGCCGCTGTCCTGGGCGGAGCTGACGGAGAAAGGGGAGAGCACGCCCCCGTTCGAGCCGATCGCCACATGGGGAGGACGGTTCGGGTCGAGTCACTACTGGTCGTGGAGTCCGCGATGGGAGGCGGCAGCGGGCCAGGCGCTCGCCCACCTGCTCGTGGCCTCCGCAGGGCAATCGGTAACGGTCCCGGACGGTCTGACGGCGGACATGTTCCAACGCGCACTCGACACCCTGCTGCCCGCCGGCCCGCCGACGCGGCGCGCCGTCCTGGCTGGACCAGGAGAACCCTCCCCCGACGCGGACGTCGACATCCTGCTCGTACCGGTCCATCCCCAGACGGGCGAGACCTGGTCCCCCGCCGACCGGGCTGCATCGGCATACCCGGTGCCCCTGCCGCTGGGGGTGTGGCTGTGGCTGGTCTCCCCCCAGCCGTACTTGCCGGTTCCCGCGTCGGGCGGGATGCCCCACGACGTGCTCCGCGACGACCCGCTCCCGCCGCGCCCCCACTACCTGTTCCGCGTCGACCGGGGAACGTTCGAGCACACCTTGGTCCGGCTGCCGGCCGTTCGCAGCCCGTGGATGCGTACCGTCCTCCAGAAGCTCTCGCAGGACAGACCGGCCGGCATCTTCTAGGCCTTGGCTCTCCTGCGCCGTCATCTGCTGGAGGTGGCGCTGCCGGTACGGGTCGGCGACGACGTGGGAGCGGTTGACTGACGCCATGCCGCTGCAAGCGGTGCTGGATGCGGCTCGCGAGCCGCCACCGAGCCTGCGCTTTTCTCGGCGTGTCCCCGTGCTCTGCGGTGTCCGTGGCGGTTCGCGGGTCCGCTTCGACGCCGCGACCGGTGACGAAGGCTTCCGCTGATGCTCGTACACTCACGACGTGGCATTCATGAGCACCCCGCACTGCTGCTTCCTGTGATCGGAAGGCGTTGAGGGCGATGCCGGACGGCGTCGCCCTCCTTGGTGTGCCTGCTGAGTGAACCACGCTCGCGACGCTGCCCGTTCCCTCGCTGAGGCAGTGACGGTCTGAACGCGTGGTGCAGGCACGGTCTCTTCCCGTCATCCGCCCTCAGGAGTGCCTTATGCCCGTGTCGCTTCCCCCTGCCCTTGAACTGTCCCTCGACCTGCTGCGCTGTCCGACGTGCCGCACGCGCCACCTGCACCCCGGCCGCGGCGCACTGCGCTGCCCGGTGGGCCACACCTTCGACATCGCTCGCCACGGCTACGCCGGCCTGCTGACGGGCAACCGCGCCACCAGCGGCGACGACGCCGCCATGGTCCAGGCCCGGAACCGCTTCTTGTCCACCGGCGCCTACGCGCCCCTCCGCGAGGCCGTGGGCCGCCTGGCGGAGGGCACCGTGGCTGAGAAGGCCACGGTGGTCGACGTGGGGTGCGGCACGGGCTACTACCTGGCCGGCGTCCTCGACCAGCTGCCCGGTGCCCGTGGTCTGGGGCTGGACACATCGGTGCGCGCGCTGCGCTCGGCAGCTCGTGCCCACCGCCGAGCCGCTGCGGTGGCCTGGGACGTCTTCCGTCCCTTCCCGCTGGCCGACGGGGTGGCCGATGTCGTGCTGGACGTGTTCGCCCCGCGCAACCCGGCCGAGTTCCACCGGGTGCTGCGCCCGACCGGCCGGCTGATCGTGGCCCGTCCCAGCGAGCGGCATCTGGCCGAGCTGCGCGAACGGTTGCCTGCCATGGTCACGATCGACCCGGCCAAGGAGCAGCGCCTGCACCGGGCACTGGGCCCCTTCTTCGAGGCCACCGGCACCGAGGAGGTGGAGTACCCCGCGAGCCTGACCGGGCTCGATGCCCGGGACCTGGTGGCGATGACGCCGAGCGCACGCCACGTGAGCCGAGCAGACCTCAGTGGTGATGGCCTCCTGCCCATCCAGGTCACCGTCTCGGTGCTGGTCACCGCCTACCAGCCTCGGTGGCCAGGAGCGGGCGCATGCTCCTGCTGACGGACGGGCCGTGGGCACGGCCGGCGCCCTGCCTACCGCACAACGCAGCCAAGGCAGGGCGTCCGTTCACCGACCAGCGTCGAGAGATCCGCCCCCGCGAGACGTTCGGGGCCTGGCAGACGGTGTGGTGGCGGCGTGCGCGTGGTGGGGGCGGACGCGATCGGCAGGGTCGACCGGACGGTCCCGGTCGACGTGACGATGGACCTGGCCCGTCTGCACCCTGACCGTGCGACCTCCGCGGCTGCCTCGCCCCGTGTGCCGCCACCCCGGCGTCGGCCTGTACGTCGGCGAGCGCAAGGGCGAAGGCGGCATGCGGCGCCGCTGCGGGGAAGCGAGGCTACTTCAGGCCGGTTTCGGCGCAGCTCGCCTCGTACTTGGGGGTGCAGATGTCTGCGACGGAGTAGACGCCGTCCGCGACCACCGTGCTTTTGACGTTGTCCTTCGTGAGTGCCACCACCGGCAAGAGCAGTGCGGGAATCTTCTTCGTCGTCGGGCTGTCGACGGTGTCGCGAGTGAGCGCGTCGAACTGGATGTCCTTGCCCTGGACCTTGTCCACCGCCATCTGTGCGGCGCCTTCGGCCTCGTCGAGGAACGATTTGTACACGGTCATGTACTGTTCGCCCGCAACGATCCGCTGCACGGCGTCCAGATTTGCGTCCTGCCCGGTCACCGGTGGCATCTCGGTGACGCCGGCCTTCTTCAGCTGGTCGATGACGGCGCCGGCCATGCCGTCGTTCGCCGAGTAGACGGCGGCGATGTTGTTCACCCCGATCGACCGGATCGCGTCCTTCATGTTGGCTCGGGCCACCGCGGGCGACCACTTGGCGGTGTCGTACTGCTTGGCGATCCGGGTCTCGCCCTGGAGTTCGCCGAGGGCGCCCTTTTCGAACTGTGCTGTGTTCGGGTCGGCGGGGTCGCCGTTCATCATGACGATCTCGCTGTGCGCGGCCTTCGGGCCGAGTGCCTGGATGATGGCGCGGCCCTGTACCTGGCCGACGAGTTCGTTGTCGTGCGAGACGTAAGCGTCGATCGGCCCCTGGGCAAGACGGTCGTAGGCGATGACGGGTATGCCCGCGTCCGCGGCCTTCTGTACGTCCGGTGCGATGGCCTTGGCATCCACCGGGTCCACCACGATGACGTCGGCCTTCTCGTGCACCATCTGCTGGAACTGTCGAGACTGCGTGGCCGTGCTCGCCTCGGCGTTGGCGTAGAGGACCTTTCCCTTGCCGTGCGTGAGGGAAGCGACCTCCTTTTTGAAGATGGGGTGGTCGGACTTCTCGAAGCGTGCCGTGTTCCTGTCGGGGAGAAGCAAGCCCACCGAGATGCCGTCCCCCTTCTTCGAGGATGCCGAACTGCCGCTCCCGACTGCGCTGCCGGTCACTCCGCATGCGGTGAGTGCGAGGGCCGACGTGGAGGCGGCCAGAGCGACCGCGACATGACACGCGGCGGTCCTGTGGTTGGCGGGGGTGTTCACATCAGGTGCCTTCCGAGACGGGGATCATGGCCACCCAAGCACGGATGCACAGACGGCGACGTCGGCGGAGCCCAACGTCTAGGGATTGCACGGGGGTTCCACACGTGACCGTCACATCTCGGCCTGCTGAACTGCCGTGGAAGTGTTCCTGCATGTCAGGTGTGAGAGCCGGTCACGCCTGACGTCCGGGGCGGCGCCGCCCTTCGGACTGCGGTTGCTGCGGCTCGCGGACCGGCCGCACCGCGAGGTCTCCGTCCGTGGCCGGTCGCGCCGGACGCGGCCCGCCGCGGACGGCCAGTGGTCCCTCGGGGTTCAGGAACCGGCTGCGTTGTATGCGCCGGCTGCCTCCTTGCCGTAGTACGGGTGGTACTCGTAGTCGCCGGCCCCGATGCTGATGTTGCCGATCTGCATGCCGGTGCCGTTGCCGGCGTCGAAGCGGGCCAGGAAGGGGCCGCCGCTGGAGCCGCCCGTCTGCACGCAGTCGATTCCCCAGATGCCGCCGCCGCCGTGCCCGCTCTGGAAGACCTCCGTGCCGGCGCACCAGTTCATCTGCTCGCCGCCTCCCTCGGCCGCGGAGCCGCCGTAGCCGAAGGAGTAGACGTACTGTCCGGGCGTCTGGTCGAAGCCGATGCCCTCGCCGCCCACCGTGTCCACCAGCCTGCGGCCGTTCACCGTGCCGACCGTGGCGAAGGCCGCGTCCCAGGCCGCGTCCGCGTCGCCGATGCGCTGCGGTTCCCAGTGCAGGGAGGTCGCGGCGAAGGTACCGAAGGGGCGGTTGCCGTGGTCGTAACCGGGGATGAAGACCCAGTTCGTGTACGCGGTGCCGTCCGTGTCCACGACGCAGTGGCCCGCCGTGGCCACGACGGACTTGTTGCCGCTGTTCACCGCGTCGCCACTGCAGGCGTACGTGCCGCCGTTCTTCGGGTTGGTGAAGAAGACCTTGCCTGCGGTGGTGGAGATCAGGCCGCCACCGGTCCAGCGCTGCGGCGCGGAGGCCGCGATGTGCGCCGTGTGCCCGACACGGTCGCGGGCCCGGTCACTCCTGGGCATCGCCGCCGGAACGGAGAAGGGGTGGGAGAGATGTCCTGGCGTGCCGGTGCCAGTGCCGTGCCGACCGGCGGCGGTGGGGGCCGCCGTGTCGAGGTCGACGGCGTGTGCCAGGCGGTCGGGGGTCCAGAACTTCAGGGCGGCGGCCTGTCGCACGGCGCTGACGCGAGCCGATGAGGCGGGAGCCGGCCGGGCGGAGGCCTGGGGTGCGGCCAGCGCCAGGGACGCGCTCACTGCTACGAGGGCGGCCAACCGCCCTGCACGACGTGGTGACAACGTTTACCTCCTGGAGCTCCGACAACGTTGTCGGAGGAAATGTGGGGTCCATTCGGCGAAGGCGTGTGCGGCGGGCGGGCCGGCCGACGGCGGCCGGGAGCACGCGACGTCGCGCCCTCGGCGAGGCGCGGTGTGCAGGATCATCGAGATCAGAGCATGGTCATGTCAATACTTGGTCTGGTCCTTTGGCCGGAAGGCACCCCTGTCCGAAAACCTGCTCCCGTCGGGTCACGTGCGCGACGACGGTGAGGCGAGGGCTGCTCACCTCGCCCTCCGGGCACCTCAGCCGACAGGGTGCCCTTCCCCCAGGGCCGTGTCGGCACCAGCAGCACCAGGCCCTTGGGCGTCGACGACCGGACAACAGCCCACTGCGGCGCGCAGGTTCGCCATGCGGCGGCACCGCGCCGCGGCTCTGGACAGACGTATCAGTCCGTGCTGTCATGCCTACGTCACGATTCTCCAACGTTGTACGCAACACCGCACGCCGCTCGGGCACAGCGGGGTGAGACAACGTTGTCGCACGCTCACGCCCAGACGCACACGCACCCCGCCCCGCGAGCGCCGGAAGGCAGGTCGACCGCATGTCCGTCAGCAGAAGAACGCTCCTCGGTGCGGGCGCCCTGGGCCTGGGCGCCTCAGCTCTCGGTGCGCCCTTCGCCCGTGCCGTGCAGGCGGCGCCCCGACCGAGCGCCGCGAGCCCGGTGCCCGACCGCTTCCGGAGACTGCCCCCTGGCAGCGTCACCGCGCACGGCTGGCTGGCCGGCCAGCTCAGGCTCCAACTCGGCGGTCTGTGCGGCCAGTACGAGCGCATATCCCATTTCCTCGACTTCTCCTCCTCCGGCTGGGTGCACCCGGAGAACGGCGCGTGGGAAGAGCTGCCGTACTGGCTGCGGGGCTATCTGCCGCTGGCGATCGCCACCGGCGACGAGACCGCGCTGGCACGTTCGCGTACGTGGGTCGACGCGATCCTGGCGACCCAGGACAGCGACGGTTTCTTCGGGCCTCGCGCCCTGCGCACTTCGCTGAACGGGGGCCCAGACTTCTGGCCTTACCTGCCGCTGCTGCAGGCCCTGCGCACCCATGAGGAGTATTCCGGGGACCAGCGCGTGCTGCCGTTCGTCACCCGCTTCCTGCGCTTCATGAACGCGCAGGGGCCGGGCGCCTTCAACTCCGGCTGGGTATCGTACCGTTGGGGCGACGGCCTCGACGTCGTCACCTGGCTGTACCGCCGTACCAGGGAGGGTTTCCTGCTCGACCTGGCCGCCAGGATGCACGCCTACGGTGTCGACTGGACCGGCCCGACACCGACCCGCCACAACGTCAACATCGCCCAGGGGTTCCGGGAGCCCGCCCAGTACGCGCAGCTGACCGGGTCCGCCGACCTCACCCAGGCGACCTACCGCGCCTACGACGCCGTCATGAGCGGGTACGGCCGGTTCCCGGGCGGCGGGATGGCCGGTGACGAGAACTACCGTCCCGGATTCGGCGACCCCCGGCAGGGCTTCGAGACCTGCGGAATCGTCGAGTTCATGGCCAGCCACGAACTGCTCACCCGGATCACCGGCGACCCCGTGTGGGCCGACCACTGCGAGGAACTGGCCTTCAACATGCTGCCGGCCGCCCTCGACCCCGAGGGAAAGTCGACCCACTACATCACCGGCGCGAACAGCGTCGGCCTGGACAACCGGCCCAAGACGCAAGGGCAGTTCCAGAACGGCTTCGCCATGCAGGCGTTCCAGGCCGGCGTCGACCAGTACCGGTGCTGCCCCCACAACTACGGCATGGGCTGGCCCTACTTCACGGAGGAACTCTGGCTCGCCTCTCCCGACAGGGGCCTGGCCGCCGCCATGTACGCCCCGAGCACGGTCCGAGCCCAGGTCGGCCACGGCACGACGGTGACGCTGACCGAGGAGACCGGCTACCCCTTCAGGGACACGGTCACCCTGTCCCTGTCCACGCCGCGACCCGTGTCGTTTCCTCTCCGGATGCGGGTGCCCGGCTGGTGCACCGATCCCGAACTGCGGGTGAACGGCACACCGTTCCCCGTCCAGGGCGGCCCCTCCTGGGCTCGCGTGGAGCGCACCTGGAGGGACGGCGACGTGGTCCTGCTACGGCTGCCCCAGCAGGCCCGGCTGCGGCACTGGCCCGATCAGCACCACGCCGTCAGCGTCGACCGGGGCCCGCTGACCTACTCCCTCCGGATCGGCGAACGCTACGACCGCTACGCGGGGGGCGACGCCTTCCCCTCCTACGAGGTCCACGCGACCACGCCGTGGAACTACGGCCTTCTCGCGGACACGGAGCTCGACGTCACCGAGGTCTCCGGGGACGTACCGGACCAGCCCTTCACCCACGGCACCACGCCGCTGCGGATCTCCGCCCGGGCCCGGCGGATCCCCGAATGGATCGCGGACGACGAGCACGTCGTCGCCCCGCTGCAGGACGGGCCCGCCGCGAGCGACTCCCCCGTGGAGACGGTCTCGCTCGTGCCGATGGGTGCGGCACGGCTGCGCATCACCTCCTTCCCGGTGGTGGCGGCCGGTGGCCGCAGGTGGGTCCCGGAACCGCCCTTCCGCAGGATCCTCAACAAGAACAGCGGCAAGGTCCTCGCCGTGGACGGCATGTCGACCGAGAACAGCGCCCGGGTCGTCCAGTTCGACAACACCGGAACCGGCGATCACGCCTGGCAGCTCGTCGACAAGGGTGACGGCTGGTACCTGATCCGCAACGGAAACAGCGGCAAGGTGCTGGGCGTCGACCGCAGGTCGACCGAGAACAGCGCGATCGTCGTGCAGTACGAGGACAACGGCACCGCCGACCACCTGTGGAGCCTGGTGGAGGACGGCACCGGCTGGTACCGCATCCGCAACAAGAACAGTGGCAAGGTGCTCGGCGTGGACCGCATGTCGACCGAGAACAGCGCGCAGGTGGTGCAGTACGACGACAACGGCACCGCCGACCACCTGTGGCGGTTCCTCTGACCGACGCGTCGGGGCCGGCCTGGGGGCGGTCGCCGTCCGGCACCGGCCGCGCCGGCGTCGGTCGCAGTACCCCGCACGCCGACCGGGTGTGCCGCGCGACTCCGATCGGGTCCGCGCCCCCATGAGGCGGCGGACGTGTCCGTATCTGTGGGATACGTGGCCGGACAGACATGGCGGGCGACGACTCCACCCGAAGAGCATGGTGCTGCGCCGCAGATCCCCGCAGCGCACCCCGACGGGAAGAGGTGGCAGGCCATGACCACGGACACGACCCTTGCGGCCGGCATCCCCGTACCCGACACCAAGCTCGCTAGCGAGGCGACCGAACTGGTCCGGGACACCACCAGCGAGCTCATCTTCCACCACTCTCGCCGGGTGTACTTCTTCGGCAGCCTCCAGGGGCGCAACCGGGGCCTCAGCTTCGACCCGGAACTGCTGTACATCGCCGCCCTGTTCCACGACCTCGGCCTGAACGAGCAGTTCCGCTCCGGTGGACGCCGCTTCGAGGTCGACAGCGCCGACGAGGCCCGTCGTTTCCTGCAGTCGTACGGCGTGCCCGAGGACAGCGTGCGGCGGGTGTGGACGGCCATCGCGCTGCACACCACCCCCGGCATTCCCGCGTTCATGGAACCGGAAGTCGCGCTCATCACGGCAGGCGTCGAGTACGACGTCCTCGGTATCGGGTACGCGGACATCTCCGACGCGGACCGGCAGGACGTCGTCGCCCTGCACCCCCGTCCCGGCTTCAAGCGGCGCATCCTCGCCGCCTTCACCGACGGCATCCGGTCCAGGCCGGAGACCACCTTCGGCAACGTCAAGGCCGACGTGCTCGAGCACTACGTGCCCGGTTTCCAGCGCGGGGACTTCGTCCGCACCATCCTGGACTCCCCGTGGGCGGAGTAGCCGGCCCGGCCTCCGGCGACGTCGTCGTGATCGTGGCCTTCGACCAGGTGCAGCTGCTGGACGTCGCCGGGCCGCTCGAGGTCTTCACGACCGCCAACCGCTGCGGCGCCGGATACGACGTACGGGTCGTCTCCCCCGACGGCCGCGACGTGGTCACGTCCTGCGGGTTGCGGGTCAGCGTCGACGCCTCCTCCGAGCAGCTTCCCGGGAACCCGCACACGCTGGTCGTTCCCGGCCGCAGGGACTGGCGGCACGCGACGGCCGACCCCGGCCTCGTCCCGCTCGTGGCCGCACTCGCCGCTCGCACGCGCAGGGTGACCTCGGTCTGCGCGGGTGCTTTCGTACTCGCGCACACCGGGCTCCTGGACGGCCGGCGCGCCACCACCCACTGGGAACTGGCACCTCAGCTGGCGTCCGCCTACCCGGGGGTGCGGGTGGAACCCGACCTGGTCTTCGTGCGCGACGGGCACCTCGTCACCTCGGCGGGCGTCACCGCGGGCATCGACATGGCGCTCGCCCTGGTCGAGGAGGACCACGGCGCCGACGTCGCCCGCGACGTGGCACGCCAACTGGTGGTCTTCATGGCACGGCCGGGCGGTCAGTCGCAGTTCAGCGTCCGCATGACTCCGCCGAGCCGGCATCCGCTGCTGCGCCGGGTGATGGACGAGGTCACCGCGGACCCGTCGGTCCCCTCCGGCATCGACGCACTCGCCGCGTCCGCGGGCGTCAGCACCCGGCACCTGACCCGCCTGTTCCGCCGGGAAACGGGCATGACGCCCGGGCAGTACGTCGACGCCGTCCGCCTGGAGGCCGCCAAGGCCCTGCTGTCCTCGGGCACCGCCTCGGTGGAGGAGATCGCGCAGCAGGCCGGTTTCGGATCCTCGGAGACCATGCGACGCGTGTTCCAGAACTCCCTGGGTGTGTCTCCCACCGTGTACCGGGCCCGCTTCCGCACCACCGGCGCCGGCGCCTGACCCGTTCGCCGAACAGAGCAGGCACCGCAGGCTCCGGGTGCCCTGAGCCGAGCGCCTTCCCGGCACGCCGGCGCGGTCCGCTGTGCGGGCTGCCGTCCTCGCCGCCGCCGTCAACGAGTGGTTGTGCGGTACTGGTCCGACGACAACTCGAACACGCGTACTCGCCGACCGCAGGTGGGATTGACGGTCTCACGGACCGGGCGCATCCCCAGTTTGTCCGCGATCCGTTCGGAGGCGTCGTTGCCCACTTGAACGATACTGACGATCCGCTCCAGCCCTCGCTCCTCGAATCCGAACCTCACAGCGGCGGCAGCGGCCTCGGTGGCCAGGCCCTGCCCCCAGTGGGAACGTCCCAGCCGCCAGCCGACCTCGACCGCCGGCAGCAGTTCCGGCAGGAAGCCGGGCACCGACAGGCCGGTGAACCCGGCCAGCTCGCCTGTGGACCGGATCTCCACGGCGAAGAGGCCGAAGCCCTGTGCCTCCCACTCGCTCTCCCATGCCCGGACTTTGCTGCGGGTCTGCTGTTCGTCAAGGACGCTGCCGTCGCGGATCCATCGCATGACCTCGGGGTCGGCATGGACGGCGGCCATGGGCGCAATGTCTTCCTCGCGCCAGCGGCGCAGGATCAAACGGGGAGTCTCCAGCGTGACCATCCGATCATTCTGGATCAGCAAGAGGCGCTCCGCCATCCTCACCAGCCACGTCCGGTACACGCCCTCGGACTTGACTTTCCCTTTCGGCGACGCACTCTGACGTGTCGTCAACGCCGCCCGGCGTGACGGCCCGCGAGCCGGCCTCAGCCGTCTCGACTGCTTCGCCCCGCCCCATTGTGTTGGGCCTTGTGTCCCTTTACTGTTCGACTTTGCCTGAGTCTGTTTGGTGCTGATTGCTCAGTTTCCCTATGGAGGCCGCAGTGCGGAGTCATCGGATCGGCCCAGAGGTGGAAAGACCCGGTCGCCGTCACCGACGGAGGGCACTGCTCGCGGCAGCCGCGACGATCGCCCTGGTCGCGGGCGTGACCGCGCCCGCTGTGGCACAGGACGCCGGCGGGCGGGCATCCGCCGCCGCGCCGGCCGCCGGTCCGCAGGCGCACACGGTGACCCTCGACGGCTACTCGTTCCTCGTCGACGGCAAGCGCACCTACCTGTGGTCCGGCGAGTTCCACTACTTCCGGCTCCCCAGTCCGGACCTGTGGCGCGACATCTTCCAGAAGATGAAGGCCGCCGGGTTCAACGCCACCTCGCTGTACTTCGACTGGGGATACCACTCGCCGAAGCCGGGTGTGTACGACTTCAGCGGGGTGCGTGACGTCGACCGGCTGCTCGACATGGCCCAGGAGGCCGGGCTGTACGTCATCGCGCGCCCGGCCCCGTACATCAACGCGGAGGTCGACAGCGGCGGCCTGCCCGGCTGGATGACCACCAAAGCCGGACACAACCGCAGTGACGACCCGCAGTTCCTGAAGTACGCGGACGAGTGGCTGACACAGATCGACCGGATCATCGCCCGCCACCAGCTGACCAACGGCACCGGGCCGGTCATCGCCTACCAGGTCGAGAACGAGTACTACAACGGCTCGGCCGCGGGCCGCTCCTACATGAAGCACCTGGAGGACAAGGCCCGCGCCGACGGCATCACGGTGCCGCTGACCGGCAACAACAACGGCACCTTCAACTCCGGTACCGGCGCCCTGGACGTGGACGGCCCGGACTCCTACCCGCAGGGCTTCAACTGCTCGAACCCCTCCAAGTGGAACGGCGTCCCGGACATCAGCTACGACCACCCGGCCGGCAAGCCGCTGTACTCGCCGGAGTTCCAGGGCGGTGCCTTCGACCCGTGGGGCGGACCCGGCTACGACAAGTGCGCCCAGCTCATCAACGACAGGTTCGCCAACGTCTTCTACAAGCAGAACATAGCCGTCGGCGCCACCGCGCAGAGCTTCTACATGACCTACGGCGGCACCAACTGGGGCTGGCTGGGCATGCCGGAGAACTACACGTCGTACGACTACGGAGCGGCGATCCGCGAGAACCGCCAGCTCGACCCGAAGTACTACGAGGACAAGCTGATCGGGTACTTCACGCAGTCCGTCGCCCCGCTGACCAAGACCGAGGCGATCAGGGCCGTACCGCCGGACGACTCCTCGGTCGTCGACACCGCGCGGATGAACCCCGGCACCGGGACGCAGTTCCACGTCCTGCGGCACGGGAACTCCACGTCCACGGCGGTCGACAAGACCCACATCTCGCTCGACTTCAACGCCCGGCCGTCCGCGGACACCACCTACACCTGGGACGACCCCGACTCCGCGCTGCAGTACACCGGTTCGTGGTCGCACGTGGCCGACCAGAGCTACACCGGCGGCGACTACAAGCACACCGAGTCGTTCTCCAACAAGGCCGGCGACTCGGTCACCGTACCCTTCGACGGCACCGCGATCCGCTGGATCGGCTCGAAGACCGACAACCACGGCTACGCCGACGTCTACCTCGACGGCACGAAGGTGGCGACGGTCGACGACTCCGGCGGCGAGAGCCAGGCGGTGATCTTCCAGAAGACCGGCCTGACGCCCGGCGCGCACACGCTGAAGATCGTCGTCGACGGCAAGCACGGCTCGGGGTCCACGGACGACTACGTGTCCATCGACGCCATCGACGTGCCGACCGCCGCGACGGCGACCCCGACCTACCCGGTCGTGCCGCAGCAGCCCGGTACCGCGATCACGCTCGACGGGCGCGACTCGCACGTGCTCGTGGCGAACTACCGGCTCGGGGACTCGCAGTTGCGGTACTCGACGTCGGAGATCATGACCCACGCGGCCATCGGCAACCGTGACGTCGCGGTGCTCTACGGCGACTCGGACAGCGACGGCGAGACCGTGCTGCGCTACTCCTCCAAGCCCACGGTGACCAGCAGCGGCAGCACGGTCACGACCACGTGGGACGCGGCCACCGGTGACCTGCGGCTGAACTACACGCACAAGGGCCTGATCCGCATCGGCATCACCGGCGGCGGAGCGCGCCCGCTGCTGCTGCTCGCCGGCGACAAGGCGACGGCTGAGACCTTCTGGCGGCAGGACACGGCGGCCGGCCCGGTGCTCGTGCGCGGCACCCACCTGCTGCGGACGGCGACCAGCGCGGACGGCGGCCGCACCGTGGCGCTCACCGGCGACAACGCCGACGACAAGAACATCGAGGTGTTCACCTCGGCCGACCACGTCACCTGGAACGGCAAGGCCGTGGACACCCGGGCCACCGGCACGGGGAGCCTCACCGGGACGATCCCGGTGGCCGCGCCGGTCCACCTGCCCACGCTGACGGGCTGGAAGCACGCCGAGGAATCCCCGGAAGCGGCCCCCGGATTCGACGACTCCGGCTGGCAGGTGGCCGACAAGACGACCACCAACAGCGTCTCCGGCGTCAACTCGCTGCCGGTCCTCTACGCGGACGACTACGGGTTCCACACCGGCAACACGTGGTACCGCGGCCGCTTCCGCGCCACCGGCAAGGAGAACGGCGTCCATCTGGTCTCGGACTCCGGTGGCAAGGCCCAGGCGTTCTCCGCCTGGCTCAACGGCACGTTCCTGGGCAGCTCCACCACAGGCAGCGCCGACTTCGCCTTCCCGGCCGGTTCGGTGAACTCCGAGGGGGACAACGTCATCTCCGTGCTCACCGTGAACATGGGGCACGAGGAGGACTACAACTCGACCAACGGGAACAAGACCGCGCGCGGCCTGACCAGTGCCTCCCTCCTGGGGGCACCGCTGACCGGCGTCACCTGGCGGGTGCAGGGCGTACGGGGCGGTGAGGACCTGCAGGACCCGGTGCGCGGCCCGCTCTCGACCGGCGGACTGTACGGCGAGCGAGCCGGCTGGTCCCTGCCGGGCTACCCGGACGACACCTGGAACCGGGTGTCGCTGCCGACGACCGACACCCGCCCCGGGGTCTCCTGGTACCGCACCGACGTCGCCCTGGACCTGCCGCACGGCCAGGACACCTCGCTCGGGCTGACGTTCACCGACGACCCGTCACGCAAGTACCGTGCCACGGTCTTCGTGAACGGATGGCAGGTCGGCAACTACGTCAACTACCTCGGCCCGCAGCACACCTTCCCGGTCCCGGACGGCATCCTGCATCCGAACGGCCGGAACAGCATCGCCGTCGCCGTGTGGAACCTGGACGGCAGCACCGGCGGGCTCGGCAAGGTCTCGCTCGTCGACTACGGCAGCTACGCCTCGTCCCTGCGCGTCGCGCAGAACGACAGCCCCCGCTACGACCACCGGAAGTACGCCATGCCGAAGCGCCCCGGAGTGGATGTCACCCTGGGCGTGCCGAACACCGCGCAGTCGGGACGGTCCTTCACGGCCGAGGCGACGGTCAGGGTGCCGAAGGACCGGCCGTCGGCCTCCGGGCTGACGGCCTCGCTCTCCACGCCCGACGGCTGGAGCGCGCGGGCCACGAGCCCCACGTCGCTCAGGCGGCTGCAACGGGGCGAGTCGGCCACCATCACCTGGACGGTCCAGCCGCCGGCCGGGACGCTGCCGTCCGCCTCCGCGCTCACCGCCACGGTGCACTACCGGCAGAGCGGGCAGCAGTCCGCCGGGGGTGACGAGCGCATCGTCGGCGGGATCCCGCCGGCTCCGCCCGCCGGGAAGAGCGCGGTGAGCGACCTGCCGTTCCTGTCGTCCACCAACGGGTGGGGTCCGGTCGAGCGCGACACCAGCGTCGGCGAGCAGGCCGCCGGGGACGGCCGTCCGATCAGCATCGCCGGCGTCGGGTACGCCAAGGGTCTCGGCACCAACTCCGTCAGCGACGTCGAGTTGTACCTCGGCGGACAGTGCTCGCGGTTGACGGCGGACGTCGGCGTCGACGACGAGACAGGTGGTGCCGGAACCGTGGCCTTCTCCGTGATCGCCGACGGCAGGACCTTGGTGACCACACCGACGCTCCGCGGCAAGCAGGCCGCGGTGCCGATCGACGTCGACGTCAGCGGCGCCCAGGTCGTCGACCTCAGGGTCGGTGACGCCGATGACGGCAACGGCAACGACCACGGCGACTGGGCGAAGCCGACGCTGACGTGCAGCTAGATCCGGAAAGGGGAGTTCCATAGGCCGGTCGGGTACGGGGAGCGGGGATCGGGTACGGGCCCGGCCTCTCGCCGGCTCGCCCCTCCCCTTCCGCCGGTGCCGCAACGGTCCGCGTCCTCTCGGGCCGGAGGGTCAGCCCGGCGCGGTGCCTGATCCGCCGGCCGTACGACGACTGGATTCCGGCTGTTCCGTACCCTGGGCGCATGCGCATGCGCCCCACCCTGAGCTGGACCCCTACGGAGGACCTGCCGCCGGGCACCACGGACCTGGAGCCGGTCGCCGGTCTGCTGAGCACCGGCGGTGTCCTGGTCCTCAGTGGGGCGGGCATCTCCACGGAGTCGGGCATCCCCGACTACCGGGGCGAGGGCGGGAGCCTGGGGCGGCACACCCCGATGACGTACCAGGAGTTCACCGCAAGCGCCCAGGCCCGACGCCGGTACTGGGCGCGCAGCCACCTGGGCTGGCGCACCTTCGGCCGGGCCCGCCCCAATGCCGGGCACCGGGCGGTGGCCGCGTTCGGGAGGCACGGTCTGCTCTCGGGTCTGATCACCCAGAACGTCGACGGCCTGCACCAGGCCGCCGGCAGTGAGGGTGTCGTCGAGCTCCACGGAAGCCTGGCCCGGGTCGTGTGCCTCTCCTGCGGCGACGTCAGTCCCCGCCGTGAACTCGCCCGGCGGCTGGAGGAGGCCAATGCGGGCTTCCAGCCGGTGGCCGCCGGGATGAACCCGGACGGCGACGCCGACCTCACCGACGAACAGGTCGGGGACTTCCGTGTGGTGCCCTGCACGGTCTGCGGCGGCATCCTCAAACCGGACGTGGTCTTCTTCGGCGAGGCCGTTCCGCCTCAGCGGGTCGAGCACTGCCGCAGGCTCGTCCGCGAGGCGGCGTCGCTGCTGGTCCTGGGTTCCTCGCTGACGGTGATGTCCGGGCTCCGGTTCGTCCGCCAGGCGGCGCAGGCCGACAAGCCGGTGGTGATCGTCAACCGGGACCCGACCCGGGGAGACCGGCATGCCCTCACTCGGGTCGCGCTCCCCCTGGGTACGGCGCTGACGACCGTGGCCGCCCGGCTGGGCATCCCTGTCGACGGCCGAGCGGCCGGGCACACCGGACGCCGAACATGAACCGTGGAACGGCCGAGATCAAGGACTGACCTGGGCGAGGCGGCAGGATGGCGAACCGTGTCTGCACCGTGGGGCACTCGACGCGCGACTTCGGCGAGATGCTGGAGATGCTGCGGAACAACGAGGTCACCTGCCTGGTCGACGTCCGTTCCTTCCCGTCGTCGCGGAAGTTCCCGCAGTGGAACCAAGCTGCGATCATCGACGCGCTGCCTCCCGGCATCGCATACCGCTGGATTCCGAAGCTCGGCGGCCGGCGGCACACTCCCAAGGGCGTGCCGAGCGAGAACGGCGCATGGCGGGTCAAAGCCTTCCGTGACTACGCCGACTACATGGCCGGTGAGGAGTTCGCGGAGGGCCTTGGCGAGCTGCTCGAGCTGGCCGAGCGGGAGCGGCCGGCGATCATGTGCAGCGAGGCGGTTCCCTGGCGCTGCCATCGCAGGCTGATCACCGATGCGTTGATCACCGCGGGGGTGGAGGTCGTGCACATCATGTCGCCCACGACCGCGAAGCCCGCGGTGCTGGACCAGCACGCGCGGGTCCGGCACGGGCACCTGACCTACCCGCCCGAGCCCTCGCAGCCTCCGGATGAGCTTCGTCCACGACGTCCGTGACACGGTCCTCGCCGCCTGGGCCGGTTCCGTCACCGCCCGCTGCGTGCCCGGGGCTACGACTTCGGGTCGTCGACCTTGAGTTTTGCTCCGGTGTCGGAGACGAAGACGACCAGGAGCTTGGCCCGTTCGGTCCGGCTGGTGTTCTCGGTGAGGACGTGGTGGGCGCCCGGCGGCTCGACCCAGTTCTCGCCCTGGTGGTAGGTGGTCACGGGCTTGCCGGCGAGCTGGCTGCGCACGGTGCCCTGGAGGACGTAGGCGTAGACGAATGCCTGGCCGTGCCGGTGCGGCTTCGCGCGTGCGTCGGGCGGGAAGTCGACGATCGCCGAGGTGAACGTCTTGCCCTTCACATTCGGAAGGGCCTGCCGGAGCACCGGCACGAGGGTTTCGGTGGGGCGTGTCGATGCCATGGCCGCGGGCGATGCCACGGCTGCGGTCGTCCCCTTGGCGGGGGCGGGCCGGTCGGCGGCCGAGCAGGCCGTGGCCGCGGCCATCGTGGTGACGGCCAGCACGCCGCCGGCGATCCGCATTCTGATCATGATCGGTCCCCTGTTCAGTCTTCCGTGACGCGGATGATCGTCCTGCCCGGGGTGCGCGTCCCGGGAGCGAACGCGGCGGGTGCTTCGGCGAGCGGGCGCACAGCGCCGACGAACGCCTTGAGCCGGCCGTCCCTCAACCGCGCGGCGAGATCGGTGAGCCGGGCGCGGTCGGGTTCGACGACGAAGAAGACGGCCCGCCCGTCCTTGGGCCGGGCCTTGGACGGCATGACGGTGGAGACCAGCGTGCCGCCCGGGCGGACCAGGGCGGCCGAGCGGTCGAGGATGTCACCGCCGATCACGTCGAGCACGACGTCGGCCTCGCCGGCGTCCTCCAGCTTCTCGCTGTCCAGGTCGATGAAGGTGTCGACGCCCAGTGCGCGTGCCCGGTCCCGGTCGCAGGCCCGCCCGGTGCCGATGACCCGGGCGCCGGCCTCGCGCGCGAGCTGAACCGCGATCGAGCCGACGCCGCCCGCGGCGCCATGGATGAGGACGGTCTGGCCCGTGGTGAGGCGGCCGTGGTCGAACAGGCCCTGCCAGGCGGTCAGCCCCGAGATCGGCAGCGCGGCGGCCACGGCGTGGTCGATGTCCGCCGGCAGCGGGGCCAGGTTGCGGGCCTCCACCGCGGTGTACTCGGCGAGCGTCCCGTTACGGGTCCAGTCGGCCAGGCCGAACACCCGCTGTCCGACGCTCAGGCCGGTGGTGCCGTACCCCAGCTCCGCCACCACACCGGACAGCTCGTGCCCGGGCACGCTCGGCGTCCGGTCCCGGCCGGCACGATCGGTCCACGTGGCGGGCCAGTCCAGCTCGCCGCGCGTGAAGCCGGCGGCGTACACCCGCACGATGACGTCGTTCTCGGCCGCATGGGGGTAGGGCATGTCCGTCAGCGACATCCCGGCGAGACCGGCGTCGCGGTCTCGCACAGTAATGGCTTGCATAGAGGTCCTTACGGCGGAGGGGGATCCGAGCACACACCCGCGCGCGGGCAGGGCTCGCACCGGGTGCAGGGGGATGTATGCCGTGCAGCACGCTCGATCTCACCTCCTCCGATGTGTTCCTTCGTCCCCGTTTCGCGTTGCCTTTCCCGAGACGGGGTGGGCCGTCCGCCTGTGACAGCTCGTGACGGCGGCACCGGCCGGCCGCGCGCGGCGACCTCCGCGCCCGCCGGTGCCCGGGCCGACTCGCGAGGGCCACTACGGTCAGGGACACGAAGACGGTGCCGCGTGCCGTCCGCGTGGACCGCGCCTGCCGCGGTCGGCCCGAGGCTGACGCCGACGCGCTTCAGTGCGCCCGACCGGACGGATCCGCGTCGGCCGGTCGACTTCGATGACCGGTCAGTCCACGAGCAGCACGAGTTTGCCGCGCACGGTCCCGGATTCGCCGACGCGGTGCGCGTGGGCCACCTCCGTCAGGGGGAAGGTCCGGCCGACCTGGATGGAGAAGCGGCCCCGTTCAGCCATGTGAGCGACCTGAGCCAGGGCGTAGGTGGCGCGGCCCGTGTCGCCGCGGCTGAAGCGGACGCCCGTCTGCTGCGCGCCATGGAAGTCGGCGACCGTGATCACGGGTTCGGGCGAGCCCGCGAGCTCCACGAGGTCGGGAAGGACGCCGCTGCCGGCGACGTCCAGTGCGAAATCGACACCCGACGGCATGATGGCCCGCACGCGTTCCGGCATACCGTCGCCGTACGCCACCGGCTCGGCCCCGAGCGCGCGGAGGGCATCGTGCGTGCCTGGACTGCCCGTGCCGATGACGCGCACGCCGCGTGCCACGGCGAGTTGGACCGCGGCACTCCCGACACTGCCGGATGCCCCGTTGATGAGCAGGGTGCTGCCCGCTGTGACGCCGAGCTGGTCGAGGGAGCGCGCTGCGGTCTCGGCTGCCGCGGGGATCGCCGCGGACCTCGCGTAGTCGAGCGAGTCCGGGATCGGGGCCCAGGAGGACAGCACGGCCAACTCCGCTTGGGCGGCTCCGTAGGGTGAGGCTCCGAAGACCCGGTCGCCGACCGTGACACCCGAGACGCCTTCGCCGATCTCGTCGACGATGCCCGCAGCCTCGTGGCCCAGCGTCTGCGGCAGTTCCCGGTCCATCAGGCCCTGACGCTTTTTCCAGTCGCTGGCGTTGATGCCCGCGGCCCGCACCCTGATCCGTATCTCTCCGGCGCCGGGATGGGGATCAGGGAGGTCGACGATCTCCAGAACCTCGGGGCCGCCGAACCGGCTGAACTGTGCTGCCCTCATGACGCACTCCTTCCGCGGAAGGAGTGGCGGATCGTCCGATACCGCGTGTGCGCGTGCTCCTTGCCTTGCTGTCCGCTCGGCAGAGCACGTTTTTACTCCGATGCCTCCACTCTACGTCATCCCCCACCCAGCGCCGCCGGCTCCCGTGCGTGCGGACAGGACCAGGCGAGTTCCGGACACACACCCTGCTGACACCACTTCACCTGACGCTCCGTCACCTGATGTCCGTGCCGCTCCGGAACGCCCCCGGCGTCACGCCCGTCCGCAGTCGGAAGAACTTGGTGAAGTCGCTGGCGTCGACGAAGCCGAGCCGTTCCGCGACCTCTTTCGCGGTCAGGCCGCTGTGCCGCAGCAGCCGCTTGGCCTCCAGCAGCACCCGGTCGTCGATGTACTGCTTGGCCGTGC
This sequence comes from Streptomyces sp. NBC_00557, assembly GCF_036345995.1. Classification (NCBI taxonomy): domain Bacteria; kingdom Bacillati; phylum Actinomycetota; class Actinomycetes; order Kitasatosporales; family Streptomycetaceae; genus Streptomyces; species Streptomyces sp. NBC_00557. The sequence continues at coordinate 265,414 of NZ_CP107796.1, forward strand.
GGCCCGTGGCGGAGGACGCGGCCCGGGTCAGTGTGCGCGGACTGTAGCCGAGTGCGGCCGCGTAGTCCTCGACGCGGCGGGTGACCGCGTGGTCTCGCTCCACGGCCGCGTGGAAGCGGCGGAAGACCTCGGACGGGGCTGCGGGCCGTGGTGCCGGACCCCGGGCCTGCGCCAGACGCATCACGAGGACGGACACCAGGGCGCGCAGCACCTCGGCGTGCGTCTGCAACGGCAGCGAGGCCGGCTGCTCGTACTCGTACCTCAGATGGTCGAGGGCGCGGCGCACGCCTTCCGCGTCCGGGCCCTCGGGCGTGAGCGGACGCTGCTCGTACGGCGGATCCATGTGCGCCGCCGCCACGGTCGCGGGCGGCAGGAACCCCGCCTCGAACAGCACGATCACCCCGTCCGCCGCCCTCAGATCCGGACCGAACCGCTGCACCTGCCCCGGCCGGATCCACAGCCACGACCCCGGCCGCAACGCGTACTCGGCGAAGTCCACCGCCATCAGCAGCGGCCGGCCACGGGCGCCGATCAGCTGGTGGAAGGACGGGCGCAGCGGCGCGTACGGGTCGTTGCCGTGGCGGCGTGCCCGCTCGTACAGGTCGGCCAGCTCCATCACCTCCACCCCGGCCGATGCGCCGACGGTAGGGGTGTAAGCCAGGTCCCTGACGTCAGGGTGCCGATCGTGTCCGTTTTTCCCCATCGCTGGTCCCGAGCGTACCGCCGTCGCGGCCGGACTGCCGCTTAGCGTGAAAGCACAGGTCAGCAACGGGTGAGGAGTGGTCCTGTGCGGTTGGTCGTGGGAATGACCGGGGCGACGGGCGCGCCGTTCGGTGTCCGGCTCCTGGAGAGTCTGCGGGAGCTGCCGGACGTGGAGACGCATCTCGTCCTGTCCCGGTGGGCGCGCACGACGATCGAGCTGGAGACCGGTCTGTCCGTGGCGGAGGTGTCCGCGCTCGCGGACGTCACGCACCACCCCGACGACCAGGGCGCCACCATCTCCTCCGGCTCCTTCCGCACGGACGGCATGGTGATCGTGCCGTGTTCGATGAAGACCCTCGCCGGGATCAGGACCGGCTACGCGGAGGGCTTGGTCGCGCGCGCCGCCGATGTCGTACTGAAGGAGCGGCGCAGGCTCGTCCTCGTCCCGCGAGAGACCCCGCTGAGCGAGATCCACCTGCAGAACATGCTCGAACTCGCCCGCATGGGCGTTCAGTTGGTGCCTCCCATGCCCGCCTTCTACAACCACCCGCGCACCGTCGACGACATCGTCGACCACGTGGTGGCCCGCATCCTCGACCAGTTCGAGCTGCCCGCGCCGGCCGCCACGCGCTGGGCCGGAATGCGCGCGGCCCGCACCGCTTCCCGCGACGCCGCCTGACGTCCCAGACCCGCAAAGGAGTTCCCTGTGGCTTATGACGATCTGCGCAGCTTCCTCGACACCCTGGACAAGCAGGGGCAGCTGCTGCGCATCACCGACGAGGTGCTGCCGGAGCCCGATCTCGCGGCCGCCGCCAACGCGACGGGCCGCATCGGCGAGAACGCGCCCGCCCTCTACTTCGACAACGTCAAGGGTTTCACCGACGCACGGATCGCGATGAACGTGCACGGCTCGTGGGCCAACCACGCGCTCGCGCTCGGGCTGCCGAGGAACACCCCGGTCAAGGAGCAGGTGGAGGAGTTCGCGCGCCGCTGGGACGCCTTCCCCGTCGCGCCGGAGCGCCGCGAGGACGCGCCCTGGCGGGAGAACACCCAGGAGGGCGACGACGTCGACCTCTTTTCGGTGCTGCCGTTGTTCCGTCTCAACGACGGCGACGGCGGCTTCTACCTCGACAAGGCCGCCGTGGTCTCCCGCGACCCCGAGGACCCCGGCCACTTCGGCAAGCAGAACGTCGGCACGTACCGCATCCAGGTGATCGGCGCCAACCGTCTCGCCTTCCAGCCGGTCCCCATGCACGACGTCGCCCAGCACCTGCGCAAGGCCGAGGAGAAGGGCGAGGACCTGCCCATCGCCATCACTCTCGGCAACGACCCGGTGATGGCGATCGTCGCCGGGATGCCGATGGCCTACGACCACAGCGAGTACGAGATGGCCGGCGCACTGCGCGGGGCGCCCGCCCCGATCGCCACCGCGCCGCTCACCGGCTTCGACGTGCCCTGGGGCAGCGAGGTCGTCATCGAGGGCGTCATCGAGTCGCGCAAGCGGCAGATCGAGGGCCCCTTCGGCGAGTTCACCGGCCACTACTCGGGCGGGCGCCGCATGCCCGTCATCCGCGTCGACCGCGTCTCGTTCCGCACGAACCCGGTCTTCGAGTCGCTCTACATCGGCATGCCGTGGACCGAGTGCGACTACCTCGTCGGCCCCAACACGTGCGTGCCGCTGCTGAAGCAGCTGCGGGCTGAGTTTCCCGAGGTGAAGGCTGTCAACGCCATGTACACGCACGGTCTGTTGGTGATCATCTCCACGGCCAAGCGGTACGGCGGCTTCGCCAAGGCCGTCGGCATGCGCGCCATGACGACACCGCACGGACTCGGCTACGTCGCTCAGGTGATCCTCGTCGACGAGGACGTGGACCCGTTCAACCTGCCGCAGGTCATGTGGGCGATGTCGGCCAAGGTCAACCCGAAGGACGACGTCGTCGTCATACCCAACCTGTCCGTCGTGGAGCTGGCCCCGGCGGCCCAGCCCGCCGGCATCACGAGCAAGATGATCATCGACGCGACGACGCCGGTGTCACCCGACGGCCGGGGCAACTTCTCCACGCCCGCCAAGGACCTGCCGGAGACCGCGCAGTGGGCGGCCCGGCTGCAGGGCATGCTCGCAGGCCGTGCCTGAACGACCTCCCCGATCCCCCGAAAGGACGACGCCATGAGCAATCTGCCCGCCGACTGCCCCCGCTGTGCCTTCGAGACGGTCACCCGGCTCGCCACCTCACCCGTCCCCGGAGTGTGGGACGTGCTCCAGTGCGACCGCTGCCTGTACACCTGGCGTACGACCGAGCCCGCCCGCCGTACGCGGCGCGACGCCTTCCCGGAGAACTTCAAGCTCACGCCGGCCGACATAGCGAACGCGATCGAGGTACCGGAGGTGCCGCCGCTTCTCACGTAGGGGCCGGCACCTGCGCGAGAAGTACTTACTTTGGGATAGTAGGTGCTCTGAAGTAGGTAACTAACCCACGCTGGCCCACACGCTGCACGCCCCGAACGCGACGGCTTGCTCATCCGCACCGTGACGCCCACGGCCCCCGTCACGGTCACCTGCTCCGAGAGACATTGCCGCACGGTCACGGGGTACTCGCGAACGCGGAGGTCATCGTGTTCGAGGCAAGCGACATCCGCGAATGGCGTGGCCATGATGTGGTCGATCCCGGTCGCCACAGAATCGGCACCCTTGAGGCGGTGTACGTGGACACCGCGACAGACAAGCCGATCTTTGCGACGGTCATGGCCGGCCTGCCCACTCGCCGCCGACTGGTGTTCGTGCCACTCGTCGGAGCGACCGTCGGCCCTGGTTACGTGAAGGTCGCCTACGACAAAGGCCTGGTCAAGAAGGCCCCCGCGATAGACACGGACGGCGAGCTCCCGGCCTCGGCCGAGCCGGATGTCTTCGCCCACTACTCGCTCGACTACGCCCCGGGTGCGGGCGGCGAACGCCGCCTGGCCCGCCGCTAAGCCACCGAGGCCACCGGGAGAGTCGATGGTCCTGTTTCTGCTCCTGATCCTCGCAGCCCTCGTTCTGGGCATCATCGGATTCGCCGCGCACGGCCTGTTCTATCTGCTGATCATCGGTGCCGTCGTACTGCTTGCCGATCTCGTTTTCGGCGCGCTCCGCTTTCGGCAACATCGAGGGCACCGGATCGCACGCTGAAGGTTGGCAAATCGGCGTGGGCACGCCGTTTCTTGCTGCTGGCCGAGTTGGTCGCCGGTCCGGCAGTGGCCGCGCGCCTGGTGAAGCACCGGCATGGCTTCATGCCCGGACACCGCAGGCTCCGGGAGACGGACGGTGAGGGGCTTGGGGAGCAGCGGGAAGCGCGGGCGGATGATGCCGTCCTACGGCGTGGCAAGTACCGGTAGTTGGGAGCGGACCCTGTCGTTCGGGGGCGTCGTCCTGAACCTCTGACACCTGGTTGGCTCACAGCCTCACACCTTGGACACGCCCGGAATGCCGGTTATGTGCGTTGTCGGTACGTTCATCGCAGGTCGGTCGTCCGGCCAACGCGCATAAGAAAGAGAGAGTGCCCATGCCCTCGCGTGCTTTCGCGGTCGGTGCCGGAATAGGCGCGACCGTCCTTGCAGCTGCCGGCATCACCTACGCCTCGCCCGTCGAGTCCACGCCGGCTTCCCCGACCCTCCACCGGGCAACCCAGCCTCTGCACCACCCCGCCCGGTCGGCGCATCACCCCACCCTGCCTGTGCAACTCACCGCTTTCGCAGCCTCTGCCTCTTCTGCCACGGCACCTTCGGGCGTGAAGACCGGGGACGGAGGCGGAAACCAGGGTCGCGACGGCGACGGTGGACGTCGCGATGATGGTGGACGCGACGGCGGCGGTCGCTACGACGGTGGACGCGACGACGGCGGACGTCACGACGACGGCGGTCGCTACGACGGCGGACGCGACGGCGGTGAGCGTCACGGCGACGGCGGTCGCTACGACGGCGGACGTCATGACGGCGGTGGTCGCTACGACGGCGGACGTCACGGCTACGGTGGACGCTACGACGGTGGACGTCATGGCTACGGTGGACGCGGTCACGGTCACGGCAGAGTCGGAAGGATCTTCATCAACGAACGTTCGTACCCGGCCTTCGTGGACGGGTGCATCACCGTGGCCAGCGGACTGGGCGCGCACAGCTTCAACGTTCTCAACGAGAGCTGGAAGACCGTCGAAGTCTTCCGGGGCTTCAACTGCGACGGTGGTCCTCCGATCGCCACGGTGGGCCCCCGCAGTGAGAGCTTCGGCGTGGTGCCCCATGACCACGGCGACGGCGAGTTCGGATCGCACGGCGAGGGCCGATTCGGTCACCGCGGGGTCGTGGGCAGCTTCCGGGTGGTCTGCGACCGCGGCGGGTGGTGGTGGTGACTGCACCCGCCGACGCACAGGAAGGCCCCTGGACCGATCACGGTCCGGGGGTCTCCCCCATCCGTCTCTCCCATCCGCCCCTGGCAGCAGTCGCACACGCCGTCGTCCCTTCACTCGTCATGATGCGCCTTCTTCAGCGGGACCGGTGACGATCACTCGATGTCCAGGGAGCCGATGCCCAGGTCCTCCCGCATGAGGCGGCGCATCTCAGCCATGGCCGCGCGCCGCCGCGCTATCAGGGGCGCCGCCTCGGCGGAATCGACAGCCACCCCTCGGGCGTACGCGTCACGTATCGCCCGCAGGCTGTGGAACGCCTCGTTCCCCGCGGCCACCACCTGCGACGGGCCGACGAGCCACAGGCGCTCGCTCGCTGTGTAGATGCCCGTGCCGCGGACGGCCTCCCGCACCGCCGCGTCACGCGCCGACTCGGACATGTGATCGCCCAAGGCGACCGCCCGCATCTCCTCACCCGCGGTTTTGAGGGCGGAAACGAACTCTGTGTACACCTCACGCCGGACTTCCAGCGCATGTCTGGCCTCCTCCCGTTTCCACCGGTTGCGATCGGCGATCACCGTGGCCGCGATGCCGATGACGGCGCCGGCCAGCGTAGAGAGCAAGGGCATCCAGTCCATGTGGCGAGCTTGTCCGACCTCACCGCGTCGGCACCAGTGGCTCCGCCACGCCGGGCGGCTGTATCGCGGTGCCGGCCGGCCGGTGGCCAGTGCCGCTCCTTGCCTTGCTCCGGCGCGGTACTCAAGTGAGCGCGGAAGTTCCGCCGGCGGGCCGTCCGGTGAGTCCCGGCCACCCGCTCAGCGCGCGGAGGGTACGGCCCCATTACGCTGGGGTTCCCCGACGGGCGGTCGGATGTCTGCCGGCGGCGGTACGGCGCCCGTGCGACTGCCCCGAACCATCACACCCAAGGACGGCAACGAGTGTCCTTCTTCACCATCGGCCACCGCGGTGTCATGGCCGCCGAGCCGGAGAACACCCTGCGCTCTTTCCTGCGGGCCGAACGCGAGGGGTTGGACGGCATCGAACTGGACCTGCACCTGAGCAGGGACGGCGAGCTGGTCGTCATGCACGACGAGACCCTGGACCGCACGACGGACGGCTCCGGTCCCATCGCCGACCAGGAGTTGCGGCAGCTGAAGAAGCTCGACGCCGGCCTCGGCGAGCGGATCCCCACGTTCGAAGAGGTACTGGACGCCGTCGGGCCGACGCTGCCGATCCAGGCGGAGATCAAGGACGTGGCCGCCGCCCGGTCGCTGGCCAAGGTGCTCACCGACCGGGACCTGCTGCACCGGGTCTCGGTGCTGTCGTTCCACGACGCGGCCCTGATCGAGATCCACACACTGCTGCCGCAGGCCCGCACCGTGCTGGTGGCAGGCCCCAGCGCACACCGCGACACCTTCGTCGGCCGCGCTCAGAAGGTCGGCTCCACCTTGGTCAGCGTGGAACTGCGCCAGCTGAACCGGGCCATCGTGGAGAAGTGCGGCGCCGCCGGCATCGACGTGATGGCCTGGACCGTCAACGACGAGCGCGACCTGACGCTGGCCCGGACGCTCGGCCTGGTGGGCTGTGTGACCGACCGGCCCGACATGAAGCGGCTGGCCGAGGCCACGGCCTGACCTCGGTGAGGTCCGGCTCGATCGACACGCCGGTCCCGGGTCGGTCATCGTGTCAAGGGCACGGCCGTAGCAGGCTCACTCGTCGGCGGGAACGGCGACGCGCACCGGTACGTCGACCACCGGGGCGTTGAAGCCGTACCAGCCGCTGCGAGCGTGGCCCTGACAGGGGCCGACGGAGCACCCCCCGAGCCAGTGCATCCGCGACTCGCTCGTTCACGGACACGCTGCCCGAGCCGAGGCCGGTGCATGCAACGCCGGTGTCCGGAACCGAAGTTGCTGATACAGAAACCGGACATGCATCGGATCATTCAGGGACGAACCGGCCTTAGCGTCATCGGTGTCAGAGGAAAATCAGCATCCGACAGTCGCTGGAGATCATGATGCGTTCGCTTCTCGCCACCCGTTCCTCCCGTCTTCTCCTGGCCGCCGCCGCAGTGGTGACGGCCCTCGCCACCACCGCCGCCTGCGACTCCGACGACGCGGCGGGCGGCGGTAGGTCCGCGGACACCGGCAGGGCTGCGACCCCCTCCCCCACCGCCTCCACTGCCTCCGCCAGCAGCAGCGTGAGCGGCAGCTCCGCCGGCAACAGTTCCTCCGCCAACAGCCCTTCCAGCCACGGGTCCGCCTCCGACTCCGGCGGCTCCACCGACAAGGCCGCCGGCTCCGGCGACGGCAGGAAGAGCAGGTACGGGCAGTCCTGCGGTACCAACGACCTGGACTTCACGGTCACCTTAGAGACCCAGGCCGGCGGCTACTACCTCGTCACCGCCAAGGCCAAGCCCGGCATCACCTGCTACCTGCCGGCAAACACGCCCAGCGTGTCCTTCGGCTCCGGCGCCGACGGCGTGGCCTCCCCCGTCGGACAGGGCGGCGCCGCTCCGATCAAGCTCACCGGCTCCACCGTCGCGTACACCGGCATCAACCCCAAGACCACCAAGGGCAACGCCGGCAAGGAGTTCGAGAACGTCATCATCGCCACCACCGACGACGACCCCAACCCCGCGGAGCTCAAGCTCCCCGACACCGCCACCGTCGACAAGCCCATCGTCACCAACTGGGCCACCGACCGCGCCGAGGCCGTCCCCGTCATCGTCTGACACCCCGCCACCGGGCAGCCGCCCCACTCCACTCCGGGTTCCTCCCGGAAACCTCGCCGTGGGCGGCGCGGTAGCCGCCGCGCCGCCCACGCGGCGGTCAAGGTTCCAGACCGCCGCCGGCACGCCCGGCCTCGGCTACTGCCGCTGGCCCCTCATGGACAACTTGGAGCGGATCTCCGGATACGGCGCCCAGCTCGGCCTGCCCGAGGTCGACCGCGCCACCTTCAGCGCCGCCCCAGGCCGAGCGCGCGCGTGGCGCGGACTTGGTGGACCGGGTCCGCCGGGAGTGCGGCAGACGGCCGCCGGTCACCGCCGCAGGGGACTGGCGGCACTGTGACGTGGTGAACCACGCAGGCCGCCGAGCGCCAGGACCGTCATCACCACCGCGGCCCCCGCCGCGACAGCGAAACCACCGTGCGGGCCGGCCGTGTCCACCACCCGGCCCGCGACCGCCGCGGCGCCCGCAGATCCTGCGGCGCTGGCGGAGTTGCCCCAGGTGAGGGCCTGGGTGAGGACGGTGCGCGGGACCGACGACTCCGTGAGAACGGAGGCCAGGATCACGACGACGGGCACGGCGAGTCCGGTCAGGGCGAGGGCGGCGCCGACCGCGAGGGGGGCGTCGAGGAAGGTCAGCGGGAGGCCCGCGAGGGCGAGGCAGGCGGCGGCCGCGGCCTGGTGGCATCGGGGCGAGCCGCGGTGGCGCCCTACTCCGTAAGCCCAACTCGCCAAGAGGTTGGTGCAGTTGGAGGCGGCGTAGAGCGGTGCTGCCGCGTCCGGCGTGCCGCGGTCGACGGCGTACGCGGTGATGGACACCTGCATCGCGCCGAAGAACACCCCGAGCGCGAGGCCGAGCGCGACCTGCCGCAGGAACGCGGAGTGAAGCAGGGCGCGTCCGGCGTGCCGGTGTTCGGTGCGGCCGGTGACGGGCGGCGTGGTGCGGCGCTGGGCGGCGAGGGCGAGTCCGCCGCCGACGACGAGGGCGGCGGCGAGCAGTACTCCGGCGCCCGGGTGGCCCGCTGCCCCGAGGGCGCTCACCAGGGCGGGGCCGGCCAGGTAGGACACGCCGTTGGCGAGGGCCTCCAGAGCGAAGGCGGTGGGCAGCGCGGCAGCCCGTTCGCCGGAGAGCAGGGCGGACCAGCGAGCGGCGGACAGGGCACCGAGCTGGGGCAGCGTGGCCCCGACGAGCACTCCTGCGAGCGGGTCCGGAACGGTGCCGGCGAGCAGCAGCGCCACGGCCCCGGCATGTGCGCCCAGCGCGCAGGGAAGCACTCGCGTCTGCCCGAACCGGTCGGCAAGCCGGCCGAGTTGGGGACCGGCGGCGGCGTCCGCGACAGCGAATCCGCCGGTGACGAGACCCGCGGCGGCATACGACCCGGTGCGTGCGTGCACCAGCCAGACGAGGCCGATCCCCGTCATGGCGATGCCCAGACGCCCGACAGCAGCGGGAAGGAAGAAGGCCGCAGCACCCGAAGTGCGCAGCACGGTCCGGTAGTTCGCCGAAGCCGAAGGCACGGCGGATCCCTTTCGCCGCCCGGCGGGACGCGCCGCACGAGGTCGTCGGCGTCCGGATGTGCCGACCCGTGGCTGCGTCTGAAGCCGTCCAGTGGTGGCGTGGAGCGGGGACGCGCACCCCACGCCGGCTCCGTCACCGGGCAGATGTCATGCGGTAGTGGTGACCTCCTTGAGGGTAGAGGAACGGCGCGCGGAAACGAACCGGGTGCAGCCCGTTCGCCGGAGCCCCGGCGAGCCGGGTGCATCAGAGGGAGCCGCTCACCACGGCACCTTGGTCCCGTCCCACGAGAAGAACGCGCCTGTCGGCCCGTCGTCCGGGAGGAGCGCGAGACGCACGGCCCCTGCCGCAGCCTCCGCCGGGTCGCCGCCCGTGGCCATGGCTCCGGGGACCAGGTCGGTGGCGCGCCGGCCGGGGGCGAGGGCGTTGACCTTGACGCCCTCCTCGGCGAGCGTCTGGGCGTACAGGAGCGTGAGGGCGTTGAGGGCGGCCTTCGAGGCGCGGTACGCGGCGGAACCCGGACGGCCCGGCGGGAACTGGGGGTTGGGGTGCGTGCTCCAGGTCAGGGAGGCCGTGCCGCTGGAGACGTTGACGATGCGGGGGTGCGGAGAGCGGCGCAGGGCCGGGAGGAAGGCGTTGGTCACCTCCACCACGCCGACGACGTTCGTCTCGTACGCCCGGCGGAACTCCTCGGCGTGGGACTCGGTCGGCGGGGCGAGGGACGGATTGATGCCCGCGTTGTTGACCAGGACGTCCAGGCGGTCCACCCGCGCCGCCGCCTTCGCGACGCTGTCGGCGTCGGTGACGTCGAGCACCAGAAGCCGCGCGTCGCCGCCGATCTGCTCGACGGCCTGCCGCCCCCGCGCGGCGTCCCGTGACCCCACGTACACGGTGAAGCCCTCCGCGACCAGCCGGGCCGCGATATGCCGGCCGATTCCCTTGTTGGCACCGGTGACCAGTGCTGTGCGATCGTTCATGACAGCCACGGTCCTCGCGGCGCGACGGCCGTGCCAGGGATCACCTGTACCAGGCAGCCCGGGGAAGACCAGGCCCGGGCAACGGCAGTTCCCGGAGAAGTCGAGGACAACGGCCGCCGAAGGAGGCGTTCATGCCGAGGCAGGAGCTGGCCCGCTTTCTGCGGGAGCGCCGGGCGGAACTGCGTCCGCACGAATTCGGGCTGCCGGCCGGCGCACCTCGCCGCACGCCCGGCCTGCGGCGGGAGGAGGTGGCGGAGCTGGCCCACATGTCGGTCGACTACTACGTACGGCTGGAGCAGGCCCGCGGGCCCCGGCCGTCCGCCCGGATCCTGGACTCGCTCGCACGGGCCCTGCGGCTCACGCCCGCCGAGCGCGACCACCTCTTCCGCCTCGCCGGATCGGCCGCGCCGCCCGGCGCCGGACCCGTGCGACGGGTGCGCCCGCATGTGGCCCGGATGCTGCAGCGGCTGCCGGACACCGCCGCGATCGTCACCGACGCCGCCTACGGTGTCGTGGCGTGGAACCCGCTGGCACAGGCGCTGCTCGGCGGTGGGCTGGGACGCGGGACGACGAACCTCGCGCGGCGCCGGTTCCTCGGCGAGGGACCGCTGCACGACCCGGCGGACGCCGAGGAGTTCGGGCACGTCCTGGTGGCACGGCTGCGCCGCGCCGCCGACCGCTACCCCCATGACACCGGGCTCGCCGCCCTGCTGGCCGAACTGCACGAGGGCAGCGAGGAGTTCCGCCGGCTGTGGCAGTCGCGGCCCGTGCACGCGCCCGGCCACCGCACCAAGACCGTCGGCCATCCGACGGCGGGCAGACTCCGGCTGAACTGCGACGTCCTGCTGGTGCCCGAGGACGACCAGGAAGTCGTGCTGATCACCGCGGACCCCGGCTCGCCCTCGGCACGAGCCCTGCACGAACTCGCCGAGGCGACCGGTCAGCGTCCGCCGGCGTAGCGCCTGATCAGCAGCACCTCATGCTCGGGTCGCCTCGAGAGCGAGCCGGGCCGACCGTGGCGTCAGGGGGCCAGTGCGGTCAGGCAGAGGTCGACGACGGTGTCGACGTAGGCGGCGTCCACCGGTTCGCCCGAGACCAGCAGCCGGTAGTGCAAGCCGGTGATCTTCCTGATCAACAACGGCGGATACACGATCGAACGCGGTTACCTCGGCAAAGCCGAGCAGTACAACGACATCGCCACCTGGGCCTACGCGGATCTACCGAGGGTGCTCCGCCGGGATACCACGGCGCGGTCGTTCGTTGTCAAGACCACCGCGGACCTGGCGGAGGCCCTCAGCGCGCCCGACGACACGCTGATCTTCATCGAAGCGGTCATGGATCCCTACGACGCTCCCGCCGCGATCATGGCCAGCAGCAACACCGGCGCGGACATCGACTACGGGCCTCGCGGCCCGCAGCACCGCGACACGTCCAACTCAGGCCGGCCTGAGTCCCCCACGCGAAACAGCGGGGCGGCCAGGAGACGACTTGGTTGAGGCAGGCATCGCAGATCAAATCGCCCAAGCAGCTGGACCAGTTCCCCCGGCCCCTGCGGCGGTGCTCAGGCCGTGAGGCCCTCGATCGCCACGGGAAGGTGCCGGGGGCCGCGCAGCACGGCGTTGGCGCGGTACGGCGGCGGGTCCTCGAGCAGCCCGGAGAACCTGACCCGGCGGAAGAGCTCGGGCACGGCCGCATGGAGTTCTATCCGGGCGAGGGGGGCGCCGAAGCAGTAGTGGATGCCGGTGTAGAAGCCCAGGTGTTCGTTGTCCCTGCGGTCGGGGTCGAACCGGTCGGGGTCCTTGAAGCGTCTGGGGTCGCGGTTGGCCGCGGCCAGCATGAGCCAGACCGGGGAGCCCTCGGGGATGGTGGTGCCGGCGACGTCGATGTCGGCCAGGGCGGTGGTGAATGGGATGAACTGGACCGGGGGCTCGTAGCGCAGCACTTCCTCGATGAGGGGGACGGCCAGGTCCGGGTCCTTCTGGAAGCGGTCGAGGACGTCGGGGTGGCGCAGCAGGGTGAGGGTCGTGTTGGTGATGGCGTTGACGGTGGTCTCGTGGCCGGCGACCAGCAGCAGCACCGCGGTGGCCTCCAGGTCCGCCGGTGTCATGGCGGGGGCGAGCGCGCTGAGCATCCCGGGGCCGGGGGTGGCGGCGTTTTGTCTCGATCAGATCGGTCAGGTGGGCGCCCATGTCCTGGCGCGCCCGCTGTGCCTTTTCCCGGCCGTCGTCGCCGGCCTGGGGATCGAGGGACGACGCCAGGGCGTCGGCCCAGACGTGGAAGCGCGGTTCGTCCTCGCGCGGCACGCCGAGGACCTTGCAGATGGCGGTGACGGGAAGGGGGTAGGAGAAGTCCTCGACGATGTCGACCTGTTCCTTGCCTTCGAAGGCGTCGAGCAGTTCAGTGACGACTTTGGCCAGCTCTCCGCGCAGGTCGTCGGGGAATCTGGGGCTGTGCGGGGGGCCGAACGGCCGGTTGATGGTGTCGCGCAGCCGGTCGTGCACGGGCGGGTCGGTGAAGATGAAGCTGGGCGGCAGACCGGTCTCCGGGTCCGGTTGTCCGACGCGGGCGTAGCCGGACGGGCGGTTGCTCGTGTCGTTGCTCAGCCGCGGGTCGTTGGCCAGGCTCCGCACCTCGTAGTAGGTGCTGACCAGGTAGGTGCCGTCGTCCTCCCGCCTGACCGGTTGCTTGCGCAGTTCCGCGTAGAGCGGGTACGGATCGGCCCGATTGGCGTAGTCGGTGATCTGCGCGATGAGGGTGCCGGGCGTCATGGTGTCTCCTGAGTGCTCCGGGCGGTGCAGGGCCGGTGATCAGGCATGCGCCGGAACGAACGCGACACGCCGCTCGCTCGGGGAGTGACCCGTAAGCGTGACTGTGGCCCCGTGGGTGGGCAGGTGGGGGTCGGGGAAGGCCGGGTCGACCGGATGCAGCGTCTCGGTCCGGCGGTCGACCGTGCGGTACTCCGGCGGGAACGGCGCGCCGGACGCGATCTGCTGCTCGTAGAACCCCAGCCACTTGGCTCCGTCGAAGGACGCCGCGGCGATGACGCGGCCCCGGTAGCCGTACACCGCGACGAACCGCGCCTCGGTGAGCGCTCCCTGTGCGACGACCAGTTGGTCGCCCAGGGTGGGAACACCGACCGACTTGATGTTGACACCGAACTGGGTGGACCAGAACATCGGCAGCCACAGGTGCGGCCGGCGATCCGGACCCGCACAGATCATGTTGTGGGCGGCGATCTCGGCCTGTTCGACCGCGTTGCCCCAGTGCTCCAGCGCCAGGAACTGGTAGTCGAACAGCGGGTGGGGGCTGCGGGCGACGTCACCTGCGGCGTAGATGTCGTCGGTGACGATGCCGTTGACGTCGAACACCCGGCACCCGGCGTCGCAGGCGATCCCCCGGGGACCCGCGGCCACCCCCGAGCCGACGAGCCATTCCGTGTTCCGCATGGCGCCGAGCGAGACAACGGCCACATCCACGTCGATCGCGGAACCGTCGGACAGGTGGGCGCGCTTGAGCCGTCCCACGTCATCGCCCTCGAGGGCGGTCACGCTGACCCCGCACCGCAGGTCGACCCCGTGCTTTCGCTGCAGCCGGTCCGCGACTGCGCCGATCACTCCGCCGAGCGCGCCCACCAGCGGTGCCGGGCCGCGCTCGGCGACCGTGATCTCGAGGCCCAGCTCCCGGCAGGCGGAGGCGACCTCGGAGCCCGTGAAACCGGTCCCGATTGCCCGCCTCGTTGAGGTGGACGTGCTGTGGGACGGTGACGCGGCAACTCCCGGACAGGCGGGCACCGGATGCGCGGATCGCCTCGGCGCGTGGCGGGTCGGCTGCCAGCCAGGGCGTGTCGGGGCCCAGGGGGACGAGAGGGGGCTTGAGGCCGGCCAGCGTCAACGGCCCCCCGGACCCACGACAGACCGATCCAAACGAGACTGCCTGGACTAGCCGGCTGCGTGGCAGCGGATGCGGTCGATCATCGCGTCGAGCACCGCCTCCAGGGCGACGGTGTCGCGGTGGGCCTGGGTCATCAGCAGGCCGCCCTGGAGCGCGGTCAGCAGCGCGAGGGCGAGCCGTCCGGCGTCGGCGTCCCGGTGCAGCTCGCCGCGTTCCTGCATGGTGCGCAGCCCGTCGCGGATGGCGTTCTCCCACTGGCCGTACGCCGCCACGAGCTGGGCGCGGGCCTGCGGATCGAGGTCGGAGAGTTCGGCGGCCAGCGAACCGAGGGGACAGCCGCCCTGACAGCCACGGGCATGCTGCACCTGGATGACCGCGTCACGCCAGGCCTCCAGGGCCTCGAAACTGTCCAGCCTGCTCAGCAGCGGCCGCTGGAAGCCGAGGACCTGCTCGGTCTGGTGCCGGATGACGGCCTGGACGAGGGACCGCTTGTCGCCGAAGTAGTGGTACAGCTGCGAAGGGCTGGTGACCTGGGCGGCCTTGAGGATGTCCTCCGTGCTGGTGCCCGCCACGCCGCGCTCGTACATCAGCTTGGCCGCCGCCGCCACGATGCGGTCGCGAGTGGCCCGCCCCTTGGCGGTCAGGCGGCGTTCCTGGGCGCTTTGGGACTCCTCGGTACTGCTGCTCATCACTCGGTCACGCTAACAGAACCGCGGCGTTTTTAGAGTTGACAATCTAATGCAGCGGAATAGAGTGGGCGCTCTAGAACTGGGAAGCCGGGGCACACTGCCGTGCTGCACCGGGCTCCTCCGGAAGGACGCGCCATGACCCTCACCCCCATCGCCGACCAGGTCGCCGCTCTCGCCGGCGGCTTGGCCGGACAGGTTCCGGCCGAGGCGCTGGAGGCCTTCAGCGCCGAGCAGGCCGAGCTGGACGCCGCCGGGCTCCCGGCAGGCATCGCTGTCGTCGGATCCCCCATGCCGGACGCGCCGCTGCTCGACGCTCAGGGGAACGCCACCACGCTGGAGCAGACCCGCCACGGCCGGCCCGCGGTCGTGGTCTTCTACCGCGGCGCCTGGTGCCCGTACTGCAACGTGGCGCTGCGCACCTACCAGCGGGAACTGGCGGCCGAACTGGACGAGCGGGGTGTGGCGATGATCGCCGTCAGCCCGCAGAAGCCGGACGGTTCGCTGACCATGGCGGAGACCAACGGCCTCTCGTACGCCGTGCTCTCCGACCCCGGCAACCGGATCGGCCGCGCGCTCGGCATCCTCACCCGGCCGAGCGACCAGGCCCAGCAGGCCCAGGCCTCCCTCGGTCTGGACCTCACCGAGGTGAACGCCGACGGCACCCGCGATGTCGTCATGCCGACCGTGGCGATCGTCGACGCCCAGGGCGTTCTGCGATGGATCGACGTCCACCCGAACTACACCACCCGCACCGAGCCCTCCCGGATTCTCGCGGCCCTCACGGAGACGATCCACTGAGCCCGCTCGCGGGCTCACGGGGCGTGCGCGCAGGACCCGTGGGCCGGACTTCTTCCCGATCGGAGCGGATGGTGTCCCTGAACGGCGACGTCACGCTGGTGACGGGCAGCGGGGCAGGGGTCCTGCTCACCCTCGGGGGCCCGCTCGCCGTCAGCCCCGGGCCGCGGAACCGGACGGGCCGTCGTCCCTGCCCCTCGCGCCGCGGGAGCACCGGTGGCCCTCGGGGACGCGAGCGCCCGGGTGGCCCTGGTGGCCCGCGGCCAAGCGAGCCGTCCGAGACCGCTCCGCCCGCTCGCCGGCCGACCGGCTCGCCGGCGAGGCCTCCGCGGAGAATCGGGACGTGTCCTGCCCCGGCCGACCCCCGCCGCGCGCGTCCCGCCAGACACCCCGCTCCCACCACCGACCATGGAACGGAACCGCACGTGACCCGGATACTGGCATTCGACGTCAACGAGACGCTGCTGGACCTCAAGCCCCTGGACGGGCCGTTCGAAGCCCTCTTCGGCACCGCGAAGCTGCGGCCGCAGTGGTTCGGCCAGATGCTGCAACTGTCTTTCGTCGGCGGCCTGACCGGCGCCTACGTGGACTTCACCACCGCCCAGCGAGCGGCCCTGCGCATGCTCGCGCAGCGCGAGGGCGTGTCACTGACCGAGGAACAGGTCGAGGAGACGGTCGGCCTGATGGCCTCCCTGCCCCCGCACCCCGAGGTGCCGGCGGCCCTGCGCAGACTCGCGGACACTCCCCTGCGCCTGGTGGCCCTGACCAACTCCGTGGAGGAGGTGGCGGAACGGCAATTGCGCCATGCCGGCATCCGGGACCTGTTCGACCGGGTGATGTCGGCGCACGCCGTGCGCCGGCTCAAGCCCGCGCCCGAGCCGTACCACGCGGTCGCCGCGGCCTTCGGTGTGCCTCCGGCAGAGGTGCGCCTCGTCGCCGCCCACTCCTGGGACGTCACAGGCGCTCTTCAGGCCGGCTGCAAGGCGGCCTTCGTGCGCCGCCCGGGCGCGGTGCTCAGCCCGATCGGTCCGCAGCCCGACATCGTCGCCGGCAACATCGGCGACATCGCCGACCTCGTCATCGAACGCGACTGCCGCTGAACGAGGCCGCACCCGATGCGGTGCCGCGCCGCTTCCACCCGCCCCGGATGTGCCCCGAACCGCTCAGCCTGCTGCCTGGCGGAGTGGTGAACCGGCAGGTCCGGCAGGGGCTCCCCCCGAGGGTGAGCGCTTCCGGAAAATCCCGGACCGTGTCCCGGACCGGCCGGCCCGCCGCATGAGCCACTGGTCCAGGAAGGTCACCGACGCGATCGGCCCCTGGCCCCCGTCGCCACCGGCTGAGCAGCAGCGCTTCGAGCGTCCCGCCGCCCGCGGAGGTCAGACGGTCGTCGAACCGGGCCGCTCTCCGCACCCCCGGGAGGACCGGCCCGTGGCAGTCTCCTCGTCGTAGGCCCGTCAAGAGACGGCAGAAGACGATAGAAAGGGTGTATGGGTGCAGTTTCGGGTCAATCCGGGCGTGACGCGCCTGGTGCGTCCGGGCGCGCTTCCGGGCCGGATCGGCGCCGGCGGGGTGCGGGGTGGCGGTCGCTGCTGAGCGTGCGCAGCCTCGCCGGCCAGGTGTTCCTCCTGCAGCTGGCGGTCGTCGTACTGCTCATCGCCGCCGCCCTGTCGGTCCTGGTGGTGCAGGCTCAGCGGGACATCATGGCGGGCGCCCGGACCCGGACTCTCGCCACCGCGCAGACCTTCGCCCACTCGCCGGGGATCGTGGCCGCACTGCACAGCGCGCATCCGAGCGAGGTGCTGCAGCCGCATGCCCAGGCGGCGCGGAAGGCCGCGGGCGTCGACGCCATCATCGTCTACGGACTCAACGGGATCACCCTCACCCACAGCGACCCCCACCAGGTCGGGAAACGGGTCATCGGGCCTTACGCACAGGCGGCGAGCGGCAAGCCGTTCACGAGCACCTTCCAGGGCACCCTGGGGTTGTCCGTGGTCTCGGCGGTCCCCGTCAAGGATCCCGACGGCTCGGTCATCGGCATCGTCTCCGTCCCCGTCACGGTCGAGAAGGTGCAGCACAGGGTGAACCGGCAGCTGCCCGTCCTCTTCGGCGGCGCCGCCGCGGCCCTGGCCGTCGCGGCGGGCGGGTCGGCCCTGGTGAGCCGCCGGCTGCGGCGGCAGACCCATGGCCTCGGGCCGGTGGAGATGACCCGGATGTACGAGCACCACGACGCGGTTCTGCACGCCGTGCGGGAAGGGGTGCTGATCGTCGGCGGTGACGGCCGGCTGCTGCTGGCCAACGACGAGGCACGGCGGCTGCTGGGCCTTCCGGCGCAGGTGGAGGGGCGGCACGTCACCGATCTGGGGCTGGAGGAGAGCCTCGCCGCGATGCTGGTCTCCGACCGTCCCGCCAGCGACCAGGTGTACCGGGCGGGCGACCGGCTGCTCGCGCTCAACAAGCGGCTCACCGCACCTCACGGAGCGGGCGGCAGCGTGGTGACGCTCCGGGACACCACCGAGCTGCAGGCGCTCACCGGCCGCGCCGAGGTGGCGCGCGAACGGCTGAGGTCCCTCTACGAAGCCGGGCTGCGGATCGGCACCACGCTCGACGTGAAGCGGACGGCCGAGGAGTTGGGCGAGGTGGCGGTCCCCCGGTTCGCCGACGCCGTCACCGTCGAGCTGCTGGATCCGGTGCTGCGCGGCGAGGAGGCCTCCACGGCCCCGGTCCAGATCACCGAGCTGCGCCGTATCGCCGCCTGCGGCCTGGACGGGAGCCGGCCCCTGTACTCGGTCGGCGAGCTGATCCGGTTCGTCCCGCAACACCCTGTGACCACGGCGATGACCGAAGGGCGGCCGGTACTGGCCGGTGACCTGGGCGCCTGCGAGGGCTGGCTCGCCCAGCACCCCGAACGCGCCCGGCGGATCCTCGACCAGGGCATCCACTCGCTGCTCGTGGTTCCTCTGCGGGCCCGTGGCGTGGTGCTGGGCGTGGTGGACTTCTGGCGCGCGGGCGGCTCCGCGCCGTTCGAGGGCGACGACGTGTCCTTCGCCGAGGAGCTGGCCGCGCGGGCGGCGCTGTGCATCGACAACGCCCGCCGGTACACCCGTGAACACGCCATGGCCGCCACCCTGCAGCACAGCCTGCTGCCACGCGCGCTCCCCGAGCAGTCGGCCCTCGACGTGGCCTACCGCTATCTGCCGGCCCGGTCCGGAGTGGGCGGGGACTGGTTCGACGTCATCCCGCTGTCCGGCACCCGGGTGGCGCTGGTCGTCGGCGATGTCGTCGGCCACGGTCTGCATGCCGCGGCGACCATGGGCCGGCTGCGTACCGCCGTGCACAACTTCGCCAGCCTGGACCTGCCGGTGGAGGAGCTGCTGTTCCGGCTGGACGAGCTGGTGGCCCAGATCGACACCGAGGAGATCGCCCCCATCGAGGACGCACACGGCACGATCACCGGGGCGACCTGCCAGTACGCCGTCTACGACCCCACCTCCGGGCAGCTGGCCCTCGCCACCGCCGGCCATCCGGGACCGGCGATCGTCCGGCCCGACGGAACCGTCGACTTCCCCCAGCTGCCCGTCTCCCCGCCACTGGGACTCGGCGCCGGCCTGCCGGTCGAGACCACCGAACTCAGCGTGCCCGAGGGTTCCCGGCTGGTGCTTTTCACCGACGGGCTGATCGAGGACCGCAGCCACGACCTGGACGCCGGTCTGCAGGCCCTGCGCGAGGCCCTGTCAGGGCCCGAGCGCACCCCGGAGGCCACCTGCGCGGCGGTGACGGAGGCCTTGCTGTCCGACCGCCCCAGGGATGACATCGCGTTGCTGGTGGCCCGAACCTGCCGCCTCGGGCCGGAGCAGATGGCCGAGTGGGACGTGCCCCGCGACCCGGCGGCGGTGGCCCCGGTGCGCAGCGCCTGCGCCCGCCGCCTGACCGAGTGGGGCCTGGAGCACGTCGTCTTCACCGCTGAACTGATCCTCAGCGAGCTGATCACCAACGCGATCCGCTACGGCGCCGAGCCCATCACCGTCCGGCTGCTGCGCGCGGCGTCAGCCGACGGCCCGGCCGCGGGCACCCTGATCTTCGAGGTCTGCGACGGCAGCAGCACCTCGCCCCGGCTGCGCCGGGCCAAGGCCACCGACGAAGGCGGCCGCGGCCTCTTCCTGGTCGCCCAGTTCGCCCAGCGCTGGGGCACCCGCTACACCCCCACCGGCAAGGTCATCTGGGCCGAACAGTCCCTCCACGACGTCGGCACGCCGGAAGCGGAGGGACTCGGGGACGCCCTGCTCGACCAGTGGGACGACACGGCGCTGTGAGACGGGCACGGCCGCACGGAGAGACGAGGCCGAGACACGAGAGAGACGGCCGGGGTGTGTTCCGCCGGGCGAACACGCTGATCGCAGGCCCCCGGGCTCGCATCCGCCGGTGAGGCCGCCGGGTAGTCTGGCGTCGATGACCACTTGGTCGACGCAGGAGACCCACGGACGCCAGGAGGCACGGCGCAAGGCCCGCCGCTTCGGGCCGGTGGCGTCCCCCTCCCCGGGAGCAGTCGTGACCACATCCCGTGCCCGAGCAGGGGTCGCGCTCGCCTGCTTCGCTCTCGCGGCACTGGGCCTGAGCGCCTGCGAGCACGCACCGCCCGCCGAGCCCCAGAAGCCGTCGGCGGCCACCTCCGCCGCGAACGCGGGCGGCATGCGCGCTCTGACCGCCGCGGCGAGACACGAGGGCAGGCTCACCGCGATCGCGCTGCCGCGCGACTGGGCGAACTACGGCGGCCTGATCCAGGGCTTCGAGAAGAAGTACGGGATCAAGGTCACCGTCGAGGATCCGCAGGGCCACAGCGAGGACGAGATCGACGCCCTGAGGAAGAGCGGGAAAAAGCCGACAGCCCCCGACGTCGTCGACGTGGGCGACACGTTCGCGCGGAGCGCGGCGCAGCAGAACCTGCTCGCGCCGTACAAAGTCGCCGAGTACGACTCGATCCCCGAGAACCAGAAGGACGCAGAGGCCCGCTGGTCCAACAACTACGGCGGCTACATCTCCATCGGGTGCGACGCCAACCGGGTGAAGACCTGCCCGCAGACGTTCGCCGACCTGCTGAAGCCCGCCTACAAGGGCAAGGTCGCGCTCGAAGGCGACCCGCCCAGGTCGGCCACCGCCTTCGCCAGCGTCTACGCCGCCGCACTGGCCAACCACGGGTCGTTCGACAACATCCAGCCCGGCCTCGACTTCTTCGCCGAGCTGAAGAAGACGGGCAACTTCAACCCCCTCAACTCCAACACGACGACCGTCGAGGACGGCCGTACCCCCATCAGCATCAACTGGGACTACATCAACCTCCACTACGCCGACCAGCTCGGCCGCAGGGGCGTCGACTGGCAGGTCGCGATCCCCTTCGACGGAAGCTTCGCCCAGTACTACGCCCTGGCCGTCAACAAGAAAGCCCCGCATCCGGCGGCTGCCCGTCTCTGGCTGGAGTACCTCTTCAGCCCGGAGGGCCAGAACCTCCGGCTGCACGGCTACGCCCGTCCTGTGCTCATGGACGCCATGAGGCAGAACGGCACCCTCGACACGGCCGCCGCCGCACGACTGCCGATCGTCGAGGGAACACCGCAGTTCCCGACGGACGCGCAACTGGAGAAGGCGAGGAAGACGGTCGACCAGGGCTGGGCGACGACCATGTCCGAGCGGTAGGGCAAAGAAATACGGCGGCGCGATGCCGGTGCTCGGCTTCGAGTTGCTGGTGTCGCCCTGGGGCGGCGGCACCGGGGCGGTGGTGCCGGTGTGCGGCTCGGGCACAAGCAGGCAACTCCGCCCGGTCCCGCGACGGCAGGGCCGACGCGGGACCTCCGCTGATCGCTGCCGGTCAGTGCCGGATCGCTCGCTGGAGGGCGTCGTACGCGATGCGTGTGGCGGCGAAGCGGGTTCCTGCCACGAAGCGCAGCATGGGGCCGAAGGTGGGGGCGGCGAGGGAGCCGGTGAAGTAGAGGCCGGGTACCGAGGACTCGAACCGGCTGCTCAGCCGAGGCGCCTTCGAACCGGGCACGCACTCGACGTCGCGGAGCACCTCCGGGAGCAGGAAGGGGAGCGTGCCCAGGTCGAGGCGGTAGCCGGTGGCGGCCAGCACATGATCGACGGTCAGCGTCTCCGGCGGACCGGCCGGCCCGGCCAGCTCCAGGCGGGCCTCCGTCCCGGCTGCCTCGGCGCGGACCACGCGGCATGCGGTGCGCACCGGCACCACGCCCTCGACCCGGTCGCGCAGCCACCAGCCGCCCGACGGTCCGAGCGCCCGCCGGAACAGCAGCATGCGCGCCGCGGGCGGCAGGCGCCGCACGGCCCCGGGCGCCCGGCACACCGCCGCCAGCGTCCAGCCGGGCCCCAGCGGAGAAGCCGGCCGGGCGAGCCGTCGTGGCAGGGGCCTGTCCGGCTGCGGGACCGATCCCCACCGGACCTTCCGCTCCCGCACCAGCACCAGCACCTCAGCCCCGGCTTCATGCATGAGCGCGGCGCTCTCGAGGGCGGACTGGCCGCCGCCGATGACCGCGACCCGTTGTCCGGCGAAGCAGGAGAGATCGCTGTGGTGGCTGGTGTGCGACACCAGGGCCGCAGGGCCGGTCCCTTCGGGGGCCAGGGGCAGTAGTGCGGCCGGCACGTGGGCGAGCCCGTTCAGGCCGGTGGCCACCACCACGGCGGCCGCCGCGATGTGCCGGCCGTCGTCCAGCCGGACGTTCAGGGCACCGCGGTCCTCCGTGTGGTCGACACCCACGACGCGGACCGGATCGACGTCACCGACGTACTGTTTCTGAAACCACTGGCCGTAGCGTACGAACACCTCGCACGGGATCGGCGTCAGTTCGGTCAGCCTCGGTTCGCCGTGCAGGCGCCGGAAGTCCGCCAGCCGGCCGCCGGGCTCCGGGACCGACAGATCCACGGCGTCCGGCGTGGACTTCAGGAACATCCCGGTGGCCATCGCATGGCGCCAGCTGCCCATCACCTCGCCGAAGACCCGCACGGGGACCCCCGCGGCCCGTAGATGTGCCGCCACCGACAGCCCGTACGGGCCGGCGCCCACCACGACCCACGGAAGCCCGCGGTGGCCGTCGGCCACCCGCCTGCGGGCAGGGCGTTGCCCGGAAAGCGACTGCGTCATGCATCCCCCACCGATCGACCGCCGCCCCTCCCCAGGGCGGCGCGCCATCTCGGGACGCCCTGCCGAGCCGTCGCCGGCGCAGGACTTCCCCCCTCCGCGCCTCAGTCTGCCCGGACTCGCGGCGCACATCCGCGGAATGAACACACCTTGACCAAAATCTGGTCGAAGCGCCACAACCGTCCCGGTGCGCCGGATCAAGACCCGCGAGGGACTGGCCGACCGTAACGAACCGACTCAAACCCGGCACATCGGGACGGTGAGGGTACGGCCGCTCAGGAGGGCCGGGGTCCCGCGGCGCGGCGGAGCCGGTTGGCGATCGCCAGGCCCAGTCCCTCCTCCACCGGCAGGGACGCGATGATGAGGTCGCACCCGCGCTCGTCCAGCTCGCGCAGGAACCCGTACAGCCTCCGCGCGTAGGCGGCGGTCGAACCGGGGACCGCCACGACGGCGTGTGCCCGCACCGGAGCGTCGGCGAGGGAGGGGGGAAGGAAGACGCCGACCTTGTGCCCCAGCTCCTGTGCGAGCTCCGCTTCGATGACGACCTTCTCCGGCTCGACGAGGACGACCCGCGCCCGCGGCGCGTAGTGCGAGGGGTGCTGGCCCGGCACCCGGACCCGGCTCGTCGAGGGCACCGCGACCGGGCGGCCCAGCACCGCTTCGAGGTCCTCGCGCGTCACGCCGCCCGGCCGGAGGATGCTCGGGGTGTCGCCCGTGGCGTCGACGATGGTCGACTCGACACCGACCTCGCAGGGGCCGCCGTCCAGTACGAAGTCGACGGCGTCGCCGAGCTCCGCCCGGACGTGGTCCGCCGTGGTGGGGCTGACCGAGCCGAAGCGGTTGGCGGACGGAGCCGTGACACCGCCGCCGAACGCCGACAGCAACTCGAGCGCGACCGGGTGGCCGGGGACGCGCACGGCCACCGTCTCCAGCCCGCCCGTGGCCTCGAGGGGCACCCGTCGACCGCGCCGCAGGACCAGCGTGAGGGGCCCCGGCCAAAAATGCTCGGCCAGTAGGCGCGCGGTCGCGGGCACGTCCGCGACCCAGTCGTCCAGGTGCTCGGCGCCGCCGATGTGGACGATCAGCGGGTGGGACGGCGGGCGTCCCTTGACCTGGAAGATGCGCGCGACGGCGGCGGGGTCCTCGGCGTTGGCGCCGAGGCCGTAGACGGTTTCGGTCGGGAGAGCCACGAGGCCCCCGGCGCGCAGGACCTCGGTCGCCTTCTCGATGTCACTGGTTCTTGCTGTCACTCTCCCAATCCTCTCACTGATCCGCTCCCCCTCTGCCGGCGGCAGCGGCGCCATCTTGACAATGGCCAGTCAAGGTTGGCCCGGCACGTCCGGACGGCCGGGATCGCCGGGCCCCGGCCGGTGCCGCTCACGGTGGCGCCGCGGGCGGCCGCCCGGCGGCGCCGGTGCCGGAGGACCAGCTCGGGAAAGGAGAGGCCGCTGTGACGGCTACGGCTTGATGCCGACACCCGTCCACAGGCTGACTTCGGCGTCCGTGGGCGGCTGGGCCCCGGCGGCGCCCTCGCTCGGCGGGTCGGGACGCCAGCGGTGGCCCAGCGTGATGCCGGGGTCGAGGAGTTCCAGGCCGTCGAAGAAGCGGGCGACGTCGGCGCGGGTGCGGAACTGCACCGGGGTTCCCGCGTCGACGTAGATGTCGGTGACCTTCTGCCAGGTGTCCGGATCGAAGTCGGGCGTGCAGTGGCTCAGCGCCAGGGCGCTGCCGGAGGGCAGGGCGTCGAGCAGACGGCTGACGATCCCGTACGGGTCCTGCCGGTCCGGGACGAAGTGCATCAGGGCGTTGAGGGACAGCGCCACCGGCTTGTTCAGGTCCAGCACCTCGGTGAGGACGGGCGCGTCCAGCAGGGCGGCGGGGTCGTTGACGTCGGCCTCGATGTACGCGGTGCGGCCCTGGACCGTGCTGCGCATCAGGCGCTCGGCGTACTTCAGCACGAGAGGGTCGTTGTCGGCGTAGACGACCCGGGCCTCGGGGACGACGGACTGGGCCACCTGGTGCAGGTTCGGCTCGGTCGGGATGCCGGTGCCGATGTCCAGCCACTGGCGGATGCCGTACTCCCGCGCGAGCACGCGAGTCGCCCGGTGCATGAAGGACCGGTTCTCACGGGCGCACACGAAGATCCCCGGATACACCGACGCGACAGCCTCGGCTGCCTGCTTGTCCACCTCGAAGTGGTCCTTGCCGCCGAGGTAGTAGTCGTACATGCGTGCGGAGTGGGGCCTGCTGGTGTCGATGTCCCGCGAGGCCGACGTGCTGCTCATGCTCTTCCCTTCCGATGGTTGCGTGGCGTTGAGGGCGAGGGGTCGGCCTCGTGGCGGCGGCTTCTCCCGATCGCGCCGGGGGTTCAGCCGGCCACCAGATGATCGGCTAGGCCCTTCTTGACTCCTTCGAGGAACGCGCTGATCTCCGCGGTGGTGTAGATCAGCGCGGGCCCCGAAGGATCCGTCGACTGCCGCAGCGCGACACGGCCGTCGGCGAGTTGCTTGGTCTCCACGCACTGGCCCCCGTTGGGCCCGCTCCACGGGCACTCCCAGCCGTGCTCACCGAGGTCGGAAGCGGGCATCCCGTTGTAGACCCTGCCATGGCTTGTGGTCATGAGTACTCCTTGCGCATGTGTTGCAAGAGCGCCCTGCTGTCTGCGGACGAGGTCAGCAGCGACATCCGGTTGTGCGCTTCCAGATGGGCGGCGACGTCGGAACGCTGGTCCAGGTACATCGAGGCGGTGAGGATCTCGCTGTAGACGACGTCGGGCAGCTCCGGCTCCTCGAACCGGAAGTAGGTGAAGGGGGCGCACGCGCCGACGTGGGCGCCCGCGGAGAAGGGAACGACGTCGATGCTGATGTGTTCCAGCTCCGAGGCCTCGAGGAGCCGGTCGATCTGCGCGCGCATCACCTCGGCACCGCCGACGACGCGGTGCAGGACGGCCTCCTCCATCACCACCCACAGCGTGGGAGCGTCCTTGCCCTCCAGCAGGTTCTGCCGGCGCAGCCGCAACTGGACGCGCCGCTCGAGGTCTTCCTCGCTGTCGTTCGGGAACCCGCCGCGCAGGACGGCGCGCGCGTAGTCGTACGTCTGCAGGAGCCCGGTGACGTAGTGCGGCTCATAGGTGCGCAGAGTCCTGGCGCTGCTCTCCAGGCTGACGTAGGCGGAGAACCAGCTGGGCAGCACGTCGCGGTAGGCGTGCCACCAGCCCGGTTCGTTGGCCCGCTCGGCGAGGGCGACGAACTCGTCGATCTCCTGGCGGTCGGCGCCGTACGCCTCCAGCAGCTTCTCCACGTACAGGGGCTTGAGAGCGACCTCCGCCTTTTCCAGGCGCCGGATCGTCAGCGGCTTCACCCGCAGGGCCCTGGCGGCGTCCTCCAGCGACACGTCGGCGCTCTGCCGCCTCTCCCGCAGCCGCCGGCCGAGGATCATCCGAAGCACTGTCGGCGCGCTGGTCCCCGCCCCCGAACGGCCCTCCATCACGCAGACCCCATTCCCTGACGGTCAGTCACCATGGCGCGCAGCATAACGCTTTGGCGGTGTTACCAACTGGATACCGCCTGGCTGAAATTATCAGGGAAGCAGTTGCAGCGTGAAGTCGACTGCGAGCATAGTTACATCGTGAGCGGACCAGCCGGACGCCCGGGCCCCCATCGCCAACAACCCGCGCCTCGAGGGAAGTTGAGACGCCCAGACGTTCGACGGCCCGCACATCGAATCGAACACGGCTGTCGGCAAGGCATCGCCGCCACTCCACATCCTCGCGTCCCGGCCCCGGATGGAAGGCAACCACCATGTCCCCCCACAGAGCGCTCCTCACCACACCGCCGACGAGCACCGGCACCGGGTCCCCGCGGGGAGCAGCCGTGACCTCCACGGGCCTGATGCACCGCTCCCACCCGTGGCTCGGTCACCTGGTGACGGACTCCGCGACAGGGCGGCGCGGAATCCTGCGCGCCATCGCCCCCGAGGGCACGGCGCCGACGCCGGTCGCCTGGCTGGCCCCGCGGCGAGGCGGCATCGAGTGGACCACGGCGCCGGAGAACCTCACCGACCCCATGCCCATCACGCCCGGCGGCCACCCGGAAGAGAGGTTCTGAGGCGACAGACCGGGACACCCGCTGCCCGAGGCGCACGGCGGCCTGCGCGAGGCTGCCCACGGGCCGTCGGCGTCGGACGCGGACGCAGCAGAACACGATGAACGCGCCGGCGGGTCCTCGGGGACTCCCCGGCCTCCTGTGCTGCGGGCGTCCTGAAGCGGATCGGCCGGGGCTGCTCGGCCTCGGCCGCCGCGACGTTGCTTCCCGCCGGAGACGATCACATCCGTGCCGCGGTCGCGCCGTCCGGCGGAGCCGGCCCGTCCTCACGGATCACGGCCGCCCGGCCGTCACGGTCGGCCCGTGCGTATGCGTGACCACCCGCTAGCCTCCGACCTGGCCCCCTGCATGCTGGAAGGCAAGGGTGCAAGCCCAGGACGTCGAGGACGGGAACGTGACGAAGACTCTGCGCGCTCACCAGCGCGAGGCGGTGGACGCGGTCCTCCGCGCGCTCGAGTTGCCTGCGGACCGCACCGTTCCCGAGCGCGGGCTGCGGACTCAGGTGGTCATGGCGACCGGCTCGGGGAAGACTCTCGTCGCCGTGCGCAGCGCCGAGGAGCTGCGGGCCGGCCGTGTGCTGGTGCTCGTGCCCTCGCTGGACCTGCTCGCGCAGACCGAGGCCGCGTGGCGCGACGGCGGCCGTACGGGGCCGATGATCGGGGTGTCCTCCCTGCGCGGGGAGGAGGCGGCGTTCCCCAACACCACGGACGCGGGCGAGCTGGTCGACTGGGTGCGGCCGTTCGACAAGGTGACCGTGTTCGCCACGTACGCCTCGCTCGGGCTGGGCACGCTGGAGCGCGCACACGCCGCCGGGCTTCCGGGCTGGGATCTGATCGTGGTCGACGAGGCGCACCGGACCTCCGGGCGGATCGGCAAGCCCTGGGCGGTCGTCCACGACAACACCCGTATCCCCGCCCTGCGGCGCCTGTACATGACGGCCACGCCCCGGCTGTGGCAGCTCGACGAGGACAGCGGGCCGGGCGTGCCGGGCGAGCTGGTGGCCTCGATGGAGGACGACCCTGCCGGGCCGTTCGGGGCGCGCTGCCACACCCTGACGCTCTCGGAGGCGATCGACCGGGGCATCTGCGCGCCGTACCAGGTCGTGTGCCTGGACATCACCGACACCCAGCTGCAGGCCGCCCAGCTCCTGGGCATCGAAGGCCGCTCGGACCGGGTGCGCGGGGCGCGGCTCGCCGCTCTGCAGGCCGCGCTGGTGAAGGCGTCGGCCGAGGAGGACTTCCGGCGCACGCTCGTCTTCCACCACCTGGTGAAGGAGGCCGAGGCGTTCGCGGCCGGCCTTCCCGGCGTCGCCGCACGGCTGCGTGCTCAGGACCCGGCGCTGTACCCCGAGACGGTCTGGGCCGACTGGCTGTGCGGCGATCACCCGCCGGTCCACCGCAAGCGCGTCCTCACCGAGTTCGCCCGAGGCGTCGCGACCGACGGCACCGCGGTGGACAAGAGCTTCCTGGGATCCGTGAAGGTGCTGGGCGAGGGCGTCGACACCCGCGACTGCGACTCGGTCTACTTCGCCGACGTACGCGGCTCCATGCCCGACCTCGTACAGGCCGTCGGCCGGGCCCTGCGGATGCGGCCCGGCGAAGGCAAGACCGCCTCCCTCGTCGTGCCCGTCCTGCTCGGGCCGGGAGAGACGCCGGACACCATGCTGACCAGCCGGGCGTACGGCGGCCTCGCCAAACTCCTGGAGGCGCTCCGGGCGCACGATGCCCGTGTCGTGGAACAGCTCGCCCAGCCGCAGGCCCAGAGCCGGGTCAGGGGCGTGCAGAGCCGCAGCGGGGGCGAGGAGGACGAGGGCGCCGGCAGCGGCGGAGGCGACCGGTTGTCGGCGCCGGCCCGGGAACTGCTGAAGTTCTCCACCCCGCGTGACCCCGCCCGGCTGGCCGCCTTCATCAACCTGCGGGTCCTCGATCCCGAGCACGCCCACTGGCGCCGCGGCGTCGAAGCCGCGTCCCTCTACGCCCGCGCGCACGGTGATCTGAGGGTCCCGTTCACCTACCGCGTGCCGGGCCGCGACGAGCCGGAGGCGGAGGCCGAGGGGTGGCCGGCCTCGCTCGCCGGGTTCCCGCTGGGGCAGTGGATCGCCGACGCCCGCAGGTTCCACGCCCGCGGGACGCTGGACGCCGGCCGTGTCGAGCAACTGGAACGGCTCGGCATGATCTGGAGCCACTTCGATGTGGCCTGGGAGGAGGGCCTGGCCGCCGCGCGGGGGTGGGCCGAGGAGAACGGGCACCTCCTGGCCCCGCTGGACGCCACGTACCAGGGCTACAAGGTCGGCATCTGGCTGAAGAACCAGCGGGCCGCCGCGCGCCGGGCCGCGGAGATCGAGCAGCAGGATGCCGAGGGCCTGCCGGTGGAGGCGCCGGGAGGGGTGCTGTCCCAGGAACGGCGCGAGCGGCTGGAGGACATCGACCCGTCGTGGTGCCCGGCCTGGCCGGTGGCATGGCAGCGCTGCTTCCATCTGGTCCGGCTGCACCTCGAGGCCGGCGGCACACTGCCCACGGCGCCGGGCGAGGCCGTACGCCAGGGCGAGGACCTCGGGCGCTGGGTGCGCGCCCAGCGGCTCGGCTGGGACCGGCTCACCACCGCGCAGCAGTGGCTGTGCGAGCACGTCCTCGGCATCGAGCCCGCGGCCCAGGACGAGAAACCCGAGCCGCGCCGCAGCCACGCCGACAAGTGGGCCCTCAACTACGCCGCGGCCCAGCAGTTCTACCGGCGCGAGGGCCACCTGCGGGTACCGCGCAAACACGTCGAACGGGTCGTCATCGAGGCCCGCCGGGACAGCGCCGGCGGCGAGGGCCGGGAGATCCGGGAACTCAAACTGGGCGCGTGGATCAGCAACCAGCGCAGCAGAGCAGCGACCCTCTCCCCCGAACGGATCAAAAAGCTCTCCGCCATCGGCATGCGCTGGACGTAGCGAGTCGTCCGCGATGGCGCGGCACCGTCAACACGCCGCTCCGGGCGGGACGTCACCGGCTGCCTGCGAGCCTGATGGCAGGGCCGTTCGTCGCCGGCGAAGACGGTCGTGGTCAACGGTCGTCTGCTGCCAGGGTGTGTTCATGACCACGACACCGGATGGACGGCCTGTCCCGCCCCCCTACGCCGACGAGCGCACCATGCTGGAAGCATGGCTGGACTTTCACCGCGCGACACTCGCCCTGAAGTGCTCCGGGCTCGATGACGACCAATTGCGGCGCGCCGCGGCATCCCCGTCATCGATGACGCTGCTCGGTCTCATGCAGCACATGGCGGAGGTGGAACGCACCTGGTTCCAGCGTGTCTTCGCAGGTCAGGACCTGCCGCCGGTCTTCGGGGAGGGCAACCCGACGGCTTCGCCCTGCATCCCGAACGAGGGATCGACGCGGTGACGGCCGTCTGGCGCGCGGAGATAGCCCGGGGGCGCGAGCTGATCGGGGACGCATCGCTGGAGGACTCCGGAGGCCTGTCCGAACAGCAAGCCGGGCACGTCGGCGGCCCGGGAGTCTCCCTGCGCTGGATCATGGTGCACATGATCGAGGAATACGCCCGTCACAACGGTCATGCGGACCTCGTTCGGGAGCGGATCGACGGAGTCACCGGCGCGTGAGAGCGGCCTGTGCCTTCGGCGGCCCGGGCGGTGGCGCGCTGGTCTGGGTGGTGGAACTCGGCTCGGACTCGAACGTGCCGGGCGGGCGAGCCCCGCTTCGCTGGGTGAAGCTGAAAGCGTGAGCATCCCTAGCGAGCACCCGGTAAGTGCCGAGCAGATCCGCGCAGCGCTCGCCGCACTGGCGGCCGAGCCCGCGGCAGAGCCGGAGCGGCGGCCCGAGGCGGCGCAGGAGGACGACCGTCTGCAGCTCCTGGGCCGCCTGCTGGCGAAGACGGAGCTCGAGATCACGGCCGCGACCCGGCTCACCGAGGAAGGGGAGATCGAGGACGTCCTCGAGACGTTGCTCGGCTGGGGGGAACAGCTGAGCGGTGATCCCGGCGTGGCGGTCAACGTCCTGACGAACCGGCTGCAGCGCACCGCGGTACAGGTCTCCGAACCCGAGGACGAAGAGCTGCCGCCGGGCCGGGAGGCCGCCTTCGCCGCCGTCATGACCGCGGTGTACGTGCTCGGCGCCCAGGTGCACGCCGACCGCGGCGACACGGAAGGAACCCGGCACGCGCTGAGCGGAGCCGAAGAAGCACTCATCGACATCCTGCAAGGCGTGCACGACCTGCGTGTCGCCATCGGTGACGCGCCCGGGCCGGAGGAGGAAGCCGGCGACTGACCCGCTCGCCCCGGACAGCGCACCATGCACCGTCGTCCCGGCCGCCGGGCCGAGCGCGGCGGGCGGTTCCCGGCGACGGGGTCAATCGCCTGACGAAGGAAATGCGGGCCTGCGCAGCAGCCACTGTCCGAGCGTCCGGCGCGGGGGCCGTACCACGACGCGGCCGTGGGCCTTCTCCCCGACGAGCTCCACGCGCAGGGTGACCGGAGTGCCGGGATCCGTCGGGGTGTGGCGGTACGTGACCCTGCTGTGCACCAGCCGCAGGCCGTCGACGTCGACCACGACGCCCGGCCGCGTGACCAGCGTCAGGGTCTTCCCGGCCATGTTCACGTCGATCCGCAGGGTGTCGTGCGTGATCACGGCCTCGGTGAAGTCGAGCGTGACGTCGCAGTACGTCACCGCGAGTTCCAGCCTCCGCGGCACCACCCAGCGCCCTGAGCGCTCGACGGCTCCGCTGAAGACCTGTTCGATCCGGACGACGTCCTTGACCTCTGCTCCCGTCACCCCGGCCGTGGCCGACACGGGCGGCAGGTCGGCGGTGAGTTCGGCCAGCTCGCCGAAAGTCCGCGCCGACAGAGCGGCTTCCAGGCGCTCGTCCAGCTCCTCGGCGGTCAGCAGGCCGTCGCCCGCCGCGATGCGCAGCACATCGACCACGCGGTCCCGGTCCGCGTGCGAGGCGCGCAGCTCGGGCGGCGAGCCGGGACCGGAGCGCTTCCCGGTGGGCGACATCTCTCCCGACATGCTTCCGTCCTGGTCTCGTCCGAAGTCTCCGAGCGGCGCACGCGGCGACGCGAGGGAAAGAGTAACGCTATAACGCGTCATGGACACGATCCCTCTCACGCACAGGCGGGCAGCAGCCGCGGACACCCCGCCGGGGCTGCGCGACCCGGTCGCGCCCGGGCTGGTCGCGGGCGACGATGGGGAGGAGGACCGAGCATCACCCGGCACGGGGCCGAAGGCGTGGTCACCGTCCGCGGACGTGCCGTCGGCCGGCTCATGGCGTCCGGTGCCGCCCCGCCCCCCATGGCGGCGGACTCCGCGGGATGCCGCTGCGGCGTGACCGGTGGCGCACGGCCCTCCCGGGGTTCAGCCCTCGCCTTCGTCTCTTCGGCGGGCAGGGTATGTGTGCTATCCAGGAGGTGTGCGGTAAGGGATCTCGGGGCTTGATCGCACGGACTCGGGAACGCTTTCCGGCACGCGCCGGGAGTCAGTGAGCTGGGTGGAGCTGCATGGACCCCACACCCTCCGCTTCCTCTGGTTCGCCGTTCGACATGGTCAGCGGCGCCCTGGCGAACTACATCCCCAGGGGCGGAAAGAGGGCGGGCACCGGCGCTGCCGCTCCCCCGGACGAGCATCGTGACCGCCGGCCCGCGTGCGCCGAGCCGGACAACGGGGGTCAGGAGCAGATTCTCGGGGCGGTCACCCTCGACCGGGATCTGCGGATCACCGCCTGCAATCTGGACGCCGCCCCTTTCGAGGGCGTGAAGGCCGCGCCGGGAACGGCTTTCACCGATCTGCTGCCGCCCGGTGACGTGCCGACGGTGACACAGCGGTTGCAGCGGGTCCTCGAGACGGGGGAGGCGCACGTCGCCCGGGTCCAGCGACTGCGGCGGGACGACGGGACGGAGCTCGTGGTCTCGATGAGCATCCTGCCGGCCGCGCCACCGCAGGAAGGGCTGACGGTCTCGCTGATCGCCATGGCCAAGCGGCTGCACCTGTACGCCTCGGCGACCGCGATCGGCACGTCCCTGGACATCGGCGAGACCGCGCAGTCCCTGGCCCAGTCCCTGCTGGCGTGGGGGGACGTGGCCGCCGTCGACCTCGACTACGCCGTGTGGACGGGAGAGGCCGTCACCGAGCAGGCGCAGGACCGCATCCGGTTGCGGCGCGCGGCCCTGGTGCCGGACCGCGCCTGGCCCGAGGGGTATCTGACACCCGGGGACAACCTCCCCCGCGAGGCGAGCCGGCTGCTGGCCGGTGCGGTCATGCGCGACGACGAACCGCAGCCCATCGTCATCCCCGACCGTGAGGCGATCGAGGGGGTGCTGAAAGATCCCAAGCTGGTGCGCGCCCTGGTGCCCGGCGACCGGCCGATGAGCGTCGCGTGCATACCGCTGGTCGTGGAAGGACCGGAAGGCTCGTCCGGACCCATCGTGCTGGGCGTGACCGAGGTGTGGCGGCGTCCGGAGCGCCTCTTCCGCGGCAGTGAGCTGCTCGATCTGCAGGAACTCGTGGCGAAGACCGCCCGCCATGTGGATCTGGCCCGCCAGCATCAGCGTGAGCACGCCCAGGTCCTGGCGCTGCAGCGCCGGCTGCTGCCGCGGGTCGGCAGCGACACCATCGAGGTCGCCAGCGTCTACGAGCCCACCACCCCCGACAGTGCCGGCGTGGGCGGTGACTGGGTGAACAGCTTTCCGCTGCCGGGCGACCGTACCGCGCTGGTGGTCGGCGACGTCGTGGGGCACGGTCTCGGGGCGGCGGCTGCCATGGGCCAGCTGAGCATGGAGGCCCGCGCGCTGCTGTCGGCCGGGCTGGGCCCCGGGGAGGTGCTGGAGCGCCTGGACGAGACGGTCACCCTCCTCGACGACACGGAGGCGGGCCTGGCGGCCGGCTACAGCGCGCTCGGCTCGACGTGCTGCATCGCGGTCTACGATCCGGTCGACCACCGGATCGTGATGTCCAACGCCGGCCACCTGCCCCCGGTCCTCGTCCATCCCGACGGCTCCGCCAAGACGGTCGCGGCGCAGCCCCACCCGGGGCTGGGGGCCGAGTTCGCCGTGCGGGAGCCGTTCGACGTGCAGGAGTTCGCCGCTCCGCCCGGCTCGCTTCTCGCCCTCTACACCGACGGCCTGGTGGAGGATCCGACGGCCTCGATCGACGAGGGCATCGGCCGGCTGACGGACGTGGTGCGCGAGGTGCATCCCTGGGACGACCTGCAGTCGGCCGCGCGTCGCGTGGTCGCCGCGCTGGCACCGCGGGGGCGCCTTCGGGACGACGTGACGCTGCTGCTCGCCCGTATGTCCGGCCGCCGCAGCCGGGACGCCGCGACCTGGCGCCTGCCGGCCCGCGGCGACACCGCCGCCCGCAGCCGCGAGCTGGCCTCCCCGCTGCTGCGGCAATGGCACATCAGTGACCCGGTGCGGGACAGTGCGCTGCTGGTGATCAGCGAACTGGTCACCAACGCCGTCCGGTTCGGCACCGGTCCCGTCTCGCTGCGGCTGGTGCGGGCCGGAGGGCGCCTGTCGTGCGAGGTGGGCGACAACGGCAACGGCCTGCCGCGCCTGCGCCGTGGTGAACTGCTCGACGACAGCGGGCGCGGCCTGCACGTCGTCCACAAGCTCACCACACGCTGGGGCGTGCGGTGGACCGAGACCGGCAAGGCCGTCTGGGCGGAACTGGGCGCGTGACGGCCCGGCCGGTATGAGAGCGGCGGGCCCCGGCTAGAGCCACTCGCCTTCCAGGGCCGTGGCGGTCAGTCCGGGCGCGGCCGCGTACAGGACCGTACGGCTGCCCGTCTTCTGACCGGCGTCGCACGCGCGCCGCAGGATGTCGAGCACGGCGGCGCCGCCGCGGTTGCCGGTGGTGTAGCTGTCCCGGCTGTAGGCGAGCAGATCCTCCGGCCACGCGTCGGGCATCGTCTGCTCCATGTACTCCAGCACCCGGGTGCCGCCGGGGTGCGCGAGCAGCAGATCGGGATGCCATGCCTCGGCGTCGTGCTGGTGGCGTCCGTGCAGCCACTTCCACATCGCGGCGACCGTCTCCTGCACGGCACGCGGCCCGCGCCGGTCCATCACGAAATGCGTGCCGTCGGACCGGGTGTCGAGCCGGTGCAGGTCCGAGGTGCCGGGCAGGGTGTGGTGCCAGGCCGCGTCCAGCCGCAGGACCGACTCCGTCCTGGGGCGGCCGGTGACCACCGCGGCCACCGCGGTGTCCGCGAACAGCAGCCGGACGATCAGGGACTCCAGCGTGTCGTCGGCGGGCTGGTAGGTCGTGCTCAGCGCCTCCGAGATCACGACCAGCACCACCCGGTCGGGGTCCGCGGCGACCAGCTCGGCCGCCAGCGCCAGCGACCGGGTGCCGGCGATGCAGGCCCACTGGGTGGCCGGCAGCAGCAGCACGTCGTCGCGCAGCGGGAGTTGGTTGAGCAGGGACAGGTCCAGCCCGGGCAGGGCCGGGGTGGTGGAGTGGCTGGTGATCAGGCAGTCGACGTCTGCGGCGTCCAGTCCGGCGGTCTCCAGGGCCTGGCGGGCGGCGCGCTCACCGTACGACTGGACGGCCGCCCAGGCCGGCGCGGTGCGCTCCTCGATGGTCTGCGGCGCCGGTATCGCTTCCAGCGCCGCGATCACGCGGTTCACTTCCTCGTCGGTGAAGCCGTCGCGGGCCAGTGCCTCACGGGCCGGGCCGACGCCAGGAGTTCGCAGTCCGCT
This sequence comes from Streptomyces sp. NBC_00557, assembly GCF_036345995.1. Lineage (NCBI taxonomy): Bacteria > Bacillati > Actinomycetota > Actinomycetes > Kitasatosporales > Streptomycetaceae > Streptomyces > Streptomyces sp. NBC_00557. The sequence continues at coordinate 301,018 of NZ_CP107796.1, forward strand.
CCCGCCGCCGGGCGCGGTGGCCGCCTCCAGCGGCAGCATCCACCCGCGGGAGACGATGCCCGTGCTCGCGGCGATGCTGTCGATGCGCGGCAGCCACGGCGCCTGCGGATGCCGGCTCCGCACCTCTGCCAGTATCTGGCCGGTTTCCACTGCATGTTCGCCGTGTATCACGGCCGGAGGACACAAGTAGGCGCCCACGATACGCACCTTTCTCCCGAAATTGCATGGTTGGCAGAAAGCGCCCGAATTTCCACCTTCTTCGGCGGAGTAGGGTCAAGACGCGGTCATCGCACTCTACTTCGCATTAGACCCTCATTGGACTGTGTGACGAGTGAACGACGTCACGACCGTTGTGCCCTATATGAGCCCCATACCGAAGAGGTGACAAACCATCACCAAACGGGTCGTCAGTCACACCGCCGACCTCGGTGTTCACCGCGCCGCTCGACCGGCGACAGGCGCCGATCACGACTTGGGCCCGGGGATCGGTCGCGGGCATGACATGGACGTGGTCGGGCGTGAGTCATCACACACAAGGGGGTGTGCGCCGGACCACTGCGACACGAAGCCGCATGGGTGTAGTCGCCGCGAACCAGGCCGTCAGTGCTTCGCTGTGAGGTCCTTCAGCGCGATGTTCAGCTCCAGGGAGTGACGACGAAGGCCGGATCGGCCATCGCGAACTCCTGGAGTGAGGTTCGGCGGAAACGGGCGCCTCTGAGGAAACCGTTTCTCCGTCCGGATCCGGCCACCGTTGACGACCCCCTTACGGCGGCCCCGGCGCCTTCGACGGCACCCGTACGGCTCCCGGTTCGTACGGGCCGGCTGTTGCGCGGCGGCGGCGCCGGTGACCTTGACGCTTTTTTGGCGTGGCCCGACCCGATAGGGTGAACGCAGGTGTGCCGGGAAGTCTGGTCGGCCGGGAGCCGGGGCGGCTTCCGCAATCCCCTTCCGCATCCCCCGGGGGACGGCATGCGCAGCGTCGGTACGGTTCTCTCCCTCGTGGTCCTCGCCACGGTGGTCGCCACCTTCGCCCGCCGCTGGCGGATTCCCGCCCCCTCACTGCTCGTGGTCGCCGGTCTCGCCGTGGCGCTGCTGCCGGGCACCCCGCAGATCGAGATCAGCCCGGACGTCATCGGGCTCGTGGTGCTGCCGCCGCTGCTCTACGCGAGCGCCGAGGACATGCCGTGGCGGGAGCTGCGCGCGGTGTGGAAACCGGTCGGGATCCTCGCCATCGGCCTGGTGCTGGCATCCGCGGCGGCCGTCGGCGTGGTGGCGTCCCTGGTGACCCCGCTGTCCTGGCAGATGGCGTTCGTCCTGGGCGCGGTGCTGGCCAGCACCGATCCGGTGGCGGTGACCGCGCTCGGCCGCCGGCTCGCCCTGCCGCCCAGGGTGCAGGTCCTGGTCCAGGCCGAGAGCCTGTTCAACGACGCCACCTCGCTGGTGCTCGTGCGGGTGGCGGCCGGCATCGCCATCGCCTCGGCCGCCGTGCACTGGGATGCGGCCGGGGCCCAGTTCCTGCTGCTCGCGGGCGGCGGCACGGTGATCGGGACGGCGGTGGCCGGAGTGATCACCCTGATCCGGCGCCGTACCGAGGACCCGGTGCTGGAGACGGTGATCGCGCTGGTCACCCCGTACGCCGCCTACCTGCTGGCCGAAGCGGCGCACACGTCCGGCGTCACCTCGTGCGTGGTGGCCGGAGTCGTCCTCGGCGGCCGGGGCGACCGGCTCACCAACGCCCGCATCCGGCTCCAGCTGCACGCCGTGTACGGCACGGTGGTGTTCCTGCTGGAGAGCGTGGTCTTCAGCCTGATCGGGCTGGCCCTCCCCGGCGAGGTGCGGGCCCTGCCCCACAGCGACCGGGCCTGGCCGCTGTACGCCCTCGCCGTCGCCGCGACGCTGGTCGCCGTACGCCTGCTGTGGCTGGCGCCGCTGTCGGCGGTCGTGCAGCGCAAGGGCGGGATCGGCAAGCTGAACTGGCGGATACCGATGGTGCTGACCTGGGCGGGGACGCGCGGGGTGATGCCGCTGGCGGCGGCGCTGTCCATCCCGGAGGTGACGAGGCACGGCACACCGCTGGCCGACCGGCCGCTGGTGCTGGTCCTGACCACGTCGGTCGTGGTCGTCACCCTGGTCGGACAGGGCTTCACCCTCGCACCGGTCGTGCGCGCCTCCGGCATCGCCCTGGAGCCCGCGCACACCGCGCGGGAGGAGGCCGAGGCCCGCGCCCACCTCGCACACGCGGGCCTGGCCCGCCTGGAGGAACTCGCGGAGCTGGAGGTGGTGCCCGAGGTGGTTCTCGACCGGTTGCGGCGCGGCCTGACCGCCCGCCTCGACGACGCCCGTGACCGCCTCGCCGAGAACGACGGCGCCGGGGGCGCGGCCGCGGAGTCCGCCGACCTCGTCTACCGCCAGCTGCGCCGCGACCTGATCACCGTGGAGGCCGGCGAACTGCAGCGCCTCTACGACGCCCACGCCATCAGCGACACCACCCGGCGCCGGCTGCAGCGCGCGCTGGACCTGGAGGAGGCCCGGCTGACGGACGTGTGAAGGGCCGGCCGGCTCCTCGGACACGGGCGGTGGCCGCACGCCGGCCGAGCGGCCGGGGACATGCCGAGGGCCGGCGCCTTGCGGCACCGGCCCTGGTCATCGGATCGGCATGTCCGACCCGCCGTACCTCAGAGCGCGCGAACGTGTGCGGCCTGCGGGCCCTTGGGGCCCTGGACGACGTCGAACTCCACGGGCTGGTTCTCCTCGAGGCTACGGAAGCCGCGGCCCTCGATCTCGGAGTAGTGCACGAAGAGGTCCGGACCGTCGGCCTGGGCGATGAAGCCGAAGCCCTTCTCGGCGTTGAACCACTTGACGGTTCCCTGAGTCATTTCTTGCTCCTTGCAGGGGCGGGGTACGGGATCCGCACCGTGCGGTGTCCCGGGCCGGCCTGGACGCGACTTCTCCAGTTCCCTGAAGGAAGGCGGCGCCCGCGACGTCGTTCTTCGCGAGCGTGCGGTGAAACACAGACACAAAAACTACGACCGCTCTGTCCAACATGCCCGCCGCCGGATTCATTCCCGCCGCTGAAGAGCCTGGTCGGAGCTCCGGCCGGGAGGAGGTCGAGCGTCCCCCGGGCGGAGCCCCACCCGTCGTTACGGAAGCGGTTGGGCCATTCGGGAGAGGCGGGGCCGCGAGACGGCGAGGGGTGTCAGCGGGCGTCCGTCGTCTTTTCGCTGCTCGCAGAGCACTCCGGAGCCGGGACGGACCGGTGGCCGGGCCCCGCTCCAGATGAATGGCCCATACAAGGGAGAGTTACGGATATATGCGTGCTTTGTAACGCGAATCCTGTCACCGCTCCGGCGCCACCGCGCCCGGCCAGAGTGTGGGCCCTCGGCACCGAGCCGGGAATGTCCGATTGCGCACCGGCCCTCACCAGGGTCGCTGTGCACGAACGTGAGGTGACAGATTCATGTCTGTGTCTCGTACGGCGGTCCGTCTGATCGCCACCTGTGTGGCCTCGGGCGCCCTCGTCGCCGCGGCCGCCATGCCGGCCCTGGCCGCCGGAGGCGACCACGACCGCGACAACGGGAGGAGCTACTCGCACAGCCGCTGGAGCGGCCACGACCACGACGGCCGCTTCGGCGACCGGGACCGGGACCGGGACTGGGACTGGCACTGGGGCCGGCACCACGACTGGGACCGGCACCACGGCTGGGGCTGGCACCACGACCGGGGCTGGCACTCCGGCTGGCACTGGCACCACGGCTGGTACGGCGAGCACCGGGGTCACGACCGCTACCCCGGCCGCCGCTGACCGGACCGCCTCGGGCCGTGCCGCGGCGCGGAGGCCGACGACAGCCTGAGCCGCTCACGTCGTGACGGCACGGCCGGACACACCCCGCGGAGGGCCGAAGCACGTTCCTCGAACGTCTTCGGCCCTTCCGTCGTGCAGGAGGGAGCGGCGCCCTCCGATGATGGACCGGCACCCGCACCGGCCGCGGCGACGGGCGGCTCAGGCGGTCTCCCCCCGCGCGGTGCCGCGGACGCGCACCGCGAGGGCCGCGACATCGTCACTGAGTCCGCCGCCGTGCCGGAGGAGATCCCGGTGAAGCCGGTCGAGCAGCGCCCTGGGGCTGTCCGGGTCCTGGCGGCGCATCCAGTCCTGCAGGGCGAAGAACTCCCCTTCGCAGTTGCGGCACTCGATGACGCCGTCGGTGTAGAAGAGCAGCTGGTCACCGGGGGCGCAGACGATCGTGTCGGTGGTGTAGTCGGTACCGATGAGCGCCGCGAGGTTGAGCATCGGCGAGGCCGTGCTCGGCGCCAGGACGCGCAGCTCGCCGCCGCGCAGGAGCATGGGCGGCGGATGCCCGCAGTTCAGCAGCCTGAGGCAGTCGCCCTGGTGCGGGAACTCGGCGAGCACCACGGTGGTGAACTGCTCCAGCAGGTCCTCCCCGGGCTGCGTGCAGCTGTGCCGGGTGCTGCTGGTGTCGAGGCGGCGGACGATATCCTCCAGGGTCGGCTCGTCGTAGGCGGCCTCCCGGAAGCAGTTGACCACCGCCGCGGCCGCTCCCACGGCGGGCAGACCCTTGCCGCGCACGTCGCCGATGATCAGTCGCACACCGTACGGGGTGGCGACGACTTCGTAGAAGTCCCCGCCGATGCAGGCCTGCGCGGCGGCCGCCACGTACATCGACTCGATCTCGAGGCGGCCGACCCGGCGGGGCAGCGGACGCAGGAGCACCTTCTGCGCCGCGTCGGCGACCAGCCGGAGCTGGAGAAAAGCCTGTTCTCGCAGGATGCGGACATGGCAGGCGTAGGCGGCGGCCACCGTGACGGCGGCGATGGCGCCCACGGTGAACCAGGTGCCCAGGTCGGGGTAGACAAGGCTCAGCCCGATCATGATCGCGACGCAGACCGCTCCGAGCAGAACGGTGGGCAGCACGGGCCAGACGGACGCGGCGAGGGCCGGCACGGCGGTCAGCAGCCGGCTGAAGGCGACCTTTCTCGGAGTGGAGAACGCCAGGCACGTGATGACCACAGTCAGGATCAGCGGTGAGAGCAGGGCCGGACTCCACCGCTTACGAAGCGGACGTCGAGGCCGCATCCACCCGATCCAGGGCATAAAAGGGATCATAACGGCATATGCCACACAGGCGACTTAAGACGCGTCGGGGGCGGGTGGCATCAGCGGTCAGGGGCAGGCGTGGTTGCCGTGCTCGAGTTGTACGCGCAGACCGGGGATGCTGATGGTGCCGGCGGAGAGGGCCACGGCGTTCGACCGCACGTCCGTCAGGGTGGCCGACACGGCCTGCTGGCTGACGCCGTCGGGATCGAAGAACCGCGAGTCCCGGTCTCCGGGCCTGACAGGACCCTTCGTGATCGCGCCTTGAGCGACGCCGATGTCCAGGCCGGTGAAGGTCGCGCCCTGGGCCGTCTCGGAGGTCGCGTCGATGAACAGGTCGGACGCCTCAGCCGGCCGGCCACCGCCGGTGAGGCGCAGGGTCTGCGTGCCCAGCACCGGGATGTCGACGACGTAGGACTGGCACAGCCCGCGGATCGTGGCACGCCGGAAGCCGCTGACCATGACCGGGACGAGGCCGTGTTTCCTGGTCACGTCGACCATGCCGTAGAGGCTGAACCCGCGGGCGGTCAGCGAGTCGGCGGTGACCTGGAACGGCCGGCCGGAGACGAGGAAGGAGGCGGCGAGCACTCCCTGCGCCATGGCGACACAGACCGCCGCGCAGGCTGCGACGCTCGGCAGCAGGACCACCGCGAAACGCCTCCAGCGGGTTCTCCCGGCGCAGTGCGACATCCCGTCTCCTTATGTTGCGCGGTCGCCCCGCCCATGCCGCACATGGGCATGAAGATCACATTTATCCGGTAATGGATCCTAGGGTTCCGCTTGCCGGAACGAGATGCACTCCACGCCCGCCGCACGAGTGACGGCGGGCCGAGCCGGGCTCTACACCTCGCCGGTGGCGAACAGCTCCAGGTGCCCGCACTTGGGGCAGCGGAACGCCTCTATCTGCCGGCGGGGCCGGCCCATCCGCTTGGCACCCCCGAAGACGCCCCGCTCCAGCGCGCCTTCGATCCAGCGCGCGTAGCCGCGCGAGTGCTCGCCGGCGTCCTCGATGAAACCTTCCATCAGTCCGACGGTGCCGCAATGGGTGCACGTGTAGTTGGTCATCCGGCGAGTGTAGGAGGCGGTGTGCATGTCCATGACGCCGGTCACCGGCCTGGCACAAGCACGGCGGGCCGGATCCGGGGAGTGCACCCCGGGAACCGGCCCGCCGTCTCGGTGTCCGACGGGTCCTACTGGCCGAAGCCGTAGGCGAACAGGTGGTCGGTGCCTGTCGAGCCCGTCACGGGGAGGGTGATCGACGCGACCTGCTTGGACGCGTCGAGCGGGACCTTCGTGGCGAAGACGTAGGTCTTCACGCCGTCCCGGCCTCCGCTGCCGGTGTTGCGGTAGGCCGTCGTGACGGCCGTGGTGTCACCGGGGAGCGGCTTGGTCGAACCGGCGTTGAGCGTCCAGTCGGAGAAGCCGACCGTCGCCTTCGAGGTGCTGCCGTCGGTGTAGGTGACGGTCAGCGTCCCCGAGACCCCGCTGCCGTCGGTCGGTGCGTTGGTCGCCGTGCCCAGCAGGCCCAGCGACGCGCCCGACGTGCCGGCCGGCATCGGGATGGTCTGGCCGGCCATCTCCAGGTTGTCCAGCCGGCCGGAGGCCACCGCCGGCCAGGTGTACGCGATGCCGTCGACCGTGACGGCGGAGCCGCTGGTGACGCCGGCCGCCGACAGCGCGTTCTGCGAGAACGCCCAGCCGCCGCCGTCGAAGCCGCCCGAGAATTTCGCGCCGTCGGGGTAGATGCCCTCGTTGGTGTCGTACGGCCACAGCTCGCCGGCCTTCGCCACGGCCACGCGGAGCGCCGCCCCGTTCAGTGCCGTCCCGGCGCCGTGGTCGGTCAGCGCGAAGGTGACCGGGAACGTTCCTTCGTCCCCGCCCGCCGTCACGTGGATCTTCGCCTCGGCACTGCCTGAGGCGGGCACGTCCACCGAGCCCGAGGAGGCCGCCAACGTGACGCCGGAGGGCGCGGTCGCCTTCCAGTCGACGGTGACGTCCTTGCCGCCGAGGTTGGTGAGGTCGAGCGTGGCGTCACCGGACGCGCCCGGCTGGAGCACCAGCCCGTCGGACGGGCCGGTCGCGGCCAGCACCCGGTCGCCGCCCGTGGTGTCCGACGGCGGCGCCGCCGACGGGCCGGACGCCCAGGACGTGTCGGGCTGGGTGCCGAGGGTGAAGTCGAGCGTGCCCGCGTTCTTGAACTGCTGGTAGGTCAGCCAGGAGGTCTTCCACTCCTTGCCCTGGACGTCGAGGGACTGCACGTACGGTGCGTCGGGTGCCGCCTGCGGCGCCTTGATCTGCACCGTCCTGCCGCCCGCGAGGATCACCTCGGCGACCGGGAAGACCGGGCTGCCGAGCGCGAGGGTGTCCGTGCCCGGGGTCTCGGGGTACATGCCCAGCTCGGACCAGACGTACCAGGAACTCATCGCGCCGAGGTCGTCGTTGCCGAACGAGCCGACGGGAGCGTTGAAGTACAGCTTCTGCTGGGCCTCGCGGACGGCCGCCTGGGTCTTCCACGGCTGGCCCGTGTAGTCGTACTCCCAGGGGATCTCCACGCTGGGCTCGTTGCTCAGGTTGGCGTCGGTGTTGCCGGGGTCGGTGATGTCGTCCAGCAGGCTGTCCAGGTAGGACGAGTACGCCTTGGCGCCGCCGCGCGCCTGGATGAGCTGCCGCAGGTTGAACGGGACCATCGGGGTGTACTGGGCGGAGGTGCCCTCCACGAAGCCGTTGGAGGTGCCGGGGGTGAAGCCGCCCGCGAACTGGCCGTCCTTGTTCTTCGCCTGCATGTAGCCGGTCTGCGGGTTGAAGACGTTCATCCAGTCCTGGGCGCGGGTGGCGAACTTCGTGTAGACGTCCGTCTTGCCCAGCGACTTGGCGAAGGCGGCGAGGGCGTAGTCGGCGGAGTCGTACTCCAGTTGCGTGGAGACCGGGCCGTAGAAGTTGCAGCAGCCGTAGTCGTTCTCGTCGATCGGGAGGTAGCCCTTGGCGTCGCGGACCGACTCGCCGGGGCGGTCGTTGTTCGGGACGGTGGCCTCGTGCTGCAGGGCGGCGAGCGCCTTGTCCGTGTCGAAGCCGCGGGCGCCGAAGGCGTACGCGTCGGCGATGATGCCGGCGGCCGGGTCACCGACCATGACGTAACTCTCGCCGTTGTTCGAGGCCCACTTGGGCAACAGGCCCGTCTGGTCGTAGCCGTTGAGCATCGAGGTGACGACGTCGCTGGTGACCTTGGGCTCGACCATGGCCATCAGCTGGGTCTGGGAGCGGTAGGTGTCCCAGCCGGAGTAGTTGGCGTACTGGGCCTGCTGGCCCCTGGCCAGCTTGTGGATCTGGTTGTCCATGCCCATGTACTGGCCGTTGTCGTCCGAGAAGACGTTGGGGTGCAGCAGCGCGTGGTAGAGGGCGGTGTAGAACTGCACCTGCTGGTCGGTGGTGCCGCCGCCGATCCGGACCTTGCCCAGCACCGCGTTCCAGGCGTCGTGGTTCGCCTGCCGCAGGGCGTCGAAGTCCCAGTTCCTGATCTCGGCGGCCAGGTTGCCCGCCGCATTGGCGTCACTGGTGTAGGAGATGCCGACCTTCGCCTTGACCGTCGTGTCCGAGGAGGTGTCGAAGGTCAGGTACATGCCGTTCGCGCCGGTCGTCGGGGGCTCGGCCGCCGACGACCGGGGAGCCGCGCCGGCGCTCGGGGCCGGTGACGGAGTTCCGGAGGACTTGGCGGCGCTCCCGTGGACGGTCGGGGACGGGGCCGCCGGCACGGTGAAGTGCTTTTCCTTCAGCGGTTCCGACGGACGTGTCGGCAGGTTCTGGCGGACCTTGCCGGCCTTCAGCGAGGTCGCGCCGGGGTTGATGGTGCTGCCGACCCAGGTGCCGCCCGCGGTGAACGGCTGGTCGAACCTGATGTCGAAATGCAGGGTGTAGCGGTTGTCCGCGCCGCAGAAGTGGCCGCTGTCGACCGAGCCGCTGATCTCCCTGTCGTTCACCACCTGGACGCGGGTGCCGTCCACCTGTGTGGCGCCGCCGCTCAGCTTGAACAGCAGGTTCGCCTGCTTGCCCGCGGGGAACGTGAAGGTGCCCAGGCCGGCGCGGGTGGTGTCGGTCAGCTGGGTGGTGACCCCGTTCGCGTCGGTGACCTTGTAGTACCCGATGCCGGTCCGCTCGTCGTCGTGGCTGAAGCCGACGGACGTGCTGCCGAGGTTGCCCGACAGCGTGCCGGTCACGGGCAGGACGGGCAGGTCGCCCGCGACGCCGCAGCCGGGTCCGGAGACGTGGGTGAGGCTGAAGCCCGTTATTTTGTCGTCGTTGTACTCGTAGCCGCCGCCGGAGGGACGATCGGGCGTCGTGTCGGGGCCCCACTGCATCATGCCGGCCGGCATGTCGGGGCCGGGGAAGGTGTCCACCTCTCCGGAGGTGCCGATGAGAGGGTTGACGAGGGACGCGGGGTCCTTCACCAGGGCCGGTGCCGCGGCGCCGGCGGCGTAGGCGCCCGCGGTCCCGGGCAGCGGCAGTACCGCGATGCCCAGGACGCAGATCACGGCCAGGCGTTGGCGGAGTCTTCTTCGGTTACGTGGCGCAGCTGGACGTCGAGGTCGGACCATCGGTTGCCTCCGCAGCGGTTTGTGCTTCGCACCGGTGCTGACGTGCCGGGGAAGCGGGCACGCCAGTGGCGGACAACGGAACCGGGCGCCCCGGAAGGCGTCTGACAACGTTGCCATCCACGAGTGTCGAGTGAAACGCGTGGGCTCACGGCCTGTCAACGAGGCCAACAGCGGTTTGTGCGCGCGAAGTTCGCAATGAGGCGAGGGGACGTACGCCACCACGGCCGGCCGGAGTCACGGGTTCGCGTGCGCCCCGGTCACGCGACCGGACCCGGCGCCTGCCAAGGCCCGCCCCGGCGACGAGCCGGCGAGCGACCCCCAGAAGCCCACCGACCACGACGAGTTGCCGCACTCCCCCGCCGTCACCGGCCTGGCGCGCTCCCCGTGGCGGACCCCGCCAAGGGCGACCGGCCGCCCCGGCATCGGCTTGCCCGGGGCGCACCGGCTGCACGTCCACGCCCCCCGCGACTTCGCTCCTGAAAACCCGTCACAGGGCGCGCCCACTGTGACGCCGCGCACGGGCGCACCTAGGGGGTCGCCGGCCCGTCCCTCTCCGCGTCTCCGGTCGGCACGCCCAACGGGCGGCGGCCCGGCGGCTGTTGCGGTTCGGGGAGCGTGGGCGAGGGCGGGATCCGGCGTTCGACCGTCGCGTCGGCCGTCACGGTCACCGGTTCCCCGTGGTCCAGTACGACCAGCGGCTCGCCCTCGAGAAGCCGGTACCGCGCATGGGACGGACCGATGTCCACCCGCAGTCTGCGGCCGCGCACCAGCACGGTGAACGCCACCCTGGACAGCGCCTCCGGCAGGCGCGGGGCGAACGCGAGCAGCTCGGGTTCCCCGTCGGCGCCGGCGCGTCGCCCCAAACCTCCGAAACCCCCGACCAGAGCGATCCAGGTACCGGCCAGGGAGGCGATGTGCAGTCCGTCACGGGTGTTGTGCTCAAGGTCGTCCAGGTCCATCAGCGCGGCCTCGGCGAGGTAGGCGTAGGCCAGCCGCAGGTGGCCGGTCTGGGCCGCGAGGACCGCCTGGCAGCACGCCGACAGGGACGAGTCCCGGACGGTCAGCGCTTCGTAGTACGCGAAGTTGCGCGCCTTCTGCTCGTCGGTGAAGGCGTCCGGGCACTCCACCATCGCCAGCAGCAGGTCGGCCTGCTTCACGACCTGCTTGCGGTAGAGGTCGAAGTAGGGGTAGTGCAGCAGCAGCGGGTAGTTCTCCGGCGGTGTCGCCTCGAAGTCCCATCGCTGCAGGGTGGTGAAACCGGCCGACTGTTCGTGGACGCCGAGGGAGTCGTTGTACGGCACCGCCATGCGCGCCGCGGCGTCCCGCCAGGCCGCCGTCTCCTCGTCGCCGACCCCCAGTTCCGCGGCCCGTTCGGGATGACGCGTCGCCGCGTCCGCGGCGGCGAGGAAGTTCCGCTGGGCCATCAGGTTGGTGTACAGGTTGTCGCGGGTGATGGCGCTGTACTCGTCCGGGCCGGTGACCCCGTCGATGTGGAAGACGCCTTGCGCGTCGTGGTGGCCGAGGGTGCGCCACAGCCTGGCGGTGTCCACGAGCAGGTCGAGGCCCTCGCCCCGCTCGAACTCCTCGTCGCCGGTCACCGCGACGTACCGTACGACGGCCATGGCGATGTCGGCGTTGATGTGGAAGGCGGCGGTCCCGGCCGGCCAGTAGGCCGAGCATTCGGGACCGTCGATGGTCCGCCAGGGGAACACCGCCCCCGACAAACCGAGTTGGCGTGCGCGTTCGCGCGCCTGGGGCAGTGTCCTGTGCCGCCACCTCAGGGCCGAGGCGACGGTCTCGGGCGCGGTGAACGTCAGGACGGGCAGCACATAGGACTCGGTGTCCCAGAAGGAGTGGCCGTCGTACCCGGTTCCGGTCAGGCCTTTGGCGGGGATCGCCCGGTTCTCGCCGCGGGCGGCGGCCTGGAGCACGTGGAAGAGGGCGAAACGCACCGCCTGCTGGATCTGTGCGTCACCCTCGACCTCGACGTCCGCGCCGGCCCAGAAACGGTCCAGGTACGACCGCTGGGCCGCCACCAGTCCGTCCCAGCCGGTGCCCATCGCGCCCGCCACCGCTCCGTCCACCTGGTCGTGCACGGCGGGCAGCGAGCGCTCCCCCGACCACCCGTACGCCACGAACTTCACCAGCCGCAGCGGCTGTCCGGGCACCAGATCCGCGGTCACCGTCAGACGGCTGACGTCGGGTTCGCTCTGCGCCGTCCACCGGACGCTCTCGGGCCCGTCGATGAGGTGGTCGGCCGCCGCGCCCACCCGCAGCCTGCTCCGCTCGGTGCAGTGCACCAGCCGTAGCCGGGTGTCCTGCGCGAAGTGCTCCTCGGGCAGCAGCGGTGACTCGGTCGCCGCGGCGACCCGTGGATCCCCCTGGAAACGGGGAAGCTGCTCGTTGGCGACGAGCTCGGACTGCAGCGCCACCGTGGCGGGTCCGTCGACCGGCTCGATCTCGTACACCACCGCGGCGACCGCGCGCTGGGTGAAGGACACCAGCCGCTGCGAGGTGATCCGTACCGTCCGGCCGCCGGGTGACGTCCACCGTGCGGAGCGGCTGAGGATGCCCGAGCGGAAGTCCAGGACCCGCTCGTGTGCGACCAGCCGGCCGTAGCGCAGATCGAACGGGTGGTCGTCGACCAGCAGGCGGATGATCTTGCCGTCGGTGACGTTGATCATCGTCTGGCCGGACTCGGGGTATCCGTAGCCGGCTTCCGCGTAGGGCAGTGGATGCCGTTCGTGGACGCCGTTGAGGTAGGAGCCGGGCAGTCCGTGCGGTTCTCCCTCGTCGAGATTGCCCCGCCACCCGATGTGGCCGTTGGAGAGGGCGAACACCGACTCGCTCTGGGCGAGCACGTCCAGACTCAGCTGGGTCTCGCGCAGGCTCCACGGCTCGACCGCGAAGCAGGGGTGGGTGATCACCGGTCCTCCAGAGGCTCGGCCGGGCCACGCCTCCGGAGACCGGCGTCGGACGTCGCGTTCCTGGTCCTGGCGGCGGCATGACCTTTCGCGGTCCGGGTGAGTACGCCGTCGAGGGCGGACAGGCAGGCGCGGACGCGCGCCGAAAACCCCAGCATGCCGCCAGGCTAGAAGGGGCGCGCGAGCACCCGTGCCAGGCTGCGGCGCGGCACGCTGGAAGGCACCCGCCCGGTCGAGTCCGGCGGGTGGCTCCGCCCGTCATGCGGGGGGGTCGTCCTGAGCCGTGCGACGGCCGACGACATGTCAGCCGGACAGCGGCCGGTCGTCCCGGTGCGCCCCGTAGAAGTCGGCCTGGCGGGCCATGACGGTGCGCATGGACGTGCCCCGCGGCACGCCGTAGACGGTGCCGGGGAAGTCCAGGCGCTGCTGCTCCTCCCAGAGTTCGGCGTGCTGGTCCGGGGCGAACAGCCGGGCCGGGTCACCGGCGGCGATCCAGCCGATGGGCACCACGCTGTCCGGCGACAGCCTGGAGTTGACGTGGAGGACGCTGTTGATCCGCAGCTCCGAGCGTCTCCCGGCCACGGATCCCGGGAACATCGACACCCCGGTCGCCACGAAGACCTCGTCCTCGGCGCGCGCGCCGTTGACGTGGGCGTGCGGCCCGATCAGCACGGCGTCGCCCAGCAACGCCGGGTGGTTCGCCCTGCCCCGGACCAGGGCGTTCTCCATGATCACGACATCCTGGCCGGTGCGTACCTCGCCGTCCTCCGCGGTCAGGACGGCACCATGCAGGACGCGCGCCCGCTCACCCAGAACCACCGCGCCGCACAGCACGGCTGACGGAGCCACGTAGGCGGAGGCGGGTACGACCGGTCGCTGTCCACGGTGTTCGATCAACATGCCTGCACAGCCTAGGGCCGGCAGCGGGGCACTGTTCCCGGCCGGCGGGCTGTTCCTGGCGGGGTGCCGGCGTCGGTCCTGCGGGATGCGGACCGATGAGTTCGGCGCCCGGGCGCGGTCTCCCCCTGAGGACCGCACACCGCGCACACGACAGTGAGGGACCATGAGCATCAAAGCGCTACCGCCCGTCGTCGACGCCGAGACCTGGCAGCGGGAGCTGGAGGCCCTGCGTGCCCGGGAGAAGGCCGCGACCCGGGAACTCGACGCGATCGCCGCCCAGCGTCGCCGCCTGCCCATGGCGAGGATGCCCGAGTACACCCTGGAGGGTGAGAGCGGCCCGGTTCGGCTGGTGGACGTCTTCGAGGGCAGGACGCAGCTGATCGTCTACAACCACATGTGGTTCCCCGGCAAGCAGTGGCAGTGCCCGGGCTGCACCGGCTTCACGTCGCAGTTCACGCGACTGGAGTTCCTGGACGCCTACGACGCCCGGTTCGTCGTCGTCACCCAGGGGCCGATCGACGAGGCGCTCGCCTACAAGCGGCGGGTCGGCAATCGGATGGAGTGGTATTCCACGGCGAACAGTCCCTTCGGCAGCGATGTCGGCGCGCCGCCCGGCGGCGGATTCGCCGTCAACGTCTTCCTCCGTGACGGGGACACCGTCTACCGCACCTGGCACACCACCGGTCGTGGCGTCGAGCAGCTCAGCCACACCTTCGCGCTGATCGACGTGCTGCCGTACGGCCGGCAGGAGGAATGGCAGGACTCGCCCGCCGGCTGGCCGCAGGATCCGGCCTACAGCCGGTGGAGTTCCTCGCAGGACATCGCGGCGCTCTACGGGAGCGGAGAGCCCGTGTAGACATGCGGCCGGCCGGGGGCTTGCCGGGCGGCTCGCCGCCGGGCGCCCTTTCGCGGCCCCCGGCGGCATCGGCGAGTTGGCGCTCCCGCGCCGCCCTCTGCTGCGACCCGCCTCAGACGGGTTCGGGTTGCGGTTCCGGGCGCAGTGCGGGCGCGGTGCCGGGTTCCCACACCCGGGTCGTGCGGATGTAGCCGTGGACGACCGAGGCCGTCGTCAGCAGGAGAAGCGGTCCGTACGCCCACGGGTGTGCGGCCATCTCCGTCGGGAGGTAGCGGTAGGAGACCAGCAGCGCGGCGAATGCCGTCGCGCCGTGCGCGACGAGCAGGGTTCCCGACCGGTCCCAGCCGCGTTCGAGCGAGCGCAGGGCGGCCTCGATCGTGAGCGAGAACACGACCCCTGCGAGGAGATCCGCGCCGTAGTGATAACCGAATCCCAGCGTCGCGCCGAGTGTGGCGATCAGCCAGAAGGTACCTGCGAAACGCAGCCATCGCGGGCCTTTGCGGGAATGGACGAAAATCGCCGTGGCCCACGCCGTGTGCAGGCTGGGCATGCAGTTGCGCGGGGTGATCTCGTCGAACGGCATCGGGTGCGGCAGACGGACCGGCGGCGGTGTGTGGGGCCACAGGTCGGACACCGCCCAGTGCCCGCCGTCGGCGCCGTAGGCGAAGACCGGTCCGACCACCGGGAAAACCATGTAGACGGCCGGCCCCAGAAGGCCGATGACCAGAAAAGTGCGGACCAGATGGTGGCGCGGGAACCGGCGCTCGACCGCCACGTGGCGCAGCTGGTACATCGCTACGACGGCTGCGGCCACGGCGAGCTGCGCGTAGACGTAGTCGAGAAGGTGGGCGCCGATCGGCCCGGTGGCAGCGACGGCCCGGCCGGCCAGCCAGGACGGGTTGCCGAGCGCGTGATCGACGGTCGCGACGTACTGGTCCAGCACCGTCGGGCGGGTCTTCGACGTGATGAGCAGCCAGGTGTCTCCGGCCTTGCGGCCGGTCACCAGCAGCAGGCCCAGACCGACGCCCTTCAGCAGCAGGGTTCGTTCCGGACCTGTGCGGCGCGTGACGGCGATGGCCGCGCAACCGAGCATCACCCACAGTGCCCCGTTGCCGAACGGATGGCCTTCGGTAACGGAGAAACCCACCACCCGCCGCACCAGAAAGAAGACGACGTCGATACCGATTGCGGCACCGGCCGCGATCATTCGTTGCCGCCAGGTGAGCACCACCATCGTCAACGCCATACTGGCGTACAGCAGAAATCCCGACTTCGGGGGCAGTATCACCTCTTTCACCTGATTGGTGATCGGCCCCGGCAGGCCGTAGCGACGCGCGGTGATCTCCAGCGTGACGAGGAATCCTAGGACCACCACGACTGCCGCGGCCCACAGCATCGCCCGTGGCTGACGCCAGGCGGCGACGTTGATTCTGCCGTTGATTCGCGACAACGCGCGCGATGCTCTAGATATCAATTGTCCGGCCGATTTGGTAGGTTTTATTCACATAGATCGCCCTTCACACCCATGGGCATGGTTTTCCATGTGACGGGCGAGCAATGCGGGCACTGGTCATAATTTCGATCATGTTACCGGAGCGGCGCGGGCGGATTTCCCCGATTGCGGTTGACGACTCGGCAGCAATGGGGCTCCGCCGGTTCTGCGTCGGTCCGGTCAGCCGCGGAGCCGTTCGGTGACGAGGGCCGCCGAGCCGGCGACGGCCAGCGCCGCGCCGATGGTGAGCGCGAGCCATCGCTGCTCGATCAGGTCCCACGCGTTCCAGCGGAGGATGCCGGCCGCCTGTGCGTCGTCCGGGTGCGCGGGGTCGTAGACCACCGTGGTGCGGATGCGGCCCTCGGCGTCCCTCGGGCCGTTCGGCACGTACAGGGTGCGGGCCAGGCGGGATTCGGCGGCGAACCGGGTCGGCCCCTTGGCGTCGCGGAAGCCGAGCCACACCGCGCTCGCGGAACACCCGGCGCCTCGACCCGACGAGCACGTGTGCAGCACCAAGGCGTCGCCGGGGACCTGGCGCCCATGTGCGCGCAGCGCGGAAATCCGGTGATCGCCCTGCACCACCTCGACGATGTTCGCGGCCAGGACGCCCGCCCCGAGCAGCGCCATCACGAGGGCGACGACAGGGCGGGTCCAACTTCTCGTACGCGTACCGATCCTCACGCGGCCACGCTATCCGGCGGCGCCGCACGCGCTGCCAGGGACAGCCCGACAGCCGCTCCAACCGACAGCCAAAGTTTCCTTGACAATTTTATTTGTCGGTAGCAGGCTGAGGGCAGCGAAACCCGGACCCGAAGCCCGAGGAGCCCTCATGCGTACGCTGATCAGCACCGCCTTCGTCTCGCTCGACGGTGTCGTCGAGGCCCCGGGCGGCGAGCCCGGCTACCGCAACGCCGGATGGACCTTCAAGGACATCGAGTTCCTCCCCGAGGCCTACGAGATCAAGGGCCGGGAGCAGAAGGAAGCCACCGCGATGCTGCTGGGACGCGTCAGCTACCAGGCGTTCAGTCCCGTCTGGCCGGACATGGAGGAGTTCGCCGACTACCGCTCGATGCCCAAGTACGTCGTCTCCACCACGCTCACCGACGACGACCTGGTGTCGAACTGGGGCGAGACCACCATCCTGCGCTCCCTCGACGACGTCGCCGCGCTCAAGCGGACCGAGGGCGGCCCGATCATCGTCCACGGCAGCGCCGCCCTGAACCACGGCCTCTCCGACGCCGGCCTCATCGACCGCTACCACCTCCTCGTCTTCCCGCTCCTCCTCGGTGCCGGGAAGCGCCTGTTCAGCACCACCGACAAGGACGCCCAGAAGCTGCGGCTGACCGAGCACGAGGTGTACGCCAACGGACTGCAGAAGCAGGTCTTCGACGTCCTCCACTGAGCCGGAGGCGGAGCCGCCGGCAGGGCATCACGCGCCGGCGGGGCGGTCGGGGAAAACCGGGTGCGTCCGGTCGCTGCGCCTTGGCAGCATGCCGGAATGGTCCACCGTCTCGAATCCCTGGTCATCCGGCACACCCACCGCCTCCCCGCGCCCGCGGGACCCGTCGGCGAAGGCGCCGTCGCGGCGCGGCAGTTCGACGCCGCGTTGATGTCCGTGGGCTTCAAGCTGTCGGCCGAGCTGCTGGAGCATCTGTCGCGGCTGTCCGAGCCGACGGTGGTCGACACCGCCGTGGCGACGCTGGACACCGTGCGGGAGATGGTCGGCGACCACGTGCGGCACAACGTGTACTTCATCGACTTCCCGGCCAACGTGCCCGGCACCTTCGACTTCTGGATGTGGTGCATAGCCGGAGCCCTCGCCGACGACCGGACGCGCGCAAGCACGCTGGAGCAGCTCGGCACCGGGCTGGTCGACCTGCTCACGCTTCCCGCGTACGGCGCCTACCGGCACACCTACGCCGAGATGCTCGCCCGGCACGACGAGCTGATCGCCGCAGCGGGCGACCGCCTGACGGTCCTGCACCTCGGCGGCCCCGCGGACGAGGAACTCACCACGCTGTACCTGACGTTGGCGGGCAGCAGCACGCCGCTGGGCGAGGACGGCCTGCGCGATCTGCGGGAGCTCGCCGGTCACTGCGTGAACGGACCCCAGCCCGACGTGATCCCGGTCCGGGAGACGCGGGCCGTGGTCAACCAGGCCCGGCTGACGGCCGGTTCAGACCTGCTGCTGGACACCGTCACCGACGTGCTCCGACTGGCCTGCGCGCTCTCCGGCGGCGACGTCGCCCTGCAGGAACCGACGCGGCTGCGGGCCCTGCCCCGTCCGGTGCGCCGGACACTGCTGGCGGGACTCGACGCGGTCGTTGCCGCGGCGCCGGCCAAGCTCGCCGACGTGCACGCGCACCGCGAGATGTGGAAGCGGCTCGGCGAGCGGCTGCACCCCCACGAGTACCCGCAGTGGCCGCACGCGGCCGACGTGTTCGCCGTCGCCCGCGGCGAGAGGACCGCGCGCACGCTGGACAGCCGGGTGGAGGAACTGCTCGCCGCCAAAGACACCGCCGGCGCGGCCGGCCTGCTCGCGGCGGCCGCCCCGGGCAGGCTGTTCCGTTGCCTGGACCGGCTGCTGCGCACCGCCCGCACGCAGGACGAGCGGGACGCCGTGGTGGCCGCCGCCGAGCATGCCGCGCCCGAGACGGCCGGCCGGGTCCTGCTGTCGGTGCGCGAGCACCTGCACAACCGCGACGGGGAGACCGGCGCGCGGCGGGTGTTCGTCAACCGCTCCGGCCGGGCGTGGGTCACCGAGGACACCCGCCCTCCGGTGCCCGTGCCCGAGCGCAAGCGGCTGATCGCCGTGCTCGACGCGGAACTGCGGCGCAGGCTCCCCACGGTGGAGCATGTGCTGCTCGACCCGGACGTCCTGGACGTGGCGCTGCCGCTGAGCGGCAAGGCGACCGCCTCCGGGCTCGGTGTACTGCCGCGCGGCTCGATGTCCCCCGTCGACGGGGAGCTGCTGCGCTTCTTCGTGTACTGGAAGCAGACCGCGCACACCACCGACTTCGACCTGTCGGCGCTGCTGCTCGACGCCGAGTACGCGACGGTCTCCTGGCTGTCGTACACCAATCTCAGGGACATCGAGGGAAAGCACTCCGGTGACATCACCGACGCGCCCGACGGGGCTTCGGAGTTCATCGACCTGCGGCTGGACGCCGTGCGGGGCGACTGCATCGTCCCGCAGGTCAACATCTACTCGGGGGAGGGCTTCGAGGAGGTCGAAGAGTCGTTCTTCGGGTTCATGCTGCGCGAGTCGGAGCAGCGGGGCAGGCCGTTCGAGCCGCGCACCGTGCGCATGAAGTCGGAGCTGCGCGGCCCCGGACGGGTCGCGCTGCCGCTGGCCTTCCTGCGGCGGCCGGACGGCCGGTGGAGCGCCAAGTGGCTGCACCTGTATCTGAAGGGGTCGCCGGCGTCGAACCGGGTCGAAGGCAACCATGTGACGGTCGCGACGCTGCTGCGCGGCATCGTCGAGCGCGAACAGCTCACCGTCCGCTACCTCGTCGGCCTCATGGCCGACGGCGGCACGACCGTCACCGTGTGGGACGGGAAGACGCTTCCGGCGGACCCGGTCGCGTACGTCGGTCTGGACCGCCCCGAGGGACTGCACCCGGAGTCCCGGGTCGTCACGCCCGAAAACCTGCGCGACCTGATCCCCGCCTGACTGCTAACGTCGGTCGCGGCGAGGCCATGAGGAGGCTTCCTTCTCACCACTCCTTGAATCCAGCCTCTTCGCTTTCCTCGCCGCCTGCTTGCGGCCTCCGGCGGTCCCGCACCCGACGGGGCGGCCGGAGGACCGGCGCGGGACTCCGATGCGGGGGTGCGCGCCTCCTGACACCGCTTCTCAAACCCTCGTGGATCCGCACAGGTGAGCGGAATCCCTCCGCCGGCGAGACCGACGTAAGTAGGGTGAGCATATGAAGGCACTTTTGTTGTCTGGTGGATCAGGTACCCGTTTGCGCCCCATCACCCATACCTCGGCCAAGCAGCTGGTACCGGTCGCGAACAAACCGGTGCTCTTCTACGGTCTCGAGGCGATCGCCGAGGCGGGCGTCACCGAGGTCGGGATCATCGTCGGGGACACCGCCGAGGAGATCCGCGAGGCGGTCGGCGACGGCTCCGCGTTCGGCCTCGACGTCACCTACATCCCGCAGGAGGCGCCGCTGGGGCTGGCCCACGCGGTGCTGATCGCCCGCGAGTACCTGGGCGAGGACGACTTCGTGATGTATCTCGGCGACAACTTCGTCGTCGGCGGCATCACGGACCTGGTGGAGGGCTTCCGCGCCGAGCGGCCCGACGCGCAGATCCTGCTGACGAAGGTGCCGAACCCCACCGAGTTCGGAGTGGCCGAACTGGACGCGGCCGGTCAGGTGATCGGCCTGGAGGAGAAGCCCCGGCACCCCAAGAGCGAACTCGCGCTGGTCGGCGTGTACCTCTTCTCCCCCGCGGTACACGAGGCCGTACGCGCCATCAAGCCCTCCGCGCGCGGCGAGCTGGAGATCACCGACGCGATCCAGTGGCTGATCGACGCCGGACGCGACGTGCGGTCCACGACGATCTCCGGGTACTGGAAGGACACCGGGAACGTCACCGACATGCTCGAGGTCAACCGCTCGGTGCTGGAGACCCTGGAGCGCCGGATCGACGGGACGGTCGACGGCGACAGCGAGATCATCGGCCGGGTGCGGATCGAAGCCGGGGCGAAGGTCACCGGCAGCCGGATCGTGGGCCCGGTGGTCGTCGGCGCGAACACCGTGATCATCGACTCGTACGTCGGCCCCTTCACCTCGATCGCCGGGGACTGCCGGATCGAGGACAGCGAGATCGAGTACTCCATCGTGCTGCGCGACTCCTCGGTGAACGGTGTCCGGCGGGTGGAGGCCTCCCTCATCGGCCGTAACGTCGAGGTCACCCCCGCGCCCCGCAAACCCGCCGCCCACCGTCTCGTCCTCGGCGACCACAGCAAGGTGCAGATCGCGTCATGACGGGGCCGCGCTGTCGCGCTCCGGTCACCGGCAGCGGCGCCTTCGTCGGCTCCCCGAGCTGTCGCACAAGGTCGTCGCGCCCCTTTTCCCGACGGTGAACAGGGAACCGTCGAGAAGGGTTCAACTCCTGCTCGGTGGACCCGGAGGGCAGGCTGAAGCGCGGGGGCGACTGGGAGGCCGTCGCGGTGGTCGTGGGCGAGGGCGCGTCACTGGGCGCGCGCTCGGTGTGCGTGGCCCCCGTGCGCGTGGGGCGCTGAGCGCTGGTCGCGGCGGGTGCGGTGGTGACCCGGGACGTGCCGGACTTTGCGCTCGTGGCGGGCGTCCCGGCGCGCCGGATCGGCTGGGTGGGGCGGGCCGGCGTACGCCTGGTCGGGCGGGAGGGCGAGCCGGGCCGCTGGCAGTGCCCGGAGACGGGCGCGCTGTACGACGAGAAGGACGGCGAACTCGTCGAGCGCGCATGCGGATCGCCGCGCTGCCGCCGCTGATGGCGGACGACCTGGCCGCGTCCCTGGCGTTCGCCCCGCCGGAGCGGCTGGTGGTCGGCGCGGACCGGGTGGTGATCCAACCCCCGCGCACCTGGCCCGACTTGATCAGACGGCGGATCCGGGGCGCGGTGTCCACCGCCCAGGTCGAGCAGCATCAGGAGCCGGGAGGCGCTTCGGGCCGCACCAGCACGGCGGATCTCACCGCGATGCTCCGCGACGAGCCGAAGCTGCTGCCCGCTGTCGCGGTCTTCCTCGCCGCCGCGGTCGCCGGCCGGCGTCGGGCCCGAAGGTCCATCCGCGCCAAGGACTTCGGCACCTGGCTGCGGGACGAGAGCAGCCGGCAGAACTGATCGCACCGGGAGCGCCGTCTTGTACCTCACCGACCGTTCCGCGCCGCCGAAGGCGGGCACCGTCCCGGGCCGAAGGTCGCCCCGGTCGTGTTCGTGCTGGGCGCGGTGAGCCTGACCACCGACGTCTCCTCGGAGATGGTCACCGCCGTCCTGCCGCTCTATCTCGTCACGACCCTCGGCTTCAGCCCGCTCGGCTTCGGCACCCTCGACGGCGTCTACAACGGCGTCAGCGCACTGGTCCAGCTCACCGGCGGCCATCTCGCCGACCGGGTGCGGGGCCACATGCTGCTGGCCGGGCTGGGCTACGGCCTGTCCGCGCTGTGCAAACCGCTGTTGCTGTTCGCCGGCAGCCTCGGCACGGTCCTCGCTCTGGAGCGGACCGGCAAGGGCCTGCGGACAGCGCCGCGCGACGGGGTGGTCTCCCTGTCCACCCCGGTGGACGTCCAGGGCCGGGCCTTCGTGTGCACCGCCGACCGCACCTACCTGGTCCGCGGTTCCCTTTCCCGGCGCACGGTCACCACGCTGGTCCACCGTCGCCTACGCCCTGCCCAGCAACGGCAAGGTCGGCGGCAGCGACCTGTGGAGCGTGCCGGCGGACGGCGCGGGAACCCCGCGTCTGCTGATCGCGGGGGCCGCTTCCCCGGCGCCGCTGCAGGAGGTACGCCACGCAGAGCGCCGGGTTCACGACGGTCGGTGGGCTATGACCTGGGCCACAATCCGGGGGGCTTCCGCCGCGACCGGTGGAGGCGTAGGTTCCGTTTACCCCGCGAGAGCGCCTCTCCGGCGCCGGTCCGCCAGTCCCGGGTCCGTGGACCAGCGGGGGCCAACTTGCATACAGGCGGGCAGCGAGCGGCCACGGAGCGACGGCCGCCGGCTCTCCGGAACGGTGGCCGACGACCGCGCACAGCCACTAGGGTGCGTCAGGCGATCACTTACGCGCCAGGGCGCGCGCGGTGGTGCCGGAAGAGAGGCGGGGAGCCCGTGTCGGTCATCGACGTGTGGATGCAGCACCCCACACTCCGTCACTCCAACCACGAGATGTTCGAGTCGCTGCGCCGGTGGACGGGGCAGGGGCTGCTGGAGGAGCCCCTGCCGGTCGAAGCCACCGTGGCGGCCATGGCGGCGGCGGACGTGGAGATCGGGCTCTCGGCGGCCTGGTACGGCCCTGACGGCCCGCTGATCAGCAACGACGAGGTGGCCCGGTTCGTCGCCCGGTCCGAGGGCCGGCTGCGCGGGGTCGCCGGCGCGGACCTCACCCGCCCGGTTCGAGCCGTGCGCGAACTGCGCCGCGCCGTCGAGGACCTCGGCTTCGTGGCCCTGCGGATCATCCCCTGGCTGTGGCAACTGCCGCCCACCGACCGGCTGTACTACCCGCTGTACGCCGCCTGCGTCGACCTCGGCATCCCGTTCTGCACCCAGGTCGGTCACACCGGCCCGCTGCGCCCCTCGGAGACCGGCCGGCCGATCCCGTACATCGACCAGGTCGCGCTCGACTTCCCGGAACTGACCATCGTCTGCGGGCACATCGGCTATCCGTGGACGACCGAGATGATCGCCGTGGCCGACAAACACGCCAACGTCTACATCGACACCAGTGCCTACACCGCCCGCCGCTACCCGCCGGAACTGGTGGACTATCTGCGCGGCCGGGGCCGCAGGAAGGTGCTGTTCGGCACCAACTACCCCATGATCACCCCGGCGCGGGCCCTGGAGCACCTCTCCGGTCTCGGCCTGGACGAGGAGACCACCGGCCTGTTCCTCTCCGGCAACGCCCGCCGGATCTTCAGCCTCTGAGCCCGCCTCGGCGATCTCCCGTGATCGCCGGCCGTCCTCTCCGCGCCGGATCGTTGCCGCATGATGATCAGCATGACTTCCATTGCCCAGACCCCGATCACCGGCCTGGACCTCACCGGATTCACCGAGCGTGAACCCGGTGTGTGGACCGACGCGGCGGGGCTCGTCCTGTCGGTCCACTTCTTTCCGCTCGTCCCGGATCTGCCCGCTCCACTGCACGAGCCGGAGCGGCTCCGGTTCGCGCGTGCACACGACGTGGCGGCGTCCGGCGGCGGGCTCATCGAGGCGGTGGCCGGGACCGTGGACGGGGTCCCGGCGCTGCGTCAGCTGATCAAGATGCCGTTGGGGAGCAGGCACGGACAGGCCTTCATCGGGAGCTGGACCCTGCCCAGGGACCGGTGCAGCACCGTCGTGAAGGTGCAGGCCGCGGAGGGCGCGACGACCGGTCTGCGGGAGGCCGTGGTGATGGGCCAGGTCGGACCTTCCGACTACTTCCAGCCACACCCGTACGCCGGCGGAGGGCAGCTCGGCGGACTGCCGTACCACGTGGCCGACCTGGAGCAGTGGGATCCCCGGTTCCCGGACCACCCCCTCACCCTGGTGCGCGCCGCGTTGCACCGCATCACCCCCACGATCACCCTCCACGACCAGTTCAAGTCGCTCCCGGCGTTCCCGGGCCCGACACCGCCCCACGCCGTTCCCGGCCCGCCGCCGGCACCGTACGGCGGTCCGGTCCCGCCCGCGGCGCCCGCCCCGACTCCCCCGCCGTACCCGGGCCCGGTCGCTCCGCAGGCGCCGCGCCGCGGGTGGTTCCGCCGCGGAGGTGCGTGACCGCGGCCACGGCCGGCGCACACCGCTTCTTCGCGCACGAGGGGCCGGGCCGCGGTGTCACCTGTGACGGCGGTAGTAGGTGATGTCGTCCGTGGTGGCGTAGTCGCCGTGGTCGACGTCGATGACGGTGAGCACCGCGATGTCGCCGGTCGTCGTGTCGCGCAGGCAGAAGGTGGTGCCGGGGGGAACCTGGCGGAAGTGCAGCCAACCGTGGGCGGGGCGGTCGGTGGCCTCGCCGGCGCACTGGGCGGCGGTCGGGACGGACCTGCCCGGTGCGACGTACGCGTCGGTGAGCGGCTGGAGTTCGAAGGCGCCGTTGCCGTCGCCCCCGGCGTCCGTGCTGACGCTCCAGGCGGTCTCCGATCCGCTGACCGCGCCCGCGCGCAGGTCGAAATAGAAGGTGTAGTTCTTCAGGGCCAGCGTCCGGTGACGGTAGACCAGGGTGTAGCCGTGCGGAGCGGGAGTCGTCGTCCCGGTGCCGGACGGGCGTGCCCTGGAGGCGGTCGTGGTGGATGCCGCGCGGGCGTGGCCGGTCCCGGGTGCCAGTGCCCCGTAGACCACTGCGCACACCGCGGCCGTGACGGCCGCCGACACCAGGGCCGTCGTCACACGCTCCCGGGTCGGCCACCGCCGCCCGCCGGGCGGCTCCGGCGGAGGGCTCGCAGGATCGCGCGAGGTCATGGAGGGATCCGGCCGGGCGCCGTCCGTGTCCGTGTCGCGGCGGCCCGGCGGATCGGTGCTCGAAGGCGCCGTGGACGCGGCCGGCCGGCCGTTGCCCCGATCCGCGGAGGCGTCGTGCGGGGCCTGGGCGGCCCACGGGCTGAGTGCCTTGTCCGCGGCGCCGGAAGCGGCCACGGCGAAGGCGATGGCGATGGCCCACCGATCGGCCGCGTCACGTGTCAGCCAGATACCCGTCAGCGCGTAGAGCCCGGTCAGCGCGGCGGCGAAGGTCCCCAACGTCACCAGCAGCAGGACCAGACGCCGGCGTCCCGCGCTCACATCCGCTCCCCCCGGTATCCGTGGCACAGCGACCCGTCCAGCTTGACATGAAACGGACACGATGGGGAGGCCGCCCTCATCGGTCGGCCTCCACACGATGGGGGCCCGCCCTCCTCGGCCGACCTCGTCCGCCCCGAGGCTTGACGAGGTTGGACTCAAGTTTTATCTCGTTTAGTGAGGCAATCCGGACCGAAAAGGGCAGCTCGCGGTGGTCGGCCGAGTGGCCGAAAATGGAGGTGCCCGCCGCCAAGGGGGTACCCGGCCGCCGCCCGGGCGTGCCGTTCTCGGCGGGCCCCGGCGGACAGGGCACAGACGAGGAGGGTGAGTCCCGATGGCGCGTCCAGTCGGTATAGACCTGGGAACGACGAACTCCGTGGTCTCGGTCCTCGAGGGCGGCGAGCCCACCGTGGTCACCAACGCGGAAGGCGCCCGGACGACGCCTTCGGTGGTGGCGTTCGCCAAGAACGGCGAGGTGCTGGTCGGCGAGGTCGCCAAGCGGCAGGCCGTGACAAACGTGGAGCGCACCGCGCGCTCGGTCAAGCGGCACATGGGCGACCACAACTGGCGGTTCCCGGAGCACGGCGACGTCGACGGCAAGCGGTACACCGCGCAGGAGATCTCCGCGCGCGTGCTGCAGAAGCTCAAGCGGGACGCCGAGGCGCACCTGGGCGAGGACGTCACCGACGCGGTGATCACCGTGCCCGCCTACTTCGACGACGCCCAGCGGCAGGCGACCAAGGAGGCCGGTGAGATCGCCGGCCTGAACGTGCTGCGGATCATCAACGAGCCGACCGCGGCGGCGCTGGCGTACGGCCTCGACAAGGAGAACGACCAGACCGTCCTCGTCTTCGACCTGGGCGGCGGCACCTTCGACGTGTCGCTGCTGGAGATCGGCGAGGGCGTCATCGAGGTCAAGGCCACCAACGGCGACACCCACCTCGGCGGCGACGACTGGGACCAGCGCATCGTCGACCACCTGGTCAAGACCTTCAAGAACAACTACGGCATCGATCTCTCCCAGGACAAGATGGCCGTGCAGCGGCTGCGCGAGGCGGCGGAACGGGCCAAGGTCGAGCTGTCGAGCTCGACGGAGACGAACATCAACCTGCCGTACATCACGGCGTCCGCCGAGGGCCCGCTGCACCTGGACGAGAAGCTGACGCGCGCCCAGTTCCAGCAGCTCACGGCGGATCTGCTGGACCGCTGCAAGGCGCCGTTCCACAACGCGATCAAGGACGCCGGGATCAAGGTCTCCGACATCAACCACGTCATCCTGGTGGGCGGCTCCACGCGTATGCCCGCCGTCACCGAGCTGGTGCGGGAACTGACCGGCAAGGACCCGCACAAGGGCGTCAACCCCGACGAGGTCGTGGCCATGGGCGCCAGCCTGCAGGCCGGTGTCCTCAAGGGCGAGGTCAAGGACGTCCTGCTGCTCGACGTCACCCCGCTGTCCCTCGGCATCGAGACCAAGGGCGGCATCATGACCAAGCTGATCGAGCGCAACACCACGATCCCGACCCGCCGTTCGGAGATCTTCACCACCGCCGAGGACAACCAGCCCTCGGTGACCATCCAGGTCTACCAGGGCGAACGGGAGATCGCCGCGTACAACAAGAAGCTCGGCATGTTCGAGCTGACCGGCATCGCGCCCGCCCCGCGCGGAGTGCCGCAGATCGAGGTCGCCTTCGACATCGACGCCAACGGCATCATGCACGTCTCCGCCAAGGACCTGGGCACCGGCAAGGAGCAGAAGATGACCGTCACCGGCGGCTCCGCGCTGCCCCGGGACGACATCGACCGCATGGTCCGCGAGGCCGAGCAGCACGCCGAGGAGGACCGCCGGCGCCGGGAGGCCGCCGAGACCCGCAACCAGGCCGAACAGCTCGTCTACTCCACCGAGAAGCTCATCAGGGACAACCCCGACAAGATCCCGGCGGACGCGAAGAACGAGACCGAGACCGCACTGGCCGACCTGAAGGAGAAGCTGAAGGGGGAGGACACGACCGCGATCCGGCAGTCCATGGAGCGTGCGGCCGAGGCGGCGCAGAAGATCGGCACGGCGATGTACCAGCGGTCCGGCGCGGAGGGCCAGGAAGGCACGGGCGCGTCCGCCGAATCGGCCACGTCCCCGGACGAGGACGTGGTGGACGCCGAGATCGTCGACGAGGACAAGAAGGACAGGCCGGAGGCGGGCTGACGATGGACAAGGGCCGGCTGCAGAATCCGGACCCCGCCCAGCTGCAGCGTCTGCTCCAGGAACGCACGGCCGACCTGCAGCGGGTGAAGGCCGAGTACGACAACTACCGCAAGCGGGTGCGCCGGGACCGGATGGCCGTGCGCGAGATCGCCGTGGCCAACGTCCTGCGCGCCCTGCTGCCCGTCCTGGACGCCGTGGACCGCACGTGCGCCCACGAGCCCATGACACCGGGCCTGAAGGACATCACCGACACCCTGGCCACGCAGTTGGGGTCCCTGGGAGTCGAGGCGTTCGGGGAGGCGGGCGATCCGTTCGACCCGGCGTGCCACGACGCGGTCACCCACCACGTCGTCCCCGGCGCCGACGAGCTGATCTGCACCAAGATCCTGCGCCCCGGCTACCGCCTCGGGCTCCAGCTGCTCCGTCCGGCCCATGTCGAGGTCACCGGTCCGCCGCCGCCCACGAGAAATCCGCTCGGACCGGAGAGGGCGGAATCCCCGCCCGGTCCGGTGCGCGAACTGCGGCGCTGAGCACACCGCCGGGCCCCGCTCCCCGCACCGCCCACGGCATCCCGGCCCGCCGGATCAGAGGATCCCGCTCAGCCGCGTACGGCGAACGCTTGGGTGCCGCGCGGCAACGGTATCGGCGGCGCTACGCCGTCGGCCCCAGTCGCGCGGTGAGCAGGGAGCGTTCGGCGGGGTTCGCGGTGAGGTGCAGGGCCTGCCGGTCGGCGTCGGCGGCATCCTCGTCGCGGCCGAGGTCGCGCAGCAGTGCGGCGCGGGTGGCGTGGAACAGGTGGTAGCGGCCCAACCGGTCGGCGAGGGCGTCGACGTGGGCGAGGGCGGTGGCCGGGCCGTCGGTGTGGCTGATCACGACGGCCCGGTTCAGGCGCACCACGGGCGAGGGGTCGACGGCGAGCAACATGTCGTACAGGCGCAGCAGTTGCGGCCAGTCGGTGTCCTTCCACGTGGGCGCCTCGCAGTGCACGGCGGCGATGGCGGCCTCGATCTGGTACGGCCCCGGTCTGCCGAAGCCGGCCGCCCGCTCGATCAGGGCGGTCGCGCTGCGGATGCGCCGGCCGTCCCAGCGGGTACGGTCCTGGCCGGCGAGCGGTATGAGCCGCCCGTCCGCGTCCAGGCGGGCGGGCCAGCGGGCCGCGTGCAGCCGG
Source organism: Streptomyces sp. NBC_00557 (assembly GCF_036345995.1). Classification (NCBI taxonomy): domain Bacteria; kingdom Bacillati; phylum Actinomycetota; class Actinomycetes; order Kitasatosporales; family Streptomycetaceae; genus Streptomyces; species Streptomyces sp. NBC_00557. The sequence goes on from NZ_CP107796.1 coordinate 329,707, forward strand.
ATCAGGGCGAGCAGGCCGAGCGGTTCCGGCTCCTGGGGCAGTGCGCCGGCCAGGAGGGCGGCGAGCCATTCGGCGTCGTCGACGAGTTCGCGCCGTACGCCCACTTCTCCCCCGGTGGTGAAGCAGCCCTCGTTGAAGACGAGGTACACCACCCGCATGACCTGGGGCAGCCGTGCGGCGCGCTCCTCCGGCTCGGGCGCCCGGTAGGGGATCCCGGCGGTCGCGATCTTGTGCTTGGCGCGGGTGATCCGCTTGGCCAGGGTGGCCTCGGGCACCAGGAACGCCCGCGCGATCTCGGCGGTGGTCAGGCCGGCCACGGCGCGCAGGGTCAGGGCGACCTGGGCGTCCGGGTCGAGGGACGGATGGCAGCAGGTGAAGATGAGCCGCAGCCGGTCGTCGGGTTCGCGCTCGGCCGAGTCGGGCAGCGCCTCGATGCGGGCCGCGAGCTGCGGGAGCCGGTCGTGGAAGCGGGCTTCGCGCCGGATGCGGTCCAGTGCCTTGTTGCGGGCGCACGTCAGCAGCCAGGCTCCGGGCCGCCGGGGCGGCCCCGTGCTCGGCCAGTGGCGCAGCGCCTCCACGACGGCCTCGCCGACCATCTCCTCGGCCAGGTCGAAGTCGCCCAGGAGGCGGACCAGGCTGGCGGTCAGCCGGCCCGCCTCCTCGCGGAAGACCCGCTCGATCAGCGACCGGGTGTCCCGGTCGCCGGCCGGGTCAGCGTTCGACAAGCGGACGCACCTCCACCTTGCCGTCGGGCACCGGGAAGCTCGCCGCCAGCTCCAGCGCGGCGTCCAGGTCCGGCACCTCCACCACCGCGTAGCCTCCGATCGCCTCCTTGGCCTCCAGCAGCGGACGGTCGATCATGGTGGAGCGGCCCTCCTCGACGACGACGGTGGTCGCGGTCTCGGGTTCGCGGAGCTGCTGGGCCTCGACGATCGTCCCGTCGGCGCGGTGCTTGGTGAACCACTCCATGATGCGGCCGTAGACCTCGCCGCGCTCCTGGTCGGAGCCCTCCTCCTGCCAGGCGCCCCGGGTCAGCAGCAGCACGTACTTCATCGTGTCCTCCTCGGTCGTCGTTCCGGTCACACCTTCCCGACGAACAAGCCGGCGCCGACAGGACAGCACCGCGGCCTCGATGTGTCACGGCACCCGGCGGACCGCCGCCTCGGGCGCGCGTTCGCGCAGTGCGCCGTAGGCGATGAAGTACGCGGGCAGCCGGCGCAACGGTGATCCGGCGACCAGGCGCGCCAGACGCCGGGCCCGGTCCGGACTGCCGAGCGCCGGGCGGCCCTGCAGGACGGGTGCGATGAAGCGGGCGTGGGCCATCCGCTGGAGGGTCTGTGCGGCGACCGTGGTGGGACGGCGGCGGCGCTGCAGACGGCGCAGGTCGCGCGGACGCACCCGCCCCTGGCGCAGTGGCCCGATGAGGTAGCGGGCGGCGGCCACGGCGTCCTGGACCGCGAGGTTGATGCCGATCCCGAAGACCGGGGACATGGCGTGCGCGGCGTCGCCGATGCACAGCAGTCCGGGGCGGTACCAGCGGCGCAGCCGCTCCAGGCGTACGTCGAGGAGCTTGACCTCGTCCCACGAGCGCACGGCGTGCGTGCGGTCGGCGATCCAGGGCACCGCCGCCGCGAAGTCGGCCAGGAAGCGGTCGAGGCCGGCGGCACGCCGGCGGCTGTCGGTGCCCTTGGGGATGAGCCCGGCGCACTGCCAGTAGTCGCCGCGGTCGATCATGGCGGTCAGGAAGCCGTCGCCGACGCCGCCGTAGAGCCCCTGCGGGTCGCTCTCGCGGCGGGGCAGCCGGAACCACCAGGCGTCCATCGGGCAGGTGAAGCGGCGCAGACCCAGTTCCGGGCGGGCGCGGGCGAGTGATCCGCGGCCGTCGCAGGCGACGGTCAGCAGGGCGCGCAGCTCGCCGGTGCGGCCGTCGGCGGTGCGGTAGCGCACGCCCGTGACGCGCCCGGACTCGATGAGGAGGTCGGTCGCCTCCGTGTTCATCCGCAGGTCGAAGGACGGCTCGCGGCGGGCCTCGTCGGCGAGCAGGTCCAGCAGGTCCCACTGGGGCACCATCGCCACGTAGTCGTACGGGCCGCGCAGGACGGTGAGGTCGCCGACCGTCACGGTCGAGCCGTCGGCTCCGACCGGCAGCTGGACGGTGCGCAGCCGGCGTTGGGGCAGCCGGGCGAAGCGCTCGCCCAGGCCGAGTTCGTCCAGCAGCGTCAGGGTGGACGGGTGCACCGTGTCGCCGCGGAAGTCGCGCAGGAAGTCGCCGTGCTTCTCCAGCACGGTCACCGGGACACCGGCCCGGGCCAGCAGCAGCGCGAGCACCATGCCCGCGGGGCCGCCGCCGACCACACAGCATGTGGTCCGTTCCATCGCGTCCCGCCCTTCGGGAGAACATCAATTCATCAGCCGATGAATATCCTATCCCCCGGCGGGCCCGGCTGCCATGGCGGCACCGCTTCCGGCCCCGCGCGAACAGACCGGGGGTCGACGGCACACGCGTGTCGGCGCGCAGGTGCGGGCGGAGGGTGTCCAGGACGGGATGCAGGTAGCGCTCGGCGGCGTCGAGGAAGCCGTAGTCGTGGGCGGCGCCGGTCGTTGCCCGCTGCCAGCTCGGCCAGCCGCGCCAGTCCGGGGCGCGGGTGGCGAGGTTGGCGAGTTCGGGGACGGCCATCGCTGTCGGCTCTCCTTCGGGAACCGGGTCAGGTGGGCCGTGTTCCGTACACGCGGTAGCGCTCGGCGTCGGGCCACTTGACCTCCAGGCCGAGACCGGGCCGGCCGGTGTCCGGGCGCAGCGCGCCGCCGTCGGGTGTCAACGTGCCGTCGAACAGGAGGCGTTCGAGCCGCACGTGGTCGTGGAAGTACTCCAGGTGCCGCAGCCGGCGCACGGCGCAGAACGCGTGCGCCGAGACGGCCGGCGCGCAGTGGGCGGACAGGTCCAGATGGTGGGCCGCCGCCAGGCCCGCCGTCTCCAGGACGCCGGTGATGCCTCCGCAGCGGGTGACGTCGGCCTGGAGGCAGTCCACCGCGGGGCCGTCGACGAGGTTGACGAAGTCCCGTGTCGTGTACGCGTACTCGCCCGCCGCGATCTCCAGCCGCTCCGGGCCCCGCTCGCACAGCATGCGCAGGCCCTCGAGGTCGGCGGAGCTGACGGGCTCCTCGAACCACCGCACGTCCCACTCGTCGTGGAACCGGCGGGCCCAGTACAGGGCCTGCTTGCGGCCCAGGGCGCCGTTGGCGTCGGTGAAGACCTCGGGCCCGTCGCCGATGGCCTTGCGCACGGCCGAAAGGCGCTGCGGGTCCCGTTCGGGATCCCGGGAGGTCTTCAGCTTGACGCGCGGGATGCCCTGCTCCACCCATCCGCCGAGCTGGTCGGTGAGACGGTCGAGCGGGTAGTTGGTGAACCCGCCGCTGCCGTAGACCGGGACCCGGTCGTGGTAGGCCGGGAGCAGATGGATCAGCGGCAGTTCGAGCAGCCGCGCCTTGAGGTCCCACAGCGCCACGTCCACCGCGGAGACCGCCATGGCGCCGACGCCGGGCCGGCCGGCGTTGCGGATCTGGCGCTGCATGAGGTGCCAGAGGGCCGGGGGCGAGGTGACGTACCCTCCCCGCAGCAGCCCGGTGAGCTTGGACTCGGCGAAGGAGGCCACCGACACGTCGCCGTACGTGTAGCCGATCCCGGTACGGCCGCCGGCGTGCACCCGGACCAGAACCAGGGTCGTGGAGTCCCAGTCCAGGGTGCCGTCCTGCTCCGTGCCGTCCGGGCCGTCGGTCGGCACCTCGAAGGCGTGCACGTCGACGGAGTCGATCCGGACGGCGTCCAGGTCCGCCACCGCGGCGCTCACGAGTGCCGTCCCGGCAGATGCTCGGCGACCTCGGTCAGCTTCTGCCGCATGCCCTTGGCCGCGATGCCGGCCCGCTCCGGGTCCCGTACGGCGGCCTTGGCGGCCTTCTTGCCCTGCGCCAGCATGATGTGCGGCGGGATCGGAGCGATCTCCCGGTCCACCTTGAACTCCAGGACGACCGGCCGGTCGGAGGCGAGCGCCTCGTCCCACGCCTTGCCGACCTTCTTCGGCTTCTCACAGTAGATGCCCTTCAGGCCCAGCATCTCGGCGTACCGGGCGTAGGGCACGTCGGGGACGTACTGCGAGCCGGGGAACTTCGGGTCGCCGGCCATGGCGCGCTGCTCCCAGCTGACCTGGTTGAGGTCCTGGTTGTTGAGGACGCAGAAGACGAACGGCGCCGGGCCGGACAGCCGGTCCAGGTACCGCTTGACGGTGATCATCTCGGCCATGCCGTTCATCTGGAACGCGCCGTCACCGACGAACGCGATCACTGGCCGCTCCGGGTAGGCGAACCGGGCCGCGATCGCGTATGGCGTTCCCGGCCCCATCGTGGCCAGCGTCCCCGACAGGGACGCTCGCATGCCCTCGCGCAGTTTGAGGTTCCGAGCCCACCAGTTGGTGCCCGAGCCGGAGTCCGCGGTGAGGATGCAGCCGTCCGGCAGACGGGGCGACAGCTCGGACGCCACCGCCTGCGGGTTGATGGTGCCGCCGAAGTGCTGGCCGGCCCGTTTACGGCAGAGCGCGTCCCATTCTCGGACGTCCTTCTCGATCTGCTCCCGCCAGCTGCGGTCCGCTTTGCGCTCCAGCAGCGGCAGCAGGGCCTTGAGGGTCTCCTTGGAGTCGCCGACGAGATGGGCGTCCATGGGATAGCGGACGCCGATCATCCGCCCGTCGATGTCGATCTCGACGCCCTTCGCCTGCCCCTCGTCCGGCAGCCACTCCGCGTACGGAAAGCTCGTACCCACCATCAGCAGCGTGTCGCAGTCCCGGATCATGTTGTCGCTGGCCTTGCTGCCCAGCAGACCGATCGGCCCGGTCACGAACGGCAGATCGTCCGGCAGCACCTCCCGGCCCAGCAACGCCTTCGCGACCCCGGCCCCCAGCAGTTCGGCGACCTCGACGACCTCCTCCTCGGCCTCGGCCGCTCCCTGGCCGACGAGCATCGCGACCTTGGTGCCCTCGTTCAGGACGTCGGCGGCCTTGCGCAGCTCGTCGGGGTCGGGCAGCACGCGGGCGCGGCTCCAGCCGACACTGGAGAACACCGAGCCGTGCGTCTTCGGAGGGGACGGCTGGGCCTTCTCCTCCTGGATGTCCTCCGGGATGATGATCGTGGCGACGCCGCGCCTGGTCAGGGCCGTCTTGAACGCACGGTCGATCACATGGCGGGCCTGCCCGGGGTGCACCACCATCTGGCAGAACTCGGAGACATCGGCGAACAGCCGGGCCAGCGGGATCTCCTGCTGGTAGTGGGCGCCGAGGGAGAGCCGCTTCTGCTGGCCGACCACGGCGACCACCGGCTGGTGGTCCAGCTTCGCGTCGTACAGCCCGTTCAGCAGATGGACCGCGCCGGGGCCGGAGGTCGCGGTGCAGCAGCCCACCTCCCCCGTGAACTTCGCGTGCGCGCACGCCATGAACGCGGCCATCTCCTCGTGCCGCGTCTGGATGAACTCCGGGTCCCCGTGGGCCCGTTCGAAGGCGCCCAGCAGCCCGTTGATCCCGTCGCCGGGATAGCCGTAGACCCGCTCGATCCCCCATTCCCGCAGGCGTTGCAGGACGTAGTCGGCCACCAGCGTCATGACATGCTCTCCCTCGGACGCGCACCTCTGCCGTCGGGAGTGGGTGACCCATGGGCGCGTCCCGCAAACGGGCACCGGGCCCGGTCCCTCCGTCTGGCCGAACATGTGCGCGCCGGTGGCACCGGGCGGGGCCGGGACGGCCGGCGGGGTACCGTGCATCTGCGAGATCCCCACGGCCGCCGCGATCTGCTGCTGGGTACGGTCGTGGAAGAGGCGCAGGACGAGGATGCGGCCCTCCCGGTCGGGGAACTGCCGCAACGCCCTGATGACCGCCACTCGTTCGGCGGCGGCTGCCAGCCGGGCGTCCGGCTCGCCCAGCGTCTCGGCGAGCGCGGGACGGGCGGTGTGGCCGGCCGCCTCCGGCGGTGCGTCGAGGGAGCGGGGGCGCAGCGCGGCCTGGGAGCAAAACGCGTGCCCCTGATCGGGGTCGTAGCCGTCGATCGCCCTGACCAGGCCCGGACAGGCCACCTGGACGAGGTCGCCGTCGGGGGTGCGTTTGCGTGGTGACCGAAGGGTGCCGAGGGGGGTCATGCGCGCCTCTGCTGTGGCCGGGCTCGTGTGCACACCGGCTGGGTATCCGGATTCCGTTGCACTATGCAATGCTCGCCGTCCGCGCGCGTGGCGGGACCCTGCAGGATCTGACGGGCCCCCAGGACCCGTACGACGGTGTTCGCTGCCCTGCGCAGGGGTGGCGCCCGCCCGCCAGGCCGCCGTGCCCGACGCCCTGCACGCCGTGACCATGGCCGGGCTCGCCCTGTGCAGTGACCGATGGCGGGTGGCGGCCTGTGCGGATCTGGGCGTCGCCGTGACGCTCGCAGTGGCACGGGCCCGAGGCGCGCGCGGCCCTCGCGGTGGAGCGGGTCGCGGGTGCACCCGACCACTGCCCCGCCCCCGTCGGCGTACGGCCCGTTTCCCCGGGGGGATGCGGGGAAAACCACAGTGCCATGGATGACGGAGCGGACAGGCCGGTGCGCGTGCCGAGTGACGTGTGTCCGCCATGGGTGCTGCGGGAGTACGCGGTCCTGGCCGACGGCGAACGCGGCGCCGTCGTGGACCCGGAGGGACGGATCGTCTGGCTGTGCGCCCCGCGCTGGCACAGTGACGCGGTGTTCTCCTCGCTGATCGGCGGCTGCGGGTACTTCGGTGTGGAACCGGAGGACCGCTGGCACGTGTGGGGCGGCTACTACGAGGACGGCACGCTGATCCGGGTCAGCCGCTGGCTGACCGCCGACTCCGTGATCGAGTGCCGTGACGCGCTGGCGATGCCGGCCTCGGTGGACCGGCTGGTGCTGCTGCGCCGCATGCGCGTCGAACGCGGGGAGGCGCGGCTGCGGGTCGGTCTCGACCCGAGACCCGGCTTCGGCGCCGGCCGGGTGCGCGGCCCCCGGCTGGAGGGCGGGGTGTGGACCGCTGACGCCGGCGGTCTCAGGCTGCGGCTCCTCGGGGCGCACCGGGCGGCGTGGAACCCCGGGCGCGGTCTGCGCGGCGAGGTGCGCCTCCGCAAGGGCGAGCAGCACGACGTGGTCCTGGAGCTGTCGGAGAAGGGCGGCGTCGAGGAACTGGACCCGGAGGAGCTGTGGACGCGGACCGAGGAGGCCTGGCGGCGTGCCGTGCCCGACTGCTCCGGCCTGGCCGCACCACGCGACGCCCGGCACGCCTACGCCGTCCTGCGCGGGCTGACGAGTTCCTCCGGCGGCATGGTCGCGGCCGCCACGACCTCGCTGCCGGAGCGTGCGAACACCGGCCGCAGCTACGACTACCGCTTCGCCTGGCTGCGGGACCAGAGCTACGCGGGTCTCGCGGTGGCCGCGCACGGCCCGCACGAGCTGCTCGACGACGCCGTGCGCTTCACCGCCGAACGCGTACTCGCCGACGGTGACGGACTGCACCCCGCGTACGCCGTCGACGGCGGCCCCGTGCCTGACGAGCGGGGGCTTCCGTTGCGCGGCTACCCGGGGGGCAACGACCGCATCGGGAACCGCGCGGCGCGGCAGTTCCAGCTCGACGCGTTCGGTGAGGCGCTCCAGTTGTTCGCCGCCGCCGCTCACCACGACCGGCTCTCCTCCGACGCGGAGCAGGCGGTCGCGGTGGCGGTCGACGCGGTGGAACGGAACTGGCAGCGGCCCGACTCCGGCCTGTGGGAACTGGAGGAACGGTGGTGGACCCAGTCCCGGCTGAGCGCCGTCTGCGGGCTGCGCCGGATCGCCGAGGTGCTGCCGGGGCGCGCGGCGAAGCGGTGCGCCGCTCTCGCCGAGGCCGTCTTCGCCGAGACCCGGCGCCGGTGTCTGCGCCCCGACGGCCGGTGGCGCCGGGCCGCCGACGACGACGGTCCGGAGGCCGCCCTGCTGATGCCGCTGGCCCGGGGCTGCCCTTCCGCCGACGATCCGAGCAACCCGGTGACCCGCCGCTACATCGAGGAGCAACTGGCCGAGGACGGATACCTCTACCGCTTCGCCCATCCGGGCCTGCCGCTGGGCGAGGCCGAAGGCGCCTTCCTGTTCTGCGGGTTCACCATGGCGCTGGCCAGCGATCACCTCGGCGACCGCACCGGCGCCCTCCGCTGGTTCGAACGGACCCGGGCGGCCTGCGGACCGTCCGGGTTGTTCGCGGAGGAGTACGACGTACGTCAGCGCCAGCTGCGCGGCAATCTGCCCCAGGCGTTCGTCCACGCTCTCCTGCTGGAGTGCGCCGTCCGCCTCAACGACGCCTCGACGCTTCCGCGCTGAGACGGCCGGGGCCGCGGGCGCAGGCCCGCCGCGACAGCCGTGCCGGCTGCGCCCAGGGCGCCCGCGGCGGCCCCTGCGAGCGCGAGGGGACCCGGTGGCGGGAAGCCACAGCTGGAGGCTGCGCCGTCTGCTGGGAGTCGTAGCCGGTCCGGGCCAGGTACCTGTCCGGCAGGCCGGACGCGAACCGCTGCCCCAGCAGGGTGGCGACCCTGGAGCCGCCGATCCAGTGCTCGCTGCGCTCGGGGTGGTCGACGGCGTGCAGGATGCCCTGGGCGGCGACCTCCGGCTGGTAGACCGGGGCCACCGGCCGCGGATGCCGGGGCAGCCGTGTCTGCACCTGGTTGAACTGCGGCGTGTTCACCCCGGGCAGGTCACCTCGGTGGCGCGGCGCACGTCGATCGGCCCGAGCTGGTCCTCCACCTGCGCGGCCGCTTCCACGGCCTCCGGGTCCGCGACGTCGACGGCGGGGGCAGCGCCCGTCCGCCGGCCGTGCGGACGTCGTGCGCGGCCTGCCCGGGGGCTCTTCTGGCCGCCTGCCGGCAGCGCCGCGCGCGCCGAACGCACGGGCCGTGGCCCGGCCCACGCCGGCGCCGGTGACCACCGCGACCTGGGCGCCGGCATTCTGTCCCGCGCTCACTTCCCGCCCCGGCCGGGGAGGTGCTCGGCGTACTCGGTGAGCTTCTGCCGTACGCCCTTCGCGATGATGCCGGCCTTCTCCGGGTCGCGGAGCGCCGCCATGGCGGCCTTCTTGCCCTGGGCCTTCATGATGCGCGGCGGAATGGGTGCGATCTCGTTGTCGACCTTGAACTCCAGCACCACCGGCCGGTCGCACGCCAGGGCCTCGTCCCAGGCCGCGCCGACCTTGCCGGGGTCGTCGCAGACGATGCCCTTCAGGCCGAGCAGCTGGGCGTAGGCCGCGTACGGCACGTCCGGGATCTCCTGGGAGGCCGGGTACTTCGGGTCGCCGGCCATGGCGCGCTGCTCCCAGGTGACCTGATTGAGGTCCTGGTTGTTGAGGACGCAGATGACGAACGGCGCCGGGCCGGACAGCCGGTCCAGGTACCGCTTGACGGTGATCATCTCGTTCATGCCGTTCATCTGGAACGCGCCGTCACCGACGAACGCGATCACCGCCCGGTCCGGGTAGGCGAAGCGCGCGGCGATCGCGTACGGCGTTCCCGGCCCCATCGTGGCCAGCGTCCCCGACAGGGACGCCCGCATGCCCTGGCGCAGTTTGAGGTTCCGGGCCCACCAGTTGGTGCCCGAGCCGGAGTCCGCGGTGAGGATGCAGCCGTCGGGCAGGCGCGGTGACAGCTCGGCGGCGACGGCCTGCGGGTTGATCGTGTTCTCGAAGTGCTGGCCGGCCCAGCGCTCGCACAGGTCGTACCACTCGCGTACGTCCTTCTCGATCTCCTCGCGCCATTTTCGGTCCTCCTTGCGGTGCAGGAGGGGGATGAGCGCGCGGAGCGTCTCCTTGGCGTCGCCGACGAGATGGGCGTCCATGGGATAGCGGACGCCGATCATCCGCCCGTCGATGTCGATCTCGACGCCCTTCGCCTGCCCCTCGTCCGGCAGCCACTCCGCGTACGGAAAGCTCGTGCCCACCATCAGCAGCGTGTCGCAGTTCCGGATCATGTTGTCGCTGGCCTTGCTGCCCAGCAGACCGATCGGCCCGGTCACGAACGGCAGATCGTCCGGCAGCACCTCCCGGCCCAGCAACGCCTTCGCGACCCCGGCCCCCAGCAGTTCGGCGACCTCGACGACCTCCTCCTCGGCCTCGGCCGCTCCCTGGCCGACGAGCATCGCGACCTTGGTGCCCTCGTTCAGGACGTCTGCGGCCTTGCGCAGCTCGTCGGGGTCGGGCAGCACGCGCGGGCGGCTCCAGCCGACACTGGAGAACACCGAGCCGTGCATCTTGGGCGGGGACGGCTGGGCGTCCTCCTCCTGCACGTCGTTCGGGATGATGATCGTGGCGACGCCGCGCGTGGTCAGGGCCGTCTTGAAAGCCCGGTCGATGACGTGGCGGGCCTGCCCGGGGTGCACCACCATCTGGCAGAACTCGGACACGTCCGCGAAGAGCAGCTCGAGATCCACCTCCTGCTGGTAGTGGGCGCCGAGGGAGAGCCGCTTCTGCTGGCCGACCACGGCGACCACCGGCTGGTGGTCCAGCTTCGCGTCGTACAGCCCGTTCAGCAGATGGACCGCGCCGGGGCCGGAGGTCGCGGTGCAGCAGCCCACCTCCCCGGTGAACTTCGCGTGCGCGCACGCCATGAACGCGGCCATCTCCTCGTGCCGCGTCTGGATGAACTCCGGGTCGCCCTGCGCACGGTCGAAGGCGCCGAGGAGTCCGTTGATGCCGTCTCCGGGATAGCCGTACACCCGTTTCACGCCCCATTCGGTGAGGCGTTGCAGGACGTAGTCGGCGACTTGGGTCATGGGGGGTCTCCTGAGCCGGGGAGCGAAGGGTCGCGCCTGGGGGTTGCCTCCGCGACCCGTGCGTAAACGCTTCGCGCGCCCGTCCGGGGAAGGATCCAGCCGAGCGGCTCAACGGCCGTCGTCACCTGCCGAGCACGGCGCTCACGGGCCGGTTTGTGCGAGGCGTCTCGGAGGCACCGCTGCTGCCCCGTTCCGGGCCCAGTCCGAAGTAGTGCCGGAAGTTGTAGATCAGCGGGCTCCAGGCGGCGGGATCGATGTGCTGGGTTCCGGGGACCACCAGACGCGGATCGGCGTGCACCTTCAGCACCTGCGCCTCGACGATGAGGAAGTCGCCGGCGGCAGCGGTGACCACGCGGGCGGCCCGTGCCTCCAGCTGGATCGGGCACTCGGCCACCCGTGGCGGGCGCACGGTGCGGGACGCCTGCGGCGTGAAGCCGGTGGCCCGGAACTTGTCCGGCTCGTAGCGGGCGCGGCGGGGGCCGTGCCCGGCGGCTTCGAGCCGGCCGGTGAGCCCGCCCAGGTGCTCCACGGCCGGCCATTGCCCGGGTTCCGGCAGGCTGATCACCATCTCCGGCCGGACGGCCAGGTTCGCTCCCGTCTGGCCGTGTGCACCGAGCCCCAGCACCACCGCCTGCCCGAGGGCCCAGGCGGACGAGATCGGCGCCAGGTTGACGGTCCCGTCGGCGTTCTCGGTGGTCAGCAGCACGACGGGCGTGCCGAAGTACAGGATGCTCGGGGAGATGGTCAGGTGCCCGCCGGTGGGCTTCGCGGGGTTCGGTGCGGTGTCCATGCGGTGACCGTAGGGCGCCGATCGTTCGGCCGGAGCCGAACCATCACCGGCGATCGTCGGCGGCGGGTAACGAGCACGAGCACCAGCCGTGAACGCCGTGGGGCCGGCGGGCCAGGCATCGTCCTGGCCCGCCGGCCCCACGGGTGCCTTCCGCCGGGTCCCGCCTCAGATCTCCCGGTGCTGGCTCCGGATCCGTGCGGCCACCTCGTTCTGCTCGGTCTCCCACCAGGGCCGTACCCGCTCGGGCGCGGGCGCCTGGCCAGGGTCCGAGGCGGGCGGCGTGACGGGGGCGAGTTCCGCGTCGAGCCGGCGGTCCAGGGCCGCGGTGTGGACGCGCTCCGCGCGCGCCCACTGGTACAGCAGCGCGAGCAGGAAGGGCAGCGCGACCAACTCGGCGATGGTCAGCATGGCGCCGCCGCCGATCTGCTGGTCGTGCTGGACGTCCGGGGACCAGGCCGGCGCGTGGTGCAGATACCAGGCGCCCGCGATCAGCGTGCTGTGCGTCATCACGACCACGCCCGGCACCGCGTCGACGATGCCGTCCACGAACACCAGCGCCGCCCGCACCGGGTGGGTGCACCAGGCGGGCAGCGTCTCCTCGCGGGTCAGCACCGGCACGACGAAGAGGCAGCCGGCCACGAGCAGATGCAGATACATCAGCTCGTGCAGCCAGCCCACCCGCAGGGCGGTCGCGAAGTACGGCGTGAAGTACACCGTCAGCTCGGTGCCGAGCACCAGGGCGGTGCTGACCAGAGGGAACGTCAGCACGCGGATCAGGCGTCCGGTCATGGCCCGGCGCACACGCCCGCCGGCGCCCTCCCCGAGCGCCTCCACGGCGAGGCGCAGCGGGTCGCCCAGGGCCAGGCCCAGGGGGGCGACGAGGTCGAGGAGGATGTTCTGCACGGCGGCCGGCCAGAACAGCACATGGTCGTAGACGGCCAGGGCCGACATCGTGGCCACCACCAGCGCGCCCAGACCGAGCAGCGCGAACGCGGTCACCCGGACCGGCGGCCAGGGCGTGCCCCGCCTGTGCAGCCGCGTGACGCCCCAGCCGTAGAGCGCGCCGAGGGCGAGGACCAGCAGCAGCGCGGGGACGTCCAGCTGCCATGTCGACAGCAGGCGTCCCGTGGTCAGCTCCGGGAGAGCGCCGGCCGGCAGTCCGGTCATCGCGTGACCATCCATGCAGTTCGTCCTCCTTCGGCTCGGCACGGAAGAACGCCGCTCGGATCCGTGCCGGGACGACGCTAGTCCCCGGCGCCCCGGAGCCGGGCATCGGGGTGCGGCACGGCGGGGTGAAACCGGGGGATGGAGGAGGACGGGCGGGCGTACGGCCGTGTCGGCGCATCCGGTGCCGGACGTGGGCCCGGGCGCGGCTCGCCGGGACGTGTGTCGGCTCCGGACGGGGGACAGCCCCGGCCGGCGAGGACGCCGGCCGGGGCTTCCGTGCGGTCAGGGCGGTGGATCACCGCCCGGCAGCTCAGTGGTGCCGGCCGCTCCGGCGGTGGCTCCTGCCCCAGGAGACGTAGTCGACGAGGCGGCCACGGTCGTTGCGCAGGTTCGCACTGTCGGCGTTGACGTCCCACACGCGCGTGTGGCGGTCCTCCGGCGTCACCGCCGGCCGCCGAACTCCCAGTCGTGGACCTGGATGTCGGCGTAGCGGTCGACGGTCAGGACGCTGCGCGCGGTGTCCGCGTCGGGAGCGCGCACCAGTGCGGCCGTACCGAGCCAGGCGGTGCCGTCGTCGGACAGCAGTGGCCCGTAGGCGATCAGATCGCTCCGATCGGAGGGCACGGTGAGGTCGGCGGCCTGCCCCTCGCCGAGGCCGAGCACCAGATGGCGCCGTCCGCCGGTCCGCCCGCCGGGGAAGTCCCACATCGTGCGCCCGAGCAGGTTGCGCCACCGGCGCAGCAGGACGTCCCGGTACACACCGGCCTGATAGCCCGGCTCGTCGAAGGCGAACGCCCGGGCCGCGGCAGGATCGGGCAGATCGACGATGTGCACACTGCCCGTGGGCACATCGCCGTCGCCGGTGAGCGTCGGGCCGCGGGCGATCATCTCCTTCTGGAACCGGTCCATGTACGACCAGTGCGCTTCCAGCAACTCCCTGCGCAGCGCAAGGGAGCCCGGGCGGTCGCGGTGATAGCAGAAGAACTCCATGCCCGCAGTCTCCGGCACGCGGGCGCGGGCGCACAGCGGTTGTCGGTTGCCTCGCGGGCCTCCCCGCTCAACGGCGCGGCACACGGCTCGAGTTCACGGTTCTCCTCGTATGAGCCCTCTGCTGGAGCCAGGATGGGCCTCATGGCGACTGTCCTGGCGTTTCACGCCCACCCGGACGACGAAGTCCTGCTGACCGGTGGCACGCTCGCGCGGGCCGCCGCCGAGGGGCACCGCGTGGTGATCGTGGTCGCCACGGACGGCCTCATGGACACCGCACCGGACGGGGACACGCCACGGCTCGCCGAACTGCGGGCCAGTGCGGCCGTGCTGGGAGTGCAGCGCGTGGTGCACCTCGGGTACGCGGACAGCGGTCACGGCCCCGTGCTGTATCCGGATCCGCCGGACCGGGCGCGTTTCGCGCGGGTGGACACGGAGGAGGCCGCCGAGCGGCTGGCCGCCGTGCTGCGCGAGGAGGGCGTGACCCTGCTCCTCGGCTACGACGCCCAGGGCGGCTACGGCCACCGCGACCACGTCAAGGTGCACGAGGTCGGCAGGCGTGCCGCCGAACTCGCCGGGGTGCCGCGCGTGCTGGAGGCGACCGTGCCGCGTGAGGCGGTGGCGCGCCTGGTGAAGCTGGTGCGGGTGCTGATGATCCCCTGGCGGTACGACGGGGAGGCGGTCCGCGCCGCCTTCACCCCGCGCGCGGCCATCACCCACACCGTGGACGTCCGGCGGTACGCCGCCCGGAAGCAGGCCGCGCTGGCCGCCCATCGTTCGCAGGTCTCGGGCCCGGGCCGGCTCGCGCCCGTGCTCCGGGTGCTGGTCCGCCTTCCGGCACCCGTCTTCGGATGGCTGCTCGGCCGGGAGTGGTTCGCCGAGACCCGCCCCACGGCACCGCCCGGCCCCGCCGCCGACGGCGCCTGCCGGCCGGTCCCGTAGCGTCGTCGGACCCGCCCTTGTGGCCGCGAACGGCCGCGTCTCGCATCCGTTCCGGCGCCGAGACGCCGAGGAGTCGCAGTCCGCCCCGGAGCACCGTTCTGGCGGCCTCCGTGAGCCACAGCCGGGCCCCGGTGCGGTCGTCCGGGGCCTCACCGGCCCGCGGCCACGCGTCGACACTGGCCCGCGCCAGCGCGTACCGCGCGGCGTCGACGCCGACGGCCGCGGTCAGGTCGTCGAGCGTGAGGACCGTACCCGTCCGCTTGCTCATCCGGACCGGCCTGCCGTCCGCGACCAGGTTGACCAGCTGGCCGATCAGGATCTCCAGGTGCCGGTCCGGGTCGTCGCCATGTTCACGAAGCCCGGGCCCGCGGCCTCGGCCCTGGCCACCCCCGCGGCCCCGCTCACCAGCGGTGCGGCGACGGTCCGGGCGGGCAGGCCCGCGGACCTGGCCAGGCGCAGGGCGACGTTGGTCGAGTAGTCGCCGTGGCCGCGGTGCCGGGGGCGCTCCACGCGGATCTCGTCGGGCACCTCTGCCGAGAGGCGTCCGGAACGGATGGCCGTATGGATGCCGTCCGAGATGACGGCCACAAGATCGTCTGGTGTCACGGGGGCCGACGCCGGCGGAGCCGCGGCGGCCGGCGACAGCGGAGTTCCGGGGGCCCGGCCGGGGTCGCCGTCGCGCGGGCTCACGGATGCCTCGCGTAGTTGTAGACCGTCGCCCGGGACATTCCCAGGAGGCCCGCGATGGTCTGGGCGGCGTCGCGCGAGTCGAAGTAGCCGTCCCGCTGCAGCTGCCGGACGAGCGCCTTCTTCTCCTCGCGGCTCAGCGACCGGGGGGTCGCGGCGCGCTGCGCGGCATGTGCCTCCACCGCCTGGCGCAGCTCGCGCGCGGCGCGGTCCCGCAGGGTCTCGACGGGCTGCTCGGGGTGCTCGGTGTCGGTGGCCACCAGGTTGGCCAGGGTGCGGGTGACCGGTGACAGCACGGAGACGTCGAGGTTCAGGCAGAGGGCCGCGACGTACTCCCCCGCGGCGTTCTTGATGCCGATGGACGTGCTCTTCGCCGGGCGGCCGTCCGGGAACCGGTTGGGGTAGTTCTGGATGACGCTCGGGTACTCGGGATCCTCGATGCGGGCCAGGCCCAGCTCCGTGGCGGAGTCACCGACCCGGCGGCCGGAGAGGTTGTTCTCGATGACCCGGATGGCGTGATCCGGGTTCCGCAGGTCGTGCAGCACCACCTCGCACAGGCCCGGGAACATACGTCCCAACGCCACGGCGATCTTCTCGGCCTCACGGATGAGGTGCTCGTCGTCCACAGCAGCCTCCCCGAGCAGCGGATTGGACTGATCGTCCACCTCTGGATGTGCAGTCTAAGGGAGTCGCCGCGATCGTCCAACGCGCCTGTGGAGGCCGCGGGAACCGCTGTGCCGGTGTGGCACTCGCAGCGGCCGTGGCCGGGCCGGCGGCCTGCCCGGGTCTCCGGGACAGGCCGCCGGTCGTCCGGTGGTGCCGCGCTACAGCGCGCGTTCCAGGCGGTCCGCCATCAGCTTCACGAAGCGGGCGGGGTCCTTCGGCCGGCCGCCCTCGGCGAGTACGGCCAGGCCGTGCAGGAGTTCGGCGGTCCCGCTGAGCTCCGTGCGGTCCTCGCGCTCCTTGTACGCCTGGTTGAGGCCCTTGACCAGCTGGTGGTCCGGGTTGAGCTCCAGGATCCGCTTGGCGCGGGGCACCTCCTGGCCCATCGCCCGGTACATGTCCTCCAGCGCCGGCGTCAGGTCGTTCGCGTCGGACACGACACAGGCCGGGGAGACGGTGAGGCGGGAGGACAGCCGTACCTCCTTGATGTCCTCCTCCAGTTGCTCCTTCATCCAGCCGAGCAGACCGGCGTACTCCTCGGTCTGCTTCTCCCGCGCCTCCTCGGCCGTGGTGTCGTCGCCCTTGGCGTCGAGGTCGATCTGCCCCTTGGCGACGGACCGCAGCTTCTTGCCCTCGTACTCGCCGACGGCGTCGGTCCACACCTCGTCGACGGGGTCGGTGAGCAGCAGCACCTCGATGCCCCGGTCCCGGAAGGCCTCCATGTGCGGGGAGTTCTCGATGCTCTGCCGGGACTCGCCGGTGAGGTAGTAGATGTCCTCCTGGCCGTCCTTCATGCGCTCCACGTAGCTCTTGAGCGTGGTCGGCTCGGTGTCGTGGTGCGTGCTCGCGAAGGAGGCGACGGCGAGGACGGCGTCCCGGTTCTCCGGGTCGGTGACCAGGCCCTCCTTCAGGACGGTGCCGAACTCCCGCCAGAACGTGGCGTACCGGTCGGGGTCCTTGGTCATCATCTCCTTGACCGTGGACAGGACCTTCTTCGTCAGGCGCCGCCGCATCATCTCGATGTGACGGTCCTGCTGGAGGATCTCGCGGGACACGTTGAGCGAGAGGTCGGCCGCGTCGACGACGCCCTTGACGAAGCGGAGGTACGGCGGCAGCAGCGCCTCGCAGTCGTCCATGATGAACACGCGCTTGACGTACAGCTGCACACCGCGCTTGAAGTCGCGCGTGAACAGGTCGTAGGGGGCGTGTTCGGGGAGGAACAGCAGGGCCTGGAACTCGAAGGTGCCCTCCGCCTGGAGCCGGATCGTCTCCAGCGGGTCACGCCAGTCGTGGGCGATGTGCTTGTACAGCTCGTGGTACTCGTCGTCGGACACCTCGTCGCGCGACCGCGCCCACAGCGCCTTCATCGAGTTGAGGGTCTCGGGCTCGGGCGTCTTGTCCCCGTCGCCGGAGCCCTCGGGCACCATCCGGATGGGCCAGGTGATGAAGTCCGAGTACCGCTTGACGATCTCCCTGATCTTCCAGGGGGCGGTGTAGTCGTGGAGCTGGTTCTCCGGGTCGGCGGGCTTGAGGTGGAGGGTGACCGAGGTGCCCTGCGGGGCGTCGTCGACCGGCTCCAGCGTGTACGTGTCCTCGCCGCGGGAGGTCCAGCGGGTGCCCTTGGTCTCGCCGGCCCGCCGGGTCACCAGGGTGACCTCGTCCGCCACCATGAAGGCGGAGTAGAACCCGACGCCGAACTGGCCGATGAGCCCCTCCTCCCCGGCGGCGTCCTTGGCCTCGCGCAGCTCCTTCAGGAACTGCGCGGTGCCGGAGTTGGCGATCGTGCCGATGAGCTGCCCGACCTCGTCGTACGACATCCCGATGCCGTTGTCCCGCACGGTGAGGGTGCGGGCGTCCTTGTCGATGTCGATCTCGATGTGCAGATCGGACACATCGGCGTCCAGCGTGTCGTCGCGCAGCTTCTCCAGACGCAGCTTGTCCAGCGCGTCGGAGGCGTTGGAGACGAGCTCCCGCAGGAAGACGTCCTTGTTCGAGTAGACCGAGTGGATCATCAGCTGCAGCAGCTGACGGGCCTCTACCTGAAACTCCAGCGTTTCAGCCGGCATGTTCGCGAATACCTCACAGGTCTGTCGCCTGAACTGATGCCAGACACTGTAAAACGCGTTCGCGCCGGTCACACATCGCGCACGGCGAGGAGTTCCCCCGCAGACGAACACCGCGCACCGGCCCCGCCGTTGTCGCCGTGAAGCTCTCGCCGCCGTGCCCCGGTACGTCCGCGCCGGGAAATTCCCTGCCGTGGTGGGCGGGAAGGGCGGAGACTCGTCCCATGAGTGACATGGAGGCGTTCCGGGAGGCGGTGATCGCGTGGGCGGCCGGCGGCCAGGGCGGGCCCGCGCGGGAGCTGGCCGTGCGGCTGCCCGTCCGGGCGGCCGTTCTGCTGGAAGGGCTGAGCGACGTCGCGGCCATCGAGGCGCTGGCCGCGCGCCACGGCCGGAACCTGGCGGCCGAGGGGGTGTGCGTGCTGCCGATGGGCGGCGCCATGAGCGTCGGGCGCTTCGCCCGGCTGCTCGGTCCGCACGGCCTGGGCCTGCACCTGACGGGACTGTGCGACGAGCGCGAGCGTGGCTACTACGCCCGTGCCCTGGAGCGGGACGGCGCGGCGCGGCACGGGTTCTTCGTCTGCGCGGCGGATCTGGAGGACGAGCTCATCCGCGCGCTGGGCGTCAGGCGCGTGGAGGCACTCGTCCGGGCGGAGGGCGATCTGCGCGCCCTCCGCACATTTCTGCGTCAGCCCGCCCAGCGGGACCGTACCGCGGAGCAGCAGTTGCGCCGCTTCCTCGGAACGAAGAAGGGGCGCAAGATCCACTACGGCCGGGT
Source organism: Streptomyces sp. NBC_00557 (assembly GCF_036345995.1). NCBI lineage: Bacteria > Bacillati > Actinomycetota > Actinomycetes > Kitasatosporales > Streptomycetaceae > Streptomyces > Streptomyces sp. NBC_00557. The sequence continues at coordinate 348,587 of NZ_CP107796.1, forward strand.
CCTGGTCGAGGCCCTCGACCCCGAGCATGTCCCCGCCCCGCTCGCCGGCCTGCTCACCAGCCTGTGACCGCCCGGGCGCGGGACCTGGTCAAGGGCGCGCGTCGCTTCCCGCAGGTGCGGGTGCTCGCGTTCACCTTCGACCGTGGCTCCGGCGCGCGGGCGCCCGGGAGCCCTGCCACCGTCCGCGCGCCGTCCGCCCGCCGGCCCGCCGGCGCTCAGTCGTCGGCGCGGGGGTCGGTGAGGGCTGCCGCGATCTCGTGGCGGCCCCGGATGCCGAGTTTGCGGTAGACGCTGGTCAGGTGGAACTCGACGGTGCGCTGGGTGAGGAACAGGGCTTCCGCGATCTCCCGGTTGGTGGCTCCCGCGGCGGCGCGCTCGGCGACCTGGCGCTCGCCGCCGCTGAGGGACTCGGCGGGCGAGGTGGTGCCGCGCCGCAGCCGGCCGCGCGCGGCGGCGAGGACCGGCCGCACCTCGTCGAGGAGCATCCTGTCCCCGCACAGGACCGCCGCGTCGATGGAGCGGTGCAGCCGGGTCCGGGCGCCCTGGGCGTCACCGCGGTCGAACAGGCGCCGCCCGAGGAGGTATTCGGCGCGGGCGTGCTCCAGCCGGCCGGGGCTCCTGCCCAGCAGGTCGGCGGCCTCGGTCAGGTGGCCGAGGCCGGTGTCGCCCGGGGTGAGGACACCGCGCGCCAGGGCCAGCATGCCGCGCGCCCGGACGGTCCCCCACTCGTCGACCGGCGCCGCGACGCGCTCCACGACGGCGTGCCCCTCGTGCTCGCGGCCGAGCCGGGCCAGCAGCTGGGCGGCGTCGAACCACCAGGGCGCCAGCACGGGGTTGCCGATGCCGGCCGCGGCGAGGCTGTCGCCGCAGCGCAGCAGGTCGTCCAGCGCGCCTTCGAGGTCGCCCAGGGCTTCCCGGGTGCGGGCGCGGGTCATCAGGTAGGTGTGGTATTCGAGGGTGAACTGCTCCAGCCGGGGCCGCTGGATCCGGTCGAGGAGCTGCCGTGCCTTCTCCGGTTCGCCGCGCCGCACGTGGACGGCGGCGAGGGCGCACTGCGGGGAGACCGAGGTCGGCATCCGCAGCTCCCGGTCGAAGAGGTCGTGGGAGAACTGCGCGTCGGACAGGGCCTGGGTGACGTTCCCGGCCCACAGGTGCAGCTGGGCGCGGGTGGTGGAGACGAGGGCGCACTGCCAGGCCTCGCCGCGGTCCCGGGCCTGGGCGAGGAGTGTGCTCAGCGCGGCGAGGACGGGCTCGATCTCGTCCGCCAGGAACAGGGTGAGGGAGGCGCCGAGGGCTCCCCAGCCGCCCCGGGGGCCGTCGCCGAGGCGCAGGACGCGCTCGGCGGCGGGCACCAGCTCGGCGGCGGGCCGGCCCTCCAGGGTGCGCAGCGCGCACAGCATGCCCAGCAGCAGGCGTTCTTCCGGCGTCTCCCCGGGCGGCGGGGTGTAGTCGCTGAAGCGGCGGCTGACCCGGCCGACGGTGGACGTCTCGTCGAGGCCGGAGATCAGCACCATGGCCTCCACGCGGGCGCGCAGGGCCTGGTCGGCGGGGGACGTGCCGAGTTCCCCGGCGGTCACGTCGAGGGTCTCGTTGACGAGGTCGAAGGCGCGCAGTGAGTTGTGGGCGCCGAGCGAGGTGACGCCGTACTGCAGGACCAGCCGGCAGCGGGTGCGGGGGTCGGCCGGCAGGGACAGCGCGTGTTCGAGGTGGCCCAGGGCGGTGCCGGGCGCGATGTGCGCGAAGACCCTGGCCGAGTGGGACAGCAGGTCCAGGTCGTCGGGCACGTGGCGCAGGGCGCGCGTCAGGTACTGGCCGGCCGTGGCGGGCGCGCCCCGCAGTTCGGCGCCGAGGGCGGCGGAGCGCAGGGCGGTGACCATCCAGGCCTCGGGGCTGGCCGGGAGCAGCATGAGCTGGACGGCGACCTCCTCGACGGAGCGTCCGGCCTCGTCGAGGAGCCGGGCGGCGCGCTCGTGCAGCGCGGCGCGCTCGGCGGGCCGCAGGGTCTGCAGGACGGCCTCCCGGATGAGGTCGTGCCGGTAGGCGAGGGCGTCCGGCCGCAGCAGCCCGGCGGCGCGCAGGTCCTCGACGACGCGCTGGGCGGGCTCGGGCTGGGTGCCGGCGAGGGCGGCGACCGTGTCGACGGTCTCCTCCTCCAGTACGGCGACGGCCCGTGCCACGGCGAGCCGTTCGGCCGTGAGCCGGTCGATCTGGAAGCGGGCCACCAGGGCGAGGCCGGCTGCCTCGTCGGCCTCGTCGCCGGGCCCGGTGCGCGGGTCGCGTTCCTTCCAGCGCCCGGCCACCAGGTGCACGAGGAAGGGGGTGCCGCCGGTGATGCGCATGCAGGTGTCGACGAGTGCGGCGTCGGGCCGGCCGCCGAGGGCGTGGGCGAGGAGGTCGCCCACGGCTTCCTCGCCGAGCGGGTGCACGTCGAGGGTGAGGCAGGAGGGGACGTCGGCCATCTCCTCCAGCGCGGCGGGCAGCGCCTCCTCGGCCTCGGTGCGCACGGTGAGGAGCAGGACGACCGGCAGGTCCTCGGCGCGGCGCAGCAGAAAGCCGAGCCAGCGCAACGACGCCTCGTCGCACCACTGCAGGTCGTCGACGGCGAGGACGACCGGGCGCTCGGCGGCGAGTCCCGCGGTGAGCCAGTACAGGCCCTGCATCACGGCGTAGAGGTCGGCGGGGGCGGCGTCGGCGGCGCGGCCCGGGGTCAGGGCGGGCAGGGCGAGGCGGGCGCTGCCGCGCAGCAGCGGGTGCCCCGCGGTGTTGCCCTCGGTCAGGTGCAGCGGTGCGAACAGGGACCGGACGACCTCGTAGGCGCCGCTGCCGTTCTCCGGGCACTTGGCGGTGAGCACGCAGGCGTCGTCGCGGGCCAGTTGCTCGGTCGCGGCGTCGATCGCGGCGCTCATCAGCCGGGTCTTGCCGATGCCGGCGGGGCCGCGCAGCAGCACGGCCCGGCCGGTGCCCTTGACCTGCTCGCGAATGAGGGAGAGTTCCGCTTCCCGGCCGACGAGCCGCGGCGGGACCTCGCCATCTGTCGTCTCTCCGTTTCCGACGCTGCGCAGGGCCACCGCGACTCCTAACACCGCCCGGCGGATCACGGCGGGGCGCCGGTCCGTCCGTGGGCTTCATCGATGGGGGTTGTTGCGGGAGGCGGTCACGGGACGCGCCTCGTGGGTGCGGTCGGTTCCTCGCACCCCGGCGAGCCGGCCCCGGTCTCGGCCGTCGCGTCTGTGGACGGAGGACCAAGGCGAGTGGGGCGCGCGGGGAGGAACGCGGCCTGGTCAGAACCGCGTCGTCCCGCTGGTCGCCGGGGTCGCGCGATCACCGTACCAGGGCTGGTGCGGACCGCCACCGGCTCTGCCACACGGTCGGTGCGGGCTGCGGCACGGTTGCTTTCGCATTCGGGCACGCGTCCAGGTGATTCGGGCACGGCGGCACGGGTGCCGGGCAGGACGTTCGCCGCGCCGGCTGGTCGAGCCGAGGGGCGGAGGCGGCGGGGCCATGGGTGGTGACCTGTGTTTTTCCTGACTCGGGCCGGTCGGGCCGCGGGGAGTGGAAGAGCTGTCCGGCATGGTGGGCGGGTACGCAGATTCGGGCACGGACAGAGGGGGATTCGGGCAGGGACAGGGGGCATTCGGGCACGCACGCGCTGCTCGGGGTCGAGCGCGGGCCGGAGCGCCGCGTGCATGGGCCGGTGGGTCCGAGTAGGCGGCCCCCGGATTGTCAGGCGCATGGGCCCGGATGGGGCTCGTGGGCCTGAGTCGGCTGCGCGGCCCGGATTCGGTGCGCAGGCTGGGAGTTGGCTCACGGACGGGGGTCGGGCATGGAGACCCGGGCTCGGAACGCGCGCCGGGGGTCGCGGGCGCGCGGGCGCCCCGAGGCCGGCTGCATGGGCGAGGGGTGGGCTCATGGCCGGGTCGGCTGCGCGGGCCGGGGTCGGCGTGCGGGCCGACGCGTTCAAGCGGCGAGGGTGGTCGCGTTCGACGGCGAGGGGGCCGCATCGGGCCGGCAGCCGAGGGGGTGGGGCTGCGGCAGGCTCCTCGCCGGCTCTCCGGGGTTCCGGGTGAGGTGTCCGGGCCGGGGGTGGTGCGTTGGGGCGGGGTCTGCGGTCCGGGCCGGCGTCGTGGGGTGGGAGCCGGTGGTCCGAGGCGCGGACCGCGCGTAGGGAGGTGTCAGGAGGCCGCTGCGGCGATGCGCCGGGGCGGCGGGAAGGCCGCGGGCTGCTGCTGGTGCTTGCGGGCGGCGCGCGTGTCGTGTCCGGCGCGGCGGGCGCTGCGCTGGAGGCGGGTCACCGCGACCACGGCGAGGGCCGCGCGCAGGGTGGCGAGGCCGCGCAGACCCTCGGGGCGCTGACCGGTGAGCAGGGCGATCCGCTGGAGCCGGCGATCGAGGGTGTTGCGGTGGATGCCCAGGCGCAGACAGGCCCGGTGGCGTACTCCGTCGGCGGCGATGAGGGCGGCGAGGGTGTCCCAGAGCACGGGGTGCTCGTGCAGCGGCTCGACCATGCGGACGAGGCGTTCGGAGACGGCCGGGGTGGCCGCGGCGCCGTACTCGACCAGGACGTCGTCGAGTTCGTACACGCCGGGCGGGGAGCCGAGCGCGAGGAGGGTGGCGCAGATGCCGTCGACGATCGACAGCCCACTCTCATCGAGCAGTTCCCGCGCGCCGGTGCCACCGGTTCGGGGATCCTGCCGGTGGACGGCGATCCACACCTCGCCCGGAAGGTCCTGATGAGCGGCGCGGGCCAGTGCGACGGCCTCCTTCTGGCCCGTGTCGCAGAGCAGCACATGGGCGCCCTCGGGGGAGCCGAGCACCGTGGTGACGGCGTGGCCCCGGAAGGCCCGCTCGATGTCGGCACGGGTGCAGGACGGCGCCCGGACGCCGAGCACCGCGCGGGCGCCGGGGGCGGAGTCCGAGCCGGCCGCCGGGGCGGGGGCGGGGGCGGCGAAGGGTGCCGGCCGCGGCAGTTCGGGGGCGGGGTCGGCGCCGATCTCGAAGAAGCCGCAGCTCAGTTCCCGGCCGACCCGGCGGCCCGCGTCACCGAGCCGCAGCACGGTGACCTCGTACCCGAGGGAGTCCTGTTCCTGGCCGCCGACGGTGCAGCGGTCGATGAGCCGGCGCGTCATCGTGCGCAGCATGGCGAGCAGGTCGTCGACGGATCCGCCGCGCCGCGCCCATGCGCGGCCCTCCGCGCGGATCCGGGCCGCGCTCTCGGTGCTCCAGTCCCCCTGGCCGGACACGACCTCGGTCAGGGCGGAGAAGATCTCCCACTGCACTCGGCGCCGAGCGTCGTCGGCGTCGTCGTTCCCAGGGGCCCCTTCGGCCGGGAAGAGCAGGTCAGGCTCGGTTGTCGCCGCCGCGTATGTCCTCATGTCCGGTCAGCAAAGACCACGAACATCAAAGGTGCATCAAAGCTCGCTCAGAGAGCGATCGGAATCCTGAGCCGCCCGATCACCCCTGTGCCATCATGACCACAACGGCAAGTGGTCTCTGTCTCCTTCGACTCGGCGGCGGATATCGGGAGCAGATATCGGCGGCGCAGGTCCGAACTCACTCCGATGGTGCGACACACACGATGACCAGAAGCGACACGTCCGCGAAGTCCACGGTGCTCGTCGTGGAGGACGAGTCCAGCATCGCCTCCATGCTCACGATGGCGCTCCAGTTCATGGGCTTCGAGGTGGTCACCGCGGCGTGCGGGTCCGAGGCCCTCGACCGCGCCGCCCGGCACGCCCCGGACGTGATCCTGCTGGACGTCGTCCTGCCCGACATGGACGGCTTCGAGGTCTGCCGGCGGCTGCGGGACACCGGTGTCCACACGCCCGTACTGTTCGTGACCGCGCGGGACGCCGTCTCCGACAAGATCCGCGGCCTCGAACTCGCCGACGACTACGTGACCAAGCCGTTCGACCTCAACGAAGTGGTGGCGCGGATACGTGCGGTGATGCGCCGGGGCCGTGAGATAGCGCCGTCCAACAGCCGCAGGCTGCGCGCCGGCTGGGTGGAACTGGACCGCGACACCCGGGAGGTGTGGCGGCACGGTAAGCCGGTGCAGCTGTCCTCGACGGAGTTCGCGCTGCTGCAGTACCTGCTGGAGAACGCCGACCAGGTGATCTCCAAGGCGCAGATGCTCGACAACGTGTGGAGTTATGACTTCCAGGGCGAGTCGGGCATCGTGGAGACGTACATCTACTACCTCCGGCGCAAACTCGGGGACACCGACCAGACGCTCATCCACACCGTTCGCGGAGCGGGCTATCTGGTGCGCACCAGCCCTCCCTCGTACGTCACGGAGGGCTGAACCCGTGCCCACCGCCACCGGCGCCGTGCCGGACCGCCGCGGGACGGCGCGGACCCGCCCCGCGCTCAGGCCGAAGTCCCGCAGGCTCACCAGGGCCCTCCTCGCCCTCACCGCCCTCGGCGTCCTCGGCACGGAGGGCTACTGCGCGCTTCCCCTGTCCGACCGGGCTCGGGACCACACCGATCGGCAGCCCGTGTCCGTGGCTGTGTCGGCGGCGACCGACACTGGGCGCGGAGGGGGTGTGGTGCGGGCGGTGCGGCCCCGGACCGATGACGCGCCGGTGACCGCCGGGCGGACTCCGGGTGACGCCACGTACGCCATCGCGCAGTTCGTCGGCGGTCGGACCCTCGTGGACGCGGGCGCCCCGGGAGTTGTACGGGTGTCCGCGGCCCCAATTGCCGGTCTTGATCGACTTGTTGACGCCCGTACGACCCGGGTCGACGCCCGAACGGTCGCCTTGGGTGCGGAGTCCGGCGAACAAGCGGCACTGTGTCCCGTCGTACGGGCCGAACTCGTCGTCGGCGTGCCGGTGATGGGCCTGCTCGTGCTCGGGGCCCTGTGGTGCAGTCGGCGCACCCTGCTGCCGATCCGGGAGATGAACCGGACCGCCCGCCGGATCGCGGAGGCGAGCGACCAGCCCTCCGAGCGGCTCCCCTCGGTTCCCCGACCGCCGCGGGATCTTCAGTGCACGGCCGATACCCTGAACTACCTGCTGCGGCGCATCGAGGAGGGGGCCGTGCGACGCAAGCAGGCGGAGCTTCGGCTGCACGAACTGGTCGGCGCGGCCAGTCATGAACTGCGCACCCCGCTGACGACCATCACCGGTTACACCCAACTGGCCCGCATCGGGGCGCTGGACGACCCGCGCCGGCTCGACCAGGCGATGGAACAGGTCCAGCGCGAGATCCAGCGCATGAACCGGCTGGTGGAGGACCTGCTGCTGCTCGCCCGGCTGAGCCAGGGCGGGCTGCTCGAACAGCGGCCGGTGGACCTGGCCGAGGTGTGCGCCGAGGCCGTGGCCCGGGCGCAGTCCCCCGGCGCCCGGCACGCGCTGCGCTGTGTGACGGAGTCCCCGACCCACATGGTGGAGGGGGACCGTCACCGGCTGGAGCAGGTGATCGGCCATCTCATCTCCAACGTGCTGCTCCACACGCCCGAGAACACCTCGGCCGAGGTACGGCTGCGGCTGGACGGCGACCGTCAGGTGATCGACGTGGTGGACGAGGGCCCGGGCGTTCCCGAGGCGGCCCGGGAGCACGTCTTCGAGCCGTTCTTCCGCGCGGAGAACACCCCGCCGGCGCCGGACGGCGATCCCTGCCGGGGGCGCGGACTGGGGCTGAGCGTGGCCGCGGCCGTGGTGAAGGCCCATGGCGGCACGATCGCCCTGCGGCCGACCGAGCGGGGGGCGTGGTTCCACGTCGCCCTGCCCGCGCTGGACGAGCGGGCCCGGCCCGAGACCGCCTCGGTGGCGCGGGCCGCCCTCTCCTAGCGGCGGTTACCGTCCGGGGCTCTGCTCGCGCAGGTCCGCCGGTTCCGTGCCACACGCCTGTTGCGTCCCGCATCCAGTACGTCGAGTCCCTCACGCATGCGAGCGCCGTGAGGTCCCGAACACGAACGCTATGCGGTCACAGACACCCGCGCTCTGCGGACGCGTGTGCGGGCACCGCACGGTCCCGCAGACGAGCGATGCGCAGCCGGCCCGTACGCGAGCGCCGCGCAGTCCCGTACACGAGCGCCGCGCAGTCCCGAACACGAGCGTCGCGCGGTCACGCATGCGCACGCCGTGCGGTCACTGCCCGGTGGGCCGTTCCCCGCCTGATCGGTTCCCGTCGGGCCGCCCCGGAAGGGCGCGCGGTGGCCACCATCGCCCTGCGGGTGTCACGCGGATCACGGGGAAAACCAGGGATTTCCCTAGCTTTTCCCGGACGGGGGTCGTGCGGGTCCGGGGCCGGCGGGGCAACGCCGGCGACGCTTCCAGTACCGGCGGGGCCGGATCGCGCACGGCCTGTGCCGCATCCCGACTCGCCGTAGTGAACTGGGGTTTCGTGCGGTCGTCGCACGCGGCGACGGGAGCGTCGCGGGGCGCTACGATCCGGTACTCGCCGCTCGCCCGGCGGCCAAGTTCCGCAGGTGCCCGCCGCGCCGTCCCGGCGCGTGCGACCGCTCCCGCACGAGGTGTCTACGCGGGCCCACCTGCGAAGGTCTGGTTGTCAACTTCTGTGGCCCTTCGAAAGATCTCAGCCAGCCCCTGAAACCCTGCGATTCCCCGAACTTGGGTATCGTGCCGCAGCAAGGCTTTTTCTCGTCGCTTTCACGCCGCGACCTGGACGGACGGTGAGGTGTTCCATCGACGGCCTCCTGGGCAGACCGCCGTTCCGGCGGGGCACGCCCCTGTACGCCTTACGGGTACGGCGCGGCCCGGCGGCCCTCGGGGCTGCGTTGCTGCTGGCGGTGGTTCTCGCCGTCTCGGGGTCGTACGCGCACGATCCCTCGGCGTCACTCGTCGGCGCCGGGCGCCCCATGCAGTGGCTGCAGGTGGCCCATCTCGCCCCGGGGAGCGCGCGGGAGACCGCGTCCGTCGCGCACGGGGTGACACCGGTGCCGACACGGCAGCGGCCTGCGCCGCACGTGGGTACGGCACTCGGGACCAGCGCGTCCAGCGGGACGGCGCCCTATGTGGGCTCCCCCGCCCCGGCCTTGGCCCGCGACGCGGGCGGCAGCCGCGCCGGCGTGACGTTCGCCGCCCCGCGCTCGGCATCCCGCCGTACCGCCTCACCCGCGTCCCTCAGCCTGCTCCTGATCCTCGCGCTGTCGGTGGTCTCGCTCTGGCTGGCCGCCCGGCTGCGGCGCGAGCATGCCAGCCGGCGCCGGTCGGAGCAGCGGATGCTGGAGTTCCTGGCCACCGCCGGGCACGAGCTGCGTACCCCTCTCACGGCGATCTCCGGCTATGTGTCACTGGCCCGGATGGGCGGGCTGGCCGACCCGGAGAAGTTCGAGGTGGCCATGGACCGGATGACGGACGAGACCCGGCGCATGTCGGCGCTGATCGACGAGTTGGTCCTGCTCGCGCGGCTCGACCTGGGCCAGCCCCTGCACCGCGAACCGGTGGACCTGGCCCGGTTGTGCCGCGACGCGGTCGCCGACGCACAGGCCTCCTCGGCGCACCATCCGATCCGGCTCACGATCCTGCCGGGCCAGTACACGGTCGTCGGCGACCGGGACCGCCTCTACCAGGTGGTCGCCAATCTGCTGGCCAACGTCCGCCACCACACGCCCGAGGGCACACGCACCGTCCTCGGGCTGGGCAACGAGGACGGCCACCGGGTCATCGAGGTGATCGACGACGGGCCCGGCGTACCGCCCGAGTTGCGGGAGACGGCGTTCGACCGGTTCGTGCACGGCGGTAAGCCGACCGCACCCGTGCCGAAGGAGGCGGCCGGCGGCGGCAACGGGCTGGGGCTGAGCGTCGCCGCGGCGATCATCCACGCCCACGGCGGCACGCTGACGCTCGAACCGAGCGAGCGCGGCGCCTGGTTCCGCATCCGGCTGCCCGCCTGACGGCACCCGGCGGACGCGGTACCCCGTGGTTCCCGGGCGAACGCCGGCCGCGACACCCCGACCGGGCCAGGCTCCGGGCTCGGACGTCCGCTGCCGGTGGCTGCTGTCCCTCGGTGCCACCACAGGTCCACCGCAGGTTCCCGACGGTTCGCGACACGACGGGTCACAAGAGCCCCGCGCCCGACCCCGACAAGTGCCGACAGGTCGCGGCAGGTCCGCTGCAGGAAGCTCTGAGAGGAAATCGACAGCAAGAATTCATGGAGTAATTCCCCGGATTCACCGACAACCGGAACCCGCACTGCCACATCATGGGGCACTGAGTGCCTGACGCTGATGTGACGAGGTGTCGGTGAACGTTGAATTATCCGTTCCATGAGAAGGCCGAGCAGATCACCGGTCAGGCCCGATTTCCCGCGTTCCGGCGGAATCCTCTTCACGCTTCCTCAACATCTCCCCGTACGAAAGCGAGCAGCGCTCACGTTTACGTGCGTGCGGTATGAACTGCCTGAACCATGAGCAAAGCGGGCCGAGACGGACGCACTCCCCTTTTCCCCGGAGGGGGCCACGGGCTACTTCGGCAGCCCTTCGGCACTTTCTTCCTGGGGCACAGGTTCACACATAAGACACAGTTGACAGCTATAATCTCCGGCGTTGTGCGTGTGACCGACGCCCAACCAAGTGCAGGGTGCTGACAACCGCTCACAAAGCGGTGAGAGCGCTTTTCCCGCAACTGTGCACGCCGGGCCCGCGTCGGCCATTGTCACATCGCTTCCGACCGTCAGCCCTCCCGTGACCGCCCCCCACACTCACAGAACATCCGGTGGCACCGTGAATACCGTTCCGGCCCCGTCAGCCACTCGTCCCCTCAGCCGCGGCTGCCCAGCACCCGTCCCGCGTTCACCGGACCCGCTCGCCCAGCCCGGCAGGGTCGCGATGTCCGCCCGGTCCGCCCCCGTTCCCACCCGGCCGAGACGCAAGCGCTTGCCCGCTGCCGGGGGTGAGCCCCGGTGAGCGTCACGGGCCACCTGCCGTCGGCGCCCGGCGGACGGCTGCTGCGTGAGCGGGCCGCCCAGGACTCTCTCGCACCGCTGTACGGGCGGGATGCCGAACAGGCGGCGCTGGTGCACCTGGTGACCCGGCTCGCCGCCGGCCACGCGGGAGTCACCGTCCTCCACGGAGTGCCGGGCAGCGGACGCAGCAGGCTCCTGCGACGGGGCATCGCCTTCGCCCGCGCGGTCGGGGTCCAGGTGCTCACCGCGCTGGGCTCGGCTTCGTCGGCCCACACCCCGTACGCCTACGTGGCGCAGCTGCCGCCCCGTACCTCAGCGGCCGGCGCGGCCCGCGCGGCGGTGCCGCACGAGGAGCAGTCCGTGGCGGGCTGGTGCCGCTGTCTGCTGGCCGCCGCCCACCGGCCGACACTCCTCGCGCTGGACGACGTGCAGTGGGCGGATCCCGCATCCCTCGACGTCATCGGGGGGTTGCTGCGACGGCTCGGCTCGGCGCCGCTCGGTGTGCTGATGACCGTCACCGGCACCCGCGGCGAGTTCCCCGACCACTGCGCCCCGCTGGTCGACCAGGCGGCCTTCTGCCAGGAAGGCGGGGGCCTGCTGCTGGAACTGGGGCCGCTCGGTGCGCCCGAGGTCCGCTCGCTGTTCACCGCGGCCGGACTGCCCGAGCCGGCCGGGCCGGGCGATCCGTGGTGGGAGCACGCCGCCCGGATCAGCCGGGGCAGTCCCTGGCTGCTGCGGCGGGTCCTGGACGAACTGCGCCGCGAGCCGGGCAAGATGACCGCGGCCCAGCTCAGGGCGGCGTTCGCCGAAGGCATGGAGACGGCCCGTTCGGAGCTGGCGGGGCAGACGGTCGCGCGTCTGGCCCGGGCGCCGCTGACGCTGCTGCGCGGCCTGTTGGTGTGCCGGGGACTGGTGCCCGTGGACCGGGTGGCCGCGCTCGTCGGCCTCGACGCTTCCGAACTTCCCGGCGCGCTCAGGGAGTTGAGGGCACAAGGGCTGATCGACCGCGGTGATCCGCCGCGGCCCGTGCTCGCGGAGCGCACCGCTTCCGTGCTGGCCGGGATGCCCGCCGAGGCCCGGGCACGCCTGCGTGCGGACGCGGCCCGCTGGGCCCACCGGTGCGACGCCGCCGAGGAGGACGTGGCCACGCTGCTGCTGAGCACCGGGCCGCTGGGCGACCCCTGGGTGCCGTCGGTGCTGCGGCGCGCCGCCAGGCTGCGACTCGTGCGGGGCCGGCCCGCGGAGGCGGCCGAACTGCTGGAGCGTGCGCTGCGCGAGCCGCTCACCGGGGCGGAGCGCGCCGAGGTGCTGCTGGAGGCCGCCGAGGCCTACGCGGTGACCGCACCGGAGGCGGCGCAGGTACGGATCGGCGAGCTGCTGTCCGGGGCGCCGCCCGGCCCGCGGCTGCGCGCCGCCGCCACCGACCTCGTCCTCGCCCGCGGCGAACCGGTGTACACACCGGCGGCGCCGGTCCTGTCGTACGACGCCGACCACGCACGGCCCGCACTTGCCCCGTGTGCCGACGGAGGCGACCGGACGGCGGACCTGCTGCGGTGGGCGAACGGCGCCTCCTGGGACGACATCGCACGGCCGGGGCGTCCGGCCGGCGGCGGGAGCCGGGCCGGCGAGCGGCCCGTACGGGACGGCAGCCCGGTCGGGCAAAGTCGTCCTCGCCGCGTGCGCCCCGCCGGGGAACCCGCCACGGGGGGCGCGGCGCACGGGACCCTCGCTGCGCTCGCATACGGCACGGCGGAGCCCGGTTTCGATCCGGCGGCGCTGGCGGCCGACGCGTGGCGGCAGGCGATGCGGGGGCACGACGCCGCCGCCGTACGGGAGATGGGCCTTCGGGTGCTGCGGGCGCCGCTCGACGGGCCGCTGTTCCCCCGGTTCACCGCGGCCTGTGTGCTGTCGCTCGCGGACGCGCACTCCGCGGCGCGCGACGCGCTGGACGCCGCGCTCGCCGAGGCGGGCAAACGGGCCAGCCCGACGGTCGTCGCGACGGGCCTGCTGCTGCGGGCGCGGCTGAACCTGCGGGCGTGCGACCCCGAGACAGCCGAGCGCGACCTGGCCGCCTGCCGTTCCCTGGCGCCGCCGCACGTGTGGCATCCCACCCGGCTGACCGAGTTGCGGGCGGCGCAGATCCGGGTGCTGATCGCCCGGGAGCGGTTCGCCGAGGCGGACCTGCTGGCCGCCGAGGAGCTGCCGCCCGGCGCCGAGGAGGGCAGCGCGTGGACCGAGCTGCTGTACAGCCGCGCGCAGCTCATGCTGTGCCGGGGGCGGCCCCGGCAGGCGCTGGCCGAGGCGGAGGAGTGCGGCCGGCGGCTGTCGGCGCGCGACTGGCGCAACCCGGCGCTGCTGGCGTGGCGTTCACTCGCGGCGCTGGCCCATCTCGGCTGCGGCGACGAGGACCGGGCGGCCGAGCTGTTCGCGGAGGAACTGCGGCTGGCCGAACGCTGGGGCACCGAGTCCGCGCTCGCCTGGACCGAGCTGCGCCGCGGCCTCGCCTCCCCCGCCCCGCAGGCGGCCCGGCTCACCGAACGCGCGCTGCGCCGGCTCGGCCGTACCCCCGCGGCCCGCCGGTTCGCGCAGACCCTCGTCGCCCGGGAGACGGCCGGGCTGCACCCGCCGGCCCGGACGGACGTCCCCGCGTCCGCGGTCCGGCGGCTGAGCGACCACGCACGTGCCACCTGACGTCCACCGACCGACCCTCCTCCCCATCCACCCCCCATGCTCAACCACACCGCGCAAGGAGGCCGCTGGCATGTTGCTTGAGCGGCAGAACGAACTGAAGGTGGCGGCCGAGGCCCTGCGGCTCACCCAGCACGGCAACGGGTCGCTCATCGTGATCAGCGGTCCGCCCGGCATCGGCAAGTCCGCGCTGCTGACGGAGATCGGAGAACTGGCCGCACGGCTCACCGCCGGGCCGTCGGCCGGCGCGTCGGCTCCGCCCCGCGCCCTGGTGATGCGGGCGTACGCCGCCCCGGCCGAGCGCGACTTCCCCCTCGGGGTGACCCGGCAGCTGCTGGAGCCGGTGCTGACGTCCGGCTCGTTCGTGGCCCGGTGGTGCTCCGGGCCGGCGCGGCCCGCCCTCGCCTTCCTCCAGGGTGACGCGGAGTCGAGCAGGCAGCGCACGGCGACGGCCGTGCGGGCGCTGCTGTCGATGGTGGAGAACATGACCCACGACCGGGTGCCGGTGCTCCTCGTCGACGACGTGCACTGGGCCGACGAGGAATCGCTGCAGTGGCTGGACCAGTTGGTGAAACAGGTGACGCACCGGCGGATCCTGGTGGCGGTCACCCTCTGCGAGGGCGAGCCCGCGGCGGAGCGGCAGGAGGTCCGGCCGCTCGCCGCCGCCGAGCACACGCTGCTGCCGGCGCCGCTCGGTCCGGCCTCCGTCGACGGGCTCGTGCTGGAGCGGCTGGGCGTGCCGGCCGACCCGGAGTTCACCACGGCGTGCCACGAGGCCACCCGGGGGAACCCGCTGCACCTGGTGTCGCTGCTGCAGGAGTGCCAGACCCGCGGCGTGGCGCCGGTGGCGGCCGAGGCGCCCGCGGTGGCGGCGATGGTGCCGCCGGCGCTGCGCCGCAGACTGCTGCAGTGCCTGCGGGAGCAGCCGCCGTACGTGCTCGCCGCGGCCCGGGCGCTGATGGTCCTCGGCGACGACGCCGACCGGCAGGTGGTGGGCGAACTCGCCGGGCTGGACCCGGTGGACCTCGACGAGAGCCTGTGGCGGCTGCGGCGGCTGGCGCTGGTGACCCGGCAGGACACCCTGCGGCTGGCGCACCGGGCGGTGCACGAGGTCATCGACGAGGGCACCTCCCCGCACGAGCGCAACCGTCTGCATCTGCGGGCCGCGGCGCTGCTGCGCTACCGGGGCGGCGCGCCCGAGCGGGTCGCCGGTCATCTCCTCGCCGCGACCGCGCAGTTGGACGACGACGCGGTGGCCGTGCTGCGGCGCGCCGCCGACGCCGCGGTACGGCGCGGGGCGCCCGAGACCGCCGCGCGCTATCTGCGCCGGGCGCTGCGCGACATCCCTCCGCACAGCGAGGCCCGGGCCGGGCTGCTGGTGGAACTGGCCCAGGTGGAGCGCAGCTTCGCCCCGTCGGTGGCCGTACGGCACGTCGCGCAGGCGTTCCCGCTGCTGCCCGGCCCGCCGGCCCGCGCGCAGGCGCTCGCGGCGCTGACGCCCGTGGCGCCGGCGGCCACACTGCTGTCGCTCACCGATCTGCTGCGGCGCACGGCGGACGAACTCGCCGCTGCGGACGAACTCGCGGGCCCCGGCGGGCCGACGGCCGCCCACCACTCGCTCCGGCAGCGCCTGCAGGCCCGGATGTACTACCTGTGCGAGAACGACCCGGCGGTGCTCGCGTCGGCCGCGGACCGGCTGTCCCGGCTGGACGAGCAGCCCGAGACGGCGACCGGCGAGCAGCGGGAGCTGCTGGTCGCCCTGCTGCACGCGGCCACCGTCTCGGCGGGGCTGCCGGCCGCGCGTATCGGGGCGCTCGCCCACCGGGTGCTGGACCACGAGCCGGCCTCCGCCACGCACGTCCACACGATGCTGCCGCTGCTGGTGCCGATATCGGTCGCCGCGGACTCGGTGGCCGGGCTGCTGCCCTGGCTGGACAAGGCCCTGGGGGACGCCGTACGGCGGGGCGGACGGCTCGAGGAGTCGGTGGTGCTGGCCGAGCAGGCGCTGGTGCTGCTCGCCCAGGGCCGGCTGGCGGCCGCGCGGGAACGGGCGGTGCGGGCCGGCGCCGCCGTCGCCCCCGAGGAGGCCACCACGCTGTCCGCGCTGGCCCTGGTCGCGGTGGCGCTGCGGGCGCGGGAGCCCGAGTTGGTCGCCGCGGTGCCGGAACGCTTCCGCGGACTGCACGAGAACTGCGAAATCGCCGCGCTGCTCAGCCTGGTCCGCGGCATGGAGGCCGAGACCCGCGGCGAGGCGGCCACGGCCGTGGAGCACTACCTCGACGCCGGGTACGCCCTGGACCGGGCGGGCTGGCGCAACCCGCTGGTGGTGCCCGCGGCCTACTGGGCGGCCCGCACCCTGCACCGCACCGGCGAGGCCGACCGGGCGGAGCAGCTGTCCGAGCAGTACCTCGAGCAGGCCCGCCGCTGGGGCGCCCCGTCGGCGCTCGGCCGTGCGCTGGCTCTGCGGGCCGCTGTGGGCGACGAGGCCGCCGCGCCCAAGCTGCTGCGCGAGGCCGCCGGGGTGCTGGAGGACTCGGCCGACCTGCACTCCCGGGCCGCGGTGCTGCTGCGGCTCGCGGAGACGGTGGCGCCCCGGCACGCCGCCGAGGCGGAGGATGCGCTGCGCCGCTCTCTGGAGCTGGCCGTGGAGTGCGGCGCGGGGCGGATCGCCGCCCGGGCGCAGGAGATGCTGGGACCGGCGGCGGCCGGCGTCACCGCCCGCACCCCGCTGACGTCCGCGGAACGGCTGGTGGCGCAGATGGCCGTCCAGGGGCTGACCAACCAGGCGATCGCCGACTCCCTCGGCGTCTCCCGCCGGGCCGTGGAGAAGCATCTGACGAACTGCTACCGCAAGATGTCCACCTCCGGCCGGTCGGGCCTTGCCGCCGCCCTGGCGGAGGCGGGCCTCCCCGACGCCACCGACGACCGTGGCGACCCGACCGAGGCCGTACGGCCCCAGGGGGCGGCGTGACGACGGAGGGGGCCCGGGCGGGGGTGGTCCGTGGCGGGGAGCGTTCCCCTGCCTTTCCGGGGCCGCCCGGACGCGGCGGGGCAGCCCCCGCTCGGGCCCGCCCCGCCCTGGGCGGCGGAGCGGCCCCTGCTCGGCGGCTCCCCGCCCTGGGTGGACCCGGCCGCTGCCGTCCCGAGGGGCGCGCGCGGGTCAGGCCGGGGCCTGCCAGCTGAGAGGTGACTGGTAGAGCCGGTGCCGCTCCAGGCGGTTCCAGTGGGCGGTGGTGCGGGGGCGCCGGACGGTGGCGCGGGTGCGGTCGTGGGCCGCGGCGGCGCGCGCCAGGAGGAGCGCGGTCAGCGCCGCGAGTTCCTCCTCGTCGGCCACGCCCCGCTCGACCCGCACAAGGGCCGTGTCGTGGAGTGTGTTCACGTGGGTCCCTCCTTCTGTCCGGGCCGCCCGAGCCGGGTCAGCGGGCCTGCGCGGCGGCCTGAGCCGTGAAGTGCTCGTCGAGGATCTTCAGCACGTCCGCGGCGCGGCTGTTGAGGTAGAAGTGGCCGCCGGGCAGGACGTGCAGGCGGAAGCCGGCGGTGGTGTGCTTCTGCCAGTCCTCGGCCTCGTCGACGGACGTCTTGGGGTCGCTGTCGCCGACCAGCGCGGTCACCGGGCAGGCCACCGTCGCACCCGGCTCGCACCGGTAGGTCTCCACCGCCTTGTAGTCGCCGCGCAGCGCCGGCAGGATCATCCGGATCAGCTCGTCGTCGCCCAGCAGCCGGTCGTCGGTGCCGCTCATCGCCTTGACCTCGGCGATGATGCCGTCGTCGCCGCGCTGGTGCACGTTCTCGTCGCGGTACCGGGAGGGCGCGCGCCGGCCGGACGCGAAGAGCCGCACCGGGCCGCCGCCGTCCCGCTCGAACCGCCGGGCCACCTCGAAGGCGACGACCGCGCCCATGCTGTGCCCGAAGAAGGTCAGCGGTCGGTCGTCCCAGCCGCGCAGGGCGCCGTACACCTGGTCCGCGAGCGCGCCGATGTCGTCGATCAGCGGCTCGTTGCGCCGGTCCTGCCGGCCGGGGTACTGCACGGCGACGACGTCGACGCGCGGGCTGAGGGCCGTGGCGACGGGGAGGTAGTAGCTGGCCGAGCCGCCCGCGTGGGGGAAGCAGACCAGGCGGTGGGCGGCCTCGGGAGCCGGGTGGAAGCGCCGGCACCACAGGCCGTCGTCGGCGGGGGAAACGCTCACGCTGCTCGTCCGTCCTCTGTTCGCGGGCCGCCGTGCACTGCGCACGGGCCCGTTCGCTGGCGGTATGTGCCGCCACTATCCGCCAAGCCGGCCGCTCGGACGGGCCCGGCGGGGGGAAGTCTGGGCGTTTCCCCTGTCCTTGGCCGCGAGGGCCGGTTGCGCGTTGTGCGGGCGCGCGGGCCGGTGGCATAAAGCTGACCGCCGGCCGCGGATCGACGCGCCGGACGCGCCACGAGGAGTTCCCATGCCCACCATCCCGGACGCCCGGCCCACGAGCGGTGCGGCGGCCCCGCCGTGAGCCGTGGTGCCGGCGGCAGGCTCTTCGCCGTCAGCGACCTGCACGTCGCCTACGAGCAGAACCGTGCCGTCGTACGTGCGTTGCGGCCGGCCGACCCGTCCGACTGGCTGATCGTCGCCGGTGACATCGGCGAGCTGACCGCGGACGTGGAGTGGGTGCTGCGGCTGCTCGCCGACCGGTTCGCGACAGTGGTGTGGGTACCGGGCAACCACGAACTGTGGACGCACCCGGACGACCCGGTGACCCTGCGCGGCGAGGCCCGCTACCGGAGTCTGGTCGAACTGTGCCGATCCCTCGGGGTGCTGACGCCCGAGGACCCGTACGTCACATGGCAGGGACCCGACGGGCCGGTGGTGATCGCACCGCTGTTCCTGCTGTACGACTACTCGTTCCTGCCGCCGGGTGCGACGGGCACCGCCGACGCGCTGGCCCGCGCGGAGAAGGCCGGGGTGGTCGCCACCGACGAGTTCCTGCTGCACAGCGACCCCTATCCCGGCCGGGCGGCCTGGTGCCGGGCGCGCCTCGCGTACACCCGTGAGCGGCTGGACGCCTGTCCCCCGGATCTGCCGACCGTGCTGGTGAACCACTTCCCGCTGGTGCGCGAGCCCACCCGGATCCTGCGGTACCCGGAGTTCGCCCTGTGGTGCGGGACCACCGCCACCCACGACTGGCACCGCCGCTACCGGGCGGCGACCGTCGTCTACGGCCATCTGCACATCCCGCGGACCACCTGGCACGACGGCGTTCCGCACCGCGAGGTGTCGCTGGGCTACCCCCGCGAGTGGCAGGCCCGCGGCAGGCCCGATCCCCTGTTGCGCGAGATCCTGCCCCGGCGAGGTGCCCGATGAAGCCGCTGATGCGCCGGCTGCTGCCGGCGGTGGCGGAAGTGACCGAGGTGCGCGGCGAGTTGTCGGCGCCGCCGCTGTTCCCCGAGGAGGAGGCGGTCGTCGCGCGGTCTGTGGTCGCGCGGCGGCGTGAGTTCGCCACCGGCCGGCGCTGCGCGCGGCTGTCGCTGGCCGCGCTGGGCCTGCCGGCGCGGCCGCTGCTGTCCGGGGAGCGCGGGGAGCCGCTGTGGCCCGAGGGGGTGGTCGGCGCGCTCTCGCACTGCGCCGGCTACCGGGTGGCGGCCGTCGCCCGCGCCACGGACCTGGCGGCGCTCGGCATCGACGCCGAGACGGCGGGCCCGCTGCCCGACGGGGTGCTGGAGGCCGTGTCGCTGCCCGAGGAGCGCGCCCAACTGTCCCGGCTGCGGGCCTCCGTGCCGCACGTGCCGTGGGACCGGTTGCTGTTCAGCGCGAAGGAGTCGGTCTACAAGGCGTGGTTCCCGCTGGCCCGCACGATGCTCGGCTTCGACATGGCGCGGCTGGGCTTCACCGTCGTTCCGGACGCCGGGAGCGGGGTACGGGGCACGTTCTCGGCGCGGCTGCTGAGGCCGCTGCCGGCCGCGTTCGCCGATGCGATCGGCGGGCCCGTCCTGGACGGGTGGTGGCTGGTCGACGAGGGGCTGGTGCTCACCGCCATCGCGCCGCCCGCATGCCGTACGACGACCGGCCCCGGCGACGAGACGTCCGCGGACCGGGCCGGGCCCGCCCCTTCCCACCCGGCGGTGCCCCGCACCTCCCACCGGTCCGCGGCCCCCCTTTCCGCCCCGCTCCCGGCGGGTACGTCCCACGGACCCGCCGGCACCCCTTCCAGCCCGCTCCCGGCCGGTACCTCCCGCCGGTCGGCGGCAACCGCCCCCGGCCCACTCCCGACCGGAACCCCTCACCGCCCAGCGGCCAGCACCTCCCGCCCGCTCCCGGCCGGTGCGCCCCACCAGTCGGCGGCAACCGCCCCCGGTCCCCTCCCGGCCGGTACGTCCCACGGACCCGCCGGCACCCCTTCCAGCCCGCTCCCGGCCGGTGCGCCCCACCGGTCGACGGCAACCGCCCCCGGCCCGCTCCCGGCCGGTACCTCCCACGGGCTCGCGGGCACCCCGTCCAGCCCACTCCCAGCCGACACGTCCCACCGGCCGACGGCCACCACCCCCAACCCACGCCCGACGGGAACCTCTCACCGGCCAGCGGCCAGCACCTCCGGACCGCTCCCGGCCGGTACGTCCCACCGCCCGGCGGCGACCGCCGACGGCCCGCTCCCGGCGGGGACCTCCCGCAGGTCCGCGGGCACCGCCTCCGGTCCGCCCGCGCCCGCGTAGTTCCCCCCGCGTCCGCGGCGGGTGCCGCGGGCCGTCATCGATGTGATGGAGAGACAGCGATGCCCCAGCTCAACGCGACCGGTCCCGACTCCCCCAGCGAGGCGGTCCTCGCCGCGCGGCTCGCCCTGTCCGCGACGGCGACGGGCGGCGAGGCCATGTCCGACGTCGAGTTCTTCGAGTGGCTGGACGCGCGGCGCCCCCAGCACCGCCAGGAGGTGCGCCGTACCACCTTCGCGGAGCTGTCCGGCTGGCGCTTCGCCCCGGAGACCGGTGATCTCGAGCACCGCAGCGGGCGCTTCTTCTCGGTGCGCGGCCTGCATGTGCGCAGCGACTTCGGACCGGTTCCCGAGTGGAGCCAGCCGATCATCCGGCAGCCGGAGATCGGCATCCTCGGTCTGGCGGTGCGTGAGATCAACGGCGTGCTGCACTGCCTGATGCAGGCGAAGGCCGAGCCCGGCAACGTCAACGGCGTGCAGCTGTCGCCGACCGTACAGGCCACGAAGAGCAACTACACGCGGGTGCACGGCGGTTCGGCCGTGCCGTACCTGGAGTGCTTCCGGGAGCCGTGGGCGCGCGGGCACCGGGTGCTGGCGGACGTGCTGCAGTCGGAGCAGGGCTCGTGGTTCTTCTGCAAGCGCAACCGCAACATGGTCGTCGAGGTGGGGCCCGAGGTGGAGGCCGGCGAGGACTTCTGCTGGCTGACGCTTCGTCAGCTGCACGCGCTGCTGCGGTACGAGAACCTGGTCAACATGGACTCCCGTACGGTGCTGTCCTGCCTGCCCGACTGGCAGCACGGCCCCGGACCGTCCCCGGCGCTCCACTCCGACGTGGCGATCCGCAACTGGATCACCACCCAGCAGAGCGAGCGCGAGGTCAGCGCGGAGCTGGTGCCGCTGCGGGAGATCGAGACCGAGGGCTGGCACGTCGGCGAGGACCGCATCGCGCACGAGCGGGGCCTGTACTTCAGCATCGTGCCCGTGGACGTCTCCTCCGGCCGGCGCGAGGTGGCGTCCTGGTCGCAGCCGCTGCTGGAGCCGCACGGCACCGGTGTGGTGGCGATGCTGGTGCGCCGGATCGACGGCGTGCCGCACTGCCTGGTGCACGCCCGCGTCGAGCCCGGCTATCTGGACGTCATCGAGCTGGGTCCCACCGTGCAGTGCACCCCGGAGAACTACGCCCATCTGCCGGCCTCCGCCCGCCCCCGCTTCCTCGGCCTGGTGGAGCGGGCGCGGCCGGAGCAGATCCTGTTCGACACCGTGCTGTCGGAGGAGGGCGGCCGGTTCCTCGACGCGCAGAGCCGCTACCTGATCGTGGAGGCGGACGGCGACGGGCCGGACGACATACCGGACGACTACCAGTGGATGACGCTGCGTCAGCTCGGGGAGCTGCTGAAGTACAGTCACTACGTGAACGTGCAGGCGCGGACCCTGGTCGTCGCCCTGCGGTCGGTGCCGGGTATCGCCGCGCACCTGCCGGGCGCCCGCGAGGCGCTCACCGTGCCGGCGGCGTCGGCCGCGACGGCGGTCGCCCACAGCCGCGCCACGGCGGGCGCCACGGACGAGGGGGCGGGGCGTGCGGATCATCGGTGACGGCTTCCTCGCCCGCAATCTCGCCGCGGAGTTCGGCGACCGCTTCCCCGGCGTGACGGCGCTGGCCTGCGGCGTGTCGAGGACGTCCACCGCGGCGCCCGCCGAGTACGACCGTGAGGCGCAGGTCCTCTACGACGCGCTCGGCGCCTGTGCCCGCGAGGGCCGGCAGCTGCTGTTCTTCTCCACGGCGTCCTTCTCGATGTACGGCTTCACGGACGGCGGGGAGGCGGCGGCCGAGAGCGACCCGGTGCGCCCGCCGAACGCGTACGGGCGGCACAAGCTGGCGCTGGAGAGCGTGGTGCGCTCCTCCGGAGTCGAGCACCTGGTGCTGCGCCTGAGTCACGCGGTGGGCGGCCATCAGCGCCCGCACCAGCTGCTGCCCACGCTCGTCCGGCAGGTCGGCGCCGGGGAGGTGACGGTACATCAGGGCGCCCACCGCGATCTGCTGGACGTGCGGGACCTGCTGCACGCGGTCGGGCGGCTCCTGGCGGACGGAGTGAGCGGCGAGGTGCTGAACGTGGCCTCGGGCGTCCCGCAGCCGGTGGAGTCCATCGTGACGGCGATCGAGCGGCGCCTCGGCGTCACGGCCCGCCGGGTGGAGCGGCCCGGCTCCCCCGCCGTGACCCGGGTGTCACTGGAGCGGCTGCGCCGGTTCGTGCCGGACTACCGGTCCACGCCGGACGAGACGTACCTGGACGCTCTCCTGGACGCCTATCTGCCGTACTACACGGCGCTGTCCCGGGCCTGAGACAGCAGGCGGCACCGCCGCGGGCCTCCACTGGTTCCGCGCACTGCGGGAATCCCTAGACAATTCCCCCGCCCGGGGACTGGAGTCACTCGTTCCGCCTAGCGTGGCCGCATGATCGAGCTTGCGGGAGTGACCAAGCGGTACGGCCGCAAGGTGGTGGTCGACGACCTCACCTTCACGGTCCGGGCCGGCTGTGTGACCGGCTTCCTCGGGCCCAACGGAGCGGGCAAGTCCACCACGATGCGGATGATGCTCGGCCTGGACCGCCCCACGTCCGGCCGGATCCTCATCGACGAACAGCCCTACGCGCGGCTGAAGGAGCCGCTGCGGCACGTGGGCGCCCTGCTGGACGCCAAGGCCATGCACGGCGGGCGCAGCGCCTACCAGAACCTCAGATGCCTGGCGCTCAGCAACGGCATACCGCTCACCCGGGTCGACGAGGTCCTCGAGGAGGTCGGCCTCGCGTCGGTGGCGAAGAAGCGGCCCAAGGGGTTCTCCCTCGGCATGGGGCAGCGGCTCGGCATCGCGGCGGCGCTGCTCGGCGACCCGGAGATCGTGATGCTGGACGAGCCGGTCAACGGCCTGGATCCCGAGGGCATCCACTGGATCCGCACGCTGATGAAACGGCTGGCGTCCGAGGGCCGTACGGTGTTCGTCTCCAGCCATCTGATGAGCGAGATGGCGCTGACCGCCGACCATCTGGTCGTCATCGGCCGGGGCCGGCTGCTCGCCGACACCGGCATGCAGGAGTTCATCGACCGCAACACGCGCGCGTCGGTACGCATCCGCACCCCCGAACCGGAGAAGCTCCGCGACGCGCTGGCCGCCGCGGGGATCACCGCCGCCGAGAACGGCACCGGCACGTTCGAGGTGACGGAGGTGCCCGCGGAGCGGCTGGGCGAGCTGGCGCTGGAGCACCGGATCCTGCTGCACGAGCTGAGTCCCCAGCACGCCTCGCTGGAGGAGGCGTTCATCGCACTGACCGGTGAGGCCGCCGAATACCGCACCGGACCGCTCGCACCGGGGACCGTCCCGCCCGGCGGCCCGCTGGTGCCCGAGACCACGCGAACGGAGTCCTGAACCATGTCCGCACCCGTCGCGGCCCTCCGCTCGGAATGGGCCAAGCTCACCACGGTCCGCTCCACGGCGTGGACGCTGATCGCGGCCTTCGCCGTCACCGTGGCCTTCGGCACGCTCGTCAGCGCCCTGTCCAACGCCCGCTACGACGATCTGTCCCGGCAGGACAAGCTCACCTTCGACCCGGCCGGCACCAGCTTCACCGGCGGCGTCCTCGGCCAGCTCGCGATGATCGCGTTCGGGGTCATGGTGATCGGCGGCGAGTACAGCACCGGGATGATCCGCAACTCGCTGGCGGCGGTGCCGCGCCGCGGCGTGTTCTACGTCAGCAAACTCGCGGTCGCGACCGGCGCGGCCCTCGTCGTCGGCATGGTCACCAGCTTCGTCACCTTCTTCGCCGGACAGGCGGCTCTCGGTTCGCACAGCACCACCATCGGCGCGCACAACGTGCTGCGGGCCACGCTGGGCGCCGGTCTCTACATGACGCTCATGGCCGTGTTCTCGATGGGCGTGGCGACGATGCTGCGCAGTTCCATGCTGTCGATGGGCATTCTGATGCCGTTCTTCTTCCTGGTGACGCAGATCCTCGCCTCGGTGCCCGGCGCCAAGAAGGTCGCGCACTATCTGCCGGACCAGGCAGGCGAGGCGATGGCCCGGGTGGTGCGCAACCCCGACGTGCCCTACGGGCCGGGCGGCGGCCTGGTCGTCATGCTGGTGTGGGTGGCCGCCGCGGTGCTCGGCGGATATCTGGTGCTGCGCGGCCGGGACGCCTGATCCCGCTCACGACTCGTCCGCCGCGCACGGAAGTCTAGGAAATTGCCGGTGTTCCGCGCGGCACACTGAGCAGCAATTCCACGGCTCAGGGAGCATTTCATGACCGAGATCAGGTCGGTTCGGGTGGCGGACGGGTTCTCCGTCGCCGTGCCGCAGACGGAGGGCGCGCTGTTCTCCGAGGTCGACTTCATCTACAACGAGATATTCGTCGAACGCGCCTACCTCAGGCACGGCATCCAGCTCACCGACTCCTCCCGGGTCGTGGACGCCGGTGCGAACGTGGGGCTGTTCTCCCTCTTCGTCAAGCGGGAGTTCCCGGGCGCGAGGATCCTCGCCTTCGAGCCGATCCCCGCGATCCACCGGGCGCTGCTGGAGAACCTGGACGAGCACGGCGCGAAGGACGTGGAGGTGGTGCGCGCGGCGCTGGGCCGGCAGGCCGAGGAGCAGGTGCGGTTCACCTTCTACCCGGCGCTCCCCGGCAACTCCACCCGCTACCCGGAGCAGAAGAAGGTCGGCCAGGAACTGACCGTGTCGCAGATCGGCCAGGAGGCCGTGGACCGCATCATGGCCGGCATCGAGGTCGAGGCGGAGGTGCGCCGGCTCTCCGACGCACTGCGCGACTGGGCGCCCGAGGGCCCGATCGACCTGCTGAAGATCGACGTCGAGGGCGCCGAGCTGGAGGTCATGGAGGGCCTCGACGCGGCCGACTGGCAGCGCGTGCGGCAGACCGTCATCGAGGTCCAGGACCTCGACGGCCGGCTGGAGGCCGTGCGGGGCATCCTCGACGCCCAGGGCTTCGCCGTGACCGTGGAGAGCGCGGCGAACCTGCCGGAGGTGTTCCGCTACTCGATGGTGTACGCCCGCCGGGAGGACTGACCGCTACGGCGGCCGCCGCACCGGCAGGCGAAGCGCCCCGGCACCGGAAGGTGCCGGGGCGCTGTGGTGTGCGCGGCGGGGCGCTCAGGACAGGCTGTCCTCCTTGGCCCACTCCGGCAGCTGAAGGACGGTCAGGACGGCGGAGGTGGAGACCCAGCCGGACGCCGAGGTGGTCATCAGGACGTGGTCGCCGGGCGACAGCATCCCGTTCAGGAGCAGGTGGTTGAGGGAGACCGCCATGTCGCAGGCGCCCATGTGGCCGTACTCCTTGCCGAAGTCCCAGGTGGAGCGGGACATCGGCAGGCCCAGCGGCTGCATCTTCATCTGGTCGATCATCCGCGAGTCGCTGTTGGCGGCCACCACCCAGCGCAGGTCGGCGGCGTTCAGCCCGGCGTCCACCAGCGAGCGGTGCACGATGTCCAGCTCGAAGTCCCGGATCATCTCCATGCACTTGTCGAGCGGCATGACGTGCTGGTTGAAGTAGGAGAGCAGCTCCATCGTGCCGGACGCCTTGCGCTCCTCGCCGCGGAACGGCAGCAGCGACTCCTCACCGCGGTGCCACTGCTCCAGTTCCGGCAGGGTCCCGGAGTTCACCGCGCGCAGCGCCGCGAAGCCGCTGTCGCCGCTGAGCAGGACGGCGGCGCCGCCGTCGCTGGCGGTGAAGCCGGTGCCGAACCCGGTCCAGCGGTCGATGAGCGGGCTGGTGAAGTTCTCCGCGGCGGTGACCAGCGCCGTCTCCGCGCCGGCGGCGCCCGTCAGCCGGCCGACGGCGACCTCGATGCCGGCCAGCAGGCCGTTGGAGTGCTGGCGCACGTCGGTGCTGGCGACACCGCTCGCGCCGAGCTCGCGCAGGACGTAGCCGGGCGGGTAGAAGCCCTCGGGGCCGTGCTGCACCGCGGTGCAGTGGACGTGGAAGTCGAGGTCCTCGATGTCGTACGAGGACCGGCGGAACGCCTGCCGGGCGGCGAGGACCGCCATGTCGAGCGCGGGCAGGTCGCCCGCGATGTAGGCGGCGGTGAGCCCGGTGCCGTACTGGACGGAGTACTCGTCGTAGAGCCCCTCCTCGACCGCCTGCTCGACGCTCACCCATCGGTCCGGGATGTACGTCCCGACCGTGTCGACATAGACGCCGTCCGTCTTCATGAGTGATGGTTCTCCTTGCGTGTCGTGGGTGTGCCGTCGGGGTGTGCGGTCCGGGGTGTGCCCGGGGGCACGGACGCGGGGCGCGCGTCACAGCCGCTGGAGTTCTTCCTTGAGGTGGGCGGCGAGCCGTCCGGGGGTGTCGGCCTCGAACAGCAGGGTGGCGGGCAGGCGCAGTCCGGTGGTCTCGCGCAGCCGGTTGCGCAGCGCGAAGGCGGTCAGGGAGTTCAGGCCGATGTCCCGGAAGGCGCGGGTGGCGTCGACGGCGTCGGGCGAGGGGTAGTCGAGGACGGCGGCGACGTCGGCGCGGACCAGGTCCGTCAGGACGGCCTCGCGTTCGGCGTCGGTCAGTCCGGCCAGGCGGCGCCGGAGCGTGCTCAGGGCGCTCGCACCGCCCCGCTGCCCCACCCGGCGGCGGGGCGGCGGCCCGGCGAGTGCGCGCAGGGGTGCGGGCAGGCTCGCGCCGTCGGGCCGGCCGGCGAGGGCCGCCGGGTCGGGGCGCAGCAGGACGGCGGCCGGGGCGTCGAGGACGCACGCGGCGTCGAACAGGTCCAGGCCCGCCGAGCGGGGCAGCGGGGCCACGCCGGCGGGGGCGCCGCCCACCGTGGCGCCGTCGGCGTCCCAGCGGCCCCACGCCACCGACGTGCCCGGCAGGCCCTGGGCGCGGCGGCGCAGGGCGAGCGCGTCGAGGAAGGCGCCGAGCGCCGCCTCGCCGCTGCGGCCGGGGGCGCCCAGCGTGCCGGCGGCGGACGACAGGAGCAGCAGCGGCACGGCCATGCCGGGGTCCTGGAGTCCGGTCAGCTCGGCGAGGTGCCGGGCGACGCGCATCTCCCGTTCCAGCACCCGCTGTTCGGCCTCGGCTCCGTCGCGGGGCTCGGGAAGCCGGGCCGCGTGCACGACTGCGGCCGGCGGCCGGCCGCCGGGCGTGCGGTGCAGCAGCTCGGTCACCGCGTCGCGGTCGGTGAGGTCGCAGTCGGTCACGGTCACCTCGGCGCCCGCGGCGGTGAGTTCGGCGGCGAGCGCGACGAGGCCGTCACCGGGGGCGGTGTCGGCGAGCACCAGCCGGGTGACGCCCCGCCGGGCCGCGAGGTGCCGGGCGACGGCGGCCGCGGCCGGGCGGCCGGCGCCGGTGACGAGAACGGTGTCGCCGGGCCCCGTCAGCAGCCCGGTCTCCCCCGCCCGCGCCGGCACGGCGGCCAGCCGGGGGACGCGCACCGCACCGCGTACGACGGCCAGTTGGGGTTCGGGCAGGGACAGCGCGGCGGGCAGGGCACGCCAGGAGGCGCGGGCCCCGTCGAGGTCGGCGAGGACCAGCCGGCCGGGGTCGGCCAGGTGGAGGGTGCGGATCAGTCCCCACACGGCGGCCGCGGCGGGCTGCGGTCCCTCGGCACCGTCCGCGCCGCTCAGCGCGCCGCGGGTGAGGAACACCAGCCGGATGCCGGCGAACCGCTCGTCGGCCAGCCACTCGGCGGCCAGTTCGGCCGCGTCGCGCACCGCCCGGGCCGCGTCGTCGGGCCCGGGCAGCACTCCGGTCAGTACGGCCTCGGGGACGGGGACCCCGGAGTCCAGGGCCTTGGCGAGGGCGGCCAGGCTGTCGTGGGCCTCCGTGTAGACGCCGGCCTTCATCAGGGCCGCCCGGGCGCCGAGCACGTCGGGGCCGACAAGCACCCAGCGGGGCTTGGCGCGGGGGGGCTCGCAGCCCGTCTCCGGCCACTCCAGGCGGAACAGCGGGCCACTGCGGGCGGCGGTGAGCGCGGCGCGGTCGCCGGGGGCGAGGCGGACCGCCCCGACCGACGCGACGGGCAGGCCGAGGTCGTCGGCCGCCTCGACGGCGACGGTGTCGGTGCCGGTGCGGGTCAGCCGGACCCGCAGCGCGCAGGCGCCCTCGGCGTACAGGGCGACCTGGTGCCAGGAGTCGGGCACCGGCGTCGCGCCGAACGCGTCCTGCCCGGCGAGCGGCAGCGCGCGCAGCGCGGTGTCCAGCAGGGCCGGGTGCAGCGCGTGCCGGCCGCCCTCGCCGGGGTCGGTCAGCGCGACCTCGGCGAACAGGTCCTCGCCGCGCCGCCACAGTCCGCGCAGCCCCTCGGGCACGGACGGCGCGTCCAGGGCGACGGGTTCGGCCTCGGCGGGCGGCCACAGCTCCAGGTCGAAGGAGGCCCGGGTCTCGCCGGTGCACAGCACGGCGCGGGCGTTGAGGGTCCACGCGGCGCCGGGCAGGGCGCCCGCGGGCCGGGAGTGGATCCGCAGGGGCCGCTCCCCCGACGGGCCGGGATCGCCGACGGTGACCCGCAGCCGCACTTCGTCGCCCTCGGGCAGTACGAGGGGCGCCTGGGCGGTGAGTTCGGCGATGCGGTCGCAGCCGGCCCGGTCGCCTGCCTGCACGGCGAGTTCCAGCAGGACCGGCCCCGGTACGGCGACCGGCCCCGCCTGCGCCGGTCCTGTGCCGCCGGGCAGGTTCGCCCGGGAGAGAGTGCCGGTGAGCAGCAGGCCGCCCGGGTCGGGCAGTTCGACGCACGCGTCCAGCAGGGGGTGCCGCTGCGCGGAGGCGTCGGCGGCGGCCGGGGCCTCCGGCGTCATCCAGTACCGGCGGGTGGCGAACGCGTAGGTCGGCAGCGGCACGCGGCGCGCCCCGGCGGGGGCCAGGAGCGCCGCCCAGTCGATCCGGGCGCCGCGCACATGGAGCGCGGCGAGGAGCACGGTGAGGCCGGCACCGCTGAGGGGCAGCAGTTCCGCGTCGGCCTCCGTGCCGGGCGCCTGTTCGCCGAGGACGACGATGGTCCGGTGGCCGGCGTCGGCGAGGGCGCGCAGGGCCGACGCGGGGTCGGCGGGCGGCTCGGCGAGGGCGGCGGCCCACGCGTCGGCGCCGGTCTCCTGCTCCGGGTGCAGCAGGGTGCCGGTGGCGGCGGAGGCGAACGGCAGCTCGGCGGCGGCGAAGCGGACCGCGGGCGCCGGCGCAGGGTGCGTCGTACCGCTGTGGTGGACGGCGAGGCGGGCACCGGTGTCCAGGGTGATCAGGCCGGCGGCGCAGGCGGCGGCGATCTCGCCGTACGACTGCCCGCCGACCGCGCCGGGTTCGACGCCGTAAGCGCGCAGCTGCGCGGCGAGCGCGACGGCCACCGCCCAGCCGAGCGGCCCGGCGATCTCCGGCCGTTCCTGCCAGCCGGGGGCGGTGCGCCCGGCCAGCACGTCGGCGGGGGTCCAGTCGACCAGGGCGGCCACGGCGCCCCCGCACGCGGCGAGGGTCTCGGTGAACACCGGGCAGGATCCGGCGAGGGCGGCCGCGTCCGCGGTCCAACGGGGGTCGGCGGGCGGGAAGTACAGGGCGGCGGAGGGTGGCACGGAGCCGGTGGGGACCGTGCCTGCGGCGAGGGTGACGCGCGCGTCGTCCCCGGCGGGAGCCGTGCCGTCCGCGAGGGTCTTCAGGGTGCGCAGGGCCGCGTCGCGGTCGGTGACCGTGAGGACCGCCCGGTGTTCCAGCGCCGACCGGGTGGTGGCCAGGGACAGCGCCACGTCGGGCAGGCGGAGCGCGGGCGCTTCGGTCAGGAGGGCGTGCAGCCGCGCCGCCTGTCCGCGCAGCGCCTCGGGGGTGCGGGCGGACAGCGGCAGGGGGATCCCGCCGGGCAGCGGGATGGCCCCGGGCGGGGTGCCGTCGGCGGCCTGGGCATCGACCTGGGCGTCGGGGCCGTCGAGCGGGCTCTCCCCGTCCCGGGGCGGCTCTTCGATGATCACGTGGGCGTTGGTGCCGCTGATGCCGAACGACGAGACACCGGCCCGGCGCGGACGTTCGCCGGCGGGCCAGGGCACGTCCTCGCGCAGCAGCTCCACCGCTCCGGCGGACCAGTCGACGTGGGAGGAGGGGCGGTCGGTGTGGAGGGTGCGGGGCAGCACGCCGTGGCGCATCGCCATGACCATCTTGATCACGCCGCCGGCCCCGGACGCCGCCTGGGTGTGCCCGATGTTGCCCTTCATCGAGCCCAGCCACAGCGGCCGTTCGCGGTCCTGCCCGTAGGCGGCGACGACGGCCTGCGCCTCGATGGGGTCGCCGAGCGGGGTGCCGGTGCCGTGCGCCTCGACGGCGTCCACGTCGGCGGGCTCGAGGCCGGCCGAGGCGAGGACCTGCCGGATCAGCCGCTGCTGGGCCGGGCCGCTGGGCGCGGTGAGGCCGTTGGAGGCGCCGTCCTGGTTGACGCCGCTGCCGGCGACGCGGGCGAGGACGGGGTGGCCGTGCCGCCGGGCGTCGGAGAGCCGCTCCAGCAGCAACAGGCCCACGCCTTCAGCCCAGTTGGTGCCGTCGGCGTCCTCGGAGAACGGCTTGCAGCGGCCGTCGGCGGCGAGGGTGCGCTCCCGGCTGAAGGCGACGTACGGGTCGGGCCGGGACATCACCGCGACCCCGCCGGCGAGGGCGAGGTCGCACTCGCCGGCGCGCAGGGCCTGGGCCGCCAGGTGCAGGGCGACCAGCGAGGAGGAGCAGGCGGTGTCCACGGCGACGCAGGGGCCCTCCAGGCCGAAGGCGTACGACACCCGGCCCGCGGCCACGTTGCCCGCGGTGCCCATCTGCATGCCGGACGCGTAGTCGTGGTAGGTCACGCCCGCGAACACGCCGGTGCGGCTGCCCTTGAGGGAGGCGACCGGGATCCCGGCCCGCTCGAACACCTCCCACGAGGTCTGCAGCAGCAGCCGCTGCTGCGGATCCATCGCCAGGGCCTCGCGGGGTGAGACGCCGAACAGCTCGGCGTCGAACTCGCCGGCGTCGTAGAGGAATCCGGCCTCGCGGACGTAGGTGGTGCCGGGGCGGTCGGAGTCCGGGTCGTACAGCGCGTCGAGGTCCCAGCCGCGGTCGGTGGGGAAGGGACCGAGGCCCTCGGCGCCGGAGGAGACCAGCCGCCACAGCGCCTCGGGCGAGTCCGCTCCGCCGGGGAAGCGGCAGCCCATGGCGACGATCACGACCGGGTCGTCGTCGGCCGCGCCGCCGGACGGGCGGGCGCCCGCGTCGACGCCGGCGGGGTCCGCGGCGTCGTCCACGCCGAGTTCGGCCGCGAGGTGGGCGATCAGGGCGGCGGGCGTCGGGTGGTCGTAGACGAGGGTGGCGGGCAGGCGCAGCCCGGTCTCCTGGGTGAGCCGGTTGCGCAGGTTGACCGCGGCCAGCGAGTCGAAGCCCAGCTCCTTGAACGGTTTGCCGGTGCTCACCGCGTCGGCGCCGTCGTAGCCGAGGAGCGCGGCGACCTGCCCGGTGACCAGGTCGGCGACGGCGCGGCGGCGCCGAGTGCGCGGCAGGGACGCGAGGCGCCGCGCGAAGCCGCCGCCCGGCCCGTCGGCGGCGTGGGCGCCGCGGCGGACGGTGACCCGCAGCAGTCCGCGCAGCAGCGGCGGCAGTTCGCCGGACTCGGCGCGGGACCGCAGCGCGCCCGGGTCGAGCCGCATCGCCAGCAGCAGCGCGCGGTCGGCGGCGGTGCCGGCGTCGAAGAGGGACATGCCGTGCTCGGCGGAGAGGGCAATGACCCCCTGGGCGGACGTCCGGGCGGTGACCGCGGGGTCGAGGCCGGCCGTCATGCCGCCGAACCGCTCCCAGGGTCCCCACGCCAGCGACGTCGTCGGCAGCCCGGCGGCCCTGCGGTGCTGGGCGAGGGCGTCGAGGAAGGTGTTGGCGGCGGCGTAGTTGCCCTGTCCGGGGTTGCCGAGCAGACCGGCCGCTGAGGAGTACAGCACGAACGCGGACAGGTCGAGGTGCCGGGTCAGTTCGTGCAGGTGGGCGGCGGCGGCCGCCTTGGCGCGGAACACGGCGGCCAGGCGGTCGGGGGTGAGGGAGGTGAGCAGTCCGTCGTCGAGGGCGCCGGCGGTGTGCACGACCGCGGAGACCGGGTGCCCGTCCGGGACGGAGGCGAGCAGCGCGGCCAGTTCCGACCGGTCGGCGACGTCGCAGGCCTCGACGCGCACCTCGGCGCCGAGCGCGGTCAGTTCGTCGCGCAGGGCGGTGGCGCCCGGGGCGGCGGGCCCGGAGCGGCTGACCAGCAGCAGCCGTCGTACACCGTGCTCGACGACCAGGTGGCGGGCGGCGAGGGCGCCCAGCGCGCCGGTGCCGCCGGTGATCAGGACCGTCCCGTCGAGGCCGAACGGTACGGCCGCCTCGGCGGCGGGCGCCGCACGCACGACACGCGGGGCGAGCAAGGCCTCGCCGCGCACGGCGAGTTGGGGCTCGTCGTCGCGCACGGCGGAGACGGGCAGGGCGTCCGGTGTCTCGTGGTCGACGAGGAGGAAGCGGCCCGGGTGCTCGGACTGCGCGGTGCGCATCAGGCCCCAGACGGGGGCGTGCACGAGGTCGGGCACCGGGTCGTCGTCACCGGCCGCGACGGCGTTGCGAGTCAGTACCACCAGCCGGGCGGCGTCGAGGCGTTCGTCGGCCAGCCACTGCTGGAGGGTGGTCAGTACGGCGGCGGTGGCGTCCTGGGCCGCGGCGGCGAGGGCGTCGCTGCCGGAGGAGGCGTCCCCGTCGGCGGACCCGAGCGTGAGGACCACCGTCGCCGGGGCCGTCGCGCCCCCGTCGAGCGCGGCGCGCAGGGCGTCCAGGTCGGGCAGGGCGCGGGCGGGGACGCCCTGGCCGGTGAGGTGGGCGGCGAGGCCGGCGCCGTCCGGGCCGAGCACCGTCCACTCCCCCGCGTCCGGGCGGGCGCCCGGGAGGCCGGCGACCGGCTGCCAGTCGAGGGTGTGGAGGCCGTCGGCCTGGGGGCCGGTGGTGAGGCCGGACGCGGGCACGCCCGTCAGGGTGACGGAGTCGACGGTGGCGAGGGGCCGTCCCTCGGTGTCCGTCAGCAAGAGGGAAACCCGGTCGGTGCCCGCGCCGGAGATCCGCAGGCGGGCCGCGCCCGCGCCGGTGGCGTGCAGGGTCACGCCCTGCCAGCCGAGCGGCAGCGACACGTGGCCCTCGGCCGGCTCGGGCCCGGTTGCCGCGGCGGCCTGGACGGCGGCGTCGAGCAGCACCGGGTGCAGTGCGAAGGCGCCGGTCTCCTGCTCGCGCGGCCCGTCGGGCAGGGCCAGCTCGGCGTACAGCTCACCGTCGCCGCGCCACAGGGCGCGGACGGCGCGGAAGGCCGGGCCGCAGGAGTGGCCCCGCCGGGCCAGCTCGTCGTACAGGCCGTCCACGTCGACGGGTTCGGCCCGCTCGGGCGGCCACACCCCGGAGCCGTCCCGGACGGCCGCGGGCTGGACCTCGCTGGTGAGAGTGCCCTCGGCGTGGCAGCGCCAGGGCTGGTCGGCGGTGTCGTCGTCGGGCCGGGAGTGGATGCTCACGCCGCGCCGGCCCGTCTCGTCGGGCGCACTCACGAGGACCTGGACGCGGACGGCGCCCCGCTCGGGCAGCGGCAGCGGATCGCGCAGGGTCAGATGGTCCAGGGCGGTGCAGCCGGCCTCGTCGCCGGCCCGGACGGCGAGTTCCACGAGGACGGACGCGGGCAGCAGCGCGGAGCCGGCCGTCTCCCGGTCGGCGAGCCAGGGCAGGGACCGCGCGGACAGGCGGCCGGTGAGCAGGACGCCGCCGGCGTCGGCGAGTTCGACGGCGGCGCCGAGCAGCGGGTGCCGGGCGGCGCCCAGTCCCGCGGCCCGGATTCCGGCGGCGCCGGAGGGTCCGGCGGGCAGCCAGGCGCGGCGGCGCTGGAAGGCGTAGGTGGGCAGCGGTTCGGCTGGTGCGCCGGGCCCGGTGGCGCCGGTGACGCGGGCCGCCCAGTCGACGGCGGCGCCCCGCGTCCAGAGTGCGGCGAGGGCGGTCTCGAAGGCGAGCGGTCCGGGCCGGTCCTTGTCCTGCGCGGGGACGGCGAGGGTGTCGTCCTCGGCGGGCAGGCTCTGGGCGGCGAGGGCGGTCAGGGTGCCGTCGGGGCCCAGTTCGAGGAGGCGGGTGACGCCGAGTCCGCTCAGCGCGCGCACGCCGTCGGCGAACCGGACGGCGTGCCGGACGTGCCGCACCCAGTACTCGGGATCGGTGAGCTCGTCGGGGTCGGCCGGGCGACCGGTGAGGTCGGAGACGACGGTGAGCCGCGGCGGATGGAACTCCAGCGACTCGGCGACGCGGCGGAAGTCCCGCAGCATCGGCTCCATCAGCGGCGAGTGGAAGGCGTGGCTGACGCGCAGGGCGGTGGCGCGGTGCCCCTGGGCCCTGACCTGCTCGGCGATCTCCTCGACGTCGGCGGCGGCGCCGGAGACGACGGTGGCGCGCGGCCCGTTGACGGCGGCGACGCCCACGCGGTCGGCGCGGCCCTCCAGCAGCGGCAGCACCTCGGCCTCGGGGAGCTGGAGGGAGACCATCGCGCCGCCCTCGGGGAGCGCCTGCATCAGCCGGCCACGGGCCACCACGAGGCGGCAGGCATCCGCCAGGGACCACACGCCCGCCACGTGGGCGGCGGCGAGTTCGCCGACGGAGTGGCCGAGGAGGACGTCGGGGCGCAGGCCGAAGGACTCCGCGAGCCGGTACAGGGCGACTTCGAGGGCGAACAGGGCGGGCTGGGCGTACTCGGTGCGGTCGAGGAGGCCGGGGTCCGTGCCGAACACGACGTCCAGCAGCGGGCGTTCGAGTCCGGTGTCGGCCTCGGCGCACACCGCGTCGAAGGCGTCGGCGAACACCTCGTAGGCGTCGTAGAGCGCACGGCCCATGCCGAGGCGCTGGGAACCCTGGCCGGCGAAGAGGAAGGCGGTGCGTCCGGGCGTGGCGGCGGATCCGGAGACGAGACCGGGCCGGGCGTGGCCGGCGGCCACCGCGTCCAGGCCGTGCAGGAGTTCGTCGGTGCCGGTACCGAGGACCACGGCCCGCTCCTCGAACACGGACCGGGTGGTCAGGAGTGCGGCGGCGGTGCGGGCGGGATCGGTGGCGGGCCGGGCGCGGACGAACTCGGCGAGTCTGCGGGCCTGTTCGCGCAGTGCGGCGGGGGTGCGGCCGGTGACCAGCCAGGGCACGGTCCCGGACGGCAGGCGCAGCGCGGCCGGCTGGGGTGCGGGGGTTTCGGGGTCGGCGGGCGGCTCGTCGGGGGCCTGTTCGAGGACGACGTGGGCGTTGGTGCCGGAGACGCCGAACGCGGAGACGCCGGCCCGGCGCGGCCGGTCGCCGGTCTCGGGCCAGTCGGTGTTCTCGTGCAGCAGCCGTACGGCGCCGGCCGCCCAGTCGACGCGGGCCGTGGGCTCGTCGGCGTGCAGGGTGCGCGGCAGGAGACCGTGCTGCATCGCCAGCACCATCTTGATCACGCCGGCGACACCGGCGGCGGCCTGGGTGTGTCCGATGTTCGACTTCACCGAGCCGAGCCACAGCGGGCGTTCGCGGTCCTGGCCGTACGTCGCGATGAGCGCCTGCGCCTCGATGGGGTCGCCCAGGGAGGTGCCGGTGCCGTGCGCCTCGACCGCGTCGACGTCCGACGGCTTGAGCCCGGCGCTCGCCAGGGCCGCCCGGATGACGCGCTGCTGCGAGGGGCCGTTGGGTGCGGTGAGCCCGTTGGAGGCGCCGTCCTGGTTGACCGCGCTGCCCCGGACCACCGCCAGAACCCGGTGCCCGTTGCGGCGCGCGTCGGAGAGCCGCTCCACGACGAGGACGCCGACGCCCTCGCCCCAACCGGTGCCGTCCGCGCCCTCGGCGAACGCCTTGCACCGCCCGTCCGCGGCGAGCCCCCGCTGGCGGGAGAACTCCACGAACGCGCCCGGTGTCGCCATGACGGTGACACCGCCGGCCAGCGCCAGGTCGCACTCGCCGTTGCGCAGCGCCTGCACGGCGAGGTGCAGCGCGACCAGCGACGACGAGCAGGCCGTGTCCACCGTCACCGCGGGGCCTTCGAGGCCCAGCACGTACGACACCCGGCCCGACAGCACCGAGGCGGTGATGCCGGTGGTCAGGTGGCCGTCGGACTCCTCGGGCCGGTTCAGCATCAGGGCGAGGTAGTCCTGGCCGTTGGTGCCCATGAAGACGCCGGTGTGGCTGCCGCGCAGGGTGCCCGGCTCGATGCCGGAGCGCTCCAGCGCCTCCCAGGAGGTCTCCAGCAGCAGTCGCTGCTGGGGGTCCATGGTCATCGCCTCGCGCGGGGAGATGTCGAAGAACGTCGAGTCGAACAGCGGCGCGTCGTAGAGGAACGCGCCCTGGCGGGCGTACGTGGTGCCGGTGCCGCCCGCCGGGTCGAGGACTCCGTCGAGGTCCCAGCCGCGGTCGGCGGGGAAGTCGGCGACGGTGTCGCGTCCCTCGGCGAGCAGGCGCCAGAACTCCTCGGGGGTGTCCGCGCCGCCAGGGAAGCGGCAGCCGAGGCCGACGACCGCGACGGGCTCCTGACGGCTCGCCTCGGCGTCATGAAGGCGCTTGCGAGTCTGGCGGAGGTCCGCCGTCACCCTTTTCAGGTAGTCCCGCAGCTTGTCTTCATTGCTCGCCATCGTGCTCCACTTCCTCGCAAAAGCCGTGAACGGTCCCGTCGCTGGGGCCGGTCAGGAGATCCCGAGTTCCTTGTCGATCAGGTCGAACATCTCGTCGTCCGTCGCCGTGTCCAGTGCGGCGTCCGTGCCGTCCGTCCCGTCGCCGATGACGGGATCGGTGCCGGTCCACACCGCCAGCAGGTGCCGCAGCCTGGCCGTGATCTCCTGGTGGGCCTCGCCACCGGTCCGGCCCGCCGCGTCGGCCTCGGCGGCCAGGGTCTCGGCCAGCCGGTCCAGTTCGGCGACGATCCCGCTCCCGGCGCCCGCGCCGGCCGGTCCGGCGAGTTCGGCGTCCAGGTACCGGGCGACGTCGGCCGGCGCCGGGTAGTCGAACACCAGGGTGGCGGGCAGGCGCAGCCCGGTCGCCGCGGCGAGCCGGTTGCGCAGCTCGACGGCGGTCAGGGAGTCGAAGCCCGCCTCGCGGAAGGCGCGGGCCGGGTCGACGGCATCGGTGCGGGCGTGGCCGAGGACCACGGCAGCCTGCTCCCGCACCAGCTCGACGAGCGCGGCGGAGCGTGCGGCGGCGTCGAGTCCTGCGAGCCGCCCGCGCAGCGCGTCGGCGTCCGCCCCCGACGCGGCGTCCCGCAGCGCGGCCTCCGCCTCGGGCACACCGGCCAGCAGGGCGGTGGTCCGGCCCGCCGCGAACGCGGGCGCGAACCGGGTCCAGTCGACGCGGGCCACGACCGCGGCCGGGTCCCCGCCGGCGGCGAGCCGCTCCATCGCCACCAGCGCCAGGTCGGGGTCGAGGCCGGTCAGACCGCGGCGGCGCAGGTACTCCTCGATGCCGCCGCCGGCGGCCATGCCGTCCTCCGCCCACGGGCCCCAGGCCACGGAGGTGGCGGGCAGTCCGGCCGCCCGGCGCCGTTCGGCGAGGGTGTCCAGGTAGGCGTTGGCGGCGGCGTAGTTGGCCTGGCCCGGGGAGCCGATGGCGCCGGCGAACGACGAGAACAGCACGAACGCCGACAGCTCCCGGTCCCGGGTCAGCTCGTCGAGGTGACGGGCGGCGACCGCCTTGGCGCGCAGCACCGCGGCGAACCGCTCCGGGGTGAGCGTCTCGATCAGTCCGTCGTCGAGCAGGCCCGCGGTGTGCACGACCGCGTCCACGGGGTGCCGGGCGAGCAGCGCGGCGAGCGCGTCGCGGTCGGCGGCGTCGCAGGCGGCGACCGTCACACGGGTGCCGCGGGAGGTCAGTTCGTCGCGCAGTTCCGGCGCGCCCGGGGCGTCGAGTCCGCGCCGGCTGACCAGGACGAGGTGCTCGGCGCCGCGGGCGGCGGCCCAGCGGGCGACCCGGGCGCCGAGCGCGCCGGTGCCGCCGGTGATCAGGACGGTGCCCGAGGGCCGCCAGCCCGCGCCGAGGCTGCCGGGGGCCGTACGGGTGAGACGGCGTCCGAACACGCCGGTCGCCCGGATCGCCACCTGGTCCTCCCCGGCGCGGCCCGCGAGCACGCCGGCCAGTCGGCCGACGGCGCGCCGGTCGACCACCGGGGGCAGGTCGATCAGGCCGCCCCAGCGGTCCGGTTGCTCCAGCGCCGCGACCCGGCCGAGTCCCCAGAGGGCGCCCTGCGCGGGGTCGGGCGCCCGGTCGGACCGGTTGACCGAGACGGCGCCGGTGGTCAGCGCCCACACCGGGGCGGCGATGCCGGTGTCGCCCCAGGCCTGGAGCAGGACGGCGGTGGCGGCGGGCGCGGCCGGGAGGGGATCGCCGGCGGTGCTCGGCATGTCGGCGCCGGTGTCCGCGTCGGCTCCGGTGTCCTCGGGCTGCCGGTCGGCGAGGGCGAGGAAGGACAGGACGCCGGCGACCGGTTCGTCCCCGGCGGCTTCGGTCAACCGTGCGGCCAGCTCGGCGCGTCCGGTACCCGGCTGCCAGATGACGGGGACCGGTTCGGCGCCGTTCGCGGCGAGGCCGTCCAGGACCGAGCGGACGAAGGGGTCGTCGTGCGCCCCGGCGGGCAGGACCGCCGGCCAGCGGCCGGGCAGGGCGCCGGCCGAGACCGTGCCGAGGGGCTTCCAGCCGGCGCCGTACAGCCAGTCGTCGACGCGGGACTGCTCCTGCCGGCCGTGCCACCAGGTCTTCAGGGCGGGCAGCAGTGCGTCGAGCGCGTCCTCGGCCACACCGAGCGAGCCGGCCAGCGTGCGGGCGTCGCCGTGTTCCACGGCGGTCCAGAACGCCGAGTCGGCGCGGTCGCCGGAGCCCGTGCCGGTCCGGCCGCCGAGCCCGGCGCCCTCGGGCCAGAACCGCTCGCGGGCGAAGGCGTAGGTGGGCAGGTCGACGACGGTCGCGCCGGTGGGCGCGAAGACGGCCTCCCAGTCCACCCGCCCGCCGTGCAGGCGCAGTTCGGCGACGGCCGCGAGCAGGCTCGCCGGTTCCGGGCGGTCCCTGCGCAGCAGGGGCGTCAGCAGGTGGCCGTCGCCGTCCAGGCAGCCCTGGGCGAGCGCGGTGAGCGTGCCGTCGGGGCCCAGTTCCAGGAACCGGCCCGCGCCCTGCTCGTCCAGCCTGCGCACGGCGTCGGCGAAGCGGACGGGGCGCCGTACGTGCTCCACCCAGTGCTCGGCCGACATCAGCTCCGCGGCGGTCGCGATCTCGCCGGTCAGCGTGGACACGATCGGGATGCGCGGCTCGGCGCAGGTGAGGCTCTCGGCCACGGCGCGGAACTCGTCGAGGACGGGTTCCATCAGCGGGGAGTGGAAGGCGTGGCTGACGCGCAGCGCGGTCACCCGGCGTCCCTGGGCCCGGAGGTGGGCGGCGATCTCCTCGACGGCCCCGGCGGCGCCGGACACCACCAGCGACCGCGGGCCGTTGACCGCGGCGATGCCCACGTCCTCACCGTCGCCGAGCAGCGGCAGCACCTCGTCCTCGGACGCCTCGACGGCGGCCATGGCGCCGCCCGCCGGGAGGGCCTGCATCAGCCGGCCGCGCGCCGCGACGAGCCGGCAGGCGTCGGCGAGGGACCAGACCCCGGCGACGTGCGCGGCGGCGATCTCGCCGATGGAGTGCCCGGCGAGCACGTCCGGGCGCACCCCCCAGGACTCCAGCAGCCGGAACAGCGCGACTTCCAGGGCGAACAGGGCGGGCTGGGCGTACTCGGTGCGGTTCAGGACCTCTTCGTCGTCCCCGAAGACGACGGCCTTGAGATCGAAGGGGAGTTCCGCGTCGACCGCGTCGAAGGCCTCGGCGAAGACGGGCAACGTCTCGTACAACGCCCGCCCCATGCCGAGCCGTTGGGAGCCCTGGCCGGCGAACAGGAACGCGACCCGGCGGCCGGAGCGGCCGGGGGCGCCGAGGAGGACGCCGGGCTCGTGCTCGCCGGCGGCGAGGGCGCGCAGGCCGTGCAGCAGTTCGTCGCGGTCGGCGGCGAGGACCGCCGCGCGGTGCTCCAGCCAGGGGCGGCGCGCGGCGGACAGGCCCAGGTCGGCGAGGCGCAGGCCGGTGTCGCCGTCGACGCGGGCCCACAGCCGTTCGGCCTGGCCGCGCAGGGCCTCCTCGGAGGCGGCGGACAGCAGCACGGGCGTCACGGGCAACTCGCCGGCTTCCACAAGCTGTTCGCCGGCCGTCTCGTCGGGGGCCTGCTCGATGATGACGTGGGCGTTGGTGCCGCTGATGCCGAAGGAGGACACGCCGGCCCGCCGGGGGCGGTTGCCGGGGCGCGGCCACTCGACGTTCTCGGTGAGCAGGGCGATGTCGCCGGCGGTCCAGTCGATGAAGGGCGACGGCTCGTCGGCGTGCAGGGTGC
The DNA here is from genome assembly GCF_036345995.1 of Streptomyces sp. NBC_00557. NCBI lineage: Bacteria > Bacillati > Actinomycetota > Actinomycetes > Kitasatosporales > Streptomycetaceae > Streptomyces > Streptomyces sp. NBC_00557. The sequence goes on from NZ_CP107796.1 coordinate 389,183, forward strand.
GCGGCAGCAGGCCGTGCCGCATCGCCATCACCATCTTGATCACACCGCCCACCCCGGCGGCGGCCTGGGTGTGGCCGACGTTCGACTTCAACGAGCCGAGCCACAGCGGACGTTCGCGGTCCTGGCCGTAGGTGGCGAGGAGCGCCTGCGCCTCGATGGGGTCACCGAGCGGGGTGCCGGTGCCGTGCGCCTCGACGGCGTCCACGTCGGCGGGCTTGAGCCCGGCGCCGGCGAGCGCCTGGCGGATGACCCGTTCCTGCGAGGGGCCGTTGGGTGCCGTGAGGCCGTTCGACGCGCCGTCCTGGTTGACGGCGGAACCGGCGACGACGGCCAGGACGCGGTGCCCGTTGCGGCGCGCGTCGGACAGCCGCTCCAGCACCAGCATGCCGATGCCCTCGGACCAGGCGGTGCCGTCGGCTCCGGCGCCGAAGGACTTGCAGCGGCCGTCGGAGGCGAGACCGCGCTGCTGGCTGAAGTCGACGAACGTGTCCGGGGTGGACATCACCATCACCCCGCCGGTGAGCGCGAGGTCGCACTCCCCCGCCCGCAGGGACTGCGCGGCCAGGTGCAGGGTGACCAGGGAGGACGAGCAGGCGGTGTCGACGGTCATCGCCGGGCCCTCCAGGCCGAAGGTGTAGGCGATGCGGCCGGAGTGGACGCTGCTGGTGTTGCCGGTCAGCAGGTAGCCGTCGGAGTCGTGCTCGCCCTCGCGCAGGCAGGAGTGGTAGTCCTGGCCCATGACGCCGGCGAACACACCGGTGCGGCTGCCGCGCAGCGCCGTCGGGTCGATCCCGGCCCGCTCGAACACCTCCCAGGACACCTCGAGCAGCAGCCGCTGCTGGGGGTCCATCGCGAGCGCCTCGCGCGGGGAGATCCCGAACAGTTGGGCGTCGAAGGACGCGGCGTCGTACAGGAAGCCGCCGCGGCGGACGTAGGTCTTGCCGAGCCGGCCGGGCTCGGGGTCGTAGAGGGCCTCCAGGTCCCAGCCGCGGTCGGTCGGGAAGTCGCCGATTGCGTCGCCGCCCTCGGTGACGAGCCGCCACAGGTCCTCGGGCGACTCCACTCCGCCGGGGTAGCGGCACGCCATGCCGACGATGACGACCGGGTCGTCGTGCACGCCCCGCACGGGCGGCAGGGCCGCGCCGCGCGGCCCGGTCGCGTCGTCGGCGAGCGCGGTCAGCAGGTGCCGGGCGAGCGCGGCGGGCGACGGGTGGTCGAAGACCAGGGTGGCGGGCAGCCGCAGCCCGGTGGCCGCGTTGACGCGGTTGCGCAGCTCGACGGAGGTCAGCGAGTCGAAGCCGAGCGCCTTGAACGCCTGGCCGGACGCCACGTCGGCGGCCGACGCGTGGCCGAGCACCTGCGCCACCAGGTCGCAGACCAGCTCCAGCAGGTACGGCTCGCGGTCCGCGGCGGGCAGGGCCGCCAGCCGGGCCCGCAGCTCGCCGCCGCCCGCGCCGTGCCCGGTGTGCGCGGCGCGCCGGGCCGGACGGCGCACCAGGCCGCGCAGCAGCGCAGGCACGTCGGGCAGTTCGCGCAGGGTACGGAAGTCCAGGTCGACGGGCAGGAGCAGCGCGCCCGGCGTGTGCCGCAGCACGGCGTCCAGGACGGCGAGGCCGTGCTCGACCGCGAGCGGCCGGACCCCGCCGCGTGCCATGCGGCGCAGATCGCCCTCGCTCAGCTCGCCGGTCATGCCCGCGCCGGGCGCCCACGGGCCCCAGGCGAGCGACACGGCGGGCAGCCCGCGTGCGCGACGGCGTACGGCGACGGCGTCCAGGTAGGCGTTGGCGGCCGCGTAGTTGGCCTGCCCGGCACCGCCGAACGTGCCGGAGACCGAGGAGAACAGCACGAACGCCGCCAGGTCCCGGTCGCGGGTGAGCGCGTCGAGGTGGTCGGCGCCGTCCACCTTGGGCCGCAGCACCGTCCGCAGCCGCTCCTCGGTGAGGGAGGCCAGCACGCCGTCGTCGAGGACACCCGCCGTGTGGACGACACCGGTCAGCGGCCGGTCCTCGGGAATCGCCGCGAGCAGCCCCTCCAGCGCCGCCCGGTCGGCCACGTCACAGGCGGCGACGGTCACCTCGGCGCCCAGTCCGGTCAGCTCCGCGACGAGTTCCGCGGCGCCGGGCGCGTCCGGGCCGCGCCGGCCGACCAGGAGCAGGCGGCGCACACCGTGCTCGGTGACCAGGCGCCGGGCGACGAGCGCGCCCAGGCCGCCGGTGCCGCCGGTGACGAGGACGGTGCCGTCGGCGAGACGGACGGGGGTGCGGGCGGAGTCCGTCGTGGAGGAGGGATCCGTCGCGGGAGCGGGATCCGTTGTGTCGGCGGCGTTCGGGCCGGAGGCGGCGCTCGGGGCCGCGTCCGCGCCGGGGTCGGTGCCGGTACCGGTGGGGGCGAGTGCGGTCAGGGACTCCGCGGCGAGCCGGGGGACGAGCACCGTGCCCCCGCGCAGGGCGAGTTCGGTCTCCTCGGCCGCGGTGCCGGGCCCGGTGAGGAGGGCGACGAGCGCGTCACGGGACTCGGGCGTGCCGTCCAGGTCGGCCAGGGCGAGGCGGCCCGGGTTCTCGGTCCGGGCCGCGCGCAGGAGGCCCCACAGGGCGGCCAGCGCCGGGTCCGGTTCCTCCTGCGCGCCGGCCGCCACCGCGCCGCGGGTCACCACGACGAGCCGGGTGTCGCTGAACTCGTCTGCCGCGAGCCAATCCTGTACGAAGGCGAGCGCGTCGGAGGTGACGGCGTGGGCGGCGTCGGCGGCGGGGCCGGCCGGATCGGCCGTCGCGGGGCTCGCCCAGGGCAGCAGGACCGTGCGGGGCGCGGGGTCGCCGTCGTGGACGGCCCGCGTCAGCCCGGACCGGGTGCGGGCCGCGAACGTGCCGGCCAGAGCGGCGGTCACCTCGTCGTCCTCGCCGGCGCGGTCCGTGAGGACGACGGTGGCGCCCGCGGCCGGCGCTGCGTCCTCGCCGGCGGTCGGAGCCGCGAGCGGCACCGGGGTCCACTCGATACGGTACGTGCCGGAGGTGGCCGTCGTGGCCTGCGCGGCCGTCAGGTCGGACGGCACCTCGCGCAGGGCGAGGGATGCGACGGCGGCGACCGCGCCTCCGGCCGGGTCGGCCAGCTGCAGGGTGACCGCGTCGTCGCCCGCCGGGGCGATCCGTACGCGCAGAGCGCGCGCACCGGACGCGTACAGCGACAGCCCGTTCCAGGCGAACGGCAGCCGTCCGGCGCCTCCCGTCTCGCCGAGGGGACCGAACAGGACGGCGTGCAGGGCGGAGTCCAGCAGAGCGGGGTGGACCGCGCACCGGCCGGCGAGCGTCTCGTGCTCCTCCGGCAGGGCGACCTCGGCGAACACCTCGTCGCCGCGCCGCCACACCGCACGCAGCCCCCGGAAGGCGGGCCCGTACGTCAGTCCCGCCGCCGCCAGCCGCTCGTACCCGTCCTCCACGGGCCGGGCCTCGGCACCGGCCGGGGGCCACTGGACGAGGTCGAAGCCCGGCTCCCCGTGGACCGGCGCCGGAGCGAGGACGCCGTCGGCGTGCAGGGTCCAGGGCGTGTCGTCGGGGGCCTCGTCCGGGCGCGAGTGCACCTCCACGGTGCGCCGGCCCGACGCGTCCGCGACACCGACGGTGACCTGGAGGCGGACGGTGCCCTGCTCCGGTATCACGAGCGGCACGGCGATCGTCAGGTCCTCGACGCTGTCGCAGCCGACCTCGGCGCCGGCCCGCAGCGCCAGCTCCGCCCAGCCGGTGCCGGGGAAGACCACCGCGCCCAGGACGGTGTGGTCGCGCAGCCAGGGGTGGGAGCGCAGCGAGAGCCGTCCGGTGAGGACCGTCCCTCCGCCCGCAAGGGCGACGGCCGCGCCGAGCAGCGGGTGCCCGGCCGCCCCGAGCCCGGCGGCGGCCAGGTCGCCGGGGCGCTGCGCGGCCGAGGGCCAGAACCGCCGCCGCTGGAAGGCGTACGTCGGCAGCTCCACCGGGCGTGCCCCGGTACCGGCGAACAGCGTCCGCCAGTCCACGTCACCGCCGTGCGTGAACAGCGCGGCGACGGCGGCCAGCAGCGCCGGTGCCTCCTGCCGGTCCTTGCGCAGCGCGGGCACCAGCACGGCGGTCGCGGCGTCGTCCAGGGCCGCCTGCGCGAGAGCGGTGAGGGTGCCGTCGGGACCGAGTTCGAGGTAGCGCGTCACGTTCTGCCCGGCGAGGGTGCGTACGGCGTCCGCGTACCGCACGGTCCGGCGGACGTGACCCACCCAGTACTCCGGGGACATCAGCTCCTCGGCGTTCACCGTCTCACCGGTGACCGTGGAGACGAGGGGCAGTTCCGGGCGCTCGTACGTCAGGCTCTCCGCCACCTTGCGGAAGTCGGCGAGCATCGGCTCCATCAGCGGCGAATGGAACGCGTGGCTCACCCGCAGAGCGGTGACCTTGCGCTCCTGCGTCCGGAAGTGCGCCGCCACCTCTTCGACGGCCTCGGTGGTACCGGCGATCACCACCGCCTGGGGGCCGTTGACCGCGGCCAGGCCCACCCGCACGTCGTCCAGGAGCGGCAGGACCTCCTCCTCCGACGCCTGCAACGCCACCATCGCACCACCGGCCGGCAACGCCTGCATCAACCGGCCACGCGCCGCCACCAGACGGCACGCGTCCGCCAGCGACCACATGCCCGCAACGTGCGCGGCGGCGATCTCACCGATCGAGTGACCGGCCAGCACGTCCGGGCGGACACCCCACGACTCCAGCAACCGGAACAGAGCCACTTCGAGAGCGAACAGGGCGGGCTGGGTGAACTCGGTGCGGTTCAGCGCCTCTTCGTCCGCACCGAAGACAACCGCCCTCAGATCGAACGGCAGCTCGGCGTCGACCGCGTCGAAGGCCTCCGCGAACACCGGGTAGGCGTCGTACAACTCCCGGCCCATCCCCAGGCGCTGCGAACCCTGACCGGCGAACAGCAGGGCCGTCTTGCCGGTCCGGGGGTCGGTGCCCCGGACGAGGCCCGGTGCCGTCCTGCCGTCGGCCAGGGCGTTCAGGCCGGCGAGCAGTCCGTCCCGGTCGGCGGCGAGGACGACGGCGCGGTGCTCCAGCACCGTGCGCGTGGTGACGGACGCCAGACCGATGTCGGCCACGCGGACGCCGTCCCCGGCGGAGCTCTCCAGCCAGCCCCGCAGTCGCTCCGCCTGAGCACGCACGGCCGAGCCACCGGCGCCCGACAGGATGACCGGGACGAGAGCGGGGGCGGCCTCGGGATCGGCGGTCGTGGGTTCGGTGGTCTGCGCCGGTGTGTCGGGGGCTTCTTCGAGGATGACGTGGGCGTTGGTGCCGCTGATACCGAACGACGACACACCCGCCCGACGCGGACGGTCCTCCACCCGCGGCCACTCCCGCTCCTCCGTGAGCAGCGCGATGTCACCGGCCGTCCAGTCCACATGCGACGACGGCTCGTCCACATGCAGCGTGCGAGGCAGCAGACCGTGCCGCATCGCCATCACCATCTTGATCACACCACCCACACCGGCAGCAGCCTGCGTGTGACCGATGTTCGACTTCAACGACCCCAGCCACAGCGGCTCTTCGCGGTCCTGCCCGTAAGTCGCGAGGAGCGCCTGCGCCTCGATCGGGTCACCGAGCGGCGTGCCGGTACCGTGCGCCTCCACCGCATCCACATCACCCGGCTTGAGTCCGGCGCCGGCGAGCGCCTGCCGGATGACCCGCTGCTGGGAGGGACCGTTCGGCGCGGTCAGTCCGTTCGAGGCACCATCCTGATTCACCGCAGACCCGGCGACCACGGCCAGCACACGATGCCCGATACGGCGCGCGTCCGACAGCCGCTCCACCAGCAGCAGGCCCACGCCCTCCGACCACGCCGTGCCGTCCGCCCCGTCCGAGAACGCCTTGCACCGCCCGTCCGACGCCAGCCCCCGCTGCCGCGAGAACTCCACGAACATCTCCGGGCCCGCCATCACCGTCACACCACCGGCCAGCGCCAGATCGCACTCACCGGACCGCAGGGCCTGCACAGCCAGATGCAGGGCGACCAGCGAGGACGAGCACGCCGTGTCCACCGTCACCGCCGGCCCCTCGAACCCGAAGGTGTACGCGATACGGCCCGACGCCACGCTGCCGGTCGAACCGGTCAGGAGGTAACCGTCCGAGTCGTGCTCACCCGCGCGCATGAACGAGCCGTAGTCCTGCGTGATCGCGCCGGCGAAGACGCCGGTGCGGGAGCCGCGCAGGCTCGCCGGGTCGATCCCGGCCCGCTCGAACACCTCCCACGACGTCTCCAGCAGCAACCGCTGCTGCGGATCCATCGCCAGCGCCTCACGCGGAGAGATCCCGAACAGACCGGCATCGAACTCGGCCGCGTCGTAAAGGAATCCGCCCTCGCGGACATACGTGTGTCCGGCCCGGCCCGGCTCAGGGTCGTACAGGGCGTCCAGGTCCCAGCCGCGGTCGGCCGGGAACGCGCCGATGGCGTCACCGCCCTCGCGCACCAACCGCCACAAGTCCTCCGGCGAACCGACCCCACCCGGGAAACGGCACGCCATACCGACGATGACCACCGGGTCGTCCCCCACGCCCACGGGTGCGGGCAGCGCGGAGGCGGAGGACGCCGTGTCGTCCTGGCCGTCGGAGAGCTGAGCCAGGAGGTGACGGGCGAGCACGGCGGGGGTCGGATAGTCGAAGACCAGGGTGGCGGACAGTCGCATGCCCGTGACGCCGTTCACGCGGTTGCGCAGTTCGACGGAGGTCAGCGAGTCGAAGCCGAGGGCCTTGAAGGGCTGGTCGGCGTCCACGTCGGCGGCGGACGCGTAGCCCAGGACGGAGGCGACCTGGCCGCACACCAGGTCCCGCAGGAACTTCTCGCGCTCCGCCGCGGGCAGTCCCGCGACACGCTGCCGCAGATCGGCGGTCCCCCCGACAGGGGCCTTCGTCTCCACGGCCCGGCGTGCGGGCGTGCGGACGAGCCCGCGCAGCAGAGCGGGGACGTCCTGCCGGCGCGTGCGCAGAGCGGCGACGTCGAGGTGGACCGGCAGCACGGCGGCCCGTTCCAGCGCAGCGCCGGACTCCAGGGCGGTGTCGAACAGGGTGAGGGCGTCGCCGGGTTCGAGCGGCTGCATGCCCTCGCGGGCCATGCGGCGCAGGTCGGCCTCGGACAGCTCCGCCGTCATACCCGCCCCCGGAGCCCACGGGCCCCAGGCCAAGCACGTGGCGGGCAGACCGGCCGTGCGGCGGGTGGCGGCGAAGGCGTCGAGGAAGGCGTTCGCCGCCGCGTAGTTGGCCTGACCGGCACCGCCGAACGTGCCGGCGACGGAGGAGAACATCACGAACGCCGCCAGGTCCGCGTCGCGGGTCAGCTCGTGCAGGTGGGTCACCGCGTTGGCCTTCGGCCGCAGGACGCGGGCCAGCCGGTCGGGGCTGAGCGCGGAGATCACGCCGTCGTCCAGGACACCGGCCGTGTGGACGACCGCCGTGAGCGGGTGCTCGGCGGGGATCGCACCCAGGGCGGCGGCCAACTGGTCGCGGTCGGCCACGTCTACGGCGGCCACCCGGACGTGTGCGCCCAACTCGCCAAGCTCGGCGACGAGTTCGCTCGCGCCGGGCGCTTCGGCGCCGCGACGGCTGGCCAGCAGCAGGTGCCGTACCCCGTGCTCGGTCACCAGGTGCCGGGCCACCAGCGCACCCAGACCACCGGTACCGCCGGTCACCAGCACCGTGCCCCGCGGGTCGAGCGGCGCGGGAACCGTGAGCACCACCTTGCCGACGTGCCGGGCCTGGGAGAGGTAGCGGAAGGCGTCCGGAGCGCGGCGCACGTCCCAGCAGGTGACCGGGAGCGGCTTGAGCGCGCCCGCCTCGAACAGCTCCACCAGATCGGCGAGCATCTGCCCGATCCGGTCGGGACCGGCGTCCCACAGGTCGAACGCCCGGTAGGTCACGCCCGGATGGTCGTTCCCCACCACTTCCGCGTCCCGGATGTCGGTCTTGCCCATCTCCAGGAAACGCCCACCCCGCGGCAGCAGCCGCAGCGAGGCGTCCACGAACTCACCGGCCAGCGAGTCCAGCACCACATCCACACCCTGGCCATCCGTCACCGCCAGGAAAGCGGACTCGAAGTCCGTGTCCCGCGAAGACGCGATGTGCTCGTCGTCCAGGCCCAGTTCACGCAGGGTGCCCCACTTGCCGGCGCTCGCCGTACCGAACACCTCAGCACCCAGATGCCGGGCCAGCTGCGTCGCCGCCATACCCACACCACCGGCAGCCGCATGCACCAGGACCCGCTCGCCCTCGCGCAGCGCCCCGAGGTCGTTCAGCGCGTAGTACGCCGTCAGGAACACGATCGGAGTGGAAGCCGCCTGCGCGAACGTCCACCCCGACGGAATCCGGGCGATCGTCCGCACATCCGCAACCGCGACCGGCCCGAACGCACCCGAGAACATGCCGAACACCCGGTCGCCGACCGCCAGTCCGGTCACACCGGGGCCGACCTCGGTCACCACACCGGCGCCTTCGAGACCGAAGTCCCTCGCGTCACCCGGATACATGCCGAGCGCGTTGAGAACGTCGCGGAAGTTCACACCCGCCGCGCGGACGGCGATCCGGACCTGCCCCTCCCCCAGCTCCGACCGAACGTCGACGGGGACGAGGGCCAGCCCCTCCAGCGTGCCCTTCTCAGCAATGTCCAGCCGCCACGACTCCCCCACCGGAGCCGTCAGCACACCGCTACTCGACGCACGCCCCAGCCGCGGCACGTACACGGCCCCGCCGCGCACCGCCAACTCCTGCTCACCCGAAGCCAACGCCCCCGCGACAACCGCCCAGGACTCCTCAGCACCATCGACGTCCAGCAGCACGAACCGCCCCGGCGCCTCCGCCCGCGCCGCACGCACAAGGCCCCACACCGCAGCCTGAGCCGGGTCAGGGTCCTTCTCCCCGACCGGTACGGCGCCCTCGGTCACGACCACCAACCGGGCACCCTCGAACCGCTCCTCCGCCAGCCACTCACGCACCAGGCCGAGTACGTGCGCGGTGAGCGCGTATGCCGCCTCGGCGTCGTCGCCGGCCGGGCCTTCGACGCGGACGAGGAGGTCGCCCTCGACGGCCTCGTCCGGCCCGGGAAGTGTGGTGCGGGGCTGGGCCGGTGCGGGGCCCGCGTCGGCCGGGATCTTCGCCCAGTCGACCTGGAAGAGATTGCGCTGTGGGCCGGCGTCGGTCGCGGTCAGGGAGCCCGACGCCTCGCGCAGCGTCAGCGACTCGACCTCAGCAACCAACTCACCAGCCGTGTCAGCGAGTTCCAGAGTGATCGCATCAGCGCCGGCCGGGGTCATCCGCACGCGCAGTTCCCGCGCTCCTGACGCCCACAGCGACGCCCCGGCCCACGAGAACGGCAACCGGGCCCGACCGTCCCCCAGCACCGGCGAGAACAGCACCGCGTGCAACGCGGCATCCAGCAGCGCCGGATGCGCACCGAACCGCTCGGCAGCCGTCTCCTGACCCTCGGGCAGGGCGACCTCGGCGAAGACCTCCTCACCACGCCGCCAGACACTCCGCAGTCCACGGAACACCGGCCCGTACGACAGCCCCAGGGCCGCGAAACGCTCGTACACCTCCTCCACAGGCTCCGCGACCGCCCCCTGCGGCGGCCACACGGCGAAGTCGAAGTCGCTGCCGGGCCGTTGGGCCGGAGTGGTGTCGAGGGTGCCCGTGGCGTGCAGGGTCCAGGGGTCGGTGTCGAGGGCGTCCTCGTTGCGGGAGTGGATCTCCAGGGGGCGCCGGCCGGAGTCGTCCGCCGCACCGACCCGCACCTGGACCCGCACACCACCACGCTCTGGCAGCACCAGCGGCGCCGCGATCGTCAAGTCCTCCACCCGGTCGCAGCCCGCCGACTCACCGGCCCGCAACGCCAGCTCCAGGAAACCCGTCCCCGGGAACACCACCGAACCGGCCACCACATGGTCCCGCAGCCACTCCTGCGCCGCCGGCGCCAGACGGCCGGTCAGCAGCACCTCACCATCACCACCGGCCAGCTCCACCGCCGCACCCAGCAACGGGTGCTCCGCCGAACCCAGACCCACGGCGCGCAGGTCGCCGGGGGTGGAGCCGGTGTCCCGGGACCAGAAGCGGCGGCGCTGGAACGCGTACGTCGGCAGCTCCAGCGGCTCCTGTCCGGCCGTTGCGGTGCTGTCCTGGGGGAACGCCGTGTCCCACGCCACGGGGAGGCCGGTGACGAAGAGCTGGGCGAGGGCGGTGAGCAGGCTCTCCGGTTCGGGGCGGTCGTTGCGCAGGGCGGTCGCGAAGATCTCGGTGCCGTCGTCCAGGCAGTCCTGGGCGAGGGCGGTCAGCCGGCCGTCGGGGCCCAGTTCGAGGAACCGGCCGGCCTTGCGCTCGGCCAGGGTGCGGACGCCGTCGGCGAACCGGACCGGGCGCCGTACGTGCTGAACCCAGTAGTCCGGGGAGGTCAGCTCTTCCGGGGTGGCGGACTCGCCGGTCAGGGTGGAGACGATCGGTATGCGCGGCCTGGCGTAGGTGAGGCTCTCGGCCACGGCCCGGAAGCCGGCGAGCATCGGCTCCATCAGCGGCGAGTGGAACGCGTGGCTCACCCGCAGCGCCGTCACCTTGCGCTCCTGCCCCCGGAAGTGCGCCGCCACCTCCTCGACCGCACCGGCCTCACCCGAAACCACCACGGCCTGAGGACCGTTGACCGCGGCCAGGCCCACACGCACGTCGTCGACGAACGGCAGCACCTCCTCCTCCGACGCCTGCAGCGCCACCATCGCACCACCGGCCGGCAACGCCTGCATCAGCCGGCCGCGCGCCACCACCAGACGGCACGCGTCCGCAAGGGACCACACTCCGGCGACGTGTGCCGCCGCGATCTCACCGATCGAATGCCCGGCCAGCACGTCCGGGCGCACCCCCCACGACTCCAGCAGCCGGAACAGCGCCACTTCGAGGGCGAACAGCGCGGGCTGGGCGTACTCGGTGCGGTTCAGAACGTCCGCGTCCTCACCGAAGACCACCGCCTTCAGATCGAACGGCAGTTCCGCGTCGACCGCGTCGAAGGCCTCCGCGAACACCGGGTATGTGGCGTACAACTCGCGACCCATGCCGGGGCGTTGCGAGCCCTGGCCGGTGAAGAGGACCGCGAGGCGGCCGCCGGGGCGGACGGTGCCGGTGACGGTGTGCGGGTGGGGGGTGTCGGAGGCGAGCGCGGTGAGGGCGGCGTGCAGGTCGTCGTGGGTGCGGCCGGTGAGGACGGCGCGGTGCTCGAAGTGGGTGCGGGTGGTGGCGAGGGCGTGGCCGACGCGGGCCGGGTCCTGGCCCGGGTGGGCGTCGAGGTGGGCGAGCAGCCGGGCGGCCTGGGCCGTGAGGGCGGCGCGGCTGCGGCCCGAGATCACCCACGGGAGCGGCGCGTCGGGGGCGGCGGAGCGCGTGCGGCCGGTTGCCGCGGTCCCGGCCGTCGTGATCGCGGCCGTCGTGGAGCCGGTCGCCGCAGTCCCGGCCGTCGTAGTCCTGGTGGCCGTCGCCTCGTCCTGCTCCTGCGGGGCGGGAGCGGGTGCTTCCTCCACGATCAGGTGGGCGTTGGTGCCGCTGATGCCGAAGGAGGAGACGGCCGCGCGGCGGGGGCGGTCGTCCTGGCGGGGCCAGGGCTGGGCCGTGGTGAGCAGGCGCAGGTCGGCGGCGGTCCAGTCGATGTGCGGGGACGGCTCGTCGGCGTGCAGGGTGCGGGGCAGCAGGCCGTGGCGCATGGCCAGGACCATCTTGATGATGCCGGCGACTCCGGCGGCGGCCTGGGTGTGGCCGATGTTGGACTTCACCGAGCCGAGCCAGAGGGGGCGTTCGCGGTCCTGGCCGTAGGTGGCGAGCAGGGCTTCGGCCTCGATGGGGTCGCCGAGCGGGGTGCCGGTGCCGTGGGCCTCGATGGCGTCGACGTCGCCGGGGGTGAGCGCGGCGTCGGCGAGGGCGGCGCGGATGACGCGTTCCTGGGCGGGGCCGTTGGGCGCCGTGAGGCCGTTGGAGGCGCCGTCCTGGTTGACTGCGCTGCCGCGGATCACGGCGAGGACGGGGTGGCCGTGGCGGCGGGCGTCGGAGAGACGCTCCAGCAGGAGCATACCGACACCCTCGGCGGGACCGAAGCCGTTGGCGCCGGCGGAGAACGCCTTGCAGCGGCCGTCGGCGGCGAGGGCCCGTTGCCGGCCGAAGTCGACGAACATCTCGGGGCCGGACATGACGGTCACGCCGCCGCCGAGGGCGAGGTCGCACTCGCCGGCGCGCAGGGACCGTACGGCGAGGTGGAGCGCGACGAGGGAGGAGGAGCAGGCGGTGTCGACGGTGACCGCGGGGCCCTCCAGGCCGAAGGAGTAGGCGATGCGGCCGGAGGCGACGCTGATGGTACTGCCGGTCAGGAGGTGCCCGCCGAGTTCGGCCTGGGCGCTGCGGGAGCGGGGCAGGTAGTCCTGGGCGATGGCGCCGATGAACACACCGGTGCGGGAGCCGCGCAGGGAGGCGGGGACGATCCCGGCGCGTTCGACGGTCTCCCACGAGGTCTCCAGGAGGAGCCGCTGCTGCGGGTCCATGGCCTGGGCCTCGCGCGGGGAGATCTCGAAGAACTCGGCGTCGAACAGGGGCGCTTCGTGGAGGAACCCGCCCTCGCGGACGTAGGAGGTGCCGGGCCGGTCGGGGTCCGGGTCGTACAGGGCCTCCAGGTCCCAGCCGCGGTCGGTGGGGAACGGGGTGACGGCGTCGGCGCCGGACGCGAGGAGCCGCCACATCGCCTCGGGGGTGTCGGCGCCGTCGGGGAAGCGGCAGCCCATCGCCACGATGGCCACGGGCTCGTGCCGCTGGTCCTCGATGTCCTGCAGACGCTTGCGTGTCTGACGAAGGTCGGCCGTGACCAGCTTGAGGTAGTCCCGCAGCTTCTCTTCGTTGCTCGCCATTCGTTGCCACTTCCTAGGAGGAGCCCCGAGGGGTCCACAGACGTCGGGTCCTGAGCGGTCCGGGGTCGGTCGGGGTCAGGAAATGCCCAGCTCTTTGTTGATGAGGTCGAACATCTCGTCGTCCGTCGCGGACTCGAGTCCGGTGCCGGCCGTGGGGGTCGTGCCACCGGTGCCGCCGGTCCACCGGGCCAGCAGCTCCCGGAGGCGTGCGGTCACCTTCTCGTTCAGTCCGTCGTCGGCCGGGGTGCCGTCGGCGGAGGCGCTGTCAGGGGCGTCCACGGCGTCCATGGCCGACTCCAACCGGTCCAGTTCGGCGAGCAGGAGGTCCGCCGGCCGCCGCTCGGGCTCGTCCTTCGGGGCGCACTGCTGCAGCAGGTACCGGGCGAGCACCGCGGGGGTCGGGTAGCTGAAGATCAGCGTGGCCCGCAGGGTGAGTCCGGTGGCCGTACCGAGCCGGTTGCGCATCTCGACCGCGGTGAGCGAGTCGAAGCCGAGCGACTTGAACGGCCGGTCGGCGTCGACCGCGTCGGGGTCGGAGTGGCCGAGGACCGCCGCGGTGTGGGTGCGCACCAGGTCCAGTGCGGCGCGTTCGCGTTCCTCCGCGGGCAGTTGCCGCAGCTGTTCCGTGAACGACACGGTGGGCGCGTCGCCGTCGGCGGCGTCCTGGCTGCCGGCCGCCGTCGCGGCGGGCGCGGCGGCCCGCCGGACGGGGGTGCGGGCCAAAGCCCTGAGCAGTGCGGGCGGTTCGGTGCCGCGGCGGGCGAGGCCCGCGAGGTCGAGCCGGGTGGGCAGCAGCAGTGCCTGGTCCGCGGCGAGCGCCGCGTCGAACAGGGCGAGGCCCTCGTCGGCGGGCAGCGGCGCCAGACCCATACGGCCGATGCGGCGGACGTCGGCCGCGCCGAGCGTGCCGGCCATGCCGGCGTCGGTGTCCCACAGGCCCCAGGCGAGGGACAGCGCGGGCAGGCCCTGCGCCCTGCGGTGGTGGGCGAGGCCGTCGAGGAAGGCGTTGGCGGCGGCGTAGTTCGCCTGGCCCTGGCTGCCGAAGGTGGCGGCCACGGAGGAGAACAGGACGAACGCCGACAGGTCGCTGTGGCGGGTGAGTTCGTGCAGGTTCCACGCGGCCTGCGCCTTGGGCCGCAGCACCCGGTCGACGCGCTCGGGGGTCATTCCGTCGAGGATGCCGTCGTCGAGGACGCCGGCCGCGTGGACGACCGCGGTGAGCGGGTGCCGTTCGGGGATCACGGCGAGCAGCCGGGCCAGGGCGTCGCGGTCGGCGATGTCGCAGGCGGCGACGGTGACCTCGGCGCCGAGCCCGGTCAGTTCGTCGGCGAGTTCCCGGGCGCCGGGGGCGTCGGGGCCGCTGCGGCTGGTCAGCAGCAGGTGCCGTACGCCGTGTCCGGTCACCAGGTGCCGGGCGAGGAGCGCGCCGAGCGTACCGGTGCCGCCGGTGATCAGGACGGTGCCGGCGCGCTCCGTCCCCGGTGCGGCGGGTACGCCGTCCGGGTGGGCCGGGCGGGTGAGGTCCACGGGTACGTCGGGCACGGTGAGCACGATCTTGCCGGTGTGCCGGGCCTGGCTGAGGTACCGGAACGCCTCCGGGGCCCGGCGCACGTCCCAGGTGGTCACCGGGAGCGGACGCAGCGCCCGCTGTTCGAACAGGCCGAGTACGGCGGCGAGCATCTCCGCGGTGTGCCCGGGGTCGACGTCGCGCAGGTCGAACGCCTGGTACAGCACGCCGGGGTGGTCGGCGGCGACCGCGGCCGGGTCGCGCAGGTCGGTCTTGCCCATCTCGACGAACCGTCCGCCGCGTGGCAGCAGCCGCAGTGAGGCGTCGACCAGTTCCCGGGCGAGGGAGTTGAGGACGACGTCCACGCCACGGCCGCCGGTGACCGCGAGGAACTTCTCCTCGAACCCGGTGTCGCGCGAGGAGGCGATGTGGTCGTCGTCCAGCCCCATCGCGCGCAGCGTCGGCCACTTGGCGGGCGCCGCGGTCGCGAAGACCTCGGCGCCCAGGTGCCGGGCGAGCTGTACGGCGGCCATGCCGACGCCGCCGGTGCCGGCGTGGATCAGCACGGACTCGCCGGGTCGCAGGCCGGCGAGGTCGACCAGGCCGTGGTAGGCGCTGAGGAAGACGATGGGCGCCGCCGCGGCCTGGGTGAAGGACCAGTCGCCGGGCACGCGGGCCAGCAGCCGGTGGTCGGTGACGGCGACGGGGCCGTACCCGCCGGAGAACAGTCCGAGCACCCGGTCGCCCGCGGCGAGTCCGGTGACGCCCGGTCCGGTCTCCAGGACCACACCGGCGCCCTCACGGCCGGGCACCTCGCGGTCGAGCATGCCCAGGCAGACCAGGACGTCACGGAAGTTCACACCGGTGGCGCGCATCGCCACCCGCACCTGGCCCGGAGCGAGCGGCCCGCCGACCTCGGGGCAGGCGACGAGCGCCAGGCTGTCGAGGGTGCCGGGCGTGGTGACGTCCAGCCGCCACAGCGGCTCGCCGGGCGGCGGCAGCAGGCTGCCTCCGGTACCGGCCGGGGCCAGCCGCGGCGCGTACACGGTCGCACCGCGCACGGCGAGCTGCGGTTCGCCGGTGGCGAGGGCGGCGGTGACGATCCCGGCCGGGTCGGCCGCCACCGCGCCCGGCGTGCTGTGGTCCCCGGCGGGGTCGAACGGGGCCGCTTCGGCGGAACCGGCGCTCCCGGAGCCGGGGCCGGTCAGCGGCAGGTCGAGCAGGGTGAGGCGGCCGGGGTGCTCCGACTGGGCCGAGCGCAGCAGTCCCCACAGGGAGGCGGCGACCGGGTCCACGGCGGCGCGGTCGCCCTCGGCGGGTACGGCACCGCGCGTCACGAGCACGAGCCGGGCGGCGGCGAAGCGGTCGTCGGCGAGCCAGTTCTGCACCAGGGCGAGGGTGTCGTGCAGGGCGGTGCGGGCGGTCTCCACGGTGGTGGCTTCCGCGGTGTCTGAGCTGTGGGCCGGAACGCCGGTGCCCTCGGTGCCGGGCGTCAACGTGTCCGCAGGCCGGTTCTCTCCCCCGCACGCGACGAGCACCGACTCCGGCAGGGCGGTGCCCGCGTCCACGGCCGAGGCGAGCGCCGCGAGGTCGGGGTAGTGGCCGGCCGCGGTGTCCGTGAGCCAGTCGATGCGCGGGCCGACGACGGCCCAGCGGGCGTCGCGGTCCGCCTGTGCCTCGGACGGAACGGGCAGCTCGCTCCAGTCGAGGCGGAACAGCGCCTCCTCGACTCCGGTGCGGGTGCCCCGCGCCGGGGCCAGGGCCTCGGGGCTCAGCTCCCGCAGGGTGAGCGCCTCGACGCGGGCGACGAGCCGGCCCTCGGTGTCGACGACGGTCAGCGCGAGCGTGTCCTCGTCGACGGGCGTGAGCCGGACCCGTACGGCGGTGGCGCCCACGGCGGCCAGGGTGACCCCGCTCCACGCGAACGGCAGCCGTACCGCACCCGTGCCGTCGGCGCCGGTCCGCCCGGCGGCGAGCCAGGCGTGCAGGGCGGCGTCCAGCAGGGCGGGGTGCAGTCCGTGCCGTGCGGCCTCGGCCTGCTGGTCGGCGGGCAGCCGGACGTCGGCGTGGATGTCGTCGCCGTTCCGCCAGACGGCGCGCAGGCCCTGGAAGACGGGGCCGTAGGTGTAACCGTCGTCCGCGAGACGCTCGTAGAAGCCGTCCAGCGGGATGCGGTCGCCGTCGGTGGAGGGGCCGTCGGCCCAATCGGCCTTCGCCTGCGGGTCGTTCGTGGCGTCCGTGGCGTCGTCGAGGAGGCCCGTGGCGTGTCGCACCCAGCTGTCGGCGGTCGCGTCCGGCGTGTCGGCCTGGGAGTGGATCGACACGGTCCGCCGTCCCGACTCCTCGGCCGCTCCGACGGAGACCTGGACGCGGACACCGCCGTCCTCCGGGAGGACCAACGGCGCTTCGAGGGTGAGGTCGGCGACGCGTGCGCAGCCGACATGGCGGGCGGCGTGCAGGGCGAGTTCGAGGAAGCCCGTGCCGGGGAAGAGGACCGCGCCCGCGACGGCGTGGTCGCGCAGCCACGGCTGGGCCGCGAGCGACAGCCGCCCGGTGAGCAGGGCGCCCGTGCCCTCGGCGAGCGTGACCTCCGCGCCGAGCAGCGGGTGCCCGGACGCGGTGAGTCCGAGTCCGGTCGCGTCACCGGCCGCGGCGGCGGGGGCCGGGGGCCAGAAGTGCTGCCGCTGGAAGGGATAGGTGGGCAGCGCGGTCGGGCGGGCGCCGGTCCCGGCGAACAGGGCGGGCCAGCGCAGTACGGTGCCGCGGGTGTGGAGGGCGGCGACGGCCGTGAGCAGGGCGCCGGTCTCGTCGCGGTCCTTGCGCAGCGCGGGCACGTGCAGCGCCTGCGCGGCCGGGTCGGCGACCGTCTCGGCGCGCACCAGCGCGGTGAGCGTGCCGTCGGGGCCCAACTCCAGCCAGGCGTCAGCGCCTTCGGCCGCGATCCGGCGGGCGCCGTCGGCGAAGCGCACGGTGTGCCGGACGTGCCGCACCCAGTACTCGGGCGACATCAGGTCGTCCGGGTCGGCGGGATCGCCGGTGAGCGCGGAGACGATCGTCAGCCGCGGCCGGTCGTAGGCGAGGCTCTCGGCCACAGCCCGGAAGTCGGCGAGCATCGGCTCCATCAGCGGCGAGTGGAAGGCGTGGCTGACACGCAGCGCCGTCACCTTGCGGTCCTGGGCGCGGAAGTGCGCGGCGATCTCCTCCACGGCCTCCGCGGTGCCGGCGACGACCGTCGCCTCGGCACCGTTGACGGCGGCCATGCCGGCCTCGGCCTCGCGGCCGGCGAGCAGCGGCAGCACCTCCTCCTCCGACGCCTGCAGCGACACCATCGCCCCGCCCTGGGGAAGGGCCTGCATCAGCCGGCCGCGTGCCGCGACGAGCCGGCAGGCGTCCGCCAGCGACCACACCCCGGCCACGTGCGCGGCGGCCAGCTCGCCGATCGAGTGCCCGAGCAGCACGTCCGGACGCACACCCCACGACTCCAGCAGCCGGAACAGGGCCACTTCGAGCGCGAAGAGCGCGGGCTGGGCGTACTCGGTGCGGTTCAGTACGTCCGCGTCCTCACCGAAGACGACCGCCTTGAGATCGAAGGGGAGTTCGGCGTCGACCGCGTCGAAGGCCTCGGCGAAGGCGGGGAACGTCTCGTACAGCTCGCGGCCCATACCGAGCCGCTGCGAGCCCTGGCCCGCGAAGAGGAACGCCGTACGGCCGCTGCCGGCCGCCGCCGTGCCGGTGACGACATGCCCTGGCGTCTCCTGCTGGGCGACGGCCCGGAGGCCGCTCAGGGCCTGCTCCCGGTCCGCGGCGAGCACGACCGCACGGTGCTCCAGCGCGGACCGGGTCGTCGCCAGAGAGAGCCCGACGTCCTGCGGAGACAGCGCCGGGTCGGACGACAGGAACTCCGCCAGCCGCTCCGCCTGTGCGCGCAGCGCCGCGGGTTCGGCGGCGGAGAGAGGCAGCAGGACGGTCCGGCCACGGCCGTCGGTCTGGACGGGCAGGTCGCCGTCGCCCGTCGTCGCCCGGGAGGCCGTCCGCAGGGCCGTCCGGGGGGCTTCTTCGAGGATGACGTGGGCGTTGGTGCCGCTGATGCCGAACGAGGACACACCGGCCCGGCGCGGACGGTCACTCTTGGGCCATGCCCGCTCCTCCGTGAGGAGCGCGATGTCACCGGCCGCCCAGTCCACATGCGACGACGGCTCCCCCACGTGCAGCGTGCGAGGCAGGACGCCGTGCCGCATCGCCATCACCATCTTGATCACACCACCGACACCGGCGGCGGCCTGCGTGTGACCGATGTTCGACTTCAACGATCCGAGGAACAGCGGCTGTTCACGGTCCTGCCCGTAGGTGGCGAGAAGCGCCTGCGCCTCAATGGGGTCGCCGAGCGGGGTGCCGGTGCCGTGCGCCTCGACGGCGTCGACGTCGGCGGGCCTGAGGCCGGCGCCGGCGAGCGCCTGCCGGATGACCCGCTGCTGGGAGGGACCGTTCGGCGCGGTGAGACCGTTCGAGGCACCGTCCTGGTTCACCGCCGACCCGGCGACCACGGCCAGCACACGGTGACCGTTACGGCGTGCGTCCGACAGCCGCTCCACCAGCAGCAGGCCCACACCCTCCGACCAGGCCGTGCCGTCCGCATCGTCCGAGAACGCCTTGCACCGCCCGTCCGACGCCAGCCCCCGCTGCCGCGAGAACTCCAGGAAGGTCTCCGGTGTCGCCATGACGGTCACACCGCCGGCCAGCGCCAGGTCGCACTCGCCGGAGCGCAGGGCCTGCACCGCCAGGTGCAGGGCGACCAGTGAGGACGAGCATGCCGTGTCCACCGTCACCGCCGGACCCTCGAACCCGAAGGTGTACGCGATACGACCAGAGGCCACGCTGCCGGTGTTGCCGGTCATGAGATAGCCGCCGGAATCGTGTTCTCCGGTGCGGAGGAAGGAGCCGTAGTCCTGGGCCATGGCGCCGGCGAAGACGCCGGTACGGGAGCCGCGCAGGCTCGCCGGGTCGATCCCGGCCCGCTCGAACACCTCCCACGACGTCTCCAGCAGCAACCGCTGCTGCGGATCCATCGCCAGCGCCTCACGCGGAGAGATCCCGAACAGCGTGGCGTCAAAGGACGCGGCGTCGTAGAGGAAGCCGCCCTGGCGGACGTAGGTGCGGCCCGGTGTGCCCGGCTCGGGGTCGTAGAGGGCGTCCAGGTCCCAGCCGCGGTCGGCCGGGAACGCACCGATGGCGTCACCGCCCTCGCGCACCAACCGCCACAGATCCTCCGGCGAACCCACCCCACCCGGGAACCGGCACGCCATACCGACGATGACCACCGGGTCGTCGCCCACGCCGACCGCGGCGGGCAGCGCGGCAGCGGAGCCGGTCTCGGTGGAGCCGTCGTCCACCAGCTCGGACAGGATGAGGCGGGCCACTTCGGCCGGGGTGGGGTGGTCGAAGACCAGCGTGGCGGGCAGCCGCATACCAGTGGCGGTGTTGAGGCGGTTGCGCAGTTCGACCGAGGTGAGGGAGTCGAAGCCGAGGTCCTTGAAGGTCTGCTCCGCCTCCACACGATGCGTGGAGCCGTGGCCCAGAACGGCGGCGGCCTGCGTCGACACGAAGTCCCGCAGGAACCGCTCCCGGTCGACGGCGGGCAGGGCCAGCAGCCGCTCCCGCAGGTCGGTGCCGCCCCGTCCTTCCACGTGCTCGGCCTTGCGGCGGCCCCGCGTGCGGACGAGCCCGCGCAGCAGGGCAGGGACGTCCTGTGGGGTACGGCGGCTGAGCGCCGCGACGTCCAGGTCGACCGGCAAGACGACGGCCCGCTCCAGACCGCCGCCCAGTGCCAGCGCCGTGTCCAGGAGCCCGAGGCCCTGTTCGGGGGCGAGCGGGAGCATGCCGGCCCGCGCGAGACGCCGCAGGTCGGCCTCGGACAGCTCCGCCGTCATGCCGGAGCCGGGAGCCCAGGGACCCCAGGCCAGGGATGTGGCGGGCAGGCCTGCCGAGCGGCGGGTGGCAGCGAAGGCGTCCAGGAAGGCGTTGGCCGCCGCGTAGTTGGCCTGACCGGCGCCACCGAAGGTACCCGCGACGGAGGAGAAGACGACGAACGCCGCCAGGTCCGCGTCGGCGGTCAGCTCGTGCAGATGGGTCACCGCGTCGGCCTTCGGCCGCAGGACGCGGGCCAGCCGGTCGGGGGTGAGGGCGGAGACCACGCCGTCGTCCAGGACACCGGCGGTGTGGACGACGGCCGTCAGCGGATGCTCGGCCGGAATCGCACCGAGGGCGGCGGACAGCTGGTCCCGGTCGGCCACGTCTACGGCGGCCACCTCGACCTGAGCGCCCAACTCGCCCAGCTCCGCTGTGAGTTCCCTTGCGCCGGGCGCATCGGCACCGCGACGGCTGACCAGCAGCAGGTGCCGTACGCCGTGCTCAGTGACCAGGTGCCGGGCGACCAGCGCGCCCAGACCGCCCGTGCCCCCCGTCACCAACACCGTGCCCTCGGGGTCCAGCGGCGCCGGAACCGTCAGCACCACCTTGCCGACATGGCGCGCCTGCGACAGGAACCGGAACGCCTCGGGGGCGCGCCGCACATCCCAGCACGTGACAGGCAGTGGCTTCAGGACACCCGCCTCGAACAGTTCCACCAGGTCGGCGAGCATCTGCCCGATCCGCTCGGGCGCCACGTCCATCAGATCGAACGCCTGATACCTCACACCCGGATGCGCGGCGGCAACCACCTCGGGGTCACGGACATCCGTCTTGCCCATCTCCAGGAACCGTCCGCCCCGCGGCAGCAGCCGAAGCGAGGCGTCCACGAACTCACCGGCCAGCGAGTCCAGCACCACATCCACACCCTGGCCGTCCGTCACCGCCAGGAAAGCCGCCTCGAAGTCCGTGTCACGCGACGAAGCGATGTGCCGGTCGTCCAAGCCCAGTGCACGCAGGGTGCCCCACTTGCCGGCGCTCGCCGTACCGAACACCTCAGCGCCACGATGCCGGGCCAACTGCGTCGCCGCCATGCCCACACCACCGGCAGCCGCATGCACCAACACGCGCTCGCCCGCACGCACCCCACCGAGGTCGTTCAGCGCGTAGTACGCCGTCAGGAAGACCACCGGCACCGAGGCCGCCTGCGTGAACGACCATCCCCGTGGGATCCGCGCGACCCTGCGTGCGTCGGCGATGGCAACCGGGCCGAAGGAGCCGGAGAACAGGCCCATCACCCGGTCGCCGACGGCCAGTTCGGTCACACCGGGGCCGACCTCGGTCACCACACCGGCGCCCTCGAGGCCGAAGTCCCTGGCGTCGCCGGGATACATGCCCAGGGCGTTGAGCACATCACGGAAGTTGAGGCCCGCCGCGCGTACGGCGATGCGGACCTGCCCCTCCGCCGGCTCAGGTGGGGTGACAGACGTGAGGGCGAGCCCCTCCAGGGTGCCCTTCTCCACGATGTCCAGCCGCCATGACGTCTCGCCCACCGGCGCCGGGAGAACGGTGGTCGACGCGCGGCCCAGCCGAGGCACGTACACAGTTCCGCCGCGCACCGCCAACTCCGGCTCACCCGAAGCCAACGCCCCCGCGACAACCGCCCTGGACTCCTCAGCACCGTCCACGTCCAGCAGCACGAACCGCCCCGGCGCCTCCGTCCGCGCCGCACGCACCAGACCCCACACCGCAGCCTGAGCCGGGTCGGGGTCGTCCTCGCCTACGGCCACGGCGCCCTGGGTCACGACCACCAACCGAGCGTCCTCGTACCGCTCTTCCGCCAGCCAGGTCTGCACATGGGCGAGCACCGTGCGGGTGACCTCGTGAGCGGCGTCGGCCGCATCGCCGGCCGGCCGCTTCACCCGGATCAGGACGTCCGTGCCGGGTTCGACCGCGCCACCAGGCAGCTCGTCGGAGAGGTGGGCTGCGTACGCCGGTCCCTCCGGGGCGACCGGTACGGGCATCGGCGTCCAGTCCAGCTGGAAGAGGCTGTCGGGCCTGCCGGCGTCGGTCGCGGTGAGCGCGCCGGTCGCCTCGCGCAGGGTCAGCGACTCGACACCTGCGACCAACTCACCGGCTGCATCGGCAAGTTCGAGGGTGACGGTGTCGGCGCCGACCGGGGCCAACCGCACGCGCAGCTCCCGCGCCCCCGACGCCCACAGCGACACCCCGGCCCACGAGAACGGCAACCGGGCCCGGCCGTCACCGAACACCGACGAGAACAACACCGCATGCAACGAGGCGTCCAGCAGCGCCGGATGCAGACCGAACCGCCCAGCAGCCGTCTCCCGCTCCTCCTCGGGCAGGGCGACCTCGGCGAAGACCTCCTCGCCCCGGCGCCAGACGCTGCGCAGGCCGCGGAACACCGGCCCGTACGACAGCCCCAGGGCCGCGAAACGGTCGTACACGTCCTCGACGGGCTCCGCGACCGCCTCCTGCGGCGGCCACACCGCGAAGTCGAAGGCGGTCCGGGGAGCGGGGTCCGTGAGTTCGGCCAGGGTGCCGGTGGCGTGGAGGGTCCACGGCCGGTCATCCGTCAGGTCCTCGTTGCGGGAGTGGATCTCCAGGGGGCGCCGACCGGAGTCGTCCGCCGCACCGACCCGCACCTGGACCCGCACACCACCACGCTCGGGCAGCACCAGCGGCGCCGCGATCGTCAGCTCCTCCACCCGGTCGCAGCCCGCCGACTCACCGGCCCGCAACGCCAATTCGAGGAAACCGGTGCCCGGGAACACCACCGAACCGGCCACCACATGGTCTCGCAGCCACTCCTGCGCCGCCGGCGCCAGACGGCCGGTCAGCAGTACCTCACCATCACCACCGGCCAGCTCCACCGCCGCACCCAGCAACGGGTGCTCCGCCGAACCCAGACCCACGGCGCCGAGGTCCTTGGCCCGCAGCGCGGCGGCCGAGGGCCAGAAGCGGCGGCGCTGGAAGGCGTACGTCGGCAGCTCCGCAGCGGACCGGGCGTCCGCGGACGTGCCGGCGAACAGGGCGCTCCAGTCGAGTGCCGTGCCCAGGGTGAAGAGTTCGGCTGCCGCCGACAGGACGGAGCGGGCCTCGGGGCGGTTCTTGCGGAGTGCGGGAACGAGCAGGCGGTTCTCGGCGTCGTGGGTGGCCGACTGGGCGAGAGCGGTCAGGGTGCCGTCGGGGCCCAGCTCCACGTACCGGGTGACGCCCTGCCCCTCCAGGCGCCGCACTCCGTCGGCGAAGCGCACCGGGCGCCGTACGTGCTCGACCCAGTGCTCGGCCGACATCAGCTCTGCGGCGGTAGCGGACTCGCCGGTCAGGGTGGAGACGATCGGAATGCGCGGCTCCGCCGGGGTCAGGCTTTCGGCCACGGCCCGGAAGCCGGCGAGCATCGGCTCCATCAACGGCGAGTGGAAGGCGTGGCTGACCCGCAGCGCCGTCACCTTGCGCTGCTGGGCGCGGAAGTGCGCCGCGACCTTCTCCACCGCGTCCGCCTCACCCGAGACCACCACGGCCTGCGGACCGT
The DNA here is from genome assembly GCF_036345995.1 of Streptomyces sp. NBC_00557. Lineage (NCBI taxonomy): Bacteria > Bacillati > Actinomycetota > Actinomycetes > Kitasatosporales > Streptomycetaceae > Streptomyces > Streptomyces sp. NBC_00557. Next base: position 413,063 of record NZ_CP107796.1, read on the forward strand.
TGACCGCGGCCAAGCCCACACGCACGTCATCGACGAACGGCAGCACCTCCTCCTCCGCCGCCTGCAGCGCCACCATCGCCCCACCCGCCGGCAACGCCTGCATCAGCCGGCCGCGCGCCACCACCAGACGACACGCGTCCGCAAGCGACCACACCCCGGCGACGTGTGCCGCCGCGATCTCACCGATCGAATGCCCGGCCAGCACGTCCGGGCGCACACCCCACGACTCCAGCAACCGGAACAGCGCCACTTCCAGGGCGAACAGCGCGGGCTGGGCGTACTCGGTGCGGCTCAGAACGTCCTCGTCCTCACCGAAGACGACCGCCTTCAGATCGAACGGTAGTTCCGCGTCCACCGCGTCGAAGGCCTCCGCGAAGACGGAGAACGTCTCGTACAACTCCCGGCCCATACCGAGACGTTGCGAGCCCTGGCCGGCGAAGAGGAATGCCGTACGACCGCTGGTCTGGACCGTGCTCTGGACGGTGCCGGGTTCAGTCCCGCCCTCCGCCAGGGAATGGAGCGCGCTCAGCAGCTCGTCGCGGTCGCCAGCGAGGACTACGGCGCGGTGCTCCAGCATGGTCCGGGTGGTGGCCAGGGCGAGGGCGGTGTCGGCGAGGGCGAGGTCCGGGCGGGCTTCTATGAAGCGAGCCAGCTGCTGCGCCTGCGCGGGCAGCGCACCGCCCGCCGCGGACAGCACCCAGGGCAGGACCCGCGGGAACGTCGAGTCCTGCGCCGGCGCGGTCCCGTCCGCTTCGGCCGGAGTCTCGGCGGCACCCTGACTGGCGTCCAAGGGGGCTTCTTCGAGGATGACGTGGGCGTTGGTGCCGCTGATGCCGAACGAGGACACACCCGCCCGCCGCGGACGGTCCGCCGCTCGCGGCCACTCCCGCTCCTCCGTGAGGAGCGCGATGTCACCGGCCGTCCAGTCCACATGCGAGGACGGCTCCCCCACGTGGAGCGTGCGAGGCAGGATGCCGTGCCGCATCGCCATCACCATCTTGATCACACCACCGACACCGGCGGCGGCCTGGGCATGGCCGATGTTGGACTTCAACGATCCGAGGAACAGCGGCTGTTCACGGTCCTGCCCGTAGGTGGCGAGGAGCGCCTGCGCCTCGATGGGGTCGCCGAGCGGGGTGCCGGTGCCGTGCGCCTCAACGGCGTCGACGTCGGCGGGCCTGAGGCCGGCGCCGGCGAGCGCCTGCCGGATGACCCGCTGCTGGGAGGGACCGTTCGGCGCGGTGAGACCGTTCGAGGCACCGTCCTGGTTCACCGCCGACCCGGCGACCACGGCCAGCACACGGTGACCGTTACGGCGTGCGTCCGACAGCCGCTCCACCAGCAGCAGGCCCACACCCTCCGACCAGGCCGTGCCGTCCGCGCCGTCCGAGAACGCCTTGCACCGGCCGTCCGACGCCAGCCCCCGCTGCCGCGAGAACTCCAGGAAGGTGTCCGGGGTGGACATGACGGTCACACCGCCGGCCAGCGCCAGGTCGCATTCCCCGGAGCGCAGGGCCTGCACGGCCAGGTGCAGGGCGACCAGCGAGGACGAGCACGCCGTGTCCACCGTCACCGCCGGACCCTCGAACCCGAAGGTGTACGCGATACGACCAGACGCCACGCTGCCGGTGTTGCCGGTCAGGAGGTAGCCGTCCGTGCCCTCGGAGGTGCCGCGCAGCGACGTACCGTAGTCCTGGGCCATGGCGCCGGCGAAGACGCCGGTGCGGGAGCCGCGCAGGCTCGCCGGGTCGATCCCGGCCCGCTCGAACACCTCCCACGACGTCTCCAGCAGCAACCGCTGCTGCGGATCCATCGCCAGCGCCTCACGCGGAGAGATACCGAACAGGGCGGCGTCAAAGAGCGGAGCGTCGTAGAGAAAGCCGCCCTTGCGGACGTACGTGTGTCCGGCCCGGCCCGGCTCGGGGTCGTACAGGGCGTCCAGGTCCCAGCCGCGGTCGGCCGGGAACGCACCGATGGCGTCACCGCCCTCGCGCACCAACCGCCACAAGTCCTCCGGCGAACCGACCCCACCCGGGAAACGGCACGCCATACCGACGATGACCACCGGGTCGTCGCCCACGCCGACCGGGGCCGGGAGCAGTGCCTCGCTCGCGGGCTCGGCGCCGCCGACCAGTTCGGTCGTGATGTGCTGGACCAGGGCGGCCGGCGTGGGGTAGTCGAAGATCAGAGTGGCGGGGAGCCGCATCCCGGTGGCCGCGTTGACTCGGTTGCGCAGTTCGACCGAGGTCAGGGAGTCGAAACCGAGTTCCTTGAAGGTGTGCTCCGGCTCGATGTCGGCTGCCGAACCGTGGCCGAGGACGGCGGCTGCCGTGCCACGGACCAGCTCCGAGACGAGCCGGTGCCGGTCGGCCGGCAGCGCCGCCATGAGCTGGGCCTTGAGATCCTGGGCGTGGGTTCCGGCGCCCACTTCGGCCTTGCGGCGGGTACGGACCCGGACCAGGGCCCGCAGCAGCGCGGGCACTTCGTCGGCCGCGCGCCGACGCATGCCGGCGAGGTCGAGCTCCATCGGCACGACGGCGGCCCGCTCCAGCGCAGCGCCCCGCTCCAGTGCGACATCCAGGAGCGCGAGTCCGCGCTCAGGCGCGAGCGGCTGCATGCCCTCGCGGGCCATGCGGCGCAGGTCGGCCTCGGACAGCTCCGCCGTCATACCCGCTCCCGGAGCCCACGGGCCCCACGCCAGGGACGTCGCGGGCAGACCGGCCGAGCGGCGTACGCCGGCGAAGGCGTCCAGGAAGGCGTTCGCCGCCGCGTAGTTGGCCTGACCGGCACCGCCGAAGGTGCCCATGACGGACGAGAAGACGACGAACGCGGCCAGGTCCGCGTCGGCGGTCAGCTCGTGCAGATGAGTCACCGCGTCGGCCTTCGGCCGCAGCACCCGGGACACACGCTCCGGCGTCAGCGACGCCACGACACCGTCATCGACCATGCCGGCGGCGTGGACGACGGCCGTCAGCGGATGCTCGGCCGGAATCGTGCCCAGCATGGCGGACACCTGGTCGCGGTCGGCGACGTCTACGGCGACCACCTCAGCACGAGCACCCAACTCGCCCAGCTGAGCGGCGAGTTCTGCGGCACCGGGCGCGTCGAGGCCGCGGCGGCTGGCGAGGAGCAGGTGCCGTACGCCGTGCTCGGTGACCAGGTGCCGGGCGACCAGCGCACCCAGACCCCCCGTGCCACCCGTCACCAACACCGTGCCCTCAGGGTCCAGCGGCACCGGAACCGTCAGCACCACCTTGCCGACATGGCGCGCCTGCGACAGGTAGCGGAACGCCTCCGGGGCGCGCCGCACATCCCAGCACGTAACCGGAAGCGGCTTCAGGACACCCGCCTCGAACAGCTCCACCAGGTCGGCGAGCATCTGCCCGATCCGCTCGGGCGCCACGTCCATCAGATCGAACGCCTGATACCTCACACCCGGATGCGCGGCGGCAACCACCTCGGGGTCGCGGACATCCGTCTTGCCCATCTCCAGGAACCGTCCGCCCCGCGGCAGCAGCCGAAGCGAGGCGTCCACGAACTCACCGGCCAGCGAGTCGAGTACGACGTCCACACCCTGGCCGCCTGTCACCGCCAGGAAAGCCGCCTCGAAGTCCGTGTCACGTGAGGAGGCAATGTGCCGGTCGTCCAAGCCCAGTGCGCGAAGGTGATCCCACTTGCCCGTGCTCGCCGTACCGAACACCTCGGCGCCACGATGCCGGGCCAACTGCGTCGCCGCCATACCCACACCACCGGCAGCCGCATGCACCAGGACCCGCTCGCCCTCGCGCAGCGCCCCGAGGTCGTTCAGCGCGTAGTACGCCGTCAGGAACACGATCGGAGTGGAAGCCGCCTGCGCGAACGTCCACCCCGACGGAATCCGGGCGATCGTCCGCACATCCGCAACCGCGACCGGCCCGAACGCACCCGAGAACATGCCGAACACCCGGTCGCCGACCGCCAGTCCGGTCACACCGGGGCCGACCTCGGTCACCACACCGGCGCCTTCGAGACCGAAGTCCCTCGCGTCACCCGGATACATGCCGAGCGCGTTGAGAACGTCGCGGAAGTTCACACCCGCCGCGCGGACGGCGATCCGGACCTGCCCCTCCCCCAGCTCCGACCGAACGTCGACGGGGACGAGGGCCAGCCCCTCCAGCGTGCCCTTCTCAGCAATGTCCAGCCGCCACGACTCCCCCACCGGAGCCGTCAGCACACCGCTACTCGACGCACGCCCCAGCCGCGGCACGTACACGGCCCCGCCGCGCACCGCCAACTCCGGCTCACCCGAAGCCAACGCCCCCGCGACAACCGCCCAGGACTCCTCAGCACCGTCCACGTCCAGCAGCACGAACCGCCCCGGCGCCTCCGCCCGCGCCGCACGCACCAGACCCCACACCGCAGCCAGAACCGGATCGGCGCCCGTCGCCTCGGCAGCGACCGCACCCTCCGTCACGACCACCAACCGAGCACCCTCGAACCGCTCCTCCGCCAGCCACTCACGCACCAGCGCGAGGGTGTCGGTGGCCACGGCGTGGGCGGCGGCCGGAGTGGTGTCGGCGGGGCGCTCGATGCGCACGAGCACGTCCCGGGGGAGGGCCTCGCCCGCGGAGGGCAGGCCGGCACGCACCTCGGGAACGGGTCCGGCGGCCGTCGGCACCCGCGTCCAGTCGACCTGGAAGAGGCCGTCCTGCTGCCGGCCGCCGTCGGCCGTGTCGAGCTCGCCGGTGACCTGTCGCAGCACCAGCGCGTCGACGGCGGCCACGGCTCCGCCGGCCGAGTCGGCGAGGTCCAGGGCGACCGTGTCCGCTCCGGCGGGAGCCACGCGGACGCGCAGCTCACGGGCGCCGGTGGCCCACAGCGACACACCGCTCCATGAGAACGGCAGCCGCAGCGAGGTGTCGCCGCCGAAGGCGCCGTGCAGGACGGCGTGCAGGACGGAGTCCAGCAGTGCGGGGTGCACGCCGAAGCGGTCGGCGAGTTCCTGGTGGGCCTCGGACAGTGCGACCTCGGCGAACACCTCCTCACCGCGCCGCCACAGTGCGCGCAGCCCGCGGAACACCGGGCCGTACGACAGGCCCAGGCCCGCGAAACGGTCGTACGCGCCCTCGACGGGTTCGGCCACCGCGCCGCGCGGGGGCCACACGCCGAAGTCGAACGACTCGGCCGGACCAGGCGGGTCGGTGCCGACGACACCGCTGGCGTTGAGGGTCCACGCCTCGTCCGCAGAAGCGTGGTCGGGCCGGGAGAAGACGCTGACGCTGCGGCTGCCCGCGTCGTCGGGACCGTCGACCAGCACCTGGATCTGTACGGCGCCGTCCTCGGGGAGGACGAGCGGCACGGCGATGGTCAGTTCCTCCACGCGGTCGCAGCCGACCTGTTCGGCACCGTGGAGGACGAGTTCCAGGAAGCCCGTCCCGGGGAACAGGACGGCGCCGGCGACGACGTGGTCGCGCAGCCACGGGTGCGAGCGCAGCGACAGCCGTCCGGTGACGACCACGCCGTCCGAGTCGGCCGGGGTGACGGCCGCGCCGAGCAGCGGGTGGTCCGCGGAGGTGAGGCCGAGTCCGGCGATGTCTCCGGTGTGGCGTTCGGGGGCAGGGGTCGGCCAGTAGGTCCTGCGCTGGAAGGCGTACGTCGGCAGCGGGACGGTGCGGGCGCCGCTGCCCGTGAAGAAGGCGGCCCAGTCGACTTCGCCGCCGCGGGTGAACAGTGTGGCCACCGTGGCGAGCAGGGCCTCGGTCTCCGGGCGGTCCTTGCGCAGGGAGGGCAGGATCAGGCGCCCGGTGCCGTCGGCGTCCAGGGACGCCTGGGCGAGCGCGGTGAGGGTGCCGTCGGGGCCCAGTTCGACGAACCGGGTGATGCCCTGCTCGGCGAGCGCGCTCACCGCGTCGGCGTAACGGACGGTCCGGCGGACATGCCGCACCCAGTACTCCGGGGTCATCAGCTCGGCCGGGTCCGCGGGGGCGCCGGTGAGGGTGGAGACGAGGGGCAGTCCCGGCCGCTCGTACGTCAGGCTCTCGGTAACCTTGCGGAAGTCGGCGAGCATCGGCTCCATCAGCGGCGAATGGAAGGCGTGGCTCACCCTCAGAGCGGTGACCTTGCGCTCCTGCGTCCGGAAGTGCGCCGCCACCTCTTCGACGGCCTCGGCGGTGCCGGCGATCACCACCGCCTGCGGACCGTTGACCGCCGCCAGGCCCACCCGCACGTCATCGACGAACGGCAGCACCTCCTCCTCCGCCGCCTGCAGCGCCACCATCGCCCCACCCGCCGGGAGGGCCTGCATCAGCCGGCCGCGCGCCACCACCAGGCGGCACGCGTCCGCCAGGGACCACATGCCCGCCACATGTACGGCCGCGATCTCACCGATCGAGTGCCCGGCCAGCACGTCCGGGCGCACCCCCCAGGACTCCAGCAACCGGAACAGCGCCACTTCGAGGGCGAACAGGGCGGGCTGGGTGAACTCGGTGCGGCTCAGTGCCTCTTCGTCCTCGCCGAAGACGACCGCCTTCAAGTCGAAGGGGAGTTCGGCGTCCACCGCGTCGAAGGCCTCCGCGAACACCGGGTACGTCTCGTACAGCTCGCGGCCCATACCCAGCCGCTGCGAGCCCTGACCGGCGAAGAGGAACGCGACTCGGCGGCCCGCGCGGTCGTCGGCACCGGTGATCAGGTGGGGGTCGGTGTCACCGGCTGCCAGGGCGGCGAGGCCGCGTTCGAGTTCGTCCCGGTCTGCGGCCAGCAGCACGGCGCGGTGGTCCAGCGTGCTGCGCGTGGTGGCGAGCGACAGGCCGAGGTCCGCAGGCGTCAGCTGTGCGTGCGCCGAGAGGAACGCGTCGAGACGCGCGGCCTGGGCGCGCAGGGCGTCGGGGTCGGCCGCGGACAGCACCAGCGGGAACGTGCGTCCGCCGGTGTCGAAGGCGTCCCGTTCGGGGGCCGCGTCCTGGAACGCCGCTTCCTCCGTCGCCTCCTCCAGGATGACGTGGGCGTTGGTGCCGCTGATACCGAACGACGACACACCCGCCCGACGCGGACGGTCCTCCACCCGCGGCCACTCCCGCTCCTCCGTGAGCAGCGCGATGTCACCGGCCGTCCAGTCCACATGCGACGACGGCTCGTCCACATGCAGCGTGCGAGGCAGCAGACCGTGCCGCATCGCCATCACCATCTTGATCACACCACCCACACCGGCAGCAGCCTGCGTGTGACCGATGTTCGACTTCAACGACCCCAGCCACAGCGGCTCTTCGCGGTCCTGCCCGTAAGTCGCGAGGAGCGCCTGCGCCTCGATCGGGTCACCGAGCGGCGTGCCGGTACCGTGCGCCTCCACCGCATCCACATCACCCGGCTTGAGTCCGGCGCCGGCGAGCGCCTGCCGGATGACCCGCTGCTGGGAGGGACCGTTCGGCGCGGTGAGACCGTTCGAGGCACCATCCTGATTCACCGCAGACCCGGCGACCACGGCCAGCACACGATGCCCGTTACGGCGCGCGTCCGACAGCCGCTCCACCAGCAGCAGGCCCACGCCCTCCGACCACGCCGTGCCGTCCGCACTGTCCGAGAACGCCTTGCACCGCCCGTCCGACGCCAGCCCCCGCTGCCGCGAGAACTCCACGAACATCTCCGGGCCCGCCATCACCGTCACACCACCGGCCAGAGCGAGGTCGCACTCCCCCGCCCGCAGCGCCTGCACAGCCAGATGCAGGGCGACCAGCGAGGACGAGCACGCCGTGTCCACCGTCACCGCCGGCCCCTCGAACCCGAAGGTGTACGCGATACGACCCGAGGCCACGCTCAGGGTCGTACCGGTGAGGAGGTAACCGTCGGACTGCTCGACGGCGTCACGCAGACGGGCTCCGTATCCCTGTTCCACGAGGCCGGCGAAGACGCCGGTGCGGGAGCCGCGCAGGCTCGCCGGGTCGATCCCGGCCCGCTCGAACACCTCCCACGACGTCTCCAGCAGCAACCGCTGCTGCGGATCCATCGCCAGCGCCTCACGCGGAGAGATCCCGAACAGACCGGCATCGAACTCGGCCGCGTCGTCAAGGAATCCGCCCTCGCGGACATACGTGTGTCCGGCCCGGCCCGGCTCAGGGTCGTACAGGGCGTCCAGGTCCCAGCCGCGGTCGGCCGGGAACGCGCCGATGGCGTCACCGCCCTCGCGCACCAACCGCCACAGATCCTCCGGCGAACCCACCCCACCCGGGAAACGGCACGCCATACCGACGATGACCACCGGGTCGCCGTCCGTGCCCGCCGGGGTCCGGAGTGCGAGTTCCTTGCGGTCGGTGGCCGGGGAGAGCTGCTCCTCCAGGTGGCCCGCCACCGCTTCCGGTGTGGGGTGGTCGAAGAGCAGGGAGGCCGGCAGGCGCAGTCCGGTCGCGGCCCTGAGACGGTTGCGCAGGTCGACGGAGGTGAGGGAGTCGAAGCCCAGATCCTTGAAGGTGCGCCGGGGTTCGACCTCGTCCGCGGAGTCGTGGCTGAGGATGGCGGCGGCGTGGGTGCGGACCAGGTCCAGCAGGGTCGTGCGGCGCTCGCGCGGAGACAGCCGGTCGAGACGGGCGCGCAGCGTCGAGGCCGCGTCCTCGATCCCCTCGATGCCCTCGACGTCCTCGACGTTGTCGATGCCGTCGACATCCTCGACAGCGTCCGTGCCTTGGGTGTCGGCGGCGGCCGTTCGCGGCTCGGCGGAGGTCATCCCGGGCTGCGGAACCGTGACCGTGTCGGCCAGCCAGTAGCGGCGGCGGCAGAAGGCGTACGTGGGCAGGTCCGTGCGGCGGGCGCCGTGCGCGGTGAGGACGGGGGTCCAGTCGACGGGCAGGCCCGTGGTGTGGAGGGCGGCGAGCGCTCCGAGGAAGGAGCGGGCGCCGGGGCGGTCCTTGCGCAGGGTCGGGACGGCGAGGACGTCGTCGGTGTCCAGGGTCTGTTCGGCGAGGGCGGTCAGTGTGCCGTCGGGGCCGAGTTCGACGAGGTGCCGGACGCCCTGGTCCCGCAGGGTGCGGATGCCGTCGGCGTACCGCACGGTGTGGCGGACGTGGCGGGTCCAGTAGTCCGGGGAGGTCAGTTCGTCGAGGGTGGCGGTGCGGCCGGTGACGTCGGAGACGACGGGCAGGTCCGGCCGGCCGTAGGTGACGTCGGCGAGCACCGTGCGGAACTCGTCGAGCATGGGCTCCATGAGCGGCGAGTGGAAGGCGTGGCTGACGCGCAGGGCCGTCACCTTGCGGTCGAGGGCGCGGAAGTGGGCCGCCACCTCCTCGACGGCGTCGGCGGTACCGGAGACGACGATCGCGGCGGGGCCGTTGACCGCCGCGATGCCGAGCCGGTCCTCCCGTCCGGCGAGCAGGGGCAGCACCTCGTCCTCGGAAGCCTGGACGGAGACCATGGCGCCGCCGCCGGGGAGCGCCTGCATCAGCCGGCCGCGCGCGACGACGACGCGGCAGGCGTCGGCCAGGGACCACAGGCCGGCCACGTGCGCGGCGGCGATCTCGCCGACGGAGTGTCCGAAGAGCACGTCGGGACGCACTCCGAAGGACTCGGCGAGGCGGAACAGGGCGACTTCGAGGGCGAAGAGCGCGGGCTGGGCGTACTCGGTGCGGTTGAGGCGGTCGGCGTCCTCGCCGAACACGATCTCCCGCAGGGCGAAGGGAAGTTCGGCGTCGACCGCGTCGAAGGCGTCCGCGAACACCGGGTACGTCTCGTACAGCTCGCGGCCCATGCCGGGGCGCTGCGAGCCCTGGCCCGCGAAGAGGAAGGCGGTGGCGCCCTGGGATGTGGTCGTGGCGGCCGGTTCGAACACTCCGGTGACGACGTCAGGGGTCGGGGCGCCGGAGGCCAGGGCGGTGAGGCCGCGCAGCAGGTCCTCGCGGTCCGTGCCGAGGACGACGGCGCGGTGCTCGAAGCGGGTCCTCGTCTCGGCCAGGGAGTAGGCGACGTCGGCCGCGCCGGCGGCGGGGTGGGCCTCCAGATGGGCGAGCAGCCGCGTGGCCTGGGCGCGCAGCGCCTTGTCCGTGCGGCCGGAGACGATCCAGGGCAGGGGCGCACGGCCGGTGCCGGGCAGGGCCGCGCCGGTCGCGTGGCTCCGGGTCGTGTCCGTGCCGTCGGTCTCGGCCACCGGAGCGCTACGACGCCCCCGTGGCCGCCCGCCGGCCGTGCCGGCCGTCTCGGTGTGGGGCCATTCCTCCAGCACCACGTGGCAGTTGGTGCCGCCCATGCCGAACGAGCTGACGCCCGCCCGGCGTGGCGTGGTCCCGCCCGGCCACGGCAGGGACGCGGTCGCGACACGCAGGTTGAGGTCGTCGAGGGGGATCGCGGGGTTGGGCTGCTCGTGGTTGAGGCTGGCGGGGATGCGGCCGTGGCGGAGCGACAGCACGGTCTTCACCAGTCCGGCGATGCCGGCCGCGCCCTCCAGGTGACCGATGTTCGTCTTCACCGAGCCGACGAGCAGGGGGCGGCCGTCCGTGCGGGCGCGTCCGACGACAGTGCCGAGGGCGGCGGCCTCGACGGGGTCGCCGAGCCGGGTGCCGGTGCCGTGGAGTTCGACGTACTGGACCTCGGACGGGTCGAGGCCGGCGTCGCGGTAGGCGAGGCGCAGGACTTCCTCCTGGGCCTCCCGCAGGGGGGCGGTGAGGCCGTCGCCGCCGCCGTCGTTGTTGGTGGCGCTGCCCCGGATGACGCAGTGGATGCGGTCGCCGTCGGCCAGGGCGCGGGCGAGGGGCTTGAGGAGGACGAGTGCGCCGCCCTCGCCGCGCACATAGCCGTTGGCGCGGGCGTCGAAGGTGAAGCAGGCGCCGTCCGGGGAGAGCGCGCCGAAGCCGGCGCAGGCGAGGTCGCTGTCGGGGGCGAGGGTGAGGTTGACGCCGCCCGCCAGGGCGAGTTCGCTCTCTCCGCTGCGCAGGCTCTCGCAGGCGAGGTGCACGGCGACGAGCGAGGAGGACTGGCCGGCGTCGACGGTGAGGCTGGGGCCGCGCAGACCGAGGACGTAGGAGAGGCGGTTGGCGATGATGCCGCGGTTCAGGCCGCTGAGGGTGTGGCGGCCGACTGCCTCGGGGCCGAGGCGCCGGGCGAGGGCCGCGTAGTCGTCCCAGATGGCGCCGACGAAGACGCCGGTGCGGCTGCCGCGCAGCCGGCCGGGGACGACGGCCGCCTCTTCCAGAGCCTCCCAGCCGAGTTCGAGGACCAGGCGCTGCTGGGGGTCCATCGCCGCTGCCTCGCGCGGCGAGATGCCGAAGAAGCCGGCGTCGAAGCGGTCGACGTGGTCGAGCCAGCCGCCACGGCGGGGGGGCAGGGGCGTGTCGGGGTCGGAGGCGGCGAGCGAGCCGAGGCGGTCCGCGGGGGTTTCCGTGACGGCGCTCTCGCCCTCGATGAGCAGACGCCAGAACGCGGCCGGGTCGGGGGCCTGGGGAAAACGGCAGGAAATGCCGACCACGGCGATCGCGTCCCGCAAGGCCGCCGCGTTTTCCGGGGCGGAACGCGTGCCGGAGAATTCCGCGGATTCCCGAACGGACGCGGCGCCCTCGACGGACGCGGCACCCTCGACGGATGCGGCTCCCCGACGGGGTACCGACACGTTTTCCCGTGCGTGTGCGTCTTCTGGCACCACGGCCACTGCCTCCGCCCTACGGACCCAGCTCATTTTCTGGCCGCGCATTCCGGCCGGATCCGACTGCCGCGCCATCCGCGGGACAATCGGTGGTTGCGATGCTTGTCATACTGGCGGCTGCCTGCGAGGGAGTCCCGCAGGCAGCCGGTGATCTAGGGAGACTTCTACTAGTTCGGCGCTGGTCAGCGGCCGTTCGCCGTCCCTCGGCGCCTGCGGTGGGCGACCATCTCCAGGCCTCCGCGGGGCTGGAGGGTGAAGTCGCTCGTGACCCGGTCCGGCGGGTTGCCGACGGGCTCGAACTCCCAGTGCCTGCTGAGGGTGGCCAGCGCCATGACGCCCTCCATCTGGGCGAAGACGTTGCCGATGCACTGGCGGGGTCCGGCGCCGAAGGGCAGGTAGGCCAGCTTGGGGCGGCCTGGGGCCTTGGCGTGCCCGGTGAGCGGGTCGTCGGGGTCGGGCTCGGGCAGGAACCGCTGGGGCGCGAACCGCTCGGGTTCCGGCCACCAGGTGGCGTCGCGGTGCAGGACGTACGGGCTGACCATCAGGACGCTGTTGCGCGGGATGTGGTAGCCGTTGGCCGTGTAGTCCTCCAGGGCGCGCCGTACGAGGACCCAGGCCGGCGGGTACAGGCGCAGCGCCTCGGAGTAGACGGCGTCGGTGAACTGCAGCCTCGGCAGGTCGGCCACGGTGGGCAGGCGGTCGCCGAGGACCTCGTCGATCTCGGCGTGCAGCTTCTCGCGGATCTCCGGGTGGGTGCCGAGCAGGTAGTAGGCCCAGGTGAGGGCGCCCGAGGAGGTTTCGTGGCCGGCCATCAGCAGGGTGATGGCCTCGTCGCGCAGCTCGAGGTCGGTGAGGTGTTCGCCGGTGTCGGCGTCGGTGACGGTGAGCAGCACGGACAGCAGGTCCTCGCCGTCGCCGGGGCCCTTGCGGCGTTCCTCGATCATGCCGTAGACGATGTCGTCGACGGCCTTCAGGCCGCGCTTGAACTGCCGGTTGGCGGGCAGCGGCAGGCGCAGCAGGATCTTGCCGAAGGGGCTCAGTTCCCAGCGCAGCGGGCCGCCCTCGCGGGGGAAGGCGGTGCGGATGCGGTCGGCGGCCTCGCTGTCGAGGGAGACGTCGAAGAGGGTGCGGGTCACCATGCCGAGGGCGAGTTCGTACATCGCCTCGTGGAAGTTGAACCGCTCCCCGTCGGTGAACCGGGAGGCGGCCTCGTCGGCGATGGTGGCGAACGCGGTGCCGTAGCCGGCGATGCGCTGGCGGTGGAAGACGGGCTGGATGAGCCGGCGCTGCCGGCGGTGGTAGGTGCCGACGCTGGTCACCAGGCCCTTGCCGAGGACGCGTTCGAGGCTGGAGCCCCAGTCGTCGGGGCCGGGGCCGGTCTTCTGGGCGTCCTTGTCGAAGCGCCGGCTGGAGGCGATGATGACGTCCTGGACGACGTCGAAGTCGCTGACGAGGAAGGCGTCGGTCTTTCCCATCGGGACGCGGACCAGCGGGCCGTGCTTGTCGCGCAGGCCGGTGAGATAGCGCGGCACGTTCCGTACGACCTCGCGCATGTCCTTCAGCCGCATGGGGCCGGGCGTGGGAATGGCTTCCGTCGGCGCAGGCGACTCGGGAGTTGTTTGAACGTCGGTCACGGATGTCTCCTGGATCAGCGGAGGGTGACGGGTCTCAACGCCGAGCCAGCTGGGCAGAGTTCGGTCTTCTGCGGCCGCGGCGGGACGTGTGCACGGGGGTCGACCTGGCGCCCGACGCTAGCACCGGCGTGCTGCGGGCCGGCCGGTCGCCGTCGAGGTCTAGGGAATTCCAAAGGGTTGGCCCGATGCGGTCGGTCGCCGTGGGCCGCCGACGGGGTCCGCACGTAGGCTGACGCCTGGTGGCCGCTTCCGCCGTCCGGGGCCGGAGGCGCGGGCCGCCCCGGCAATCGTTCGTGTACGGTCCCGTCGGACGGAGAGCGCATGACCAGCGGCGGAAGCACCCTGCCGGACCAGCCGACCCCCGACCGCCCCGCCCGCGACGGCGACACCTCCCGTGCGGCGTCCGGCTCCTCGTCCGGACCGCCGGTGCTGCTGACCGTCCTCGTGGACTTCGGTGTGCCGATCGGCCTTTACTACGGCCTGACGGCGGCCGGGGTGGGCGACGTGATCGCGCTGACGGCGGGCACGGTGGTGCCCGCGGCGGCGACGCTGCTGCGGTTCGCGAAGACCCGGCGGGTGGATGTGCTGGGCGTGTTCGTGACGGTCATGCTGGTGCTCAGCATCATCGCGTCGGTGGTCGGCGGCGGCCCGCGTCTGCTGCTGCTCCGCGACGGATGGCTGACCGGTGTGGCCGGAGTGGGTTTCCTGGTGTCGCTGCGCGGCAGACGGCCGCTGGCGTTCGGTTTCTCCCGGCGGCTGCTGGAGCGGCGGGCCTGGGGCGGCCGGGACTGGGACGAACTGTGGGACGAGGAGCCGCAGTTCCGGCGGATCTGGCGGGTCACCACGGTGATCTGGGGCATCGGGCTGCTCGTCGACTCGGGCGTCCGCACGCTGATGGCGTACACCCTGCCCGTGCACATGGTGCCGGCGCTCAACGGCGCCCAGTACGGCGTGTTCACGCTGCTGATGCTGGTGATCGTGAACATCTACCACGCGCGGGCCGGGCTGTGGTTCATCCTGTCTCCCGACGCCGGCTCCCCGGCGCGGGGCGGCGGTCGCGGGACGTCGTCGGCGCCCGGCGCCGGACACGACCAGCACTGACCCGGGCGGTCCGCCTCCCTTCCGCGTCCGCCCCCGTCTCCCCCGTCCGTCCTGGGCCGCGCCGAGCGCGTGTGCCGTCCTGCCTCGCCCGCGGGCGGCCCGGCGTCGACGCGCCCGCCGTAGTGTCCCCGTGGCGCCGGCTTCCGACGGGCCCGGCCGCGTGAGCGGACTCCGTGAGCGGGCACGGCCGTGTCAGCGATCCGATCGCAGATCCGACCGCGGCTGCGGGCCCGTGGGAGGCGCGTCCGGGTGACCGCTGTGAAGCCCGGGGGCCGGCCGTGGCCCCGGCCTGGCGGGGCCGATGCCGGCCGTCGGCGCCTCACGCCTCCGTCGCGCCCGCCGGTGCCGGCTCGGGCGGGCGGTCCGCCGGGAGTTCCCCGGTCTCCACGGCCGTGCGCAGCCGCAGCGCCTCGCGGGGCATGTTGACCGCGACGGCGCCCAGGACGCGGTCCGCGGCGCAGTACACGGCGGTGAACTTCCGTTCGGCGGGGTCGCCTTCGAGGATGTGGCAGCGGTCGGTCCCGGCGAGGTCCCCGAACACCTGGATCTTCAGGTCGTGCTGGTCGGTCCAGAAGGACCGCAGCGGGGTGAACGGGCGTGCTCCCGTTCCGGCGAGGATGTTGCGGGCGACGGCCATGGCCTGTTCGGTGGCGTGCGTACGGTGTTCCAGCCGCCGGTGCCGGCGGGTGCGCGGGTCGGGCCGGTTGGCCACGTCGCCCGCGGCCCACACGCCGGGCTCGGCCGCGCACAGCACGTCGCAGCGGACACCGTCGTCGACGGGGACGCCGCTGCCGTGCAGCCACTCGGTGTTGGGCACGGAGCCGGTGGCGACGAGCACCACGTCGGCGGGGAGCTCGTCGCCGTCGCCCAGCCGGACGCCGGTGACGGTGCCGCGGTCGGCGGTCACGGCGGTCACCCGGCCCCGGTGGACGCGCAGCCCGAGGTCCCGGTGGGTGGCGGCGACCAGGCCGGCGGCCTGCGGGCCGAGCAGGTCGAGCAGCGGCACGGGTGCCGGGCCGACCAGGGTGACGTCGGCGCCGAGGGCGCGGGCCGCGACGGCGGCCTCGGTGCCGAGCAGCCCGGCGCCGGCCACCACCAGGCGCGGGCCGGTGAGGAGGGCCTCGCGCAGGCCGAGGGCGTCGTCGAGGGTGCGCAGCACGTGCACGCCGGAGGGTGCGCCGGACCGGTCGGGGTCGTCGGTGCGGGGCAGCCGCCGGGGTCGTACGCCGGTGGCGACGACGACGGCGTCGGCGTGCAGCCGGGAGCCGTCGGCGAGGTGCACGGTGCGGCCGGTGCGGTCCAGGCCGGTGACCGCGCTGCCCAGGCGCAGCTCGATGGCGAGCCGCTCGTACGCCTCGGGGGCGCGCAGCCGGACCCGGTCCGGTTCCCAGCGGCCGGTGAGGATCTGCTTGGACAGCGGCGGCCGGTCGTAGGGCGGGTGGGGTTCGGCGCCGACGAGGGTGAGGCGGCCCTCGTAGCCCTGGCGGCGCAGGCTCTCGGCGGTGGTGGCGCCGGCGGCTCCGGCGCCGACGACTACGATCTCGTTCAGTGCGCTCACGCCGTCACCCCGGGGGTCGTCTTCAGCGGTTCCCACCAGGAGCGGTGGGTGCGGTACCAGTCGACGGTCCGGGCGAGGCCGGTGGTGAAGTCGGTGCGGGGCCGGTAGCCGAGTTCGTCGCGGATCTTCGTCCAGTCGACGCAGTAGCGGCGGTCGTGGCCCTTGCGGTCGGGGACGTGCTCGATACGGTCGGGGCCCGCGCCGCAGGCGTCGAGGAGCAGGCCGGTGAGTTCTCTGTTCGTCAGCTCCGTGCCGCCGCCGATGTTGTAGACCTCGCCGGCCCGGCCGCGGGTGCGGACCAGCTCGATGCCGTGGACGTGGTCGTCGACGTACAGCCAGTCGCGGACGTTCCCGCCGTCGCCGTACAGCGGGACTTTCAGGCCGTCGAGGAGGTTCGTCACGAACAGCGGGACGACCTTCTCGGGGTACTGGTGGGGGCCGTAGTTGTTGGAGCAGCGGGTGACCCGCACGTCCAGGCCGTGGGTGCGGTGGTAGGCGAGGGCGAGGAGGTCGGAGGAGGCCTTGGAGGCGGAGTAGGGCGAGTTGGGCAGCAGCGGGCTCTGCTCGGTCCAGGCGCCGGTGTCGAGGGAGCCGTAGACCTCGTCGGTGGAGACGTGTACGAAGGTGCGCACGCCGTGCCGCAGGGCCGCGTCGAGGAGGGTCTGGGTGCCCAGCACGTTGGTGCGGACGAACGCGGCGGAGTCGGCGATGGAGCGGTCGACGTGGGACTCGGCGGCGAAGTGCACGACCTCGTCGTGGCGGGCCATGAGGTCGTCGACGAGTTCCCGGTCGCAGATGTCGCCCTTGACGAAGGCGAACGCGGGGTGGTCGCGGACCGCGTCCAGGTTGGCGGGGTTGCCCGCGTAGGTGAGCTTGTCGAGGACGGTGACGGCGACGTCGGCCGGCCCGGTGGGGCCGAGCACGGTCCTCACGTGGTGGGAGCCGATGAATCCGGCGCCGCCGGTCACCAGGATGCGTGTGGTCATGACGATATCTGCACCCGCCCGTGGTCGCCGATGACGAGCCGGTGGGCGGCGGGCACCCGCCGGCCGAGGGAGACGTGCACGTTGCGGCCCACGAGGGAGCCCTCCACCCGGCGGATGCTGTCGAAGCTGGACTCCCGCAGGATGATGGAGAACTCGATCTCGCTGTTGCGGATGACGCAGTCCTCGGCGATGGACGTCGACGGGCCGATGTAGGAGTCCTGGACGAGGGTGCCGGAGCCGATGATCGCCGGGCCCACGATCCGGGAGCCCCGCACGGTCGCGCCGGCCTCGACGCGGACCCGGCCGACGATCTCGCTGGCGTCGTCGACGTCGCCGTCGACCCGGTACTCCAGCAGGTCGAGGAGGCGGCGGTTGACGTCGAGGATGTCGGCGGCGTTCCCGGTGTCCTTCCAGTAGCCGGTGATGACCGTGGTGCGCACGTCGCGTTCGCGGTCCAGCAGCCACTGGAGGGCGTCGGTGATCTCCAGTTCGCCGCGGGGCGAGGGCTCGATGGCGCGTACGGCGTCGTGGATGACCGGGCCGAACAGGTACACGCCGACGAGCGCCAGGTCGCTGCGGGGCCGGCTCGGCTTCTCCTCCAGCCGCACCAGGCGTCCCTGCTCGTCGAGTTCGGCGACGCCGAAGGCGGACGGGTCGGGGACGCGGGTGAGCAGCAGCTGGGCGTCGGGACGCGTCTTGCGGAACTCCTCGACGGCGTCGTTGATGCCGCCGAAGACGAAGTTGTCGCCGAGGAACATCACGAAGTCGTCGTCGCCGAGGAAGTCCCGGGCGATGAGCACGGCGTGGGCGAGGCCCAGCGGGGCCTCCTGCCGCAGGTAGGTGACGTCGATGCCGAAGTCGGAGCCGTCGCCGACGGCCTGCCGGATCTCGGCCTCGGTGTCGCCGACGACGATGGCGACGTCGGTGATCCCGGCGTCGGCGATCGCCTCCAGTCCGTAGAAGAGGATGGGCTTGTTGGCGACCGGCACCAACTGTTTCGCGGAGGTGTGGGTGAGGGGCCGCAGCCGGGTTCCCGCACCTCCCGACAGCACGAGAGCCTTCACGGTTTCCGTCCCGCCTTACGTGTCGTCGGTGAGGGCCGGCCGTCAGGGCTGGATCTCGATGGCGCCGGAGGGGCAGATCAGCTCCGCCTCGGTCACGGCGGCGTGCAGATCCTGCGCCGGCTCGGGCTGCAGCAGTTCCACCAGGCCGTCCTCACGGCTCTGGTCGAAGACGCCTGCGGCGGCGAGCACGCACTGACCGGCTCCGACACAGCGCTCACGGTCCACGGTGATCTTCATGGTGTCTGTCCTGTTCCTGTGTTCTCGGCAGGGGCAAGGGAGTTGAGGGGATGCGGCGGGCCGGTCAGCTGACCTCCGCCAGCCGTTCGAGGGACGCCACCACCTCGGCGGGGCTCGGCATGGCCTCGCACTGGGCGCGCACCCGCCGGGCCGCGGCCGCCGCGTCGGGCTGTGCGGTGAGCCGGCGGATGTGGTCGCGGACGTTCTGGGCGGTGGCGTCGCGGTGGTGCAGGTAGACGCCGGCGCCGGCGCGCTCGAGGGCGCGTCCGCGCAGTTCGTGGTCGGAGACGAGGGTGGAGAGCATCAGCTGGGGCACCCCGGCGACCATGGCGGCGGCGAAGCTGCCGTAGCCGCCGTGGTGGATGAGGGCCGAGCAGCTCGGCAGCAGGGTGTGCAGGGCGACCGAGTCGACGGCGCGGGCGTTGTCGGGGACCGAGGTGAGCTGCTCGCGCTGGGCGGGCAGCAGTGCGGCGACGACCTCCACGTCCTCGTCGGCCAGGGCGTCGAGGATCTCGGGCACGGACACGTAGTCGCCGCCGTAGTCCTCGGTGTTGGAGGCGCCGAGGCTCAGGCAGACCCGTGGCTTCTTCGGGGCGTCGCGCAGCCAGTCCCACACCACGGCGCGCCCGTTGTACGGGACGTGCCGCATGGGCAGTTCGGGGGAGGCCGTCGGGACGGACAGGGCGGGCGGCAGGGTGCTGATGGTGGCCTGCCCGTGCAGCATCTCCTCGTCGCAGGAGAACCCGAACGGCTCGGAGCGGGCGGCGAGCCAGTCGGCGAGCGGGTCGACGTGCTCGGACTCGGGCTGCTCCGCCATGAGTTCCAGGTAGGTCTGCCGGGTGCGGCCCCACACGTCGGCGCACCACATCAGCCGCACGTGGGCCGCGCCGCTGATGCGGGCGGCGACGGCGCCGGCGTAGGCGAGCGGGTCGCGCACGACGAGGTCGGGCCGCCAGCCCTGCGCGAAGGCCGCGAGGTCGTCGATCATGGAGTCGTTGTAGACGGCGAAGGCGTAGGGGACGCTGAGTTCGTAGCGTTCCTTCAGCTCGGCCCAGTCGACGTCGGCGCGTTCGCAGCGGCTCCAGTTGGCGGTGCGGTAGTCCTGCGACTCGCGGTAGGCGGCCATGTCGCGGTGGATGGCGTGGTCGCTGCCCACGGGCACGGCGGTGAGTCCGGCGCGGGTGATGGTGTCGGTGGCCATGGGCTGGCTGGCCACGCGGACCTCGTGGCCGGCGGCGGCGAGCGCCCACGCCAGGGGCGCCATCAGATAGATGTGGGACTTCTCGGACAGGCTGACGAACAGGACCCGCATCATGCTCCCTCGGTTCGGTGGGCCGGTTCCCGGCCGGCGGTGTACGGCGGCAGGACCGTGTCGATCCAGGTGGTGAGGGCGCCCGCGGTGGTGGCGGCGTGGGACTCCATCATCGTGAAGTGGTTGCCGGGCACGTCCACCACGCGGTCGGCGCCGTCCCAGGAGCTCTGCCACTCCCCCGGCTCGCCCTCGGCGACGGTGACCGGGGGCTCGCTCGGCCGCACCAGCAGCACCGGCACGGACAGGGCGCCCGGGTCCCACTCGCCGATCATGTTGATGTACCAGCTCATCGCGGACAGCCGGTCGGCGTCCATGGCCGCGAACATCGACTCCCGGTCGAACATCCCGGCGAGCATCTCGGCCGAGAAGCGGGTGAACGGCGAGTCGGCGCGCGGCATGTAGGTGTCGAGCAGCGCCACACCGAGCGGGGGCCGGCCCGCCTGCTGAAGGTGGCGGGCGGCGGCCAGGGCCAGCACACCGCCGGAGGAGGAGCCGGTGAGGACGAAGGGCCTGCCGTCGGCGCAGCGCAGGGCCCATGCGGCCTGGGTGCGGGCGACGACGTCCAGCGAGGCGGGCAGGGGTTCCCCGCGGCCGAAGCCGGGGGTGGGCAGTGCCCACACGTCGCGGCGTCCGCGGAACGCCGAGGCGAAGCGCGCGTACTGGTGCACGCCGGCCAGTGCCACGTAGGAGCTGAAGCAGACGAGCGGGGCGCCCTCGTCGCCGGCGGCCAGCCGCAGTCCGGCACCGGTGAGCCCTTCAGGCGTGTCGAACGTGGGCCGCAGTTCGGCGACCGCCTGGAGCAGGGCGAAACCCTCGTCGACGCGGCCCTGCCGGCACGCGGTGCGGAACAGGGCACCGACGGTGTCCTCGGGGCGCGCGCCGGAGCGCTGGGGCTCCGCGTCGCCGGTGCGGGCGCCGGTGGACGACGGGGCCGGGGCGCCGGCCGAGGCGAACCGTTCGGCGAGGTCCGCGGCGAGCGCCTGCGGGGTGTCGACGTCGAAGACGAGCGTGGGCGGCAGGCGGAAGCCGGTCAGCGAGGAGAGACGGTTGCGCAGTTCGACCGCGGTGAGCGAGTCGAAGCCGAGTTCAGCGAAGTGCCGGTCGGGCGGCACCTCGTCGGTGGTGTCGTGCCCGAGGACCACGGCGACCTGTTCGCGGACCGCGTCCACCAGCACGGCGAGCCGCTGCGCGGCGTCGAGGCCGGCCAGCCGGGCGGCCAGTGTCCGGCCGCCGTCGGCCGGTGTCCCGGCGGCCGCGGACCGGCGGGTCCGGGTGCGGGAGGCGGGCGACTGCCGTGCCACGGCGACCACGGCGGGGTCGGGTGCGCCGAGTGCCCGGTCGAGGAGGGCGAGGCCGTCCTGGGTGCTCAGGGGCAGCATGCCGTTGCGGGCCATGCGCTCCCGGTCGGCGGCGGCCAGGCCCGCGGTCATCCCGCTGTCGGCGGCCCACAGCCCCCACGCGACGGACGTTGCGGCCAGGCCCCGGGCCCGGCGGTGCCGGGCGAGCCCGTCGAGGAACGTGTTCGCGGCGGCGTAGGCGCCCTGCCCGGCCGCGCCGAACGTGCCCGCGGCGGAGGAGAACAGCACGAACGCAGACAGTTCCTGATGCTTCGTCAGTTCGTGCAGCAGCCAGGCGGCATCCGCCTTCGGCCGCAGTACGGCGTCCAGCTGGGCGTCGGTCAGTGAGGTCAGCGTGGCGTCGTCGACGACCCCGGCGACGTGCACGACCGCGGTGAGGGGCCGGTCCTCGGGGACCTTGGCGAGCAGCGCCTCCAGGGCGGCCCGGTCGGCGACATCACAGGCGACCAGGGTGGCGTCCGCCCCGTGCGCGGCGAGGTCGGCGAGCAGGGCGTCGGCGCCGGGTGCGTCGGTGCCGCGCCGTGATGCCAGCAGCAGGCTGCGCACGCCGTGGGCGGTCACGAGGTGCCGGGCCACGAGGCCGCCGAGGGCGCCGGTGGCGCCGGTGACGAGGACGGTGCCGTGCGCCGGGAAGGGGGTGGGGGCCGCCGGCTCGTCTGCTTCCGCTGCCTGGTCGAGCGGAAGGAGCTCGGGCAGCAGCAGTGTCCCGGCGCGGACGGCGGCCTGGGCATGGGTGGCGGCGATGGCGGCCGTGACGGCGTTCCGGGTGCCGGGCGCGTCGGCCGCGTCCAGGTCCAGCAGGTGCAGCCGGCCGGGGTGTTCCAGCTGGGCGGACCGCACGAGCCCCCAGAGGGCGGCGGCGGGCAGGTCCGTGACGTCTTCGCCGGGTGCGGTGCCGAGCGCGCCACGGGTGACGAGGACGAGGCGGGAGCCGGCGAACCGGTCGTCGTCCACCCAGGCGCGCAGCAGACCGGCGGCCGAGGTCAGCACGTCCCGTGCGGCCTGCGGTGCGGGCGTACCGGGGGCGGCCGTGAAGGTGGCCAGGACGACGCCCGGCGCCGCGGTGCCCGTGTCGACGGCCGCGGCGAGGGAGGCGAGGTCGGCGTAGGACTCCAGGTGCACCCCGGACGCGTCCAGCGTCTCGGCGAGGCCGCCGTCGCCCTCGCCGAGCAGAGCCCAGCGCACGCTCTGCGGTGCCGGGGCTGCGGGCTGTGGATCGGCGGGCCGCCAGCGCTGCACCAGCAGCGGCGGGGTCGTACCGGCCGCGGCGGGGGCGGGTGTGCCGGGGATCTGGCCGGCGGTGATCCGGCGCAGCACGAGCCCGTCGGCGGTGACGACGGGCCGGCCGTCGGGTCCGGCGACCGACACCGTGTACGTGTCGGGGCGTTCGCCGGGGACCAGGTGGACGCGGAGCGCGCTCGCACCGGTCGCGTGGAGGCGGACGCCGTGCCAGGCGAACGGCAGGGTGGCCGCCGCCTGTTCCCCGGTGCTGTCCAGCGCGCGGACGAGCAGGGTCTGCACGGCCGCGTCGAGCAGCGCGGGGTGGATGGTGTACCGGGCTGCTTCGGCGCGGTGCGTCTCGGGCAGGGCGACCTCGGCGAAGAGTTCGCCGTCACGCCGCCAGACGTTGCCGAGTCCCCGGAAGGCGGGCCCGTAGGTGAACCCTGCGGCGGTGAACCGCTCGTACCAGCCGCCGTCGTCCCTCGATGCGCCCGGCTCGACCGGCTGGGCGTCCGGGGGCGGCCAGGCGCCGGAGAGGTCGGGGCCGGCCGTCGGCTCGGTGTCCGGGTCCTCGGCGAGCAGGCCCTGCGCGTGCCGGGTCCAGGGCTCGTCGGGTCCGGCGCCTGCGGGGCGCGAGTGGACGGTGAACGGCCGTCTGCCGTCCTCGTCCGGGGCGGCGAGGGCCAACTGGAACTGGACGGCACCGCGCTCGGGCAGCACCAGCGGGGCTTCCAGGGTGAGTTCGGCGACCTGCCCGAGGCCCACCTGGTCGCCGGCGTGGACGGCCATGTCGAGGTAGGCCGTGGCGGGCAGGATGGTCCGCTCCAGCACCCGGTGATCGGCGAGCCAGGGGGTCGCACGGGGCGACATCAGTCCACTGAAGACCAGTCCGCCGGTGTCGGCGACCCGTACGGCAGCGGACAGCAGCGGATGTCCGGTCCGCTCCAGCCCGGCGGTGGTGACGTCACCCGCCTGCGTGGAGGCGGGCAGCCAGTAGCGGCGGCGCTGGAAGGCGTACGTCGGCAGCGGAACCGGCGCGGTCGCGGGAAGCTGCGCCGCCCAGTCCACACCGGCCCCGTCGACGTGCAGCCGCGCCAACGCCCCCACCAGGGTGTCGGCTTCGGGACGGTCCCTGCGCAGCACCGGTACAAGCACCGACGCCTCAGGCTCGTCCAGACAGCCCTGCGCGAGCGCGGTCAGCGTGCCGTCCGGGCCCAGCTCCACGAACCGTCCCACGCTTTTCTGCTCCGCGAGCACCCGCACCGCGTCGGCGTAACGCACCGCCTGCCGGACGTGACGCACCCAGTAGTCGGGGGACGTCAACTCCTCCACCGTGACCGCCCCACCGGTCACGGTGGACACGAACGACAGCTTCGGCCGCTCGTAGGCAAGGCTCTCCGCGACCTTGCGGAAGTCGGCGAGCATCGGCTCCATCAGCGGCGAGTGGAACGCGTGGCTCACGCGCAGGGCGGTGACCTTGCGGTCCTGCGCCCGGAAGTGCGCGGCCACCTGCTCCACGGCCTCTGCCGCGCCCGCGACGACCACCGCGCGAGGGCCGTTGACGGCGGCGATGCCCACCCGCTCGTCGTCTTCGAGCAGCGGCAGCACCTCGTCCTCCGACGCCTGTACGGCGACCATGGCACCGCCCACCGGCAGGGCCTGCATCAGCCGGCCCCGCGCCGCGACGAGACGGCAGGCGTCCGCCAGCGACCACACACCGGCCACGTGCGCGGCGGCGATCTCACCGATCGAGTGACCCGCGAGCACATCGGGCCGCACGCCCCACGACTCCAGCAGCCGGAACAGGGCCACCTCGAGAGCGAACAACGCCGGCTGGGTGAATTCCGTGCGGTTCAGTACCTCTTCGTCCTCACCGAAGACGACCGCCTTCAGGTCGAAAGGCAGTTCCGCGTCGACCGCGTCGAAGGCCTCGGCGAAGACGGGGTAGGCGTCGTACAACTCCCGGCCCATCCCCAGGCGTTGGGAGCCCTGACCCGCGAACAGGAACGCGGTGCGCACGTCGCGCCGGGCCGTGCCCGTCACCGCGTTCACCGCCTCCTCACCGGCAGCGACCGCCCGCAGCGCACGCACCAGATCCTCCCGGCCCGCACCCCACACCACGGCCCGGTCTTCGAACAGCGACCGCGACCGCACCAGCGATCCCGCCACCCCCGTGAGGGACACACCGTCGTCCCTGGCGACGAACTCCGCCAGCCGCCCGGCCTGCGCCCGCAACGCGGCAGCCGTACGGCCCGAGACGACCCAGGGGATCAGGCAGCCGCAGTCACCCGTGGCCTCGCCCGGCGTCTCCTCGACCGGCGGCTCGGCCAGCACCACGTGCGCGTTCGTGCCGCTGATGCCGAACGACGAGACACCGGCGCGCCGTACGTGCCCGTCGCGCCGCGGCCAGGCGGTGTTGGCGTTCACGAGTTCCACCGCGCCGTCGGACCAGTCCACGTGGGAGGACGGCTCCTCGGCGTGCAGGGTGCGCGGCAGCATCCCGTGCTGCATGGCCAGCACCATCTTGATGACGCCGGCGATACCGGCCGCGGCCTGCGTGTGGCCGATGTTGGACTTCACCGCGCCCAGCAGAGCGGGCTGTTCCCGGTCTTGGCCGTAGGTCGCGATCAGCGCCTGCGCCTCGATCGGGTCGCCCAGCGAGGTACCGGTGCCGTGCGCCTCCACCGCGTCCACATCGGCGGGCTTGAGACCCGCCGACGCCAGGGCCTGCCGGATCACCCGCTGCTGCGACGGCCCGTTCGGCGCCGTCAGGCCGTTCGAGGCGCCGTCCTGGTTGACCGCCGAACCCGCCACCACGGCAAGGACCTTGCGGCCCGCCGCACGGGCGTCCGACAGCCGTTCCACCAGCACCAGACCCGCGCCCTCGGAGAACCCGGCGCCGTCGGCCGCGTCCGAGAACGCCTTGCACCGGCCGTCCGAGGCGAGGCCGCCCTGGCGGGAGAAGTCGATGAACAGGCCCGGTGTGGACATCACGGTCACGCCGCCGGCCAGGGCCAGGTCGCACTCCCCCGCCCGCAGGGCCTGCACGGCGAGGTGCAGGGCGACGAGGGCCGAGGAGCAGGCCGTGTCGACGGTGACCGCGGGCCCTTCCAGGCCGAGGGTGTAGGAGAGGCGGCCGGACATGACGCTGGCGGAGTTGCCGGTGCCGAGGTGGCCGGCGACCTCCTCGGCGTCGGTCGGGTCGAGCGGGCGGGACGCGTAGTCCTGGTAGTTGGTGCCGGCGAAGACACCCGTGCGGGAGCCGCGCAGAGTCGTCGGGTCGATCCCGGCCCGCTCGAAGGCTTCCCAGGCCAGCTCCAGCAGCAGCCGCTGCTGCGGGTCCATCGCCAGCGCCTCGCGCGGCGAAATGCCGAAGAAGCCGGGGTCGAAGCCGGCCATATCCCGCAGGAAGCCGCCCTCGCGGGCGGTGCCGCCGACGCCGTGCTCGGGGTCGCCGAGGTGGCCGAGGTCCCAGCCGCGGTCGTCGGGCCATGCGGTGATGGCGTCGGTGCCGTCGGCGAGCAGCCGCCAGAACTCCTCCGGCGAGTCGGCGCCGCCGGGGAAGCGGCAGCTCATCGCGGTGATGACGACGGGGTCGTCGTCGGTGGCGCGGGGTGCGGGCAGCGCGGTGGCGTCGCCGGTGGCGCCGGCTGGGGCGACGGCGGCGCGCAGGTGGTCGGCGAGGGCGGCGGGGGTCGGGTAGTCGAAGACGAGGGTGGCGGGCAGGGGGCGGCCGAGGGAGCCGCTGAGGGCGTTGCGCAGTTCGACGGCGGTGAGGGAGTCGAAGCCGAGTTCGCGGAAGGAGCGGGTGGGTTCGACGTCCTGGGGGCCGGTGTGGTTCAGGACGACGGCGACGTGGGCGCGGACGAGTTCCTCGAAGGCGGCGCGCTGTTCGGGTTCGGGGAGCGCGGCGAGTTGCCGGGCGAGGTCGTCGGCGCCGGGCGTGTCGGTGTCGGCCGCGTGCGGCTCGGGGGCGGTGGGCCGGGCGGTGAGGGCGCGCCGGGCGTCGGGCAGGTCGTCGATGAAGGGACGGGGGCGGGAGGTGGTGTAGGCGTGGGCGAACAGGTCCCAGTCGATGTCGGTGACGGCGACCGTGGTGTCGTCCTGGTCCAGCGCCGACTGGAGGGCAATGAGCGCCGGTTCGGGGTCCATGGGGCGTACGCCGTGCCGTTGCAGGCGTTCGCCGACGGACCCCTCGGCCATGCCGCCGTCGGCCCAGGGACCCCAGGCGATGGCGGTGGCGGGCAGGCCGCGGGCGCGGCGCCGCTGGGCGAGGGCGTCGAGGAGGGCGTTGCCGGGGGCGTAGTTGGCGTGGCCGGGGGCGCCGATGGTGCCGGCGGTGGAGGAGAACAGGACGAACGCGGTCAGGTCGAGATGGGCGGTGAGGGCGTCGAGGTTGCGGGCGCCGCCCACCTTGACCCGCAGGACCTCGGCGAGCCGTTCGGGGGTGAGGGTGGTGACGACGCCGTCGCGCAGGACGGCGGCGGTGTGGAAGACGGCGGTGAGGGGCCGTTCGGCGGGCACGGTGGCGAGGGCGGCGGCGAGCTGGTCGCGGTCCGCGATGTCGCAGGCGACGATGTCGACGTGTCCGGCGCCGAGTGCGGTGAGTTCGGCGCGCAGTTCGGCCGCGCCGGGGGCGTCGGGGCCGGTGCGGCTGAGCAGCAGCAGTCCGGGGGCGCCCTGGCGGGCGAGGTGGCGGGCGACCTGGCGGCCGAGGGCGCCGGTGCCTCCGGTGACGAGGACGGTTCCGGTGGGGGTCCATTCGCGCTTCGCGCCGAGGCCGCCGGTGGCGGCGCGGGTGAGGCGGCGGGCGAGCAGGCCGGTGGCGCGGACGGCGAGCTGGTCCTCGTGGCCGAGGCCGGCGAGGGCGGCCGTGAACCGGTCGGCGGCGGGGGTGTCGAGGTCGGCGGGCAGGTCGATCAACCCGCCCCAGCGCTGGGGCTGTTCGAGGGCGACGACCCGGCCGAAGCCCCACACGAGGGCCTGCTCGGGGGCGTCCACGGTTTCCGTGGCGCCGGTGGCGACGGCGCCGCGGGTGGCGAACCAGACGGGTGCCTCCTGGCCGAGGTCGTCGAGGGCCTGCACGAGGGCGACGGTGGCGGAGAAGCCGCGGGGCAGGCCGGGCAGGCCGTCGTGCTCGCTGTCGTCGAGGGCGAGCAGCGACAGCACGGCGTGCGGCCGGTCCTCGCCGGTGGCGCGCAGCAGGTCGGCGATGCGGGCGCGGTCGTCGCCGGCCGCGACGGGGACGGTGACGGGGGTGGCGCCGGCGCGGGCGAGCGCTTCGGTGACGGCGGTCGTACGGGCGTGGCCGGGGTGGGCGGGGTCCTGGTGGGCGGCGGGTACGGCGACGAGCCAGGTGCCGGTGAGGACGGGTGCCGGGGGCGCGGGCAGGGGCTTCCAGGTGACGCGGTAGCGCCAGGCGTCGACGGTTGCGGTCTCGCGGCTGCGCCGGCGGTAGTCGCTCAGGGCGGGCAGGACCGTGGCGAGGGTGTCCTCGTCGAGGTGGAGGGCGGCGGCCAGCGGTGCGGTCTCGCCGTTCTCGACCGTCTGCCAGAACCGCGCGTCGAGGTCGGTGCCGGGAGCGGCGGTGGCGGCGGGTGCGGCCGGGGTGGGCCAGTAGGTGCGGTGCTGGAAGGCGTAGGTGGGCAGGTCGACGCGGGTGCCGGCGCCGATGAGGGCGGGCCAGTCGACGCGTGCGCCGCCGCGTACGGTCAGCTCGGCGAGGGAGGTGAGGAAGCGCCGCGGGCCGCCCTCGCCGCGGCGCAGGGTGCCGGTGACGACGGTACCGGTGCGGCCGTCGTCGTCGAGCGTGTCGCGGACGGCCGCGGTGAGCACGGGGTGCGGGCTGGACTCGACGAACGCCCGCACGTCCTGGGCGGCGAGGGCGCGCACGGCGTCGGCGAAGCGGACGGTGCGGCGCAGGTTCTCGTACCAGTAGGCGGCGTCGAGGCGTTCGGTGTCGAGCCAGTCGCAGGTGACGGTGGAGAAGAACGGCACCTGCGCGGCCTGCGGGCGCACGGGGGCCAGGTCGGTCAGCAGCCGCTCGCGGATCTCCTCGACCTGCGCGGAGTGGGAGGCGTAGTCGACGGGGATCTGCCGGGCCTGCGCGCCGGCGGCGGTGAGGTGGGCGACCAGGTCGCGTACGGCGTCGGCGTCGCCGGAGACGACGACGGAGGCGGGTCCGTTGACGGCGGCGACCGAGATCCGGCCGTTCCAGCGGGCCAGGTGGGCCTCGACGTCGGCGACGGGCAGCAGCACGGAGGCCATGCCGCCGCGTCCGGCGAGCGCGGTGATGGCACGGCTGCGCAGGACGACGACGCGGGCGGCGTCGTCCAGGGTGAGGGCCCCGGCGACGCAGGCGGCGGCGATCTCGCCCTGGCTGTGCCCGACGACCGCGTCGGGGTGCACTCCGCGGGACTGCCACAGCCGGGCCAGCGAGACCATCGTCACGAACAGCAGGGGCTGGACGACGTCGACGCGGTCCAGGGTGGGGGCGCCGTCCGCGCCGCGCAGGACGGCTTCCGCGGACCAGTCGACGTAGGCCTCGACGGCGCTCGCGCAGGCGGTGAAGTGCGCGCGGAACTCGGGGTCTGCGTCGAGGAGTTCGGTGGCCATGCCGGGCCACTGGGGGCCCTGGCCGGGGAAGACGAACACGGTGCGGCCGTCGACGTCGGCGACGCCGCGCACCAGGCCGTTCGCGGGGGCGCCGGAGGCCAGGGACTCCAGGCCGCGCAGCAGTTCCGTGCGGTCGTCGGCGAGGACCACCGCGCGGTGTTCGAAGGCGGCGCGGGTGGCGGCCAGCGACCAGGCCACGTCGTGCGCGGGGGCATCGGCGTCGGCGCGCAGCCGGGCGTGCAGGGCGGCGGCCTGGGCGCGCAGCGCGGCGGCGCTGCGGGCGGAGACGACGTACGGGAGGGTGGGCCGCGGGAGGCGGGAGCCGTCGGCGCCGGCGTCGGGGGCGGGCGAGGGCGGCTCGGCCTCTTCGGCTTGTTCGAGGATGACGTGGGCGTTGGTGCCGCTGACGCCGAAGGAGGAGACGCCCGCGGTGCGGGGGCGGCCGGCGGTGGGCCAGGGGCGGGGCTCGGTGAGCAGTTCGACCCGGCCCGCGCTCCAGTCGACGTGGCGGGTGGGCCGGTCGACGTGGAGGGTGCGGGGCAGCGTGCCGTGCTGCATCGCGAGCACCATCTTCATGACGCCGGCGACACCGGCGGCGGCCTGGGTGTGGCCGATGTTCGACTTCACGGAGCCGAGCCACAGCGGCTGTTCGCGGTCCTGCCCGTAGGTGGCGAGCAGGGCCTGCGCCTCGATCGGGTCGCCGAGCGTCGTCCCGGTGCCGTGCGCCTCGACGGCGTCGACGTCGGCGGCGGACAGCCGCGCGTCGGCGAGGGCCTGCCAGATGACGCGCTGCTGGGAGGGGCCGTTGGGCGCCGTCAGGCCGTTGGACGCGCCGTCCTGGTTGACGGCGCTGCCGCGGACCACGGCGAGCACGGGGTGGCCGAGGCGGCGGGCGTCGGCGAGCCGCTCCACGAGCAGCATGCCCGCGCCCTCGGCCCAGCCGGTGCCGTCGGCCGCGTCGGCGAACGCCTTGCAGCGGCCGTCCGGGGCGAGGCCCCGCTGCCTGCTGAACTCCAGGAACAGGCCGGGCGTCGACATCACGGTGACGCCGCCGGCCAGCGCCAGGTCGCACTCCCGCGCGCGCAGCGCCCGCACGGCCAGGTGCAGGGCGACCAGGGAGGAGGAGCAGGCCGTGTCGACGGTGACGGCGGGGCCCTCCAGGCCGAGGGTGTAGGAGATGCGGCCGGAGACGACGCTCGCGGCGTTGCCGGTGCCGACGTGTCCTTCCAGGCTCTCCTGCGAGGCGAGCAGCAACGCCGGGTAGTCCTGGCCGTTGGTGCCGGCGAAGACACCCGTGCGGGAGCCGCGCAGGCTCGTCGGGTCGATCCCGGCCCGCTCGAACGCCTCCCAGGAGATCTCCAGCAGCAGCCGCTGCTGCGGGTCCATCGCCAGCGCCTCGCGCGGCGAGATCCCGAAGAAGGACGCGTCGAAGGCGCCCGCCCCGGCGAGGGCACCGCCCCGGGTGCTGTACGTCCTGCCGGGGCGGCCGGGCTCGGGGTCGTAGTGGTCGGCGAGGTTCCAGCCGCGGTCGGTGGGCCACTCGGCGACCGCGTCCGTACCGGATTCCAGCAGCCGCCACAGCTCCTCGGGCGAGTCGGCGCCACCGGGGAAGCGGCAGCTCATCGCGACGATGGCGACGGGCTCCCGCGACGCGGACTCCGCCTCCCGCAGCCGCCTGCGCGTCTCGTGCAGGTCACCGGTGACCTTCTTGAGGTAGCTGAGGAGCTTTTCCTGCTCGTTCACGCGTGCTCACCCACCTGGAAGGTCGTGTCGGTCGTGGTGGTGGACGTGCGGCGCGGTGGGGTGCCGGGGGCGCTGCCGGTCACGGCGCCGGGCCGCCTGAAGGGTGCGCTCATGAGATGCCGAGGTCGTTGTCGATGAGGGCGAAGATCTCCTCCGCGTCCGCGGACTCGATCCGCTCCTGCATGTCGCCCGCGCCGTCCGCGGTCCGCTCGGCGGTCCCGGTGTCGCCCTCGCCGTTCCAGCGGGCGGCGAGGGCGAGCAGACGGGAGGCGATCCGGCCGCGCTGCGCGTCGTCCTCGGCGAGCCGGCCGAGGGCGGCCTCCAGCTGGTCGAGGGCGTCCAGGGCGGGCGCGCCACTGTCCTCGGCGCCGGTCAGGGACCGCAGGTGGCGGGCGAGGACGCGGGGCGTGGGCTGGTCGAACAGGAGCGTGGCGGGCAGCTGCAGCCCGGCGGCGACGCCGAGCCGGTTGCGCAGCTCGACCGCCATCAGCGAGTCGAAGCCCAGCTCGGTGAAGGCGCGGTCGGGGTCGACGGCGTCGGCCGAGCCGTGTCCGAGGACGGTGGCGACGTGTCCGCGGACCAGCTGCAGCAGCAGCCGCTCCTGTTCGGTCTCGGGCAGTCCGGCGAGCCGGGCGCGCAGTTCCCCGCCCGTCGGGTCGTCGGCGCCGGCCGCTTGCGGCGACTGCCGCAGCAGCGCCTGGGCCTCGGGCAGTTCGGCGAGCAGCGGGGCGGGCCGTACGGCGGTGAAGCCGGGGACGAAGCGCTCCCAGTCGAGGTCGGCGACGGTCAGGGCGGCCTCGGCGCCGGTGACGGCCCGGTCCAGGGCGGCGAGCGCGAGGTCCGGGTCGAGCGGGACGACTCCCCCGGCGCGCAGCCGGGCCTCGGCGTCCGGACCGCCGGCCGCCATGCCGCCGCCGGCCCACGGGCCCCAGGCGACGGAGGTGGCCGGCAGGCCCTCGGCGCGGCGCCGGGCGGCGAGCGCGTCGAGGAAGGCGTTGGCGGCGGCGTAGTTGGCCTGGCCGGCCGAGCCGACGGTGCCGGCGAACGACGAGAACAGCACGAACGCGGACAGTTCGCGGTCGCGGGTGAGCCGGTCGAGGTTGCGGGCGGCGGCGAGCTTGGGCCGCAGCACGGCCTCGAGGCGCTCGGGGGTGAGCGACTGCAGCAGCCCGTCGTCCAGGACTCCTGCGGCGTGCACCACGGCGTCGACCGGGTGCTCGGCCAGCAGGGCGGCGAGCGCGTCGGCGTCGGCGGTGTCGCAGGCGGCGAGGGTCACCTCGGCGCCGCTGGCGGCGAGTTCGGCGCGCAGCTCCTGCGCGCCCTCGGCGTCGGGTCCGCGGCGGCCGACGAGCAGCAGGTGCCGTGCGCCGCGCTCGGCGAGCCGGCGGGCGACGCGGGCGCCGAGGGCGCCGGTGCCGCCGGTGACGAGCACGGTCTGTCCGGCGCAGTCCCACGTTCCCTCGCCGGTGGCGGAGGGGCGCGCGTGGACGAGGCGCCGGGCGAGGATGCCGGTGGCGCGTACGGCGACCTGGTCCTCGCCGGTGGCGCCGGACAGCACCGCGGCGAGCCGTTCGGCGGTGCGGCCGTCGGGTTCGGCGGGCAGGTCGACGAGGCCGCCCCAGCGCTGCGGGGTCTCCAGCGCGGCGACCCGGCCCAGTCCCCAGGCGGCGGCCTGCGCCGGCGAGGCCGGGCGTTCGCGGTCGGTGGCGGCGACGGCGCCGGAGGTGGCGCACCACAGGGGTGCGCCGATCTCCAGGTCGCCGAGTGCCTGGGTGAGGGCGAGCAGCGCGCCGAGGCCGGCCGGGGTGGCGGTGTCCTCGTCGGTCGCCGGCCGGGTCTCGTCGAGGACCAGCAGCGACAGCACGCCCTGGAGGGTGTCCCGTTCGGGGAGCTTGCGCAGCTGTTCGGTGAGCGCGGCGCGGTCGGTGAGGGCGCAGTCCACGACGAGCGGCACGGGGTGCGCGCCGTGCGCGGTGAGGGCTTCGGCGAGCGCGTCGGTCCACGGGTCGGCGGCGCGGGACGCGGGCACCGCGAGCAGCCACGTGCCGGACAGGACCGGTGGGGCGCCGTCCGGTACGGGACGCCAGGCCACCGTGTAGGTGCCGGTGTCGAGGGCGGAGCGTTCGCGGCGGCGGCGCCGCCAGGACGCGAGCGCGGGCAGCAGCTCGCCGATCGGGGTGTCGGCGCCGAGGCCGGGCCGGTCGGTGAGTTCGCCGAGGTCACCGCGTTCGACGGCGGCCCAGAACTCCTCGTCCGCCCGGTCCGCGCCGCCGCTCGCCGGGGCGGTCGCCGGGGTGGCGGCGTCCGGCCAGAAGTGGCTGCGCTGGAAGGCGTACGTCGGCAGCTCGACCGTACGGGCCGGGCCGGTCAGGCCGGTCGGCGCGGCGGCGAGGCCGCGTACGTGCAGGGCGCCGGCCGCCAGCAGCGCGGCGACCGGTTCGGGCCGGCCGCGGCGCAGCACGGGCACGGTGAGGGTCCGGCGCTCGGGGTCGTCCTCGCCGGTGTCCTGGAGGGTGTCGAGGGTGAGCGCGGTCAGCGAGCCGTCGGGGCCGAGTTCGACGAAGGCGCCGACGCCGTCCTGCCGCAGGGTGCGCACCCCGTCGGCGAACCGCACGGTCTCCCGTACGTGCCGCACCCAGTGGTCCGGCGAGGTGAGTTCGGCCTCGCCGGCCCGTTCGCCCGTCACGTTGGAGACGATCGGGATCGCGGGCGCGGCGTAGCGCACGCCCCGCGCGACCTCCTCGAACTCCGCAAGCATCGCGTCCATATGCGCTGAGTGAAACGCATGGCTGACCCGCAAACGCCTAGTCTTTCGGCCCAGTCCGGCGAAATGGCCGGAGATGTCCGACACGGCGTCCTCGTCGCCGGACACGACGACCGCGCGAGGCCCGTTGACGGCCGCGATGCCGGCGCTCTCGCCGAGCAGTTCCCGCACCTCGTCCTCGGTGGCCTCGACGGCGGCCATGGCGCCGCCCTCGGGCAGCGCGTCCATGAGCCGTCCGCGGGCGGCGACGAGTGCGCAGGCGTCCGGCAGGGACAGCACACCGGCCACGTGCGCGGCGGACAGTTCGCCGATGGAGTGGCCCATGAGCGCGTCCGGGGTGACGCCCCAGGAGCGGACCAGCTCGTACAGGGCCACGTGCACGGCGAACAGGGCGGGCTGGGTGTAGGCGGTGCGGTCGAGCAGCCGGGCGAGCCTGGTGCCCTCCTCGGCGAGGACCACGTCGGCCAGCGGCACCGCCAGGTGCGGTCCGAACGCCTCGCAGACCCGGTGGAAGGCGTCGGCGTAGACCGGGAAGCGGTCGAGGAGTTCGCGGCCCATGCCGGGGCGCTGCGAGCCCTGCCCGCTGAACAGGAACGCGGTACGGCCCGACGCGCCGGTACGGCCGCGGACGACGCCCGCGGGGTCGTCGCCGCGGGCGACGGCGGCGAGCCCGGCCAGCAGTTCCTCCCGGTCGGCGCCGACCACGACGGCCCGGTGCTCGAACACGGCGCGGCCGGTGGCGAGCGAGTGGGCGACGTCCGCGGGGTCCAGGCCGGGGCGGGCGATGACGTGGGCGCGCAGCCGTTCGGCCTGTCCGCGCAGGGCGGCGGGGGTACGGCCGCTGAGCGGCCAGGCGAGGACACCGGGTGTGCCGGCGTCTTGCGGCGCGCGCTCGGAGAGGCTTTCGGGGAGGCCCTCTTCGAGGACGACGTGGGCGTTGGTGCCGCTGATGCCGAACGACGACACGGCGGCCCGGCGCGGACGGCCGGCGCGCGGCCAGGGCTGTGCCTCGGCGAGCAGTTCGATGCGGCCGGCCGTCCAGTCGACGTGGGTGGTCGGCCGGGACAGGTGCAGGGTGCGCGGGAGCGTCCCGTGCCGCATCGCCAGGACCGTCTTGATGACGCCGGCGACACCGGCGGCGGCCTGCGTGTGACCGATGTTGGACTTCACCGAGCCGAGCCACAGCGGGTGTTCGCGGTCCTGCCCGTACGTCGCGAGCAGGGCCTGTGCCTCGATGGGGTCGCCGAGCTTGGTGCCGGTGCCGTGCGCCTCCACCGCGTCCACGTCGGCCGGGGTGAGGCCGCCCGCCTCGAGCGCGGCCCGGATGACCCGCTGCTGCGAGGGCCCGTTGGGGGCGGTCAGGCCGTTGGACGCGCCGTCGGAGTTGACGGCGCTGCCGCGGACCACCGCGAGCACCGGGTGCCCGTTGCGGCGGGCGTCGGACAGCCGCTCCAGCAGCAGGATGCCGGCGCCCTCGGCCCAGCCGGTGCCGTCGGCGTCGTCGGAGAACGCCTTGCAGCGGTGGTCCCCGGCGAGGCCGCCCTGCCGGTCGAAGTCGGCGAACGCGCCCGGCGTCGCCATCACGGTGACACCGCCGGCCAGCGCGAGGTCGCACTCGCCGGACCGCAGGGACTGCGCGGCCCAGTGCAGCGCCACCAGGGAGGACGAGCAGGCGGTGTCCACGGTCACCGCGGGACCCTCCAGGCCGAGCACGTAGGCGACCCGGCCGGAGGCAACGCTCGCGGCGTGCCCGGTGAGCAGCTGGCCCTGGGCGTCCTCCGGGACGGCGTGCGCGGCCGACCCGTAGCCCTGGTAGTTGGTGCCGACGAACACACCGGTGCGCGATCCGTGCAGCGACCGCGGGTCGATCGCGGCCCGCTCCAGCGCCTCCCACGAGATCTCCAGCAGCAGCCGCTGCTGCGGGTCCATCGCCAGGGCCTCGCGCGGGGAGATCCCGAAGAAGTCCGGGTCGAACTCGGCGGCGTCGTACAGGAATCCGCCCTCGATGCCGTCCACCTGCCAGCCGCGGTCCGCGGGGGGCGCGCCGATCGCGTCGACCCCGTCGGCGAGGAGCTGCCAGAACTCCTCGGGGCTGCGCACACCACCGGGGAAGCGGCAGCCGATGCCGACGACGGCGATGCGTGCGTCGTCCTCGGCCGCGTCACCAACGGTCCGCGACACAGCGCCCTGGGCGGTCCCGGTGGCGGGTGCGGCGTCGCCGAGGAGTTCGCCGCCGATATGGCGGGCGAGGGCCTGCGGCGACGGGTAGTCGAACACCAGCGTGGCCGGCAGGCGCAGCCCGGTCGCGGCGCCCAGCCGGTTGCGCAGCTCGACGGCGGTCAGCGAGTCGATGCCGAGGCCGCGGAAGTCCCGGCCGGGCTCCACCGTGTCCGCGCTCGCGTGCCCGAGCACCACCGCGGTCTGCGTGCGGACGAGGTCCAGCACGGCCGCCGCGCGGTCCGCCTCCGCCAGGTCGGCGAGCCGCGCCCGGAAGCTCCGGGCCGCGTCGCCATCGCCCGCGGCGGACGCCGTGCGGCGGGCGGGGGCGACGGCGAGCCCCCGCAGCATGGCGGGCAGCGCCGCGACGGCCTGCCGGTCCCGCAGCACGCGCCGGTCCAGCGCGACCGGCACCAGCGCCGCCTCGGTGCGCCGCCAGGCCGCGTCGAGGGCGCCGAGGCCCTGCTCGGCGCTGAGCGGCCGCATGCCACCGCGGGCCATGCGGCGCAGGTCGGCGTCGGAGAGTTCCGCCGTCATGCCGGCGCCGGGAGCCCAGGGACCCCAGGCCAGGGACGTGGCGGGCAGGCCTGCCGAGCGGCGGGTGGCAGCGAAGGCGTCCAGGAAGGCGTTGGCCGCCGCGTAGTTGGCCTGACCGGCGCCACCGAAGGTACCCGCGATGGACGAGAAGACGACGAACGCCGCCAGGTCCGCGTCGGCGGTCAGCTCGTGCAGATGGGTCACCGCGTCGGCCTTCGGCCGCAGGACGCGGGCCAGCCGGTCGGGAGTGAGGGCGGAGACCACGCCGTCGTCCAGGACACCGGCCGTGTGGACGACGGCCGTCAGCGGATGCTCGGCCGGAATCGCACCGAGGGTGGCGGCCAACTGGTCCCGGTCGGCCACGTCTACGGCGGCCACCTCGACCTGAGCGCCCAACTCGCCCAGCTCCGCTGTGAGTTCCCTTGCGCCGGGCGCATCGGCACCGCGACGGCTGACCAGCAGCAGGTGCCGTACGCCGTGCTCAGTGACCAGGTGCCGGGCGACCAGTGCGCCCAGACCGCCCGTGCCCCCCGTCACGAGGACCGTGCCCTCGAGGTCCAGCGGCGCCGGAACCGTCAGCACCACCTTGCCGACATGGCGCGCCTGCGACAGGTAGCGGAAGGCGTCCGGGGCGCGCCGCACATCCCAGCACGTGACCGGGAGCGGCTTCAGAGCACCGGCCTCGAACAGCTCCACCAGATCGGCGAGCATCTGCCCGATCCGCTCGGGGCCCGCGTCCCAGAGGTCGAACGCCCGGTACGTCACGCCCGGATGGTCGTTCCCGACCACTGCCGCATCGCGGATGTCGGTCTTGCCCATCTCCAGGAAACGTCCGCCCCGCGGCAGCAGCCGCAGCGAGGCGTCCACGAACTCACCGGCCAGCGAGTCGAGGACGACGTCCATGCCCTCACCGTCGGTGGCCGCGAGGAACGCCGGCTCGTACGCGGTGTCGCGGGAGGACGCGATGTGCTCGTCGTCCAGGCCGAGTTCACGCAGGGTGCCCCACTTGCCGGCGCTCGCCGTACCGAACACCTCGGCGCCGAAGTGCCGGGCGAGTTGGGTGGCGGCCATGCCGACACCACCGGCCGCCGCGTGCACGAGCACCCGCTCGCCGGCCTGCAGCGAGCCGAGGTCGGTCAGCGCGTAGTACGCGGTCAGGAACACGATCGGCACGGACGCCGCCTGCGCGAAGCTCCAGCCCGCCGGGATGGGGGCGATGGTCCGGGCGTCCGCGACGGCGACCGGGCCGAAGGAGCCCGGGAAGAGACCCATCACGCGGTCGCCCACGGCCAGGCCGGTGACGCCCGGCCCCACCTCGGTCACCATACCGGCGCCTTCGAGGCCGAAGTCCTTCGCGTCCCCCGGGTACATGCCGAGCGCGTTGAGGACGTCGCGGAAGTTGACGCCCGCCGCACGCACGGCGATCCGTACCTGCCCCTCCTCCAGCTCCGTCTGCGCGACCGGCGTGAGGGCGAGTCCCTCCAGCGTGCCCTTGTCGACGATGTCCAGCCGCCAGGCCGACCCGCCCGCAGGGACGGGGAGTTCCTGGTCGCTGGTGGCGCGGGCGAGGCGCGGGGCGTAGGCGACTCCCGCGCGCAGGGCGAGCTCCGTCTCGTCGGAGGCGAGGGCAGCCGCGAGCGAGGTCCACGACTCGGTGGCGGCGTCCACGTCGGCCAGTGCGAACCGTCCGGGGTTCTCGGCGCGGGCGGCCCGCACCAGGCCCCACACCGCGGCGAGCGCGGGGTCGGGCGCGCCGGCGTCGAGCGCGACGGCGCCCTCGGTGACGACCACCAGCCGGGCGCCCTCGAAACGCTCCTCCGCCAGCCAGGTGCGGATCAGCTCCAGGGTGGTCGCCGTGGCGGCGTGGGCCGCCGACGCCGGGTCCCCTTCCGGTCGTACGACACGGACCAGGACGTCCTCACCGGCCGCGACGGTGTGCTCGGGGAGCCGGGTGGGCACGTCCGCCGGCGTGGCCGGGAAGCCGGCCCCGTCGCCCGCGGCAGTCTGCTCGGCGCGCAGCGGGGTCCAGTCGACGCGGTGCAGCAGGTCCGCGTGGCCGGTGCCGGCCGGGGCACTGGGGGTTGCCGTGAGCGGGCGCAGGGTGAGGGAGGTGATGGTGGCGACGGGCGCGCCGGTCGGGTCGGTGAGGTCGAGGGCGACCGATCGCGCGCCGGTGCGGCGCAGCCGGGCGTGCAGGCCGGCCGCGCCGGTGGCGTGCAGGGTGACGCCCTCCCAGGAGAACGGCAGGCCCGGCCCGGCCGCCTCGCCCGTGCCGTCGGCGGTCGCGGGGGCGGTGCCGAGGGCGTGCAGGAGCGAGTCCAGCAGGGCGGGGTGGATGCCGTAGCGGCGTGCGTCGCCGGCCGCCTCGGCGGGCAGGGCAGCCTCGGCGTACAGGTCGTCGCCGTGCTGCCGTACGGCGGCGAGTCCGCGGAACAGCGGGCCGTACACCAGTCCGGTGGCGGCCAGTTGGTCGTAAAGGCCCTCGGTGGGGATGCCGGTGGCGTCTGCGGGCGGGCGGGTGTCGGCGGCGGGGGCCGGGTCGGCGGGTTCGGGCCGCAGGGTGCCGGTGGCGTGCTGCGTCCACGTCTCGTCGTCGGCGTCGTCGGCGTCGTCGGCGGGGCGTGAGTAGACGCCGATGTCGCGTCGGCCGGTGGCGTCGGGGGCGCCGACGGTGACCTGGAGCTGGGCGGCTCCCTGCTCGGGCAGCACCAGCGGGGTGTGCAGGGTGAGTTCCTCGACCGTGGCGCAGCCGACGCGGTCGGCGGCGTGGAGGGCGAGTTCCAGGAAGGCGGTGCCGGGCAGCAGGACCGACCCGGAGACGACGTGTTCGGCCAGCCAGGGCTGGAGCCGGGTGGAGAGCCGCCCGGTGAGGACGGCCGTACCGCTGTCCGCGAGGGTGACGGCGGCGCCGAGCAGCGGGTGCCCTGCGGCGGACAGGCCGGCGGAGCGCAGATCGCCCGGGTGGGCGCCGCCTGGGCGCGGCCAGTAGCGGCTGTGCTGGAAGGCGTAGGTGGGCAGTTCGACGGTGCGTGCGGCGGGCAGCAGCGCGGCCCAGTCGACGTCGGCGCCGTGGGTGTGGAGGGTGGCGGTCGCGGTGAGCAGCGCGTGGGCCTCGGGGCGGTCGGCGCGCAGGGCGGGGACCGCCACCGGCTCGCCGTCGGCGAGCGAGGCGTGGACGAGGGCGGTGAGCGTGCCGTCGGGGCCCAGTTCGAGGAACCGGGTGACTCCGTCGGTGTGCAGGGTGTGCACGGCGTCGGCGAAGCGGACCGCCTGCCGCACGTGCCGCACCCAGTGGTCCGGGGACATCAGGTCCTCGGGGTCGGCGCTCTCGCCGGTCAGCGTGGAGACGATCTCCACCTGTGGCCGGTCGTACGACAGTTCCTCGGCGACCGCCCGGAAGTCGGCGAGCATCGGCTCCATCAGCGGCGAGTGGAAGGCATGGCTGACCCGCAGGGCGGTGACCTTGCGGTCCTGCGCCCGGAAGTGCGCCGCGATCTCCTCCACGGCCTGCGCGGCGCCCGCGACGACGACCGCGCGTGGGCCGTTGACGGCGGCGATGCCCACCCGCTCGTCGTCTTCGAGGAGCGGCAGCACCTCGTCCTCCGACGCCTGTACGGCGACCATGGCGCCGCCCGCCGGGAGGGCCTGCATCAGCCGGCCCCGCGCCGCGACGAGACGGCAGGCGTCCGCCAGGGACCACACACCGGCCACGTGCGCGGCGGCGATCTCACCGATCGAGTGACCCGCGAGCGCATCGGGCCGCACGCCCCACGACTCCAGCAGCCGGAACAGGGCCACCTCGAGAGCGAACAGCGCCGGCTGGGCGTATTCGGTGCGGTTCAGGGTCTCCTGGTCCTCGCCGAACACGATCTCCCGCAGCGGCCGCGGCAGTTCTGTGTCGAGGTGGGCGCAGGCCGCGTCGAAGGCGTCCGCGAACACCGGGTACGCCTCGTACAACTCCCTGCCCATCCCCAGGCGTTGGGAGCCCTGACCGGCGAAGAGGAACGCGGTGCGGCCCTCGGGATGCACGCGGCCGGTGACGGCGTCCGTGGTGGGCTCGCCGGCGATCAGGGAGGCGAGGGCCGCGCGGAGTGCGGCGCGGTCGGCGCCGAGGACGACGGCGCGGTGTTCGAGCGCGGTGCGGGTGGTGGCGAGGGACAGGGCGAGGTCGGCGGCGGCGAGGCCGGGCCGTGCCTCGGTGTGCGCGAGCAGGCGTGCGGCCTGGTCGCGCAGGGCGTCGGCGGAGGCGCCGGAGATCACCCAGGGAAGCGGGCCGGTGCCGGCCTTCACGGGCGCCGTTGCCGGCTC
Source organism: Streptomyces sp. NBC_00557 (assembly GCF_036345995.1). Taxonomy (NCBI): domain Bacteria; kingdom Bacillati; phylum Actinomycetota; class Actinomycetes; order Kitasatosporales; family Streptomycetaceae; genus Streptomyces; species Streptomyces sp. NBC_00557. Next base: position 453,311 of record NZ_CP107796.1, read on the forward strand.
GGCGCCCTGCGGCTGTCCGGAGTCCTGCGGTTGTTCGGCCGTGGGCGGCTCCTCCACGATGACGTGGGCGTTGGTGCCGGAGACGCCGAAGGCGGAGACGCCGGCGCGGCGCGGCCGGTCGCCTGCGGTCCACGGTCGGCTCTCGGTGAGCAGTTCCACGGCGCCGGCGGACCAGTCGACGTGGGAGGACGGCTGCTCGGCGTGCAGGGTGGGCGGCAGGACGCCGTGCCGCATCGCCTCGACCGTCTTGATGACGCCGGCGACACCCGCGGCGGCCTGGGTGTGCCCGATGTTCGACTTCAACGAGCCCAGGTAGAGCGGTCGTTCGCGGTCCTGGCCGTAGGCCGCGAGGAGGGCCTGCGCCTCGATGGGGTCGCCGAGGGCCGTGCCGGTGCCGTGGGCTTCGACGGCGTCCACGTCGGCCGGGGTGAGTCCGGCGTCGGCCAGCGCTTCGCGGATGACGCGCTGCTGGGCGGGGCCGTTGGGCGCGGTGAGGCCGTTGGAGGCGCCGTCCTGGTTGACGGCGGAGCCGGCGACGACGGCGAGCACCGGGTGTCCGTTGCGGCGGGCGTCGGACAGGCGCTCGACGACGAGGACGCCCGCGCCCTCGGCCCAGCCGGTGCCGTCGGCGTCGTCGGAGAACGCCTTGCAGCGGCCGTCGGCGGCGAGGCCGCGCTGACGGCTGAACTCGATGAAGGCGCCCGGGGTGGACATCACGGTGACGCCGCCCGCGAGGGCGAGGTCGCACTCGCCGGCGCGCAGGGCCCGGACGGCGAGGTGCAGCGCGACGAGGGAGGACGAGCAGGCCGTGTCGACGGTGAGGGTGGGGCCTTCGAGGCCGAGGACGTAGGCGATGCGGCCGGAGACCACGGCGGCGGCGTTGCCGGTGCCGAGGAAGCCGTCGCCGGCGTCGGGGGTGCTCAGCAGCAGCGCGGGATAGTCCTGGCCGTTGGAGCCCATGAACACGCCGGTGCGGGAGCCGCGCAGGGCCCCGGGGGCGATGGCGGCGCGTTCGAGGGCCTCCCAGGAGATCTCCAGCAGCAGCCGCTGCTGCGGGTCCATCGCCAGGGCCTCGCGCGGGGAGATGCCGAAGAAGGCGGGGTCGAAGTCGCCGACGCCGGTGAGGAATCCGCCGTGCCGGCAGTAGCTGGTGCCGGGGTGCCCGGGCTCGGGGTGGTAGAGGGCGTCGAGGTCCCAGCCGCGGTCGGTGGGGAACTCGGTGATGGCGTCCCCGGCGCCGGCGACCAGGTCCCACAGCTCGTCGGGGCCGGTGACGCCGCCGGGGAGGCGGCAGCCCATGCCGACGATGACGACCGGGTCGGCGTCGGTCCGGTCCGGTGCGGCGGCGGGCAGGTGGTCGCGGGCCAGGCCGGTGCCGTCGCCGAACAGTTCGGCGTGCAGGTATGCGGCGAGGTCGACGGGCGTGGGGTGGTCGAAGACGAGCGTGGCGGGCAGCGCGAGGCCCGTTTCGGTGGTGAGGCGGTTGCGCAGTTCGACGGCGGTCAGCGAGTCGAAGCCCGCGTCGCGGAAGGCGCGCCGGGTCTCCAGCAGCGCGGCGTCGGCGTGGCCGAGGACGGCGGCGGCGTGGGTGCGGACCAGCTCCAGCAGGGCGCGGGTGCGTTCGGCGGGCGTGCGGCCGGCCAGGCGCTCGCGCAGGGCGGTGCCCGCCTCGGCGTGGCCGGTGGCGGCCGGTGTGGCGCGCAGGGCGTCGACGGCCTCGGGGACGCCGGTGAGCAGGGGGCTGGGGCGGGTGCTGGTGAAGCCGGGGGCGAACCGGGCCCAGTCGACGTCGGCGACGACCTGTCCGGTGGCGTCCTGCTCTAGGACGCGGCGCAGCGCGGCGAGCGCGGTGCCGGGGTCGAGGGCGGTGAGGCCGCGCCGGCGCAGGTACTCCTCGGCGCCGTCCTCGGCGGCCATGCCGCCTCCGCCCCAGGGACCCCAGGCCACGGAGACAGCGGTGGCGCCGCGGGCCCGCCGCTGCTCGGCGAGCGCGTCGAGGAAGGCGTTGGCGGCGGCGTAGGCGCTCTGCCCGCCGCTGCCCCACACGCCGGCGATGGAGGAGAACAGTACGAACGCGTCGAGCTGCCGGTCGCCCTGCTCGCGCAGCACGGCGTCGATGTGGGCGGCGCCGTGGGCCTTCGCGGCGAGCACGCCGCGGAACCGGTCGTCGTCGACGTCGGTGAGCGGCACGCTGTCGGTGACGCCGGCCGCGTGGACGACGGCGTCGACGGTGTGGCGGTCCAGCAGCTGTTCGACGGCGGCGCGGTCGGAGACGTCGCACGCCTCGACGGTGACGCGGGCGCCGAGCGCGGTGAGCCGGGCGGCCAGGTCGGCGGCGCCGGGCGCGTCGGGGCCCCGGCGTCCGGTCAGGACGAGGTGCTCGGCGCCCTGTTCGGCGGCCCACTGGGCGATCCGGGCGCCGAGCGCTCCGGTGCCACCGGTGATCAGCACGGTGCCGCGCGGCTGCCAGCCGGCGCCGGTGCGGGGCGCGTCGGCGTCGTCGGCGTGGCGCAGGCGGCGTGCGAGGACTCCGGAGGCGCGCACGGCGACCTGGTCCTCGTCCGCGCCGGCCAGGACGGAGGCGAGGCGTGCGGTGGCGCGCCGGTCGACGCTGGGCGGCAGGTCGACGAGGCCGCCGAAGCGGTCGCCGAGTTCCAGGGCGGCGACCCGGCCCAGGCCCCACAGGGCGGCCTGCGCCGGGTCGGGCGCGGCGTCGGAGCGGGCGGTGGCGACGGCGCCGCGGGTGGCCAGCCACAGCGGGGCGCCCACCCGGGCGTCGCCGAGCGCCTGCACGAGCCGTACGGCGCGCAGGGCGAGGGCGGCCGGGTCGTCACCGCCGGCGGGCAGCGCGAGGACGCCGTCGACGGTGCCGGTGTCCGCGAGGCGGGCGGCGAGCGCCGCGCGCTCCTCCACCGCCGCGACGGTGAAGGGCACCGGTTCGGCGCCGCGGGCCGTGAGGGCGTCGCGGACGGTGCGGGTCAGGTCGTCGTCGGCCGCGTCGCCGGGCACCACGAGCAGCCAGCGGCCGGTGAGCGGGGTGTCCGGGGCGGGGTCGAGGGGCTGCCACGCTGTGCGGTAGCGCAGCCGGTCGACGCGTCCGCGTTCGCGGCGTCCGCGCCACCACGTCGACAGGGCGGGCAGGAGCGGCCGCAGGAGCCCCTCGTCCACCTCCAGGGTGTCGGCGAGGGCGGCGACGTCGTCCTGTTCGACGGCCGACCAGAAGCCGGCGTCCTGGCCGGAGGCGCCGTCCTCGGTGCCGGCGGTGTGCGGGGTGGGCTCCAGCCAGTAGCGGGCGCGGCGGAACGCGTACGTCGGCAGGTCCACGGCCTGCGCGCCGGTGCCCGCGAAGACGGCCTGCCAGTCGACCGGCTGGCCGTGGGCGAAGGCGTCGGCGACGGCGGCCATGAGCGCGACCGGCTCGGGCCGTTCCCTGCGCAGGGCGGGTACGGCCGTCAGGTCCTCGCCCTCCAGGCAGGCCCGGGTCAGCGCGGTGAGCGTGCCGTCGGGGCCCAGCTCCACGAACCGGGTGACGCGGCGCTTCTCCAGCAGCCGTACACCGTCGGCGAACCGGACCGCCTCGCGGACGTGACGCACCCAGTACTCGGGGGTGCACAGGTCGGCCGGGCGGGCGGTCTCGCCTGTCATGTCGGAGACGATCGTCAGCCGCGGCGGGTGGTAGGTGACGCTCTCGGCGACCTCGCGGAACGCGGCGAGTATCGGCTCCATGAGCGGCGAGTGGAAGGCGTGGCCGACCCGCAGGGGGGTGACCTTGCGGCCTTGGGCGCGGAAGTGCGCGGCGATCCCCTCGACGGCGTCGGCGGCGCCGGAGACCACCACGGCGCGCGGGCCGTTGACGGCGGCGATGCCCACCCGCTCCGCGTCGAGGAGCGGCAGGACCTCCTCCTCGGCGGCCTGCAGCGCGGCCATCGCGCCGCCCTCGGGGAGGGCCTGCATGAGCCGGCCGCGGGCGGCGACCAGCTTGCAGGCGTCGGCGAGGGACCACACGCCCGCGACATGGGCGGCGGCCAGCTCGCCGACGGAGTGCCCGAGCAGGAACTTCGGGGTGAGGCCCCACGCCTCCAACTGGCGGAACAGGGCGACTTCGAGGGCGAAGAGGGCCGGCTGGGCGTACTCGGTGCGGCGCAACGGCTCCGCGTCGTCACCGAAGACGACCGCCTTGAGGTCGAAGGGGAGTTCGGCGTCCACCGCGTCGAACGCGGCGGCGAACACGGGGTGCGTGGCGTACAGTTCGCGGCCCATGCCCAGGCGCTGCGAACCCTGCCCGGCGAAGAGGAACGCGGTCGCGCCGCGCGCGGTCCGGCCGCGCACGGTCGCGGTGCCGGGCTCCCCCGCGGCGAGCGCCGTCAGTTCGCGTACGCCGTCGTCGTGGCCGGTGGCGAGGACGACCGCCCGGTGTTCCAGGGCGGCGCGGGTGGTGGCGAGGGCGTGGCCGACGTCCAGCGGGCGTGGCGGTTCGGGATCCTGGCGCAGCCGTTCGAGCAGCCGGGCGGCCTGGGCGCGCAGGGCGTCCTCGCTGCGCGCGGACAGCGGCCAGGGCACGACGGGCAGCTCGCACGGCGCCTCTTCCGGTCCGGCGCCGTCGGCGGCCGGGGCGGTGTCGTCGGCGGGGGCCGGGGCCTCCTCGATGACGGCGTGGGCGTTGGTGCCGCTGATGCCGAACGAGGACACACCGGCGCGGCGCGGCCGGTCCGAGCGCGGCCAGTCGACCGGTTCGGTGAGCAGGCGGACCGCTCCCGCCGACCAGTCGACGTGCCGGGACGGCTCGGACACGTGCAGCGTGCGCGGCAGCATGCCGTGCCGCATCGCCTGGACCATCTTGATGATGCTGCCGACGCCGGCCGCGGACTGGGTGTGCCCGATGTTCGACTTCAACGAGCCGAGCCACAGGGGCTGTTCGCGGTCCTGGCCGTAGGTGGCGAGCAGGGCCTGCGCCTCGATGGGGTCGCCGAGGGAGGTGCCGGTGCCGTGCGCGTCGACGGCGTCGACGTCGGCGGGCGCGAGGCCGGCGGCGGACAGCGCGGCCCGGATCACGCGCTGCTGGGCAGGGCCGTTGGGCGCGGTGAGGCCGTTGGAGGCGCCGTCGGAGTTGATGGCGGTGCCGCGCACGACGGCCAGCACGGGGTGGCCGAGCCGGCGGGCGTCGGACAGCCGCTCCACCAGGAGCATGCCGGCGCCCTCGGCCCAGCCGGTGCCGTCGGCGTCGTCGGAGAACGCCTTGCAGCGGCCGTCGGGGGCGAGGCCGCGCTGCCGGCTGAACTCGTAGAACATCGCGGGGGTCGCCATCACCGCGACACCGCCCGCGAGGGCCATGTCGCACTCGCCGCGGCGCAGGGCCTGGCACGCCCAGTGCAGCGCGACCAGTGAGGACGAGCACGCGGTGTCGACGGTGACGGTGGGGCCCTCCAGGCCGAGGGTGTAGGCGATGCGGCCGGAGGCGACCGAGGTGGCGTTGCCGGCCAGCAGCAGGCCCTGCACGCCTTCGGGGAACTCGCTCACCCCGGCGCCGTACCCGGAGGTCGCGGCGCCGACGAAGACGCCGGTGCTGCTGCCGCGCACCGAGCCGGGGTCGATCCCGGCCCGTTCGAACGCCTCCCAGGAGATCTCCAGCAGCAGCCGCTGCTGCGGGTCCATCGCCAGGGCCTCGCGCGGGGAGATCCCGAAGAAGTCGGCGTCGAACTGCGCCGCCTCGTGCAGGAAGCCGCCGCCGAGCGCGTAGAAGGTGCCCGGGTTGTCGGGGTCGGGATCGTAGCCCGTCTCCACGTCCCAGCCGCGGTCGGCGGGGAAGCCGGAGATGGCGTCGCCGCCCTCCGCGACGAGCCGCCACAGCTCCTCCGGGCTGTCCACGCCGCCGGGGTAACGGCAGCTCATCGCGACGATCGCGATCGGTTCCCGGTCCCGTGTCTCCACCTCGCGCAGCTGCCGGCGGGTCTGCCGCAGCTCCGCGGTCAGCCGCTTGAGGTAGTCGACGTACTTTTCGTCCATCTTGTCGTCTTCAGCCACCAACGCCACATCCCTGAGCCGATGCCAACGGTTTCCCGCGGCTGATCACGACATCCCGAGTTCTTTGTCGATGAGGTCGAACAGCTCGTCCGCCGTCTCGACGGAGTCGAGTTCTCCGTCGTCGACGTCGGCGAGTGCCGCTCCGGACCGCCCGGAGCCGGTGCCGTTGTCGTGTCCGGCACCGCTGCCCTTCGTTGCCAGTTCCTGCCACTTCGCCGTCAGCCGCTGCAGCCGGGAAGTGATCGTCGCGTGGTCGTCGCCGCCGATCGTCGCGGCGGCGAACGCGGCCTCCAGCCGGTCGAGTTCGGCCAGCAGCGGTGCCGCGGTGGTCCCGGTGGCCGGGCCGTCCGCCTGCCGCGTGCCGGGCGTCTCCTCCGGCAGGGTGATCTGCTCCAGCAGATGACCGGCCAGCACCGTGGGTGTCGGGTGGTCGAACACCAGCGTGGCCGGGAGCCGCAGCCGGGTGGCCGCGGCCAGCCGGTTGCGCAGTTCCACCGCGGTGAGCGAGTCGAAGCCGAGTTCCTTGAACGCCTGGTCCGGTTCGATCTCGTCGGCCGAGGCGTGGCCGAGCGTGGCCGCCGCCTGCGCGCACACCAGGTCGACCAGGTACTGCTCCCGGTCGGCCGGGGCGAGCGCGGCCAGCCGGGCGCCGAGGTCCTGCGGCTCGGTGTGCGCGCCGGCCGCCGTGCCGGCCGCCTTCCGCGCGGGCGCGCGGACCAGGCCGCGCAGCAGCGGCGGTACGGCCTCGGCGTGGGCGCGCAGCGCCTTCAGGTCGAGGTCCACCGGCAGCAGCAGCGCCCGGTGGGCGGGGGCCGCCATGGTCGCCAGGCCCGCCTCGTCCAGCAGCCGCAGCCCCTGTTCGGCGCTGAGCGGCCGCATGCCGCCGCGTGCCATGCGCCGCAGATCGGCTTCGGACAGCTCGGCCGTCATGCCGGTGCCGGGCGCCCAGGCGCCCCACGCGAGGGAGACGGCGGGCAGTCCGGCGGCGCGGCGGCCGGCGGCGAAGGCGTCGAGGAAGGCGTTCGCCGCCGCGTAGTTGGCCTGACCGGCGCTGCCGAACGTGCCGGCGACGGACGAGAAGACGACGAACGCGGCCAGGTCCGCGTCACAGGTCAGCTCGTGCAGGTGGGCCACCGCGTCGGCCTTCGGCCGCAGGACCCGGGCCAGCCGGTCCGAGGTGAGCGCGGAGACCACGCCGTCGTCGACGACGCCCGCGGTGTGGACGACCGCCGTGAGGGGGTGCGCGGCGGGGACCGTGGCCAGCATGGCGGCCAGCTGGTCGCGGTCGGCCACGTCTACGGCGGCCACCTCGACCTGAGCGCCCCATTCGCCGAGCTGCGAGACGAGTTCGGCCGCGCCGGGCGCTTCGGCGCCGCGACGGCTGGCCAGCAGCAGGTGCCGTACGCCGTGCTCGGTGACCAGGTGCCGGGCGACCAGCGCGCCGAGACCACCGGTGCCGCCGGTCACCAGGACCGTGCCCTCCGGGTCGAGCGGGGCGGGCACGGTGAGGACGACCTTGCCGACATGGCGGGCCTGGGAGAGGTGACGGAAGGCGTCCGGGGCCCGGCGCACGTCCCAGCAGGTGACCGGGAGCGGCTTGAGCACACCCGCCTCGAACAGCTCGACGAGGTCCGCGAGCATCTGCCCGATCCGCTCCGGGCCGGCCTCCCACAGGTCGAACGCCCGGTACAGCACCCCGGCGTGCTCGCAGGCCACCGCCTCGGGGTCGCGGACGTCCGTCTTGCCCATCTCCAGGAAACGCCCACCACGCGGCAGCAGCCGCAGCGAAGCGTCCACGAACTCACCGGCCAGCGAGTCGAGTACGACGTCCATGCCCTCACCGTCGGTGGCCGCGAGGAACGCCGCCTCGTACCCGGTGTCGCGGGACGACGCGATGTGCTCGTCGTCCAGACCGAGTTCCCGCAGGGTGCCCCACTTGCCGGCGCTCGCCGTACCGAACACCTCGGCGCCGAAGTGCCGGGCGAGTTGGGTGGCGGCCATGCCGACACCACCGGCCGCCGCATGCACGAGCACCCGCTCGCCGGCCTGCAGCGAGCCGAGGTCCGTGAGCGCGTAGTACGCCGTGAGGAACACGATCGGCACGGACGCCGCCTGCGCGAAGGACCACCCCGCCGGAATCCGGATCACCGTCCGGGCGTCCGCGACGGCGACCGGGCCGAACGAGCCCGGGAACATGCCCATCACGCGGTCGCCCACGGCCAGCCCGGTGACGCCCGGACCGACCTCCGTCACCACACCGGCGCCCTCCCCGCCGAGCAGCCCCGCCTCTCCGGGATACATGCCGAGCGCGTTGAGGACGTCACGGAAGTTGAGGCCCGCCGCACGCACGGCGATCCGCACCTGACCCTCCGTCAAATCGGCGGCGGCCTCGGGGAACGGAAGCAGGGCGAGGTTGTCCAGGGTGCCCTTCTCAGTGCTGTCGAGATGCCAGGCCGACTCGCCCGCCGGGACCGTGAGCCCGTCGTCCGCCGGGACCCGGCCCAGACGCGGGGCGTACAGGTCGCCGTCGCGCAGGGCGACTTCCGGCTCGCCGCAGGCGAGCGCGGCTGCGAGCGCGGTACGGGAGGCGTCGGTGCCGTCGGTGTCGACCAGCGCGAACCGGTCCGGCGCTTCGGCCCGTGCGGCCCGGACCAGGCCCCACACCGCGGCGAGCGCGGGGTCGGGCGCGCCGGCGTCGAGCGCGACGCCGCCTTCGGTGACCACGACCAGGCGGGAGCCCTCGAAGCGGTCGTCGTCGAGCCATGCGCGTACGGCGTCCAGGACGCGGCTGGTCACGGCACGGACCGCGTCCGGCACGCCGGCGGCTGCCCGCGCCACCGGCACGGGGAACAGCACCGTCGCCGGGACCTGGGCGGGCAGCTCCTCCAGCGCCGGGTGGACGGCCGCGCCGGGCAGGAGGTCCGCGTCACCGATCACCGCTGCCGCGACGGCCGTGGTCTCGGGCGCGGTGAGCCTGGTCCAGTCGACCTGGAAGAGGCTCTCGCGGTGGCCGTCGGACCCGGCGCGGGCGGCGAGGTCGCCGGAGACCTGGCGCAGCAGCAGCGACTCGACGGAGGCGACGTTGCCGCCCGCCGGGTCGGCCAGCTCCAGGGCGACGGCCTCCGGTCCGGCCTGCACCATGCGCACGCGCAGGGCCCGGGCGCCGGACGCCCGCAGCGACACGCCGCTCCAGGAGAACGGCAGCCGTCCCCGTCCGGCTTCCGCCAGCGACACGAACATCATCGCGTGCAGGGCGGAGTCCAGCAGCGCCGGGTGGATGCCGAAGTCACCCGCGAGCCGCTCGTGCTCGTCGGGCAGGCCGACCTCGGCGAAGACCTCCTCGCCGCGCCGCCAGACGGCGCGCAGTCCGCGGAAGACCGGCCCGTAGGCGAATCCGGCCTCGGCGAAGCGGTCGTAGAAGTCGGCCACGGAGACGGGTTCGGCGTTCGGCGGAGGCCAGGCGGTCAGGTCGGCCGCCCCGGGGTCCGCGGGAGACGGGCCGGTGACGAGGGAACCGCTGGCGTTCAGGGTCCACGGGTCGGTGTCGAGGGCGTCCTCGGCCCGCGAGTAGATCTCCAGGGTGCGGGTGTCGGCGTCGTCCGGTGCGCCGACCCGGACCTGCACCAGTCGTCCGGTGCGCTCGGGCACGACCAGCGGGGCGGCGATCGTCAGCTCCTCCACCCGGTCGTAACCGAGCTGTCCGGCAGCGCACAGGGCGAGTTCGAGGAAGCCGGTGCCCGGGAACAGGACGGTGCCGGTGACGGCGTGGTCGCGCAGCCAGGGGTGCGTGCGCAGCGACAGCCGCCCGGTGAACAGCGCCTCCTCGCTGCCGGCCACCCGTACGGCGGCCCCGAGCAGCGGGTGTTCGGCCGAGCCGAGGCCCGCCGAGCCGAGGTCGCCGAGGGTGACGCCGGTGAGGTTGGGCCAGTAGCGGCGGCGCTGGAAGGCGTACGTCGGCAGCGGCACCGGCGCGGTCGCGGGAAGCCGCGCCGCCCAGTCCACACCGGCCCCGTCGACGTGCAGCCGCGCCAACGCCCCCACCAGAGTGTCGGCTTCGGAACGGTCCTTGCGCAGCACCGGTACGAGCACCGACGCCTCAGGCTCGTCCAGGCAGCCCTGCGCGAGCGCGGTGAGCGTGCCGTCGGGGCCCAGCTCCACGAACCGTCCCACGCCCTGCTCCGCGAGCACCTGTACGGCGTCGGCGTAACGCACCGCCTGCCGCACATGCCGCACCCAGTAGTCCGGGGAGGTCAACTCCTCCACCGTGACCGCCCCACCGGTCACGGTGGAGACGAACGACAGCTTCGGCCGCTCGTAGGCAAGGCTCTCCGCGACCTTGCGGAAGTCGGCGAGCATCGGCTCCATCAGCGGCGAGTGGAACGCGTGGCTCACGCGCAGGGCGGTGACCTTGCGGTCCTGCGCCCGGAAGTGCGCGGCCACCTGCTCCACGGCCTCTGCCGCGCCCGCGACGACCACCGCGCGAGGGCCGTTGACGGCGGCGATGCCCACCCGCTCGTCGTCTTCGAGCAGCGGCAGCACCTCGTCCTCCGACGCCTGTACGGCGACCATCGCGCCGCCCGCCGGGAGGGCCTGCATCAGCCGGCCCCGCGCCGCGACGAGACGGCAGGCGTCCGCCAGCGACCACACACCGGCCACGTGCGCGGCGGCGATCTCACCGATCGAGTGACCCGCGAGGACGTCGGCCCGTACGCCCCACGACTCCAGCAGCCGGAACAGGGCCACCTCGAGAGCGAACAGCGCCGGCTGGGCGTATTCGGTGCGGTTCAGGGTCTCCTGGTCCTCGCCGAACACGATCTCCCGCAGCGGGCGCGGCAGTTCGGTGTCGAGGTGGGCACACGCCGCGTCGAAGGCGTCCGCGAACACCGGGTACGCCTCGTACAACTCCCTGCCCATCCCCAGGCGTTGGGAGCCCTGACCCGCGAAGAGGAACGCGGTGCGCACATCGCGCCGCGCCGAGCCCGTCACCGCGTTCACCGCCTCCTCACCGGAAGCGACCGCCTCCAGGGCCCGCACCAGATCCTCCCGGCCCGTACCCCACACCACGGCCCGGTGCTCGAACAGCGACCGCGACCGCACCAGCGACGACGCCACCCCGGCGACCGCCAGGTTCTCGTCTCCGGTGACGCATTCCGCGAGCCGCCCGGCCTGGTCCCGCAGCGCGGCAGCCGTACGACCCGACACCACCCACGGGATCAGGCCACCGGTGTCGCTCGTGACCTCCTCGGGCGCCTCCTCGGCCGGCGGCTCGGCCAGCACCACGTGCGCGTTGGTGCCGCTGAGCCCGAAGGAGGACACGCCCGCTCGGCGGGCCCGTCCGTCGGTGCGGGGCCACGCGACGTGGTCGCCGAGGAGTTCCACGGCGCCGGCGGACCAATCGACGTGGGAGGACGGCTGCTCGGCGTGCAGGGTGCGCGGCAGCATCCCGTGCTGCAGGGCCAGCACCATCTTGATGACGCCGGCGATACCGGCCGCGGCCTGCGTGTGGCCGATGTTCGACTTCACCGAACCCAGCCACACCGGCCGGTCACGGTCCTGCCCGTAGGTCGCGAGGATCGCCTGCGCCTCGATCGGGTCCCCCAGCGAGGTGCCGGTGCCGTGCGCCTCCACCGCGTCCACGTCAGCCGGCTTCAGTCCCGCCGACGCCAGGGCCTGCCGGATCACCCGCTGCTGCGACGGCCCGTTCGGCGCCGTGAGACCGTTGGACGCGCCGTCCTGGTTGACCGCGCTGCCGGCCACCACCGCGAGCACCCGGCGACCGGCCGCACGGGCGTCCGACAACCGTTCCACCAGCACCAGACCCGCGCCCTCGGAGAACCCGGCACCGTCGGCCGCGTCCGAGAACGCCTTGCACCGGCCGTCGGAGGCCAGGCCCCGCTGACGGGAGAAGTCCAGGAACAGCCCCGGCGTCGACATCACCGTCACACCACCGGCCAGCGCCAGGTCGCACTCCCCCGCCCGCAGCGCCTGCACGGCGAGGTGCAGGGCGACCAGGGCGGCGGAGCAGGCGGTGTCGACGGTGACCGCGGGGCCCTCCAGGCCGAGCACGTAGGAGACGCGGCCGGAGACGATGCTCGCGGCGTTGCCGGTGCCGAGGTGGCCGCCGACGTCCTCGCCGGAGGCGACGAGGAGCGGAGTGTAGTCGTTGCCGTTGGTGCCGGCGAAGACGCCCGTGCGGGAGCCGCGCAGGGTTGTCGGGTCGATCCCGGCGCGTTCGAAGGCCTCCCACGCCAGTTCCAGCAGCAGCCGCTGCTGCGGGTCCATCGCGAGGGCCTCACGCGGTGAGACGCCGAAGAAGGCGGGGTCGAAGCCGGCCATGTCCCGCAGGAAGCCGCCTTCGCGGGCGGTGCAGGTGCCGGGGTGGTCGGGGTCGGGGTGGTAGAGGTTGTCGACGTCCCAGCCGCGGTCCGCCGGGAACGGGGCGATGGCGTCGGCGCCGTCGGCGAGCAGCCGCCAGAACTCCTCCGGGGAGTCGGCGCCGCCGGGGAAGCGGCAGCTCATCGCGGTGATGACGATCGGGTCGTCGCCGTTCGCCGCCGAGGCGGCGGGGCCCGCCGGGGCGGGCAGCCGGTCGTCGTCGCCCGTGGTGTCGCCGAGCTCGGCGAGCAGCATGCGGGCCAGTTCGGCGCAGTTGGGGTGGTCGAAGACCAGGGTGGCCGGCAGGCGAAGCCCGGTGATCCTGTTCATGCCGTTGCGGAGTTCGACGGCGCTCAGCGAGTCGAAGCCGAGGTCGCTGAAGGCGCGGGTCGGCTCGACGGCCTCCGGTCCGGGGTAGCCGAGGACGGTGGCGACGTAGCCGCGGACGACGTCGAGGACGGCGTCGGCGCGTTCGGCGCCGCTCAAGCCAGCCAGGTGGCGCACCAGCGCGGGGCCGTCGGCGGCGTCGGCGCCGAAGGCGTCCGCCGCGTTCTGCCCGGACGTTGTGCCGTGCGCGGGGGCGAGGGCGCGCTGGGCGTCGGGCAGGTCGCGCAGCAGGGCGCTGGGGCGGGAGCCGGTGAAGGCGGGCGCGAAGCGTTCCCAGCCGATGTCGGTGACCGCGAGGTAGGTCTCGTCGTGGTCGAGTGCCTGCTGCAGTGCCTGGCAGGCGAGTTCGGGCTGCATGTCGTAGACGCCGTAGCGGCGCAGGCGTTCGCCGACGGCGCCCTCGCCCATGCCGCCGTCGGCCCAGTGGCCCCAGGCGACCGCGGTGGCGGGCAGGCCCTCGGCGCGGCGCCGGGCGGCGAGCGCGTCGAGGAAGGCGTTGCCGGGGGCGTAGTTGCCGAGGCCGGGGCCGCTGATGGTGCCGGACGTCGAGGAGAACAGCACGAACGCGGACAGGTCCATCCCTGCGGTGAGTTCGTGCAGGTGGACGGCGGCGGTGGCCTTGGTGCGCAGCACCGGGTCCATGCGGCCGGCGTCGAGGGCGTCGATGACGCCGTCGTCGAGGTGGCCGGCGACGTGCAGCACCGCGTCGAGCGGCTGGTCGTCGGGGATCGTGTCGAGCAGGTCGCGCAGCGCGTCCCGGTCGGTGACGTCGCAGGCGGCGATGGTGACGCGGCCGGCGCCGAGGGCGGTCAGCTCGTCGCGCAGCTCGGCGGCGCCGGGCGCGTCGGCGCCGCGGCGGCTGGTGAGCAGCAGGTGGTCGGCGCCGAGGGAGGCGAGCCAGCGGGAGACGTGTCCGCCGACCGCGCCGGTGCCGCCGGTGACGAGGACGGTGCCGCGCGGGCGCCAGGGCTCGCCGGGCGGGGTGGCGCCGGCGAGCGGGGCGCGGTGCAGTCGTCGGCCGTAGGTGCCGGAGGCGCGTACGGCGGTCTGGTCCTCGCCGTCGGGGCGGGCGAGCAGCGCGCACAGCCGGTCGCCGGCGCGCCGGTCGAGGTCGGCGGGCAGGTCGATGAGGCCGCCCCAGCGGTCGGAGTGTTCGAGTGCGGCGACCCGGCCGAGGCCCCAGACGAGTGCCTGGGGTGCGCTGAGGACGTGCTCCGCGCCGGTGACGGCGACGGCGCCGCGGGTGGCGCACCACAGGGGTGCGGCGATCCCGAGGTCGCCGAGCGCCTGGAGCAGGGCGAGGGTGCCGGCGAGGCCGGCGGGCACGGAGGGGTGGTCGCGGTGCGGGGTCTCGTCGAGCGCGAGCAGGGAGAGGATGCCGCCCAGGTCGTCCGCGGTGAGGGCGTGTTGGTCGCCGGTGCCGGTGAGGGCGTCGGTGAGCAGGGCGGCCAGGCCCGTGCGGTCGCTGCCGGGGGCGGCGCCGTCGACGGTGACGACGCGTACGGGCACGCCGTGGCCGGTGAGGGCCTGTCGGGTGGCGTCGGCCAGCGGGTGACCGGCGGCGGGCACGGCGAGGAGCCAGGTGCCGGCCGGGGGTGCGCCCGCGGTGTCCTGGGTGAGCGGGGTCCAGCCGACGGTGTAGCGCCAGCCGTCGACGGTGGACTGCTCCCTGCTGCTGCGCCGCCAGGAGGACAGCGCGGGCAGCACCTCGCGCAGCGGCGTGTCGCCGCCGAGGTCGAGGGTGGCGGTGAGGGCGTCGAGGTCCTCTTCCTCCACGGTCCGCCAGAAGCGGCTCTCGACCTCGTCGGAGACGTCGGCGCCGGGGCCGGCGGCGGTGTCGGCGAGGTCGTCGCGCAGTTCGGGCCAGAACCGCGTCCGCTGGAAGGCGTAGGTGGGCAGGTCGACGCGGCGGGCGCCGGTGCCGGCGAAGACGGTGTGCCAGTCGACGTGCACGCCGTGCGCGTGGGCCTCGGCGAGGGAGGTCAGGAACCTCTCGTGGCCGCCCTGGTCGCGGCGCAGGGTGCCGAGGACGACGGCGTCGGCGGCGGCGTCCTCGATGGTCTCGCGCAGCCCGAACGCGACGACGGGGTGCGGGGAGACCTCGATGAAGGTGCGGTGGCCGGCCGCGAGGAGGCCGCGCACGGCGTCCTCGAAGCGGACGGTCTCGCGCAGGTTGGTGTACCAGTAGGCGGCGTCGAGGACGGTGTCGTCGTCGAGCCAGTCGCCGGTCACCGAGGAGCGGAAGGGGATCTCGGCGGGGCGGGGCTCCAGCCCGGTGAGCGCGTCGAGGACGGGGCCGCGCAGGGGTTCGACGTGCGCGGAGTGGCTGCCGTAGTCGACGGCGACCTTGCGGGCCTGGACGCCTTCGCCGGTCAGTTCGGCGAACAGCTCGTCCAGGGCGTCGGCGGCGCCGGAGACGACGACCGAGCCGGGGCCGTTGACGGCGGCCACGGCGAGCCGGTCGCCGAAGCGCTCCAGCCGCGGGCGCACCTGGCCGGCGGGGAGCGGCACGGACATCATGCCGCCGTCGCCGGCGATCGCGGTGATGGCCTTGCTGCGCAGGGCGGCCACGCGGGCGCCGTCCTGCAGGGACAGCGCGCCGGCGACGACGGCCGCGGCGATCTCGCCCTGGCTGTGTCCGACGACCGCGGCGGGTTCGACGCCGTGCGCGCGCCACAGGTGGGCGAGGGAGACCATGACGGCCCACAGGACGGGCTGGACGACGTCCACCCGGTCCAGGTCGGGCGCGTCCGGCCCGCCGCGCAGGGCGGCGGTCAGCGACCAGTCCACCCATGGCGCGAGGGCTTCCTCGCACTCGGCGATGCGGCGGGCGAACTCCGGTGCGGTGTCGAGGAGTTCGCGGCCCATGCCGGGCCACTGGGCGCCCTGGCCGGGGAAGACGAGGACGGGTCCGGTGCCGCGCCGGTCGGTGCCGCGGACGACGTCGCTGACCATGCGGTCCTCGGCGAGGTCGCGCAGGCCGCGCTCGAGGCCGTCGAGGTCGGCGGCGAGGACGACGGCGCGGTGCTCGAACGCGGTGCGGGTGGTGGCGAGGGACAGCCCGAGGTCGGCGAGGTGGGCGCCGGGGTGCTCGCGCAGGTGGGCGAGGAGCCGGCCGGCCTGGGCGCGCAGCCCGTCGGGGGTGCGGGCGGACAGCGGCGCGGGGACGAGGGGCAGCGCGGCGGCGGTGTGGTCGCCGCCGGTCTCCCGGGCGGTGTCCTCGGCCGGCGCGTCGGGGGCCTGCTGGAGGATGACGTGCGCGTTGGTGCCGCTCATGCCGAACGAGGAGACGCCGGCCCGGCGCGGGCGGCCCGTCTCGGGCCACGGCACGGCCTCCTCCAGCAGCCGTACGGTGCCCGCTGACCAGTCGACCTCGCGGGTCGGTGTCTCGGCGTGCAGCGTGGCCGGGAGGACGCCGTGGCGCAGGGCCATGACCATCTTGATGACGCCGCCGACACCGGCCGCCGCCTGCGCGTGGCCGATGTTCGACTTCAGGGAGCCGAGCCACAGCGGCCGGTCCGCGGGCCGGTCCTGGCCGTAGACGGCGATCAGGGCCTGCGCCTCGATGGGGTCGCCGAGGGTGGTGCCGGTGCCGTGCGCTTCGACGGCGTCGACGTCGGCCGGGGTGAGGCCGCCCGCGGCCAGGGCTGCGCGGATGACGCGCTGCTGGGAGGGGCCGTTGGGCGCGGTGAGGCCGTTGGAGGCGCCGTCCTGGTTGAGGGCGCTGCCCTGGACGACGGCGAGGACCGGGTGGCCGTGGCGGCGTGCGTCGGACAGCCGTTCGAGGACGACCATGCCGGCGCCCTCGGCCCAGCTGGCGCCGTCGGCGTCCGCGGAGAACGGCTTGCAGCGGCCGTCCTCGGCGAGCGCGCGCTGCCGGCTGAACTCGATGAGCGAGCCCGGCGTCGACATCACGGTGACACCGCCCGCGAGCGCCAGGTCGCACTCGCCCTGGCGCAGGGACTGCACGGCGAGGTGCAGGGCGACGAGGGAGGAGGAGCAGGCGGTGTCGACGGAGAGCGCCGGGCCCTCGAGGCCGAGGGCGTAGGCGATGCGGCCGGACAGGACGCTCGGCGAGTTGCCGGTGCCGATGTAGCCCTCGAAGCTGTCCTTCGCGGCGCCGAGGATGCCGACGTAGTCCTGGTAGGTGACACCGGCGAAGACACCGGTGAGGCTGCCGCGCCGGGACGCCGGGTCGATGCCGGCCCGCTCCAGCGCCTCCCAGGACGTCTCCAGCAGCAGCCGCTGCTGCGGGTCCATCGCGAGGGCCTCGCGCGGGGAGATGCCGAAGAAGCCGGGGTCGAAGTGGCTCGCGTTGTGCAGGAAGCCGCCTTCGCGGGCGTAGCAGGTGCCCGGGTTGTCGGGGTCCGGGTGGTACAGCTTCGCCAGGTCCCAGCCGCGGTCGGTGGGGAACGGCGAGATGCCGTCGCCCCGGTTGGCCACCAGCTCCCACAGCTCCTCCGGGCTGGTGATGCCGCCCGGGTAGCGGCAGGCCATGCCGACCACGACGATCGGGTCGTCGTCGAGGCGGGCGCGGGCCGTGACGGGCGCCGCCGAATCCGTTGCCGCGCCGAAGAGTTCGGTGTCGAGGTGCGCGGCGAGCGCGAGCGGGGTGGGGTGGTCGAAGACGAGGGTGGCGGGCAGCAGGACGCCGAGGTCGGCGCTGAGCCGGTTGCGCAGTTCGACGGCGGTGAGGGAGGCGAACCCGAGGTCCTTGAAGACCCGGCCGGGCTCCACCTCGTCGACGTCGGCGTAGTTCAGGACGGCGGCCGCGGTGCGGCGGACGAGGTCCAGCAGGACGCGCTGCCGTTCGGCCGGGGAGCGGCCGTCGAGCCGGTCCACGAGCCCCCCGCCCTGAGCCGCGTCGCCGGAGTCGTCGGCGGCGCGGCGGCGCCGCGCACGGGCGGGAGCGGGCGCCGAGTCCGTACGGGTCTGGGCGGGCGCCGAGTCCGGACGGTGGGCGCTGTCCGCCGGGGCCTGCTCGGCGGCGACGGGGCGCAGCCGCAGGGAGTCGACGGTGAGGACGGGCCGGCCGGAGGTGTCGGCGGCGAGCAGGGTGAGCGTGTTCTCGCCGGTCCGGGTGAGCCGCACGCGCAGGGTGCCGGCGCCGTCGGCGTGGAGGGTGGCGCGCTGCCACGCGAACAGCAGCAGCCCGTCGTCGAGTCCGGCGGGCACGCCGAGCCCGAGGGGCTGCAGGGCCGCGTCGAGCAGTGCCGGATGCAGGCCGAACCGCCGTGCGGCGTCCCGCTCCCCGTCGGGCAGGGCGACCTCGGCGTACACGTCGTCGCCGTGCCGCCATACGGCGCTCAGCGCACGGAACGCCGGACCGTACACCGGGCCGGCGCCGGCGGCGAGACGGTCGTACAGGCCGCCGACGTCGACGGGTTCGGCACCTGCCGGGGGCCAGTCGGCGAGCGGCGTCCGGGGCGGAACGGCGGTGGTGTCGGCGGGCGCGAGCAGCCCCTCGGCGTGGCGGGTCCACACGGTCTCGTCGTACGGCGTGCCGTCGGCGCCGGAGTAGACGGCGACGGGCCGGGTGCCGCGCGCGTCGGGTTCGCCGACGCGGACCTGGAGGCGGACCGCGCCGCGTTCGGGCACGGTCAGCGGCGTCTGCAGGGTGAGGTCGCGGACCTCGTCGCAGCCGACGTGGTCGCCCGCCTGGACGGCGAGTTCGAGGAAGGCGGTGCTGGGCACGACGGCGTGGCCGCCGAGCCGGTGGTCCGCCAGCCACGGCTGGGAGCGCAGCGACAGCCGTCCGGTGAGGACGACCGTGTCGCTGTCCGCGGCCCGCACCGCGGCGGCGAGCAGCGGGTGGCCGGTGGCGTCGAGCCCCAGCGCCGAGGCGTCACCGGAACCGGCGGGGACCTCGAGCCAGTAGCGGCGGCGCTGGAAGGCGTAGGTGGGCAGCGCGGTCCGCGGCGCCCGGGCCAGGACGGGCAGGACGCTCGTCCAGTCGACGTCCGCACCACGCGTGAACAGCGCGGAGACGGCCTCCAGCAGGGCGCGAGGCTCGGGACGGTCGTCGCGCAGCGCGGGCACGTGCAGGGCGTCCGCCAGGGCCGGGCAGGACGCGGCCAGGGTGGTCAGGGTGGAGTCGGGGCCGAGTTCCAGGCAGCGGGTGACGTGCTGGGCGCCGAGCGCGCTCACGCCGTCGGCGAAGCGCACCGCGTCCCGGACGTGCCGCACCCAGTACTCGGGGGAGGTCAGCTCCTCGGCGGTGGCGGGCTCCCCGGTGACGTCGGAGACGACGGGGATGCGGGGCGCGGCGTAGGAGAGGGTCTCGGCGACGGCACGGAAGTCGGCGAGGACCGGTTCCATCAGCGGGGAGTGGAAGGCGTGGCTGACGCGCAGCCGCCGGGTGCGCCGGCCGAGCGCCTCGACGGCGGCGGTGATCTCCCGCACCGCGTCCTCGGTGCCGGACACCACGAGGGACAGCGGCCCGTTGACGGCGGCGATGCCGGCCTCGGCCTCGCGGCCGGCGAGCAGCGGCAGCACCTCCTCCTCCGACGCCTGCAGCGACACCATCGCCCCGCCCTCGGGAAGGGCCTGCATCAGCCGGCCACGCGCCGCGACGAGCCGGCAGGCGTCCGACAGCGACCACACCCCGGCCACGTGCGCGGCGGCCAGCTCGCCGATCGAGTGCCCGAGCAGCACGTCCGGACGCACACCCCACGACTCCAGCAGCCGGAACAACGCCACTTCCAGCGCGAACAGCGCGGGCTGCGCGAACTCGGTCCGGTTCAGGGCCTCCTGGTCGTCACCGAACGCGATCTCCCGCAGTGGGCACGGCAGTTCGGGGTCCAGGTGAGCGCAGGCCGCGTCGAAGGCGTCGGCGAAGGCCGGGTAGGTGTCGTACAACTCGCGTCCCATGCCGATGCGTTGCGAGCCCTGACCCGCGAACAGGAACGCGGTGCGGCCGTCGGTGAGCGCCGAGCCGACGACGGCGCCGGCCGCCGCCTCGTCCTGGGCGACCGCGCGCAGTCCGCGCAGCAGTTCGTCGCGGTCGGCGCCGAGGACGACGGCTCGGTGTTCGAACACCGAGCGGGTGCGGACGAGGGACGCGGCGACCTCGATCCCGGCGGCACCGGGGCGCGCCTCGACGAAGCCGGCCAGCCGCTCGGCCTGGGCGCGCAGCGCGGCACGGGTGCGGCCGGACACGAGCCAGGGCAGCAGGGGCGGCTCGGGGGTGAGAGCGGGGGACTCGTCGTCCGCGCCGGCCGGGGCGGGTTCCGGCTGCTCCAGGATCACGTGGGCGTTGGTGCCGGACACGCCGAACGCGGACACACCGGCGCGGCGGGGACGGCCCTCGAGCTGCGGCCAGGCGGTGTTCTCCGTCAACAGGGCGACGTCACCGGCCGACCAGTCGACGTGCGAGGAGGGCTCGTCGACGTGCAGAGTGCGCGGCAGCACGCCGTGCCGCATGGCGAGCACCATCTTGATGACACCGGCGACACCGGCGGCGGCCTGGGTGTGCCCGATGTTCGACTTCAACGAGCCCAGGTACAGAGGGTGTTCGCGGTCCTGGCCGTACGTGGCGAGGAGGGCCTGCGCCTCGATCGGGTCGCCGAGCGTCGTACCCGTGCCGTGGGCCTCCACCGCGTCCACGTCGGCCGGGGTCAGCCCGGCCGACGCCAGGGCGGCACGGATGACGCGCTGCTGGGCGGGCCCGTTGGGCGCGGTGAGGCCGTTGGACGCGCCGTCCTGGTTGACGGCCGAACCGGCGATCACCGCGAGCACGTCGTGCCCGTTGCGGCGGGCGTCGGAGAGCCGTTCGACGACGAGGACGCCGACGCCCTCAGCCCAGCCGGTGCCGTCGGCGTCGTCGGAGAACGCCTTGCACCGGCCGTCCGCCGCCAGTCCGCCCTGGGCGCTGAACTCGACGAACGCGCCCGGGTCGGCGAGCACGGTGACGCCGCCCACCAGGGCGAGGTCGCACTCGCCGGACCGCAGGGACTGCGCGGCCAGGTGCAGCGCGACGAGGGAGGAGGAGCAGGCGGTGTCGACGGTGACGGCCGGCCCCTCGAAGCCGAAGGTGTAGGCGACACGTCCGGAGACCACGCTGCCGGCGACGCCGGTCAGCAGCTGTCCGTCGAGTCCCTCGGGCACTTCGCGCAGTCCGGCGCCGTAGCCGGAGCTGCCGGCGCCGACGAACACGCCGGTACGGCTGCCGTGCAGCGAGTCCGGCCGGATCGCAGCGTGCTCCAGCGCCTCCCAGGACGCCTCCAGCAGCAGCCGCTGCTGCGGGTCGACGGCGAGGGCCTCGCGGGGCGAGATGCCGAAGAAGCCGGGGTCGAACTGCGCGGCGTCGGCGAGGAAACCGCCGGCGCGGGTGTGACTGCGGCCCCGGCGGGCACCGTCGCCGTCGCTTCCACCGTCGGTCGAGCCGTGGAGCGCGTCGAGGTCCCAGCCGCGGTCGGTGGGGAACTCCGAGATCGCGTCCGTCCCTTCGACGACCAGACGCCACAGGTCGTCCGGGCCGGTCACGCCGCCGGGCAGGCGGCATGCCATGCCGACGACGACCACCGGGTCGTCCGTGGTCGAGGTGACCGGGACGGGCAGTCGTCCGGCGTCCTGCGTGCCGTGGTCGTCGGCGAACAGCTCTTGGTGCAGCAGGCGGGCCAGTGCGGCCGGCGTGGGGTGGTCGAAGACGAGGGTGCTGGGCAGCTTCAGACCGGTCTCGGCGGAGAGCCGGTTGCGCAGCTCGACTGCGGTCAGGGAGTCGAAGCCGAGGTCGCGGAAGGACCGGGTGGCCTCCACCGCGCCGACCCCGGTGTGCCCGAGTACGGCGGCGGCACCGCCGCGCACCAACTCCAGCAGCTCACGCTCGCGTTCGGCGCCCGACAGACCGGCGAGCCGGTCGCGCAGGCCCGCACCGGCCGTGTCGCCGGAACCGGTGCCCGCGATCTCGATGGTGGCCGCCTGGGCTTCGGGTAGGCCGGTCAGCAGGGCGCTGGGACGCACGCTGGTGTAGGCGGGGGTGAACCGGGCCCAGTCCACGTCCGCGACGACCACGACCGGCTCCGCGCCGGTGACCGCCCGGGCCAGGGCGTGGACCGCCCGCCGGGGTTCGAGTGCCATCAGTCCCCGGCGACGCAGCGCCGCCGTGGCCTCGGCGCCGGCCGCCATGCCGCCGTCGGCCCACGGCCCCCACGCCACCGACGTACCGACCAGCCCACGTGCACGACGTGCTTCGATCAGGCCGTCGAGGAAGGCGTTGGCCGCCGCGTAACCGGCCTGACCGCCACTGCCCCACACCCCGGCGATGGAGGAGAACACCACGAACGCGTCCAGCGCCCGCTCCCCCAGCACCGCATCCAGATGCACGGCACCGGCCACCTTGCCCGCCCACACCTCGGCAAGCTCCTCGCCCGACATCTCCTCCAACGGCACGTTCACCACCGCACCGGCCGCATGCACGACCGCATCCACCGGATGCTCGGCGAGAAGAGCCTCCACCGCTTGACGGTCGGCCACATCACAGGCGGCGACCGTCACCCGCACGCCGGTGGCCGCCAGCTCGTCCCGCAGCTCGGCCGCGCCAGGCGCGTCGAGGCCGCGGCGGCTGACGAGCAGCAGGTGCTCGGCACCGTTCCCGGCCGCCCACCGGGCCACACGGGCGCCCAACGCGCCCGTACCACCGGTGATCAGCACCGTGCCCCGCGGCCGCCACACCGCCGCGTCCGCCCCGGTAGCGGGCACCCGCTCCAGCCGCCGCCCGAACACCCCCGACGCCCGCACCGCAACCTGATCCTCATCACCCGCACCGGCCAGCACGGAGGCGAGACGGCCGGCCGTACGGCTGTCGATCACCGCGGGCAGGTCGATCAGGCCGCCCCAGCGGCCGGACGCCTCCAGCGCGGCCACGCGGCCGAGGCCCCAGACGGCGGCCTGGAGGGCATCCCCGGTGCCGTCGGACCGGCCGACCGACACCGCGCCTCGGGTGACGGCCCAGAGAGGTGCGGTCACGCCCGCGTCACCGAGAGCCTGGACGAGCTCGAGGGTGGCGGAGACGGCCGACGGGACCGCGTCGCTCGGGGCTTCGTCGGCGAGGGCGAGCAGGGAGACCACGCCCGCGACGGGCCGGACGGTTTCGAGACGCGCGGCCAGTTCGGCGCGGCCGGTCTCGTGGGTCAGCCGCTCCACCTCGGCGCCACGCGCGGTGAGCACGTCGATCACCGACCGCGCCCAGGCGTCGTCGACGTGCGCGGCCGGCTCCACCACCAGCCAGCGCCCGGAGAGGGCTGCGGAGGCGGGAACGTCCGCGAGGGGCCGCCAGCCGACGTGGTAGCGCAGGGCGTCCACATCGGCCTGTTCGCGCGTCCGGCGGCGCCAGGAGGTCAGGGCGGGCAGCACCGTGCCCACGACGTCCTGGTCCAGGTCCAACTCCCCGGCCAGCGACTCCAGGTCCTCCCGCTCGACCGCCTCCCAGAACCGGGCGTCGATCTCACCGCCCGTTCCGACGGCGGCCTTCGGCTGCGCGGGAGCCGGCCAGTACGTCTCGTGCTGGAAGGCGTACGTCGGCAGCTCCACCGGCTCCACGGCCGGGAACATTCGCGACCAGTCGGCCTCGGCGCCACGAGTGAACGCGGAGGCCACGGCGGACACGACGGACACGGCTTCCGGACGGTCCTTGCGCAGTACCGGGACGAACAGCTTTCCGTCCCCGTCCGCCACACAGTCCTGACCGAGCGCCGTGAGGGTGCCGTCCGGACCGAGTTCCAGGAAGCGCACGGTGGCGTGCTCGTCGGCGAGGGTGCGGACGGCGTCGGCGTAGCGGACGGTGCGGCGGACGTGGTCCACCCAGTACTCGGGGGAGGTGATCTCCTCGTCGCTCGCTGAGACACCGGTCACCGTGGACACGATGGGGAACTTGGGACGGTCGTACGACAGGCTCCGCGCGACCTTGCGGAACTCGGCGAGCATCGGCTCCATGAGCGGCGAGTGGAAGGCGTGGCTCACACGGAGAGCGGTGACCTTGCGGCCCTCGGCACGGAAGCGCGAGGCGATCTCCTCCACGGCCTCTGCGGCTCCCGAAATCACCACCGCCTGCGGCCCGTTGACCGCAGCGATGCCCACCTGCTCACCGAGCAGGGGCAGCACCTCGTCCTCCGAGGCCTGCACCGCCGCCATCGCGCCACCGGCCGGCAGCGCCTGCATCAGCCGGCCGCGTGCCGCCACCAGACGGCACGCGTCCGCCAGCGACCACACGCCAGCCACGTGCGCGGCGGCGATCTCACCGATGGAGTGACCCGCCAGCACGTCCGGTCGTACGCCCCAGGACTCCAGCAGCCGGAACAAGGCGACTTCCAGGGCGAACAGCGCCGGCTGGGCGTACTCGGTGCGATTCAGCGCGTCGGCGTCCTCACCGAAGACGAGCTCCCGCAGGGGACGCGGCAGTTCGGTGTCGAGGTGAGCGCATACGGCGTCGAAGGCGTCCGCGAACACGGGGTACTCGTCGTACAGCTCCCGGCCCATGCCCAGGCGTTGGGATCCCTGACCGGCGAACAGGAAAGCCGTACGACCGCCCTCACCGACGTTACCGACCATCGCACCGGCACCGGCCGGCTCACCGGCGGCGACGGACCGCAGGCCGCTGACCAGCTCGTCCCGGCCTGCGCCCCAGACCACGGCCCGGTGCTCGAACACCGACCGCGAGCGCACCAGCGCAGCACCCACCTCGACCGGTGACACCCCGGCCCGCTCGGTGACGAACTCCGCCAGCCGCCCGGCCTGCGCCCGCAGCGCCTCACGGCTCCGCCCGGACACCACCCACGGCACCAACGACGGCACCGGGCCGCCCTCGACCCCGGCCCGAGGCTCCTGCTCGACCGGCTGCTCGAGGACGACATGGGCGTTGGTGCCACTCACGCCGAAGGCCGAGACGGCGGCGCGGCGCGGTCGGTCACCGTCGAGCGACCATTCCCGCTCCTCGGTGAGGAGTTCGACGGCTCCGGCGGACCAGTCGACGTGCGAGGACGGTTCCTCCACATGCAGCGTGCGCGGCAGCACCCCATGCTGCATCGCCAGCACCATCTTCATGACACCCGCGACACCGGCAGCGGCCTGCGTGTGCCCGATGTTCGACTTCACCGAGCCCAGATACAGCGGGCGTTCGCGGTCCTGGCCGTAAGTGGCCAGCAGCGCCTGCGCCTCGATGGGGTCGCCGAGGGCGGTGCCGGTGCCGTGCGCCTCCACGGCGTCCACATCCGACGGCTTCAGTCCGGCGCTCGCGAGGGCCGCCCGGATCACCCGCTGCTGAGAGGGGCCGTTGGGTGCGGTGAGACCGTTGGAGGCGCCGTCCTGGTTGACCGCGCTGCCCCGGACCACCGCCAGCACCCGGTGCCCGTTGCGGCGCGCGTCGGAGAGCCGCTCCACGACGAGGACGCCGACGCCCTCGCCCCAGCCCGTGCCGTCCGCGCCCTCCGCGAACGCCTTGCACCGCCCGTCCACCGCAAGCCCCCGCTGACGCGAGAACTCCACGAACGCGCCCGGCGTCGACATCACCGTCACACCACCGGCCAACGCCAGATCGCACTCACCGTTGCGCAGCGCCTGCACCGCCAGATGCAGCGCGACCAGCGACGACGAGCAGGCCGTGTCCACCGTCACCGCCGGCCCCTCGAGCCCCAGCACGTACGACACCCGGCCCGACAGCACCGACGCCGCGTTCCCCGTGCCCACATGACCCTCGAAGTCCTCACCCGAGGCCAGCAGCACACCCGTGTAGTCCTGACCGTTCGTACCGGCGAAGACACCCGTACGACTGCCCCGCAGCCCCCCCGGAGCGATACCCGCCCGCTCCAACGCCTCCCACGACGTCTCCAGCAGGAGCCGCTGCTGCGGATCCGCCGCCAGCGCCTCCCGCGGACTCATCCCGAAGAACCCGGCATCGAAACGACCCGCACCGTCCAGGAAGGCGCCGACGTCGACCATGGTGGTTCCGGGTCGGGTGCCCTCCGGGTCGTACAGGGCGGACAGGTCCCAGCCGCGGTCGGCCGGGAAGGGACCCACCGCGTCACCGCCCTCCGACAGCAGCCGCCACAACCCCTCCGGATCGCTCACCCGACCCGGGAAACGGCACGCCATCCCCACGATCACCACCGGATCGTCCGACACCGGCACGGCCACCGTGGACGACGGCTCCGCCTCTGCCAGCTCACCCAGCAGCTGCTCACGCAGATACCGCGCCAGCGCCACCGGCGTCGGATAGTCGAACACCACGGTCGCGGCGAGACCGGAGACGCCCGTGAGGGTGACGAGGGTGTTGCGCAGCTCGACGGCGGTCAGGGAGTCGACGCCCAGGTCGCGGAAGGCACGCTCGGCGGTGACGGACTCGGGGTTCGGGTAGCCGAGGACGCCGGCGGCACAGGACTGGACGGTCTCCAGCAGGACGCGGTCCTGTTCGGCGGAGGTGAGTCCGGTCAGCCTGCCGAGGAGACCGGCGCGGTCGCCGGGCCCGGTGCGCTCAGCGGCGGCGGCGCCCGCGCCCTCGACGGCGGCCCGTGCCTCCGGCAGAGAGGCGATGAGCGGGCTGGGGCGTGTCGCGGTGAAGGCAGGGGCGAAGTCGGCCCAGTCGAGGTCGGCGACGACGACGGAGGGCGCAGGGCGGGCGACCGCGCGGGCGAGGACGTCCAGGGCGGCGGTGCCGGTGAGCGGGAGGACTCCGCCGCGCCGCATGCGGGCGACGGAGGCGCTGTCGTCGGCCATGCCGCCGTCGGCCCACGGGCCCCACGCGATGGAAGTGGCGGTCAGTCCGGCCGCGCGGCGGCGCTCGGCGAGCGTGTCGAGGAAGGCGTTCGCCGCAGCGTAATTGCCCTGCCCGGCCGCGCCAATGCTGCCGGCGAAGGAGGAGAAGAGGACGAAGGCGTCCAGCTCACGGTCGCGGGTCAGCTCGTCCAGGTGCAGCGCACCGAGCGCCTTGGTCCGCAGGACGCCCGCGAACCGCTCCGGGGACAATGCGTCGATCACACCGTCGTCCAGGACACCCGCCGTGTGCACCACGGCATCCACCGGGTGCTCGGCAAGGACGTTCTCCACGGTGGCACGGTCCGCCACGTCACCCGCGATCACGCTCACCCGCGCACCGGCAGCCCGGAGTTCGTCCCGCAGATCGGCCGCGCCCGGCGCGTCGATGCCACGCCGGCTGACCAGCACCAGATGCTCGGCACCCTGCTCGGCGGCCCAGCGGGCCACCCGCGCGCCCAGCGCACCCGTCCCGCCGGTGACGAGGACCGTCCCGCGCGGCTGCCACGCGGTGGTGCCACCAGCCGAGGTGACGCGTTCGAGGCGGCGGCCGAACGCCCCGGACGGGCGCACGGCGACCTGGTCCTCGTCGGCGGCGCCGCCGGCCAGCACGGAGACGAGCCGCTGTGCGGCGCGCCGGTCGAGGGTGTCGGGCAGGTCGATCAGACCGCCCCACCGGTCCGGGTACTCCAGCGCCGCCACCCGGCCCAGACCCCACACCGCACCCTGCACCGGATCCGGCGCACCGTCCGAACGGCCCACCGACACCGCACCCCGCGTCACCACCCACACCCGGCCACCCACACCGGCGTCCCCGCACGCCTGCAGCAGCGCGGCGACGGTTCCGCAGACCTGGGCGGCGTCGGCGTCGGTCGTGGGCGTGACGAGGACGACGCCCGAGACGCCGTCGGCGGCCAGGTTCGTCAACTCGGCGGTGAGCGCGGTGCGTTCCGGGGTGGCGGGGAGTTCGAGAACCGTGGCTTCGGCTCCGCGCGTGGTGAGGGCCGTCCGCAGGGTGGCGGTGCGGTCGTCGCCGGTCGTTCCTTCGGGGACCAGGAGGAGCCACCGGCCGGAGAGCGGGGTGTCGGAGGACGGGTCGAGCGGTTGCCAGTGCGGGCGGTACAGCCACCCGTCGGCGCGTGCGCGCTCCTGGCGGCGGCGCCGCCACGACGACAGGGCGGGGACGACTCCGTCCAGGGACTCCGGGGTGAGGCCGAGCGAGGCGGCGAGGGTGCCGAGGTCACCACGCTCCACGGCGTCCCAGAACTCGGCGTCGGCGCTGCCGGCGGCCGTTCGTGTGCCGTGCGTGTCGCTGCCGGTGGCGGGACGGCTGTGGTCCGCGAGCCAGTAGCGGCGGTGCCGGAAGGCGTAGGTGGGCAGGTCGACCCGCTGTCCGCCGGGCACGACGGCCGCCCAGTCGACGGGGGCGCCGTGGGTGTGGAGGCGGGCCAGCGCCGTGACGACGGAGGCGGGCTCGTCGCGGTCCTTGCGCAGGGTCGCCGTGAACAGGGTCGCGTCACCGCCGCCCGTCTGCGTCGCGGCCTCGGGGGTGTTCTGGGCGAGCGCGGTGAGGGTGCCGTCGGGGCCCAGCTCCAGGTAGCGGGTGACGCTGCGGGCGGCGAGGGCGCGTACGGCGTCCGCGAAGCGGACGCTCTCGCGGACGTGGCGCACCCAGTACTCGGGCGAGCGCAGCTCCGCTGCGGTGGCGGTGGCGCCGGTGACGGTGGAGACGACCGGGAGGACGGGTTCCGCGTAGTCGAGGCTCTCGGCGACGGCCCGGAACTCGGCCAGCATCGGTTCCATCAGCGGCGAGTGGAAGGCGTGACTCACGCGCAGGGCGGTCGTCTTGCGACCTTGGTCGCGGAAGTGCGCGGCGATGCGCTTCACAACGTCCGCCGCTCCCGAGACGACCACGGCCTGCGGGCCGTTGACCGCTGCGATGCCCACCTGCTCATCCAGCAGCGGCAGCACCTCGTCCTCGGCAGCCTGAAGGGAGATCATGGCGCCGCCTTCGGGCAGCGCCTGCATGAGCCGGCCGCGCGCGGCGACCAGGCGGGTGGCATCAGCCAGCGACCACACCCCGGCCACGTGCGCGGCGGCGATCTCACCGATGGAGTGACCGGCGAGCACGTCCGGCCGTACGCCCCAGGACTCCAGCAGCCGGAACAGGGCCACTTCGAGGGCGAACAGGGCCGGCTGGGCGTACTCGGTGCGGTTGAGCAGCTCCGCGTCCTCGCCGAACACGATCTCGCGCAGACTGAACGGCAGTTCGGCGTCCACCGCGTCGAAGGCGGCGGCGAACACGGGGTACGTGTCGTACAACTCCTTGCCCATGCCGAGCCGTTGGGAGCCCTGCCCGGCGAACAGGAAGGCCGTACGGCCGTCGGGCTGGGCGGTGCCGGTGACGATCCCGTCGGCGGGCTCCCCGTCGGCGAGGGCAGTGAGCCCTGCCACGAGATCGGCTTTTCCGGTGCCGATGACGGCGGCGCGGTACGGCAGCGCGGAACGGTGGGCGGCGAGCGACCAGGCGAGGTCGAGCGGGTTGATGTCGGGACGTTCCCGCAGGCGGGCGAGGAGACGGGTGGCCTGGGCGGGCAGGGCGTCCGGGGTGCGGGCGGACAGCACCCACGGCAGTACGCGCTCACCGGCGGGCGTCGTGGCAGCCTCACGGCCCTCGTCGGACCGGGTGCCCTCGGGGCCTTCCTCGCGTGGCGCTTCCTCCAGGACGGCATGGGCGTTGGTTCCGCTCACACCGAAGGCGGACACGGCGGCGCGGCGCGGCCGGCCGTCGTACGACGGCCACTCCCGGGCCTCGGTGAGGAGTTCCACCGCACCGGCCGACCAGTCCACGTGCGAGGACGGCTCCTCCACATGCAACGTGCGCGGCAGCACCCCGTGCTGCAACGCCAGCACCATCTTGATCACACCCGCCACACCGGCGGCGGCCTGCGTGTGCCCGATGTTCGACTTCACCGACCCCAGCCACAACGGCCGTTCACGGTTCTGCCCATACGTCGCGATGAGCGCCTGCGCCTCGATGGGGTCGCCGAGAGTGGTGCCGGTACCGTGCGCCTCCACCGCGTCCACGTCGGCGGGAGTGAGCCCGGCCCCGGCGAGCGCCTGCCGGATCACCCGCTGCTGCGACGGACCATTGGGCGCCGTAAGACCGTTGGAAGCGCCGTCCTGATTGACCGCGCTGCCCCGGACCACCGCCAGCACCCGATGCCCATGACGGCGCGCATCCGACAGCCGCTCCACCAGCAGCATGCCCACGCCCTCGGACCAGCCGGTACCGTCCGCGCCCTCCGCGAACGCCTTGCACCGACCATCCGCCGCAAGCCCCCGCTGCCGCGAGAACTCCACAAAGACGCCCGGCGTCGACATCACGGTCACACCGCCGGCCAGCGCCAGATCGCACTCACCGTTGCGCAGCGCCTGCACCGCCAGATGCAACGCCACCAGCGACGACGAACAGGCCGTGTCCACCGTCACCGCGGGGCCCTCGAGCCCCAGCGCGTATGACACACGGCCGGAGACCACCGACGTGGAGTTGCCGGTGAGCAGGTGGCCGCGCACGTCGTCGGGGACGTCGGTGAGCCCGGCGCCGTACTCCTGGTTGCTGGCGCCGACGAACACACCGGCGCGGCCGCCCCGCGCCGACTCGGGGTCGATGCCCGCGTGTTCGAACGCCTCCCAGGACGTCTCCAGCAGCAGCCGCTGCTGCGGGTCCATGGCGACCGCCTCGCGGGGCGAGATCCCGAAGAAGGCGGCGTCGAAGTCCCCGGCACCGGTCAGGAAGCCGCCCTCCCGGGCGTAACTCCCGTCCTGGCGGCGGGAGTCCGGGTCGTACAGGGCCTCGACGTCCCAGCCGCGGTCGGTGGGCCATGCGGAGATGGCGTCCACCCCGTCGGACAGGAGCTGCCAGTAGTCCTCGGGGGACCGCACCCCGCCGGGGAAGCGGCAGCTCATTCCGACGATCGCAATGGGCTCGTCCCCACGCGACTCCAGCTCCTGAAGCCGGCGCCGCGTCTCGGCGAGGTCGGCGGTGACCCACTTGAGGTAGTCCCGGAGCTTGTCTTCATTCGCCATTGGAACTTGCCCCATACGTTGTTGGCGGTAGGAACGGTTCGGCCTGCTGCGGCTGCGACGCCGGCGTTCAGGACCGGCCGAGCTCCCGATTGATGAAGTCGAAGATCTCGTCGTCCGACGCCGCCTCGAGCTGCTGGGAGACCGTGGCCTTGGCATCGGCCTCGTGCTGATCACCCAGCTCCGCCAGCATGCTGCGCAAACGCGCCTGGGCGAGAGCCCTGACGGCCATCTCTGGGGAAAGCCTTGAAATCGTGGCGGCCAGCCGGTCCAGCTCGGCGACCAGCGCACTCTCCGCGTCTGCCGCCTCCCCGCCGAACAGCTCCTCGTCGAGGAACGCCGCCAGGTGACGCGGCGTCGGGTGGTCGAAGACGAGGGTGCTGGGCAGCTTCACCCCGGCGTCGGCGGAGAGCCGGTTGCGCAGCTCCACGGCGGTCAGGGAGTCCACGCCGAGTTCCCGGAAGGCCTGGGCGGACCCGACGGCCCCGGGATCGCCGTGTCCCAGCACCTCCGCCGCCCGCCGGCGCACCAGGTCGAGCAGGGCCTGCCGGCGCTCTTCCTGCGGCTGCGCGGCGAGCTGGTCGTGCAGGCCCGCACCGGCCGTGTCGCCGGAACCGGTGCCCGCGATCTCGGCGGTGGCCGCCTGGGCTTCGGGTAGGCCGGTCAGCAGGGCGCTGGGACGCACGCTGGTGTAGGCGGGGGTGAACCGGGCCCAGTCCACGTCCGCGACGACCACGACCGGCTCCGCACCGGTGACCGCCCGGGCCAGCGCCCGTACGGCACGCACCGGCTCCAGCGCCGCCAGACCCCGACGCCGCAACGCCTCCACGGCCTCCGCACCGGCCGCCATGCCGCTCTCGGCCCACGGCCCCCACGCCACCGACGTACCGACCAGCCCACGTGCACGACGTGCTTCGATCAGGCCGTCGAGGAAGGCGTTGGCCGCCGCGTAACCGGCCTGACCGCCACTGCCCCACACCCCGGCGATGGAGGAGAACACCACGAACGCGTCCAGCGCCCGCTCCCCCAACACCGCATCCAGATGCACGGCACCGGCCACCTTGCCCGCCCACACCTCGGCAAGCTCCTCGCCCGACATCTCCTCCAACGGCACGTTCACCACCGCACCGGCCGCATGCACGACCGCATCCACCGGATGCTCGGCGAGAAGAGCCTCCACCGCTTGACGGTCGGCCACATCACAGGCGGCGACCGTCACCCGCACGCCGGTGGCCGCCAGCTCGTCCCGCAGCTCGGCCGCGCCAGGCGCGTCGAGGCCGCGGCGGCTGACGAGCAGCAGGTGCTCGGCACCGTTCCCGGCCGCCCACCGGGCCACACGGGCGCCCAACGCGCCCGTACCACCGGTGATCAGCACCGTGCCCCGCGGCCGCCACACCGCCGCGTCCGCCCCGGTAGCGGGCACCCGCTCCAGCCGCCGCCCGAACACCCCCGACGCCCGCACCGCAACCTGATCCTCATCACCCACGCCCGCCAACACCGCCGCTAGTGCGGAACGGGAGGCCGCGTCCCACGAGTTCGGCAGGTCGACGAGACCGCCCCAGCGTCCGGGGATCTCCAGCGCGGCCACGCGTCCGAGACCCCAGACGGCGGCCTGTACCGCGTCCACCGCCGGGTCCGCCCCGCCGACCGACACCGCGCCACGGGTCACCACCCACAGCGGTGCCGTCACGCCCGCGTCACCCAGGGCCTGCGCCAGTGTCAACGAGGCCGAGACGAAGAACGGCACGCCGTCGTCCCGGACTTGGCCGACGAGCGACAGCAGGGACACCACACCGGTGACCGATCCAACGCCCTCCAGGCGCCGGGCGAGTTCGGCGCGGTCCGCGCCGGTTTCGTGCGCCAGCAGCTCGACGTCGGCGCCCGCGGTCGTCAGGGCTTCCCGGACCGACACGGCCCAGGAGTCCCCGGCGAGGCCGTCGGGGACGACCAGCAGCCAGCGGCCCGACAGCGCGGCCCCGCGCGGCAGACTGGTCAGCGGCTGCCAGCGCACCCGGTACCGGGATCCGTTCAGCTCGGCCTGTTCACGGCTCCGGCGACGCCAGGAGCTCAGGGCGGGCAGCACCGAGCCCATGACATCCTGCTCCAGGTCCAACTCCCCGGCCAGTGCCTCCAGATCCTCGCGCTCGACCGCCTCCCAGAACCGGGCGTCGATCTCACCACCCGCACCGGCGACGGCCTCCGGTCGTGCGGGAGCCGGCCAGAACCGCCGGTGCTGGAAGGCGTACGTCGGCAGCTCCACCGGCTCCACGGCCGGGAACGCGCGCGACCACTCGACCTCACCGCCCGACACGAAGAGAGCGGCGAGCGCGGACACCACCGAACCGTTCTCAGGGCGGTCCTTGCGCAGGGCCGGCACCAGCACCGGGGCATCGGCATCCGGCCCGGTGCTGTCGTCCAGCACGGCCTGCCCGAGGGCGGTCAGAGTGCCGTCGGGACCCAGTTCGAGGTAACGACGGACACCGTGCGCGTCCAGTGCCCGTACGGCATCGGCGAAGCGCACCGTGGCCCGCACATGCTGCACCCAGTAGTCCGGCGAGATCAGCTCGTCGCCGGTGACCTCCTCGCCCGTGACCGTGGAGACGATCCGCAGCTGCGGCTGCTCGTACGACAGACTTTCGGCCACCTTGCGGAAGTCGCCGAGCATCGGCTCCATGAGCGGCGAGTGGAAGGCGTGGCTCACGCGCAAGGCCGTGACCTTGCGGCCCTCGGCACGGAAGCGCGAGGCGATCTCCTCCACGGCCGTAGCCGCGCCGGAAACCACCATCGCCTGCGGCCCGTTGACCGCAGCGATGCCCACCTGCTCACCGAGCAGGGGCAGCACCTCGTCCTCCGAGGCCTGCACCGCCGCCATCGCACCACCGGCCGGAAGCGCCTGCATCAGCCGGCCGCGCGCCGCCACCAGACGGCACGCATCCGCCAGCGACCACACGCCAGCCACGTGCGCGGCGGCGATCTCACCGATGGAGTGACCCGCCAGCACATCCGGGCGCACACCCCACGACTCCAGCAGCCGGAACAAGGCGACTTCCAGGGCGAACAGCGCCGGCTGGGCGTACTCGGTGCGATTCAGCGCGTCGGCGTCCTCACCGAAGACGATCTCCCGCAGGGGACGCGGCAGTTCGGTGTCGAGGTGAGCGCATACGGCGTCGAAGGCGTCCGCGAACACGGGGTACTCGTCGTACAGCTCCCGGCCCATGCCCAGGCGTTGGGATCCCTGACCGGCGAACAGGAAAGCCGTACGACCGCCCTCACCGACGTTACCGACCATCGCACCGGCACCGGCCGGCTCACCGGCGGCGACGGACCGCAGGCCCCTCAGCAACTCCTCCCGGCCTGTGCCCCACACCACGGCCCGGTGCTCGAACACCGACCGCGACCTCACCAACGCAGCACCCACCGCATCCGGTGACACCCCGGCCCGTTCGGACACGAACTCCGCCAGCCGCCCGGCCTGCGCCCGCAGCGCCTCACGGCTCCGCCCGGACACCACCCACGGCACCAACGGCGGCACCGGACCGGTCTCCACGACCTTACGGTCCTCCTCGACCGGCTGCTCAAGGATGATGTGGGCATTCGTCCCGGAGACACCGAACGCTGACACGCCAACCCGGCGGACACGCCCGGAGTCGGGCCAGTCCCGCTCTTCGGTGAGGAGTTCGACGGTGCCGGCGGACCAGTCGACGTGCGAGGACGGCTCCTCCACGTGCAGGGTGCGTGGCAGCACCCCGTGCTGCATCGCCAGCACCATCTTGATCACACCGGCGACACCGGCGGCGGCCTGCGTGTGCCCGATGTTCGACTTCACCGAGCCCAGATACAGCGGGCGTTCGCGGTCCTGGCCGTAAGTGGCCAGCAGCGCCTGCGCCTCGATGGGGTCGCCGAGGGCGGTGCCGGTGCCGTGCGCCTCCACGGCGTCCACATCCGACGGCTTCAGTCCGGCGCTCGCGAGGGCCGCCCGGATCACCCGCTGCTGAGAGGGGCCGTTGGGTGCGGTGAGACCGTTGGAGGCGCCGTCCTGGTTGACCGCGCTGCCCCGGACCACCGCCAGCACCCGGTGCCCGTTGCGGCGCGCGTCGGAGAGCCGCTCCACGACGAGGACGCCGACGCCCTCGCCCCAGCCCGTGCCGTCCGCGCCCTCCGCGAACGCCTTGCACCGACCATCCGCCGCGAGCCCCCGCTGCCGGGAGAACTCCACGAACGCGCCCGGCGTCGACATCACCGTCACACCACCGGCCAACGCCAGATCGCACTCACCGTTGCGCAGCGCCTGCACCGCCAGATGCAGCGCGACCAGCGACGACGAGCAGGCCGTGTCCACCGTCACCGCCGGCCCCTCGAGCCCCAGCACGTACGACACCCGGCCCGACAGCACCGACGCCGCGTTCCCCGTGCCCACATGACCCTCGAAGTCCTCACCCGAGGCCAGCAGCACACCCGTGTAGTCCTGACCGTTCGTACCGGCGAAGACACCCGTACGACTGCCCCGCAGCCCCCCCGGAGCGATACCCGCCCGCTCCAACGCCTCCCACGACGTCTCCAGCAGGAGCCGCTGCTGCGGATCCGCCGCCAGCGCCTCCCGCGGACTCATCCCGAAGAACCCGGCATCGAAGAGGTCAGCCCCGTCCAGGAAGGCGCCCATGTCCACGTAACTCGTGCCAGGGCGTTCGGCGTTCGGGTCGTACAGGGCGGCCAGGTCCCAGCCGCGGTCGGCCGGGAAGGGACCCACCGCGTCACCGCCCTCCGACAGCAGCCGCCACAACCCCTCCGGATCGCTCACCCCACCCGGGAAACGGCACGCCATCCCCACGATCACCACCGGATCGTCCGACACCGGCACGGCCACCGTGGACGACGGCTCCGCCTCTGCCAGCTCACCCAGCAGCTGCTCACGCAGATACCGCGCCAGCGCCACCGGCGTCGGATAGTCGAACACCACGGTCGCGGCGAGGGGGACGCCGGTGGCCATGGCGAGGGTGCCGCGGAGTTCGACCGCGGTCAGGGAGTCGACGCCCAGGTCGCGGAAGGCGCGCTCCGCGGGCACGGCGGAGGCGCCGGAGTAGCCGAGGACGCCGGCGGCGCACAGGCGGACCATTTCGAGGAGGACCCGTTCCTGCTCGGCCGGGGTCAGTCCGGTGAGCTGGTGGCGTAGGCCGGAGCCGTCGCCGCGGCCGAAGCGCTCGGAGGCGGCGCCGGCGCCCTCGACGGCGGCCCGTGCCTCCGGGAGCGACTCGATGAGGGGGCTCGGCCGGGTCATGGTGAAGGGGGGCGCGTACTCGCCCCAGTGGATGTCGGCGACCATGACGGCGGGCCGGGGTGCGCCGACGGCGCGTTGCAGGGCCAGGATGCCGAGAGCGGGCTGCAGGGGCAGGACGCCGCCGCGGTGCATGCGCCAGGCGACGACCTCCTCGTCGGCCATGCCGCCGTCGGCCCACGGGCCCCATGCGATGGAGGTGGCGGTGAGTCCTGCCGCGCGGCGGCGCTCGGCGAGTGCGTCGAGGAAGGCGTTGGCGGCCGCGTAGTTGCCCTGGCCGGAGGTGCCGAGGGTGCCGGCGATGGAGGAGAAGAGGACGAAGGCGTCGAGGTCGCGGTCGCGGGTCAGCTGGTCCAGGTGCAGCGCGCCGAGCGCCTTGGTCCGCAGGACGCCCGCGAACCGCTCCGGGGACAGGGCGTCGATCACACCGTCGTCCAGGACGCCCGCCGTGTGGACCACGGCATCCACCGGGTGCTCGGCGAGGAGTGCGGCCAGGGCCTCGCGGTCGGCCACGTCGCAGGCGATGACGGTCACGCGCGCACCGGTGGCCCGGAGTTCGTCCCGCAGATCGGCCGCGCCCGGTGCGTCGATGCCACGCCGGCTGACCAGCACCAGGTGCTCGGCACCCTGCTCGGCGGCCCAGCGGGCCACGCGGGCGCCCAGCGCGCCGGTCCCGCCGGTGACGAGGACCGTCCCGCGCGGCTGCCACGCGGTGGTGCCACCGGCCGGGGTGACGCGTTCGAGGCGGCGGCCGAAGACGCCCGAGGGGCGGACGGCAAGCTGGTCCTCGGGGCCCGAGCCGAGGAGGACTGCCGTGAGGCGGGCCGTGGCGCGCCGGTCGAGGGTGTCGGGCAGGTCGATCAAACCGCCCCACCGGTCCGGGTACTCCAGCGCCGCCACCCGGCCCAGACCCCACACCGCACCCTGCACCGGATCCGGCGCACCGTCCGAACGGCCCACCGACACCGCACCCCGCGTCACCACCCACACCCGGCCACCCACACCGGCGTCCCCGCACGCCTGCAGCAGCGTGGCGACGACGGCGGGGCCGAGGGGCAGTCCTTCGGTGTCGGTGCCGGCGAGGTGGGCGAGGGCGAGTACGCCCCGGACGGGGTGCTGCCCGGTCGCCGTGCGCAGCCGGCCGGCGAGTGCGGCGCGGTGTGTGCGGTCGTCGCCGGTGACTTCGACGGCGGTGACCCGGTCTGGGCCGCCGAGGGCGGTGACGACGGCGTCCGGGGTCGGGTCGTCGCCCTCGGGGCTGCCGGGCAGGAGCAGCAGCCAGCGGCTGTCCGCCGGTTCGGAGTCCGCAGTGGGGGGTTCGGTGGCGGCGGGCTTCCACGTCACCCGGTAGTGCAGGGCGTCGACGGCGGTCTGCTGCCGCTGCCGCCTGCGCCAGGACGCGAGGGCGGGGACGACCGCGCCGATCTGTTCGGCCCGCACGCCGAGGGTCTGGGTCAGGGCGTCGACGTCCTCGCACTCGACGGCTTCCCAGAACCGGTCGTCGACGGTGTCGGCGGCGGTCCGCGCGGACGGGGCGCCGGCGTTGTCGGGGGTGGTGCCGTGGTCGAGCCAGTAGCGCTCGTGCCGGAAGGCGTACGTCGGCAGGTCGACCGCCGGCGCGGTGGGCGCGGCGCCGAACGCCGGGGTCCAGTCGACGTCGACGCCGTGGACGTGGAGCCGGGCGAGGGCGTCGTACAGGCTGGGGATCTCGGGGCGGTCCTTGCGCAGCGCGGGCACGAGCAGCGGGGCCGGGCCGGTGGCGGGGTCTGTGGCCGGGTCGTCGGGGAGGCAGGCGCGGGCCAGGGCGGTGAGGGTGCCGTCGGCGCCGAGTTCGAGGTAGCGGGTGACGCCCTGTTCGCGCAGGCGGCGGATGTCGTCGGCGAAGCGGACGGGCTGGCGGACGTGGGCGGTCCAGTAGCCGGCGGCGCACAGTTCGCCGGGGTCGGCGAGGGTGCCGGTGAGGTCGGAGACGATCGGGATGTGCGGCCGGTGGTAGGTGAGGCTCTCGGCGACGCGCAGGAAGTCCCGCAGCATCGGCTCCATCAGCGGCGAGTGGAAGGCGTGGCTGACGCGGAGCCGGGTGGTGCGGCGGCCGAGCCCGGCGAGGTGTCCGGCGACGCGGGAGACGCCGTCCTCGGTGCCCGAGACGACGAGGGAGCGGGGCGCGTTGACGGCGGCGATGCCGACCTCGGCCTCCAGTCCGGCGAGCAGCGGCAGCACCTCGTCCTCGGACGCCTCGACGGCGACCATGGCGCCGCCTTCGGGCAGGGCCTGCATGAGCCGGCCGCGGGCGGCGACGAGGCGGCAGGCGTCCTCCAGGGACCACACGCCGGCGACGTGGGCCGCGACGAGCTGACCGATGGAGTGCCCGGCGAGCACGTCCGGCCGTACGCCCCACGACTCCAGCAGCCGGAACAGGGCCACTTCGAAGGCGAACAGGGCGGGCTGGGTGAACTCGGTGCGGTCCAGGGCCGCTTGGTCGTGGCCGAAGACGATGTCGCGCAGGGAGCGGCCCAGTTCGTTGTCCAGGTGGGCGCAGGCTGCGTCGAAGGCGTCGGCGAACACGTCGAAGGCCGCGTGGAGTTCGCGGCCCATGCCGAGGCGCTGGGAGCCCTGTCCGGCGAAGAGGAACGCGACACCGCCTTCCGTGCCGGCGGTGCCGACGGCGGCGCCGGGGGCCGGTTCGCCACGGCCGACGGCGTCCAGGGCGGCGAGGAGGGCGGTGCGGTCGTCGCCGACGACGACGGCCCGGTGTTCGAACACGGACCGGGACGTCGCGAGGGCGTGTCCGACCTGTGCGGGGGTGGTGCCGGGGTGGGCGCGCAGGTGGGCGGCGAGCCGGGTGGCCTGGGCGCGCAGGGCTTCGTCGCTGCGTGCGGAGACTGTCCACGGTACGACGTCGGCAGGGGGTCGCAGGTCCGGCAGGGCGGGGGTGTCGTCGGTCTGCGGTTCCTCCAGGACGACGTGCGCGTTGGTGCCGCTGAGCCCGAAGGCGGACACGGCGGCGCGGCGCGGCCGGCCGTCGTACGACGGCCACTCCCGGGCCTCGGTGAGGAGTTCCACCGCACCGGCCGACCAGTCGACGTGCGAGGACGGCTCCTCCACATGCAACGTGCGCGGCAGTACCCCGTGCTGCAACGCCAGCACCATCTTGATCACGCCCGCCACACCGGCGGCGGCCTGCGTGTGCCCGATGTTCGACTTCACCGACCCCAGCCACAAAGGCCGTTCACGGTTCTGCCCATACGTCGCGATCAAAGCCTGCGCCTCGATCGGATCACCCAGCGTCGTACCCGTGCCGTGCGCCTCCACCGCGTCCACGTCGGCAGGTGTGAGCCCGGCCCCGGCGAGCGCCTGCCGGATCACCCGCTGCTGCGACGGACCGTTCGGCGCCGTAAGACCGTTGGAAGCGCCGTCCTGGTTGACCGCGCTGCCCCGGACCACCGCCAGCACCCGGTGCCCGTTGCGGCGCGCGTCCGACAGCCGTTCCACGAGGAGCATGCCGACGCCCTCGGACCAGGCGGTGCCGTCCGCGCCCTCCGCGAACGCCTTGCACCGACCATCCGCCGCGAGCCCGCGCTGGCGGGAGAACTCCACAAAGACGCCCGGCGTCGACATCACGGTCACACCGCCGGCCAGCGCCAGATCGCACTCACCGTTGCGCAGCGCCTGCACCGCCAGATGCAACGCCACCAGCGACGACGAACAGGCCGTGTCGAGGGTGACGGCGGGGCCCTCCAGTCCGAGCGCGTAGGCGACGCGGCCGGAGGCGAGGCTGGCCGCGCTGCCGGTGAGCAGGTGGCCGCGCACGTCGTCGGGGACATCGGTGAGGGTGGCGCCGTAGCCCTGGTGGCCGCAGCCGACGAACAGGCCGGTGCTGCTGCCGCGCAGAGCTCGCGGGTCGAGTCCGGCGCGCTCGACGGCCTCCCAGGACACCTCCAGCAGCAGCCGCTGCTGCGGGTCCATCGCGACGGCCTCGCGCGGCGAGATCCCGAAGAACGCGGCGTCGAACTCGGCGGCCCCGTCGAGGAAGCCGCCCTCGCCGACGTAACTGGTGCCAGGGCGGCGCGCGTCCGGGTCGTAGAGCGCGTCAAGGTCCCAGCCGCGGTCCGCGGGGAACGCGGAGATGGCGTCGCCGCCGCGGGTGAGGAGATCCCACAGGTCCTCGGGCGAGCCGACCCGGCCGGGGTAGCGGCAGGCCATGGCGACGATCGCGATGGGCTCGTCACCGCCGGCGCTCCTGGGCGCGCCGGCGGTGTGCTGGACGGTGGGCAGGGTGCCGTCGTCGAGCGCGTGGAGCAGGTGGTCGGCGAGGGCCACCGGGGTGGGGTGGTCGAAGACGAGGGTGGTGGGCAGGGGGAGGCCGGTCGCGGTGGCGAGCAGGTTCCGCAGTTCCACGGCCGTGAGCGAGTCGAAGCCGCAGTCCTGGAACGCCCGGGTGGGCTGGATGCTCTCCGGTGTCGGGTGGCCGAGGGCGGTGGCCGCGCTGCGCCGGACCAGCGTCAGCAGCAGCCTGCGGCGCTCGGCCGCCCCCAGCGGGGCGAGTTCGGCGCGGAGCCGGCCGCCGTGTGCGTCGGCCGGGTCGGCGGCGGCCGCCGCGGCGTGCGCGGCCTCGGGGATACGGCTGAACAGGGCGCCGCCCGGCAGTCCGCGCCGTCCGTCGGCGACACGGCCCCAGTCGATGTCGGAGACCAGCGCCCAGGTGTCGTCGTGGGCGAGGATCCGGCCGAGGGCGGTGAGCGCCGGTTCGGCCTCCATCGGGGTCAGCCCGCCGCGCCGCAGCCGCGCCAGGACGGCCGGGTCGTCGGCCATGCCGCCGCCGGCCCACGGGCCCCAGGCGACGGAGGTGGCGGTCAGTCCGGCGGCGCGGCGGGCACGGGCCAGGGCGTCGAGGTGGGCGTTTCCGGCCGCGTATCCGGCCTGGCCGGCGGAGCCGAGGGCGCCCGCGATCGACGAGAACAGCACGAACGCGGTGAGGGGGTGCTCCAGGTCGCGGGTCGCCTCGTCGAGGTTGGCGGCGGCGCGCAGCTTGACGCGCAGGACGGTGGCGTACCGCTCGGGGTCCATCGCGGTGATCGGCGCGTCGTCGAGGGCGCCCGCCATGTGCAGGACCGCGGTGAGGGGCCGGTCGGCGGGCACGGTGGCGAGCAGGGCGTCCAGGTCCGCCCGGTCGGCGGGGTCGCAGGCGGCGACGGTGACCTCGGCGCCCAAGTCTTCGAGTTCGCGGCGGAGTTCGCCGGCGCCGGGGGCGTCGGGTCCGCGCCGGCTGACGAGCAGCAGGTGCTCGGCGCCCTGCCGGGCGAGGTGGCGTGCGACGTGGGCGCCGATGGTGCCGGTGCCGCCGGTGATCAGGGTCGTTCCGGTGAACCGCGGCTCGGGACGGTCGTCGTCGTCGCGGACGACCCGGACGAGCCTGCGCGCGAACACGGCGGAGTCGCGCACCGCCAGTTCGCTGTCGTCGCCGGGGCGGGTCACGCACGCGATGAGCCGGGTCAGGATGCGTTCGTCGAGCCGGGACGGCAGGTCGACCAGGCCGGCCCACAGGTCGGAGTGTTCGACGGCGGCGGTGCGGCCCAGGCCCCAGGCGGTGGCCTGCGCCGGCCGGGTGAGCGGGTCGGCGGCGCCGACGGACACCGCGGACCGGGTGGCCGCCCACAGCCGCGCCCCGGTCCCGGTCTCGGCCAGCGCCTGCAGCAGCAGGGTGTTCAGGTGCAGGCCGAGGGGCACGTCGTCGTGGCCGGGGTGCGGGGTCTCGGTCAGCGCGAGCAGCGAGAGCAGTTGGGCGGAGCCGCCATGGCGGGCCTCGCCCAGAGCGGCGGTGATCCGGGCGCGGTCGGCGTCGGGGGCGACCGGTACGGGGATCCCCCTGGCTCCGCCGGCGGTGAACGCGTCCGCGACGGTGGCCGCGGTCTCGGCGGCCTCGGCGTCGTCGGCGCAGAACGGCACCAGCCAGACCCCGGAGGGCGCACCGGCCGGGACCTCCAGGGGCGTCCACGTCTCGCGGTACTGCCAGGACGCGGCGGTGGACCGCCGCACGCTGCTGTGGTGCCAGGCCGTCAAAGCGGGCAGCACGGGCGCGAGGACATCGGGGTCCAGCGCCAGCCGCCCGGCCAGCTCCTGGACGTCACCCTTGCGGACGGCCGCCCAGAACGCCGAGTCGACCGCCCCTCCCCGTCCGTCGTCCCCGCTCGAGGCCACGTCCGCAAGCCAGTACCGCTGCCGCTGGAAGGCGTACGTGGGCAGGGCGAGAGCCTTCGCGCCGGGGAACAGCGCGGACCAGTCGGGGCTGAGCCCGTACGCGTGCAGCGCACCGACGGCGCTCAGCAGGGCGACCTGCTCCGGCCCTTCCTTGCGCAGCGCGGGCACCGCGACGTGTGGCTCGACGGCCGCCTCGGCGTCGTACTCCGCAGCGGGCAGCACGGCCCCGGCGAGGGCGGTGAGGGTGCCGTCGGGGCCGAGCTCCAGGAAGCGCACGGTGGCGTGCTCGTCGGCGAGGGTGCGGACGGCGTCGGCGTAGCGGACGGTGCGGCGGACGTGGTCGACCCAGTACTCGGGCGACGTCAACTCCTCGTCACTCGCGGACACACCGGTCACGGTCGAGACGATGGGGAGCTTGGGACGGTCGTACGACAGGCTCCGCACGACCTCCCGGAAGTCCGCGAGCATCGGCTCCATCAGCGGCGAGTGGAAGGCATGGCTCACACGGAGAGCGGTGACCTTGCGGCCCTCGGCACGGAAGCGCGAGGCGATCTCCTCGACGGCCGTAGCCGCGCCGGAAACCACCACTGCCTGCGGCCCGTTGACGGCGGCAACACCCACCTGCTCACCGAGCAGGGGCAGCACCTCCTCCTCCGAGGCCTGCACCGCCACCATCGCACCACCGGCCGGCAGCGCCTGCATCAACCGGCCGCGCGCCGCCACCAGACGGCACGCATCCGCCAGCGACCACACGCCAGCCACATGCGCGGCAGCGATCTCACCGATCGAATGCCCCGCCAGCACATCCGGGCGCACACCCCACGACTCCAGCAACCGGAACAACGCCACTTCCAGCGCGAACAACGCAGGCTGCGCGAACTCCGTGCGATTCAGCGCGTCGGCGTCCTCACCGAAGACGACCGCCTTCAGATCGAACGGCAGTTCCGCGTCCACCGCGTCGAACGCCGCAGCGAACACCGGGAACCGCCCGTACAACTCCCGGCCCATGCCCAGGCGCTGGGAACCCTGACCGGCGAACAGGAACGCCGTACGCCCCCGCACCGCCGCACCCCGCACCACCCGCGCATGCGACTCACCCGCCGCCACCGCGGCCAGCCCGGACCGCAACTCCTCCCAGTCCGAGCCCACCACCACCGCACGGTCCTCGAACACCGACCGCGTCACCGCCAGCGACCACCCCACATCCGCCGCCGACCCCGACCCGTCGGCCACGGACTCCAGCAGCCGCGCCGCCTGCGCCCGCAACGCCTCCTCACCCCGAGCCGACAGCGGCCACACCACCACACCGTCACCATCGGCCCCAGACCCGGACCCGGACCCGACAGACTCCTGCGGCACCTCCTCCAACACCACATGCGCATTCGTGCCGGAGATGCCGAAGGAGGACACTCCCGCGCGGCGCGGGCGGTCGTCGTGCGTCGGCCATTCCTGGGGTTCGGTGAGGAGTTCGACGGCACCGGCGGACCAGTCGACGTGCGAGGACGGCGCATCGACGTGCAGGGTGCGCGGCAGCACCCCGTGCTGCATGGCGAGCACCATCTTCATGACGCCCGCGACACCGGCGGCGGCCTGCGTGTGGCCGATGTTGGACTTCACCGAGCCCAGCAAGAGCGGGCGTTCGCGGTCCTGGCCGTACGTGGCGAGGAGCGCCTGCGCCTCGATCGGGTCGCCCAGCGTCGTACCCGTGCCGTGCGCCTCGACGGCGTCCACGTCGGCCGGGGTCAGCCCGGCCGACGCCAGGGCGGCGCGGATCACCCGCTGCTGGGAGGGGCCGTTGGGCGCGGTGAGGCCGTTGGAGGCGCCGTCCTGGTTGACGGCGCTGCCGCGGATCACGGCCAGGATCCGGTGTCCGTTGCGGCGGGCGTCGGACAGGCGCTCCAAGAGGAGCAGGCCGGCGCCCTCGCCCCAGCCGGTGCCGTCGGCGGCCTCGGCGAACGGCTTGCAGCGGCCGTCGGCGGCCATGCCTCCCTGGCGGCTGAACTCGACGAAGGCGCCGGGGGTGGACATGACGGCGACGCCGCCGGCGAGGGCGAGGGAGCACTCCCCCGCACGCAGGGCGTGCACCGCGAGGTGGAGGGCGACGAGGGAGGACGAGCAGGCGGTGTCGACGGTGACCGCGGGGCCCTCCAGGCCGAGGGTGTAGGCGACGCGGCCGGAGACCACGCTGCCGGTGTTGCCGGTGAGGATGTGTCCCTCGACCT
This sequence comes from Streptomyces sp. NBC_00557, assembly GCF_036345995.1. NCBI lineage: Bacteria > Bacillati > Actinomycetota > Actinomycetes > Kitasatosporales > Streptomycetaceae > Streptomyces > Streptomyces sp. NBC_00557. The sequence goes on from NZ_CP107796.1 coordinate 497,615, forward strand.
CTTCGGGGATCTCGCGGAGTCCGGAGCCGTACTCCTGGTTGCTGGCGCCGACGAACACGCCGGTGCTGCTGCCGCGCAGGGCGGCGGGGGCGATGCCGGCGCGTTCGACGGTCTCCCAGGCGACCTCCAGCAGGAGCCGCTGCTGCGGGTCCATGGCGAGGGCCTCGCGGGGGGAGATGCCGAAGAAGGCGGCGTCGAAGCGGTCGGCGTCGTGGACGAAGCCGCCCTCGGTGGCGGCGCTGCCCCGGCCGCCGTCGTGCTGGAACAGGCCGTCGAGGTCCCAGCCGCGGTCGGCGGGGAAGCCGGTCATGGCGTCCGTGCCGTCGGCGAGGAGCCGCCAGAAGTCCTCCGGGGTGTCGGCCCCGCCCGGCCAGCGGCACGCCATCGCGACGATGGCGACCGGCTCGGTCATCGCCTGCTCCAGCTGCTGGTTGTGCTTGCGCAGCCGTTCGTTCTCCCGCAGCGAGGCACGCAGGGCTTCGACGACTTTTTCGGAGGACATGCTCAGCTCCACACTTCGCACTTCGATGCGGTCACGGGGCCAGGGGCGGGTGGTGGGTCGGACAAGGGAGGGAGGAGGGCGCTCAGTCGTCGGCGCCCAGGGCCATCCGGACCAGGTCGTCGACGTCGAGGTCGTCGACGTCCACCTCCGCCTCTTCGGACGCGGCGGGGCCGCCCGCGGCGGGGCCGGTCGCGGTGGCGGGCCGGTTCCCGGTGCGGGGGCCGGGGACGGCGGCGGGCGCCGCGGGGGCGAGGGCCATCAGGGCGTCCAGCAGGCCCGACTCGCGGAAGGTGGTGATCGGGATGGACATGAGCAGCTTGCGGATGGCCGCCTCGTCGGGCTCGCCGGCGGCGCCGTTGCCCGTCGCGGGGCCGGTGCCGCCGTCGTCGCCGTCCGCGAAGTGCTCGCGGCACAGGTGGTCGGCGAGCACGGCGGGCGTCGGGTAGTCGAAGACGAGCGTGGCGGGCAGCAGCACGCCGGTGGCGGCGTTCATCCGGTTGCGCAGCTCGACCGCGGTGAGCGAGTCGAAGCCCAGCTCCTTGAAGGACTGGTCGGGGTCGATGCGGGCCGCGGAGGCGTGCCCGAGGACGGCGGCGACCTGGCGGCAGACCTCCTCGACGAGCCTGCGGTGCCGTTCGGCGGCGCCGAGGCGGCGGAGTTCCGCGGCGAGGCCGGCGGTGTCGCCGGAACCGGTGGTCGCCGTCGCCGTGAGGTCGCGGACGGTCCGCCGGACGCGGGCGAGGGCGGCCAGCAGCGGGTGCACCGGGCCGTCGGCGCCGAGGCGGGCGGGGTCCACGGCCAGCGGGGCCTGGACGGCGTACGGCCGGTCCAGTGCCTCGGTGAACAGGGCCAGGCCCTCCTTCGGGCTGAGCGGCGGCAGTCCGGCGCGTTCCATGCGGCGGATGTCGGCGTCGGTGAGGCCGCCGGTCATGCCGGCGATCTGGGACCAGGGGCCCCAGGGCAGGGACAGGGCGGGCAGGCCCGAGGCGCGGCGGTGCTCGGCGAGGGCGTCGAGGAACGCGTTGGCGGCGGCGTAGTTGCCCTGGCCGGGTGCGCCGAGGGTGCCGGCGACGGAGGAGAACAGCACGAACGCCGAGAGGTCGAGGTGGCGGGTGAGGTCGTGCAGGTGTGCGGCGGCGTCCAGCTTCGGCCGCAGCACGGCGTCCAGCCGCTCGGGGGTGAGCCGGTCCACGACCGTGTCGTCGAGGACGCCGGCCGCGTGCACCACCGCGGTCAGCGGGTGGGCGTCGGGTACGGCGCCGAGCAGGGCGGCGGCCCGGTCCCGGTCGGCGACGTCGGCCGCCTCGATGCGCACGTCGGCGCCGAGCGCGCGGAGTTCGTCGGCGAGCTGCCCGGCGCCGGGGGCGCCGGGGCCGCTGCGGGAGGCGAGCAGCAGGTGGCGTACGCCGTGTTCGGTGACGAGGTGGCGGGCGAGCAGCGCGCCGAGGCCGCCGGTGCCGCCGGTGATCAGGACGGTGCCGTCCGGGTCGAGCGGCACGGGCATCGTGAGGACGACCTTGCCGATATGGCGGGCCTGCGCCATGTGGCGGAACGCCGCGGGGGCGTGGCGGACGTCCCACGGGGTGACGGGCAGCGGGGCGAGGACACCGGCCTCGAACAGGTCGACGAGCGCGGTGAGCATCTCCCCGATCCGGTCGGGGCCGGCCTCGATCAGGTCGAAGGCGCGGTAGTGCACGCCGGGGTGGCGGGCGGCGACGTCGGCGGGGTCGCGGACGTCGGTCTTGCCCATCTCCAGGAAGTGCCCGCCGCGCGGCAGCAGGCGCAGGGAGGCGTCGACGAACTCGCCCGCGAGGGAGTCCAGGACGAGGTCGACGCCGCGGCCGCCGGTCGCCTCGCGGAAGGCGTCCTCGAAGGCGAGGTCGCGGGAGGAGGCGATGTGCGCGTCGTCGAGTCCGGCGGCGCGCAGGGCGTCCCACTTGCCGGGGCCTGCGGTGGCGTACACCTCGGCGCCGAGGTGGCGGGCGAGCTGGGTCGCGGCCATGCCGACGCCGCCGGCCGCGGCGTGCACGAGGACCGTCTGCCCCGGCTCGACGCGGCCGAGGTCGACGAGGGCGTAGTAGGCGGTGAGGAACACGATCGGCACGGTCGCCGCCTGGGCGAACGACCAGCCGTCGGGGATGCGGGCCACGGTGCGGGCGTCGGCGACGGCGACGGGCCCGTAGGCGGAGGGGAACATGCCGAGCACGCGGTCGCCGACGCGCAGCCCGGTCACGCCGGGGCCGGTCTCGGTGACGACGCCGGCGCCTTCCAGGCCGAAGTCGCGGGCCGGGCCGGGGTACATGCCGAGGGCGTTGAGGACGTCGCGGAAGTTGACGCCCGCGGCGCGCACGGCGATGCGTATCTCGCCCTCGTTCAGGGGGCGTTCGGCATCGGGGGCGGGGACGAGTTCGAGTCCGTCGAGGGTTCCCTTGCGGACCATGTCCAGCCGCCAGGCGGGCGCGGTCGTGCCGTGCGGCGGGCGCAGTGCGGCGGAGTCGTCGGTGCGGGCGAGGCGCGGCGTGTGCACGGTGCCCTCGCGCAGGGCGAGTTGGTCGTCCGGGCCTGCCAGTGCGGCGGGCAGCGCGGTGAGGGAGGCGGCGTCGGTGTCCAGCAGGACGAACCGGCCGGGGTGTTCGGACTGGGCGGAGCGCACCAGGCCCCAGGCGGTGGCGGCGGCCGGATGGCGGACGCCGGGCCCGGCGGGCCCGTCCGGCATGACGGCGTCGCGGGTCACCAGGACGAGCCGGGTGGACTGGAGCCGGGGCTCGTCGAGGAGGTGCCGTACGAGGGCGAGGGCCCGCTGCGCCGCCGCGTGTCCGGCACGGTCCAGGGGCGCGTCGTCGTGGGGCAGGACGGCGAGGAGCGTGCCGGGGACGGCGTCGCGTGCGGCGAGGGCGGTGAGGTCGGTGGTGTCGGTGACGTCGGCGGCGACGCCCGCCGCGGCGAGGTCCGCGGCGAACGCGCGTCCCGCGTCGTCGCCGAGCACCGTCAGGGCTGCCTCGGTGCCCAGGCCGGTGGGCTGCGGCTGCCAGTCGAGCCGGTAGAGGTCGCCGGCGCCGCGGTCGGGGCGGGCGCGCAGCGCGTCGGGGCCGACGGCGCGCAGGGTGAGGGCGCCGATGGAGGCGACGGCCCGCCCGGTGGTGTCGGCGACGTCCAGGGCGACGGCGTCGCCGTCGCGCAGACGGAGCCGTACGCGGACGGAGGTGGCGCCGGTGGCGTGCAGGGTGACGTCCCGCCAGGAGAACGGCAGCCGGCCCCGGGCGGAGTCGTCCATGGGCAGGAACGCGGTGGCGTGCAGGGCGGCGTCGAGGAGGGCGGGGTGCACGCCGTAGCGGGGGGCGTCGGGGTGCGCCTGCTCCGGCAGCGCGATCTCGGCGTACACCTCCGTGCCCGACCGCCAGGCGGCGCGCAGGCCCTGGAAGACAGGGCCGTAGCCGAAGCCGGCGTCGGCGAGCCGGTCGTAGGTGTCCTCGACGGCGAGTTCCTCGGCGCCCGCGGGCGGCCAGTCGGCGAGCGGCGCGTCGGGCTCGGGGGCGCTGTCGGCGCCGAGGATGCCGTCGGCGTGGCGGGTCCAGGGCCGGTCGGGGCCGGCGTCGACGGGGCGGGAGTGCACGCCGATCCGGCGGTTGCCGTCGGCGTCGGGCACGCCCAGCCGCACCTGCAGGGCGAAGGCCTGGCCGGGGGCCGGCGCCAGCGGCTCCAGCAGGGTCAGTTCGACGACCCGGTCGCAGCCGGCGCGGGCCCCGGCGAGCAGGGCGAGGTCGAGGTAGGCGGTGCCGGGCAGGATGGCGGTGCCGCCGACGGCGTGGTCGGCGAGCCACGGCTGGTCCGCCAGGGAGAGCCGGCTGGTGAAGACGTACTCGTCGGAGTCGGCGAGGTCGACGCGGGCGCCGAGCAGCGGATGCCCGGCGTCGGCGAGACCGGCCGCGGCGAGGTCGCCCGCGTTGCGGCCGCGCGTGCCGGGCCAGTAGCGCTGCCGCTGGAAGGGGTAGGTGGGCAGGTCGACGACGCGGCCGGAGCCGGGTGCGGCGGCGGTCCAGTCGACGTCCACGCCGTACACGTGCGCCTGAGCCAGCCCGGAGAGCAGGCTGCCGGTCTCGTCCCGGCCGGGGCGCAGCAGGGCGACGGCCGCGCACCGGTCGGGGGCGGTGACGGCGTCGGCGGCGAGCGCGGTGAGCGTGCCGTCGGGGCCGATCTCCAGGTAGCGGCCGACGCCGGACTCCTCCAGGGCGCGCACGCCGTCGTGGAAGCGGACGGCCTGGCGGACGTGGCGCACCCAGTAGTCGGGCGAGGCGAGTTCCGCGGGGGTGGCCGGGCGGCCGGTGACGTCGGAGATCACCGGGATGACCGGCTCCTGGTAGTCCAGGCCGGCGGCGACCTCGCGGAAGGCGTCCAGCATGGGCTCCATGAGCGGCGAGTGGAACGCGTGGCTGACGCGCAGCCGCCTGGTGCGCCGGCCCAGGCCCTCGATACGGGCGGCCACGTCGAGGACGGCGGTCTCCTCGCCGGAGACCACCACCGAGCGGGGGCCGTTGACGGCGGCGATGCCCACGCCGTCGCCGAGGAGCGGCAGCACCTCCTCCTCCGCGGCCTGCAGGGCGGCCATGGCGCCGCCGTCGGGCAGGGCGTCCATCAGCCGGGCGCGGGCGGCGACAAGGGCGCAGGCGTCGGGCAGGGAGAGCACCCCGGCGGCGTGCGCGGCGGCCAGCGAGCCGATGGAGTGGCCCAGCAGGTGGTCGGGCGTCACCCCGAGGGAGCGCACGAGGCGGTACAGGGCCACCTCGAACGCGAACAGGGCGGGCTGGGCGTAGCCGGTGCGGTCCAGCAGGTGTCCCGCGTCGCCGAGGACGGCCTCGCGCAGGGGCGTGTCGAGGACGCCGGGCCCGAAGTGGGCGCACACCTCGTCGAAGGCGTCGGCGAACACGGGGAACGCGGCGTGCAGTCCGGCGCCCATGCCGGGGCGCTGGGAGCCCTGCCCGGTGAACAGGAACGCGGTGCGGGCGGAGCGCAGCGCGGCGCCGCCCTCCTCGGCGCCCGGTTCGGCGGCGGCGAGCAGGCTGAGGTCGGCGAGCAGGTCGTCGCGGTCGCGGCCGAGCAGGACCGCCCGGTGCTCGAACGGCGTACGGGTGGTGGCCAGCGAGTGGCCGATGTCGGCGGCGGACAGCTCCGGGTGCCGGGTGACGTGGTCGGCGAGCCGCGCGGCCTGCGCGCGCAGCGCCTGCGGGGAACGGGCGGCCAGCGGCCAGGCGAGCAGGCCGTGGACGGCGGGGCGGTCCCCGGCTGCGGGCCGGGCCGGTATCGCCGTGTCCCCGTCCTGCCCGGGGGCGGGCGGGGCCTCTTCGAGGATGACATGGGCGTTGGTGCCGCTGAACCCGAAGGACGACACACCGGCGCGCCGGGGCCGGGCCGGGTCGTGCGGCCAGGGCCGGGCCTCGGTGAGCAGCCGTACCGCGCCGGAGTCCCAGTCGACGTGAGTGGAGGGCCGGTCGGCGTGCAGGGTGCGGGGCAGTTCGGCGTGGCGCAGCGCCAGGACGGTCTTGATGACGCCGGCGACACCGGCGGCGGCCTGGGTGTGCCCGAGGTTGGACTTCACCGAGCCGAGCCACAGCGGGCGTTCGCGGTCCTGGCCGTAGGTGGCCAGCAGCGCCTGCGCCTCGATGGGGTCGCCGAGGACGGTTCCGGTGCCGTGCCCCTCGACGGCGTCGACGTCGGCGGGGGTGAGCCCGGCGTCGGCGAGCGCGGCGCGGATGACCCGCTCCTGGGAGGGGCCGTTGGGCGCGGTGAGTCCGTTGGACGCGCCGTCGGAGTTGACGGCGCTGCCGCGGACGACGGCCAGCACCCGGTGTCCGTTGCGGCGGGCGTCGGACAGCCGCTCGACGAGCAGCATGCCGGCGCCCTCGCCCCAGCCGGTGCCGTCGGCGTCGTCGGAGTAGGCCTTGCAGCGGCCGTCGGGCGCGAGGCCGCGCTGGCGGCTGAACTCCAGGAAGGCGGCCGGGGTCGACATCACGGTGACACCGCCGGCGAGCGCGAGGTCGCACTCCCCCGCGCGCAGCGCCCGCACCGCCCAGTGCAGGGCGACCAGCGACGACGAGCAGGCCGTGTCGACGGTGACGGCGGGGCCCTCCAGACCGAGGGTGTAGGAGATGCGGCCGGAGACGACACTGGCGGCGTTGCCGGTGCCGAGGTAGCCGTCGACGTCCTCCGCCGAAGTGCGCAGCAGCGCGGTGTAGTCCTGGCCGTTGGTGCCGGCGAAGACGCCGGTGCGGGAGCCGCGCAGGGTGCGCGGGTCGACGCCGGCGCGCTCCACCGCCTCCCAGCACACCTCCAGCAGCAGCCGTTGCTGCGGGTCCATCGCCAGCGCCTCGCGGGGCGAGATGCCGAAGAACGCCGGGTCGAACCGGTCGACTCCGTCGAGGAACCCGCCGGTGCGGGTGTAGCTGGTGCCCTCGTGGTCGGGGTCGGGGTGGTAGAGGGAGCCGAGGTCCCAGCCCCGGTCGGCGGGGAAGTCGGTGAGGCCGTCGGCGCCGGAGGCGAGCAGTTCCCACAGCCGTTCGGGGGTGTCGGCGCCGCCGGGGAGCCGGCAGGCCATGCCGACGATGGCGATGGGCTCGTCGGCGCCGGCGCGCGTGGTGCGGGTCCGGGCGCCGGCGGCCTGCGGGCCGCGCCGGTCGTCGGCCGGCAGGGCGCGCAGCAGGTGGGCGGCGAGCGCGGCCGGGGTGGGGTGGTCGAAGGCGACGGTCGGGGCGAGTTTGAGGCCGGTGCGCCGCTCCAGCGCGTTGCGCAGGTCGACCGCGGTGAGCGAGTCGAAGCCGAGGTCGCGGAAGGCGCGTTCGGGGTCGGCGGCCGGGGCGCCGGGCGCGTGGCCGAGGACGGCGGCGATCTCCGTCTGCAGCAGCCGCAGCACGGCGGTGGGCCGTTCGGTCTCCGGGAGCGCGGCGAGCGTCCGGGCCAGCCGTACGCCCGCCCGTCCGGCGGTTCCGGTACGGCGCGCGGGGGCGGCCGGGTCGCGCAGCAGGGCCGGGGTGGGCGTGGTGGCGGCGCGGGCGGCGGCGAGGTCCAGCCGGACCGGCAGCAGCACGGCGCGATCCTGCGCCAGGGCGCGGTCGAGCAGGGCGACGGCGTCGTCGGTGGGCAGGGCGGCCACGCCGGCGCGGGCCATGCGCCCGCGGTCGGCGTCGCCCAGCCCGGCGGTCATGCCGCTGTTCTCAGCCCACAGCCCCCAGCCGAGGGCGTACGCCGGCCGGCCCTGCGCCCGCAGGGTGGTGGCCAGCGCCTCCAGGAAGGCGTTGGCGGCCGCGTAGTTGCCCTGGCCGGGGCCGCCGAAGGTGGCGGCGGCGGACGAGAACAGCACGAACGCCGACAGGTCCTGGTTCCGGGTGAGCCGCTCTAGGTGCACCGCGGCGTCCGCCTTCGGGCGCAGCACGGCAGACAGCCGCTCGTCGGTGAGCGTGCCGATCACGCCGTCGTCGATGACACCGGCGGCGTGGAAGACGGCCCCGAGCGGGTGCTCCTCGGGCACGCCCGCGAGCAGTTCGGTCAGCGCTGCGGGGTCGGCGACGTCGCACGCCGCGATCGTCACCTCCGCGCCCGCCTCCTCGAGGGAGGCGCGCAGCGCGGCGGCGCCCGGCGCGTCCGGGCCGCGCCGGCCGGCGAGCAGCAGATGCCGCACGCCGTGCGCCGCCACCAGGTGCCGGGCCACGGCGGCCGCTAGGGTGCCGCCCGCGCCGGTGACGAGGACGGTGCGCTCGGGATCGAAGGCGGCGGGGGCGGTCGTACCGGCCCGGTGGCGGGTGAGGCGGGCGCCGTACACGCGTCCGGCGCGCAGGGCGATCTCGGTCTCACCGTCGTCGAGGGCGTTCACGGCGGCGGCCGGGAGGGCGTCGGCCCGGGCCTCGCCGTCGATGTCGAGGAGCAGGAAGCGTCCCGGGTTCTCCGACTGGGCGGAGCGCAGCAGACCGCGCACGGCGGAGGCCGCGAGGTCGGCGACGGGCTCGCCGTCCCGTACAGCGGCGGCGTGACGGGTGACCACGACCAGACGGGCGCCCGCGGTCCGCTCGTCGGCCGTCCAGCGCCGCAGCACGCCCAGTGTCCGGGCGGTCGCCTCGTGCACGCAGGCGGGCAGTTCGGCGCCCTCCGTGCTCACGGGCAGGAACACCAACTCGGGGACGGCGGCACCGGTTTCGTCGAGGGCGGCGAACATGGCCTCCGCGTCCGCGTACCGCACGGCGTCCGCCGGGGCGGGCCCGTCACCGAGGACGGCCGAATGCGTGTTCGTCAGCTCAGCGTCACGCCTGGGGAGTTCGACCCACTTCACGGCGAACAGATCGTCGGTGAGGGCGTCTTCGACGGCCGGAAGCGGCAACTCGGCGGCCGGTGTGACGGTCACCTCGCCCACGGTGGCGACCGGTGCGCCGGTGTCGTCGGTCAGGTCCAGCCGCAGGGCGCCGTCGGCCAGCGGGCGCACCCGGATACGCAGCGCCTCGGCGGAGGCGGCGTACAGGGTGCAGTCCCGCCATGCCACGGCGACCGACCCGGCCCGGCCGAACGCGGGGGCCGTGTGCAGGGCCGCGTCCAGGAGCACCGGGTGCAGCGCGGCCCGCAGCGCGTCCGCCTGCAGTTCCTTGGGTACGACGGCCTCGGCGTACACCTCGTCACCGGCCCGCCACACGGCGGTGAGCGCACGGAAGGCGGAACCGTGGTCGAGTCCGCCGTCCCGCGAGGCGTCGTACAGGGCGTCGACCTCGGCGGGGTCCAGCTCCTCGGCGTCTGCCGGAGGCCAGGCGCCGGCGTCGCCGACCGGCTCGGAAGGCGCGGGTGCCAGTGCCTCGGCGGGCGCGAGGACGCCGTGCGCGTGACGGGTCCAGGGCCGGTCCGTGTCCGCGTCACCGTCCGCCGCGGCGCCGGTCGGGGTGACCGGGCGGGAGTAGCAGGCGAACGGCCTGGTGCCGTCGTCGCCGGGGGCGTCCAGCACGACCTGCAGCTCGACGGACGTACGGTCGTCCAGGACGAGGGCCTGCTCCTGGTCGAGCGTGGCGACGTGGTCGCACCCGACGCGGGCGCCGAGGTGCAGGGCGAAGTCGAGGTACGCGGCCGTCGGCAGCACGGCCCGGCCGGCGACGGTGTGGTCGGCCAGCCAGGGATGGCTGCGGGCGGACAGCACGGTGGTGGACACGACGGCGGACGAGTCGGCCAGCGTCACCACGGCCCCCAGCAGAGGATGCCCACCGGCGCGTCGCCCGCTGCCGGACGGCGGGTCGAGCCAGTACCGGCGCCGCTGGAAGGGATAGGTGGGCAGCGTGACGTTCCTCGCCCCCGGGAAGAGCGTGGACCAGTCGGGGCTGAGCCCGTGTACGTGCAGCGCACCGACGGCGCTCAGCAGGGCGACCTGCTCCGACCCCTCCTTGCGCAGCGCGGGCACCACGACCCGGGTACCGCCGTCGAAGACCGACCGGGCGAGGGCGGTGAGGGTGCCGTCCGGGCCGACTTCCAGGAACCGGCTCACCTTGCGCTCGGCGAGCGCCTGGAGCGCGTCGGCGTAGCGGACGGTGCGGCGGACGTGGTCCACCCAGTACTCGGGGGAGGTGATCTCCTCGTCGCTCGCGGACACACCGGTCACCGTGGACACGATGGGGAACTTGGGACGGTCGTACGACAGGCTCCGCGCGACCTTGCGGAAGTCGGCGAGCATCGGCTCCATGAGCGGCGAGTGGAAGGCGTGGCTCACGCGCAGAGACGTGACCTTGCGGCCCTCGGCACGGAAGCGGGAGGCGATCTCCTCCACGGCCTCTGCGGCGCCCGAAATCACCACCGCCTGCGGCCCGTTGACCGCAGCGATGCCCACCTGCTCACCGAGCAGAGGCAGCACCTCGTCCTCCGAGGCCTGCACCGCCGCCATCGCACCACCGGCCGGCAGCGCCTGCATCAGGCGGCCACGCGCCGCCACCAGACGGCACGCATCCGCCAGCGACCACACACCCGCCACATGCGCGGCAGCGATCTCACCGATGGAGTGACCCGCCAGCACATCCGGGCGCACACCCCACGACTCCAGCAGCCGGAACAACGCCACTTCCAGCGCGAACAGCGCCGGCTGCGCGAACTCCGTGCGATTCAGCGCGTCGGCGTCCTCACCGAAGACGACCGCCTTCAGATCGAACGGCAGTTCCGCATCCACCGCGTCGAAGGCCGCCGCGAACACCGGGAAGCGCCCGTACAACTCCCGGCCCATGCCCAGGCGCTGGGAACCCTGACCGGCGAACAGGAACGCCGTACGCCCCCGCACCGCCGTACCCCGCACCACCCGCGCATGCGACTCACCCGCCGCCACCGCGGCCAGCCCGGACCGCAACTCCTCCCAGTCCGAGCCCACCACCACCGCACGGTCCTCGAACACCGACCGCGTCACCGCCAGCGACCACCCCACATCCGCCGCCGACCCCGACCCGTCGGCCACGGACTCCAGCAGCCGCGCCGCCTGCGCCCGCAACGCACCCTCGCCCCGCGCCGACAGCGGCCACACCACCACACCGCCACCATCGGCCCCAGACCCGGACCCGGACCCGACAGACTCCTGCGGCACCTCCTCCAACACCACATGCGCATTCGTGCCGCTGACGCCGAACGCGGAGACGCCCGCGCGGCGCGGGCGGTCCTCCGGGGCCGACCAGTCGCGGGCTTCGGTGAGGAGTTCGACGGCGCCGGTCGACCAGTCGACGTGCGAGGACGGCCGGTCCACGTGGAGGGTGCGGGGCAGCACCCCGTGGCGCATCGCCATGACCATCTTGATGACGCCGCCGACACCGGCGGCGGCCTGGGTGTGCCCGATGTTGGACTTCAACGAGCCCAGATACAGGGGGCGTTCGCGGTCCTGGCCGTAGGTGGCGAGGAGCGCCTGCGCCTCGATCGGGTCGCCCAGCGTCGTACCCGTGCCGTGCGCCTCCACCGCGTCCACGTCCGCCGGGGTCAGCCCGGCCGACGCCAGGGCGGCCCGGATCACCCGCTGCTGGGAGGGGCCGTTGGGGGCGGTCAGGCCGCTGCTCGCGCCGTCCTGGTTGACGGCGCTGCCGCGGATCACGGCGAGCACCGGGTGCCCGTTGCGGCGGGCGTCGGACAGGCGCTCCAGGAGGACGAGTCCTGCGCCCTCGCCCCAGCCGGTGCCGTCGGCGGCCTCGGCGAAGGACTTGCAGCGGCCGTCGGGGGAGAGTCCGCGCTGGCGGCTGAACTCGGTGAAGGTGACAGGGGTGGACATGACGGCGACGCCGCCGGCGAGGGCCAGGGAGCACTCCCCCGCCCGCAGCGCCCGGCAGGCCAGGTGCAGGGCGACGAGGGAGGACGAGCAGGCGGTGTCGACGGTGACCGCGGGGCCTTCCAGGCCGAGGGTGTAGGCGACGCGGCCGGAGGCGATGCTGCCGGCGCTGCCGTTGCCGATGAATCCCTCGAGGCCGGGCGGCGGCGCGTCGAAGCGGGAGCCGTAGTCGTTGTACATGACGCCGACGAACACGCCGGTGGGGCTGCCGCGCAGGCTGCCCGGTGCGAGTCCGGCGCGTTCCAGGGCCTCCCAGGAGATCTCCAGCAGGAGGCGCTGCTGCGGGTCGGTGCCCAGGGCCTCGCGCGGGGACATGCCGAAGAAGTCCGGGTCGAAGTCGGCGGCGTCGTGCAGGAAGCCGCCTTCCCGGGTGTAGCAGGTGCCCGGGTGCTCGGGGTCGGGATGGTAGAGGGAGTCGACGTCCCAGCCGCGGTCCTCGGGGAACGGGGTGATGGCGTCGCGGCCGTCGGCGACGAGGCGCCACAGGTCCTCGGGGGTGCGTACCCCGCCGGGGTAGCGGCACGCCATGGACACGATGGCGATCGGCTCGTGATCCCTGGCCTCCAGCTCGCGCACCCGGTTGGTGGTGCGGTGCAGGTCGGCGGTGACGCGCTTCAGGTATTCGCGCAGGCGGTCTTCGCTCACAGCTCGCCCCCCAGGCTCGGGTCGCGCACCACGGCGGACCCGACCGACGGCAGGCCCGCTGCGCTCGGGACGGTAGACAGCACCGGCTCTCCTCAGGCTCGGACACCCACGCGGTCCGCATGGCTTTTCGAACACGTCGAACCCGGTCAAGTCTGGGGGCGGGCAGGGCGTCGACGGCCGCTTGACCTCCGACTCTGAAAAATCCCCTAGTTGCCCGGGGCGGTCCCCCCGGGCTGCCGGGACCGGCAAATCCCTAGAGTTCGGCGGTGTTTGTGGCCCCGGCTTCGGGGCTCGTGCTGCCCTGGGGTCGCTTCCGCCCCCGCCGCCCGTGCGGACTGCCCTGAAGAGAGGGGTTCTTCCGATGACAGCCGTGCCCGATCCCGCCGGCCCCGAGGTCTCCGCGCCGCCCGAAGTGGGCATGGACGGCGGAGCGAGCCTGCTGGCCTGGCTGCGGCGGATGCGTGACGAGCAGCCGGTGTGGTGTGATCCGGAGGGCCGCTATCACGTGTTCCGGCACGAGGACGTGCAGCGGATCACCGCCGACCCGGCGATGTTCTCCTCGGACACGGTGACCCGGCTGTCGAACGGCGAGCGCCAGCCGCCCGGCGGCACGCTGTTGCTGCTGGACCCGCCGCGGCACGGCAAGCTGCGCCGGCTGGTGAGCAAGGTGTTCACCGCGAAGATGATCAGCGAGCTGGCGCCGCGGATCACCGAGGTCGCCACGGAGCTGCTCGACGGGCTGGCCGGCGCGGACCGCTTCGACCTGGTGGAGGCGTTCGCCAATCCGCTGCCGGTGATCGTGATCTCGTCGATGCTCGGTGTGCCGCCCGCGGACCGGCCGCTGTTCCAGGTGTGGGCGGACAACCTGTTGACGGTGAACTGGGAGACGCCCGAGGGGGCGGAGGTCCTCGGCAGGACCGTGCAGGAGCTGGACGCCTATCTGCGCGGGCACGTCGCGGAGCGGCGGGCGCGCGAGCACGACGACCTGATGAGCCTGCTGGTGCGGGCGGAGGTCGACGGGGAGCGCCTGAACGACGAGGACGTGGTGAGCTTCGCCGCGCTGCTGCTGCTCGCCGGTCATGTCACCACGGCGGTGCTGCTGGGCAACATGCTGCTGACCCTCGACCAGGAGGAGGGGGAGCTGGGCCGGCTGCGCGAGGAGCGGGCGCGGATCGCCCCCTTCACCGAGGAGGTGCTGCGGCTGCGGCCGCCGTTCCTGAAGATCGAGCGGGTGCCGACGGCGCCCGTGGAGATCGCCGGGGAGAAGGTGCCGGAGAACACGATGGTGTACCTCTGGCTGCTGTCCGCCAACCGCGACGAGCGGGTCTTCCCCGAGCCGGACCGTTTCGTGCCGAACCGGCCCAATGCCAAGCAGCTCGCCTTCGGGCACGGCATCCACTACTGCCTGGGCGCCCCGCTGGCCCGTATGGAGGGGCGGATCGCGCTCGATCTGATGCTCGACCGGTACGCCGACATCCGGGTGGACCGCGACAGCCCGCTGTCCTACTTCGACAACCGTGTCAACGTCTTCGGTCTTCGGCAGCTGCCGCTGACGGTCCGGCGGGCCTGAGCGGCGCACCCGGGCGGACGCAACCCCCATCAGACGGAGGAGTCCCATGGCCTTCGAGCCGAAACCCCCTGTGATACCGACCGACCGCACCTGCCCCTTCGACCCCGACCCGGAGTACCGCCGGCTGCGCGAGGAAGACCCGATCAGCCCGCTGACGTTCGACATCGCGCCGGGCCGCAAGGACGGCTGGCTCGTGACCCGGCACGAACATGTGCGGGCCATCATGACCGACCCGCGGTTCAGCCACCGCGCCGAGCTGCTGGCGCTGGTGGCGTCGCCGCCGTTCGAGGTGGAGAACTACGACCCGAAGCCGTCGCCGCCGGGTTCCTTCGTCCGCATGGACGCGCCCGACCACACCCGGTACCGGCGTCTGCTGACGGGCTTCTTCACGGTCCGCAAGATCCAGGAGTACGAGCCGACGCTCGCCGGGATCATCGACGGCGTGCTCGACGAGATGGCCGGGCTGGAGCCGCCGGTGGACCTGCTGCCGGCGTTCGTGCAGAAGGTCGTGTACCGGTCGGTGCACTCGGTGATGGGCGTCCCGGAGGAGGACATCGCCGAGCTCGACAGGCACTTCTCGGCGATCATGCGGATCGACTACACGCTGGAGGAGTTCGTCGAGCACAACACGGCCCTGGACCAGACGCTGGCCCGGATCGTGAAGGAGCTGTTCGCCGAGCCCAACGACAAGCTGCTGGGCAAGCTGGTGAAGACCGGGGAGCTGACCGAGGAGGAGCTGGCGAACATCGCCTGGATCACCATCGGCGGCGCCCTGGACACCACCCCGAACATGCTGGGCCTCGGCACGTTCGCGCTGCTGGAGCACCCGGAGCAGCTGGAGAAGATCCGCAAGCGGCCCGAGCTGATGGAGCGGGCGGTGGAGGAGCTGCTCCGTTACCTGACGATCTCTCACATGGGTGCGAGCCGGGTGGCGTTGGAGGACGTGGAGATCGGCGGCAGGAAGATCGAGGCCGGGCAGACGGTGGTGCTGTCGCTGCCGGCCGCCAACCGGGACCCCGAGCAGTTCGAGAACCCGGAGGTCTTCGACGTCACCCGGCCCTCGCGCCGGCACCTGGCGTTCGGTTTCGGCATCCACCAGTGCCTGGGCCAGCACCTGGCGCGGGCGACGCTGCGCCTGGGCTACCAGAAGCTGTTCGATCGCTTCCCGGACCTGCGGCTGGCGGTCGAGCCGCACGAGATCCCGCTGCGCGACAAGGCGATGCACTACGGCGTGTACGCGCTGCCCGTGACCTGGGGCTGACATGCGTGCACGGGCACGCCGGCCCCGTGCACACCCGGGGGCGGTCCCGCAAGGGGCCGCCCCCGGTCCCGTAGGGTGCGCTATCCGGCCGCGTGGTCGTCCAGGTGGGAGAGCCTGGGCCACAGGGTGCGCCACGGTGCGCGCTTGCCCTCGCAGAGCCAGATCGGGGCGCCCCAGTTGAGGTTGTGGACGTCCTCGGCGTTGGTGACGGTGCCGCGCCGCGCCACGTGGGTGAAGAAGCGGCGCAGGTAGCGGGCGTCGGCGCCGACGAACACGACGGGCGCGGAGTCGTCGGTGGGGCGGCCCAGGTCCGCGTAGCCGCGGTGGCCGCTGTAGGGCCGGGGCAGGCCGAGTGCGGGGCCGTACCGGTCGAGGGCGCCCGCCTGGTCGTAGCGGTCGGTGATGATCAGGGCGCGTCGGCGCACATCGGGCGGCAGGGCGCGGTGGACGCGGGCCACGGAGGCGGCGAGGTCGGGCCAGCCGACGCTCTCGCGGGCCAGCCGGTCGGCGGAGGGCGCGGTGAGGCGGTGCACCGGGTACACCGGCAGGACCTGTACGGCGAGCGCCGCGGACAGCACGTAGGCGAGGCCGGTCGCCCACCGGCGCGGCCGGGTGGCGCGCAGCCCTTGCAGGGCGGTGGCGCCGGCCGCCCACAGGACGGGGAAGAGCCCGGCGACGTAGTACGGCCGTCCGTCGACGTACAGGTAGCAGGCGCACAGGCCGGCGAAGGTCAGCCCGAGGAAGCGGTGGGGGCGGGCCTCCCGGGCGAACAGCAGCCGCAGCAGTCCCGCACAGAGCAGTACGGCTCCGGCGAGTCCGGCGGCCGACAGGACCGTGGGCAGGAACTGCGACCGCCCGCCCTCGTCGGCGGCGACCTCCCGCGAGATCACGGAGGCCATGGCCAGCTGCGGCCAGCCGTGGCGGTGCTGCCACAGCAGCCCGGGCACCGCGGTGAGCAGCGCGCCGGCCGCCGACGCCCACAGCAGGGGCCGTAGCAGCAGGGCGCGCGGGCCGGCGAGCAGCAGCGCCACCGCGAGGACCGCCCAGAAGCCGGCGCTGAGGAACTTCACCTGCAGGGACACGGCGGCGGTCAGGCCGAGGAGCGGCAGCAGCCGGTCGCGCCGGGTGCGGACCCAGCGCACCAGCAGCCAGGTGCTGACGGTCGTCAGGAAGATGTCCGGCGTGGCGGTGATGAGCAGGTGGCCCATCTGCAGCATCACCGGCGAGACGGCGTACGCGCCCGCGGCGGCCGTCTGGGCGGCCCGCCGGCCGCCCAGTTCCCGGGTGAGGAGGGCGGTGAACACCACGCCCCCCGCGGTCGCGGCGGCGGCCGGCGCACGCAGCCACAGCAACGAGCCCGGCGCGATGCTGTCGATGGCGTGGGCGAGCAGGGGCAGCAGCGGCGGCTGGTCGGCGTACCCCCAGGCGGGGTGCCGGCCGGCGGCGAGAAAGTACAGCTCGTCGCTGAAGTACCCGAACCGGCGCGCGGTGAGCAGCAGCAGCGCGGCGGTCACGCCGGCGACGCAGCTCACCGGCGCCAGGGCGAACGGGGGCAGGCGTTCCGGTGGGGTGCGGGGGGCCGGAGTCCGAGCGGCGGTCCCGGAACGGCCGGGCCCGCCGTCGGGAGGAACGGCCCGGTCCCGGTCGGTGAGGGGCATCGTGAAGTCCTCGATCCTGTGCGGTGGTTGTGGGGGGTTTGGGGGGTGGGCTGTCGTCCACGCGCCGCGACGGCCGGGATCCGAGCCGCGGCATCAGCGGCCCTCGCGCGCCGGCCGTCCCGGCCCGAAACCACCGTGACAGCGGTCCGGGCCCCCGCACAGCGGCCGTTCCGGCCGAAGCCGGGGAGACGGCCGCCGTCGCGTGGCGGCGCGAGCGCACGGGCTCCGGCGCGCTCGACGCCGTCGCGGTGACGGCGACGCTCGCGGTCGGCGCCGGGGTGACGGCGCAAGCCGCACGGAGCCCGTGCGTTCGCTGTGACGGCGGGTGCCGCACGGGCCCCGGCGCTCGCGGTGACCGTGACGGTCCCGGCCGGCCGCAGTCCCGTCGTTCACCGCCGGAGGCCGGTCGCGGGCGTGCACGGGACGAACGTACGGAAGGCGGCGGGTGCGAGAACGGAGCGTTCCCGTTTCCGCGGGCCGGAGTACGGGCGATTCCCTAGTCTTCGGCGGCATCGATGGCCTCTCCGGCGCGGCCTGTGCTGGGCTGGGCTGCGCACCGCACCGCCCGAGATGCGGTACCTGCCGCCGTCCCTGCCCGGCCGCCTCGCGCAACCGGCGGGGGCGGACGCGAGGGCCGGGCCGACACCCTCCCGGCCCGGCCCCCCGGCCCGGCTCCCAGCCTCCCCACAACCGATCCCCCCAACCCGATCACGGAAAGACGACAGTCGAGTGATGGACCATCAGTTCATGTGCGGCGGAGCCGGCACGCGGCTTCGCCGGCCCAGGCAGGACGCGTCATGACGGCGCCGGCGATCGTCGCGGACGGCGTACGCAAGCGGTACGGGGACATCCAGGCCGTCGACGGGGTCTCCCTGCGCATCGAGACGGGCGAGTTCTACGGCATCCTCGGCCCCAACGGAGCCGGCAAGACGACCACGCTCGAGATCCTGGAGGGCGTCCGCGAGCCCGACGAGGGCCGGATCGAGCTCTTCGGGCAGAGCCCCTGGCCGCGCAACCTGGATCTGCTGACGCGGATCGGCGTGCAGTTCCAGGCGTCGTCGTTCCTCGACAAGCTGACGACGCGGGAGACGATCCGGCTGTTCGCGTCGTTCTACCGGGTCGGCGCGCGGCAGGCCGACGCGATGCTGGAGCGGGTCGGGCTGACCGAGTTCGGCAAGGTGCCCGCGGACAAGCTGTCGGGCGGGCAGGCGCAGCGTCTGTCGATCGCCTGCGGTCTGGTGCACGACCCGGAGATCGTCTTCCTGGACGAGCCGACCGCCGGCCTGGACCCGCAGGCCCGCCGCAATCTGTGGGACCTGCTGCGGGACGTCAACGAGGAGGGCCGCACGGTGGTCCTCACCACGCACTACCTCGACGAGGCGGAGGTCCTGTGCGACCGCGTGTCCGTGATGGAGCGCGGCAAGGTGCTCCGGACCGGCGCCCCGGCGGCGCTCGTCCGTGAACTCGACAACATGGTGCGGGTGAGCGTGGAATCCGGGCTCGTCACGCCGGACGCGCTGCGGGATCTGCTGAAGACCGCAGGGGTGGCCGACGCGACGGTGGAGGACGACGGGGTGCTGCTGACGGTCGCGACCGTCACGCCGGGACCGGTGCTGTCCGTCCTGGCCGACCGGGGCGCCCTGCGCGGCCTGGAGGTTCGCGGCGCCACCCTGGAGGACGTGTTCCTCCAGCTGACCGGACGGGAGTACCGCTCGTGAGCATCGAGGAGACGACCCCGCGCATCGCGGGGACGACGGCCGGCGAAGGCGGCGGCGCGCCGGGCACGGGAAGCGGGGACGCCGGACGCAAGGACGCCGGGACCGGCGGCGAGGTCCCGAAGGGCGACCGCGGCGGTTCCGGGAAGGACCGGCTCAACCCGGTACGGGAGTTGTCCCGGACCATGATCCTGAGCGTGCTGCGCGACAAGGGCACGATCTTCTTCCTGCTGATCTTCCCGATCCTGTTCCTGCTGTTGTTCGGCACGCTGTTCAAGAGCGACGGCACCGCGCACATCAAGGTCGCCCAGGTCGGCCCGGTGAAGGTGCTCGACTCGCTCACCGCCGGTCAGCGCGACCAGCTGGCCAAGGCCGCCACCGTCACCAGGGTGAGCGACGAGAAGTCGGCGCTGGCGAAGGTCCGCAAGGGCGACTACGACGCGCTGGTCGAGCAGCACGGCGGGACCGTCGTCCTGCGCTACAGCGCCGCCGACTCCGTCAAGGGCGCCTCCGCCCGCGCCACGCTCAACGCGGTGCTGGAGCAGGCGAACCTCGCCGCGACCGGCACACCGCCCACGTACACGCTGAGGGCGAGCCAGGTCGAGGACGAGTCGGTCAAGCCGATCCAGTACCTGACCCCGGGCCTGATGGGCTGGGCCATCGCCTCCAGCGCGGTGTTCAGCACGGCGCTGACGCTGGTGACGCTGCGCCGCAAGAAGATCCTGCAGCGGATGCGGCTGTCGCCGATCCGGGCCTGGGAGGTCGTGGCCGCGCGTATCTCCATGACCATGCTGATGGCGCTGACGCAGACCGCGCTGTTCCTGGTCGTGGCGACGCTGCCGTACTTCGGGCTGCGGCTGACCGGCAGCTGGTGGCTGGTGATCCCGCTGGTGATGTGCGGCACGCTGGCGCTGATGTCGCTGGGTCTGCTCATCGGCTCGCTCACCCGCACCGAGGAGTCCGCGGGCGGTCTGGCGCAGCTGCTGGTGCTGCCGATGTCGTTCCTGTCCGGCTCGTTCTTCTCGCTGGACAACGCTCCCGGCTGGGTCCAGGCCGTGTCGTACATGATGCCGCTGCGCTACCTCGTCAAGGGCAGCGAGGCCGTGCTCAGCCGGGGCGGCGGCCTGTCGGACGCCCTGCCGACGATGGGCGGCATGCTCGCCTTCACGGCGGTCGTGACCGCGCTGACGCTGCGGTTCTTCCGCTGGAACGAGAAGTGATCCGCTGAAGGACACGCGGGAGGGGCCCTTCGCCGGTGGACGGCGAGGGGCCCCATCGTCGTGCCGGGTCAACTCCTCCCGCTCTGCCAGCCGTTGAGGTGCAGAACTTCTTCCAGGGGCCGGCGGGGTCCCGGCCGGAAGACGGTGCGCAGGGGGTGGGCGGTCGGGAGGAGGGCGCCCTGGCGGACGGTGGGAGGCAGGCCCAGGAGGTCGGCGACCTCCCGTTCGCGGTCCAGGTGGACCGCCGTCCAGGCGGTGACCAGGCCGCGGCTGCGGGCGGCCAGCGCGTAGCTCCACGCGGCGGGCAGCAGCGAGGCCCACAGGCCCGCCTGGTTGCCCTCGGGCAGCCGGCCGTCGGGCACCTCGATGCACGGGATGACCAGGACGGGCACGCGGTGCAGCCGCTCGGCCAGCAGCCGGGCGCCCGACATCATCGCGCGTGTCCGCTCGGGCAGTTCGGACAGGCGCTGCAGCGTCTCGGCGTTGCGGTCGTGGAACGCGGCCCGGTACACCGCGGCGACGTCCGCGCGGAGCGCGGGGTCGGTGAGGACGATCCAGCGCCAGTTCTGGCGGTTGTTGCCGTTGGGGGCCTGCAGGGCGATCCGCAGGCAGTCCTTGACGAGCTCGGGGTCCACGGGCCGGTCCAGGTCCAGTCCGCGCCGGACGCTGCGCGTGGTGGTGAGCAGTTCCTCGGCGGTGAGGGGCAGGGGCTCGGTCACGGCAGGAGCACCGCCCGGGCGACGAGGGCGAGGTACGTGGCGACGATGAAGCCCATCGCGAGGGGCACCGGCCAGGCCCCGCGCCCTGCGGTCAGGAAGCGCCGGGTGCCCCAGGCGGGCAGGAGGGCCGCGAGGCAGGGCAGGAGCGCGAGCGGGCCGCGCGAAGCGAGCAGCAGCAGCTCGCAGCCGACGGCCACGGCGGCGCAGGCCGCGGTGACGGCGGCGCTGCGCCGGGGGCCGAGGTCCGCCGAGTACAGGCGGGCGCCGGGCGGTGCCTCCCAGGCGGTCTTGCGGGCGAACTCGAAGTGCAGGAAGACGCCGGCGCACAGGGTCAGCAGCAGCGGTCCGCGCCAGTCGGCGGGGACCGTTCCGGCGGCGACGAGCGAGCCGTACACGTAAGCGCCGAGGAGCACCTGCACCGGGTAGGTGACGGCCAGGTTGAGCACCTGGCGGTCGCGGACGGCCGGCGAGAGCCGTTCCAGGAGGGCGAGGAACAGGCCGTAGGCGAGGGCCGCGAGGATCAGCAGGGCGGCCGTGGCCGACAGGGCGGCGTTCAGGCCGGTGACCAGCGCGGTGATCACGGCCATGGCGCCGCGCAGTTCGGCGGCCGTGATGGCGCCGGTGACCAGCGGCCGGTCGGGGTGGTGCACTCGGTCGTAGGCGAGGTCCTTCTGCTCGTCGAGCATGCGCAGGAACAGCAGCGCCAGGACCACGCTGACGACCCGCAGCCAGGTGGCGCCGGACGGCCGCCAGGCCGTGCCGGTCGCGGCCACCGCCGAACTCTCCAGGGCGAGGACCCACAGCAGTCCGTAGGTGGCGTAGACGTGCGGCCGGAACATGCTCAGTACGAACCGGCCCAGCCGTGCGGGGACTTGGGGGACGGCGACGGTGGTCACTGCGGGCGGTCTCTCCGTTCTGGTGCGGGTCGTGAAGGTGCCGGGGCGGGGCTCATACGGCGCCGTGGGCGGCCGGGGCGGCGAGGGCGCCGGCCGTCGGGCGGGCCGGGCCGGGCTCGGCGAGCCGCAGCCGGGCCTCGACGGCCACGGCGCCGGGCTGGTGCAGCGAGCACTCGATGTCGGCGCCGGGCAGGACCGGGCCGGTACGGCACTCCAGCGGCAGGTCCATCTCGGCGAAGCAGCGGAACCGCGCGGCCAGGCCGACCGGCAGCGCGGTGGGCGCGGACAGGGCGCCGGCGTCGACGGCGGCGGTCAGGGCGAGTTGGCGCAGCGCCTCGAGTTCGAGCATGCCGGGCACGTGGTCGACCCAGTGGTCGTACAGGGCGGGGTGGCCGGTGTCGGGGACCAGGCGGGCCGTGCGGGTGCCGTCGGGGCCGGTGCGCGGCGCGGAGATGACCGCGTTGCCGGGGTCGCGGCGGCCGACGCGGGCCGGTTCGACGCGTCGGCCGGGCAGGGCGACGGGCGTCTCGGGCAGGCCGAGCGCGCCGCGCTGCCCGGCGCGCAGACGGGTCCAGGCACGCGGGGGCATCCAGGAGTAGTCGATGCGGGCGAGCAGGGCCTCCCGGTCGCCGACGGTCATGCCGAACCGCAGCCGCAGCCCGGTCACTCCGGCCCGGTTGCGGAACCGGTGTTCGATGCGCGTGGCGATGACCGCCTCGGTGGGGTGGTCGCCGCAGACGAGGGCCGCGGGGTCCGGCACCTCGAACTCGACGGCGCGCAGCAGGAACTTGTGGCCCAGGGGCACGTCGAGGTAGCGGTGGGCGACCACGAAGATGCCCTGCCGGCACGCCTCCAGCAGCAGCATCGGGTCGTGGCGGGCGCGGTCGGCGAGGGTGTCGTGGTAGAAGGCGTGGCGGCGGGGCAGCTGCGCGGCGAGCAGCACGTCGTCCTCGCCGTGGCGTTCGGCGTCGGTGAGGAACACCTCGGCGACCGCGGCGCGGTGCACGAGTTCCCTGGGGAGGGTCCGGGTGTACTGCACGGTGCGCTCCTCAGGTGTGCCGGGCGCGCAGGGCGTCCAGATGGCGGCGCCAGGTGCCGGCGTCGGCCCCGTCCAGCACGGGGGCGCGGCCGGGCACCCGCATGGGGAGCACCTTGGAACCGACGATCACGGCGTCCCACGGGTCGAGGTCGACGCCCCGCTCCCACGCGCTCTCCAGCAGGGCGCGCGGGGTGGCGTCGCCGGGGGCGGCGCCGGGGTGCCGGGACAGCGTGTCGCGCAGCCGCTCCACTGCGGGGTCGAAGTCGAGGTCGCGGGGCTTGGTGGCGGCGTACAGCCGGCCGGTCAGCTCCAGGGCGTGCGCGGTGCGGTCCTCGCCGGCGAGCGCGGAGCGGAACAGTTGCTCGCGTGTGCCGTCGTCGAAGTGGACGGCCAGTTCCCGCAGCACGTCGGCGGGTTCGTCGGGGGTGTGCACCAGGTTCAGCAGGTAGCTGTAGCGGCCGAGGAGGTGGCGCAGCTGGCCCGGTCGGCGGGCGTCGGGGTCCGTGGGCCCCTTGAGCCGGGTCAGTTCCACGGACGCGGGGACGACCGGCTCGTCCTCGGGGCGGACGAGCAGCACCAGCGCGTCGGCGTCCTCCAGGAACAGCGCGGCGAGCCGCCTGCGGTAGGGGGTGGCGAGGTTCCACTGGAAGTACCACAGGGAGCGGATCATGGTGCGGGTCAGCCGGGTCACGGCGGCGCCGACGATGCGGAAGCGCTGCTCGGTGAGCCAGTCGACGGCCGCCTCCAGCCGCCGGGCCACCACGGCGTCGGGCTTCAGCAGCAGCGCGGCGTGCCGGTGGGCGAAGCCGGTGACGTCGTCGGTGAGGGCGGCGAGCTGGTCGTGGCTCTCCTGGAAGTAGGTGTCGGCGCCGTACAGCCGCTGCTTGGCGGGGTGGCAGGTGAGCAGCGGCGAGACGGGTATGCCGTGCGCGGGTTCGGTGGGGTGGGCCGGGTTCATCGGTGGGTGCTCCCATCGGGTCGGTCGGCGGTCTGCTCGGGGCCCGGGGCCGGGCCGAGGTAGCCGGTCGCGAGGCAGTCGTCGAGGAGGCGGCGCAGGTAGGGCCGTGCCCCGGTGGCCGCGGGCCGGCGCACGAAGGCGGCGGCCTGGCTGTCGTCGAAGTGGACGCGCCGCCGGAAGTAGGTCGCGTACAGGGCGATGACGCGGTCGTAGTACGGCCGTTCGCGGTCGGAGAGGGCACCGGCGGAGAACGCGGACGGCGGCACGAACCGCGGCACGTGGAAGGACGGGTACTCGGCGAGGACGTCGGAGAAGTCCCGCAGGGTCAGCACATGGCCGACCGCGTGCAGGGTGCGGCCCTCGGCCTCCTCGAACCGTGTGGTGGCGTCGGTGACCAGGTCGGCGACGCGGTCGACGGGGACGAGGTCGAGGCGGGCGTCGTAGTGGCCGGGCACGGTGCGCACCAGGCCCCGGGTGAGGACGCGCAGCACCGGATAGATGGTCTTGCGGTCGCGGGCGTGGCCGGTGCGGGAGGCGCCGGTGACGATGCTGGGGCGCACCACGGCCACGGGCAGTCCGTCCGCGGCGGCCTTGCGGACCATGGTCTCGGCGGTCAGTTTGCTCTTCTCGTAGCCGTTGCCCGGGTGCTGGCCGACGTCGAGTTCGTCCTCGCGGGCGACGCCGTCGCGTTCCCCGCACACGTACGCGGTGCTGACGTGCACCAGCGGCGTGCGGTGGGCGAGGGCGACGTCGAGGACGTGGCGGGTGCCGGCGACGTTGATGCTCTCGTACCGTTCGTCGGGCAGGCCGAAGTCGGTGACGGCGGCGCAGTGCACGATGCGGTCCGCGCCCGCGGCAAGCCGCCGGTCCTCGTCGCTCAGCCCGAGGCCGGGCCGGGTGATGTCCCCGGCGAGGGGGGTGATGGCGCCGCGGCCGGGGGTGACCTTCCGGCCGTTGTTGCGGACCAGGCCGGCGGTGCGGTGCATCAGCGGCAGCACGGTGTGCCCCGCAGCGGTGAGCCGCGCGGTCACCTCCGCACCCACGAATCCGCTGGCACCGGTCACCAGCACGGTCATGGGATCGGACATCTGGGGCTCCTCCGGGAGGACGGGTCGGGTGGGGTGGGCGGTGGGGAGGTGGTGGGAGGTTCGGGCGGTGGGGTGCGGGTCGGGAAGCGGTGGGGCCGGCCAGGTGGCAGCGTTCGGGGTGCCGGGTGGGCCGTGCGGGGCCGGGCCTGTGCGGGAAGGGATGCCGACGCAAGGCGGAAACCGCCGGCCGAGGTGACGAAGCCCGCGGTGGCTCCCGAGCGAGACCCGGCCCAGCGGGGCACTGCTCCCCAGCCGGGCGCGGTCGCCGCGCGGAGCGGACCCAGCGGGACACCGCCGCCCACGGGCCGTCGACGAACTCACGGGGCGGAGTCCCTTGCACGGCCCGCGAGCGCGACGCTCCACGGCAGTGCGCGGTCGCCGCGCAAGCCGATCCTGACGATGCGCGCAGGGACGCACCCTCACCGCCGCAAACGTCCCCCGTGCCTCACAGCGGCGCCGCCTGGTGGGGCTGGGTGCCGTTGCTGGCCAGGAGGTCGCGGGCCTCTTCGATGGGGAGTTCGGCGTCGAGGTGGGCGCCGATGCGGAGCCAGTCGTAGCCGAGTTCGAGGGTGGCCCGCCAGGTGTCGGCGGACTCGAAGGAGAGCGGGAAGGAGTCGGCGCCGACGGCGCCGCGCACCAGGCCGATGAAGGAGCGCAGGTCGGTGAGGAGCGCGTCGCCCTGGCCGGGTGCGTCCACCGTGCGCCGCAGGAGTTTCCCGGCGCCCTCCCCGATGGGCCCGGCGGCGGACGGCGGGAGCAGGTCGAGGCGGCGGACGAGGTCGGAGTCGGCGGGCAGCGAGTTGACGCCGTGGGCGCTGAACAGGCCGCGCAGCGCGGCGTGCACGGCGCGGCGGGCGGTGAGCTCGGCGACCCGCCACTGGCCGCGCTGGAGGGCCCCGGTCAGGTCCTCGACGGCGTTCTCGACGACGACGTTGGACCAGACGAGGGCCATCGCGGCGGCGGCGAACCGGTCGGCCGGCAGCGGCATCAGGTCGACGGCGCGGGGCCCGGCGACGGCCGCGCCGCGCACGGACAGCACCGGGCGCGCGGTGGAGGGCGGCGGGGTGACGGGGCCGGGCGGCGCGGCGAGCGGCAGCGACGGCGTGACGGTGCCACCGCCCTTCCAGGCGAGGCGGATCAGCCCGTAGCGCAGGAACGTGGCGAGCAGCGCGCCCGGGTCGGCGACGCCGCTGCCGGCGGTCGCGGCGAGCACCTGGGGCAGCGGCCGGCCGAGGACGAGGGAACGCCACACCGCTGCGGCGTCGGCGCCGAGGGCGAACACCTCGCGCCGCCCGCGCAGGACGTGCACCCGGTCGCCGGTCTGCCAGGTGGTGACGCCGTTGACGCGCTCGACGGTGATGCGCTCGGGCTGCCAGGGCACGCCGGTGAGCCCGAGGTCCGCGGCGAAGGCGAGGGCGGCCGTCAGGTGGGTGCGGGCGGCGTCGGGGTCGCCGGGTGCGGGGGCGGCGGCCTCCAGCTGCCAGTAGCGGTCGCGCACGTCGCCGCGGCCGGCGCGGTCGAGCTGCATGGACAGCCACTTGGGTTCGAGGTAGGTCTCGCCGAGGCGGGCCGCCCAGGACTTGACGGTCTGCACCAGGCCGGCGCGGGTCCAGTCGACGGCCTCGCCGCTCTCGCCGAGGCAGAGCAGCGCCATGGCGTGCCGCAGGGACTGGCGGGCGCGGTGGGCCCACCAGTCGGCGGTGATCTCGCGGAACCGCTCGACGGGCAGCAGCGCCTTGACCTCCTCGATGAGGGCGTGGCCGCGCAGCGGGTGGCTGTGCAGCAGCCGCTGGCAGCGGTTGAGGAGGTCCTCGGAGAGCCGGCCCGGCCGCTTGGCGCCCTCCTCCACCGCGCGGAACTGCTCGGCGAGCTGACGCACCGACCGGGTGCGGATCTCGACACGCCGGCCGTCCACGAACAGCAGCGACGGCATGGTCGGCAGGTCGTCCTCGGAGCGGCCGACGAGCAGGAAGTCGATGTCGGAGGAGGGGTTGCCGAACCCTTCCGCGATGGAGCCCTCGAGGGTGACGGCCCACTCGGCGCCGCGTGGCAGTTCGGCGAGGGACTTGTCGAGCAGATCCTGCAGCTGGTCCTCGGTGAGGATCACGGGTGTGTCTCCGTTCGGGCGGTGTCCTCGGCGGTGGGCGTGGCGTCGTGAGCGGCCAGGGCGCCTTCGGTGGGCTCCGCTTCGCCGGTGTCCGTGGCGCCGGCGACGGCCGTGGCCCCGGCGCCTGTCGTGGCCTCGGCACCGATCGTGCCCTCGGCGCCTTCCGTGGCGGCGTCGTCGGCCGTGGCGGCGTCGTCAGGCGGGGCGGCGTCGTCGGGCGGGGCGGCGAGTACGGTGACCGTGCCGGCGGCGCCGTCGACGCGCAGCCGGCTGCCGGCGCGTATCTCGGTGGTCGCGCCCTTGACCTGGACGACGGTGGGGATACCCAACTCCCGGGCGACCACGGCGACATGCGTGAGCGGGCTGCCGCGTTCGATGACGAGGGCGGCGGCCGAGGGCAGCGCGGCCACCCAGCCGGGGTCGGTGCGGTAGGTGATCAGGACGCCGCCGCCGATGTCGCGCGGGGTGTCGGTGACGACGGCGGGTCCCTCGGCGACGCCGGGGCAGCAGGGGGTGCCGCGCAGTTCGCGGGCGCCACTGCGGGCCGCCGGGCCACTGGTCCAGCCGGCCCGTTCCAGATTGCCCCACCAGTAGGGGGCGCCGCGGGTGGTGAAACGCGACGGGGCGTGCAGCTCGCGGTCGGCGGCCTGTTGTCTGCGGCGCACCGCGACCAGGTCCCGCAGCTCGGTGTGGACGATCATGCCCTCGTAGGCGCCCTTGATTTCGTCGAGGCGCAGCAGGAACACGTCGTCCCAGGCGTCGAGGGCGCCGGCGCGTGCCAGATCGCGGCCGAGGGCGCGCAGCATGCGCTTGGCCGCTCCGAAGGCGCGGGTGCGGCAGAACCGGAGCCGTTCCCGGTCGGTGAGCGCGGCCCGAGCCTTGGCGCGTACCCGCTCGTACACGAAGCGGCGCGGGCCGCGCAGGTGTGCGTCGAGGTAGGCGTCGGCCTCACCGCCGCGGTCCTGTGGGCTGGTGTCGCCGGTCTCGGGCAGGGCGTCGCGCAGCAGGGTGAACAGCCCGGCCGGGTTCTCGTGCAGGTCGGGGACCTCGAGCTTGAGTTCGTCGGGGCTGCGGTAGCCGTAGTCGGCGATGTAGGCGTCGACGGCGGCGAGGAAGCCGGTGTGGCCGCCGTCGCTCAGCGCCTGGTACGCCGCGTCGTCCGGGGTGCGCTCCAGCAGGTCCAGGATCTCGGCGTCGGCGCGGGCGCGGGCCGCCAACTCGCGCAGTGCCCAGGCGGGTTCGGCGGACTCCACGGCGCCGCCGGGTGCGGCCGCGGCCCAGGTGAACCACTCGGGGGCGTCGGGCAGCCAGCGGCGGGTGAGCAGGGCGAGCAGGCCCACGGAGAGCAGGATCGTCGCGTCCAGGGCCTGCATCGGGCCCCATTTCTCGATGAGTTCCCGCTGGAGCTTCCGGAAACGGCGATAGGTCTCGTCTCCGGGCAGGGCGTCGTAGTCGACATTGTTGAAGACCGCATACGCCCGGTAGAAATCGCGGTGGAAGGTCTCCACGGATTTCCCGATGGTGAAAAACCGCCGGGCGAAGACGACCGTGCGGGCCAGGCGGGAGAGACGGCCGCGCAGTCCGGGCCGGGGCGTGAACGGGTGGAGGGTGTCGGCGAGTTCGTCGGAAATGCTCTCGGCGACGCCGAGGGATTTCTCCAGCACGCGCCGGTTGAGCGGGTAGAGCGGGGCCAGGCGCACCATGCGGTACCAGTGCAGCAGGTTGTAGTAGACCCGTCCGTGGATGTGGCCGAGCAGGTGCGGGGTCCACTCCCGGACCTCGCGCAGCTGCTCACCGCGGACGCCGAGGGCGCGGGCGTAGCTCTCGTACACCTTGGCGTAGGTGTCGGCGGCGAAGGTGTAGGTGAGCGGGGAGACGACGCCGC
Organism: Streptomyces sp. NBC_00557; assembly: GCF_036345995.1. Taxonomy (NCBI): domain Bacteria; kingdom Bacillati; phylum Actinomycetota; class Actinomycetes; order Kitasatosporales; family Streptomycetaceae; genus Streptomyces; species Streptomyces sp. NBC_00557. The sequence continues at coordinate 526,183 of NZ_CP107796.1, forward strand.
TGAAGCTCTCGATGATGTTGGAGTTGTCCCAGATCCGCAGCTCGCCCTCGGGCTCGGACTCGGAGCCGGCGGCCGGGGTGAGGGTGGTGACGGGGCGGCTCTGCAGGATCCACAGCGTGCCGTCGGCGATGGCCCACTCGATGTCCTGGGGGGCGCCGTAGTGCGCGGTGATACGGACCCCGGCGTCGTGCAGACGGGCGAGGTCGTCGTCGGTCAGGGACAGGGCGGCGCGGTCCTCGTCGGCGACGGGTGAGACCTCGCATCCGGATCCGGATCCGGCGTCGTACCGCTCCTGCTTGTCCCCGACGACCGTGCTCAGCGTCTGCCCGGTGGCGGCGTCGAGGACGACGGTGTCCGCGTCGACGGCGCCGGAGACGAGCCCCTCCCCCAGCCCGAACACGGCGCTGACCACGTGGCGGTCGGTGCGGCCGGTCGCCGGGTCGGCGGTGAACAGCACGCCGCTGCGTTCGGCGGCGACCATGCGCTGGACGACGACGGCGACGCCGCCGGTGCCGGGCGGCAGTCCGCGCTGCGCGCGGTAGAGCAGGGAACGCGCGGAGAAGGCGGAGGCCCAGCAGCGGCGGACCCGGTCGGTGACGGCGTCGAGGCCACGGACGCCGAGGAAGCTGTCGAACTGCCCGGCGAAGGAGTGCCGTTCGCCGTCCTCCTCCGCTCCGGAGGAGCGTACGGCGACCGTGCCGCCGCCGGCCTCCCGGTGGGCGAGGGCGATCGCGTCGGCGACGCGGGCGCCGAGCGGCGCTGTCTCGATCAGGCGGGCGATCTCCTGCGCGACCTGCTCGGCCTTCGTCTCCCAGCCGTCGGCGAGCAGCCGCGCCAGCTGCTCGTCCAGTCCGCTGTCCCGGCAGAATTCCTGGAATACGTCCAGGCCGAGGACCGACCACGTCGGCACGGGAAATCCGGACGCGGTGAGGGTGTGGAGGTTTCTTCCCTTTCCGCCGGCGTGCCGGGCGACCAGGGCGGTGTCACTGGATGGTGTCAGGACGTGCAGGGCCCGCTGGGCGGATCCCGTGGTGAGCGACAACTGGCTTTCCCTTCCAAGGTGTTACTCAACCCGGCCCGAATGTTTCACGGTGCGGCCGGACGAAACAACCCGCGGGCTCTCCGTGGTGGCATTTCGGTCGTGGTAGCGATTTCAAATTCCGGCGGTTTCCCGGCCGTCGAGGACGACCGGAAGGGACGCGTGGCCACGCAGGACGATCCGGTCGCGGCGGACCGGCGCGGTGCCGGGAGCGGGTGCGAGGCCGGGAAAGCGCGTCGGCAACCGGCCGAAAGCCACGGTCGCCTCCAGCCGGGCCAGCAGGGCGCCGAGGCAGTAGTGCGCTCCCCCGCCGAAGCTGAGCGGCCGGCTGTCGTCGCGGCCGGGGTCGAACCGGTCGGGGTCGGGGTAGCAGGCCGGGTCGCGGTTGGCGGCGCCGAGCAGGAGCAGCACATGGGTTCCGGCCGACACGGGCAGCCCGGCGACGGACACGCCGTCGGCGAGGGCGACCCGGTTGCTCAGCTGCACCGGGGAGTCGTGGCGCAGCACCTCCTCCACGAAGCCGCCGACCGGGACCGTGCCGCCGCGCAGGCCGCTCATCACGTCCGGGTGCTCGAACAGCAGCCGCAGGCCGTTGCCGAGGAGGTGGGTGGTCGTCTCGAATCCGGCCAGCAGGAGGCTCGCGAGGTTGGCGACGAGTTCGTCGTCGTCCCGCAGCAGCCCCTCGTCCCGCGCCGACACCATCGAGGTCACGAGGTCGTCGCCCGGGTCGGCGCGGCGGGCCCGGATCAGGTCGGTGAAGTAGCGGTCGACCTCGACGGCCGCCCGGTCGGCGGCGGCCAGTCCGGCCTCGTGACCGGCCGGGTCGGACGCCGGTTCCAGGGTGGCCATGAGATCGGCGGCGTAGCCGCGGAAGCGTGCGCGATCGGCCGCCGGGATGCCCATGATGTCGCAGATGACGTGGGCGGGCAGGCGGAAGGCGAACGCCTCCATGAAGTCCACGGCTCCCTCGGCCTGTTGGAGGTCGTCGAGCAGCGCCTCGGTGATCCGTACGACGTTGTCCTCCAGGGCGGCCACGGCGCGCGCGGTGAACATGTGCGCCATCGACGCCCGCAGCCTGCCGTGGTCGGGCGCGTTGGCCACGAGCAGGGACCGGCCGAGCATCGCCAGGGACGGGTGCCGCGCCGGGTCGGCTCCCCAGGTGACGAGGTTGACGTCCGCGCCCAGGCCGGGCTCGCGCAGGGCCTGCCGGCAGGCCTCGTACCCGCACACCAGCACCAGGCCGTCGCCTGCCGGGGAGACGGGCCCCAGTTCGTGGGCGAGCGCGTACAGGGGGTAGGGATCGGCCCGTCCTTCGGGCGTGAGCAGCTGGAACACGAGGGACTGCGCGTCCACGGGGTCTCCTGCGGGCTGGGGTGGGGGTGGGCGGGGGCGGTGGTCAGGGGGCGGTCGACGGCGTGACCGGTTCCGTGGGGATGTCGGGCCAGACGAGGGCGACCGAGCCCCAGGTGAGACCGCCGCCGAAACCGGCCAGCACCACCCGGTGTCCCGGCCGCAGCCGGCCGCAGACCGCGGCGTCGGTCAGGGCGAGGGGAATGGACGCGGCGACGGTGTTGCCGCGGGTGCCGATGTGGTTCGGGAACCGCTCCGGGGGCAGGCCGAGCCGGCGGGCGACCGCGTCGAGGATCCGTGCGTTGGCCTGGTGCAGCACGAAGGCGTCGACGTCCTCCAGGCGCCACCCGGTGCGCTCGGCCGTGCGGCGCACCGTCTCGGCCATCCGCCGCACCGCCTGGGCGTAGACGGCCTGCCCCTGCATCGTGAACCAGGTGTCCTCGGTCTTCACGGGCAGCCCGGTGGACCGCTGCCGGGAACCGCCCGCCGGTACCTCGATGAGGTCGCTGAGGGCGCCGTCGCTGCCGAGGTTCAGCCCCTGGAGCGCGCCGTGTTCGCCCGGCTTCCCGGCGCGCAGCACCACCGCTCCCCCGCCGTCGCCGAAGATCACCCGGGTCGCGCGGTCGTCCGGCGACAGCAGCGTGGAGAACGCGTCCGCGCCGATGACGAGCACGCGGTCGGCGGCGCCGAGCGCGACGAGCCCGGCGCCCGTCCCGAGCGCGTACACGAAGCCGGTGCACACCGCCGCCACGTCGAAGGCGGGGACCGGACCGAGCCCGAGCCGGGCGGCGACCTCCGGTGCGGTCGCCGGGCACGGGCGGTCCGGGGAGCTGGTGGCGAGGACCACCGCGTCCACGGCGCCGGCGCCGGCGGAGCACAGCGCCCGACGCGCGGCCTCGACGGCCAGGTCACCGGTGGACTGTCCCGGGCCGACCCAGCGCCGCTCCCGGATGCCGGTGCGCCTGCGGATCCACTCGTCGCTGGTGTCCAGCGCCTCGGCGAGGCGGTCGTTGGTGACGACGGTGGGGGGCACCCAGCCCCCGAGCCCTGCGACGACGGCTGCTCGTTCCACGTTCTCCCGTTCCTTCCCGGCCGACGGCCACGGAGCCGGACGACGGCCCCGGTGGGGCTACACCTGTGCGGACCGTCCGGGCCGTTGCCGCCGCCCGGTCCGTTGCCGCCGGTGGCTCCGCTGGCTCCGCTGGCTCCGGCAGTCTGGTTGCGCCGGCAGCCTCCTGGCGGCTCGGCAGTCCCGGCGGTGCCCCGGCGGTCGGCCTTCCCTCTGGTTCCGGCAGGGGCGGCCGCACCGGGGGCGTCCGGTCGTCGGCTGCTCCCCTGACGGCAGCCGCTCCCTCGCACTCGCCGATGCGACGGACCGAGCTCGCGGACGGCCACCGCGGCCAGAACCCGCTGTGCCGAGCGAACGGCGCCGTCCGACCCGGCAACCGGGCGACCAGAGCCGCAGACGCCCACGACGCCGCCGTACGGCCGTGCGGGCCGGAGCCCCCGCGGACGAGCACACGGAATCCGGCGCACCGTCGCGCGGCCCTTCGTAGGAACGGCCCCGCAGCCGGAGCCGCAGAGCGCACCGCATCGCAAGGCCTCCGCCCCCGGCCGTCTCCCGCAGTGTGGACCGCGGCGCACGCCGGGCGCATCCGTCAACCGACTGCACCCTGCGGCCTGCGGTCACCTCGGTCACCGCCGGCCGCCGGCCGCCCGGCGGCCGGGTCCGGCAGGTCACCGGCCCGAACCCCCACCGACCTTCGAGGGGATTCCTTAGAGCCCGTGCGTCAGGCGCAAGGACGCGGTCGCCGCGGGCTTAGCGTCCTTCGGTGTCGGACGCCGCGCAGCGAGACCAGGGAGGCGCTCTTGACCACCGTGACGCTGTCGGGCGGCGCCCTCGTGGGCCGGGCCTCCGAGGCCGCCCGGATACGGCAGTTCGTCAGGAACCCTGGTGAGGACGGGCACGTCCTGGTCGTCACCGGCAGTCCCGGCATCGGCAAGAGCGCCCTCGTCGACAGCGAGGTCGGCGAGCCGGCCGGGACCGGGGTGCGGGTGCTGCGGGCCGAGGGCAGCGAGACGGAACGGGAGCTGGCGTTCGCCGGGCTGCACCAGCTGCTGCGGCCGGTGCTGGCGCAGGCGCCGGTCCTGCCGCGGCGGCAGAGCGACGCGCTGCTCGGCGCCTTCGGCATGTCGGACACGCCGGACGAGCCCGACCAGCTGATCCTGCGCATCGCCGTACTGGGCCTCCTCGCGCACGTGGCCCGGTCGCGGCCGGTGCTGATCGTGGTGGACGACGCCCAGTGGCTGGACCAGGACACCGTGGACGTGCTGGCGTTCGTCGCGCGGCGGCTGGAGGGCGAGCGGATCGCCCTGCTGGGGCTGGTCCGCGCCGGCGCCCCGCTGCCCGCGTTCGCGCGGAGCTGCCCGGTGCTGGACCTGGGTCCCCTGGACGCGGATGCCGCGGGCCGGCTCCTGGACGCACAGCCGCGCCGCCCCACCGGCCCGCTGCGGGCACGGATCCTTCAGGAGGCCGAGGGCAATCCGCTCGCGCTGATCGAGTTCGCCCGTTCGGACCCCGGCCAGGCGCCGTGGCCGGTCGAACCGCTGCCGCTGGCGGACCGGCTGGAGCAGCGGTTCGCCGCCCGGCTGGCCGGCCTGCCCGGGGCCACCCGACAAGCGCTGCTGCTGGCGGCGACGGACCCGGGCGCCGTGTCCGGCGTGCCGCCTCAGGTGTGGCGGCCGGCCGAGCAGGCGGGCCTGATCGAGGTCCGCGACGCCGTCGTACGGTTCTGCCATCCCCTGATCCGGTCCGCGGTCTACCACGCGGCGCCGCCCACCCAGCGCCGGGCCGCGCACCGGCGGTGTGCCGCCGCGCTGCGCGAGGCGCCGGACCGGCGGGCCTGGCACCTGGCGGCCGCGGGCACCGGACCGGACGAGTCGGTGGCGCGGGAGATGGAGCGCACGGCGCGGCAGACGGGACGGCGGGGCGGTCTCGTCTCGGCGGCGCTGGCGCTGCAGCGGGCGGCCGAGCTCACCCCGGACCGCCGCGAGCGCGCCCGCCGGCTCACCCTGGCCGCCCGGCTGGCCGCGCCGACCGGGCAGACGGCCTGGGTCGAGGAGCTGACCGACCGGGTGCGGACGCTCTGCGACGACCCGGTGCTGCTCGCCCACGCCGCCCTCTGCCGGGGCCAGGCCCTCGCCCTCACCCCGCGCCGGGCCGCGGCCTATCCGCTGCTGACCCGCACCGCGCGGGACCTGGCCCCCCACGACCCCGGTGACGCCCTGCAGGCGCTCGCGACCGCCGCCCTGATCTGCTACTACGGCGGCGACGCCGGGCAACGGGACGAACTGCGCCGTGACTTCTTCCGGCTCGCCGCCGCCATCGGCCCGCGCCCCGAACCGGACCTGGCGTCCCTGTGGATCCTGACCGCCACCGACCCGTCCGCGGACCATGCCGCACTGCTCGCCGGTGTCCGCGGGCTGGCGGCCCTCGACACGGCCGGACCGGAACTGGCGGCGGCCACGGCGACCCTGGCGTGGCTGCTCGACGAGAACGCCCTCGCCCTCGGCCTGTTCGACACGGTGGGCGGGTCCCCGGCGGCCCCGTCGCCGCTGCCGGACGGGCTGCGCTGCGTGGAGGGGTGGGTCTGTCTGGAGTACGGCCGGTGGGCGCGTGCCCGGGCCGTCGCGGCGGCCTCGGCACGCGCGGCGGCGCAGAGCGACCCGCCCTACACGGCGGCGGCGCCGCCCGCCCTGGACGCCGCGGTGCTGGCGCTGCGCGGGGAGACGGGTCCGGCGCGCGCCGCGGCGCGGCAGGCGCTGGACCTCGTCGCCGCGCGGGAGAACCGGTTCGTGACCGTGCGGGCCCGCTGGGCGCTGGGCATGGCGGCGTGGGCGGACGGCGACCACGAGGACGCCTACGACCAGTTCCGCGCGATGTTCACCGCCGACGGCGACGAGGTCCACTACCACGTCTCCCGGTACGGCCTGGGCGACCTCGCCGCGGCGGCCGCGCGGATCGGGCGGCGGGAGAGCGCCCGCAGGATCGTGGCCCGGCTCGCGGAGCGCACGGCGGGCTCGTCGCCGCGGCAGCGGGCCCAGCTCGCCCGCGCCCGGGCGTTGCTGGCGGACGGCGAGGAGGCCGGGCAGCACTTCCGGGCGGCGCTCGACGAACCGGGCGCGCAGGAACGGCCGTTCAGCCACGCGCAGGTGCAACTCGAGTACGGCGAATGGCTGCGCCGCCGGCTGCGCTCGGGCCGGGCCCGGCCCCTGCTGGCCGGCGCGCTGGAGACGTTCGTACGGCTCGGTGCCGAACCGTGGGCCGCCCGCGCCCGGGCGGAGCTGCGGGCCGCCGGGATCCGTCAGAACACCGGCGGCCGGGACCGGCTGCCCGCGCTCACCCCGCAGCAGCGGCAGATCGTGAGCCTGGCGGCGCGCGGGCTGACCAACCGGGAGATCGGCGAGCGGCTCCAGCTGTCCCCGCGCACGGTCGGCTCCCATCTGTACCGGAGCTTCCCGAAGCTGGGCGTCACCGCGCGCTCCCAGCTGCGGGACGTCATCGACGGCCGCCGTACGGCGCCCGGGCTGTTCGCCCTCGTGGACGCGGGCGCCGGGGAGGACAGCGGCGACAGGCCGCAGCAGCACCCGGCCTGACGCCCGCCGCCCGGCGCACTCCCGCACGGCCGGGCTCTCAGAGGCGCTCCTTCAGCGGGCCGGCCCCTTTCCCGCCGCCGCGCGTACCGCGTCGACCAGTTCGGCCTGCCGCAGGATGTCCTGGCCGGGCCCCTTGAAGTCGCCGCCGTCCAGCACCGTGCGGGCGAACCGGGAGACCAGTGAGGCGAACTGGTGGCCCGCGGGCAGGGTGCGTTCCTCCACGTGGTCCTGGCGTACGAGCCGCAGCACCGGGCGCAGGGCGGGCGGTGCGGTGAACGCGCGGTCGAGGGTGATGCTGCCCTCGCTGCCCCACAGGGTGCAGGCGCACCGGTACGACCGGTCGAAGCCGAACGTGAGCTGCCCGGTGCGTCCGGCCGGGTCGGCGACGAGCGCCGCGCCGGCCACGTCGACGCCGGTGGCCGGGTCCTCCCGCAGCACCGCGCCGTGGACGGCGACCTCCGGGCCGAGGTAGAGGGTCGCCGCGCGCAGCGTGTACACGCCGGCGTCGAGCAGCGCGCCGCCGCCGAGCGCCGGGTCGTAGCGGATGTCGCCGTCGGGCAGCGGCGGGAAGGCGAACTCGGCGGTGAGATGGCGGGGTTCGCCGATCGCGCCGGTGTCGACGAGGGCCCGTACGGCGTCGTGCTGGCCGTGGTGGAGGAACGCGAAGTTCTCCATCAGCAGCAGCCCGGCGTCGTGGGCGGCGGAGACCAGCTCCGCCGCCTGGGCGCGGTCGGTGACGCACGGCTTCTCGGCGAGGACGTGCTTGCCCGCCGCGAGTGCCCGCGCCACCCACTCGGCGTGCAGCGCGGGCGGCAGGGGCACGTAGACGGCGTCGATGTCGTCCCGGGCGAGCAGCGCGGCGTAGCCGGTGACCGCCTCGCAGCCGAACCGCCGGGCGACGGCCTCGGCCTTGTCGCGGCTGCGGCTGGCGACGGCCACGAGCCGCACCGACGGCTCGGCCGCCAGCGCGGGCAGGGTGGTGCGCTGGGCGATGGCGGCGCAGCCGATCACTCCGACGTTCAGCATGCGTTCCGACACGGTCTCGCTCTCTTTCCGATGGGGTGGACGATGCACGGCGACGGCTCGCGCCCGCGATGCTGTCGGGACGAGGACACGGTGACGCCGCCGGGGGCCGCCGGAGCTACGGCCCGGTCGGTCCCGACGGTCCGGCGGCCTCGTCGGGCGCGTCGGACTCGGTCCCCCGCCCGGCCCGGCGGACGTGCCGCTCGGGAGCCCGGCCGAAGTGCCGGACCGGCACCCGCCGGTCCGGCGCTTGCGGTGATCCGAAGGCCCGTCACGCCGAGCCGAACTGCTTGTCGATGAAGTCGAAGAGGTCGTCGTCGCTGGCCGACTCCAGTTGCTCCTCGACCGCCACGACCGGCTCCGCCGCCGGGTCGCCGCCGACCGTGCCGGCCGCACCGCCTGCCGCGCCGACGGCCGCGACCGGCCCGTCCAGGCGGGTCAGCAGGCCGCGCAGCCGGCCGGCGAGCGTGGCGCGGACCGAGTCGTCGCCGGCGATCTCCTCCAGGACGCCCTCCAGACGGTCGAGTTCGGCGAGGACGGGCTGGACGGAGACGGCGGCTCCGGGCGCGGTCTCGTCGCGCAGGTGCCGGGCGAGACCGAGGGGCGTCGGGTAGTCGAACAGCAGCGTGGCCGGCAGTCGCAGCCCGGTGGCGGTGGTGAGCCGGTTGCGCAGTTCGACGGCGGTCAGCGAGTCGAAGCCCATCTCCAGAAAGCCCCGTTCGGCGTCCACGGCGTCGGAGTCGGCGTAGCCGAGCACCGCCGCGGCGTGGTCGCGGACGAGGTCGACGAGGAGGGTGAGCCGGGCCTCGGCGTCGAGTCCGGCGAGCCGCTGCCGCAGCCGCTCCGCGGAACCGGCGCCCTCGGCCGCGGGGGCGGTGCCGGTGCGGCGGCCGGGTGCGGGCCGGACGAGGGACCGCAGCAGGGCCGGTACCTCGCCGTCGGGGGTGCGCAGCCCGGCCGTGTCGAAGCGGGCCGGGACCAGCACCGCACGGTCGGTGGCGACGGCCGCGTCGAACAGCTCCAGGGCCTGCTCGGACGGCATCGGTACGACACCGCCGCGCGCCATGCGCCGCAGGTCGGCCCCGTCCAGCTTGCCGGTCATCGCCGACCGCTCCTCCCACAGGCCCCACGCCAGGGACTGGGCGGGCAGGCCCTGGGCGCGCCGCTGCTGGGCGAGGGCGTCCAGGAAGGCGTTGGCCGCCGCGTAGTTGCCCTGTCCCGCGCCACCGAAGACACCGGCGAGCGAGGAGTACAGCACGAAGGCGCGCAGCCCGGTGTCCCGGGTCAGCTCGTGCAGGTGCAGGGCGGTGTCGGCCTTCGCGGCGAGCACGGTGTCGAGGTGTTCCTGGGTGAGGGACCCGATGACGCCGTCGGCGAGGACGCCCGCCGTGTGGACGACGGCGGTCAGCGGACGCTCGTCCGGGATCGTGGCGAGCAGCGCGGCCAGCGCCTCCCGGTCGGAGGCGTCGCAGGCGACCAGGTCGGCGCGGGCGCCGAGCCCGGTCAGCTCCTCGACGAGTTCCCGGGCGCCCGGGGCTTCGGGGCCGCGGCGGCCGACGAGCAGCAGGTTGCGGGCGCCGTGCCGGGTGACCAGGTGCCGGGCGACGAGGCCGCCGAGCGCGCCGGTGGCGCCGGTGACCAGGACGGTGCCGTCCGGGTCGAGCAGCGTCCCCGCGCCGTCCCCGGCGCCGCCGGTGAGGGTCGTCGCACGGACGAGCCGCGGGACCCGCAACTCGCCCTTGCGCAGGGCGACCTGCGGTTCGTCGAGGCCGAGCGCGGCGGGCAGCGCCGGATGGGACTCCTGGGCGCCGTCCCAGTCCAGCAGCACGAACCGGCCCGGGTTCTCGGTCTGCGCGGTGCGCACCAGGCCCCAGACGGCGGCGGCCACCGGGTCGGGGGCCAGGTCGCCGTCGTGCACGGTCACGGCGTGCCGGGTGACCAGCACCAGCCGGGTCGCGCCGAAGGTGTCGTCGGCGAGCCAGTCCTGCAGCAGCCGCAGTACGTGCCCGGTGGCGCGGCGCACCGCGTCGGCCGTCGCGGGCGTACCGGTGTCCCCGGACAGCGGGTCGGTGTCGTCGCCGAGGCCCGGGACGGCGGCCAGTACGGTCGCGGGGGCCGCGGTGTCGCCGCCGGCGATGGCGCGGGCGAGGGCGGCCGGGTCCGGGTGGTGCGTGACGGCGAGCCCGGCGGCCGTCAGCGCGGCGAGGGCGCCGGGGTCGGCGTCGCCGTTCAGGACGGCCCAGGCGCCGGCGACGCGGGCCGGGGCGGTGGCCGGGGTCACCCAGTCCACCTCGTGCAGATGGCGGGCGGCGGCGCGCCGGTCTCCCAGCCGGCCGGCGTCGGGCAGCGGGCGCAGCGTCAGTCCGGCCACCGTGGCGACGGGCCGGCCGTCGGCCGTGGTGACGCGCAGGGTCACGGCGTCGGGCCCGGTCGGGGTGAGCCGCACCCGCAGCGCCCCGGCGCCGGGCGTGTGCAGGCGCACGCCGGTCCAGCTGAACGGCATGACGGCGGCGGAGGCCGCGGGGGTGAGGCCGACGGTCTGTACGGCGGCGTCGAGCAGCGCCGGGTGCAGCCCGTAGCGGGCGGTGTCGGCGGCGATGCCGGCGGGCGGTTCGACCTCGGCGTAGACGTCGTCGCCGAGCCGCCACGCTGCGGTCAGGCCCTGGAACGCCGGGCCGTAGGCGAACCCGCCCTCGGCGAAGCGGTCGTACAGGCCGTCCACGGTGACGGGTTCGGCGCCCTGCGGCGGCCAGACGGTGAGCGGCGCCTCGGCGTCCGGCGCGGTCTCCGGGGTGTCCGGGGCGAGCCGGCCGACGGCGTGCCGGGTCCAGGGTTCGTCGTCGGTGGCGTCGTCGGGCCGGGCGTGGACGCTGACCTGGCGCGTCCCGTCCTCGCCGGGTGCGCCGACGGTGACCTGGACGTGGACGGCGCCCTGCTCGGGCAGGACGAGCGGCGCCTCCAGGGTGAGTTCGTCGACGGTGGGGCAGCCGACCCGGTCGGCGGCGAGCAGCGCCAGCTCCAGGAAGGCGGTGCCGGGCAGCACGGCCGTACCGGACACGGCGTGGTCGGCGAGCCAGGGGTGGCTGCTCAGCGACAGCCGCCCGGTGAGCAGGTAGCCGTCGCCGCCGGCGAGCGCGGTGCCCGCCGCGAGCAGCGGATGGTCCCCGGCGACGAGGCCGGCCGCCGCGAGGTCGGGCGTCACCGGCTCGGCGTCGAGCCAGTAGCGGGCCCGCTGGAAGGCGTACGTCGGCAGGTCGGCCCGGCGGACCGGCCGGCCGGCGAAGTACCGGGCCCAGTCGGGGCCGGCGCCGTGGACGTGCAGGGTGGCCAGGGCGGTGGTGACAGCGGTGTCCTCGGGCCGGTCGCGGCGCAGCAGCGGCGTGACGACGGCGGCGTCCGGGTCGGTGAGGCAGTCGCGGGTCATGGCGCTGAGCACCCCGTCCGGGCCCAGTTCGACGTACGTGGTGACACCCTGGCTTTCCAGGGTGGCGAGGGCGTCGGCGAAGCGCACCGTGCCGCGCACGTGGCGCACCCAGTAGTCGGCGCCCTCCAGTTCGCCGGGTGCGGCGCTCTCGCCGGTCAGGTCGCAGACGACCGGCACCGCGGGAGCGGCGTAGGCGAGGTCGCGGGCGACGGCGGCGAAAGGCGCCTGCACGGGTTCCATGCGCGGCGAGTGGAAGGCGTGGGACACCGTCAGGCGCTTGGTGCGCAGTCCGGCCTCCCGCCACGCCTCGGCGAGTTCCTCGACGGCCTCCTCGTCACCGGAGACCACCACGGACGCCGGGCCGTTCACGGCGGCGACGGCCACCCGGTCCTCGTAGGTGCGCAGCGCCTCGGCGACCTCGGCCTCGCTCGCCTGCACGGACAGCATGGCGCCGCCGGCGGGGAGTTCCTCCATCAGCCGGCCGCGGGCGGCGACCAGACGGCAGGCGTCGGCGAGGTCGAGGACCCCGGCGACGTGGGCGGCGGCGAGCTGGCCGATGGAGTGGCCGACGACGACGTCGGGGCGCAGCCCCCAGTGTTCCAGCAGCCGGAACTGGGCTACTTCCAGGGCGAACAGGCCGGCCTGGGTGTAGACGGTGCGGTCCAGCAGGGCGGCGTCCGGGGTGCCCGCGGGGGCGAACAGCACGTCCTTCAGGGGGCGTTGCAGCTCCCGGTCGAGTTCGGCGCAGACGGCGTCGAGGGCGTCGGCGAAGACCGGGTACGCGGCGTACAGCTCCCTGCCCATGCCGGGACGCTGGCTGCCCTGGCCGCTGAAGAGGAACGCGGTGCGTCCGCCGCGGCGCCGCACGCCCCGAAGCACACCGGGGGCCTCCCGGCCGTCGGCCAACGCCCGCAGCGCGCCGAGGAGTTCGTCCCGGCCGCGGCCGACGAGGGCCGCCCGGTGGTCGAACGCGGCGCGGCCGGTGGCCAGCGTGTGGGCGATGTCGAGGTCGCTCGCCGCGTCCTGCCGCTCGGGGTCCTCCAGGTGTGCCAGCAACCGGGCGGCCTGGGCCTGCAGCGCGTCGGCGCCGCGCCCGGACAGCACCCAGGGGACCACCTCGCCGGCGGCGGCGGGGACGGTCGCCCCCACCGACGAGGTGGCGTTCTCGTCACCGGCGCCCGCGGGGGCGGCCGGGAGAGCGGTGCTGCCGGTGGCCGCCGGGGTTTCGGCGGGTGGCTCCTCCAGGATGACGTGGGCGTTGGTGCCGCTGATGCCGAACGCCGACACACCGGCGCGGCGCGGCCGTTCGGCGTCGCGGGGCCACTCCACGGGCTCGGTCAGCAGCGCCACCGCGCCCTCGGTCCAGTCGATCCGCGTGGACGGCCGGTCGGCGTGCAGGGTGCGCGGCAGCAGTCCGTGCCGCATCGCGAGGACCATCTTGATGACGCCGCCGACACCGGCGGCGGCCTGGGTGTGGCCGAGGTTGGACTTCAGGGCGCCGATACGCAGCGGCCGGTCCGCGGGCCGGTCCTGGCCGTACGTCGCCATCAGGGCCTGTGCCTCGATGGGGTCGCCGAGGGTCGTGCCGGTGCCGTGCGCCTCGACGGCGTCCACGTCGGCCGGGGACAGGCCGGCGGCGGCCAGCGCCTGCCGGATGACGCGCTGCTGCGCGGGTCCGCTCGGCGCGGTGAGGCCGTTGCTGGCGCCGTCCTGGTTGACGGCGGAGCCGGCGAGCACCGCCAGCACCGGGTGGCCGTTGCGGCGGGCGTCCGACAGCCGCTCCAGGAGCACCATGCCGACGCCCTCGGCCCAGCCCGCGCCGTCGGCGTCGTCGGAGAACGCCTTGCAGCGGCCGTCCGCGGACAGCGCCCGCTGCCGGCTGAACTCGATGAAGGTGTCCAGCGAGGAGATCACGGTGACACCGCCGGCCAGTGCCATGCCGCACTCACCGGAGCGGAGCGCCTGGGCGGCCATGTGCAGCGCCACCAGCGACGAGGAGCAGGCGGTGTCGACGGTGACGGCCGGGCCCTCAAGACCGAAGGTGTAGGAGATGCGCCCGGAGGCCACGCTGCCGGCGCTGCCGGTGGCGAGGTAGCCCTCGAAGTCCTTGGGGGCGTGCTGCACCCGGGAGCCGTAGTCGTGGTAGTTGGAGCCGACGAACACGCCGGTGCGGCTGCCGCGCAGCGTGCCCGGGTCGATCCCGGCCCGCTCGAACGCCTCCCACGACGTCTCCAGCAGCAGCCGCTGCTGCGGGTCGACGGCCAGCGCCTCGCGCGGGCTCATCCCGAAGAACTCCGGGTCGAAGTGGTGTGCGTCGTACAGGAATCCGCCGCCGCGGGCGTAGAACGTGCCCGGCCGCTCGGGATCGGGGTCGTAGGCGCCCTTCAGGTCCCAGCCGCGGTCCTCGGGGAAGGCGGACACGGCGTCACCGCCGCGCACCAGCAGCCGCCACAGGTCCTCGGGGCTGCTCGCCCCGCCCGGGTAGCGGCAGCTCATCGCGACGATGACGACGGGGTCCTCGCCGGTCGCGGCCACGGCGGGCACGGCACTGCGTTCCGGCTCCGCTGCGCCGGGTGCGGCGCCGAACAGGTCCTGGTGCAGCCGTTCGGCGAGCGCGGTCGCTGTCGGGTGGTCGAAGACGAGAGTGACGGGCAGCCGCAGCCCGGTGGTCTCCGCGATGGTGTTGCGCAGCGCGACCGCGGTCAGGGAGTCGAAGCCGAGGTCGCGGAAGGCCCGCTCCTCGTCGATCTCCTCCGGCCCGGCGTAGCCGAGCGCCCCTGCGGCCAACGTCCTTACCAGGGTGAGCAGTTCACGGCGCTGTTCCTCGTACGGCAGCCCGGCGAGCCGTGCCGTGACCGCGTTGCCGTCACCGCCGGCCGCCGCGGTGGTCTGCCGGACCGCTTCGGCCTCGCGCACCTCGGGCAGGTCGGCGAGGACACGGGCCGGCCGGTCGGCGTGGGCGTACGCGTAGGTCTCCCACCGGACGTCGGCCACCGCCAGCACCGGTTCGGCGCCGAGGACGGCCTGTTCGAGCGCGGTCAGCGCCGACTCGGGATCCATGGCGGGCATGCCGGTGCGGGCCAGCCGCTCCCCCGTCTCGCCGGCGGCCAGACCGCCGCCGCCCCACGCGCCCCACGCGATCGACGTCGCGGGCAGCCCGTCGGCGCGCCGGGCGCGGGCGAGCGCGTCGAGGAAGGCGTTGGCGGCGGCGTAGCTGCCCTGTCCGGGCCCGCCGAGGGTGCCGGCGAGCGACGAGAACAGCACGAACGCCGACAGGTCCAGGTCCCGGGTGAGTTCGTGCAGGTGCCAGGCGGCGGCGGTCTTCGGCCGCAGCACGGTCTCGGCGCGCTCCGGGGTCAGTCCGTCCAGCACGCCGTCGTCCAGGACACCGGCCGCGTGGACGACCGCGGTGAGCGGCCGGTCCTCCGGTACGGCGGCCAGCAGCGCCGCCAACTGCTCCCGGTCGGCGACGTCGCACGCCGCCACGGTGACCCGGGCGCCGAGCCGCGTCAGCTCCGCCTCCAGCTCGGCCGCACCGGGAGCGTCCGGCCCCCGGCGCCCCACGAGCAGCAGGTGCCCGGCGCCGTTGCGGGCGAGCCGGCGCGCCACCTGGGCGCCGACGCCTCCGGTGCCGCCGGTGACGAGCACCGTACCCTCCGGCGCCCACGTGGCGGGCGTGGCGTCGGGCCGCCCGGCCCGCACCAGCCGCCGTACGAAGAGCCCGGTGCCGCGCACGGCCAGCTGGTCCTCGTCCGGCGTCCCCGCCAGCGCGGCGGCCAGCCGGGTTCCGGTCCGCTCGTCGAGTTCCTGCGGCAGATCGACCAGCCCGCCGAACCGCTGCGGGTACTCCAGCGCCGCGATCCGTCCGAGCCCCCAGGCCTGCGCCTGCACCGGCGCGGTGAGCCGGTCGGCGCGGCCCGTGGACACGGCGCCCCGGGTGCCGATCCACAGCGGCGCCGCGACACCGGCGTCCCCGAGCGCCTGCAGCAGCGCGGTGGTGAGCGCGAGTCCGCCGGGCAGCGCACTGCCGGTGGAGTACGGCGACTCGTCCAGCGCCAGCAGCGACAGGACCCCGGCGGGGGCGGCGAGCCGGCCGTCGGCGTTCAGCGCACCAGTGAGCAGCGCGGTGAGGCCGGCCCGGTCGGTGCGGGCGGCGACGCTCAGCGTCGTCACGCGGGCGCCGTGCCGGGTGAGGGCGTCGGCGACGGCGGCGACGAACTCGGCGTCGGCGGCCTCCTCGTCGGGCACCACCAGCAGCCAGGCACCATCCAGTGCGACCGGCCGGGAATCGCGTCCCACCGGCTTCCAGACGACCTTGTACCGCCAGCTGTCGACCGCCGACCGGGCGGCCTCGTCCTTGCGCCACCGCGACAGGGCGGGCAGCACCTCGGCCAACGGCTCGCTGTCCGCCAACTGCAGCGTCCCGGCGAGCGATTCAAGGTCCTCACGCTCGACCGCCTCCCAGAATCGAGCGTCCACGGTGTCCGAGGCGACGACAGCGGTGGCGGGTGCGGTCTTCTCGAGCCAGTAGCGGCGGTGCTGGAAGGCGTACGTCGGCAGCGCGATCGTACGGCCGCCCTGACCGGCCAGCACCCGCGTCCAATCGACGGGGACACCCCGCACCCAGGCTTCCGCGAGAGAGGTCAGGAAACGGGCGGTGCCGCCCTCCTTTCGGCGCAGGGTGCCCACGACCACGGCGTCCGGGGCGGCCTCCTGCACCGCCATCCCCAGCACCGGATGCGAGCTGACCTCGACGAACGCCGAGTAACCCTGCTCAGCGAGACCCTGGACCGCGTCGGCGAACCGCACCCGCTGGCGCAGGTTGCGGTACCAGTAGCCGCCGTCCAGCCGAGCCGTGTCGACCAGGTCCGCCTCAGTGGTGGAGAAGAACGGCACCTCGCCCGTGCGCGGAGCAACCGGGGCGAGAACCCTCGCGAGTTCGTCCTCGATGGCCTCCACATGCCAGGTGTGCGACGCGTAATCCACCGGAACGCGACGGGCACGGATATCGGCGCCCTCGCAGTGAGCCATCAACTCGTCCAACGCGTCCGCATCGCCCGCCACGACCACGGACGACGGCCCGTTGACCGCGGCAATGCCGATGCGCCCGGTCCACTGGGCAACGAGGTCTTCCACCTGCCTCAGAGGCAGCGGCACGGACACCATGCCCCCACGGCCGGCGATCGCCCGGATCGCCTTCGACCGCAGCGCCACAACCCGCGCACCATCCTCCAACGCCAGACCGCCCGCCACCACGGCAGCGGCGATCTCTCCCTGCGAGTGACCGACGACGACGGACGGCTGGACCCCGCAGGCACGCCACACCGCCGCCAGCGACACCATCACCGCCCACGACACCGGCTGCACCACATCCACATCAGCCAGCTCACCGCCGCCACGCACCACCTCACTCAGCGACCAGCCGACATACGGAGCAAGAGCCCGCTCACACGCCTCCATCGACTCAGCGAACACCGGCGAGGCATCCCACAACTCCCGCCCCATACCAGCCCACTGCGCCCCCTGACCCGGAAACACGAAGGCGACACGATCGGCGGCGCCACCGGCCACCGCGCCGCGCACCACCCCCGCGGCCGACACCGCACCCGACGCCAACTCACCCAGCAGGGAGCCCACTTCACTCGTACCGGCGCCGAGCACCACGGCACGGTTCTCGAACGCGGTCCGCGTCGCCGCCAGCGACCACGCCACATCCACCGGCCGCAGACTCTCGTCCGCCGACTCGGCGAAAGCAGCCAGCCTGCCCGCCTGCCCGGCAAGACCCTCCTGGCCGCGGCCCGACACCACCCACGGCACCACACCGCCGGCCGCGAACACGGGATCCGGCGCGGGCCGTTCCTCGGGCTCCGGCGCTTCGGGGGCCTCCTCCAGCACCACATGGGCGTTGGTCCCGCTGACGCCGAACGACGACACACCGGCCCGGCGCGGACGCCCCTCGACGCGCGGCCACTCCACAGGTTCGGTCAGCAGCGACACCGCGCCCGCCGACCAGTCGACGTGCGGGGTGGGCTCGTCCACGTGGAGGGTCCGCGGCAGCACGCCGTGCTGCATGGCGAGGACCATCTTCATCACGCCCGCCACACCGGAGGCGGCCTGGGTGTGGCCGATGTTGGACTTCACCGAGCCGAGCCACAGCGGGTGTTCGGGGTCGCGGCCCTGGCCGTAGGTGGCGAGCAGCGCCTGAGCCTCGATGGGGTCGCCGAGGGTGGTGCCGGTGCCGTGTGCCTCGACCGCGTCGACGTCGGCCGGGGACAGGCCGGCCTTGGTGAGGGCGGCGCGGATGACCTGCTGCTGGGCGGGGCCGCTGGGGGCGCTGAGCCCGTTGCTGGCGCCGTCCTGGTTGAGCGCGGTGGAGCGGATGACGGCCAGCACCGGATGCCCGTTGCGCCGGGCGTCGGACAGCCGCTCCAGGAGGACCATGCCGGCGCCTTCGGCGAGGCCCATGCCGTCGGCCGCCTTGGCGAAGGCCTTGGAACGGCCGTCGCGGGCGACGCCGCGGGTGCGGGCGAAGCCGATGAACCCGATGGGCTCGACCATGACGGCGACACCGCCCGCGAGGGCCATGGAGCACTCGCCGGAGCGCAGCGCCTGCACGGCCATGTGCAGGGCGACCATGGAGGACGAGCAGGCGGTGTCGATGGTGACCGCGCTTCCCGCGAGGCCGAGAGTGTAGGCGATGCGGCCGGACAGCACGCTGGTGGCGCTGCCGGTGACGATGTGGCCCTCGACGCCCTCGGGCAGGTTGTCCAGCCCGCCGAAGCCCTGGTTGGCGGCGCCGACGTAGACGCCGACGGGGGTGCCGCGCAGGCTCTCGGGGAGCAGTCCGGCGCGTTCGACGGCCTCCCAGGAGGTCTCCAGCAGCAGCCGCTGCTGGGGGTCCATGGCGATCGCCTCGCGCGGGGAGATGCCGAAGAACGCGGGGTCGAAGTCGCCGGCGTCGTAGACGAAGCCGCCCTCGCGGGCGTAGCAGGTGCCCTCGCGGTCGGGGTCGGGGTCGTAGAGGGCGTCGAGGTCCCAGGCGCGGTCGTCGGGGAAGACGTCGATGACGTCGCGGCCCTCGGCGAGGATGCGCCAGAGTTCCTCGGGGCTGTTGGCGCCGCCCGGGTAGCGGCAGCTCATCGAGACGATGGCGATGGGGTCGTCGTCGGCCGCGGGCGCCGCGACTGCGGCCGGTGCCGGAGCGGCGGCCGGGACGGGCAGGGCGTCGGAGGAGGAGCCGACGAGTTCCTCGCGGATGTGCCGGGCGAGAGCGGTGACCGTGGGCCGGTCGAAGATGACGGTGACGGGCAGCCGCAGTCCCGTGGCGGCGTTGAGCCGGTTGCGCAGCTCAACGGAGGTGAGGGAGTCGAAGCCCAGTTCGCGGAAGGCGCGTCCGGTCTCGACGCTGTTCGGGCTGCTGTGCCCGAGCACGCCCGCGACCTGGCCGCGGACCAGGTCGAGCACGGCCTGTTCCTGGTCGTCGGCGGACAGGCCGCGCAGCCGGGCGAGGAGTCCGGCGCTCTGCGTGTCCGGGACGTCCTGCCGCAGGCGGTCCTCCTCGGCGCGCAGCAGCTCGGCGACCTCGGGCACCTCGGTGAGCAGCGGGCGCCGGCGGGCCGCGGTGAAGACGGGGACGAAGCGCTCCCAGTCGATGTCGGCGACGGCGATGAAGCACTCGTCGCGGTCGAGGACCTGCTGCATGGCGGCGACGGCGAGCGCGGGGTCCATGAACGGGATGCCGCGCCAGCGCAGTTGCTCCTGGACGACGTCGAGGCCCATGCCGCCGCCCTCGTCGCTCCAGATGCCCCAGGCGATGGAGGTGCCGGCCAGGCCGCGGGCCCGGCGGTGCTCGGCCACCGCGTCGGCGTACGCGTTGGCCGCGGCGTAGGCGCCGTGGTCGCCGCTGCCCCAGACGCCGGCGACGGAGGAGAACACGACGAACGCGTCGAGGCGGTCGTCGTCGAAGAGCGCGTCGAGGTTGGCGACGCCGGAGAGCTTGGCCTCCGCGCCGTCGGCGAACTCCTGCAGGGTCGTGGTGGCCAGCGGGATGAGGATGCCGACGCCGGCGGTGTGCACGACGGTGCGGATCGGGGGCCCGTCGGCCTCCACGCGCTCCACGAGCGCGGCCAGGGCGTCCCGGTCGGCGATGTCGCAGGAGGCGATGGTGACGCGGGCGCCCAACTCGCGCAGTTCTGCCTCGAGTTCGGCGGCGCCGGGCGCGTCCGGGCCCCGGCGGCTGACCAGCACCAGGTGCTCGGTGCCGTTGCGGGCGAGCCAGCGGGCGGTGTGTCCGCCGAGGCCGCCGGTGCCGCCGGTGATCAGCGCGGTGCCGCGCGAGGTCCAGGTGCGCTCGGCACGCGCGGTGCCGGCGGGCGTGCGGACCAGGCGGCGGATGAGAACGCCGGTCCGGCGGACGGCGAGCTGGTCCTCGGCCTTGGCGTCGGCCTCCGCCTCGGGGGTCGCGAGGATCGAGCAGAGCCGGGCGGCCGTACGGTCGTCGGGCGTCTCGGGCAGGTCGACGAGCCCGCCCCAGAACTCGGGGTGTTCCAGCGCCGCGACCCGGCCCATGCCCCAGGTGCCGTTCTGCACGGGGTTGCGCAGCGGGTCGGCGTCACCGGTGGTGACGGCTCCGCTGGTGGCGAGCCACACCGGGGAACGCAGCCCGGTGTCGGCGCACGCCTGGATCAGCGCGAGTCCCGCGACCAGGCCGGCGGCGAGTCCCGGCTGCTCGGGGTGCGGGCGTTCGTCGAGCGCGAGGAAGGACAGGACGCCGGCGAACGCGTCGGCGCCGCTGTGCCGGGCCGTCTCGGTCATCAGGGCGGCCAGCCGCTCCCGGTCCGTGTCGGCGGCGTCGACGAAGAGGGGGGCGGTCTGGGCGCCGTGCTCGGCGAGCCCGTCCAGGCAGACCCGGACCAGCTCGGAACCGGCGTGGCTCGCGGGCACGACGACGAGCCAGGTGCCGGTGAGCGTCCCGGCGGGGCGGTCGGCGGCCGGACGCCAGGCGATGCGGTACCGCCAGGAGTCGATGGTCGTGGAGGCCCGACGCCCGCGCCGCCAGGCGGACAGCACGGGCAGCGCCTGCGCCAGCGCCTCCTGCCCGTCCTCCTCGGCGACGTCGAGCGCACCGGTCAGCGCCTGGAGGTCCTGCCCCTCGACGGCCGCCCAGAACTCGGCGTCCGCCGGGTCCTCGGCCGCACCGCCCACCGTGACGCCCTGCGGCGCCGCGGGCTCGAACCAGTAGGGACGGTGCTGGAAGGCGTACGTCGGCAGCGCGACCGTACGACCGCCCTGACCGGCCAGCACCCGCTTCCAGTCCACCGGGACCCCGCGCACCCACGCCTCGGCGAGAGACGTCAGGAAGCGGGAGGCACCGCCCTCGTTGCGGCGCAGGGTACCCACGACCACGGCATCCGGGGCGGCCTCCTGCACCGCCATCCCCAGCACCGGGTGCGAGCTGACCTCCACGAACGCCGAGTACCCCTGGTCAACGAGGCCTTGGACGGCGTCGGCGAAACGGACCCGCTGCCGCAGGTTGCGGTACCAGTAACCGCCGTCCAACCGAGCCGTGTCGATCAGCTCCGCCTCGGTGGTGGAGAAGAACGGCACGTCACCAGAGCGCGGACTCACGGGAGCCAGCACACGGGCCAACTCCTCCTCGATGGCCTCCACATGCCAGGTGTGCGAGGCGTAATCCACCGGAACGCGCCGGGCCCGGACATCAGCGCCCTCGCAGTGAGCCATCAACTCGTCCAACGCGTCCGCGTCACCGGCCACGACCACGGACGAGGGCCCATTGACCGCGGCAATGCCGATGCGGCCCTGCCAGCCGGTGAGCAGTTCCTCGGTCTGTTCCAGAGGCAGCGGCACGGACACCATGCCACCCCGGCCGGCGATCGCCCGGATCGCCCTCGACCGCAAGGCAACAACCCGCGCACCATCCTCCAGCGACAACCCGCCCGCCACCACCGCAGCGGCGATCTCCCCCTGCGAGTGACCGACGACGACGGACGGCTGGACACCACACGCACGCCACACCGCCGCCAGCGACACCATCACCGCCCACGACACCGGCTGCACCACATCCACATCAGCCAGCTCACCGCCGCTGCGCACCACCTCGCTCAGCGACCAGCCGACATACGGAGCAAGAGCCCGCTCACACGCCTCCATCGACTCAGCGAACACCGGCGAGGCATCCCACAACTCCCGCCCCATACCAGCCCACTGCGCCCCCTGACCCGGAAACACGAAGGCAACACCGTCGGGTACGGCGTCGAAGGTGCCGGTGATCGCACCGGGTGCCGTGCCGTGAGACGCCAAGGCGCCCAGAGTGGCGCCGAGTTCGGGGCGGTCGGTGCCGAGGACGACGGCCCGGTGCTCGAAGGCGGCCCGGGTGGCGGCCAGGGACCAGGCCACGTCCACGGGTCGTACGGTCTCGTCGGCCGACTCAGCGAACGCGGCCAGTCGGCCCGCCTGCCCGGCAAGACCCTCCTGACCGCGGCCCGACACGAGCCAGGGCACGATGCTGCCCGCGGTGAACACCGCCGGCGTCGCGGTGCCGTTGCCGGGTTCGGTCTCCTCGGGGGCCTCGGGGTCGGGCTCGGGGGCCTGCTCCAGGACGACGTGGGCGTTGGTGCCGCTGCCGCCGAAGGAGGAGACACCCGCGCGACGCGGCCGGCCGGTGTCGGGCCAGGGCTGGTTGTCGGTGAGGAGTTCGACGGCGCCGGAGGACCAGTCGACGTGCGGGGTGGGCTCGTCCAGGTGCAGCAGCTTCGGCAGGACGCCGTGGCGCATGGCCATGACCATCTTGATGACGCCGGCGATACCTGAACTGGCTTGGAGATGGCCGATGTTGGCTTTGAGGGAGCCCATGCGCAGGGGCTGTTCGCGGTCCTGGCCGTAGGTGGCGAGCACCGCCTGGGCCTCGATCGGGTCGCCGAGGGTGGTGCCGGTGCCGTGGGCCTCCAGGGCGTCCACCAGGTCGGGGGTGAGCCGGGCGTTGGCCAGCGCGGCCCGGATGACACGCTCCTGCGAGGGACCGTTGGGCGCGGTCAGACCGTTGCTCGCACCGTCCTGGTTCACCGCCGAGCCCCGGATCACCGCCAGCACCGGATGACCATGGCGCCGGGCGTCCGACAGCCGCTCCAGCAGCAGCACACCGACACCCTCACCCCAGCCCGTACCGTCCGCACCCGCCGCGAACGGCTTGCACCGGCCGTCCGGCGCCAGCCCCCGCTGCCGGCTGAACTCCACGAAGTTGCGCGGACCGGCCATGACCGTGGCGCCGGCGGCGAGGGCGAGGCGGCACTCGTCCTGGCGCAGGGCCTGTACGGCGAGGTGCAGGGCGACCAGCGACGAGGAGCACATGGTGTCGACGGTGACGGCGGGCCCCTCGAAGCCGAGGGTGTAGGCGATGCGCCCGGAGAGCACGGCGCCGGAACCGCCGGTCAGCATGTGGCCCTCGACCCGGTCACGGGCGTGGGCGGCGGCGGCGCCGTACCCCTGGTCGCTGCTGCCGACGAAGACGCCGGCCTTCTCGCCGCGCAGCGTCCCGGGGTCGATACCGGCCCGCTCGAGGGCTTCCCAGGAGGTTTCGAGCAGCAGGCGCTGCTGCGGGTCCATGACGGTGGCCTCGCGCGGCGAGATGCCGAAGAAGGCGGGGTCGAAGTCGGCGGCGTCGTACAGGAAGGACCCGGAGCGGGTGTAGCTGGTGCCCTGGTGCTCGGGGTCGGGGTGGTACAGGTTCTCCAGGTCCCAGCCGCGGTCGGCGGGCAGCTCCGAGACGGTGTCGACGCCCGCGACGAGCAGGTCCCAGAAGTCCTCGGGAGTGTGGGCGTTCCCGGGGAAGCGGCAGCTCATCGAGACGATGGCGATGGGCTCCTGCTGGCGGGCCTCGACTTCCTGGAGGCGCCGGCGGGTCTGCCGCAGGTCGGTAGTGACCAGCTTGAGGTAGTCGCGGAGCTTGTCCTCGTTAGCCATGAACGTCATCAGTCCCTAGAGCAGGCCCGAAGGCTTGGAGTCACCCGTACGGCGTTGGCAACGGGCAGGTCGGTGGGAATCGTGCGGGGGCGGGCGGTGGGTGGTGTGCGGCTGAAGGCCGGACGGGCCGCGGGGGGCTTCGGCCCGTCCGGCCGGTCTAGTTGAGGCCGAGTTCCTTGTCGATCAGGTCGAACATCTCGTCGTCGGACACGGCATCGAGCAGTGCGTCGTCGTCGGTGCCGGCGCCGGCACTCGC
The DNA here is from genome assembly GCF_036345995.1 of Streptomyces sp. NBC_00557. NCBI lineage: Bacteria > Bacillati > Actinomycetota > Actinomycetes > Kitasatosporales > Streptomycetaceae > Streptomyces > Streptomyces sp. NBC_00557. Next base: position 549,910 of record NZ_CP107796.1, read on the forward strand.
CGCCGTGGACTCGGCCGGGCTGTCGGACAGCCGCCACAGCAGTGCCTGCAGCCGGGCGGTGATCCTGCCGCGGGCCGCGTCGTCGGCCGGGTCGAGCGTGGCGACGGCGGCCTCCAGCTCGTCCAGCGCCGACAGTTCCTGTCCGCCCGACTGTTCGGTGCCCGGGGCCAGTTCGGCCAGCAGGCGGCCGGCCAGGGCGGCCGGAGTCGGGTGGTCGAAGACCAGCGTGGCGGGCAGCGCGAGCCCGGTGGCGTCCTTGAGCCGGTTGCGCAGTTCCACGGCGGTCAGGGAGTCGAACCCGAGGTCGCGGAAGGCGTGCGAGGGGCTGATCGCGGCGGTGCCGTCGTGGCCGAGGACCGCGGCGACCTGCGTGCGGACCAACTGGAGCACCCTGCGCTCCTGTTCGGCGCGGCTCACGCCGGCCAGCCGCCCGGCGAACGCCCCCGTCACACCGCCGTCCATGCTGCCGTCGGCACCGTCACGGGCCGCGGTGGCGCGGGCGGCCGCGGCGGCAGCGCCGCGCACCTCGGGGATCTCGTCGAAGAGACGGCGGCGACGGGCGGCGGAGTAGGTCGCCGCGAACCGGTCCCACAGCACGTCGGCGACGACGAGGAACGTCTCGTCGCGTCCGAGCGCCTGCTGCACCGCGCCGACGGCCACCTCCGGGTCCATGGTGGGCACGCCGTAGCGGCGCAGCCGGTCGCTCTCGGCGTCGTCGACCATGCCGCCGCCCGCCCAGGCTCCCCAGGCGATGGACGTCGCGACCCGGCCGCGGGCGCGGCGCCACTCGGCGAACGCGTCGAGGTAGGCGTTGGCCGCCGCGTATCCGGAGTGTCCGCCGTCGCCCCAGACGCCCGCGCCGGAGGAGAACAGCACGAACGCCTCCAGCGGCCGGTCCGCGAGCAGCGCGTCGAGATGGACGGCACCGGCGATCTTCGCCTCCGCGACCGCGCGCAACGCCTCGAGGTCGGTGTCCTCCACACTCACGGCCGGCGGTTCCAGACCGGCGGCGTGCACCACGGCGTTGACGGGTGCGCTCTCCGGCACGTCCGCGAGCAGCTTGGCCAGCGCGTCCCGGTCGGTGATGTCACAGGCGGCGATGGTCACACCGGCGCCCAGCGCGGTGAGTTCCGCCTCCAGTTCGGCCGCGCCCGGCGCGTCGGGTCCCCGGCGGCTGACCAGCAGCAGATGTTCGGCACCGGTCGCGGCGAGCCGCCGCGCCAGGTGCGCGCCGAGGGCGCCGGTGCCGCCCGTGAGGAGCGTCGTACCGGAGAACCCGACCGTACGACGACCGGCGGCGTCGGTGCCGGTCCCGGAGTCCGGGTCGGCGGGCTTGCGGATCAGGCGGCGGACGTACAGCCCGTCGGCGCGGACGGCGAACTGGTCCTCGTCGTCGTCACCGGCCAGACCTGCGAAGAACCTGTCCCAGGTGCGTGCGTCGAGTTCCGCGGCGGCGGAGCCGGGGGCCGCCGGGAGGTCCAGGAGCCCGCCCCAGTGGTGCGGGTGCTCCAGGCCGTAGACCCGGCCGAGGCCCCAGACGGCCGCCTGGTCCGGCACGGGTCCGCCGTCGGACGTCCCGCCCGGGGGGACCGGTCCGGTCACGGTCACTGCTCCCCGGGTGACGGTCCACAGCGGCAGCTGCGCGGAGGTGTCCGTCAGGGCCTGCATGAGCAGCAGGGTCGCGGTGACGGGCCGGGGTACGCCGGGCTCCGACGCCTCGTCGTCCCAAGGGGTGTCCGCCGGGTCGAGGGGCATCAGGTTGAGTACGGCACCGACGGCCGGACCCCGCTCCAGCGTCTCGCGCAGCCGCGCCGCCAGGGCGGCCCGGTCGTCGCGGTCCACGTCGAAGAAAACGGTCTCGACGGCTTCGACGTCCTCGCGGTCACGCAGACGCTCGATCAGCTCGCGCGTCAGGCTGTCGTCGTCTCCGCCCACGGTGCCGGCGTCCGGGCCGCCGCCCGGCAGCACGACCAGCCAGTGCGAGGGCAGCGCACCGGGTTCGGTGGCGTCCGCGTCGGCCGGCTGCCAGGTCACGGTGTAGCGCCAGGAGTTCAGCAGCGCGCTTTCCCGCCTGCGCCTGCGCCACTCGGCCAGCACGGGCAGCACCGGCTCGGCCGCCCCCAGCGTCTCGCGCCGCTCGGGAGCGAGGTCGAGGGTGTCGGCCAGGGCTTCCAGGTCCTCGCGCTCGACGGCATCCCAGAAACGCGCGTCCACGTCGTCCCGGGCGGTGTCCGCGACCCCGGACGGCAGTGCGGGCTCGGGCACGTCGAGCCAGTAGCGGCGGTGCTGGAAGGCGTACGTCGGGAGCGCGATCGTACGGCCGCCCTGGCCGGCCAGCACCCGTTTCCAGTCCACCGGCACACCGCGCACCCAGGCTTCGGCCAGGGAGGTGAGGAATCGGGGCGCGCCGCCTTTGTTACGGCGCAGGGTGCCCACGACAACCCCGTCCGGGGCGGCCTCCTGCACCGCCATCCCCAGCACCGGATGCGAGCTGACCTCGACGAACGCCGAGTAGCCCTGCTCGACGAGACCCTGGACCGCGTCGGCGAAGCGCACCCGCTGGCGCAGGTTGCGGTACCAGTAGCCACCGTCCAACCGAGCCGTGTCGACCGGCTCGGCCTCGACCGTGGAGAAGAACGGTACGTCACTCGACTGCGGGGCCACGGGAGCCAGCGCCCGCGCCAACTCGTCCTCGATGGCCTCCACATGCCAGGTGTGCGACGCGTAATCCACCGGGACACGACGGGCCCGGACATCGGCGCCCTCGCAGTGAGCCATCAACTCGTCCAACGCGTCCGCGTCACCGGCCACGACCACGGAGGACGGCCCGTTGACCGCGGCAATGTCGATGCGCCCGGTCCACTGGGCAACGAGGTCTTCCACCTGCCTCAGAGGCAGCTGCACGGACACCATGCCACCCCGGCCGGCGATCGCCCGGATCGCCCTCGACCGCAGCGCCACCACCCGCGCACCATCCTCCAGCGACAGACCACCCGCCACCACGGCAGCAGCGATCTCCCCCTGCGAATGACCCACCACCACCGACGGCTGGACACCGCAGGCACGCCACACCGCCGCCAGCGACACCATCACCGCCCACGACACCGGCTGCACCACATCCACATCAGCCAGCTCACCGCCGCCACGCACCACCTCGCTCAGCGACCAGTCGACATACGGAGCAAGAGCCCGCTCACACGCCTCCATAGAGGCCGCGAACACCGGCGAGGCATCCCACAACTCCCGCCCCATACCAGCCCACTGCGCCCCCTGCCCCGGGAAGACGAACACCACACGATCAGCACCCGGGGTGACGGCACCTCGTAGGGCGTCGGTCGCGCTCACGGCATCCGAGGCCAACTCGCCGAGCTGCGCCGAGAGTTCACTCGTGCCGGAGCCGAGGACCACGGCGCGGTTCTCGAAGGCGGTCCGGGTGGCGGCCAGCGACCAGGCGACGTCCACGGGCCGTACGGACTCCTCCGCCGCCTCCGCCGCGAAGGCGGCCAGCCGGCCCGCCTGACCGGCCAGTCCCTCCTGGCCGCGACCCGACACCGCCCACGGCACCACACCACCGGCCGCGAAGACGGGATCCGGCTGTTCCTCGTGCTCCTCCGGCTGCGGAACATCCGGCGCTTCCTCCAGCACCACGTGCGCGTTCGTCCCGCTGATGCCGAAGGACGAGACGCCGGCGCGGCGCGGACGGCCGTCGGTGTCCGGCCAGTCGACCGGGTCGGTCACCAGTGACACGGCACCCGCCGACCAGTCGACGTGGGAGGAGGGCGCGTCCACGTGCAGGGTGCCGGGGACGATTCCATGGCGCATGGCGAGCACCATCTTCATGACGCCCGCCATGCCGGAGGCGGTCTGCGTGTGCCCGATGTTGGACTTCACGGAGCCGATCAGCAGGGGCCGGTCCTGCGGCCGTTCCTGGCCGTAGGTGGCGAGCAGGGCCTGCGCCTCGATGGGGTCGCCGAGCCGGGTGCCGGTGCCGTGGGCCTCGACGACGTCCACCTCGGCGGCGGTGAGCCGCGCGTCGGCGAGGGCGGCCCGGATGACGCGCTGCTGCGAGGGCCCGTTGGGTGCGGTGAGGCCGTTGCTGGCGCCGTCCTGGTTGATCGCCGTACCGCGTACGACGGCCAGCACGGGGTGGCCGTTGCGGCGGGCGTCGGACAGGCGCTCCAGCAGGACCACGCCGACGCCTTCGGCGAGGGCGAACCCGTCGGCGGCTTCGGCGAAGGGCTTGCAGCGTCCGTCGGGTGCGAGGCCCCGCTGCCGGCTGAACCCGACGAAGGGCGCCGGGTCGGCCATGACCATCGCGGCTCCCGCGAGGGCCATCGAGCACTCGCCGGACCGCAGGGAGCCCACCGCCAGGTGCAGCGCGACGAGCGAGGACGAGCAGGCGGTGTCGACGGTCACCGCCGGTCCTTCCAGACCGAGGACGTAGGAGACGCGGCCGGAGGCGACGGCGGTGGAGGCGCCGGTGACGAGGTAGCCCTCGGTGCCGTCGGTGCTGCGGCTGAGGCGTGTTCCGTAGTTCTGGTCGGTGAGGCCGGTGAAGACTCCGGTGCGGCTGCCGCGCAGGGTCCTCGGGTCGATTCCGGCGCGTTCCAGTGCCTCCCAGGAGGTCTCCAGGAGCAGGCGCTGCTGGGGGTCCATCGCCTCGGCCTCGCGCGGTGAGACGCCGAAGAAGGCCGCGTCGAAGTGCCCGGCGTCGTGCAGGAATCCGCCGTGCCGGACGTAGCTGGTGCCGGGGTGTGCGGGGTCGGGGTCGTAGAGCCGATGTGTGTCCCAGCCCCGGTCGGCGGGGAAGCCGGTGATGACGTCCTCGCCTGCGGTGACGACACGCCAGAGGTCGTCGGGCGTTCCGATGCCGCCCGGGTAGCGACAGGCCATGGCGACGACGGCGATGGGGTCGTCGTCGGTGGCGGCATCGCGCGGGACGGAGCGGGCCGGTTCGAGGGCGGCGGCATCGCGCGGGGCCTCGTCCCCGCCCAGGGCCAGGTGGCGCAGGTGCTGGGCGAGTGCGAGCGGCGTGGGGTGGTCGAAGACGACCGTCGTGGTGATCTTCAGGCCGGTGCGGGCGGTGAGGCGGTTGCGCAGTTCGACGGCGCTCACCGAGTCGAAACCGAGTTCCTTGAAGGCGTACGCCGCGTCGATGGCGTCCGCCGAGGAGTGGCCGAGCACGGCGGCGGCCTCGGCGCACACGATGTCCTGGACGAAGTGGTCGCGGTCGGCGGCGGGCAGGGCGCGCAGCCGCTCGGCGAGCGTCGAGGCACCCGGCCCCTCGCCGGTGGCCTCCGCGGACTCACCACGCCCGGTGCGCGTGGTGTCCGCCGGCGCCTTGGGCTTGAGGTGCGCGATGAGCGGGGCGGAGCGGGCGACGGTGAAGACGGAGACGAACCGGTTCCAGTCGACGTCCGCGACGGCCACCACGGTGTCGTCGTGGTCCAGTGCCTGCTGGAGCGCCACCATCGCGGGCTCGGGGGCGATGACGGGGATGCCACGGCGCCGCAGCGGATCGCGCATCTCCTCGCTGATCATGCCGCCGCCGTCCCACGGGCCCCACGCCACGGAGAGGGCGGGCAGCCCGCGGGTCCGGCGCGCGTTCTCGGCGAGCGCGTCCAGGGTGGCGTTGGCGGCGGCGTACGCCGCGTGGTCGGCGACACCCCAGATGCCGGAGATGGAGGAGAAGCAGATCAGCGCGTCGGTCTCGGCGGGGTCCAGGACCTCGGTGAGGTTCCGGGCGCCGGCCACCTTGCCGGCGGTGACCTCGGCGAACTCCGCGATCCCGAGGTCGTCGAGCGCGCCGAGGACGCCGACACCGGCGGCGTGCACCACCGTACGGACGGTACGGCCCTGGGCGCGCAGGGAGCTCAGCAGCTCGACCAGCGCCGCGCGGTCGGCGACGTCGCAGGCGGCCACGGTCAACCGGGTACCGTACGGGGCGACTTCGGCCTCCAGCTCGGCCAGGGCCGCGGTGTCGGTGGCGCCACGACGGCCGACCAGCACCACGTCCGCGGCACCGCTCCGGGCCAGCCAGCGGGTGACGTGCGCGCCGAGGGCACCGGTACCGCCGGTCACGAGGGCGGTGCCGGTGGGGGTCCAGCGGCGGGGAGCGACGCGGGCGCCGGATCCGTCGGCGGCGGAGTGCTCGGACAGGGGGGCCGGCATCAGACGCCGGACGAACGTCGTGCCGCCGCGCAGGGCGACCTGGTCCTCCGGGGCGTCACCGCGCGCCGCCAGTACGGCGCAGAGGGCGGCGGCGTCCCGGCCGTCGAGCCGCTCGGGCAGGTCCACCAGACCGCCCCAGCGCTCGGGGAACTCCAGCGCCGCGACCCGGCCGAGGCCCCAGACGGCCGCCTGCTCCGGGTGGGCGACCGTCTCCTGGTCCCGGACGGCCACGGCGCCCTGCGTGGCACACCACAGCGGTGCGCTCACACCGGCCCGGCCGAGGGCCTGGAGCAGCGACACGGTGAGCGCGGCCCCGGTGGACAGCACGGGGTGCTCGGGCAGCGGGCTCTCGTCCAGCCCGGTCAGCGCCAGGACCCCGGCGAGCGGCGCGTCCAGGCCGGCCAGCGCCTCGCCGAGCGCGGACCCGAGAACGGCGGCCTCGGCATGGCGGGAGGCGAGGGTCAGCGTGCGTACACGGGCGCCGCGGCGGGTGAGGGCGTCGGCGACGGCACCGACGAACTCCACACCGGCTGCCTCGCCCTCGGGCACCACCAGCAGCCAGGCACCATCCAGAGCGACCGGCCGGGACTCCCGCCCCACCGGCTTCCACACCACCTTGTACCGCCAGCCGTCCACCGCCGACCGGGCGGCCTCGTCCTTGCGCCACCGCGACAGGGCGGGCAACACCTCGGCCAACGGCTCGCTGTCCGCCAACTGCAGCGTCCCGGCGAGCGATTCAAGGTCCTCACGCTCGACCGCTTCCCAGAAGCGCGCGTCGACGGTGTCCGAGGCGACGACAGCGGTGGCGGGTGCGGTCTTCTCCAGCCAGTAGCGGCGGTGCTGGAAGGCGTACGTCGGCAGGGCGACCGTACGACCGCCCTGGCCGGCCAGGACACGCGTCCAGTCCACCGGCACACCGCGCACCCAGGCTTCGGCCAGGGAGGTCAGGAAGCGGGAGGTGCCGCCCTCGTTGCGGCGCAGGGAGCCCACGACCACGGCGTCCGAGGCGGCCTCCTGCACCGCCATCCCCAGCACCGGATGCGAGCTGACCTCGACGAACGCCGAGTAGCCCTGCTCGACGAGACCCTGGACCGCGTCGGCGAACCGCACCCGCTGACGCAGGTTGCGGTACCAGTAACCGCCGTCCAACCGAGCCGTGTCGATCAGCTCAGCCTCGGTGGTCGAGAAGAACGGCACCTCGCCCGTGCGGGGAGCAACCGGGGCGAGAACCCTCGCGAGTTCGTCCTCGATGGCCTCCACATGCCAGGTGTGCGACGCGTAATCCACCGGAACGCGCCGGGCCCGGACATCAGCGCCCTCGCAGTGAGCCATCAACTCGTCCAACGCGTCCGCGTCACCGGCCACGACCACGGACGAGGGCCCATTGACCGCGGCAATGCCGATGCGGCCCTGCCAGCCGGTGAGCAGTTCCTCGGTCTGTTCCAGAGGCAGCGGCACGGACACCATGCCACCCCGACCGGCGATCGCCCGGATCGCCCTCGACCGCAAGGCAACAACCCGCGCACCATCCTCCAGCGACAACCCGCCCGCCACCACCGCAGCGGCGATCTCCCCCTGCGAGTGACCGACGACGACGGACGGCTGGACACCACACGCACGCCACACCGCCGCCAGCGACACCATCACCGCCCACGACACCGGCTGCACCACATCCACATCAGCCAGCTCACCGCCGCCACGCACCACCTCACTCAGCGACCAGCCGACATACGGAGCAAGAGCCCGCTCACACGCCTCCATCGACTCAGCGAACACCGGCGAGGCATCCCACAACTCCCGCCCCATACCAGCCCACTGCGCCCCCTGACCCGGAAAAACGAAGGCGACACCGTTGACGCTCTGGGTCGCCCGGCCCCGTATCACGGAGGAAGGCACCACCTCGGCACGCGCGGCCAACTCCTGTGTCATGGACCGGAGTTCGCTTGCTTCCCGGCCGAGGATCACGGCACGGTTCTCGAACGCGGTCCGCGTCGCGGCCAGCGACCACGCCACATCCACCGGCCGCACGGACCCCTCCACCGAGCCGGCGAAAGACGCCAGCCGGCCCGCCTGCCCGGCAAGTCCATCCGCACCGCGACCCGACACCACCCACGGCAGGACACCACCGGAGGCAAAGACAGGATCCGGCTGCTCCCCGCGCTCCCCCGGCTCCGGAGCGCGCGGCGCCTCCTCGAGCACGACATGCGCGTTCGTCCCGCTGATACCGAACGACGAGACACCGGCCCGGCGCGGACGTCCCTCGACGCGCGGCCACTCCACAGGTTCGGTCAGCAGTGACACCGCGCCCGCCGACCAGTCGACGTGCGGGGTGGGCTCGTCCACGTTCAGGGTCCGCGGCAGCACCCCGTGCTGCATCGCGAGGACCATCTTCATGACGCCTGCGACACCCGCGGCTGCCTGCGTGTGACCGATGTTGGACTTCAACGAACCGAGCCACAACGGGCGTTCGGGGTCACGGTTCCGGCCGTAGGTGTCCAGCACCGCCTGGGCCTCGATCGGGTCGCCGAGGGTGGTGCCGGTGCCGTGCGCCTCGACCGCGTCCACGAGGTCGGGGGTGAGCCGGGCGTTGGCCAGCGCGGCCCGGATGACACGCTCCTGCGAGGGACCGTTGGGCGCGGTCAGACCGTTGCTCGCACCGTCCTGGTTCACCGCCGAACCCCGGATCACCGCCAGCACCGGATGACCGTTGCGCCGGGCGTCCGACAGCCGCTCCAGCAGCAGCACACCGACACCCTCACCCCAGCCCGTACCGTCCGCACCCGCCGCGAACGGCTTGCACCGGCCGTCCGGCGCCAGCCCCCGCTGCCGGCTGAACTCTACGAAGATCCCGGGTTCCGCCATGACCGTGGCGCCGCCCGCGAGCGCGAACGAGCACTCGCGGGACCGCAGCGCCTGCACGGCCATGTGCAGGGCGACCAGGGAGGACGAGCAGGCGGTGTCCACGGTCACGGCCTGTCCGCGCAGCCCGAGGACGTAGGCGATCCGTCCGCTGGCGACACTGCAGGAGGTGCCGGTCAGCAGGTATCCGTCGACGGACTCGGGGGCGTGCTGGAGCCCGGGGCCGTACTCCTGCTGCATGAGTCCGAGGAACACGCCGCCGTCGCTCTCCCGCAGGGTGGCGGGATCGATGCCGGCCCGTTCCAGGGCCTCCCAGGAGGCTTCGAGCAGCAGCCGCTGCTGCGGGTCCATCGCCTCCGCCTCGCGCGGCGAGATGCCGAAGAAGAACGGGTCGAACTCGGCCGCGTCGTACAGGAACGAACCGGAGCGGGCGTAGGTGGTGCCGTGGTGCTCCGGGTCGGGGTGGTACAGGTTCTCCAGGTCCCAGCCGCGGTCCGCGGGGAACGCCGAGACGGTGTCTCCGCCGGCCGCCAGCAGCTCCCACAGTTCCTCGGGGGTGCGGATGCCGCCGGGGAGTCGGCAGCCCATCGCGACGACGGCGATGGGTTCCTCGTCGGTCGCGGTCCTCGGCTTCTCCACCGCCTCGGGCGCCGGCTCGGCGCCGCCTTCGAGCAGTTGGTGCACATGACGGGCGAGCGCCTGGGGGGTCGGGTGGTCGAACAGGACCGAGGCGGGCAAGGAGACTCCCGTGTCCGCGACGAGCCGGTTCCGCAACTCGACCGAGGTGGCCGAGTCGAAGCCCAGCGCCTTGAACGTCAGCGAGGCGTCCACCTCGCCGGCACCGGTATGCCCCAGCACGACGGCGGCGTGCGCCCGGATCCGCTGGAGCAGATCACCCTGCCCCGTCACCGCCGCCCGGGATCCGACCTGCTCCGACGCGGCCGGTTGCGCGAACGACACCGTACGACGGGACGCCTCACCGTCGAGCCAGTAGTGGCGGCGCTGGAAGGCGTACGTCGGCAGGGCGACCGTACGACCGCCCTGACCGGCCAGCACCCGCGTCCAATCGACGGGGATGCCCCGCACCCAGGCTTCCGCGAGAGAGGTCAGGAAACGCTCGATCCCGCCCTCGCTGCGGCGCAGGGTGCCCACGACCACGGCATCGGGAGCCGCGTCTTGCACCGCCATCCCCAGCACCGGATGCGAGCTGACCTCGACGAACGCCGAGTAGCCCTGCTCGACGAGACCCTGGACCGCGTCGGCGAACCGCACCCGCTGACGCAGGTTGCGGTACCAGTAACCGCCGTCCAACCGAGCCGTGTCGATCAGCTCAGCCTCGGTGGTCGAGAAGAACGGCACCTCGCCCGTCCGGGGAGCAACCGGGGCGAGAACCCTCGCGAGTTCGTCCTCGATGGCCTCCACATGCCAGGTGTGCGACGCGTAATCCACCGGGACACGGCGGGCCCGGACATCAGCGCCCTCGCAGTGAGCCATCAACTCGTCCAACGCGTCCGCATCACCGGCCACGACCACGGACGACGGCCCATTGACCGCGGCAGTGCCGATACGCCCCTGCCAGCCGGTGAGCAGTTCCTCGGTCTGTTCCAGAGGCAGCGGCACGGACACCATGCCACCCCGGCCGGCGATCGCCCGGATCGCCCTCGACCGCAAGGCAACAACCCGCGCACCATCCTCCAGCGACAACCCGCCCGCCACCACCGCAGCGGCGATCTCCCCCTGCGAGTGACCGACGACGACGGACGGCTGGACACCGCAGGCACGCCACACCGCCGCCAGCGACACCATCACCGCCCACGACACCGGCTGCACCACATCCACATCAGCCAGCTCACCGCCGCCACGCACCACCTCACTCAGCGACCAGCCGACATACGGAGCAAGAGCCCGCTCACACGCCTCCATCGACTCAGCGAACACCGGCGAGGCATCCCACAACTCCCGCCCCATACCAGCCCACTGCGCCCCCTGACCCGGAAACACGAAGGCAACGCGCTCGACGCCGGCGGCCACCGCACCGCGCACCACCCCCGCGGCCGACACCGCACCCGACGCCAACTCACCCAGCAGGGAACCCGCTTCACTCGTACCGGCGCCGAGCACCACGGCACGGTTCTCGAACGCGGTCCGCGTCGCCGCCAGCGACCACGCCACATCCACCGGCCGCAGACTCTCGTCCGCCGACTCGGCGAAAGCAGCCAGCCGGCCCGCCTGCCCGGCAAGCCCCTCCCGACCACGGCCCGACACCACCCACGGCACCACACCACCGGCCGCGAAGACAGGAGCGGGCTCCTCACGCTCCCCCGGATCCGCGACACCCGGCGCCTCCTCCAGCACCACATGCGCGTTCGTCCCGCCCATGCCGAAGGAGGAGACGCCGGCCATGAGGGAGGTGTCGGGCCGGGGCCACGGGCCGAGCTCGGTCTGGACGCGCAGGCGGAGGGTGTCGAGGGGGATGTCGGGGTTGGGGGTCTCGTGGTTGAGGGTGGGCGGGAGTTCGCGGTGCTGGAGCGCGAGGATCGTCTTGAGCAGGCCGGCGATGCCCGCGGCGCCTTCCAGGTGGCCGATGTTGGTCTTCACTGAGCCGACGTGCAGCGGTGGTGTGCCGGCGGGTCGTCCGGTGCTGAGGACGGCGCCGAGGGCCGCCGCCTCCACGGGGTCGCCGACCGGGGTTCCGGTGCCGTGGAGTTCGACGTACTGGATGTCGCCGGGGGCGGCTCCGGCGTTGTGCAGGGCGCGGCGGACGACGTCTTCCTGGGCGGCGGCGTCGGGGGCGGTGAGGGTGGCGCCGCCGCCGTCGTTGTTGACGGCGCTGCCGCGGATGACGGCGCGGATCGGGTCGCCGTCGGCGAGGGCGCGGTCGAGCGGCTTCAGGACGACGAGTCCGCCGCCCTCGCCGCGGACGTAGCCGTTGGCGCGCGCGTCGAAGGTGTAGCAGCGGCCGTCGGGCGAGAGCGCGCCGAAGCGGTGGGGGAACAGGCTGCTCTGCAGGGCGAGTTGGAGGTTGACACCGCCGGCGAGGGCGATTTCGCTGTCGCCGCTGCGCAGGCTCTCGCAGGCGAGGTGGAGGGCGACGAGCGAGGAGGACTGGGCGGAGTCGAGGGTGATGCTGGGGCCGCGCAGGCCGAGCAGGTAGGAGATCCGGTTCGCGATGAGGGCGCGGTGGGTGCCGGTGAACGCCTGGTGGGTGACGCTGTCCGGGTCGAGCGCGTGGGCGAGGGTCGCGTAGTCGTCGTGGGCGGCGCCGATGAAGACGCCGGTGCTGGTGGCGCCGAGGCGTGCGGGGACGACGCGGGCGTCCTCCAGGGCCTCCCAGGCGAGTTCGAGGACCAGGCGCTGCTGCGGGTCCATGGTGTCGGCCTCGCGGGGGGAGATGCCGAAGAAGCCGGCGTCGAAACCGGTGACGTCGTCGAGGTAGCCGCCCCAGCGGGGTGCGTCGTCGCCGGGTGTGCCCTCGGCGGGGGCGCCGGCGAGCCGCAGCCGGTCGGCGGGGGTGGGGCGTACGGCGCTGTCGCCGGAGCGCAGCAGACGCCACAGGGCGTCGGCGTCCGGGGCGCCGGGCAGACGGCAGGCCAGGCCGATGACGGCGATGGCACGCTGGGGCGCGGCGTTGAGCCCGTACCGTGTGCGTTCTGACTCGCTCATTCCACTCCACCAGCTTGTCGGCCCAGCCCTGTGGGCCCGCGGACGTCGGGCAGCGCGTGCCGACGGCATGCGTTCGGCGCACGGCGTGGTCGACGGCCCGCTCCGGCCGGTCGGGGCAGGGCTGGGGGTTCCCGGGCCGTCGGGCTCCCCACGCTAGGTGCGCACCCACTAGGGCGGCCCCTAGATTCCCCGCGCGTCGGGCAGGGCAGGAACTCGGCGTTGCGGCGGGGGGGTTTCGGGAAACGCCCAGACATGGTGGGCCGGACGATGGCGGGTGTTGCGCTCGCCGGGGCCGGTCCTTCTCAATGAGGCGGTGCCGCCCGGCAGGGGCGGTGCCGGCCCGGCGCGCGTGCGGGCGCCTGTCCGGCCCCGGAGACGGAGGGAATGCAGATGAGCGCGGAGCTGGCGGAGGTGCGCGACGCCCTGGTGAGGTTGCGCGGCAGTGTCGAGTCGCTGCGGTCGGCCGACGGCGACTCCCCTTACATCCGCAGGCTGATGAACGACCTGGACCGCTTCCAGGTGGACATGGAGGACCTGCCGGGTGCGGGGCTGCCGGTGACGGCCGTGCGCGGGGCGCAGGGGGTGGCGCGGGAGATGGTCCCGGTTCCGGTGCACGACGGGCCGCACCCGCACGCGCCGTGGCCGGACGCCGACGACGAGGGAATCGGCGGGCACCGCCGCTGAGGAGTCGTAGGCGCCGACGGGACGTGCGCGGGGACGGGCCCGTACGACGCTCGGCGTTCCGTACGCCCCCGGGCCCCGGGCGGTGTCGTTCCGCACCCCGCTCCTCCGGGCGTGCGGAACAGGAACGACCAGCGCCGGCTTCCCCGGTGGGAACGACGAACGCCGGCTTCCCCGGCAGGAGCGGGGAAGCCGGCGTCGGAGGGCCGTGGCGGCGGCGTCACTTCACGAAGTCGGGCGTCACTTCACGAAGTCGGGCACGGCGCGGGGCGGCCAGGCGCCGACGGTGAGGACGCCCATGGAGTAGGCGCGGGAGACGAGTGCGGCACGGTTGGGGGCCTTGAACCGGCGAAGCATCAGGCCGACGTGGTACTCGACGCCCTGCCGGCTGAGGTAGAGGCGCGAGGCCAGCTGCACGGTCGAGGCGCCGGTGGCGACGCCCTCCAGGATGCGGGCGTCGAGCGCGGTGAGGATCGGCGTGGGCTTGGCGGGCCGCTCCGCCGCCTCGGTGGGCTCGTCGTCCGGGCTCATCAGGACGACGACGCCGGAGAGGTCGTCGCCCTCGCCCTTCACGGCGATGCCGGTGATCTCCGCGGAGAAGACCCGGTCGTGTCCGCGCATCGCGACCACCCGCTCGACGAAGCGGCTGCCGTGGCCGGTCGACAGGTGGGAGAAGTGCTGGGACAGGACGGTGCGGGCGCTGGGGTGCAGGACGTCGTAGATGCTGCGTCCGCAGACCTCCTTGGACGGCCGTGCGACGTGCCGGAAGAAGTCGGCGTTGGCCGCTTCTATCCTGAGCCCGGGGTCGAGGCTCGCCATGCAGGTGACATGGTGCGGAGCGGCCGGCCGGCGGTCTCCTCGGCGGGCGCTGCGCGGGAATTCCGGATGACCACTGACCTTTGTCGACCTGTCGGCGTGCGGGAGCATGGGAATATCGCCTCCTGGACGTCACACGTACTCGGAATGCGATGCAGTGACGAAATGGAAGAGGCCGCCACGGCACGTCCGTTCCATTCGTTTATCTGCGTCGGTGCCGGCGACATTAGGTGGGGCGCGTCCGGGGAGTCAACGCAGGTCCGGGCCGGCCGGGAAACACTGCGGTGTCTCGGGCGGGCGGGTTCGGTCATCGCGCGTAGCGGGGGGTCGGTGGCGGGGTTCGGTTCGGTCACGCGCGCACCGGCGGGGACCGCACCGTCCTGTGACGACCCCGCGGCGCGAGCGTGACGGCCCCGTGTCTCGGGCGGGCGTTGGGGCCTCAACAAGGCCGTGGCCTGCGGCAAGCAGCGGGGATCCATCAACCGGAGCCCGCTCTTCCCTCCGGCGCGACCGAACGGCACGCATCTCACGCCCGAGTCACATCACGGAAAGATAACAATGGAGGCAATCTGGTTTGACCGCGAGGTCTCGGGGTAACGAGCCCGGCTCCGTCGACCACCCCCGCAGCCCCGAAGGCCCCCTCCGGACACCCCCACGGGATTTGCTACCGAAATCCCTCCCCCATCCGATACCCGCTCGGACCCCGCCGAAAAACAACGACACCTGCCGCAGCAAGTATCAATTTCCGGAGAACTCGGCGCCAGCCTTTATTAACTCACGCCTGACCGGGGCTCAACACGACATTTTCCCGCCGCAAGGCCCGGGCAACAGGGATCCGGCGCCCGGGACCGGCATCGCCGGCCGATCTCGTCGCACAGCGGCAGGGCGTGGTCCTTCCCCCGCCGGACTCCGCGATGTCACCCGCGTGTCCGGCTGCCAGGCCCCTCTCCCACCGGGCCACCTGGTGTCCGGTTGCCCTGTTCCGGTTCCGACTCGAAGTCGTGGATGGCGGCCAGGCCTCCCCCGTTCCGTCCGGCCGTGTCCGCGCGGGCCCGCCGTGTTCGCGCAGCAGCGCCCAGGCGTCCGCGACGGGACCCCTGTGACCGAGCTTGTCGGGGTTGCTGACCGTGCGGATCGCCTGGATCCGCCCACCGAGGATGTCGAGGGTCCAGATGTTGACGACTTTGCCGGCGCGGTCCCGGAGGACCGCGCCGGGCCGGCCGTTGACCTCGCGTGCCTCGACCACGCCCCCCGATCGCCATCACCCCTCCACGCCGAAGTCGCTCTCCGAGACCTCGGACGAAACAGCCCGGCGATCTGTGACATGGCGAGCGGGTCTCAGACGACCGGCCTGCGGACGTGTGGTGCGGGCGGGGTACGACGGGGCACGCCGGGATCACGGCGCATGCGAGAGGAGGACGGGGCGCGTGCGAGGAGGATGAGCCGGTGCGGCGGTATCCACTGCGGCGCGGCGGCCGCGGGGATCACCGCCCCCTGAGCCCGGCAGGGGCCCGCGTCCGGTTCAGGGCTCGCGGTGTTCGTGTGCCGCCTGCTCGAGCGCCTGCGCCTCTGCCTCGGCGATGCGCGTCTCGGCCGCGACGTCGATCGAGCGGGTCAGCCACCAGTACAGCAGCGCCGCGACCGGAAGGCCGATGAACAGGGAGATGTCCGCTCCGTCCAGCGCCTTGGCGGCGGGGCCGACGTACAGGGTGCCGACGGAGAAGAAGGGGATCATCGCGGCGAAGCCGACCAGATAGGCGATGATGCCGTGCCAGCCCCAGCGGCCGTAGATGCCGCGCGGGTTGAAGATCTCCGCGATGGCGTAGTGCCCGCGGCGCACCACGTAGTAGTCCATGAGGTTCACCGCGGTCCACGGAATGAACAGGTAGAGCACCAGCAGCAGGAAGTTGTTGAAGTTCGTCAGGAAGTTGGCGGTGGCGGCCAGCGCGCCGATCAGCGAGAGCGCCGCCGTCAGGCCGATGGTCAGCAGCCGCACGCCCAGGGTCGGGCGCACCCGTTTGAACGAGTCGATGGCGCTGATGAGAGTCAGCGAACCGCCGTACATGTTCAGCGCGGTGACGGACACCAGACCCAGGGCGGCGAAGAGCAGCACGATCGCGCCGAAGCCGTCGAACACCTTGTCTCCGGCTGCGTTGATCGACTTGATGGTGTCGAAGTCCTTGCCGGCCCAGGCGGCGAGCAGCGAGCCGAGGACCATGAGCCAGATGCCGCCGAGGGCGGAGCCGAAGTACGTCCAGTAGAAGGTCTTGCGAACCGTCACGTCCGGCGGCAGATAGCGGGAGTAGTCCGAGACGTAGATGGCCCAGCTGATCTGGTAGCCGGCGACCACGCCGAACTGGGCGAGGAACGGCGTCCACTTGAAGGCGCCGAGGTCGAAGGAGCCCGCCGGGTAGTGCAGGGTGACGAGGACGCCGACGGTGAAGATGCCGAAGACGACCAGGAAGGTGTAGGTCAGCACCCGCTCGGCCTTGTGGATGATGTCGTAGCCCACCAGTGCGATGACGAGCGCGACCACGGTGACCACCACCACCCACAGCTTGACACTGCCGTGCAGGGTCGTGTGCAGGGAGTCGGCGGCGAGGATGCTGTTGAAGACGTTGAACCCCGCGTACTGCACATACGCGAAAAGCCACACCAGCAGCGCGCCGACGTAACCGAACTGGGGCCGCGACTGGATCATCTGCGGCAGGCCCAGCTGGGGTCCCTGCGCCGAGTGGAAGGCCATGAAGAAGGTGCCGATGACGGTGCCGGCGACGATGGCCAGCAGCGACCAGATGAGGTTGCCGCCCTCGGTGATGCTGATCAGCCCCACGGCCAGGGTGGCGATCTGCGCGTTGGACATGAACCACAGCGGGCCCAGATGCCAGAGCTTGCCGTGCCGCTCGTCGAGGGGGACGTAGTCGATGGACCGGACCTCGAGCCCGGACACCCGTGACTCGGCTGATGTGCTCATGACGCCTCCCGGCGGCCGGTGTGTCTCTGGGACACATTGTGATCCGTGGGGGCCGTGGTGACGAGAGGGGTGACATGAGCGGCGAAACTCAGAAGGCGAAGGTCACGAGGCGAAGCTCGCAAGGCGCACCCGGGGAGGTCCGCCTCGGAAGGCCATGTGCGGCGGACGCGGCCGCACGAGGCTCCCGCCCATGACGCCGGCTGTCACCATGTGCGAGGAACGGTCGCCTTCGGCAGCCGGGCCGGTGCCGGCCCGGAGACGCGGTGGACCCGGCCCGCCCCCGTGCGGGGCAGGTCCGGGTCCATGTCTTCTCGGTGCCGGTCTCGGTCAGCCCGTGCGGGGCTCGGTCAGCCCTGGCGCGCCTTGAAGCGCGGGTTCTTCTTGTTCACGACGAAGACCACACCGCGGCGGCGCACCACCTGGGCGCCGGGCCTGGACTTCAGCGAGCGCAGGGACGCGCGTACTTTCATGACTGGGTTCTCCTCGTCCTCGGAGGCACACGGCGGTCGGCCGCGGACCGGGGTGGTGGGAAGGTCCGGCGGCGTGGTCAGCGTTCCTCGCGGAACGCGACGTGCCGGCCGGCGACCGGGTCGTACTTGCGCAGGACGAGCCGGTCGGGGTCGTTCTGACGGTTCTTGCGCGTCACGTAGGTGACGCCGGTCCCGGCGGTCGACTTCAGCCTGACGACGGGACGCACGGTGCTGCGTGCCATGAGGATCTCCCTTCACCGACACCCCGGAATTGGCCCGAGCATGTCAGCGATGGTCATAACGCCGCCGAGGGCTCCGGCATTCCCGCGGCTGCTGGTGACCACGCCTCGGCTCCGCGGGGGGGACGTCCGGGTGCCGCCGTCAGGCGGCCCGGCGCTGCCGCCTGATCGGCGCCCCGACCCGGTGCAGATGGGTGAGGGCCTCGCGGTAGGACTGGATCAGCCCGGTCTCGTGGTACGGCACGCCGATCTCCGCGCAGTACGCGCGGACGATGACCCGGGCCCGACGGAGATGGGGCGTGGGCATGCTCGGGAAGAGGTGGTGCTCGATCTGGTGGTTGAGCCCGCCCAGCAGGACGTCGGTGAGCCGTCCGCCACGGACGTTGCGGGAGGTGAGGACCTGGCGGCGCAGGAAGTCGGGCCGCTCCTCACCGGTGAGGGTGGGCATGCCCTTGTGGTTCGGGGCGAACGTACAGCCGAGGTAGACGCCGAAGAGGCACTGGTGCACGGCGAGGAACGCGACCGCCTTGCCGGGCGAGAGCACCAGGAACAGCACGGAGACATAGGCCGCGAGGTGCAGCAGGAGCAGACCGGCCTCCAGGCCCCGGTGTTTCATCGCCCGCGAGCGCAGCGCCCGCAGGCTCGCCACGTGCAGGTTGAAGCCCTCCAGGGTGAGCAGCGGGAAGAACAGCCAGGCCTGGTGGCCGCCGATGAGCCGGGCGAGGCCGCTGCTCTCGCGGGCCTGGCCGGTGGACCACACCAGGATGTCCGGGGCGACGTCCGGGTCGAGGTCCTCGTGGTTGGGGTTGGCGTGGTGGCGGGTGTGCTTGTTCATCCACCAGCCGTAGCTCATGCCGATCCCCAGGTTGCCGAACAGCCGGCCCCACGTCTCGCTCGGCCGGCCGCGCCGGAACACCTGACGATGTGCCAGATCGTGGGCCACCAGGGCGACTTGGCCGGACATGAAGGCGAGGAAGGCGGCCACCGACAGCTGCCACCAGGTGTCGCCGAGCGCCAGGAAGGCGCCCCAGCCGCCCGCCAGCAGCGCGCTCACCAGGGTGAGCCGTGCCGTGTAGTAGCCGGGGCGCCGCTTCATCAGTCCCGCCTCGGCGACCCGACGGGACAGCCGGGCGAAGTCGCTGCCGGCTGCGGAGCCTGACGTGCGGGAACGGGCGGCCGGCGCCTCGTCGGTGACCGGGGCCTGCGTGGAAAGGGTCATGCCGTCGAGTCTCGGCGCGCCCGCCCGGCCGGAACAGCCGGTCAGTCACCGGAGCGGCCGGGGGCTTCCCCCACGGCGGCGCGGGGTGCTGCCCCCACTGCCGGCCGCTGACCTGCGCGTTCCCGGTCAGTTCCGGGCGAGGAGTTCCAGGGTGTCGATCACGCGGTTGGAGAAGCCCCACTCGTTGTCGTACCAGGCGACCACCTTGATGTGCCGGCCGTCGACGCGGGTGAGGGCCGAGTCGAAGACCGAGGAGGCCGGGTTGCCGGTGATGTCGGAGGACACGAGCGGGTCGTCCGAGTACTCCAGGATGCCGGCGAGCGGGCCCTCGGCCGCGGCGCGGTAGGCGGCCAGGACGTCATCGCGGGTGACGTCGCGCGCGACGGTCGTGTTCAGTTCCACGATGGAGCCGACCGGCACCGGCACGCGGATCGAGTCGCCGGACAGTTTGCCGTCGAGGTTCGGCAGCACGAGACCGATGGCCTTCGCCGCGCCGGTCGTGGTCGGCACGATGTTGACGGCGGCGGCGCGGGCGCGGCGGGCGTCGCGGTGCGGGCCGTCCTGGAGGTTCTGCTCCTGGGTGTAGGCGTGCACCGTCGTCATGAACCCGTGCTCGATACCGGCGAGTTCGTCCAGCACCGCGGCCAGCGGTGCCAGCGCGTTGGTCGTGCAGGAGGCGTTGGACACGATGGTGTGCAGCCCGGGGTCGTACGCGTCGGTGTTGACTCCGTACGCGAGCGTGACGTCGGCTCCGTCGGAGGGCGCGCTCACGAGCACCTTCCGCGCGCCCGCGTCGAGGTGTGCGCGGGCGGCCTTGGCGGAGGTGAAGCGGCCGGTGGCCTCGAGGACGATGTCCACGCCGAGGTCGGCCCAGGGCAGCCGGCCCGGCTCGCGCTCGGCGAGGACGGTGATGCGGCGGCCGTCGACGACGAGGGCGTCCCCGTCCGCGGTCACGGGGCGCCCGAGCCGGCCGGCCGTGGTGTCGAAGGCGAGCAGCCGTGCGAGGGTGGCGGGTTCGGTGAGGTCGTTCACGGCGACGACCTCGAGGTCGCTGCCGCGTTCGAGCAGTGCGCGCAGGACGTTGCGTCCGATGCGGCCGAATCCATTGATGGCGATGCGAGTCATGAGCGGTGATCGTCCCTTCGGATCCCACGGTTCCTTCGGCTCCCCATCAGCGTCGCCCGGCGGCTCCGTTCGTGACCGTGTCGGGAGCGCCATGGTTCGCAAGGATCACGCCAGGCTCGCGCCGGGGCTACTCGCCCTGGGTGAAGGTGCGCCGGTACTCGCTCGGGGTGGTGCCGAGGATCCGCTGGAAGTGGGTCCGCAGGTTGGTGCCGGTGCCGAGTCCGACATCGGCGGCGATCTGCTCGATGCTGCGCTCGGAGCGTTCGAGCAGTTCCCGGGCCAGGTCGATGCGGGCGCGCATCACCCACTGCATCGGGGTGTACCCGGTGTCCTCGACGAAGCGCCGGGAGAGCGTGCGCGGCGAGACCGCGGCGTGCCGGGCGAGCACCGCGAGGGTGAGCGGCTCGCCGAGGTGGTGCAGGGCCCACTCGCGGGTGGCGGCGAACCGTTCGCCGATCGGCTCGGGCACGCTGCGCGGCACGTACTGGGCCTGACCTCCGCTGCGATAGGGCGCGGCCACCAGGCGCCGCGCCGCGTGGTTGGACACGGCGACCCCGAGGTCCTTGCGCAGGATGTGCAGGCACAGGTCGATGCCGGAGGCGGCGCCTGCCGACGTCAGCACGCTGCCCTCGTCGACGAAGAGGACGTCCTCGTCGACCCGGATCAGCGGATGCTTCGCGGCGAGGGCCCGGGAGTAGTGCCAGTGGGTGGTCGCGCGTCTGCCGTCGAGCAGGCCCGTGGCCGCGAGGGCGAACGCCCCGGTCGAGATGGCGGCGAGCCGGGTGCCCCGGGCGTGGGCGGCGAGCAGCGCCTCGACGACGGGCGCCGGCGGGTCCTCGCGGTCCGGGAACCGGTAGCCGGGGATGAAGGCGATGTCCGCCCAGGCGAGCGCGTCGAGGCCGTGGGCGACGTGGTACGACAGCCCGTCGCCGCCCGTCACGAGTCCGGGCGCCGCCCCGCACACGCGCACCTCGTACGGCATGCTCGCGCGTGTCGTGAACACCTGCGCGGGGATGCCGACGTCGAGCGGCTTGGCGCCTTCGAGCACCAGGACGGCGACGCGTCGCAGACGGGGGGACGGCATGGGCCCCAGCGTACGAGAGGGACGGTACGACGACGGGCCCCGCCGGCGGTGTACCGGCGGGGCCCGCTGTCCAAGGGTGTACGGCCGTCGAGCGGGATCAGTCGGTGCCGGACTCCATCGCGGCGCGGTCCAGCGCGGCGTCCTCCTCGGAGACCTCGCCGCGGGAGGCGATGGCCTCGGCGCCGCCCTCCGGCAGCTCCGGCATGGTGCCGATCAGCCCGGTCGCGGCCGCCTGCGAGGCGCCGATGGTGGGGCTGCCGGTGCCGATCAGTCCGAGGCCGACGTACTGCTCGAGCTTCGCGCGGGAGTCGGCGATGTCGAGGTTGCGCATGGTGAGCTGGCCGATCCGGTCCACCGGGCCGAAGGCGGAGTCCTCGGTGCGCTCCATGGACAGCTTGTCCGGGTGGTAGCTGAACGCCGGACCCGTGGTGTCGAGGATCGAGTAGTCCTCGCCGCGCCGCAGCCGCAGGGTCACCTCGCCGGTGATCGCGGCGCCGACCCAGCGCTGGAGCGACTCGCGGATCATCAGCGCCTGCGGGTCCAGCCAGCGGCCCTCGTACATGAGGCGGCCCAGGCGCCGGCCCTCGTTGTGGTACTGGGCCAGGGTGTCCTCGTTGTGGATCGCGTTGACCAGGCGCTCGTAGGCGGCGTGCAGCAGCGCCATGCCGGGCGCCTCGTAGATGCCGCGGCTCTTGGCCTCGATGATCCGGTTCTCGATCTGGTCGGACATGCCGAGGCCGTGGCGGCCGCCGATGGCGTTGGCCTCCATCACCAGGTCGACGGCGGAGGCGAACTCCTTGCCGTTGATCGTCACCGGCCGGCCCTGCTCGAAGCCGATCGTCACGTCCTCGGTGGCGATCTCCACCTCGGGGTCCCAGAACCGCACGCCCATGATCGGCTCGACGGTCTCGATGCCGGTGTCCAGGTGCTCCAGGGTCTTCGCCTCGTGGGTGGCGCCCCAGATGTTGGCGTCGGTGGAGTAGGCCTTCTCCGTGCTGTCGCGGTAGGGCAGGCCGTGGGCGACCAGCCACTCCGACATCTCCTTGCGGCCGCCCAGCTCGGTGACGAAGTTCGCGTCCAGCCAGGGCTTGTAGATCCGCAGGTTCGGGTTGGCGAGCAGGCCGTAGCGGTAGAACCGCTCGATGTCGTTGCCCTTGAAGGTGGAGCCGTCGCCCCAGATCTGGACGTCGTCCTCGAGCATCGCGCGCACCAGCAGGGTGCCGGTGACGGCGCGGCCCAGCGGCGTGGTGTTGAAGTACGCCCGCCCGCCGGAGCGGATGTGGAACGCGCCGCAGGTCAGCGCGGCCAGGCCCTCCTCGACGAGGGCGGCACGGCAGTCGACCAGGCGCGCGACCTCGGCGCCGTAGGTCTTCGCACGGCCCGGGACCGAGGCGATGTCGGGCTCGTCGTACTGGCCGATGTCGGCGGTGTAGGTGCACGGGACGGCGCCCTTGTCGCGCATCCACGCGACGGCGACCGAGGTGTCGAGGCCGCCGGAGAAGGCGATGCCGACGCGCTCGCCGACCGGAAGGGAAGTGAGGACCTTGGACATAGGAAGAGTATGCATCATTGCGCATGCCCATGCATAGCCCGGGTCCACGACCGGGTGAGTCACCCCGGTCCACCCTGGGTAGGAGGCGCCCCGTCCCGGAGCGCCCGAAGAGCGAAGAGAAGGAGTTGCGGCCATGGCCACGCTCAGCATCGCCCCGTCGTTGCGCACCACCCCCGAAGGGCTGCTCTGGGAGCCCAGTGAACGCTGGGTGCGGGGCCGGAAGGGCGAGGTCACCGTCGTCGACAGCCGGCACCCCGTCCTCGTGTGGGAGCCCGGCGTCCCCGTGCCGCTGTACGCCTTCCCGCGCGCGGAGGTCCGCGAGGACCTGCTGCGTCCGGCGCGGACACCGCTCCTCGGAGCGCACACCGGCTCGACGGTCTTCTACGACCTCGCGGTGGACGGCGCACTGCTGGAGAACGCGGCCTGGACGTTCCCCGCCGAGGACCTGGCCGGCCACATCGCCTTCGAGTGGTCCGGGCGCACCGGCCGGGGCCTGGACCACTGGTACGAGGAGGAAGAGGAGATCTTCGTCCACCCCCGTGACCCGCACAAGCGGGTCGACGCCCTGCCCAGCAGCCGGCACGTCGTCGTCGGGATCGGCGGCCGGGTCGTCGCCGACAGCCGCCGTCCGGTGCTCCTGTTCGAGACCGGCCTGCCCACCCGCTACTACCTCCCCCGCGAGGACGTCCGCCTCGACCTGTTCCACCCCGGCGACCACCACACCGGCTGTCCCTACAAGGGCACGGCCGTGTACTGGTCGTGGTGCGGGGGCGAGGCGGACGTCCCGCCCGACGTCCTGTGGAGCTATCCGGAGCCGCTGCCCGCGGTGGGCGCGATCAAGGGGCTGCTCGCCTTCTACAACGAGGCCGTCGACCTCACCGTGGACGGCGAACGCCTCCCGCGCCCGGTCACGCACTTCAGCAGGGCGCCGCACTGAGGACGGACGGCGCGGCCGGCCGCCGGCCCGCCCGGCGGTACCGAGGGCGGACGGCTCAGCCGGCCGCCAGCTCGCCCAGCAGTTTCCAGGTGCGGCGGCGGTCCGCGTCGCCGCCCAGGTCGGTCGCCGTGAACACCACCTCCGTCGCGCCGGCCTCGCGGTAGCGGCGTACCTCGGCGGCGACGGCGTCCTCGTCGCCGATGACGGCGATGTCGGCGGCCCGGGTGCCGCCGGACAGCTCGATCACGCGCTGATAGGACGGGAACCTCTCGTAGAAGGAGAGCGTCTCGGTCGCGGCCTGTCGCACCGCCTCGACGTCGGCGGTGACCACGCCCGGCACGAAGGCGACGATCCGCGGCGCCGGCCGGCCCGCCGCCTCGGCCGCCGCGGTGACGGCGGGCACGATGTGGTCGGCCAGGGCGCGCGGTCCCGCCAGCAGTGGCAGGATGCCGTCGGCCAGTTGGCCGGACACGCGCAGCGCCTGGGGTCCCATGGCGGCGACCAGGACCGGCACGGGCGGCTGGTCGCCCGGTACGGAGGCGGGCAGCGGGGTGGTGGCGGTCAGCAGCTCACCGTGGAAGTCCGCGCTGCCGGTCTCCAGCAAGGGACGCAGGGCGGTGAGGAACTCGCGGAGCCGGGCGACGGGGCGTTCGTACGGGATCCCGAAGCCGGTCTCGGTGAGGTGCTTGGTGCCGAGTGCGAGCCCGAGGTGGTAGCGGCCGGCGGTGGCGGCCTGGGCCGTCTGGGCCTGCCCGGCGACGATCAGGGGGTGCCGGCCGAAGACGGGGATCGCGGCGGTGCCGACCTGCAGGCCGGGCACGTCGCGGCCGACGATCGCCGCCAGCATCGGGGAGTCGTACGAGAAGGTCTGCCCGAACCACGCCGAGCGCAGTCCGGCCCGGTGGGCCTCGCGGGCGAGATCCACGACGGTGTCGATCGGGTCCTGGTGATGGAGCGCTACACCGATGGTCATGCAGGGGCAACGGGCGGGCCGTCACCGGCATTCCGCCCGCGGTACGGCACCTGTGCCGCGTACCGGTGCCGGACCGTTGACGGACCGTCCGGCGTTTCGGCGCCGGGACCACGACGGCTTCGCCCCCGCCCTGGTCACCGGGTGGGCCGGCGGGACGAGGACGCCCGCCGGCACCGAGGGGATCCGGGGGTCAGCTGCCGGTCAGCAGCCGGCGTACGACATAGCCCGCGGAGTCCACGCCCGAGCTGCCGCCCTCGACGAGTGCCGCGACCGAGATGCGCGCGTTGTAGGCGGTCAGCCAGCCGTTGGTGTGGTCGCCCTCCTCCGCGGTGCCGGTCTTGGCGCCCACGCCGGCCAGTCCGCCCAGTCGCGGAGCCGCCGTACCGCTGGTGGCCACGGTGCGCATCATCGACTGCAGATACCCGGCCGTGCGGGCGGAGATGGGCCGGGACGCCGTCTGCTGGTGCTGCCCGGGCAGGATGATCGGCTGCTTGAACCCGGCGCCCCGGACGGTGGCCGCCACGGACGCCATGAACAGGGGCGTGGCCGTGACCTTGCCCTGGCCGATGAACTGGGCCGCCTGGTCGCCGCCCTGGACGTCCGGCGGGATGCTCGGGTCGGTGGTGGCGACCCCGCCGCCGATGGACCAGTTGCCCATGCCGAAGACGCTCGCCGCCTCCTCGTGCAGGGCTGAGGCGTCGCCGTTGTTCACCAGGTAGTGGAAGCCGTCCTTGATGAAGGAGGTGTTGCACGACACCGTGAACGCCTGGGCCAGGGAGGAGCCGGGGTTGGCCCGCACTCCGGAGTCGTTGTGGAACAGCTGGCTGTTGGCCGTCAGCGAGTCGGTGCAGGGAGCCGGGCTGTTGGGCGTGAGTCCGGCCTTGTCGAAGAGGGCCGCCGAGGTGATGATCTTCATCGTGGAGCCGGGCGACTTGATGCCGTTGATGGCGATGTCCCCGTCGTCGCCCGAGTGTGCGAGGGCGAGGATGTGACCGTTGCGCCAGTCGAGCGCGACCGTCCCGGCGGGCTTCTGCTGCAGGTGGGCGTCGTTCACCGCCCGCTCGGCCACCGTCTGCAGGCCGGCGTCGATGGTCGTCCGCACCAGCGCCGGGCGGCCCTTGACGAAGACCTTCAGCGTCTTCACGCCGGCGCCGCTGCCGTCGACCACGGCCACGCCCGTGCCGGGCTTGCCGCCCGTGGGCTCGGCGTGCTCGCCGATCGTGGCCGCGATGTCCCTGAGTGAGGTGAAGCCGGACAGATCGGTCTTGCCGTCGCTCGCGACGACCTTCGCGGGCGTGGCGTCGGACGGCAGCGTGCCCGCGGTCAGCGACTGGTCGTCACCCAGGCCCGGGTAGAGCACCGAGTTGTTCCAGTGGACCGCCGAGCGGCCGTTGGTGCTCTTCAGCACGGCCACCGCGCTCGGGTAGCTCCAGGTGCCGCCCGCGACCTGAGCGGTGACGTCGAAGGTGACCTTGGTGGCGCCCGGCGTCACCGACGAGGGACCCACGGACACGACGTGGGTGAACGACAGCTTCTTCAGGTGCAGTCCGTCGGCGTACGCCCGCAGCGCCTGGGAGGCGGTGGCGGGTACGTCGGTGTCGCCCGCCGCGCCGTCCAGGTGCCGACGGGACCAGTCGTCCAGGAAGGCACGGGCTCGCTTCACCGCCTCGGCGTCCGAGGGCGGTGTGCTCGACACGGCCGACGAGTCGAAAACGCGCGCGTCCTGGGAGTCTCCGCCATCCGCAGAGCCCGAGGTCAGGCCGTGCACGATGTTGTAGGTACCGAGTCCCCCGAGGGCGAGCAGCGCGGTGCAGGTACCGGCGAGGCCGATCTTCACAGCTCTGTTCATGCCAAGGATCGTATGTACGTTCCATGTAAGCGCGTGTCGATCTCCGGTGGATCGTTACCGGAACGTCAAGCAAGGGCGCCGGGAACGCGCAACTCCGAGGCCACCGCCTTCAGTTCGGTCAGCGACTCCCGGATCAGCTGCCGCATCGGGCGTTCCTCGCCCGGCGCGATCCACCGTTCGAAGGCGACCTTGAACACGGCGACCCCCGCCTCGGCGGCCAGACTCGCGGCCGGCTCGGCGACGCCGCGTCCGCGCAGGGTGCCGGCGAGCGCGGACGCCATCGACGCGAGTTTGATCAGCTCCCGCTCCCGCAGTTCCGCGTGCGCCGTGATCACGGCATGCCGCCGGCGCGCGTGCTCACGCCGGTCGGTGAACACCTCGGCGACGGAGTCCAGTCCGGCGGCCAGCGCGTCGAGCGGTGCGGCGGACGGCGGCGCGTCGGCGACCGTCCGCACGATGAGCGCCTCCAGATCGGCGGAGCCGGAGAAGAGCACCTCCCGCTTGTCGGCGTAGTGGCGGAAGAACGTGCGCTCCGTGAGCCCGGCCCGCTTGGCGATCTCCGCCACGGTCGTCTGCTCGTACCCGTGCTCCGCGTACAGCTCCAGTGCGGCCTTGGCCAAGCGTCCGCGCGCGTCCGGCTGCCATCTACCCATGCCGCGATCCTACCGGGATGACAGCGACTGACATCAGGTGTAGCGTCTATGTCAGTCACTGACATCGAGTGTCTGGGGTCTTCCATGCGCATCTTCGTCACCGGCGCCTCCGGCTGGATCGGATCCGCCCTCGTACCCGAGCTCCTCGACGCCGGCCACCAGGTCGTCGGGCTCGCCCGCTCCGAGGCCTCCGCCGCCGCGCTCGTCGCGGCGGGCGCGGAGCCCGTGCGCGGCACCGTCGACGATCTCGACGTGCTCCGGGACACGGCCGCCGCGTCGGACGCCGTGATTCACCTCGCCTTCAAGCACGACATCGCCTTCAGCGGCGACTTCAAGGGCGCCGCCGAGGCCGACCGCCGCGCCGTCGACGCCTTCGGCGCCGCGCTGGCAGGCAGCGACCGTCCCTTCGTCCTGGCCTCCGGCCTGGCCGGCCTCGCGACCGGGCGGACGGCGACCGAGCAGGACATGCCCACCGTGGACGGCTCACACTTCTCGATCCGCGCCGCGACGGCACAGCAGGTGCTGTCGTTCGCCGAGCGCGGTGTCCGTTCCTCCGTGGTCCGGCTCTCGCCGACCTGCCACGGCGACGGGGACAACGGATTCATGGCGGCGCTGGTCGCCACCGCCCGCGCCAAGGGTGTCTCCGGCTACATCGGCGACGGCGCCAACCGCTGGCCCGCCGTCCACCGACTCGACGCCGCGCACCTGTTCCGCCTGGCCGTCGAGCGGGCCCCGGCGGGTTCCGTGCTGCACGGGGTCGCCGAGGAGGGCGTCGCGATCCGCGATGTCGCCGAGGTGATCGGCCGGCACCTCGACGTGCCGGTGGTCTCCGTGGCGCCGGAGGACGCGCCTGAGCACTTCGGCTGGCTGGCCGGGGTCGTCGGCCTCGACTTCGCGGCGTCGAGCACGCTGACCCGCGAACTGCTGGACTGGAAGCCGGCTCACCCGGGCCTTCTCGAGGACCTCGAGAAGGGGCACTACTTCCGGGCCCCGGCCGACGCCGCCTGACGGGGACTCGCCGTGCCCCGCTCGACGCCGGACGCGCCCCCCTTCGTTGCGCCCTGCTCGGAGGCCGAGTCGAGCCCGCCGTGAAGATGGCGTCGGGTGACGGGTTCAGGAACCGTGGGTGCGGCTTCCGGTGTCGAGGTGAGCCAGGTAGGCGTGCAGGCGGGTGGCCGCGTGCAGCATGGCCAGGCCTCGATCCGTGAGCGTGCGCTGCCAGGTCTCCAGGGAGGCGGCGAGTGCGTCCGTGCCCCCGGCCGTACGGATCTGGCCGATCACGGTGGCGATGTGTCCGAGCGGCTGGCCTCCGCGCCGCAGGAGGTGCGCGAGTTCGGCGTCGCGGACGTCGTCGGCGCGGAAGACCCGGTGCCCGGTCGCCGGATCCCGGTCCGGGGTGAGGATGCCGGCGTCCTCCCAGTTGCGCAACGTGGCCGGTGTGACGCCGAGTTGGTGGGCGAGTTCGCCGACCGTGCGGGTGCCGGTGTCGCGGGCGGGCGCGGGGGCGGGCGCCGATCCCGCCGTCAGGTGCGTCACCGCTGTGCGTACCGCGGCGAGGGTGTCCCGGTCGCGGAGCAGCTGGCCGTGGCCGCGGTCGACGAGCGTCAGGGCGTCGTCGAGTGCGTCGCGGTGCAACGCGTTCATGATCTGGCCGGCCGTCGCGTATCCGTACGCCGGTACGAGCGAGAGGTAGGCGCGGAGCGCGGCGGCGTGCACCTCGGTGTAGATCCGGTAGCCGCTGCGGGTGCGCTCGGCGGCCGGGATGAATCCGTGCCGCTCGTAATTGCGCACGGCCTGCGTCGAGATGCCGTGCTCGCGCGCGAGATCGGTCGGTCGCAAGGAGATCACCGGTTGAGACTTTGTCGCAGCTTCTGGCCGCGTGCGCGGCATATCCGGCCACTGTAGCGCCCCGAAGTCTCAACCGTCCTTTCAAGGATACGCTTGAGGTCCATGAGTCAGGACATCCGAGACTTCGTGACCCCCTCGTGCGACCTCTTGGCGCTGGGCGAGCCGACCCACC
The DNA here is from genome assembly GCF_036345995.1 of Streptomyces sp. NBC_00557. Lineage (NCBI taxonomy): Bacteria > Bacillati > Actinomycetota > Actinomycetes > Kitasatosporales > Streptomycetaceae > Streptomyces > Streptomyces sp. NBC_00557. The sequence continues at coordinate 579,195 of NZ_CP107796.1, forward strand.
GGGAACCGGCCTTCGGGCGGATCAGGAACGAACTGCTCCCCCGGCTGGCCGCGTGCGGATTCCGGTCGATCGCCCTGGAGACCGACCGCGTGGCGGCGCTCGCCGTCGACGACTACGTCCAGGGCGGAGCCGGGGACCTCGACGCGGTCATGCGCGAGGGCTTCTCGCACGGCTTCGGGGACCAGGAGGCCAACCGGCGGCTGGTCGGCTGGATGCGCGAGTACAACCGGCACCGGCCGCCCGAAGAGCGGCTCGCCTTCCACGGCTTCGACGCGCCGATGGAGACCATGAGCGCACCGAGCCCCCGGACCTTTCTGGAACACGCCCGCGACTATCTGGGCCTCCGCCTCGACATCGCGGGCCTCACCGGCGACGACGCCCGATGGAGCCGACCGGAGGCCGTCCTGGACGCCGCCATGTCACCCGGCGCCACGCCCGAGGCCGAGCGGCTGCGGTCGATCGCCGACGACATGCTCACCACGCTCTACGCACGCGCCCCGCAACGGATCGCGGCGACCTCGCGCGACGAGTGGTTCAGGGCCAGGATCCATCTCACCGCCGCCCTGGGCCTGTTGCGCTACCACCGGCAGTCGGCCAGGCCCCTCGGGCGAAGCGCCCGGATAGCCGGTCTGGCAGCCGTCCGGGACGCGCTCATGGCCCAGAACCTCCTCGACATCCGCGGCATCGAGGAAGAGCGCGGGGCGACGCTGGTCTTCGCGCACAACCACCATCTGAAGCGAAGCCCCAGCATCTGGGGGGAGGGAGACCTGGCCGTCGAGTGGTCCGGCGCCGGCGCCATCGTGGGCGCGCTCCTGGGCCCACGGTACGTCTGCGTCGCCGGCAGCCTGGGCCGCAGCGAGGTCCTCGGACTGGGGGATCCCGCCCCGGACACGTACGAGGGCCTGCTCCAGAGCCGTATCCCCACCTGGGGTCTGGCGGCGGCCACCGCTCCCCCGGACGCCCGCACCCGGACGGACACTCGTCCCGAGCAGGCCTACTTCCCGCTCGACCGGGCGACACTCGAAGCGGTGGACGCCGTCCTGCATATCGGCGAACCCTCCCACCCCGCCTCCCCGGGGAGCGGCCGCACGGACCGTAGTGTGGGTCCGTGACCGGCGAGACCGAACTGCAGACACTGCTGCGCGACCTGCGCCCGGAGCTGAATCCGGGCCGCTATGTCTTCACCACGGCGGAGGGCGGGGTGCCCTCCGGTGTCACCCCGGTGGTGACGGTGGCCGAACAGGAGGGGCTGACCCTCGTCGTGCCGCAGGCGGAGGCGGACGCGGCGGGCATGGCGTACGACTATGTGGCCGGCTGGATCACCCTGCGGGTCCACTCGGCGCTCGCCGCCGTGGGACTGACCGCCGCGGTCTCCCGCGCCCTCGCCGACGCCGGCCTGAGCTGCAACGTCGTCGCCGGCTTCCACCACGACCACCTCTTCGTGCCCTACGAGGACGCCGAGCACGCCGTGGAGATCCTGCGGCGACTGGCGCAGGACTCTTCCTGAACCTGCCCTCCCCGTACGCGCGGTCCGGGGCCATCGTGGAGCGATGACAGAGCACCGCTTCGGCACGACGAGGACCACTGGGAGATACAGGTCGTCGTGTCGCTCCGGGGCCGCTCGGTCCTGCGCCCCGTGGCCGCGCTCGGTCTGCTGATGTTCCGCCGACGGCTTCCGCGAGGCTGTCGCCGGCACGGTGGACAGGACAGCCCCGGTGGGGAACGAGACCGTGCCGAACACCCTTGCCCTGGACCCGGGCGGGCTGCGCAGACACATCCTGGACTCGGCCGCCTCACCACCGGGGGAGGCGCACCAGTGACGGCACATCCGGCCGGCAACAGGCCTGGATCACCTACGGCCCACGGCAGTTCGCCGACGGCCACTCGCCCGCCTCGCGGTACCGGACGGCCTCGGCCGGGGATTCCGGCCGGGCGTGGGACCGGGTGGCGGCCGCCGTCCCGTCGCCCCGCCCACCCTTGACCTTGCCCCCGTGGGCAGGGTTTAGCGTGGTGGCCGAGGTGATCGGAATGAGGATCGGTGAGCTGGCGGGTCTGGCCGGGGTGACGACGAAGGCCGTGCGGTACTACGAGTCGCTGGGGCTGATAACGCCCGCGCGTCTCACCAACGGCTACCGGGACTACGGCGAGGACGACGTACGCCTCGTGCGGGAGATCAGGACGCTCCACCGGCTCGGTATCCCCGCCGAACGCACCCGCCCCTTCCTCGAGTGCCTGGCGGCCGGGCGCGCACACGCGGACGACTGTCCCGCCTCCCTCGCGGGGTACCGCGAGGCCATCGACGAGCTGACCGGGCGCATCGAGGCGCTGACGGCCCGCCGCGCGATGCTGATCGCCAGTCTGAACGCCGCGGCCCACCGCGGGAGCCGGGTGGCACCGCCCGCCAAGAGCGGTACCGGAGGCATGGATTACCTGACGCTGCCCGCGGACCTGCCCGAGCCCGAGGACGACGGCGCGGCGGACCACCTTCCCGGCACGAAGGCACCGAGCCTCACCCTGCCCGACACGGCGGGCCGCAGGGTCCGCCTGGACACACTCGGCCCCCGCCGCACGGTCGTCTACGTCTACCCGCTCACCGGCCGCCCCGGCACCGACCTGCCCGAGGGCTGGAAATCCATCCCCGGCGCCAGCGGTTGCACCCCCGAGTCATGCGGCTTCCGGGACCACTTCCACGACCTCCTGGAAGCCGGCGCCGGCCGCGTCTACGGGCTGTCCAGCCAGGACACCGACTACCAGCGGGAGGTCGTGGAGCGTCTCGGGCTGCCCTTCGACATGCTCTCCGACCCGGCACTCGAAGTGGCCGGCACGCTCGGTCTGCCCACGTTCGAGGTCGACGGGATGCGGCTGTTCAAGCGCCTCACGCTCGTCCTCCGCGCCGGTGTGGTCGAGCATGTCTTCTACCCGGTCTTCCCGCCGCACGAGCACGCCCAGCAGGTTCTGAACTGGCTTCGGGAGAACCCGATCTCACCCCTGTAGTGGCTCTCGCGCATGGCACCGGAGACGGGTGACACATGGGAGCGGCCGCGCAGCGGAACGGCACACCTGCGCGCCACGCACAGGATTCACGCAGTGAAAACCGCCAAACCATCCGTATCATCCATGTGTCGGGGGATCCGCAGGACAGCTTCCGCTCCGCGCTCGCCGCGACAGCAGGCAGCGGAGCGCACCCGAGTCGCGATTGGAGCCACAGATGCCCGAACCCACCGCACCCGTCACCGAGTTGGCGTCGCAGTACGTCAGCCAGGTGACCAACGACCTCGAGCACAACGTCAAGGAACAGGAACGCATCACCGCCGAGATCCAGGCGCTGCAGGAGCAGTTGGCCGCGCTGCAGCACGACCAGACCATCCTGGTGAACATGCGGCAGGCCCTCGGTGTCGCGGCCTCGGCGGGGGCAACGGCCCCGGTCGAGGGAGCGGTCGTACCGGCCCCTCGCAAGAAGTCCACCACCGCCACCGGTCCGCGCCGCGCGCCCAAGAAGTCCGCACCCGAGCCGGCCGAGCGCAGGAAGCAGCCCGCCAAGAAGCCCGCGGCGACGAAGTCCGCGGCGAAGAAGGCGCCTGCGAAGAAGGCGTCCGGTCAGGCGGCTCAGCCCACCCTCATCGAGCTCGTCCGCCGCCATCTCGCCGAACAGCAGGAGCCCCGGTCCGCGGCGGAGGTCGCCGAGGCGCTGGGCAAGGCGCATCCCGACCGGGAGATCCAGACCAAGGTCATCCGCACCACGCTGGAGAACCTGGTGGCCCGCAACAACGCCCAGCGCAGCAAGCAGGGCTCGTCCGTCTTCTACACCGTCACCAGCGCCTCCGAGCCGGCGCCGGAGAACACGGAGAAGTCCCCGTCCGACGCCGCCGGATGAGCCGTCGCCGCATCGCCCCGTCCCGCAGCACCGAGTGTCACGGGGTTCCGGACGGGGCGATCCTGGGGCTATTGCCGCCTGGCAGGGACTAATTGACAGTCCGTCAGCAGGACGGGGGCCCCGCTCAGGTCCCGGCGGTGGCCTTCTGGCGCGTCGTCTCGAACTCGGTCACCGGATCGCCGCCGGCCTGCCACGGCCAGGCCGTGACCACGCCGCCGATCGCCTCGAACACGTCACGCGCCTCTGCGCGCCGGTCCGCGGCCACCAACGCGTAGGCGAGGAGGTTGAGATCGGCAAGCGCCTTGGCGTGCCGGAGGAACCCCGGCTGGATCCAGGAGTGCGCGGCGCGGTCGAGGGCCTGCGCGGCGGTGACGTGGGACCAGTGGTTCCGCGCGACCAGCGCCTCGACTCCGCCGCGGTCGAGAATGGAGTGGTACTGGTCGACCTGGGCGGTGAGTTCGGTGGCCACGCAGGGCGCGTTGGCGGGCACACGGGCGCGCAGGGTGTCCACGAACTCCAGCACCTGGATGCGCGAGCCCCCCTCGTCCGGGCTGAGGTAGGACAGCATGTTCAGATAGGCCTCGCGGTTCCAGCGATCACGCGCGAGCACCTCGTTCCACACCGCGAAGACGTCGGCCTGCCGGCGGCGTTCCAGACGCGCCAGAGCGAGGAGGGCCACCCAGGGGGTGGGGTCTTCGGGGGCGAGTTCGGCGGCGCGCAGACACATCTCGACGGTGCCGGCGGGGTCCTCCGTACGCCCCTGGGCGCGGGCCTCAGCGACCCGGGTCCAGGCCTGCAGCACGAGCGCGTCCACGTTGCCGGGCTCACGGGCGGCCCACGAGCGCGGCAGATGCGATCCGGCGAGGTATCCGGCCAGGACGTCCAGGCGGTGCGTGCGGCGGTCCCAGTCGCCCGGATCCTGTTCCAGGAGGCGGGACATCTGCGCCACGCACAGCTCGGTGGTCGCGATGGTGCCGGTCCTGGTGGTCGCCACAAGGGACTTCAGCAGCTTGCCCAGATCCTGGTCGTCCAGCTCAGGAGCGAGGCGGGCCCTTCTGCGGCGGCTGGAGAGAAATGCCATGCCCGGAGGCTAGAGGGAATCGGCGGGCGCACAAGGGCTGGGCCGAGATCGTTATGGTTTACACGTACAACTTGCCTATATTCCGTGTCATGCCCGAGATACAGCTGCTCCGCCCGGCTCATGCTCCCGCGCTGCTCGCCTTCGAGACGGAGAACCGGGCCTATTTCGCGGCGTCCGTCCCGGACCGGGGCGACGACTACTTCGCCCGTTTCGACGAGCGGCACCGCGCCCTGCTCGCCGAGCAGGAGACCGGGGCCTGTTACTTCCATGTGGTGGTCGGCGCCGAGGGCGAGGTGCTGGGGCGGATCAATCTGGTGGACGTCACGGACGGCGGCGCGGATCTCGGGTACCGGATCGCCGAGCGGGCCGCGGGCCGGGGACTCGCCACCTGGGCCGTGCGGGAGATCTGCGTCCGAGCAGCCCGCAGTTACGGGCTGAGGGAGCTGCGTGCCGCGGCCAGGGTCGACAACGCCGCCTCGCGGGCCGTGCTGGCGCGCTCGGGGTTCACGGTCGTCGGCGAGACGACGCTGTCCGGCCGCCCCGGCCTGACCTACGTCCGCTCTCTCGCGGATGTCACCGCCGCTGCCGGTTCGCCGGTCGCCGGTCAGGGGTGATGCGGGTCCGGGCACGGCGAGGCAGGCGAGCGTCCGGTACGGCGAGGCAGGCGAGCGGTGCGAAGGCGGCCACCCCCGCTGCCGTGGCCAGGGCGCCGGGCAGTGACCAGGTGGCGAGCGGGCCCGCGAGCGCCGCGCCCGAGGCGAAGGCGGTGATCTTCAAGCTGGCGCCCATGGTGAAGATCTGGCCGCGCAGATCGTCCGGAGCCTCCCGGTGCCGTACCGCGAACAGGGCGGTGAGCTGCGGTCCTTCGCCGATCCCGGCCAGCAGCAGGGACAGGACGAGCGCGGCCGGACGGGCCGTCGCCGCCAGCGCGAAGGCGCCGGCCTGGATGAGCGCTCCGGCCCGGATGAGCGCGTCGGGGGCGACGGACCGCGGGAAACGCGCCAGTACGGCGTTGGCCGCCAGCGCGGAGACGGCGGCGCACGACAGCAGCAGCGTGCCGCGTCCGGCTGCGCCGAGGGCGCGTTCGCCCAGGAGCGGGAGGCAGGCCGTCAGCATGCCCTGCGCGGCACAGCACACCACCGAGGTCAGGGTCGCCCGCGCCAGCCGGGGGTTGTGCACGATGACCCGCACTCCGGCGGCCAGGTCGCCGATCAGCGGCCCCTGCCGCGCTCGCCGCTCCTGCGGGCGGCGGGCCGGCAGGGTCCAGGCGGCGGGTGCCGCCGAGCCGATCAGCGCCGCCGACACCACGACGGCGGTCGAGGCCCCGAGCGCCTCGGCCAGGCCGCCGGCGAGGACCGGACCGGTCAGGCTCGCCAGGCCGAAGGTCATGGCGTCGAAGGCGTTGGCCCGGGGCAGCCGGTCCCCGGGCACCACCCGTGGCAACTGTCCCGTCCAGCCCCCGGACAGTGCCGGGCCCAGCAGTCCGGTCAGTACGGCGACGACGACGGTCACGGTGAACGGAAGCCGGCCCAGCCCCGCCAGGACCGACACCAGCCCGGCGGCATAGAGGGCGAGCGTCGCGGCCAGCAGCCGCCCGGGCCGCCGTCGCCGGTCGAGGACCGCGCCGAGCACCGGACCGCCCGCCGCCGCGGCGGCCGTGATGCCCGCCAGCAGCGCCGACGCCCGGGCCGCCGAACCGGCCACGGCGTAGCCCGCCAGCATCAGCGCCGGTCCTGACATCTCGTCACCGACGCGGGCGACCACGGCCCCCGCGAAATAGCACACCATCGCGTAACGCCTTGTCACGGCCACGACGTTACGCAGGTAACTGAAAACTGCACAATATGCGTTACAGTGCGCGGGTGTCCCCCAGCAGCGATGCCGACTGGTCCACCCGGCACTCCGTCCTGGCCATGGCCCGCCGCACCGCCGCCCTGGCCAACGCCCTCACCGAGGAGCGCCCGGATCCGGGCCGGGTGGCGGACGTGCTCCGCGCGTACGGCGAGTCGGGCGCCGTGCACCTGACCGCCCGGGATGTCACCGAGATGCGCGAGGCAGCGATGCGGCTGCGGGAGGTCTTCGCCGCGGAGGACGCCGACGAGGCCGCCGTCGCCCTCAACCGGCTGCTGGGCGCGCGCACCGGGCCGCTCCGCCTCACCTCGCACGGCGGCGGCACGCCCTGGCATCCCCATCTCGACCGCGACGACGACGCCCCCTGGGGCGAGTGGTTCCTCGCCTCGTCCTGCCTGGCCCTGACCGTGCTCGTCTGGGACCGCCAGCTCCCGCCGGGCAGGACCTGTGCGTCCGCCGCCTGCCGGAACGTCTTCATCACGCAGGGCCCCGGCCCGGAGCGCCGCTACTGCTCACGGCGCTGCGCGACCCGCGAACGCGTCGCGGCCCACCGCCGTGCCCGCGCGGGCTCGGCCGGGGTGGCCTCGGACCGGTAACCGGCCGGGCTCAGGGCGCTCCTGCCGGTGCGCGTCATCACCGGAGTGCACGTGCAGCACCACCGGGTCCAGACCATCAGGGGGTCCCCGGGCCTTGCTCGCGTGGCGGCCCGTCAGCCGAGAACCGTAACCTGGCCCAGCTGGAAGGGGCAGGGCATGCAGGGGCGCGCCGCGGTCCAGGGCGCGCGTCGACGGCGCCACCGGCAGGCCGTACTTCGAGCGGTCGTACGCGCCGGCGAATTCCGTCGATGCCCGGAGCCGCCCCCCTCGCTGCCGCCCCGGCCAGGTCGACGTCCGTTCGCCGCCGGTGTTCCTCGCGCCTCGCCGCTGAGATGGAGGCATGACTTCACACGCAACGCTTGACGGCAAGAAGGCCCTGGTCACCGGCGGCAGCCGTGGCATCGGTGCGGCGGCGGCACTGCGCCTGGCGCGCGAGGGCGCGGATGTGGCGGTGACGTATGTGCACGGCAAGGAGGCGGCCGAGGACGTGGTGCGGGCCGTCGAGGCCCTGGGGCGGCGGGCGGTCGCCCTGCGCGCCGACGCCGGGGACGCCGAGGAGGCGGCGAGCGCGGTGGGCCGTGCGGCCGAGGTGCTCGGCGGCCTGGACGTGCTGGTGAACAACGCGGCCGTCGGGCTGATGCGCCCGGTGGAGAGCCTGTCGGTCGCCGACGTGGACCGGCTGATCGCGGTGAACATCCGCGGCATGTTCCTGGCCGCCCAGGCCGCCGCCGCACTCATGACACCGGGCGGCCGGATCATCACCGTCGGAAGCTGTACGACCCATCACACGCCGGGTCCCGGCGGCACCCTGTACGCGATGAGCAAGTCGGCCGTCGTCGGACTGACGAAGGCGCTGGCCCGCGAGTTGGGCGGGCGGGGGATCACGGCGAACGTCGTGCATCCGGGCCCGACCGACACCGACATGAACCCGGTGGACGGCCCGTTCGCCGACGCCCAGGCGGCCATGACGTCTCTCGGCCGGTTCGGCACGACCGAGGAGGTGGCGTCCGCCGTGGCCTATCTCGCGGGACCCGACGCCGTGTATGTGACGGGGGCAGAACTCGCGGTGGACGGCGGGTACACGGCCTGAGGGAGCGGGACGCGCCAAGCCCTCGGACGGTGTGCCCCGCCCGGCCGGGTCGGGAACGTCGCGGTCCGTCGGCGTCCACCGGGACGGCGCGTGGTCGGTGGGGCGGCCATGGCCGTCGTCCCTCTGGTCTCGAGCGCGGGGCGGCACAGGCACGCGGCGGCAAGGAGACGACGTCCGGGCGCCGGAATCCGTCCCGTGTCCGATGACGGCCGGTGGTGCCCGGGTACGCGCGTACCCGGGCAGGACCTGCTAGCGGAATTCCGGAAGGTTGCGGGCGACCCACCCGGCGAAGGGGCCGGCCGGGCGGCCGAGGACCGCCTCCACGTCGGGGCTGATCCGCTGCTCGGCCGGGAGCGGGGCACCGAGGAGGTCGAGCGTGCCGGCGGCGACCTGGTCCGGCATGAACCGTGCCATGCGGGCCTGGGCGTCGGCGCGGGACAGTTCCACGAAGGTCACGTCCTCACCCAGGGCCTCGGAGATGTCCGCGGCCTGCCGGCGCGGGCTGATCGGCTCGGGGCCGGTCAGCTCGTACACACGGCCGGCGTGGCCGTCCTCGCGCAGGGCGGCCGCGGCGACCGCGGCGATGTCCGCCGGGTCGATGACGGGCAGCGGCACGTCGCCGAACGGCGCGAAGACCGTGCGCTCGGCGCGGACCGTCTCCGCCCACGCGAAGGCGTTGGAGGCGAACCCGGAGGGCCGCAGGATGGTGAAGTCCCGGCCCCAGGCGCGCACGGCGGCCTCGAACTCCCGCAGCCGGGCGTGCGAGGGCGCGTCGGGGCGGGTGGCGCTGACCTGTGAGGACACGAGGACGGTCCGCTCGACCCCGGCCTGGGTCGCCGCGTCCAGCAGGGCCGTCGGGCTCTCGCCCCGGTGGTTGAGTTCGCCGCCCAGCACGAGGAACAACGCTCGCGCGCCTTCGAGGGCGGGGCGCATGCTCGCGGCCTCCCCGGTGTCGGCCCGAGCCCATCGGACACCGGCCGGAGTGCCGGCGGTGCGGGGCTGCCGGGACACGGCCACGACCTCCTCGCCCGCCGCGGCCAGCAGGTCGACCAGCGTCCGCCCGATGTTGCCCGTGGCGCCCGTCACCGTGATCATCGCGTCCCCCTTGTTAGTTAGTTGACTGACTGAGAGGACCGTAGCACGTCCCCATCGGCGGCTGTCTATAGTCAGTCGGGTGACCAACTCAGTGGATCGGCGCGCCCAGGCGTCGCAGAAGCGCCGGCGGCTCACGGCCGCGGCGGCGCGGGTTCTGCACGAGCAGGGGGTCGAACGCACCACCCTCGCCGACATCGCCCGCGAGGCCGACGTCCCGGTCGGGAACGTCTACTACTACTTCAAGACCAAGGACGAGCTGGTCCGGGCCGCGCTCGCCGAGCACAGCGCACACCTGGACGAACTCACCGACCATCTGGAGCAGTTGGACGATCCGCGGGACCGGCTGAAGGGGCTGGTCGACGCCTGGGTCGACCAGCGCGACGTCGCCGCGCGCCACGGCTGCCCCACCGGCACCCTGGCCGTCGAACTCGACAAGCGCGCCGACGGTGTCCTCGACGCCGAGGCAGGGGCGGTGATCCGGCGGCTGCTGGACTGGGCCGGACGCCAGTTCCGCGAGCTGGGCGCCCCGGACCCGGACGGTCTGGCCCTCACCCTCGTCTGCGCCTACCAGGGCATGTCACTCCTGGCCAACGCCCTGCGCGACCCGGACGTCATGACCCGCGAAGGAGCCCGCCTGCTGCGCTGGCTCGACTCCGTCGGGACCCCGTGAGGACGACATGAGCCGTGCATCCTCCGGCGGGCTGGGTACTGGGAGCGGGAGGCCCCGACACGGAGGTTGCGGTGATGAGGTACGACGAGTTCCTCGCCCGCGTGCGCGAGCGCGGCGAGTACCACAGCCAGGCGGAGGCGGCCGAGGTCACGGAGGCCGTCCTGAGCGTGCTGGCGGAGCGGATCAGTCCCGGGGAGATCGACGACCTCGCCTCCCAGCTGCCCGGACCGCTGGGTCCCGGCCTGGCCGAGGCGAAGCATGAGCGGCCGGAGAGCTTCGGTATCGAGGAGTTCCACCGGCGGGTCGCCGAACGGATCGGAGGCAGGCCGCGTACGGCCCAGTGGGACTCGGGCGCGGTCCTGAGCACCGTCGCCGACAGCGTCAGCGGAGGCGAACTGAACCAGGTCATCAGCCAGCTCCCGTCCAGCTACGCAGCCCTGTTCGGCAAGCCGGAGCTGGCCGACTGAAACACCGCCTCCCCGGCACCCGCCCCCCACCTGATTGACCGGGCACCGGGGGCGGGGTTTTGATGTGGCGCATGCCGGATGACGCGCAGACGGGCGGAGCAGCGAGCGGGGCCGATCCGGTCCTGGCCTTTCCCACGCGGGAGGCGTGGGAGAAGTGGCTGGAGGAGCACCACGCCGACGTACGGGGTGTGTGGCTGAAGATCCCGAAGAAGGACTCCGGGATCGACGGTGTCGACTACGCCGGGGCGCTGGAGTCGGCGCTGTGCTTCGGCTGGATCGACGGGCAGAAGAAGAAGCTGGACGAGCGGCACTGGCTGCAGCGCTTCACCCCGCGCAGGCCGCGCAGCAAGTGGTCGCGGGTGAACCGGCAGAAGGCCACCGAGCTCATGGAGGCGGGCCGGATGCGGCCCGCCGGCCTGCGGGAAGTGGAGAAGGCCAAGGCGGACGGCCGCTGGGAGGCGGCGTACGAGGCGCAGAGCACGGCGGCGGTTCCGGAGGATCTGCGCGCCGCCCTGGACGCCGTGCCGGAGGCGCGGGACTTCTTCGCCACCCTGGACAGCCGCAACCGGTACTCGATCCTCTACCGGATCCAGGACGCCAAGCGGCCGCAGACCCGGACCGCACGCATCGAGAAGTTCGTCGCCATGCTCGCCGCACGGGAGAAGCTGTATCCCTGAGCGGCACACTCAGCACTGAGGGCGTTTGCCGTGGTTGGCGGCGTGGTTGCGGCGGGACTTCTTCTTCCGGCGTCGCTTCGAGGACATGGAAACCTCCTGGACGGGGAGGGAGAGCAGCGCGGAGGACAACTGCAAATACCGTATATCCGGATGTGGTGAACCTCCACCGCAGCCTCCACCCGCCCGCAGGCGTCAGGGAGCACGACCGCGGATCCCCGTTGGTACGATGCGAAAAATGCCCGTCTCATCAAGATTCCTCCCCTGAATCAGAGGAGCCGGAATGACCGGTGACCCGCAGCCGATCAGTGCCGCTGCCCGCAGCGCGCTGGAGCAAGAGCTGGCCGACCTGCGCGACGAGCGCCGGCTCGTCGCAGGAACCCTGCGGGACCGGACGGACGTGGGCGACCAGGCGGACCAGGCCGAGCAGTTGCAGCGCGCCACTCAGCTGGATCGCCTGGACCGCCGTATCGAGGCCATCACCGACCGGCTGCGCCAGGCCGACGTGGCCGGGCCCGCCCCCACCGACGTGGTCGGGGTGGGCAGCACGGTCACCGTCCGCTTCCCGGACGGCTCGGTGGAGACGGTCCAGATCGGCGAGCTCGCCGAGGCCATGGACCAGACCCTGGTCACCTCCGGCAGCCCGCTCGGCCGTGCCCTGCTCGGACACCGCGCCGGTGACTCGGTCAGCTTCGACACACCGGACGGCCCGTCGAGCGCGGTCGTGGTGGCGATCGGGGAGCAGAACCAGGACGGATGAACGGCGCGGGGTCAGCCCTCCTCGGGGGAGCCCTCGCTCCTGCGGACCCTGCAGTGCAGTGAGTCGTGTTCGACGTCGGCGACGATGGTGTCGCCGGGTTCGGCCTCCCCGCTGAGCAGCAGCATGGCGATCCGGTTGTCGAGTTCCGCCTGGATGGTGCGGCGCAGCGGACGGGCGCCGAACTCCGGCTGGTGGCCGTGGGCGATGAGCAGCTTCTTGGCCGCCTCGGTCACCTCCAGGCGCATCCCCTGGGCGTGGACGCGGCGTCTGCTCTGGTCGAGCAGATGGTCCACGATCTTCCCGAGGTCCTCCTCGGTCAGGCCGTGGAAGATGATGATGTCGTCGATCCGGTTGAGGAACTCCGGCAGGAACCTGGTCCGCAGGTCCTCCATCAGCACGTCCTTCAGTTCCGACACATCACCCTTGTGGTCCAGGATCCGGTGTGCGCCGATGTTGGACGTCATGATGATCACGCAGTGCCGGAAGTCGACGGTGCGCCCCTGCGCGTCGGTCAGCCGGCCGTCGTCCAGGATCTGCAGCAGAGTGTTGAACACATCCGGATGCGCCTTCTCCACCTCGTCGAACAGCACGACGCTGTACGGCTGGCGGCGTACCTTCTCCGTCAGCTGGCCGGCTTCCTCGTAGCCCACGTATCCGGGAGGGGCGCCGACGAGGCGGGCGACGGTGTGCTTCTCCTGGAACTCGCTCATGTCGAAGCGGATCATGCGGTCCTCCTCGCCGAACAGCAGCTCGGCGAGGGTCTTGGCGAGTTCGGTCTTGCCGACGCCGGTCGGGCCGAGGAAGAGGAAGGAGCCCACCGGCCGGTTCGGGTCGCCCATGCCGGCCCGGTTGCGCCGTACCGCCTGCGACACCGCGGTGACGGCCTCGTCCTGGCCGACGATCCGGGCGTGCATCTCCTCCTCGAGCCTGAGCAGCTTCTCCTTCTCGCTCGCGGTGAGCTGGGAGACCGGGATCTTCGTACGGCGCGAGACGACGTCGGCGATGTCCGCCGCCGTCACCGACACGACGCCCTCGCGGCGTTCCTCGATGCCCGCGAGTTCGCCCTCCGCCTCGGCGATCTGCCGCTTCAGTTCCGACGCCTTCTCGAAGTCCTCGACGGAGACGGCCTGTTCGAGTTCGCGGCGGAGTTTCGCGATCCGGTCCTCGCGGCTGACCACCTCCGTGGACCGGCCCGCGCTGCGCAGCCGTACCCGCGCACCGGCCTGGTCCAGCACGTCGATCGCCTTGTCGGGCAGGAACCGGTCGGTGATGTAGCGGTCGGACAGCTCCGCCGCCGCCACCAACGCGGCGTCGTCGAAACGGACTTGATGGTGCGCCTCGTAGGAGTCCCGCAGCCCCTCCAGGATCTGCACCGTTTCCTCCACCGTCGGCTCCGGCACCATCACCGGCTGGAACCTGCGCTCGAGGGCCGCGTCCTTCTCCACGTACTTGCGGTACTCGTCGATCGTGGTGGCGCCCACGACGCGGAGCTCACCGCGGGCGAGGGCGGGCTTGAGCATGTTGCCCGCGTCCATCGACCCCTCCCCCGTCGCCCCCGCGCCCACCACGGTGTGCAACTCGTCGATGAAGAGGATGATCCGGCCCTGGGCCGCCTGGACGTCCTCGATGACCTTCTTCAGCCGCTCCTCGAACTGCCCCCGGTACTGCGCTCCCGCGACCATCCCGGACAGGTCCAGGGCCACGACCCTCTTGTCCTTGAGGGTGTCGGGCACCTCCCCGGCCACGATCCGCTGCGCCAGGCCCTCCACGATCGCCGTCTTGCCGACGCCCGGCTCGCCGATCAGCACCGGGTTGTTCTTCGAGCGCCGGGAGAGGATCTCGACGGTCTGCTCGATCTCCTCGCTCCTTCCCACCACCGGGTCCAGCTTCCCCGCCCTGGCCTCCTCCGTCAGGTCCCGGCCGTACTCGTCCAGCGTCGTCGCCGGCGCCTTCTTCCGTTCGGCGGAAGTGCCGTTGCCGTGGGCGGCCTGGTCGGTCAGGTCCGACAGTTTCCGTGTGTCGCGGCCCTCGGCGCGCAGCAGCTTGGCGGCGCCCGTGTCGCTGTCGCCGAGCAGGGCGCCGAGGATGTGCTCGGGGCCGATGTACGACACACCGGCGGCCTGCGACCGGGCGAACGCGGCCTGGAGGGTGCGCTTGGCGGCGGGGGTGAGACCCGGCTGCGAGGAGGGCTCGCCGGACTCCCGGGGAAGGATCCCGGCGATCTCGTCCGCGAGCCTGTCGGGGTCGACGCCCACCTGCGCGAGCAGCCGCCGGGACGGTTCGACCTGGGTAGACGCCCACAGCAGGTGTTCCGTGTCCAGGTCGGAGGTGCCGTCCTCGACGGCCCGCCGCGCGGCCAGGTTGAGCAGTTCCTGCGAGGACTCCGTCAGCAGCCGGCCGATGGGCACCCGCTGCACCGCCGGAGGCGACGACGCCGGTGACATCCCGAAGAACCGGTTGAACAACTCGCTGAAGGGATCCGACGAACCGAACGGTGCACCGAAAGACATCGACATGACAGCTCCTGGGCGCGGGGGCAGGCCGGTGATCCGCGGGGATCGTTGTTCCGGGGTCCGTACTCACTGAACCCCGGCGGGCACGGCGCCGCAAACGGAGGACAGGAGTCGACGTCGCGGTGACGTCGTGCTACGGCGGGACACGGGCGGTCGGGCTGCCGGGTGGTCCTGCGGTCCGGAACTGGCGTTGCGGGACACCGTCGGGTAGACCCGTGCCGTGCTCTTTCGTCAGCTGGAATACCTCGTCGCACTCTCCCGGGAGCGCCACTTCGCCCGTGCCGCCCAGGCCTGCTACGTCTCCCAGCCCGCCCTGTCGGAGGCGCTGCGCAAGCTGGAGGAGGAACTCGACGTACCGCTGGTGCGCCGCGGCCGCAAGTTCGAGGGCCTCACCCCCGAGGGTGAGCGCATCGTCGTGTGGGCGCAGCGGATCCTCGCCGACCGCGACGCCCTCAAGGACGAGGTGGACGTCCTGCGCAGCGGCCTGAGCGGCAGGATGCGGATCGGTACGGTGCCGACCGCGTCCGGTGCCGTGGCGGAGCTGACCGGCCCGTTCTGCGCGGCGCATCCGCTGGTCACGGTGGAGGTCACGGCGGACATGCAGTCCGTGGACATCCTGCGGCAGCTGCAGAACTTCGAGCTCGACGCCGGGGTCACCTATCTGCGTGAGGACGTGGCGGAGGGCTTCCACACGGTGCCGCTCTACCAGGAGCGGTACGTCCTGCTGCTGACGGCCGCCGACGGGCTGGCCCGGCGTACGACCGCGACCTGGGCGGAGGCGTCGCGGCTGCCGCTGTGCATGCTGACCCCGGCGATGCAGGGCCGCCGCGTGCTGGACGAGTTCTTCGCGCAGGCCGGGACCCGGCCCTCGCCGCGGCTGGAGACGGACTCCGTGGCGGCGCTGTTCGCCCATGTGCGCACGGGGCGGTGGGCGGCCGTCGTGCCGCAGGCCTGGCTCCATGTGTTCGGCGTCCCGCACGGCATGCGCACCGTGCCGCTGGTCGAGCCCGAGGCGTCGGTCCCCGTGGGTCTGGTGATCGCCGCCCGGGAGCCGGGGTCGGTGATGGCCAGGGCGCTGACGGACATCGCCCGCACCACGGACGTGGCCTCCGCCCTGGAACGCGTGCCCGGCGATCCGGGGCGGTAGGGGACGCGGGATGGGTTCAGAGGGACGTCAGCATACCGGCCGCGGCCGCAGCCGTGCCTGGCCGGCGTACACGTTCATCGATGTGCCCCGCAGAAAGCCGACCAGGGTCAGCCCGCTGTCGGCGGCCAGGTCCACGGCCAGCGAGGAGGGGGCCGAGACGGCGGCCAGCAGCGGGATCCCGGCGAGTACCGCCTTCTGCACCAGCTCGAAGGAGGCACGCCCGCTGACCATCAGCACCGTGCCGCGCAGGGGCAGCAGACCGGACCGCAGGGCGTGACCGACGACCTTGTCCACGGCGTTGTGCCGGCCCACGTCCTCGCGCAGGCACAGCAGCTCGCCGTCGGCCGTGAACAGTCCGGCCGCGTGCAGGCCTCCGGTGCTGTCGAAGACCTTCTGTGCCGCGCGGAGCCGCTCGGGCAGACGGGCCAGCAGCTCCGGGCCCACCGTCAGCGGGTCCTCGGCCACGGACCACGCGGAGGCCATGCGGACCGCGTCCAGGCCGGCCTTGCCGCACAGGCCGCAGGAGGAAGTGGTGTAGAAGTTGCGTTCCAGTGAGGCGGTGGGCAGGGCCACGCCGGGGGCCAGGGCGACGTCCACCACGTTGTAGGTGTTGCCGCCGTCCGCCGTGGCGCCGGCGCAGTAGCGGATCGCGGTGATGTCGCCGGCGCCGTGGACGACGCCCTCGCCGGCGAGGAAGCCGGCCGCGAGGTCGAAGTCGTCGCCCGGGGTGCGCATGGTCACGGTGAGGGGGCGCCCGCCGACGCGTATCTCCATCGGTTCCTCGGCGGCCAGGGTGTCCGGCCGGCCCGAGGGCACTCCGTCGCGGATCCGCAGCACCCTCCGGCGCACCGTCACGCGTCCCATGTCCTGGTCCTCTCCGCCCTCCGTGCGTCCTGGTGTCTCAGCCGGCCCGGCCGGCGGCCCGGGCGGGCTCCAGACGGATCAACACGCCCTTGGAGGTGGGGGTGTTGCTGATGTCCGCGACGCTGTCCAGCGGTACGAGGACGTTGGTCTCGGGGTAGTAGGCGGCCGCCGAGCCGCGGCTCGCGGGGTAGGCGACGACACGGAAGTCCTCCGCCCGGCGTTCCCGCCCGTCGTGCCAGACGGTCACCAGGTCCACCCGGTCTCGGTCGGCGAACCCGAGGGCGGCCAGGTCGTCGGGGTTGACGAGCACGACCCGGCGGGCGTTGCGGATGCCGCGGTAGCGGTCGTCCATGGCGTACGGGACGGTGTTCCACTGGTCGTGGGAGCGCAGTGTCTGCAGCAGCAGATGACCCTCGGGGATGTGCGGCATGGTGAACTCGTTGACGGTGAAGACGGCCTTGCCGCTCGGGGTGCGGAAGACACGCCGGTTGACCGGGTTGGGCAGCCGGAAGCCGCCGGGCCTGGACACCCGGGCGTTGAAGTCCTCGAAGCCCGGTACGACGCGGGAGATGCGGTCGCGGACGGCGCCGTAGTCCGCCTCGAACTCCTCCCAGGGGATGTCCGGTGTCTGCCCGAGCGTCCGGCGGGCCAGCCGGCTGATGACGGCGACCTCGCTGAGCAGGTGCGGGGAGGCCGGCTCCAGGCGTCCGCGGGAGGCGTGCACCTCGCTCATGGAGTCCTCGACGGTGACGAACTGCTCGCCGGACGCCTGGATGTCACGGTCGCTGCGGCCGAGCGTGGGCAGGATGAGGGCGATGTCGCCGCAGACCGTGTGGGAGCGGTTGAGCTTGGTGGAGATGTGCGCGGTGAGCCGGCACCGCCGCATCGCCTCCTCGGTGACATGGCTGTCGGGGGTGGCCCGGACGAAGTTGCCGGCGACGCCGAGGAACACCTTCGCCCTGCCGTCGCGCATGGCCCGGATGCCGTCGACCGAGTCCAGTCCGTGCCGCGCGGGCGGGGTGAAGCCGAACTCGCGGCCCAGGGCGTCGAGGAAGCTCTGGGGCATGCGCTCCCAGATGCCCATGGTCCGGTCGCCCTGGACGTTGCTGTGGCCGCGCACGGGGCACACCCCCGCGCCCGGCCGGCCGATGTTGCCGCGCAGCAGCAGGAAGTTGACGACTTCGCGGATGGTGGGGACGCCGTGCTTGTGCTGGGTGAGGCCCATCGCCCAGCACACGATGATCTTCCTGCTCTCCAGCACCCGGTCGTGGACGCGCTCGATCTCCTCGCGGGTCAGCCCGGTCGCGGTGAGGATGTCGTCCCAGGGGACCTTCCGGGCGTGGTCGGCGAAGTCGGTGAAGCCGGTGGTGTGGGCGCCGATGAAGGCGTGGTCGAGCACGGTGCCCGGGCGTTCGTCCTCGGCCTCCAGCAGCAGCCGGTTGAGGGCCTGGAAGAGGGCCAGGTCGCCGCCGGGGCGGATCTGCAGGAACTGGTCGGCTATCGCGGTGCCCCGGCCGAGCACTCCGCGTGCCTTCTGCGGGTGCTTGAAGCGGATGAGTCCGGCCTCCGGCAGCGGGTTCACGGCGATGACCCCGCCGCCGTTGCGCTTGGTCTCCTCCAGCGCGGTGAGCATGCGCGGATGGTTGGTGCCCGGGTTCTGTCCGACGACGAAGACGAGGTCGGCGGTGTGGAGGTCGTCGAGCGAGACGCTGCCCTTGCCGATGCCGAGCGTCTCCGTCAGCGCGGAACCGCTGGACTCGTGGCACATGTTGGAGCAGTCCGGCAGGTTGTTGGTGCCGTAGGCGCGGGCGAAGAGCTGCAGCAGGAAGGCGGCCTCGTTGTTCAGCCGGCCGGAGGTGTAGAAGAGGGCCTCGTCCGGGGAGTCGAGGCGGCGGAGTTCTCCGGCGAGCACGTCGAACGCCTCGTCCCAGCCGACGGGTTCGTAGTGGCCGGCGCCGGGCCGCTTGATCATGGGCTCGGTCAGCCGGCCCTGCTGGTTGAGCCAGTAGTCCGACTTCGCGCCGAGTTCGGCGATCGAGTGCCGGCGGAAGAACTCGGCGGTCACCCGTCGCGAGGTGGCTTCGTCGCTGATGTGCTTCGCGCCGTTCTCGCAGTATTCGTTGCGGTGCCGCTGGTCCGGTGCCGGCTCCGGCCAGGCGCATCCCGGGCAGTCGAACCCGTTGGCCTGGTTGATGTTCAGCAGGGTCAGCGCGGTCCGTCGTACGGTCGTCTGCCCCAGCGCGTACTCCAGCGCGTGCGTCACCGCCGGGACGCCGGTCGCCCAGCGCTTGGGCGGGGTGACGGTCAGCTCGTCGCCGGGGTCCTCGATACCGCTCATGTTCCGGTGCGCCTCTTTCTCCCGTGACCACTGCGGGGCAGCATCCGCCCCTTTCCCAGCGCACGTCAAAGCGGCTTTTTCGATGAGGTGATAGGCGTCGGTTATCAGATGGGGCGCCGCTTGTCGGCGAACGAGCGGGCGCTCTTCGAGGTCCCTCGGACGACTCCTCGACGATGACCGGCGGTTGCCGGGAATGCGCGACGGCCGGACGCGCCGAAGGCGGCCACTGGGCGGACGGCCGCCCGGTTGCCCGGCGCACCCGTCGGCGGAGCGCCGGCCGGTGCCCCTCACACGGGTGTGTGTCCCTGCAGGTACTGGTGGACGGCTGCCGGGAGTGTCACGCCGGCGGTCTCGGGTATCGGTGCCCAGCGCACCCGGTCCGGCGCGAGGCTCGCCCCGTCCGACGGGGTCTCGCTGAGCAGCTGGCACACCACCGCCGGGGCGCCGTCCTGCGGGGTCAGCGCCTCGGTGCCGTCGACGAGGTACCCGGTGAGTTCGTAGACGACGCGTGCCGCGGTGGCGGCGGGCGACTCGGCGGGCTCGGGCGTGCCGGACGGCAGTGCCCAGCCGCCGCCGTCGTCCACGAGCAGCAGCCGTCCGTCGTACAGCACGACCGCCTGCACCGCGCCTGCGGCGGGTTCCAGCGTCATGACCGACCAACCCCTCCCCCGGCGCACTCGGCCGGGTGCCCCTCCCCTACCCACGGCCGGCCGGTCCTGCACCGACGCGGTGTCACTTCCCGGGGTGAGCTGCCTCGTTGGTCCGCTGGTTCATGGGCGTGGTCAGTACAGCATCGGCAGGTCCGCGGGCCGTACCCGTGCCGTGACCGGCAGGGTGGCGTCGACCTCGCCGTCGGCGCCGTAGGGGACGGGTCTGTTCGCCTCGATGCGCAGGTCCCTGCCGCGCAGCACACGCACCTCGGGGCGGTGCACATGGCCGCCGGTCTTCAGTTCGTTCATGAGGGTGAAGAACAGCCTGCGCGGCGCCTCGCGGATCATCACCACGTCCAGCAGTCCGTCGTCGACCCGCGCGTCGGGGGCGATGAGCCGGCCGGAGCCGTAGTAGGGGGAGTTGGCGGCGACCACGGTGTAGCCGCGGTGGGTGTGCTCCTCGCCGTCGACGGTGACGCGGTAGTCGGCCGGCCGCCAGGCGGCGACGGCGCGCAGGCCGCCCGCGTAGTAGGAGGCGGAGCCGCGCAGCAGCCGGGCGTGGTTGGCGTACCGGTTGGCCACGGCGTCCACGCCGGCGTAGACGCTGCCCAGGACCACGGTGGGCGGGCGGCCGGCCGACTCCACCTCGATGGTGTCGACCGGCCGGGGCTCGGCGTGCAGCAGGATGCCGGCGAGTGCGGTGGGGTCGGCGGGCAGGTTCAGGGCGCGGGCGAAGTCGTTGCCGCGTCCGGCGGGCACCAGGCCGAGGACGGTTCCGGTGCCGCTGAGCGCGCCGCCGATGCCGCCGGCGATGCCGTCGCCGCCGACGGCCAGCACGATCCGGCCGCGCTCTCCGGCGCGGCGGGCGATGTCCTGGGCGTGCGCGAGGCTGTGGCTGTACTCCGTCTCCAGCTCGGCTCCGGCCTCGCGCAGCAGCCGGGCCAGGTGCAGCAGGGTCGCCGCCCCGGTGGAGCCGCCCGCGGTGGGGTTGACGACGGCGGTGAACTGGCGCATCGGTGTGCCTCCGAAGCAGGCGGATCGGGTGGGTCGGCCGGGCCTGGCGGGCCGGCGTACGGCGGTGCTGCCGGTCGTACGGCGCGGGGTCAGTCGGCGGGGAGCAGGACGCCGGGGTTGAGCAGGCCCTCGGGGTCCAGGCGGCGCTTGACGGCCCGCAGCGCCGAGATGCCGAGCGGTCCGGCCTCGCGGACGTACCAGTCGCGGTGGTCGGTGCCGACTCCGTGGTGGTGGGAGATGGTGCCGCCGGCCGCGAGCACGGCCTCGTTGGCCGCGTGCTTGGCGGGCGTCCAGTGGGCCACCGGGTCCTCGCCCTGGGCGCTGACGACCGTGAAGTACAGCGAGGCGCCGTTCTCGTACACGTGGGAGATGTGGCACATCACCAGGGGCGGGGTGCCGGCCTGGGTGAGGGTGTCGGTGAGCGCCGTGCGCACGGCCCTGTACAGCTCGGGGACGCGCGACCAGAAGGCGGCGGTCTCCAGGGTTTCCGCGAAGGCGCCGACGTCGAGCAGGGCGTCGCGCAGGTACGGCGCCGAGTAGCGGCCGTGCGCCCAGCGTTCGCCGGGTTCGGCGCCGAGGAGGGTGCCGCCGCAGGCGGTGAGGACGGCCGCCCCCTGTGCGCGGCGCTGTGCGGTGTCCTCGGGTGTGCCCTCGTAGCCGGTGATGGCCAGGCAGCCGGCGCCGCTCTGGGACAGGTCGCCGCCGATGGCGTCGGGCTGGGTGAGGCCGATCAGGGTCTCGGTCTCGTCGGACAGGCGCAGCACGGTCGGCCGGGGGCCGTCCTGGGTGAGCCTGCGCAGCGCGGCGGCGCCCTCTTCGAAGGAGGCGAACCGCCAGCCCTCGTAGATCCGTGTCTGCGGCAGCGGGCGGATCCGTACGGTGACCGAGGTGATGACGCCGAAGGCGCCCTCGGAGCCGAGGATGAGCTGCCGCAGGTCGGGTCCTGCGGCGGAACGCGGGGCGCGGCCGGTCTCGAGGGTGCCCTCGGGGGTGGCGAGGGTCAGGCCGAGGACCATCTCGTCGAAGCGGCCGTATCCGGCGGACGCCTGGCCGCTGGAGCGGGCCGCGGCGAAGCCGCCGATGGTGGCCCACTCGAAGGACTGCGGGAAGTGGCCGAGGGTGAAGCCGTGTCCGGCGAGGAGCGCCTCGGCCTCCGGGGCGCGCAGTCCGGGCTGGAGCACGGCGGTGCGCGAGACGGGGTCCA
Source organism: Streptomyces sp. NBC_00557 (assembly GCF_036345995.1). Taxonomy (NCBI): domain Bacteria; kingdom Bacillati; phylum Actinomycetota; class Actinomycetes; order Kitasatosporales; family Streptomycetaceae; genus Streptomyces; species Streptomyces sp. NBC_00557. The sequence continues at coordinate 601,083 of NZ_CP107796.1, forward strand.
GGTCGAGCAGGCCGTTCATACGGCGCAGGTCCAGGGCGATGAACACGCTGCGTTTCGGGGCGAGTCCGCCGACGACCGAGGTGCCGCCGCCGAAGGGGACGACGGCGAGGCCGTGCGCGGCGCAGGTGCGCAGGACGGCGAGGACCTCGTCGTGGGAGCCGGGCAGGACCACGGCCTGCGGCACGTCGGAGAAGTCCCCGCCGCGGATGCGCAGCAGGTCCGGGGTGGACTTGCCGCGGGTGTGGCGGACGCGGCTCTCGGTGTCGGTGCGGACGTGGTCCTCGCCGCCCACGGCTTCGGCGAGCGCCGCGAGCGCGTCGGGGCGGGCCGCGGGGGCGGGCAGGTCGATGTCCTCGAGGCGGAGGGCGGGGGTGCTGCGGGGCTTGACGCCGAGCAGGTCGCGCAGCAGTCCGGTCACCGCCTCGGGCAGGGGCGCCGCCTTGGCCGGGTCGCCCCAGCCGTTCCACAGCATGTCCATTGAACGGTCGTCCTCACGGTTCGGTGTGCTCGGTGGTGCTCGGTTGCGCGCCTGGCCGGCGGCCGGGTCCGGGGGGACGGCGGCTGCTCCGCCCGACCCCCGGGGCGTTACACTGTGACACATGACGCCTATTCGTCACAACGGTTCGGACAACGATCACGTGCTCGACGCGGTGCGCGACTGTGTGCTGGCCGTCGGGGTCCGCCGCACCACCCTCGCCGACGTGGCCCGCCGCGCCGGCGTCTCACGGATGACCCTGTACCGGCGCTGGCCGGATCTGCGGACCCTGGTCGGCGATCTGATGACCCGTGAGTGGATCGAGGTCGCCACCCGGGCGATCCCCGAGCCCACGGCCGGCACGGACACCCGCACCCGGATCGTGGACGGACTGGTGGCGGGCGTCGAGGCCTTCCGGGCCCACCCGCTGTTCCGCAAGATCGTCGACGTCGATCCCGAGCTGCTGCTGCCCTATGTGCTCGACCGGCGCGGAGCCAGCCAGGAGGCGCTGCTGGCGCTGCTGGCCGACGGGCTGCGCGACGGCCACGCGGACGGCTCCGTGCGCCGCGGGCATGTCGAACGGCAGGCCCGCGCCCTGCTGCTGACCGTGCAGTCCTTCACCCTGTCCCTGCGCACGATGACCGACGAGGACGATCCGGAGCTGGACTCCGCCGCCTTCCTCGGCGAGTTGCGGACCCTTCTGGAGAGGACCCTCACGCCATGAGCCACACCCGGGCCGACTCCGGCTCGTCCCTCAGCGCGCACCGCCGCCGCCGGGAACTCGCCGAGGCCGCCGACGGCAGGGTGGCCGACGTCCTGGTCGTCGGGCTCGGCGCCACCGGGGCCGGAGTCGCGCTGGACGCGGCGGCCCGCGGTCTCGACGTCGTCGCGGTGGACGCCCACGACCTCGCCTTCGGCACCTCCCGCTGGAGCTCGAAGCTCATCCACGGCGGGCTGCGCTACCTGGCCTCCGCGCAGTTCGACGTCGCGCACGAGAGCGCCGTCGAGCGGGGCGTGCTGATGACCCGGACCGCCCCGCACCTGGTCGCCGCGCAGCCCTTCGTGCTGCCGCTCACCCCGCTCGTGTCCAGGGCCCAGGCCTCGCTGGCGTGGGCCGGCTTCCGGGCCGGGGACATGCTGCGGCTGGCCGCCCGGACCCCGCGCCAGATCCTGCCCGCCCCGCGCCGGCTGTCGGCGACGGAGGCCCGGCACCTTGCGCCCTCGGTACGCGCGGCCGGGCTGCGCGGCGGACTGCTGTCCTGGGACGGCAAGGTGACCGACGACGCCCGGCTGGTCACCGCCCTGGCCCGCACGGCCGCGGCGCGCGGGGCGCGGGTGCTGACCCGGGTCAGGGTGCTGGAGCTGACCGGCAGCGGCGCCCGGATCCGGGACGAACTCAGCGGCGGGGAGGGCGAGATCAGGGCCCGCGCGGTCATCAACGCCGCCGGGGTGTGGGCCGGCGACCTCGTCGAGGGCATCCGGATCCGGCCCTCCCGCGGCACCCACCTGGTCCTGCGCTCGGAACGGCTCGGCACCCTGCCGGCCGGCCTGCACATCCCCGTCCCCGGCGAGACCAACCGCTTCGTCCTGGTCCTGCCCCAGGGCGACGGCCGGGTGTACGTCGGCCTCACCGACGAGCCCGTCGAGGGCGGCATCCCGGACGTCCCGGAGGTGCCCGAGAGCGACGTCGGCTTCCTGCTCGACGTGCTCGGCTCGGTCCTGGACGCACCGGTGGCCCGGGACGAGGTGGTCGGCGCCTTCGCCGGACTGCGCCCCCTGCTGGACACCTCCGGCCACGACGGCTCCGGCGGGGCGCCCGCCCGCACCTCCGACATCTCCCGCCGGCACGCGGTGCTGACGTCCCCCGACGGCATCACGACGGTCGTCGGCGGCAAGCTCACCACCTACCGGCGGATGGCCCAGGATGCCGTGGACGCCGCGACCGCAGCCCGCGGTCTCCCGGCTCCCCCCTCCCCCACGGCCTCGCTGCCGCTGGTCGGCGCCGCGGCCCCCGCCCGGCTGCGCACCCTGTCCGCGCCCCGCCGCCTGGTGCGCCGCTACGGCACCGAGGCCGAGGCCGTCCACGCGCTCGCCGCCGAGGACCCCGCCCTGGCCCGGCCCGTGCTGCCCGGCCACCCGGTGACCCGCGCCGAACTGCTGTGGGCCGTCCGGCACGAGGGCGCCCTGGACGAGTCGGACCTCCTGGACCGCCGTACCCGCATCGGCCTGGTCCCTGAGGACCGCGCCGAGGCACTTCCCACGGCGCGGGAGGTGCTGGCGGAGGCGACGGCCGTGCGGCCCTGAGTCCGGGGCGGGTGGGGGCGACCAGGGGTGTCACAGCCCGGCGGCGGATGCCGCCGCGGGGCGCCACCGCCGAGGCGACGGCCGCGCGGCCCCGAGGCCCGGGCGGGTGGGGCGGCGAGGGCGTCGCTCACAGCAGGCGGCGGGGCCGTCGCTGTCGTGGCGGTGGTGCGGCCCTGAGGCCGGGGCGGGTGGGGCGGCCCGGGCTGTCAGAGCAGGCGGCGGATGTCGCCGCGGACGCGGTAGAAACCGCCCGCCGCGGGGTGCAGGGCGTCCACGACGTACCGGGCGCCCGGCTGGCGTATCGCGCGCGGGAACTGGACGTTCCAGGAGGTGTCGTAGCCCTCGGACACCACATGCACCCGGAGCCGGCCGCCCTCCTGCACGCACTCGACCACCACGGCTCCGGCCGGAGCCTGGGCGACCGTGGCCACCGCGGTGGCGGCGGTGGCGGGGGCGTAGGCGGGCAGGGCGGCGGCCGGCTTGACGTCCCGCGCCACCGGCACGGTGCCCTGCTGGGCGGCGGCGATGGCCGTCTCGCTCGCGTCGACGCACACCAGCGAGCCGTCGGTGGTGACCAGGTACAGCCGCTCGTCGCGGTACTGCATGGACAGCGCCGAGCCGCCGCCCGTGCCGAGTTTCCACAGGCGCGTGCCGTCCTGGTCGAAGCAGTAGACGGAGGAGGCGGCGTCACCCGCGAACACGAACCTCCCGCCCGGGGACGTGGCACAGGAGTACACGGCGCTGTCGCAGGCGTACGTGGCCTCGATGGCGCCCGTCGTCTTCGACAGCCGCTGGACCACGCGGTGCCCGGTGCCCGCGTAGACGGCGTCCTCCTCCTGCCAGCCGAACAGCACGCTGCCCTTGGTGGCGGTGTGCCACAACTCGCCGCTGCCATCGGGGGCGTAGGCGGTGACACCGCGTTGGTGGCCGTGGTAGACGGCGCGGTCGTCGGCGCGGACCATCCAGGCGTGCTCGCCCTGGCTGCGGCGGGCCCACTGGTGTTCGTCCTCGTGGTCGATGACGGTGAGCCGGCCGGCGCGGTCCGAGACGTGCAGGATGCCCTCGTGGATGTCCAGCCAGAAGATGTCGACGTCGGCGGAGATGTCGTACGCGGCGAACGGGAGCTTGGAGGACAGGTCGTAGACCTTGCCGTCGTCGCAGCCCGCGTAGATCCAGAAGTCGTCTGCGACCAGGCACTTCACACCGTCCGGCAGGCTGAACCGGGCGAGGACGGCGCCGTCGTGGCCGAGGGTGTAGACGTCGCCCGCCTGGTTGCCCACCCAGCAGTGCTCGTCGTCGACGTGGATGCCGAAGGCGGCGGAGCCGGTGCGGAAGCGCCACAGCACGGGCGCCACGGCTCGCGCGGTGGAGGGGGCGGAACTGACCTGACGCCGGGTCACCGGGCGCGGGGCGCGCTGCCCCTGGACGGCCGGGGCGTATCCCTTGCGGACCTTCTCGCCCACCTTCCTCGCGGCGGCCGCCCTGGCCTTCTCGGCGGTGGGGAAGGTCGTGGTCTGGGTCTGCCCTGGGGCGCCGATCCTGCCGTACCGCACCGTCACCACCGTGCCGTCGACGGTCACTTCGTAGAACTTGTGGGCGCCCCCGCCCTCCTGCGACAGCTCCAGATACGTCGTCGACACCGCGGACGCCGTGGTCATGGCACACCCCTCCCCAGGACGGACCCGCGGCCGTTCCCGCAGGTCCTCACTGGTCAAACCGTACGAGCGACCACTGACAACGGGCCTTGACCAGCGGCTTCAGCGCGCCGTGGCCTGGCACAGTGAGCCCAGCCGGATCGTCGCCGAACTGCCCGGCGGCAGCGCGGCCGAGGTCTGCTTCGACGTGGCAGACCGTGGTGGTCGAAGTAGCCGGCCACGGCATGCCGGGCGGAGCGACCGATCAGGGCGGCTCCGGTGAGCAGGGATCCATGACTGCTCGGCCGTGTCGTAGGTGCCCGGCACCGCCACGCACAGTGGATGGCGGAGGTCCACCGGACCGGCCCGTGGTCCGCGGCACGGCCCGGCCGGCACACGGGACACTCCCGGGTGCGGGGTCGTACCGCCCTTCACCGGCCGAGGAGTTCGGCGAAACTCCGCGGATCGACGTTGCCCCCGGAGGCGATGATGCCGACGCGGGACGGGAGGGGGTCGACGCGGCCGGCCAGGAGGGCGGCGAGGCCGGTGGCGCCGCTGGGCTCCAGGACGATCTTCAGCCGTTCGAAGGCGAAGCGCATGGCGGTGACGATCTCCGCGTCGCTGACGAGGGCGATGGCGTCGACCAGGCGCCGGTTGATCTCGAAGGTGATCTCGCCGGGCGTGGGCAGGGCCTGCCCGTCGGCGATGGTGCGGGGCACGGGCACGGTGACGCGGGCACCGCTCTCCAGGGAGCGCTTGGTGTCGTCCCCTTCCTCCGGCTCCACGCCGATGACCCGGATGCCGGGGTGCAGGGCCTTGGCCGCGGTGGCGCTGCCGGCGATGAGTCCGCCGCCTCCCACGGGGACGATCAGGGCGCCGAGCGGGCCGGTCTCGTCGAGGAGTTCGAGGGTGGCCGTGCCCTGTCCGGCGATGACGTGCGGGTGGTCGTAGGGCGGGATGAGGGCCAGGCCGCGGTGCTCGGCCAGTGCCGTACCGAGGGCGGTGCGGTCCTCGGTGTAGCGGTCGTAGGTCACGATCTCGGCGCCGTATCCGGCGGTCGCCTCCCGCTTGAGGCGTGGAGCGTCCTCGGGCATGAGGATGACGGCGCTGGTGCCGAGTTCACGGGCGGCCAGGGCGGTGGCCTGGGCGTGGTTGCCGGAGGAGTAGGCGGCGATGCCCTTCGCGAGCCGGTCCGGGGGGAGTTGGGCCGCCGCGTTGTAGGCGCCGCGGAACTTGAAGGCGCCGACGCGCTGGAAGTTCTCACACTTGACGAACACCTCGGCGCCGACGAGGGCGTTCAGGGTGCGCGAGGTGACGACCGGGGTGCGGTGCGCGACCCCGTCGAGGCGTGCGGCGGCCGCACGGACGTCGTCGAACGTTACGGGTGGAGCGGCGGCCATGACGGGCACCTCTTCCCTTCCTGCGGTCCGCGTGCCGAGCCTCGCGGAACACGACTTGGACGGATTTTCCAATCCTGGACAGGAACTCTATGAACAGCGGCGCCTCTCTGTCCAGGGAAAAGGACACGCCCGTCAGTCCAGGGAAGGGACAGACGGGCGCGGTTGAGCCGGGAAGGGGTGCGGCCTGCTCAGTGGCCGCTGATCCCCCGGGCGGTGTAGGGCTCCTCGAGTTCCCCGATCTCCTCCTCGGTGAGGTGGAGGTCGAGCGCGGCGAGCGCGTCCTCGATGTGGTGGGGCTTGGTGGCGCCGACGATGGGGGCCGTGACGCCGGGGCGGGAGGCGACCCAGGCCAGGGCCACCTGGGCACGCGGGACGCCGCGGCGTTCGGCGATCGCGGCGACGGCGTCGACGATCCGCTTGTCGTCCGGCTGGTACAGGGTGCGGCCAAAGGCGTCCGTCTCGCTGCGGACGCTGGTGGCGTCCCAGTCGCGGGTGAGCCGGCCCCGGGCGAGCGGGCTCCACGGAAGCACCCCGACGCCCTGGTCGGCGCAGAGCGGCAGCATCTCCCGCTCCTCCTCGCGGTAGAGAAGGTTGTAGTGGTTCTGCATGGACACGAACTTCGTCCAGCCGTGCCGCTCGGCGGTGTGCTGCAGCTTGGCGAACTGCCAGGCGTACATGGAACTCGCCCCGATGTAGCGGGCCTTGCCGGCCCTGACGACGTCGTGCAGGGCCTCCATCGTCTCCTCGACCGGGGTGTGCGGGTCGAAGCGGTGGATCTGGTAGAGGTCGACGTAGTCGGTGCCGAGACGGCGCAGGCTGTGGTCGATCTCGGTCATGATCGCCTTGCGGGACAGCCCCGACCGGTTGGGGCGGTCGCTGCGCGCCGCGCCGTCCGCCACCGCGAAGTAGACCTTGGTGGCGATCACGACGTCCTCGCGTCGGGCCATCTCCCCGAGCGCCCTGCCGACGATCTCCTCGCTGGTGCCGGCGGAGTAGCTGTTGGCGGTGTCGAAGAAGGTGATGCCCGCGTCCAGGGCCTGGCGGACGAGCGGGCGTGCGGCCTCCTCGTCCAGGGTCCACGGGTGCGGCCCCCGGTCGGGAACGCCGTAGCTCATGCAGCCCAGCGCCAGCCGGGAGACCTCCAGGCCGCTCGTGCCGAGCTTGACGTAGTCCATGGTTCGGTTCCCCTCGTCTCGGTCAACGTGATCATGATCGTACGGGGCGGCACGGGCGGGCGCCCGGGGTCACCGGTCCTTGGCCAGGGCGACGAGTTCGGCGAACAGGCCGCCGGCGTGCACGAGGTCGTCGTAGCGGCCCTGTTCGACGACGCGGCCGCTCCGCAGGACGACGATCCGGTCCGCCAGCCGGGTGTTCTCCAGCTGGTGGGTGACCACGATCGTGATGCACTGTGCGGCGATGCGCTTGATCTCCAGGAAGATCCGGTGCTCACCGCGCGGGTCCATCTGGGACGTGGGCTCGTCCAGGATGAGCAGGGGCGTACGGCGGTACAGCGCGCGTGCGCAGGCCAGGCGCTGCCACTGTCCGCCGGACAGCTCGGCGCCGCCGAAGATCTCCCGCGCGAGCAGGGTGTCGAGCCCGTGCGCGAGCCCCTCGACCGCCTCGCGCATGCCGACCGCGTCCACGGCTTCCCACACGGGACCGTCGTCATGGGTGCGCGGCTGGCCGAGCGTGATGTTCTCCCGGGCGCGCAGGGGCCAGCAGGCGAAGTTCTGCGGGACGAGCGCGGTGCGTTTCCACACGGAGTCGGGCCGGGCGTGCGCGAGGTCGACGCCGTCCCACAGGACACGGCCCTTGTCGGGGAGGAGGATGCCGGTGATGAGCTTGGTCAGCGTGGACTTGCCGGAGCCGTTCTCGCCGACGATCGCGAGGATCTCGCCGCGCCGCAGCGTGAGGGAGACACCGTCCACCGCGGGCTCGTCCTTGCCGGGGTAGTGGCGGACGACCTCCTCCAGCCGGATCTCCTCCACGTGTTCCGGGATCGTCGACTCACCGCGTTTCGGGGCGCGTTCGGCGGCCATGTCGAGGAAGGAGCGCATGTCGGCGAGGTAGAGGGAAGTGTGGAACATCGCGGCGCCGTACTGCACGAACTGGGACAGCGCGGCGAGCGTGGTCTGCACGGCGACCACCGCGGTCGCGGCGACGGGCAGGGCGACCCGCCCCGTGATGGCGAGCCAGGCGAGGGCGCTCCACGTGAGCAGCAGGAACGCGCCGCCGAGCGCGGAGGTCGCGAGGACGATGCGGAGCATGCGGGGCGCCGCGGTCAGGGTGCGCCGGTCGATGCGCTCGGACAGCGCGCGGTACCAGTAGACGAGGTAGTCGGTCATGCCGTTCGCGCGCACCTCGTCGCCGTGCCGCGAGTAGGTGGCCCACCAGCGCATCATGCCGCGTACGTTGCGGTCGCCGACGTTGGCGTAGTGCGTCTCGTAGTCGACGCGGGCGGAGAGCACGGCGCCCAGGCCCGCGGGCAGGACGGCGAGCAGCAACAGCGGGAGCATCAGCCAGTGCAGTGCGGTGATGACGCCGCCGGCGGCGACCATGCGGATGAGCGAGGCCAGGAACTGCTGCGCGTCCTTGACCATCGTCGTGGTGCGGGTGACGCCGACCTCGGCGGCCTCCTGCCGGTCGGTGAAGCCGTCCTCGTCGCATGCGGCGGCCTCCACCCGGCAGACCGCGGAGACCAGTGCGACGTCGGCCTCGGTCATCAGCAGAGGGGTGATCCGTCCGTCGGCGTAGGAGGCCAGCGCCCTGGCGATCCGGCCGACGCCCGCCGCGGCGGTGACGGCCGCGAGCGCGGGCAGGGCGGCGTGCAGACGCTCCGGCACGGGGCCCGCTCCGAGGATGTGCGTCATGGCGCGTGCGGTGCAGCCCAGGACCACGGCGGCGGCGACGCCGGTGAGGAGCTGGCAGACGAGGAGCAGGACGACACCGGTCCGGTCGACCGACCACGCCATGCCCGCGGTGCTGCGCAGCACGGACGGCAGCCGCCCGCACATCCTGCGGAAACTGGCCTCTTCCAGCGGGTTCTTGCCGAACTTGCCCTCATAGCCGATCGTGGCCGGCGGCGGAGGGGGCGGTGGAGCGTCTTCTGTCGAGGCGTCGGTCACGGTCACCTGCGTCCCTCCTCGGGGTCGGCACCGCACCTGGGTGGTCCGGCGGTGCCTCACTCAACGAGGGCGCGGGCGATTCGAACGCATGCGTTTTTGGACGAAGCCGGGCCCCGCGATTCCGCGGCGTCGAACGCACGGCCGCCGTGGCGCAGGGCTTCCGTGAGGGAAGGCGGTGGCCGAAACGCCGGTGGTCGTGACGGCTGTGACCAGTGGGTTTTGCCCGCCTCCCCCCGGCCGCGGGCAGATCATCACCGGTTCGTGACCGGGTACGGCCCGAAGGGCGCCCTAGTCGGCCAGCTGCGGGTACAGGTCGGCCAGGTCTCCCGAGAGCCTTGCCTTCACGTCGCGGGTGAGGTCGTCCGCCAGGACCTCGTGCGCTCCGGCTTCCACCCCGTCCAGTGCCAGCGCGGCGACGTCACGGGGAGCCGACTTCGGGGCGTCGACGCCGGAGACCATGTCGGTGTCGATGTAGCCGACGTGCAGTCCGGTGACCTCGATGCCGCGTGAACGCAGTTCGAGACGCAGGGTGTTGGTCTGCGACCACAGCGCGGCCTTGGTGGCGCTGTAGGAACCGGCGACACCGAGCCAGGAGAGCACGGAGTGGACGTTGAGGAGGTGTCCGCCGCCGTTGCGCTCCACGACGGGGACGAAGGCGCGGGTGACCAGCAGCGGGCCGAAGAAGTTCACCTCGAACTCACGCCGCACGTCGGCGAGGGGGGCTTCCAGGAACGCGTGCGCGCCGACCGAGACACCGGCGTTGTTGAGCACGAGAGTGACGTCCTGGGCCTGCGCCGCCGCGGCCTCCACCGACGCGGGGTCGGTGACCTCCAGCGCGAGCGGCACGGCGTCGGGGTGGGTCACGGTGCGCGGGTCGCGGGCCGTGGCGTACACCTTCGCCGCCCCACGCGCGTACAGCTCCTCCACCAGCGCCTTGCCGAGGCCGCGGCTGCCGCCGGTGACCAGCGCGACGGTGTCCTTGATCGAGGTCATGTGCATCTCCAGACAGGCGGGAAACCGATCGGTTTCCATCGGCTCCTCCGTACGGTAAACCGATCGGTTTCCCCTGCGCAAGCACGCGGGGCGGGGCGGGCGCGGAATCGGTCCGGGGAGGTGTCAGCGGGCTGCCGCGGTGGCGGTCGTCGTCTCCGGGGTACAGCCCCTGCTGCGGTCCGGCCGCCTCGTGCCGCTCGCACGAGGTGCTCGTACACGCCTGGACCGATCCTTCGCAGGCTGCCCCGAAGGACCGGGTCCGGCCTTCCCGGGCGGGAAGGGCGGGGAACGACCCGAGCGCATGGATTCACCGTTCCCCGCCCCCGGCGCGTCGGCCCGCCTCGTCACGGACACGGAGGGACGACCCGGCGACCGGTCGGACGAAGCAATCGACTCACCGATCTTGTTCCGACCATCCGACGCCGGCGGCGCGCAGTCCACCGGAGCCGGTCCGGCCGGGTGACGGAACGACGCCAGGCGTGCCAGGACGGGCCGTTCGGGTGGCGCCCGCCGCACGGGTGAGGGTGTCCGACACCGTGGTGACCGGCTCGCTCCGGTGCCGCCGCGCCCGGACAGGCGTCGTCACCCGCGCCAGGACCCGGAACTCGTGACGCACGCCCGGTAGTTGATATGCGAAGCTTTGGCCAACCGTCTGCGGAACCAAGCCGTGACGGTCGTGGAGAGGAGTTCAGCGTGACTCAGGACGGCGGCCAGTCCGTGCACATCGACACCAGCAAGCCGCATCCCGCACGGATCTACGACTACCTCCTGGGCGGCAAGGACAACTACGAGGTGGACCAGGTGGCGGCCGGCCAACTGGCCGCGGCGGCGCCCGAGGTGTGGATCTCCGTTCGGGCCAACCGCGCGTTCCTGCAGCGTGCGGTCCGGTACGTCGTCGGCAGCGGTGTCCGTCAGATCCTGGACGTCGGCACCGGGCTGCCCACCTCCCCGAACGTGCACGAGGTCGCCCAGGAGCTGGCGCCGGACGTGCGCGTCGCGTACGTCGACAACGACCCGATCGTGAAGGCGCACGGCGACGCGCTGCTCAACCGGGCCGGGACGACGAGCATCGTCCTGGCGGACCTGCGCGAGCCGCAGTCCATCGTCGACCACCCCGAGGTACGCCGGGTCATCGACTTCGGCCGGCCGGTCGCCCTGTTCCTCGTCGCCGTGCTCCACTTCCTCCGCGACACGGACGGGCCCGAGCACGTCGTGGCCACCCTGCGCGACGCACTGCCGCCCGGCAGCTTCCTGGTGCTCTCGCACGCCACGGGCGACTTCGCCGACGACCGCAGCGAGGCCGAGGCCGTCTACGACAACGCGTCCGCCAGCATGAACCTGCGCTCTCGCCACCAGGTCGAACGGTTCTTCGACGGCTTCGAACTGGTCGAGCCGGGGCTGGTACAGGTTCCGTTCTGGCGCCCGGACGCCACGCCTCCGGCGGGTTCCGAGGAGATCGGCTTCTACGGCGGAGTGGGCCGCAAGACGGCCTGATCCGGCACTCCGGCACAGGCCTCCGCACGCGGGTGGGCGCCGGCGCTCCACTCGCCGTGCCCGGCACTCCGCTCCCGGCCGCGTCTCCGCCCGAGCCGTCCAGCTCCCCGTCGCCGCGTACCCGAACCACCCCCTTCCGGCCGCCCCCGAGCCGGAGGGGCGCGCGGCCCGCGCCGGGCCGGCTTGGTGGGGGTCGCGGGTTGGTGCGACGCTGGGGATGAGGGCTGCGACGAGGGGCATCCTGGAGGGCCCATGGGACGCGACGTCCCGGCGCTCGTCTTCACCCGCGAGGACCGCCGCCGGTACCGGATCAAGATGCAGGCGTGCCTGGAGGCGCTGGCGCAGATGCTGTGCGAGTCACGGTTCGAGTCCGAACGGCCGCAGGTCGGCCTGGAGATCGAGCTGAACCTCGTCGGCGACGACGCCGAGCCGGCGATGCGCAACACCGAGGCGCTGAAGGCGATCTCCGATCCCGCCTGGTCCACGGAACTGGGCCGGTTCAACCTGGAGATCAACGTGCCGCCCAGGCGGCTCACGGCGGGCGGCCCCGACGCGTGGGAGTCGGAGATCCGCGCCGCGCTCAACCACGCCGACGAGCGGGCCAGGTCGATCGGCACCCGGCTGATCATGATCGGTATCCTGCCCACCCTGCGCCAGGAGGACATCGGCGGGGAGACCCTGTCGGAGAACCCGCGCTACCAGCTCCTCAACGACCAGATCTTCGCGGCCCGCGGCGAGGACCTGCGCATCGAGGTGGACGGCGTGGACCGGCTGCGCACCTACGCGGACACCATCACCCCGGAGGCCGCCTGCACCAGCACCCAGTTCCATCTCCAGGTGTCCCCGGAGGAGTTCGCGCCCTACTGGAACGCGGCGCAGGCGATCGCCGGGGTCCAGGTGGCGCTGGCGGCCAACGCGCCGTTCCTGTTCGGCAAGGAGCTGTGGCACGAGACCCGTATCCCGCTGTTCGAACAGGCCACGGACACCCGCCCGGAGGAGATCAAGGTGCAGGGCGTACGGCCCCGGGTGTGGTTCGGCGAGCGGTGGATCACCAGTGTCTTCGACCTGTTCGAGGAGAACCTGCGGTATTTCCCCGCCCTGCTGCCGCTGTGCGACGAGCAGGACCCGAGGGAGACGCTGGACCGCGGCGACATCCCGGAACTCGGAGAGCTGACGCTGCACAACGGCACGATCTACCGCTGGAACCGCCCGGTGTACGCCGTCTCGCACGACGTCCCGCACATCCGGGTGGAGAACCGGGTGCTGCCCGCCGGCCCGACTGTCGCCGACACCCTCGCCAACGGCGCGTTCTACTACGGCCTGACCCGCGCCCTGGTGGAGGAGGACCGGCCGGTGTGGTCGCGGATGTCGTTCGCGGCCGCCGAGGACAATCTGCACACCGCCGCCCGGCACGGCATCGACGCCCTGCTGTACTGGCCGGGGATGGGTGAAGTGCCCGCGTCCGAACTGGTCCTGCGCAGGCTGCTGCCCCTCGCGCACCGGGGTCTTGAGCACTCCGGCATGGACGACGCGTGGCGGGAGCCGCTGCTCGGCATCATCGAGCAGCGCTGTGTGGCAGCACGCAACGGCGCCCTGTGGCAGAAGGAGATGTTCCACCGCCTGGAGGCCACGACGCACGCCGGCCGCCACGAGTCCCTGCGGCAGATGACGCAGTTGTACATCGACTACATGCACCTCAACGCGCCGGTCCACACCTGGCCGGTGGACTGACCCGGCGCCCGGCTCACCCGCGCCCGCACCCGCATCCGCTCAGCCCTTCCACGGCGCGCCCGAAGACGGGCTCGCGGCTCCCGCCGGAGTCTGCCCGCCCGGTCCTACACCGCAGACCCCGCCGACCGCTCGCGCTCCGCGCCGGGGCACGGCGGCGCGTCCGGAAGGTGGGCCTTCGCCCATGCGGCCAGTTCCCGCAGCGCCGGCTCCAGGGCGGCCCCCGCCTCGGTCAGCCGGTAGGACACGCGCAGCGGCGGGCCCTCGTCCACCTCTCGGAGCACGAGGCCCGCCGCGCCGAGTTCGGCGAGCCGGTCGGACAGCATGCGCTCGCTGATGCCGGGAATGGCCCGGCGCAGGTCGGCGAAGTGTGCGGGCTGCTCCACCAGGACGGCCACGATCGGCCCGCTCCAGCGCTTTCCGAGCAGCTGGAAGACACGGGTGATGCCCTCGTCCACCCGTTTGCACGCCGCGCTGTCGTGGGTCACGTCCGCCGTCATGTGATCAGGGTACTACCTCGGCGTAGGGGGATGAAAAAAAGTAAGCTCCTGTGTTAGATATAGTCGAGTACTGAATCTCAGCTCACTCCTTGGAGTCTCCATGGCAACGCTGCTGCACATCGACTCGTCCGTGTTCCCCGCCGAGGCCTCGGCCTCGCGTGCCGTGACGGAGGCCTTCCGCACGCACTGGCAGGAGCAGCACCCCGCGGGCACGGTCGTCTACCGCGATCTCGCGGCGCAGCCCGTCCCGCACATCACGGCCGCCGCGCACACCGCCGGCTTCGCCGACCCCGCCTCGCACACGCCGGAGCAGGCCGCGGCCTTCGCCGAGCGCGTCAAGCTGATAGAGGAGCTGGAGCAGGCCGACGCCGTGCTGATCGGCGCCCCGATGTACAACTTCTCGATCCCCTCGACCCTCAAGGCCTGGCTGGACAACGTCGTCCTCATCGGCCGCACCGCGGGCGAGACCCAGTCCGCCAAGGGCACCCCGGTGACCGTCGTCGCCAGCCGGGGCGGGGCGTACGGGCCGGGCACCCCGCGCGAGGGGTACGAGTACGTGCAGAACTACCTCAAGGCCATACTCGGCGACGGTCTCGGCCTGGACGTCGACTTCATCGTCCCGGAGCTGACCATGGCCCCGCAGAACCCGGCGATGGCCGAACTGGTCCCGCTGTACGAGGCCTCCCGTGACCGCGCCTTCGAGGAGGCCGCCGAGAAGGCCAAGCAGCTCGCCGCGCGCCTCGCGGCCTGAGCCGTCCCGTTCCGGCCCGGGCGCCGCCTCCGCGCGGCGCCCGGGCCGCGGCACGTCTGCGGGTGCCGGTCACGCCGGTCGGCGGTCCCGCGACGCTGCGGCCTGGACATCGGCTTCGCACCGCCGAAACCCTGCCCCCTGACCCGCCCCCCGTTGCGGATGTACCGTACAACGACCTGCGCGTCACCCCGCGCGCTCGGACACCGTGAGGAGAGGCACCCGTTGGCCGCCAGCTACTTCGAGCGCACGGACCGGCATCGCTACAAGCCCACCGCCCACGCGAGCGGCGCCTGGGACACCGACGAGATGCACTTCAGCCCGCTCGGCGGACTCGTGGTCCACGCGATCGACCGGTACCGCGCCGAGCGCCCGCCGAGCGGACTGCTGCTGTCCAGGATCAGCTTCGACATCCTCGGAAGGATCGCCCTGGACGAGTGCGAGATCCTGGTGGAGTCGATCCGGCCCGGCCGCACCATCGAGCTGCTCGAAGCGGTCGTGCGCACCGCGGACCGGCCGGTGGTACGGGCCCGGGCCTGGCTGCTGACCGCGGTGGACACCGGCGCCGTGGCCGGCGGCGCCGACGCGCGCCTCGCACCGCCGGACGGGCTCGCCGGTCAGTCGCTGGGCGCCGTCTGGCCCGGCGGTCACTGCGCGTCCGTCGACGTGCGCCCGGTCACCCCCTCCCGGCCGGGCCGCGCCGCCGTCTGGGTATCCACGGACCTCGACCTCGTCGCCGGCGAACCGAGCAGCTCCCTCGCCTCCTACGTCGCCCTCGTCGACACCGCCAACGGCATCGCCGTACGCCGCTCGCCGACCGAGTGGATGTTCCCCAACGTCGACCTCACGATCCATCTGCACCGGCAGCCGGAGGGCCGCCGGCTGGGCCTGGACACCGCGGTCACCTTCGGACCGACCGGGCAGGGCCTCACCAGCAGCGTGCTCCACGACGTCCACGGCCCGGTCGGCCGGGCCGAACAGCTCCTGACGGTACGCCCGTTGGCCGGCCGGTGACCCTCGCTCCGCGTCGCCGGACGCCCGCTCAGGGGTCGATGTTCCATCGCTCGGGAAGGTCCGCGTCGCAGAACACGCAGACGAAATGGCCGTCCCGGACGATGTTGTGCTGCCCGCAGGTGACACACCGGCGGAAGACGACCTCATGGGTGAAGCGGCCGGGATGGCCGAGCCCGGCGCGGTCGAGGGCGACGGCCACCGCCGGCCACGAGCCGGTGTCCGGGCAGTAGCCCGTCGACTGGTTGCTCACCTCCCGCACCGCCCAGCGCCCGGCGTCCCAGCGAAAGCCGATCTCGCCCGCGCTCAGCACCGGCTCCCCGCCCGCGCAGGCGACGTGTTCGGACCTGCGCGGCGCCAGCCGCAGGACACCCTCCCCGCGGACGACGAAGGTGAACGGTTCGGCCAGTTCCTCGCGGGACCGGCCCGCGGCCCACTCCGCGAACTCGCTCGCGGTACGGATGTCGGCGCCGGTGCCTCCCGGCCGGATCGCGGCCTTGAACTCCTCGGGACCGACATACCGATACCTGCGACCGCTGCGTCCCGACGTGTCCATGCCGGTCACGGTAGGGCATACTCCGGTCCGGCGTGACCGCACCCGCCCGTGACCCGCGGTGGCGCCTTCGGCATCATCGTCCCCCGTGGCCGACCGCGGTGTTCCAAGCCCTGCCCTGGGCCGTCTCGACTGGAGTGTGCGTGATACGTCGTTGGTTCCGGCGGCGGACGGTGTCGGCGTTCGATGCGGAGAGCCGGGTCGGCCAAGGCTCGGTGGCACGGGTCGAAAAGGCGGCCGAACGCGGTGACGTCGATGCCATGACCACGTGGGGAGCCGTCCTCTTCCAGCGGCACGACCGGGCCGGCGCGCTGCACTGGTGGACCCGGGCCTGGGAAGCCGGGAACGTCACGGCCGCGTTCAACCTGGGCACGCTGCACGACCTGGAGGGCGACACCAACCGCGCCCAGGTGATGTGGGAGCGGGCGGCGGCGCTCGGCGATCCCGACGCCATGCTCGGCCTGGTCAGACAGGCGCTGGAGCGCGGCGACGAGGCCACGGTGGACCGCTGGGCCCCCTCCGTCCTCGCCCAGCGGCAGGCGTTCCCCATCACCGCGCTGGGCGTCGCCTTCGAGGCCGAGGGCCGCGAGGAGGAGGCCGTGCACGCGTACCTGCGCGCCGAGGAACTGGGCGACGCCTACGCCATGGAGTACCGGGCGCGCATCCTGGACCGGCGCGGAGCGCACCGGGAAGCCGCGGCGCTGCGCGCCCGCGCGGCCACCGCCGAGCGCATGATGTGACCGGGCGGCGCATTCCTCGGCGGGTCCGCGGGGCGGCAGGTCACGGCGAACGCCCGGACAGCGGCGGCCAGTCGAAGCGCCGCCCTGATCCGGGTCGACCGCTCGGTCCTCGCTCCCGAGCGGCTTCGGGGGGATCACCGCCGTCCTGCGCTCCGGCGGCGGAGCCCCTTTCGCGTCGCCCCCACCGAGGCCGGTCCCACCGCCGCGATCCCCGCCCACCGGCCGGGCGCCGGCGCGACGACGGCCGGCTTCCCGCGGGGCGCGGCGTACCGGGACGGCGCCCGGGACCGGGCCGGCCGCCTTCGAGGACCCGGGATCAGGCGAGCACCAGCACCAGGGGCACGCCTTGGCACGGCACCAGGCGCATGCCCTCGTGCGTGCCGGGGCGGGCCGTGCTGAGGAGTTCGCCGAAGTCCGGGCCCTTGGTGAGGGAGCCGGCCAGGTGTGCGGGGTCGGCGGAGGCGGCGACCCGGCCGCGGGCGTTGACGAGGCGGGCGGGGCGGGGCAGGCGCCGCAGGAGGGGCAGGACGGCGGTCTCGAAGTGCCGCAGGTAGACGTCGGCGGCGGCGACGCCCGCGAACCGGCCCTGGACCAGCACGGGTTCGGACAGGGTGAGGCTGTACTCGTCGGAGCAGAGGTAGTCGACGTACGGTCCGGCCACCGCCCGGCGTCCGGTGTCGCGCGGCAGCGCGAACCAGTCCCAGTGCGTGTAGTCGGAGTACGCCGACTGGCCGGGATCGAGGTCGAGCAGCAGCGGGCGCACATCGCCGTCGGCGCCGGACTGCCACCACTCCAGCCAGACGGGCACGTCCGTCAGCAGGCCGGGGGCCGCGACGAAGCCGACGCCGGAGACGAGTTCCTCGCGGGTCAGGTGCACATGCAGTCCGGGGCGGAGCGCGGCGAGGTCGGCGCTGGCCGGCCGCCGGCCCTCGGCGGACACCCGGCCGAGCAGGGCCTCGGTCTGGGCGCGGGTGGCGGCGACCGTCTCGAAGACGGCCTCCAGCGCACCGCCGACCTGTGCGGCCACCCACGTCTCCGTGTCCGGGTCGAGGGTGGCGAGCCCGGGGCTCCAGCCCATGCTGTCCTCCAGCGGACGGGGCACCTGACGCGGCGCGTTCAGAGGGTGAGCCGTACGGCGACGAGCCGCGCCGTCGACTCCCTGACGCACCGCTCGGCCAGCGTGCCGGCCGTTTCGTGGGCCCCATCTTGCACGGCGGAGATTACGGAGCGGTGACGGTCCGCAACTTCTTCACGATATGTGTCGTCGGTCAGGACCAGGCACAGCAGGGCGCCGATCTCGCTCTGCAGGGCGACCTGTTCGCGGGTGAGCCGGGCGGACTGGGCGGCCGCCGCAAGTTCGACGTGGAAGCGGCCGTACAGCCGGCTGCGTGCCGCCGCGTCCCCGGCCCGGCTCAGCTCCTCGGCCGTGCGGCGCAGTGGGGAAAGGTCCTCGGGTTCGGTGCGCTGCGCCGCGAGCCGTGCGGCGGCGCCGGACAGGGCGGCCCAGTGGTCGCCGAGGTCGCGCAGTTCCTCAGTGCTCCAGCCGCGCAGGCGGGCCTTGAGCCGGTCGTCGGCGGGGACTTCGGGCAGGGAGACGAAGCTGCCGCCGCCGCGTCCCCGGCGGGTGGTGACCAGGCCCTGCTGCCGCAGGGCCATGAGCGCCTCGCGCAGGGTGACGGTGGAGACGCCGAGCTGGCCGGCCAGCTCGGTCTCGCCGGGCAGCTGCTCGCCGTCGGCGAGGAGGCCCAGCTCGATGGCGTCGCCGATGCGGCGCACGACCGCGTCCACGCGGGCCCGGTTGTCCACCGGGCTGAAGACGGCCCGGCGGGCACCGCCCTCGATCTCGTCCTGCCTCATGGCCACCACCTCGTGCATTGACGCAAGCTTTACCCTGAGGGCCTCTTGAGCTTAGAACTATGACTTCATATTTTTACCGTCAAGCGTTCAACGCAACAGCGCGCCAGAAAGGTTCCCCTATGCAGGGAATTGCGGTCCGGCTGCAGGACCTGCGGAAGTCCTTCGGTGAGACGACCGCCGTGGCCGGGGTCGACCTGGAGATCCGGGACGGGGAGTTCTTCTCCATGCTCGGCCCGTCCGGGTCCGGCAAGACGACGGTCCTCCGGCTGGTCGCCGGGTTCGAGACACCGGACCAGGGCCGGATCGAACTCGCCGGCCAGGAGGTCACCGGCCTCGCCCCGTTCGAGCGGGACGTGCACACGGTGTTCCAGGACTACGCCCTGTTCCCGCACATGACGGTCGAGCAGAACGTCGCCTACGGGCTGAAGGT
Organism: Streptomyces sp. NBC_00557; assembly: GCF_036345995.1. Lineage (NCBI taxonomy): Bacteria > Bacillati > Actinomycetota > Actinomycetes > Kitasatosporales > Streptomycetaceae > Streptomyces > Streptomyces sp. NBC_00557. The sequence goes on from NZ_CP107796.1 coordinate 620,075, forward strand.
CCGCAAGGTGCCGAAGGCCGAACGGCTCGTGCGCGCCCGCAAGGCCCTCGCCGAGGTCCGCCTCGAGGGCTACGGTCAGCGGCGCCCGGCCCAGCTCTCCGGCGGGCAGCGCCAGCGCGTCGCCCTCGCCCGCGCGCTCGTCGGCCGGCCCCGGGTGCTGCTGCTGGACGAGCCCCTCGGCGCCCTCGACCTGAAACTGCGCCAGCAGATGCAGGTCGAACTGAAGGCGATCCAGCGGGAGGTGGGCATCACCTTCGTCTTCGTCACCCACGACCAGGAGGAGGCCCTGACGATGAGCGACCGCATCGCCGTCTTCGACCAGGGCCGCATCGCCCAGGTCGGCACGCCCGCCGAGATATACGAGCGCCCCGCGACGCCCTTCGTCGCCTCCTTCGTCGGCACCTCGAACCTGCTCGACGGCGAGGCGGCCCACCGGATCGTCGGCACCCCGGGCACCTACAACATCCGGCCGGAGAAGATCCGCGTCCTGAAGGAGTCCGCCGACGCGGACGAGCCCGAGCACACCAGCGCCGTCGGCACGGTCGCCGAAGTCGTCTATCTGGGCGACGCGACGCGCTTCCTGGTCGACCTCGACGGCGGTGGCCGGCTCACCGCGCTGCAGCAGAACCTGGAGACCTCCTCCGAGGACGTCGCCGCGCTGCGCGGCAGCCGGGTGCGCCTGACCTGGCACCGCCGGCACGCCGTCCGGCTGCCCTCCTGACCTCTTTCCCGTCCTTACGTCCCCTGGAGAACACCGTGCGTCCCACCCGTACCCTGCGCGCCGCCGCCTGTGCCGCCGCGCTCCTGCTCGCCGCCGCCTGCGACTCCTCCGGGTCGGGCAGTTCGTCCGCGACCGGGCTCAACCCGCCCGACCTCAAGGCCCCCACGAAGCTGGGAAAGACGGAGGGCCAGGTCAATCTGATCGCCTGGGCCGGCTATGTGGAGGACGGCTCGACCGACCCCAAGACCGACTGGGTCCACCCCTTCGAGAAGCAGACCGGCTGCCAGGTCCACTCCAAGGTCGCCGCCAGCTCGGACGAGATGGTCAAGCTGATGAAGACCGGCGAGTACGACGCCGTCTCCGCCTCCGGCGACGCCTCCCTGCGCCTGATCGCCGCCGGCGACGCGGCTCCCGTCAACACCTCCCTGGTGCCCAACTACAAGGATGTCTTCGCCGGGCTCAAGAACGGCCCCTGGAACTCCGTGAAGGGGCAGATGTACGGCATCCCGCACGGCCGGGGCGCCAACCTGCTGATGTACAACACCGAGAAGGTCAGGCCCGCGCCCACCTCCTGGTCCGCCGTCTTCGACGACGCCGCGCGGTACAGGGGGCACGTCACCGCGTACGACTCGCCGATCTACATCGCCGACGCCGCCCTCTATCTCAAGGCCACCAAGCCGGAGTTGAAGATCAAGGACCCGTACGCGCTGGACCAGAAGCAGTTCGACGCGGCGGTGGCGCTGCTCAAGCAGCAGAACAAGAACGTCGGCGAGTACTGGAGCGACTACCTGAAGGAGGTCTCCGCCTTCAAGAGCGGAGACTCGGTGGTCGGCACCACCTGGCAGGTCATCGCCAACCTCGCCTCCTCCGAGGGCGCCAAGGTCAAGGCGCTGGTGCCGAAGGAGGGTTCGACCGGCTGGTCCGACACCTGGATGGTGTACAGCAAGGCCAAGCACCCCAACTGCGCCTACAAGTGGCTGAACTGGATCGTCTCGCCCAAGGTCAACGCCGAGGTCGCCGAGTACTTCGGCGAGGCGCCGGCCAACTCCAAGGCGTGCGCGCAGACCAGTGACAAGAACTTCTGCACGGTCTACCACGCGGCCGACGAGAACTACTGGAAGAAGATCGCCTTCTGGAACACGCCCATCGAGCAGTGCCTGGACGGCCGCAAGGACGTGAAGTGCGTGCCGTACGCCAAGTGGGTGCAGGCCTGGACCGAGATCAAGGGCTGAACCGTGACCACCCAAGCGACGACCGCCGCCGGCCGGGGAACCGTCCGGCGGCTCGCCGGAAGCCTGCACCGCAGGCCCCGGCTGCGGCTGACGCTGTTGCTCACCGCCCCGCTGCTCTGGCTGGCCGTGCTCTACCTCGGCTCGCTGACGGTCCTGTTCCTCTCCGCGTTCTGGACCACGAACTCCTTCACCTCCGAGGTGGTGAAGGTCTGGTCGACGGACAACTTCCGCGAGCTGTTCACCACGCCCGTCTTCCGCCAGGTGATCCTGCGCAGCGTGGGGGTCGCGCTCGCGGTGACCGTGCTGTGCGCCGTGATCGCCTTTCCGGTCGCCTTCTACACGGCGCGGGTCGCCCGGCCGAAGTGGCGTCCGCTGCTCGTGGTGGCCATCCTCACCCCGCTGTGGGCGAGTTACCTGGTCAAGGTGTACGCCTGGCGGCTGATCCTGTCCGAGGGCGGCCTCGCCGACTGGATGCTGGCGCCGTTCGGGCTGAGCGGCCCCGGCTTCGGCCTGCCGGCCACCGTGCTCACCCTGACGTACCTGTGGCTGCCGTACATGATCCTGCCGATCCACACGGCCCTGGAGCAGCTGCCGGCGAACCTGCTCGACGCCTCGGCCGATCTCGGGGCGCGGGCCGGGCGGACGTTCCGCTCGGTGGTCCTGCCGATGGTGCTGCCCTCGGTCGCGGCCGGCTCGGTGTTCACGTTCTCGCTGAGCCTCGGCGACTACATCACCGTGCAGATCGTCGGCGGCAAGACGCAGCTGATCGGCAATCTCGTGTACTCCAACATCGAGCTGAACCTGCCCATGGCCGCCGCGCTGGGCACCGTGCCGGTGGTCGTGATCGTCCTGTATCTGCTGGCGATCCGCCGCACCGGCGCCCTGAACAGCCTGTAGGACCTGGAGGAGAACAGCGCCATGCATCTCAGCCGCACCGCGCGCATCGCCCTGCGCATCGGCGCCGGGCTCGGTTTCGCGGTGATCTACGTCCCGCTGCTGCTGGTCCTCGTCAACTCGCTCAACCCCGACCGCAGCGCGAGCTGGCCGCCGCCGGGGCTGACCTGGCACTGGTGGTCGGTGGCCGCGCACAACGCGGGGGCCCGGCAGGCGCTGTGGGTCTCGGTGAAGGCGGGGCTGGGGGCGACCGCGATCGCGCTGGTCCTCGGCACGCTCATCGCGTTCGCGGTGGCCCGGCACCGCTTCTTCGGCCGTGACACGGTGTCGTTCATCGTGGTCCTGCCGATCGCGCTGCCCGGCATCGTCACCGGCATCGCCCTCAACTCCGCCTTCGGCACGGTGCTCGAGCCGCTCGGCGTGGGGCTTGGCCTGTTCACGGTCATCGTCGGCCATGCCACGTTCTGCATCGTCATCGTCTTCAACAACGTGGTGGCCCGGCTGCGCCGTACGGCGGCCTCGTACGAGGAGGCGGCCATGGATCTCGGCGCGAGCACCTTCCGGGCCTTCGCTGACGTCACCTTCCCCCTGGTCCGCTCCGCGCTGCTGGCCGGCGGCCTGCTCGCCTTCGCCCTGTCCTTCGACGAGATCGTGGTCACCACGTTCACCGCGGGCCCCGGCATCGAGACCCTCCCGATCTGGATCTTCGACAACATGACACGGCCCCAGCAGGCGCCTGTGGTGAACGTGGTGGCCGCGGTGCTGGTCCTGCTGTCGGTGATCCCGATCTACGTCGCCCAGCGACTGTCCGCCGACACGGCGACCTCGAGCCGGGTCTGACACCCTGTAGGCGGAGGAAAGGGGGAGGCGTGAACACAGGAAACGCCGCCGGCCCGGCGCGGGCGGTGCGCGCGTCGTACGAGGCGGCCTCGGCGGTCGTCGCCGCTCTGGGCGACGAGGAGTCGTGGCTGCCGACCGGCTGCACCGGCTGGGCGGTGCGCGACCTCGTCTTCCACTGCGTGAGCGACGCCCAGCGCGCGCTGGTGGCCCTGCACACGCCCTCGCCGAGGCCGGTGGACCGGGACGCCGTGACGTACTGGCAGGACTGGGAGCCGCACACCACCGGTGCGGCGAACGGCCGGCGCTGGGTGCGGGTGAACGGGAGCATGTTCCTCGACTTCCGCCAGCTGCAGGGCCTGTACCTGGAGACGGTGGCGGCGGCCGCGCACGCGGCGGAGACGGCCGATCCCGCGCAGCACGTCGGCACGCAGGGGCACGTCCTGACGGCCGGGGACCTGATGACCACCCTCGCGGTGGAGGCGACGGTCCACCACCTGGACCTGACCGTCCGGCTGCCGCACGCCCCGGGACCGGCGCCCGAGGGGCTGGCCGCGGTCCGCGCCACCCTGGACGGTCTGCTCGGCCGGCCGGGGCTTGCGGAGTGGAGCGACGAGCACTACGCGCGCGTGGGCACGGGCAGGGCGCGGCTCACCGACGCCGAACGCGCGGCGCTGGGCGCGGCGGCCGACCGCTTCCCGCTGTTCGGCTGAGCCGCTCCCGGCACCGCCCGACACGCCCAACACGGGGACACGGGCGGGCGACTCCTGCGCGGTGCGGGACGCGCCGCCCGGGTTTTTGCGACCCTGCGCCCCATGCACACCCCACCGAGCATCAACAGTTACGTCGACCGCGTCACGGCCGGTCCCGGCGGAGCGATGACCGACGAGGTCGGCGTCATCACCGGCGACCTGACCGTCGCCACCATCCTGCTGTCCGACGGCCACAGCGTGCGCGTCGCCATCCAGCACACCGGCGGCGACACCTGGTACACCCTCGCCGGCAGTCCCGCGCCCGTGCCCGCCGGGCAACTCGCCGCCTACCACCGGGACCTGCTGGGCCGCATCCGCCGGGGAGGCGGCACCCGCGCCACCTGAGCGGCCACTCGGAGGGCAGGGCCGGCCGGGAGACTGCCTGGTCGCGCCCAGATCCGACTCCGGGCCCTGCCCTCAACGCTCTTGACCGTCCCGCTGTTCGACTTGACCCCGGTTTGGTCCAGACCACTCAGTGATCAACGGGCGGGGTCCCGGCGCCGTCCGACAACCCGTCCGTCCCACAGGGCGCCACCGGCTCGCCTTCGCCCGTACGAAGGAATGATCAGCGCCCGGCCGGACTCCTGTCCGGGGCCGCGTCCGGCGCACGGGCGTCGCCTTTCGTAGGCTGAGAGGGCCCGAACCTCCTCCTGGAGGCCTCCCCGCAGGCAGGAGACGGTCGTGATCGAACTGGCCGCGGTGTTCGCCGTCGCCGGCGCGGCGAGCAACGCCGTGGGTACCGCCTTTCAGCGCAGGGCCGCCTCGACGAGCAGCCGTGGCGGGTTCCGGCTGCTCGCGGAGCTGGTGCGCCGGCCCTTCTGGATGATCGGCATGTGCGGTGTGATCGGCGCGGCCCTGTTCCAGAGCCTGGCCCTGGTCAACGGCCCGCTCGCGCTGGTCCAGCCGCTGTTCGTCCTGGAGCTGCCGTTCGCGCTGCTCGTCGCCGCCCCGCTGATGCACAAGCGGTTGCCGCGCTCGGGCTGGTGGGGCGTCGGCGGCTGCGTGGCGGGCCTCGCGGTCCTGCTCATCGCCGCGGCCCCGCACGGCGCCGGCGCTCATGCCCCGCTCACCCGCTGGGCGCCGGCCCTGTGTCTGTGCCTCGGCGCGATGGCCGCGGCCGTGCTGCTGGCAGGCAGGAGCGGCCCGCCTGCCCGGCGCGCCGCGCTGCTGGCGGCCGCCTCCGCGACGGGCAACGCGCTGACCGCCGCCCTGCTGAAGACGGCCAGCGGCACCTTCGCCGACCACGGATTCATGGCGTTCCTGACCGCCTGGCAGACGTACGCCTTCGCGCTCACCGGTGTCGCCGCCGTGGTCCTGCTGGAGAACGCGCTCCAGGCCGGTCCGCTGGCCGCCGCGCAGCCGGCCCTGACCATCGGCGACGCGGTGGTGAGCCTGACCCTCGGCATCGCCCTGTTCGGGGAGCGCATCCGCACCGGCTGGTGGCTCGTACCGGAGGTGTGCGGCGGCCTGCTGATCGTCGCGGGCGTGCTGGTGCTCAGCCGGGCCGTCCAGCACATCGCCGTGGTACCGGCCGCACCGAAGCAGCGACACGCCGAGACGTGAGCCGCACGCGTCGAGCGCCCCGCGGGCACGTACACGCGGGTCGAGCGTGAGCGGTGCTCCCGCCCGCCGCCCCTCCCCCGCCGTCGGCGCTGACGGCCATCCCCTGATCAACGATCGCCGTCTGCGCTGCACCCGCCCGAGACTGCGCCGCGCCGACACGCCGGACGGCCCGGTGAGCGGGGCACGGCTCGCCAGTCGGCCGAACGGGTGGCGAAAGGATCCCTGACGGCTCCTTTGCCCGCGGCACCACCCCAAATTAGCCAGCTTGTACATTTATCGCATCTATTGTGCGAGATGCCAGAAAGGACATCGAGGGGGCCGCACAACGCGTCAGGGCAGGGGCGCGGGTTGGGATGGCGATGACGGGAATCAGCCGCCGGAGTGTGGCACGCCTCGGCCTCGGCGCGGGCATCGGCATGGCCGCCGCCTCGCTCGCCGGGTGCGGAGGGCAGGACGACGAGAACGGCTCGCCCGGAAGCCCGCACCAGCAGGGCGCACCGCGGGTGATCCGGCTCATCGGGGACGGCTCGACGGCGTACACAGGACGCCAGCCGCATCAGCCGGCCTCGCCCCTGCCCCTCGAACCCGGTGAGACCCCGCCGCAGTTCGTGGTGTTCTCCTGGGACGGCGCCGGCGAGCTGGGCGCCGGACTGTTCCCGCGCTTCCTGCAGCTCGCCCGCGACCACGGCGCACACATGACCTTCTTCCTGTCCGGCCTGTACCTGCTGCCCGAGGAGAGGAAGCGGCTCTACGACCCGCCGAACAACCCGGTCGGCGCCTCCGACATCGGCTACCTCACCGACGGCCACCTCAAGACGACCCTGGCCTACGTCCGTCAGGCCTGGCTGGAGGGCCACGAGATCGGCACGCACTTCAACGGCCACTTCTGCAGCGGACCGGGATCGGTGGCCAACTGGACCCCGGCGCAGTGGCGTTCGGAGATCGAGCAGGCGCGGGCCTTCGTCACGACGTGGCGCACCAACACCGGCTGGCACGACGAACCGTCGCTGCCCTTCGACTACGACAAGGAACTCGTGGGCGGCCGCACCCCCTGCCTGCTCGGCCAGACGAACCTGCTGCCGGTCGCGCGGGAACTCGGCTGGCGCTACGACGCCTCGTCGCCGGGCGGACTGCAGCGGTGGCCGCGGAAGCGGAACGGCATCTGGGACCTGCCGCTGCAGAGCATCCCCTTTCCGGGGCACACCTTCGAGGTGCTGTCCATGGACTACAACATGCTGGCGAACCAGTCCAAGAACTCGACGCGGGCGCCCTCCTCCCACTACCCCTACTGGCGGGCCCAGGCGACGCAGTCGTACCTGGCCGGGTTCGAGCGGGCGTACCAGACCAACCGGGCTCCGCTGTTCATCGGCAACCACTTCGAGCAGTGGAACGGCGGCATCTACATGGACGCCGCCGAGGAGGCCCTGAAGCAGATCGCCGCCTGGAAAGACGTCCGGCTGGTCTCCTTCCGGCAGTTCGTCGACTGGCTCGACGCCCAGGATCCCGCGATCCTCGCGAAGCTGCGCACCCTCGAGGTCGGCCAGAAGCCTCAGGGCGGCTGGAACGAGTTCCTGCGTCCGGCGGCACATGCCACCGAGCAGTGAACGCCCGGTTGTCCCTGTGGCGTGAGCCCGGCCGTGCCGCGGCGGGCTCAGCGGGCCTGCCGACGGGCGTCCACCTCGATCTCGATCTTCATGCGCGGGTCGGCGAGACCGCACTCCATCATGGTGGCGGCCGGGCGCACCTCGCCGAAGCAGCGGCGCAGCACCGGCCAGCAGGGCTCGAAGTCCGCGCGGTCGGGCAGCAGATAGCGCACCCGCACCACATCCGCGAAGGTGCACTCCGCCTCGGCCAGCGCCGCCTCGATGTTGCGCAGACACTGCTCGGCCTGCTCCACCACGTCGTCCGGGATCGTCATGGTCGTGTAGTCGAACCCGGTGGTGCCGGACACATGCACCCACTCGCCGTGGACCACGGCACGGGCGTAACCGATCTGCTCCTCGAAGGTCGATCCGCTCAGGACCGCACGTCGCTCTGTCATGCGCCGAACACTAGGCGAGCAGTGCGGATCCGTCTCATGCAAAGATCGGCACCGGCTGATGTCTCCTGGGCGGGACCGCCCGAACCCCGCCGGCGCCGCCTCCCGCCCCCCGGGTCATCCAACGCGTGTTGCCGCTCGCGCAGTTGGCCGACGAGCCCGTGGGTCCTGCTACGGCGCGCCATCGGCCCGCGGCGGTACGACCGGATCGAGGCCGGGGCCGCCGGTGCCGTCGGGCCGGTCAGAGCGACGGCGTGATGACTTCGTCGGCGGCCCACTGCGCGACCTTGGCCGGGTACGGCGCCGGCAAGCCGAGGACGACGTGCCGGAAGCCGGCGTCGACCGCCTCGCGGATCGCGTGCCGGGTGTCGCCGGGCCGGTCGTAGGACACGGGCAGATGGATCGAGCGGGTGATGGCGGCGGGGTCGCGGCCGATCTCGGCGCAGTACCGGTCCAGCAGGGCGCTGCGGCTGAGCAGGTCGTCGATCTCGCCGCCTCCCGGGATGTTCCAGAGGTCGGCGTGTGCGGCGACGACGCGCAACGTCGCGGAGGACCGGCCGCCGATGAGGATCGGCGGGTGGGGGCGCTGCACGGGTTTGGGGTTGCCGAAGGCTCCGCTCAGCTGGTGGTGGGTGCCGTGGAAGTCGAAGGGTTCGGTCGCCGTCCACAACCGCCGGATCACCGTGCAGGCTTCGGCGAGGCTCGCCACGGCGTGCGCGGAGTCGTGGAAGGGCAGGCCGTGTGCCTCGTACTCGCGCCGGGCCAGGGGATGGCCGGGGCGTGAGCCGACGCCGATGCCGAAGTCGAGCCGTCCGCCGGAGACGATGTCGACGGTCGTGGCGATCTTCGCGAGCAGGGCGGGGGGCCGGAACCGGTTACTGGTCACGAGCACGCCGAGGCGCAGTCGCCGGGTGTGCGCGGCGAGGGCGGAGAGCAGTGTCCAGCCCTCGTGGACCGGCCCGTCCGGGTCGCCGAAGATCGGCATGAGGTGGTCGAACAGCCACGCGTGCTCGATCTGCGGGATCGCGTCGGCCTCGCGCCAGACGCGCAGTACGTCGGGGTAGCCGACCTGGGAGGGGGCGGTCATGATTCCGAACCGGGGCGCAGAGGTGTGCGGCATGGGCTGGTGGTCCTTTCGGTGCGCAGACGTGGGTTCAGCCGATGGACTGCAGCCGCTGCGGCGTGCGCCGGCGCCGCAGTGACGCGTCGAGCAGCGCGGGCGGGGTGTCGTGCTTCTCCTCGGGGGCCAGATCGACGCCGGGGGCCACGATCGCGTCGATGGCGTCGAGCACGTCGGCCGACAACACGGTGTCGGCGGCGGCGAGTTGGGAGTGCAGGTGGTCCAGTGTGCGCGGACCGATGAGGGCGCTGGTCACCGCGGGATGGGCGGTGACGAAGCCGAGCGCGAGCTGGATCATCGTCAGACCGGCCTCGTCGGCGACACGGGCCAGTCGCTCGACGGCTTCGAGCCGGGCCCGGTTGGCGGGGACGGTGAGGTCGAAGCGGTCCGGCAGGAACGCCGAGCGGTGGGTGGCGATGTCCCGGCCCGCGCGGATCGCGCCGGACAGCCAGCCCGAGGCCAGCGGGCTCCACACGAGCACGCCGAGCCCGTACTCCTCGGTCACGGGCAGCACATGGCTCTCGACGCCGCGCTGGAGGATGGAGTAGCTGGGCTGTTCGGTGACGTACCGGCCCAGGTGGTGATCGCGGGCGGCCCACTGCGCCTGGACGATGCGGTATGCCGGGAAGGTCGAGGAGCCGAAGTAGCGGATCTTTCCGGCCCGCTGCAGGTCGGTCAGCGCGGAGAGCGTCTCCTCGTCGCTGGTGTGCGGATCCCAGCGGTGGATCTGGTAGAGGTCGACGTGGTCGACGCCGAGGCGGCGCAGGCTGTCGTCCAGCGCGGTGACCAGCCAGCGGCGCGAACCGCCCCGGTGGTTGCGCTCGTCGCCCATCGGCATGGCCGCCTTCGTCGCCAGGACGATGTCGTCGCGGCGGCCCGCGACGGCCTTGCCGACCATCTCCTCGGACTCGCCGTCCGCGTACATGTCGGCGGTGTCGATGAGGTTGATCCCGGCCTCGAGAGCGGTGTCGACGAGCGCGGTGGCCTCGTCCTGGGTGGTGCGTCCGATCCTGCCGAAGTTCATCGCGCCGAGCGCGAGGGTGCTGACCTGCACGCCGGTGCGGCCCAAGGTGCGGTACTGCATGACCGCTTCTCCTCACTGGAGGTGGAGGGATGGAGGGGGTGGAGAGTGGCGCGTGGGACGTGGGTGTGGCCTGCTTGGCCGCCCGGCCGCCGCTCTGACACCATGGGTAAGCGGAACGGCGTTCCGGTAACGATCGGCTTAACCGGAACGATGTTCCGCCTAGGACGATACGGAACGCTGTTCCGTTTAGCAAGAGTGGCAGTGGAGGCACGCCGGTGGACCAGCACGGCGATGGAGGAGGCGGCACGGTGGACGACGGCGGCGAGAGCGCGGGGCGCGCGGCCCGGGCCAGGCGCAGCGATGCCCGGCGCAACAAGGAGATGCTGCTCGACGCGGCCGCGGCGGCCTTCGTCGAGTCGGGCGTGGAGGCGCCGGTGCGTGACATCGCCGCCCGGGCCGGGGTGGGGGTCGGCACGATCTACCGCCACTTCCCGACGCGCGCGGACCTCATCATCGCGGTCTACCGGCACCAGGTGGAGAGCCTGGCCCAGGCAGGTCCCGACCTGCTGAAGACCAGCGCCGGCCCTTATGCCGCCCTGGGCCGGTGGATCGACCTGTTCGTCGATTTCCTGGTGACCAAGCACGGCCTGGCCGCCGTGCTGAAGGCCGACAGCACCGGCTTCGACGCGTTGCACGCCTACTTCCTCGACCGGCTGCTGCCCGTCTGCGCCGAGCTGCTCGGCGCCGCTGCCGCCGCCGGCGAGATCCGCTCCAGCCTGGAGGCCTACGAACTCCTGCGCGGCGTCGGCAACCTCTGCATCGGCGCCGAGAACGATCCCCGGTATGACGCACGGCGGCTGGTGACACTCCTGATCAGCGGTCTGAGGGCGGAGCACGCCGGCGACTGACGCAGACCCTGCCGGGCGAAGAGAGGAGCAAGGGCGACGGGGAGCCCCTACGGCTACCCCGAGGAGGAAATGGGGGACGTCCCCCGATGTACGGGAACCGACGACCCGTCAGGCTTGAGCCATGACGAATCAACTCCCGCGCGACGGCCGCAGGACCACTCGGCGACGAGCGCTCACCGCCTGCGCCGTCTCCGCAATGCTGGGGCTGACCGCCGCTCTGACCGCTGCTCTGCCCGCCGCAGCGGCGCAGCGCGCCACCACAGCCTCCGCACCGACGCCGTCGTCCGCCCGCCCCCTCTCCCTGCCCGCCCCGAACGGCCGGTATCCGGTCGGGGAGGTGGACCTCCACCTCGTGGACCACGCACGGCCGGACCCCTGGCACTCCGGAGCGGGCCCGCGTGAGCTGATGGTCAGCGTCTACTACCCCGCGACGCACACGACCGGCCGCCCGCCGGCCCCGTACATGCTGCCCGCCGCGGCCGCCCACTTCGACGAGGTCACAGCGAACGACTACCTCGGTCTGCACGTTCCGCCAGGCCGCGCCGACTGGGCGCGCACCGTCACCCATGTCACGCAGGGCGCCCCCGTGGCCGCCGGGCCCCGCGGGCGGCTTCCGGTGGTGCTCTACTCGCCAGGCCTGGGCGAGCCCCGCACCTGGGGCACGACGCTGGCGGCCGACCTGGCCGGCCATGGCTACGCCGTCGTCACCGTGGACCACACCTACGAGTCACCGGAGGTCCAGTTCCCGGACGGCTCGCTCGCCACCATGGTCCCGCCGTCCGATCCCGACGCCTTCCTGCGCAAGGCACTGGCCGTCCGCGTCGCCGACACCGGCTTCGTCCTGGACCGGCTCAAGGCGCTGAACAGCGGGCAGGACCCCGATGCGCAGCGGCGGCCGCTGCCGGACCGCCTGGCGGGCGCGCTGAATCTCCATGAGGTGGGCATGTTCGGCCATTCCATGGGCGGCACCGCGGCCGCGCTGTCGATGGACGCCGACCACCGGATCGCCGCGGGCCTCGACATGGACGGCAACCTGACCTATCTCGACGGCTCGCTCATGCCGGTGGCCCGGCACGGTCTCGACCGGCCCTTCCTGCTCCTCGGCAAGGACGGCGACACGGACACCGGCCCCGGCTGGCAGGCGTTCCGCGCCCACACGCCCGGGTGGAACCGCCAGCTGACCCTGCTCGGCTCGGAGCACGCCTCCTTCACCGACGCCGAGGCGCTGATTCCGCAGCTGCGTCTGCGGCCCGCCGAGCGGACCGACGACATCGGCACCATCGACCCGGCCACCGCGATACGCACGACCGAGGCCTATGTCTCCGCATACTTCGACCACTGGCTGCGAGGCCGCAGCGGGCGTCTGCTGGAGGGGCCGTCCCCGACGTATCCGGACATGGTGTTCGTGAAGTGATCGCGGCGCCGTCGAAAAGAGCGCCGGAGCACCGCACGGCTAACAGGAGGGAGCGGCGAAGCGCGTCAGCTGGTCCTTGACCCACGGATCGAACACGGCCAGGCGGTGCCGGGCCGCGGGGTCGAACGACGCGAGCTGCCCGGCGACCCACGGATCCATGCACGCGAGGCCGTGATGGCGGTGCGGAGTGGTACCGGCGGGCGCCGTGGTGCCTGCGGACGCCGTGGCGCCGGTCGCACCGTGTCCGGTCGCCCCGGGAGCTGCCGCCGCCGCGGGACTGCCGGCGGCGAGAAGAGCACCCGTGACCATCGCGGCGGCGGCTCCGGCCGCACCCACGTTCCGTATCAGCTTCTTCATGGCCTTCTCCTTCCGGTGGAGCCCATGCGGTTCCTTGGCAGGACGGGCATCTACCCCGCGAGTCACACATCACTCCTCCCCGATCCAGGGCCGGGGAGGCGGTCGGGCCTCGCCGGGCGCGCCGGCGGAAGCGCCAGGTCAACCCGGCCGCGCCGGGGGCAGCCGGCACGATCACCGACCGCAGCCCACCACTCACAGCCTGCGGCTCGCAGCCGACGGGCCACGGCCCACCGCTCACGGCCCACCGCTCACCCCTCGCGGCGCACCGCTCACCCCTCACGGCCCACCGCTCACAGCCCACTGCTCACCCAAACGGCCCCCGCCCTCACGGCCCACTGCCCACCGCCGAATGTGACCACCCCCGACCACCGCCGCGGAGCCGCCCGTACCGCCGTGCCGCTGCCACGACCTGACGCAGCAACAGACATGCGCCCAGCTAGGCGAGTTGGCCGAACTCACCGTCCGTCCGGTACCGCCGTGGCCGCTGTGCCGTCCGCAGTCGCGGGCTTAAGGTGAGCCGTCATTCGCGTCCGCTCTGAGGGGAACTCATGGAGGCCTGGACCCGCATCGCGCGATACGCCGCCGTCTGCGCGGCAGCCCTACTGCTCTGTGCCGGCCTCACCGCGGGGGCGTCGGCGTCCGCCGGGGACACCCCGGCCGACCCCAGCCCGCTCGCCGACCGGCTCGACGACTACTGGACGCCGGCCCGCATGGAGGCCGCGCTGCCTGCCGACGTCCAAAAGGGCGCCGAGGCCGGGACCACGGCGTCCCCCGTGGCGCCCGCGGTGGACGGCCCACGGCCGGGCGAGTACATCCCGCCCAGCAGGAGCTTCGACGGCATCCCCCAGGCCGGCACGTTCTTCTGGACGGACACCACGGGCACCGGCCGCACCTGCAGCGGCTCCGTCGTACACAGCCCCGGTCATGACCTGGTGCTGAGCGCCGGACACTGTCTGAGGGGATATGCGGGCACCTCGCCCAAGCGGCACCTCGCCTTCGTCCCGCAGTACCACGACAGCCTCAAGCCGTTCGGGATCTTCCCGGTCCGCACCAACGGCGTCTACGTCCCGCAGCAGTACTACGACCTGGGCGAACACGCGGGCGCCGGCTACGACTTCGCGTTCGCGGTCACCGAGCCCAACCAGGACGGAACCCGCCTGGAGGACGCGGTGGGCGCAGGGGCACGGCTGCTCACCGGGACCGGCTACCACCACGCGCCGGTGCGGATGATCGGCTACCCGGCGGGGGCGGAGCGGCCGCTGGAGTGCTGGAGCTGGACCACCAGATGGGAGAGCGACGACCCGGCCGACCCCGGCACGTTCCCGCGTATCGCCTGCGACGGCTTCGTCGGCGGCACCAGCGGCGGCCCCATGCTCCTGCCCTGGCCCGGCGGATGGGCGGTCATCGGTGTGATCGGCGGCTACCACACCGGCGGCGACACGCCGCAGGTCTCCTACAGCGCCTACTTCGGCACCGCCACCCGGGCCCTGTACCGCGCAGCGGTCACGGGCGCCCCGCCGGCCGGACCGCAGCTTGGCCCAAGCTGAGCGGACCGCGGGACGCGACCGTGTCAAAAGGTCGGTAAACCGTGTCTTCACGCAAAGCGCCATGACCGCGTCACCGTGGCACGATTTAGTGACGAATATCACCCTACCGAGGGTGATGGGTCCCCTACGAGGGGGTGTGGACCATGGCCGTGTCAGAGACGCAACCCGGCCGGAAGACCCAGAAACCCGGGCTTCGGCGAGAGATCGGTTTCGTCGGCCTCATCTGGGCCTCGGAGGGCTCGATCATCGGGTCCGGGTGGCTCTTCGGCGCCCAGGGCGCCCTGGCGGCCGCCGGACCGGCGGCGATCATCTCCTGGGCCATCGGCGGTGTCGCGATCCTGATACTGGCTCTGGTGCACGCGGAGCTCGGCGGCATGTACCCGGTCTCGGGCGGCACGGCGCGTTTCCCGCACTACGCCTTCGGCGGCGCGGCCGGCGCGTCGTTCGGCTGGTTCTCCTGGCTGCAGGCGGCCACGGTGGCGCCCATCGAGGTGCTGGCGATGATCACCTACGGCCAGCACTACTCCTGGGCGAGCGGCTGGGAGAAGGTCAAGAGCGGGGAGCACGTCCTGACCCCGCCCGGCATCGCCGTCGCGGTCGGGCTGATGGCCGTCATCACGGCCGTCAACTTCCTGAGCATCCGGCTGCTGGCCCGCACGAACAGCGCGGCGACCTGGTGGAAGGTCGGCATCCCGCTGCTCACGATCTTCGTGTTCGCGATCGCCCAGTTCCACACCGCGAACTTCACCGCGGCCGACGGCTTCAACCCGTACGGGGCCAAGGGCATCCTGTCCGCCGTGTCCACCAGCGGCATCATCTTCGCGCTGCTGGGTTTCGAGCAGGCCGACCAGCTCGCCGGTGAGAGCGCCAACCCCAAGCGGGACATCCCGCGGGCGGTGATCGGGTCGATCGTCCTCGGCATCCTCATCTACATCCTGCTGCAGGTCGTCTTCCTCGCGGCGCTGCCCGCCTCCCAGATCGGCGGTCACTGGGCCACCTCGGCGTACACCACGCTGAGCGGGCCGTTCGCCCAGGTCGCCACGCTCATCAGTCTGGGCTGGCTGGCCACGGTCCTCTATCTCGACGCCGTGGTGTCCCCGGGCGGCACCGGCCTGATCTACATCACCGGCTCCTCCCGGGTCTCCTACGGCCTGAGCCGCAACGGCTACGTGCCCGCCGTCTTCGAGAACACCAACCGGCGCGGGGTTCCCTGGGTCGGCCTGATCACCGCGTTCGTGATCGGCTGCATCTGCTTCCTGCCGTTCCCCAGCTGGCGTTCCCTGGTCGGCCTGATCACCAGCGCCAGCGTGCTGATGTACGCCGGGGCCCCGCTGTCGTTCGGGGTGTTCCGCAACCGGCTGCCCGACGCGCACCGCCCCTACCGGCTGCCCGGCGGCAGCTGGCTGTCGCCGCTCGCCTTCATCGTCGCCAACCTGCTGATCCTGTGGTCGGGCTGGACCACCGACTGGAAGCTCGGCGTCGCCATCCTGATCGGCTACGTCGTGCTGGTGGCCAACCGGGTGTTCAAGATGAACCCCATCACCCCTCAGCTCGACCTGCGCGCCGCCCAATGGCTGCCGGTCTACCTGGTGGGCATGGGGCTCATCGTCTACCTCAGCGACTTCGGGCCGCTCAAGCACCCCTGGTTCCCGCTGTGGTGGGACATCGGTGTCACCGCCGCCTTCAGCCTCGTCATCTACTACTGGGCGATGGCGGTGGCTCTGCCGAGCGAACAGATCCAGGGGATGATCGACAAGGTCGTCGTCCCGGAGGGAGAGGAGATCGCCTGAAGTCCCCCGGGACACACCGGCGGCCCGGCCGGTCCCGTCTCAGCCGAGCCGGAACTTCTGGGCCGCCGAGCCGTTGCAGTCCCAGATCTGCAGCCGCGTTCCGTTGGCCGTGGCCCCGCTGGGCGAGTCGAGGCACCGCCCGGACTGCGGGTTCAGCAGCGACCCGTCGCTCTGCTGCACCCACTTCTGCCCACCGACACCGTTGCAGTCCCACAACTCGGCCTTCGTGCCGTTCGCCGTCCCGTTGCCGTTGATGTCCAGACACCGGCCCAACGTGCGCAGCGAACCGTCGGCGCCGTGGTACCAGTGCTGGTCGACCGCCCAGGACTGGCAGTCCCACAGTTGTACGGCGGAGCCGTCGGCGCCGGTGTCGTCGGCCGCCACATCCACGCACTTACCGCCGGGCGCCGCGATCGGCGCGCCGCCGTCGACCGAGAACTTCTGGGCCGCCGAGCCGTTGCAGTCCCAGATCTGCAGCCGCGTTCCGTTGGCCGTGGCCCCGCTGGGCGAGTCGAGGCACCGCCCGGACTGCGGGTTCAGCAGCGACCCGTCACTCTGCTGCACCCACTTCTGCCCGCCCACACCGTTGCAGTCCCACAACTCGGCCTTCGTGCCGTTCGCCGTCCCGTTGCCGTTGATGTCCAGACACCGGCCCAACGTGCGCAGCGAGCCGTCGGCGAAGTGCGTCCAGTGCTGGTCCTCGGCGTACGACTGGCAGTCCCACAGCTGTACGGCCGCCCCGTCGGCGCCGGTGTCGTCGGCCGCCACGTCCACGCACTTACCGCCGGGGCCGGTGACGGTGCCCTGGGGGCCGTTGGGGACGTTCGTCTCACCGGAGTAGCCGACGGAGACGATGTTCTCCTGGACCGCGTTCTCGGCCGCGTCGGTCGGATAGCCGGCGACCATCACGCCCTCGAAGAACGTGCCCATGTTCCAGTTGCTGTTGTCGCCGCCGGTGCCGAGGATGATGCCGCCCTCCTGGTGCATGGGCTGATAGCCGCCGCGGGTGGGCAGGGCGCCGTCCCACCAGGTGGTGAGCGCGCCCGCCTGCGCGTTGCCGCCCTTGAGGGCGTACCGGGTCTGCCCGTTGTTCTTCAGTACGGCCGTGACGAAGGTGCTGTTGTTGCCCCGGTTGGCGGTGTTGGAGCCGTTGTCCCCCTGGAACATGCCGTTCTCCAGGTCGGCCTCGACCCACGGCCCGGAACCGGTGCACGGCGCGAAATAGCAGGTGGTGGCGAGGCTGACCGCGTCCATGTGGCCGTTGCCGGTGTCGGCCGGTGTGCTCTCGGCGTTGCCGTAGTCGAAGCAGCAGGCGGAGCCCACGTGGGTGCCGCTGGCCACCATGTAGACGCCCTCCGGTTGCCCGTTCACGGCGACACCGGACGCGACGCCCGTGTAGCGGTAGCCGACACCGGGGGAGATCCACACGCCGTACACCTTGTGGCCGCCGGCGGTGACGGCGATCTCGGAGGCGTCGGCGCCCCGGTCGGCGCCCATGCCGGAGGTGCCCGCGGGGCCGGGGGTGAGGTCGTTGTGGCGGGAGGTCTGGTCGTAGATCCTCGTGATCGCGCAGGTGGTGTCCGCGCAGAACCGGTCCTGCTGTCCGGCGTCGGCGTAACCGCCCGGGGACAGCAGGCCGATGTCGGCGCCGGCGCCGTCGGAGGCGCGGGTGACCCGGTACAGCGGGCCGTCATAGGAGGAGATGAGCGCGCGCACGGTGCTGTGCGCGGCGACGCAGGGGGTCCCGGCGGCGCCGTAGATGTCACAGGGCAGTGAACCCGCGGCGGGTGCGGGATGGGACAGGCCGAGCAACGCGCCCAGGACGAGGCCGACGACGGCCAGGAGGGACGCGAGGGGTCTGGGGCTTCCGCGCATGCTGGCTCCTCAATGGGAGGTCAATTACGTCTGGCGACGGCTGAGTTGGAGCGGCGGGCGGCCGTTGCGGAACGTACGCACGCTGATGGTTGTCGTCAAGATTTGTTGCTTTGGCCTTATGAAAAGTTTTGGATGTGGGTCAACCTGAGGGATTCTTGGCTGGTGTGACGTCACGTCAGGCGAACGGCCGGTTCTGTACCGCGCGTCCTTGACAGCAGGGGCTGAAGGGGCGAGCTTCGGGACAACGTTGCCGAAGGGACAGGGTCACGATGGTGCCGTTCCGCCTTCTGTCCGTGCTGGCCACCGGCGCCCTGCTCGTGGGCGCCGCCTCCGCCCCCGCGCCCGCCGCTCCCGCCTCGCTCGCGCCGGTCGCCGATCCGGCCTCGTACGTCGATCCGTTCATCGGGACCTCGCACGCCGCCGACGACTTCCCCGGCGCCGACACCCCGTTCGGCATGGTCCAGTGGAGTCCCGACACCAGCCCGCACCGGCCGGACGGCGGCGGCTACGAGTACGCCGACTCGGCCATCACCGGATTCGGGCTGACCCACATCGCGGGCCCGGGCTGCCGGGCCGCGGGCGACATCCCGGTGCTGCCGACCCTGGGCGCGGTCGACACCCGCGCCACCGACGGCTTCTCGCACACCCGCGAGTCCGCCGCGCCCGGCTCGTACACGGTGACCCTGGACAACGGTGTGAAGACGGAGCTGACCGCCACCACCCGCAGCGGCATGGCCCGCTTCACCTTCCCCGCCACCAGCCGGGCGAACCTCGTCTTCAAGCTCACGGACAGCGAGAACGGCGTCACCGCCGCCGAGTTCGACGTGGTGAACGGCAGAGAAGTCAGAGGCAAGGTCACCAGCGGCAACTTCTGCGGCGAGGGCAACTCCTACACCGTCTACTACGACATGGTCTTCGACCGGCCGTTCCGGCACAGCGGTACGGCGCTCGCCGCCGCCACCCCCACCACCCCGCGGAGCAACGCCTCCCCCGACGCCCCCGAGGCGCCGAACAAGCCGACGCTGCACGGCACCGTGCCCCGTACGCCGCACGCCTTCGCTCCCCGCGCGAGCGGCTCCGACGGCTATGTCACGTTCGACACCACCGCCCACCGGGCCGTCCAGGCCAAGGTCGGCATCTCCTATGTGTCGGCCGCGGACGCCGCGGGCAACCGGCAGGCGGAGAACCCCGGCTGGGACCTGGCCAAGGTGCGCGGCGCGGCGTACGGCTCCTGGAAGGCCCTGCTCGGCCGGGTGCGGATCGCCGGCGGGACACCCGCCCAGCGGACCGTCTTCTACACCGCGCTCTATCACGCGCTGCTGCACCCGAACGTGATCAGTGACAGCAACCGCCGCTATCCCGGCTTCGACGGCAGGGTCCACACCGTGGACAAGGGGCACGCCGCCGCCTACGCCAACTTCTCGGGCTGGGACGTCTACCGCTCCCAGGCCCAGCTCGAGGCGCTGCTCGCGCCGCGGACCGCCTCCGACACCGCCCAGTCGATGGTCGACGACTACCGCCAGACCGGCCTGTTCCCCAAGTGGTCGGAGAACAACGGGGAGACGTACGTCATGGTCGGCGACCCGGCGGATGCGATCATCGCCGACTACTACGCCTTCGGGGCCCGCGACTTCGACACCGCGGCCGCGCTCAGGGGCATGGTCGCGGAGGCCACCGTCCCCAACGACAACCGCCCCGGGCTCGCCTATCTGGAGCAGCTGGGCCGGCTGCCCAGCAACGGCAAGTACGGCTGCTGCAACTTCTACGGAGCGGCCTCCACCACGCTCGAGTACGACTCGGCGGACTTCGCGGTCTCCGCCCTCGCCGGCGCCCTCGGGGACACCGCCGATCAGCGGCGCTTCGCGGACCGGGCGCAGGACTGGCAGAACCTGTTCGACTTCGGCAGCGGATTCGTCCGGCCGCGTGACGCCTCGGGCACCTGGACGGCCGGGTTCTCGCCGACCTCGGGCAAGAACTTCGTCGAGGGCGACTCCTGGCAGTACACGCCGATGGTGCCGTTCAACGTGCACGGGCTGGCCACCGCCATGGGCGGCGACGCGGCCATGGCCACGTATCTGGACACGGACCTGTCCTCGCTGACCGGCGCCGGCGGACACACCGACCTCGGCAACGAACCGAGCCTGAACATCCCCTGGGAGTACGACTACATCGGCCGCCCGTACCAGACGCAGAAGGTGGTGAGGCAGGTCCAGGACCAGATCTGGACCGACAGCCCGTCCGGACTCGCGGGCAACGACGATCTGGGCGAGATGAGTTCGTGGTACGTCTGGTCCGCCCTCGGCATGTATCCCGAGACCCCCGGCACCGCCGACCTGGCCCTGGGCAGCCCGCTCTTCCCGCAGGCGGTGATCACCCTGCCGTCCGGGCACACCCTCACGGTCAACGGCACCGGCGCGGCGGACGACGCCCCGTACGTCCAGTCGGCCACCTGGAACGGCACGGCGTGGAACGCGGCGCACGCGCCCGCCGGCGCCCTCACCGGCGGCGGCACCCTCACCTACGTACTCGGCACCTCCCCCGACACGTCCTGGGCGTCGGATCCCTCCGCCGCCCCGCGGTCCTACCCGGGCGCGCCCGGCTACACCGACGTGGGAACGTCCGGTGACACCGCCGCGGCCTCGGCGAACTTCGACGGCGCCGGCTACAGCTACTCGGCGCACGCCCTGGCCGCCGCCGGGGTGAGGCCGGGCTCGAAGGTCACCGCGAACGGGGTCACGTTCACCTGGCCCGACGTGGCGCCCGGAGCGCCGGACAACTACGAGGCGAACGGCCAGACGGTACGGGTGTCCGGCTCCGGAAGCATCGCCTTCCTGGGAGCGGCCAACAACGGCCCGGTGTCCGGCACCGCGACCGTCACCTACACGGACGGCACCACCCAGTCCGTTCCCCTCGGCCTGTCCGACTGGACGCTGAGCGCGGGCGCCGCGTCACCGCTGCCCGGCAACACGGCCGCGGTGACCATGCCCTACCGCAATCACGCGGGCACCGCGTCCGACTCCACCACGACGTATGTGTTCGCCACGGCGCCGGTGGCCCTGAGTCCGGGCAGGACGGTCGGCAGCGTGCGCCTGCCGTCCGACGTCGCCTCCGGAGGCCTGCACGTGTTCGCGATCGGTTTCGGCGGCGGGGCCCCGGGCTCCGCGATGCACAAGTGACCGCCCCGGCCGGCGACGCGGGCGGCTGTGCGTCAGCCGGACCCCGGACGGTCCGCGTCCGGGGCGGAGCGGGCCGGCTGCCGGGCCCGGGCCGCCCGCTCCAGCAGGCGGGCGCGTCTGCGGGGCCACCAGGCGAGGTCGGCCAGAAGCAGGGCGGCCACCAGCCAGGACGTGATGAGCACGCCGGTCGGCGCCGTCACGGTGTCGTACCCGGCGAGGGCGACCGCGAGGACGGTGACGAGGAGGACCAGCGGGCGGCGCAGCCGGTCCTCCTCGGCGATCCGGTGCAGGCCGTCGGCGTACTCGACGACCGCGGGAGCCAGCGCGGGGTCGCCGACGGCCTCGCCCCGGCGGGTGGCCCGCACCACCGCCGCGCGGCCCGCGGCGTCCAGGTCCGCGGCGCCGGGCCAGGCCCGGCCCATGCGCCGCGCCGACCTGATCCCGTGCAGCGGGCTCAGGACCAGGAAGACGACGGCGGCGCCCGGCCACGAGCCCGACTCCACCAGCACGAAGGCGGCGAAGAACACACCGGCGGGCAGCCCGGTGCCCAGCGCCCGGCACACCGGGCTCTGCCGCCACAGCCGGCCAGGAACCAGGATCACCCGCCCAGGGTGACGATCACCGGCCGTGGCCGCAATCACCGAAACGCCGCCCATCGCACCCGGAACATGCCGTTGAGTGGAGCAATCCGCGCCGTCCGAGGGCCCTGCGCACCAGGCTGGCCGGGTGACGCACGGACGGACCGGCCGGATGCCGGACAACGGCAGCACGGCCCTGCAACCGAGGTTGCCGGAGCCTCCCGCGTGGCTGCGCTGGCTGCCGGTGCTGTATGTCGCGGCCGTCCTGCTGCTGGAGCCGGTCACACCGGTGGACTGGCCGGTGAGCTTCGTGCTGGTCGCCGTGCCCCTGGTGGCCGCGTTCGCGCACGGGCCGGTCGTGGTCTCCGCCGCCACGGTGTTCGCCCTCGTCATGGAAGGCGTGCTGGCCGGCACGCCGTGCTGCGCGGGCCGGCCCGTGGGCTATCTGCTGGACCGGCACTACGTCGCCTCCTACGTCTGTACGGCCCTGGTGGGCGCCCTCGGCACGATCCTGGCCGCCCACCGCATCCGGCGGGAGCGGACGCTCGCCGACGTGCGGTACGTGGCCGAGACCGCGCAACGGGTCCTGCTGCGCCCGCTGCCGCACCGGATCGGCAGGCTCCGCCTGGAGAGCCTCTACCTCTCCGCCGCCGCCCACGCTCGTATCGGCGGCGACCTCTACGAGGCCGTCCCCACCCCTCACGGGGTCCGTCTGCTCATCGGCGACGTACGCGGCAAGGGACTGCTCGCGGTCGAGACCGCCGCCGCGCTGCTCGGAGCGTTCCGTGAGGTGGCCTACGACGAACCCGGACTGCTCGAGGTGGTCGCCCGGGCGGACGCGAGCATGCACCGCAGGGCCGCCTGGCTCGGCGGGGCCGAGACGGCCGAGCGGTTCGTCACCGCCGTGTTCGCCGAGATCCCCGCGGAGGGCGACGTCGTCCGCATCGTCAACTGCGGTCATCCGCCGCCGATCCGGTTGCGGGACGGCGAGGTACGGGAACTGGACAGCGGGCGGCCGGCGCCGCCGCTGAATCTCGGCATGCTGGTCGAGGAGCCGTACCACGTCGACACGTATCCGTTCCGGCCCGGCGATCAGCTGCTGCTGTACACGGACGGCGTCACGGAGACACGGGACGCGTCCGGCGCCTTCTACCCGCTGCTCGACCGCCTCCGCTCCTGGGGTCCCCTTCCGCCGGAGGAGCTGCTCGACCGGATCCACGACGACCTGCTGGCCCACAGTCACGGCGGTCTCGGGGACGACACCGCGGCGCTCGCGGTCTGTCTGCTGCCCGAGGAGCCGCCGGACGCGTGACCAGGGCCCGGGTCAGAAGGCGGTGTGGGCGAACCAGTTGTCGAGGACCGCGGTCCGTCCCGCGACCTCGAAGGCGGGGTCCTCACAGGAGCGCCGTCCGTACAGCAGGAGCAGCAGGTCCGCGGCGGGGCCGCGCACCGACGCCGTGACCGGCGCGGGCTCCTCCGTCTCCTGGTCCACCGGGCGGAAGCCGTCCGGGTCCAGCCGCATCCGCCACTCCTCACCGGGGCGGCCGTCGGCATCCGTGCACCGGAACGCGAGGATCTCGCCGTCGCCGCGCAGCTTCGTCACGCCGGGCGCGAACAGACCGGCGTAGGGCAGGTTGACCAGGAACTCGTCCACGCCGTCCGCCGCGAGCACGGGGTCGACGGCGGAGGCCAGGCCGACGGCGTGTTCCGCGTCGACCCGGTGCACCAGCGTCTCGAACAGCATCCGGCGGGCCCAGAAGCGCGCGTGCCGGTCCGCGCCCCACGCCCACATCGGCGCCTCGGGGTCCACGTCCCGCAGGACGGCCTGCACGGCGGGCACCCCCGCCGCCACCCAGGCGGGCTGCTCCCGCGCATCGTCCGGAAGGCCCAGCTCCACGTCGCGGCTGCGGGGCGGCTCCTGCACCAGACCGGTCAGCAGGGTGCTGAACCAGCGCTGCAGCGCTCCCACGTGCCGGGTGAGGTCGGCCAGGGTCCAGCCGGGGCAGGAGGGCACGGCGGTGGCGGGGTCGGCGCCCTCGGTCACCTCGGCGAAGCGGAGGGTCTCGCGGGCCACGGCCTCGCGGTAGGTGTCGTACGGCAGTGGATGCCCCGCCCGGTCCGTCGCTGTCATGGCTGCCGCCGTCCTGTTCTGTGCTCGGCACGGATCTTGTCGGGGGACAGTCTGGGTGCTGGAGTGCGCTCGAAGGCAAGTCCGGGCTCAGCGGACCGGCTGCTCGGCCCAGATGATCTTCCCGTCCTCGGTGTACCGGACGCCCCACCGGTGGGCGAGCTGGGACACCAGGAACAGTCCGCGGCCGCCCTCGTCCGTGCTCCTGGCGTGTCTCAGGCGCGGGGCCGTGCTGCTGCCGTCGATGACCTCGCAGGTCAGCCGGGTGTCGCGGAGCAGCCGCAGCCGTATGGGCAGGGCGGCGTAGCGGATGGCGTTGGTGACGAGTTCGCTGACGACGAGTTCCGTGGTCATGGCCAGTTCCTCGCCGAGGCCCCAGTCCTCGACCTGGCGGGTGGCGAGGGCGCGCAGGGTGGCGACGGCGGCCGGGTCCGGGGGCACGTCCCAGGAGGCGACCCGGTCGGCTCCGAGGGTGCGGGTGCGGGCCAGGAGCAGGGCGATGTCGTCGTGCTGCGGCCCGGGCACGAGCCGCCGCACCGCGGAGCCGCACAGGGTGTCCAGGTCCTCGCCGGTGCGGACGAGGACCTCCCCGAGCCGGCGCATGCCGCGCTCCACGTCGTGGTCGCGGCCCTCGATGAGTCCGTTGGTGTACAGGCCGAAGAGGCTGTTCTCGGCCAGTTCGATCTCGGTGGCCTCGAAGGCCATGCCGCCCAGCCCGAGCGGGGGTCCGGCGGGGATCTCGGGGAAACCGGCGTGCCCGTCGGGGGTGACGACCACGGGGGGCGGGTGTCCGGCCCGGGCCATCGCGCACCGCCTGGTCACCGGGTCGTAGACGGCGTAGAGGCAGGTCGCGCCGATGAAGGTGCTGCGGGCGCCGGTGCCGGCGGCCGCCTCCTCGTCGCTCAGCCGGAACACCAGGTCGTCGAGGTGGGCGAGCAGTTCGTCGGGGGGCATCTCCATGGCGGCGAGGGTCTGCACCGCGGTGCGCAGCCGGCCCATGCTCGCCGCCGCGCTGATGCCGTGGCCCACGACGTCGCCGATGACCAGGCCGACCCGGGCGCCGGACAGCGGGACCAGGTCGAACCAGTCGCCGCCGACGCCTCCGGTGGGGTCGGCGGGCAGATAGGAGGAGGCCACGTCGAGGGCGGTGCCGCCGGTCAGGGCGGGGGGCAGCAGGCTGCGCTGCAGGGTGACGGCCGCCGTGTGCTCCCGGGTGTAGCGGCGGGCGTTGTCGACGCACACCGCCGCGCGGGCCACCAGTTCCCGGGCCAGCAGGACGTCGTCGGAGCCGAAGGAGACGGGGTTGAGCGAGCGGGCGAACGTGGCGAGGCCGAGGACGGTGTCCCGGGCGCGCATCGGTACGGCGATGAGCGAGTGCAGGCCGTGGGCGCGGATACGTTCCGCGCGCTCGCTCTCCCGGGTGGCCCACAGCTTGTCGGAGGGGTCGAGGACCGGGATGAGCAGCGGATCGCCGTCGATGACCAGCCGTGCGTCCCGGGGCACCGGAAGGAAGTCGACCCGCTCGCCGACCTGGACGACGGCCTCGGGGCTGCCCTGCCGCACCGAGCGCACGGCCGCCCGGCGCATCACGGGCCAGGCGGGCGCCGGTCCCGCGTCGGTCAGCCAGGTCCCGTGGCCCTCGGTGCTGAGCACGGATTCCAGCAGGTCGACGACGACGAAGTCGGCGAAGCGGGGAACGGCGAAGTCGGCGAGTTCCTGGGCGGTCCGCATCACGTCGAGCGTTCTGCCGATGCTGGTGCCGGCCTCGTTGACCATGGTGAGCAGCTGCCGGGCGTTCCAGCGTTCGGTGACGTCCTGGACCATGTAGCAGACGCCCGTGATGGCGTCGCCGGCGCCGGTCAGGGGGAAGAACGAGGTCGAGTAGGCGTGCCGGCGGTGGGGGTCCGCCCAGCTCCAGCCGACGTACTCGTAGTCGGTCACCGGGACGCCCGTGGCGAGCACCTTGCGCATCAGGCTCTCCAGGGCCTCCGCCTGCAGCCCGGGCAGCAGCTCGCTGAGCCGCCGCCCGTACCGCTCGGCCCTGGGGACCCCGCCGAGACGTTCGAGGGTGTCGTTCACCCAGACACAGCGCAGCTCGGTGTCCACGACCGCCATGCCGACCGGAGCCCGGGTCAGGAAGCCGTTCAGGACGGACTGGTCCATCGTCCACCGCTGCGCCTGTCCACGGGCGAAGACCAGGAAGCACTCGGTGTCGCCGATGCGGAACGGCGCCGAGACCCGCAGCTGGACGTCGGCGCCGTGGCCGTCCCGGTGCCGTACGGCGATCTGCCCGCTCCAGCCGTTCCCGGCACGGCACCGCTCCACGATGCCGGCGAGCCGCACCGGGTCCTCGGCCGTGACGAGCAGACGCGCAGCGGAGACGCCGACGACGTCCTGTGCCGCGTGGCCCAGCAACGCCTCGGCGCCACGGGTCCAGCCGACCACGATGCCGCGTTCCGATATCACCGCGGCCGCGTCGCCGGACGCGTCGAAGGCGTCGTCCGGCCCCCGGGGCGTGGCCGCGCCGGAGTTCTCACGCGCACTGTCCATCAGATCCACCCATACACCACTATGGGCCTGTTTGTTCGTCGATGTGCAAGGATGCGAGGGCGGGGACCGGTGAGCCCGGGCTCCTCGCCCTCCGGTTGGGCCGGGCGGGTGCCAGGGGGACCATGGAAACACCGGTCGTCGGCGCCCGCGCGCCGTCCGCCCGCTGGAGGTGAGCACCGGCATGGCTGTGGACTCCTTTGAAGCCGGCAACGAGGAGCGGGGGGAGGGGCTGCCCCCGCCGACCGGGCTGCTGGACGTGCTGAGCGTGGCCGCGGTCGCCCTGGACACCCGCGGGCGCATCGTCTTCTGGACCCCGCAGGCCGAGGAGCTCTTCGGCTACTCCTCGCAGGAGGCCCTCGGCAGGCCCGCGGCGCCGCTGCTCGTGCACCCGGAGCATCTGCAGGCCGTGATGAGCCTGTTCGCCGAGGTCCTGGAGACCGGCCGGGGCTGGGCCGGAGCGTTCCCCGTGCGGCACAAGGACGGCAGCTGCCGGCTGACGGAGTTCCGGACCATGCGGCTGCTGGACGACCAGGGGGACGTCTACGCGCTGGGGATCGCGGCCGACCACACCCTGCTGCAGCGGGTCGAGACCGACCTCGCCCTGTGCGAGCGGCTGATCAACCAGTCCCCCATCGGTCTGGCCCTGCTCGATCCCGATCTGCGGTATCTCCTGGTCAATCCGGCGCTGGAGCGGATCGACGGACTGCGCGCCGAGGACCACATCGGCCGCCGGCTCAGGGAGACCCTGCCCTTCCCGGACGTCGACACCGTCGAGGCGGCCCTGCGCCAGGTGATCACCACGGGCACGCCGCTGCTGGACCAGTTCCACGTGGGCCGTCCTCCGGTCGATCCCGGCCGTGAGCGCGCCTGGTCGCTGTCCTTCTACCGGCTGGAGGATCCCGGCGGCCGCGTCCTGGGCGCGGCCGTCTCGGTCGTCGACGTCACCGAGCGGCACCGGGCGGCCGCCGAGGCCGACCGGGCGCGGCGGCGCCTGGCGCTCATCGCGGACGCCTCCGCGCGGGTGGGCACCGCGCTGGACGTGGAGCAGACCGCCCGTGAACTGGCGGAGATCGCGGCGCCCGCGCTGGCCGACGTGGTCGCCGTGGACGTCCTCGACTCGGCCCTGTCCTGCCGCCCTGTGCGCCGGCTGGACAACGGCCCCGAGATCTTCCGCGCCCTCGCCCTGAAGGCGGCCCACCCCACGGTGGCCGTGCGCGCCGCCGACTCCCCCGGCGACGTCGCCCGCTACGAGGGCGACCGGCTGGTGACGCTGTGCGTCCACACCGGGCGGCCGGTTCTGCTCCAGCATGTCGGGCCGCACGATCTGCCGCGCATCGCCCGGGACGCCGAGGCCGGCGCCCTGCTCGCCGAGGCCGGTGTCCACTCGTACCTCGCCGTGCCGCTGAGCGCCCACGGCGAGGTACTGGGCGCGCTCGACCTGAAACGGACCCGCAATCCGGAGCCGTTCGACGAGGACGACGTGGTCCTCGCCACCGAACTCGCCGGCCGGGCCGCGGTGGCCATCGACAACGCCCGCTGGTTCCAGAGCGTGCGCAACACCGCCCTGACCCTGCAGCGCAGTCTGCTGCCCGACCACTCCCCGCACCACACGGGCCTGGAGCTCGCCTCCCGCTACCAGCCGGCGCAGGCCACGAGCGAGGTCGGCGGCGACTGGTACGACGTCATTCCGCTGGACCAGGAGAAGACGGCCCTGGTGGTGGGCGACGTCATGGGCAACGGCATCGACGCGGCCGCCACCATGGGCCGGCTGCGCACCGCGACCTGCGCCTACGCCGACCTCGACCTCGCCCCCGGCGCGGTGCTCCAGCACCTGGACCGGATCACGTGCGATCTGGAGCACTACATCGTCACCTGCCTGTACGCGGTGTACGACCCCGCCACCGGGCAGGCCTGCGTCGCCAACGCCGGACACATGCCGCCGGCCCTCGCACGGCCCGGTGAGGCGCCGGCGCTCCTGGAGCTGCCGGCCGCGGCGCCGCTCGGCGTCGGCGGCGTCCGGTTCGAGACCACGACGGTCGGACTGCGCCCCGGTGACGTGCTGGTCCTCTACACCGACGGCCTCGTGGAGACCCGTCAGCACGCCATCGACGACCGGCTGAACACGCTGCTGGATCTGCTCGACGAGCCGCAGCGGCCGCTGGAGGAGACCTGCGACATGCTGCTCCACGGCCTGCGCCATCCCGACGACCACGACGACGTGGCGCTGCTCGTCGCGCGGGCTCTGTAGGCCGCGCCCGGTTGGCCGGTCCGCCCCTTCCCTGAACCGTGTCACATGGTGTTCACTCCGCCCCACCGGGCCGACACCGTCGCCCTGGCCACCCCCGACCCCCTACAGCCGAGGGCTCCCCCGATGCCGACAGCCCCTGCCTTCCTGCGCCCGGCCGTCGCGGTCGCGGCCTTCCTGCTCGCCGCCGGTACGACCACCGCGACCGCCGCGGTTCCGCGGCAGCCGGCTCCCTTGGCCGCTGCGCGCGCCGAGACCGCGAGCACGGCCTCCTGGTCGCCTCCCCTGTCGACCCGGGGCCGCTACATCGTCGACAGCCAGGGCAGGCGTTTCCGGCTGAAGGGCGCCAACTGGGACGGCGCACAGGGCTCTTGGACGGGCAGCGGCAGCGCCGACGACCCGGCCGAGCACCACGCCGGCCAGGACTCGCACGGCATACCGCTCGGCCTGGACCGCGTCCCGCTGGGCCGGTTGATGGACGACTTCCACCAGTTGGGGATCAACACCGTCCGGCTGCCGTTCTCCAACGAGATGGTCCACTCGACGACGCCGGTCCCGGACGGCGCCGTCGCCGCCAATCCCCAACTCAGGGGCAGGACACCTCTGGAGGTCTACGACGCCGTCGTGGAGGCGCTCAGCGACAGCGGGTTCGCCGTGATCCTCAACAACCACACCAACACCTCCCGCTGGTGCTGCGGCATCGACGGCAACGAGCGCTGGAACAGCTCGCAGTCGGCCCGGCAGTGGGCCGACGACTGGGTGTTCATGGCCCGCCGCTACGCGGACGTGCCCGGAGTCGTCGGAGCCGACCTCTACAACGAGGTCAGGCGCGACGTGTGGAACGACCCCGGCTGGGGCACGGGGGACGACCACGACTGGTACGCGGCGGCCCGGCTCGCCGCCGACCGCATCCTCACCGAGGCCGACCCGCGGCTGCTCATCGTCATCGAAGGCATCAACTGGACCGGCGTCCCCGTGGACGGACTCCCCCACGGCCGGCCCGTGCTCACCCCCGCCCGCACCCTGTCCCACGCCCTCGTCGACGCCCGCAAGCTGGTCTACTCGGCGCACTTCTACGGCTACACGGGCCCTCACCACAGCGGCGCGACCGGCATCGGGGAGACCCACGACCCCCGCTACCAGGACCTCGGCCGCGACGACCTGTACGCGGCGCTCCAGGACGAGGCCTTCTTCGTCGAGGAGACGGGCCGGCACTACACCGCGCCGGTCTGGGTGAGCGAGTTCGGCGTGGGCGCCGGCGAGACGGGCCCGGCCGCCCGCGCCTGGTTCGGGAACATCACCGACTACTTCGCCGACCGCGACGTCGACTTCGCCTTCTGGCCGCTGGTCGGATTCGCGGGCCACGACGACTGGGCGCTGCTCCAGTACGACGCGTCGGGGCGGCGATCCGGCATCCTCGACGGCGGCGACTGGCGCGGGCCGGCGTGGCAGCACCTGACGACGGCGCCGAGCGCGACCGGGCCGGTGGCGGCCGTCCCCCTGTGGCGGATGCTGTCCGTCGACCACGGGGACGCCGTGGAGTCGGTGCGCGTGCGGGCCGCGGGCGACTGGGATCCCGGCGCGTACAAGGCCGCCTGCCCGGACGGGCTGCGGCTCGCCGGTCTCGGTCACACCAGCGGCCGCGGACTGTGCACCGACAGCACCGCCGCCGGTCCGGACGATCTGCGGGCGGCCTCCGGCGGCCAGACGGTCGTCACCGACGAGCGTTATGTCCCGGCAGGCGGCGACTGGGCGTCCGGGTACACCAAACTGCAGTGCCCCGAGGGCGGTTTCCTCATGGGGTACAGCCTGCGCGGGGAGCGGGTGTCGGCGGCCCTGTGCGTGCCCGCCCGCAACCCGCTGGCGGGAGCGGGCCGTACGGTGTGGTTCGACCGGTCCGACAGGCGTCCCGCCGGCGCGGCGGGCGGCGACTTCGCGTACGGCGACTACAAGGGGCAGTGCGCCGACGACGAGTACGCCGCCGGGATCGCCTTCACCACGCGGGTGGGCAGCCGGCCGGGTCCCGCCGCCCTACTGTGCCGCCGGCTCCCCTGAGGGGGTCGCGGGCGGGCGGCCGGCGGCCCCGCTGACCAGCAGCAGGAGGGCGTCGGCCAGGTCCTCGGCGGGGCTGCCCGTGGCCAGCCGCCGCAGCTGCAGGCCCATCACGAGGGCGACCGTGGTGGCGGCCAGGCGCTCGGCGTCCGGGACGCCGAGCGCGCCGAGGATGCGGGCGGCGAGCAGGTCGTAGGCCCGGAACGCCTCGGCCGCCGCCTCCCGCAGCCGCGCGTCGCGCCCGGCGTGGAGGTACAGCTCGAAGGGCGCCAGGTGTGCGCTGTCCAGCGCCGTGCCGCAGGCCACCTGGCCGGCCAGGGACGCCGCGTCCTCGACGGCCAGACCCTCCGTCTGGCACTGCTCGGCCAGTTCGGTGAAGTGCCGTGCCTCCTCGCGGACGAAGTGCAGCAGGCTCTCCCGCAGCAGGTCGTGCTGGGTCTCGAAGTGGTAGGTGACCGAGCCGAGGGACACGCCCGCCTCCTTGGCGATGCGCCGGTTCGTGACCGCGGCGACGCCGTCCTCGCCGATGATCCGCAGGACGGCGGTGATGATGCGCTGGCGCGTCGGGGCGGCGTGGGCGGCGTGCGGCATGCGTGCATTCTTCCATCACCCGGGGCTGCGGCCGGTGGACAGGGCAGCTCGCCCCTCTCTATCGTTCGTTCGAACGAACAGTTACTGGAGGTAGTCGTGCGCATTGCCGGATCGACCGTTCTGCTCACCGGCGTCACCGGCGGCATCGGTGGCGCCCTCGCCGCCGAGCTGTCCGCTCGTGGCGCCCGTCTCGTGCTCACCGGCCGGCGGGCCGACGCGCTCGGCCCCCTCGCCGAGCGCTACGGCGCCCGTGCGATCCCCGCCGATCTGGCCGACCCCGACGACGTGCGGCGGCTGGCCGAGGAGGCGGCCGGCACGGACATCCTGATCGCCAACGCGGCCCTGCCCTCCAGCGGCGACGTGCTCGACTACACGCCGGAGCAGATGGACCGGGCGCTGGCGGTGAACCTGCGGGCCCCGGCCGTGCTCGCCCGGCTGCTCGCTCCCGGCATGGTGGCCGCCGGGCGCGGGCACGTCTGCTTCGTCGGATCGCTGTCCGGTATCGCCGCCACCAGGTCGTCGGCCCTGTACAACGCGACGAAGTTCGGGCTGCGCGGCTTCTCCCTGGCCTTCCGCCAGGATCTGCACGGCACGGGCGTCGGCGTCTCGATCGTCCAGCCCGGTTTCGTGCGCGACCTGGGCATGTTCGCGAAGACCGGCTCGTCGACCCCCGGCGGGGTCCGCACCGTCTCACCGCAGCAGGTGTGCAAGGGCGTGACCCGGGCGATCGAGCGCGATCTCGCCGAGGTCAACGTGGCCCCGCCGGAGCTGCGGTTCCTCACGAAGGTCGCGTCGCAGTTCCCGGGGTTCGCCGAGCGCGTGCAGCGACTGGCGCGGGTCGAGCCCGCCATGGACACGATCGTGGCCGCGCAGCGCGAGAGCCGCTGAGGCGCCGCCGCCGGACGGTGCCCCGCCCGCTCCCGCCGCCCCCGCGCCGTCGGACCCTGCTCAGCGCTGGCTCGCGGGGCTCGCGGGCAGCGGGGGCCGGCTGCCCCGGCACGCGTAGACGATCTCCACGGCTCCGCCGGGCAGGGCGCGCTCGCCGGCGAAGGCGAGCCCGAGGGACGGGTCGATCGCGGGCGTCAGCCGCATGCCGCCGCCGAACAGCAGCGGCACGACGACCAGTTCCAGCGTGTCCAGGGCGCCGAGGGCGTGGAAGGCCTGGACGGTGCGCGGTCCTCCGACGAGGTGCACGTCGCCTCCCCGATTGGCGGCGCGGATCTTCTCCAGCAGCCGCTCCGGATCGCTGTCGGTGACGACGTGGTCGGGGGTACCGGCCGGGCGACGCGAGGCGAGCACGAACACGTCGAGGTCCGGCCAGGGCCAGCGGTCGTTCGTCAGCGCGGGCTCGAACGTGGTCCGGCCCATGACCGCCGCCTCGCAGCCGGCGAGGAACTCCCGGATCCCGTGACTCTCACCGGAGACGAAAGCGGGGTCGGCCGTATGGGCGGGCCACCCGGTCGGCGTGGTGACATAGCCGTCGACGCTCACGGCCAGGCGGGTTCGGATCTTCATGGTCGGCTCCCGTTCACGTTCGTCCTTGCGGCACCGGTCGTGCCTCCGTCCAAGCGTCGAACGGGACGCGCGCGCTTCGACACACCGCCGGGACAAACCTGCGCCTTCCGCGTGAAGAGCTCGTGCCCCGGCCCACGTGGGGGTCAGCCCTCTCCGGGCAGGGGGTTGTCCTTCACGAACCGGCGGATCTCCTCCGTGAGCGCCGCCGGGTTGTCCAGCTGGACCAGGGTGCGGGCGCCGGGGATCTCCACGTAGCGGGCGTTCGGCAGCAGTCCGGCCAGGCGGCGGCCCGTCTCGGGCGGCATCATGCGGTCCTCGGCGCCCCAGGCGACCAGGGCGGGCCGGGTGAACCCCGGCAGCTTGCGGGCCGCTTCCAGGTAGCAGTCCTTCCGGGTCGCGCGCAGGAACTTCACGAAGTCACGGCGGACGAGACGGTCCGTCAGGAGCGGGTCGTACCAGCGGGCGATGAGGTCCTTCGGGAGCCGCTTCTTCGCCATGCCGCCGAGCGAGGTCCGCATACGGGCGAGGAAGGGGAAGCGGAAGGACTGCAGGAGGAGGAAGATGCCGCCGGGGACCTTGCAGGCCGCGTACAGGATCCGGCCCTGGATGCCGGGCGGGTAGTTGTCCAGGGCCTCGCAGGAGGTCAGGACGAGCCGGGCGATGCGTTCGTCCCGTACGCCGACGAGGAGTTGGGCCGTTCCGGTGTCGTTCTGGACGAGGGTGACGTCGCGCAGGTCCAGGCGTTCCATGAACTCGGCCAGCAGGCGGGCGACGCCGTGCGGGGAGAGGTCCGCGTCGGGACGCATGGGGCGCCGGTGGCTGCCGAGGGGCAGGACGGGGACCAGGACGCGGAAGCCGGGACGCAGGGCGGTGAGGACGTCGGTCCACACCGACTCGTCGAAGCCGAGGCCGTGGACGAGCACCACGGCGGGGCCGTCGCCTCCGGTGTCCTGGTAGTCGATGGTTCCCGCGCTCAGCTCGATCTCCGGCATGCCCGCGCCTCCGCTCCGGTCGGCCGCCTCGCGTCTCTTGATAGATCGTTCTAGTGACAGAATAGGCGCCGACACGCTCGGGCGACAGCGGCTTACCGGAGGTGCCACCGTGAGCGACGGCAGGACTGTCAGCACCCACGAGACCCGGCGGCGGATCCTGCAGGCCGGGACCGAGTTGTTCCGGCGCTCGGGCTACACGGGCACCGGGATGAAGCAGATCGCCGAGGCCGCGGGTGCGCCGTTCGGCTCGATCTACCACTTCTTTCCCGGCGGCAAGGCCCAGCTGGGCGAGGAGGTGATCCGTACCTCCGGGGCCGGCTACCTGGACCTGATCACCACGCTGATGGCGCCGTACGAGGACCGGGTGGCGGCCACCGCCGACGCCTTCGCCGCCGCGGCCGGCACACTCGCCGAGCTGGACTTCGCCGACCCCTGTCCCATCGCGACGGTCGCCATGGAGGTGGCGAGCACCAACGAGACGCTGCGGCAGGCCACTTCGGAGGTGTTCGACAGCTGGATCGGCCGCCTCGCCGCCTATTACGCCGACGGCGGCATCCCCGGACCCGCCGCCCGGGAGACGGCGAGTTCGGTCATCGCCCTGCTGGAGGGCGCCTTCATGCTGGGCCGGGCCGCGCGCAGCGCCGAACCGGTGCGGGCGGCGGGTACGGCGGCCGCGGCGATCGTACGGGCGGCGCTGGCCGGGGCCTGAACCGCGGTGGCCGTCAGGCCCGCCGCCGCGCCCGGTACAGGTCGCGGAGCAGGGCGATCTCCGCTCCGTGGTGCAGCACTTCCTCGTTCACCCACCACACGATGCCGAGGAAGGGCTCCTCCGCGTCGCTGCCGTAGGGGTAGGTGCAGTACCCGACCGTGTCGAGCGCGGAGTCGTCGGCGCTCAGCAGTGCCCGCCGCCAGGCGGCGGCGCCGTGCTCGAAAGCGGCGCCGCGGCGGCGTCCCCGCTGACGGGGTGGTTCTCCCGGGTCGCCGAGCGGCTGCCGGCGGTGTGGCCGGCGCGCATGGCGACCATCTCGGTGAGGTGGCTCAGCCGCCAGGCGAGGGTCGTGACCGGCGGCGGCCAGGGGTGCGGATACGGCGCCGCGTCCCGCCCCCACGGGCCCGCGCCGGCCAGGAAGGCCGCCCGCGGTCCCGGCCCGTCGGCGCGGGGCCTGACCGTCCAGCACCCGGGCACCGGTTCCCAGAGGTACTCGTCGTCGGTGAGGGGCTCCACCTTGGTGTCCGCGCCGTCGCCGCTGTCCATGAAGGGCCCGGCCAGCCGGCGAAGGAGCCGTTCCGAGGCGAAGTCGAACTGGTCCAGCAGGGGGCGGAGCCGGGGCGGTGTCGTCGTCATCGAGGGCTCCTGGCTGGAGGTACCGGCCGCCGGTCCGGGGCGGACTGCTGCCGACGCGCAGCCTGCCACAGCCGCCCCGCGAGGCGCGTCCCGTTTTTCACCCTGCGGCCCGGCGCCGGAGGTTCCCTTCAGGGGTCAGCGGCGTGCCGCGTACCGGTCGGTGGCGGCGACCAGCGCCTGCGCCATCCCGGGCGCCCCGGTGGTGTGGCCGGTGTCGTCCACGATCACCAACTCCGTTGCCCCAGTAGTGCGTGACCGTGCGGGCGAAGCCCATGCGGAGGGCGTTGCCGGTCCACGCGCAGCCCAGCACGGACAGGGCGCAGCGGCGCCGCCGTCGCGGGCCAGGAACGCCAGCAGGCCGGAGACCAGCTCCAGGGGCACGACGAACACCAGGACGAACAGCATCACCGGCCGGTTCTGCGCCGCGGGCACCCACTGCAGCTGCGCGGCGGTGAGCAGGACACCGCCGGTGGGCGGCATCGGGAGCACCCCGTCCTCGGGGCTGGCCGGTCCGTCGGTCGTACGACACGGGGTCCCCCGTTCTCCGCGGTGTCCTCCGCCCCCTGCGCGCCGTTGGGCTCCACGGCATCTGTCGCGAGGACGCCCCGGAATTGTCCGTGATCGGTAACAGCCGGATCCCGCGATCAACCCCGGCCGTCCTGACAGGTGCACGGAACGGGTGCACAACAGCACAGGGACACGGCAGGAAACGGGGCGGGGCATGGCGCGTCACACGGGACGGGGCTGGTACGGCAGGATGGTCGCGGCGGCGGTCGGGGTCACCGCGGTGGCGGCCGCCACCTCGGTGTGGACGGCGCAGGCGGGCCAGCCGGGCGGCGGCACGTCCCGGCCGGGCGCCGCGGCCCGGCACACCGCGCCGGCGGCGGCGCCGGTGTCCGCCGAGATCGTCCACGCCTCGGACGGCGGCGCGCACGCGGTCAACATCACCATCGACGACGGCCCGGACCCGGTGTGGACCCCGCAGGTGCTCCAAGTGCTGCGGGAGAACGGCGTGAAGGCGACGTTCTGCATGATCGGCCCGCAGGCCGCGGCGCATCCGGAACTGGTCCGCCAGGTGGTGGCCGCCGGGCACCGGCTGTGCGACCACACGGTGTCGCACGACACCACGATGGACAAGAAGCCCGAGGCCTACCAGTCGCAGGAGATCCTTCAGGCGGAGCGCCAGATCACGCAGGCGTCGGGTGGCGTACGACCGATGTACTACCGTGCGCCGGGCGGCGCGTTCACCCCGTACAGCCGGCACCTGGCGGCCTCCCACGGGATGCGCCCGCTCGGCTGGAACGTGGACTCCAAGGACTTCGAGCGGCCGGGCGCCGCCGCCATCGTCGGCACCGTCAAGACCGAGCTGGCCAACGGGCCGACCGTACTGTTCCACGACGCGGGTGGCGACCGCTCGCAGACCGTCTCCGCGCTGCGCACCCTGCTGCCGTGGCTGAAGCAGCAGGGGTACGCGTTCGGCTTCCCGGTGCGCTGAACGGCCCGGCCAAGGGGGTCTTCGGCCGCGCGGGGCCACAGCGGCGCACCGGTCCGCGAGCCGTCTTCTTCGCCGCGGCCCGGCGGTGTCCGGCCACGAGCCGGTGAACCCCGGGGGAAATCTTGGTCACCGAAGTCCCGGAACGACTGTTCGGATCCGGAGGGATGCCTACCATAAGGCCGCTGCGTACGACGTCGTCCCGGAAAGGCTCGCCATGCCGTTGCCTCGCCTCGGCACGCGGTCCGTTCGTCTCCGGACGGCCCCCGCCGTGTTCGTCGTCCTCGCCGTGACCCTCGCGGGCACGCTGCTGGCGTTCTCCCTCGGCGGGACACGGCCCGGACGGGCCGCCGGGCACTCCTCCGGGCACATCGTCGTCGACGTGTCGGAGAGCCGCTGCGGCCGCGGCTGGACCCGGTCCGCGCCCGGGGTGCACACCTTCGACCTGCACAACACCTCCGACGCCGCCGCCGAGGTGTACCTGGAGGATCCCGGCAGCCAGACGGTGTACGGCGAGGTGGAGGGCGTCGGCCCGGGTACGACACGCCAGTTGACGGTACGCCTCGGCGAGGGCGCGTACGCCTTCGAGTGCGTGCCGGACGACGCCGACGCCGTCACCGGGCCGACCGTGCACATCGCCGGCGGGCAGCGCGGACCGGGCGCCGCGCCGGTCTCGGAGCACGATCTGATCCCGCCCGCCCTCGCCTACCAGAAGTGGGTCGGCGGGGGACTCGACGAGGCCGTCCGGCTGACGACGAGACTCCGGGACGCGATCGACCGGGGCGATCTGGCCGCCGCCCGGTCGGCCTGGCTGCCCGCGCACCTGGAGTACGAGCGGCTGGGCGCGGCGTACGACGCCTTCGGCGACGCCGACGCGGCGATCAACGGCACCGACGCCGGCCTGCCCGGCGGGGTGCACGACAAGGACTTCGCCGGCTTCCACCGCGTCGAGTACGGGCTGTGGCACGGTGAGTCGGCCGCCGGGCTGCGCGCCCCGGCGGCGGCGCTGGTGAAGGCCCTGACCGGGCTGCGCGGCACCTGGTCGCAGGCCCGCATGGACCCCGCCCAGCTGGGGCTGCGCGCGCACGAGATCCTGGAGAACACCGTGCAGTTCGAGCTGACCGGCCGCACCGACTACGGCAGCGGCAGCAACCTCGCCACCGCCCGCGCCAATCTGGACGGCACCCGCGAGGTGCTGTCCCGGATCGAGCCGCTGCTGAAAACCCGTTACGCCGGCCTGCCCGGACTCCGCCGGGAGCTCGACCGCGCCCAGCACACCCTCGACGGGTTCCGCCACCAAGGGTCCTGGACCCCGCTGGACCGTCTCGGCCGCGCACAGCGGGAGGACGTGAACGCCGTGTTCGGCGACCTGGTGGAGCGGCTGGCGTCGGTGGCGACCCTGTGCGACCCGCGGAGGACCGTGTGAGCGGCATCGACCGAGCCGAGACGACGGACGGACCCGGCACGGGCCGTCCCCAGGCACCCCGCAGGCCCGGCACCGACCCGCACGAAGGACTGGACAGGACCGGCACGGTCCGCCCAGAGGCACCGGAAAGGCCCGGCACCGACCGGCACCAGGCACCCCACCGGCACGAGGCACCCCACCGGCCCGGCACCGGCCGTCCCGAGACACCGGAAAGGCCCGGCACCGACCGGCACCAGGCACCCCACCGCCCCGAGGCACCCAGCAGGCCCAGCACCGACCGCCCCGAGACACCGAACAGGCCCGGCACCGACCGCGCACAAGCACCCGCACCCGACCGGCCCGGCGCCGGTCGTCCCGATGGGCGGGGCCGCCTCGCTCTCGAGCGGGCCGGCGGGCTGGCGCGGCGTGGCTTCCTGCGCGGGGCCGCGCTGGCGGGGGCGGGCCTCGCCACGAGCGCCGCGGCCCCGGGCAGCAGTACGGTGGACGCCGCTGCCCCGATCGCCCCCTTCCACGGTGTCCATCAGGCCTCCGCGATCGCCGCACCCCGCCGCAGCTGCGTGTTCGTCGCGCTCGACGTGACCGCCGGGAGCCGCGCCGAACTGGCCGGCCTGCTGCGCACGCTCACCGACCGGGCCCGCTTCCTCACCTCGGGCGGGACGCCTTCGCCGGTCGGCATCACCGGTCCGCCCGCCGACTCGGGCGTCCTCGGCGACCGGCTGCCGTCCGGCCAACTGGCCGTCACCGTCGGCGTGGGCGCCTCGTTGTTCGACGACCGGTTCGGGCTGGCCCCGCTCCGGCCGCGGCGGCTGACCGCGATGCCCGAGTTCCCCGACGACGACCTGAAGCCCGACTGGTGCCACGGCGACCTCAGCCTCCAACTGCACGCGGACGAACCGGACACCACTCTGCACGCGCTGCGTGACATCGCCCGGCACACCCGGGGCGCAGCGCAGGTCCGCTGGCGGATGGACGGATTCTCCAGCCCGCCCCGGCCGTCCGGGACCCCGCGCAATCTGATGGGGTTCAAGGACGGCACCGCGAACCCGGACACCGGCAGCGCCCGCGAGATGAACCGCCTGGTGTGGGTGGGCAGGGGCATGGGCGAGCCGGAGTGGGCGGCCGGCGGCAGCTACCAGGTCGTACGGCTGATCCGGATGCTGGTGGAGTTCTGGGACCGGGTCTCGCTCAGCGAGCAGGAGCGGATGTTCGGCCGCGCCCGCTCCTCCGGCGCTCCCCTGGACGGCGACCACGAGTACGACACGCCGAAGTACGCCGACGACCCCAAGGGTGACGTCATCCCGCTGGACGCGCACATCCGGCTCGCCAACCCCCGCACCCCCGCCACCGACGACCAGCGCCTGCTGCGCCGCGCCTACAACTACGACCGGGGCATGGACGCCAACGGCAACCTCGACATGGGCCTGCTGTTCTGCTGCTACCAGCAGGACGTGAAGCGGCAGTTCGAGGCCGTGCAGCACCGGCTGAAGGGTGAGCCGCTGACGGACTACATCAGCCCGTTCGGCGGCGGCTACTTCTTCGCGCTGCCCGGCGTGCGGGACGCTCACGACTGGTACGGGCGCGCCCTGTTCGGCTGAACCTGTCCGGACAACTCGGCCGCCGAACGGGTCAACACACAGTCAAGTTTTGCCCTGGTATCCCTGACTCGGTGTTCACCCGCACGCCATGATGGCTCCGCCGGCACGCCCAGCAACGGGCGCAGCATCCCTGCTCGTACGACGCACAGACGTTCTGTCCGGAGGGGTAACCACCATGGCCAGCAGAGGAAGACGAGCCGCTATGCGGAGCCTGGGAGCGCTCGCGGGAGCCGCGGCGCTCACCGTGCTCGGCAGCAACGCGCCCGGCTGGGCGGCGGCGCCGGCCGCGGCACAGGGCGGGCACTCCTCGACCGCGACACCGATCAAGCACGTCGTCGTGCTCTTCGACGAGAACATCTCCTTCGACCACTACTTCGCCACGTACCCGAAGGCCGCCAACACCGACGGCACGAAGTTCACCGCGTCGAAGAACACCCCGAAGGACATCGACACCCTCGCGCACGCCGGGCTGCTGAAGAAGAACCCGAACCAGTACGCGCCGAAGCGGCTGTCCCCGTCCCAGGCGATGACCTGCGACCAGAACCACTCCTACGGCCCGGAGCAGTACGCCTACGACGGCGGCAAGGCCGACCAGTTCGTGCAGAACACCGAGGTCGACAAGTGCAGCGGCGGCCTGTTCGGCGAGCCCGGCCTGGTGATGGACTACTACGACGGCAACACCGTCACCGCGCTGTGGAACTACGCCCAGCACTACTCCCTGTCCGACCGCTCCTTCAGCTCGGTCTACGGCCCCTCGACGCCGGGCGCGCTGAACCTGGTCTCCGGCAACACGCACGGCGTGATCTCCGTGGACCCGTCCACCGGCACGGAGAACCCCAAGCAGACGTCCACCCCGGACGCCTACGCGGTCAAGTCCCCGGACGCCAAGGGCGTGGGCACGGTCATCAACGACCCGGACCCCGCCTTCGACGACTGCTCGAACAAGGACCACACCAGCAGCAACGCGCTCGCCGCGATGCAGGGCAGGAACATCGGTGACCTGCTCAACGCCAGGAAGGTGACGTGGGGCTGGTTCCAGGGCGGCTTCCGTCCCTCGGCCGCGTGGAACGGCACGTCCGGCTCCTACGCCAAGTGCGACACCGCGCACACCAACCTGGGCGGCGCGTCCGTGGTGGACTACAGCCCGCACCACAACCCGTTCGCGTACTACAAGTCGACGGCGAACCCGCACCACCTGGCGCCGAAGAGCGTCTCGGAGATCGGCCACAACGGCCGGGCCAACCACAACTACGACCTGACCGACTTCTCCGCCGCGCTGAAGGCGGGCAAGCTGCCGGCGGTCAGCTTCCTGAAGGCCGGTGAGTACCAGGACGGCCACGCCGGCTACTCCGACCCGGTCGACGAGCAGCACTTCCTGGTGAACGAGATCAACGCGATCCAGAGCTCGCCGCAGTGGAAGTCCACCGCGATCGTGGTCGCCTACGACGACTCCGACGGCTGGTACGACCACGCCTACGTCGCCCCGAGGAACGGCTCGACGGACACCTCCCTCGGCTCCAACGGCAAGCCCACCGACAGCCCGGCCTGCCAGAAGGGCCCGAAGGCGGCCGGTGGTTACGCCGACCGCTGCGGCCCCGGCACCCGCCAGCCGCTGCTGGTCATCTCGCCGTACAGCAAGGTCAACAAGGTCGACCACACCCTGACGGACCAGGCGTCCATCACCCGGTTCATCGAGGACAACTGGAGGACCGGCCGCATCGGCGACCACTCCTTCGACGCCACCGCCGGTTCCCTTGCGGGCATGTTCGACTTCCGGCACCCGAACGGCAAGCAGGTGCTGCTGAACGCCGACGGCTCCGTCCGGCACGTCGGCCCGATCCGGCACGTCGCCCCGGTCTCCACCAGCATCGCCCCGGGCCCGGCGATGCAGACCACGGCCGCGGCGACGGACGCCTCCGGCTTCCCCACCCTGCCGGTCGGCCTCGGCGTGGGCGCCCTGCTGGCGGCGGGCGCGACCGGCACGTACCTGACCCTGCGCCGCAAGCAGCAGGCCTGATCCCGCGGTCGCACACCCACTGGCGCGCCCCCGGTCGTCGACCGGGGGCGCGTTCGTCCGCCCGCACGGCGCTTCCGGGGCGTGACCTGCGGGGAAATCGGGGTGACCGGCTCTGCGCCGGGATGATGGGATGGCACCGTGCAACAGGAGTTCTCCATCGTCGTGGACCGGAGCAATTACCAGTACGCCCCGACTCCGTGGGAGCAGGAGGCGTGGCGGGCCTCGGCCCTGGAGTGGGTGAGGGAGCGGCTCGCCTCCCACGGGCTGCGGGCGGGCGGGGAGTTGAGGGTGCGGCTGCGGCCGTGGTCGGTGCTGGTGCGGGTGCCCGTGGCGGGGCGGGGCGCCGTCTGGTTCAAGGCGAATCCGCCGGCCAGCGCCTTCGAGGGCCCGCTCACCGCGGCGCTGGCCCGCTGGGTGCCGGAGCACGTGCTGCGGCCGCTGGCCGTCGACGCCGAGCGTGCGTGGGTGCTGCTGCCCGACGGAGGAGAGCTGTTCCGGGACGTGCTCGCCCGGGCGCCGGTCGAGCCGCGGACCTGGGAGGAGCTGCTGCGCCGGTACGCGGGCATGCAGCGGGCCCTGACTCCGCGTGCGCGCGAGATCGAGGGGCTGGGGGTGCCCGCCGCCCGGACCCCGGACCTGCCCGAGGCCTTCGACCGGCTGCTCGCGACAGGCGGCGCGCTGCCCCCGGAGGCACGCGCCCGGCTGGAGGCGCTGCGGCCCCGCCTCGCCGACTGGTGCGCCGAACTCGCCTCGCTCGGCGTGGAGGACACCCTCGACCACGCCGACCTGCACGACGGCCAGCTGTTCCATCCGGCGCCGGACCGGTTCGTCTTCTTCGACTGGGGCGACGCGGCGGTGTCGCACCCGTTCTGCAGCCTGCGCATCCCCGCCGGCAAGGCATGCGCCCGGTACGGCCCGCAGGTCCTCGCCCGCCTCCTCGACGCCTACCTGGAGCCGTGGACGGGCGACGGGCGCACGCCTGCGGAGCTGCGGCGCGGTGCGCGACTCGCCTGGCGTCTGAGCGTCCTCGGCCGCGCCGCGTCCTGGGGCCGCACGTTCCCGGACGCGTCGGGCACCAGCCCGGGCGCCGAGCAGAGCGCCGCGTCCCTGCTGGAGATCCTCGACGGCCCGCCGTTCTGAGGCCCCCGGGCCGTACTGCCGTACCGAAGGCGCCCTGCGCGCGGCGGCCGCCCGCCCTGTGCCGTACGGCGGACACTGGGCGGTATGACTCGCACCCGCGCGCCGTCCGCTCCCCCGCCCGGCCGCCGCGCCGTCCTGGCCGGCCTTGCCGGTGTCGCGCTCGGTGCGGCGGGCTGTTCCGGCGGCACGGGTCCGGACGCACGGCCGTCCCGAGGTGCCGCGTCTCCCACCGGGTCGCCGTCGCCGTCCCCCGCGCTGCCCCGCACCACGCCCTGGCGGCCCACGTCCGCCGAGGTGCAGCCGGCGGCGAAACTGCGGGCCGTTCAGGTGGTGGAGGCGATCGGCGCCTGGCCCGAGGGGCGCGGCGGCACGGCGGCGGCGCGGGCGAGAGTCGCCGCGCTGGGGCAGCCGGCGGGGCTCGTCGGGCAGGCCGGGCCGCTGCTGCCGGCGGCGGATCAGGCGGCGCTGCAGGTCGTGGACGCGCAGTACGGCGGGATCCTGTCCCGGTCGGCCAGCGTGCTGGTGGTGTGCCGGCAGTGGACCCGGCACGGCGGCAGGGTCGGCGCCGGCGGGACGACGGTCGACGTACGGCTGTCCCGGTCGGGGTCCGGCTGGACGGTCGACGCCCTGCGTCCGGCGCACCCCGGCCCGGCCGCCCGGTCGCTCGCGCCGGACGTCCGCAGCGTGCTGTCCGACGACCGGATCGCGCTGCCGCCCGCCGCCCTGGCGGATCTGCGCAGCGGGCAGGTGCACACCAGCGTGGCGAAGGCGATGCTGGCGCTGGCGCGGAGGTACCGGCTGGACGTGAGCGTCGTCCGCTCCGGGCACCCGCTGGACGTGTTCGGCACCAGCAGGCCCAGCGACCATCCGCGCGGCCGGGCCTTCGACGTGTGGCGGATCGACGGTCACGCGGTCGTCGACCCGGCGACGCCGCGCGGTCTGATCGAGCGGTTCATGCGGGACGCGGCGGCCGCGGGGTCGTACAACGTGGGCGGCCCGGTACAGATGTCGGGCGGCGGCACAGGACAGTTCTTCAGCGACGCCACCCACCACGACCACGTGCACGTCGGGTTCCGCACCTGAGGGCGCGCGCCCATCACCCGTTCGGCCCAGTCCGCCGCCGTCCCGGGAGGGCCGTGCCGGCGCGGCCTCACGGCCGGTGCCCGCCGTGCCGTGCGGGTTGCGCGGGGCGAGCGAGGGCCGGGAACCTGGGGGCTGAAACGGACCCGGGAGGTGAAGTGGCCACGGCACACGGCACCACGCCTCCGGCCGGCCTCGGCCGCCGGTGTTTCCTCACCCTGTGCGCGGGTGTCTGCCTCGGCACGGCCGCCTGCACGGCGGCACCGCCGCACCCGCACGCCACGACGGACCCCCGCGGGCGGCTCAGGCCCGAGGCCGAGCGCGACGCCCCCGGCACCGCCGACTGGCGTCTGCTGTCCACCGGCCCGCCGGACGCGGTGGCCGGGTACGCGGACCGGGTGAGCGTCACCCCGGGCGAGCGGTTCGGACTGCATGTGTCGACCACCGCCGCGTCGTTCCGGGTGTCCGCGTTCCGGGTCGGCTGGTACGGCGGCGCACAGGCCCGCCGCGTCTGGACGTCCGAGCGCATACCCGGCCGCGCCCAGCC
The DNA here is from genome assembly GCF_036345995.1 of Streptomyces sp. NBC_00557. Classification (NCBI taxonomy): domain Bacteria; kingdom Bacillati; phylum Actinomycetota; class Actinomycetes; order Kitasatosporales; family Streptomycetaceae; genus Streptomyces; species Streptomyces sp. NBC_00557. The sequence goes on from NZ_CP107796.1 coordinate 664,616, forward strand.
GGCCCCGCGCGTGCTGCCCGCCACCCGCACCGTGCGAGCCGACTGGCCCGAGACGCTGCCGGTCGACACCTCGGGCTGGCCGGAGGGCGCCTATCTGCTGCGTCTCGAGGCGGACACCGGCCACCAGCGGTACGTTCCGCTGATCGTCCGCTCCACCGACGGCACGGGCCGTACGGTCCTCATGCACGCCCCCGCCACCTGGCAGGCGTACAACCGCTGGGGCGGCAGCAGCCTCTACAACGGCGCGTCCGGGGCGTACGCGACCCGCTCCCTCGCGGTGAGCTTCGACCGTCCCTACGACGGCGAGGGCGCCGGGAAGTTCCAGGTGTACGAGTGGGCGCTGGTGGTGCTGGCCGAGCGCCTCGGCATCCCGCTGGCCTACACGACCGGCATGGACGTGCACCGCGACCCCGGGGTGCTGCGCGGCGCGCACGCCGTCGTGTGCCTGGGGCACGACGAGTACTGGACGCCGCAGCAGCGGGCCCACGTGACGGCCGCCCGGGACGCGGGCACGAACATCGCGTTCCTCGGCGCCAACACCTGTTTCCGCCGGGTCCGGCTGGAGGCCGGGGACGCCGCGGACGACCGTACGGTGGTCTGCTACAAGACCGACTACCGCGCCGACCCCTGCTACGGCACGCACCCGGCCCTGGTCACCACCGACTACCGGCTGCCGCCCGCCCCGGATCCCGAGTCGTCCCTGACCGGCGTGCTCTACGAGGGCTATCCGGTGGACGCGCCCTATGTGGTCCGGGCCGCCGGCCACTGGCTGTACGAGGGCACCGGCGCACGCTCCGGCGACTCCTTCGCGCATCTCGTCGGCGTGGAGTACGACCGGATCACGCCCGGCGCCCCCACGCCCGGCGAGCTGGAGATCGTCGCGCACTCGCCGCTGGTGTGCGGCGGGCGGGCCGGCCACAGCGACTCGGCGTACTACACGGTCCCGAGCGGCGCCGGGGTGTTCGCGACCGGCACCATGCGCTGGGTGGAGGCGCTGGTGGCCGGCACGGGCATGTTCGGGCGCGACCACCGCATGGACGCCCGCACCCGCGCCTTCGTCACCCGCACCACGGAGAACCTGCTGCGGACGTTCGCGCGCGGTCCCGCGGTGCGGCACGCTCCGCCGCCGCGCGCCAACGTCCGCGAGGTGTACGGCGCCTGAGGTCAGGGCAGCGGGGTGCCGCCGGTCGCGTTGAGGATCTCGGCGGTGATGTAGCTCGCCTGCGGGGACGCCAAGTAGACGTAGGCGGGCGCCAGTTCGGCGGGCTGGGCCGGGCGGCCGAGCGGCGCCTGCTTCCCGAACTCCTGCGTGTCCGGCAGCGTCGAGGGGATCAGCGGCGTCCACACCGGTCCCGGCGCCACCGCGTTGACCCGGATGCCGCGCTCGGCGAGCATCTGCGCGAGTCCCTGCGTGAAGGTGACGATGGCGCCCTTGGTCGTCGCGTAGTCCAGCAGATGCGGACTGGGCTTGTACGCCTGCACGGACGTGGAGTTGATGATGCAGCCGCCGGCCGGGATGTGCGGCAGGGCGAACTTGGTGAGCCAGAACATGCCGTACAGGTTCGTCCGGACGACCCGGTCGAACTGCTCGGTGCTGATCGCCTCGATGCCGTCCGGCTGGGACATCTGGTAGGCGGCGTTGTTCACGAGGACGTCGATGCGGCCGAACTCGGCCACCGCCCGCTCGATCAGCGCCCGGCAGTTGTCCTCCTCGCGGATGTCGCAGGAGACGGCGACCGCCTTGCGCCCGGCGTCCTCCACGAGCCGGGACGTCTCGCGGGCGTCCTCCTCCTCGTCGGCGAGGTGGGTGAACAGCACGTCGGCGCCCTCGCGGGCGAAGGCCAGCGCCACCGCCCGCCCGATCCCGGAGTCACCGCCGGTGATCACGGTCTTGCGGCCGTCCAGCCGGCCCGCGCCGCGGTAGGAGTCCTCGCCGTGGTCGGGCGGTGGGTCCATCGGGCCGGTCCAGCCCGGGTGCGGCTGGTCCTGGGACGGGAACTCGGGGCGCGGGTGCTGCGTGACCGGGTTCGGCCGGTCACCGTGCTGGTCCGTCACGGCGGCCTCCTGTGTCTCGGGGGGACGGGACGGCGACCGGGTTCCCGGATCACACGGGCCGAAAAGCCTGTTCAGTCCGACCCCGCGGGCCGTCCTCGCGACCGCAGGTGCTCCCTGCGGGCGTTGTTGTAGACCCGCAGCAGGTGCTTGGCCACGGCACAGGCGGCGCCGTCGGCGTGGCACTGGCGGCACGTGCGCATGTGCTGCTCATAGGTGAGGCGCGCGTTCTCCAGCGCGTCGTTGACAGAGGACATCGGCATTCTCCGGGCACGGCGCGTCCTGGGACGCGCCAAGTTGACTGACTGGTACACCCGGAGAAAAGGTGATCACATTACTGGCGGTAGCGGGAAACCCGCGCGCCCGGACTCCGACAGGACCCCGGTGGGCGGCTGGTCGCCGCCGGCCCCGCGGAGGGCGCGCGCGTGGGTCATGAAGGCGGTCAGGCCGACCTCGAAGGCGCGGTCGGCGCGGCCCTGCTGGCGCTGGTCGGCTACAACGGCATGGAGATCGGCGTCTACGGCCTGCTCGCCACCACCGCCCGCGACACCCTGCACACCCTCGCCGGCGTCGACGTGCCCTGGCTGCCGGTGTCCCTGCTCGGTCTGCTGCTGATCGGGTACGGCGGCTACCGCTCGATCGACTTCGGCGCCAAGGTCCTCGGTGTGCTGCTCGTCTGCGAGACGGGCATACTCGTGCTGCTCGCCGGCGGGGTGCTGCTGAAGGGCGGCGCCCACGGGCTGTCCGCGGCCTCGCTCGCCCCGGGCCATGTGCTCGTGCCGGGCATGGCGGCCGTCCTCGCGTTCGCGTTCGCCGCGTTCACCGGCTTCGAGTCGACCGTCATCTACCGCCGCGAGGCCCGCGACCCCGGCCGCACGGTCCCGCGCGCCACCTATCTGGCCGTCGGATTCCTCGGCCTGTTCTACGCGTTCACCGTCTGGATCGCCGTCCAGGCCTTCGGCGACGACCGGGTGGTGGGCGCGGCCGGCAAGGACCCGGCCGGCCTGTTCTTCACCGCGATCAGCGCCTTCGTGGGCGGCTGGGCCGCCGATCTGATGCACGTCTTCATCGTCACCAGCGTCATCGCCTCCCTCCTCGCCTTCCACAACGCCATCAACCGCTATGTCCTCGCCCTGGCCGAGGAGGGCGTGCTGCCGCGCCGGCTCGGCCGGATCCACCCGCGCCACCGCTCGCCGTACCTCGCCGGTGTCGCCCAGACCGTCCTCGGCGCCGTGGTCGTGCTCGCGTTCCGGGCCGCGCACGCCGACCCGTACCAGCAGCTGCTGCTGTGGGTGAACACCCCGGGCATGATCGGCCTGTTGCTGCTGCAGCTGCTCGCCGCGGTCGCCGTACCGTGCTACTTCCGGCGGGTGCGCCACCAGGAGGGCCGGATCCGCACGGTGGTGGCGCCGGTCCTCGCCACCGTGCTGCTGGCGGCCGCGATCGCGCTGGTCGTGACCCACATCGACCTGTTCACCGGCGCGTCGTCGACCGTGAACGTCCTACTGGTCGTGGTGGCACCGGCCGTCTTCCTGCTCGGCCTGCCGCTGGCCTGGTGGCTGCGCCGCTCCCGCCCGGCCGTCTACGCCCGGTTCGCCACCGAGCCGGGCGGCGCCGCCGGCGCCCCCGGTCCCGACCGCACCACCGCCCCGGCCACGGTCACCGCGCCCGCCGAGTGACTGCGCCATCCCTCGTCCCACAGGAGCCGCCCCGATGCCCGCTGCCGATCTCGTCCTCACCGGCGCCCAGGTCCGCACCCTCGACCCCGGCCGCCCCACCGCCTCCGCCGTCGCCGTGCACGACGGCGCGATCACCGCGGTCGGCGAGGCGGACGACGTACGGGACTGGCGCGGCCCTGGCACCGAGGTCGTCGACCTGTGCGGCGCCCACCTCGTGCCCGGACTCGTCGACGCGCACAGCCATCCGGTGTGGGGGCTGAACATGGCGACGGGCACGGATCTGTCGGGCGTGACCGACCTGGCCGGACTGCGCGCGGCGCTCGCCGGCGCGGAGCGGATCGACGGCTGGGTCGTCGGCTACGGCCTGGACCACAACGCGTTCGGGGGCCGCCCGGTCCACCACGGCCTGATCGCGGACGTGCTCGGCGGCGCCCCGGCCTTCCTGCGCCTGTACGACGGCCACTCCGCCCTCGCCAGTGCCGCCGCGCTGGCCGCCGCCGGGGTGACCGGCCCGCGGGTCTTCGCCCAGCACGCGGAGGTGGTCTGCGACACCTCGGGCCGCCCCACCGGTCATCTGGTCGAGCACGCCGCGATGGACCTGGTGACCGCCGTCGTGCCCCGGCCGTCGTACGCCGAACAGCGGGCGCGGCTGCTGGAGTTGCTGTCCGCGATGGCCGCGACCGGGCTCACCGGGGCGCATGTGATGGACGGCGGCGATCTCGGTCTGGTCGCGGCGGTGGCCGAGGAGACGGTCCTGCCGGTGCGGCTGCGGTTCGCGCCCTGGTGCATGCCGGGCGCCGACGACGACGCGCTGCGCGAGCTGATCGAGGCGCAGGGCAGGGGCGGGCGGCACTGGCTGGTCGGCGGGGTCAAGTTCTTCATGGACGGCACCGTCGAGGGCGGCACCGCCTGGCTGGAGCATCCCGACTGCCACGGTCAGGGCACCGCCGCGTTCTGGCCGGACCCGCACGCCTATGCGGAGGCCGTCCGCACCCTGAACCGGGCCGGTGTACGCACCGCCACGCACGCCATCGGGGACGCGGCCGTCCGGCACGCGCTGGACACCGTGGCCTCTCTGGGACCGAGCGGACACGGCGCCCACCGGATCGAGCACATCGAGACGGCGCCCGACGAACTCCTGCCGCGCTTCGCCGAGTTGGGGGTCGCGGCCTCGTTGCAGCCGCCGCACACCGGGTACACGCGCGCCGACGGCAGCGACGAGTGGTCCCGCAGGCTCGGCGGCGACCGGGCCGCCCGCGCCTGGCGGCTGCGCGATCTGCGGGAGGCCGGCGCCACGCTCGCCCTCGGCTCGGACTGGCCCATCGCCCCCTACGACGTCCGCGCCGTGCTGGCGACGGCCCGCCGGCCGAAGGGCGCCGCGGCGCACCGGCCGGGACTGACGCCGTTGCAGGCGCTGGAGGGCTGCACCAGCCACGCGGCGGCCGCCGCCGGCGAGTCCGCCGTCGCCGGCCGTATCGCCCCGGGCTGCCGGGCCGACCTCACCGCCCTGGCCCTGGACCCGCTGCGGGCACCCGCCGACGAACTCGCCGAGTCCCCGGTACGGCTGACGGTCACCGGGGGGCACGTGGTGCACCGGGACGTGTGAGGGCCCGTCAGCGGCAGCCCGGGAGGCGTGCGCCGCAGGCCGGGACGCGCAACACGCCGCGGCCGTGTACCGCCCGGTCGGCTGGGCGGGGCGGGATACTCGTCGACACTCCGCCCCGTCCGCATCTACGATCGTTCGCGGCATCGCGTGCCGGTCACCGGCCGGGTGAGGCATGGAGGTGCCGGGACATGCCCTGGAGGCATTCCTTTGTCCGTCGAGTTGAACCACACCATCGTCCACGCCCGGGACAACCGGGAGTCCGCCGAGTTCCTCTCCGAACTGCTCGGCCTGGAGATCACCGGGGAGTGGGGCCCGTTCGTCGCGGTGGCCCTCGCCAACGGGGTCACGCTGGACTTCGCCGCCGTCCCCGAGGACCGGATCACCCCGCAGCACTACGCCTTCCTGGTCTCCGAGGAGGTGTTCGACGCCGCGTACGCGAAAATCGTCGACCGCGGCATCGCCCACTGGGCCGACCCGCACCAGAAGCAGCCCGGCACGATCAACCACAACGACGGCGGCCGCGGCGTCTACTTCCTGGATCCGGTGGGCCACGCCATGGAACTGATCACCGTCCCCTACGGCGGATGGCCCGAGTAGGCGACGCGCCTCACCTGCCGAACGCCTCCTTCCGGATGACGTCCAGCATGCCCGGGGTCCCCTCCGTGGTCCGTACGATCGGGTGGCCATGGCCGCGCTCACCCGTGCGGACCGCCGCGCGGCGCCGGCGCCGGGCGGCTGCCCGTGGCGCATCCCTCTTCGTGCCGGTGCGGCGCCGGTACGACGAGGGCGTCCGCCCCGGCCCGTGCGGGTCGGGGCGGACGCCCTTGGTGCCGTGCTCAGACCAGGTCGAACCGGTCCAGGTTCATGACCTTGTCCCACGCGGCGACGAAGTCCTTCACGAACTTCTCCTTCGCGTCGTCGCTGGCGTACACCTCGGCGAGGGCGCGCAGCTCGGAGTTGGAGCCGAAGACGAGGTCGGCGCGGCTGCCGGCCCACTTCAGCTCGCCGGTGACGGCGTCCCGGCCCTCGAACGTGGTCTGGTCCTCGGAGGTCGACTTCCACGTGGTGCCCATGTCGAGCAGGTTGACGAAGAAGTCGTTGGTGAGGACGCCGGGCGTCTTGGTGAAGACGCCGAGCTGCGACTGCTGGTGGTTGGCGCCGAGGACGCGCAGACCGCCGACGAGCACCGTCATCTCGGGGGCGCTCAGGCTCAGCAGGTTCGCCTTGTCGACCAGCAGGTACTCGGCCTGCAGGCGGTTGCCCTTGCCGAGGTAGTTGCGGAAGCCGTCCGCGGTCGGCTCCAGCGCCTCGAAGGACTCGGCGTCGGTGTGCTCCTCGCCGGCGTCCACGCGGCCCGGCGTGAACGGCACCTCCACCGCGAAGCCGCCCTCCTTGGCGGCCTTCTCGACCGCGGCGACACCGCCGAGGACGATCAGGTCGGCCAGGGACACCTTCTTGGCGCCGGAGGAGGCGTTGAAGTCCCGCTGGATGCCCTCCAGGGTGCGCAGCACCTGGGCGAGCTGGTCGGGGTCGTTGACCTCCCAGCCGTTCTGCGGGGCGAGGCGGATGCGGGCGCCGTTGGCGCCGCCGCGCTTGTCGCTGGAGCGGAAGGTGGAGGCGGACGCCCAGGCGGTGGTGACCAGCTGGGACACGCTGAGGCCCGAGTCGAGCAGCTTGGTCTTGAGGGCCGCGATGTCGGCGTCGTCGATCAGCTCGCCCTCGCGCTCCGGCAGCGGGTCCTGCCAGATCAGGGTCTCCTCCGGGACCTCCGGGCCGAGGTACAGGGACTTCGGGCCCATGTCACGGTGGGTGAGCTTGTACCAGGCGCGGGCGAAGGCGTCCGCGAACTCGTCCGGGTTCTCGTAGAAGCGGCGGGAGATCGGCTCGTAGATCGGGTCGAAGCGCAGCGCCAGGTCGGTGGTGAGCATCGTCGGGCGGTGCTTCTTCGACGGGTCGTGCGCGTCGGGGATGATCTCCGGGGCGTCCTTGGCCACCCACTGGTGGGCGCCGGCCGGGCTCTGGGTGAGCTCGTACTCGTACTCGAAGAGGTTCTTGAAGAAGCCGTTGCTCCACTGGGTCGGCGTGGCGGTCCAGGTGACCTCGAGGCCGGAGCCGATGGCGTCCGCGCCCTTGCCGGTGCCGTAGGTGCTCTTCCAGCCGAGGCCCTGCTCCTCCAGGCCGGCGGCCTCGGGGTCGGGACCGACGTGGTCGGCGGGGCCGGCGCCGTGGGTCTTGCCGAAGGTGTGGCCGCCGGCGATCAGCGCGACGGTCTCCTCGTCGTTCATCGCCATGCGGCGGAACGTCTCACGGATGTCGCGGGCCGCGGCCAGCGGGTCCGGGTTGCCGTTGGGGCCCTCGGGGTTGACGTAGATGAGGCCCATCTGGACGGCGCCGAGCGGGTTCTCCAGCTCGCGGTTTCCGGAGTAGCGCTTGTCGTCCAGCCACTGGGTCTCCGGGCCCCAGTAGACGTCCTCCTCCGGCTCCCAGACGTCCTCGCGGCCGCCGCCGAAGCCGAAGGTCTTGAAGCCCATCGACTCCAGCGCCACGTTGCCGGCGAGGATCATCAGGTCGGCCCAGGAGATCTTCTGGCCGTACTTCTTCTTCACCGGCCACAGCAGGCGGCGGGCCTTGTCCAGGTTGACGTTGTCCGGCCAGCTGTTCAGCGGGGCGAACCGCTGCTGGCCGGCGCCGGCGCCGCCGCGGCCGTCGCTGATGCGGTAGGTGCCGGCGCTGTGCCAGGCCATGCGGATGATCAGCGGGCCGTAGTTGCCGAAGTCGGCCGGCCACCAGTCCTGCGACGTGGTGAGCACCTCGGCGATGTCCCGCTTCAGGGCCGGAAGGTCGACGCTCTTGAACGCCTCGGCGTAGTCGAACTCCTCACCGAGCGGGTTCGTCGCAGGCGGGTTCTTGGCGAGGATCTTCAGGTTGAGCCGCTCCGGCCACCACTGGCGGTTGTCACCGCCCTGGGTGGGGTGCAGGGCCCGGTCGTGCGCGACGGGGCAGCCGCCGCTCGCCCCTTCGGCCTTCGCGTCCGTGACGATCGCGTCGTGGTTCTCGGTCATGGCAATCCTTCCGAACTGTGCGGAACTCGGTGCTCAGGAACTGCGGCCGGTGGAACAGTCGGGGCACAGGCCCCAGTACACGACCTCGGCCTCGTCGATGGCGAAGCCGCGGTCGTCGGAGGCGGTCAGGCAGGGCGCCTCGCCGACCGCGCAGTCGACGTCGGCGACGGTCCCGCAGGACCGGCACACGATGTGGTGGTGGTTGTCGCCGACGCGTCCCTCGTACCGGGCCGGGTGGCCGGCCGGCTCGATACGGCGGAGGAGTCCCGCCGCGGTGAGGGCGTGCAGGGCTTCGTAGACGGCTTGCAGGGAGATGTGGCCCACGCGGGCACGGACCCCGGAGGCGATCGCCTCGACGCCGAGGTGGTCGCCCGCCCGGACGGTCTCCAGCAGCGCGACGCGGGCTGCCGTCACGCGCAGGCCGGCACCGCGGAGCTCTTCGGCGGTGGTCGGGGTCGGGGAGGCGGTCATGGGGACGAACCTACCGTCCTAAACACGAGAGATTCAAGAAAACGAACGATGCAATTTTTCTCGGCGTCGCGTCACCCCCCGTCCACCGCCCCGCCACCCGCGAGGCCGGCCGGCGGGTGGGTCCGGGACATGCCCGCATCATGCGGCCCGGGACACGCGACAGCGGTACGGCGAGCCGGACGGTCGTCCCAACGGGTGAGCCGGGGAGGCGGAGGGACAGGTGTGGCGACCACGCCGCGGTCAGGACCGCGCCCGCCTGTATGCGGGTGGGGCACACGGCCTGGTGTATGCGGGTGGGGCGGACGGCCTGGGCGCAGCGGCCGCAGGCCCGCCGTACGGACAGGCGCAGGGACGTCGGGCGGTGGGACACTCGGAGTCCGTGGCCGAGGTGGCCGTCGAGAGGGACGCTGGTGGACCTGGACGCCGTCGCGGACGAGTTGTACGGGCTGCGGCCGGAGGAGTTCGTCGCCGCCCGTGACCGACGTGCCCTGGAGGCCCGCAAGGCCGGTGATCAGGCGCTCGCCAAGGAGATCGGCGCGTTGCGCCGGCCGAGTCTGGCCGCCTGGGTCAGCAATCTGCTCGTACGCCGCCGGCCGGAGGAGGTCCGGCCGCTGCTGGAACTCGGCGAGGAACTGCGCCGGGCCCATCGCGAACTGGACGGCCCGCAGCTGCGCAAGCTCGCCCGCAAGCAGAGCGAGGTGATCGCCGCGCTCGGACGGCAGGCGCGCCGGCTGGCGGCTCAGGCCGGGCGGCCGGTGGGTGAGGGCGTCCAGCGGGAGGTCGAGGAGACGCTGCACGCCGTCCTCGCCGTCCCGGAGGCCGGCCGGGAGTGGGCGGCGGGGCGGCTGGTGAAGCCGCTCAGCTCCACGTTCGGGTTTCCCGAGGCGGACGAGACCCTCCTCGAACGCCGCCCGGTGGTGACGGAAGCGACGACGCGCGGCGAGGCCGCGGAGTCCACCGGCGGACGGAGGGCGGCGAAGAAGCGCGGCGCGGCACGGCAGCGCGTCGACGAGCTGGCGCACCGGCGCCGTCTCAACGAGGCCCGTGAAGCCGCCCGCGCCGCCGAGCGGGATCTGCGCGCCCGCGAGAAGGAGGCCGAGGCGGCCGGGCGGGAGGCGGAGCGGGCCCGCGACCGGGTGGCCGAGGCGGACGAGCGCGTGCGTGCGCTGCGCGCGGAGCTGCATGACGCCGAGGAGGAACAGCGGCGGGCCCGCGCCGACGAGCAAACGGCCCGGGACCAGGCCCGGCAGGCCGACCGTGCCGTACGGGAGGCCCGGCGCCGCGCCCATACGACGGCAGCCGAGGCGGACCGGCTGGCCGCCGGCCCGGGGTCGCGCGGCAGGTGACGGGGGCGCGCGGCGCGGTGTCCCCCTGGCGCCGACGGCCGGGCCGGTGCCCGGCCCGCTCTGCGGAGACGTCCGTGGCGATGCCGCGGCGGTGTCGGGCCGTGCGGTACTGCGGGGCCGGGCCGGTGGCTCCGGCGGCCGCCAGGGAAGCGAGCAGGCGCAGTCCGTCCTCCCGGACTTCCTGACCGACCGCACGGCGCGCTCGCCGTCGCCGTCGCCGTCGCCGTCGCCGTCGCCGGGCATGCACTGCCGGTCCACCCCTGCACAGAAACTCCCTGCCCGCCGCGGAACACGGTTGTGTCGAAGACGGCGGAGTTCCCGCGGCGTCCGGACGGCGCTGGAGAACCCCCTCTCCTCACTCACGGTCGTCTGCGCCGCCGTCGCGACCCTCGTCCACGCCGTGACCATCCACCCCCGCTCGCGCACCTCGCGGCCCACGGTCGCCGCGGAGGACACCCCGGCCGACCGTGTGACAGCCGCTCCGTGAACAGGACGGCGGCACGCCTGGTGGCCGCCGGCGCTCCCGTACGCGGCGAACGCCGAGCGTCAGGGTCGTCCCCCGCCGCATCAACGGTCGCCCCCCGGCGCACGTCCGGCTGGCCGGAGGACCGCGCTGCCGGGAGACTGGCACTGGCGGCCGCGTCCCACGCCCGGCGCACTCCCCGGAGCGGCCGGCCGGCCACCGCGCATGCCGGGATCCCGCGCGCCGGAGCCGGCCTCGGGACGGGAGGCGAGGAGCCATGGCGAGACCGATCTGGACCGGGGTGCTGACCTTCGGGCTGGTCACCCTGCCCGTGGGGCTGTACACCGCCACCGAGGACCACACCGTGCACTTCCACCAGCTCCAGCGCGGCACCTCGGACCGGATCCGCAACAAGCGGGTCAACGAGCGCACCGGCAAGGAGGTCGGCGGCGACCGGATCGTCAAGGGCTACGAGATCGACGAGGGCGAGTACGTCGTCGTGGAGCCGGAGGAGCTGGAGGAGATCGCACCGGGGCGGTCGAAGGTGATCGACCTCGCCGGGTTCGTCGACCTGCGCGAGGTCGAGCCCGTGTACTTCGACCACACGTACTACGTCGGCCCGCGCGGCAAGGAGTACGTGAAGGTGTACGAGCTGATGCGGGCGGCGCTGGACCGCGCGGACAAGGCCGGGATCGCCACGCTCACCATGCGGGGCAAGGAGTACCTGACCGCGCTGCGGGCCCAGCCGCGCGTCCTCGTGCTGCACACCCTGCACTGGGCCGACGAGGTGCGCGATCCCGCCTCCGTGGTGCCGGACCTGCCGGAGCGGCGCCCCGGCAGCGACAGCAGGGAGCTGCGGACGGCCGAGCAGCTGATCGACGCGCTGACCATCGAGTGGAACCCCGACGAGTACCACGACACCTACGAGGAACGCGTCATGAAGCTCGTCGCCGCGAAGCGGAAGGGCGAGGAGGTCGTCGGCGAAGCGGAGCCGCCGGAGGCGACCAACGTCATCGACCTCATGGAGGCGCTCAGCCGCAGCGTGGAGCAGAGCCGGTCCAAGGGTCGCAAGGGCGGCGGCGGGAAAGGGGCCGCCGGCCGGACCCGGGCCGCCGCCGGCACGAAGCGGACGAGCTCCGGCAAGTCCCGGCCCGCTTCCGCCAAGAAGGAACCCGCAGCCAAGAAGGAACCCGCCGGCAAGAAGAAGTCCGCGGGCCGCAAGGCGTCCGAGGACCTGGCGTCCCTGTCGAAGGCGGAGCTGCAGAAGCGGGCGAGCGCCGCAGGTGTGGCGGGCCGGTCGAAGATGACGCGGGACCAGCTCGTCAAGGCGCTTGCGGGCCAGGCGGCTTGACCTTCGGCGGCCGGAACTCGGGCCGGCGGCCCGCTCCTTTCGCGCGACGGCTTCCGTTCCCACTCGGCCCCGTCGGGACGCCGGGTGCCGGCCGCGGGCTGATCAAGGGGTGTGGGGCGTCACTCGTACGGGTGCACCCGGTCCGGCCCTCCGTGGCATACGGAGACGTCTGTCGTTCGGCAGCGAGTGTGATGTTTGCCATGTGACGTGATGGACCAGGGGTGAACGGGCAAGATACCCCTTCATGCCCCACGCCAACCCTCTGCGGCAGGTGATTCGATGACCACGGCGACGCCCCGGACGTTCCGGACGCCGCCCACCCCCACCGGCGACACGACCGCCGGGGATTCACCGGCCTCCGCCAGGCCCTCGCTGCCGTCCCTGACGGGACTGCGGTGGATGGCGGCGCTGCTGGTGTTCGGACTCCACGTGAACAACTTCGGCTACTTCGGAGGCACCGGCGGCCGGCTCGTCTCCTGGGGATTCGGCTCCGGCGCCACCGGAGTGTCGTTCTTCTTCGTGCTGTCCGGCTTCGTCCTGACCTGGTCGGCGCGGCCCCGTGACCGCGTGCTCGCCTTCTGGAGACGGCGCATCGCGCGCATTTACCCGGTGCACCTGGTCACCCTGGTCCTCGCGCTGGTGATGGCGTACACGCTGGCGAACCAGCCGAGGCCGACGCCGAAGCAGGCGCTGTCCAACGCGCTGCTGCTGCACTCCTGGTGGCGCCCCTGGTGGCAGACGCTGAACCCGGTCAGCTGGTCCCTCGCCTGCGAGGCGTTCTTCTACGCCGCCTTTCCGCTGCTGTTCCTGCTGCTGCGCCGGCTCGGGGCGCGCGGTGCGCTCGTGCTCGGCGCGCTGTCGCTGGCGGCGATCCTGGTGCTGGCCCGCGCGGACGCGCATCACTGGTGGAGGTACGCGCTGTACTCGTTCCCGGCGGCGCGGCTGCCCGAGTTCGTCCTCGGCACGGTCACCGCACGGCTGGTGCTGCTCGGCCGGTGGCGGGGGCCGGGTCTGGAGGCCTCGCTCGCCCTGGCGATCATCGGCTACTTCCTCGTCCCGCAGGTCGCGCCCGGCTACTCCGCGACCATGTGCACCATCGCCGGGTTCACGCTGCTCATCCCGGCCGCGGCCACGGCGGACCTGAACGGTCTGCCCTCGCTGTGGCGGCGCCGGCGGCTGGTGCGGCTCGGGGAGCTGTCGTTCGCCTTCTACATGGTCCATCTGCTGGTGATCCGGTCCGCCGCGCCGCTGCTCGGGACGAAGCCGCACTTCGGGCCGCTGGCGGGGATCGCGGTCACCGCGACCGTGTTCACGGTGGCGCTCGGCCTGTCCTGGCTGCTGTACGAGGCGGTGGAGCGCCCGGCGAGACGCCTGCTGCTGCGCCCGCTCCGCCGTCCGGCGACGCAGCCGGACCAGGCGTAGGCCCGCCAGGAGGCACCGGCCGCGGCCGGGGACTGAGCCGGCCGCGGCCTCCTGCGGACGTGCCCGGGAAACCGGACGGAAAAGTGCTTCCGGCTTGAGCCGGGAAGGTCCCGTGCCGGAGCGCTGTGAGCACCGGGAGGGCCTGCCGGCCGGCCGATGAGGGAGAAGTCGGCGCCCCGTTCGTTGCCCTCTCCGCCGCCCACCCGTGGCCTCGGGCCCGGCCCCGCGGCCTGGCGTTGCGCCGCTCCCGCCCCTAGGTTCTGCGCAGTGGGAGAAGGGGGCAGAGGTGGAGCGGGACATCCGCACGGTGGAGGACGTACTGCGGCTCCTGGACGGGCTGTTCGCACCGGAGGCCGACCGCTGGACACCGGGCGCGGGGCAGTGGTGGGACGGCTTCTACGCGGACCGGGACAGACCGGTGCCGTTCTTCGCGGGGAAGCCGGACGAGAACCTGGTGTCGTATCTGGACCGCGGTCTGATCGGCCCGGGGCGGGCCCTCGATCTGGGCTGCGGGCCGGGCCGCAACGCCCTGCACCTGGCCGCGCGGGGTTTCGAGGTGGACGCCGTCGATCTCTCCCCGGCCGCCATCGCCTGGGCCGAGGAGCGCGCGGGGGAGGCCGGGGACACACCGGGTGCGGTGCGGTTCCACTGCGGTGACGCCTTCGCCCTGACCACGGGGAGCACGGCCGGGCTGTGCGGCCCGTACGACCTCGTGTACGACTCCGGCTGCTTCCATCATCTGCCGCCGCACCGCCGCATCAGCCATCTGGCGCTGCTGGAGCGGGTGCTGGCGCCGGGCGGGCACTTCGCGCTGACCTGCTTCGCCGCCGGCCGGATGGGCTCCGAACTGCCCGACGCGGCGTTCTACCGCGAGCCCGGCCTGCACGGCGGCCTCGCCTACACCCCCGAGTCGCTGCGCCGGATCTTCTCCGGTCTTCAGGAGATCGAACTGCGCGGCATGCGGCCGCAGCCGGCGGACTCACCGCTGTTCGGGGAGGACTTCCTCTGGACCGCCCTGTTCCGCCGTCCGGACGGCCGGTGACACGGCCGTGCGCCGGCATCCGGGTGCGGGAGCCGGCGCACGGGCGTCGTCAGTAGTTCACGCAGCTGTTGCCGGTGGCCGGGTTCAGCAGCCCGAGGACGTCGATGGAGTCACCGCACGCGTTCACCGGAATCTTGACCGGTACCTGAATGACGTTGCCGGAGAGGACACCGGGGCTGTTGTAGGCGGCACCGACCGGGTTCGGGTCGGCGGCGAACGCGGTCGCCGAGCCTCCCATGGCAAGGACACCCGCGAGCACGGCCGTTGTGGCGAAACTGCGAAGACGCATGATCTGCCTCACTGATTGACGGTGGGAGTCTTTCATGACAGCCGTACCGCGCGGTGTCCGCCTCTTCACGTACGCCGTCCGGTACCAGCACCGAACGGCGTACGGCAGATTCCCTCCATCGGCCCCTGCCGGCGCCCGCGTCAGGCGGTGGCGGGGAAGCGGTCCCAGACCCGGTGGGAGCCGAGCAGCCGGGTGAGCTGCTGAAGGACCGTGGTGGCGCCGTCGCCGGCGATCACTCCGGGCGCGTCGAGGGGGATGCCGGCCGCCTCCAGCGCGTCCTGTCCGCCCTTGGCGGCGCCGATGGCCTTCCCGTGCCGGTACGCCTCCGCCAGCAGCAGCCCCACCCGGGGGTCGGGGGCGCCGTTCCCGTCGCCGGGCAGTCCCGCCTTGGCGTCCCGGGCGCCGTAGGCGTCGGCGCCGATCCCGGGGGTGCCCGCCACCAGCAGCGCGTCGAACTCGACCGACCGCGCCGTGGCGTAGGTCCGCTGGACGGTGAGCGCGTCCGAGCCGGAGCCCAGGGTGCCGCCCGTCGGTGCCACGACGAGCGGGACCATCCCGCCGTCCAGCACCTCCTGGCGTGCCGCCCGCACTCCGTCGAGGTCGCCGTCGGGACCGGTGACGATGCCGATGATCCGGCCGTCGGTGGGCCAGGTACGGCCCACCTGGGACAGGGCGGGGCTGGGCTGCACGTCGGCCAGGGGCACGGTGGGTTCGGGGGCGGGCAGGCCGAGACCGGCGGCGACGCCCGCGCACAGCTCCGGGTCGATGTTCGCCAGGACCTGCAGTCCCCGTTCCTTGATGGCCTGTTCGTAGCACTTGCCGAGTTCGAAGGTGTAGGCGCCGATGATGTGCTCGCGCTCCACCGGGCTCATGCTGAGCCAGAACCGGCGCGGCTGGCTGAAGTGGTCGTCGAACGACGCTGGCGCCTCCCGGACCTTCGTCGCCTCCGGCACCCGTACCGGTGCCTCGACGTACGCGCCGTCGGCGGCGCCGGCCGTGAACGGGCAGCCGCCGTCGAGGGAGTTGGGGCGGTAGGGGGCCACGCCCCGGTGCACGGCGTCCTGGTGGAAGCCGTCCCGCGTCATGTCGTTGACGGGCGCGTGCGGCCGGTTGACGGGGATCTGCGCGAAGTTGGGGCCGGCCAGCCGGGTGATCTGGGTGTCCAGGTACGAGAAGAGGCGCCCGGCGAGCAGCGGGTCGTCGGTGATGTCGATGCCGGGGACGAGGTGGCCGGGGTGGAAGGCGACCTGCTCGGTCTCGGCGAAGAAGTTCGACGGGTTGCGGTTGAGGGTGAGCAGTCCGATGGGCTGCACGGGGGCCAGTTCCTCGGGGACGATGTTCGTCGGGTCCAGCAGGTCGATGCCCTCGAACGTCTGGTCGGGGGTGTCGGGGAAGGTCTGGATGCCGAACTCCCACTCGGGGTAGGCGCCGGCCTCGATGGCGTCGGCGAGGTCCCGGCGGTGGAAGTCCGGGTCGACGCCGTTGATGATCTGCGCCTCCTCCCACACCAGCGAGTGCACGCCCAGCTTCGGCTTCCAGTGGAACTTCACCAGGGTGGTCCCGCCGTCGGCGTCGACCAGCCGGAAGGTGTGGACGCCGAAGCCCTCCATGGTGCGGAAGGAGCGCGGGATGCCCCGGTCGGACATGTTCCACAGGGTGTGGTGGGTGGCCTCGGTGTGCAGGGTGACGAAGTCCCAGAAGGTGTCGTGGGCGCTCTGGGCCTGCGGGATCTCCCGGTCCGGGTGCGGTTTGGCGGCGTGCACGACGTCCGGGAACTTGATCGCGTCCTGGATGAAGAAGACCGGGATGTTGTTGCCGACCAGGTCGAAGACGCCCTCGCTGGTGTAGAACTTCGTCGCGAAGCCGCGGGTGTCCCGGACGGTGTCGGAGGAGCCCCGGGAGCCGAGCACGGTGGAGAAGCGGACGAACACCGGCGTCTCCACGCCCTCGGCGAGGAAGGCCGCCTTGGTCACGTTCGCGGCCGTGCCGTAGCTGCGGAACACCCCGTGCGCGCCGGCGCCGCGGGCGTGGACCACGCGCTCCGGGATGCGTTCGTGGTCGAAGTGCATGACCTTTTCGCGCAGGTGGTGGTCCTGCAGCAGCACCGGGCCACGCGGTCCCGCCTTCAGCGAGTGATCGGTGTCGTACAGCCGGGTGCCCTGGGCGCTGGTCAGATAGCTTCCGCTCTGCGCCATCCGCGCCTGGTCGGCGCCGGTGGGCTGTCCGGTGGGCGAGACGGTCTCCGGGCCGGTCTGGTCGGGCTTGGGCGGCAGCGGCTCATGGGGATCGGTCGGTTCGGCGGCCGACGGCGCCTCGGGGCCGGGCTTGCCGGGGATGCCCTGCTCCGGACCCGCGCCGTCGCCACGCAGGGAGTCGACCGCCTTGTCCGCCGCTCGCTTGAGGGGATTGCTCTCGCTCATCGCTGCTCTTTCCATCGCTGGTCACGGGGGCGGGCCCGGCACCGGCGAAGCGGGGCGTCCGACGCGCGGTGGCCACGCCCGGGGCATACGGCCGACAAGTGCGAACAGATCAGATGAAAGGGGTCGACGCGGCCCTCGTTCCGAGGTCCCCGGGCCGGGGCGTCCGAAACCGGGAATCAGGAGGATTCCCGGTCGGGGTGAAGTCGGGCCGTCTCCCATCGACTTGCCGGGACGGCAGGGCCCGCCGGACGTGCCGTCCGGACCCGGGGACGTCGCGCAGGGCCAAGTGCCCCCTGCCGAGGGTGTCTTCGTCGGCGGGCCGGCTTCTTGACCCGGGCAGGCGAGGCACGCCCGCCCACACCCGTCAGCCTAGGCGCTGCGCCGGGCGCCCGCAGTTCGGGAGCCCGGCGGCGGGCCCGGTCACTCGTCGCGTCCCGTCACGGGCGGGCGGTGACGCGCAGGGTCTTCAGCGTCGGGTCCGCCGCGTCGGAGATGAGGAAGCCGTGCTCCACTCCGCTGCGCAGGAAGTCCAGCACCTCCGCGGTGATCACCTCGCCCGGTGCCACGACGGGCACGCCGGGCGGATAGGGGCTGATCATCTCGGCGCAGATCCGGCCCACGGCCCGTTCGGCTGGCACCTGTTCGGCGGGCCCGAAGAACGCCTCGCGCGGCAGGACCGCCTGCTCCAGTTCGAGCACCCGGGGCTCGGGCAGCCGCACCGGGGGCTGCCGTTCGATCGACCCGGCGTTCTCCACCAGGGACCGCAGGGCGTCGAGGAGGACCTTCTCGGTCTCGTCGTCGTCCGCGTGGGTGATGGAGGCGCTGATCCGGCAGCTGTCCGAGCCGCCCACGTCGACGTGCCGGTGCGTCCGCAGCCACTCGGCCGCCTGCATGCCGCTGATGCCGAGGTCCCGGACGTCGATGACGATCTTCAGGGGGTCGAACTCGGCCGCCAGCCCCTCCTCGACGACCTCGCCGCCCATGACCCGCAGCCCCGGCAGTTCCCGCAGCTCGGCGCGGATGCGCTCGGCCCGGTGGAAGGCCCTGTCCAGCAGCTCGTGGCCCTGCTCCGCCATCTGCCGCCGCCAGCCGTCCAGGGCGCCGTACACCAGGGAGGAGGCGCTGGTGGTGCCGAGCAGGTCCTCGCGCTGCTTGAGCACGTCCGGGGCCACCCGGTCGTGCTGGAGGTGGAAGACCGAGCTCTGCTCGATGGCACCGCCCATCTTGTGGACGCTGGTGACGACCAGGTCGGCGCCGGCGTCCATGCCCCAGGTCGGCAGGGCCGGGTGGAAGGGCAGATGGGCGCCCCAGGCCTCGTCCACGATGAGCGGTACGTCGTAGGCGTGACAGGCCTCGGCGACGCCCCGGATGTCGGCGCAGGTGCCCCAGTCGGTGGGCGTGATCAGCAGCATGCCCTTGGCGTCGGGGTGCTCGCGCAGCCGGTCGCGTACGTCGTCGGGCTCCGGCGGATGGGCCATGTGCCGTTCGGTGTCGAACTTCGGGTGGACCCAGATCGGCTCCACCCCGTTGATGATCACCGCCGCGATGACGGATTTGTGCGCGTTGCGGGAGAGCAGCAGCTTCTCCCCCGGGCCCGCGACCGCGAGCATCGCGGTCTTCACGGACAGGGAGCTGCCGCAGGTCGAGAAGAAGGCGTGCTCGGCGCCGACCGCGTCGGCCATCAGCTCCTGCGCCTGCTCCAGCACCCCCTGGGACTCCCGGCGGTCGTCCAGGCCGTTGAGGGTCAGCACGTCCGAGCGGAAGACGTCGATGCCGAGGACGTCGGCGACCCGGGGGTCGGCGCCGCGGCCCTGCTTGTGACCGGGCGGTCCGAACACCACGTCGCCGCGGCGCCGGAACTCCTGGAGGGCCTCGAGTACGGGTGCGCGCGAGTGATCCATGCGTGTCCTCTTCTTCCCGCTTGTTCGCCGGCTTCCGCCGGTGCTGCGTGTGCCGTCCCCGCAGGCATGCGGAGGGTGCGGCCCCGTCCGCACGGGCCGCACCCTCCGTGTTGCACCCGGCGCGCGGTCGAAACCCCGCGGGCCGCTGTTCAGCGCCTGATCACGGGAACGACGTCACCTTGGACGGGACGGTGCTCGTGCCCGAGGTGGGCGCGCCGGTGCTGTTGACGACGTGGGCGTACTGGCCGTTGCCGCCGAGGGAGATCACCAGCAGGTCGTGCATCTTGACGCCGCTGGTCACCGGCACCTGGAAGCCGTGGGTCTGGACGATCGACGGGTCGGCGGTGTAGTTGCAGTAGCTGCCGAGCCCCCAGGCCTCGTGGGTGGTGACGGAGTCGGCGACCTTGTAGGCCGCGTAGCCGACGATGCCGTCGTGGGTGATGGCGGCGGCGTTCGGGGCGTCGTACGCCTTCTCGTTCTGGAAGAAGATCGTCCGGCCGCGTTCGCCGTTCCAGTAGACGTCGTACTTGTTGAAGTGTTCGACGAACAGGCCGGTGGCGAGCACGTCGTTGCCGTTGACCCTCAGACCGTAGTCGGCGCGGTTGGTGTCCCAGCCGACGCCGCTGCCGTGGTCGGCGCGCCAGATCCAGGTGTGGTCGACGACGGTGTTGTTGCTGTTCACGACGAGCGAGTTGGTGGCGAGGCCGGGTCCGGCGCCGCCGATGCGGAAGAACACGTCCTGCACGGTGGTGGGGTCGGCGGAGTGGTCGGCTGTGGAGCCGGGCGTGCCGATGCGCAGCAGCGTGTCGGAGTTGACCGGTCCGGCGTCGATGAGGAGCCCGGCGAGCCGGACGCCGTCCACGTCGGCGACGTGCATGGCGTCGATGCCGTTGTCCGGGACCAGGGTGGCGAGGCCGAGGCCGAGGACGACGGTGTCGGGGCGGGTCACCTCGATCGTCCGGTCGAGGTGGTAGATGCCGGGGGTGAACAGGAGGTTGAGGCCCTGGGCGAGGGCCGCGTTGATGGTGGCGGCGGTCGCTCCGGGCTTGACCACGTAGAACCGGTCGAGCGGGAGGGAGGTGCCCGGGGTGTTCGGCCAGGACACGCCCCGGGCGTTGGTGCGCTTGCCGGGGACGAACACCTTGTAGTCGCTGCCGTCCAGGTACAGGAACGGCTTCTCGCGGGAGACCGGCGTGGTGTCCAGGGTGGTGTACGGGCCGCTGTCGAAGTTGGTCGCGGGTGCGCCCTGGACGCCGGAGAACGTCATGTTCCACACGCCGTTGGTCCAGCCGCCGACCGAGCTGTCGCGGGTGTACCACTGCTGCTGGGAGTAGGGGCCGACCGTGCCGTCGATCTTCGAGTCCGCGATGTAGCCGCCGGAGGCCCAGCCGTAGCCGTTCGGGGCGAGGTTGAGGCCGCCCTCGACGTGGATGCGGCGGAAGGGCGCGGCCTGCGCCACGGCCCAGCGGTCGGTGCCGCCCGAGGGCTTGACGGCGAGGTTCTCCGCCGAGCGCCAGAAGTTCTGCGTGGCGTTGCCGTTGAACCAGCCGGCGTCGACGGTGACGTCCCCGTTGATCTGCGTGTCGTCGGGGTTCAGGCCGAGGCCGGAGATGGAGGTGTAGAAGCCGATCTGGGCGTTGATGCCGTTGTAGGTGCCCGGTTTGAGCAGGAACTGGTAGCGGCCGGTGCCGAACTGGGCCGATTCCTGCTGCTTGAAGACGTCGTCGAACTTCTGCTGGAGGTTCGGGGTGGAGGGGTCGACGACGATGACGTTCGGGCCGAGGTCACCGCCGCCCTGGATGGGCCCGGTGCCGCCGGTGGCCGTGGTGTGCACGGCGGCCTCCCACAGGGAGTACCCGTACCCGGTGCCGCGTGCGGTGCCGTAGATCCGGACGTACCGGCCGGAGCCGCTGACGCCGTAGGACGCCGTGCCGCCGGTCGCGCCGGTGACGGTCCTGAGGGTGGTCCAGTTCTGTCCGTCGGTGGAGGACTGCAGCTGGAAGTCCCTGCCGTAGGCGGTCTCCCAGTTCAGGTCGATCGAGCACAGGTCCTTCACCGCGCCGAGGTCGACCTGGAGCCACTGGGGGTCGGAGAACTGGCTGGACCAGCGGGTGGTGGTGTTGCCGTCGAAGGCGGCGGAGGCAGGGGTGCCGGCGTTCTCCGTGGAGGACGCGGTGGCGGGCCTGCCCTGGGCGGCGTTGGCCGTGTCGCAGGTCTGGGCGGCGGCTGCGGCTGCGGCCGGGGTGTGGGCGAGGGGCAGGGTGATCAGCGCGGCCATGGCGGCCAGCGCGACACCCAGGTGTCCTGGTCGTGTGCGGCTTCTCATCTGGCGGCTCCCGGGGAATACGAGACCAACGACCCGGTCTCTGGGCTTAGTTCAGGTTTTGATTTAAGTGGTGAGGCAAGCGGACGGCAAGCCTTCGGGAGCCGAAAACCTCAAGAGCCGCCGGGCCCGGGCCTCAGAACCGCAGCCCGTGTCCCCGGCCGAGCACCAGATGCGGGTCGTGGCGCCGTTTGGCCTCGGCGAAGGCGCCCCAGCGGCGGCCGTAGTGGTCCCGCCAGTCGGCGTCCGTCATGGGCAGCGCGTTGACGGGATAGGCGACCGCGCCCCGGGACCGGGCGAGCCGGTACGCGGCGCGGTTGGCGGCCACCATCGCCGCGACCGTCTCGGGGCGGCCGGGCGGAGCGGTGCGCAACAGGGCGAACAGATACAGGACTTCACCGGACGGACGGCTGAACAGGGGCGCCCGCAGCCGGCTGGACAGCAGCGGGTACAGCAGGACGAGGCCTCGGTCGCGCAGGTCGCGGAAGCCCGGGTCGGCGACGACGGCGCGGACGACGGACTCGGCGCCGTCGTGCGGGAGAAGGAGATTCAGCCAGGGGTGCGGATGCAGCCACTCCCCCGTCTCCCGCAGCACCTCCTCGTCGGTGTCCACACGATGGGCGAACTCGCCGTAGGCCAGGTCCTCCGCCTCCACGGCGGCGGGGTCGTGCGCGAGTCCGTCGAGGAGGGCCGCGTCGTCGGGCGGGCGGCTACCGTCGTGCGGCGCGACGGCCTCGATCATGTAGCGCCGGCCCGCGTCGTCGGCGAGCCGGACCTGCCCCTCCAGATAGGCGAAGCGCTGCTCCTCGGCCAGCCGCCGCTGGTCGGCGAGGCAGCGGGTGAGGCCGGCGTAGTACAGGCAGTAGCGGCGGACGCGGGCGGGGGCGGGGACCAGGCGCAGACGTGCGGACACGATGACGGCGCACTGGCCGAGCCCGGCGAGCACGGCGTGGAACAGGCCGGGGTCCCGGCCGGGAGAGCAGACCCGGTGCTCGCCCGACCCGGTCACCACCTCCAGTTCCAGCACCTGGTCGGCGACCAGGCCGTGCCGGTGGCCGGCGCCGCCGAGTCCGCCCGCCGACAGCACACCGCCGACGGCCGCGCCGAGGTAGTCGGTCAGCACCGGCGGGGTGCGGCCGTACGGCAGGGTGGCGGCCAGCACCTCCCGCCACAGGGCGCCCGCCTCCACGGTGACCTGGTCGTCCGTCACGGCGCCGATCCGGTTCAGCGCCCGCAGGTCCAGCACGATTCCGCCGCCCGCCTGCCCCTGGCCGTACAGCGAGTGGCCGCCTCCGCGCACGCCCACCGGGATGCCGCGGGGTCCGGCGAAGCGCAGCAGCCGCCCGATCTCGGCGGCGGAGCGCGGGCGCAGGACGCCGAGCGGCGTCTCCCGCACGATGTGCCCGAAGTCCTGCGCGCACGCGCCCAGGATCTCCGGGCGGGTGTCCAGGGCGGGGCCGAAGCGGGCGGTGAGCTCGTGGGCCAGGGTCATGCGGGCATCACACCAGACGGCCCGGCGGGCGTCGAGGACGCCGTCAACCGGCCTGGTGCGTCTGGCACTTGACGAGGTCCAGCAGGGCTGCGCGGGTCCCGGCGTGGGCCGCCGCGACGAGGCCGTTCGCACCGCCGAGCACGGGTTCGCCGTGCAGGCCGGTCACCGTGCAGCCGGCCGCCCGGCACAGGGCGGTCCCGGCCGCGAAGTGCACGCTGTCGCGCAGGTCGCCGTCGGTCGCCGCCCGCTCTGCTGGGGAGTCGCTTGGTGCCGGGGTTCCGAAGGGCCGGTCGCACGGAACGATCCGGCCCCGGCGGCCGCCCCGGCAATGGACTCCCGTGCCCCGCCTCTTGCACTTTCACGCCCGCGTCCGGCTCGGCGCCCGGTGTCAGGGCCGCTCGGGCGGGGCCGCGGGCAGCGGGCTGTCCCAGGCCAGTTGGCGGATCAGCGCCTCGTCCGGCTCCATGGGGCGGGACACGGCGGGAGCCGGGCGGGACGGGCTGCGCGTGCCGCGGGACAGGCCGCCGCTGACGGTGATGTTGTGCTCCACCCGGGGGCGTCGGTGCCGTTCGTACGCGGCGAACGCGGACGCGGCGTCGGGCAGGTCGCGCAGCGCCTTGGCGAGGACGACGGCGTCCTCCAGGGCCATCGAGGCGCCCTGGCCGGTCGCCGGGGAGGCCGCGTGGGCGGCGTCGCCGATGAGCAGGGTGCGCCCCCTGTGCCACAGCGCGCCGAGCGGCATCTCGGTGGCGTTGGTGACCATGACGGCACCCTCGGAGGCGGCGACGACGTCCGCGGCGGGCGCGCAGTCCTTGTGCAGCAGCGGCAGCAGCTCCTCGCGCCAGGCGGCATGGTGCGGGGAGCCGCCGGCGGGCAGCGCCTCGGTGCTCACGCGGGCGAACCAGTACGTCTGCCCGGCGGGCGACGCCGCGTACCCGAAGGTGGTCTCGGCGCCCCGGACGAAGGTGATCACGCCGGTGCCGTCGGCGACGGTGCCGCCCGAGTAGCCGTAGAAGATCCGCTGGCCCGCGTACGCGGGCCGCGCGCCGGGCGCGAGGATGCGCCGCACCGTGGAGTTCAGGCCGTCGGCGCCGAGCAGGAGGTCGGCGTGGGCGGTGCCGCCGTCGGCGAACCGGGCGGTGACGCCGTGCGGGCCGTCCGTGACGCCGGTCAGCCGGGCACCGTGGCGCACCCGGATGCCTCGCCGGGCCGCCTCGCCCTGCAGGGCCGCGTTCAGCTCGCCGCGGCGCAGACAGCGGTAGCGCAGTGCGGGGTCGGCGACCTCGCCGAGCGGTGCGTGCGTCAGCTCGGTGCCGTCGCCGTCGAGCAGCCGCAGCGAAGTCAGCGGAAAACCGACGGCGGTGACGGCGTCCGCGGCGTCGAGCTGGGCGAGGGCGCGCATGCCGTTGCTCGCCAGGGTCAGGAACGCCCCGATGTCCTCGGCGGAGTCGGGGTGCGCCTCGTACACCGTGACGTCGTATCCGGCCTTGTGCAGCCCGAGCGCGGCCGCGGTCCCCGCGATGCCGCCGCCGATCACCAGTACCCTCGTCGCGCCCGTCCCGCTCAACTGCCGCTCCTCGCGCCGACCACGGCCGTCCCCGTCCGGCCCTGTCCATCCGGTCGTTGCCCATCTAAGGGCAGCGGCGGGCCCGGCGGCGGGGTGGGGGCCGAGATCCGGACAGGGTACGGGCAGGCACCGAGGGCGCCGGGTGGAGAACCGACGTTCGCGGTGTCGCGGGGGAGTCCGGCAGGG
Organism: Streptomyces sp. NBC_00557; assembly: GCF_036345995.1. Taxonomy (NCBI): domain Bacteria; kingdom Bacillati; phylum Actinomycetota; class Actinomycetes; order Kitasatosporales; family Streptomycetaceae; genus Streptomyces; species Streptomyces sp. NBC_00557. Next base: position 689,288 of record NZ_CP107796.1, read on the forward strand.
CCGGGAAAGCGTCCCGGCCCCTGCGCGGCTCGCCGCCGGACCGCCGCGTTCCGCCCCTCGGGCGCATGGCACAGGGGTGCGGTGCGCAGGCGCGCCCCCCGTGCGACGGGTGATCGCCGGTGGATTGGGTACTTCCCGGCCATGCGGGTGAGTGTGCTGGATGCCGGATCGAACACGGTGAGACTGGTGATCGCGGACGTGGAGGGGGGCGTTCCGTTGCCGGTGCACACCGTCAAGTGGAAGCTGCGCCTGTCCGAACACGTCGGTCCGGACGGCACCATCGCCGACGAGGCGGTCGAGGCGCTGGTGAAGGCGGTGGCCGCGGCGGGGGCGACCGCCCGGCGCTGGCATGCCTCGGGGCCCATGGCCTTCGCCACCGCCGTGGTGCGCGCGGCCCCGAACCGGCAGGAGCTGCTGCGCCGGGTGGCGGCCGGAACCGGGGTCCGCATGTGCACCCTGCCGGGTGAGACCGAGGCGGAGCTGACGTTCCTGGCCGCCCGGCGCTGGCTCGGCTGGCACGCCGGCCCGCTCGCGGTGCTCGACATCGGCGGCGGTTCGCTGGAGGTGGCCTTCGGCCGGGGCCGGCTGCCCGACTTCGCCGCGTCCCTGCCGCTCGGCGCGCGGCGGCTCACCCAGGAGTACTTCGGCGCCCAGGACCCGCCGCAGCGGGAGGAGTTGAAGGAGCTGCGCCGCCGCATCCGCCACGAGCTGCGGGACGTGGCCTCGCGGATCCGCTGGGAGCGGCCGCGCACCGCCGCGGTCACCTCCCGTACGTTCCAGCAGCTCGGCCGGCTGTGCGGGGCGGCGCCGGGGCGGTACGGCCCGTTCGTGCGGCGGGAGATGCGCTGCCGGGACCTGCGCGAGGCGGTCCGCCAGCTCGCCGCGCTGCCCGCCGCCGAGCGGGCCCAGCTGCCGGGGATCTCCGCGCCGCGCGCCGAGCAGAGCCTGGCCGGAGCGGTCGTCGGGCACACGGCGCTGAAGCTCATGGGGCTGCGCGGGGCCGTGGTCTGCCCCTGGGCGATCCGCGAAGGCGTGCTGCTGCGGTACATCGAGGACGGCGCCGACTGGTGGACGGACATCACCGAGGCCACCGACCCGACGGCACCGCCCGCACCGGCGCCCCTCCGCATAGCGATCCCACCGGCCTGACGGACCATCAGCAGCAGCCCGGCGGGGGCCGCCGACGTCTTCGCGGCGGCCCCCGCCGGGCGGATCACCCGTCCGCAGAAGCCGCCGGGCGAAGCTCCCGGAACAACAGCCCCCGGAACGACACGCCTCCATCTGTAGCGATCATGACAAATGCCGGGTAGGCATGCCCCTATGCCTTTACGTCGACCACGATCGGGAACCACACGGCTCGCCGCGCTCGTCGCCGCCGCGGCGCTGCTCCTCGCGGGCTGCGACAGCGGCGGCACCGCGCACTCCAGTGACGGACGGACGCGGCTGACCGTAGCGGCGCTGCCCCTCGCCGACTCCGCCGCCCTCTATCTGGCCCGCGACCGCGGGCTGTTCGCCAAGGAGGGCCTGGACGTGCGGATCCAGCCCGTGCAGCAGAGCATCCAGGCGCTGCCCGCGCTGCTCAGGGGCCAGGTGAACGTGATCGCGAGCGCCAACTACGTCACCTACTTCCAGGCGTACGAGAAGGGCACCCTGGACCTGCGCATCCTCGCCGAAGGCGTCCGGATCGTCCCGCACATGATGGACATCCTCGTGCCCAAGGACTCCCCGCTGAAGTCCCCCGCGGACCTGGCGGGCAAGAAGGTCGCCGTCGCCGTCCTCAACAACATCCAGTCGCTGACCCTGAACGCGATCCTCGACGCCCGGCACGCCGGACGGCCCGTCTACCGGCAGATCCTCTTCCCGCAGATGGGCCCCGCCCTGCAGAAGGGCCAGGTGGACGCGGCCCACGTGGTCGAGCCCTTCGACACCGCCGTCCAGGGCGAGCTCGGTGCCCGGGTGCTGCTGGACGGCGGGTCGGGGCCCGCGCGCGGCCTTCCCGCCAGCGGATACGTCACCACGGCCGGCTTCGTGAAGAAGAACCCGAAGGCCGCCGCGGGCTTCCGGCGCGCCGTCGAGGCGGCCTCCAGGCTCGCCGCCGGCGATCCGGCGGCGGTCCGCGCCGAGCTGCCCAAGTACGCCCGTGTGACCGCGGACCAGTCCGGGTCGATCCATCTGCCGGGCTACCCGCCGACCGCCGACCCGTCCGCACTGCACCGGCTCATCCGGCTGATGCGCGCTCAGGGCATGCTGAAGAAGGACATCGATCCGGCTCCGCTGCTGGTGAAATGACACGACGTCAGGAAGTGTTCCTCGGCCTGCTCGGCGCGGCGGGCGCGTTCGGGCTCTGCGAGGCGGTCGCCCGGGCCGGGATCGTACGGCGCAGTTATCTGCCGCCCGCCTCCGAGGTCGTCGCCCGGGCCGCCCGGTTGGCCGGTGATGCGGATTTCCTCGACGGGGTGGGGGTGACCCTGCGCGCGTGGGCGCTGGGCCTCGGGCTCGCCTGCGCGATCGCCGTGCCGCTGGGGCTGCTGCTGGGCTCGGTGCCGGTCGTGGAGGCCGCCGTACGCGCGGTGATCGAGTTCCTGCGCCCGCTGCCGTCCGTCGCGCTGATCCCGCTGGTGTCGCTGCTGCTCGGCTCCGGCGCCCGGACCGAGGTGACGCTCATCGCGTACGCCTCGCTGTGGCCCGTGCTGTTCAACACCCTCTACGGCCTCGGTGAGACGGACCCGCTGGCCAAGGACACGCTGCGCGCGTTCGGGTTCGGGCGGCTCGCGGTGCTGCTGCGGGTGGAGTTGCCGGCGACGGCCCCGTTCATCGCCGCCGGCGTGCGGATCTCGGCCGCGGTGGCCCTGATCCTGGCCGTGGCGACGGAGATCCTCTCCGGTTTCGGCCAGGGCCTCGGCATCTTCATCGCCCAGGCCCAGACGGAGACGGACGGCACCCGGGACGTGCTGGCCGGAGTGGTGTGGGCGGGTGCCCTCGGACTGGTGATCAACGGCGTCCTGGTCGGCGCCGAACGGCGGTTGTTCGCCTGGGCCCAGGAACCCCGCCCCGAGCGGAGCCGGCCATGACACGGACACACGGGGACGCGTCCAGGCCACCCCGCGCCACCGCCGTCCCCTTCCTGCTGCGCTGGACGGTCCTCCTCGTCGCCGTCGCCTGCTGGGAGCTGGCCGCCCGTGCGCAAGGCAGCGTCTACTTCCCGCCGCCGCTCAGGATCGCCCGGCACGCCCGCGCCCTGTGGTTCTCCGGGCCCGCAGGTCATCTGTTCCTCACGCCGGCCGCCGTCGACACCATCCTGCCGAGCCTCGGCCGGATGACGGCGGGGTTCGCGCTCGCCGCCGTCGCCGGGACCGCCCTCGGGACCGCGGTGGGCCGCTCGCGGCGGGCGTACGCGCTGTGCAACCCGGTGCTCCAGTTCGCGCGTGCCGTGCCGCCGCCCGCGCTGGTGCCGGTGTTCGTGGTCGTCTTCGACTTCGGCACCCCCATGCAGGTGGCGTCGATCGTGTTCAGCGCCGTATGGCCGGTGCTGATCAACTCGGCCGAGGGCGCCCGGGCCACCGACCCGCTGCGGCTGGAGGCGGCGGCGGTGCTGCGGCTGACGGCGCCCGAACGGCTGTGGTTCCTGATCCTGCCCTCCGCGCTGCCCCGGATCTTCGCGGGGCTCCGGCTCAGCCTGTCGCTGTGCCTCGTCCTGATGGTCTTCTCCGAGCTGCTGCCGGGCAGCGACAACGGCATCGGCTTCACGCTCACCGACGCCCAGACGCGCTCCGACCTGCTCACCGTGTGGGCCGCGCTGCTGCTGCTCGGTGCGCTCGGGTATCTCCTCAACACCACGCTGCTGGCGGTCGAGAAGCGGCTCGTCGGCACCCGGACGTCCGCGGGGAGGACGGCATGACCACGGCCACGGTCCGCGAGGCGGTCGTACGGTTCTTACGGGACACCGGCATGACCACGGTGTTCGGCAATCCGGGCTCCACGGAACTGCGGATGTTCCGCGACTGGCCCGACGACTTCACCTATGTGCTCGGCCTGCAGGAGTCCGTCGCCGTCGGCATGGCGGCCGGGCACGCGCTCGGCACCCGGCGGGCCGCCCTCGTCAGCCTGCACTCGGCCGGCGGGGTCGGGCACGCGCTCGGCGCGGTGTTCAACGCCTTCCGCGACCGGGTGCCGCTGGTGGTCGTGGCGGGACAGCAGGCGCGCTCGCTGATCCGGCTGCGGCCCTTCCTCGGCGCCGACGAACCGGCCCTGTTCCCGCGCCCGTACGTGAAGTACGCCCATCAGCCGGAGCGGGCCGAGGACGTGCCGGCGGTGCTCGCGGAGGCGTACCGGATCGCCATGACCCATCCGCGCGGCCCGGTGTTCGTCTCCGTGCCCGAGGACGACTGGGACCGGCCCGCCGAGCCCGTCGCGCCCCGCACGGTGCACTCGGGCTTCACGGCCGGCCCCGGCGCCCTCGACGCGCTCGCCGCCCGGCTGGACGCCTGCGCACGCCCGGCGCTCGTGGTGGGCCCCGGCGTGGACGACGAGGACGCGCTGGAGCTCGTCCGGGCGCTGGCCGAGCGGATCCGGGCCGGGGTGTGGATCAGCCCGCTCTCCGGCCGCTCCGGGTTCCCGGAGTCGCACCCGCTGTTCCAGGGGTTCCTGCCGCCGATCGCCCGCCCCCTGGCCGCGCGGCTCGCCCCGTACGACGTGGTGGTGGCCCTCGGCACGCCGGTGTTCACCTACCACGTCGCGGACGACGGCCCGCCGCTCGCACCCGGCACCGAACTCTTCCACCTGGACTGCGACCCCGGCCAGGCCGCCTGGCTGCCCACCGGCACCAGCATCGTCACCACCCTGCGGCCCGCCCTGGAACGGCTCACCGGGCTGCTGAAGGAGCCCGACCGCGACCCGCCGCCGCCCCGCCCTGCCCCCGTCCCGGCCCGCGCCGAGGGGCACATCACCCCGGAGCGGTTCTTCGACCTGCTCAGCGCCCGGCTGCCGCGCGACCGGGTGCTGGTCGAGGAGGCGCCCAGCCACCGCGACACGCTCCACGCGCGCGTGCCCGTCGAGGCGGGCGGCGGCTTCCTCACCACGGGCAGCGGGGCCCTCGGCTGGGGCCTGCCCCTCGCGGTGGGCCGGGCGCTGGCCGGCCGGCGCCGGGTGGTGTGCGTGGCCGGCGACGGCTCGGCTCTGTACTCGGTGCAGGCCCTGTGGAGCGCGGCCCGGCACACGGCCCCGGTCACCTACGTCCTGCTGGACAACGGCGGATACGCGGCCGTCCGCGCGCTGGGCCGGCGGATCGGCGTCGCGCCGGTCCCGGGCACGGACATCACCGGCATCGACTTCGCGGCGCTCGCTCGGTCCTTCGGCTGCCCGGCGGCGCGCGCCGAGCACCCCGAGGAGCTGCCGGCCGCCCTGGACCACGCCCTGGGCCGGGGCGACGACACGGGCCCCTTCCTGCTGCATGTGCGGGTCGCCGGGAGCGCGGGCACGCTGTACGAACCCTGGGCCGGGTGAGAGATGCTGCGCCTCGACTCCGTCAGCCGGCGCTTCGGCGACACCCGCGTCCTGGACGGCATCAGCCTGACCGTGCCCGACGGACAGCTGCTCAGCGTGGTCGGGCCCTCCGGATGCGGCAAGTCCACGCTGCTGCGCACGGTCGCCGGGCTGCTGCCCGCGCAGGAGGGAACGGTCACGATCGACGGGACGCCGGTGACCGGCGTCCCGGACCGGCTCGCGGTCGTCTTCCAGGAGTACGGCCGCTCGCTGCTGCCCTGGCTCACCGTGCGCGACAACGTGGCCCTGCCGCTGCGCCGCCGGGGCCTGTCCCGCGCGGCCCGCCGGGCGGAGGCCGAGACGATCCTCGGCCGGGTCGGCCTGCGCGACGTGGCCCGGCGCCGTCCCCGCGAGCTGTCGGGCGGCATGCAGCAGCGGGTGGCCATCGCCCGCGCGCTGGTGTGCCGGCCCTCCCTGATGCTCATGGACGAGCCGTTCGGCTCGCTGGACGCCGGCACCCGCGAGGACCTGGAGGACCTGCTCCTCCAGGTGCACCGGGCCGAGGGCACGACCATCGTGTTCGTCACCCATGACATCGACGAGAGCGTGTACGTCGGGGACCGCGTCGTCGTCCTCTCCCCCGGCCCCGGCTCCCGCATCGTCCTCGACCTGCCGGTCGACCTGCCCGCCGAACGCGACCAGTTGACCACCCGGAGCCTGCCCGGGTTCGTGAAGCTGCGCACGGAGGTGGGACGGGCGGTCCGCGGCCGCGGCTGAGGCATGCTGGAAGGCGTACCAACGGGCCGGGAGGTGGCTGGCATGCGGTGGTGGGCCGGTGGATGTGCGATCGCCGCGATCGTCGTACTCGCGGGGTGCGGGGCGTCGGCGGGCCGGGGTGCGGGTGCCGGCGCCGGAGCGTCCGGGGACCGGCCGGCGCGGCCGGCGCCCTCGGCCCGCGCGTCGGCGCCGCGGGGCGGCTCCCCGTCGCCGAGCGCCTCGCCGTCGCCCTCGCCGTCGCCCTCGCCGAGCGGTTCGGCGTCCGCCGAGCGGTCGGCGACCCCCTCGTCCGGGCCGGCCGGGTCCTGTGCGGCCGGACACGCGGCGGTGGCCGTGGCCCCGGGTGACCCGGTCCGGCGCCGGCTGTGTGTGCGTCCCGGGACGGAGGTGACCCTCACCCTGCGGCCGCGTCTGGACGACAAGCGGTGGACCGGCGTGCTCAGTTCGGCGCCCGCGCTCGTGGTGGCGTCCGGCTGGCGGGTGGACGCGGACGGCACCGCGCACGCCAGCCTGCGCTGTGCGGGCACCCGGGGTGGTACGGCACAGGTCACGGCGGCGGCCAAGGCGCCGGATCTGGCGGGGGCCGCGCGCCCGGTCTTCACGCTGGACCTGGACGTGGTGCCGTACGCGCGGGAGGGGTGACCCCCGAAGGCCCGGGAGCCACCCCTCCTGTTGCGGCGGGGCCGGTCAGCGCAGGTCGCACACCTTGACGGTGTAGATGCCGCGGCCGTGCGTGGCGGCGTACAGCGTGCCGCCGTCCGGGCTCGTCTTGAGCTGGAGGACGGCGACGGCCGGCAGGCTGCCGACGCGCTGCCAGGCGGTGCGGCCCGGCGCCCGGTAGACGACGCCGAGGTCGGTGGCGACGGCCAGGCCGCCGTCCGCCGTCACCAGCGCCGAGTCGGCGGGCACGTCGGGCAGGTTCGCCGAGATGTCCTTCCAGGTGGTGCCGCCGTCGGTGGACTCGAAGACGTGGCCGACGCCCGCGCCGGGGCCCTCGGTCCAGTGCCGGGAGAAGCCGTTGACGGCGAGGAAGACGTGGTCGGCGTTCTTCGGGTCGACGGCGAAGCCGCTCAGGTAGCGGTTGGGCACCGTACCGTCGGCCGGCAGGCTGATGTCGTGCCAGCCGGTGCCGTCCGCGTTGCCGACGGCGATGCCACGGGCGAAGCCCTGGTTGTTGCAGGGGCCGCACCAGGCGGCGTAGATCTTCCCGCCGGAGGCGGCGACGGCGGTCGCGACCCGGCCGGCGCCGAAGTCGTGGACGCTGGTCCACTCCTTGCCGCTGCGGATGGCGTAGCCGTGGCTCTGGACCCAGATGTGCCGGCCGCCGGCCACCCAGGTGTTGCCGTCCTTCATGTCGGCCGCGAGCGGGGCGATGAAGCGGGCCTCGCTGGTGGCGTTGTCGGGCGGGGCGACGGAGTACGAGGTGGCCTTGCTCGGGTCGGTGGTCCAGCTGCCGTCGTTCACCGCGCAGTTCTGGGTGACCTGGACCGCGAGGTAGACGTACTCCTCGGCGATGTTGCATCCGTTGGCGGGGTCGGCGAGGGTGTCGCCGCCGTCGCCGCCGAAGTTGGAGCCCATCACCGTGTCGTTGCTGCGCAGGATGGACTGGCCGTTGTCCTGCAGGCCGCCGGTGACGGAGAGACCGCCGTGGTCACGGTCCCTGCCGATGCCGACGGAGTAGTACTGGAGGGTGTCGATAGTGCCGTCGTTGAGGGAGGTCCAGTCGGTGGCGTGGCCGGAGGCGTCCTGCGAGCCGTTCACCGGGCGCTTGTAGACGCCGCCGTCGTTGCCGACGTACACGAAGCTCTTGCCGTGGTAGCGGCCGATGGCGACGCCGTGCTGGTCGGAGTGGGTGGTGGGGTTGCAGTCGCCGGTCTGCTTGGCCGGGTCGATGTTCCAGCAGGAGAAGGTGAAGTTCCAGTACGGGCCGACCGTCGACCAGTCGGCGCCGCCGTCCTTGGTCTCGTAGACCTCCTCCAGGCCGGCGTACACGTGCTGCGGGTCGCTCGGGTCGACGGCGAGGAACTGGTTGTACCAGGCCTGCACGCCGGGCATGTAACCGGCCGTGGTCAGCGCCGAGTTGTCGGCGGCCAGGCCCTTGTAGTCGGCGATCTTCGTCCAGGGGCCGGTCGGCGAGCCGGACTTGGAGACGTAGATGCCCTCAAGGCCGCTGTCCGGGTTGCTGCTCAGCTGCTCCGGGGACTGGTCGATGGCGTAGTAGCGGGAGCCGTCGGCGGAGCGGGCGAAGGTGACGTTGCCGACGTCGTCCGGGTCGGCCGGGAGGTCGCCGAGGCCGCTGGTGATCCGGGTCCAGGCGCCGTTCACCCTGGTGAAGAAGCCGTTGTAGTCGTCGCCGCTGCGCCAGCCGACGGCGAGGACCACCTTGGAGGGGTCCTTGGGGTCGATCGCGATGTCGTTGGCGATGTTCTTGTACGGCGCGCTCGGGTCGTCGGCCTTCGAACCGCCCGGCAGATAGTCGGGGTTGGGCGCGTACTGAAGCTTCCAGGGGCCGCTCAGCTTCTTCGTGGAGTGGCTCCAGACGCCCTCGCTGGTGGCCGCCCACACCGTGTCGCCGCCGAAGCGCAGCTCGTGGATGGTGGTGCTCTCCAGCTCGTCGCCGCCGACCCGGCTGCGGGTGGTGAAGGCGCCGTGGTGCGGGTGGGTGAGGACGTAGACGCCGCTGCCGAGGTAGGCGTCGGCGTTGGTGGTGGCCTCGCCGGTGCCGAGCCACAGCCGGCCCTTGCCGTCGAGGGCGAGGGCGCCGGTGGACTGGGTGGGCAGCCGGTCGCTGATGGGCTGCCAGTGGCCGCCTCCGGTGCGCGAGCGCCACACGCCGCCGCCGGCGCTGCCCGCGTAGACATAGCCGTCGTCGTCGGCGGCCAGCGCCGCCATCCGGCCGGTGACGTTGCCGCTGCCGCCGCTCGAGTTGGAGTCGATGTCGCGGTAGCGCGGGTCGTCGGAGTTGTACGGCAGATCCGTGATGTTCCGCCAGTGCCCGCCCGTGGACCTCAGGCCGTTGAGGTCGCGCCAGGCGGCGCCGTACGCGCCCGGCGCCACGACGCCCGGCGAGGTGCGGGCCTCGGCGTACTGGTCCGCGCCCTCGGCGATCTCGTCCGCCTCGTTGCCGTCGTCGTCGTCCGCCGCGACATGCGGCGTCATGGCGCCGGCCGACTGCGCGCGCTCCTTGGCGAGCTGGCCGAGGACACGGACACCGAAGGGGCTCGTGGAGCGCCCGGTGGCGGCGGACGGGGGTATCGCGACGAGTGCGGCGGACGCGGCGAGCGCGCAGACGGTGAACCACCGTCTTCTGTGGGTTGGTACGGACACCAGGGGCCTCCCGGAGTGCAGCGACAGCTGACACGGGAGACCCGATCATGTGGGCGCGCACACGTCCGCCGCTTGGCGAAATCTTGACGAGAACCTGCCAGTACCTACCGGTCCGGGAGGTGCTTCCTCCGGCCGGGCGAGGCGGCGGCGACCGTCTGGGTGCGCCATCTGCCCACCGTCTTCAGCAGCTGGTCGGCCGGATCACGCAGCCGGGGATGGGCGTTGACCGTGTTGCGCAGCCCGCGGACCGGTCTGCGCCACAGCCGGTGGGCCAGCGCCACCGGGTGCGGGCGGGCCGCGAAGCCCTCGGCGACCCGCAGCTCGCGGGTCTTCAGCCAGTCCTTGTACTCCTTGTCGCCGCGCCCGAGGTCGACGAGGGTCACCCCGTGCCGGGCCGCCGCCTCGGCGGTCCGCAGATGCATCATCAACCCCGGTGAGTAGTAGTGGAGTTCGGGGTCGTAGGCGGTGAACCAGGCCGCGAGCACCGTGCTGGAGCGGGGGCCGAAGTGGGCCGCGACCGGCCGGTCGCCCGCGTACAGCACGGACAGCACCCCGGTGAAGTGCTCCTCGCGGACGCGGAAGAGATGGTCGACGAGGCCGACGATCCACGGCCGGGAGAACCGGTCCATGCGGCCGGTCCTGCGGTACTGCGCGGACTTCCACCGCATGAGGGTGCGCAGCATCTCCGGGTCGCGTTCGTCGAACTCGAAGCGCACCTCGCCGACGTCCCGGCCGAGCCGCCGTTCCTTCTTGAGGGTGGTCTTGGCCAGTCCGGGGTAGGTGCCGCGCAGCCATTCGGGATAGCCGCCGTCGCCGGGCTTCACGTCGATCACCGGTGAGGCGAAGGTGCCGGTGACGTGCGGGGCGAACGGCCGCTGCTCCTGCACGAGATGGTCGAACTCGAAGATGCTGAGCCCGCAGGCCCGCAGCAGTTCCCCGGCGTCCCAGGTGAACCCGGGCCGGTGCACGAGGGCCTGGCAGTCGGACAGTCCGAGCGCGATGGCCCGTCCGGTGCCGAACGGCCCCCGCTCGTACGGGAAGAACCCGGCGGGCTCTGCGCCCTCGCGCAGCACCGCGACCCGGGCCCCGCGCCGGTACCGGCCGACGCCCGCCGCGAACTCCGGTGCGAGGAAGGGGTTGGAGTACTCGGGCGACGCGTCCATCGCGCGATGCCAGGCCGCGCGCAGCTCGGGCGTCAGCTCACCGGGTCTGTGGATGGTGATCTCCACCTCAGTTCGACCGCCCTTCCCCAGGCTCCGCGAGCGGTGTGCCGACGGCGGCACAGGCCGGTGAGGCGTGTGGATCATGGCTCATGGATCGCATGGGCGACCGCTCCCCCCATGACGCGCCGGGCGCGTCCTGCCACTGGTTCCGATGTGCGCAAAAGTTCCCCTCCGCGCGCGACCGCTCAAACGTCGCGAAACAGTACGCACACTGTCAAGGGTGCCTCAGGCGCCGGATGATCCGCCACGGGTCTGCCGACATCGTGACAACTCCGGTTCCCGCCCGGGGCCGGCGGGCCTCAGTGGGGGCGGCGTTCCGGCCGGTCCGGCATGGTACTCAGGTCCTGGCTGCCGATCACCGAGAGCAGCTCAAGCTGGGCGGCGCCCTCGGTGCCGGGCGGGGCGCTGAACCACAGCAGCCGCTGGCGGCCGTCCTCGCTGAACAGGCTGTGGCAGTCCAGTTCGATGACGCCGAGCGAGGGGTGCACGATGCGCTTGTGGTCGGTGCGGCGCAGCGCCACCTCCCGCTGCTCCCACAGTTCGGCGAACTCCGCGCTGCGCCGGCGCAGCGCGGCCACGAGCCGGGTGACGTCGGAGTCCTTGGCGCGCCGGGCGGCGACCGCCTGGAGGTCGGCGGTGAACACCCGGGAGTGGTGCGGATGGTCCTCGGCCGGGTAGATGCCCCGGGCGGCGGGGTCGGTGAACCAGCGGTACACGAAGCTCCGGTGGGGCCCGTGTCCGGTCGGCATCTCACCGAGGAGCGCCACGGCGAGGGGGTTCTGCACGAGCGTCTCGTGCAGGTCGGTGATGATCTGGGCCGGTGTGGTGGTGAGCCGGTCCAGCAGGCCGAGCAGGGCGGGCTGGACGAGCGCGGTGGGCCCGGACGCGAGGGCGGGCAGGGGGCGGTCGGCGAGATGGAACAGGTGATCGCGTTCGTCGCCGCCGAGCCGCAGGGCGCGGGCGAGGGCGGCCAGGACCTGAGTGGAGGGCTGGGCGCCGCGGCCCCGCTCCAGCTCGGTGTAGTAGTCGGCCGACAGACCGGCCAGCCGGGCCACCTCCTCGCGGCGCAGGCCCGGCACCCGGCGGCGGGGGCCCGCGGGCAGGCCGACGTCGGCGGGGCGGACCCGGTCGCGCCGGGATCTCAGGAAGGCGGCCAGTTCGGCATGGTTCACGCCGTCCATGGTCGCGTCTTCGCGCGGGCGCAGCCAGGGGTTGCCGGCCCCAGGGTGAGCGCAGCCGTGGCCGGCCGGTGCGCGCGGGCCCAGGCTGAGGGGGAACGCACCGCACCGCCTCGTCCGGCAGGAGACCCCTCATGCCGCTCAGGAGACGATCACCCGGCGGTCGGCGCCGCCCCGTTCCCCCTGCACCCACTCGACCTGACACCCACTCGACCAAGGAAAGACCCCATGCCGTTCGCGAATTTCAAGGTGCCCGCCGGAAGTCTGGACGAGGAGCAGAAGGAGCTGATCGTCACCCGTACGACCGAGTTGTACGTCGAGATCTACGGCGAGCGGTCCCGCGCCGGGACCATGGTCCTGGTGGAGGAGGTCCCGGACGGCGGCTGGGGCATCGGCGGGGGTGTCCTGAAACTCGCCATGCTCCAGGAGCCTGCCGGGGACTGACTGGCACACTGCCCGGTGATCGCGGCTCTCACGAAAGGCGGTACCTGATGTCGACCACCTCCCCGCGCGCCGTCCCCGAGCCCGCCGAGCTGCTGGCCGCGATGCCGTTCGCGGCCGGGCTGGGCGTCGAACTGCGCGAGGCCACGGCAGAACGGGTCGTCGGCGCGCTGCCCTGGTCGCCCGAGGCGTGCACCGCGGGCGGCGTCCTGCACGGTGGGGCGCTGATGGCCCTCGCGGACAGCGTCGGCGCGGTGTGCGCGTATCTGAACCTGCCCGAGGGCGCGGCCGGTACGTCGACGGTGGAGTCCAAGACGAACTTCCTGCGGGCGGTCACCGCCGGGCATGTCGTGGCCACCGCCCGGCCGCTGCATCTCGGCGGCACGCTCATCGTGATGCAGACGGACCTGCGCGACGACCGGGACCGGCTGGTCGGCCAGACCACCCAGACCCAGATGGTGCTGCGCAAGACCGGCGGCTGAGCGGCCGCAGACGAAGGCCGGTCCCCGTGCTGCGGGGGCCGGCCTTCGCCGTGCCGCGGACCGGGCCCGGCGCTCGCGCCGTGTGCCGTGCCCGGCCGTCCGCTGGACCGGGGTTTCACCCTGCGACTGGTCGAGCAGCAGTAAAGGAATCGTATGGTCTAGTCCAAAGCTCGCGTTGGTCTAGTCCAACTTATTGACGTGACCCCAACAGCTCCCGGAGGGTGGGGCTCCCCCCACCTGGGGACCTCCCCACCCCCACCCTCTGGAGGTACGCAGTGAGACCTCTCCGGGCATGTCTGGGCGCGGCGGCGGCCGTCACGCTCGCCGCCGCGGGCACGACCGCGCTCGTCGCGAGCAACGCCTCGGGGGCGACGACGGCGCTGAGCAATCGCTGGTACGCCGCCGCCCCCTATCTGATGCCGCTGGACAACGACCCGCCGGACCCGGCCGCCATCATGGACGCCACCGGCCTGAAGGCCTTCCAACTGGCCTTCGTCCTGGCCCCGAACGGCGGCGGCTGCTCGCCCACCTGGGGCGGCACCGCGTCCGTCTCCTCGGACACCGCCGTGCAGTCGATGATCAACACCATCCGCGCCAAGGGCGGCGACGTATCGGTCTCCATCGGCGGTTACGGCGGCACGAAGCTCGGGCAGGCCTGCGCGGACGCGGCGTCCACCGCGGCGGCGTACCAGCAGGTCATCACCAAGTACGGGCTGCACGCCATCGACTTCGACCTGGAGGAGCCGGAGTACGAGAACACCGCGGCCATCAAGAACGAGATCGGCGCGGCCAAGATCCTCCAGCAGAACAACCCGGGCCTGTACGTCTCGGTCACGACGGCCGGCACGGCGGACGGCACCGGCTGGTTCGGCAAGCAGATGCTGCTGGAGGCCAAGTCCCAGGGCTTCACGCCGAACAACTTCTCCATCATGCCGTTCGACGGCGGCTTCAACGGCGCGGCGAGCCAGACCAGCGCGCTGACCAACTTCAACGCGATCCTGCAGTCGACCTTCGGCTGGGACCAGGCGACCGCGTACGCCCACGAGGGCTTCTCCGGCATGAACGGCCGCAGCGACACGGGCGAGATCTTCACCCAGTCCGACTTCCAGACGGTGCTGGACTACGCGACGAACCACAACATGGACCGCTTCACGTTCTGGTCCCTGAACCGCGACCGGCAGTGCAGCCCGCCCGACAACGGGGGCCGTACGTCCGGCACGTGCTCCAGCGTGGCGCAGGGCGACTGGGACTTCGCCAAATACGCGGTGAAGTTCGCCGGCGCCACCCCGCCCACCACGACGCCGACGCCGACCCCCACGCCGACGCCGGCCTCCTGCAAGCCCGCATGGAGCTCCACAGCCGTGTACACGCAGGGGAACGAGGTCTCGTACGACAAGCACAACTGGAAGGCCAAGTGGTGGACCCAGAACGAGGTGCCCGGCGCCTCGGAATGGGGTCCCTGGCAGGACGAGGGCTCCTGCTGAACCTCTTGACGTGTCTGGTTCAGACCTCTAGCTTCTCGGGTCACCGACGACCAAGGATGCGTTCATTGTTCATCATGCTGAACGCATCCTTCGGTCAGAAGACCGGTTCGGCATCGGTCCGGAGAAGGGACCCCCCACATGACCCGATCACGACTGCTCGCGGCGCCGGCCGCCGCGGGCCTCGCCCTCGCCCTCGCGCTGTTCGGCGGCCCCAGCGCGCTCGCCGCCGACCCCCGCGTCGCGCCCGGCGGCAACTTCGACCTGTCCGTCTGGGAGCTGCAGGAGCCCGTCGGCTCCCCCGGCAGTCCGACCACCATCCCGTCGTCCCGGCTCCAGAGCGCGAACGGCTACCAGGACGCGTACTTCTACACCGACACCCGTGACGGCGCCATGACCTTCTGGGCGCCCGAGAAGGGCGTGACGACCCCGAACTCGAACTACGCCCGCTCCGAGCTGCGCGAGATGAACCGCGACGGCAGCCCCGCCGACTGGGCGCTGTCCGGCTCGCACCGGATGAGCGCGACCCTGCGCGTGGTGTCCGTGACCAAGAACGTGTGCGTCGGGCAGATCCACCTCGGCAGCGGCGGCTCCTCCACCAAGCCGCTGCTGGAGCTGTACTACCACGCGAACGGCGACATCGTCCTCGGCACCGAGAACTCCCCGTCCGGCGGACAGACCACGCACACCGTGGGGCACGTGTCGATCGGCAAGACCTGGAGCTACACCATCGCCGTCTCCGGCGGGAACACGATCGACCTGACCGTCGACGGCACCACCACCCATTACGGCATCCCGTCGTCGTTCCAGCAGTACAAGCAGTACTTCAAGGCCGGCTCCTACAACCAGTCCTCCTCGGACAGCACGACGAACGGCGCCCGCGTCGCGTTCTACGGCCTGACCGTCAAGCACGGCTGACACACGCCCCGACCTGCGCGACTGGTGGAAAGGGCCGGACGGTCGTAGCGTCGGGTGCACGCGCCAGGACAGAGCACGACGGCGGGAGCGACCATGCGCGGATCAGTGATGGGGACGGCGATCACGCTCGCGGCAGGCGCCCTTCTGACGGCCGCCATGACCACGGCCTCGGCGAGTCCGCCGACCGCGGCCGCCCGGACCGACGCCCCGCGCCCCGTCCTGGTCGACTGCACGTGGCACACGAACGTGCGGCCCACCGACTTCATCCTGGCCTGCGGCGACGGCAACAGCCGGCTCATGGGGCTCCACTGGAAGCAGTGGAGCCCGGACGCGGCGACGGCCACCGGCGTGAACATGGTCAACGACTGCAAGCCGTACTGCGCGGCCGGCCACTTCCACGGCTACCCGGTGACCGTGCGGCTGCAGGACCCCAAGCCCTGGAAGAAGCAGCCGGGCGTGCGGCACTACACGCTGATGACCCTCACCTACGCGCAGGGCCGGCCCGACGGCTTCCGGCAGGTCATGACCTACCCGCTCTGGGACTGAGCGCCGCGGAGCGGGTAGGCGCCGAGGCCTTCGTCAGGCGAGTTCGGCCAGGAGGTCGCCGCCCTCCACCTGCTGGATGCGGTTGATGGCCAGCCGGGAGACCCGGCCCGCCTTCGGGGCGGTGATGGTGGCCTCCATCTTCATGGCCTCGATGGTGGCCACGGTGGCGCCGGCGGCGACCTCGTCGCCCTCGGCCACCGCGAGCGTCACGACACCGGCGAACGGCGCCGCCACGTGTCCGGGATTGGACCGGTCGGCCTTCTCCGTCACCGGCACGTCCGTGGCCGCGTTGCGGTCGCGGACCTGGATGGGCCGCAGCTGACCGTTGAGCGTGGCCATCACCGTGCGCATGCCGCGCTCGTCGGCCTCGCCGATGGCCTGCAGCTCGATCAGCAGCCGGACGCCGGGCTCCAGGTCGACGGCGTACTCCTTGGCGGGCCGCAGACCGTAGAAGAACGCCTTGCTGTCCAGGATGCTGGTGTCGCCGAAGCTCTGCCGGTGCGTCTCGAACTCCCGCGTCGGGCCGGGGAACAGCAGCCGGTTGAGGGTGGCGCGGCGGTCCTTGGCGAGACCCTCGCGGTCCTCGGCGGACAGCTCGGGCGCGGGCTTGGGCGCACCCCGGCCCTGCAGCGCCTTGGTGCGGAACGGCTCGGGCCAGCCGCCGGGCGGGGTGCCCAGCTCGCCGCGCAGGAAGCCGATCACCGAGTCCGGGATGTCGAACCGGTCGGGGGTCTCCTCGAAGTCCTTCGGGGAGACCCCGGCGCCGACCAGGTGCAGGGCGAGGTCGCCGACCACCTTGGAGGACGGCGTGACCTTGACCAGGCGGCCGAGGATCCGGTCGGCGGCGGCGTACATCGCCTCGATGTCCTCGAAGCGGTCGCCGAGGCCGAGGGCGACGGCCTGCGTGCGCAGGTTGGACAGCTGGCCGCCGGGGATCTCGTGGTGGTAGACGCGGCCGGTCGGGGAGGCCAGGCCCGCCTCGAACGGGGCGTAGATCTTCCGCACGCCCTCCCAGTAGGGCTCCAGGTCGCCGACGGCCTGCAGGTCGAGGCCGGTGGGGCGGTCGGAGTGGTCGGTGGCGGCCACCAGCGCCGACAGCGACGGCTGGGAGGTCGTGCCGGCCATGGAGGCGACCGCGCCGTCCACCGCGTCGGCGCCCGCCTGGATGGCGGCGAGGTAGGTGGCGAGCTGGCCGCCCGCGGTGTCGTGCGTGTGCAGATGCACGGGCAGGTCGAATTCGCGGCGCAGCGCGGACACCAGCTTGGCGGCGGCCGGGGCGCGCAGCAGGCCCGCCATGTCCTTGATCGCGAGGACGTGGGCGCCGGCCTCGACGATCTGCTCGGCCAGGCGCAGGTAGTAGTCGAGGGTGTAGAGCCGCTCGGCGGGGTCGTTCAGGTCGGCGGTGTAGCAGAGGGCGACCTCGGCGATCGCGGTGCCCGTCTCGCGTACGGCGTCGATGGCGGGGCGCATCTGGCCGACGTCGTTGAGGGCGTCGAAGATGCGGAAGATGTCGATGCCGGTGGCGGCGGCCTCCTGCACGAAGGCGTCGGTGACCTCGGTCGGGTACGGCGTGTAGCCGACGGTGTTGCGGCCGCGCAGCAGCATCTGCAGGCAGATGTTGGGCACCGCCTCGCGCAGGGCGGCCAGCCGCTCCCAGGGGTCCTCGGCGAGGAAGCGCAGCGCCACGTCGTAGGTGGCGCCGCCCCAGCATTCCAGGGACAGCAGCTGCGGCAGGGTGCGGGCGACGACCGGGGCGACCGCGAGGAGGTCCTTGGTGCGCACCCGGGTGGCGAGCAGGGACTGGTGGGCGTCGCGGAAGGTGGTGTCGGTGACGCCGATGGTCGGTGACTCGCGCAGGTGCCGCGCGAAGCCCTCGGGGCCGAGTTCGACCAGCCGCTGGCGGGTGCCGGCCGGGGGCTCGCCGGTGGGCAGCGGCGGCAGCTTGGTGACGGGGTCGAGCAGGTCGGGGCGCTCGCCGTGCGGCTTGTTGACCGTGACGTCCGCGAGGTACGTCAGCAGCTTGGTGCCGCGGTCCGCCGAGGAGCGGGCGGTCAGCAGGTGCGGGCGCTGCTCGATGAAGGAGGTGGTGACCCGGCCCGCCTGGAAGTCGGGGTCGTCCAGGACGGCCTGGAGGAACGGGATGTTGGTGGCCACGCCGCGGATGCGGAACTCGGCCACGGCGCGCCGGGCCCGGCCCACGGCGGCCTTGAAGTCCCGGCCCCTGCAGGTGAGTTTGACCAGCATGGAGTCGAAGTGCGCGCTGATCTCCGTGCCGGCGTGGGTGGTGCCGCCGTCGAGCCGGATGCCGGAGCCGCCCGGGGAGCGGTAGGCGCTGATCCGGCCGGTGTCCGGGCGGAAGCCGTTGGCGGGGTCCTCGGTGGTGATGCGGCACTGCAGGGCGGCGCCGCGCAGGGTGATGGTGTCCTGGGCGAGGCCGAGGTCGGCGAGGGTCTCGCCGGAGGCGATCCTGAGCTGGGCCTGGACCAGGTCGACGTCGGTGACCTCCTCGGTCACGGTGTGCTCGACCTGGATGCGCGGGTTCATCTCGATGAAGACGTGGTTGCCGGCCGGGTCGAGGAGGAACTCGACGGTGCCCGCGTTGCGGTAGCCGATCTCGCGGGCGAAGCGCACCGCGTCGTCGCAGATCCGCTGCCGTACCTCGGGGTCGAGGTTGGGGGCGGGGGCCAGCTCGATGACCTTCTGGTGGCGGCGCTGGAGGGAGCAGTCGCGCTCGTAGAGGTGGATGACGTTGCCCTCGGCGTCGGCGAGGATCTGCACCTCGATGTGGCGCGGGTCGACGACGGCCTTCTCCAGGAACACGGTCGGGTCGCCGAAGGCGGCGTCGGCCTCGCGGGAGGCGGCCTCAATGGACTCGCGCAGCAGGGCGGGGTCCTCCACGCGGCGCATGCCGCGCCCGCCGCCGCCCGCGACGGCCTTGACGAACACCGGGAAGCCGATCTCCTCGGCGGCGCGCACCAGTTCGTCCACGTCGGTGGAGGGCTGGGAGGAGCCGAGCACGGGCACGCCGGCCGCGCGCGCGGCGGCGACCGCGCGGGCCTTGTTGCCGGTCAGCTCCAGGGTGGCCGCGCTCGGGCCGACGAAGGTGATGCCCGCCTCCTCGCAGGCGCGGGCGAGTTCGGGGTTCTCGGACAGAAAGCCGTAGCCCGGGTACACGGCGTCGGCGCCGGCCCGGCGGGCGGCGCCCACGATCTCCTCGACGGAGAGGTAGGCCCGCACGGGGTGCCCCGGCTCGCCGATCTCGTACGCCTCGTCGGCCTTCAGCCGGTGCAGCGAGTTGCGGTCCTCGTGCGGGAACACCGCGACGGTGCGCGCGCCCAGCTCGTAGCCCGCCCGGAACGCACGGATCGCGATCTCGCCACGGTTGGCGACCAGCACCTTGCGGAACATCGTGGATTCCCTTCAGCTGCCCTGCCGGCGAGGAACACCATGGTGTCTGCCACGCCCTGCCGTACCTCGCGGGCCACCTTAGGGGCTGGCCGCGCGGGTCCCTGTGCGAAAACCATCACATCGAGGGGGTGTGCGGCGCCACAGTTCCGCGCGTCGGGGTCAGCGTTCCAGGGAGGTCATCGCCGTGTCCTTCGGCCGTTCGGCGCCCGTCCGCGCGGGCACGGACGCGGTCGGGGCGGGGATCGCGGCCCGCATGTCGGGCGCGGCGCCGCCGTCCCGGACGGCCAGGAGGGCGCGCAGGCACGCCCGCGGGCGCGGGCGGCGGCCGTGCAGCAGGCCTAGGACGATGGCCGCGGCCACGGCGATCAGATGCTCGCGGCCGGCCAGGTTGGGCACGGCGATGGACTCCCAGACCATCGAGCCGCCGGTCAGGGTGAACACCACCGGCGCGCGTTTCACGACCGAGAGATAGGTGAACAGGCCGACGACGGCCGCGGACGGTCCGGTGTCGAGCACCTGCGCGTCCGCGTGCGGCAGCCCTAAGCCCCACCAGCCGGGACCCAGCGCGATCATCACGCGGGCGGTGAGCGTGCCGGCCACGGTGGTGGCGTAGGCGATCGCCAGGGTGCGGGCCCGGCCGAGGGCCAGCTCGGCCCAGGCGAAGGCGAGGAACAGCTGGGTGATGCCCGCCCACACGGGCAGGTCGAGCGCCGGCACGTACAGCGACACGGGTGTGCGCAGCAGCGACAGCCACAGCGGCAGCTCGGCCCTGACGCCGCCGAGCCGGGTCACCCACAGCGCGCCGAGCGGGTGCTGGGCGACGGCGTGGAAGAAGACGACACCGAACGCGGCGACGAACGCCAGCAGCAGTCCGGACAGCCCGCGCCGGGTGAGCCGCCGCACCGGTTCGACGACGATCGCGTGCCACTCGCCCCGCAGGGTCCGCCCGGTGAGCCGGGTCAGCCGTGCGAGCAGGGCGCGGCACCAGTCGATGCGCCCTTCAGTCGTCATGAGACACGGCAGCCCATCGCCTCCGGCTCCCCCGTCATGTCCCTCGCCCCCTTCACGTCCCGGCATCCCGGTCGCCGGGGCGTCGTTCCGCCGTCCCCGGCCGTAATGTGCCCGGTCTCTCCCCCGCTGTGCGCCTCTGTGTCGGTGAGGCCCGATCGGTGACAGTTCAGCGAGCCGGACGGCGGGCGTCAAGATCCATTGCGGTGGCGCGGGGGTGTGGGAAGACCCACAGCTCCACAGCGGTGGAATCCGGCTCCGCGAGGCAACCTCCGCCCCCTTGGATCCGTCCTCCCGTACAGGCCCCTCGCACAGCCGCCGGGTTCCCCGAAGCGGCGGCCGTCACCCGCAACGCCCTGTCCCGACGGCCGGTGCGGCTGGTTTCCCGGCCGCGTGCGGAGCGTTGCTTGACTTGGAGAGCGCTCCAACTCGTAGCGTCGCAGACGTACGGCGACGGGTGCGGATCCGCGCCGTACGGGACGACGTTCGTGTACGCGGAAAGGCTGGGACATCACATGCAGAAGCGCAGTCTGCGGGACCTTGAGGTATCGGCCATCGGCCTCGGATGCATGGGCATGTCCGCCTTCTACGGCTCCGCCGACCGGGAGGAGGGCATCGCGACCATCCGGCGGGCCCTCGAACTGGGCGTGAACTTCCTGGACACCGCGCAGGTGTACGGCCCGCTGACCAACGAGTCGCTGGTCGGCGAGGCGATCCGGGGGCACCGCGACGAGTACGTGATCGCCACCAAGTTCAACTACCGGATGGACGACGCCGTACCGGGCGACATGAGCACGATCGGCCGGCAGGACGGTTCGGCCGAGCACGTCCGCGCGTCCATCCACGGCTCGCTGCAGCGGCTGGGCACCGACCACATCGACCTGTACTACCAGCACCGTGTCGATCCGAACGTGCCGATCGAGGAGACGGTCGGCGCGCTGGGCGAGCTGGTCGCCGAGGGCAAGGTGCGGCACATCGGGCTGAGCGAGGCGAGCGCGGAGACCATCCGGCGGGCGCACGCCGTGCACCCGATCACCGCCGTGCAGAGCGAGTACTCGCTGTGGACGCGGGACGTGGAGGCCGAGGTGCTGCCCGCGTGCCGGGAACTGGGCATCGGTTTCGTGCCGTACTCCCCGCTCGGCCGCGGCTTCCTCGCGGGCCGCTTCACCTCGCCGGAGGAGCTGGACGAGAACGACTTCCGGCGCCACAACCCGCGCTTCACCGACGCCAATCTGGAGGCGAACCTGCGCCTCGCGGCCAAGGTGAAGGAGATCGCGGCGGAGAAGGACGTGACGCCGGCCCAGCTGGCCATCGCGTGGGTGCTGGCCCAGGGCGAGGACCTGGTGCCGATCCCGGGCACGAAGCGGCGGACCTACCTGGAGCAGAACGCCGCCGCGGTCGGCATCGAGCTGACCAAGGAGGACCTGGCCCGCATCGACGCCGAGCTGCCCGCAGCGGCGGGTGAGCGGTACGACGAGGCCGGGATGCGGGCCGTCAACCGCTGAGTGCCCTGGGGGGCCGGAACGTCCGGCGGTCTTCACGGCGCCGGGGCGCGTGCCGCGTCCGCCAGGTCGAGGCCGGTCGTCTCCGGCGCCAGGAAGTGGGAGACCAGGCCGCCCACCGCCAGGACTCCGGCGCCCACCAGGAGCACGAAACGGGCGCCGTAGTGGTCGAGGCCCATCGGCAGCAGGAAGGTGCCGATGGCGGCGCCGACCCGGCTCATGGCGGTGGCGAAGCCGACGCCGGTGGCGCGCAGCGAGGTCGGGAACACCTCCAGCGGGTAGACGGCGGTCAGCACGCTGGAGGCGGCGTTGAGGAAGACGAAGAAGAGGAAGCCGCCGACGACGACCGGCGTGGACGTCGGCCACACCGCGACCAGCGCGAGCGCGGCACTCGCCCCGCTGAGCCTGGACACCGTCTGCCGTGTCGAGTTCGGCCCCGGCCGGATCGATCTGCTCCCCGGCCTGATCGCGGACACCGGTCACCGCCGCGCCGTCGTCGTCACCGACCGGGGCCTGCGGCGCGGGTGATGCGGGTGCCGCCGCCCGCGGACGGCGACTGGGCGCGCGCGGCCGTGACCGCCGTACGAGAGCTGTCCGGGGCGGCGCCCGCCCCAGTGCGGGTGCCGCCCCGGACCCGCCGCGTGGCCCGTCACCCTCGTTCCTGCCGCTCCCGCCTTCTGCGCCTGCTCACGATCACGAGGTCCAGCGCCGCGCCCAGCGCGAGGACGCCGCACACCGCCGCGAGGACGGTGAGCGGGCCGCTGCCCGGGCTGTCGCCGGGGCCGGAGCGGGACGCCCAGAGGGCGAAGCCGGCGGTCGCCGCGGCGAACACGGGCAGGAACACGGCGGACAGCAGCCGGCGCAGCCGCAGTGCGCTGCGCGCGGTGGCCGGTTCGGTGCCGGTGCGCGGGAAGCGGTGACCGAACGCACCCGGGCGTGACCGGGACTCGGGCACCGCCGTGCGTCCGTGGCGTTCGTCACGCATGGAGGCCTCCTTCCGCCGCGGGGCGTCATGCTCCGCCGCCCACCGCGTAGCCGGACTCGTGTGCGGCAAACCTGGGTCTGTGAGGAACCACACCCGTCGGCCAAATGACGTACGCGCACGGCACGTTGGCTTTCCCGGCAGCCGGCCGGCGAATGCCCTGGCGACGACTGTGCCCTCCCGTCTGCCACCATGGTCGGCGCCCTGACCGGGCGGCCCGGCCGCGCAGCGAAGCCGGCCCGACGGGTTCCGCCGGTCACTCTCACCACCCCTGGTTGCCGAGTACCCCCCTGTGTCTGCTCCCCCTGCCCTGCCCACACCCGTGCCCGTGCCCGTGCCCGCCCCCGCGGCCGCCTCGCGCTCCCCGTGGCGGTCGCTGCGCCACCGCGGCATGCGCTGGTGGTCGGTGGCGAACCTCGTCTCGAACGCCGGCACGTGGATGCAGCTCACCGTGCAGAACCTGCTCGTGCTGCACATCACGCACTCCGCCGCGGCGACCGGCCTGTCGATCTCCGTTCAGGCGGCGCCCGCGCTGTTCGTGAGCCTGCTGGGCGGCACGGCCGTGGACCGCTGGCCGCGGAAGCTGACGGTCGCGGTGAGCCAGACGCTGCTCGGCGCGGTCGCCTTCACCACGGCGCTGCTGGTGGCGTTCGACCGGATCGACATGACGGCGCTGCTGGCGCTGGCCGCCGTCACCGGCGTCATCGCCACCGTCGACGGCCCCGCCTGTGCGCTGCTCGGCAACGACCTCGTACCCCGGGAGGACGTGCCGTCGGCGATCGGCGTGGGCGCCCTCGTGCACAGCGCGGGGCGGCTGGCCGGCACCGCGCTCGCCGGTGTGGCCGTGGGCCTCCTCGGCACGGCCGCCGCGTACGCCGCCAACGGGCTGTCGTTCCTGTTCGTGGCGTCGGTCGTGCCGTTCCTGCGGCCCGTGCACGGCGCCGGGGCCGGGCCGGCCACCACGGCGCGGATGGTCCCGGCGGCCGCGGAGATGAGCATCCGGGAGGGGCTGCGGTTCTTCGTGCGCCGGCCCCGGCTGGTGGCCCTCGCCGGGATCACCGGGATCAGCTCCGTCTTCGGCCGCAACTACGGCCTCACCCTCGCGGTCCTCGTCACCGGGCCGCTCGCGGGGGGCGCCGGCTCGTTCGGCACCGTCTCCACGGTGCTGGCCGTCGGCGGCATCATCGGCGCGGTCCTCGGCGCCCGGCTGCGCAGTCCTTCGGTGCGGACCGTGGGACTGCTCGCGGCGGGCGGCGCGCTCCTCCAGGTCGTCGCGGGCCTGTCGCCCTCGCTGGCCGTCCTGATGGTGCTGGTGCTGCCCATGGCCGTGGTGGAGTCCGTCTCCGACACCGCCGGCACGGCCGTCCTGCAGACCGATCCGCCGGCGCACCTGCGCGGCCGGGTGCTCGGCGTGTGGAGCACCATCGGCACGGTGTGGGGCCTGGGCGGACCGCCCCTGCTGGGCCTGCTGATGGAGTGGGCCGGCGCCCGCGGCGCCCTGGTCACCGGCGGGCTGCTCATCGCCGGGTCGATCGGCGCAGGCCTGCTGCTCCGCCGGCGCGACGGCCTCCTGCCGCCGGTCGTGACCGCCCGGGACGGCGACGTCACCGGCCGGGAGGCACTGAGCACGGCGGCCTGACCGCCAGCGCCTCCCGAGCCCGAGCACGGCCACCTGGCCAGTGCGAAGCCACAGGGGCTGCCGCCCGACCGACAGGCCTTCCCGAGCACGAGCACGGTCACCTGGCAGGAGCGGAGCCAGCAAGGGCTCCCGCCCGACCGGCAGGCCCTCCCCAGCACAGCCACCCGGCCAGTGCGAAGCCGCCGGGACCTCCGCCCGGCCGACCGTCCACCCCGGGCACGGCCGCCTGGCCGGTGCGAAGCCCCCAAAGGCTGTCGCCCGGCCGGCAGGCCTTGGCGGGCTCGGGGCGGCGGCGCGTGGCCGATCAGCCCTCCCCGGACTCGGCCGCCCAGCCGGTGGGGGACGGAGCGTGGGCGCGGGGGGTGGCAAGCCGTCCGCAGTGCGGCCGCCGGCCGGTAGGGGCCTGGAACGTCGCGGCGCAGACGGCAGGGCGCCGGCGGTCGGCCCTGACCCGCGGCACGGCGCCCCGCGTCAGCCGCGGCGGGCAGGAGGATCCTCGACCCGGCCGGCCGGTGTGGGCGTGGGCTCACGCCTCCGTGTGCTGCTCGCGTCCCGGCAGGTGGTAGACGTGGAAGGCCTGCCCGATGACGGGCTGGGCGACGTTGCGGACCCGGATTCCGCCGCTGGTCATGCCGTGTTCGCTGCCGGCGTGGGCGTGGCCGTGCACGGCGAGGTCCGCACCGGCGGTGTCGATGGCCTCGGCGAGCAGATAGCTGCCGAGGAAGGGATAGATCTCCGGCGGCTCGCCCGCCAGGGTGTCCGGCACCGGCGAGAAGTGGGTCAGGGCGATGCGGACGTCGCAGTCCTGGTCGGCCAGCTCCTTGAGCGCGGCGTGCAGGGAGTCGGCGCACCGGCGGGTGTAGCGGACGAACTCCTTCATGAGGGGTTCGCCGAACTCCCCGGCGCAGCGTCCGACGAATCCGCCGCCGAAGCCCTTGGTTCCGGCCACTCCGATCCGTGCCTCGCCGGCGGTGACGACGGCGGCCTCGCCCTCCAGGACGTGCGCTCCGGCGTCCCGCAGGATCGCGGTGACCTCCTCCGGGCGTTCGTCGTGGTGGTCGTGGTTGCCGAGTACGGCGACGACGGGCACCCCGAGGTCCTTGATCTCCCGTGCGACGACCGCGGTCTCCTCCGGTGTGCCGTGCCGGGTGAGGTCCCCGGCGAGCAGCAGGACGTCGGCGCACCCGGGCAGCGTCTCGAACGAGGGGCGCAGGGTGCCCTGGCTCGCGGGGCTCATGTGGATGTCCCCGACGGCCGCGACGCGGATCATGTCAGGTCCTCTCCGTGGTCGGGCGAGGAGGTTCCGGCGACGAGGATGTCGCAGTGGACGGGGTGCCCCGCCAGTTCCTCGCGGGCCATGTGGCAGATCTCGTCCCGGCACTGGCCGGACGGCACGGTGCCGGTCAGCAGGACGGCCTCGCCGCGCAGCTCCACCCGTATGCCGAGTTCGCCGAGGTCCCCGGCGGCCAGGTGCTCGGCGAGGTGGGCGACGCGGTAGTCAAGGGTGCCGCCCGCCGACGGGGGCGGCGGGCTCGTGTCGGTCATGGCTGCCCCTCCTGGGGTTCGATCACGTTCAGCCGTTCGAGCAGGAAGAGGAAGGCGGCCGGCATGGGCTGGTCGCCGCAGGCCGCGCGCACCGCGTTCCAGTCGACCTTCTCGCGGACGGCACGGGCGACGGGCAGCACGGCCCCGAAGTCGCAGTAGTGCTCGGAAAAGGCGCTGATCAGGCTGTGGATCAGATCGGTCGGGGCGAGCACGGGCATCAGCACCGAGTCGACCGGCAGCACATGCGCGCGCTCGAGCATGTCCTCGGTGACGGGCTGGTGCGCGAGGGCGAAGATGATGTCGACGTTCTGTCCGCGGCAGGTGGTCTTCAGCAGCCAGTCCTCGGGCGGGGTCCGGATGGGCAGGCCGGCCTCGCGCAGGGTGGCGGCGACCGCCTCGGCGTCCTCGGGCAGCACGCAGAAATCGGCGTCGTGCTGGAGGTAACGGCTCCCGCCGTGGGCGTACACGGCCACGCTGCCGGCGAGCGCGAAGCGATGGCCCGCGCGTTTGAGCAGGGCGCCGATCTCCTTGGCGGCCTCCAGGATCGCCTGGCTGCGGTCCTGCGGCAGCTCCGGCTGGCTCCCGGACACGGCAGGGGGGTCCGGCTCCGCGGCGAGGCGGAGCTCGGTGACCTCCGGCCGCCCGGCAGGGGCGGCACCCTCCCCGTTGTGCGTCATGGTGTCTCCGTTTCGCGGCCCGGCTCCCGGATCGGCCGGTTCTGATCCGGGGAGTCGTACGGGTACCCGGCGCGACCGCACCGACACCGCGCACGGGGAGCGTCACTCGCATGCCCGGTGCGCCCCCCGCGGCCGGGCCGGTGGCGGTCGGCACACGCGCAGCTGCTGCTCGCGGCCGTGCCCACCGTGCTGACCACAGGCATGCCCATCGTGCTGGTCACGGTCGTGGACATCGTCCTGGTCACGCTCGTGGACAGCGTGCTGATGACGGTCGTGGACATGCAGACCACACCCGGTGCGCACTCCCCTGGTGCGGATCTTTCGCCGGGCCGCGGAGCACGGGCAGGTGCCGCCCGCGGTGCGGTCACGGCCGCCGTGTTCAACTGCCTTTGCGCCAATGTTCAGTTGCCCGGGTGGCCCTCGGGCACGGCCGTTGTGAGAATCTCCGGGCCCCGACAGGGAGGTTCCCATGTCCGTACGACACCTGCTCGCCGGCCTGGCCCTGGTGCCGGCGCTGATCTTCCCGGCCGCCGCCCAGGCCGCGCCCGGCGGCGGGCACCCGGCCCGCTTCGACCTCCAGGCGCACCGCGGCGGTCTCGGCATGACGACCGAGGAGTCGCTGGAGGGCTTCGGCAAGGCGATGCGGCTCGGGGTGTCCACACTGGAGCTGGACACCCAGATCACGAAGGACCTGAAGGTCGTCGTCAACCACGACCGGCAGATCAGCGGCGTCAAGTGCGAGGACACCGGTCCGGTGACGCCCGGCGACCCGCTGTATCCCTATGTCGGCAAATACATCAAGGACCTGACGCTGGCCCAGATCAAGACACTGGACTGCGGCTACCAGCAGCTTCCCGGATTTCCCGAGCAGGAGGTCGTCAAGGGCTTCCGGATGGCGGAGCTGAAGGACGTGCTGGACCTGGTCAAGCGCTACCACGCCTGGGGCGTGAAGCTGAACATCGAGACCAAGGTCGAGGCGGGGGCGCCGGAGCAGACCGCGCCGCGGGAGGTGTTCGTGCGGCGGGTGTACGAGGAGATCCACCGCTCGGGCATCGAACGGCAGGTCACCATCGAGTCGTTCGACTGGGGCGCGCTGAAGGTGATGCACCGTCTCGCGCCGAGGTGGCCGCTGGTCGCGCTGACCAACTACGACTTCCTCGAGGTCGGCCGGCCCGGCGCCTCCCCGTGGCTCGGCGGGATCGACGCCGACGACTACGGCGGTGACTTCGTGAAGGCCGCCGCCACCGTTCCGGGCGTGACCACCCTCTCCCCCAACTACGGCTTCCCCCAGACCGGCAAGGTCGGCGACCCGGGCTTCCGCTTCTACTCGGACGCGGCGATGGTCGCCGAGGCGCACGCCCGCGGGCTGAAGGTGGTCCCGTGGACCTGTGACGACCCGGCGACCGTGGAGGCGCTGATGGACATGGGCGTCGACGGCGTCATCACCGACTACCCGGACCGCGTACGGCAGATCATGGCCGGCCGCGGGATGCCGCTGCCCCGGTCCTACGCCCCGCACGGGCGCCCCTGACCGGCACGGCGGGCGTGAGCCCCGCCCCGAGTGGGGCGGGGCGGGACCGCACGCCCCCGGTCAGCGGACCTGCTTGAGGTCGGTGATCTTCAGGGTCTTCAGGTCGGACTGCACGTCGATCCGGCTGACCTCGGCATGCGCGCCGTCGCTCCAGGTAAGGGTGACCCGGCTGGTGGCGTGCCCCGCGCCGGAGCCGGTGTAGGCGACCTTCCACTTCACGGGCACGTTCTGCGCGAACAGGATGCCGTCGGCGTGCTCCTTCTTCTCGAAGGCGGCGACCCTCTTCTGCGCGGCGGCGGAGAGGTAGAAGGCGCGCAGCGCCTTGGCGGCGTCGCCGGCGGACTTGTCGTCGACGGACCAGACGGCGTCGATGTAGGCGCCGTAGAAGTCGGCCACGTGCTGGGAGACGTTGCGCGGGTCGCCCTGGGCGGAGGACACGGCGGCGGCGCGGGTGGTCCGGTCCGCCCCGGCGCCCGCGAGGGCGGGCGTCACGGCGGCCAGGGTCAGGCCGCCGGTGAGGGCCACGGCGGTGATCAGGGTGGTGCGGTTGCGGACGGACATACGTCTCATTCCCCCGTTTTCTGTACGACCGGGCTGATCCCGGCCGTCGGCGGACCTTAAGACCTCAATTCCCTTGCCGTGGTTCCGCTTTCCCCTGCCTTTTTCCCCTTCCGTTCGCCGAACACGAGACAGCCGGACGGTTGCGCCGGATTCCGGTCGGGTTTCCGCGCTCTTTCGGTCATTCGGCGCCGGACGCCCGGCGGCCCGCCGTCTCCTCGACGAGCCGGGCGAGGTTGTCGAGGGCCATCCGGGCGCCGCGTTCGTTGTCCTCGCGGGGGACGGCGTCGGGGACGCCCTCGTGCAGGATCTCCACGTCCGTGCCGCCGTCGCCGGCCGCGGTGAGCCGGGTCGTCATGGTCATGGTGCCGCGCACGGCGTCGTCGCCGGTCTCGAACTCCAGCACCTCCACCACCAGCGCGCCGGGCACAAGCCGGGCGAAGTGACCGCGGTAGGTGTCCGTGGCCCCGCCCGACTTGCCGGTGGCGGATGCGTCGTCGTAGGTGAGGGAGACCCGGAAGGCGCCGCCCTCCCGGAGGTCGAAGGTGTGCACGCGGGCGGTCATGCCGGCCGGGACGCGCCAGGCGGCGATCGCGTCGGCGTCGGTCAGGACCTGGTACACGGCGTGCGGAGGCGCCTGGATCCGCCGGGAGACTCGGGTGGCGTACATGGGCTCACGCTAGCGGGCGGCGAGCGGTCCGTCCCGCCGTGCGAAGGGGTCGGGGCCGGGGTCCGGGAGGTGGGTCGGACCCCGGCCCCGGGTCCGGCGGGGCCGTCGGGCGGCCGCGCGGGGGGGCCGGCCCGTCAGGGTTTGCGGGCGACCGCGCCGTACATCGCGATGTCCTCGTCCCGGATGCCGGCCTCGCCGGTGCCGTCGGGGTGCCACTTGTGCACCTGGACGATGCCCGGCTCGACCAGTTCGAGCCCCTCGAAGAACTCGTGGGCCTCCTCAAGGGTGCGCAGCCGCATCGGCATGTTCCGGGCCGCGTACTCGCGGGCGACCCGGCCGACCTCCTCGGGCGCGAAATCGGCGGTGCCGATGGACATCGCGAGATAGCTGCCGGAGGCCAGCGGCTCCAGCAGCCGCCGTACGACGCCGACCGCGTCGTCCTCGTCCAGCATGAAGTGGACGATCGCGATGACGGTCAGGGCGACGGGCCGGCTCAGGTCGAGGGTCTCGCGCAGCTCGGGGGCGCCGAGGATGGCCGCCGGGTCACGGAAGTCGGCCTCCAGGTACGCCGTCCGGCCCTCGGGCGCGCTGGCCAGCAGGCCCTGGGAGAGGGTGAGCACGATCGGGTCGTTGTCGACGTAGACGACCCGCGACTCGGGGGCCACGGCCTGCGCGATCTCGTGCAGGTTGGGGGAGGTCGGGATGCCCGTGCCGATGTCCAGGAACTGGCGCATACCCGCCTCCTCGGCGAGCCAGCGCACGGCGCGGTTCATCCAGTCGCGGTTGGCGCGCATGTGGACCGGGAGCGCGGGCCATTCGCGGGCCATGGCGTCGCCGGCCTCCTTGTCGGCGGGGTAGTAGTCCTTGCCGCCGAGGATGTAGTCGTAGATGCGCGCCGAGTGGGCGTTCTCGGTGTCGATGCGGTCGGCCGGCCATCCGTTGTCGGGCAACGCCGTGTCTCCCATTCGGGTCGGGGGTGGGGGCTTGCGTACGAACTGGTGGGTCACAGCTCCTTGCGGATCGCGCCGAGCAGGGCCTCGGTCCTCCGGGCGGGCGCGGCCTGGGCGCCGAGCCGGTCCAGCGCCTCCCGGTAGACCACGACGTCGTCGGCCTTGTCGAGGTAGACGGCCCCGACCAGGCCGCTGAGGTACACGATGTCGGGCAGTTCGCGGGCCCGGAACCGGAAGAGGTGGCAGGCGCCCGCCCGCAGCGCCGGGTGCGGGCCGTTGGCGAACGGCATGATCTGCACGGTGACATGGGCCAGCCGGCTGACCTCGATCAGATGGTCGATCTGCGCCCGCATCACCGCGGCGCCGCCGACCGGCCAGCGCAGCACGGTCTCGTCCATCACCACCCACACCCGCGGCGGCGCCGGACGGGTCAGCAGCTCCTGGCGGCGCATGCGCAGCGCGACCCGGC
This sequence comes from Streptomyces sp. NBC_00557, assembly GCF_036345995.1. Lineage (NCBI taxonomy): Bacteria > Bacillati > Actinomycetota > Actinomycetes > Kitasatosporales > Streptomycetaceae > Streptomyces > Streptomyces sp. NBC_00557. The sequence continues at coordinate 720,081 of NZ_CP107796.1, forward strand.
GTTCGGTGGCCTCGGCGGAGGCGTGCGGGCTGTCCGCGCCGAGCAGGGCGCGGGCGTAGTCCTCGGTCTGCAGCAGGCCGTGCACGAACTGGTTCTCGTACGCGCGGATCTGCAACGCGGCCTGTTCCAGGCTGAGATACGCGGCGAACCAGTCGGGCATCACATCGCGGTAGGTGTGCCACCAGCCGCGTTTGTTGGCCTCGCGCACGGACTTCAGGAAGGTGTCGATCTCGTCCTGGTCGGTGACGCCGTACACCTGGAGCAGCTTCTCGGCGTCCGCGAGTCTGAGCCGGGCCACCTTGGCGGCCTCCATGCGGCGGATCGTGGAGTGGCTGACCCCGATGGCGGCGCCCGCCTCGGCGTAGCTGAGGCCGGCCCGGGTGCGCAGTTCCTCCAGCTGCCGGCCGAGGATCATGCGCAGCACGGAGGGGGCGCCGCCCCAGTCGGTCTCCGCGGTCACGCCCCCACCCCCCTCGACAGGTCACAGGACACGGTCGCACACGATCGCTTCCCCGGCCCCTTCGATCACGTTCCGGCCCGAAGCAGCATGCACTTCGCTGCCTGCAAATTTCAACTTGCAGGTTGCGGAGGGTTCTTGGCGGGTGCCACAGTGGACGAACTGCTCCGGTCGGCCCAAGGAGCAGGCGGCCCGGCCGGGTTGGGGGAGACCTCGGCCGCACCAGGCCTCGTCGGGAGGCGGTGCGTCGTCTGCTGCGCGAGCGGCCGGCCCGACACCGGACACCCCCCGCACGAGGCCGGACGAAAGGCGCACGGCGATGGCTCCGCCCTCCCTCCCTCGACCCCTGCCCCACCCGGCCGAGCCCCCCGGCTCCGCCGAACCGCCGCCGGCCCCGTTACCCCTGCCGGCGTTCCCACGCCCGCACCGGCTACCGGTCCCCGCGGACGGCCCGCCCGCTCCCCCGGATTCCGCACCACCCCGGCCCGGGGCCCGTCCCGGCGGCGCAGACACCGCGGACCCTCCGCATCCGCCCGCTGCCCGGCCGGTCCGGGCTGCGGCTCCCGTGGTCCGGCCGGGCGCCGCTCCGGGCGGCACGGGCCCGGAGCACGAGGCCGCGGACGAGTCAGGCCCAGGAGTACGGCCGGCGGGCCCCGAGGACCGACCTCACCGGTACGCAGGAGCGGCGGACACGCCCGACCGGTGCGGGGACACCGCTCAGGGACCACACCGGTACGCAGGAGACCGGGACGCGCCCGACCGGTGCGCAGACACCGCTCAAGAACCACACCAGTGCACGAGAGACGGGTACACGCCCGACCAGTGCGCAGACACCGCTCAAGGACCACACCAGTGCACGAGAGACGGGTACACGCCCGACCAGTGCGCAGACACCGCTCAAGGACCACACCCGCGCACGGGAGCGGCGGACGCGGCGGGCCGGACTGGGGCCGGCGGCGAGGACATGCCGCGCTCCGGTGCGGACGCCGTGTGGCAGCCGTGCGGGCCGTCGGTCCCGGCCGGTGTCCTGATACCGCCCGGAGGCGAGCACCTCGGTCGGCTCGCTGGGCCCGTCGGCGCCGGCCGACCCGCCTCCGGGCCCGCGCCGCGCCGCTCCGCCGCGTTCGACCTGCCGGCCCGCCCGGCGGCCGTCGGCACCGCCCGACGGGTCGTCCGCGACCTGCTGACCGCCTGGGACGTGCCGGAAGGCGCCCGGGACGACGCGGTTCTGGTGACCTCCGAGCTGGTCACGAACGCCCTCGTGCACGCGGCCGGTACGCGGATCGCCTGCCGACTGCGCCGTACGGCGGACCGGCTACGCATCGAGGTCGAGGACCAGGCAGGCGGCCCGGTGCTGCCGGCGGTGCGCCACCCCGGCCCGGAGGACCAGCACGGGCGGGGGCTGTTCCTGGTCGACACGCTCAGCCGCGACTGGGGCGTGAGCCCGGTCGGCGGCCGGCCCGGCGGAATCGTCTGGGCGGAGCTCCCCACCGGCCCCGGCTGACACGGCCCCCCACCGACTGCCGGACCGTCCCCACCAGTCCGAACTAGTCCGAAGGATCCCCATGCACCACATCACCCCCACCCCCGCACCGGCCGCCGACCCCTCCTGGACCCGCACCCACCCCAAGCCCGGCTCCGAGGAACAGGACGGCTGACAGGCGCGCTCCCCCGGCACCGGCCGCCAAGCCCCCTGCCCGCCGGAACCCCGCAACGGACCGGACTCACCCACGACCGACCGGCATCCGGGCGCCGATCCCGGCCCCACCCCGCCCCACCCCGCACCACTCCTCTCCCCTCCCCCCTCTCCGGCCGAAAACGCCCCTCACCACACCCCGGCCGGCTCCCGGACCCGGGTAGATTCGCCGGCGGTGCGGGTGGTCCGCATCCGGCCGGGGCACGGAGTCCGTGGCCGCCGGGCGTCGGCTGCGTCGGGGGTGTGCATGGGCTGGTCGGTGATCCGCCGGAGGCGGGCCGCGCCGGCCGTGCTGCCCGTGCCCGGGCGGTGCGGGCCCGAGGCCGGCCGGCATGTCCTGGCCACCGAACGCCTGCTGCTGTTCACGCCCCGCATCCGACTGGACGTGGCGGCGGCGCTCGCCGCCTGCGCCGACGCCGAGGCGCAGCGCTGGCTCGGCACCCAGGCGGACGAGGTCCTGCCCGACCCCGGCGTCCGCAGGGCCCTGCTGGCCTGGCGGCCGGCCGGTGAGGACGGGCGCCGGGTGCCCCGGAAGCTGGCCCGGCCGTATGTGCCCGGCCCGGACGACCCCCTGCTGCTCGTCTGTGTCCGCAGGTCGGACCTCTGCTATGCGGGCGCCCTCGAACTGGAGCCGCGCACGGGCGAGATGGGCGGCTGGCTGGCACCGGCCTGCCGCGGCCAGGGCCTGGGCGCGGAGCTGTTCCGCGCGGGCGCGGCCCTCGCGCACGCCCATGCCGGGCTGGCCACGGTACGGGCCGGCGCCGAGCCCGGGAACACCGCGAGCCGGCGGGCCCTGGCCCGGGCCGGTTTCGTGCGGGCCGAGGGGCCGCCCCGGCACACCCTGCCCGACGGCCGCGTGGTCGAGACCGTCTGGCACCGGCACGACAGCCCGGCCGCCTCCCGCTGCCGCTGACCCCCCACCCGTCCGAGCCCTTGTTGGAGAGCCGACGTGACAGACACCGGATTCAGCCCGGAGCGGATCGACACCGGCAAGCCGCATCCCGCGCGGATGTACGACTGGTTCCTGGACGGCAAGGACCACTACCCCGTCGACGCCGAGGCCGCGAACAAGGTGCTGGAGCTGTTCCCGGACGTCAAGGACACGGCCTGGGCGAACCGCGAGTTCATGAACCGGGCCGTCCGTTTCGTCGCCCGCGAGGGGGTCGACCAGTTCCTGGACGTGGGCACCGGGATCCCCACCGAGCCGAACCTGCACCAGATCGCGCAGGAGGTCACACCGAGCGCCCGGGTGGTGTACGCCGACAACGACCCGATCGTGCTGCGGCACGCCGAAGCCCTGCTGCAGGGCACGCCCGAGGGTCGTACCTCCTATCTGCACGCCGATGTCCGCGAGCCGGAGCGGATCGTCGCGTACGCGCGCGAGCATCTGGACCTCACCCGGCCGGTGGGCCTGTCACTGATCGCGCTGCTGCCGTTCGTCGCCGACGAGGAGGATCCGTACGGCGTCGTACGGGCCCTCACGGAGCCGCTGGCGTCCGGCAGTTGGCTGATGCTCTCGCATGTCGGCGCCGAGTTCGACCCGGAGGTGTGGGAGCGCATCGCCGCCGTGTACCGCTCCGGCGGCACCCGGGTCCGGGCGCGCTCGCACGCCGAGGTGCGCCGGTTCTTCGCCGGCCTGGAGCTGTGCGAGCCGGGTGTCGTACCGGCGACGCGGTGGCGCCCCGAGCCGGGGATGCGGGTCGGTCACGAGCAGCCGGTGTACGTCGGGGTGGCCCGCAAGCCGTGAGGGCGCGGGCCGCGTCGGCCGGAACCGGCGGCTCGGCGTGCGGCCGCAGCAGTGCGTCGGCGGGGACCGGCCGCCCGGTCCGCGGCTGCCGTGTGCCGACCGAGGCCGTCGGCGCTGAAGGCGGAAGACCTCGGCCGGCCGGGCGCCGCCTCCCCCGTGCTCGCGCTCACGCGCCGGGCATCAGCCCCGCCGCGATGGTGGCCCCGAGTTCCCAGCACGCCTCCGTGTCGGCTTTGCCGGGCTCGCCGGTGACGGTGACCGGGTTCGCCGCACGGCGCCAGCCGAGGCCGGTGGTGACGGCCTCGATGGCGCGGACGGCGCCGGTGACGTCGTTGCCGCCGTGCACGTAGTAGCCGAACGGGCGGCCCCGGGTCTCGTCCAGGCAGGGGTAGTAGACCTGGTCGAAGAAGTGCTTCAGCGCGCCGGACATGTACCCCAGGTTCGCCGGTGTGCCGAGCAGATAGCCGTCGGCCTCCAGGACGTCGGAGGCGGTCGCGGACAGGGCCGCGCGGCGGACGACGCCGACGCCCTCGATCTCCGGCGCGGTGGCGCCGGCGACGGCGGCCTCGAACAGGGCCTGGCAGTTGGGCGACGGGGTGTGATGGACGATCAGCAAGGTAGCCACACCCGCACCCTGCCGTGCCGCCGCCGTACCCCGCAAACGGCGGGCGTGGCGGGCGGTGCCGCCGGGTAGGGAGTGTGCACGCGAGAACGGGAGGGGATGCCGTGACAGGGGCGGGTGCACGCGAGTCCGGCCTCCGCCCTCCGCCGCCGGCCGGCTACCGGTGCCGGCCCGCGACCGGTGCCGACGTGGACGCCATCCACGGCCTGGTCGCCGCGTACGAGCGCGCGCTGCACGGCCGCGTCACGACCGGCGCCGACCGCATCGCCGCCGAGCTGACCCTGCCCGGCGTACGGCCGGAGCACGACACGCTGCTCGTGCACGCCGACGGCGGAGCCGTGGCCGGCTACGGCTGGGTGAAGGGGCGGCGTGCCCGGGTCGTCGTGCACCCCGGGCACCGGGGCCGCGGCCTCGGCGGCGCCCTGCTCGCCTGGACCGAGGCGCGGGCCCGGCAGGCGGGCGGCGACCGGCTCGCGCAGACCGTCGCCGACGCCGATCACGCCGCGACCGCGCTGCTGCGGGCCGGCGGATACTCCCGGATGGTCACCGAGTGGCTGCTGGAGATCGCGCTGCCCGGCGAACCCGAGGTGCCCGATCCCCCGGAGGGCATCGCCGTACGGCCGTTCCGGCCCGGCGACGAGCAGGCCGCGTACCGGCTCACCGAGGACGCGTTCGACGAGTGGCAGCGGCGGCGCAAGAGCTACCCGGAATGGGCGCGGCACACCGTCGAGCGCGCCGCGTTCCTGCCGGCGGCGTCACCGCTGGCCTTCGCCGGCGACCAGCTGGTGGGGGCGGTGCTGTCGCTGGACGCCCCCGGCCGTGACGAGGGCTACGTCGAACGGGTCGCGGTACGGCGCGACCAGCGCGACCGGGGCATCGCCCGCCTGCTGCTGCATGAGGCGTTCCGCACCTTCCACCGCCTCGGCAGGCCTGTCTGCACCCTGTGGACCCACTCCGGCACCGGCGCCCTCCCGCTGTACGAGCGCCTGGGCATGACGGTCCGGCGCAGTTCCACGGTCTACGGCAAGGCCCTCACCACCGGCTGACCGGACCGTGCGGATGTCCCCGCGGCGTCGTCCGTGCCCTCGGTTACAGTTGCGCCCCTGAACAGGAGGGGGCAGGACGTGCGGGTCGGAGTGGGGTTCGCGGGGCGGGGAGCGGCTGTGGCGGTGGCGCTCGCCACGCTGCTCGGCGGGTGCGCGGGGTCGGCGGCCGACGACGGGAAGGGCGCGGCCGGCGCGACCCCGTCCGACACGAGCGAAGCCGAGTCGGCGGCGGTGAGGGGCGGTTCGGTCGGCGCGGCCGGCTCGGACTGCGCGCTGCCCGTCCGTTTCGACGTGGCGGCGCACTGGAAGGCCAGGGCGATCGACGCCGGGGCGGAGCAGTCGAAGGCGTCGAAGGGCTCCGGCGACGACCCGAGCGCCGCCGTCGCCGACTCCCTGCTGCACCAGGGCCCGGTCACCGCGGCCTGCGAGATCGACGCCAAGCCGGCGGGGCACATCGGGTTCCTGCGCGTGTGGACCGGCAAGGCGGGCACCCCCGGTCCGGGCACGGTGCTGCGGCAGTTCGTCGCCGCCGAGGACGGCGCCGGCAAGGCGGCGTACCGCTCCGTCAGGACCGGCGGCGGCCTGAAGGGCGTGGAGGTGGAGTACCTCTGCACCAGCAAGCTCCTGGGCGAGACGAAGAAGGAGACGGCGCTGGCCGTCGGCACACCCGACGGCCCGGTCGTCCTGCACCTCGGCGGCATGGACACCGAGGAGCACGAGGCGATGCGGCCGGCGTACGAACTGGCCAAGCGCACCCTCCGGTTGGGCTGAGGACCGCGAACGGCCGCCCGCGGCGCCTCAGTCCACGGTCGTGGACCGGCCCAGATAGGTGAGGGGACCGGCGTCCGCGACCGGTATCTCCTCGAAGCCGAGCCGGTCGTAGAAGACGCGGGCGGCGGTGTTGACGGTGACCATGCCGAGGTGGACGGCCTGAACTCCCTGGTCGCGCAGGGCGTTCAGGAAGGTGTGCATCAGCCGCCGGCCGTGGCCCTGCCCCTGCCACGGCGGCAGCAGGTCGATGTGCAGATGGGCGGGGTGGCCGGCGAGTTCGGGCACGAGCATGCGCTCCGGGTGGTGCAGAAGGCGGATCATCTCCTCGGTGGGCGTGCGGGGCGGCTCCACGGGCTCCGGACAGCGGTCGGCGAGCAGGGGGATCCAGCTGTGCCGGAAGTCCTTGACGAAGCGTTCGGTGTCCGCGGTGCCGACGATGTAGCCCACGGCCCGTCCCGTGCCGTCGTCCAGCACGAAGGCGAGGTCCGGGTCGAAGCGGCAGTACGGCTCGGCGAAGAGCGCGGGCATCAGGCGCTGGTCGGGGTACAGGGCCCGGGAGTCGCCGCCGTTGTGCGCGGTGCGGACGCAGACGTCGGCCACCGCGTCGCGGTCGGCGGGACGGTACGGGCGGATGGCCGGGGTGGGAGACGGAGAAGGCATGGGCTCATCCTGAACCCCTTGGGAGCGCTCCCACAAGCCGTCCGGCCGTCGCTCGTTCCCTGCCGGGCAAGCGGCGGCCCGCTGGTGGAGCGGGCCGCCGCGGCGGAGACGGTCAGTACCGCAGGCGCCTGGCCCGGAGCAGCATGACCAGGCCGGACAGCGCGAGCAGGGTGCCGAGCGCCGCGGGCCACAGATGCGACCCGGTCTCCGCGAGCGCGCCCTGTGTCCCCTGCGCCTGGGGCTGTGCGGGCGGGACGTTCCCGACGGCGCCGGCCTGGCCGGACGCGGACCGGCTGGGCTCGGCCTGCGGCGACTGCCGGGGCGGAGCGGGCGAGGACGTGGACACCGGGCGGGCGGGGCCGGTGGACCGCTCGGGCTGGGCGGTGCGGTCGCTCAGGGTGCCGTGGCCCTGCTCGGTGCCGTGGTCTTGTCCGTTGCCCTGGTCCGGCTGGGTGGTGCGGTGGTGCTGCCCGGTCGTGCGGGTCGGTGCGGACGTGCGGGTCGGTGCGGCCGTGCGGGTCGGTGCGGCCGTGCGGTGGGGTGTGGTGGTCGCGTCGGTCCGCGGGAGCTGGGAAGCCGTCGGGGCCGAGCCGGAGGTGGCGGAGGAGGTGGGCTGCTCGGTCGCACCGCCGCCCGGGGCGGCCGTGGTACCGGAGCCGGAGCCCGGGTCGGCCGTCGTACCGGAGCCGGAGCCCGGCGTGGGCGACGCGGTCGCACCCGAGCCGTCACCGTCGGGGCCGCACACACGGCCGGAGTTGATGCAGTCGACCATGTGGCGCATCAGGTCCTCGTCGAAGACGTTGATGAAGTCGCCGTGGTCGGTGACGGGCTTGTGCAGCTGCTCGGGGAAGGAGTCGACGGCGAACAGCGGGACCGTCCGGCCGCCGTCCTGCAGGCTCGGCGCCCGGACGTCGTAGACGAGGCGCTGCACCAGCTGCGGAATCGGCTGGAAGCCGGCCGGGCAGGAGCCGTCGGGGGCGGTGAAGGCCACATGCGTGCGGTGGTTGGCGCTGTCGGTGTTGCGGCCGTCCCAGCAGCTCTGGAAGCGGAAGGTGCGCACCACGTCGCTGCCCTGCGGGCACAGCGGGTACTTGTCCTTCAGCTGCCGGTCCTCGTAACCAGTGCAGCTCCAGGACGCGTTGGCGTTGGCGGGCCCGTTGACGAAGGCCTTGGCGTCGCCGGTGATGATGCGCAGGAAGCGGGGCATGGCGGTGACCTTGCCGCGCGGGTTGCCGACGAAGGTCAGGGTGACCTGCTTGGGGGTGACGATCCGGCCCGCGTTGCCCTCCGTGCCGCCGCCGGGGGATCCGGCGTCCCGCTCCTGCGTGCCGTCCTGCAGGCGCAGCACCGGCCAGTAGTACGTGGACCTGTCGCCCTGGTCGACGCAGCTCGTCCCGGCCTTCGCCAGGTCGTCGTCGCTAGCGAAGGCGCTGTTGCCCTGGTTGCCGACGTAGTCGTGGAAGTGGTGGGCGCCGTTGGAGACGCCGGGGGCGACGATGACGTTGTCGGAGTTGCGCAGTCCGTTCGCGTTGACTCCGCACTCGGAGGTGAAGCTGCCGCGCGAGGCGTCGGCCTGCTGCGGCGGGCTCGGCACATCGGGCTGCACCGAGGTGATGTCCGCGTAGTCGGAGGCGACGGGCCCGTTGCCGCCCTGCCCGGCGCCGTTCGGCGGGGCGGATCCGGACGGAGAGGCGGTGGCCGGGGAGCCGCCGGACGGGGCGGCCGTCGCCTGGGCGCCTGCGTCGTCTCCGGGGCGCAGGGTGCAGCCGGCGAGGGCGTCCAGGCCCTGCGGGCGCTCCCCCGCCCGGTCGACGGCGTCCGCGATCCGCGCGATCGACCCGGCCCGCTTCTCCTCGAGCGGCTTCATGATGGTGTCGTCGACCGAGCCGGAGTCCTGGCCGGCCGTCCAGCCCGACTGCTGGAGCTGCCGGTAGGCGTCGGCCGTCTGCCGGTCCAGCAGGGCGAGTTCACGGTCCACGTCGGATCGGGCCGCCTCGGGTACGGCGGTCAGCCGGGTGCCGACATCCGGGCAGTCGATCGTGGGCATGCCGGTGGACAGGACGTGGCCGGTTCCGTTCGTGCCGGATCCGTCGCCCCAGGACTCGGTCGCGGAGGCGTAGACGTTCGCCGCGACGAGCCCGCCTCCGCCCAGCATCAGGGCGACCGCTGCGAAGGTCGCGCGTCGTGCGCGGGTCGGGCGTCTGCGCTTGTTGCGTGCCAAGGTCGTCCCCTGTGTGGTGTGTGCGCCGGTGCGTCGGTCGGGCGTGGAACTCCCCGGGCTCATACGGACGGCCGGGCCGATGTGTTCAACGCCCTCGCGAATTCACCGGCACCTCACAGGAAACCGCGGGTCCCGCCCCTTCCCCTTCGACCGCCGTCGCGAACATCACAAAAAGGTATCGGACATTTCGCCTCTCAACCTTCACATGAGCCACACACCTTGGCTAGGTTGACGCGAGGCCGCCCGGCAGGTGAGGGACCGGACGCAACGGCCCAACTGCCCTGCGGGGCAAGGAAGGAGCGTGTCTTCCATGGCGCCGGAGAGCCGCGACGGAGTACCGGGACGGGACGAGGTACGGCAACGGATCGACTCCCTTTACGACCAGGCCGAGAACGCGACCGGGAACTACAACGCGACCCGGGCCATGGCCTCGGTGAAGCGCTCGCGGGGAGTTCCGCTCGCCAAGCGGCGGCGGCCGGATCCCGCTCTCGACGAGGTCGCCCGGCAGTGGTTCGAGGCGGCCCGTGCCAAGCTCGGCCCGACCGTACCCGCCGTGCTCCCCGCGGACCGGCTCCCCGACGCCCCGCCGGCCGAGCGGCGCGGCCGGGACCGGTGGGGCGGCACACCGGACGCCCCGGGCCTGGCAGCGCGCCGCACCGAGGCCCTGGAGCGGGCCGCCGAGCGTACGGTGGCCGAGCTGACGGCCGGCCGGCCCACGGACCCGGAGAGCCTGGCCCTCGCCGCCCGCGAAAGCGCCCGAGCGGCACTTCCCGGTCCACGGCGCCCCGAACTCCCGGGCGGGGCAGGTGACTTCTCCGGGCCGATCGGCGAGGTCCGAGGTGGCGGGGGCGACGGAGGTACCTGGGGCACCGGGGGCGTCCAGCCGCCGGGGCCGGCAGCCCTGACGGCCCCGGCCGGCCAGGCGACCCCGGCCGGTCCAGGAGCCCTGACGGCCCCGGCCGGTCCAGGGGCCCTGACGGCTGCGGCCGGTTCGGCAGGCTTGATGGCCCCGACCGGTTCGGCAGGCTTGATGGCTCCGACCGGCTCGGCAGCCCTTACGGCTCCGCTCGCCGGGGGCGTACCGGCGGGGCTCGGGCCGGTGGAGCCGGCGGGACTCGGGCCGCTGCAGTCGGGGGGTCCGGGAACGGTGAATGCCGCCGGTCCGGGTGCGGGACTGCCGTCCGGCCTGGGTACGTCGGAACCGGGGGGCTTGGACACCGTACTGCCCGCCGGCCTCGGTACGGCGGACCCAACCGGCCTGAGTACGGGACTTCCGTCCGGCCTGGGCAGCTCGGGTCCGGGGGGCCTGGACACCGGACTGCCGGCCGGCCTCGATACCGCTCAACCGGCGGGCTTGGGCACAGGGTTGACGGTCGACCCGGGTGCGGCGGTGTCCGGAGCCCTGGGTGGGGCGCGAGTGGCCGGTCTCGGTCCTGCCGAGACCGCCGTGCTCCCGGTGACCGCCCTCTCCGACGCCCAGGGAACCCCGGCCCAGGGGCCGAGTCCGTTCCCCGGTGTCGCCCGGTCGGGCCGCACCTCCCCCGGCGCTTCGAAGGCGGCCAACCAGCGCAAGCTCGCCGCCGCGAGCGACGTGCTCTCGCGGTACACCGCCCGACTGACCACCTCCACGGCGGCCGCCCACGCCGCGTCCGTCACGGCCGCCGAGCCGCCCCGGTCCATGACCGCGTCCCCGGCACCGGCACCGGCACCGGGGACGGACGTACCGCCCGCGTCGGTTACGTCCTCACCGAGCTTCACGGCGGCAACGCCCGGCCCGGTTACCGCCACGGCCGCACCACCCGCGCCGGACACGGGCGGCTCCCCCGCCATGGCCCCGCCGCCCCCTCCGTTCACGGTCGCAGAACCGGCCCCCGCGCCCGCACCACCGGCATCCGCACCGGCAGCGGCACCGGTCGCGGCAGCGCCCCCGGCATCGGTCATGGCCCCACCGCCCCCTCCGTTCACAGCGGTACCGCCGGCCTCCGCGACCGGCACGCCACCCCCAGCCGCCGTACCCGCCGCCCCCGCGGCCGGGCAGTGGCCCGGGTCGCAGTGGGCGGAGTCTCCCGCGCCGGAGCCCTGGACCACCGCGCCGGACGCCATGGCTTCCATGACCGGCACCGGCTCCCTGCACCCCGTCGCCGGTTCGCCCCGGGCCGCGCGGGCCGCCAAGGCCATCGCGTTCGCCCGGGCGCAGATCGGGAAGCCGTGTGTGTGGGGTGCGACCGGGCCGGACTCGTACGACTGCTCCAGCCTCACCCAGGCAGCCTGGCGGGCCGCCGGGGTCGAGTTGCCACGGGCCGCGTACCGGCAGGCGCTCGCCGGCGCCCCTGTCACCCTCGCCGGGATCGAGCCCGGTGACCTGGTGCTCTTCTTCGACGACGACCGGCATGTGGGCCTTTACACCGGCGGCGGGATGATGGTGCACGCGCCGGGCCCGGGGGCGTCGATACGCGAGGAGTCGATCTACGGCGCCGGCGAGTCGGCGATCCACCGGATCGTGCGGCCCGCGTGAGGCCCGGGACGGGTCAGCCGCGCCGCCGGCGGGCGCGCCGGCTCTCGTAGTGGTCGAGCAGGGTCTCCTCCAACGGACGGTAGGTCAGGCCGAGTTCGCGGACACTGCGGCTGTTGTCGACGCGGAAGCGGATGCCCAGGTGCTTGCGGATGTAGTCCTGGGTGAGGCCGAAGGCGGGGCCCAGGACGCGGACCGGCCAGTGCGGCAGCCTGGTGCGCGGCAGGCGTGGATCGCGGGGGTGGTGGGCGAGGATGACGCGGGCCATCTCGTGGAACGACGTCATGGTCTCGGCGGCCACGATGTACCGCCCGTGCGCCGCCGGGTTCTCGGCGGCGGCGATGTGCGCGTCGGCGACGTCCCGGACGTCCGCCGTGGTGAAGCTGAAGTCCGGGGCGCCGTACCAGAAGTACCCCTGGAACAGCTCGTCCAGCAGGAACAGGCTGCCGGAACCGGAGGCCGGCGTGAAGGAAGGTCCCAGGATCAGCCCGGGGTTGACCGACACCATGCGCCAGCGGTCCTGCGCCGACTCGGCCCGCCAGGCGGCGCGTTCGGCCAGCGTCTTGGCGTAGTGGTAGGGGTTGTCCTCGACGGTGCTGGTGGTGTTGAAGTACCGCTCGGAGAGAACCTGACCGTCCATCGCGAGCACGTCGGCGTACGTGCCGAAGACGGCGCCCACGGTGGAGGTGAGGACGAGCGTCCGCACCTCGGGGGTCCGCTCGATCGCCCCCAGGACGTTGCGGGTGCCCAGCAGCGCCGGGTCCACGACGTCCCGCCGGCCGTCCCTGATCTGCTCCGGCATCAGGAACGGCGAGGCCACATGGAAGACGACCGAGCAGCCGCGGAACGCGGCGTCGAAGACGCCGGACTTCAGCAAGTCCGCCTCGAACAGCTCCAGTCGGCCGGGAAACGCCTCCTGCAGTTCCCACAGCGGCCGGACCTTCGGCGCGTCGGCCCTGTCGCGCACGGTGGCGTGTACCGGATAACCCCGCTCCAGCAGGCGTCGTACCAGATGACTGCCGACGAATCCGCTGCCGCCGGTCACCGCCACGGCCGTCCTCGTGTCCGCGCCCACGCCCGCCCCCTCTCACGCCAGGAGGACAGGGTCGCGCATCGCGCCGCTGCGGCGGAACACCGAGGACAGGGGATGAGGCAGGCCTGGCCCAGCCATAAGATCCACTTATGAGGTCATAGACCCGACCCGCATACCGAGTTAGGTCACCCTTAGTTTAGGCTTCCCGATCAGAGCCGCCCATCAGACGCGAAGGGAACCTGATCATGCCGCGCCCCCTGCGGGTAGCCATCGTCGGAGCCGGCCCCGCCGGGATCTACGCCGCCGACGCCCTGCTCAAGTCCGAGGTGGCCGCCGACCCCGGCGTGTCCATCGACCTCTTCGAGCGGATGCCCGCCCCGTTCGGCCTGATCCGGTACGGCGTCGCGCCCGACCACCCGCGCATCAAGGGCATCGTCACCGCCCTGCACCAGGTCCTCGACAAGCCGCAGATCCGGCTGTTCGGCAACGTCGACTACCCGACCGACATCAGTCTGGACGACCTGCGCGCCTTCTACGACGCGGTGATCTTCTCCACCGGCGCGACGGCCGACCGCGAGCTGCCGATTCCCGGCATCGACCTGGACGGCTCCCACGGCGCCGCCGAGTTCGTCTCGTGGTACGACGGCCACCCGGACGTGTCCCGCACCTGGCCGCTGCAGGCCGAGAAGGTCGCGGTGCTCGGCGTCGGCAACGTCGCGCTCGACGTGGCCCGGATCCTCGCCAAGACCGCGGACGAACTGCTGCCGACCGAGATCCCGCCGAACGTCTACGACGGCCTGAAGGCCAACAAGGCGGTGGAGATCCACGTCTTCGGCCGGCGTGGCCCCGCCCAGGCGAAGTTCAGCCCGATGGAGCTGCGCGAGCTGGACCACTCGCCGAACATCGAGGTCATCGTCGACCCCGAGGACATCGACTACGACGAGGGCTCGATCGAGACCCGGCGCGGCAACAAGCAGGCCGACATGGTCGCCAAGACGCTGGAGAACTGGGCGATCCGCGATGCCGGCGACCGTCCGCACAAGCTGTTCCTGCACTTCTTCGAGTCCCCCGTGGAGATCCTCGGCGAGGACGGCAAGGTCGTCGGACTGCGCACCGAGCGCACCGCCCTGGACGGCACCGGCAACGTCAAGGGCACCGGCGAGTTCAAGGACTGGGACGTCACGGCGGTCTACCGCGCGGTCGGCTACCTCTCCGAGAAGCTGCCCAAGCTCCCCTGGGACATCGAGTCGGGCACCGTCCCGGACGAGGGCGGCCGGGTCATCGAGGAGGGCGGCGCCCATCTGCAGTCCACCTATGTCACCGGCTGGATCCGGCGCGGCCCGGTCGGCCTGATCGGCCACACCAAGGGCGACGCCAACGAGACCGTCGCCAACCTGCTGGACGACTACGCGAACGGCCGGCTGCACACCCCGGCCGCGCCCGAGCCGGAGGCCGTGGACGCCTTCCTCGCCGAGCGCGAGGTCCGCTTCACCACCTGGGAGGGCTGGTACAAGCTGGACGCCGCCGAACGCGCCCTCGGCGAGCCGCAGGGCCGCGAACGCGTGAAGATCGTCGAGCGTGAGGACATGCTGCGCGAGAGCGGGGCGTGAGTCCCGCACGTCAGGGACGATGAGGGGGCCGGCGCCGGTGCGCCGGCCCCCGAGCGCAGGGCGGCGCGGCGCCGGAAGAAACCCTGATGAGCCCCGGAAACCGGCCCTGTTAGGGTCCAGCGGTGTCCTCCCTCCGTGAGCCCCTGTTCTTCACCCGTCTGCGCGGGGCCCGGCGCGTCCTCGTCGCCGGGGCGGGCGGCGGCTTCGACGTCTACGCCGGGCTTCCCCTGGCGCTCGCCCTGCGGTCCGCCGGAAGCGAGGTGCACCTGGCCAACCTGTCCTTCTCCGACCTGTACGGCCTGGGCGCCGACCACTGGGTGGCGCCGGACGTCGCCGCCGTCCGCCCGGACACCCCGCAGCGCGGCGACTACTTCCCCGAGCGCTCGCTCGCGCAGTGGCTCCGGGCGCAGGGGCTGCCGGACACCGTGTACGCCTTTCCCCTCACCGGTGTCGAGCCGCTGCGCGCCGCCTACCGGGAACTGGCCGGGCACCTGGGCGGGCTGGACGCGGTGGTGCTGGTCGACGGCGGGACCGACATCCTGATGCGGGGCGACGAGCACGGGCTCGGCACGCCCGAGGAGGACATGGCGAGCCTGGCCGCCGTCGCGGGTCTCGCGGAGGTCCCGCACCGGCTGGTGGCCTGCCTGGGTTTCGGGGTGGACGCCTATCACGGCGTCAACCACTCGCTGGCGCTGGAGAACCTGGCCGCCCTGGACCGCGCGGGCGGCTATCTGGGCGCGTTCTCGCTTCCCCGGGACAGCGCCGAGGGCGCCGCCTACCTCGACGCGGTGGCCCACGCCCAGCGCTGCCACGCCGGTCACCCGAGCATCGTGCACGGATCCGTCGCCGCCGCGGTGCGCGGCGACTTCGGTGACGTGCGGTTCACCGAACGCACCCGGGACAGCGAGCTGTTCGTCAACCCGCTGATGAGCCTGTACTTCTGCGTGGACCTGCCCGCTCTGGCCGACGCCAACCTCTACCTGGACCGGCTGTCGGACACCGTCCTGATGCGCCAGATCAGCTCGGCCATCGCCGGCTTCCGCGAGGAGCTGCCCCGTCAGCGCCCGCCCCGGGCGTTCCCGCACTAGGTCCGGCACGGGCTGATCGGGCAGAGACTCCCGGAGCATGATGTGGGCATGAAGATTCCCGACCGACGGATCGAACTGTTCACCGGCGCCGGCAGCGAGCACCGGTTCAGCGGCCCCGCGACCGGCGACGAGCGGAGCATGCTGGTGGCGATGCTGGACGCCCAGCGCGCCACCCTGAAGCTGAAGTGCTCGGGCCTGGGGCCGGAGTTGGCCCGGCGGTCGGTGTCCCCGTCCTCGCTGTCCCTGCTCGGCCTCGTCCGGCACCTGGCCGACGTGGAACGCCGCTGGTTCCGGGCGGTGCTCGCCGGGCAGGACGTGGAGCTGCGCTTCTCCTCCCCGCAGGACCCGGAGGGCGACTTCGACGGCGCGGCCCCCGATCCCGGCGTCGTCGCGGCGTCCTGGGAGGCCTGGCACGCCGAAGTCGCCTTCGCGGAGGCGTTCGTCGCCGAGGCCGCGGACCTCGGCGTCGAGGGCCACGACGCCTGGCGGGGCACGGTGTCCCTGCGCTGGGTGCTCGTCCACATGATCGAGGAGTACGCCCGCCACAACGGCCACGCGGACCTGATCCGCGAACGGATCGACGGCGCCGTCGGGGTGTGACGCCGCCGTCCCGCGCCACCGCCCACGGACGCAGCTCCCCTTCATTCCGGGCCGAGTTGCGGACGCCGGAGCGCGGCCGGCGGGTGAACGGGGTCCGCCCCTAAGCGGATGGACGGGCGGGCCCCGTTCGCCGGACCATTCTGCGGGCCGTCCGGGGACGCGACCACGTGTGAACGACGGCCGCCCGACGCGCGCCGCACGCACCCCGGGTGCACGGCGCGCGCCCTGTGCGCGAGGACGCGAGGACGCGAGAACGCGGGCGGCCGGGGGGCAGCAGGCCGGCGGTGCGCGGGGGCGCGGGAGGCGGCGGCGTTGCCGCCGGTGCACGAGGGCGCGGGGGGCGTGCGGCCGGTACACAAGAGCGCGCGGGGGGCGGCGTGCCGCCGGTGCGCGGGGCGGCGAAGGGACGGAACGCGGCCTGCGCTCCGGGGCACGCGGAGGTGGCTCCACGCCGCATGTGCGCCAGGACGCGCGGACGGGGGCGGAGTAAGCCGCCTGTGTCCGGGCATGCGACCAGGGCGACGCGCCGCCGTCGGGGCCGGGCGACCGGCCGTCCGCCGAGCGGTGATACTGGAAGGCGCACCCGCCCCCATCAGCAGATTGGCCCATGTCGAACTCCAGCACCGACCGCGCCACCGTCCCGCAGACCCTCTGGGCGGCCCGCGGCCGTCACACCGGTCCCGCACCCGAGGAAGTCGTCCGCCGCACCCTGCGCCGGCACAAGGACAGCGGTGACATCGACGACTTCGCCGAGCCGCCCGTGTCCGAAGAGGGGCAGCGGCGGATCTTCGAGGCCCGCTGGCGGGTCGCCGGCACGGTCACCGTGCGGGCACGGCTCACCCTCGTGGCCCGGGAGGGCCGGCCGCAGGGGCACGAGTGGCGGCTCGTCGCGGAGGCGGAGCGCCCGTGGGACGAGGCCTGGCCCTCGCCGGCGACGCTGTTCTGGCCCGAGGGCGCGGTGGGCGAGGACGGCTCCTGGGACCATCACGCCACGGTCGCCGGGCTGCGGTTCCGGCAGGTCAACGCGCTTCCCGCGGACGACAAGGAGATGCGGCGCAGACTGCGGGACACGGCCCGCGAGGCGTGGTGCGTCAACGTCGTCGTGCACGAGGCGATGACCCCGGACGAGCGGGGCAAGCTGCCGCTGGCCCGGCTGCTGCCGCCCGGGCTGAGGCACCGCGTGGTGGAGCACCGGGCCGCGCCGCACCAGTTCCGCGCCGTCAACTGGGCGCTGAAGGACCTCGGCGTCGAGGTCCCGCGCGGCGGTGCGGTGCTGCTGCCTCCGGACCCGGCGCCGGAGGGCTACGACAGCCGCGAGCACACCGTCCGGAACGTCTTCCTGGACGGCTCCGAGCCCGCCGAGCTGCTCACGGCCCTGCGGCACTACGTCGCGCTGCCCCGGCCGCTGCCCCGTGAGGTCGACAAGGCGCTGACCGACCTCCGCGAGAACTGGACCCTGATGACCCTCCAGGAAGAGCTGGAGCGGGAACGGCAGCTGGTCGCCCGGTACGCCGAGGCGCTGGAGGCCATGACGAAATCCCGTGACCTGTACAAGGAGGCCGCCGAGCAGGCGCTGGAGGCCCTCGCCGCCTACCGCGACGTCCCCTCGCCGGCCCTTCCGCAGCAGCGGCCCGAGGCCCGGACCCCGGGGGGTGCGCTGCAGCAGCTGACCCGGACCTTCGAGCGGCTGAAGTTCACGGCCAAGGGCCGGCGGCAGCAGGCGCCCGCCCCGCAGGGCGCGGCCGTGGGCGAGGCGTACGGCACACCGGGCATGCCGGAACCGGAACCGGAACCGGGCCGGTCCGTGGCGGCGAGCGGCGGGACGCGGACAGCGGGCGGCGACGGCATGGACCGGGCGTCGTAGCCGCCGTGGACACCACGACCACCCTGCTGGTGGCCGGCGCCGTCGTGGCGGCGGTCCTGCTCGCCGTCGCCCTGGCCGTGCTGGTCCGGCTGGTGCGCACCCGGCGCACGCTGCGGCGCGCCGGGCTGCCGACGGGTCCGCGCTGGGTGTTCTGGGGCGCGGTCGCCTATCTGCTGCTTCCCACCGACCTGCTGCCCGACCCCATATACCTGGACGACATCGCGGTCCTGCTGCTCGCGCTGCGCAGCCTGCGCACCGCCCGCCCACTGCCGCCGGGCCCCACCGAGTCCTGACCGCCCCGGCGCAGGCGTCGCCAGGGAGTCATGCGCATGGACTTCACCTGCATCCCCGACATCCCTGCGCCCCCGACGCCGCCCTGGCCTTGGGTCCTCGACGCCGTCCGCGCGTCACCTGGCCTCCTGGGCGTTCCGGCGCAGCGCCGGCCGGCCCGCGCCGCACGAGTCGGCCGCCCGAGCCGACGGCCGGCCTCCTGCTGAACCGGCCGCCGCCTCGGCGATCGCCGTCCTGGACTGGCCGCCGTCTCGGCGGTCGCCGTCCTGACCCCGCCGCCGACTCCCCGGTCACCGTCCTAGACGGCCGCCGTCTCGGCGGTCGCCGTCCTGACCCCGCCGCCGACTCCCCCGTCGCCCGTCCTGACCCCGCCGCCGCCCCCCCCGGTCACCGTCCTAAACCGGCCGCCGTCTCGACGGTCGCCGTCCTGACCCCGCCGCCGACTCCCCCGTCGCCCGTCCTAAACCGGCCGCCGTCTCCGCCGTCGCCGTCCGCCTTGCGCGCGCCGCCGCCCCGCCCCGCCCTGTGCGCGCGGCCCGGCCGGCGTAGCGCCCGCCCCGTCGGCCTGCGCCCGCCCGGCCGTCGTACGCCCGCACGGCCGTCTCTCCCCGTTTCCTCCGTCCCCGCGGGTGCGTCGCGCGGTTCCCTGGCGCATTCTTGCTGTGTCATCCCACCCGACGGGCGCACGGGACAAGGCAGGGACGATGACCGGCAGCGGTGGCGAGCGGACGAGCCGTACGCGGGCCCGGCTGGCCAAGCTGCTGGCTGGTACCGCGACCGGGGCGATCGACGTGGCCGGCGGCCGGGTGGCGGGCGTGTATCTGCGGTCGCGCTCCCCGGGGCTGCTGCGCCTGGCGGTGCTGTCCGGACTGCCGGGGCCGTTGTTCCGGCCCTGGTGGCGGCTGCACGTCGCCCGTCCCTTCCCTGTCACCGACGCCTACCGCCTCGGCGTGCCGGTGGTGCTGGCGGACGCCACCGAGACGGTGCGCCGGTATCCGCAGTTCGCGGCGGTGCTGCCCTTCCCGTTCGGGTCGGTGCACATGCCGGTGCCAGGCGGCAGCGAGCCGCTCGGGGTGCTGACCGTGCTGCGCCCGACGGTGGCCGAGACCGCGGACGAGCCGATGGACCGGGAGCTGCCGGCCCGGCTGGCCGAAGGGCTGGGCGCCGAGTTGCTCGGACTCGCCGACGGCGATCCTGGCGCGGTCGTCTGGGACGGCGAGCCGCTGTGTGTGCGGCCGCGCGCGGCCCGGCCCGCGCAGGCCGTCGTCGCGCGCTTCGGCTGGGATCCCGGCACCCGCACGGTGCGCGCCGACGATCGGCTGCACAACCTGCTGGGGCTGCGCCCCGGCGGCTTCGACGGGACGGACACGGCGTTCGCGGAGGCGCTGGCCCCGGACGAAGCCCACCTGGTCCTGAGCGCCCTGCTGGACACCGCGTCCGGCAAGCCGCCCCTCGCGCCGCTGAGCCTGCGGGCACCGGACGGCACACCGCGGCTGCTGGATCTGTGGCCGGCCGACGAGGGCGGGGCCCCGGCTCCGGTCGCCGGAGTGGTGGTCGCCCCCGGTTCCGGCGCCTTCGCGGACGGCGCGGCCGATCCGCTGCCGCAGGGCGTGCTGTGCCTGGACCGGCTCGGGCTGGTCGTGTACGCCAACGAGGCCGCCGCCCGGCTCGCCGGCCGGGGCCGGGAGTCGCTGCTCGGGCGTCCGCTGTGGGAAGCGCTGCCGTGGCTGGCCGGTCCGCCGTGCGACGACCACCTGCGCGGGGCCCTGCTGTCCCCGGAGCCGGTGAACTTCCGTGTGCACCGGCCCGCCGGCGAGGGCGGCGCGAGTGGTGCGGGTGACTGGCTCGCCGTGTCGCTGCACCCCGGCGAGGACCTGCTGACCTGCACGCTCGTCCCGGCGGGCCGGATGGACGGGCAGCTGGAGCCGGCCGTGGAGGAGCACGTCCCCTCGGACCCGGTGGCGGCCGGGCGCGCGCTGACACCGCTGTACCGGCCGATCTCCCTGGCCGTCGCGCTCACGGACGCGGTGACCGCCCAGCAGGTGTCGGCAGTGGTGGTGCAGGAGCTGCTGCCCGCGTTCGGCGGCGGGCGCCTCGCCATCTACCTGCTGCAGGAACGGCATTTCCATCTCGCCTGGGAGAGCGGCTTCCCGCAGGGGTTCCTCACCCAGTTCGAAGGGGTCGGCCTCGACGCGCACGTGCCCGGTGTGGAGTGCCTGACCACGGGCCGGCCGCTGTTCTTCGAGTCGATGCAGCAGATCGCGGCCGCCTATCCGGGCATTCCGCTGGACGCGGAGGAGGGCGCCCGCGCCTTCCTGCCGCTGATCGCCTCCGGACGGCCGGTCGGCTCGTGCATCCTCGGCTTCGACCGCTCGCGCCGCTTCAGCGCCGAGGAGCGCACGGTGCTCACCGCGCTCGCCGGGCTGATCGCGCACGCCATGGAGCGGGCGCAGCGCTACGACAGCGAGGCGGCCGTCGCCCGCGGCCTGCAGCAGGCGCTGCTGCCGCACCGGCTGTCCACGCATCCGCTGGTGGAGACCGCGGGCCGGTATCTGCCCGGCACCCAGGGCATGGACGTGGGCGGTGACTGGTACGACGTCGTGGAGGCGGGCGACGGACTCGCCCTGGTGATCGGCGACGTGCAGGGGCACGGGGTGCAGGCGGCGGCGACCATGGGGCAGCTGCGCAGCGCCGTACGGGCGTTCGCGCTGGGCGACCGGCCGCCGGACGAGGTGATGGCGGGCACCAACCGCCTGCTGACCGACCTCGATCCCGGTCAGTTCGCCAGCTGCTGCTATCTGCGCCTCGACCCTGCGACCGGCCGCGCCCGCATCGCCCGTGCCGGGCATCCGCCGCCGCTGCTGCGGTGCCGCGACGGGCAGACCCGGCTGCTGGACGTCCCCGGCGGTGTCGTCCTCGGCGTGGACCCGTACGCCCGGTACCCGGTGGCCGAGCTGCTGCTGGAGCCCGACGAGATCCTCGCCCTCTACACGGACGGCCTGGTGGAGCGGCCGGGCACGGACATCGACGAGGGCATCGCCGCGCTGCGGCAGGCGCTCGCCACGGCCGGCGCCGCGCGCGGGCGGCGGGGCGGGCGGTCGCTGGCCGGGGTCGCCGACCGGCTCACGGCCGAGGCCCGGCGCGCCACGGACCGCCCCGACGACGTGGCGCTGCTGCTCGCCGCCCGGCGCTCGGCCCCGGCACGCCGCCGCTGACCGCGCCGCGCTGCGCCGCGCCGATCGGCGCAGTCACCTCGGGCGACGGTCTCGCCCGAGCGCGCCGGGCAGTGTAGACATGGGCACATGGTGCGACTGCCTGGCCGGAATGAGACACGGCCGCCCCGTTCCTCCGGGCCGCCGCGCGCATCGCAGAGCCGGCCGCCGCGGGACTCGGACGGCAGCGGCGGCAGGCGTGGTGTACTGCGGTCGGTGCTGACCGGGCGCAGCGTCGCCGGACAGGTGTTCCTCCTCCAAGTGGTGATCGTGCTGCTGCTGATCGTCGCGGCGGTGGTGTCGCAGGTGCTCCAGGTCCGGCACGACAGCGACCTGGAGGCACAGAACCGTTCGCTCGCGGTCGCCCAGACGTTCGCGAACGCGCCCGGCACGGTGGCCGCGCTGCGCTCCGCGGATCCCACCGCCGTGCTGCAGCCGCGCGCGGAGGCGGCCCGCAAGGCGACCGGCGTGGACTTCATCGTCGTGATGAACACCAAGGGCATCCGCTACACGCACCCGAAACCGGACCGGATCGGCAAGAAGTTCGTCGGCACCATCGGCCCCGCGGTGGCCGGGGGCACGGTCGTCGAGCACGTCACCGGGACGATCGGTCCGCTGGTGCAGGTCGTGGTGCCGGTGAAGGACGCCTCGGGCAAGGTGGTGGGCCTGGTGTCGGCCGGGATCACCACGGAGCACGTGGGCGGGGCCGCCGAGCAGATACTGCCCCTGCTGCTCACGGCGGCGGCGGTGGCGCTGGCGCTGGCCACCGCGGGCACGGCCCTGGTCAGCAGGCGGCTGCTGCGCCAGACGCACGGTCTCGGGCCGTACGAGATGACCCGGATGTACGAGCACCACGACGCGGTGCTGCACGCGGTCCGCGAGGGCGTGCTGATCGTCGGCGCCGACGGCAGGCTGCTGCTCGCCAACGACGAGGCGCGCCGCCTGCTGGACCTGCCGGAGGACGCCGAGCGGCGCAGCGTGCTGGAGCTGGGTCTCGACGAGGAGACGGCGGCGCTGCTGGCCTCGGGCCGGGTGGCCACCGACGAGGTGCACCTGGTCAAGGACCGCCTGCTGGCGATCAACCAGCGCCCCACCGATCTGCGCGGCGGCCCGGCCGGCAGTGTCACCACGCTGCGCGACTCCACCGAGCTGCGGGCCCTGTCCGGCCGCGCGGAGGTGGCCCGGGAGCGGCTGAACATGCTGTACGACGCCGGGGTGGGCATCGGCACCAGCCTGGACGTGACCCGCACCGCCGAGGAACTGGCCGAGCTGGCCGTGCCGCGGTTCGCCGACTTCGTGACCGTGGACCTGTTCGACGCGGTCCTGCAGGGCGAGGAGCCCAAACCGGGCACCGCGCTGCGCCGCACCGCCTGCGCCGGCATCCGCAAGGACTCCCCGCTGTACCCGGTCGGGGAGCGGATCCGGTTCGTGCCCGCCTCGCCGCAGGCCCGCGGTCTGACCACCGGGCAGTCGGTCCTCGAGCCGGTGCTGCGCGACGCGCCCGGCTGGCGGGCACAGCACCCGGAGCGTACCGCCAGGGTCCTGGAGTACGGCATCCACTCGCTGATCACGGTGCCGCTGCGGGCGGGCAACCTCGTGCTGGGCCTGGCGAACTTCTGGCGTGCGGAGAAGCCGCAGCCGTTCGACGCCGAGGACCTGGCGCTCGCCGAGGAGCTGGTCGCGCGGGCGGCGGTGTCCATCGACAACGCCCGCCGGTACACCCGTGAGCACAGCATGGCGGTCACGTTGCAGCGCAGCCTGCTGCCGCGCTCCCTGCCCGAGCAGCGGGCGCTGGACATCGCCTACCGCTATCTGCCGGCGCAGGCCGGGGTGGGCGGCGACTGGTTCGACGTCCTGCCGCTGTCCGGCGCACGGGTGGCCCTGGTGGTGGGGGACGTGGTGGGGCACGGACTGCACGCGGCGGCCACCATGGGCCGGCTGCGCACGGCGGTGCACAACTTCTCCGCGCTGGACCTGCCGCCCGACGAACTCCTCGGCCTGCTGGACGAGTTGGTGGGCCGGATCGACCAGGACGAGACCGCCGCCGACGGCTCGGCGGCGATCACCGGAGCGACCTGCCTGTACGCGGTGTACGACCCGGTCTCCCGGTGCTGCAGTCTCGCCCGGGCCGGCCATCCGCCGCCCGCGCTGGTGCATCCCGACGGCCGGGTGGAGTTCCCGGACGTCCCGGCGGGGCCGCCGCTGGGGCTGGGCGGGCTGCCCTTCGAGACGGCCGAGCTGGAGCTGGCGGAGGGCAGCCGGCTGGTGCTGTACACCGACGGGCTGGTGGAGGACCGCGAACGGGACATCGACGTGGGGCTGGAGTTGCTGAGCGAAGCGTTGCGCGGCACCGCGGGGGCCTCGGCGGAGGACACCTGCCGTGCGGTGCTGGACCGGCTGCCGGCCCGGCCGAGCGACGACGTCGCGCTGATCGTCGCCCAGACCCGGGGGCTGGGCGACGACCGGGTCGCCCAGTGGCAGGTGCCGTCGGATCCGGCGGCGGTCTCCCGGATCAGGTCCGCGGTGACCCGGCAGCTCACCGACTGGGAGCTGGAGGATCTGGTCTTCACGACCGAGCTGGTCCTGAGCGAGCTGGTCACCAACGCCATCCGCCACGGGCGCGGCCCGATCGGGGTACGGCTGCTGCGCGACCGCACGCTGATCTGCGAGGTCTCCGACCGCAGCACCACCTCGCCGCATCTGCGGTACGCGGCGACGACCGACGAGGGCGGCCGGGGTCTGTTCCTGGTGGCGCAGCTCGCCGAGCGCTGGGGCACCCGCTACACCCCCGAAGGCAAGGTCATCTGGGCGGAGCAGCCCTTGCCGTAGGCCCGCACGACGAGGGCCCGGCGGACGGCAGCCTGCGCCGGTCGCCGCGCTCGCAGGCCGTCAGGGGATGCCTGCCGCGCGGTGACCGGGCGCGTGTGCGGTCCGCCGGGCCCCGTCCCGGATCGCCGCTTCGCCCGAGCGGCGTACGGCGGTCAGCTCAGCCGCGAGCGCAGCAGCTCCTTGCCCATTTCGGCGCCCTTGCGGCTGTCGGCCTGGGCCTTGCGGAACAGCTCCATGACCTCGTCGTCGTGGTCGCGCTCGGCGTCCTGGATGTACGTCTCCAGGCGAAGGGCGTTGTCCAGGCACGACTCGACGTACCAGATCAGGTCGTAGTTCTTGTCGCGGGTACCCGTGACCCCGCCGGTCTCGCTGGTGCTGGTCATCCGGGGTCTCCTCCTTCTGTCGACCCTGCGTCGTTCTCCTTGCGGAGACTCCCGGGTACCCGTGCCCCCGGGCGGCACACCGCCCGGCGGCTCAGCCGAGGGCGCGGTCGAGGTTGAAGGCGGCGCTGATCAGGGACAGATGGGTGAACGCCTGCGGGAAGTTGCCCTGTTGCTCGCCGGTTCGGCCGATCTCCTCGGCGTACAGGCCGAGGTGGTTGGCGTAGGTGAGCATCTTCTCGAAGGCCAGCCGGGCCTCGTCGAGCCGGCCGGCCCGGACCAGGGCCTCGACGTACCAGAAGGAGCAGATGGAGAAGGTGCCCTCGTCGCCGCGCAGCCCGTCGGGGCTGGTCTGCGGGTCGTAGCGGTAGACGAGGGAGTCGGAGACCAGGTCCTCGGTGAGGGCGTCCAGGGTGGACAGCCACTTGGGGTCGGTCGGTGCGATGAACTTGGCGAGCGGCATCATCAGCAGGGAGGCGTCCAGCACGTCGCCGCCCTCGTACTGGACGAAGGCGCCGCGCCGTCCGGACCAGCCGCGGTCCATGATCCGCCGGTAGATCGTGTCGCGGACCTGTCCCCAGCGGAGCAGGTCGGCGGGCAGCCCGCGGCGGCGGGCCAGGCGCATGGCCCGCTCGATCGCGACCCAGCACATCAGCCGCGAGTACGTGAAGTTCCTGCGTCCGCCGCGGGTCTCCCACACGCCCTCGTCGGGCTGGTCCCAGTGCTCGCACACCCAGTCCACCAGGCGGCACACGTCGTCCCACTGGCCGCTGGAGATCGGCTCGGCCCACTTGTCGTAGAGGTAGATCGAGTCGATGAGGGCGCCGTAGATGTCCAGCTGGAGCTGGCCGGCGGCGGCGTTGCCGACGCGGACCGGCGCGGAGCCGAGATGGCCCTCCAGGTGCGGCAGCACCCGCTCGGGCAGGTCGGCGCGGCCGTCGATGCCGTACATGATCTGCAGCGGCGCGGCGCCGCCCGTGGTGTCGCAGGGGCTGACGTGCGTGGTCAGGAAGCGCATGAAGGCCTCGGCCTCACCGGTGAAGCCGAGCCTGAGCAGCGCGTAGACGGCGAAGGCGGCGTCCCGCACCCACACATAGCGGTAGTCCCAGTTGCGTTCCCCGCCGAGCTGCTCGGGCAGGCTGGCGGTGGGGGCGGCGACGATGGCGCCGGTGGGCGCGTAGGTGAGCAGTTTCAGGGTCAGGGCGGAGCGGTGCACCATCTCGCGCCAGCGGCCCCGGTAGCGGGACTGGTGCAGCCAGCGCCGCCAGTAGGCGACCGTGGCGTTGAACGCGTGCTCGGCCTCGATCAGGGCGCAGCCGCGGGGAGCGATCTCGCCGCCGACCCGGTCGACGGCGAACACGGCCGTCTCGCCCTCGCCGAGTTTGAAGTCGGCGCGCACGTCGGGGCCGTCGCACTCCACGTCGACGGTGGAGGTCAGCGCGAGCGCCTCGTGGGCGGACTCGAAGACGGTGGTGCCGGCGAGGGTGCGCAGGGTGTGCGGCTCCGCGCCGTAGCCGAACCGCGGGGCGACCAGCACCCGGAACGGGACGGTGCCGCGCACGCAGACCACGCGCCGGATCAGCCGGTGCCGGCCCGCCTCGCCCGCGCCGTCGGAGGTCACCGGCATGAAGTCCTGCACCTCGCCCACGCCGTCCTCGGTGAAGAACCGGGTGATCAGCACGTTGGTGTCGGGGAAGTAGAACTGCTTGGTCCGCGCCGGCACGGTGGCGGACAGCTCGAAACGGCCGCCGCGGTCGGCGTCGAGGATGGCCGCGAAGACGCTGGGCGCGTCGAAGGACGGACAGCAGTACCAGTCGATCGTGCCGTTCGAGCCGACCAGGGCCACGGTGCGCAGGTCGCCGATGAGTCCGTGCTCGGCGATCGGCAGATAGCGGGACCGGAGGCGGGCCTCCGCGGGAAACGGGCTCTCGGCCATGTGCGGCCTCCCGGTGAGCGGTGCGAGATGTTTTCCAGCTTAGGAGCGAGTGGTCTCCGGTGGCGTGGGAAGGCGCTGCGGGGAATGGTGAGAGTGTGCCCCATTCGGCGGCACCGGCGCGGATGCGGTCATCCGGACCGAGGAGGAGGCATCATGTCGACCATCAAGCCCGAGGAATCCCGGTCGTCCGACGACCACTGCACCCCGGACGCCCTGCTCCACTCCGCTCCCTCCAGGGACGTCACCCCGGAGGACCTGGTGATGGCGGCGGGCAGGGACGTCACCCCGAAGAACCTCGAGTGGGCCCGCCGCAAGATGGAGAAGGAGGGCCCGACAGCCATCGAGAGGCTGATGCCGTAGGGCGGTCCGGGGACAGGAACAAACGGGGGGCTCATGCCCGGGGCAGGGCGGGCCGTCCGGAGGGGCGCCCGCCCGGACTCGCGCGTGCCGAAACGCCCCGGGAGGCTGTGAACGCGACGGTACTGACGGTGACCGGGTGCGGTCGCCCCACCCGGCACGGGCGTTCCTGACTCGGACGTCGACCGCCGCCCGGGCGCCGACGACCCGCTCCGCACGGCTTCCGCGTCGGCCTGGCTCCTCGGACCAGGTCGACTCCTGCCCACTGCCACAGCTTCACGCAACGCTACGGGGCCGGCGCCCAGCCCGTACGCGCCGCGCGTGCCAGGCAGCCTGAGGCAGCCGGGCCGGGCCCGAGCGGACTCCGTGACTCGCCCTGCGCCCGGCCGCGACCGTCACACGGTCACGCGGGCCGAGGGAGACCGGCCGGATCGGGCCTCCTCGTCCCGGACGAGCAGCGACATCAGGGAGGCCACGGTCAGGCCGATGCCTGCTTCACCCACCGGGCCCGGCTCGTCAGCGGGTCCGCCTTCTCCTGCGCGCGCAGCAGAGGGATCCCGGGCCGGCCGCCCGCGACCGGCTCGGCTGCCGCCTCGTACACGCCGCGCCGGGACCGGGTCCTCGTCCGGATCGTGGGCGAGCTGGACCTCGACTCCGGGAACTGCCTCCGCCACGACCTGCACAAAGCGCTCGCCATGTCCGACCGCGGCCTCGACCTGGACCTGAGCGAGCTGGACTTCTGTGACTGCGCCGGCCTGGGCGTCCTGCTGGAGCTGCGCCGGCGTGCCCTCAGCCAGGGCAAGACCGTCGCGCTCGGCGCCCGCAGCCCGATCGTCGACAGGCTGCTGACCCTTCTCGGAGCCCAGGAACTGTTCCCGCCGCCAGACCCGTCGCCCACCGAGCCGCAGCACCCGGACCCGGCCACTGCCCCCTCGCCGAAGGCCGGAATGTCACCGGGCGCCACCTCCCCACGAAGACGCACCGGTCGCCCGGAATGCTTCCACACCCCACCGTCTTGAGCCGAGGGAGCCGCGGCGCCTTGCGCCTTCCGCACCGGCCGTTCTTCAGGCCCCCGCCTCACCCCTCAGCGGCTTCGGCTGGGCCGGTCGCGCCCCGCGGGCGGCCACACATCGAAGACGGCGCCGCGCCCCTTGGCGGGGCCGGCACCGCCGGTCGGAGGGGCTGGGGGTCACGTCTCTTCGTCCACCACGTGCACCGCGGCCTCTTCCGCGCCCGCCGCTCCGCCGTCGATGCCGACGTCCCGGGCGACCTCTTCCTTCGTGGTGTCGGTGTGCGCGCCCTCGTCGGGAGCGACCAGGCGGCCCGCCCGTGCCCCGCCCGCCTCGGGGTCGACCGGCTCGCCCTCGCCGCCGGGGAGGTCGCCGATGTCGTCGCCGGCCGGCGGCTGCGCGTCGGGGACTTCCTGGGCGAGGCGTTCGTCCAGGGTCTCCCCCGCGTGCTGCTCGGCGGCGGTGGTGCCCTGCTTGGTGACGCCCAGGGGGCGCTCCGGCGGGGAGTAGCCCTCGTCGAGGACGTCGTCGTAGGTGCGCTCGTCCACCGCGTCCTGCAGGTCCAGGGGGCCGGCGTCCTCCTGTTCCTCGTTGGTGCCGGTGGGCTGGTAGGCGTCGTCCGCCATCGGGGTCTGCTCGGGCTGCTGGTCGCTCATGGTCGCCTCCCTCGTGGCTCGCGGGCCTGTCCCCGTCCGGGGTTTCCCGCAGCCGGGCGGCTAACCCCGCCGGGCGGCGATCGGCTCAGTCGGCGGACTGTTCGGCCAGGCCCGCCGACCACTTCTCCTCGATGCGGCCCGCCTTCCACACGAGCAGGGCGATCGCCCAGGTGGCGAAGAACAGGCCGACGATGACGAAGCCGACCACGTTGAGGTCGAGGCCGGAGATCCAGTCCCAGAACGCGCCGTGCAGACCGAGCTTGTCGGCGAGCAGGCCGAGGAGTTCGACGGTGCCGATGATCAGGGCGACGGCGATGGACAGGCCGGTGATGGTGAGGTTGTAGTAGACCTTGCGGACCGGCTTGGAGAACGCCCATTCGTAGGCGAAGTTCATGAACGAGCCGTCGATGGTGTCCAGCAGGGACATGCCCGCGGCGAAGAGCACCGGCAGGCACAGGATGGCGTACCAGGGCAGGCCGGAGGCGGCGCCGGAGCCGGCGAGGACCAGCAGGGCGATCTCGGTGGCGGTGTCGAAGCCCAGGCCGAACAGCAGGCCCAGCGGGTACATCTGCCACGGCTTGCGGATCGAGCCGGTGACCCGGCCGAGCAGGCGGTTCATGAAGCCGCGGTTGTTCAGCTGCTGCTCCAGGGCGGCCTCGTCGTAGGCGCCGGAGCGCATCTGCCGGAAGACCTTCCAGATACCGGCGAGGATCACGAGGTTGATGCCGGCGATGAGGTAGAGGAAGGTGCCGGAGACGGTCGTGCCGATCAGGCCGGTGACCTCGTGCAGGTGCGAGTTGTCGTTCTCGACCGGTCCGGCGAGGGTCTTCAGGCCGAGCGAGAGCAGCAGGGAGAGGCCGAAGACGATGCTGGAGTGGCCGAGGGAGAACCAGAAGCCGACCGACAGCGGCCGCTGCCCCTCGCCCATCAGCTTCCGGGTGGTGTTGTCGATCGCCGCGATGTGGTCGGCGTCGAAGGCGTGCCGCATGCCGAGGGTGTAGGCGGTGACGCCGATGCCTATGCCGAAGGTCTGGGTGCCGACGCTGAAGTGCTGGGGCGCGATGATGCCGACCAGGGTGCCCCAGCCGATGATGTGCAGGGCGAGTACGAAGGCCGCCATCCCGCCGACCCTCGTCCACTCCTGCCGCGTCATGGAGGCGCGGACGCGATGCCAGGCCGAGCGCGTGGCGTCGGCCTGGGCGGGCAGGGACGGAGCGGAACCGGGGGCGGCCGTCATCGGGTGGATCTTCCTTCGCGGGTGCGGGTACGGCTGCGCAGCACAGCCTTGTGCCATCCAACCGTACTTGCAACCTATGCGCAATAACGCGGCGGGGGCTCAGGCGGCGAACATGCCCCGGCCCAGCCAGTCCCCGTGGTCCCGGACGCCGGGAAGGGCGAAGAAGTAACCGCCGCCCGTCGGGGAGATGTAGTCCACCAGGGGCTCGTCGATCAGCCGGGTCTGCACCGCCTCGAACTGGCGCTTGACGTCCTGCTGGTAGCAGCAGAAGACCAGGCCCATGTCGAGGTTGCCGACGTTGTCCACGCCGCGGTCGTAGTTGTAGCCGCGGCGCAGGATGCGGGAGCTGTCGGTCTCGGGCGTGCGCGGGTTGGCGAGGCGGATGTGGGCGTCGAGGGGGATGGCGGTGCCGTGCGGGTCCTTGGCGTAGTTGGGGACGTCGGTCTCCTTGGCCCCGTCGAGCGGGGCGCCGGTGTCCTTGCGGCGGCCGAACATCTTCTCCTGCTCGGTGAGCGAGACCCGGTCCCAGAACTCGACCAGCATCCGGATGATCCGGATGACCTGGTAGCTGCCGCCCTTGGTCCAGGCGGGCTCGCCCTGGCCGTCGCCGACCCAGATCAGCTTGTTCGTCTCGCGCGCGGAGGTGACGTCGGGGTTGGCGATGCCGTCCTTGAAGCCGAGCAGGTTGCGCTGGGCGCCGGTGGGGCGCGGGGCGTTCTGGAAGCCGTCGATGCGCCACTTGATCTGCATGCCGCCGCGGGTGTGGCGGGCGATGTCACGCAGCGCGTGCAGCACGGTGTCCTGGCTCTGCGCGCAGATCTGCAGCGACAGATCACCGTGGCACTCGGCCGGGTTCAGGTTGTCGTTGGGGAAGGTCCGCATCGGGGTGAGCCGGGCCGGCCGGGCCTTGGCGAGTCCGTAGCGGTCGTCGAAAAGGGAGGCGCCGACGCCGACGGTGACCGTCAGGCCGTCGGCGGGGACCTCGGGGCCGAGGATGCCGTTGTCGGAGGGCGGCGCGCCGACGCCCAGGTCGGTGGGGGTGCCGCCGGAGGTGAGGAAGCGGGCCCGCTCGGTGATGGTCTTCAGCAGGTCGATCAGGCCCTTGCGGTCGTCGGCGATGACGTTCAGCGAGACGAAGGTGGCGGCGGCCGGGGCCGGGGTGATGATGCCGGCCTGGTGGGCGCCGTGGAAGGGGACCCTGGCCGAGCCGTCCGGGCCGCTGCTCTGGGCCTGGGCCGTGCCTCCGGCCTCGCCGAGGGCGAAGCCGCCGCCGGCCAGGACCGCTCCGGCGGCGCCGGCGCCCAGCGCGGTCCGCACGAAGGAGCGGCGGGCGGGGCCGACGGGGCAGGCCGACGGTTCGGCAGGGGACATGGCGGGGTTCCCTTCGGGGTGTTCGCAGGTCGGGTGCTGGTGGGCCATCAGGCGGACTTCCGGATCTCGAGCAGGTCCGGGATGGGGGCGAGGTCTTCCAGCAGCTGGCCGGTGGCGCCGTCCAGCCGCTGCTTGGCGGCGGCGTCGAGCTTGTCGACGGGCGTCCAGTCGGCGCCGTGGTGGGCGGCGTCCAGGAGCTTCTGCACGCGGGCGATGTCCGCGTCCACGGCCGGCAGCAGTTTGGGCGCGCGCCGGGTGAGCAGCGGCTTGAGGACGGTGAGCAGTTCGCGGGTGCCGGTGAGGTTGGCGTCGGCGGTGGCGAGGTTGGTGCCGCTGCCCTCGTCGGTGTCGCCGGTCAGCTCGAACTGGAGGGTGTTCTCCAGGATCTCGTGCGCGCGCAGCGGCAGGTCGCCGGGGTCGAAGTTCTGGGTCGGGAAGGCCCTCCGCAGCCCCGCCGCGTCCGTGGCGAGCTGCCGGGCGGGGCCGGTCAGCTCCTTGGCGGACTGGCCGTGCCACAGGCCGTACTCGAGGCGGAGGAAGCCGGTGAAGTCCTTGTCCCGCTCGCCGTCCGGCAGCCCGTCGGCGCGGCCGTCGATCTTCTTGTCGTAGTCCTCGAAGGTGCCGTAGGCGGCGCCGAGGGAGGCGTAGGTGCGGTGGGCGGTGAGCCAGTCGGTGCGGGCCTTGCCGAGGTGGTCGTGCTCGATGTCGCCGGCGAGGGTGCGGGTCTGGGCGACCAGGGTGTCCAGCCCCTGCTCGACGTACGCCTTGTACGCCTTCAGGGGCGCGGCGAGGTCCTGCTCGGAGACGGGGACGACCGGTGCGGCCGCGCCGCCGCCGTCGACGGTGACCGCCTTGGAGGTGACGGCCTTGCCGCCGGTGGGGACGCAGCGCCAGGCGTAGCTGCCGCCGGCGACGGTGGCGACCAGGTCGCGGGTGGTGCCGGGGGCCAGGCCCTCGATCTCGCCGTAGACCGCGCTGGTCGCCGGATCTATGAGATACACCTCGGAGGTCTTGTCGCCGGTGTTCTGCATCTGGAACGTCTGCCGGCCGGGCTTGGGCGCGGTGAAGCCCTTGCCGCACTCGGTCTCGGAGACGGCGACCGTCTGGTCGCCGGCGGGCTTGGGCCGGGAGAGGGCGACGACGAGTCCGGCGACCACGGCGGGTACGGCGACCACGGCCGCCGGGACCACCCAGACCGGGCGGCGCCGCTCGGGCCGGCCGGCCTTCGGCTCCCGGGCGGGACGCTCCCCGGCCGGCTTCGGTGCGGTGGCCCGCACGCCGCGCACGAACAGCGTCATCACGACGGCCAGATAGCCGGCGTAGGCCGCCACCTGCAGCCAGGTCATGGTCGGGGTGAGGTTGAAGACGCCCTGGATCAGGGTGCTGTACCAGGAGCCGGCGTCGACGCTGCTCGCGAGGTCCACCGCGTAGGCGGTCCTGCCGGGCAGCACGCCGCCCTCCTGCAGGTCGCGCAGGCCGTAGCCGAGCACGCCGGCGGCGATGACGATCAGGACGGCGCCGGTGGCGGTGAAGAACTTGGTCAGGTTGATCTTCAGCACGCGCCGGTACAGTCCCCAGCACAGGCCCGCCGCGAGGACGAGGCCGATGGCGGCGCCGGTCAGCGGCCCGGCCGACTCGCCGGCCGCCCGCGCGGTGGTCCACAGGAACAGGGCCGTCTCCAGGCCCTCACGGCCCACCGCGAGGAAGGAGGTGAGGATCAGCACACCGGACCCCATGGCGAGGGCGCCGGTCACCTTCTCCTTCAGCTCGCCGGAGAGGCTGCGGGCCGAGCGGCGCATCCAGAACACCATGGCGGTGACGAACGCGACGGCGATCACGCTGAGGGTGCCGCCGAAGGCCTCCTGGGCGGTCTGCGGCATGGAGGCGGCGGTGAAGGTGAGCACCGCGCCGAAGCTCATCGCCACGGCGACGGCGGCGAGGACACCGGTCCACACCTGGGGCAACCGGGAGCGCGCCTCGGCCCGCACCAGGGTGGCGACGAGGATGGAGACGATGAGTCCGGCTTCCAGTCCCTCCCTGAGTCCGATCAGGAAACTCGGAAACGCGTCGTCCCACATGCCCTGCTGCCCTCCCTGTTGGTTAGTGAAGGCATACCTTACCTCCGCGGACCATCATGACCAGGGCCATGTAGTCGGCCGGTCACAAAGGGGCAATGGGAAGGCAAAGTCCGGAGGCGTTCGCCACCGTGCGTTCGTCTACAGGCAGGTAGACCGTCTACAAATGTGTAGTCAGATCTTGTCGAGGCAAGTCGAAGGAAAGGGCGTACGGCGATGGCCACCTCCCCACACCTGGCGGCGCAGCTCGCGGTCAACCTGCTCGACGCCCACTCGCTGCTCGCCGCCTTCGGCGTGCTCGGCGTCGGCGTCGTGCTCTTCGCGGAGACCGGGCTGCTGATCGGGTTCTTCCTGCCCGGCGACTCCCTGCTGTTCACCGCGGGGCTGCTGTGCACGGGCACGTCCGCCGGCGGGGTGCACCTGTCGCTCGGGCCGCTGCTGGTGACGGCGGCCGTCGGCGCGCTGGCCGGCTCGCAGTGCGGGTTCCTGATCGGCCGGAAGGCGGGTGGCGCGCTGCTCGCCCGCAGCCGCTCGGCCAGGCTGCGCGAGGGCGCACAGCGCGCCGAGGAACTGCTGGAGCGCTACGGCTACGCGAAGGCGATCGTGCTGGCCCGCTTCATCCCGGTGGTGCGCACGGTGCTGAACCCGCTGGCGGGGGCGCTCGAGGTGCCGGCCCGCACCTTCACCTTCTGGCAGGTGACGAGCGGCCTGGTGTGGAGCCTCGGTCTCACCCTCGCCGGGTACGCGCTGGGCTCGTCGATCCCGAACGTCGACAAGTACCTGCTGCCGATGGTCGCGCTGATCGTCGTCGTGTCCCTGCTGCCGCTCGCCGCCGAGGTGCTGCGCTCCCGCCGGGCGGCCCGGGAGACCCGATGACGCCGCTCGCTCTGTCCGGCTCGTCGGTCGACGGGCCGCTCTACCTCGACGTGGTGGACCTCGCCCACCGCTCCCCCGGCTGGCTGGACGACACGATCGCCGTGTGGTCGGCGTACGGTCTGGCGGTGTTCGCGCTGCTCATGCTCGTGGGCTGGTGGCGGGCCCGCCGCGACGGGGCGGACGCGGCCATGACGGCGCTGGCCGTGCCGGTGGCGGTGGTGGCGGCGTTCGGCGTGAACAGCCTCGTCAAGCCGCTGGTCGCCGAGGACCGGCCGTGCCGCCGGCTGGCCTTCCGCACGCTGGAGGCGTGTCCGGCGCGCGGCGACTGGGCGTTCCCCAGCAATCACACGGCGGTCGCCTGCGCCGCAGCGGTGGCCC
The DNA here is from genome assembly GCF_036345995.1 of Streptomyces sp. NBC_00557. NCBI lineage: Bacteria > Bacillati > Actinomycetota > Actinomycetes > Kitasatosporales > Streptomycetaceae > Streptomyces > Streptomyces sp. NBC_00557. The sequence continues at coordinate 754,616 of NZ_CP107796.1, forward strand.
TGTTCTTCGTCTCGAGGCGGCTGGGCGCCGTCGCCTCGGTGTGCGCGGTCGCGATGGCCGCCTCCCGGGTGTGGGTCGGGGTGCACTATCCGCACGACGTCGTCGCGGGGGCGGTCCTCGGCGCGCTGGCCGGCTGCCTGGCCATGATCGCGCTGCGGAGGTCGCCGGCCGCCCTGGCGGGACGGCTGGCGGGGACCCGGCTGCGCCCCCTGCTGGTCTCGGGAGCCCCGTGAGGTCCAGGAGCCTCGCCGGGCCGGCCGGTGCGGCGGCCCTGTGCGCCTGGGCGGCGTTCGGGGTGCTGGCCGCGGTGGTGGCGCACGTCCACGGCCCGCTGCGCCCGGACCGGAGCCTGCTGTCCTGGTCCGTGGCGCACCGCCCGCCGGTTGCGGTGGCGGTGGCCCGCGGGCTGACGGACACGGGCACGGGCGTGGTGCCGTACCTCCTGGTGGTCCTGGCCGGGCTGGTCGCGGGGCGCACCGCGCGGCAGCGGCTGGTGGCCGTGCTGCTCGGCGTGCTCTGCCTGGTCGCGGGCCAGATGCTGCGGTACGGCGTGATGGAACTGATCGCCAGGGCCCGGCCGCCGCAGTACGACTGGCAGACCGAGGCCTCCGGCTGGTCGTTCCCCTCGGGTCACACCACCACGTCCGCGCTGACCGCCGGCCTGCTGATCACCGCCCTGTGCCTGCGTGCGCCGCGCGGCCGGGCGGTGCTGTGCCCGCTGGTCGCCTGCTGGGCAGCGGGGGTCGGGCTGACCCGGGTCTTCCTGGGCGTGCACTGGTTCACCGATGTGCTCGGCGGCTGGCTCTTCGCCGCCGGATGGCTCGGTGTCCTCGTCCTCGCGGCGGCCCGGTGGCTGCCCGCGCGACACGTCCCCCGTGCCCCCGAGCCGGGACCGTCCCACCCGGACGACGCGGCCGGCGGGCCGGCGCAGTCGGATGCGCCCCGTGATCCGCGCCGCCGGGGGTCGTCACCCCCTGCGTGAGAGCGGGCAGGTCAGGGCGTGGCGTGGGGCCCGTCCGGACGGGCGGCGCGCCGTTCGACCATCTCCCGGCTCAGGTCCCCGGTCTCCGCCTCCGGCAGCCGCTCGAAGCCGTCCTCGGTGATGACGCACACGACGGGGAAGATACGGCGGTTCAGGTCGGGCCCGCCCGTGGCCGAGTCGTCGTCCGCGGCGTCGTACAGCGCCTGGAGGGCGGCGAGGGCCGCCTCGCGCCGGGTGAGGCCCGGCCGGTAGAGCTTCTTCAGGGCACCCCGTGCGTACGGGGAGCCGGAGCCCTCGGCGTAGAAGTCCCGTTTCTCGTACAGGCCTCCCGCGGCGTCGAAGCCGAAGATCCGGCCGCGGCCGCCGCCGGGCGCGGTGCCGTCGTACCCGGCGAGCAGGGGGACGACGGCGAGGCCCTGCATGGCCTGGGCGAGGTTCTGCCGGATCATGGCCGCGAGCCGGGTCGCCTTGCCGGCCAGGGTCATGGGCGTGCCCTCGATCTTCTCGAAGTGCGTGAGCTCCACCTGGTAGAGCCGCACCATGTCGAGGGCGAGGCCGACGGTCCCGGCGAAGGCGACGGCCGTGAAGTCGTCGGCGGGGTGCACCTTCTCCAGGTCGCGCTGGGCGATGAGATGGCCCATGGTGGCCCGCCGGTCGCCGGCGATCAGCACGCCGTCGCGGTAGGTGAGGGCGAGCACCGTGGTGCCGTGCGGGAAGGCGCCGGGCGCCATCCGTATCCCGCCGGGCAGCGCGGGCGTGGTGGGCAGCAGGCCGGGCCGGTGCGCGGCCAGGAACTCGGTGAAGGACGACGTCCCCGGCGTGAAGAACGCCTCGCTCGGCAGCCCCGCTGCGTCGTTTCCCGGCATGGCTCTCCCCCTCCTGTACGGCACCGACACCCGAGTCCTACCTGCGGCGGGCGCGCGGGAAACTCCCCGCCCTCACAGGGCCTTGCGCCGCACCAGCACCGCGAGCACCAGCAGGCCCGGCAGCAGGGGCAGCCACACCGTCAGCAGCCGGTAGCCGAGCACGGCGGAGGCCGCGGCCGCGCCGGGGGCGCCGGCGAGAGTGAGGGCGAACACGAGCGCCGCGTCCAGGGAGCCGAGGCCGCCCGGGGTGGGCAGCAGGGCCGCGGTGCTGCTCGCGGCGAGGTACAGCAGGGCCACCTGGAGCGGGGGCAGCGGCAGTCCCACCGCCCGCGTGACGGAGATGAGCACGAGGGAGTGCAGCGTGGCGAAGGCGAGGGAGCCGCCCCACAGGTCAGCGGCCCGGGCGGGGCTGGTGTGCAGGGCGCGGAGATCGGCCAGGACCGCCGACAGGGCCCGGCGGCAGCGCACCCACCAGGGCGTCGCCGGGAGGGCGGCGAGCAGCACCAGGCAGCCCAGGGCGACGGCGAGGGCCGTCGGGGTGAGGTGCGGCAGGCGGAGCAGGCCCGGGCAGGCCGGGGCGAGCAGCGCGATCAGCACCAGCCGGACCGCGCCGCCCGCGCCGGCCTTGACGGCGAGGGCGCTGGCCGAGCGGCCGGCGGGCAGTCCGCAGCGCATCAGGAACCTGAGGTTCACCGCGCCCGCGCCGAGCCCGGCGGGCAGCAGGTGGTTGGCGGCGGAGGCGGCGAACTGGGCGGCGACCAGCCGGGAACCGGGGAGCCGCAGCACCACCGCGCCCTGCTGGGCGAGCGCGGAGGCCGCCCAGGTGCCGAGGGCCGCCGTCGCACCGACCAGCAGCCAGCCCTGGTCGGCCCCCGCCAGCCGCCCGGCCCCGCTCTCGAGGACCGCCCAGTGCCGGTGAGCCAGGTACAGCCCGCCCACCAGCACGGCGAGGAGAACACCGGCATGCCAGCACACGCGCCGCCGTCCGAGCCCCGTACCGGCTTCCGGCGAGGACGCGACCGGCCGTTCCTGAGTGACGATCGGGGACGTCATCGGCCTCTCCTGGGTACGGGGGCATGATCGGCCGGTGCTGCGTGGGCGAAGAAGAAGTCATACGGCGGTCGGGGGCGCGCCGGGGTGCGGGCGGCTGGAGACCGACCTGCCGCAACGTCACCAGCCAGGCCCGGGGCCGCCGGAATGGCGGTGGCCGGAGACGGGCCCACCGGAACACCACCAACCAGGCCCGGACCCGGCGCAATGCCGGCGGCTGAAGACGGGCCCACCGGAACAACACCAACCAGACCGGGGCCCGCCACAATGCCAACGGCCCAAGACAGGCTCACCGGAACACCACCAACCAGGCCCGGGGCCGGCGGAATGCCAAGAACCGGACACAGGCCCACCGGAACGGCATCAGCCAGGCCCGGAGCCGCCGGAATGCCGGGGGCCGGAGACGGGCCTGCCGGAAGGGCGTCGGTCGGACGGCGGCCCGCCGTGAAGCGACCGGCCGGACCCGGCGCCGCCGGCAAGTGGCGTGCCGTCCCAGGGCGGGAGGCCGAGCCGCGTCCGGTCACCCCGCGGCACCGAGCCGCGGCGCAGGCGGCCCTCCGGAAGCGCGCGGCCAGGACGCGTCCGGACCGCCGCGGACGCGGAGCGGCGGCGCGACCGGCCGCTTCCCGGACCCGGCACGGCATGGCGGCCGCTTCTCCGATCCGCCGTGTCATCGGCCGCTCCGGGGTAGGGAGTAGTACAGCCGCAGGCCGTCGAGCGGGGTGAACGGCCAGGTGCGGGCGTAACCGGGCGGGCGGGTGGCGTCGGGGACCAGGGCCGCGACCGGGATCCGGCGGGCGGTGGCGGTGATGGCGGCCTCGGTGCTGTTGGCGTTGTGCCCGGAGGTCGCCGCGGAGGAGCAGCCGGTGTAGAAGGCGACGGGGATGGCGTCGCCGCCGGTGAGCAGGCAGGGCGGGCGGACGCCGAGGCGGTGCAGGGCGGCGGCGGTGCGGGACCAGGCGCGGTGGTCCCGGGTGGTGTTGTCGACCGTGTTCTCCAGCACGGCGAGCTGCACCGCGAGATGGGCGGCGAGTCCGAGGCAGAGCAGGGTCACGGCGACCGGGCGCCAGGGCCGGCGCGCCCCGGTGACCAGGTGCACCAGCGCGTCCGCGACCGGGAGTGCGAGCAGGGCGTAGGCCGGCAGCAGAAAGCGCGGGGCGGCGTAGTCGATCATGAACAGGTACGGGAAGGCGGAGGTCACCGCGCAGGCGACCGGCAGCAGCGTGGCCGCCGTACGCCGGGCGCGGACGGCGACGACCAGCCCGAGCACCGCGAGCAGGGGCAGCAGGAACCACCACACGGTGACCACCGGGTCGGGCAGGGCGCCGGTGCAGGGCCGGCACAGTGCCCGGCCGCCGAGGCTGCGCATCTGGTCGACGACCGCGGGGTGCCAGCCGAGGCCGCCCTGGATCGCGGAGCCCTCGGACAGCCGGTGCACCGGGCCGCCGTAGCGCGCGTACGCCTCGATCACCCACTCGGCGCCGCCGGCCGCGAGCCCGGCGAGCAGCACCCACAGCCGTCGGCGGGGGCGGCGGGCGAGGCCGAGGGCGAGCAGCGGCAGCACCGCCCAGACGGCGTCCATGGGCCGCATCCAGGCCATGAGCGCGGCGCCGGCCGCCAGGCCCCACAGCGCTCCCCGGCCGGAATCGCGAGCGCCTACGCGCAGGAAGCAGCCGGCCGCGGCGAGGGCGCCGACGGCGACCCAGTAGTTGGGCATGGCCTGCGGGCCGTAGAAGAGGGTGACCCACAGCGAGGCGAACAGGGCGCCGGCGAGGGCGAGGACGCGCACCGGGAACAGGCCGCGCCAGACGGACAGGGCCAGGTACAGGGCGAGGCCGGACAGGAGCGCGAGGTAGACCCGCAGCAGCGCGGTGGAGGTGGACCAGGAGGCGACGGGCGCGACGAGCAGGGAGACGCCCCGGGCGCGCGGGGCGCTGAAGAAGGCGGCGGGCGCCTGCGGGCTGACCTGGCTGACGTACACCGTCTCGTCCCAGCCGAGGCCCATGCCGGGCCGGACGAGGAGGAGTTGGGCCAGGGTGAAGGCGGCCGCGACGGCGGCGAGCGGGGCGGTGGGCCGCGGCCGCGGGCCGCCGGCGAAGGCGCGTCGGGCACGCTCGCGCCGCAGCCCGGCGAGTGTGGCGTGCGCGCTGCCGGCCATCATCACCCCTCATGCCCCACGATGCGCGGGGCGACTGTCACCCTACAGTCTGTAGGGTCGAGGACGGGAGTCGGGAAAACACGCCAGGCAAGGTGAGAACACCGCAAAGTAAGACGAAAACACCGTCAAGTCGGGGGGAAACACCGCCAAACTACCCCGAAATCCGGCCTGCCACCGGGCGGACAGGGCCATCCGGCCGATGGCACTACGCGCTGTAAGGTTGGGCCATGGCTGGCACAGGGGCCCGCGGCAGGGCGGAGCGGCGCAGCGCCGGTGCGCTGGAGAGCGAGGTGCTGGCCACGCTGTGGGCCACGGACCGGCCGCTGACGCCGGCCGAGATCCAGGCCGAGGTCGACGGGGCGCTCGCCTACAACACGGTGCACACCATCCTCAAACGCCTGTACGACAAGGGGCTGGTGCTGCGGGACGCCGACGGCCGGCGCGGCGCGTACCGGCCCGCGAAGAACGCGGCCGAGCTGACGGCCGAGGCGATGCACGAGGCCCTGGACCGCGGGCCCGACCCGATCGCCGCGCTCCAGCAGTTCGTGACCGGGCTGAGCCCGGAGGAGGAGCGTGCGCTGCGCGACCTGCTCGCGGGGGACGGCGCATGACGTACGACGTCTACACCCCGCTGGTGCTGTCGCTGCTGCTGTCCGCGGCGGGGCCGCTGATCGCCCGGCGGGCCGCACCGGCCCTCGCCGCGCGTGTGCTCACCTCGGCGGCGGTGCTGACCGCAGGCGCCACCACCTGGTCGCTGGTCCTGCTGGCCGCGACGCTGCTCGGCGCGGCGCCGCCGGTGATCCGCGAGGCCCGGGAGGACGGGCACCCGGTGACGGACCCCGTGCCCGGGGCGATCGGTGCGGCCGCCTGTCTGGCTCTGCTGGCGGTCGGCGTGCGGGTGTACCGGGCCGTGCGCGCCGAGCGGCGCACCCGGCGGGTTCTGCGCCGGCTGTGCGCGGGGCATCCGGCGGACACCGAGCTGATCGTCGCCGCCTCCGAGGTGCCGCAGGCCTTCGCGATCCCGGGCAGGCCGGGACGCATCCTGGTCACCTCGGCGATGCTGAGCGCCCTCGGGCCCGCCGAACGCCGGGTGCTGCTCGCCCACGAGCGGGCCCATCTCAGCCACCGGCACGGGTCGCTGGTCACGGCGGCGACGCTCGCCGTCGCCGCCGACCCGCTGCTGCGTCCGGTGCGTTCCGCCATCGCGTTCCTGGTGGAGCGGTGGGCGGACGAGCAGGCGGCGTCGACGGTCAGGGACCGACGTACGGCCGCCCGGGCCCTGGCCCGGGCCGCCCTCACCGCCGGCCGGGCCCGGGCGTGCGCCCTCGGCTTCGCCGACCGCTCGGTCACCCGCCGGATCGCGGCCCTGCAGACGAGCCCGCCGCCGCGGTTGTGGCCGGCCGCGGCAGGCGTCCTCCTCCTTGGCGCCCTGGCCACCCTCCTCGCCGCCGACGCGACGGGCGACCTTCTCCGGCAGTTGTCCGGCGCGCTGAGCTGAAGGCCCCCGGAAGGGGCGCCCGGCTCACCCGGCGAGCCGCACCGCCGTGCAACGCCGACCACCCACTCCGGCACCACGGACACCGACGCGCCTTCCGGCCGCGCCAACGCCGACATGGCTCCGCACCGCGCGGACGGCCGACACGCCTCCCGGCCGAGCCGACACCCGACGGCACCTCCGGCCCCGGACTCCCGACGGCACCTCCGACCGCGGACGCAGACGGGCGCTTCCCGGCCCGAGGACACCCGACATGACTCCCCATCCCGCAGATGCCCGAAGACACCTCCCGCCCCCCGGGACACCCGGCGGCACCGCCCGGCTGTCGCAGCCGGGGGGCGTGTCAGCCCCCGTTCGGCGTGCGGTGTGGTGGCTGGTCCGGTGCCGGGCGGCGTACCGCCGGTGGCATCGCTCGTACGGCGGGTCCGTCGGTGCTCACGGTGAGCGGCTCGCCGTGGTGCCGGAGGGTCAGCGGCGGCCCGTCCAGCAGGGCGTACGTCGCCTTGTCGGCGCCGATCTCCACGCGCAGCCGCCGGCCCCGGAACTCGACGTTGAAGGCGAGCCGGCTCAGGCGCTCGGGCAGGCGCGGCGCGAACCGCAGGCGCTCGCCGTCGCGGCGCATCCCGCCGAAGCCCGCCACCAGCGCCATCCAGCTGCCGGCCAGCGAGGCGATGTGCAGCCCGTCGCGGGTGTTGTGCTCCAGGTCCCGCAGGTCCATCAGGGCGGCCTCGGTGGTGTAGTCCCAGGCGAGGTCGAGATGGCCGGTCTCGGCGGCGATGACGGCCTGGCAGCACGCCGACAGGGAGGAGTCCCGGACGGTCAGCGGCTCGTAGTAGGCGAAGTTCCGGGCGACCTGCTCCTCGTCGTACCGGTCGGCGAAGAAGTCGCCGCAGGTGTACATGGCCAGCACCAGGTCGGCCTGCTTGACGACCTGCTTGCGGTACAGGTCGAAGTAGGGGAAGTGCAGCAGCAGCGGGTACTGGTCGGGGCGGGTGCCGGCGAAGTCCCAGCGCTGGTAGCGGGTGAACCCGGCGTGCTGCTCGTGCACGCGCAGCTCGTGGTTGTAGGGGACGTGCATCGCGTCGGCGGCGTCCCGCCAGGAGGCGGTCTCCTCCTCGTCCACGCCCAGCCGGGCCGCCTCGCGCGGGTGGCGTTCGGCGGCGTCGGCGGCGGCGAGCAGGTTCTGCCGGGCCATGAGGTTGGTGTACGTGTTGTCGTCGGCGATCGCGCTGTACTCGTCGGGGCCGGTGACCCCGTCGATGTGGAAGACGCCGTGGGCGTCGTGGTGGCCCAGGGAGCGCCACAGCCGCGCGGTCTCCACCAGCAGTTCCACGCCGGTCTCGCGCTCGAACACGGTGTCGCCGGTGGCCTCGACGTACCGGACGACCGCGTCGGCTATGCCGGCGTTCACATGGAAGGCGGCGGTGCCGGCCGGCCAGTACGCCGAGCCCTCCGGCCCGGCGATGGTCCGCCACGGGAACGCGGCGCCCGCGAGCCCGAGCTGCGCCGCGCGCTCCCGGGCCTCGTCCAGGGTGTTGTACCGCCAGCGCAGGGCCTCGGCGACGGCGGCGGGGGCGGTGTGGACGAGCACCGGCAGCACGAACATCTCGGTGTCCCAGAAGGCGTGCCCGTCGTAGCCGGAGCCGGTCAGGCCCTTGGCCGGGATGGCCCGCTGCTCGGCGCGGGCGCCGGCCTGCAGGACGTGGAACAGGGCGAAGCGGACCGCCTGCTGGATCTGCTCGTCGCCCTCCACCTCGACGTCGGCGCGGGCCCAGAAGTCGTCCAGGCAGGCCCGCTGGTCGGCGAGCAGGCCCTGCCAGCCGTCGTGCGCGGCGGCGGCGAGCGCGGCGTCGACCTGGTCGGCCATCGCGGGCAGCGAGCGGGCGCCGGACCAGCCGTGGGCGACCAGCTTCTCCACCCGCAGCGTCTGCCCGGGCTCGAGCACGGAGGTGACCGTCAGGCGGGCCACGTCGGTGCCGCTCTCGCTGCGGGTGGTGGTGCGCTCCGGGCCGCTGACGACGTGATCGGCGGCCACGGCCACCCTCAGGCCGCTGCGCCGGGTGCGGTGCACCAGCCGCAGCCGGCTGCCGGAGGCGAAGTGGTCCTCCTGCTCCAGCGGCGACTGCAGCGCGATGGCCGCGCGCGGGTCGCCGTCGGACTCGGGCAGGGTCTCGTTGGCGACCAGCTCGGACTGGATCACCACCCGGCTGCGGTCGCCGACGGCCTCCACCTCGTACGCGATGGCGGCCACCGCGCGCTGGGTCAGCGACACCAGCCGGGTCGAGCGCACCCGGACCGTGGACCCGGCCGGCGAGGTCCACTCGCAGGTCCGCTCCAGCACCCCGCGGCGCAGGTCGAGGACCCGTTCGTGGCTGACGAGCCGGCCGTAGCGCAGGTCGAAGGGCTCGTCGTCGACGAGCAGCCTGATGATCTTGCCGTTGGTGACGTTGATGACCGTCTGGCCGGACTCGGGGTAGCCGTAGCCGGCTTCGGCGTACGGCAGCGGGTGCACCTCGTGCACGCCGTTGAGGTAGCTGCCGGGCAGGCCGTGCGGTTCGCCCTCGTCGAGGTTGCCGCGCCAGCCGACGTGCCCGTTGGACAGCGCGAACACCGACTCGCTCTGGGCGAGGACGCCGAGGTCGAGGGCGGTCTCCCGGACCGCCCACGGCTCGACGGTGTACGACCGGTCGGTGATCACTGCTTGCCTCCCAGCTCGGCGAGGTCCTTCACCACGATGCTCGCGCCGTGCGCGTACAGCGCGTCGGTCTGGCCCACGCGGTCCACGCCGACGACGTAGCCGAAGCCGCCCGAGCGGCCCGCGTCCATGCCGGCCAGCGCGTCCTCGAAGACGGCCGCCCGGGACGGCTCGACCCCCAGGTCGTGGGCGGCGGCGAGGAACGTGTCGGGGTGCGGCTTGCCCGGCAGGTGCCGCGCCGCGGCGACCACGCCGTCGACGCGCACGTCGAAGAGGTGCTCGGCCCCCACGGCGCGCAGCACGTCCCGGCAGTTGGCGCTGGAGGAGACGATCGCCGTGCGCAGGCCCGCTGCGCGGACCGCCTCCAGATACCGCAGGGTGCCCTCGTAGGCCTCCACCCCGCCGGTGCGGATCTTCTCCAGCAGCAGGACGTTCTTGCGGTTGCCGAGGCCGTGCACCGTACGGGCGTCCGGCGGGTCGTCGGGGGTGCCCTCGGGCAGGTGGATGCCGCGCGAGTCGAGGAAGGCGCGGACGCCGTCGGCGCGTGGGCGGCCGTCGACGTACTCGTCGTAGTCGGCGACCGCGTCGAACGGCCGGCCCTGCTCCCCCGCGTAGCCCCGCAGGAACGCGTCGAACGTCTCCTTCCAGGCCGCCGCGTGCACGACGGCCGTCTTGGTGACGACCCCGTCGAGGTCGAACAGACAGGCCTGGATTTCGTCGGGCAGACCGAGCTGAGTCATACCGGCACTGTTCCCCATGAGCCGCCTTCCAGTGAGTGGTACACGCCACAGGTTTCCGCAAACTCCTGGTGACACACTCTGCTGTGTGCCGCTGACCTTCGACGACCTCCTCGACCGTGCCCGCGGCCTGGTCCGGGGCGGCCGGCGTGCCCTGCTGGGCATCGCGGGCAGCCCGGGGGCGGGCAAGACGACGCTCGCCGAGCATCTGGTGCGCGCCCTGAACGCCGACGGCCCGCCCTGGGCGGCGCACGTCCCCATGGACGGCTTCCACCTGGCCGACGCCGAGCTGGACCGGCTCGGCCGCCGGGACCGCAAGGGCGCCCCGGACACCTTCGACGCGGCCGGGTACGCGGCGCTGCTGCGGCGGCTGCGCGAGGACACCGACGAGGTGGTGTACGCGCCCGGCTTCGAGCGGGTGCTGGAGCAGCCGCTCGCGGGCGCGATACCGGTGCCGCCGGCCGCCCGGCTGGTGGTCACCGAGGGCAACTACCTGCTGCTGGCGGAGGGTTCCTGGGCTCGGGTACGGCCGTGCCTGGACGAGGTGTGGTACTGCGAGGCGGACGAGCCCGAGCGGATCCGCCGGCTGATCGCCCGGCACGAGGAGTTCGGCAAGGACCACGAGACGGCCGTGGCCTGGGTCCTCGGCACGGACCAGCGCAACGCCGCCCTGGTGGCGGCGACCCGCGGGCAGGCGGACCTGGTGGTGCCGGCCACCGCGCTGCGGCCGCCGTCCCGTGCGACGGAGTGCCGGCCGGCCGGTTCGTCCGGGCCGGGGTGAACTCCGGCCGGCTGCGGGCCGTATCCGTGGACACGGCAGAAGGTCTGCCGGTACGACTCGTGCAGCGGTGACGCCCGCGGCGGCGGGTGCGGTGCGACAGTAGGGCCATGTCCGGGCCCACCACCGTTCCCGCCGCCCCCAGGCCGGTGCCACCGCGGGGCGGATGATGGCGCGCGAACAGCACCTGGTCCTCACCCGTGAGCCCTCCGCCGCGGAGCCACGGCCGGCTCCCGGCCGCCGTGTGTACGCCTGGCTGCGCCGCCGCCGTCGGTGGCTGGTGCCGCTGCTGGCGGCGCTGCTGCTCGCCCAGATGGCCGCGGTGATGGTGACGACGGCCGTGCAGCAGACCCCGACCATCGACGAGCCGGTGTACGTGGCGACGGCGGCCGACTATCTGCACGAGCACCGGATCCGCTACAACCCGGAGCATCCGCCGCTCGGCAAGCTGCTGATCGCGGCCGGGGTGGCGGTGGCCGGACCGCACTACGACCCGTCGTACACCGGTACCCAGGGGGACGTGGGCCGGCATCTGCTGTACGAGTCGGGCAACGATCCCTGGCGGGTGATGCTGTGGGCGCGGCTGCCGGTGATCGTGCTGACGCTGCTGTCCGGGCTGGTCGCGTTCGCGTTCGCCAGGGAACTGACCGGCGTGGCGGGCGGTCTGGTGGCGCTCGCGCTGTACGCCTTCTCCCCCGACCTGATCGCCCACGGCTCGCTCGCCACGCTGGACGTGCCGATGGCCGGGTTCGTGCTGACGTCGGCCTGGCTGGTGTGGCGTGCCCGTCGTAGGCCCGCCCTGTACCTGCCGCTCGCCGGTGCGGCCCTGGGTGCGGCCCTGGCGACGAAGATGAGCGCCCTGCCGGCGGTTCCGGTGCTGATGGCGCTGGCAGCGGTGTCCGTCCTGGCGTCCAAGCCCCCGTCCCCGCACCCCGCCCCGCACAAGGCCCTGTCCCCGCACCCCGCCCCGCGCGCGGCCCTTTCCGCGTATGCCGCGCTGCGCGCCGCCCTGTCCGCACTCGCGGGGCCTCGGGAGGCCCGCCGCCGGACGGCGCTGCGGGCACTCGCCGGCGCAGTGGTGGTGGCGGTGGTGGCCGTCGCCGTCGTCTGGGCCGCGTATCTCGCCGTCGATCCCCTCCTGCGGTTCTCCCCCGCCGAGCCGGTCCCGGCGCTGCACGGGCTGCGCGGGCGGCTGGTGGGCCTGCTGCCGCTGCCGGGGGCGTACCGGGCGGGGATGCGGGTGCAGTTCGCGCTGGAGGCGTACCCGTGGCAGGGGTATCTGTTCGGGCGTCTGTACACCGGCTCGCTCTGGTACTACCTGCCGGCCGCGCTGCTGGTGAAGACGCCGCTCGGGCTGCTGGTGCCGGGCGCGGCCGGTGCCGTGGCGGTCGTGGCGGCCCGCCGGCTGCGGCCCGCGGCGCCGTATCTGCTGCTGCCGCCCGGGGTGCTGCTGGCGGCGGCGATGACCGGGTCGCGGGACTTCGGGACGAGGTACGCGCTGTTCGTGCCGATGTTCCTGGCGGTGGCGGCCGCCTGTGCGCCGCGGCCCGGCCGGCGGTGGACGGCCGTGGCGACGGCGGCGCTGGTGCTGTTCGCCGCCGTGAGTTCGCTGCGGACGTTCCCGTACTACCTGCCGTACTCCAACGAGGCCTTCGGCGGCCCCGCCCGCACCCACCGGCTGCTGCACGACTCCAACGTGGACTGGGGGCAGGACCTGGGCCGGCTCGCCGACCGGCTCCGGCAGCGGTATCCGGGCGAACGGGTGTGGCTGGTGTACAAGGGCAGCGGTGTTCCGTCGTACTACGGCATCCGCGCGGCCGATCCGCGCGGGGTGCCGCCGGAGCGGGTGCACGGGCTGCTGGTGGTGTCCGACTCGGCGCTCGCCAAGGCGCGCGGGCGGCTCGCGGAGCTGGTCGCCGGCAGCCGTCCGGCCGGTGACGTGGGGCATTCGATCAGCCTCTTCCGCCGCTGATCCCGCCTGCTCACACCCCGGTTCCTGACGGTGGGTGAGCTATGTTGAGTGCTTGTGGCAGACAAAGGAGGCGGACCGGTGCCCTCGCCGCAGCAGGCTCGCGCACAGGCATCTGCGATCACGTCCGGCAAGACCGCACCCGAGGCGGAAGCGTCGCCGACCTCGCGGCTGAGGGAACTCTTCGACGGCCCCCGTCTGTCGCCGGGGCAGCGGCGCATCGCCCAGTATCTGATCGAGCACATCACCGAGGCCGCGTTCCTGTCCATCACCGAGCTGGCCGACCGGGTCGGGGTCAGCCAGCCGTCCGTCACCCGCTTCGCCGGCGCCGTCGGCTTCAGCGGCTATCCGGCGCTGCGCGAGAAGCTCCAGTCGATCGCGCTGAGCAGCCTGGCCGGCGGGCCGGGCGAGGAGGACCGGGCCAACGAGCTCCAGGCGGCCGTCGACGCCGAGATCGAGAACCTGGAGAACCTGCGGCGTGACTTCGCCGACCCGGAGAAGATCATCCAGGTCGGCCGCGAGCTGTCCCGTTCCACGCCGCTGACGGTGCTGGGGCTGCGGATCTCGGAGTCGCTGGCCGAGTACTTCGGCTACGCCGCCCGCCGGATCCACCCCGACGTACGGCTGGTCACCCGGGGCGGCAGCGTGGCCTACGACGCGCTGCTGCAGTGCCGTGAGGCCGGCGGCACCTGGGTGCTGGCCTTCGCCATGCCCCGGCACTCCCAGGAGACCCTGCAGGCGGTCCGGGTCGCGCGCGGTGCCGGCCTGAAGGTCGCCCTGGTGACCGACCTGGCGCTCGGCCCGGTGGCCGACGAGGCCGACGTCACCTTCGCCACCGGCACCGGCTCCCGGCTGGTGTTCGACTCCTATGCCGCGCCGGGCGTGCTGGCCGCCGCGCTGCTGCAGGCCATGACGGACGCCGACCCGGAGCGCACCCAGGCCCGCCTGGAGAAGTACGAGCAGCTCTCCGACCAGCACCAGTTCTTCCTGAAGGACTGAAGCACACGGGTTTGCGCACCCGTGCGCCGGGCGCGGTGAAGATCCTGCGGTCACCTCTGCCACGGACGGGGATCATCCACGACAAATCACGCATGAATGTTTTCATACGTCTTGCAAAGCAGACGGCATATATAAATACTGCTCACGGACCGCGCCCGGATCACCACTCGGGCACGTTCCGCACCTGCGGACTCACCGCCAGCACCACCGCCCCGAGAAAGCCGACGGACCGCCCATGCGCCAGCACCTCCCGCGCCGCGCGGTCCCCAGGCGCCCGGGGGCCCCGCACGGACACCCCCAGCCGCCGTCCCCTACCCACGTCGGCGCCGGGGTGTACCGGGGCGCGCCGTCTGCGCGACGCGCCCGTGGCGGCTCCGGCCATCCCCTAGGCCGGGGCCGCCCCGCACCCGTCGACCACCCTCACGACGCCGCACACCGGAAGCGATCACCATGCCTCTGACCAGCACCCGTATCAGCCCCGACTGGCCCTGCCAGGTCAAGGAGCCGGGCTCGTACGACTGGGAGCGCTCGGCCGCCAAGTGGCTGCGCGACCTGATCCCCGCACGCTACGCCAGCTACCCGGCCCTCATCCGGCACCCCGTGCTGCTCGCCCGGCACGCCCAGCTGCAGGTCCAGCAGGAGATCCGGGTGGCGCGGACCGCGCTGCAGACCGCCCGGGCCGAGCTGCCGATGCTCGGGCTGCCCGAGTCGGTCATCGAGCACACGATCAAGCTGTACGCCGCCGAGGTCCTGCAGCTGCAGCACATCGCCCGCAGCGTCCGCGCGGTCAGCGAGGCCCTGGCCGCCCGCGGCACGGGCCGCTGACCCGGCCGGCCCCCGGCTCCGCCGGCCGGCGCGTGCCCCGGTCCGCCCCGTGTCGCGGGCGATCCGCGCCCCTTGCTCGCGGATTCCCTGCGGAGGACCCACGGAGGTCTGCGGGCGGTCGTACGAAGTATGTGTGCAGCTCATATGAATCCGGGTCCCGCAGACAGGTGATCAATGGGCCCCTGATGTGCCATGCTCATCGCGTGACGAGCGAGCCCGTGCACCCGGTGGATCCCACCGGCGCCGATCTGGCGGCTCTGGCGCGAGTCGTGGCCCGACAGCGCGCGGAGCTGGAACGGCTTCGGGACCTGTCCGCGACCTCGGCGGTCGTGGAGCGGGCCAAGGGCGTGCTCATGGCCGTCACCGGCTGCACCCCCGAAGCGGCCCACGAGGAGCTGGCGCAGTGCGCCCGGGACGGCAACCGCACCCTCCTCGAGCAGTGCTGGCTCACCCTCGGCGCCCTGCTGCCGCCGAAGGAGCGGCCGTCCGCCGCACCGACTCCCGCCGAAGCACCGGCCACCGGCCCGCGCCGGGCCGCGCCCACCGGCACCGCCGACCTCGCGCAGACACTGGGCTCCATAGGCCGCGACCTGGTCCGCGTCGGCACGCCGCAGGAGCTGGCCCAGTGCCTGCTGGACCGCCTCGCGCCCGAGACGGACGCGGACGCCGTACTGCTGTACGAGCGGCTGCCCGAGGGCGGACTCGAACTGACCGGGCACGCCGGCATCGACCGGACCCTCGCCGCCCAGTGGCGGTACGTGCCCCCCGTGACCGGGGTGGCCGCGCTCGACGCCCTGCGGTCCGGCCGGCCGCAGTGGCTCGAGGACATCCCCGTGCACACCGACCGGTTCCTGCTGCTCGGGGAGTCGCCGGGGCGCTGGACCAGCAGGGCCTGGCTGCCCCTGCCCGACGGGGGCGGCGCGGGTGCGGCCCTCGGCGTGCTGCGCCGGGGCGGGGTGTTCGCGCCGCGCGAGCGGGAGCTCCTGGTGGCCGTGGCCCGGCTGGCCGCGGGCCGGCTGCGCGCCTTCGACACCGACCGGGAACCCGCCGATGAGGGCGTCGCCCAGGCCGCGCAGGCGGTGCTCGACGCGCTGCCGGGCGCCGCGCTCGTGCTGACTCCCCTGCGCACCGCCTCGGGCGAGGTGGAGGACTACCGCATCGACGCCGTCGCACCGGAGGCGGTCGACGGCTTCGGGCGCAAGGGCCGGGAGCTGGTCGGCAAGCGGCTCCTGGAGAGCTATCCGTTCATCGCGGGCGAGCCGCTGTGGCACGGCTGTCTGGAGGCCCTGGAGACGGGGGTGCCGTTCGAGAGCGCGCCGTTCGTCCACCAGGACCCGGTCGGCGAGTCGCTCGTGACCGGCACCTACTCGGTGCGGGCCGCCCCGCTGGGCGAGGGCCTGCTGGTCACGTGGGTGCGGCACGACCACGTGGAGCGGCAGGAGCAGCGCCTGGCCGACGTGCAGCGGCTCGGCAAGCTCGGCTGGGCCACCTGGAACCTGGTCACCGGCGAGATCTCCTGGTCCGAGCAGACGTACGCCGTGCTCGGCCGGGGGTCCGCGCAGCCGCCGCTCGGTCTGCTGCGGCTGCCGGACCTGGCCCTGCCGGAGGACACCGGCCCGCTCGCCCACGCCATCGCCGAACTGGTCCGCCACGCCCGGCCGTGCGACGTGCCGTTCCGCATCGAAACAGCCGAGGAGGTACGGCACCTGCGGCTGGTGGCGGAGGCCTCGACGGCGCCCGACGGCACTCCCGTCGAGGTGCACGGCTTCGTCCAGGACCTCACCCGGCAGCGCAGCGCGGAGCTGGCGCTGGTGGAGAGCGAGCGCACGATGCTGTTGCAGCGCGGAATCCTGCAGGCCGAGCGTGCCCTCGCCGCCCGGCTGCAGCATGCGCTGCTGCCGCTGCCGAGCAAGCCGGTGCGGCGGGCGGGGCTGCGGGTCGAGGTCGCGTATCTGCCCTCGCAGTCCGGCATCCACGTGGGCGGCGACTGGTTCAGCGCCATCGAACTGCCGGACGACGACGCGCTGTTCGTGGTCGGCGACGTGGCGGGCCACGGCGTCGACGCCGTGGCCACGATGGCCCAGCTCAGGTTCACCGCGAAGGGCATGGTCAGCACCGGCTCGTCGCTGACGGGGGCGCTGGAACGGCTCAACTACCTGCTGCTGCACTCCCGCGACGGCCAGATCACCGCGACCATGGTGCTCGCCCGCTACGACCCGGACCGGCACGTCCTCGCCTGGGCGCAGGCCGGGCATCTGCCGCCGCTGCTCGTGCGCGACGGCGAGGCGCGCTACCTCGACCGGCCCGGCGGCATCCTGCTCGGCGCGAGCGCGACCCCGGTCTACGAGTCGGCGGAACTCCGCCTGGAGCCCGGCGACCGGCTGTTGCTGTACACCGACGGCCTCGTCGAACGCCCCGGCGAGAGCCTGGAAGCGGGCCTGAACCGGCTGACCGAGGCGGTGCGCGCCCAGAGCCCGGCCGAGTCCGGCTCCCTGGACGCGCTGCTCACCACGATGATCGCGGACGAGCGGCGCGACGACGTGTGCGTGCTGGACATCCGGATGCCCGTGGACGACGTGGCGGACGCGGACATGTGAGAGCGGGCCGCCGGTGGCGGTGCATCGGCGGGGCAAGAAGGCGGGGGCGGGGACGGCGGCGCCGGGTCAGTCGTCGTCGCGGTGCCGCCAGTACCAGTACAGACCGGCGACGAGTGCCAGCAGGAAGACGGCGGGCAGGAGCAGGCCCGGGATACGGGAGCCGGTCATCGGGGCTGGCTTTCGGTCGTCGTACGGTGGCGGCGCGGAGCCGCGCAGCGGGTGTGGGCGCGGGGCGCGAGCTGCCCATGATGGGGCCTGGGCACTGCCCCGGCAAGGGCTTTCGCAGGTGTCGCCCGCTGTTCGAATCCCTCACTCGACGGGGTGGCCGGCCTCGATGCCGATCGCGTCGGACAGCCGCAGCAGCGGCCCGGCGGCGCGCCCCTCGCCCCACTGCACCGGTTCCAGGACGAAGCCGACGTGGTCGCCGCCGTCGGTGCGGTGCAGGACGGCGCCGACGAACCAGGCCGCCGCGTCCCGCACGATCACCGCGCCGCCGTGGCCCTCCGCGCAGTCCAGGCCGGCGAACTTGTCGACCTCGTCGCCGGTCCGGCCGCCGAAGAGCTCCGCGAGGTCCGTTTGGTCGCGGGTGATCAGGTGGACGGCGAGATGCTGGGCGGCCCGGGCGACGCGGTAGGTGTGGTTGGCCTTGGACAGCCAGACGGCGAACCGGGGCGGCCGGATGGAGCACTGCGAGGCGAACCCCACCAGACACCCGCCCCGCTCACCACCGGCCACGGCCGTGACCACGCACATGTCCGGGTCGAGCCGCTGGAAGAACCGCTCCATACCGCGCTCCGCCCCGCTCACCCCGCGATCCCGTGCCACGGAACCCACCGCGCCGGCCCCGCCCTCCGAGTCCGCCGAACGACCGGCGTCCACCGGCCCCGCCCCGCCTGCCGGCTCCGCCGTACCGCCCGGGTCCCTCATCTCTGCCCTGTCCGTCCTGCCGTCCACGCCCGTCATGGCACCGTGCTCCCGTCCGCCGCCGGCCGGGTCTCCGGTCCGGCCCGAGCCCGCGGTGGGGCCCGCGCCGCCCTCCAGGGGTTCCCCGCGCGCCTGTCATGAATCGTCGGGCAGGACGGTGCGGGACTCCAGCGCGCGGCGCGTGTCGTCGCCGTAGACGCCGGTCTCGTCACCCGTGATGCCGTACCAGAGCTGGAATCTGGCCACGGCCGCGGTGAGACCGGCGTCGTAGGTGCCGCTGGTGGAGCCGTCGCGGTAGACGTCCGGGATGCGCAGCAGGCGTTCCTGCAGTTCGGTGACCTCGGGGCCGGTGTCGCCCTGGCGGAGGGTGCCGGGGCCGTCGGGGTCGGCGGCGGTGGGCGCAAGGGAGGGCGTGGGCGCCGGTGCGGCGGCGGGCGGGGCGGTCGTCGCCGCGCTCGGCGGGGGCGAGGCCGCGGCGGAGTCCTGGCGGCCGGGAAGGAGCAGGGCGCCTGCGAAGCCGAGGAGCGCGGCGGCGGCCACGGCGACGGCGACGGCCGCACGGCGTAGGCCGGGAGCGCTGCGGGGCGGCCGTACGGGCGGCAGTTCCCGGGTCTCCGCCTCGTCGGCGGGCGCCGGCCGCACCGGGGCGCTCTCCATCTCGCGCATCAGCTCGGCGAGCCCGTCGAGACGGCGGGGCCGCAGCACCCGGACGGGCTCCAGGACCGGGCCGCCGTGCGGCCGTTCGGGATCGGGCGGTGTCGGCACCGGGTTCTCCTTCCGTCGTCCCCGTCGTGGCCGTCGTCCCCGCCGTCAGATACGACGCCGGACGTGCCACCGTTCAGCGCAGCAACCTCCCTTCGAACGACCGAAACGCTCAACTCCGCACAAACCGTTGAGGGTTTGAGAAAGCGGATGCTAGAAAGCGCCTTCATGACGACTCCTTGGTCACGCCGTGGCTTTATGACCGCCTGTTCGGGATCCGCTGCCGCCCTCGGTCTCGGCGCCCGGGCGTTCGCGGCGCCGGACGAGTTCGCGACGCTCCGGGCGAGGTGGCGGACCCTGATCCTCGGCGAGGGATTCGATCCCGCCGCCGAGCCGTTCAGGAGCAGGCTGGCCGACCTGGGCGCGACGGCGAGCCGGTACCGGACGACGATGACCCCCGCCGCCGGCTCCCTGTGGCCCGACCTCGTCTACGCCGGCCCGGATCCGGACACCGACCAGGAGTCGTACGGCTACTCGGGCAACATGAACACCAGTTACACCCGGCTGAGCACGATGGCGCAGGCCTGCTGCCGGCCCGGCACCGGCCTGACCGGCGACCCGGCTCTGCGGGACGCCATCGTCACGGGCCTGGACCACCTGCACGACGACGTCTACAACGCGGGCCGGGTCCGCTACGGCAACTGGTACAGCTGGCAGATCGGCGCGCCGCAGGCGCTGCTGGACGCGTGCGTGCTGATGTACGACGCCCTCTCGGCCCCGCAGATCGCCGACTACCTCGCCGCCGTGGACCACTTCGTGCCGGACTCGGCGGTGGCGGACTACAGCGGGACCAGTACGGGCGCCAACCGGGTGGACCTGTGCCGGGTGCTGGCGGTGCGCGGGATCGTCGGGGCGGACGCGGCCAAGGTGGCGCTGGCCCGCGACGCCCTCTCCCCCGTGTTCCCGTACGTCACCTCCGGCGACGGCCTGTACGCCGACGGTTCGTTCATCCAGCACACCGCGGTGCCGTACACCGGCTCCTACGGCGCGGTCCTGCTCGGCGGGCTGGGCCTGCTGTTCGCGCTGCTGGCGGGGTCCGCCTGGGAGGTGACGGACCCGGGCCGGCAGACCGTGTTCGACGCGGTGGAGCACGCCTGGGCGCCGTTCCTCCACAACGGCCTGGTGATGGACTGCGTCGCGGGCCGGGCGATCAGCCGCGGGGTCGCGGCGGCGGACCCGCAGCGGGTCCAGCAGGACGACCATCTGCGCGGCCATCCGCTCCTGGCGTCGATCGTGCTGCTCGGCCAGGGCGCGAGCGCGGCCGAGAACGCCCGCTGGCGTGCCCTGGTGAAGGGCTGGATGGAGCGCGACGGCTACAGCCCGCCGCTCGCCGATCCGGTGCTGAGCCTGCCGCACCTGGCCCGGCTGAAGCAGGTCGCCGACGACGCGTCGGTGACGCCGGTCCCCGAGCCGGCCGGGCACCGGATGTTCCCCTCCATGGCACGGGCCGTCCACCGCGGACGTGGCTGGGCGGCCGCTCTGAGCATGGCGGACAAGCGGATCACGTACTACGAGACGGGCAACGGCGAGAACCTGCGCGGCTGGCACACCGGCGCCGGGATGCTCTGCTGGTGGGGCGGCGCCTCCACGGACGGCCAGTACAGCGACGCCTTCTGGCCCACCGTCGACCCCTGCCGGCTGCCCGGCACGACCGTCTCGCGCAAGGTGCTGCCGGACGGGGCCGGCGGCGACTGGGGCGCTGCGAAGCCGGACGTGGACTGGGTGGGCGGCGCGACGGACGGCCGGCGCGCGGCCGTGGGGCAGCATCTGAAGGGCCTGCAGTCGACGCTGGTGGCGAAGAAGTCGTGGTTCTTCCTGGACGACACCGTGGTCTGTCTCGGCGCGGGCATCACCTGCGGCGACGGTACGGCGGTGGAGACGACCGTGGACAACCGCAACCTCGGCCCCACCGGAGGTGCTTCCTTCACCGTCGACGGCACGGTGCAGCCCGCCACGCACCCCTGGTCGGCGACGCTCACCGGGGCGCGGTGGGCGCACATCGGCGGGCACGGCGGCTATGTGTTCCCGGGCGGGGCGACGGTGCGGGCGCTGCGCGACGCGCGCGACGGCAGCTGGAGCACGATCAACAAGGGCGGCTCGACCGCCGTACTGAACCGCACGTACCTGACGCTGTACGTCGATCACGGCACCGACCCGGTGAACGCGTCGTACGCCTACCAGCTGCTGCCCGGCGCCACCGCCGCCCGTACGCGGGCGCGGGCGGCGGACCCGGACTGGCTCACCGTGCCGGCCAACACCGCCGGCGCGCAGGGCGTGTCGGTGCGCTCACTCGGCTTCACCGGGGTGAACTTCTGGTCCGGCGGAACGGTCGGCACGCTCACCGCGAGCGATCCGTGCTGCGTGATGATCAGTGAGAGCGAGGACGGCACCGCGGTGATCGCGGTGAGCGATCCGATGCGGATGCGCAGGCGTCTCACCCTGACCTGGCGGCGGGCGGTCGCCGCGGTGGCGTCCGCTCCCGCCACGCTCGCCTCGGCGGCCACCGGCTCCGCGCTCCGGCTCGGCTTCGGCGATCTCACGGGCACGGCCGGGGCCACCCAGCGGGTCACCGTCAGGCTGGGCTGAGCGTTCCCCGCGCTCCCTGCTCCCCCCACGCTCCCTCCGCTCCTCCCGGTCCCTGCACGAACCGGCTCAGGGACGCCGTGAACGCGGTCACGAAGGCGTCCCTGGCCTCTTCCGGCAGGGCATGGAGGGACAGGTAGGGGTTGAGGTCCTCCAGTTCGACCAGCAGCAGCCCGCCGTCGCGGGTGCGGCAGGCGTCGACGCGCTGGATGCCGTGGCCGAGGTCGTTCCAGTCGACGAAGCGCCGGGCGAACTCCAGGTCGGCGGCGGTGGCCGCGTACGGTCTCAGCTCCCAGCGGCGCTGCGGGTCGGGGGCGTACAGGGCGTACTGGAAGTCCTCGTCGACGAAGTAGAAGGACACCTCGTAGGCGAAGTCGACACGGGGCTGTATCAGGACGTCGCCGGTGGCGTGCGCGGCGACCTGGCCGGCGGGGACGATCCGCAGGCCGAGGGAGTCGGCGCCGAGCAGGGGCTTGACGACGTAGCGTCCGGCGGCGGGCAGCAGACCCAGGTCCTCGGCGCGGCCGACGGTCGGTATGACGGGGAAGCCGGCGGCGCTCAGGTCGAGCAGGTACTGCTTGCCCGCCATGTCCGCCTTGCCGGTGAGCGGGTTGTAGACACGGGCCCCGGTGGCGAGCGCCCGCGCGCGGAAGGCCTCGTAGGCGCGCTGGTAGCCGAGGACGGGTCCGCTGTTGCGGACGACGACGGCGTCGAAGCCGTCCATCAGCGCCTCGGCGTCGAGCGGGTGGCACAGCGCGAGGTCGAAGCGGGCGCGGAGCCGGGAGGTGAGGAAGATGTCCTCGTCGCAGTAGCGGCGGCGCCCGCGGGCCTCGTACGCCAGGTCGGTGACGTAGAGCAGGCGGGGGCGGGCGGCGGGCATACGGGATCTCCTGGAGGGGTGCGGCCGGGCTGCCGGCGCGGCGCCGGCAGTGGGTGCGGAAAGGCCGGCGCGGCGCGCCGACAACGGTGCGGAAAGGTTACGCCGGGGTCCTGGCCGTGCCGCCCTCGCCCCGGAGCACCGTCTCCGCGCCGCCTCGGCGCCTGGACGATCCGCTCGGTCGGGAGCCCTCCGCCGGAGCCCGGCCGCGCCCTGAGAAGCCGGTGCGCCAGCACTCGGTTCCCCCGCTCACCCGCCCACGCTGCACTGAGTGCCACGCTTCCCCGCTCCGGGTGCTACGTTCCCCTTCATGAGCTCCAGCAGCGCGGCGCCGGCCGAGAAGCCCTCGATGCGGGAGGCCCTCGTCTCGGCGGCCTTCCGGCTCTTCCTGGAACGCGGATACGAGCAGACCACGGTGGACGACATCGTGGCCCTGGCCGGGGTCGGCCGGCGTTCGTTCTTCCGCTACTTCCCCTCCAAGGAGGACGTGGTCTTCCCCGACCACGAGCGCTGCCTGGCCGACATGACCGCCTTCCTCGCCGCGAGCGACGAGGAGCACGAGCCGGTGCGGCGGGTGTGCGACGCGGCCCGGCTGGTGCTGCGGATGTACGCGGAGAACCCGACGTTCTCCGTGCAGCGCTACCGCCTCACCAAGAAGGTGCCGGGCCTGCGGGCCTACGAGCTGTCGGTGGTGTGGCGCTACGAGCGCGCGCTCGCCGAGTATCTGCGCGGCCGGTTCGCGGGCCGGCCCGACGGGACGCTGCAGGCGGACGTCATCGCGGCGGCGGTCGTGGCCGCGCACAACAACGCCCTGCGCTCCTGGCTGCGTTCGGACGGCGTGGGGGACGCGGGCGCCGCCGTGGACCGCGCTCTCGGGTATGTGCAGCGGGAGTTCGGGCACACCGCCGGGCCCGCCGCGCCGCCGGTCGGCGTCCATCCGCTGCCGGGCGGGGAAGGCGACCGTCCCGACGACGTGGTGGTGCTCGTCTCCCGCCGGGACGCTCCGCTGTGGCGCGTGGTGCAGGAGCTGAAAGCGGTCCTCGGGCGCGCCTGACGCCCGCCCGGTACCCCGCCGCCACAGATTGGGGGTACGCAGTGCCTTTACGTGTGACACTCAGTGCCATACTCTGTCGCCGTGCACGGTGGCACGGCCGCCGCGCACGCGTGTGCCCGGTGCGCGCCGGACACGCGGGATTCCGGCCGAGCGCAGGGAGTTGACCAGCGTGTACCAGTACTCAGCAAACGCATCGCATCCGGCGGCCGGCTCCGCGGCGGGTGTCCTCGACCCCGTCTCCGCGGACACCAGGGACGCCCTCGTCTTCCAGCGCTGCACCTGGTGCGGCACCGCGATGTACCACCGGCTGCTGTGTCCGGTGTGCCAGGGCAGCGAGCTGCGCACGGAGCGCAGCGAGGGCGTCGGCACGGTCCGGCACTCCACCGTGGTGCACCGCAACACCCCCGCGGCACGCAACGTGTCGCTGATCGAGATGGCCGAGGGGTTCGTCGTACGGGGCCGGGTCATGGGCCCGCCGATCGGCATCCACAGCGGCGACCGCGTCCGGCTGTCCACCGCCCAGGATCCGGTGCGCGGCGAGCCCGTCTTCCAGCTGCTGGACGAGCCGTACCGGGGCGCCTGGACCTGACGGCACGCCAGACGGCCGGCGCGGCCGGCCGTCCTCCCCGGCGGCCCGGCCGGGTCCCGGTCAGTCCGCGAGCGTCACGCGGATGCCCACCGTGCCGTCCAGCCCGCGGCGCAGCCGGCTGCCCAGCAGGGTGAGGCGGCCGAGGATGCCGTACTTGCGGGCGATCAGGTTCCGGTAGCGGGCGGTGGTGGCGGCGTCGGTGATCTCCGCGGTGGCCGGGACCTGGTCGCCGGTGGGGTTGCCGCGCAGGTCGCAGGGGCCGACCAGGACGTCCGCGCGGCGGCGGATCCGCTTGACCTTGAAGCTGTCGGCGGCGGTCCAGACGCCGAGGCCGTCCCCGTCGCGGACCACCCACACGGGGGTGGCGACCGGGGCGCCGTTCTTGCGGTAGCTGGTCACCAGCAGGTACTTGCCGGAGCCGAGCCGGTCCAGCCGCGTGTCGTCCATGCCGGGCAGTGTAGGAGGCCGCGCCGCTCGGCGGGCATGCCCGGTCGCGGTGTTCACCGGATCCGCCCGGTCACTTCAGGGCCGCCGCCATGCGCCGTACCCCTTCGGTGAGGATCTCGGGCGAGGTCGCCAGGTTCAGCCGTACGTGCCCGGCGCCGCCGGTGCCGAAGGGCAGGCCCGAACTGAGCGCGACCCGGCCGCGGTCGAGGAAGACCTGGGCCGGGTCGTCGCCGAGGCCGAGGGCGCGGCAGTCGAGCCAGGCCAGATAGGTGGCCTCGGCCGGGTACGGGCGGACCGCGGGCAGGTGCTCGGCGAGGAGGGCGGTGAGCAGGCGCCGGTTGGCCTGCAGCCCGGCGAGCAGGGCGTCCAGCCAGTCGGTGGCCTCGCGCAGGGCGGCGGTGTGGGCGATGACGCCGACGTGGCTGGGGCCGTGACTCACCTCCTCGGGGAGCCGGTCGAGGTCGGGTGCCGCCTTCGGGCCGGCGAGGGCGAGGGCGGCCTTGAGCCCGGCCAGGTTCCAGCCCTTGGAGGCCGACATCAGCGACAGGCCGCGCTCGGCGCCGGGCACGCTCAGATACGGCACGAAGGCGACGCCCGGGGCGACGAGCGGGGCGTGGATCTCGTCGGCGACGACGCGGACGCCGTACCGTTCGGCGAGGGCGGCGACGGCGGCCAGTTCCTCGGCGGTGTGCACGGTGCCGGTGGGGTTGTGCGGGCTGCACAGCAGGAATGCGGCGCGCCCGGACCCCGCGCCCGCCTCGCGGAACGCCTGCTCCAGGGCAGCGAGGTCGAGTCGCCCGCCGGCGCCGAGCGGGGCTTCGGCCACCCGGCGGTCCATGTGGGCGACGAACTGGAAGAACGGCGGATACACCGGCGGATTGACGATCACCGGATCGCCGGGCCCGGTGACCAGCTTGATCATCTCGACCACGCCGAGCATCACGTCCGGAACGATCGCGGTGCGCTCGACGGCGATGCCGTCCCAGTCCCAGCGCTCGGCGGCGAAGGCGGCCAGGGCCTCGGCGTAGGCGGTGCCGGCCGGGTATCCGGTGTCGCCGAGGGCGAGCGCACCGGTCACGGCGCTGACGACGGGTTCGGCGAGCGGGACGTCCATCTCGGCCACCCACAGCGGCAGTACGTCCTCGGGGTAGGTGCGCCATTTCATGCTCGTACGGCGGCGCAGCTGCTCCAGGCCGAGCGCCTGCAGCGGGCCGGGTTCACCGGGCGTGACGTGCGGGATGTCGGTCATGAGGAGCATGATAGGAGCGCGGCGGGGCCGGTGGAACGGCCGTACCACCGGGTGGTGCGCCGAGATCGGCTCGGGCGTGCGGGCCGCCCCCGCGGCGATCTCCCCTCGGGCGCGGCCGACGCCCCCGCGCGTCGACCGCGTCCCACTGCCAAAGAGTCGTGAACGCCGCGCCCGTCGGCCGCGTATGGAGGTGCGGGCCCTGGACGAGGCGGGGCCTCGCGCCGCCGGGACCGGCGGCGTGCGTTCGGTTCGGCTTCGGGAGCCCCGCATGCGGCACGCACGACGACGGATCGTCCGGCGGGTGACCCGCCTGACGGCGGTCGCCGGACTCCTCCTGGGTGGCGCGATGGTCACCCAGGCGGCCATGGCGAGCGAGCCACCGCCGGCCGCCGCCAGACCGCTCGCCTCCGCGTCCGGATCCGGCGCCGGGGGCACGGGGGCCGCGCTGGTGGCGCGGCTCGGCACGGCACGCACGGCGGGCGACTGGATCGGCGCGGACGGCCGGCCGGTCGTCGCGGTGACCGACGAGGCGGCGGCCCGTGAGGTACGGCACGCGGGAGCCGAGGCGAAGGTCGTGCGGCACAGCATGGACGAGCTCAAGTCGGCGACGGCCGCGCTGCGTTCGGCTCCGCGCGTGGCGGGCACCGCCTGGGCGGTGGACTACCGCACCAACCGGGTCGTGGTCAGCGCGGACAGCACGGTGTCCGCGGGCGACTGGTCCAGGCTGAGCCACGTGGCGGCGCGGATCGGGAGCTTCGTGCGGATGGAGCGGACGAAGGGCACGTTCACCACGCGCCTGAACGGCGCCCAGCCGATCCTGTCGACCGGGGGGCGCTGTTCGGCCGGGTTCAATGTGACCGACGGGCGCAGCGACTTCATCCTCACGGCCGGTCACTGCGGTCCCGCGGGATCCATCTGGTTCGCGGACGGCCAGGGCGGCCGGCAGCTCGGCCGGACGGTGAGCAGCACCTTCCCCGGCAACGACTTCTCGCTCGTGCAGTACGCCTCCGGCCGGGCCGGTGACGGCGCCGACGTCGTCGCGATCGGCGGCGGCAACGGCGTGCGGATCACGGGCGTCGCCGACGCGGCGGTGGGGCAGCGGGTGTTCCGCAGCGGCAGCACCAGCGGCCTGCACGACGGAACGGTGACCGCGCTGAACGCGACCGTCAACTACCCGGAGGGCACGGTCACCGGGCTGATCCAGACCACGGTGTGCGCCGAGCCCGGCGACAGCGGCGGGCCGCTGTTCTCCAACGGGATCGCGCTCGGTGTGACCTCGGGCGGCAACGGCGACTGCACCACGGGCGGGACGACGTTCTTCCAGCCGGTGACGCGGGCACTGTCGGCGCTGAACGTCAAGCTCATCGTGTCGGCGAAGAACGCCGGCGGCGGCGCCCCGAGCGCCTCCCCCGCGCCGTCCGCCTCGGCCGCCCAGGGCGCGATGGCGCCGAACGCGGCGTCGCCGGGGTCCGCGGCGCCGGTGACCGGCGCCGCGGGGCGGACGCTGCTGGCACGGCTGACGGACACCCGGAACGTCGGTCCCGGGCTGCTGGTCATCGCGGGCAGTCTGATCGCGCTCGTCGCGACCCGCTACATACGCGCCGAGCAGGACCGCAAGGCCTATCAGCGGTACTACTCGGCGACCTGGGGCTGAGGTACGAGGACACTACGGGGACATACGAAGGGCACCCGTGCTCACGGGTGCCCTCGAGGGTTCGGCGCGGTCCGCGCGAGGCCGGTCAGGCGGCCCGCTGCGATCGCGGTGCCGCGGCGGCCCACTCCATCACGAGGCGCTGGTACTCGGCGCGCTGCTCGGTGGTCAGTGTCCCGCCCGCCCGGCGCCACAGGGCCCTGATCTCCTCGTTGACCTCCGCGGCCGAACGCTCGGGAGCGGCTTCAACAGTGGTGGACATGCTGTGAAGCATATGCCGATCGAGGTGAAGGCGCTGTGAGTAACTGCACTCCATATGGACATTACGGACGTGGTGCTCATCACGTCGATGTGTCAAGCACCGTGCGGGAGTTCACACCGGCCCCTCACCAGCACGGTACCGGGATCGCGAGGACGGCACACCTGGTGCACCGTGTCCCCGGTCACATCCGGCGGCTCAGGTGCCCGGCTTGCGGCCGTAGACGAAGACGTCGTCGCCGTTCCTCAGCAGGGACCAGTACGCCTTGGCGTCCTTGGTCGTCATGTTGACGCAGCCGTGCGAGCCCGGCGGGTTCCACATGCTGAGGTTGACCGAGTGGAAGGCCTGGCCGCCGTCGAAGAACTGGCTGTAGGGCATCGGCACGTTGTAGACGCTGGAGACGTGGTCGATGTCCCGCCAGTAGATCTTCTTCAGGCCGGTGCGGGTCGTGTACCCCTTGCGGCCGGTGCGCACGGGCACCGGTCCGTAGACGAGCTTCTTGCCGTCCTGGACCCAGCTCAGCTGGAGCGTGAGGTTCACACAGGCGATCCGGCCCTTGTTCACCGGGCACGCGCCGTCCTTGTTGGGGTTGCTCCCCACGGCCTTCTGCTTGTTCATGAGATCCATCACGCCCCAGGTGACGGGGCCGGCGTAGCCGATGTCGGGCGTGATGCCGTGTTTGTCCTGGAAGGCCTTGATGGCCTTGCAGTCGGCTGCGGACTGCTTGCCGTCGACCGGCCGGCCGAGGAACTTCTCCACCTGCTTCTGGTACGGCCCCGTCTGCGTGGTGCAGCTCGCGGCCTGGGCCGGTGCGGCGGTGAAGGCGAGCGTGAGCGGCGCCACCAGCCCCGTGACCCCCAGCACGACGACACCCCGTCTGCGTATGTCCCCCACGTGAACCCCTTCTCCCCATCCCGCCCAGGGCCTCCCCCGGGCGCTCCCCTGCCCGATTCCCGCGTTCTCGCACTACTAGACCTGCGCGGGCACCCAGGAGTTGTGGTTCCGGCCAGACTGTGACGAAACGGTGAACCCAGGGGGGCCGGTGCCGACGGTCTCGTCCGTGCCGCGCCCCGGCGACTGCGGCCCACGGCATCCAGTCCCGTTCCCCCGTATGGGACCGGGCCCAGGCTCTTTGGCCGCTCTACGCTGCCGTACATGCACCCCACCCTCGCCGGCGACCTCTCCCGGTTCCCCGAACTCCTCCAGTCGGCCCGCGACTTCGCCGCCCGGGAGGCGGTGGGCCTGGACGAGCGGCCGGCTGCCGTCGGCGGGACGGCGCCCGGGCGGGCTGCGCTGCCGGAGGAGGGCGTGGGCGCGGAGGCGGCGCTCGGATGGTTCGGCGAGCGGTGGGCGCCGGGGTTCTCCGGTTCCGCCGGGCTGACGGCTCAGGGGCGTCGCAGGGCCGTGTGGAAGCCGGTGTTGACCGCGGTGAGCCCGCCGTCGACGACCAGCGTGGTGCCGGTGATCCAGGCGGCGTCGCGGGAGGCGAGGAAGGCGACCGCGGCGGCGATGTCCTCCGGCTCGCCGACCCGGCCGAGCGGATAGAGGTCACGGAGGGCTTCGAGCTCGGCGTCGCGGCCCTCCCACGCCGAGGTGCGGACGGTGCCCGGCACCACGAGGTTCACCCGCACGCCCCGGGCCGCGGCGTGCCCGGCGAGGGTGCGGGTGAGCGAGCCGAGGCCGGCCTTGGCGGCGCTGTAGGCGTGGTTGCCGAAGTCCTGCAGCCCGTTGACGGAACCGATGCCGACGATCGCGCCGCGTCCGGAGGCGGCGAGGTGGGGCAGGGCGG
Source organism: Streptomyces sp. NBC_00557 (assembly GCF_036345995.1). Taxonomy (NCBI): domain Bacteria; kingdom Bacillati; phylum Actinomycetota; class Actinomycetes; order Kitasatosporales; family Streptomycetaceae; genus Streptomyces; species Streptomyces sp. NBC_00557. The sequence continues at coordinate 783,951 of NZ_CP107796.1, forward strand.
CGCGGCAGCAGCGGTAGGCGCCGGTGAGGGTGACGTCGAGGTCGAGCGCCCAGGCCTCGTCGGGGTCGTCCTCGAAGAGCGGCACGTCCGGGGTGCAGTGGGCGGCGCAGTTGACCAGGACGTCGAGGGAGCCGAACGCGGCGACGGCGTGGGCGACGGCCGCCTCCACCGAGGCGCGGTCGGCGACCTCGCACGCCAGCGCCTCGGCGGCAAGCCCCTGGCGGCGCAGGTCCGCGGCGGTTCGCTCGGCCTCGGGCAGGTCCCGGTCGGTGACCAGGACCCGGCCGCCCTCCTCGGCGATCCTGCGTGCGACGGCGGCGCCGATGCCGCGGGCCGCACCGGTGACGAGAACTCCGTGTTCCGCGAAGCGGGTGTGATCGGTCATGCGGTGACCGTACGGCCCGGCGGGCGTTCTTTCACCGGTATCGATGCCTGTCCGTGTGGCCGGCGGAGGCCTCAGTGTCCGCGCCTGATCCACTCCTCCAGGTGCGGTGCCTCGGCGCCGATGGTGGTGGGGTCGCCGTGGCCGGTGAGGACCTTCGTCTCCGGCGGCAGGGTGAGGAGCCTGTCGCGGATGGACTCGATGATCGTCGGGAAGTGGGAGTAGGTGCGTCCGGTGGCGCCCGGCCCGCCCTGGAAGAGGGTGTCCCCGGTGAAGACGGTGCCCAGCGCCGGGTCGTACAGGCAGACCGCGCCGGGGGCGTGTCCCGGGGTGTGGATCACGGTCAGGTCGGCGCCGGCCGCCTCGATGACCTGGCCGTCCAGCAGGTGCCGGTCGGGGTCGCGGTGCGGGTGGGTCATCTTCCACAGCGGCAGGTCGTCCGGGTGCAGCCAGATGGTGGCGCCGGTGCGCTCGGCGAGTTCGGGTGCGGCGTTGACGTGGTCGTTGTGGGCGTGGGTGCACACGATGGCGGTCAGCCGCCGGTCGTCGACGGCGCGGGCGATGGCCTCGGCGTCGTGGGCGGCGTCGATGACGATCACCTCCCGTTCGTCGCCGACGATCCACACGTTGTTCTCGACGTCCCAGGTGCCGCCGTCGAGGGTGAACTGCCCGCTGGTGACGAGGCGTTCGATGCGCACGGTCATCAGAACACCACCACCGAGCGGAGCACGTCACCCTGGTGCATCCGCTCGAACGCCTTCTCCACCTCGTCCAGTCGGACGGTCTCGGTGACGAACGCGTCGAGCGGCAGCCGGCCCTGGAGGTGCAGGTCGATCAGCATGGGGAAGTCGCGGGTCGGCAGGCAGTCGCCGTACCAGGAGGACTTCAGGGCGCCGCCGCGGCCGAAGACGTCGAGCAGGGGCAGTTCGAGCTGCATCTCGGGTGTGGGGACGCCGACCAGGACCACGGTGCCGGCGAGGTCGCGGGCGTAGAAGGCCTGCTTGTACGTCTCGGGGCGGCCGACGGCCTCGATGACGACGTCGGCGCCGAAGCCGCCGGTCAGCTCGCGGATCGCCTCGACAGGGTCGGTGTTCCTGGAGTTGACCGTGTGGGTGGCGCCCAGCTTCCCGGCGGCCTCCAGCTTGCGGTCGTCGATGTCCACCGCGATGATCTTCGCCGCGCCGGCGAGGCGGGACCCGGCCACGGCCGCGCAGCCGACGCCGCCGCAGCCGATCACGGCGACGGAGTCGCCCCGGCCGACGTTCCCGGTGTTGATGGCGGCGCCGATGCCGGCCATCACCCCGCAGCCCAGCAGCCCGGCGACCTCCGGGGAGACCGCCGGGTCAACCTTGGTGCACTGGCCCGCCGCCACGAGGGTCTTCTCGGCGAAGGCGCCGATGCCCAGCGCGGGCGACAGCTCGGTGCCGTCGGCCAGGGTCATCCTCTGCTGCGCGTTGTGCGTGTTGAAGCAGTACCAGGGCCGGCCGCGCAGACAGGCGCGGCAACTCCCGCACACCGCACGCCAGTTGAGGATCACGAAGTCACCGGGCGCCACGTCGGTGACCCCCTCGCCGACCGCCTCGACGACACCGGCGGCCTCATGGCCGAGGAGGAAGGGGAAGTCGTCCGAGATGCCGCCCTGCTTGTAGTGCAGATCGGTATGACAGACACCGCAGGCCTGGACGCGTACGACGGCCTCGCCGGGGCCGGGGTCCGGCACGACGATCGTCTCGACCCGTACGGGCTGGTCCTTTCCCGGTGCGATCACGCCGCGTACTTCCTGCGCCATGGTCTGGCCCCTTCCTCGATTGCCTTCCCGCCGACCCTACGCGCGACCGGTCGGTACCGGGACGGACCACGACGGCGACCGTGGATCTTTCCTGCGGCGGAGCCCGGTGAAGCCCGGTGGACGCGGACGCGATGCCGGCGTATGGGGCGGCGTCCGCGGGAAGCGTCCGATCCGTGTCGCCGAACTCCCGCAGCGGCGCATCGCGTTCGCGTGGGACGGCTTACTCGATGCCCGGCACCAGACCCATCGCGGGCGCGGCGAGGTCGGTGACCTGGTGCAGCTCGTTGAGCCGGTTCAGTTCGCCGACCTGGTTCAGTGCGCGCAGTTGCTCGGAGACCCGGGGGACCTCCGCCTTGTGCCGGGCCGGGATGTCACTGACGGTGAGCGAGTCGAGCGTGGCCATGGGCGGCGGGATCAGCCCGGTGTGCGGCGCACTGGCGTCGGCCGCGTGCGCCAGCGGCGCGGCAAGGCCCGTGACCCCGGCGGCGAGACCGAGGGCGGCGACGATACGTCGTGTTGAGGTCATGTTCTCAGCAACGGCGGCACACCGTGTCCGGACACGGGCGGCGGCCCGCGCTCACCCGTGAGGCGGAGGCCGCCGTCCGTGCCCGCCGGGCCCACCGGTCCAGGCGTGCCCCGGAGCCCGCCGGTCCAGGCGTGCCGGAGACCGTCGGACTGTGCCCGTACTGGCGCCGGAGTGGGCTCGCCGGGCCGCCCATGCTGCGCTTGCCGGGGCCGTCGGGCCGGAGGAGTCTCGAAGAGTGGGGGTCCGGTCCGCGCGGCCCGCGCCGGCCGGGCCGCCGGCGCCCGAAGGAGGTTCACCCATGGGCACGCAAACAGGTTCCGCCTTCGACATCGAGACACTGCGCCGCGGCATAGAAGGGACCACCGGCAACACCCTTCTGTCGCTGTACGCCGACGACGCGGAGATCCGTATCGTCGACCACGAACACCAGCCCAGCCATCCCACCGTGCTGCGCGGCCGGAGTGAGATCGCCCAGTTGCTGCACGACGTGTACAACCGCGACATGACGCACCGGCTGGACCAGTGCGTCGTGCAGGGCGACCACGCCGCGTTCAGCGAGTCCTGCCAGTACGGGGACGGTACCCGTGTCCTGGCCGAGTCGATGATCACGTTGCGCGACGGCAAGATAGCCAACCAGTTGATCATCCAGGCCTGGGACGAGTAGACACCTGCTGCATGACCGGGGCCGGCAGGAGCCGGTGGCATGAGGCGCACCGGGCGCGTGGCCGAAGTGGACCGGCAGGATGCCCGGCACGGTCTCGACGATGGTCGAACGCCGGGGATTCGCCGCGGATCCGCGGTCGGCGGGCGGGAGTTGAGCGCGCGGTGCGGGTACGGGAAGAGCCGGGGGTGCGTCGTCGAGGCCGCCGGGAGGCGGCAATGCGGCCATACTGACCGTCGTGCGCGTTGCGATCATGTCGGCAGGGTCCCGGGGCGACGCGGCCCCCTACACCGGTCTGGGCCACCGGCTCGCCGAGGCCGGGCACGAGGTCGCGCTGGTCACCCACGCCCGCTTCGAGCCGCTGGTGGCGGGCTCCGGCATACGGTTCCACGCGCTGCCGGTGGATCCGCGGGCGGAGCTGGAGTCACCGCGCGGACGGGGCCTGCACCGCAGTACCGGCGGCGTCGGCAAGCTGCTGCGGGTGGTGGACCTGGCGCGGCGGCTGGTCGGGCGGATGACCGAGGACCTGCTCGCCGCGGCCCGGGACGCCGAGGTGCTGCTGCTGTCCGCCTCGCTGGCCCCGCTCGGGCACGCGATCGCCGAGGGGCTGCGGGTGCCGAGCATGGGCGTCTATCTGCAGCCTCTCGCGGCGACAAGGGAGTTCGCGCCGCCGGTGCTCGGCGGCGGCAGCTGGGGCGGGGCGGCCAACCGGCTCGCCGGACACGGTGTCGCCCTCGCCGTGGAGCACGTCTTCGCGGCCGCAGTGCCCGGTGTGCGAGCCCGTCTGGGACTGCCCCCGGTGCGCACCGGCGCCGCACGGCGGGCCCGGGAACGGCAGGACTGGCCGGTGCACCACGGGTTCAGTCCCCTGGTGGTGCCCCGGCCGGCGGACTGGCGGACCGGTCTGACGGTCGGCGGCTACTGGTGGCCGTACGACACCGAGAGCCGGCTCCCCGACCCCCTGGAGGAGTTCCTGGACGCCGGTCCGGCGCCGGTCTTCGTCGGGCTGGGCAGCGCCACCGTGCCGGATGCGGCCCGGCTCGGCGCGCAGCTGGTGGCGGCACTGCGGCGGGCCGGGCTGCGCGGGGTGATCCAGCGCGGCTGGGCCGGGCTCGCGGCCACCGGGGAGGACATGCTGACCGTCGACGACGTACCCCACGCGCTGCTGTTCCCGCGGATGGCCGCGGTGGTCCATCACGCGGGCGCCGGGACGACCGCGGCGGGACTGCGCGCGGGGGTGCCTGCCGTGCCGGTGCCGGTGCAGTTCGACGCGGGGTTCTGGTCCGCCCGGCTGGTCGCGCTGGGCGTCGCCCCGGACGTCGTGCCGTTGCGCCGCCTCACCGTGGACGCGCTGGCCGCGGCGCTGGTGCGGGCCACGCGTGAGCCGGCGTACCGGGAGCGGGCGCGGTCGCTCGGCGCGCGCATCCGCGGCGAGGACGGCGCCGCACCCGTGCTGGCGGCGCTGGACCGGCTCGGCGGGTGAGGCGCCGGCGGGAGCGCGGTGGGGCGGGCGTCAGCCGTTGGTGAGCACCATGCGGAAGCGGGCGGCGCCGGAGAGCATCTTCTGGTAGGCCGCCTGCGCGTCGTCCAGCGGTACGGTCTCGGTCATCGGGCGGATGTTGTGCAGGGCGCTGAACTCCATGGTGTCCTGCACGTCCTGCGAGGTGCCGGACGGGTGGCCGCGCGCGATCCGGCCGCTCATCAGCAGCTGGACCGGGCTGATGCCCAGCGGCTCGGGATCCGCGCCGATCACCACGAGTTCGCCGCGCGGCGCCAGTCCGTCCACGGTGGCCGCGATGGCCTGGGAGTTCCCGGCGGTGGCCAGCACGACGCTGGCGCCGCCCAGGGACTGCAGGGCCTCGCCGACCGGGGTGCCGGAGGTGCTGTCGACATAGTGGTGGGCGCCCAGCTGCTTGGCGAAGTCGGCCTTCTCCGGGCCGCGGGCGATCGCCACGGTCTCGAAGCCCATCGTCGCCGCGTACTGCACCCCGAGGTGGCCGAGGCCGCCGATGCCGAGCACCGCGACCAGGTCCCCCGGGTGGGCGGAGCTGCGCCGCAGCCCGTTGTACGTGGTCACGCCGGCGCAGGCCATCGGCCCGGCGTCGGCCGCCGAGAGCGCGTCGGGGATCCGGGCGAGGGCGTCGACGGGCGCGATGACCTTCTCGCCGAAGCCCCCGTCGTAGGCCCACCCGGGGACCTTGAGGTTGGCGCACGTGATGAAGTCGCCCTTGCGGCAGGACGTGCAGTGGCCGCAGCTGCCGCCGAACCAGCCGACCGCGACCCGGTCGCCGACCTGGTATCCCCAGTCCTCAATCCCCTCGCCGAGCGCCTCGACGCGGCCCGCGATCTCGTGCCCGGGAACTTCGGGGAAGGTCACGCCCGGCAGGCCGGCGTTCACGAAGAGGGTGTCGCTGTGGCAGATCCCGCAGGCGTCGACGGCGATCCGCACCTGGCGGGGCCCGGGCTGCGGCACCTCCCGCTCGACCAGTCCGAACGGTCCGCCCGCGGTCGTCACCTGCGCGACGCGATAGCTACTCATCACACGCTCTCCTGTGTCTCGCGTGGTCGTCCGCCGCTCCGGAGCACGGGCAGGACGCCCCCCGCACCAGCAGACCAGCTCCAGCCCGATCCCGCGCGCCGGGCCCCACCGGGCTCGGGTCCCTCTGGGCCGCCCCATGCCGGCCTGGGCCGTCCCGGACCGACGCAGGCCGAAGGCGCACCGAGTCTTACGACGTCCAGCGCCGAGGCCCCTGCCGCCCATCACCGAAGCCCGTCGCCCAGAGCGGAGGCCGTGATACGGGAGCGGCGCGTGCAGGCGGACGGGCCCGTTCAGACGGGAGAGGGCCGCTCAGCCGGGGGGCCGCTCAGCCGGGGCCCGCGCAGCGGGATGGCCGGCGCAGGCGGGAGCGGGCCTGTGAGGCGGAGCGGGCCACACCAGGCGGGCGGGCCATGCCAGGCGGACGAGCCCGACGGAAGCGGACCGCGTCACGCGGGAGCGGGCCGCTTCAGGTGGCAGGGGGCGCGCCAGGCGGAAGCGGGGCGCCTCACGCCAGAGCAGACCCGTCAAACGGCCGCGCGCCGCGTCACGCGGGAGCAGGCTGCTTCAGGTGGCAGGGGGCGCGCCAGGCGGAAGCGGACCGCCTCACGCGGCAGCGGGCCCGTCAAACGGAAGCGGACCGCGTCACGCAGGAGCGGGCCGCGCCAGGCGGAAGCGGGGCGCGCCAAGCGGAAACCGGCCGTGACACGCGAGAGCGGACCGTGTCAGGCGGAAACCGGCCGTGACACGCGAGAGCGGGCCGTGTCAGGCGGCCGGAGGGCGCCAGCTTTCCGGGCGGAGGATGCCGAGCAGGAGGCCCACCAGTTCGTCCACCACGTCGTCGAGCGTGGCGTCGACCCAGCCGGCGCTCCAGTCGTGCAGCAGGCCGTTGACGCTGCCAATGAAGGCCGTCGCGGCGAGCCGGTAGTCGCGGGGCGCCGCCTCGCCGCGCGCCACGGCCGCGTCCGCCTCGGCGCGGATGAGGTCGATCCAACGGGCCCGGCGGGCCAGGCGCTGTTCCTCCAGGCGCGGGCTGACGCCGACGATCTCCATGAAGCTGATGCGGATGCGCCGCGGGTCGGAGGTGACGTTGCGGGCGTAGGCCCGGAAGAGCACGGCGGCGCGCTCGGCCAGCGGCAGCCCGTCCGCCGTGGCGAGGGCGTCCAGGACCGCCTGTTCGGCCCAGCCGTTGACCTGCAGGTGCAGGGCGGCGAGGACGTCCTCCAGGGTGCGGAACTCCTCGTAGAACTGGCGGGTGGACAGGCCGGCGGCCTGGCTCAGGGCGGCCACGGTCGTGTTCCGGTAGCCGGGGGCGCCGCCGAACAGCTCCAGGGCCGCGGCCAGGAAACGGCGCCGCCGCTCGGCCTGCCGTTCCTCGGCGGATCTGCCGCCGTAGCGGCCCGTCGGCGCCTTCAGCCTGCCCGTCACCTTGTTCCCTCCGTCCGGCCCCCGCCCACCCCAATCTTGTCGTGCACACATCTTGTCGCGAAGGAGGTTCGCTCCTTACTTTTCAGTAAGTCCACTGTGAATGCGCCCGTGTTCAGATTCCCTCACGTCCTCGAGGAAAGAGAGCAGTCATGCCTGCCTCCAGAACCAGGCACCTGTGCTCCGTGGCCGCGGCCCTCGCCCTGGCCCTCGCCGGCCCGGCGACCGCCGCCACCGCGGCGACCACCGCCACCGCCGCCTCCACCGCGAGCGGTGCCTCCGGCGGCCTGCGGGAGGTGCTGTTCGTCGGCAACAACTGGGACGGCACCGCCGACGTCATCCAGTCCTCCGGCGACTTCGCGAAGATCGGCCGGATCGACGTCGTACCGGACAAGGCCCAGCGGCTGGCGGAGATCAACGCCGATCCGATCAAGTGGATCTACTACACGTCCATCCGCAACGAGGTCGGCGAGGGCCACGACCAGTACGTGGACGACATGTACTCCACGCCCGACGGCAGGTCCGTGGTGGTCTCCCGGCCGAGTTTCGCCGACGTCGTCTCCATCGACCTCGCCACCGGCAAGCTCAACTGGCGCTTCCCGGTGGCCGGTTACCGCGCCGACCACATGGCCGTCTCGCCCGACGGCACCCGGGTGGCCGTCTCCGCGTCGACCGCGAACAAGGTGCAGGTGCTGGACATCGACACCGGCAGGGAACTGGGCGAGTTCGGCACCGGGGACAAGCCGCACGAGAACTTCTTCACCGACGGCGGCAGGTACATCTGGAACATGTCCATCGGCGAGGTCACCACCTCCCTCGACGACCCGGGCTGGGACTGGACCAAGGGCGACCGGCACATCACGGTCGTCGACGCGAGCACGTTCAAGCGGGTCAGGACCATCGACATGCGGCAGCGGCTGGACGCGGCCGGGCTGAGGGACTTCTCCGACGCCGTGCGGCCGGCCGCGTTCACGCCCGACTGGTCCAAGCTGTACTTCCAGGTGTCGTTCTTCAACGGCTTCCTGGAGTACGACGTCGCCTCCGACAAGATCACCCGCGTCAAGACGCTGCCGGAGAACCCGGCGACCAACCCCGACCGCACCACGTGGCTGCTGGACTCGCGCCACCACGGCATCTCGATGAACCCCGAGGGCACCAAGCTGTGCGTCGCCGGGACGATGGACAACTACGCCACCGTGGTCGACCGGGCCTCCTTCGACGTCGGCCCGCTCGTCACCGCCGCCACGCCGTACTGGGCGACCGTGAGCGGCGACGGCAAGGACTGCGTCATCTCCGAGGCGGGCGCCGACCAGGTCACGGCCATCGACTTCGCCACCGGCCGGAAGGTGCTGTCGGTGCCGGTCGGCGACCATCCGCAGCGCGTCCGGCTGGGCCATGTCCAGGCCGGCTGGACGGGCCCGGGCGGAAGTTGAGCGCCGGCCCCGGAACAGTCGGCGGCGTGCCTCACTCCCCCACCCGGCGGGTCACGTTGAGCAGGTACTCCTTCCTGTTCAGCGGATTGTGGTCGGTGCGCGGGCGCCGCGGGACCGTGCCGCGGACGACCGGTGCGTAGTGGTCGAAGGCCGTCTCCACCGCTCCCTCGCCCCGGGTGAGGCCGGGCAGCCGCTGCTCCAGCTCGTGCACCCGGGCCGCGGGCACCGTTCCGTGCAGGACGCCGGTCGCACCGAGCGCGTCGGTGGTCTCCGGTACGGCGCCCAGCCGCGCGAGCACCGGAAGCAGCGCGCCCAGCGTGTCCACCGGCGCCTCGAGCCGGAAGCGGTGCACGGGCTCGTGCACCAGGGTGCCCGCGCGGCGCAGCGCCTCGGTCAGGACCAGCGGGGTCAGGCCCCGGAAGTCGTAGCCGGTGCTCGACATGCTCTTGTCGAAGCCCTGGTGGGCGTGGCTCTGCCGGGGCGAGTAGCCGGAGTGGGTCATGGTGACCGTGCAGTCGGGGATCCGCCAGCCGTACAGTCCCTGGCCGAGCGTCCCGCGGACGGTGTCCTCGACGGCCTTGAAGAAGGCGTACGGCATCGAGCCCAGCTCCACCTCCAGCCGGAACTCCACGCCCGCGCCGGGCGGTGCGGGCTCGACGCGCAGGCCGACCGTGGCCAGGAACGGGTTGCCGTCCTTCTTGTTGAACTCCACGGCGTGCCCGGTGCCGGCCAGCCGTTCGATGCACAGGGTCGTGGTCTCGCGGAAGGTGACGTCCAGGCCGTACTCCTCGGCGAGGGTCGCCTGGACGACCTCCTTCTGCACCTCGCCGTAGAGGGAGACGGAGGTCTCCCCGCGCTGCTCGTCGTGCCGGACGCCGATGAGCGGGTCCTGCTCGGCGAGCTGGGTGAGCGCGAGGTGCAGCGAGCGCCGGCCGGTGCCGGGGCCGGGCACGACGACCGTCTCCAGGGTGGGCGGCGCGAAGTGGTGCCGGTACGCCGGGCCCGGGCGGCCGAGGGCGTCGCCGATCCGGATGCCGTCGAGTCCCCACACCTTGACGATCCGTCCGGCGCCGGCCTGGTCCCGCCGCACGCCGGTGCCGGCCTCGAACACGCTGAGCCCGGTGACACGGCCCTCGGCGCGGCGCCGCACGGCCCGGCCGGCGGCCCGACCGCCGCCGGAACGGTCCTGCGGCCCGTCGAGGCGCCCTCCGTTCCGTGCTCCGCCGCCGGCCGGGTCATCCTCCGCTCCCCCGCTGCCGAACGGCACCCGGTCACGGACGCGCAGGGCGCCGGAGAAGATGCGGGCGTAGGCCACCTTCTCGCCGGCCGGGCCGCGTTCGACCTTGAAGACCGTGGCCGACAGGGGGCCGGCCGGGTCGCCGTCGGCGGTGGGCAGGAGGTGTTCGATGCCTCTGATCAGCTCGGGCACACCGGCTCCCGTGATGGCGGAGCCGAAGTACACCGGGTGGACCAGCGCGCGGCGGCTCTGGGCGGCGAGGGCGGTGTGCACGCGGTCGTCGGCCGGCGAGCCGTCGAGGTAGGCGGCGAGCAGGTCGTCGTCGTGGTCGGCGAGCACCTCCAGCGCGGAGGGGCCGAGCCCGGGGACGAAACGGGCGGCGGGCGTGCCGGGTGCGGCGGGTTCGCCCATCGGTACGAGCGGTACGGACAGCCTGCGGGCCATCTGTTCCAGCACGGCGGAGCCGTCCGCGCCACGCCGGTCGATCTTGTTCACGAAGATCAGCGTGGGGATCCGCAGCCGGCGCAGTGTGCGCATCAGCACGCGGGTCTGCGCCTGGACGCCCTCGACGGCCGAGACGACCAGGACGGCGCCGTCGAGCACGCCGAGCACCCGCTCCACCTCGGCGATGAAGTCCGGGTGGCCGGGGGTGTCGATGAGGTTGACGGTGACGCCGTCGAGCGGGAACGAGACGACGGCGGACTTGATGGTGATGCCGCGCCGCCGCTCCAGCGCGAGGGTGTCGGTGGTGGTGCTGCCGGCGTCGACGCTGCCGATCTCGTCGATCACCCCGGCGGAGTGCAGCAGCCGTTCGGTCAGGCTGGTCTTACCGGCGTCGACATGCGCGAGAATTCCGAGATTGAGCAGATGCACTGAGCGTGATGTCCTTCGGCACGGGGCGGATTCCTTCCTGGGCGGACATGCACGCAGCGCGCATCGGCGGACCTCTCTCTGTGTGTGACGACGGACAGCCCGCAGTGCAGCAGACACCGGGACCCGGCGGCAATGGATTAACGCTCAACAAACGGGGATGACGCGCGGCGGGATCGTGGTGCTGCTCCGGGGCTGCCGGGGAACTCGGCGATCCCCGGCTGCTCGGGGAACCGATACGCCGGGCGCAGGACGGTCGCGGACCCGGTGGCCCCGGTGGCCCCGGTGAGAGGAGCGGATGGTGCGGGAGATCCTGCCGGCGCTGGCGCGCTGGCACGCGGCCCGGGTTCCGTTCGGGCTGGCCACGGTCGTCGCGGTCAGCCGCAGCGCGCCGCGCGGACCGGGGGCCGCGATGGCGGTGGGCCCGGACGACGAGGTCGTGGGCAGCGTGTCCGGAGGCTGTGTCGAGGGCGCGGTGTTCGAGCTCGCGCAGGAAGTCGTGGCGAGTGGCGCACCGCGGCTGGAGACGTTCGGCTACAGCGACGAGGACGCCTTCGCCGTGGGGCTGACCTGCGGCGGCGAGATCACCCTGCTGGTGCGGCCGGTGACCGCCGAGTCGGACCCGGCACTCGGTGCGGTCGCCGCGTCGGTCGCCGCGGGCGAGCCGGTGACCGTGGCCACGGTGGTGGACGGACCGGCGCGGCGCGGCGCGGCCCTCGCCGTCTGGCCCGACCGGGCGGCCGGCACGCTCGGCACGAACGGCCTCGACGTCGCCGTCACCGCGGACGCGCGCGGCGAACTCGCGCTCGGCGCCTCGGTGCAACGGCACTACGGGCCGCACGGCGAGCGCCGCGAGGACGCCGTCACCGTGTTCCTCCAGTCGTTCGCGCCGCCGCCGCGCATGCTGGTGTTCGGCGCGATCGACTACGCGGCGGCGGTGGCCCGGATCGGCGACTTCCTCGGCTACCGCGTCACCGTGTGCGACGCCCGCCCCGTCTTCGCCACGCCCAAGCGCTTCCCGGCGGCCGTCGAGGTCGTCGTCGACTGGCCGCACCGCTATCTCGCCGGCACGCAGACCGACGACCGCACGGTGGTCTGCGTCCTCACCCACGACCCGAAGTTCGACGTACCGCTCCTCCAGGAGGCCCTGCGCCGCCCGGCCGCCTACATCGGGGCCATGGGCAGCCGGAAGACCCATGAGGAGCGGCTCGCCCGGCTCACGGAGGCCGGCCTCTGCCGGGCGGAGCTGTCCCGGCTCCGCTCGCCGCTCGGCCTCGACCTCGGGGCCCGTACGCCCGAGGAGGTCGCCGTGTCCGTCGCCGCCGAGATCGTCGCCCTGCGCTGGGGCGGCAGCGGCGCGCCGCTGACCACCACCGCCGGAGCGATCCACCCGCCCGCCGCCTGACGAGCCGCGGAAGAGACCGACCGGGCAGCGGCCGGCCGGAACGGTAACAGCGGCGGGGGCCGCAAGGGGCGCCCTGTTCGGCGCCGGTCACTGCGCGGAGAGGGCAGGCGCTCGAGCCCCTGGGTGAGCACCCCGCCGAGCAGGGGGCCGGCGGGGAGGGCGAGGCTGCCGACGCCCGCCCACACCCCGATCGCGCGGGCCGTTCGGCCTCGCCGGGAATGGCCCGGCCGATGAGGGCGAGCGTGCCGGGCAGCAGCAGGGCCGCGCCGGGCGCACCGCGCGCCTGAGCAGGGTCACGACTGCCTCGGGCATGGGGGACGGGTACCACCCGCCGGACCGCTCAGACGCCGTGCGGTGCACCTCCGGCGTCGTGCGGCGGGGGCCGCCCGGTGGGACGCGGGGTGCCGCCTAGCGTGGGGGCAGGCGGTGCAGGGTCACGTCGGTGAGCGCGCCGTCGGTGAGGGTCGCGGTGAGGTAGGTGCAGTGGGGCTGGCGGCGGCGGTCGGTCGGGGAGCCGGGGTTGAGCAGGCGCAGGCCGTTGGGGGCGGTGGTGTCCCAGGGGATGTGGCTGTGGCCGAAGACCAGCACGTCGAGGTCGGGGAAGCGGGCGGCGCAGCGGGCCTCGCGGCCCTGGGCGGGGCCGGTTTCGTGCACGACGCCGAAGCGCAGGCCGCCCAGGTCGGCGCGGGCGACCTCGGGGAGCCGCGCCCGCAGCTCCGGCCCGTCGTTGTTGCCGTACACCGCGACGAGCCGGCGGCTGCGGCTCTCCAGCAGGTCCAGGGTGGCGGTGTCGACCCAGTCCCCGGCGTGGAACACGACGTCCGCGTGCGGGAGTTCGGCCAGCAGCGGCTCGGGTAGCCGTTTGGCGCGCTTGGGCAGATGGGTGTCGGACATGAGCAGCAGGCGCACGGCGACAGCCTAGGCGGCGCGGGAGGTCAGGCGGCGCAGGCCGCGTGCGGCGCCGAGCAGCGCGACGCCCGCACCGAGGGCGGTCGCGGCCGGGTGCCGTGCCACGGTCTGCTGCAGGGAGCGCGGGTGGGCGCTGTCGTCGAAGGAGCCGTGCGCGCCGTGGTCCTCGGCGAGGTCCCGGTCGACGGGGGTGAAGAGGTTGTCCTCGCCGGCGGGCGGGATGCGGTCGGTCTGCTGGGCGTCGAAGCCGGTGCGGGCGAGATAGCGGTCGAGCAGGGCCGGGACGAGCCGGTTGGCCCAGATGGTGGCCACGGTGCTGGCGCCGACGTAGTACTGCTTGCGGCGCGGGTGGTCGGCCGCGTACAGCACACCGCGGGCGGCGACCTCCGGCTGGTAGATCGGCGGCACCGGCATGGGGTGCCGGGACAGCCGGGAGCGGACCCATTCGAACTGCGGCGTGTTGACGGCGGGCATCTGGACGACGGTGACGTGGACGTGGCTGCCGCGGTGCAGCAGTTCGGTGCGCAGGGAGGAGGTGAAGCCGTTGATGGCGTGCTTGGCGCCGCAGTACGCCGACTGCAGCGGGATCGACCGCTCCCCGAGGGCCGAGCCGACCTGCACGATGGTGCCCCGGTCGCGGGGCAGCATGCGGCTGAGGGCGGAGCGGGTGCCGTTGACGAAGCCGAGGTAGGTGACCTCGGTGATCCGGCGGAACTCCTCGGGGGTGATCTCGTCGAACGGCGCGAAGACGCTCGCGAAGGCGCAGTTGACCCAGATGTCGATGGGGCCGAACTCCTTCTCCGCGGCCTCGGCGACGGCCTCGACCTGGGCCTGGTCCGCCACGTCGGCGGGCTGCACGAGCGGGCGTCCGCCGAGGGCCGCGACCTCGTCGGCCGCCGCCCGCAGGCCGCCCTCGCCGCGCGCGACCAGCACGACGTTCGCGCCGCGCCGGCCGTACAGCCGGGCGGTGGCACGGCCGATTCCGGCGCTGGCACCGGTGATGACGATGGTCGCGGGCATGATCATCTCCTTTCGACGGGCTCACTGCATCCGGTGCTGCCGTGTCTCATCCCGGGCGCCGCCGCAGCCGCAGGGCGAGCGCGGTGGCGGCGGGCAGGGCAGCCGTGGCGGCGGCCGTCGCCCAGCGGGCGGCGCGGGAGGGCGGGGCCGGACGGTCGGCCAGGCGTTCGGGGTGGTCGCTGGGCAGGTTGCCGTCGAGGGCGAGCGCGAGCACCTCGGCGAGGTGCAGGGCGCGGCGGCCGGTGCCGCCCTCCTCGATCTGGGTGCGGCAGCTGAAGCCGTCGGCGAGGACCAGGCTGTCGGGCGCGGCGCCCCGGACGGCGGGCAGCACGCCCTGTTCGGCGACGGCCATGGAGACCTCGTGGTGGCCGCGTTCGAAGCCGAAGTTGCCAGCGAGTCCGCAGCAGCCCTCGTCGAGGACCTCGGCGTCGAGGTGGGCGCGGCGCATCAGTTCCTCGTCGGCGCCGGACTTCATGATGGCGTGCTGGTGGCAGTGGGTCTGCACGGTGGCCTGCCGGGCGAGCCGGGGCGGCTCCCAGCCGTCGGGGGCGTGGTGGACGAGCTGTTCGGCGAAGGTGCGGACCTGCTTGGCGAGCCGCTGCACGTCCTGGTCGGCGGGCATCAGCTCGGGGGCGTCGGCGCGGAAGACGGCCGTACAGGAGGGTTCGAGACCGATGACGGGGGTGCCCGCCTCCAGGTAGGGGCGCAGCACCGCGAGGGTACGGGCCAGCACCTTCTTGGCGATGGCGAGCTGACCGGTGGAGATCCAGGTCAGGCCGCAGCACACGGGTTCGGTCGGTACGGCCACCCGGAATCCGGCGTCCTCCAGCACCCGTACGGCCGACTTCGCGATCGCGGGGTGGAAGTAGGTGCTGAAGGTGTCGGGCCACAGCACCACGGTGCGCGGGTCGGCCGGGTCCGGCTCCTGCCGGTCGCGTGCCTTCCACCACTGCACGAACGACTCCTCGGCGAACACCGGTGCCGAGCGGGCCTCGTCGACGCCCGCGAGCCGCTTGCCGAGCCGGGCCAGACCGGGCGCGTGCAGCGCGGAGTTGACCAGCGAGGGGGCGATCCGGGAGAGCCGGGCCCACACCGGGAGGTAGCCCATGGAGTAGTGGGCGGCCGGGCGGATCCGGCCCTCGTAGTGGTGGGCCATGAACTCGGCCTTGAGGGTGGCCATGTCGACGCCGGTCGGGCAGTCGGACTTGCAGCCCTTGCAGGCCAGGCACAGGTCGAGTGCGTCGCGTACGGCGGTGGAGCGCCAGCCGTCCTTGACGGCGGAGTCGGCGTGGCCGTTGAGCATCTCGAACAGCAGCCGGGCCCGGCCGCGGGTGGAGTGCTCCTCCTCCCTGGTGGCCCGGTAGGAGGGGCACATGACGCCGCCGGAGTGGCTGCGGCAGTTGCCGATGCCGACGCACCGCATCACGGCGCGGTTGAAGGAGTGCTCGTCATCGGGGAAGTCGAAGTGGGTGGAGGGGGTGGCCGGCCGCCAGCCCGGGCCGAGCCGGAGCTGCCCGTCCACGGGGTTGGGGCGGACGACCTTGCCGGGGTTCATCCGGTCGCGGGGGTCGAAGAGGGCCTTCAGCTCGCCGAACGCGGTCACCAGCCGCTCGCCGAACATGCGGGTGAGCAGTTCGCCGCGGGACTGCCCGTCGCCGTGCTCGCCGGACAGCGAGCCGCCGTAGGAGGCGACGAGGTCGGCGGCGCGCTCTACGAAGCGGCGGAAGTGCGCGACGCCGTCGGCGGTGCGCAGGTCGAAGGGAATGCGGGTGTGGACGCAGCCCTGCCCGAAGTGGCCGTACAGGGACGGGTGGTCGTAGTCGAACTCGTCGAACAGGCCTTTGAGGTCGCGCAGATAGTCGCCGAGCCGGTCGGGCGGCACGGCGGAGTCCTCCCAGCCCTCCCAGGTCTCCCGGTCGTCCGGCGGACGCGCGGTGACGCCGAGTCCGGCCTCGCGGGCCTTGAGCATCTTCTGCTCGCGCTCGGGGTCGTCGGAGAAGGCGATCCTGCTGTCCTTCTCGTCGCGGCCGACGGCGCGCAGCAGGGCGTGCGCCTGTTCGTCGACGTCCTCCTGGCTGTCGCCGCTGAACTGCAGCATCAGCCAGCTGTCGCCCTCGGGGAGGGCGTTCAGGGAGTCGAGGTAGGCGCCCTCCTCGCGCATCAGCTGCGCCATCCGGCCGTCCAGCGCCTCGAGTTGGGTGGGCGAGCAGCGTTCGAGCAGCAGCGGCACGTCGTCGGCGGCCGTGCAGATGTCGTCGTAGCCGAGGACGAGCAGCGACTGGTACGGCGGCACCGGGACGAGGTCGAGTTCGGCGCGCAGGACGGTGACCAGGGTGCCCTCGCTGCCGACGAGCGCCTTGGCGACGTCGAAGCCGTTCTCGGGCAGCAGGGAGTCGAGGTTGTAGCCGGAGACGCGGCGCGGGATCTTCGGGTAGCCGCGGCGGATGTCGGCGAGGTACTCGGTGGCGATGCGGTCGAGGCCGGCGTAGAGCTCGGCGAGCCGGCCGCCGCCGGCGGCGATCCGGGCGCGCTCGTCGGGCGGGGTGGGGCCGACCCAGGCGCGCTGCCCGTCATAGGTGAGGATCTCCAGCCGCCGGACGTTGTCGACGGTCTTGCCGTAGGCCTGCGCGGAGGCGCCGCAGGAGTTGTTGCCGATCATGCCGCCGAGCGCGCAGTGACTGTGCGTCGACGGTTTGGGCCCGAACTGGAGCCCATGGGTGGCGAGTCGGCGGTTGAGTGCATCGAGGACGATCCCGGGCTCCACCACGCAGGTGCGCCGCTCGGGGTCGACGGAGATGAGCCTGTCGCAGTACTTGCTCCAGTCGATCACCACGGCGGTGTTGGCCGACTGTCCGGCGAGGCTCGTGCCGCCGCCCCGGGAGAGGACGGGGGCGTCGAACCGCGCGCACACCGACACGGCCCGGGCGCCGTCCTCGACCGTGCGCGGGACGACGACGCCGAGCGGGACCTGCCGGTAGTTGGAACCGTCCGTGGCGTAGGCGCCGCGGCTGCCGGCGTCGAAGCGGATCTCGCCGTCCACCTCGCCGCGGAGAGCCGCCTCGAGGCCGGACATGTCCGAAGCGGTCATCTGCGCTCCCTTGTCTTCACCGACCGTGCAAGGTCACCGACGTGCTGCCTGTCCGAGGACGGGCGAGTACCCGACAATTGGACAGCCAAGACTGAACAGCTTGAGCTGGACAGTTACGGCTGCCGGCTTTAGGGTGGCGGCATGGCTGACATCTCCGACTCCGCCGCACGGGCCGCGCGCGAGCTGCGCGTGGTGTTCAGCCGGCTGCGGCGCCGTATCCGCGAGGTCGCGCAGGACACCGACCTCAGCCCCTCCCAGGAGTCGGCGCTCACCCTGGTCGGCAAGCACGGCGCCGCCACGGCCAGCGCGCTGGCCGGCGCCGAGGGCGTACGCCCGCAGTCGATGGCGACCACGCTGTCCGCCCTGGAGCAGCACGGGCTGATCCGGCGCACCCCCGACCCGGACGACGGCCGCCGCCAGCTGGTCACCCTGACCGACGCCGGGCGGGCCCGGATCGAGGGCAACCGTCAGGTGCGCGAGGAGTGGCTGGCCCGCGCCTTCCAGGACCGCTACACCGAGCAGGAGCGGCAGACCGTGCTCGCGGCGCTGGAGCTGATGGAACGCCTGTCGCAGCCATGACCCGGAGGCCGGCCGCACGCGCCGGGACGGCCTCCCGTCCTTCCCTCCGCCGGCTCCTGCCGCCACCCCCTTGACTGCTCGGGGGCACCCCGGCCCCAGATGGCGCCTGCGGAGCCCCGCCCGCCGGGACCGGCCGGCTGCACGGCCGGGCCGCAACTTCCCGCTCGCCGGCTCGGCACCGCTGCCGGCGATCACCTCGCGGGCACGGCACCGCTGCCGGCGATCACCGCCGGACCGCTCCCGGGCCGGCGCACCGCGGAAACCATCGAACCACCGCAAACTCCGAAAGCCATCGGAAACCGGAAACCCCAGGACCCCCAGAACGTCCAACCCACCGGAAGCTCCCGATCCCGGAAGCTCCCGGCCCCGGAAACTCCCGACCCAGTCGAAAGGCCTGACCGACTCATGTCGCTCACCACGCTCGACCCCCGTACCGCCCTCGTCGCGATCGACCTGCAGAACGGCATCGTCGGCATGCCCGTGCAGCCGCACGCGGCCTCCGACGTCGTCTCCCGCACCGCCGAACTCGCCGACGCCTTCCGCGCCAAGGGGCTGCCCGTGGTCCTGGTCCGGGTCTCCTTCGCGCCCGACTGGGCCGACGCCGTCCCCGGCCGCACCGAGCGCCAGGCACGGGGCCTCGCCTTCCCCGACGGCTGGGACGTCATCACCGACGAGCTGAACGGCCACCCCGGCGACATCCGCGTCACCAAGCACAACTGGAGCGCCTTCCACGGCACCGACCTGGACGTGCAGCTGCGCCGCCGCGGCGTCACCCAGATCGTGCTCACCGGCATCGCCACCAGCATCGGCGTGGAGTCCACCGCCCGTGACGCCTACGCCCACGGCTACCACGTCACCCTCGCGACCGACGCGATGGCCGACGCCGACGCCGAGGCGCACGCCAACAGCGTCGAGCGGATCTTCCCGCGGCTCGGCGAGAGCGGCACCACCGCCGAGATCCTGGAGCTGCTCGCCAAGACCCACGCCTGACCGTGCGGCCCTGTGACCCGTGCGGCGGAGCGGGGGTGCCCGCACACCGCCGCGCGGGTCCGGGTTAGCATTCGGCCACGCCCACCCGTGCCACCCAGGCAACGGGAAGCGAACAGAGGGGGCTTGGAACCGGATGCCGGTCAAGGTCAGCGTCATCGTCCCCGTGTACAACCCGGGGCCGTACATCGAGGACTGCATCGCCTCGCTGCTGCGCCAGTCGCTGCCTCCCGACGAGTACGAAGTGATCTTCGTGGACGACGGCTCCACCGACGCCACTCCGGCCCGGCTCGACGCCCTCGCCGCCGAGTATCCGCACATACACGTCATCCACCAGGAGAACTCCGGCTGGTCGGGCAAGCCCCGCAACGTCGGCATCGAGGCCTCCCGCGGCGAGTTCGTGATGTTCGTCGACAACGACGACCGGCTCGGCGACGAGGCCCTGGAGCGGATGTACGACTACGGGGTCGCCAACAAGGCCGACGTGATCGTCGGCAAGATGGCCGGAAAGGGCCGCCCGGTCCCGGTGGAGCTGTTCCGCCGCAACCACCCGCACGCCACGGTCGCCAACGCCCCCCTGATCGACAGCCTCACCCCGCACAAGATGGTCCGGCGCTCCTTCCTGGAGCGCACCGGACTGCGCTTCCTCGAGGGCCGGCGGCGCCTGGAGGACCACGTCTTCTTCACCGAGGCCTATCTGCGCGCCGACAACGTCTCGGTGCTCAGCGACTACGTCTGCTACTACCACATCAAACGCGACGACGCCTCCAACGCCGGCTTCCAGCGCTTCGACCCGGTCGGCTACTTCACCAACCTCCGCGAGGCCCTCGACGTGGTGGAGCGGTACACCGAGCCGGGCCCGCTGCGCGACCGGCTGCTGCGCCGCTGGCTGCGGGTGGAGATCGTCGACCGGATGAGCGGCCGCCGGCTGCTGGCCATGCCGGACGACTACCGGCGCGCGCTGTTCAAGGAGATGCACGCCGTCGTCGTCGAGCGCTTCGGCCCCGGCGTCGCCCCCGGCCTGCGCCCCGGCCAGCGGATCGTCGCCGCGCTGATCCGCGAGAACCGCTACGACGACCTGGTCGCCCACGCCGAGTGGGAGGCCGGGGTCCGTCCGCGGGCCGTACCGGCCGGGGCCGCCTGGCGGGACGGTGTCCTGCACATCGACCTCGGCGTCGAGTACACCACCGCCGACGGCCCACTGACGGTCCCGGCGAACGCCCCGAGGCCGCCGGCGGACGGCGCGCCCCGCGACATCGCCGAGGCGGCGGCCTGGCTGGCGGCGGCCGCCGAGGACGGCTTCGGGACGGCCGCCGTCGACGTGATCGTGCGCGACCGGGAGAGCGGGGCCTCCTTCTTCCAGCCGGTCGAGGTCACCCGCGAACGCGTCCCGGCGGGGGCCGGCGGCACCCGGCTGCTGCTGCGCGCCACGGCCGCCGTCGACCCCGCCACGGCGGCCGGCGGCGACCCGCTGGGCGGCGGCCTGTGGGACCTGTACGTGCGGGTCGGCCTGGGCGGCTGGACCAAGGAGTGCCGGCTGGGCCCCGCCCCGGCGCAGGGGCTCGCGCTGCCGCCGGCCGGCATCGTCGCGGACCGCGTCGTGCTGCCGTACTGGACGCAGCAGTACCGCAACCTGTCGCTGGACGTGGACCGTGCCGTGAAGTCCCTCGGGCTGCACCGGCTCACCCCGGCGGACGCGACGGTCTCCGCCGACACGCTGACCGTCGCGCTGCCCCTGTACGTGCCCGACAGCACGACGGTCGGCGTCCGGCTGGCCGGCGCCTCCGGCCGCGCGGTCGACCGGCCTGCCGTGCTGACGCCCGCCGACGGCGTCCACGCGCTGCTGGAGGCCGGCCTTCCGCTCGGCGAGCTGCGCGGCGCCCTGTGGCGCACGGAGCTGCGGCTGTCCGGCGGCCGGGCCGTGAAACTGCCCCTGCTGCTGCGCGTGGGACGCGGACCCGGCGCCGTCGAGGTGGTCCGCGCGGCCCCGCCCGGTATGCTGCGCCGACTGCTGCGCAGGGCACGGCGTTTGCTCGGCGGCGTACGGCGAGCGCGGACGAGCGCGACGACACGGAGGGCATGACGGCGTGCGGCAACTGGGGATCGGCGGCGCCTGGGTGCTGGAGCCCCAGGTGTTCCCGGACGACCGGGGCAGCTTCCACGAGTGGTACCGGGGCACGCAGTTCCGCGAGGCCACCGGGTACGACCTCGGCCTCGCCCAGGCCAACTGCTCGGTGTCCCGGCGGGGCGTGCTGCGCGGCATCCACTTCGCCGACGTGCCGCCCGGCCAGGCCAAGTACGTCACCTGTGTGCGCGGGGCCGTCCTCGACGTGACCGTGGACATCCGCGTCGGCTCCCCGACCTACGCGCAGTGGGAGGCCGTACGGCTGGACGAGGAGAGCCGGCGCGCGGTGTTCCTCGCCGAGGGGCTCGGGCACGCCTTCATGGCGCTCACCGACGACGCCACGGTGGTGTACCTGTGCTCCACCGGGTACGCGCCCCGGCGCGAGCACGGGCTGCACCCGCTCGACCCGGCGCTGGACATCGCCTGGCCGGAGGGCATCGAGCCGCTGCTGTCGGCCAAGGACGCGGAGGCGCCCACGCTGGCCGAGGCGGAGCGGTCGGGGCTGCTGCCCACGTACGCGGACTGCTCCGCCCACTACCAGCGGCTGCGCTCCGGGGAGTTCAGCGGCTGAGGCCGTACGGGCGGCCGGCGGCCGAGGCCCCGTACGGGCGGCTCAGCGGCCGGCGGCGTAGGGGGCCAGCGCGCGGCGCAGCGGCTCCCAGCCGCGGGAGCGCTTCGTGCCCCGGTTGCGGGCCGTGACCAGCGGCTTCCAGAAGCCTGCCGCGAGGAACTCCTCCGGCTTGACGGCCGTGGTGCGCTCCAGCACGGACTCCGGGACCTTCTGCGGGTCGGGCACCTCGAACTCCGCGATGATCTCGTCGTACGCGTCCTTCAGGACGGTGTTGTCCGGGTCGGCGCCGAAGACCAGCAGCTGCCCGGTGGGCGCGGTGTCGACCAGGACCGTCACCAGGTCGGGGCGGTACCGGCCGAGGATCTCGATCAGCTTGTACACGTCGCCGGTCCAGGCGTTGGTGTGCCGGTCGCGGGCCGCCTCGTCGACGTTGCGCGGGAGCATGTCGTCGAAGACGATCACGCTCGCCCAGTCGGAGTGCTTCTCGATGTTGATGAAGTCGCGCAGCGCGTACTCGAACAGGTGCATGCCGTCGATGAACGACAGGTCGAGCGTGGTGCGCTTGAAGTAGCCGAACGGGCTGCGGTTGCGGGCGAGGTTGCGCAGCGGATGCCGGCCGCCGCGCAGGTGCGCGAGGGGGTTGTCGCGGGCGAAGAAGTCGTCGCTCGTCGCCTTCACCAGGTGCACGTCGCAGCGTATCTCCGTGACCACCTTGAACGCGGGGTCGACCGCGATGCTGGGCACCCGGGACAGCGTCAGGCTGCGGCCGTCGTTGACGCCGATCTCCAGGTAGTTGCGGTTCGCGCTGACCTTGTGGAGTTCCCGCAGGAACTCGTGCCGTTTCACTTAAGTCGTCTCCTTGCGGATGTGGGGCAGTGCTTCGTGCAGGGCGGTCCGCCAGTCCCTGAGCGGTGCCAGACCGGCCGCCCGCCACCGTTCGTGACCGAGGACGCTGTAGGAGGGCCGGGGCGCCGGCCGGACGAAGGCCCGGCTGTCGGTGCGGCGGACCCGGTCCGGGTCGGCGCCGGCCAGCCGGAACACCTCGCGCGCCAGCTGGTACCAGCTGGCCTCGCCCGCGTTGGTGGCGTGGAAGACCCCGCACGCGCCGCTGACGCCCAGGCCGGCGATCCGGGCGGCCACGTCGGCGCTCCAGGTGGGCTGGCCGCGCTGGTCGTCCACGACGTCGACGGTGTCCCGGGTGCGCTCCAGCCGCAGCATGGTGCGCACGAAGTTCGGGCCGTGCACGCCGTACAGCCAGGCGGTGCGCACCACGGCTGATGCGCCGGGGAGCGCGGCGAGCACGGCCCGTTCCCCGGCGAGCTTGGTGCGGCCGTAGGCGGTGCGCGGGGCCGGTTCCTCGTCCTCGCCGTAGGGGACGTCGCGGTCCTCGCCGGAGAAGACGTAGTCGGTGGAGACGTGGATGAGGCGGGCGCCCGTGGCGGCGCAGGCGCGGGCCAGCAGCCGGGGGCCCTCGCCGTTGACGAGCAGGGCGCGCTCCTCGTCGGTCTCGGCGGCGTCCACGGCGGTGTAGGCGGCGCAGTTGACCACGATGTCCGGCCGGTGCTCGGCCAACGCGCCGTCGACTGCGGCCGGTTCGGTGATGTCGAGGGCGGCGCGGCCGAGTCCGGTGACGTCCTCGCCGCGCCCGCGCAGCACGTCCACGGTGTCCTGGCCGAGCATGCCGCCCGCGCCGGTGACCAGCCACCTCATCGGGCGCTCCGCCCCTTCAGCGGCTCCCACCAGTCGCGGTGCTCGCGGTACCAGGCGACGGTCTCGGCGAGCCCGGCGGTGAAGTCGCGGCGCGGACGGTACCCGAGCTCGTCGCGGGCCTTGCTCCAGTCGACCGAGTAGCGCAGGTCGTGGCCCTTGCGGTCGGCGACGTACTCGACCCGGTCCCAGCCGGCGCCGCACGCCTCCAGGAGCAGGCCGGTCAGCTCCTTGTTGCTCAGCTCGGTGCCGCCGCCGATGTTGTAGACCTCGCCGGGGCGGCCCTTGGTGCGCACCAGGTCGATGCCGTGGCAGTGGTCGTCGACGTGCAGCCAGTCGCGGACGTTGCGCCCGTCGCCGTACAGCGGGACCGTCAGGCCGTCGAGGAGGTTGGTGACGAAGAGCGGGATCACCTTCTCCGGGAACTGGTGCGGGCCGTAGTTGTTGGAGCAGCGGGTGACCCGCACGTCCAGGCCGTGGGTGCGGTGGTAGGCGAGGGCGAGGAGGTCGGAGGAGGCCTTGGAGGCGGAGTACGGCGAGTTGGGGGCCAGCGGGTGCTCCTCCGGCCAGGAGCCGGTGTCGATGGAGCCGTACACCTCGTCGGTGGAGATGTGCACGAACGGGCCCACGCCGTGCCGGAGCGCCGCGTCGAGCAGGGTCTGGGTGCCGAGGACGTTGGTGCGCACGAACTCCGCGGCGCCCTCGATCGACCGGTCGACGTGCGACTCGGCGGCGAAGTGCACGACCTGGTCGGCGTCGGCCATCAGCTTGCCGACCAGATCGGCGTCGCAGATGTCGCCCTGCACGAAGTCCAGCCGGGGGTGGCCGAGGGGCAGGTTGGTGAGCGTGCCGGCGTAGGTGAGCCGGTCCAGGACGGTGACGCGCGGGGCGCCGGGCGAGTCGTCGGCGAGGAGCATGCGGACGTACGCGGAGCCGATGAATCCGGCGGCGCCGGTGACGAGGAGGTTCATGAACGGATCTGCACCTTGCTGTGGTCTCCGAGGACGAGTCGGTGGGCACTGGGGACGCCTGCGGGGGTCACCTCGACGTGGCGGCCGATCAGCGAGGACTCGACCCTGCCCACCCCGGCGATGGAGGAGTCCCGCAGCACGATGGAGAACTCCGGTCCGCTGTCGGTGATCCGGCAGTTCTCCGCGACGGAGGTGCAGGGGCCTATGGAGGAGTCGGCGACGACCGTTCCGGCGCCGATGGCGGTGGAGCGCACGTCGGCGCGCGTGTCGATGAGGTACTGGAGGGCGTGGATGATCTCCAGCCCGAACTTGGAGCCGTCGCCGACGACTTCCCGGGTCTCCGCCGCGGTGTCCCCGACGACGATGCCGGCGTCGGTGATCCCGGCGTCGGCGAGGGACTCCGGGCCGTGGGACAGCACGGGCTCGCCGGCCACCGGCACCAGCTGTTTCGCCGAGGTGTGCGGGATCGGACGCAGCCGGGTGCCGGAGCCGCCGGAGAGCACCAGAGCCTTCATTCGCCACACCTTAACGGCGATCGTCCGGATCGGAGCTTTGCCCGGCCGACTTGTTCGTTACGACGGCATGGCTCTGGTGTCGACAGGGCTTTACCTGGAGGACGTTCCGCCGCCGGCGCCGTTCAGTCCTCGCCCCGCACGATGTTGTCCTCGAGGGCGGTCCTCCGCCGCTGCGCGGAGTCGCGGTCCACGACGGCCGGGAGGCAGGTCCGCACGCCCCGGTTCCGCCGCCGGCGGGCCTTCGCCCAGCCGGTCTCGGCATAGGGCAGGGAGGGTTTCTCGGTGGGCTGCGCGGTCACGTCGTCCATCTTCCTTCTGCGTCGTCCGCCGGCCCGCGGGGCGCGTGTGGGTCGCGGCCGCGCGGGTGGCCCGTGTGATGGGTGTCGTACCGGGTCCCCGCGGGGCCGGGGCCGCAAACGCGGGGCGGCTCAGGTGCGGCCGCCGCCCCCGCCGCCGAAGGATCCGCTGGAGCCGGGCGACCAGCGCGGCCGGCGCTGGTCGGCGGCGCGCCGGCTGCGCACGGTGCCCACCTGGTAGGGGGTGAGGCGTTCGCCGCCGTCCGCGGCGCGGGGCACCTCGTCGGGCTCCCGCATCTCGCTGGTCTCGCCCACCGGTCCGGACGGCGGCACCGTGGGCTGCTCCTCGGGGCGCGGCGGCGGGGACTCGCTCCGGCGCACCTTGATGCCGAGCCGGAAGGCGAGGATCAGTCCCGCGGTGCAGGCGATCCCGGCGAGCAGGATGAGGACGTACCCGAAGACCTGGGCACCGGATGCTGCTGTGTTCGTCGCGAAGTCCATGGGCGTCGGGTACCCGGCCGTGCGGCGGATACGACCCCCGGTGCGAGGCGTGGCGCACACGGGGCCGCAGGTCACGGGGAGTAGCGTCACGCACGATGACGGAACTACCGGAGATGTCGGATACGCACGAGATCGTCGCGCGCTACACGGCGCCCGCCCCGCGTCCGGGCCGGGCCGTGCTGCGCTGGGTCTCCACCGCCGACCACAAGGTGATCGGCCGGCTGTACATGGTCACGGCGTTCTGCTTCTTCCTGTTCGCCGGGCTGCTCGCCCTCGGGATGCGCGCGGAACTCGCCCGGCCGGGTCTGCAGTTCCTGAGCGAACAGGGCTACGACGAGTTCTTCACGATCCACGGCACGATCATGATGCTGCTGTTCGCGACCCCGATGTTCGCCGGGTTCGCCAACGCCGTGATGCCGCTGCAGATCGGCGCGCCGGACCTCGCCTTCCCCCGGCTGAACGCGCTGTCGTACTGGATGTTCCTGTTCGGCGGGCTGATGGTGGTGTCCGGGTTCCTGGTGCCCGGCGGGTCCGCGGCGTTCGGCTGGTTCGCCTACGCGCCGCTGAACAGCGCCTACTTCTCGCCCGGCGCGGGGGGCGATCTGTGGGCGATGGGACTGGTGGTCTCCGGTGTGTCGACGACGCTGACCGCGGTGAACTTCATCGCCACGATCGTGTGCCTGCGCGCGCCGGGCCTGACCATGTTCCGGATGCCGATCTTCACCTGGAACGTGCTGTTCACCTCGATCCTGATCCTGCCCGCGTTCCCGGTGCTCACGGCGGCGCTGCTGGCGCTGGAGGCGGGCCGGAAGTTCGGGGCGCACGTCTTCGACGCGGCGAACGGCGGCGCGCTGCTGTGGCAGCACCTGTTCTGGTTCTTCGGGCATCCGGAGGTCTACATCGTCGCGCTGCCGTTCTTCGGGATCGTCTCGGAGATCATCCCGGTGTTCTCCCGCAAGCCGCTGTTCGGCTATGTGCCGATGATCGGGGCGACGATCGCGATCACCATGCTGTCGGCGGTGGTGTGGGCGCATCACATGTTCGCGACCGGCGCGGTGTTGCTGCCGTTCTTCTCGATCATGTCGTTCCTGATCGCGGTGCCCACGGGCATCAAGTTCTTCGCGTGGATCGGCACGATGGTGAGCGGCTCGGTGTCGTTCGAGACACCGATGCTGTGGGCGATGGGCTTCCTGGTGTCGTTCCTGCTGGGCGGGCTGAGCGGGGTGCTGATCGCCTCACCGCCGCTGGACTTCCATCTGACCGACACCTACTTCATCGTGGCGCATCTGCACTACGTGCTGTTCGGCACGGTGGTGTTCGCGATGTTCGCCGGGTTCTACTTCTGGTGGCCGAAGTTCACCGGCAAGATGCTGGACGAACGGCTCGGCAAGCTCCACTTCTGGCTGCTGTTCCCGGCGTTCCAGCTGACGTTCCTGGTGCAGCACTGGCTCGGCGAGGAGGGCATGCCCCGCCGGTACGCGGACTACCTCACCGCGGACGGCTTCACCCTGCTCAACACCCTGTCCTCGGCCGGCGCGTTCCTGCTGGGCGTCTCCACCCTGCCGTTCCTGTACAACGTCTGGCGCACCGCCGCCAGGGGCGAGAAGGTCACCGTGGACGACCCCTGGGGCTGGGGCCGCGGCCTGGAGTGGGCCACCTCCTGTCCCCCGCCCCGGCACAACTTCGTGGCGCTGCCCCGGATCCGCTCCGAGTCCCCCGCGTTCGACCTGCACCATCCGGAGATCGAGAACCCGGCCGGAGAGGAGCGGGTGCGATGAAGGCGGAGGCGCTGCTGTTCGGCGGGGTCGCGCTGTTCTTCGGCGGCTCCGCCGCGCTGTACGGGCTGTGGTCGGGCGAGGAGGCGGGCACGGCCGCCCTGGTCGTCGCGTGCGGCATGGCCGGGCTGGTGTCGTTCTTCTGCCTGATCCAGTACCGGCGCCGCGGGACGCGGGCTCAGGACCGCACGGACGCGGAAGTCGCGGACGCGGCCGGGCCGGTGGCGTTCTTCCCCGACGAGAGCCCGTTCCCGATCGTCACCGCGCTCGGCTTCGCGCTCACCGCGACCGGCATCGTCTTCGGGCTGTGGCTGTTCCTCATCGGCCTGGGCGTTCTGGCGCGCGGGGTGTACGGGCTGGTGTTCCAGTACGCGCACCGGTGAGGGGCCTGCGCGGGGCGCCGGGCCGGAACGCCTCCACGGGTGCGTGGTCGGTCTCGTAGCCGCCGGTGACGCTCTGCCGGATCTCGCCGGTCGGCACGCCCTCCGCCAGCCGCTCGTGCTCGGCCGCCGTCAGGGCCCGGCACAGCCACCGGGTCGCCACGAAGGCCAGGACCGGGGCCACGATCAGGGCGACACGGCACACCAAGGTGATGGCGTTGACGGAGACGTGGAAGGTCTGGGCGATGACGTCGTTGCCGCCGGCCACCAGCAGCACGCCGTAGAAGACGGTGCCCGCCACGCCGAGCCCGGTGCGCACCGGCCGCTCGCGGGGCCGGTCGCACAGATGCCGCTCGGACCACCACTCCCCCGTCAGGCGCTGCTCCGCGAACGGGTAGACGTACAGGACGCCGAAGAGCAGGGCGGGCAGGACGACCGCCGGGAGCAGCACGTTCCACATGAGGGTGTGGCCGGCGACGTTCGTCTCCCAGGGCGGCACCAGCCGCAGCGAGCCCTCCAGGAAGCCGACGTACCAGTCGGGCTGGGAGGCGGTGGAGACCTGGTCGGGGCGGTAGGGGCCGTAGTTCCAGATCGGGTTGACCTGCGCGACGCCCGCGAGCAGCACCAGCACGCCGAAGACGGTGAGGGACAGGCCGGTGGAGGTGGCCGTGAACTGCGGGACCAGGGGCTTGCCCACGGAGTTGCCGTTGGTGTGGCCGGGGCCGCGCCACTGGGTGTGCTTGAGCCGGAAGACCAGGATCAGATGCACCGCGACCAGAGCGAACAGGAGGCCCGGAAGCAGCAGGATGTGCAGCGGGTAGAGCCGGGTGATGATCTCGTGGCCGGGGAACTGGCCGCCGAACACGAAGAACACGAGGTAGGTGCCGACCACCGGGATCGACTGCAGGATTCCCTGGGCGATGCGCAGCCCGGTCCCGGAGAGCAGGTCGTCGGGGAGGGAGTAGCCGGCGAAGCCCTCGGCGAGGGAGAGGACGAACAGGGTCAGCCCGATGACCCAGTTCCCCTCGCGGGGCCTGCGGAAGGCGCCGGTGAAGAAGATCCGCAGCATGTGCGTGCCGATCGCGGCCAGGAAGACCAGGGCGGCCCAGTGGTGGGTCTGCCGCATCAGCAGGCCGCCGCGCACGTCGAAGCTGATGTGCAGGGTGGAGTCGTAGGCCTGGGACATCCGCACCCCGCGCAGCGGCGTGTACGGGCCCGCGTAGACGACCTCGCGCATGTCCGGCTGGAAGAAGAACGTCAGCCACACCCCGGTCAGCAGGAGCACCAGCAGGCTGTACAGGGCGATCTCGCCGAGCAGGAAGGACCAGTGCTCGGGGAACGCCTTGCGCAGCAGCGAGCCCGCCTGCGACACGGGCAGCCTCCGGTCCACGGCGCGCGCGAGCCGCTCACCGCGGCGGGCGTCCCCGCTCATGCGTCCTCGGGCTCCGCCGCCGCCCGGGCCACCTCGGCCTCCACCTCGGGGCGGGGCCGGCCCGACTCCTTCGCGTACTCGCTGACCGCGGTCTGCACGTCCCGGGCCAGGTCCCGCCAGGCGCGCAGCGCGGTCTCGTACGTGCCGGACTGGGCGCCGGTCATCCGCCGCTCGGCCGGCGGCCCGTAGGTGTGCCGCAGCTCCTCGACCGTGGCGTGGGCCGCCTCGGCCGCGCGCTGCTTCTGCACGAGTTCCTCGAAGGTGTGTGCCACACCAATCGACCCTAGGCAGGACATCCGGGATGCGCCTCCCAACCTGCCGAATCGCACCCGTGTGGCGGTCAGCCGCCCGGTACCAGGTCCGCCCAGACCTGTTTGCCGCCGCTGACCGGGACCGTGCCCCAGGCCGCCGACACCGCCTCGACCAGGAGGATGCCGCGGCCGCCGGTGGCCTCCCAGCCGATGCTGGTGGGCTTGACGGGGCTGCGCGGGGAGGTGTCGGCGACGGCGAGGCGGAGGCGGTGGTTGACCAGGCTGAGGTCGAGGCGGACCTGGCCGCCGGTGTGCACGAGGGCGTTGGTGACCAGTTCGGAGACCACCAGCAGCGCCGCGTCCATGGTGTCCTGCGGAACGCCCCAGGCGCGCAGGGTGCGCCGGGTGAAGCGGCGGGCGTGCCGGACCGCCTCCGGCACCCGCCACACCGTCCAGCTCTCCCGCAGCGGCCGTACGGCCATGCCGTCGTAGCGCATCAGGAGCAGGGCCACGTCGTCGTCCCGGTGGGCGCCGGTGAGCAGCGCGTCGGCGACCAGGCCGAGGTGGGCCGGGTCGGCGGTGGACAGTTCGCGCGCGAGCCGGTCCATGCCGACGTCGATGTCGGCGTCCGGGGACTCCACCAGGCCGTCGGTGGTGAGCGCGATCACCGTGCCGGGCAGCAGCCGCAGCGGGGTCATCGGGAAGTCGGCCTGGCCGAGCACGCCGAGCGGGGGCCCGCCCTCGGCCGCCATGATCTCGGTGGTGCCGTCCGGGTGGCGCAGCACGGGCTGCAGATGGCCGGCCCGTACGCACCAGGCGGTGCCCTGCTCCATGTCGACGTCGACGTAGGCGCAGGTGGCGAAGAGATCGGTCTCCATGTCCAGCAGCAGCCGGTTGGCGAGCGCGACGACCACGTCCGGCGCGTGGCCCTCGGCGGCGTAGGCGCGCAGCGCGGTGCGCATCTGGCCCATCAGGGTGGCGGCGCCCGCGTTGTGGCCCTGGACGTCGCCGATGACGAGGGCGACGTGGTGGTCGGCGAGCGGGATCACGTCGTACCAGTCGCCGCCGACCTGCAGTCCCTCGGTGGCGGGCAGATAGCGGGCGACGGCGACCGCGCCGGGCAGCCGGGGCAGGCGGCGCGGCAGCAGGGTGCGCTGGAGCATGCCGACGAGTTCGTGCTCGGCGTCGAAGGCGTGGGCGCGCAGCAGGGCCTGCCCGGCGAGCCCGGCGCAGGCGGTGAGCAGGGCGCGTTCGTCGGGGCTGAAGGGGTGCGGGCGGTCCCAGCCGATCAGGCAGGCGCCGGCCATGCGGCCGCCGGCGGGCAGCGGCAGCACCGCGAGGCCGCCGGGGCCGACGTCGGCGAGGGCGGGTTCCAGCGGGGTGCCGGCCGGCCAGATCCGGGCGCGGCCCTCGCGCAGCGCGGCGGCCAGCGTGGGCATGGCGCGCACCGGCGCGTCGGGCCACTCGGTGCGCCACTCGGTGCGCCACACCTCGGGCCACTGTTCGGGCTCGGGCGGGTCGAGGACGGTGACGACGAGCCGGTCGTTCTCCAGTTCGGCGAGCGCCAGCCGGTCGGCCTGCAGCGGTCCGCGCAGGGCGGCGACGACGGCCTTGCCGACGTCCTTGACGGTGGTGGCGGTGGCCAGGGCGGCGGCCAGGCGCTGCACCCGGGCCACGTCGGTGACGTCGGAGCGCAGGGTGGAGGCGTCGGCGACAGTGCCGACGAGCCGGGCGGGGCGGCCCTCGCCGCCGGGCACCAGCCGGCCGCGCAGCCGCAGCCAGCGGGGCGCGCCGGAGGGCTGCAGGATGCGGAACTCCAGCTCGCGCTCGCCGATCGACATGTGGTCGGCCTCGACCACGCTCATCAGCGCGGGCAGGTCCTCGGGGACGGTGAGCGAGAGCAGGGTCTCCACCCGGCCGTCGAAGTCGTCCCGGGTGAGCCCGCACAGCCGGAGGATGCCGTCGCCGACCTCGATCCGGCCGCTGTCCATGGCGAGGCTGAAGGCGTCCGGCGGCAGCTCGCCGCCCTCGCCGGCGAGGGCGGCCGGCAGGGGTACGGCGATCGCGCCGCAGATCAGCTCCAGGCAGGCGCGCTCGTCGGCGCCGAAGCCGCCGCCGTGTTCGCTGACGGCCAGCAGGCAGCCGCCGCCCGCCGGTCCGAGCGGCAGGACGGCCACGGAGAAGTCCGGGGACGGGGTGCGCCGGGCCTCGGGGCATTCGGCGACCTGCTCGGGGCCGAGCCAGCGCGGCCGCCCGGTGCGGTGGGCCTCGGCGACCGGGGAACCGCCGGTGGCCGGATAGCAGTCGCGCAGGCCGTACAGGGTGCGGGGCAGTCCCGCGGACTCCATGAGACACAGCTGGGCCGGGTCGTCGCCGGGTGTGTAGACACCGGCGAAGGCCGCTCTGGCGAACACCAGGGCCTGTTCGAGGATGCGGTGCAGCCGGTCCGGCGTGTCGGGCGCCGCGGTGAGCGCTTCCAGGGCGGCTCGGGCTCGCTCCGTCGTCGTCCGGCTGATCGCAGCGCCCTCGCTCCTCACCACGTTCGCCATTACAGCGCGTATGCGGCTCGTGCGCAGCCCCTGTGAAGGGCGCGGGTGTGTGGCGTGCCCTCCGCTCGAAAGCCGCCGAACACATCTTGACCCGTGAGTTCCGCACACCGACCTCGTGACAGACATGACTGTCCGCGACCGGCCGGCTCCTGCGAGTGTCGTCTGCGGCCACACCACGAAGGGGCGGGAGGGGCATGGACAAGCGGTACGAGGTGTACGCGCTCGCCGACGGGCACTTCTACGACACGCCCGACCGGCTCCCGGGAGCGGACGGCGCCCCGGCGCCGCAGTTCGCGACGGCGTGTCGCGCCGTCCCGGAGGGCTGGCGCGCGGCGCGCTCGGGCGACTGGCTGACGCTGACCCCGCTGGGCGCGGACGGCGCGCCGCTGCCGTCGCCGGCGCAGGGCTGGAAGATCCACTCCTCGGCGACGGCCGCCAACGCCGACCGGGTCGCGGCCGTGGTGTGGGACTACTGCGTGCCGCGCCGGATTCCGTTCAAGTTCGTGCCGGGGCCGCATCTGCTGCACCTGCGCAACGCCAAGTACGCGGGCCGCGACACCAGCGGCAAGTTCGTCACCGTCTACCCCGCCGACGAGGAGCAGCTGCACCGGACCCTGCGGGAGCTGGGCGCGCTGCTGGAGGGCTTCGAGGGGCCGTACATCCTCACCGATCTGCGCTGGTGCGACGGCCCGCTCTACGTCCGCTACGGCGCCTTCGCCCGCCGGTACGTCGTCGACGAGCGCGGCTCGCTGGTCCCGGCGGTGGCCGACGGCGCGGGCCGGCTGGTGCCGGACCGGCGGGACCCGTCGTTCCAGGTGCCCGAGTGGGTGACGCTGCCGGAGTTCCTGCGTCCGCATCTCGAGGCCCGCAACACCACGACGGTCGGCGACCTGCCGTACCGCATCGAGAAGGCGCTGCACTTCTCCAACGGCGGCGGCGTCTACGCCGGGACCGACACGCGGGACGGGCACCGGGTGGTGCTGAAGGAGGCCCGGCCGCACGCGGGGCTCGCCGCCGACGGCGCGGACGCGGTGACACGGCTGGAGCGGGAGAAGGCGGCGCTGGAGCGGGTCGCCGGGACCGGTGTGGTGCCCGAGGTGCGGGACTGGTTCACCCTCGGCGAGCACCGGTTCCTGGTCATGGACCACGTGGCGGGCCGCCCGCTCAACTCCTTCTTCGCCGAGCGGCATCCGCTGCTCACCCCCGACCCGGACCCGGCCGCGGTCGCCGCCTACACGGCCTGGGCGCTGCGGATCCACGCGGCGGTGGAGCGGGCGGTGGCGGCGGTGCACCAGCGCGGGCTGGTCTTCAACGACCTGCACGTCTTCAACATCATGGTGGCCGAGGACGAACGGTCCGTGTACCTCATCGACTTCGAGGCCGCCGCCCCGGCCGCGGACAACGCCCGGCAGACCGTCGCCCACCCCGGCTTCTTCGCCCCGCCGGACCGGCGCGGCACGGACGTCGACCGCTATGCGCTGGCCTGTCTGCGGCTCGCCCTGTTCCTGCCGGTGACCACGCTGTTCGTGGTGGACCGGGGCAAGGCGGCGCACCTGGCGGAGGTGATCGCCCAGCAGTTCCCGGACGTGCCGCGGGCCTTCCTGGACGAGGCGGTCGCGGAGATCACCCGGGACACGCCCCGCACCGCGGCCCGGCCGCCGGTGGTGCCCGGCGACTGGCCGTACAGCCGGGACTCGATGGCGAAGGCGATCCTCGCCTCCGCCACCCCGGAACGCGACGACCGGCTCTTCCCCGGGGACATCGCCCAGTTCGCCGACGGCGGCGGCCTCGGCCTCGCCCATGGCGCGGCCGGTGTCCTCTACGCCCTCCAGGCCTCCGGGTGCGGCCGGTACGACGAGGGCGAACGCTGGCTGCTGGACCGTACCGCCCCGCCGCCGCCCGGCACCCCGCTCGGCCTGTACGACGGCCTCGCGGGCGTCGCCCTGGTGCTGGACCGGCTCGGGCACCGGCAGCGGGCGCTGGACCTGATCGACGGCATTCTGCGGGAGAACTGGCGCAGCCTCGCCTCCGACCTGCACGGCGGTCTCGCCGGGCTCGGCCTGGTCCTCGGCCGGCTCGCGGAGACCACCGGCGAGCCGGCCCTGCGGGAACACGCCGCCGACGCCGCCGGCATCCTGCTGCGGCGGCTGGCGGAACCGGCGCAGGACGGCCCGCGCCGGCGCGCCGGGCTGCTGCGCGGCGCGAGCGGTCCCGCGCTGTTCCTGATCCGGTGGTACGAGCAGACCGGCGAGGAGCGCTGGCTGACCGCGGCGGGCGAGGCGCTCCGCCGGGACCTGGACCGCTGCGTGACCCAGGAGGCGGGCGGCGGTCTGGAGGTGGACGAGGGCTGGCGGACGCTGCCCTACCTCGGCGACGGCAGCGTGGGCATCGGACTCGTCCTGGACGACTACCTGGCGCACGCGGCAGGCGGCACCGAGGAGTTCGAACGCGCCCGGGCCGGCATCCTCACCGCCGCCACCTCCCGCTTCTACGCCCAGCCCGGCCTCTTCCAGGGCCGCGCCGGGATGATCCTGCACCTCGCCCGCAGCACCGCGCCGGGCGCCGGACCCGCGCGGCTGGAGCAGCAGATCGCGGGGCTCGGCTGGTTCGCCATGGACTACCAGGGCCAACTGGCGTTCCCCGGGCACCAGATGATGCGGCTCTCCATGGACCTCGCCACCGGCACGGCAGGCTGCCTGCTCGCGCTCGCCGCGGCCCGCGACGACGCCCGCACCGCGCACCTGCCCTTCCTGCCGCCGCCACCGGCGGCCCACACACGCGGCTCCGCACCGACGGAGCCGTGACACCACCTCCGTCCCCAACGAGGAAAGGACAACGCCATGGCACTGCTCGACCTGCAGACCCTCGAGTCCGAGGAGCACCACCACACCGGCGCGAGCACCGCGAGCCTGCTCTCCTGTGTGTCCGCGGCGAGCGTTCTGCTCTGCCTCTGACCCCACGTCGGCACTGACGGCTCCGGGCGACGCCTCCCTGCGTGGGGGCGCCGTCCGGAGCCTGTCCGGCTGGGCCCGGCGGCAGCGGCCGCCCATGACAGCCGTGCCGGTTCCGTCCGACCCCAGCGAGGCCGCAGCCGATGAACTCCTCCTCCATAAGGGCCACTTCCGCAGCCGGCCGTGAACTGTCGCGGGCGGTGCTGCGGCAGGGCGGCGTCCGCTGTGCCGCGCTGTGCGCCGTGAGCACGGCGGCCACCGCCGCCGGTCTGCTGCTGCCCGCCCTGCTCGGACACACCCTGGACCTACTGCTGGCGCGCGCCCCGGCCGCGCGCTGGGTCGGCTGCTGTGCCGGCGTCGTCCTGCTGCTCACCGTGCTGGACGGCTGCGCCGGGGTGCTCACCGGCACCGCCGACGCGCACGCCACCGCATGGCTGCGCCGCGATCTCACCGGGCACGTCCTGGCGCTGGGCCCGCGCGCCCTGGCCCGGTTCGGGGCCGGTGATCTGGTGGCACGGCTGGTCGGCAACGCCGCGCAGGCCGGGACGGCGCCGGGTGCGCTGGCCGCGTCGCTCGCCGCGCTCGCCGGGCCCGTCGGGGGCGTGGTGGCGCTCGGTCTCATCGACCCGTGGCTGGCGGCCGTGTTCCTCGCCGGGGCGCCGGTCCTGGCCCTGCTGCTGCGTGCGTTCGCCCGGGACACGTCGGCGTGCGTGGCCGACTACCAGCGGGCGCAGGGCCGGATCGCCGGGGCGCTGGCGGAGGCGGTCGAAGGCTTCCGTACGATCCGGGCCGCGGGCGCCGAACGGCGCGAGACCGCCCGCGTGCTGGCGCCACTGCCCGAACTGTCGCGCGCCGGGCACCGCATGTGGCGGGTGCAGGGGCGGGCCGCCGCCCAGGCGGTCGTCGTGGCGCCGCTGCTGAACCTGGGCGTGCTGGCGGTGGCCGGACTCCTGCTGGCCCGGCACCGCCTGTCGGTGGGCGAGGTGCTGGCCGCCTCCCGGTACGCGGTGCTCGCCACGGGCGTGGGCACGCTGGTCGGGCAGCTGGCGGCGCTGGCGCGGGCCCGTGCGGCGACCGGCCGGCTCGCCGAGGTGCGCGCCGTGCCCGCGCCCGCACACGGCACCCGCCGCCTGCCGCCGGGCAACGGGCGGCTGGAGCTGCGCGCGGTGACCGCACGCCGGGGCGGGCGAACCGTCCTGGACGGCGTCGACCTGGTCGTCCCGGGCGGCACCAGCCTCGCGGTGGTCGGCCGCTCCGGCGCCGGGAAGTCGCTGCTCGCGGCGCTCGCCGGGCGGCTCGCCGACCCCGACGCGGGAGAGGTCCTCCTCGACGGCGTACCACTGCGCGACCTGCGCCACGCCGAGCTGCGCGACGCCGTCGCCTACGCCTTCGAGCGGCCCGCCCTGCTGGGCGGCACCGTCGAGGACACGATCGCCTTCGGCCGCACGCCCGCCGGCCCGGCCGCCGTCCGCTCCGCCGCGCGGCGTGCCCGGGCCGACGACTTCGTACGGCGCCTCCCCGACGGCTACCGCACCCGCGTCGCCGACGCGCCCCGCTCCGGCGGCGAGACGCAACGCCTCGGCCTGGCCCGCGCGTTCGCCCACAGCGGCCGTCTGCTCGTCCTCGACGACGCCCTGTCCAGCCTCGACACCGTCACCGAACACCACATCACCCGGACCCTGTTGTCCCCGGATCCCGGACGCACCCGGCTCCTGATCGCCCACCGCGCCTCGACGGCGGCCCACGCGGACCGCGTCGCCTGGCTGGACGCGGGCCGCGTCAGGGCGCTCGGCAGCCACCGGGAGCTGTGGCAGGACGCGGGGTACCGGGCGGTGTTCGGCGAGGCGGGCGGCGGCTGACACGCGCGGTCGCGAGCCGCCGTGCGTACCCGGCAGGCCACGCACCGACCTGTCCCGAGGGGGGAGTTGACTCACATGGCCGACGCCGGACGCCCAGCCGGACGCAAGGCCGCGCCTCCGGCCGCCGCACGCCGGGCGCCGGTCCGCGGCCACGCACACCGGTTCCTGCGGGAGCGGTGGCGGGTGCTGGTCCGGCTGGGGGCGTGGTCCGTGCTGGAGGCGGGGCAGACCTTCGTGCTCGGGTACGCCCTCGCGCGGGCGCTGGACGCGGGGTTCCTGGCCGGGGACGCGCGGACCGGGCTGCTGTGGCTGGGGGCGGCGGGGCTCGCCGTGGGCGCCGGGGCGTTCGGGACGGGGCGGGTGTACGGCGTGGTCGCCGCGCTGGTGGAGCCGGCCCGGGACCACCTGGTCACGGCGGTGGCCGAGCGCGGGGTGCGGGAGGCGGACTCCGGCGCGCTGTCCGGGCTCACCCAGCAGGTGGAGATCGCCCGGGACACGTTCGCCGGTGTGGTGCTGGTGTCGCGTTCGTTCCTGTTCACCGCCGCCGGCGCCCTGATCGGCCTGTTCTCGCTGGCCCCGCTGCTGCTGGCGGTCGTGCTGCCCCCGCTGCTCGCCGGGACGGCCCTGTTCGCCGCGACGCTGCGCCCGCTGGCCCGCCGTCAGGAGGCCTTCCTCACCGCCGACGAGGAGCTGGCCCAGGAACTGGGCGCCGTGGTCCCGGCGCTGCGTGACGTCACCGCGGCCGGCGCCGAGGAACGCGTCGCCGCCGCCCTCGCCCGGCGCACCGGCGCGGAACTGCGCTCCGCCCGCGCCCTGGCCCGGTGGAGCGCGACCCGGGTGGCCGCCCTCGCGCTGGGCGGCGAACTCCCCGCGGTGCTGCTGCTGGTGACGGCCCCGTGGCTGCTCGGCCGCGGCGTGACCCCGGGAGCCCTGGTGGGGGCGCTGACCTACGTCACCCAGTCCCTGCTCCCCGCCCTCGCCCACCTGGTCCACGGCCTGGGCGCCAGCGGCGCACGCCTGACGGTGGTGCTGCGCCGCCTCCTGCCCCCGCGCTCCGAGGGGCCCGGGACCGCGGTCGTCGGCGGCGTCGCCTCGCCGAACGCGCCGGACACCGCCCTCTCGCTCACCTCGGTGACCTTCGCCTACGGCCCCGCGAGCGAACCCGTGCTGAAGGACCTCGACCTCACGCTTCCCTCCGGCGCGCACCTGGCGGTCGTGGGCCCCAGCGGGATCGGCAAGTCGACGCTCACCGCGCTGATCTCCGGCCTGCTCGTCCCCCAGCACG
This sequence comes from Streptomyces sp. NBC_00557, assembly GCF_036345995.1. Classification (NCBI taxonomy): domain Bacteria; kingdom Bacillati; phylum Actinomycetota; class Actinomycetes; order Kitasatosporales; family Streptomycetaceae; genus Streptomyces; species Streptomyces sp. NBC_00557. The sequence goes on from NZ_CP107796.1 coordinate 821,966, forward strand.
GCACCGTCCAGGCGTGCCCCGCCGTGCTCATCCCGCAGGAGGCCTACGTCCACACCGGCACCCTGGCCGAGAACCTGGCCCTGCACCGCCAGGGCCAGGTACCGGAGCCGGAGCTCCTCGCCGCCGCCGACGCGGTCGGCCTGACGCCCCTGCTGCGGCGCCTCGGCGGACCCGGCGCCCCCGTCGACCCCGCGCGGCTGTCCGCGGGCGAGCGCCAGCTCGTCGCGCTGACCCGCGCCTACCTCTCCCCCGCCCCGCTGGCCCTGCTGGACGAGGCGACCTGCCATCTCGACCCGGAGGCCGAGGCGCGGGCCGAGCGGGCCTTCGCGGCGCGCCCGGGCGGCACCCTGATCGTCGTCGCGCACCGGATCAGCTCCGCCCGCCGCGCCGGCCGCGTCCTGGTCATGGACGGCGCGCGCACCGCCTGCGGCACTCACGAGGAGCTGCTGCGCACATCGGCCCTGTACCGGGACCTGGCGGGCCGCTGGACGAGCCCTGCCCCGCTGCCCCGCTGATCACACCCATCCCTCTCCGCGCGATATGCGAATGGCGTCGATCCGGTTCCGCGCTCCCGTCTTGCGGGTGATCGACGCCATGTAGTTGCGGACCGTGCCGTGCGAGAGGTGGAGCCGCCCGGCGATCTCGGCGACGGAGGCGCCTCCCGCGGCCAGGGACAGCACGCTCAGTTCGCGTCTGGTCAGCGGCATCTGGGACGCCTTGAGGAAACCGAAGCCCAGCGAGGGATCGATGAAACGTTCCCTCGCTGCGGCGGACCGGATGGCGCGCACCAGCCGCTCCGGTGCGCCCGCCTTGTCGACGTACCCGAGCGCGCCCGCCTCGGCGGCCCGTTTCAGCAGGCCGGGCCGGTTCGCCTGGGCCAGCACCACCAGGGCGGGCGGCGTGCCTCCGGGGCCGGGCGGGCACAGGTCGGCCAGCGGCGGCATGCCGGGGCCGTCGGCCCGGTCGAGGTCCGCCGCGCACACGTCGGGCCGTAAGGAACGCACCCGTCCGACGGCCTCCCGCCACGGCGTGTCGTGCACGGCGAGACCGGGTTCCCGCCGCAGCCACTCGGCCAGCACCGATCGCACCAGACACGCGTCCTGCACCAGAAGCACCCGGATCACTGCCCGTCCCCTCGTTCGGTCGTCCTGCGCCCGTCGCCTGCGTTCCGCGTCGCCGTCCACGCCGTCGCGGCCGTCACGCTGCGCGCCGTGGTCCCGCACGCACAGCGCGTGCCCATTCTTCGGTGCCGCTACCGTTCGCGGGCGCGGAGATCCGGCCATCAGGATGCGCGGGGGCGCATGCGTGGCGCCCGTACGCCGCCCGCGCTTCCGCTGTCCGGGCATGGGAGCACGCGAACGGGGTATGCGATGGCATCCCCTGGACGGGACGACGGGCCTGCGGCCGGGCGGCTCGCCGTGCGCCGTGCGCACGCGCGGGGGAATGTTGTCCCCAGGATGGGCGGCGCGGCCGTACGAGGAGGTGGTCGGCGTGTCCGACGGGCCGGAACCGGCACCGGCGGCCGACACGACACCGGGCGCCCACCCCGTGCTGTCGCTCGCGCTGGTGTCGATGATGCACGAGGTGCACGCGCACTCCGGCGCGGTCTACCTGCTCGGGCCCGGTGAGCAGGTCCTGAGGATGGCGGTGCACGCGGGCATGCCGCGGGCGTTCGCGGCGCCGTGGGAGCGGGTCGGGCTGTCCGCGCCGATCCCGGTCGCGGACGCGGCGCGCGAGCGGCGGCTGGTGTGGGTGGGCGGCGAGGAGGAGATGGCCCGCTGCTATCCGCGCATCGCGGTGGTGCTGCCGTACCCGTTCGCGCTCGCCGCACTGCCCGTGGCGACCGAGCGGCAGGTGTACGGCGCGGTGTTCGTGACCTGGCCCGGCACGCATCCGCCGGACCTGTCCGACGCGGAGCGGGACCACCTGCGGGCGGCCTGCGAGCGGCTGGCGCTGCGCCTGGAGCGCGCCGCCGGGGAGGGCCGGACGTTCGCCGGGGAGACCGATGTGCTGGCCGAGCCGGCGTGGGCCCCGGCCGAGACGCTGGGCGCGGTGGAGGCGGCGCGGATGGTGTCCCGGCTGCCGTACGGGCTCGTGTCCCTGGACCTGGACGGCCGGATCGGGTTCGTCAACGCGGCCGCCGCCGAGCTGCTCGGCAGGCCGGCGGGCGAGCTGCTGGGCACCCTGCCGTGGGTTTCGGTGCCGTGGCTGAACGATCCGGTGTACGAGGACCGTTACCGGGGTGCGCTGCTCAGCCAGCGGACGACGTCGTTCGTGGCGCTGCGCCCGCCGGGCGAGTGGCTGTCGTTCCGCATGTATCCGAGCAGGACGGGGCTGAGCGTGCGGATCAGCCGGGCCAGGGCGGTGGCGGACATGGCGCCCGAGGCGCCGCGGGCGGACAGCGCGCCGTCGCGGCTGGTGTCGATCTCCCAGGTGCTGAGTTTCGCGGGCGCGCTGACCGAGGCGGTCGGCGTGCAGGACGTGGTGCAGCTGGTCTGGGACGAGGTGGCGCCGGCGGTCGGCAGCCAGGCGCTGGTGATCCTCGGCTCGCAGGGCGGGCGGCTGCACGTACTGGGGCATCGCGGGTACCGGGACCCGCACTCCGTCGAGCGGTTCCACGGGCTGTCGCTGGCCCGGCGCACCCCGGGCACCCATGTGCTGACCAGCGGGGTGCCGGCGTTCTTCGAGTCCCGGGACCAGCTGGAGCGGCTGTATCCGGACCGGCAGACGCCCCCGGACGGCTACGCCGCCTGGGCGTATCTGCCGCTGATCGCGTCCGGGCGGCCGGTGGGCACCTGTGTGCTGGCCTACGGCGAGCCGCATGTGTTCCCGGCGGACGAGCGGGCCGTGCTGACGTCCCTGGGCGGGCTGATCGCGCAGGCGCTGGAGCGGGCCCGGCTGTACGACGCCAAGCACCGGCTCGCGCAGGGGCTGCAGCAGGCCCTGCTGCCGCGCTCGCTGGCGCCGCCGCCCGGCATCGAGGCGGCCGCCCGCTATCTGCCGGCCGCCCACGGCATGGAGATCGGCGGCGACTTCTACGACCTGGTGCCCTCGCTGCCGCTGACGGCGGCGGTGATCGGGGACGTGCAGGGGCACAACGTGACCGCGGCGGCCCTGATGGGGCAGATCCGCACCGGGGTGCGGGCGTACACCACGGTGGGCCAGGCGCCGCACGAGGTGATGCGCAGCACGAACCGGCTGGTGTTCGACCTCGGCGCCGAGCTGTTCGCCAGCTGTCTGTATCTGCGGCTGGACCCGGCGCGCGGGACGGCCGTGATGGCGCGGGCGGGACATCCGCCGCCGCTGCTGAGGCGGCCGGACGGGCGAGTGCGGGTGCTGGACCTGGCCGGCGGCCCGCTGCTGGGGATCGACCCGGCCGCGGTGTACCCGACGACCGAGGTGTCGCTCGCTCCCGGCTCGGTGCTCGTCCTGTACACCGACGGTCTGGTCGAGACGCCCGGAACCGACATCGAGGACGCGCTGGTGGGGCTCGGCGGCCTGCTGTCGGAGGCCGGCGACCAGCCGCTGGAGCTGCTGGCGGACGAGGTGGTCCGGCACAGCGCGGCGGCCCGGGAGCGGGTGGACGACGTGGCGGTGCTGCTGCTGCGGGCGTCCCAGGACGCCTGACGGAGTGCGGCCGCCCGGTGGGCACGGCGGTCCGGCCCTCCCGCCGGAGGGCCGGACCGTTCCCCGCCGACGGGAACCGCGGGTGAGGCCGGCGGGGAGACGGGGGTGCCCGGCGGCGCACCGGAAGAGGCGCGGGAACGGCCCGCCGAGCACAAGGCGCTGCGGCCGAGAGGCGGCCCGTAGCGCCGCCTCTCGGATGCCGGACGCTAGCGCGTACTGGTCAGCGACGACCCGTCGTCCCCGGCCCCTGCGCCGGACTGGTCGCTGCCGCTGCCGGACTGGTCGCCCGCCGACGCCGACGGATCCGCGGAGCCGGACTGGTCGCCCGCGCCCGACTGGTCCCCCGCGCCCGACTGGTCGCCGCCACCGGACTGGTCGCCCGCCGAGGCCGACGGATCCGCGGAGCCGGACTGGTCGCCGGCCCCGGACTGGTCGCCGGCGCCGTTGCCGAGGGTGGCGCCGGTGGCTTGCAGGGCGGCGGTGACCGGCTGGAAGAAGGTCTCGCCGCCGCTGGTGCAGTCGCCGCTGCCGCCGGAGGTGAGGCCGACCGCGCTGCCGTCCTGCGTGAACAGCGAGCCGCCGCTGTCGCCGGGCTCGGCGCAGACGTTGGTCTGGATGAGGCCGTTGACCGTGTCGACGCCGCCGGGGTTCGTCTCGCTCTGGAAGTTGACCGTGGCGTCGAGGCCGGTGACCTGGCCGTCGTGCAGTCCGGTGGTGGAGCCCATCCGGAACACGGTCTCGCCGACCGTGGCGTCGGCGGCCTGGTTGATCTGCACGGTCTGGCCGTTGCCGACGTTGACCTCGCTGGGCGCCTGGGTGCTCGCGTCGTTGTACTTGACGAGCGAGAAGTCGTTGCCGGGGAACTTGGCCTGGTCGACAGTGGCGACGGGCTGCCCGTTCTGGGAGTCGGACCAGTCCTTGGCGGCGACCCCGCAGTGACCGGCCGTCAGGAAGGCGGGGCTGCCGTCGGAGGCGGTGACGTTGAAGCCGAGGGAGCAGCGCACGCCGCCCTGCTGGGTCTGGGCGAAGATGGCGTCGCCGCCGGAAACGAAGGTCTTGAAGGTCCCGGCGGACTTCTTCAGGGTCGCCATGCCGGAGCCGAGACTCTGCACGGTGGACTGCAGTCTGTCCCACTTGGCGCCGGTGACGGTGGAGTCGGCGGTGACGAGGATCTTGTCGGTGCGCGGGTCCACGGCCCAGGAGGTGCCCGGGATGGTCGCCTTGGTCTTCAGCGTCGTGGCGGCGGCCTTGAGGTCGCTGGTGCTGTTCTTCACCTGGCGGACCACCGCGCCCGCCTTCTTCGCCTGCTGGATCACGTTGTTGTCGCCGCTGACCACGTTGACGACGAGCTGCTGCCTGCCGCCGTCGTAGTACGACCCGGCGAAGGCGTCACCGAGTGCCTTCTGCAACTGGGCGGCGAGGCCGGAGGCCTGAGTGGCCTTCAGGGTCTTCGCGGCGCCGCCCGCCGCCTCGCTCTTGTCCTGCGAGGCGTTGGCGTGCGGGAGCAGGAGGGCCGCCGCTCCGAGCGCCGCGACACCGCCCACCGCTATCGCGGCCTTGCGCTTGGGCATTCGCTTGTGACTCAAACTTCTCGACCTCCTGGGTACGGGGGCTGCCGCTCGCGGGCAGTTCGTCTCGGGGCGCCTGGATGGCCGTACGTACGCACCGGCCGTGCGGTGCGTTCAATTCCGTTTCCCGGCGGCCGTGCCGGGCGGGTGAATCGGCCATGCCCCGCGTGGGGCGGCGTGCGGCCGGGAACACTCCCGCGTATGACGATGAGTCCGGCCGAAGCCGACAAGATCCTCGCCGCGAACTTCGCTCCCTGGGTGCTCGATCTCGGACTGACGGTCGAGGCGGTGGGCGAGGACCGGGCCGTGCTGCGTCTGCCCTGGTCGGAGCGTCTGGCCCGGGAGGGCGGCGGTCTGTCGGGGCAGGCGCTGATGGCGGCGGCCGACACGGCGACTGTGATCGCGGTGTCGGCCGCGCGGGGCGGATTCGTGCCGATGACGACCGTTCAGCAGTCGACGTCGTTCCAGCGGGCGGTGTCCGGCGCGGATGTCCGGATCGAAGCGGTGCTGACGAAACTGGGCCGCCGGATGGCGTTCGCGGACATCGCCCTGAGCGACGCCGGCTCGGGGGCGCTCGCCGCCCGGGCGAGCACGGTGTACGCGATCCTTGGCTGACACGGACCGTCAGCGACCAGTAACGTTCCGTTCCTGGCGCGTACCGGAATCTTCCCTTCAGGGAATCTGCACATCGAATACCCGAGCGGCTCACCGCCGACGGCGGATCTGCACATCCGCGCGCCCCCGCGCATGCCTTTGGCGCGGAGTGCCGGATTCACCGGCGGACGGGCAAGGGCACCGGCGCGACGATGCCGTGCGGCATGTGAAGGAGTCGCCGACATGTCGTGCGCAGACCTGCACGGATGAACCCCGTCATCGGTCAAGTGCCCTGGTGAGAGCCCTGGTTGATTGGAAGCGCGCCCCGCGTGCGTGCTTTGATCCATCGCACCGCGGGGGTTCACGGCGGGCTCCCGGAGACGGGGGCCCGGCGCCCGCGGTCGCGGCCGTCCGTCTGTCCCCAGAGGGGCCGCTCCCCCTTGTGAAGTATCCATCAGGAAGGGAAGTTCCATCATGAACTCCACCCCCCAGGTCGAGACCGTCGAGATCTCGGACGCCGAGCTGGACAACGTCTCCGGCGGTCTGTCCGTGAACACCCTGAACACCGTCACGGGTGCCGTGAACGGCGTCGCCCCGGTCTCCGGCGCCGTGAACACGGCCGTCGGCACCGTCGAGGGTGTCACCGGTCTGAACGTGCAGCCGGTCACCGACCTGGTCGCCGGTCTCTGATCGCACCTCGTCGCACCGGAGTCCCGGAGCCGTTCGCCGGCTCCGGGGCTCTCGGATGCCCTGAAACACCCGCGTCTCTCCCACAGGTGAGGGAAGTTCCGTGCAGTTCCGCCAACAGGCCCTCGCCAAGCTCCAGTCACCGGAAGAGCTGGACCTCCCGGTGCGGCTCGCCCGCCCCCAGGGCTGGCTGGCCCTCGGCGTCACCGTCGTCGTGATGGCGGCGGCCTCCGTGTGGGCGGTGACCGGTTCGGTCGCCTCCACGGTGAGCGCCCCGGCCGTCCTCACCCACGGGCAGGGCAGCTATGTGCTGCAGAGCCCGGTGTCCGGACAGGTGACGGCCGTCCTGGCCCGGCAGGGCGAGCGGCTGCCCGCGAACGCCCCGGTCCTCAAGGTCCGTACCCAGCAGGGCGATGCGGTGGTCCGCACGGTCGCCGCGGGCCGTGTCACCACGCTCGCCGCCACCATCGGGCAGATCATCCAGACCGGCACGAACGTGGCCGCCGTCGAGAAGGTCGCCCACGCCTCCGACCCGCTGTACGCGACCGTGTACGTCCCCGCCGAGAGCGCCGCCGGCATCCCGGCGCACGCCTCCGTCGACCTCACGGTGTCCTCGGTGCCGGCGCAGACGTACGGCGTGCTGCGCGGCGAGGTGAAGTCGGTGGACCGCACCGCGCAGTCCGCCCAGTCGATCTCCGCCTTCCTCGGCGACAGCCAGCTCGGCGAGCAGTTCACCCGCAAGGGCCGCCCGGTGGCCGTCCTGGTCGCCCTCGACAGGTCGGCCACCACGAAGAGCGGTTACCGCTGGTCCACCACGGACGGACCGCCGTTCCGGCTGGACTCCATGACGCTCGCCTCCGGTTCCATCAAGCTGGCCGACCAGCACCCCGTCGATTGGCTGCTCCCGTGACCGCCACCCAGGAACGCGGCCGCAGACGCGCCGCCCCCGCCAAGCGGCCGGTCCCCAGACCCCGCGGCGGAACGGTCCGCACCCCCACCGTGCTCCAGATGGAGGCCGTCGAGTGCGGCGCCGCCTCCCTCGCGATGGTCCTCGCGCACTACGGCCGGCACGTCCCGCTGGAGGAGCTGCGCATCGCCTGCGGTGTCTCCCGCGACGGCTCGCGCGCCTCCAACCTGCTGAAGGCGGCGCGCAGTTACGGCCTGACCGCCAAGGGCATGCAGATGGACCTGGCCGCGCTCGCCGAGGTCGCGGCGCCGGCCATACTGTTCTGGGAGTTCAACCACTACGTCGTCTACGACGGCATGGGCCGCCGCTTCGGCCGCCGCGGCGTGTACATCAACGACCCCGCCAAGGGCCGCCGGTTCGTGCCCATGGAGGAGTTCGACGGCAGCTTCACCGGTGTGGTGCTGGTGATGGAGCCGGGCGACGGCTTCACCAAGGGCGGCCGCAGGGCGGGCGTGCTCGGCGCGATGCCGGCCCGGCTGCGCGGCACCGCAGGCACCCTGCCCGCCGCCGTCCTGGCCAGCCTGCTGCTGGTCGCGGTCGGCGCCGCCGTGCCCGCGCTCAGCCGCACCTACATCGACACGTTCCTCATCGGCGGCCAGACCTCCCTGCTCGGCGTGCTGTTCGCCTCCATGGCCACCTGCGTGCTGCTCACCCTGGTGCTGACCTGGCTGCAGCAGGCCAACCTGCTGCACGGCCGGATCATCTCCTCCACCCTCTCCAGCGCCCGCTTCCTGCGCCATCTGCTGCGGCTGCCGGTCACCTTCTTCGCCCAGCGCTCGCCCGCCGACCTGGTGCAGCGCCTGCAGTCCAACGACCAGGTCGCCGAGACCCTGGCCCGCGACCTCGCGGCGGCCGGCGTCGACGCCGTCGTCGTCGTCCTGTACGCCGTCCTCCTGTACACCTACGACCCGCAGCTGACGTTCGTCGGCATCGGCGTGGCCCTGCTCAACGTGGTCGCCATGCGGCTGGTGGTCCGGCTGCGCGCGACCCGCACGGCGAAACTGCGCGCGGACACGGCACGGCTGACGAACACCTCGTACACCGGTCTGCAGCTGATCGAGACGATGAAGGCGACCGGCGGCGAGGACGGCTACTTCCGCAAGTGGGCCGGGCAGCACGCCACCACGCTGGAGGAGCAGCAGCGGCTCGGGGTGCCGAGCGCCTGGCTGGGCGTGGTCGCCCCCACCCTCGCCACCTTCAACAGCGCGCTGATCCTGTGGATCGGCGGCCTGCGCGCGGTCGAGGGGCACATCTCGGTGGGCCTGCTGGTCGCCTTCCAGGCGCTGGTCACCCGCTTCACGGCACCTTTGACGAGGCTCAACGGCGTGGCGGGCCGCATCCAGGACTTCGCGGCCGACGTGGCCCGGCTGAAGGACGTGGAGAACTTCCAGGCCGACCCGCTCTACGCCCGCCCCGGCGGCGCCGACTCCACCCGGCGGCTGCACGGACACGTCGAGCTGGAGAACATCACCTTCGGCTACAGCCCGCTGGACAAGCCGCTGCTGAGCGGCTTCGACCTGACCGTGGGACCGGGGCAGCAGGTGGCGCTGGTCGGCGGCTCCGGCAGCGGAAAGTCCACGGTGTCCCGGCTGATCTCGGGCCTGTACACGCCGTGGGACGGGGTGATCCGCATCGACGGCCGCCGGCTGGAGGACATCCCGCGCGGCGCGCTCGCCGCCTCCGTCTCCTTCGTCGACCAGGACGTGTTCCTCTTCGAGGGCTCGGTCCGCGACAACGTGGCCCTGTGGGACCCGTCGATCCCGGACGAGGCCGTGGTGGAGGCGCTGAAGGACGCGGCCCTGTACGACGTGGTGATGCGCCGGCCCGGCGGCATCCACAGCAAGGTGGAGCAGGACGGCCACAACTTCTCCGGCGGACAGCGGCAGCGGCTCGAGATCGCCCGGGCCCTGGTCCGCAGGCCGAGCATCCTCGTCCTGGACGAGGTGACCAGCGCGCTGGACGCGGAGACCGAGCTGGTCGTGATGGACAACCTGCGCCGGCGCGGCTGCGCCTGCGTGGTGATCGCGCACCGGCTGAGCACGGTCCGCGACAGCGACGAGATCGTCGTACTGCAGCACGGCACGGTCGTGGAGCGCGGGCGGCACGAGGAGCTGGTGGCGCGCGGCGGCGCGTACGCCGCGCTGGTCAGGGAGCGATGAGATGACGTCCGTACAGGAAGGCGATCTGGTCCTGGGCGCGCTCGGCTCGCTGGGCACGCGCATCGACTGCGCCGGCCTCAACCGCCTCGATCTCGAAGGCCCCCAGGTGCTGTGGCTGGTCGCGGCCGGCGCCCTGGACCTGTTCGCGGTGGACGCCGTCCAGCAGGGCCACTGGCACCACCTGGGCCGGCTGGAGGCGGGCACGCTGCTGCTCGGGCCGGTCGCCGGGCCCCAGCACACCCTGGTGGCCCGCCCGGTCCGGGACTGCGTGGTGCACCGGATCAACCTGCGCGAGCTGTACCAGCCGGCGAACACCCAGACCTGGTCGTACGACGAGTACGGCAACCCGCAGTACGTGCCGCCCGCCACCAGCCCGCTGGAGTACGCGGTGGCACTCGGCGTCGGCCGCGGCCTGTCCGTGCTGTTCCAGGCGCCGATGGCGGAGGAACGGGCCACCACACCCACCGACGACGACGTGTTCTGGATGCAGGTGCCGCCGGGCAGCGTCCAGTACGGCTCGCTGTACGGGGCGGAGGCCGCCGCGGATCTGCTGATGGACCCGGCGCTGTGGCAGTCCATGGTGGACCAGCAGTACCGGCTGCTGACCGCGCTGGACCGGTGGATCGAGCAGCTGGAGCGCAGCCACGAGACCCGTACGGCCGCCGGCATCAAGGCCGGTGAGGCGGTGCGCGCCCAGGCCGACCAGACGCTGCTGGCGTCCATCGGCAAACGCTCGGCCCGCCGGACCACGGCCGCGGACGCCGACGCCGGGTACGCCGCCTGCAAGCTGGTCGCCGAGGCGGCCGGGATCACGCTCGCCGAGCCCGCGCAGAGCGGTACCGAGAGCGAACGCCTCGACCCGATCGAGCGGGTGGCGCTCGCCTCCCGGGTACGCACCCGCGCCGTACGGCTCCAGGGGCGCTGGTGGCGGGAGAACGTGGGCCCGCTCGTCGGGCACCGGGCGCTGTCCGGGGCGCCGGTCGCGCTGCTGTGGCGGCGCGGCGGCTATGTCGCCGTCCATCCCGGCACGGGCCGCGAGACCCCGATCGAGAAGGCGAACGCGGAGGAGTTCGAGCCGCGCGCGGTGATGTTCTACCGGCCCCTGCCCGACAGGGCGCTCACCCCGCTCGGCCTGCTGCGGTTCAGCCTGCGCGGCACCCGCGGCGATCTGCTCGCCCTGCTGCTGGCGGGCCTGGTGACGGTGGCGATCGGCGCGCTGGTGCCGGTCGCGACGGGCAAGGTGCTCGGCGAGTTCGTGCCGAGGGCGCAGACCGGCCCCATCGTGCAGGTGTGCCTCGCGGTGATGGTGAGCGGGGTGGTCGCGGCGGCGTTCACGCTGCTGGAGAACCTGTCCATCCTGCGGCTGGAGGGCCGGATCGAGGCCGCGCTCCAGCCCGCCGTGTGGGACAGGCTGCTGCGGCTGCCGACCCGGTTCTTCACCCAGCGCTCCACCGGCGAGCTGGCCAGTGCGGCGATGGGCATCAGCGCGATCCGCCGGCTGCTGGCGGGCGTCGGCCCGGTGGTCGCGCAGTCGGTGACGGTCGGCGCGATGAACCTGGGCCTGCTGTTCTGGTACAGCCCGTCGATGGCCCTGGCGGCGCTCGGCATGCTCGTCGTGATCGCGGCCGTGTTCCTGGGGCTCGGGCTGTGGCAGGTGCGCTGGCAGCGCAAGCTGACGGTGCTCGGCAACAAGCTGAACAACCAGGCCTTCCAGACCCTTCGGGGCCTGCCCAAGCTGCGGGTCGCGGCAGCCGAGAACTACGCCTACGCCGCCTGGGCGCGCCAGTTCGCCCGCAGCCGGGAGCTGCAGCAGAAGGTCGGCCGGATCAAGAACCTCACCACCGTCCTCGGCGGGATCTATCTGCCGGTGTGCACGCTGCTGATGTTCATGCTGCTGGCGGGCCCGGCGAAGGGCGCGATGTCGGCGTCCGGCTTCCTGACCTTCAACACGTCGGTGACGATGGTGCTGACCTCGGTCACCCAGCTGACCGGCTCCTTCGTGTCGGCGGTGGCCGCGCTGCCGCTGTTCGAGGAGATCAAGCCGGTCTTCGAGGCGACGCCCGAGGTGCGCACGTCCAGCACCCGGCCGGGCCCGCTGTCCGGCGCGATCGAGGCCCGCCGGCTGTCCTTCCGGTACGCCGACGACGGCCCGCTCGTCCTGGACGACGTGTCCTTCGCCGTCCGGCCGGGCGAGTTCGTGGCGATCGTCGGCCCGAGCGGCTGCGGCAAGTCCACCCTGCTGCGGCTGCTGATCGGCTTCGACAAGCCGGTCTCCGGCAGCGTCCTGTACGACGGCCAGGACCTGGCGGCGCTGGACCAGTCGGCGGTGCGCCGCCAGTGCGGCGTGGTCCTGCAGCACGCGCAGCCCTTCACCGGCTCGATCCTGGACGTCATCTGCGGCACCGAGCCGTACACGCCGGAGGAGGCGATGGCGGCGGCCGAGATGGCGGGGCTCGCGGAGGACATCAAGCGGATGCCGATGGGGCTGCACACGATCGTGGCCGGCAACGGCGCGATCTCCGGCGGGCAGCGGCAGCGCCTGATGATCGCCCAGGCGCTGATCCGGCGTCCGCGGATCCTGTTCTTCGACGAGGCCACCAGCGCCCTGGACAACGACACCCAGCGCATCGTCATCGACAGCACCCGCAAGCTGAACGCCACCCGCATCGTCATCGCGCACCGCCTGTCGACGGTCCTGGACGCCGACCGGGTGATCGTGATGGAGGACGGCAAGGTCGTCCAGCAGGGTCCCCCGGCCGAGCTGCTCGCCGACACCACGGGCCGGCTGCACGAGCTGGTGCGCCGCCAGATGGCCTAGCCGCACTCGTTCTCGCCGCGGGGGTGCTCGTGGTGGGCCGGCCGCCAGTGGTGCTCGCAGAACCAGCGGCCGAACAGGGCGCCGCCGTAGATGACGAACCCGACGCCGATGAGCCAGGACTCCACGACGAGGACGGTGCCGACGGCGCCGTAGCTGAGCGCGTTGGTGACGATGAGCGGGGTGAACACCAGGTAGGAGAAGACCCGCAGACCGGCCAGCCCGATGACGGTGGCGAGCGCGCCCGGCAGCAGGGAGCGCCAGCGGATCTGCCCGCCGAGCAGGAAGCGCTGCCCCCACCAGAAGAACAGCACGCCGGTCACCGCGGACAGCCCGATCCGCTGGCCCCCGCGCAGCGTGTTCTTGCTCGCGACCTCCTGGTAGAGGTAGGCGGTGAGCACGATGAGCCAGGTCGCCTGCCGCCACACCCGGTGCCAGGGGCCGGAGGCCAGACCCCAGATGCGTTCGTAGGCGTTCTGCACGCTGCCGCCGAAGGACACGCCGAACACGGCCAGCAGCACACCGCCCCAGACGCTGGTGGTGCCGATGACCTTGCGCGGCGGGCTGATGACGCCGGTGACCACGTCGGCGGACCGCCCGGACAGGCCCATGCCGTCGGTGAGCCAGGAGGCGAAACCGCCCCGCACCAGGGGATCGGCGGCGGCGACCACGATGAGCATGGGCGCCAGCGTCACCAGGGCCAGGGTCGCGAACCCCATGGCGCGGTGCATCAGCTCCAGCTCGCGGCCGTGCTCGAACAGGGCCCCCGCCCTGAGCCACTCCCAAGCGCGGTGCAGGCCGCGCCGCCACCACCTCACGGCTCCTCCCGTGCTCGCCGCCCACACGCTCTCCTGTGCCGATTCATCCACCCCGGCCCGCTCCGGGCAACTCGCGTACCCGGCGTGTCCGGTGATCGGGCCGGGGCGACACGGCGGCCGGGTGACCGGTTTGCGGGCGCCGCCCACCGGACAATCGGACCCCGTGCGTACTCCTGCCGAGGTGCCCGCCACGGACGCGTCCAAGCCGAGCCGGCGGCGGCCGCTGATCCTCAGCGCGAGCATGGGCGCCGGCCATGACACCGTGGCCGCCGAACTGGCCCGCCGGGCCACGGCCTGCGGACTGAAGCCGCACGTGGCCGACATCCTGCACCTGCTGCCGTACGGCCTGGGCGGCGGGCTGCGCCGGTCCTACCAGGCCTCGGTGCGGCACTTCCCGTGGGCGTACGCCGGTGTCTACGGCGCCTTCCTGCGCGGCGGCCGGGGGCCGCGCCCCAGCGGGGTGCCGCTGGCCCGGCTGGCCGCCGACGCGCTGACGGACCTGGTGGAGCGGCTGGACGCCGATGCGGTGGTGCCGGTCTTCCATCTGGCCGCGCAGCTCACCGGTCATCTGCGGGCCCGGGGCCGGCTGCGGGTGCCGAGCACCGTGTTCCTCGTCGACTTCGCGGTGCACCGGCAGTGGCTGCATCCCGGCAACGACCGGTACCTGTGCCTCACGGACGAGGCGGCGGCCGAGGTGCGCCGGGCCCTGGGGACGCCGGCGGTGACGACCGGCCCGGCGGTCGCGCCCGCCTTCCACGCACCGGCGCCCGGCGCGGCGGCGTGGCGGGAGCGCTTCGAGGAGCGGGCGCCCGGCCGGCCGGCGGTCCTGCTGTCCGCGGGGGCCTGGGGTGCGGCGCACCGTGCGGAGGGCACGGCCAGGCTGCTGTGGGAGGCCGGTTATCTGCCGGTGGTGCTCTGCGGGCGCAACGCGCGGCTGCGGGCGCGGGTGTCCCGGGCGCCCGGGGTGCTCGCGCTGGACTGGGTGGACGACATGCCGGGGCTGCTGGCCGCCGCGTACGCGCTGGTGGACAACGCGGCCGGCCAGACCGCCGTACAGGCCCTGGCCGCCGGGCTGCCCGTGGTCGGGTACCGGCCGCTGCCCGGCCACGGTGTCGACGGGGTCCGGCGGATGTCCGGCCTCGGTGTCTCGGAACTCGCCCCGGACGGCGCCGCCCTGCTGGCCGCGCTCGCGCGGCTCACGGAGGGCGGACCGGAACGGGCGCGGCGGGTGGCCCGCGGGCGGGCCCTGTTCCGGGCCGACCCGCTGGTGTACGCGACGGGTCCGTGACGCGGCGGCCCGCCCGTGCAGGCTCCGCAGCCGCCGGTTCGGGCTCCGTGCGCCGCCGCGCGGTACGGCGGTGACACCGTCCCACGGCGCCCGTCCGAGGGGCCCGGGTGAGGCGAGGCGTCCCGCCGCCCGAAGCTGCTGGACCGCCGACCGTGCGGGCGATCTCCGTGCGGACGTGGCGGCGCGGCGTGCCCCGGCCGTCGGCCAGGCGGACGTGGTCCGGCCGGTCGCCCAGACGGCCGGTCTCCGGGGGCCGGCAACCGCTGCCCGATGCCGCGGCGAGCCCGGCCGGCCGGTGCCCGGGCCTCCCGTCACGCGCGCCCGTCTCTCCTCACCGGCCCCCCGCGGCAGCAGACGCCGCGGCGGACCCGGCCGGGTCGTGGTCGCGCAGTGGCCCCACCGTCAGGCCGGCCTCGCGGCAGCCCTCCACCAGCGCCGGCAGGGCGCCGAGGGTCGAGCGCCAGCAGCCCGGGGCCGCGACGCGGTCCGAGTCGTGCAGCAGCACGGTGCCGCCGTCGCGCAGGTCGGCGGCGACCAGGGCCCGCACGGACGCCGGGGTGGCCTCGGCCGTCCAGTCCTTGCCCCACGCCGACCACAGCACCGGCCGCAGCCCGGACCGCCGGGCCGCGAGCCAGCGTCCGGAGGTGAGGATGCCGTACGGCGGGCGGTACCACTGCGGCCGGTGGCCGGAGATGTCGTGCACCGCGCGGACGGTCCGGGCGACCTCCTCGGCGTCGCGGGCCGGGGCGGGCCGCCAGGGGCGGTCGTGGGTCCAGCCGTGGACGGCGAGTTCGTGTCCGCGCCGCACGGTCTCGCGGACCAGGCCGGGATGGCGTACGACGTGTTCGCCGAGCACGAAGAAGGTGGCCCGCACGCCGAGTGTGTCCAGCGCGTCGAGGAAGCGGGGCGTCGACGCGGGGTCGGGGCCGTCGTCGAAGGTGAGCGCGATGTGCCGGCTCCGGCCGGCGCCGGAGAGCCGTGGGCACAGCAGCAGCCGCACGCCCGGCAGCCAGGTCGCCGCCGGTGCGATGTGCGCGGCGGCGATACCGGCCGGGAGCAGCAGGGCCGCCTTCCGCCAGATGCGGCCGGGCCTCGGAACCATCGCTGAACCGCCTTCCTGGTCGGGGATGTCGCGTCTGCGCACGGTGGTGCCCTAACGATGTACCCGGTGCGGGTCGCGTGGCGGGCGGTCCCGCACGTGTGCGTCCCACTCCCCGCCCTCGGCGGAGGCGTGGGCGAGCCCCAGGCTGCCCGTCCCGATCAGTGTGATGCCGATCACCTCCGGGACCACCCGCGCCCCGAGCTGGATCACCTCGTCGAACAGCACCCAGCCGAGGATGACGCTGGTGATCGCGTCGCCCAGGGTGAGGGCCGGCTGGGACGCCGTCAAGGAGCCGGCGCCGAGCGCGCTCTGCAGCAGCAGGAAGGCGACGGCCCCGACGGCGCCGGTGGCGTACAGCGACCAGTGGCCGAACATCGCCTCCGGCCCCTGGCCGAGCCGCCCCACGGCCTCCTTGAGCAGGGCGGCGGTGGTCGCGAAGGACACGGCCGAGGCGAGGCCGAGCAGCGCGGCCCGCGCGGCGGCGGGCCTGGCCGGACGGGCCACCGCCACCAGCAGGACCACGGCGCCGATCGCCGCGGTGCCGCCGGCCAGCCAGGCCTGGGGCGTCGCCGTGGGCCGGCCTGCGGACGGTGACGCCGACAGGAGGAAGAGGGCCAGTCCGACGGCGAGGGCGGCGAACGCCAGCCAGGTCCGCCGGTCCGGCGTGCGCCGGAAGGCGACGCTGCCCACGATCAGCGTGAACAGCAGCTCGGCGGCGAGCAGGGGCTGGACGAGGGACAGGCTGCCCGTGGCCAGTGCCGCCGCCTGCAGCAGGCTGGAGAGCGCCAGCAGCCCGCTGCCGGCCAGCCAGTTCGGGCGCCGCAGCAGACGGGCGAGCCGGCGCAGCGCGGCCCGCGCCCTGCCGCACTCCTCGGCCTCCTGCACGGCGGCCCGGCGCTGGAGCACCGATGCGGCGGCGTTGGACAGGGCCGCGAGCAGCGCGAGCAGCACCGTGACGCCGGTCATGGCCGCTCACCCGAAGCGGGCGGCGAGCCGCCGGTACAGCCCGGGCGCGGCCCCGCGCACCAGGGCGGGGTAGCGCAGCCAGCCGGGGACGTACACCTCGTCCTTGCCCTGCCGGACGGCGGCGCAGACCGCGTCCGCCACCCGCTCGGGCGGCACCGGCCGCGGCCAGTTCCTGGTGTAGGGGGCGCCGCGGCGCGCGAAGAAGGGCGTGTCGACCGCGCCGGGGATGACGAGGCTGACACCCACCCCGGTGGGCCGCACCTCGTACCTGAGGGCGTCGGCGAAGGCGGCCAGGGCGGCCTTGGCGGCCGAGTACACGGCCTCGCCGCGCACGGCGACGCTGCCGGCGACGGATCCGATGAGCACGATGCGGCCCGTGCCGGCCGCGACCATGTGCGGCAGCAGGGCGCGCACCAGGTGGATGGTGGCCAGCAGGTCGACGCCGACGATCTCGTCGATGCGGGCGTGCGGCATGCCGGCGAAGTCACCGGCCCAGCCCACACCTGCGCTCGCCACCAGCAGGTCGAGGCGTTCGGCGTGGTCGAGGACCGCGTCGGTCAGCAGCCGCTCGGCGCCCGGCCGGGTCAGGTCCGCCGGCACGGCGAGGGCGTCGATCTGGGCGGCCACCTGCTCCAGACGGGTGACGTCGCGTCCGTTCAGCACCAGCCGCCAGCCTCCCTCGGCGGCCAGCCGTCGGGCGATCACGGCGCCGATGCCCGAGGAGGCGCCCGTCACCAGGGCGGTGCCGCTCCGGCCCGTCGGGGTCCTCGCGGATCCGGGCGCGGATTCCGTCCGGGGGACGGACGTCGCGATCGGCCCGGTGCGGTTCGACGGTCCTGTGGGAAGCGGGGCATGAGACATGGTGACGACCTCACTGCGACGTGTCTGCACGGGCTCGCGAGCTCCGGGGCCGAACCCTCGCGGTGTATCCAGGGCGCCACACACTGAAACACCCCGCACGGCGGAACCCCGCCGAACGCGTGCCGAAGTGCCCGAAGGGGACCGCGAGCCGCCTCGCGGAGGACCTTCACGCGTCGAGGACCGCAACCGCCGGAATAAAGAAACGTTGCCGTTTCGCTGATGCTCGCGTAGGCTCGAACTGTACGAAACAGTTTCGTTTACGAGCTGTTCGCCCCGTCATCCCGAACGACTTCACCGGAGTGGTTCCGCATGCCCCAGAAGACCCTGTCCGACAGCTCCCGAGCGGGGGCCGCGGCCGTAGATCACGCAGCCGCGGCGGCCTCGCCGAAGCGGTGGTGGATCCTCGCGGTCATCGCGGTCGCCCAGCTGATGGTCGTCCTCGACGCCACGATCGTGAACATCGCGCTGCCGTCCGCGCAGCACGACCTCGGGTTCTCCGACGGCAACCGGCAGTGGGTCGTGACCGCGTACGCCCTCGCCTTCGCGTCCCTGCTGCTGCTCGGCGGCCGGATCGCCGACCTGTTCGGGCGCAAGCCCGCCTTCCTCGCCGGCGTCGTCGGCTTCGCCGCGGCCTCCGCGCTCGGCGGCGCCGCGAACGGCTTCGCCATGCTGGTCGTCGCCCGCGCCCTCCAGGGCGCCTTCGGAGCGCTGCTCGCGCCCGCCGCGCTGTCGCTGCTGAACACCACGTTCACCGACGCCCGGGAGCGGGCCCGCGCCTTCAGCGTGTACGGCGCGATCGCCGGTGCCGGCGGCGCCGTGGGGCTGCTCCTCGGCGGTGTGCTGACCGACGCGCTCGACTGGCGCTGGACGCTGTACGTCAACGTGGCCATCGCGGTCGTCGCCTTCGCGGGCGGCTGGGTCCTGCTGGGCAACCACCGGGACGCGGAGCACGCCAGGCTGGACGTGCCGGGCACGGTGCTCGTCGCCGCCGGCCTGTTCTCGCTGGTCTACGGCTTCTCCAACGCCGAGACGCACGACTGGGACTCGCCGCTGACCTGGGGCTTCCTGATCGCGGGCGGGGTGCTGCTGGCGGCCTTCTCCTGGTGGCAGACCCGGGCCGCGCACCCGCTGCTGCCGCTGCGCATCCTGCTCGACCGCGACCGCGCCGCCTCCTTCCTCGCGGTGCTGATCACCGGCGCCGGCATGTTCGGCGTGTTCCTCTTCCTGACCTACTACCTCCAGCTCAACCTGGGCTTCAGCCCCACGAAGACCGGTGTGGCCTTCCTGCCGATGGTGGGCGCGCTGATGGTGACCGCCCAGGTCGGGACCACGGTCCTGCTGCCGCGCCTCGGCCCGAAGACGGTCATCCCGCTCGGCTTCGCCGTCGCGATGGCCGGCATGGCCTGGCTGACCGGCATCGGCGTGGGCTCGCACTACGCGAGCGCCGTGCTGCCCCAGCTGATCGTGACCGGCGTCGGCCTCGGCCTGGTCATGCCGCCGGCCATGCAGCTGGCCACCGGCGGAGTGGCCGCCGAGGACGCAGGCGTGGCCTCGGCCACCGTCAACGCCATGCAGCAGGTGGGCGGTTCGATCGGCACGGCCCTGCTGAACACGCTCGCGGCGAGCGCCGCCACGGACTACCTGTCCGGCCGGGACGCCACCAGCAGGCTGGTGCAGGCCCAGGCGACCATCGAGAGCTACACGACCGCCTTCTGGTGGTCGGCCGGCTTCTTCGCCGCCGGCGCGGTGCTCGCCTTCCTGCTCTACCGGCGCGGGGTGTCCCGGCAGGACGCGGGAGCCGCACCCGTCGTCCACATGTGACGGGCGCCGGGTGACCACCGGACACCACCGGGCCCGGGGGGCCGCCGTCGGCAGGGGAGACGGCGGCCCCTCGGCCTGTCATGGTGGGGGTGTGCGCAGGACGGCGGCAGCGCTCGGCGCCCCCGCCTCCGGCGGCTGCCGCCCGGCCGCTGCCGTTCGTCCACGCCGTCGGAGCCTACGGCTCCGACCTGGGCGTTCGTTCGCTGGTCCGGGGAGGCGGGGCTGGTGCGGCGGCACGGTGCGGCCTACGGGCGCCGCCGGCGGACGGTGCCGGGCCGGCGGCCGCGGCGCACTCCCTGGCAGGGCGGTTGAGACGCCGGCCGGCGGGTAACTCAGATGATCAGATGACCGGCGGCGGGAGGACAGGCCATGCCCGGTGAGGAAAACGACGAGAAGGCCCGCAAGGAACAGTTCGACACGGCCCTGGAGGAAGTCCTCCGGGAGGTCGAGGAGGCCGAGCAGCGAGACGAGGACGACACCGGCGGCAAGGCCGGGGACGCCATCACACCCAACACCGACGCCCAGGAGCAGGCGAGCGAGGACTGAGGGTCCGGCCGGGGAGTCAGCCGCGCCTGCCGCACGCAGGGACGGCCGAGCCCTCCCCGAGCCGCCCCCGAGGCCCCTGACGCCCACCTGTGCCCCGACGGGGCCGCGCGGGTACCCGGACCCCATGAACAGCCACGCACGCGGCCCCCGGCTGCCCACGCCCCGAGGCCCCCTGTCCGCCGCCGTCACCGCGTATCTGCGCGGGACCGGCCCCCTCCCCCGCCCCGCCGAGGCCGAGGCGGCGGACCCCTACGGCGACGATCCTCAGCTCGCCCTGTACCTCTGCTACGAGCTGCACTACCGCGGCTTCGCCGGGGTCGACCCGGCGCTGGAGTGGGATCCTGAGCTGCTGCGGGTCCGGGCCGCCCTGGAGCGCCGATTCCTGTCCGCGCTGCGGAGCGACACACCCGGGCACGACAGCCTCGACGACGCGCTCGGCGCGCTGCTGGTCGAACCGGTCGACGGCAGCGGGGTCACCCATTTCCTGTCCGCCGAGGGCGAGCTGTGGCAGCTGCGCGAGTACGCGGCGCAGCGCTCCCTGTACCACCTGAAGGAGGCCGACCCGCACGCCTGGGTGCTGCCCCGGCTGTGGGGCCGGGCGAAGGCGGCGATGGCGGCGGTGGAGTACGACGAGTTCGGCGGCGGCCGGGCCGAGCGCGTGCACGCGCGCCTGTTCGCGGCGCTGATGGCGGACCTGGGCCTGGACACCGCCTACGGCCGCTACCTGGACGCGGCGCCCGCCGAGATGCTGGCCGTCGTCAACCTCATGTCCCTGCTCGGCCTGCACCGCGAGCTGCGCGGCGCCCTGGTGGGCCATTTCGCCGAGGTGGAGATCACCTCCTCGCCAGGTTCCCGCCGGCTCGCCGAGGCGATGCGCCGCACCGGCGCCGGGCCGGCCGCGGAGTTCTTCTACGACGAGCATGTCGAGGCGGACGCGGTCCACGAGCAGGTCGTACGCCACGAGGTGATCGGCGGGCTGCTCGCCGAGGAGCCGGAACTGGCGGCGGACGTGGCGTTCGGGATCGACGCGACCGAGTTCCTGGAGGGCCGGCTGGCGCGGCGGCTGCTCGCCGACTGGCGCGCCGGGCGCTCGTCCCTGCGCACCCCGCTCCCCCCGCTCACGCGGGAAACCTCCCATACATCCTGAATGCCGGGGTACTCGCGCCGCGTGATCGCTTTGATCCTTCCGGGCGTGTACGCCCCCCAGGAGGACACCGAGCTGCTGACCGAGGCCCTCCGCGCGGAGGCCCCGGCGCCCGGCAGCCAGGTCCTGGACGTCGGCGCCGGCAGCGGCGCGCTGGCGCTGGAGGCCGCACGGCACGGCGCCGAGGTGACCGCGGTGGACGTGTCCCGGCGCGCGGTGTGGACGGTGCGGGCGAACGCCTGGCTGTCCCGGCTGCCGGTGCGCATCCGGCGCGGAAACCTCTTCGGGCCGGTCCGGGGCCGCACGTTCGACCTCATCCTCGCCAACCCGCCGTACGTGCCCGCACCCGACGCCCGGCACGGGCCGCGCGGCCGGTCCCGGGCCTGGGACGCGGGCCGGGACGGGCGGCTGCTGCTGGACCGGATCTGCCGGGACGCGCCCGCGCTGCTGCGCCCGGGAGGCGTGCTGCTGATCGTGCACTCCGCGCTCAGCGACCCCGACCGCACCCTGCAGCTGCTGCGTGACGCGGGCCTGAAGGCCGCGGTGGAACGGCGCCGGTGGATCCCCTTCGGTCCCGTGCTGCGCTCGCGGGAGGACTGGCTGCGCCGGCGCGGCCTGCTGGAACCTGCCGCGCGAACGGAGGAGTTGGTGGTCGTCCGTGCCGAACGAACGTACTGAACATGCCAGCCGGATCAGTCTCCGGCGGCAGGGCCCGCTCCTGGTCGAGGGGCCGGTGGAGGTCGAGCTGGAAGACGGCACCACGGTGTCCTCGGACCGTTTCCGGGTCGCGCTGTGCACCTGTGGGCGCAGTCGCCGCTATCCGTGGTGCGACACCAGTCACCGGCGCAGAACCAGGAACGGCGCTTGAAATCGGTTGTTCACCAGCCCGTTTCACGAGCCGGTTGTTTCACGCCGCTCCCCGGGACAAGGCCCCCCACGGGCCCGCCCGGGGAGCGGCTGTGTGCCCGGAGGCCGGCGGGCGGCCCCACTCCGCCCGTCGGCTCCGGTGCGAGATCGCAGGTTCCCCGCTCCAGGGGCCGCACTCCCCGGTTGCGGACCTGTTCCGGCGTGTGCGGGGTCCGTGCGATCCCGGTCCTGGACGACTCCCTAGAAGTTGAAGACGCCGCCGCCCACGGAGTCGCGCACGCAGGCGTTGCCGAAGGTGCGCTCGTACGAGACGCGTTTGCCCTGCCAGACGCCCTGGACGGTGACGACGACCGGGTCGTACAGCTTGGTGCACCACACGTCGCCGGCCGGCTTCAGGGCGTTCAGGTCGCCGCCGGCGCCGTTCAGTTCGGCGCAGGCCTGGGCCGCGGCCAGGTGGGTGCCGGAGGGCGTGGGGGCGCAGCTCAGGGTGACGGCGCGCTCCGGGGTGGCCGTGGCCGCGTCGCTGCCGTGGCCGGTGGTGAGGACCAGCGCCGAGGGGGCGTAGAGCGACGACGGGGCGGCGCCCGGTGCAGCGACGGCGGCCCCGGTCAGGGGTCCGCAAACGGCGGCGGCCGTGAGGCCGAGGGCCGCTGCCCAGCGCGCGGTGTTCCGCATTGTGTGCATCCTTCCGCTCGGATCGATGAGTGCCGGCTCCGAACCGGTGGGCGCCGGAGCGGCGAGCGCCACTCTGCCGAGTCCGCCGCCGAAACTCACATCGAACCCATGGGTTTCAGTAACATTGCGTGTTGAATCAGTGGCGTGAAGTCACGGAAATCGAGCGCGTCGACCCCGGAACTGAGCGGGACTTGATCGCGGAAAGCGGTCACATGGCCGAAAATCACCGGCCCGTTAATCGGCCTGAAACATTCCGGGTTCACTTCCGCTGAAACCTTTCACGATGCCTCCACGACTCCTGGCGTTCATGAACGTCCACAAAGACGCCACCCGGACTCCATGGGGGACCGGGGCGGCTCCGCGGGGATGCGGCACGAGGCGCGGGGCGGAGCCGCGCCTACCGGCGGGTATCGTCGGCGCGGCGCAGGCCCGACGAGGAGAGGCGGGACGTACGGATGGCGAAGCACTGGGCCGATTTCCAGTACGAGATCTATCTGAACGGGATGACGGGTGCCGTGCCGCGGCTGCCCACCGATCCGTCCCGGCTGGAGGAACTGGCCGAACACCGGCTCGGTCCGGGCCCGGTGGGCTATGTGGCGGGAAGCGCGGGCGACGGCAGCACCGCCCGTGCCAACCGGGCGGCGCTCGCCCGCCGCCGGATCGTGCCGCGCATGCTGCGTGACGTGTCCGAGCGCGATCTGTCGGTCGAGGTGCTCGGCAGGGCGCTGCCGGCGCCGCTGGCCCTGGCGCCTGTCGGCGTGCTGTCGATCATGCATCCGGACGCCGAGTCCGCCGCCGCCCGGGCCGCCGCGGCGCAGGGCGTGCCGTTCATCCTGTCGTCGGCGTCGAGCACGCCGATGGAGCAGGTGGCGGAGGCGATGGGCGACGCCGAGCGGTGGTTCCAGCTGTACTGGGGCAAGGACCGCGAGGTGACGCGGAGTTTCCTGGGCCGGGCGAAGGCCGCCGGGTTCTCGGTGCTCGTGGTCACCCTGGACACCCCGCTGCTGGCGTGGCGGCCGCGCGACCTGGACCAGGCGTATCTGCCGTTCCTGCACGGGGTGGGCACCGCCAACTACTTCACCGACCCGGCGTTCCGGGCCGGGCTCGCCAAGCCCGTGCACGAGGACCCGAACGCGGCGGTGCTGCACTTCCTCGGCCTCTTCGGCGACCCCGGACACACCTGGCCGGACCTGGCGTTCCTGCGCGAGCACTGGGACGGCCCGATCGTGCTCAAGGGCGTCCTGCACCCGGACGACGCCCGGCTCGCCGCCGACGCCGGGGTGGACGGCGTGGTCGTCTCCAACCACGGCGGCCGGCAGGTGGCGGGCTCGATCGCCGCAGCCGACGCGCTGCCCCGGGTCGCCGACGCGGTCGGCGACCGGCTGACGGTGCTGTTCGACAGCGGGGTACGCACCGGCGACGACGCGTTCAAGGCACTGGCCCTCGGCGCACAGGCGGTGCTCCTCGGCCGCCCGTACGTCTACGGGCTCGGGCTGGACGGCCAGGCCGGCGTGGAGCACGTCGTCCGCTGCGTGCTGGCGGAGCTGGACCTGACACTGGCTCTGTCCGGCCACACGGGCCCGGGAACAGTGTCCCGGGCGGACTTGACGGAGGACCCGAACTGACCGGTTCCGGCGGGCTCTTGGCCGAGTGCCGGGTGGTCCGCCGATGGGCCGACCGAGTGCCGCTGACCGCTCCGCGGGTGCCGGTGAGCGCTCCGAGGGTGCCGGTGAGCGCTCCACTGGGTGCGGGTGAGCGCTCTACGCGGTGCCGGTGAGCGCTCGGCCCGGTGGGGGCGGGTGCGCGGGGGCCGGTGACCGCTCCGCCGGGTGCCGGTGAGCGCTCGGCCCGGTGGGGGCCGGTGCGCGGGGTGCCGGTGAGCACTCCACGGCCCTCGACGGGGCACGGACGGGCCGCCCCACGAGGGCAACCGAGTGCTCCTCCGGGCGCGGCCGAGCGCTCCGGCAGGCTCCCCACCGGGTGTGGCCGGGGGCTCCGCGCAAGACGGGCGGACGCTTCGGCAGGCGCCCACGGAGCGCCGCTGGAGGCTCCACGCGGTGCCGGCGGGCGCTCCACAGCCCTCCGCAGGACGCGAGCGGATAGGCCCACGAGTACGGCTGGCCCTCCACCGGACGCGCCCGGACGCTCCGAGAGGCTTTCCACCGACTGCCGCCGAGAGCTCCGCGCAAGACGGGCGGACGCTTCGGCAGGCACCCACGGAGCGCCGCTGGAGGCTCCACGCGGTGCCGGCGGGCGCTCCACAGCCCTCCGCAGGACGCGGGCGGACGAGCCCACGAGTACGGCCGGCCCTCTACCGGTCGTGCGCGGCCCCTCGACCGGACACGCCCGGACGCTCCGAGAGGCTCTCCACCGACTGCCGCCGAGGGCTCCGCGCGGTGCGGGCGGGCGCTCCAGCCGAGTGCCTGGTGAGCGCTCCGCCGGGTGCCGCCCGCTCCGCAGGGGGCCGCGGCGGCCGTCAGGCGTCTCCTGCGGCCTCGTGGCCGGTCGCTGTCACGCCGCGGTGGGCCCACGCCTGATACGGCCTCGCGCTCTTGCGGGGCGCCTGTGTGCCGGCGATCGACAGGGAGCCCGGGGTCGCCGACGGTGCGTCGGGCAGCCAGCGCTGGTCGGCGGAGCCGTCGCGCACCTTGACGACGAGGTCGGCGCCCGCGGTGTCGGCGGACGTGGCCAGCGCGAGGGTCTTGTCCCAGCGGGGCAGCAACTCGCCCTGGGCCGTGGGGTCGTAGCGCACGTCGCCGGCCCGCCGAGAGCCGGCGCCGGCGCAGGTGCCGACGATCACCACGCCGGCGTCGGCGTGCGAGTCCAGGCAGAGCCCCGAGTCCGCCGCGCTGCGCAGGCGCCCGTCGGGCTCGTACGTCCACTGCTGGGTGGACGCGGTCGAGCAGACGGCGAGGACCGCCTCCGCCCCGGCCTTCGGGGTGCCCTTGATGTCCAGGCACAGGTCGGCGCCGGCGTTGCGCAGCCGGGTGGGGCGGCCGGCGGCGGGCAGCGCCGCGGTGCCGGGCGCGGTGGCGGTCGCGGGCGGGGACTGCCCGGCCGCGGTGCCGGGAGCGGCGCTGGTGGAGGCGACCGGACCGGTGCCGTCGCCGCCGTCCGGCCACACGCTGATCACCAGGACGGTGGCCAGCAGTCCGGCCGAGGCCACGCCGACGCCGGTGAGCAGCGTCCTGGACGACCAGCCGGCACCGGTGAGCAGCGTCCTCGACGACCAGCCGGCACCGGGCGGTCCGGGGTCGCCGCCGTGTCGCCGGCCGCGGGACAACGGGCCCCTCGGGCCGGGTTCGGCGCGCCGGCGGGTGCCGGGCAGGGCGGCGGCGCGGGCGAGCAGGCCGGGCTTGCCGCCACCGCGCCGGCGTCCGCCGGACCGCCGGGAGCCGCCGCGGCTGCGGGCGGCGCCGGGCCGGCGGCCGGGGCGTGAGTCGAGGTAGCGGCGGGCGCCCCAGCCGAGGACGGCCTCGGCGAGCAGCACACCGGGCGCGGCGTCGGCGTGGCCGAGTTGCTCGGCGGCGTGCCGGCAGTAGGCGCAGCCGGAGAGATGCTCCTGGACGTCGGGCAGCAGGGCGCCGCCGCGGCGGATCGGGACGTCCAGCAGGCGGTTGAAGTAGCGGCATTCCTTGCCCGGCGCGAGTTCCCGGTGAGCGCGTACCAGGCCCTCCCGGAATTTCTCCCGCGCCTGTTCCAGGGCGGCCGCCGCGCTCTCGACGTCCAGGCCGAGGAGCGCGGCGGGAACGGTTATCGGCTCGGCCTCGACCTCGATGTGCCACAGCAGCGCCTGTTCCAGACGGGGAAGGGCGTGGAACGAGTGGTCGGAGAGCACGCGGTTTTCCGGTATCAGGGTCTTCGCCGCGCGCATGCCGCGGCCCCCGGCGGGTTTCCCGAGTCCGGGCAGTACGGCGGTGATCCGGTCGGTGCCGGACCAGTTGACGACCGTGTCCCGGACCGCGACGAGCAGCCGGGGCCGCAGCGCGTCGGCTCCCTCGCCGAGCGCGAGCCGCCCGAGGACCTGGTGGAAGGCGGTGGCGGTGACCATGTGCGCGAGCGGCCCGGTCAGGGCGAGGCAGACGACCGCGTAGTCGTGCGCGGGCTGCCAGTGCCGGGCCATCAGCAGGGCGGTGGACCGGGAGGCCTCCGCGTCGGAACCGGCCCGCAGCGGACCGGCGAGGGACTCGTCGGACTCCCCGGGGTCGCCGCCGGGCGGCGGATAGGGAGGACGAGGGGGGTGGGGGGTGGGCACTGAGCGGATTCCTTTGGTGCGACGTGCGTTGATGCGTATCTCTGCGACGCGCGGGGAGGAAAATGGGCCGGCGCCCCTGCCGGTGACGTTCCGCAACTGCCGGAAGAATCCCGGACTTTACCCCCCGCACGGTCCTTTCAACCCTTGCACAACTTCCACACGAGCAACAAGGCGCACGTCGGCCTCGCCGGTTTTGAAGGAACGTCAGAAAGCGGGCCGCCGCCCGCCGCTGTGCAGGGGCTTTCGGCGTTGTCATGCGCCCCGTGTGAAGCGCGCGCCCGCGGCGGCGGGCACACGCACGCTTCCGGGTGGTGCGGCCCGGTAGTGGACTGGGGCCCGGCCTCCTCGGAAAGGCCCCGCGCGCGGTGGAGGTCCCCGGCTCGAGCGAGGAACGAGAGCCGGGGCAGGCTCTCCGCGCGCACGCGGCTGCCGGCCCTGTTCCTCCCGCCCTCGGCCGGCGGCCCGCCCCGCCCTGCTCCGGCCGGCGGCTCCGGCGGCTTCCCCCGCCGGCCGGAGCGGGACGGGCGCCGCGCGCGCCGGCTCAGATCTGCCAGGAGCGCAGCCGGTCGGCGGCGCCGTACACGTCGGTCTTGCCGGACATCAGATCGCGGGTGAGGTCGACCAGAGCGCCGTACGGCGGGTCGATGCCGACGCCGCTGACGAACATGTAGGCCACGGCGGTCGCGCAGGCGAAGCGGGCGTTGGCGGCGGGCAGCGGCTTGAGCACGGCGAGGGTGTGCAGCAGGGCGGCGGCCCGCCAGGCGGGGTCGGAGTCCACGCCCAGCCGCGGTGGATCCACGCGGTGCCGGGCGACGGCGGCGACCAGCGCGGAGAAGTCGTCGACCGCGGGCTGGTCGGGCAGGACCTCCTCGTGGCGCTGGAGCAGCCAGGGGACGTCGATGTGGATGACGGAGGGCATGCGTCAGGCGGCCTCGTCCTTCGCGGGGGGCTCGTCGTCGGGGAAGGCCGCGGCGAACTCCTCGGCGTGGGCGGCGAAGAACTGGCGGAAGGCCGCGGCGCCCTCCTGCAGGGCCCGGTGCCGGGCTATGTCCGCGGCCGCGGCCTCGCGCACGAGGGCCTTCATCGACGTACCGCGCTCCTTGGCGATCTGCCGCAGGTCCTCGAGTTCCCGGTCGCTGAACTCCACGTTGAGAGCTGGCATGCCCCTCACGGTACCGCGCGGGTACTCACCCGTAAATACCGCCAGGTCAGATGCCCTTTCAACCGGTACCTGCGGGCGCCGAGAGCCAGGTCCGATTCCCGCCGGTCGCCGGGCGCGCGACGCAGGAGACTCGGCGGTACGGCAGGGACCGGCGACGAGCATGGCGGCGGGCAGGGTGTCCGGGCGTCCGGAGTACCGCGCGTCCGCGTGCGGGTGGTCCACGGGCCCCGGATGCTCGGGCCGGAACACGGGCCGGGGTGCGGGCGGCGTCGCGCACCGGTGGACGCTCGGCGTCGGGCACCACGGTGCCGTGCGCGTCGACGATCTCGGCGGTGACGAAGACGAGCGAACGGCCGTCGGCGGGGAGGGATGTACGGTCGGCGGTGAGGCGTACGGCGTGCGCGGGGCCGGCCGTACGCAGGACGTCGGCGGCGACGGCTTCCCGTCCCGCCGGGCCACCGCCTTCAGCTCCCCGGGCTCGAAGGGCGCCTTCCAGCGCCGGAGTCCGCGGACGCCTCGGCGGCGTCGGCGGCCGGGGCGGCGGTGATGTTCGGCAGCGCTCCGGCCGCAGGGGGCGCGGTGGCGGCGGCGAGACCGATCGGCGCGTGACCGTCATGGCGGCTCTCTCTCGCCAGGGCCCAGAAGTGCTCGTAACTGATCGTGAACCAACAGATTCTGACGGGCTGCCACACGCGGTCGTCAAGGGTCCGGAACGCCGTGACCGCTCCGGCGGGCACATCGTCCGGATCTCCCCCTTGACCGTGTTCGACCGGCCGGTCAGGCGCACGCCGGCCGAGGCGCCCGGGAGCGCCGGAAGCGGGCCGGGCGGGCGCAGGACGAGGTTCGCAGCAGTCCCCGAAGCACTACGCTGGAACACGAGAGGTGCCACCTGTTCACTGTGAGTGTGCGCTTGGGAGCGGCGACGATGAGCCGGGGCTATCCGTTCGACGACGCGGCGACGGCCCGGGCTGTCATCGACGAGGACGGAACGCTGGTCGAGTGGAACGAAGGCGCCACACGCCTGCTCGGCCACCCGGCGGACACCGTGCTGGGCCGCCCCGCCGCCCGGCTCCTGGCCGGTGAGGACACCCCGGCCCCGCCCACCGGCCGGCGCTGGCAGGGCACGGTCGGACTGCGCCACCGCGACGGCCGTACGGTCCCGGTCTGGCTGCTCGCCCACCGCCGGCCGGCGCCCGACGGACAGGGCGGCAACTGGCTCGTGGTCACCCCGCTCACCGGCGCGCGGCCGCCCGCGGACGACGATCCGCTCGCCGAGGCGGGCCTGATCCAGTCGCCGTGCGCGGTCGCCGTGTACGACGCCGAGCTGCGGCTGCGCCGGATGAACGACGCGATGGCCGAGGTGGTCGGCCTGCCCGAGGAGCGCCTGCGCGGGCTGCGGCTCGCGGAGATCGGCGGCGAGCCGCAGAGCGACGAACTGGAGCAGGGCATGCTCCAGGTGCTGGCCACCGGCAGCCCGCTGGACATCCAGACCCGCATGCACACCGCCGGCGACAACCGCGCGCATGCCTGGCTCGCCCGGATGACCCCGGTCCGGGACGCCCAGGGGCGGGTGCGCGGGGTGGCCGTGGCCGCGCACGACGTCACCGACAGCCTCCGGGCCCGGCAGCGGCTGCAGCTGGTGAACGAGGCGAGCGTGCGCGTCGGCAGCACGCTGGACGTGACCCGTACGGCGCAGGAGCTGGCGGAGGTGTGCGTGCCCGCCCTCGCCGACTTCGTCACCATCGACCTGCTGGACCCGCAGGACCACGGCGGCGAGCCCCCGGCCCGCCTCAGGGCGCCGGTCACCCTGCGCCGGGCCGCCCACCACTCGGTCCTGGACGGGGTGCCGGAGGCGGTGGTGAAGCCCGGGCAGACCGAGGAGTACCCGGCCGGCTCGCCCCAGGCCGACGCGCTGACCGCAGGGCACCCGATCCTCGCCTCGGTGGCCGCGGGCGACATGGAGCCCTGGCTCACCTGGAACGACGTACGGGCCGAGCAGGTGCGCCGGTTCGGCATCCACTCCTCGATGTCGGTTCCCATCCTGGCCCGCGGGCTCACCCTCGGAGTCGCGGTGCTCACCCGCCACCGCCGTCCCGACTCCTTCACCGTGGACGACCGGATGCTCGCCGAGGAGATCACCACCCGGGCCGCCGTGTGCATCGACAACGCCCGCCGCTACTCCCGGGAACGGGAGACCGCGCTCGCCCTCCAGCGCAGCCTGCTGCCCCGCACACTCCCCCGCACGGTCGCCCTGGAGGCCTCCTCCCGCTATCTTCCGGCCGCGCGGGCCGGGGTGGGCGGCGACTGGTTCGACGTGATCCCGCTGTCCGGGATGCGGGTCGCGATGGTCGTCGGGGACGTCGTCGGGCACGGCGTCGAGGCGTCGGCCACGATGGGCCGGCTGCGGACGGCCGTCCGCACCCTCGCCGACATCGACCTCGCCCCGGACGAACTGCTCACGCACCTGGACGACCTGGTGGTCCGCCTCTCGGAGGAGTCGGGCATGGACGCGGGCCCCGGCGAGGTCGGCGCGACCTGCCTGTACGCCGTCTACGACCCGGTGTCACGGCGCTGCACCGTGGCCCGCGCCGGGCATCCGCCGCCCGTGGTGCTGCGGCCGGGCGGCGCGCCCCAGGCGCTCGACGTGCCCGCCGGTCCCCCGCTGGGCCTCGGCGGACTGCCCTTCGAGTCCACCGAGGTGGAGCTGCCCGAGGGCACCGTCCTCGCGCTGTACACGGACGGGCTGGTGTGGGCCCGGGACCGGGACCCGGAGACCGGCCGGGAGATGCTGTACGACGCGCTCGGCACCGCGGCGGACTCCCTGGACCAGACCTGCGACCGCGTCCTGGGCGCCCTGCTGCCGGCGGGCGGCTCCGTGGACGACGTGGCACTGCTGCTCGCCCGCACCCAGGGGGTGCCCGCCGCGCAGGTGGCCACCTGGGACATCCCGGCCGACCCGGCGCTGGTCGCGCCGATCCGCAAGCAGGTCGTGCAGCAGCTGGACGGCTGGGGGCTGAGCGAGGCCGCGTTCACGGCGGAGCTGGTGGTCAGCGAACTGGTCACCAACGCCATCCGGTACGGCTCGCACCCCATCCGGCTGCGGCTGATCCACGACGCGGCCACGCTGATCTGCGAGGTGTCCGACACCAGTCACACCGCCCCGCATCTGCGCCGCGCCAAGGTCTTCGACGAGGGCGGCCGCGGGCTGCTCCTGGTCGCCCAGCTCACCCAGCGCTGGGGCAGCCGGCACACCACCGAGGGCAAGACGATCTGGGCCGAGCTGCCGCTGTTCGAGGCGGAACGGTAGGGGCGGCGGCGCGGCTCCAGGAGGGCCGGGCCCGGCGGTCCCGGACCGCTCAGCCGCCCGTCAGCCAGGGGCGTACCTGCTTGCGGGCCTCGTGCAGGCGGGACTTCAGGGTGCCGAGGGGGATGCCGACGCGTTCGGCGACCTCGGCGTAGTCCAGCTGGCAGATGTCCCGGTAGACCAGCGGCGCGACCAGGTGCGGATGGGTGCGCTCCAGCCGGTCCAGCGCCTCCAGCAGGTCCACCCGGGAGCCCGCGATGACGCTGGTGGTGCGCGGGTCGACGGCGTACGAGGGCTCGATGGCGGCCGGCTGCTCGGCGGCCCGCCGCTTCAGCTCGCGGTACTTCTGCCGGCAGCAGTTGGCGACCACCGTGTACAGCCAGGTGCTGAAGCGGCTGCGTCCCTCGAAGCGGGCGATGTGCCGGGCCACCTGGAGCAGCACGTCCTGCGCGGCCTCCTCGGCGTCCTCGCGGCACGGCAGGAAGCGCCCGCAGCGGCGCACCACCTCGGGCCGGATGTCGGTGAGCAGCCGGTCCAGGGCCGCGCTGTCGCCGGCGGCGGCCCGCCGGGCGAGGTCTTCCGTCGGCGCCTGGTCCAGCACCCGGGTCCCCCTTCGAGTCGATCTCAGGCCAGGCATGATAGTCCCATGCACTCCCCAGGGCGGATCGGCCGCTACCGCCTCGAACGGCCGCTGGGCACCGGCGCCTTCGCCACGGTGTGGCTCGCCCACGACGACGAGCTCCAGGCGCCGGTCGCGGTGAAGGTCCTCGCCGACAACTGGGCGCACCGGCTCGACATCCGGGACCGCTTCCTGTCCGAGGCCCGGCTGCTGCGCCGGGCCGGCTCCAGCCGCGTGGTACAGGTCTACGACATCGGTGAACTTCCCGACGGCAGGCCGTACTTCGTGATGGAGTACGCGGCCGGCGGCACCCTCGCCGACCTGCTGGCCGGCGGCCCGCTGCCGGTGGGGCACGCGCTGGCGCTGACGGCGGAGGCCGCGCGGGCCGCCGCCGCGCTGCACGAGGCGGGGATCGTGCACCGGGACATCAAGCCGACCAACGTGCTGCTGCACACCGCCCCGGACGGCACCCGGCGCGTGCTGCTCGCCGACCTGGGGCTCGCCAAGAGCCTCGCGCAGGCCTCGGTGCTCACCCTGGCCGCGGGCTCGGCGGGCTATCAGCCGCCGGAGCAGGCCGAGCCGGGCGAGGGCATCGACGAGCGGGCCGACGTCTACAGCCTGGGCGCGGTGGGCTACGAGCTGGTCACCGGGAGCGTGCCGGGACCGCCCGGCAGGGTCGTACCGCCGCGGCGGCTGCGGCCGGACCTCGGTGAGGCCGTGGAGCGGGCGCTGCTGCGGGCGCTGGAGCCGGACCGGGCGCGCCGCTGGCCGGGCGCGCAGGCGTTCGCGGACGAGCTGGACCGGCTGGCCGCGGGGGCGCCGGCGCTCCGGCCCTCCCGGCGGCTGGACGGTGTGCGCGGCCGGCTGAACGCGCTGACGCTGTCGCTGGCCGCGGTCACCGCCGCGGTGGTGGCCGCGGCGGTGGTGACCGTCCTGATCCGCCCCGGCGGCGCCCCGGTCCGGGTGCGGGTGACGGACTCGACCGGGCGGGTGGCGGTCGAGGTGCCGGCGGGTTTCGGCCGCGAGGTGCGCGACTCGGGCTGGGACCCGGGGGCGCTGGGGCTCGCCAAGGGCCACGAACCGGGCCTGGTGGTCGCCGACGACCTGAGCCGGTGGCCCGATCTGGGCGCGGCGGTGGACGGCGTGTTCGTCGGCCTGAGTGAGCACGGCGACGTCACCGCGCGGGTGAAGGCCCTCACCCACACCGGCTGCCGCTACTCCGGCAGCCGTACCTTCTCCGACGCCGCATGGCACGGCATGGTGCGGGCCTGGAGCGGCTGCCCGGACGGCGGCTCGGTCACCGAGTCCGCGCTGGGCCCGGCGGACGGCGCCGCGCGGCCGCAGGTGTACGTGCAGGTGCGCCAGCGGGGCGACGGCGACGCGACCGAGGGCATACTCCGTTCGTTGAGCGTGTCCTGACGGGCGGCTGCGGAGGGCCGCGGCGGGGAAGGGAATCCCTGTGTGTGCCGAACTTTTCCCGCGTCGCGCGCATCGGAGGTGTGTGGACGGCGCACTCGGCGCCATGAGGCACGCGGTCCGTCGCGTGCCGTGACCATCCAGGAGTGTTGAGCGACATGGTGAACACACCCCGGTCCGCGCGGCACGGGGCCCTGCTCGTGGGCACGGTCGCCGTGCTGGGCCTCCTGACCGCCTGCGGCAACGGCAAGGACGTCCACACCAGCCCGCCGATCACGGCCTCCGGTACGGCGGCGCCGGCGACGGGCACCACGAAGACCCCGGGGACCACCCCGTCCGCCCCGTCCGCCGCGCCCAGCGGCGCCGTCTCGCCCTCCGCGCAGAAGAGGACGACCCCCTCGGCGGGCGGCGGCGGTACGACCGCGGCGGTGACGAGCGCCCGCTGCCACACCTCCGAACTGCGCGCCTCGGTGGGCCGCAACGACCCGGGCGCAGGCCAGGAGAACTTCCCGGTCGTCCTCACCAACAAGTCCGGCCGGACCTGCACCGTGCGCGGCTACCCGGGCGCAGCGTTCGTCAGCGCCTCAGGCACGCAGCTCGGCGCGGACCCCAAGCGTGAGCCGGGCTCTCCGGCGACGATCACGCTCAGGCCGGGGCAGAGCGCCTGGGCCGGGCTGACCTTCTCCAACCCCGGCGTCAGCGGCGCCAGGACGGCCACCCCGGCCGCGCTGCTGGTCACCCCGCCGGACGAGCGCGACTCGCTGAAGGTCGCGTGGACGGGCGGAGCGGTGCCCGTCTCCGGGAACTCCTCGTCGGTCTTCCTGTCGGTGTTCAGCCCCGGCACTGCTCCCTGACCCGTTCCCCGCACACACCGGGAACCCCGCTGCCGCACTCCCCGGGCAGCGGGGTTCGTCATGCTCGCGCCACAACTGTCACAGGACCGCAACAGGGGCCATAGCTCGCGATCTTTCCCCCGGCGCCCGTCATCGAACCCGTCGACCACACCGGCGAGGCGGCCCCGCGGGGCCGTGATGAAGGAATTCGGGGAGAAGATGAGCGGGATATCGCGCAGGCGGGTGCTGACGGCGGGTGCGGCGGCGGGCGCCCTGGGCACGCTGGCCGCGTGCTCCTCCGGCACCGGCCTCTCGGTGGGCGGCCCGGCGGACGGCAAGGGCACCGCCCAGGCGCGGCCGGTGAAGCCGATCGGCGACGGCTCCACGGCCGACACCGGCCCCCAGCCGCACCAGCCGACGCCCGACCGGCTGAAGCCGGGGCAGAAGCCCCCGCAGTTCGTCGTGTTCTCCTGGGACGGCGCGGGCGAACTGAGCAACAAGCTGTTCTCCCGGTTCCGCAAGGTCGCCGCCGACCACGGCGCGAAGATGACGTTCTTCCTCAGCGGCATCTACACGCTGCCCGAGTCCAAGAAGCACCTGTACCGCCCGCCGCAGCACCCGGTCGGCGCGTCCGCCATCGGCTATCTCGCCGACCGGCACATCCACGCCACCCTCCAGCAGGTCCGCGCGGCCTGGCTGGAGGGCCACGAGATCGGCACCCACTTCAACGGCCACTTCTGCGGCGCGACCGGCGTGCGCAACTGGTCCCCGGCCGAGTGGCGCAGCGAGATCGACCAGGCCGTCGACTTCGTCACCCACTGGAAGACCAACACCGGTTTCACCGACCTGGAGCCGCTCCCCTTCGACTACCGCAAGGAGCTGACGGGCGGCCGCACCCCCTGCCTGGAGGGCCAGGCCGGCCTGCTGCCCACCGCCGCCGCGCTCGGCTGGAAGTACGACGCCAGCTCCCCCGGCGGCCTGCAGATCTGGCCGGGCAAGGTGCAGGGCGGGAAGATCTGGGACTTCCCGCTGCAGTCCATCCCGTTCCCCGGGCACAGCTTCCAGGTGCTGTCGATGGACTACAACATGATGTTCAACCAGTCGGGCGGCAACCCGAACGGCGACCGCGCCCAGTACGACGCCTGGCGCACCCAGGCCCGCGACGCCTATGTCGCCGGTTTCGAGCGGGCGTACACGACCAACCGCGCCCCCTTCTTCATCGGCAACCACTTCGAGCGCTGGAACGGCGGCATCTACATGGACGCCGTCGAGGAGGCCATCGGGAAGATGGCCGCGTACGGCGACGACGTGCGGTTCGTGTCGTTCAAGCAGCTCGTGCACTGGCTGGAGGCTCAGGACCCGGCGGTGCTGCGCAAGCTGCGCACGCTGGTGCCGGGGCAGGCCCCGGCGGGCGGCTGGGCGGAGTTCCTGGGCACGGCGGGCAGCAAGGCGTCGTAGCGCCGTGCGGCGTCGTCTGCTGTGACGGGCGGGGTCTGTTTTCATGGGCGGGCACCGGTTGATCCGTTCCGGAAGGACCCGCTCTGAACACCCCGCTCGCCGAGGCCCTGTCCGCCGTCCTGCTCGTCGCCGTCCTCGCCTGGGCCGTCGTACGGCCCTTCGGGTGGCCGGAGGCGGCCATGGCCGTGCCCGCCGCCGGTGTCGCGGTGGCCACCGGGGCGATCTCGCTCGACCACGCCAGGGCCGAGGCGGAACGGCTGGGTCCGGTTGTCGGGTTTCTGGCGGCCGTGCTGGTGCTCGCCCACTTCTGCGACGTGGAGGGGCTGTTCCAGGCGTGCGGGGCGTGGATGGCGCGGTGGGCGCGGGGCCGTCCGGTGCGGCTGCTGACGGCTGTGTTCGCGCTGGCCTCCGCCATCACCGCCGTGCTCAGCCTGGACGCCACGATCGTGCTGCTGACCCCAGTGGTGTTCGCCACCGCCGCGCGGACCGGCGTACGGCCCAAACCGCATGTCTACGCCTGCACGCACCTGTCGAACACGGCGTCCCTGCTGCTGCCGGTGTCCAATCTGACGAACCTGCTGGCGTTCGCGGCGAGCGGGCTGAGCTTCACCCGGTTCGCGGTCCTGATGGCGCTGCCGTGGCTGGTGGCGATCGGCGCCGAGTACGCGGTGTTCCGGCGGTTCTTCGCCCGTGACCTCGCGGCGGCGGCACCGCCCGGCGGGGAGCCCGGTGCCGCGCCGCGGCTGCCGCTGTTCGCGCTGGTGACGGTCGGCTGCACGCTGGCGGGGTTCGTGGTGGCGTCCGCGTTCGGCGTGGAGCCGGCCTGGGTCGCGGCGGCGGGCGCGCTGGTGCTCGCGGGGCGTGCGCTGGTGCGGCGCAGGGCGACCCCGCTGACCGTGGTACGGGCCGCCGCCCCGTCGTTCCTCGCGTTCGTGCTCGCGCTGGGCGTGGTGGTGCGGGCGGTCGTCGACAACGGGCTCGCCGGCGTGCTCGGGCATGTGGTGCCCGGCGGCACGGGACTGCCCGCCCTGCTGGGCCTCGCCGCGCTGGCCGCCGTCCTGGCGAACCTGATCAACAACCTGCCCGCGGTGCTGGTGCTGCTGCCGCCGGCCGCGCCGGCCGGGCCGGGCGCGGTGCTGGCCGTGCTGCTCGGCGTGAACATCGGCCCCAATCTGACCTACGCCGGGTCGCTGGCCACGCTGCTGTGGCGGCGGATCGTGCACCAGCACGAGCACGACGTGGACCTCGGGGAGTTCACCCGGCTCGGTCTGCTCGCCGTGCCGTCCTGTCTGGCCGTCGCGGTGGTGGCACTGTGGGGGTCGCTCCAGGTTTTCTGACCGGGTGTCCGACGTCTGGGGAGGCCGACCGGAATGCGTGTGATCGCCTGGCTCGTCGAGGGCACGTGGCCCGCCTGTGTGGACGCGGTGCGCCGCCATGCGCCGGACACCGCCGAGGTGGTGCTGCTGCACGTCAGCGCGCCCGAGGTGCCGGGGGTGGCGCACGGCGCGTACGCCGGGCTGCTCGGCCGGGGCCATCCGGAGCGCGATCCGGGCGGCCTGCTCGAGGCGCTCGGCGGGGCCTCGGCGGCCGAACTGCTGGACGCGGCG
The DNA here is from genome assembly GCF_036345995.1 of Streptomyces sp. NBC_00557. Classification (NCBI taxonomy): domain Bacteria; kingdom Bacillati; phylum Actinomycetota; class Actinomycetes; order Kitasatosporales; family Streptomycetaceae; genus Streptomyces; species Streptomyces sp. NBC_00557. The sequence goes on from NZ_CP107796.1 coordinate 859,125, forward strand.
GCCCGGCGGCTGGGCCGGCCCTGTGCCCGCGAGGAGCGCTCCGGCCGGGTCGAACGGGAGGTGGTGGCCGCCGCGGAGGGGGCCGATCTGCTGGTGCTGGCCCGGGACGGCGACCGGTCCCGACTCGGGCCGAAGAGCCTCGGCCCGGCGGCCCGGTTCGCCGTCGACCACGCGCCATGCCCGGTGCTGCTGGTGTGGCCGGAGCCGGCTCCGGCGCTGGGCACCATCCCGCCGCCACCGCCGCACCGCCCCTGAGTCAGCGCCGGTGGCGCCCGCCGCCGTAGCCCCCGCCGTCTCCGTAGCCTCCGTATCCTCCGCCGTCTCCGTATCCGCCGCCGCTCCCGCCGCAGAAGTACGGGTACGCGGAGCATGGGTCGGACGTGGCCGTCGGCGTTGCGGACGGGCCGGACCCGGTCGCCGAGGGCTTCGGGTCCGGCGGTGCAGTGGTGCGGGAAGCCCTGGGGGCGGGAGTCGCCCGGTGGGAGGTGCCGGCCGGCGACGGGCTGCTGTCGCCGGCCCAGTCGACGTTCTGCATCTGCAGGTCGGTCTTGGCGGTGTCGACGGACCAGCGCTGGGCGGCGCCGGGGGCGCGGTCCTTGACCACTAGGGCGCCGGAGCCGTCGGTGGCGGCCGGGGTGAGGGCGAGGTTCTGGTTCCAGCGGGGTATGAGGGCGCCCTGGAGGGTGAAGTCGTACCGGATGTTCCTTGCGGCGTCGCCCGTGGCCGAACAGGGGGCGAGGCGGACCGAGTAGCCGAGGCGCGAGTCGAGGCAGAGCTCCGGGGCGGCGGAGCTGCGCAGCAGCCCGTCGGTGTCGTACGTCCACTGCTGGCCCGGGGCCGCGGAGCACGCGGCGAGTTCGGTCTCGGCGCCCTTGACGGCCTTCTTCCCGACGATGCCGACGCACAGGCCGGAGCCGAGGTTGCGCAGCCTGCCGTGCAGAACGCCCTGTCCCGCCGGCTTCGACCCGGCCCAGGAGGGACTCCCGGCGCCCTTCCCCGGCGCCGGGGAGGCCGCCCCGCCGCCGGCCGGGCCCGCCCCGTCACCGGATCCGAGCACCGACCACAGCACCAACGGCAGCGCGACCAGCCCGCTCACGGTGACGACGGCCAGAGCCACGTTCCGCCGCCGAGCACGCCGTGCCCGCGCGGCCCGCAACGCCGACCGCCCGGAGGGCACCGCATCCCCGGCCGCGGCCCCACCGCCCCCGCGGCGGCCGGCGGCCTCGGCGGTGCCGGTACGGCCCGGCACTGCGGCAGCGGCGGCACGCCGCGTGGGCGCGGCGGACGAACCCCGGCGCGGGGTACCGGTGGAGTCGCCCCGGCGCATGAATCCGGCGGCCGCACCCCATCGCCCGGGCCCACCGGAAACACCCCCGCCCGACAGCTCCTCGGCATCCCCCTGGCGCCCGAACTCGCCGGAACCGGCGAGACGCGCGGGCCCGGCGGACCCACCCCGGCGCCCCGGCGCGGCGGGAGCGCCCTCTGCCGTCGGGACGGGGGAATCGCCCGCACGCGGCGACCCGGAACCGGTGACGGGGGCCGGCTCAGCGGAGCGCCGCCGGCGCGTCGGGCCTGCGTCGCGACGCCCGCGTGCGCGTTCGGCGTCCCCGGCCGTCGGGGCGGCGCCTCGGTGCCTGGCCCCGGCGGAACCGCCCGGGTACGGCGGCTCCGTGAAGGCCTCGCCCGGTGGAGGTGCGACGGTGCCGGCGCCCGGGGCCGTGTGCGCCGGTTCCCCGGTGCGGTGGGTGCGGGCGTCGACGTAGGCCTGGGCGCCCCAGCCGAGGACCGCCTCGGCGAGGGCGAGGCCCAGTCCCGAGGTGAACACGGCGAGTTGGTCGGCGGTCCGGCCGCAGTGGCCGCAGCGGCCCAGGTGCTCGCGCAGGTCCGGGTCGATGTGGGCGCCGCCACGCCGGAACGTCACGTCGAGCATGCGCTGATAGCGCCGGCACTCGTCGTCGGGGGCGAGTTCGCGGTGGGCCTGGAGGCACTCCTCGCGCAGCCGTTCCCGGGCCCGGCGCAGCTCGATCCCGGCGTCCTCGGGGTCCAGGCCGAGCAGGGCCGCGGGCACGGCGATCGGCTCGCCCTCGACCTCGGTGTGCCAGAGCACGGTGCGCGAGGCCTGGGGCACCCGCTGGAACGCGCGGGACAGCAGCCGGCGGCCGGGCGGCGGCAGCAGCATGGCGGCGGCGCGCCCACCGCCGGCGCCGGACCGCAGCGCCGGGTGCAGGAGTTCCTGACGGCCGTCGGACTCCCACTCGGCGGCGATCCGGCGCACGGCCACCAGGATCTGGGGCCGCCAGGCGGCCGTGGGCCCGGACTGCCGCAGCGAGGCGCCGAAGAGCCGGGTGAAGGCGGCGGTGGTGAGCATGCCGGCGGCGCGCGTCCCGTCCGTGCACAACCGCGCGTAGGCGAAGGCCGCTTCCCAGTGCCGGTCGAGCAGTTCACCGATCGGCTGGAGCGCGGGCGCACCTCTGGTCAACTTCTTCAGCTCGGCGCTCAGTTGTTCGTCGGACGGGCCTGCCTCATTCACGGCTGCATTCCTCCAGACCTGATACGGAATTAGTCCATACCAAGCGGTACGAGAAGGCGGTGGGGCTGCCCGAACGTCCACCTGAGGCGGCTCTCGTGAAGCGTGGGGGGTGTACGGGAGCGGCCCACACTTTTGCACAGGCGCACAGGCCGGAACAAGAGATCTCTCGATTGTGGCCCCTCGCGCCCGGCGGACTTCCTTATTGACGCGAATTCAGGAGAATCCTTTTCTCCCCTTTACCGCCGTGCGCCCGCCCGATAGGCGCCGGGCGGCACTCCGTACCGTTCCCGGAAAACCCGGCTGAAGTGGAAAGGACTGCTGAATCCGCAGGCCGCCGCGACGCGTTCCACCGTCAGGTCGGTGACCTCCAGCAGCCGCGCGGCGTGCCGCAGCCGGGCCTCCCGCAGCGCCCGCATCGGGGACCGCCCGGTGCGCAGCGTGAACAGGTGGGCGAAGCGGGACGGGGACAGCGCGACGCCCTCGGCGAGCGAGCGGACGGTGTGCGGCGCGCCCGGGTCGGCGGCGATCAGCTCCTCGGCACGGCGCACCCGGGCGTCGGCGTCCGGTGCGGGCGCCGGCGTCCGGGCGCCGGCGGCGGCGAGCAGGACGACCTCCTCCAGTGCGCACAGGGCCAGTTCCCGGGCCAGGCTGCCGTGCGCCACGGCCACCGGGTCCGGCTCGGGCGGGGGGTCCTCGGCCGGCCCGCGGGCGTCGGCGAGCATCCGTGCGAACGCCGCCTCGATCCGGCCGTGCAGGGCGCCGGGCACGGAGGTGACGGCGTACAGGCCGTCGGACACGGCGTACGGGGCGAGCCAGTGCGTCCAGGCCGGGCGGGCCTGGCAGTGCGTCCACCAGAACCGCCAGCTCTCGGCGCCGGGCGCGACGGCGTAGCGGTGGCCGGTACCCGGGGCGAGCACCACGAGGTCCCCGGCGCCGGCACGGGTCCGGGCCGCGCCCTGCCGGAGCAGGCCGCCGCCGCCCAGGGTGAAGGTGAACAGCCAACTGGCCGAGCCGCGGGGCCGGTTCACGCCGTAGCCGGGCCGCTGGTCGTAGCGCCCGGTGACCACGAGTCCCGGCGGCGGGGACGGGTCGGCCGCGGCAGCCTGGGGCACGTCGTCAGCATGCACGGGCATCCTCCCGTCGGGCGTGCGGGCCTAGCGTGGCGGACGAGTGACCACCTGACCCCGGGGAGGCGGATCCATGACGGCCACGGACTTCGGCGCCATCCTGCCCGAGACGCTCCGCCGGCAGTTCGAGGAGGACGGGTTCACCGTCGTACGCGGGCTGTTCGGCCGGCCCGAGACCGAGCGGCTGTGCGCCGCGTTCGCCGCGCTGCACGCGGCCGGCCCGGTGCCGGGCCGCTTCGAGCCGCGCCCGGCGGACCCCGATCCGCTGCGCCGCTACCCGCGGGTGATGCAGCCGCACGAATTCAGCCCGGTTGCCCGGGAGTTCCTGCTGGACGCCCGGCTGCGGGCGGTGCTGGAGACGCTGTTCGGGGAGGAGGTGCTGGCGGCGCAGAGCATGTTCTACTTCAAGCCGCCGGGCGCGCGGGGACAGGCGCTGCACCAGGACAACTTCTATCTGCGGGTCGAGCCGGGGACGTGTGTGGCGGCGTGGCTGGCGTGCGAGCCGATCGACCGGGACAACGGCGGCCTCGAGGTGGTGCCGGGCACTCACCGGATGGACCTGTTCTGTCCCGAACTCGCCGACGAGCAGCTGTCGTTCGCCCGCGAGTGCGTGCCGCCCCCGGCCGGGCTGACGCCGGTGCCGGTCGATCTGGCGCCGGGTGACGTGCTGTTCTTCAACGGCAGCCTGGTGCATGGCTCCGGGCCCAACCGCACGGCGGACCGGTTCCGGCGGTCCTTCATCGGGCACTACGTCGGCCGGTCGGCCGAGCGGATCGGGGCGTACTACCGGACGCTGACCATGTCCGGGGAGCGGGTGGCGCTGCCGGAGAGCGAGGGGGCGGGTCCGTGCGGCACGGAGTTCCGCCCCGACGGGCCGCACTGAGCCGCCGCGGCGCCTCAGTGCCCGCTGATCGCGCGCGGGGTGTAGGGCTGCTGCAGCTCCTCGATCTCCTTCTCGGTCAGCTCCAGTTCCACGGCCGCCACCGCGTCTTCGATGTGGTGGGGCTTGGCGGCGCCGACGATCGGGGCCACCACCGTGTCCTGGTGCAGCAGCCAGGCGAGGGCCACCTGGGCGCGGGGCACGCCCCGGTCGTTCGCGATCCGGGTGACGGCCTCGACGATGGAGCGGTCGCTGTCCAGGTAGAGGCGGCTGCCGAAGTTGTCGTTGGCGCTGCGTTCGGTGACCGTGCCCCAGTCGCGGGTGAGCCGGCCCCAGGCGAGCGGGCTCCACGGGAGCACCCCGACGCCCTGGTCGGCGCAGAGCGGCAGCATCTCCCGCTCCTCCTCGCGGTAGAGCAGGTTGTAGTGGTTCTGCATGGACACGAACTTCGTCCAGCCGTGCCGCTCGGCGGTGTGCTGCAGCTTGGCGAACTGCCAGGCGTACATGGAACTCGCCCCGATGTAGCGGACCTTGCCGGCCTTGACCAGGTCGTGCAGGGCCTCCATCGTCTCCTCGACGGGGGTCGCGTGGTCGAAGCGGTGGATCTGGTAGAGGTCGACGTAGTCGGTGCCGAGGCGGCGCAGGCTGTGGTCGATCTCGGTCATGATCGCCTTGCGGGACAGCCCGGCCCCGTTGGGGCCCGGCCGCATCCGGCCGTTCACCTTGGTGGCCAGCACGATCTCGTCGCGGTCGGCGAAGTCGCGCAGCGCCTTGCCGACGATCTCCTCGCTGGTGCCGTCGGAGTAGACGTTCGCGGTGTCGAAGAAGTTGATGCCCGCCTCCAGCGCCTGCCGGATGAGCGGGCGGGACGCGTCCTCGTCGAGCGTCCACTCGTGGACGCCGCGGTCGGGCAGGCCGTAGGTCATGCAGCCCAGACAGATCCGCGAGACGTCCAGGCCCGTCGAACCGAGCTTCACGTACTGCATCGTTGCCGCTCCTGCGTTCGGGAGGGTGGTCACTCCCGAGCCTACGGCGTGGCCTGGCGCCGACTTGACGATCCCGGCGCGCGGGCGATGTGATCCTGCCACGCGCCGCGCCGCCCGGCGTGCGCAGGATGGAGCGGACGTGCTTCGCACGGGTGTGCTGCGCGCCGCGGGCTCCCGGTGGTCCGCGGGCGCCCTGGCTATGGCCCTGACCGTCACCGTGCCGGCGGCCGTCGGATGCGGCTCCGGAGCCGGTGGCGGTTCCGCCGCCGAGGCGCGGTCCGCACGGCCCGCCGCGGTGCGGCTGCCTCCGCGGCACGCGGGGTTCGACTACCAGATCGGCGGCGCCTATCCCCCGCCCGCGGGCGTGCGGATCGTCAGCCGCGACCGCTCCGACTCCCCCGCGCCGGGCCTGTACAACATCTGCTACGTCAACGCCTTCCAGGCCCAGCCCGAAGAGCGCGCCTCCTGGCCGGCCGACCTGCTCCTGCGCGACGCACGCGGCCGGGTCGTGATCGACGGGGACTGGAACGAGGCCCTGCTCGACCTGCGCACCCCGGCCAAGCGGGAACGCGCGGCCCAGCGGGTGAACCGGTGGATCGACGGCTGCGCCGAGAAGGGCTTCGACGCCGTCGAGCCGGACAACTACGACAGCTACACCCGCTCCCGCCACCTGCTCAGCGCCGCCGACGCCACCGCCTTCATGACCCTGCTGTCCCGCCATGCGCACGGCCGGCGTCTGGCGGTGGCGCAGAAGAACACCGCCGGGCTGGCCGGTGCCCGTCGCCGGGCCGGGCCGGACTTCGCGGTGACGGAGGAGTGCGGGCAGTACGACGAGTGCGAGGTGTACGCGAAGGCGTTCGACGACCGGGTCCTGGACGTCGAGTACACCGCGTCCGGTCTGCGCTCGGCGGTCGCCCACTGGGGTGGCCGGCTGAGCGTCGTACGGCGGGACAGGGCGGTGTCCACTCCGGGGAGCAGGGGATACGTGCGGGAGGCCGGCTGAGGACGCGCTCCGGCGGACCCGTTGCTGCCCCCAGGTGACCGTCCGGCGTGGGAGCCGGGCGATCGTCGTACTGTCGGCTCATCCTCGGCGGCAGGCGACCGGCATCCGGCCGGTCCCGGCCGCCCCGGAGGTAGCACGGTGCCGATGCGTCCCACCACTGTCAGAACCCTGGCCGGAGCGGCGCTGCTGCCGCTGGCCCTCGTCACGCCCGCCTGCGCACAGTCCGCCGGCGGAACCGCCCGGACCGCCGCGGCGGCGCCCGAGGCCCCGGCGACCGTGTGCTCGGCCGCCGGCACACTGCGCGGAACCCATGGGGAGCAGGCGGAGGTCAGCCTGTGTGCGGACACGGGTGCTCCGCGATTCGGCATCACGGCTCCGGCCACCTGCCGGCTCGCCGGCGTCCGGGTGCGCTACGCCTGTCGCACCGAGGGCACCTGGAAGGCCACCCGGTCCGGCAGGGCCATGGGCGCCGGCACGCTGCCCGGCTCGGGCCTCTACCCGGGGCCGGGCACCTACGAGATCAGCGCCGCCGTGCGCGTACGGTCGGCCCCGGCGGGTGTGGACCTGAAGGGCACCGTGCACGGCACCGTGTCGCTGACCGCGCCCAAGGCGAAGCCGACGCACTCCGTCACCGTGGACAGGAGCGTGCTGCGCCGCAACGCCACGACCACCGTGACCTACACGATCCACCGGGACAGCGACGACGGCGACGGCAACGCCCGGCTCGGGATGATCGGCCAGGAGGGCACGGGCCTGCGGATCAGCACCGCCGACAAACGCTGCGTCAACCCGCTGGTGGGCCGGTACCCGTCGAAGACCCGGCTGGCCCACTCCCTGGACTGCACGGTGACCGAGTTGCAGCCCGGCCATCCGGAGAAGCTGAAGGTCAGCTTCACCGTCGGGTCCACGTGCTCCACGGTGGTCTCGAAGCTCGGCTACTGGGTGCCCAAGGGCCAGGACATGTTCACCGGCAACATGCTGGCGGGGCCGACGCTGACCTGCCGCTAGAGCAGATCCAGCGCCCGTTCCCAGCAGAGGTCCGGCCGCACCCCGTCCGGGCCGGCCTCACCGGTGTACCGGTCGCCGAAGCGGACGCCCATCCCGCGCAGCCGCGCCACGCTGTCCCGGTAGGCGGGATGGGCGGCCAGCGCGTCGGCGACGCAGGGCAGCACCGCGACCGGTATGCCGAGGCCCACGGCCTCGCACAGGGTGCCGAGCGCGAGGGTGTCGGCGATGCCGGCCGCCCACTTGTTGACGGTGTTGAAGGTGGCGGGCGCCACCACGACCGCGTCCGGCGGCGGGAAGGGGCGCGGGTCGGCCGGGGTGCGCCAGGCCGAGCGGACCGGGCGGCCCGTCTGCGCCGCCACCGCCTCGCCGTCGAAGAAGCCGCCCATGGCGACAGGGGTGGCGATGACGCCGACCTCCCAGTCCCGTTCCTGGGCGGCGGTGATCAGCTTGCTGACGCCCGCGGCGGTCCCGGCGGCGCAGACGACGACGTAGAGGAAGGGTTTGCGGGCCTGTTCGGTCATCCGGGAACCCTACTGAAGCGGGAAGGACAGCCCGCGTTCGGTCTCGGGGCGCGGACCGCGGATACGGCGTTCGCTCTCCTGGATGCGTACGTCGTTGATGCTGGCCTCCCGCCGGGTCATCAGGCCGTGCTCGTCGAACTCCCACAGTTCGTTGCCGTAGGAGCGCCACCACTGGCCGTCGGCGTCGCGGGACTCGTACTGGAAGCGGACGGCGATGCGGTTGCCGTCGTAGGCCCACAGGTCCTTGCGCAGCGCGTAGTCCAGCTCGCGCTGCCACTTGGCGGTGAGGAACGCGACGATCTCGGCGCGGCCGGTGAGGAAGGTGCCGCGGTTGCGCCAGACGGAGTCCTCGGAGTAGGCGAGCGCCACCTTGTGCGGGTCGCGGGTGTTCCAGGCGTCCTCGGCGGCCTGGACCTTCTGCGCGGCGGTCTCGCGGGTGAACGGCGGCAGCGGCGGACGGTCGGCCATGATCCCCTCCCGGGCTCGGACAGCACCGGAGAACGAGCGTTCTCCGAAGGGTCGCTACCGTAGGAGAACGTGCGTTCTCGGTCAAGGAGACGCGTCCATGAGCCGAGCGAGGAGTGATGGTGTCGCCGATGGACAGCGCGGCCGCCCGGGACCGGGTGCTCGACGCCGCCGAGCAGCTGTTCTACGCCCGGGGCGTGCAGTGCGTCGGCATGGACGAGCTGCGCGCGGCGGCGGGCGTCTCGCTCAAGCGCCTCTACCAGCTCTTCCCGGCCAAGGAGCAGCTGGTCGCGGCCTGGCTGGGGCGGCGGGACGAACGCTGGCGCGGGCGTCTGGCCGCGTACGTGGCCCGGCGGCGGGACCCGCGGGAGCGGATCCCGGCCGTCTTCGACTGGCTGGAGGAGTGGTTCGGCGAGGAGGGCTTCCGCGGCTGCGCCTGGATCAACGCGTACGGCGAGCTGGGCGCCGTCTCGCCGCTGGTCGCCGCCCGGGTGCGGGCCCACAAGGAGGCGTTCCGGGACAGTCTCGCCGCGCTGGTGGCGGAGGCCGGGCTGCCGGCGGCGCTGACCGGCCCCCTCTTCCTGCTCGCCGAGGGAGCCATGGTGAGCGCGGGCGTCACCGGGAGCACCCGGCCTGCGGCCGAGGCTCGCGAGGCGGCACGGACGCTGGTGGCGGCCGCCGGCCGGGAGGTCAGCCGGCGGTCTCCGACAGCTTGATCGCGCCGACCGGGCAGGCGCGGGCCGCCTCCCGGACCATCGGGTCGCCCGCGCCGTCCTCCCGTCCGGGCAGCAGGGTGCTGTAGCCGTCGTCGTCCTGGGTGAAGACGCCCGGCGCCGCGAGGGCGCACTGACCCGCGCCGATGCAGACGTCCTTGTCGATGTCGATGTGCATGACCGTCAGCCTCTTACCAGGTCACGGGGAGTTCCAGCATCCCCTGGATCGTGTCGCCGCGTTTGAAGGGGATGTCCTCGGCCGGGACGGCCAGGCGCAGCCCCGGCAGCCGGGTCAGCAGGCTGCCGAGCGCGATCTCCAGCTCCACGCGGGCCAGGTTCTGGCCCAGGCACTGGTGGATCCCGAAGCCGAAGGCCACGTGCTGGCGGGAGGGCCGGTGGAAGTCCAGGGTGTCGGGGTCGTCGTACCTCGTCGGATCCCGGTTGATCACCGAGGTGGAGAAGAGCACGCCCTCGCCGGCCCGGATGGTGGTGCCGGCGATCTCGATGTCCTCCAGCGCCACCCGCTGCATCCCGTCGGCGATGGACAGCATCCGCATCAGCTCCTCGACGGCGGCCGGCAGCAGGTCCGGGTCGGCGCGCAGCTCGGCCAGCCGGTCGGGGTGCCGGAGCAGGGTGAAGGTGCCGAGGGAGATCATGTTGGCGGTCGTCTCGTGGCCGGCGACCAGCAGGATGAGGGCCAGCGACACGACTTCGGCGCGGTCCAGCTCGCCGTCGCGGAGCTGCTGGTGGACGAGGTCGTCGAGGATGCCGTCGCCGGGTCCCGGCTGCTTCGCCTTGTCGTCGATCAGCCCGCCGAGGTACTCCTCCAGACGGGCGCGGGCGGCCATGGAGTCGGCCGCGCGGGGGCCGCGCAGCAGCCTGCGGGACTGCTCCTCGAAGAACTCGTGGTCGGCGTACGGCACTCCGAGCAGGCCGCAGATCACCGTCGACGGCACGGGCAGCGCGAAGGCGGAGACCAGCTCGGCGGGCGGTCCCTGCGCGATCATCGCGTCGAGCAGCTCGTCCACGGTCCGCTGGATCCACGGCCGCAGCCGGGCCGCGCGCTTGACGGTGAACGACGGGACCAGCATCCGCCGCTGCCGGTGGTGCTCGGGGTCGTCCATCCCCAGCAGCGCCACCCGGCGGTCGCGGATGCCGGCGAACCGCTCGGCGGGGATGGGGAAGTCGGGGTGGCGGCGGTCGGCGGACAGCCGGGGATCGGCGAGCAGGGCGCGGGCGGTGTCGTAGGAGGTGACCGCCCAGACCTCGCGGCCGTCGTACAGGGTGACGCGGGACAGCGGGCGCCCGTCGCGCAGCAGTCGGTATCCGGTGGGCGGGTGGTAGGGGCAGGTGCGGTCCTGCGGGAAGGCGACGGCGGCGGCCGGGGTCGCCGGGCCGGTGGGGTCCGTCAGTTCCGTCATGGAAGACCTCGCAGACGAAGGAGTCGTGCCGATCTTCATTAGATGCCTCGGGCACCTATGGGTCGACGTCAAGTTCGGCCAGTTCGGTGACCCCGGCGATCTGGCCGAAGACGAGCGTCCAGAGGATCGGATTCCGGCCGGGGCGCGCCGCACGCCCGCCCGGGCAGAGCGACCTGCGCCCTCCGCCGTACGACCATACCCCCACAGATAGTGACATGCAGGGCGAAACGGGCGATGCGGGGCCGGGCGGCGCGGATGATCCGACGGGCCGCCGATGTTGAATGCGGATGGCAGACAGCCGTTGGACCGACGAAGGGTACGGATCCATGCCTCTTGAGGGCGAGTACGAGCCCAGCCCGACCCAGTGGGTGCGCGAGCAGGTCGAGCTGTACGAGAGCTCCGGCGGGACGAAGGGCACGACGCTCATGGACACCGGGCTGCCGGTCGTCGTGCTGACGTCCCGGGGCGCGAAGAGCGGGAAGATCCGCAAGACGCCGCTGATGCGGGTGGAGCACGAGGGCAGGTACGCCGTGGTCGCCTCGCTGGGCGGCGCGCCCAAACACCCCGTGTGGTACTACAACATCACGTCCGATCCGCATGTCGAACTGCAGGACGGGCCGGTCAAGCGGGACATGAGGGCCCGTGAGGTCACCGGCGAGGAGAAGGCCGCGTGGTGGGAGCGGGCGGTCGCCGCGTACCCGCCGTACGCCGACTACCAGAAGAAGACCTCGCGGGAGATCCCGGTCTTCGTGCTGGAGCCCCTCGACGAGAGCTGACGCCCGCCGGAACCGGCCGGACTCGGAAACATCCGCGCCGGACAGGTGTGAACCGTCCCCGGGGCGGGCACCCGAGCGTCAGGCCCCGCCGCGTTCCCCCGTCGCGGCGGGGCTTTCGCGCGCCTCGCCGGCCGGCCGGTCGGTCACGTCCAGGAAGATCTGGTCGGCCTCGGGGAACGTCCGGGCCAGGGACCGCTTGATGCGTACGGCGACCCGCTCCAGCCGCTCGCTCTCCAGCCCCGGCACCAGGTCGACGCGGGCGGCCACCAGGGTGGAGTCGAGGCCCAGCTTCATCGTGAACAGCGCCTCGACGCTGTCGATCTCCGGCTGCGCCTCGAGCCGCGCCCGGATGCGGTCGCTCAGCTCCGGATCGACCGCCTCCCCGATGAGCTGGTCGCGGGCGTCACGGCCCAGCCGGTAGGCGACGTACACCAGCAGGACACCGATCGCCAGGGAGGCGGACGCCTCCCAGACGACCTGCCCCGTCGCCATGTGCAGCCCCATCCCGGCGAGCGCGAGCGTGACGCCCAGCACCGCCGTGCCGTCCTCGGCGACCACCGTGCGCAGCGCCGGGTCGCTCAGCGCGCCGAGGCCGCCGCCCTGCCGGCGCACCTGGTGCAGGGCCCGCAGCAGCGAGACGCTCTCGGCGACGAGGGCCACGCCCAGCACGATCAGGCCCGCCACATAGCCGGAGAACTTCTCCTCCGTGCCCTCGCTCAGCGCCTGGACGCCCTGGAAGAAGGAGAAGCAGCCGCCCATGACGAAGATGCCGACGGCGGCGAGCAGGGACCAGAAGAAGCGCTCCTTGCCGTAGCCGAAGGGGTGCCGCCGGTCCGCGGGGCGGCGGCTGCGGCGCAGCGCGGCCAGCAGGAACACCTCGTTGAGGCTGTCGGCGACGGAGTGCGCGGCCTCCGACAGCAGGGCCGGCGAGCCCGCGAGGACGCCGCCGGCCGCCTTGGCCACGGCGATCACCAGGTTGGCGGCGAGCGCCACCAGGACGGTGACCCGGGTGTGCCGGTCGCCCCCGGAGCCCGTACCGGGCCTGTCGCGGCCGTGTCCGCCGCGCTGCGCCGCGTGGGGCGCTCCGGCCGGGTCTGCTTCCGCGGCCGTAGGTGTGGCCTGCTCCCGTTCAGAGGATGTCCCGCTCACCCCAGGCCGACTGCCCGCCGACGGGCGGATCACACCGTGCGGGCGGCGGAAAACGGGGAACGTGTTGGCCAGAAGGGGCGCCGGGCGGCGAGGAGGAGACATGGGCGGCGACGGAAACCGGTCCTACGGGCACAAGACGTTCAGCCGGTCCAGGAGTCACTTCACGGACCGGATCACCGCCGACGGGCGGGACGGCTGGCCGGTGGAGGCGGGCCGTTACCGGCTGGTGGTCTCGCGCGCCTGTCCGTGGGCGAGCAGGGCGGTGATCTCCCGCCGGCTGCTGGGCCTGGAGGACGCGCTGTCGATGGCCGTCGCGGACCCGATCCAGGACGACCGCAGCTGGCGGTTCACCCTGGACCCGGACGGCCGGGACCCGGTGCTCGGCATCCGGTTCCTGAGCGAGGCGTACGACCGGCGGGAGACCGGTTACCCGGGCGGGGTCAGCGTGCCCGCGGTGGTGGACGTGCCCAGCGGACGGCTGGTCACCAACGACTACCAGCAGCTGACGCTCGACCTGGCCACGGAGTGGACGGCCCTGCACCGCCCCGGCGCGCCCGACCTGTATCCGGCCCACCGGCGCGACGAGATCGACCAGGTGATGGCCGAGGTGTACGAGGACGTCAACAACGGGGTGTACCGGGCCGGGTTCGCCACGCACCAGAAGGAGTACGAGGAGGCGTGCGCGGGTGTCTTCCGGCGGCTGGAACTGCTCGGCGACCGGCTGGCCGGACAGCGGTATCTGGTCGGCGACACCCTCACGGAAGCGGACATCCGGCTGTTCACGACGCTGGTCCGGTTCGACGCCGTTTACCACGGCCACTTCAAGTGCAACCGCTGGAAGCTGGCGGAGCACCCGGTGCTGTGGGCGTACGCCCGGGATCTGTTCCAGACCCCGGGGTTCGGCGACACGGTCGACTTCGACCACATCAAGCGGCACTACTACCAGGTGCACAGCGGCATCAACCCCACCGGCATCGTGCCGCTGGGCCCCGACCTGGCCGGCTGGCTGAGCCCGCACCACCGCGAGGAGCTGGGCGGACGGCCGTTCGGGGACGGTACGCCGCCGGGACCGGTGCCCCCGGGCGAACGGGTGGCCCCCGAGGGACGGGCCGCATGAGGGCCGTCCGGCGAGGAAGGAGTCACATATGGGCAAGGCAAAGAAGAAGAAGCTTCCGTTCGTCTACCAGCCGATCGGTTTCGTGCTCAGCTGGGCGAGCGGCGCGCTGGCCGGTATGGCCTTCCGGAAGGCGTGGATGACGCTCCGGCACGAGGAGGAGGCGCCGGACGCGCTGGACCCGGACCGGGGGTGGGGGGAGATCCTGCTGGCGGCGGCGGTACAGGGGGCGATCTTCGCCGTGGTGCAGAGCGCGGTGAACCGCACGGGCGCGAAGGCGATCGCCCGCTCCACCGGGCAGTGGCCAGTGGCCGGCAAGGACGACCGCGACTGAGCCGAGCGGGCCGGAGACGGGCCGGCGCGGCGCCAGGGCGCGGGCCGCGCCGGGCTGCGGCTGCGCCTGATGGGCCGCGCCGGCTGCTGGTGCGTGGTGAGGGATCGCACCGGCTGCTGGCGCGTGGTGACGGATCGCGCCCGGCTGCGGGTGCGTCGTGCCTGGCCTGCGGCGGGCGGTCGGTGCCTCCTGACGGCGAGCGTTCTGGCGGCGGGGGCGTGCTGACAGCGCGGCGGCGTCCCGGTGGCGAGCCCTGCTGGCGGCGGAGGGCGTACTGACGGCGCGGCGGCGTCCCCGTGGCGCAGGCCTGCTGACGGCGCGGCGTCCTGGCGGCGGGGGCGTCTCGTCGGGCCGCGTCCGCGCGCTCTCGGCGTCGCCTGAACCCGCGAACCCCCTGGCGGCGCAGCCGGGTTCCGGCGGGCCGCCTTGCGGGGGACGCTCAGCCCTGCTTCGGCGCCATGGCCGGCAGCAGGCGCAGGGTGAACGAGTGGCCCGCCGGGTCGGCGTAGCCGCGTTCCTCGTACGGCCCCGGCGCGGACTTCGTCTCCAGCGGCCGGCCTCCCAGCTCCACCACCCGCCGCTCGGCCTCGTCCAAGTCCTCGACCAGGAAGTCGAGATGGACCTGGAGGGAGTTCTCCGGGCGGGGCCAGCTCGGCGGGGTGGCGTTCACATCGCGGCGGAAGGCCAGCCGGATGCCGTCGGCGCCCCGGACCTCCACCAGGTTCGCGGAGGCGTGCGACTGCTCGCCCTCCAGCAACTGCCGGTAGAACTCGGCGAGTTTCTCCGGCTCGGCGCAGTCCAGCACGACCACGCCGCGGTTCACCAGTGTCATGTGTCCTCCCGGGAATGTCCTCCTTCTGCGGATATCCCGGGCGGCCGGGTTCACTCGGCCGGCAGCCACCGTCCGTCGCGCATCAACTCCCGCCCCTCGAGCTCGTTCTCCTCGCGCCAGGCCTGGACGCGCTGCGGAAGGATCCTGAAGTACAGGTAGCGGGCGGAGAGCCGGCGGGGGTCGAAGCCGGTCTTGCCGGCGAAGACCTCGGCGTCCTCCTCGGGGAGGTCCTCCGGGGTCACCGACTGGACGGCGCCCTCGATCATCACGACGTCGCGCGTCGGGCCGAGGCCCAGCCGGGCCCGGCCGGTGGCCAGGAGGTTGCGGCCGGTGGGGCTGTCGGCCGGGGTGGCGATCAGCAGGGTGGCGCCGTCCCACACGAAGGACAGCGGCACGAGGTAGGGGGCGGCGCCGTCGGGTCCGGCGGTGGCGACCCAGACGTCGACGTCGTTCTCCAGCCGGTGCAGGGTGTCCTTCTTGCGCTCTGCGCGGGTGCGGGCGGGCGGTGGGGTCATGGCGTACGGCCTCCTGTGGTCCGGGGACGTCCAGTGTGGCCGTCAGCCGGCGCCGCCCGCACGGATGTGGTCAAGGCGTGTCCGGGCCGCCGTCAGGAGCAGGTCCAGGGCGGCCGGGTAGGAGCTGGAGCGCATGGCGGCGACGAGGAGGGGTGCGGTCGCCGCGATGGGCGGGTGCGTGTCGGCGGGCAGCCGCCCGTACGTGCTGCGCCGGACCTGCGCCTCGGCCTCGCGGGCGGCCCTCGGCAGGGCGGTGCCGGCGGAGTCCAGGGCGCCGAGGACGCGCTCACGGCGTACACGGCCGGATCGGCGTACGTGAACCATCCGGACGGCACCGGCCGGGTGGCCGTCGGAGCGCTCGCCGACCTCGTGGTGCTGGACCGCGATCCGTTCGCCGGGCCGCCGGAGGCCCTTGCGGGGACCCGCGTGGCGCTCACCTGCGTCGGCGGGCGGCCGGTGTACCGGGCCGGCTGAGGCGCCAGGCTCACTTGCAGCCGACGCCCTGCTTCAGCCGGGGCCAGGCCTCCACGCCGCCGGAGGTGCGTACGTAGGCCGTGGCGTGGTCGGGGGTGAGCCAGAGGTTCCGGTCGCGGTGGCGGTATCCGGTGTCGCGGGCGTCGGCGGGCATCCGGACGCGGCCGCGGTACGGCGCGGTGAGCAGCTCGTCGCCGAGCACGCCGTCGGGGTCGCGGGCGTAGGTCGTGCCCTCCAGGTCGAGGAAGTGGGCGGACTGCCAGCCGCAGTGCTCCGGGCCGGCGGAGCTGGTCAGCCGGCTCACCGGCACCCGCCTGCCGTGCCGGTCCGTCCAGACCTCCCAGCCCTGGGAGGCCGCGAACGCGGCGGGGAACTCGGCCGGGTCGCAGGAGGCGTTCGTCTCCGGCCCCCAACCCGGCCTGTCCTTCTGGTCCTTGGCCACCACGACGGCGGCCTTGGTCCGGCCGCCGACGTCGTAGGAGTACAACACCCGGTCCCCCGCCCGGCGTTCCGCGCGCCAGCCGTGGTCGGGCAGGTCCGGCTGGACCGTGTCGAAGAAGAGCCGCAGGCCGTCCTGCGGGGTCCTGCCGCCCTCCCGCTCGGTCCAGCCGTCGGGGCCCGAGCCCTCGAAGATCTCCCCGTCGCACTCCAGCGCCCGGCCCGCCGCCCCGGAGGCCAGGCGCAGGGCCCGCGGCCCGCTCGCGTCGGTCTGCCGGGTGGGCACGTACAGCGGTCCGCCGTACGGGGAGGCCGGCGCAGTGCCCTTCACCACCAGGTCCGGCCGGGGCGTGCCGCCGCACCCCGCCACCGTCACGACCGTCAGCACCGCCACCGCCGGCAGCCCTCCGCGCATGTCCCACCCCTGTTTCCCGTGTGCCGTGTACGGTCCTGCGACGCGCGGGCGGGCCGGAACGTTCAGCGGGTCTGCTGGAAGGTCCGCCGGTACGCCTGCGGGGACACCCCGATCGCGGCGTGCAGGTGCTGGCGCAGCGAGGCGCCGGTGGCGAAGCCGACCTCCGCGGCGATCCGGTCCACCGGAAGGTCGCTGGACTCCAGCAGGTGCCGGGCGCGGGCCACGCGCTGCTGGATCAGCCAGCGGCCGGGGCTGAGGCCGACCTCGTCGTGGAAGCGGCGGGCGAAGGTGCGCAGGCTCATCCGCGCGTGTCCGGCCAGGTCGGACAGGGTGAGCGGCTCGCCCAGGCGCTCCAGGGCCCAGGCGCGGGTCGCGGCCGTGCTCGCCGCGCCGCTGACGGGGACCGGCTGCTCGATGTACTGGGCCTGGCCGCCGTCCCGGAACGGCGGGACGACACAGCGGCGGGCGACGGAGTTGGCCAGCGCGCTGCCGTGGTCGGTGCGGACGATGTGCAGGCACACGTCGACGCCCGAGGCGGCCCCCGCGGAGGTGAGGATGCGGCCGTCGTCGACGAAGAGGACGTCAGGGTCCAGGTCGACCTTGGGGTACCGGCGGCGGAACAGATCGGCCACCTGCCAGTGCGTGGTGGCCCGGCGGCCGTCCAGCAGGCCGGCCTCGGCGAGCACGAAGGCGGCCGTGCAGATGGAGACGATGCGTGCGTCCGGGCGGATCAGCGCGAGAGCCGCGGCGACCTCGTCGGGCAGTTCCGCGGGGATGTACGCCGGCGGCATGGAGGTGACCACCACGGTGTCCGCCGTACGGAGGATCTCCGGGCCGTGGGCGACGCCGATGGTGAAGTCGGCGCTGGTGCGCACCGGGCGGCCGTCGACCGTGCAGGTCAGCACCTCGTAGTGGCCGTCGGCGGCGCCGAGGATGCGGCTGGGGATGCCCAGCTCGAAGGGGTAGACGCCGTCCAGGGCGAGGACGACGACCCGCTCGGGGCGCCGGGTGCGGAACTGCAGATCGGTCATGGCACGATCCTATCGGAGCTTGGCAATCATGCCATTTCCCCGGCGGGCGGCGCCCGGCAGGCTGGGTGACCATGAGCGATGTGAACACGATGCGAGCCATCAGCCAGGACGTCCTCGGCGGTCCCGAGGTGCTGAAGGAAGTACGGCTGGAACGGCCGAAGCCGCGCCCCAACGAGGTGCTGGTCCGGGTACGGGCCGCCGGAGTCAACCCCACCGACTGGAAGCACCGCGCCACCGGCGGCTTCCTCGGCGAGCCGCCGTTCGTCCTGGGCTGGGACGTCTCCGGCGAGGTGGTGGAGACCGGGATCGGCGTGGCCGCCTTCGAGCCCGGCGACGAGGTCTTCGGCATGCTGCCCTACCCCTTCGGCCACGGCTCGCACGCCGAGTACGTGATCGCCCCGGTCCGCGCCCTGACCCGCAAGCCGGCCTCGATCGACCACACCCAGGCGGGCGCGCTGCCGCTGGTGTCCCTGACCGCCTGGCAGGCGCTGACCGAACACGCGGACGTACGGCCCGGGCAGCGGGTGCTGATCCACGCGGCGGCGGGCGGCGTCGGGCACGTGGCGGTGCAGATCGCCAAGGCGCGCGGCGCCCACGTGATCGGCACGGCCAGCGCGGGCAAGCACGACTTCCTGCGGGAGATCGGCGTGGACGAGCCGGTCGACTACCGGACGACCGACGTCACCGAGGCGGTCCGGGACGTCGACGTGGTGCTGGACACGATCGGCGGGGACACCTCCGTGGAGTCGCTGAAGGTGCTGCGGCCGGGCGGTGTCGCGGTGTCGATCCTGCCGGTCGGATCGCGGGAGTTCTACGACGAGGCCGAGCGGCGCGGCGTCCGGGCCGTGCGCATGCTGGTGGACGCCGACCGGGCCGGGATGGAGAAGATCGCGGAGCTGGTGGAGGCCGGGAAGCTGAAGGCGACGATCGCCGGGACGTTCCCGCTGTCCGACGCGGCGAAGGCGCACGAAGTGGGCGACACCGGACGGACGGCCGGGAAGCTGGTCCTTCTGGTCGACTGACCGTCAACTCCGGTCAGTGGAGCGCAGTTACCGGGCGACACGCTTCAAACCCGAAGACATATGTCAACCGAACATGCTCAAATTCCTTCCATCGAGGGTAACTTGACGATCGGGAGACCGACGTCCGGGCACGGGTGGGAGGTGATGCCGTCGTGCGAGACGAGCCTGCGCCACTCACCCGTCACCTCCGCGTGTACGAACACCGGGCGCACACGGTGCTGGAGCTGCGCGGCGAGATCGACCTGGTCTCGGCGACGGAGATCGGCCCGTATCTGGACCGGGTCACCGGCCGGTCCGGTGCGCGGGTCGTCATCGACCTGCGGTCGGTGGAGTTCTTCGACTGCTCGGGGCTGCGGCTGCTGTACCGGGCCCGCGCCCGGGTGCTGGGCGCGGGCGGGCAGCTGCACCTGGTGTGCACGCATCCGCTGACCCTGCGGGTCTTCCGGGTCACCGGTCTGTCCCGGCTGCTGCCCCCGCACCCGACGCTGGACGCGGCCGTGGCCCGGTCCGAGGCCGCGTCCGGCTCGCTGTGACGTGCCCGGTCACGGGGACGCGCTACCGGCCGGGGCCGCACTCGTAGAGAGTCTGGGCGGTGGCCATCGGTCCGCCTCCCGGCACGGCCGTGCCGCCGTACTCGGAGGCGGGCACCACGGCGCACGCGGACTGCACCCAGCGGGTGATCCGCGCGGCGTCCGTCAGCCCCGTGGCGGCGGCCGGACTCGCCGTGCCGGCGGGGTACTTCGGGCCGGTGGCCGCAAAACCACCGCCGCGGCCGCCGCCCAGCAGCACGAACCGCACCTTGCCCGCGTCGACCAGCTGCCGGAACCGCGTCTCGGTGGGGAACGGCACCCGGCCGCTGAACCCGCCGAGCGGCAGGACGTGGGCGCCGGCCGCCAGGATGTAGGGGGCCGCGGTGCTCCAGCTGCCGGTGGCGAACGTGTAGGCGGCCGAACCCCGGTGGGCACGGGCGTAGTCGAGCAGGCGGCGCTGGTCCGCGGTCAGTGAGCCGTCGCCCTGGGCGCCGCCGAAGCCGCCGCGGCCCGCCTCGCGCGCGGCGTCGCGCGCCGTCTGCCCGGACAGGGCGCCGCCGGTCCAGGCCGCCCGGCCGAACCTGCCGGGCCCGTTGCGCACCGTCCCGCCGCCGCGGCCGGTGCCGGTGGGGCCCACCGCGCCCATCATGGACGAACGGTAGGCGGGGTTGAAGACCTGGACGGCCCAGGCGCTCGGCGCGAGCAGCAGGGCGGCCAGGGAAGCGGCCAGGCCGGCCAGGGCGAGGCGGCCCGTGGCACGCGGCCGGCCCGGGCGGGCGAGGATCAGCAGCCCGGCGGCGGCGACGCCGAGCACGGCCACCGCGGGCGCGAGCCAGGGCAGGAACGCCGGGAACTGCCCGGCGAGGTACGCACCCCAGGCGGCGGTCGCCGCGACCGCTGCGGGAAGCGCCCAGGCGCGCGGTCCGCCGGCCCGGTGGGCGCGCCACATCAGCACGGTCCCGCCTCCGGTGAGCGCGGCGAGCGGCACCGCGATCACGCCCATGTAGTAGGTGTGGCCGGCGACGCTGCCCGCGCTGAAGACCAGGAAGTACAGGGCGAGCCAGCCGGACCACAGGACGTATCCGGCGCGCAGCCGGTCGGTGCGCGGGCGTCCCCGGCACCACAGCAGTCCGCAGACAGCGGCCACGGCGGCGATCGGGTAGAGCCAGCCGGTCTGGGAGGCGAGCGACGTCCCGAACATCTTCGACCAGCCGTTCTGGTCCCGGCCGAAGGCGCCGCCGGCCGCCGCGCCACGGGCGTTCCGGAGCAAGCCGAAGTCCCGGGCAGCGCGTGCCCCGCCCGCGCCGAACGCGCCGGTACCGCGTCGGCCGGCGTCCCCGGTGCCGGGGACCACCCGTCCGGCGCCGCCGTGGCCGCCTCCGCCGCCCTGGGTCGCGCTCACACTGCCGGTCGAGGCCGCGCTGACGCCGAGCGAGGAGAAGCGGCTGAGGAAGTTGTAGCCGACCACCATGCTGAACGCGGAGTTGTTGGTGGTGCCGTCCACATAGGGCCGGTCCTTGGCCGGGGTGAGAGCGACGGCCAGCATCCACGACGCCGACACGGCGGTCATCACCAGGGCGGAGACGCCGAGGTGCAGCAGACGCCGGCGCAGCGTGAGCGGCGCCGACAGCAGGTAGACCAGGGCGAGTGCGGGCAGGACGGCCCACGCTTCCAGCATCTTGGCCTGGAAGCCGACGCCGACCCACACACCGGCCAGCAGCAGCGGGCGCAGCCGGCCGCCACGGGCGGCACGCTGGGTGGCCTCGGCCGCGAGCAGCAGGCAGAGCGTGAACGCGGGGTCCTCGACGGCGGTGCGGAACAACCCGACCGCCACGGGGGTCACCAGGAAGGCCGTACAGGCGATGAGCGCCGCGTTCACACCCGCCCAGCGGCGCACCAGGCGGTGCAGGACCAGCAGACAGGCCATTCCTTCCAGGACCTGGGGCAGGACCAGGCTCCACGGATGGAATCCGAAAAGCCGTGCGGAGAGCGCCTGCGGCCACAGGAATCCCGGCAGTTTGTCGAGCGTGATGGAATTCCCCGGGTCGAAAGAGCCGTAGAAGAAGGCCTTCCAGCTCTCCGTCATGCTGCGGACGGCGCTCGCGTAGAACGTGTGGTACTGGCTGTGGTCGATGCCCCAGCCGTAGAGGACGGCGGCGAGCGCGGTGAGCAGCAGCAGCGCAGGTCGTGCGTACGCGGGCTCGCCCACCGGTGACCGCCAGGGCGACCGCCGGGGCCGGCGGCCGGCGCCGGTGGGCGCGGTTGCGTCGAGGACGTTCGTGGCCATGGTCAGCAGTCTTGGCCACCGGGCGCCCGCCGGGCGCCGCAGCGGCACCCTTCAAGGAAATTCTCACCGCGTCCAGGAAGTTTCTTTAATGACGTGACATCAAATATGCACGGGAAAACGCGTGTTCCTTACCTGCTGCTGGATTCCGCCGTACACAGAATTCCGACAGCACGCGCGCAGCCGCCGTCTCGGGGACCGCCGCCGACGGCGTGCCTCGACGAGCCGGTCTGACCGGGCAGCTGACGGGGCAACCGCAGTGGGGGAAGGAGGAACGTCACCATGACGACTTCCGTCAGGCGCCTGCCCGGCTGGGCCAAGGCCGTCGCCGTGCTGGTCCTCGTGGCGGCCGTGCTGCTCGCCGGCGTCCGGCTGGCCGTGCTGCCGGGCATCAAGGACCTGTTCGGCACCGAGACGCACGACCGTTCCGGTCCCGCACTGCTGAAATCGATCCAGGACATGAGCCGCTACGACGCCGCCTCGGGCGACTTCCAGGTGGTCGTCGATCTGGAGAAGAACGCGAAGTACCTGCCCTCGGCGATCCGCGGCACCCGCACCCTGTACGTCGGCGCGGGCACCGTGGACGCGTACGTCGACCTCGGCCAGGTCGGTCAGAAGGACGTACGGGTCGACGGCGACCGCACGTCCGCCACGCTCCGGCTGCCGCACGCCCGGCTCGGCAGGCCGGCCCTCGACCCGGACCACTCCTACGCCGTGTCCAAGCAACGCGGCCTGCTGGACCGGCTCGGCGATCTGTTCTCGGACAACCCGGACAGCGAGCAGGCCGTGCAGAAGCTAGCCGTGCGGCACATCGCCGACGCGGCGAAGGACAGCGGCCTGACCGCACGCGCCGAGACCAACACCACCGGCATGCTCCAGGGCCTGCTGCGTTCCCTCGGCTTCCGGGAGGTGCACATCACCTACGGCTCCTGAACGCCTTCCCCTCTGCCGGGTGGGTACGGCCCCCAGGCGTCCGGTCAGCCGCCGAGCACCCCGGGCAGGGCCAGCGCGCCCAGCACGGCGGCGCCCATCAGGAGCCAGGCCACGTAGTCGCCGACGTGGCCGGACTGCAGCCGGCGCAGGGGGGCGGCCCAGTCGGGGGCGGCAGTCCAGTCCGGGCGGGTGACGGCGAGGCCGGCGAGGGCGACGGCGAGCGCGGTGGAGGCCAGGCCCAGCAGGACGCCGTGCGCCGTCCACCCGGCGGAGGCGTGGGCACCGCCGGAGCCGGCCTCGTTGACGGCACGGGCGACCAGGTCGCCGAAACCGGGGACGGCGCCGACGGCGAGAGCGGCGGCGAGGAGCACGGCCGGGACCGTCCTCATGGTGTCGGGGATCCGGCTGAGCCGACCGCGCGTCTCGGGTTCCTCCTCGGATCCGCTGGTCTCCAGCTCGGAGCCGGCCTCCTCCGGCTGCGGTCCGAGACCGAGGAACACGCGCGCGGCGACCCGCAGCACGGCGCCGGCGGTGACGGCGGAGGCGGCGACGTACACGACGGTGAGCGGACCGCCGACCGCCTCCTCGCTGACCGCCTTGCCGAGGCCCGTGCCGAACGGGGGCAGGCCCGCGAGACCGACCGCGCCGACGGCGAACATCACCCCGGTCGCGCGCAGTTCGCGTGCCCGGCCGTGCAGGGTGTGCTCGTCGAGGCAGCCGTACCGGTCCAGCAGCACGCCCGCGCAGGCGAACAGCGCGGCCTTCACGCCGGCGTGCCCGAGGACGTACAGGGCGGCGCCGTCGTCGCCCTCGGGGGTGAGGACGCCGAGGGCCATCAGGAACAGGCCGGTGTGGGAGACGGTCGAGTAGGCCAGGAGCCTTTTGATGTGCCGCTGGTACCAGCACATGACGGCGCCGGTCGCGGCGGTGAGCGCGCCCAGGGTGACCAGGGCCCGGGTCAGGTCGGCGGCGGGGATGCCGCCGGGTCCGGAGAAGACGGTGCCGTACACCCGCCAGACGCCGTAGGCGCCGAGTTCGACCATCACCCCCGACAGCAGCATGCACACCGGGGTGGGGGCGACGGCGTGCGCGTCCGGGAGCCAGAAGTGGAACGGTACGGCGGCGGCCTTCACCAGCAGCCCGGTCACCACGAGGACGAATGCGGCGAGCACCAGCGCGTCCCCTCCCCCGTGCCCCGCCGCGCTGTCGAGCCCGCGGCCGATCTTCGCCATGGCGAGTTCGCCGGTACGGGCGTACAGCAGCCCGATGCCCATCAGCATGCCGTAGGCGCCGAGGGAGTTGACGACGCCGAAGGTCAGCGCGCCCTGGACGGCCTTCGCCTCGTCGATGCGGTAGCCGGTGAGCGCGTAGGCGGTGACGCTCATCAGCTCGAAGAACACGAACGCGTTGAACAGGTCGCCAGCGATGGCGAACCCGCACATGGCGCCCTGGAAGACCAGCATCAGCGCGGTGAAGGCGCCTCTGTGACTGCGCGGGGGTTCGTCGAAGTAGCGCCAGGAGTAGGCGAGGGCGGCCAGCGTCAGCAGGGACACCAGCGCGGCCATGCCGAGCGCGGGTCCGTCGCCGTAGACGACGATGCCGACGCTCTCGCCGCCGACGGGCAGCCAGGCGCCGACCCACTCGACCATCGGGGGCGAGGAGTTCAGCAGCAGCACCAGCGCGAGGGCGGCCGTACCGCCGGAGACCGCGAAGCCGGTGATCTCGGCGGCGATCCGGGGCAGATGGCGGCCGGTGGCCACCAGCAGAGCGGCGCCGAGCAGGGGGACCGCCACGAGCAGCGGGAGCAGATGGTGCATCAGCCGCGCAGCTCCCGCAGTTCGTCGGGGTCGACCGTGCCGTGCCGCTTGGCGATCTGCAGGACGAGGGCGAGCAGCAGGGCGGTGACCGTGGCGCCGACGACGATGTCGGTGAGGGTCAGGGCCTGGACGACGGGGTCGACCACGGGCCGGGAGCCGGGCTTGATGTCGGAGAAGACCGGCGCGGTGCCGCCGTCGCGGTAGCCGACCGCGAGCAGCAGCACATAGGTGGAGGACTGGCAGACCGCGAGACAGCCGACGGCGTGGATCAGGTTGCGGCTGGTGGCCAGGCCGTAGCAGCCGGTCAGGAAGACGTAGGCGGCGACCAGATAGGGAAGGACGTGCATCACGGATCTCAACTCCCGTGCTCCTCCTCGATCTCGACGGCCTGGTCGAGGAAGTTCGCGAGCAGCACGACGACCGCGCTCGCCACCTCGATGCCGATGGCCGCGTTCAGCAGGGGGACGGCGCCGCCGGAGGACAGGGTGTTGAAGGTGCCGTACGGCAGCAGCGTGTTGGCCAGGAACGCGGTGCCGCCCAGGACTCCGGCGAGGCCCAGCATGAGGTACGCGGAGACCGCGAGCGCGTCGGAGGTCTCGAAGACGGTGAGCGGCCGGACGCGTTCCAGCGCCCGGTAGTCGGCGCCGAGGTACAGCAGGTGCAGGGCGGTCGCGGCGACGACGCCGCCCTGGAAGCCGCCGCCGGGGCTCAGCTGGCCGTGGGCGATGACGTAGAGGCCGGTGACCAGGGCGACGGGCAGCACGATCAGCGCGTACCGGCGGACCGGGCGGGCCACCTCGGCGGGCTGCGGCTGTTCCCGGTGCTCGTCGCGGGCCTGGCGCAGCAGCACCACGCAGCCGAGGACGGCGGCGAACATGATGCTCATCTCGCCGAGGGTGTCGTAGGCGCGCTGGTCGAAGTTGACGGAGGCGATGGTGTTGGCGGTGTGCCGGGTGAGGGAAGCGTGCACGGCGCGGGTGCCGTAGGGGTGGCTCCGCCCGCCGAAGCCCGGCAGATCGAGGCAGGCGGCGACGAGCAGGGCGGCCAGGCCGGCGCCGCCGACGGCCAGCAGGGCGAGCCGCAGCCGGTTCACTCGGCACCGTCCTGCGGCCGGCGGCGCCGTCTGACCTTGCGCACGCTCAGCATGATGAGCAGGGGGGTGAGCGCGGAGCCGACGGCCAGCTGGGACAGGCCCACGTCCGGCGCCTGGAGCACGGTGAACAGCACGGCCAGCACGGTGCCGAGCACGGACAGCACCAGCGCCTGCCGGGCGGGGTCGCGCTGGACGACGGCCGCGGTGGCCGAGGCGGCCATCAGCAGCAGCGCGACGACGATCACGGCATCACTCACGCCCCGCTCCCCCTCCTCCGACGGGCCGTCAGGCCCCGTACGGGCCGCCGCTCGCCACCGCGCACCTCGGGATGCCGCCGGCGCTCCGCCCCCGCCGATCCGCCGGCACACCGGACACCGCGCACGTCAGCCACCGCGCACCCCCCGGAAGCCGCCCGACAGGGCGCGGGAGGCGATGACGTTCCCGCTGATCAGGAGGGCGCCGATGACCAGCAGCTTCACCATGGCGCGGCCGGGCCCGACGGGCACGCAGACGGCGGCCACGACCACCGCGCTCAGGGCTGCGGCGGTCCAGGTCAGTCCCCAGGCGCTCGGCCGCTCGCGTTCCAGTTCGTCGGAGAGCAGCCGGGCGAAGACGAGCGTGCCGATCGGCCCGAGCAGGGCCAGCAGGAGGGCCAGGTCCACGTACGCCGGGCGGCCGTAGCCCTGGGAGAGCAGCAGCAGGGCCGGGCACAGGGCCGAGGTGGTCATGTTCTGGGCGACGACCCGGCGGCCCGGCGCCCCGGTGGTCACACCCCACAGGGCGGCCGACCCCGCCCCGCCGATCTCGACGGCCGCCGCGAGGACCCAGCCGTTCACCGCCAGGTCACCGCCTGCCGGCCGGCCCGTGCCAGCAGCGCCCCGACGGCCGCGGAACCTCCGCCGACGGCCCACTCCAGGGGGTAGACCGGGGTGATGAGCACCAGCCACAGCAGCGTCAGCGCCGCCCACCAGGCCAGGAGTTCACCGACGGCGAGGAGGAGCGTGCGCGGCGCCGTACGCCGGGTCATCCGCCACCTCCTCGGTCCGCTCTGTACGCATACGCGGCTCAGTGTCCGGTGTGCCGCTCGGGGCATCCAAGCACCGCCGGTCCCATGGAGGGGCGGCGGCACGCGGGTCCGCATCCGGAGTGCCCCGGGAGCGTGAACGGAAACGCCGCGGTGCGCACGGAACCGCCCGGCGGCCGGCATTGCGGGCCGGTTGCCGGGTAACCGGCTTGACGGACACGGAAGTTGACCGTCGGAGGTGTGCCATGACCCGTGCCGTCCCGCGGCTGCCCGACGTGCTGAGCGCCCCCTGGAGGCGGGCGCCGGCCACGAAGGCCCGCCGGCCGGCCGCACGGCACGCGCTCCCGCTGCCCGTGCGACTGGCGGCGATGCTGGCCGCGTTCGCGTTCATGGTGGCGTTCGCCGTCGTGCTGGCCCGGATCACCCTGGAGCCGTCGCCCGCCTCGGTGCATATGACGCACAGCAACGTGCATCCCGGGCACTCCCTGCGCGCCTACCTGGAGCGGGCGCGGACGGTGGACGCGGTGCGGCAGATCGGCGGGAACCTGCTCCTCGGCGTTCCGTTCGGGGTGCTGGTGCCGGTGCTGGCCCCGCGGGCGCGCGGCGTGCTCCAGGTGGTGGCGCTCACGGCGCTGGTGATGCTGATGGTGGAGCTGGTCCAGGGCGCGCTGATCACCGGGCGGGCCTTCGACATCGACGACGTCCTGCTGAACACGTCCGGGGCGCTGCTCGGCTGGCTGCTGCTGGGGCGGCGGCTCGGACGGGCGGTGCACCGGCGCGTGCGCACGCCGGAGCCGGCTGACTGAGCGTCAACGACAACCCGTTGGCGGTGCGGACACGCCCGCACACCGCACCGGCCGGCGCCGCGGCCCGGCAGTGGGCGGCCGGGCCGCGCACCGCTCAGTGCACCGTCCAGGTGAACTTGTCGCCGCCGACCCAGCGCACCACGTCGGGGTCGTCCAGGTCGTGGATGGTGATGCCGTACGAGGCGGCCGCCTCGAGGACGTCCGTGACGTTCCTGGCCTGACCGACCACCTGACCGTCGATCTCCATGATCCGGAAGGGCGGTTCGCCGGGCCTGCCCGGGCACACTCCGAGCACCATGATCCGCGGACGGGAGATGTGGGGAGCTGCTTGTTCGGTCATGCAATAGAGCCTAGAACGCATCGCGTGCCGACGAGTCCTCGGGAAAGCCGGCCGGCGGACCGGCGGCTCCCGGAGCGTCACCGGGCCGCCCGCTCAGGGACGCCGCCAGTCGTCGCTCGTCAGATGGGAACCGGCCTGCGGGCCCATCCGGAGCATGCCGCCGTCGACGCTCCAGGAGGCGCCGGTGACGTACGAGGCGTCCGGGCCGGCCAGGAACGCGATGACCGCGGCGACCTCGCGGGCGTCACCGGGCCGCCCGAGGGGCACACCCGGCCGGCGCTCGGTGTGCACGTCGGTGTCCTCCTGGCCGGTCATCGGCGTGGCGATCTCGCCCGGCGCCACCGCGTTCACCGTGATGCCGTACTCCGCGAGTTCCAGCGCCATGACCTGGGTGAGCAGCCCGAGCCCGCCCTTGGCCGCGCAGTACGGGGCCGCGCCGACCCGGGGCTGGTGCTCGTGGACGGAGGTGACGTTGACGATCCGGCCGCCGTCGCCCTGCCGGATCATGTGCCGGGCCGCGCGCTGCCCGCACAGGAAGGGGCCGACGAGGTCGACGTCCAGGACGCGCCGCACGTCCGGCAGGGTCAGGTCGAGGAAGGGCGTCATGGTGCCCGTGCCGGCGTTGTTGACCAGGACGTCGAGACGGCCCAGTTCGGCGCAGAGTTCGTCCACGGTGTCGGCGGCCTCGGGCAGCCGGGTGAGGTCCAGCCGGGCGACGGCGGCGCGGCGGCCCGTGCCGCGGACCTCCTCGGCAGTCTGTTCGGCGCCCTTCTCGTCGGTGTGCCAGGTGATGCCGACGTCCAGTCCGGCCTCGGCCAGGCGTACGGCGGTGGCGCGGCCGATGCCGGAGTCCGCGCCCGTGACCAACGCCGTGCGCCGTGCGGCCGGTGTGGACATGGCGAGCCTCCTCATGGTGGTGGTTCGGGCGTGTCCGCAGTACCCGGGGGCGGAGGCGGCAAACGGCCGCCTCCGCCCCGCCGGGCGCCATCGCGGGCGCGGGAGCGACGGGGGGCGCCCGCGCTGTTCCCCGCGCCCCGTCGGGGCGTCTCGGGCACCCTGGGGTGCATGGAGCCCGTGGCTGCCCTCGACCGGATCGCGTTCCTGCTGGAGCGGGCGCTGGCGCCCACCTACCGGGTCAAGGCCTTCCGTACCGCCTCGCGGACGCTGGCCGCGCTGCCCGCCGAGGAGGTGGCGGAGCGGGCCGCGGCCGGGACGCTGGAGGCGCTCAAGGGGGTCGGGCCGAAGACCGCGCAGGTGGTGCGGGAGGCGCTGGCCGGAGAGGTGCCCGGGTATCTGCGCAAGCTGGAGGAGGAGGCCGGGGCGTCTGTCGGCGCGGAGGGCGCCGGGGCGGAGTTGCGGGCGCTGATCCGGGGCGACTGCCACACGCATTCGGACTGGTCCGACGGGGGCAGCCCGATCGAGGAGATGGGGCGGGCGGCGGCCGAGCTGGGCCACGAGTGGACGGCGCTCACCGACCACTCCCCCCGGCTCACCGTGGCCCGCGGACTGTCGCCGGAGCGGCTGCGCGAGCAGCTGGATGCGGTGGCGGGCCTGAACGAGCGGTGGGCGCCGTTCCGGCTGCTCACCGGCATCGAGTGCGACATCCTCGAGGACGGCTCGCTGGACCAGGAACCGGAGCTGCTGCAGCGGCTCGACGTGGTCGTGGTGTCGGTGCACTCCAAACTGCGGATGGACGCCCGCTCGATGACCCGCCGGAT
The DNA here is from genome assembly GCF_036345995.1 of Streptomyces sp. NBC_00557. NCBI lineage: Bacteria > Bacillati > Actinomycetota > Actinomycetes > Kitasatosporales > Streptomycetaceae > Streptomyces > Streptomyces sp. NBC_00557. Next base: position 888,424 of record NZ_CP107796.1, read on the forward strand.
GGTGGCCGCCGTCCGCAATCCGCACGCCGACGTGCTCGGGCACTGCACGGGCCGGCTGGTGACGGGCCGGGGCCGGCCGGAGTCGGAGTTCGACGCGGACGCGGTGTTCGCCGCCTGCGCCGAGTCCGGTACGGCCGTGGAGATCAACAGCCGCCCCGAGCGGCTGGACCCGCCCCGCCGGCTGCTGCGGCGGGCCGTGGACGCGGGAGTGCTGTTCTCCGTCGACACCGACGCGCACGCGCCGGGCCAGCTGGACTGGCAGATCCTGGGCTGCGCCCGTGCCGAGGAGTGCGGGGTGCCCGCCGAGCGGGTGGTGACCACCTGGTCCGCCGACGAGCTGCTGGCCTGGACCCGGGACGGCCGGGTTCCGGCCCGCGCCGCGGGTTCCTGACCTGCCCGGCGTGGTACCCGGCCCGCACCCGGAGCCAGGAGAGGAACCCTGATGGAGCGCGCCGCCGTCTTCGATGTCGACGGGACCCTCGTCGACACCAATCACCTGCACGTCGTCACCTGGTGGGAGGCCTTCCGCCAGGCCGGGCACGACGTGCCCATGCACGCCGTGCACCGGGCCGTGGGCCTCGGCTCCGCGGACCTGATCGCCCACCTGCTCGGCGACGGCCGCGACAAGGATCAGGACGCCCGGCTCAGCGCCGCGCACAAGACGCTGTACGGCCAGTACTTCGACCGGCTCCCCGCCCTGCCGAAGGCCGGGGAGCTGCTGCGCCGGCTGCACCGGGACGGCTGGACGGTCGTCCTCGCCACCTCGGCGAGCGGCGCCGAACTGGGCGCGCTGCGCCGGGCGATCGACGCCGACGACGCGATCACGGACACCGCGAGTTCTGAGGACGTGCGGGAGGGCAAGCCGGCCCCGGAGCCCGTGGAGCACGCGCTGGAGCTGGCCGGGGTGCCGGCCTCGCGGGCGGTGCTCGTCGGGGACACCGTGTGGGACATGCAGGCGGGCAGCAAGGCCGGGGTGCGCTGCGTGGGGGTGCTGTGCGGCGGGATCCCCCGGGCCGACCTGGAGGAGGCCGGTGCGGAGGCCGTGTACGCCGATCCCGCCGACCTGCTGGAACGGCTCGACGGGAGCCCGCTGGCCTGAGCCTCACCGAGGGTGACGCAGGTCACAGGGGCGACCGGAACACCCAGGGGTGGTTGCCCGTTGAACCACTCGTGGGTACGGATGGGACAGTGTCCCCGGGCCTCACCCATTGCCCACAGGGACGATCGTTCGGCTGAAGCCCTGTGGAGCCTTTCGCCGAGAGGCGACCGCCATCCGTGCCCGCCGCCTGACCGCCCCGGCCGTGAATCCCCCGTCACGGCCGGGGCTTTCTCATACCCGGGGCAGGACGCCGCCTTCCCTGCGCGAGGACGGCTGCCGCCTTTCCCTGCCCGGGGCAGGACGCCGCCTTCCCCGCCCGGGCAGGACGCCGCCTTCCGTGCCCGGGACCGGCTGCCGCTTCCACCCCGGTCACCGGCCGGCCGCTCCGGTCACCGGCCGGCTTCCCCGGTCACCGGCCGGCCGCTCCGGCGCCGACCGGCCCGCTCGCGTGGACGCCCGCCCCGACGAACTCCCGCAGGTCGGCCGTGAGCCGTGCCGCGTGCGTGGCGAACAGGCCGTGCCCGGCGTTCTCGTACACCTTCAGGGTGCCGTCCGGCACCAGCCCGGCCGCGCGCTCACCGGTGAGGGCAAGCGGCGCGGAGGCGTCGTGGGTGCCGTGCACCACCAGCACCGGCAGGTCCAGCGCGGGCAGCTCGTCGGTGAGGTCCAGCCCGGCGACGACGGCGCGGACGCCGGTGGCGGCGCGGGGCCCGGCGACCATGCAGCGGTCGATCAGATGGCGGACGTAGGCCGGGGAGACGTCGTTGCCGAGCCGGACGGCGAAGAAGTCGTGCGCGAGCAGCGTGAAGTAGGCGGCCCGGTCGCGCCGGAACAGCTCCTCGTCGGCGCGGACGTCCGCGGGGCCGATGCCCTCCGGGAGGTTCGCGCAGCGGACGATCCCGGGGCTGACCCCGGCCACCAGAGCGACCCGGTCCACGCGTGCGGTGCCGTGCCGGGTCACGCAGCGGATCACCTCGGCGGTGCCCACGGAGTGCCCCACGAGGGTGACCCCGCGCAGGTCGAGGTGGTCGAGCAGGCCGTGCAGATCGTCGGCGAGGGTGTCGAGGTCGTAGCCGTTCCAGGTGTCGTCGGAGCGGCCGTGGCCGCGCCGGTCCAGGGCCACGCAGCGGAGTCCGGCCTCCGCGAGCGGCAGCGTCTGGTACTCCCACATCTCGTGCCCCAGGTAGGCGCTGGCGGCGAAGACGACGACGGCGCCGGTGGCGGGGCCGTGGTCGACGTAGTGCAGACGGGTGCCGTCGACGGGGCTGTCGAAGTACGGCATGAGTGCCTCCTCGGCGGTGGGACCTGGTGCGGCGCCTCTCGGCGCGCTGACGGTCCCGATACTCCCCAAACCGGGCACGCCGGTCGATTACCCCCCACGTCATGGCCGGGTGTGTCCGCGTCCGGACCCGGGTACCCGGCCGTCCGCGAAACCCTGGCCGAGAGGAGCCGAAGGTGAGCAGCGCAGCGGGCAGCAGGGTCGTCGTCACCGGCGCCACCGGCAATGTCGGCACGAGCGTGGTGCGGCTGCTCTCTGAGGACCCACAGGTCAAGTCGGTGCGCGGACTGGCCCGGCGTACGCCCGGGTGGTCGCCGCCGAAGACCGAGTGGTCCGCCGTCGACCTCGCCACCGACGAGGACAACCTCGCCGAGCGCTTCGAGGGTGCGGACGCGGTGGTCCATCTGGCCTGGGCGTTCCAGCCGACGCACGATCCGGCGACCACCTGGCGGACCAATGTCCTCGGCAGCATCCGGGTGTTCGAGACCGTCGCCGCCGCGCGCGTGCCGGTGCTGGTGCACGCCTCCTCCGTGGGCGCGTACTCGCCGGGCCCGAAGGACCGCGCGGTGGACGAGTCCTGGCCGACGCACGGCTGGCCGGACGCCGCGTACTGCCGGGAGAAGGCGTATCTGGAGCGCGCGCTGGACGTGTTCGAGCGGGACCACCCCGAGGTGCGGGTGGTACGGATGCGCCCGGCGTTCCTGTTCAAGTGGCAGTCCGCGAGCGAGCAGCGCCGCATCTTCGGCGGGCGGTTCCTGCCGGGTCCGCTGGCCCGCCCCGAACTGCTGCCCTTCCTGCCGGACATCCCGGGGCTCCGGGTGCAGGCGCTGCACACGGACGACGCCGCCGAGGCCTACCGGCTGGCGGTGCACACGGACGGCGCGCGCGGCGCGTTCAACCTCGCCGCGGATCCGCCGCTCGACGCGGCCGTGCTGGCCGAGATGCTGGGCAGCCGCCCCGTACGGCTGCCGCGCACGGCGGCCCGCTCGGCGATCGCCGCGGCCTGGAGACTGCATCTGCTGCCGGCCTCGCCGCATCTGTTCGACGCCGTGCTGCGCCTGCCGCTGATGGACTGCGGCCGGGCGCACACCGAGCTGGGCTGGCAGCCGCGGCACACGGCGACCGAAGTGCTGCAGGAGTTCCTGGACGGCCTGCAGAAGGGCGCGGGAATGGACACCGAGCCGATGCGCGGGCGGAAGGTCGGCTGAGCGGGCGAGGGGAGTTACGTCATGACCGCAGAACGCGAGGGCGAGCCGGAGCGCGGCACGGGGCCGGTCCCGAGGGACATGCCCGACCAGCAGGCGGGCGCGGGCGAGGATCCGTGGGAGGTCCGCCCGGGCCGACGCGACGAGGACGCCCCGGGCGCGGAGGACTCCGACGAGGACGCCTCCCTGCCGGACACCGACGTCCCCGACACGGACGAGGCCGGCACGGGGCGACGCGGCTCACCGCACTCGGGGACGGTCCACCCGGAGCACCCGTCACCGGACGAATCACCGGCGTGAGCGGGGAGCGGCGCCGCCCTCGGGGACGACCCGTGCCAGCACCCTTCACCGGACGAATCACGGCGTGAGCGGAGGGCGGCGCCGAGCTCGGGCACGCCCCGTGCCGCCACCCGTCACCGGACGAACCGCCGACCGAGCGGACGCCACACCACCGGACGAGCCGCCGGCCGGAGCGAAGGCCGCGCCGCGCTCGGGGACGGTGCGGTCCCGGCGCTCGTTCCCGCAGGGGCCACCGGCCCCGGGGGCGGGGGTGCGCCGGGCCGCGGAAGACTGGCTGTCGCCCGGGAGGACGCTCGACGCGTGGGCGGTCGGGCCCGCACCCGTACACGGCGGGGACACCCCTCCCGGGGAGACGGCACCGGTCCGGTCAGCGCGGCGTCCGCTGCCGCAGGGCCGCACGCCATGCCGGCAGGCGGTCCTCCGTCACCGGTTCCGGGCGGCGGCCGCCGCTGGCGAAGAAGTCGGCCAGCGGCAGGATCGCGGCGCCGACGGTGACCGCGTCCGGGCCCAGCCGGCCGAGGTCGATGGTCACCTTGTCCGCCGGGTGCCGCAGCGCGTACGCCGTGGCGTGCCGGCGTACGGCGGGCAGGAACCGGGCGCCCAGTTGGAGCCCCGCCCAGCCGCCGATGAGGATCCGCTCGGGCTGGAAGAGGTTGATCAGGTCGGAGAGCCCGGCGCCGAGGTACTCGGCCGTCTCCTCCAGGACGGCCAGCGCGACGGGGTCGGCCGCGGCGCCGTCGGCCGGATACGCGGCGGCGAGCATCGCGGTGAGCGCGGTCTCCTCGTCGGTGTCCTCGGGCGGCCGTCCGCCCTCCTCGCGCCAGCGGGCGAGCAGCGACTCGGCGCCCGCGTAGGCCTCCAGGCAGCCGGAGGCGCCGCACCGGCAGCGGCGGCCGCGCACCCGCACCGTCAGATGCCCCCACTCGACGGCCCGTCCGTGCTCCACCTCGGGAGTGACCACGCACGCGCCGACGCCGGAGCCGAAGAGCACGACGACGGCGTTGCGGGCGCCGCGCCCCGCGCCGAACCACATCTCCGCCTGGCCCAGGGTCTTGGCGCCGTTGTCGATGAAGTACGGGATCTCGTCGGGGAGCCGGGAGGCCGAGCGGAGCAGCCGCTCCAGCGGGACCGCGTCCCAGCCGATGGTCTGCCCGTGGACGACGGCGCCCCGGTCCGGGGTGTGCTCGACGATGCCGGGCACGCCGACCCCGACGCCGAGCAGCCGGTCCGGTACGGCCTGTTCGGCGCCGAGCACCTCGGCGATACCGTCGCGGATGTGCCCGGCGATCACCTCGACGTCGTACCCCTGCGGGGTCAACGGGTGTTCGGTACGGGCGAGTTCGGTCAGGGCCAGGTCGAACAGCTCGACGCGGACGCGGGTCTCGCCGACGTCGACGCCGATCAGCTGTCCGCTGTCGGGCGCCACGCGCAGCAGGGTGCGGGGCCGGCCGCCGTCGGAGTCGACGCTGCCGGCCTCCTCGACCAGGCCGTCCGCGACGAGGTCGGCGACGACGTTGCTGACCGAGCCGGAGCTCAGGCCGGTGGCCGGGCCCAGCTCGAAGCGGCTGAGGGGGCCGTCGAAGTACAGCTTCTGCAGCACGGCCGTACGGTTGCCCCGCCTGAGGTCGCGCACTGTACGACCGTTACGCCCCGCCATACGGCTCCCTTCACGAACCCTTCCCGACCTGCAACATACTCCTTCGGCCGAGCGAAAGGCGAGTTTCTCCCAACCCTTAGTTCACGATATGAGCTAAGGAGGGGGCGGGGGGATGCCGCAAGGCTGGGGCGCGGCGGGGTCCGCGGGCCGCTCATCCTGCCGCGTACACGTCCTCCACATAGCGCCCGTCGGCCACCAGCGTGCCCAGCCACCGTTCGGCCGCCGCCGCGTCGGCGCACGGCGTCCGCTCCCGGTACAGCGCGCGGAACGCCTCCCGCACGCCGGGTGCCATCCTCGCACCGTCGCCGCAGACGTACACCCGCGCCCCGGCGCCCAGCAGCTCCCAGACCTCGTCGGCCTCGGCGGCGATGCGGTGCTGGACGAAGATCGCGCCGTGCTCGGGCGCGGCGCTGAAGGCCGGGCGCAGCGAGACCGCGCCGGCCGCCTCGGCGGCCCGCAGTTCGCCGGCGTGCAGGAAGTCGGCGTCGGGGGCGTCACAGCCGAAGTACAGCAGCGCGGGCGGGAGTTCGGCGCCCGCGGCGCGGGCCATCACGCGGTCGGCGACGGCGCCGCGGAAGGGGGCGAGTCCCGTGCCGGCGGCGATCATCACGGCCGGTGCCGAGCCGTCGATCCGGAAGGCCTCGCGGCAGGGCTGGACGCGGGCGTACACGGTGTCGCCGGGCGTGAGGCTCGCGAGGTGGCCGGAGCCCGTGCCTCGGTAGCGGCCCCTTCCGGAGCGCGCGGGGGCGTCGAGGACGGAGACCATGAGGTCGACGTGTCCCGCGTCGACGGCCGGCGAGGACGACACCGAGTAGTGGCGGGGCCTGATCGGGGTCAGCAGTTCCAGCAGGAGCGGCCAGTCGAGGGCGCCGCGCAGGGCGGGGTGGTCCTCGGCGAGTTCGACCAGGGTGCGCGGGTCGTCGCCGGTCAGGGCGGCAAGAGCGGCGCGTTCGGGCGGGCAGGGGTCGGCCTCGGCGAGCAGGGCGCGCTGCCGGGCGTTCGGCCGTTCCTGCAACTCGACGTGATGGGTGAGGAGCTGCCGTACGGTCAGCGGGCGGTCGACGGCGAGCCCTCCCCCACGTGCGGCTCCGCTCGCGCGGGGGGACCCCCATCGGCGCGGGCGGGGGGCCCGGATGTCGAGGACCGTGTCCGGGTCGAGGCCGAACGCGGCGACGGCGCGGTCCACCAGGTCCGGGGCGTTGGCGGGCAGCACGGTCAGGTGGTCGGCGGTGCGGTAGGTGACGCCCTCGGGCAGGGCGATGCGCAGGAACCGCTTGGTGCGCGGGTGTCCGGGCGCGGTGAGGTCGTAGGCCTCGGTCACGGTCATCGGGACCAGATCGTGACGGGCGGCCAGGGCGTCCAGCGGGCCGCCGGTCAGGGTGCGCACCTCGTACGCGGTCGTGGGCTCCTCGGCGGGGGCGGTGGCGTCGGGGTCGCCGTACTCCCTCAGCAGGGCGGTGCGCAGCCGGACCGTGAACTCCCTTACGGTACCGCTGAGATCGCCGGAGGCGTCGGCGGCGGCCCGGTCGGTCAGGCGGGTGGCGCCCAGTTCGGCGAGGCGGGCGTCGATGCGGGTGGGGACGTGCTGGTAGGTGGCGGCCCAGTTGCGGTCGCCGACGCCGAGGACGGCGTAGGTCACGCCGGTCAGGTCGGGGGTGCCGTCGAGCCAGGCGGTGAAGGCGCGGGCGTCGTCGGTGGGCCGGCCGTTGTAGGAGGCGGCGGTGATGACGACGGCCCGGTCGGTGGGCAGTGCGTCCGCGTACGCGTCCAGGGCGGCGACCTCGGTGGCGCAGCCGACGGCGGCGGCCTCGTCGGCGAGCTGGGCGGCGAAGGCCCGGCAGGTGCCGTAGTTGCTGCCGTGCAGGACGAGGACGCCGGTGCCGGGGCGGACCCGGGCGGGGAGGGGGTCGGGGTCCGTGCCCTGGCCGGCCTGTGCGGGGATGCCGCCGGGCAGCGGGGCGTGCACGCGGTCGGCGGGGGTGCGCGGGGTGAGCGTGAGGGTGAAGCCCTCGGGCTTGAGGGTGAGGGTCTCCTTCACGGTGAGCCGGTAGCCGGCGTGGTCGTGCAGCCGGTAGCGGTGCACCAGCATGGCGAGCAGCATGGTCGCCTCGTGCAGTGCGAACTGCCGTCCGATGCAGGCGCGTTCGCCGGTGCCGAAGGGCTTGAAGGCGTGCACCGGACGGGCCGCCTCGGCTGCGGCGGTGAACCGCTCGGGGTCGAACAGCTCCGGGTTGTCGCCCCAGACGGGCTGCCGGTGCAGCATCGGGGTGAGCACGGTGACGGCCTGGCCGGCCGCGAGCGGGATCCGGCCGCCGAGCAGGGTGTCCTCGCGGGCGTGCCGGCTGAAGGCGGCGGCCGTCGGCCACAGCCTGAGCGCCTCGTTGAGGACCTGGCGGGTGTAGGTGAGCCGGCCGATGTCGTCGTACGACGGCTCCGGGTCGGCGGTCCCGCCCCACAGCGCGTCGGCCTCGCGCTGCACCAGCCGCAGCACGGCCGGGTGCTTGGCGAGGTAGTACAGGGCGAAGGACATCGCGCCGGAGGTCGTCTCGTGGCCGGCGATCAGGAAGGTGATGACCTGGTTGCGGATGTTGGCGGCGTCCAGGGTGGTGCCGTCCGCGGGGTGCGGGGCGCTGAGCATCAGACCGAGCAGGTCCTCGGCGCCGCTCTGGTCGGTGCCCGCACGGGAGGCGATGACCTCGTCCACGACCGCGGCGAGGTGGTCGGCGTCGGCCCGGAAGGCCGCGTCGGCGGCGGAGTGGTCTTCGCCCGGGGTGCGGGCGAGCCGGGTCATGCTCCACTCCAGGCAGCGCACCATCGACTCGACGAAGGGGTGCGGCTCGTCGCGCTCGAACGAGCCGAAGTCGTAGCCGAACCCGGCCAGGCCGATGGTGTCGAGGGTCATCCGGGTCATGTCGTCCGGCACGTTCACGGGCCGTCCGTCCCGGGCCGCGCGGTCCCAGGACTCGATGAGCCGGCGGGCCACCCCGAGCATCACCGGGTGGTAGGTGCGCATCGAGCCGAGCGCGAAGGCGGGCATCAGGATGTCGTGCGCCTTGGCCCAGTTGGGCTCGTCGTTGTAGGCGGTGAACAGGCCGTCGGCGGCGAAGGAGCGCACGTTCTCCAGCGCGGGCCCGATGTGCTTGGCGAACCGCCGCTCGTCGGCGAGGTCCGCGACCAGGCCGGCGTCGGCGACGAACAGCACGTCCCGGCCGTGCAGTCGGCGCACGAGCACCGGGCCGTGGGCGCGCATCAGCTCCATGGCCTGCTGGATCGGCGTGCGCCCGGGGCCGGTGGCGCTGATGTCGACGACGGGGACGCCGGGCAGGGTGCCGGCCGGACCGGGGTGCAGCGCGGTGGGGGGCATGACGCGACAACTGCCTTTCGCGGTAACGGATTACTGCGTTCCAGGGTGCGCGGCCGACGGCGGTCGCCCACGCCGCGGCACTACACGATCGCGCAGTCGAAACTCGGCCGCGGGACTTGCGCGGAGCGCGGCGAACGGACTCGGGCGAACGCGCCGGGGCCCGGCCGATTTGCCGCTGACCTGGAGGTTCGTCTTGGATGAGGGAGTGGTGCGGCCCTTCGGGAGGTGGTCATGGACCTGGGGCGGACCGACGGGGTCGTGTGGCGCAACCGAGCCCTGATGCTCTTCGACCGGGTGTCGGTGCCGGTGGCGGTGTGCGATGTGCACGGCCGGGTGCTGCTGGCCAATCCCGCGATGGCGGCGGAGTGCGGTACGACACCGGGGCGGCTACGCGGCCAGGACGTCCTGGAGCTGTTCCGCCCGCAGGAGGCCGGGCAGGTGGAGCGGATCGCCGAGGCGCTGCGCCTGCGGCACCGCTCGCGCTACCAGGTGTCGGTGCGCTGGCAGGTGTCCGGCGGCGCCGAGCGGTACGGCGAGCTGACGGCGGACCCGGTCAGCGACAACGTGGACGCGACACCGGCCCTGCTGGTGATGCTGCGGACCCACGGCGAGTGCGCGCCGCCCGCCCCGGAGCCGGCCCGGGTCACGCCGGTCGAGGGCCGGGTGCTGGCCCTCCTGGCGGGCGGCGCCACCACGGCCGGCGCAGCCCGCGAACTGGGCCTGAGCAAGGACGGCGTCACCTACCACCTGCGGCGCCTGTCCGCCCGCTGGAACACCGCCACCCGCACCGAACTGATCGCCCGTGCCTACGCGTTGGGCGTCCTGAGCCCGGGGGTGTGGCCCCCGGAGGCGAGGACGGCGGAGCAGGGCTGAGAGAGCTCACGCCCGCCGCCCTCCCGTTAACACCGCAGCCGCCCCTCCCCGGCCACCCGGAACCTCGCCGTTGGCCTCCCCGGCCACCCCTCACGCCGCACCCGCCCCCCTCCCCGGCCGCCCGGAACTCCTCGCCCGTGCCCTCCGTGGCCCGGTGTGCCGTCCCCGCGCCCTCGGGGGCGCCGAAGCGGGCCAGGATGTGCCAGACCATCTTCAGGTCCTGGAGGTCGTGGCGGCCGGTGCGGGCGGCGTCGCCGATGACGCGCGGGGTCAGCAGGCCTCGGTCGGCGATCAGCGCGCCGAGGTCGGTGTACTCGGGGCCCCGGTAGTCGGCGTGGCGGCGCAGTGCCGTGACGGTGAGCCGGTATCCGGGGTGCCACTCCAGCGGGACGGGCAGTTGCCGGGCCGCCGCCTCCACCGGGGTGCCCCGGTAGCTCGCGTCGAGGACCAGCGCCTCCGCGTCCCGGGCGAGCAGGACGCCGCCGTGCACATGGCTCTCGATGTAGTCGTTGAGCGGGTCCTGCTGGTCGGCCTCCGCGAGCGCGATCAGCGGCATCGCGGAGGCCACGCCGAAGTCGGCGGGCTCGGCCGCGCTGTCCGGGTAACAGAACGTGACCCGGTCCATGACCGCTCCGGTGAGTCTGAGGTGCGAGGAGCCGAAGCGCGGGGCCGCGCCGACGACCTGGCGGCGGAAGTCCAGCGCGCCGTACAGCGGGCGCTCGGCCGGCGGCGCGTCGTCGTAGACGCCGCCGAAGATCCGGCTCTCCCAGCGGGTCCGGTCGCCGCCGGGGTGCGCGGTGAGGCCGCCGTTGCTGGTGCCGGTGACGTACTGCGAGTGGTACGCGCCGTCCCGGGCCAGCGCCTCGATGACGGGCAGTCCGCCGGACACCCGGTCGGGGTGGAAGTTCAGGGTGATGCGCAGGGCGGGGTCGAGTGGCGGGCCGCACAGCCCCGCGGCGACGTGGTTCAGCGCGCGCCGGGCACGCCGCGGCAGTCCCTGCCGGAAATCCATTGGCCGACCCTCCCCTTTGCTGCCTACGCTAGCCGCCAACCTAGGATTATTAGGTTTGGGACCATGGATCCCATGGGCCAAGGTTCGCGGCGTCGAATCCGAAAGGACTCCCCACATGAGATCGCTCACCGAGCAGGACATCCGCAACTGCTTTGTCAACTGCTCCAAGGGGGAGGCCAAGCGGCTGACCGTGCCCCGGGACCTCGGCGAACGCCCGTGGGACGACCTGGACTTCCTCGGCTGGCGGGATCCCGGGGCGCCCGACCGCAGCTATCTGGTCACCGAACGGGACGGCCGGCTCGTCGGCGTCGCCCTGCGTTTCCAGACCTCGCAGCGCGGATTTCTGCACCGCAGCATGTGCTCGCTGTGCCTGACCACGCATCCCGGTGGCGGCGTGACGCTGATGACCGCGCGGAAGGCGGGGCCGGCGGGCCGTGAGGGCAACTCGGTCGGCGTGTACATGTGCACCGATCTGGCCTGCTCGCTGTACGTGCGGGGCAAGAAGGTGCCGGAGTCCGGCACCCGGTTCGAGGAGAGCCTGACGACGGCGGAGCAGATCGCCCGCACGACGGGCAACCTGTCCGCGTTCATCGACAAGCTGTACGCCTGACCTCCTGCGCCCACCGGCGAGTGCACACTCATGACACCGGCGGGGCCCAGGGCGAGCAGGGCGGCCTCTCGTCCCGGGGGTCGGCGGGCGTGCGGGCGGGGGCGAACACGCCGTACGCGCCCAGGCGCGGGCACCAAGTGGTCGGTGGCCGGTGCGGGTGGCCGAATCCGAACGGTGGCGACGGCGATGTCCCGGCCGTGCGCGGCGGCGTCCGGCGCGGCCGTGCCGGCGGCGAGCGGCAGGGGCAGCGGGCCGCGGGGCGCCGGCACGGACTCGGCGTGGCCGGGCAGCCGAGCCTAGTCACCGGGTCGCCGTACAGGGCGTCGGCCGGGCAGATGGGCGTGCGCCTTCAGGAGCACCTCGACACCGTCGATGTTCCCCATACCGGTTCCTCCGCGGCGTTGTGACGTGGCGGTCCGCCCCTCACCGAGATCACTGCAGGAAGGCTTGCGGACAGTTCCTGTCCGAAATAGGCGCACGTTCGACTCGTACGAGGAAGGGGAACAGGCCAAGGGATGCACGACGTACGGAAGTGGACCACGGAGCTGCTGGGCCTGCTGCAGCGCCGCCGGGAGCCGGTGGTCGTCCAGACGCTGCGCTCGGCGACGGCGGCGACGATCGCCTATGTCGTCGCGCTGCGGCTCAGTCCCGAGCCGGCTCCGCTCACCGCGCCGCTGACCGCGCTGCTGGTGGTCCAGGTGACCTTCTACGCCACGCTCACCAACGGCATCCGCCGGGTGAACTCGGTGGTGGCGGGCGTGCTGGTCGCGATCGCCTTCAGCGTGCTGGTGGGGCTGACCTGGTGGAGCCTCGCGCTGCTGATCGTGGCCGCGCTGGCCGTGGGGCACCTGGTCCGGGTCGACGAGTACGTCGCCGAGGTGGCGATCAGCGCCATGCTGGTGCTCGGAGTCACCACCGTCGGGTTCACCGCCTGGGCGCGCATCGTGGAGACGCTGATCGGTGCGGTCGTGGGGACGGCCTGCAACCTGCTGCTGCCGCCCCCGGTGTGGGTGGACAAGGCCGGCGAGTCGATCGAGGACCAGGCGCGCCGGGTGCGGCAGCTGATGCTGCGGATGGGTGAGGAAGCGGCCGGCCGGATCTCCTGGGAGCGGGCGGCCGAGCGGTTGCACGAGGCACGCCGGCTGGACCACCACATCACCCAGGTGGACGCGTCGCTGCGGCAGGCCGAGGACAGTCTGCGGCTCAATCCACGGGTCAAGGAGGGGCTGCTGCACCGGGTGGTGCTGCGCACCGGCCTGGACACGCTGGAGATCTGCACGGTGGTCCTGCGGGTGCTGGCCCGCACCTTCACGGACCTCGCGAAGGCCCGCGGCGCCGACGAGCTGTTCCCGCCCCGGGTGGGGGCCACCGTGGAGCAGCTGCTGTCGGAGATCGCCGACGCGGTGGTCAGCTTCGCGGTGCTGGTCACGACCCATCTGAGCGAGAACGCCGAGTCGGCGGAGGCCCGGCTGTCCGCCGAGCTGCACACGGCGGCCGGCACCCGGGACCGGCTGGCCGAGCTGCTCCGGGAGGAGATCGGCAAGGATCCGGCGCACTGGCAGCTGTACGGGGCCGTGCTGACCGAGACGACCCGGATCATCGACGAGCTGAACACCGAGCACCGCACCCGCCGGCTGCTGGAGGAGCTGGACCGGGTCTCGCGGGAGCACCGGGCGAAGCTGCCGCGGATGACCCGGCTGCGCGAGCGGATCGGCGTGCAGGACGAGTTGTGGCGGAACCGCGTCGGGTTCGGCGAGCGTTCATGGTGACAGTGGGCGGCAAGGACGCCGGGCGGGCCCGGCGCGAACACGAGGGGGAGGGCCGGATGACCGGTTCCGGGGTGCGGATCGACGGGAACACGCTGCGGTTGCCGGGCGGGGTGGCGGTGCGGTTCGTCCGCACGCTGCGGCTGCCGGAGACGGGCACGCATCCGCTGCCGCCCGGGCTGGGCGAGTTCCCCGTCCGCCGGGTCCAGGATTATGCCGACACGGTGCCGGCCGAGTGGCGGGCGCGCGGCGGGGTGATGCTGCCGGTGTATCTGCGCGAGGCGATGTGGCTGAGCTTCTCCGGCACACGCGAGCCGGCGGCGCTCCAGGTCGGCGTGGGCAAGGTGTGCGCGGTGTCCGGCCGGCCCTGGAGCGGCCGTCTGGCCCGGGATCCGCAGAACTACCTGGTGCTCCCCCGCCAGCCGTGGCTGGACGGCATCAACTCGGGCAAGGGCACGGTCCGCCAGTTCGTCGCCGTCCCGCTGGGCCTCGGCGCGACGGTCGAGGGGCAGGTCACCGGCGAGGAGGTGTGGGGCGGGGTGCAGCTCCAGGCGTTCCCGCTGCGGGAGCCGCTGCTGACCGAGTGGCGGCGCCGCGAGCGGGAGCGGGAGGAGGCGCGGCGCCGGGCCCTGGCGTCGGGTCCGGCGGGCGGGTACGGCGCGCCGGTGCCGATGGCGGCGGCCGCGCCCGGAGCGATGCCGCCTCCCCCGGCCCCGGGCGGGGCGCCCCGGGCCGCTGCCGCCATGGGGCTGGGCGTCGGCGGTGCGATGCGCCAGGAGGTGTACCGGGACGACCGGCCGCTGACGGACTGGTCCGAGGAGCCCGCCGGGCGCGTGTTCGTGCATCTGGTCACGCCGCCGCAGTGGCGGCGCATCACCGGCGAGGCGCCGCCGCCGTCGCCGGTGGACCGGGCGGCGTACACCCGGGCGGGACTGCCCTGGTACGACTACTACGACGCCGACGGGGAGGATCTGGCCCCCGCGGACACCCTGGGGGCGGTCAAGCCGGTCGGCGAGTGGCTCGGCGACGACCTGGACCCGTGGCAGGCGCCGTCCCCCGGCCAGGTGACCCCGCTGAAGGACGCGCCGGGCAAGCCGGTGCAGGACGGCGAGTGGTAGGGAGGGCGGCGCCGGCTGCCGTACTTGCCCGCGGGGGCTCGCAGCGGTCAAGGTGGCTGTCACGCGGGGGGCGACCGACGACCTGAGGTGCTGCATGGAGACGGACGACGAGCCGGCGCGGGGGCGCTGGAGCCGGCGCCGGTTCGCCGGGGTCCTGGCGGGCGCGGCGGCTGTCGTGGCGGTGCCCTCCCCTGCGGCGGCGCCGTCCGGCGCCCCGGCCGCGGCGGACGAGCCCGGGCCCGCTCGGCCGCGCGGCGGGCCGCCGGGTCCGCGTCCGCTGTACGTGGGCACCTACACCTCGGCCGCCGGCGGCGGCGCCGGCATCGGGCTGGCCTCCTACGACCCGGCGACCGGCCGGATCACCGGCTCCGGCACGCTCACCGGCGTCCCCGACCCGTCGTACCTGGCCGTGCATCCGGACGGCCGCACGCTGTACGCGGTGGACGAGCGTGCGGACGGCGCGGTGACGGCCGTACGCCTGGCCGACCGGCGGATCCTCGGCACCCGGAGCACGGGCGGCGCCGGCCCCTGCCATCTGTCGGTGCATCCCTCCGGGCGCTGGCTGCTGAGCGCCCACTACGGCTCGGGCAGTGTCGCCGTGCATCCCCTCGACGCCTCGGGCGCCCCCGGGGACCGCACCGACCTCGTCACGCACAGCAGCCCACCGCCCGGTCCGGGGCAGCAGGGACCGCACGCGCACCAGTTCGTCACCAGCCCGGACGGCGGCCATGTCCTCGCGGTCGACCTCGGCACCGACACGGTCTACAGCTACCGCCTGGACCCGGCGCGGGGCACGCTGACGGAGGTGGCGCGGGCGCACACCCGGCCCGGCGCGGGACCGCGCCATCTCACCTTCCATCCGGGCGGCCGGTACGCCTACCTGGCCAACGAGGTGGACGACACGGTGGCCGTGTGCGCCTACGAGCCGGGCAGCGGGCGGCTGACGATCGGCGAGCCGCAGCCCACCGGCTCCGGTGGCGGCGCCAACTACCCGGCGCAGTTCGTGGTGACGGCCGACGGCGGGTACGCGTTCCTGGCGAACCGCGGGGACAACAGCCTGGCGCGGTACGCCGTCGAGGCCGGCGGCGCCCGGCTGCGGCTGCTCGGCACGGTGCCGGCGGGCGGGGACTTCCCGCGGCAGATCGCTCTTTCGCCGGACGGCGGGCTGCTGTTCGCGGCGAACCAGCGCTCGGGCACGGTCACCGTCTTCCACGTGGACCGGGCGAGCGGTGAACTCCGCCCGGCCGGCGAGCCGTTCGCGTCACCCGTCGCCGTCTGCGCGCTGCCGCTGTAGCGCGCGGGGGCAGGCGGCGGCGCTCGCCTGGGCGAGCAGGGCGTGCACGCGCTCGGTGAGCTGGGCGACGTCGTCGGCGGGCGTGTGGAAGGGCAGCCGTACGTCGCCGTGGGCGCGGGTGCGTTCGATGCGCAGGGTGAGTCCGTGCCGGTCGACGGCGAGGGGCCGCACGCGGGTCACGGCGTGCAGGCTCTCCGGGCGGATCAGGCGGGTCAGCCGTTCCACGGCGTCCGGGTGGGCGTCGGCGAGGTGGGTGAGGAGCCGGGCCTCGGCCCCGGCGAGAGGGTCGGGCCGGGCGGCGGCGTACTCGTCGAGGCCGACGACCACGGCCCCGCCGGACCGCCTGAGCACCACCCGCGCGGGCCGGAACAGGAAGCCGCCGCGGTCCGGGGTGATCCGGCCGGACAGATACAGCCGGGCGCGGATCCGCTCCCGCACCGGTACGGGCGCCACGTCGGCGAACTCCAGCACGGCGGGGGGTTCCTGGCGCGGGGCGCACAGGGCGGCGGCCGTCAGGGCGCCGTCGTCGGGCACCGCCAGCCGTACGGCGCCGTCGTCGGCCACGGTGTGGGCGCCGACGTACTCCTCCCGGGCGCCGTCCGCGGTCACCGCGCACGACCAGGCGGTGGCCAGCACCGACCGTGCCCGTTCCGCCGCGCCGGGTGCGGCGGTCCAGTCCTGGGTGTCACCCATCCGAGACCTCCTTAGGTAAGGCTTGCCTAACCTATCGGAGACCGGGGCGCGCGCCAACCACGCCCCCGGGCAGGGGGCCGGACAGGCGGTCAGGCGATGACGCCCAGCAGCGCCCGCGCGCACAGGTCGCGCACCTGCTCGCGGGTCAGCTCGCCGTCGCGCAGCCACTCCAGGCACACGGCGGTGGTGAAGGCGAGCCAGCCGCGCACGGCCAGGCGGACGTGGGGAGCGTTCTCGAACGCGGGCCCGAACTCGGGGTCGGCGGCCAGCGCGGCGAGTATCTGCTGCTCCTGGGCGGCCAGCGCCCGCTGGTAGACCCGGCGCACGGCCTGGTCGCCGGCCGCGTCGGCGCGGTGGAAGGCGCGGAAGCCGTGGGCGTGCGCCTGGACGTAGCCGAGGTAGGTGTCCAGGCCGGCGGTGAGCTGCTCGCGCACCGGCACGCCGGGCACCGCCGCCGTCATGCGCAGCATCCGCTCGCTCTCGCGCTCGACGACCGCCGCGAAGAAGTCCCGCTTGGTCGGGAAGTAGTGGTACAGCAGCCCGCGGGAGACCCCGGCGATCTCCGCGACCTGCTCGATCCAGACGTCGTCGTACGGACTCTCCGAGAACAGCCTCGCGCCGACCGACAGCAGCTGCTCACGGCGCTCCTCGGTGCTGAGTCGGCGCCGGACGCGTTCCCCCTGGTTCGCGGGCATGGCGCCACTTTACTTGACGCGGGTTCAACAAGCGGACGACACTGGGACCGGCTATTGAACCCACGTACAACACGTCCGTTGGACCACGGTTGGATCAAGGGAGATCGGCGTCATGGCGGAGACGACGGACACCGGACTGCCGAAGGGCTTCCGGAGCGCCGAGCAGGGCTGGCCCGAGCTGCACCGCATCCCGCACCCGCCGCGCCGGCTGCCGCTGCTCGGCGACGTCCTCGGCGTCGACCGGCGCACGCCGCTGCAGGACTCCATGCGGTTCGCGCGCGAGCTCGGGCCGATCTTCCGGCGGCGGGCCTTCGGCAAGGAGTTCGTGTTCGTGTGGGGCGCGCGGCTGGTCGCCGACCTGGCCGACGAGTCCCGGTTCGCCAAGCACGTCGGTCTGGGCGTGGCCAACCTGCGGCCGGTCGCCGGGGACGGACTGTTCACCGCCTACAACCACGAGCCCAACTGGCAGCTGGCCCACGACGTCCTGGCGCCGGGTTTCAGCAGAGAGGCCATGGAGGGCTACCACGGCATGATGCTCGCGGTCGCCGGCCGGCTGACCGGCCACTGGGACCGCGAGGCGGCGGCCGGGCGCACGGTGGACGTGCCCGGGGACATGACCAAGCTGACCCTGGAGACGATTGCGCGGACCGGGTTCGGGCACGACTTCGGCTCCTTCGAGCGGGACCGGCCGCACCCCTTCGTCACCGCGATGGTCGGCACCCTCACCTACGCCCAGCGCCTGAACAGCGTGCCCGCGCCGCTGGCCCCGCTGCTGCTGCGCACCGCCGCCCGCCGCAACGCGGCCGACATGGCCCACTTGAACAGGACGGTCGACGAACTGGTCGCGGAGCGGCGGCGCACCGGCCGCGGGGACGGCGACCTGCTGGACCGCATGCTGGAGACGGCCCACCCGGACACCGGCGAGAAGCTGTCGGCGGAGAACGTCCGCAAGCAGGTGATCACGTTCCTGGTCGCGGGCCACGAGACCACCTCGGGCGCCCTGTCCTTCGCCCTGTACTACCTCGCCCGGCACCCCGAGATCGCCGCCCGGGCCCGGGCCGAGGTGGACCGCGTCTGGGGCGATGCGGCGCAGCCCGGCTACGAGCAGGTGGCCAAGCTGCGGTACGTCCGCCGGGTGCTGGACGAGTCGCTGCGCCTGTGGCCGACCGCCCCGGCCTTCGCCCGCGAGGCCGTGCGGGACACCGTACTGGCCGGCGATCATCCGATGCGGCGGGGCGCGTGGGCCCTGGTGCTGACGCCCATGCTGCACCGCGACCCGGAGGTCTGGGGCGAGGACGCCGAGCGCTTCGACCCGGACCGCTTCGACGCGAAGGCGGTACGGGCCAGGCCCCCGCACACCTTCAAGCCGTTCGGCACCGGCGCGCGCGCCTGCATCGGCCGCCAGTTCGCCCTGCACGAGGCGACCCTGGTCCTCGGCCTGCTGCTGCGCCGCTACGACCTGATCGCCGACCCCGGGTACCGGCTGCGCGTCACCGAGCGGCTGACGGTGATGCCGGAGGGGCTGCGGCTGGCACTGGAGCGGCGCAAGCGCCCGGAGGCGGCGCGAGACGGGGCCGGGGACGCGGGTGCGGGTGCGGGAGAGCCCGCGGACGACGCCCTCTCGTGTCCCTCGTCCGCGGTGGCCGTCGCGGCCGAGCAGTCGGCGTCAGCCGGCGGCTGCCCAGTGCACCGGCCGGGCGACTGACGCGGGCAGCCGGGTTCCGGCGTTCCCGCGTGCCGCGTTGACCTGCGGCTGGGTGAGGAAGAACGCGCCGGTCAGGTCCGCGTCGCTCAGGTCGGCGTCCCGCAGGTCCGCGCCGATCATGTCCGCGTCGCGCAGGTCGGCGCCGGTGAGGTCGGCGGCGATCAGGTAGGCGCCGCGCAGGCTCGCCCCGCGCAGATCGGCGCCGCGCAGCCGGGCCCCGACGAGATCGGCGCCCCGGCGGTCCTTCCCCTTGGCCTTGTCCTTCCTGCCGCCCTTTCCGCCGCCGGCGCCGGCCCGGGCCAGCTCGCTGGTCCGCAGCAGCAGCACGTTGACCCGCTGCCGGTGCGCGGCCACGTCCATCGCCGCAAGCGCCTCGGGGGTCTGCCGGGTCAGCCGCTCGGTCTCCTCCAGCGCCCGCCGCAGCTCGGGGTGGACCGGGCGGGCGGCGGGCAGGGCGAGCGCCTCGGTGAGGTACCACAGCAGTTCGTGCAGCTGCCGTACGACCGGGAACGCGTCGAACATCCGCCGGGCGTGCTCCTTGCCGCCCGTACGCCAGTCCTGGCCGCCGAAGGTGACCTGCGAGACCTTCTGCCCGGCGCCGAAGCAGTCGTAGACCGTGCAGCCGGTGAACCCCTTCGTCCGCAGGTCGGCGTGGATGCCGCAGCGGTGGTCGTCCCGGAGACTGGGACAGGGCTTCCCGGCGGGCTTGTTCAGCGCGAAGTCCGCGGAGGCGGCGAAGGGCAGGGCGACACAGCACAGCCCGAAGCAGCGCGCGCAGTCACCGCGCAGCTCCGGAAGGCCGGCTATCGGATCTGGCATGCGGGCAGCCTACTGGGCCGTACGGTCCGGGCCGCTCCTGCCGCTGCGGGGGCCGGTGCGCGGCACATGGTCGGCCACCGGCCGCGTGACCGCCACCGGTGCACGGTCCAGGGCCGCCGGACGTGCCCGGGTTCACCCGTCCGGCCCACGCGCGTTCGCCGACCGGTGCCGGAAGGCCTTCCCTCGTGTGTGAGGAGCGATGCTCGAACCGACCGGCAAAGGAGTCGCTCATGCCCAGCACGCCCCAGCTCGCCCTTGCCGCCGTGCTGAGCGGTGCCGCGCTCGCCGTCCAGATCCTGGCCGGCGCCGTCCCGTCCACGGCCGCCGCGAGCCCGTCGCCGTCGCCGTCCTTCCAGGTC
The DNA here is from genome assembly GCF_036345995.1 of Streptomyces sp. NBC_00557. Taxonomy (NCBI): domain Bacteria; kingdom Bacillati; phylum Actinomycetota; class Actinomycetes; order Kitasatosporales; family Streptomycetaceae; genus Streptomyces; species Streptomyces sp. NBC_00557. Next base: position 908,272 of record NZ_CP107796.1, read on the forward strand.
GGCGAAGCCGTGCCGCCGTCAAGTGGCAGCCTCCCGTCCTGCTCCACCGGCGTCGACAACACCTACGTGCTGATCTCCGAGGGACGCGCCGTCGTCGTCTCGGGCACCGGTCATTTCGTGCAGCAGATCCTGGCGCCCGGCGGGGCCTACGACGACGGCTCGGTGCGGCTGCGCTTCAACACGGACGGCAAGAGCATCACGTACACACCGCAGGGCGAGAGGCAGGCCGTCACCGAGGTGTGCAAGCCGGGCCGGTAGGACTGACTCTGCGGCCGAGCACCCCGAACCTGTCTCACACCTCGTCGCGGGCCATCGCCAGCAGGCGGTCCAGTACCCGAGGTGCGCCGGTGCGCAGGCCGTCGTGTTCGTACTCGTTCGTGACCCAGGTGCGCAGGCCGCGGATGGCGCGGGCGGTCTCCAGAGAGTGGGCGGTGTCGACGTACATGTCGTCGTGGTAGACGGCGGCCACGGCCGGGACCTCGTTGGCGGCGAGGCGGGCCGGGTCGTACAGGGGAGCCCAGTCGGTGCGGGCGGCGAGCAGGTCGGCGGTCTCGCGCAGCGGCCGCAGGGCCGGATCGGCGTCGAACATCCAGGGGTGGACGGTCTCGCCGGTGAACAGCACCGGTGCGTCGCCGGCGAGCGCCTTGGCCGCGTCGAACTGCGGGAACTCGGCGCGGACCCGCTCCGCGGACCAGGCGGTGGGGCGGGCGTCCTGGCCGTAGGTCGCCTCGTGGACCAGGGCGTACAGGGGGTGGGCGGCGTACGACAGCAGGGACTGGGCCTGCTCCTGGAAGGCGTCGGACAGCTCCGGGCCGGCCGGTGTGCGCACGAAGGCGTCCTCGAGCAGGTGGTGCAGCCGGTGGCTGCCGTCGCCCATACCGAGCATCAGGCCGAGGGACTGGAACGCCTCGACGGTGAACCGGTAGCCGTTCGGGAGGGTCACCTCGTGGGTGAGGAGGTGGTCGGCGATCCGGCGGGCCCGCTCCACGTCCTGGGGGTAGCGGGCGTAGTGCGCGGTGACCTTGCGCTCGATGCGCGGATAGGCCGCGCGGTAGACGTCGTCGGCGTGGGCGTGCAGGGAGGGCAGACCTCCGGTGATGACGACGGTGTCCAGGCCCTCGGGGGCCAGGGAGAGGTACGACACCGCGCAGAAACCGCCGAAGCTCTGGCCTAGCACGGTCCAGGGGGCGCCTCCGGTGACCTGGCGGCGGATGGCCTCGCAGTCCCGGACGATGGAGTCGGCGCGGAAGCGGGTGAGGTAGTCGGCCTGCTCGGCGGGGCCGCCGCGCAGCGGCAGCGTCTGCCGGGTGGCGGGCGTGGAACTGCCGGTGCCGCGCTGGTCGAGCAGCAGCACCCGGTAGTCCTTCAGGGCCCGGTCGAGCCAGGACTGACGTCCGACGAAACGATTCGCCCCGAAGCCCGGCCCGCCCTGCAGGTAGAGCAGCCAGGGCAGTTCCTGTCCGGCCTTGTCGCCGGCGACCACTTCCCGGGCGTACAGCTCGATCGTCTCGCCGTCCGGCCGGGCGTGGTCCAGCGGCACGGTGAAACGGCGGTCGGTGAGAACGACGCCGGGCTGGCGGTAGCTGAGGCTCAACGGGGCTCCCGAAACGGACGGCACGGAACGGACGGGAGCCAGTTCAGCACATCACCGGGCGCGGGCGGAGACCCGGACCTCCGGTTTCCGGCGGCACGCCGGGGTCAGCGGGCGGCGAGGCTGGAGCGGCGCACCACCAGCTCCGGCTGGAGCACCACCCGGCGGTGCTCGTGCGGGCCCGCGCCCTCGCCCTGTTCGGTCTCCTCCAGCAGCAGCTCGGCGGCGAGGGCGCCCATGGTGACGGCGGGCTGCCGCACCGAGGTCAGCGGTACGGCGGCCGCCGCCGCGAACTCGATGTCGTCGTAGCCGACGATCGCGAGGTCGTCGGGGACGGCGACGCCCGCCGCGTACATGGCCTGCAGGACGCCGAGGGCGAGGAGGTCGTTGGCGCAGAACACGGCGGTGGGGCGGTCGGCGAGGCCGAGCAGCCGGGCGCCCGCGTCGCGGCCGGCGGCCACGTCGAGGCGTTCGGTGGGCAGCTCGCGCAGCGCCTCGGGGCCGAGCCCGGCCTCGGCGAGGGCGTTCAGCGCGCCGGTGCGCCGATCGCGGACCTGGTTGAGGCCGGGCGGTCCGCTGACGTACGCGATGGACCGGTGCCCGGCGTCCACCAGATGACGGACCGCGAGTGCGCCGCCGGCCACGTCGTCCACGGACACCGAGCACTCGGTCGCGCCCTCGGCGACCCGGTCGACCAGCACGAACGGGATGCCGTGCCGGCGGAACGCCCTGATGTTCCGGCCGGTGGCGTCGGCCGGGGTCAGCAGCACCCCGCGCACCCGCTGCTCGGCGAACAGGGACAGGTACTCGGCCTCCTCGCCCGCGTTCTGGGCGCTGTTGCACACCATCACGCCGAGCCCCGCGTCGCGGGCCGTCCGCTCCGCACCGCGCGCCACGTCCACGAAGAACGGGTTGCCCATGTCGAGCACGAGCAGGCCCATGATCCGGCTGCGGCCCGCGCGCAACTGCCGTGCGGACTCGCTGCGGACGTAGCCCAGCCGGTCGATCGCCGACAGCACCCGCGCCCGGGTCTCGCTGGCGACGGTGTCCGGGCGGTTGATGACGTTCGACACCGTGCCCACCGACACTCCGGCGGCACGGGCGACATCCTTGATACCCACCGACTGGGCCATCGGGCGAAGACCTCCAGGGGACGAGGGGCGGCGGGACGACCTTCACATTACCGTCATGACAGCAGCGCGAAGCCGGCCACGTAGAGGGGGGACGGCCCTGACCTTCAGCAGGAAGACACGCGCCGCATCGGTACCCCTGTCCGCCTAGAAGTCGAACTGGTCGATGTTCTTCGCGTCGAACACGGTCGGCTTGCCCAGGTTGATCACGCCGTCCCTGCCGATGGTGTACGTCGTCCCGCCGGCCTTGAAGGTCTCGCCCTCCTTGCCGCTGATCTGCCCGGACGCCAGCGCGACCGCGGTGCGGGCGGCGAGGTCGCCGAGCTTCGCCGGGTCCCACAGCTCGAAGGCCTCGACCGTGCCGTTCTTGACGTACCTGCGCATGTCGTTGGGGGTGCCGAGGCCGGTCAGGCTGACCTTGCCCTTGTACTTGGAGCCCGACAGGTACTGGGCGGCGGCCTTGATGCCGACGGCGGTCGGGGAGATGATCCCCTTCAGGTCCGGGTACTGCTGGAGCAGGCCCTGGGTCTGCTGGAAGGACTGCTGGGCGTCGTCGTCGCCGTACGCGATCTTGACCAGCTTGACGTTCTTGTACTGGGGGTCCTTCAGCTCGTCCTTCATGTGCCCGATCCAGGTGTTCTGGTTCGTGGCGGTCTGCGCCGCCGACAGGACGGCGATCTCGCCCTTGTAGCCGATCTGCTTGGCCGGCAGCTGCACCTCGGTACGGCCGAGGTCCTCGGCGGACGCCTGCGAGACGAAGGCGTTGCGGCAGTCGGGGTTGGTGTCGGAGTCGTAGGTGACGACCTTGGCGCCGTTGCTCATCGCCTGCTTCAGCGCGGTGCACAGGGCGCCGGGGTCCTGAGCGGAGACGGCCATCGCGTTCACCTGCTGCGGGTCAGGGTGTTGACGCGGGCGTCGCCGGGTCCGTGGAAGACGACGGGCTCGCCGTCGAGCAGCACCTGGCCGGCGTCCGGCCGGTGCACCCCGGCGAGGGTCTTGATGAGGGTCGACTTGCCCGCGCCGTTCTCGCCGGCAAGGGCGTGCACCTCGCCGGGCAGCAGTTCCAGGGAGACGTCCCTGAGGGCGCGCACGGCGCCGAAGGACTTGGAGACGCCCTTCAGCGCCAGCACCGGCGCCGGCCCCGGGTCAGGCGGGTGGGTCATGTCAGGCTCCTCGACGACACCGCGAAAGGGGCGCTGGGGCCTCCGCTACGGTCGTGAAAGGTTTCAACTGGATTGCCCGGGACCGTAGGCACCCCAGCCATGTCACGTCAATGGGTCCGAATCGAAAGACTTTCGGTAGCAGCCCAAGGTCGCTACGGAGTCACGGGCAGCAGGGTCGTTCGGAGCGCTTGACACCCCACCGGGGGACTCATAGCTTGCGGTTCTGAATCGTTTCATGCGGCCGTACCCGTCCGACCGACCTCACCAGGAGCCCCGCAGTGACCGACCTCGTCGCGGTGAAGGCCGCGCTCAAGACCCAGGCCGTCGAGACGCCGTCGTGGGCGTACGGGAACTCGGGCACCCGGTTCAAGGTGTTCGCCCAGCCCGGCGTACCGCGCGATCCGTGGGAGAAACTGCAGGACGCGGCGAAGGTCCACGAGTTCACCGGCGTGGCCCCGACCGTCGCCCTGCACATCCCGTGGGACAAGGTCGACGACTACGCCGCCCTGGCCGAGTACGCCGAGGAGCACGGGCTCAGGCTGGGCGCGATCAACTCCAACACCTTCCAGGACGACGACTACCGGCTCGGCAGCGTCTGCCACGCGGATCCGGCGGTCCGGCGCAAGGCCGTCGACCATCTGCTGGAGTGCGTCGACATCATGGACGCCACGGGCTCCAGGGATCTGAAGCTGTGGTTCGCCGACGGCACGAACTATCCGGGCCAGGACGACATCCGGGAGCGGCAGGACCGGCTCGCCGAGGCGCTGGCGGAGGTGTACGAGCGGCTCGGGGACGGGCAGCGGATGCTGCTGGAGTACAAGTTCTTCGAGCCCGCCTTCTACGCCACCGACGTCCCGGACTGGGGTACGGCCTACGCGCACTGTCTCAAGCTGGGCGACAAGGCCCAGGTGGTCGTGGACACCGGGCACCACGCGCCCGGCACCAACATCGAGTTCATCGTCGCCACCCTGCTGCGGGAGGGAAAGCTCGGCGGGTTCGACTTCAACTCCCGCTTCTACGCCGACGACGACCTCATGGTCGGCGCCGCCGACCCCTTCCAGCTCTTCCGCATCATGTACGAGGTCGTCCGGGGCGGCGGGCTCACCTCCGAGGTCGCCTTCATGCTCGACCAGTGCCACAACATCGAGGCGAAGATCCCGGCGATCATCCGCTCGGTCATGAACGTCCAGGAGGCCACGGCCAAGGCACTCCTCGTCGACCGCGAGGCGCTGGCAGCCGCCCAGCACGAGGGCGACGTGCTCGGCGCGAACGCGGTGCTGATGGACGCGTACAACACGGACGTACGGCCGCTGCTGGCCGAGGTCCGCGAGGAACTGGGCCTGGACCCCGACCCGGTAGTCGCCTACCGCCGCTCCGGCTGGGCCGAGAGGATCACCAAGGAACGGGTCGGGGGACAGCAGGCGGGGTGGGGGGCTTGAGGGGGCTGCGGGGCGGGCTGGCCGGGGCTGCGGCGCGGTGGGGGCTGGGGGGCTGGGGCAGAGTCCAGGCGGGGCGGGCTGATGGGGCGTGCCGTGCGGGCTGGAGTCTGGTCGGACTGCGGCAAGCTGAGGCTAGTCCTGCTCTGGGCAGGCCGGGCCTGATCGGGACTCGGCGGACTGAGACCCTGGGCTTGCGGGGTGAGGACTGGTCCCGTTCCGGCCAGGCCAGGCCTGATCGGGGCTGCAGCCGGCTGAAGACTGGTCGGGCTGCGGCGAGCCGAGGGGCCGGTCGGGCTGCGGGCTGAGCGGCTTCCTGGCAGGCCAGGCCTGATCGGGGCTGCGGCGAGCCGAGGGATCGGCGGGCTGCGGGCTGGGCGGGGCTGAGACCGACCTGGATCTTCGGCAGCCCCTGGCTTTTCAGCCTCTCCCGCGTCCCTTCGGGCGCGATGTGACGCCGTTTCCTATGCGGGGCCGGGATCGTCGAGGAAGCGGAGCAGCACGGAGGCCTCCGCGCGGAGTCGTGCGGCTCGGTCAGCGTGTGCGGGCGCAGTCAACCGCGCTGCAACCTCCAGTCGCTCGGCGGCCTCGGCGCGCACGACCTCCGCCACACTCCGCTCGCTCAGTTCACGTCGCGCTGCTTCGGTGACGCCGACACCGACCGGCGCCTGCTCAAGGGCCCCGCCGCGGAGCTCGGTTTCGTCCACGAGCACCGTCTCGGCGTTGTCCAGCGCAGCAAGCGTTGCGCGCAGGGCGCTCACCGCCGCCTTGTCACGGGCGCGCATCGCTTCCGGCAGTGCCTGACGCATACGGAGACGTAGAGACATGCCGGTGACCTTATGGCGGCGCACCGGGGCCCACAACGCGATATACGCGCCCGCGTGTCCTGCCGGCTCCACAACGGCATGCGAGCCACCCGGCGGGGCCCCTACCCTCCGGACATGGATCTCCGCGAAGAACTTCCGAGCGACAGACAGGCCGTGCGGGACGTTCACCTGCGGGCGTTCGGTGACCATGGTCTCGTCGTGGCCGATCTGGTCGGCACCCTGCGGGACACCGTCACGCCCGAGGACGGTCTCTCGCTGGTCGCCGAGCACGACAGGCAGGTCGTCGGCCACGTCATGTTCACCCGCAGTCTGCTCGACGCCCCTCGGCGGCTGGTCGACGTCCAGGTCCTCAGCCCACTGGCCGTGCTGCCCGAGTTCCAGGCACGCGGTATCGGCTCGGCCCTGGTCCGACACGGACTGGGCATCCTCGCCGAGCGCGTTGTCCCCCTCGTCTTCGTGGAGGGCGATCCGGGCTATTACTCGCGTTTCGGCTTCGCGCCCGGTGACGGCCTGGGCTTCCGGAAGCCGTCCCTGCGTATCCCTGACGGCGCCTTCCAGGCCATCCGGCTGCCGAGATACGAGCCGTGGATGACGGGGACGCTGGTCTACGCAGAGCCGTTCTGGCGGCATGACGCAGTCGGCCTCCGTGATCCCGACGCGTAGGTGCGCGAGCGCCGGTACCTCTGCTGTCACCGCTGTCGACTGTTGTCACTGCACTCGATGCCCCTCGCGGCCGCCTGAGCCGGTGGCCCGACGAGGCGATCGCCGGACACCAGCGTGCCGGCTTGCTTGACATGCCGTAGGACAGGCGAGACTTCCATGCTCTGCAGGCCGGGCAGGCGCCCGATGCGATCCGACGTGAAGGCGAAGAGTTCGTCGAAGTCCCGGCAGTGGGCGACGGCATGGATGTTGAACGGGCCGGAGATGGCCGCGACGAAGGCGATCTCGGGTTCTCCTGCCAGCGAGCGTCCGACGTTCTTCACCTCTGACGGGTGTACGCGCAGCCACAGGTTGGCCCGCGCGTGATAGCCCAAGGCTGCCGGGGCGATCTCGACGTCGATGTGGACGACGCGTTGAAGGAGCAGGGTGTGGAGGCGGCGGGACACGCGGCCTGGTGTGGAGCCCGCCGCCGTGGCGAGGCCGACGAGGCTGGCCCGGCCGTCCGCAGCGAGCGCGTCGAGGATCTTCTCGTCCTCGCCGGTGAGGTGTACGGGGTCGTCGGTGACGACCGGAGACTCCGTGAACGGGGGGCCGTCGCTCCCGAGCATGGTTTCCTGCCGCGGGGACAGCGCGCCGTGCAGCGCGGCCCAGTAGTGTCCGCGGCCTCCCATGAACTGGCGGAGCATCGCGAAGGCGTTGATGTCGAGCACCGCCGCGGTGCGCGGGAGCCGTCGGCCGAGGAGTTCCTCCCGCTGCGCTTCGTCCCGTGACTGCGTCGCGCACGTGACTTCCGAGCCGGCCGCGACCAGGGCCACCCAGTTGACATCGTCCCGCTTGGCGAGTGCGCCCGCGATCGCCGCGACGCTGCCGGGCCGGCAGCGCAGCCGTACCAGCCATCTGCTCTGCCCCAGCGCTCCCGGGTTGACGACACCGATGACGCGGATGACGCCGTCGGCGTGCAGGCGCCGGTACCGGCGCCTGACAGTGCTTTCGGTGAGGTCGAGCGCGGCTGCCATCGAGGCGAAGGAGGCTCTCGGGGCGACCTGCAGTGCGCGAATGATGCGCACATCGTCGGGCTGGATCGCGACGGATCCACGCATGGGCGTACCTGCCACAGCCGGAATCCTACGTATCCGGGTGCCTTCATCGCACCCGCGGCAGCACGCCGATGACACTTGATGCGTACCGATGAAGAGCCACTGCAGTGCCGTGCTCCGGTGCCGCCCCGAGGCGGTCCCGGTCCAGGACGCACCCGATGAGCTCGCTACTTCCACGCAGGGAGACGACGCCGTATGTCATCGAATGCGACTGAGCAGCACACGCCGACCGCCCTCATCGTCGGGGCCTCGCGCGGCCTCGGCCAGGCGATGGCGGCCGAGTTCCTCGCCCGAGGCTGGCGTGTCATCGGCACGGTCCGCGGCACCGCTGCGCGAACGCCCCTGCACGATCTCGCCGACCGGGCCGAGGGCCGCGTCACCGTCGAGCATCTCGACATCAACGAGCCCGACCACCTCGCGCCCCTGCACGAGCGCCTTGCGGACCGACGGCTGGACCTGCTCTTCGTCAACGCCGGTACCACGAACAACGAACAGACCCCCATCGGCCAGGTGGCGACGGACGACTTCGTCGAGGTGATGGTCACCAACGCCCTCAGCCCCATGCGCGTCATCGAGGCGCTCGAGGACCTGGTGTCCCCCACCGGCCTCATCGGAGCGATGTCGTCCGGACAGGGCAGCATCACGAACAACACGACCGCGGGCCGCGAGGTCTACCGGGGTAGCAAAGCGGCCTTGAACATGTTCATGCGCAGCTTCGCCGTCCGGCAGGCCGGGACACAGCGCGGCTTCGCCCTCCTGGCACCGGGCTGGATCCGCACCGCGCTCGGCGGGCCGGACGCGCCGTACACCGTCGAGGAGAGCGTCCCCCTCCTCGTGGACGTCCTGCTGTCCCGACTCGGTACGCCCGGCCTCGCCTACCTGGACCGCTGGGGCCGGACGGTGCCCTGGTGAACCGAACCGTTCCTGGAAACCGGGCAGGAGACTGCGCAGGAGTTTCCGCCTGCCCAGCCCAACGCCCGGAACGTTCCCGGGCCTTCTGGTCCCCGGGTTCCTGCCGCGTTCAGCGCCGGCGGATGGTGTCCCCGGTCGGGGTACGCGCGGCCGGTTTTCCTCGTTCCTTCGATCTGCGGGCCGGTCGGAGGGGCGGCCTGGACGGTCCGATCCCCCCGCACCATGCGACACCGGCCGGGGCCGCGGCCCGAGGTCAGCGCGGAGTGAGAAGGCAGAACTCGTTGCCCTCCGGGTCGGCCAGAACCGTCCACGAGATCGCGGACTGGTCGATGCCGGGGTCGGTGGCTCCCAAGGCGCGCAGTCGGGCCGCCTCCGCGGCCAGGTCGTCACCGGGGTAGGGGCAGACGTCGAGGTGGACGCGGTTCCACACGCTCTTGGTGTCGGGGGTACGGACGAACTCCAGGTAGGGGCCGACGCCTTTGGCGGAGCGCATGGTCGCGTGGTCGTCGGTGACCTCGTGCAGCGTCCAGTCCATCGCCTGGCCCCAGAACCGGGCCATCCCCCGTGGGTCGGTGCAGTCGACCACCACCGCGGCGACCGGGCCGGTGTCCTGGTGGATCGGGCGGGGCTCCAGGACGCAGAACTCGTTGCCCTCCGGGTCGGCCATGACCGTCCAGGGGACATCGCCCTGACCCACGTCGGCGAGCGTCGCGCCGAGATCCCTCAGGCGCGCGACCAACTCCGCCTGATGGGCGGTCGAGGTGGTGGCCAGATCGAGGTGCACCCGGTTCTTGACCGTCTTGGGTTCCGGGCGGGCGACGATGTCGATGCAGACGGCCACGGGGTCGGGGTAGGCGAAGCCCACGGGTTCGAGGTTGGTCACGCCGGGTCCCTCGCTGTCGACACCCCAGCCGAGGGCCTCCGCCCAGAACCGGCCGAGCGCGGCGTCGTCGTGGGCCTTCATGTTGATCTGCACGAGTCTTGTCGCCATGCCGCAGATCCTAGAAGTACCCACCGGTCCGGGCCGCCGTGATCAGACTTGTGCTCGACGCGGTACCCGGTCATGGTCGCCCTCGTCGAGACTGTGCGAGTCCTTGTGGACGAGGCGGGGCCCGACCACGCGCCGCCTGCACCGGACCGGCCGGGCACGGCGTCCGAACTCAACCGGACGCTCGCAGCGTTTACGGATTCGGCGTGAGAACCCTCCCGCCCGAAGCCACGGAAACCGAGGCGGGAGAGCTGCTGCACCAGCGCGGCCGGAGGACGGCATCTGTCGCTGGCATGGTGAACGCCCGGCCGCGCTCTGTGCTGGTGGCGGCGACACCCGCGCAATCCCACCGGAGAACCTCGGGCGTTCGCTTTGCCCGGCCGGCGCATCGGTACCGACCCGGACACGGCATGCCCCTCAGCCTCGTGGAGCTACGGGGCAACTCCCAGGGCAGCGCGGGGCGTTGCGCGCTCCGAGCCGGCGGAACGCCCGTTCGGTCCCGTCATCGCTTCGGCCGCTGCGGTGCCGGCGGACCTGAGCGCCGTGTCTGTCATGCCGCCGCCCCGGCTGCCGGAGCCACTGCGAGGGCCGCGCGGACCAGTGCCGCCGTGGCGGTCGAGCGGGACTGCTGGGGCCAGGCGATGGACAGGGCGGCCGGGGGCGCGTCCGGAATCCGGCGGTAGACGACGCCCGGGCGGGGGTAGCGGGTGGTGACCGATTCGGGGAGGAGCGTGACCACCTCGCCGAGTTCGACGAGGGCGAGCAGCTGGGACAGGTCGGCGATGGCGTATCGGGCCACGACCGTGTCCAGGTAGGCGGGCAGTCCGTCGGCGTGGCCCGGTTCGACGCCGGGCAGGGCGAGGTCGGCGAGGGTGAGGTGGGCGCGGGCGGCGAGGGGGTGGGTGGCCGGGAGGGCCGCGAGGCGGGGCTCCACGGCCAGCCGCTCGGCGTCCAGGCCCCGGCGGTCGAAGGGCTCGTACACCAGGGCCGCGTCGGCCTCGCCCGCGCGCAGCAGCCGTGTCTGCTCGCGCCAGCCGGAGAGGCGTACGGTGACGGGCCGGGCCCCCGGCTCGGCGGCATAGCGGGTCAGGAGGGGTTCCAGCAGGCCCGCGTCTCCGTCGGCCTTGACGGCCAGGACGAGCCTGGGCTCCGGTCCCGCCGCCCGCTGGGCCCGTCGGCAGGCGGCGTGCAGGGCGTCGAGGGCGGCGCGGGCCTCCTCCAGCAGGACGGTGCCGGACGGGGTGAGGGTGACGTTGTGGGTGCTGCGCTCGAAGAGGGTGATGCCCAGGTCGGCCTCGAGTTTGCGGATGGCGCGGGACAGGGGCGGGACGGAGATGCCCAGCCGTTCCGCGGCCCGGGTGAAGTTGAGCTCCTCCGCGACGGCGACGAAGTAGCGCAGTGGCCGGGACTCCATGACCTGGCACCTCCGTTCGGTGTGTCCCCGAGGGTAACAAGCCGGCTCCGGTCCGCCCTTCCGTGCCGCCTTCCGACATGTGAGGGCTACGAGGCCCTTGCCGAGGCCGAGCGGCGGGAGCGCGCCGCGGCCCTCGCACCGTACGTGCGGGCCCTGGCATCCCAGGACAAGGCACAGGTCGGGCACTTCACCGGCACCGACGTCGTCCTGGACTTCCTGGCCCGCGCCGAGCACCCGCGGCTCGCCGCGCTGGGCACGTCCTGCCCGGACCACTTCCTGCGCACGAAGGTACGGCCGCTGGTGCTCGACCTGCCGCCGGCCGCTCCGCTGGAGCAGGCCGTGGCCCGGCTGAAGGAGCTGCACGCCGCCTACCGCGAGGAGTACGCCGCCTACTACGAGCGGCACGCGACCCCGGACTCCCCCGCCATGCGCGGCGCCGACCCGGCGATCGTCCTGGTCCCGGGCGTGGGCATGTTCAGCTTCGGCAAGGACGAGCACACGGCACGCGTGGCCGGCGAGTTCTACGTCAACGCCGTCAACGTCATGCGCGGTGCGGAAGCGGTGTCGGCGTACGCGCCGATCGAGGAGTCGGAGAAGTTCCGCATCGAGTACTGGGCGCTGGAGGAGGCCAAGCTGCAGCGGATGCCGAAGCCGACGCCGCTGGCGACCCGGGTGGCTCTGGTCACCGGGGCCGGCAGCGGGATCGGCAGGGCGATCGCGCGCCGGCTGGCCGCCGAGGGCGCCTGTGTGGTGGTCGCGGACCTCGACGGCGAGAAGGCCTGTGAGGTCGCCGAGGAGCTGGGCGGCCCGGACAAGGCGGTCGCGGTGACCGTCGACGTCACCTCCGAGGAGCAGATCGCACAGGCCTTCAAGGCGGCCGTGCTCGCCTTCGGCGGCGTCGACCTCGTGGTCAACAACGCGGGCATCTCCCTCTCCAAGCCGCTGCTGGAGACGTCGGCACGCGACTGGGACCTGCAGCACGACATCATGGCCCGCGGCTCCTTCCTGGTCTCACGGGAGGCGGCGCGGGTGATGATCGCCCAGGGGCTGGGCGGTGACATCGTGTACATCGCCTCCAAGAACGCCGTCTTCGCCGGGCCCGACAACATCGCCTACTCCGCGGCCAAGGCCGACCAGGCCCACCAGGTGCGGCTGCTGGCGGCGGAGTTGGGTGAGCACGGCATCCGGGTCAACGGGGTCAACCCCGACGGTGTGGTGCGCGGCTCGGGGATCTTCGCGGGCGGCTGGGGCGCGCAGCGGGCGGCGGTGTACGGGGTGCCGGAGGAGAAGCTGGGCGAGTTCTACGCCCAGCGGACGATCCTGAAGCGGGAGGTGCTTCCCGAGCACGTGGCCAACGCGGTGTTCGCCCTGACGGGCGGCGAACTGACCCACACCACCGGGCTGCACGTCCCGGTCGACGCCGGCGTCGCGGCCGCCTTCCTGCGGTGAGCGGGCCCGTGCGGTCGTACGCCGCGGTCGATCTCGGCGCCTCCAGCGGGCGGGTGATGGTCGGCCGGGTGGGCCCGGACTCGCTGGAGCTGAGCGAGGCGCACCGGTTCCCCAACCGGCCGGTGCGGCTCGCGGAGGGACTGCGCTGGGACGTCCTCGCGCTGTACGGCGGTGTACTGGACGGGCTGCGGGCGGCGGGCCGGGTGGACTCCGTCGGCATCGACAGCTGGGCGGTGGACTACGGCCTGCTGGACGCCGACGGGGCTCTGCTGGGCAATCCGGTGCACTACCGCGACGCCCGCACCGAGGGGATCGCGGAGAAGGTCTGGGCGAGCGTGCCGGCCGAGGAGCTGTACGCGGCCACCGGGCTGCAGTACGCGCCGTTCAACACCCTGTACCAGCTGGTGGCCGCCCGCTCCACCGCCCAGTTCGCCCAGGCCAGGCGGCTGTTGCTCGTCCCGGACCTGATCTCGTACTGGCTCACCGGCGAGCAGGGCACCGAGCTGACCAACGCCTCCACCACCCAGCTGATCGATCCCCGGACGCGGACGTGGTCGTACGACGTCGCCGGCCGGCTCGGCATCGACCTGGGGCTGTTCGCGCCGCTGCGGCAGCCCGGCGACCCGGCGGGCGTGCTGCGGCCTCAGGTGCTGGAGGAGACCGGGCCGGCCGGTCCCGTGCCGGTGACGGCGGTGGGTTCGCACGACACCGCTTCGGCGGTGGCGGCCGTCCCGGCCACCGGTGAGCGCTTCGCCTACATCTGCACCGGCACCTGGTCGCTGGCGGGTCTGGAGCTGACCGCTCCGGTGCTCACCGAGGAGAGCCGGGCCGCGAACTTCACCAACGAGCTGGGGCTCGACGGCACGGTCCGGTATCTGCGCAACATCATGGGGCTGTGGCTGCTCCAGGAGTGCCAACGGGCTTGGGAAGAGCCGGACTTGGCGGCTCTGCTGCGCGAGGCCGGCGGGGTGCCGGCGCTGCGCTCGGTGGTGGACGCCGGCGACGAGGCCTTCCTGGCGCCGGGGCGGATGCCGGAGCGGATCGCGGAGGCGTGCCGGGCGTCGGGGCAGCCGGTCCCGCTGACGCGGGCGGAGGTCACCCGGTGCATCCTGGACTCGCTCGCCCTCGCCCACCGGCGGGCCGTCGAGGACGCACAGCGGCTCGCCGACCATCCGGTGGACGTGGTGTACGTCGTCGGCGGCGGCACCCGCAACGCGCTGCTGTGCCAGCTGACCGCCGACGCCTGCGGGCTGCCCGTGGTCGCCGGCGCCACGGAGGCGGCGGCGCTGGGCAACGTCCTGGTCCAGGCCCGCGCCCACGGGCTTGCCGGCGACCTGACCGCGATGCGCGGGCTGCTCGCCCGCACGCAGCCGCTGACCCGGTACACGCCTCGCGGCGAGGCGGCGCGCTGGCGGGAGGCCGAGGCACGGCTCGCCGCGCGGTGAGTGGCGCCTCTCCCTTCGGCGGTGTCCGCCGACTACCCTGCACTCGTCCGATGACCGATTCCAAGGAGCCGTGATGCGTGTCGCCCTGTTCCTGACCTGTGTCAACGACACGCTCTATCCGGACACCGGCCGTGCCGTGGTGAAACTGCTGACCAGACTGGGTGTCGACGTCGACTTCCCGATGGGCCAGAGCTGCTGCGGGCAGGCGCACTACAACACGGGTTACCGGCACGAGGCCGAGCCGCTGGCCCGGCACTTCTCCGATGTCTTCGGCGGCTACGAGGCGATCGTGACCCCGTCCGGGTCGTGCGGGGCGATGGTGCGGGAGCTGTATCCGCGGATGGGCGAGCGGGCGCGCGCGGAGGGGCGCGGGGACTCGCTGGCGCGAACGCTGGCGCCGGTGGTGCCGAAGACGTACGAGCTGACGGAGTTCCTGGTGGACGTGCTCGGCGTGACGGACGTCGGGGCCTACTACCCGCACACGGTCACCTATCATCCGACCTGTCACGGGCTGCGCTCGCTCGGCCTGGGCGACCGGCCCCGGCGGCTGCTGCGGGCGGTGAAGGACCTGGAGCTGGTGGAACTGCCGGGAGCCGAGGAGTGCTGCGGTTTCGGCGGCACCTTCGCGGTGAAGAACGCGGAGGTGTCGGCGGCGATGGGCGTGGACAAGGTGCGCAACGCCGTCTCGACGGGCGCGGAGGTGCTGTGCGCGGCCGACAACTCGTGTCTGATGCACATCGGGGGCACCATGAGCCGGCTGAAGGCGGGCATGCGGCCGGTGCACATCGCGGAGATCCTGGCGAGCACGGAGGAGGAACCGGCGGCATGAGCGGAACGTTCGTCGGCATGCCGGCCTTCCCCAAGGCCGCGCACGACGCCGTCCACAACCCCACCCTGCGCGGCAATCTGCGGCACGCGACGCACACCATACGCGCCAAGCGGGCCCGCGCGGTCGCCGAGCTGGACGACTGGGCGGCGCTGCGCGAGGCGGGCCGCCGGATCAAGGACCACACGCTGCGCCATCTCGACCGGTATCTGGAGCAGTTGGAGGAGTCGGTCACGGCGGCGGGCGGTACGGTCCACTGGGCGGCGGACGCCGAGGAGGCCAACCGGATCGTGGCCGGCCTGGTGAAGGCGACCGGCGAGTCGGAGGTCGTCAAGGTCAAGTCGATGGCCACGCAGGAGATCGGGCTGAACGAAGCCCTCGAGGCGGAGGGCATCCGCGCCTACGAGACCGATCTCGCCGAGCTGATCGTGCAGTTGGGCAAGGACCGGCCCTCGCACATCCTGGTGCCGGCCATCCACCGGAACCGGAGGGAGATCCGGGACATCTTCCGCTCGGAGATGGGCGAGTGGGGCCGCCCGGCTCCCGAGGGCCTGACCGACGCGCCGGCCGAACTCGCCGAGGCCGCGCGGCTGCACCTGCGGGAGAAGTTCCTGCGTGCGAAGGTCGGGATCTCCGGCGCCAACTTCATGGTCGCCGAGACCGGCACCCTGGTCGTCGTCGAGTCCGAGGGCAACGGCCGGATGTGCCTGACCCTGCCGGAGACGCTGATCTCGGTCGTCGGCATCGAGAAGGTGGTGCCGGCCTGGCGGGACCTGGAGGTGTTCCTGCAGACCCTGCCCCGCTCCTCCACCGCCGAGCGCATGAACCCGTACACGAGCATGTGGACCGGCACCAGGGACGAGGACGGCCCCCGCGCCTTCCACCTCGTCCTGCTCGACAACGGCCGCACCGACACCCTCGCCGACACCGTCGGCCGCCAGGCGCTGCGCTGCATCCGCTGCTCGGCCTGCCTGAACGTCTGCCCGGTGTACGAGCGGGCGGGCGGCCACGCCTACGGCTCGGTGTACCCGGGTCCGATCGGGGCGATCCTCAGCCCGCAACTGCGGGGCACGGCAAGCGAGATCGACGCCTCCCTGCCGTACGCGTCGAGTCTGTGCGGTGCCTGCTACGAGGTGTGCCCGGTCGCCATCGACATCCCCGAGGTGCTGGTGCATCTGCGGGAGCGGGTCGTGCAGGGCGGTCCGGCGGTGCGGCAGGGCAACAAGGTCGTGCTGAAGCCCGCCAAGGGGCACGCGGCCGAGCGGGCGGCCATGCGCGCGGCGCGCTGGGCCTTCACGCACCCCACGGCCCTGCGCACCGGCCAGCGGCTCGCCTCCCGCACCCGCCGGCTGCATCCCCGTACGCTGCCGGGCCCGGGACGGGCGTGGACCGGCGCCCGGGACCTGCCGGCCGTGCCGGCGGAGCCCTTCCGGGACTGGTGGCAGCGCACGCGCGGCGGGAAGGACGGCGTCAGGTGAGCAGCAGGGACAGGATCCTCGGCCGGGTGCGGCGGGCGCTCGCCGACGTGCCCGCGGACGAGCGGCCGTACGAGGAGGCCGTCGCCCGGGAGTATCTGCGCGAGCACGGGACGCGGACGACCGGACAGACGGTGGAGTTGCTGGCCGCGAACCTGGCGGACTACCGGGCGATCGTGCACCGCAGCGACGCCGGATCGGTCGCGGACCTCGTCCGGAGGCTGCTGGCCGACCGCGGCGCGCGGCAGGTGCTGGTGCCGCCCGGGCTGCCGGGACAGTGGCTGGCCGCCGCGGACGTGGCGCGGATCGAGGACCGTCCGGACAGCACACCGCAGGAACTGGACCGGGTGGACAGCGTGGTGACCGGCTGCGCGATGGCGATCGCGGAGACCGGCACGATCGTCCTGGACGGCTCCCCCGACCAGGGCCGGCGCCGCATCTCACTCGTCCCGGACCACCACATCTGCGTCGTCCGCGTCCCGGACCAGGTGGTCTCCTCGGTTCCGCAGGCCCTCGAACGCCTCGATCCCGCCCGCCCGTCGACCTGGATCTCCGGCCCGTCGGCCACCAGCGACATCGAACTGGACCGGGTGGAGGGCGTGCACGGCCCGCGCACCCTGGAGGTGATCCTGCTCGGCTGACCGAGCGCTCCGTATGCAGCTGTGTCACCGAGCAGGCCCGGAAGGCCCGGTCCATCCCGGCGCGGCGCAGGGCGTGCCCCCGCCTCGGTCCGCACACCGGTCGGCTGCCGCCCCGTGGTGGACCGCCTCTTCCCCGCCGGAGGAGATCGTGGCGGCCACCGGCGCCTGCGGTCGGACGAGCGGTCCGGAAGACCATGGTGGCCTTCGGGCGGTGACGCGCGGGCCCTGCCGTCAACCGAGAAGGCCGAACATCACTCCGATGCTCCATCCAAGTCACCCGATCAGGCGATGCCGGCGGGCCCGTACCCGCCGATTCGTCGAGCCTCTGACTCGTAGGCCCTCGGCCCCGGAGGAAAGCGAGAACGGTGTGACCAGCTCTGCGATGTCCGGCTCCACAGGCCGCGCCCGGCGCGTCCGCGCCGTCACGGCGGCAGCCGCGGCCGTCGTCCTGTGCGCCGGCACCACGACTCCGGCCCTGGCGGCCGGTCCGGCGAGCGGCGGGAAGCCGACCATCGTGCTGGTGCACGGCGCGTTCGCGGACGGCTCCAGCTGGAACGGCGTCGTCCAACGACTGGAGCGCCGCGGGTACACGGTCATGGCACCGGCCAACCCGCTGCGCGGGCTGTACAGCGACGCGGCGTACATCGCCTCGGTGCTGAAGTCGGTCAAAGGCCCGATCGTCCTGGCCGGCCACTCCTACGGCGGCGCCGTCATCAGCACGGCCGCCGCCGGGAATCCGCAGGTGAAGTCGCTGGTGTACATATCCGCGCAGATGCCCGACGTCGGCGAGAGCGGCATGTCGCTGGCCGCCCGGTTCCCCAGCGCACTCGCCACCGCCACCGACTCCGTGCCCTTCCGGACGGGTGACACGAGCGGTACGGACCTCTATCTCAAGCCGGACAAGGTGCACTCGGTGTTCGCCGCCTGCCTGCCGGAGAGCCAGGCGAACCTGCTGGCCGTCACCCAACGGCCGGCCGCCACGACCGCGTTCTCCGAGAAGGCCAGGGTCGCCGCGTGGAAGGACATCCCGTCCTGGGCCCTCGTGGGCCGGCAGGACATGACGATCAGCCCCCGGCTGGAACGCTTCGAGGCCCGACGCGCCCACTCCCACACGGTCGAGATCGACACCTGCCACGTCTCCCTCATCGCCCGGCCCGACGCCGTCGCCCAGCTGATCCTCCGGGCGGCAGCCGCCGCCGGACCCACCCCGCAGCCGACGGGAAACGGCGCCGACGGGCGCACCCGGCAGGCCATCGTGCTCGGCGCCGCTGCCGCCGGGGTCCTGAGCACGGGCAGCGGCGTGTTCCTCCTCGGCCGACGGCACCGCCGCCCCAGGCGCTGAACGGCGCGGCCTCGCGTCCGAGCACGAGAACCCGGATCACGGGGCAGCCGGCGCGTCGACGCGGCCCGGATCTGTGCTGGACGCGGCCGGGCCGCTACCGCATCCCGGCCGCGTCCAGCAGCGCCGTCACCGTCGCCGTCGCCAGCCCGTCGTCCAGGCGTTCCACTCCGGCGCCGGCCCGGGCGCTGGCGCCGTCGAAGACCAGCAGGAGCTGGCGGGCGAGGAGCCCGGGGTCGCGGGCGCCGCCGCGTTCCGCCTCGGCACGGAAGGCCTCGGTCAGCCGTTCCTTGACACCGCGGGCGACCCGGGTCGCCGGGTGCTCGGGGTTCTTCAGCTCCACGAGGACGGCCAGGTAGGGGCAGCCGTGGTAGTCGGCGTCCGCGGACGCCTGCTCCAGGCGTCCGAAGACGTGCAGGATGCGCTCGCGCGGGGTGGCGGACTCCGGGTCGGGGTGCGCGAGCCGGGCCTCGTAGCCGGGGATGCGCCGCTCCAGGCTCGCGGCCAGCATGGCGTCCTTGCTGTCGAAGAGCTGGTACATCGACCGCTTGGAGACACCCGCCTCCCGGCACAGCGCCTCGATGCCGACGGAGACGCCCTCGCGGTAGGAGAGCCGGGCCGCGGCGTCGAGCAGCCGCTCGCGCGGGGACTTCGTGTCGGTGGAGGCCATGGAGCGAGGTTAACGGGGCCCGCGAGCGAAAGAAAACCGATCGGTGTATGCGCCGCCGCCCCTCCCGGCCGCGGGCGGGCGGTCCCGCACCCGGGAACCACGTGACAGGCGAGCTGAACAAGCGCTTAGATAGGGGCCAGGACAGCATCCCGACCCGCCGGAGGCCCCGTTGTTCACGTCCGTCGACGACGTCGCCGCCCGCCTCGCCGAGACGGGCTACCTCGCCTCGCCCGCCGTCGCCACGACCGTGTTCCTCGCCGGCCGGCTGGGCAAGCCGCTGCTGGTCGAGGGCCCGGCCGGGGTCGGCAAGACCGAGCTGGCCAAGGCCGTCGCGCAGGTCGCCGGGGCCCGCCTGGTCCGGCTCCAGTGCTACGAGGGCGTGGACGAGTCCCGGGCGCTGTACGAGTGGAACCACGCCAAGCAGCTGCTGCGCATCAGCGCCGGCCGCGACGAGAGCTGGGACGAGACCCGCACCGACATCTTCAGCGAGGAGTTCCTGCTCCCCCGCCCGCTGCTCACCGCCATCCGCGGCGACGAGCCGACGGTGCTGCTGATCGACGAGACGGACAAGGCCGACGTCGAGATGGAGGGCCTGCTGCTGGAGGTGCTCAGCGACTTCCAGATCACGGTCCCGGAGCTGGGCACGGTCACCGCGACCCGCCGCCCGTTCGTCGTCCTGACCTCCAACGCCGGCCGGGAGCTGTCCGAGGCGCTGCGCCGCCGCTGCCTGTTCCTGCACATCGGGTTCCCGGAGGAGGAGCTGGAGCGGCGGATCGTACGGCTGAAGGTGCCGGGCCTCGGCGCGGCGCTGGCCGAGTCGGTGGTGCGGGTGGTCGGGGCGCTGCGCGCCATGGACCTGCGCAAGGCGCCGTCCGTCGCCGAGACCGTCGACTGGGCGCGCACCCTGCTGGCGCTGGGCGCCGGCACGCTGGACGAGACGGTCGTACGGGACACCCTCGGCGTCATCCTCAAGCACCAGGACGACATCCAGAAGGCGGCGGCGAAGCTCGACCTGGACGCGCTGTGACCGAGCTGGCCGAGCGGATCACCGGGCTGGTCGGGGCGCTGCGCGCGCACGGCGTGCCGATCGGCACCGGCGAGACGGTGGACGCGGCCCGCGCGGTGGAGGCGCTGGGGCTCGCGGACCGCGAGCGCCTGCGGGAGGGGCTGGCCGCGACGCTGCTGCACGGCCCGGGGCAGCGGGCGGTGTTCGACCCGGTCTTCGACCTGTACTTCCCGCGCGGCGTCGGGGGCCCGGACGGCGGCCCCGGGGACCGGGAGGAGCTGCGCGACCGGCTGGCCAGGGCCCTGGCGGCCGACGACCGGGCGCTGATGGCCCGGCTGGCGGTGGAGGCGGTCGACGGCTTCGGCGGCTACGGCAGTTCACCCGGCTCGGACGGCTTCTCGGCGTACCAGACGCTGGAACGGCTGCGTCCGCAGACCCTGCTGGCCCGGGTACGGGCCGATGTCCGGGGCGGGCGGGGCAGCGGGGCGGGGTTCGCCGACCGGCTGCTGGACGACGAGATCCGGCGCCGGATCGAGGAGTTCCGGCGGCTGGTCGGGGCGGAGGCGCGGCGCCGGGTCGCCGAACGGCGCGGGCGGGAGGAGATCGCCCGGCGCGGGGTCCTGCCGACCGCGGACCGGGTGGACTTCCTCTACGCCAACCGCACGCAACTGGCCGAGCTGCGCAGGACCGTCCAGCCGCTCGCGCGCAAGCTGGCCACCCGGCTCGCCGCGCGCCGGCGCCGGGCCGCCCGCGGCACCGTCGACCTGCGCCGCACCCTGCGCTCCTCGCTGTCCACGGGCGGGGTGCCGATGCGGCCGGTGCTGCGCCGACGCCGCCCGGTGCGCCCCGAACTCGTGCTGCTGTGCGACGTGTCCGGCTCGGTGTCCGGCTTCTCGGACTTCACGATGCTGCTGGTCCAGGCGCTGCACGACCAGTTCAGCAAGATCCGGGTGTTCGCCTTCGTCAACCGGCTGGACGAGGTGACCGCGCTGCTCGGCCACGGCCGCGCCGACCCCGAGGGCCTCGGCGCCCGCATCCACGCCGAGGCCACGCTCACCGGCTGGCACGGCAGCAGCGACTACGGCATGGCGCTCGGCGAGTTCGCCGAGCGGTACGGCGAGGCGGTGGGGCCGCGCACCACCGTGTTCGTCCTCGGTGACGCCCGGACGAACATGAGCGACCCGAACCTGGCCGCCGTACGCGAGATCGCCGGACGGGCCCGGCGCGTGTACTGGCTGAATCCCGAGCCTCGCGCCCAGTGGGGCACCGGCGACTCGGCCGCACCCGCGTACGCCGGCCTGGTCGAGATGCACGAGTGCCGTACGGCCCGTCAGCTCGGCGCACTCGTCGCCCGGCTGCTGCCGGTGTGATCACCGGTCCCCCGCCGGCGCGCCGGCGGGTACGGCGGCGGATGACACGCGGACCGGGCCGCTCCCTGGGCGACCCGGTCCTGTGGGCGGGCGGACCGCCGATGGCCGCCCTCAGCCCCTCGCGTACTCGTTGGCCATGGCGCCGGCGAAGTCGAACACCACGACCTGCTCGTCACCCACCACCCAGGCGTCGTGGCCGGGCGTACAGACGAACACGTCACCGGGGCCGATCTCGGACTCGCCGCCGTCGTCCATGCGGATGCGCATGCGGCCCCGGACCACATAGCCGTTGTGGTGGATCATGCAGCTCCCGGTCCCCGCGAGCGGCGCCACGGACTCGGACCAGCGCCAGCCGGGTTCGAAGGTGGCCACGGCGAAGTCCAGCCCGCTCAGGTGCAGGGCTTCGATGTGGCCGCGGGGGAAGTCGCGCCGTTCGTCCGGCTTCCCGACCGTCTTCACTTCCAGCATGACGGCATCCTCCCTTCCGGCCGCCGACCACGGCCTGGGCCGGCCTGTCGTCTCCCGGTGTCCTCCGACGACGCCGGCGCTGCGGCGGCAGCCGTACCCCTTGCCTCCATGGTCAGCCGCGGGACTGCGGGCCGCCATTCGCGGCCGTGCGCGTACGAGATGCCCTCGGAAAAATTCTCGGCCGGCACCTGCAACCTCGGCCGGGGCCGGACGTCTGTCCGGGTGGAGGCCTCCACTTCGACCCGATGTCCGACTCCGAACGACCGAGGGAACTCATGTCCGCACACCGTCCGTCCCAGCCCAGCCGTGCCCGCAGGCTGCGTGCCGCCCTGGGGGTCTCCGCCGTGGGCGCGGCCCTGGCCGTCGCCGGCACCCTCACGGCCCAGGCGGCCCAGGCAGGCAGCCACGCCACCCCCTCGCCGGTGCCCTCCCCTGCCCGCACCGCCACCCCGTCGCCCGTCCCGTCACCGGTCCGTACGGCGACCCCGACGCCCGCGCCGGCAAGCGCGACCCCGGTGCCGGAACCGACGAGCGCGACCCCGAGCCCCGTACCGTCCGTACCCGCACACGCGTCCCCGAGCCCCGTACCCTCCGCGCCCACACACGCGTCCCCCAGCCCCGTACCGTCCGTACCCGCACACGCCACGCCCAGCCCCGTTCCGGGAGGGGGGCGGGCCGGGCACGGCCCGCACCATGGGCCGACCCTGCCGGCGCCGGTTCCGCAGCACCGCCGAGGCTGAGCAGCACGACCTGAGAAGGGGCCGGGAGCGGGGCCGTCGTCCGGCGGCGGCCGCTTCCGGCCCCGGGAGACCCATGACGACAGCCACACCACCGGCGGCGGCCCTGCCCTGGGACTCCGCACCCGGCGTGCCGCGACGCCCCGCGCCCTGGCGGCGGTTCGGGCGGGCGCTGCGCACCCGCGTCCTCGCCCGCACCGGTACGGGCGCCCCGGCGGACCCGGCGCCCCTCGGCACCGGCCCCGGCGCGGCCCCGGCCGCCCGCTCCGGCCCCGAACAGCCGCCTGGGATCGAGGAGTTGTACCACCACCGCCGGCTCGCCCTGGTCCGGCTCGCGGTGCTGCTCGTGGACGATCTGCCCACCGCGGAGGACGTCGTCCAGGACGCCTTCACCGCGCTCTTCCGCCGGCACGGGCACCGGCTGGGCTCGCTCGACGACCCGGAGGCCTATCTGAGGACCAGTGTCGTCAACGCGGCCCGCTCGGTGCTGCGCCGGCGCCGGACCGTGCGGGCGCACACCCCCGCTCCCGAGCAGCACGCGCCCGCACCGGAGGAGGACGTGCTGCTGCACGAGGACCACCGCGAGGTGCTGGCGGCGCTGCGCACGCTGACCCGGCGGCAGCGGGAGGTGCTGGTGCTGCGGTACTGGTCGCATCTGAGCGAGGCGGAGATCGCCGTGACGCTCGGGCTGTCGCGGGGTGCCGTGAAGTCCACGGCCAGCCGGGCCCTGGACGCCCTCGGCCGACGTCTGGAGGGACTGCGATGAGCGTGTCCGGTCACGGCACCGCACGGCCGCCGGTCGAGGAGCGGCTGCGGGCCGCCCTGGCCGCGCGAGCGCATTCCGTCGGCCCCGCCGACCTGCGGCCCCTGCGCCCGCCGACGGCCGCGGTGCGGCCCCGCCGGGCGGTGCGGCTGCGCCGGGCGGTGGTGGGCGCGCTGGCGCTGGCCGCGGTGGCCGCGCTGGTGTTCTTCGCCGTGCGCGGCGGCCCGTCCCACCCCGCCGAGCCGGCCCGCGCGCCGCGCCCGACGACCGGCACCCCGACCCCGGTCCCGAGCCCGGTCGTCCCCGCCACGGCCGGGCCGTCCGCGAGCGCCACCCACCCGTGACACGGCCACGGTCCCCGGTCAGCGCCCGCCCCCGCCCCGCCATACAGCCGCCACGCCGCCTCGGCAGCCACCATCCCCGTCCCAGCCGCTCGCCGCCCCTCGCCGCCGTATGCAGGCCATCCGCCTAACCGACCTGACCGACCTGACCGAGGAAAATCCGTGGCTTCCGCACTCACCGCTGCGACGGCCGCGCCGCTAAGTTGGACGCCATGAGCAATCTTGACCGCGCGCCCGTGCCCGGCCTCTGCGGCGGCCGTGGATTCGTGGTGGCCGAGCCCGTACGCGAGCTGCTGAGCCCCCGCCAGGTGAAGCTGGGCGAGTCGACCGAGGTGCGCCGGCTGCTGCCGAACCTCGGCCGCCGCATGATCGGCGCGTGGGCGTTCGTCGACCACTACGGCCCGGACGACATCGCCGACGAGCCCGGCATGCAGGTCCCGCCGCATCCGCACATCGGGCTGCAGACGGTCAGCTGGCTGCACGAGGGCGAGGTGCTGCACCGCGACTCGACGGGCAGCCTGCAGACGATCCGGCCCCGGCAGCTGGGCCTGATGACCTCGGGCCGCGGCATCAGCCACTCCGAGGAGAGCCCCCGCCCGCACGCCCGCTTCCTGCACGGAGCCCAGCTGTGGGTCGCCCTGCCCGACGGGCACCGCCACACCGAACCGAAGTTCGAGTACCACCCGGACCTGCCCACGGTCACCGCCCCCGGCCTGACCGCCACGGTGATCCTCGGCGACCTCGACGGCGCCGCCTCGCCCGGTACGGCGTACACCCCGATCATCGGCGCGGACCTCGCCCTCGCCCGGGGCGCCGACGTACGCCTGCCCGTGGAACCCGACTTCGAGTACGGCGTCCTCGCCATGTCCGGCGAGGTCCACGTGGACGGCGTACCGGTGCTGCCGGGCTCGATGCTCTACCTCGGCTGCGGCCGCTCGGAACTCCCGCTGCGCGCCGAGTCGGACGCCGGGATCATGCTCCTCGGCGGCGAACCGTTCGCGGAGGAGCTGATCATGTGGTGGAACTTCGTCGGACGCACCCAGGAGGAGATCGTACGGGCTCGCGAGGAGTGGATGAAGGGGGTCCGATTCGGCGAGGTGAAGGGCTACGACGGAGCTCCACTGCCAGCACCCGAGCTGCCGCCGGTGCCGTTGAAACCACGCGGAAGGGTGCGCTGACCTGGGAAGACTCGGATTTGCGGTCCAGGGCATTCGATACCGTCTCTTCGCCTATCTGTCTGCAGCAGGGGAGTCGCGAAATTGGGCGACGCTGTTGCCGCAGCTGCCTCCGTCCGGAGCCCTCTCGGCGACCCAGATCGCCGCAAATACCTGGCCTTCCTCGGCCTTGCTGCAGCCCACTGCTCCTACAAACGTCTCCTCAAACTGACCACGTAGGACACGGTGTAAGGCCGAGATTCTCAGCCACCCACAACACTTCGAGCGCTCTTCGGATGGCCTCTGCTGCCAAGGCTGCCGTGCACTACCGATTCACTCTTGCCTGTAGCGCCGGAATGGCCGAGATCTTGGCCGGATCAAGGTGATCCCAGAGAATGCCCTCCGGCCGGTGCGGATCCGTGCACTCGATCACTTCATCAGGCGTGATGACTAGGTCGACCTTCACGTCATGGTCAGTGACTGGAATCGGGATGTCGATCACCTGGAGGCTGTGCACCGTGGTCACGACGAGAGTGCTGGAGCCAATAAGGCCGGCTTCCGTCAGGAGTGCGAACTCCAGGTCGGAGTAGCCGGCCCCTTTGCCGATCCGGGCACCGTCCCGGTTGACCGCGACGCTCCCGAGGACAACGACGTCGACCGGACTGAGGGAGTCGACCTCGACGGTTGGTGCGATCGTTGACGCAACGCGACTCGTGGCTGCCTCTTGGGGCGAGATCGTCAGTGTGGCTGGGTCGAGCAGGTAAAAGGGCTTCGGCGCCGCCAGCTTAGGGACTGCCATGTACACGAGCTTGCCCTCGTTCAGGGCACGAACCCGTACAGGGAGCTGGGCCTTGTCCGGCACGGCCTTGATGACATTCGCGTTCTTCCACTCCTCCAGTTCAGCCAGCCGGGCCGCGGCCTCATCGGCCCCTCGGAAGTTGGGGATGCGGCCGTGAACGCTGTCGTCGTAGACCGCGCCGGCCGCATCGAGAGCGTTCCAGACCTGAGTCCGTACAAGTCGCTTGGCGTCGTCGTGCATCACGGGCACCCAGGTCTCTCCTCTCACTCACGCCGTTGCCATGAGAGCGAAAAGCTGGTCATGGACGTCGGCGACGATACGCTCCTGCCTCCAGGGGCTCAGTTCGCGTGCGGCACTGAAGTGCCTCGACGGGGTGGTGGTCGCCACCGATGACGAACGCATCGAGGAGGCGTGTCACCGCCTGGGCATCGAGTGCATGCGGACCGGAGAACACCTCACCGGCACGGACCGCGTCGCGGAGTGCGCAGAACGCCTGCCCGCAGACGCGTACATCAACGTCCAGGGCGACGAGCCGTTCATCTCCCCCACCGCGATCGACGCTGTCTCCCAAGCCATGGAGCACCTGGCATCCGGAACCCTGGCAGTGAACGCGTGCACGGAGCTGGACGACGCCGGTGCCGTCCTGGACCACAACGTCGTCAAGGTCGTCGTCGACGCCGAGCACAACGCCCTCATGTTCTCCCGGCAGCCGATCCCCTACCCGCGCGGTGACCGACCGAGGTACCTGCGTCAGCTCGGTCTCTACGGCTTCACCCGAACGGTCCTCAACACGTTCCGGCATCTCCCCCAGGGGCCGCTGGAACGTACCGAAGGCGTGGAGATGCTGCGCTTCATCGAACATGGCCACGGCGTATGGATGCTCCGCGCTGCGGACCAAAGGGTTGGCGGTCGACACTCCCGAAGACCTCGCGAGGGCCAGCACCTTGTTGCGGATTCACACCGAGCCTGCGATTGCCCGCTTCTCCTGATAACCGCGGTCGACCACCGCTCCTGGATCCGGCACTAGCTTGAGCTTTAACCTCCGACGTCGAATGGTGCGTCGAACTTGATCACTCGGTCTGGTATCCGCCGTACGTGAAGGCGGCCTTCGCCTGAACATGTGCTCCGACCAAGGAACACACATCTTCAGAACGAAGGCCGTGGGGATGAGTCTGCTGCATCGCGACACACGCCGAGACGCTTTGGAGCAACTGTCATGCTTCCGGGGCGAGTTCTATTCCTGTCTCACCGCTCGTTCGGATGCGTTGTTCGAGCTGGCTGATGCCGTTCTGTGCGGTGACGGGGCGGTGAGGTCGCTGCCCGAACTGTCACTGGTCGGCGAACACCGCCGCGGCCATGGCGGGCTCTACTCAGCCGTCGCCCGCGGCCGGATCGATGCTGACCGGCTGCGGCAGGTCCTGGCCTCGATGCCACTGCCACGGGCCGTCGACGGCCGGCTGGTCCTGGCCGTCGACATCACCTGCTGGCTGCGCCCCAACGCCCACACCTCACCGCAACGGATTCTGTGTCACACCTACGGCCGGGGCAAAGACCAGCACATCCCGGTTCCCGGCTGGCCGTACTCGATCATCTGCGCACTCGAGCCGGGCCGCAGCTCTTGGACCGCTCCGCTGGACGCATTGCGCCTGGCGCCCGGGGACGACACCGCCACCGTCACTGCCCGGCAACTGCGCGAACTGGTCGAGACACTGATCAGGGCAGGCCAATGGCAGGAAGGCGACCCGAAGATCCTCATCATCGCGGACGCCGGCTACGACGCACCCCGTCTCGCGTTCCTCCTCAGGGACCTGCCGGTGCAGGTGCTGGCCCGGATGCGCTCGGACCGTGTCCTGCGGCGGGCCGTCCCGCCCCGGCAGCCTCACACCCAGGGCCGACCACCCCGGCACGGCAGCGAGTTCGTCTTCGGCCAGCCCGACACCTGGGGCACACCGGACACCGAGACCGTCACCGACACACGTCTATACGGCACCGCCAGAGCCCGCTCCTGGGACCGGCTGCATCCCAGGCTCACCCACCGCTCCTCCTGGGCAGTCACCGACGGCACCCTTCCCGTCGTCGAGGGGACGATTATCCGCCTGGACATCGACCACCTGCCCAGCGGAGCAACACCGAAGCCGGTCTGGCTGTGGTGGTCGGGCACCGACGCCACGGAGGCAGACGCCGACCGTCTCTGGCAGGCCTACCTGCGACGCTTCGACATCGAACACACCTTCCGCCTGTTCAAACAGACCCTCGGCTGGACCGCCCCGAAAATCCGCACATCCGAGGCCGCCGACCGCTGGACCTGGCTGATCCTCGCCGTCTACACCCAACTGCGTCTGGCCCGCCCACTCGCAGCCGACCGGCGCCGTCCCTGGGAGAAACCCAGCTCTCCGGACAGGCTCACTCCCGCTCGCGTCCGCCGCGACTTCCGGCACATCCGCCCACAGGCTGCCTGCCCGGCCAGAGCACCTAAACGCACCCTCCCCGGTCCCGGCCGGCCACCGGGCCGGAAAAACACCCGTCCCGCACCCCGCCACGACGTGCACACACCTAAGAAAACCCAGCCAGCGAAACGACCAAAGAAGAAGACAACCACCCCGAAGCCCCGCCGCACAGGTTAAAGATCAAGCTAGGAGTATCTCGCCATCGTCCGGGGCGAGATGGACGCCGTCGCCTTCTCCTGGGAGGCGACCTGGGACCACGCGGCCGGCCTGCTCCTCGTGGAGGAGGCGGACGGCACGCATCTCACCCGCGCCGACGAGCCGTTCTCTACTCGCCGCTTCCACTAGATCACGCTTCATCCCCGGGCGCCGGAACAGCGGCACGCTCGGCGTTTTGGCCACCGCTGCTCCGGCCCCTGACCCAGGGGCCGCAAGGGTCGATGCAACCCGCAAGCTCCGACGCGCGCTCAATCCCGGGGTTACCAACACGACCGAAACACATGTGTTCGAAATTCCGACCGGCTCGTTGAACCACACGAACCAGCCGCACAACCGTCAAGGGGGACCACGTTGACTTCGGCCAGGACACCAGCACATGCGACTCCCCCTAACGCCGCACGGAGTGCGGAGTACTCATACCGCGACGAGTCCAGCAACAAGGCCCCTGTTCGGATGATCAGGGCCACCGTGCCGCGGTGGCTACCCACGTCGGCTCTCCGGTCGTTGAGCTGGTCCGGTCGGGGAGGCACGCTGTGAAGAGGTTCTTCGGACGCGTGCGGATGGCCGAGCCGGAGGTCTCCGACGCCGAGCAGGAGCTCTTCGGCGGTCCTCTGCGCTACGACTTGGGCTGGTCGGAACACGAGCGTGCCCGGCTCGACCTGACCATGATGTCGGCTCTGCGCTCCATGCCCAGGCTGGTCGGCACGACCTTGCGGCTGGCGTGGCAGGCGGACCGCCGCGCTCTGCTCACGGTCGCCATCAGCGAGATCGGGCAGGGGGCCGCAGCGGCCGTCGGGTTGCTCGCGGTCAACGCCATCATGCACGCGCTGCTCGGCTCCGGCACTCCCGGGCAGCGGCTGCACGCAGTCCTGCCCGGACTGCTCGCCGCCGCCGGAGCAGCCGTGTTCAACTCCGGCCTGGCCGGGTGGTCCACCTCGCGAGCGGGCCGGCTGGAGCCGCTGGTGGAGCGGATCGCCACGACCCAGTACCTGGCCGCCGCCGCGTCCGTGGAGCTGGAGGCCATCGAGGACCCGGACTTCCGGCGGCTGATCGACGTCGCCCAGTACGGCGCCGCATCCGCCCGCCGCATGATCAGCGCCTGCGTGGCCGCCCTGAACGGGACCATCTCCCTGATCTCCACGGCCGGTGTGCTCACCATCCTCCACCCGGTCCTGCTGCCGATGCTGATCCTGATCGCGGCGCCGCGCGGCTGGGGCGCGATGCGGGTGGCGCAGGAACGGTACGTGTCGGTGATGAGCTGGGTCGAGCACGTGCGGGCCAGCCGTCTCATCGGCAACCTGCTCACCGAGCGGACCGCCGCGCAGGAGGTGCGCATCCACGGCGTCGGCCCGTTCCTGCTCAGCCGCTACGAGCGCATGGCCGAGAGCGCCGAGGCCGAGCAGGAGCGGCTGGCCACCGGCAAAGCCGTCACCGAGTGGGTGGCCGCCGCGCTGTCCGGCCTCGCCATGGCGGCGACGTACGCTGCCATGTTCTGGCTGATCATGAGCGGGCACATGAGTCTGGCCGTGGCCGGGACCGCCGTCATCGCCGTCCGGTCCGGTTCGGCGAGCCTGGGCGCGCTGGTGATGAACGTGAACCAGCTGCACGAGGAGTCCCTCTACGTCCGCGACCACTCCCGGTTCCTGGACGAGGCGGCACGACGCACCATTCCCAGCGGGGGCGACCCCGTCCCGGCACGGGTGAGGAAGGTCGTCTTGGAAAAAGTGAGCTACCGCTACCCGGACCGGGAAGCCCCTGCCCTGGACGAGGTCTCCCTCACGCTGCCCATGGGCTCGGTCACCGCCGTGGTCGGCGAGAACGGCTCCGGCAAGAGCACTCTGATGAAGGTGTTGTCGGGCCTGTTGCTGCCGCAGACCGGGACGGTGTTGTGGGGCGAGGCCGACATCACCTCCCTGGACCGCTCCGAGGTCTTCGACCGCGTCGCGCTGCTCACCCAGGACTTCCAACGCTGGCCCGTGACAGCGGCGCTGAACATCCGGATCGGCCGGCCCGCCCGGGAAGCCGGCCCCGAGGACCTGCAGCCGTCCGTGGACTACGCGGGTGCCGGACCGGTCATCACAAAGCTTCCCGACGGGCTGCGCACCCTGCTGGCCCGGATGTTCCGCGGCGCGAGCGAACTGTCGGGCGGCGAGTGGCAGAAGATCGGCCTCGCCCGGACCCACTGGCGCAGCGCCACGTCCGATGCCGACGGCGTGCTCATCGTGGACGAGCCCACCTCCGCCCTCGACCCGGAAGCGGAGATCGCCGCCTTCGACCGCATCCGCCGACTGGCCGCCCCGAACCGGGCCGTCGTCCTGGTCACCCACCGCATGTCCGGCGTCCGCCACGCCGACCGCATCTACGTGCTGCACCACGGACGGCTCGTCGAACACGGCACCCATGACGAACTCATGGCCGCCCAAGGCCGCTACGCCTCGATGTTCGACGCGCAAGCCGCCCAGTACGCCCCCGCAGGCACCATCCCCCGCCCCGGCTCCCCCACCATCGCAGATCCCGCATGACCCGCTCAAAGGCCACCAGGGTGACAACTCCCCCCACTACCGCGCAGGAACACGATCCCAGTGCACTGCGGCACCGGCTCGTCGATCAGCTCCTCGCGGCCGGCCACGTCCGCACTGCCAGTGTCGAGGCCGCCCTGCGCAGGGTTCCCCGCCATGCTTTCGCACCGGAAGTGCCCGTTAAGACCGCGTACGCCGATGACATCATCCCCACATGCCACACGCCCGACGGCCGCGTCAGCAGCTCCGTCAGCGCCCCGTGGCTCCAGGCCGTCATGCTGGAATCGGCCCGCCTCCGGTCTGGCCACCATGTCCTGGAGGTCGGCTCAGGCGGTTACAACGCCGCCTTGATCGCTGAACTGGTCGGCCGGACCGGCCAGGTCACCACCGTCGACATCGCCCCTGACGTCACCGACCGCGCCATCCGCTTGCTCCGCGCCACCGGATACGACCGTGTCCGTGTCCTGACCGCGGACGCCGAGCATCTACCCCCCGAGACCATCCCCGAGGGCGGATTCGATGCGGTGATCGTCACGGTCGACACCTGGGATCTGCCGTGGATCACCATGGTTGCGGAAGGCGGACGCCTCGTCGCCCCGCTGCGCCTCCACCAGTACGTGTGGTCCATCGGGTTCACGAAACACGACGGTGCGCTCATCAGTGAGGAGCCGCTCACCGTGTGCGGCTTCGTGCCCATGCAAGGCGCCGGCGCATGGGACCCGAACCTGCGCACCATCCCAGGCCACGGCATCCGCCTTGCCTTCGAGGACGGAACCCCACTACCCGTCGACCAGCTCGCCCCGGCCTTCGACAAGGCGCCCACCACGGTCCGCACGAACGTCACCGTCGAGGGTGAGGTGCCCTTCGACTCCCTCACCCTGTATCTGGCCGGCGCGCTCCCGGGCTTCTGCCGCCTGTCCGTCGACCCGGACCACCACACCGGCCTCATCAACCCTCCACCGCCGCACTGGCCCGGCGCGGCCACGGTGCGTGGGACGTCACTCGCCCGTCTGGCACACGAGCGGATCGGAGACGGCGAAAACGACAAAGGTGTATACGAGTTCGTCATCCACGGCTACGGACCAGCCGGTCACTTGGCGGCCACAGAGATGGCCGAGAGCGTCCGGCAGTGGCAGCGCAACCACCGCGCCGCACCCTGCCCGCACATCACGGTCCAACCCGAGAAGGCCACCAGACCGACAAGCGCTGACACCGACGGCCTGCACGTGTTCCATAAGAAGCACACTCGAATCAAGATCGACTGGCCCATCGTTCCCTGCGAAGCAGCGCCTGCAGCCCTTGCCAATGCCCAGGACCAAGATCCCTGCTGTCTTGCTCGTTCGCAAAGCGGCCGAGTGGCGACCGCGCCGGCCACCGCCGACTACTGGGAGCCGCTCTGGGCCGGCGGACGCCGGTATCGCGAGGTCACCAGCACCGAGGCAGCGCTGCTGGCCGACCATGTCGGACCGGGCCACGGACGCCCGGCACTCGACATCGGCACCGGCGAGGGTTCTCACGCCCGCCGCCTTCACCAGCCCGGTTACCGCACCATCGGCATCGACTTCGCGCCCAGCGCCATCGCCGCGGCCCGTAACACTCAGCAGAGCAACGGGCCGGCCTGGCACCTGACGGACTTCGTCTCCGACGACCTCAGCGCCCTGCCGGATGCCACGTATGCGGTCGTCACCTGCCGCCTGGTCTACCGGTGGATCGACGACAAGGCGGCCTTCCTCGACCGCGTCCGACAGGTCCTGGCGCCCGACGGGACCTTCTGGGTCGTCACTGAAGTCGCCGGCCGCCGCAAGGAGGACGATCCGTACAGGCACCTCGGGATCACACCCGCCGAGGCCGAAATCCTCACCGCGGGCTGGTCGGTCGTACGCACCGTCGATATCGACGTGCTGCGCTGCTATGCACTCCACCCCTGAACTCAGTACGGAGGTCGACGTGTTGGACATCGAGCATCAGACCCGCCTCGCCTGGGACACCTATGGAAAGCACCACCTGGAGCGCTCCACTCCCCTGCCGGAAGTGGACCGGATCATCTGGGGCCCTGCAGCAATCGGGCCGGGGGACGCCATCCTCGGGGACATCGAGGGCCTGCGGGTCCTGGACATCGGCTGCGGCCCTGGCCGGCACGCCGCCCACCTGGCCCGCACCTACGGAGCGCAGGTGGACGGTGTCGATGCTTCCCTCAGCCAGATCGAGAGAGCGCGTGCCCGCTACCTCGATGTACCGGACCTGCGGCTGGTGCACGCCGACGCTGTCGAGTACCTGGGCACGACAGCCCCGTACGACGTGATCTACTCCCTCAGCACCTTCCACTTCCTCGACCCGCACAGGCTCCTGCCCGCCCTGTCGACCGCCGTCAAACCGGGCGGACGGCTGTACTTCACCGTGCTGCACACCAACTCCGCCGGGGATGGCCCCGCCTCGACCGTCACCCCACGCCCGGAGATCCTGCGGCTGGCCGGCGGCGACGATCTCACCGTGCACATGTGGGTGCTCACACCCGAGTTGTGGGAAGACCTGCTCGTCCACTATGGGTTCCGCGTGCGGGGCATCACCGTCCTCGACGCGCCGGAGAAGAACAACCACGCCTCCTACCGACTGTTCCAGGTCCACCGGCCGGCCCGGATCACCGCCCGTCCCCGCACCGCGAAGCCACCCGTCGCCCATGCGGCCGTCGGCGTCGGGGCAGTGCTGCTCGGACCCCAGGGCCTCCTCCTTGGCCGACACCGGCTGGGCACACGGGAGCTGCCCGGCGGGACCGTGGAGCCGGGCGAGTCACTGCAAGAGGCAGTCGTGCGCGAACTCGCCGAGGAGACCGGTCTGTGCGCCGACCCGGCCGACGTCCGTCTTCTCGGGATGTTCCTCGACCAGGTTGGCGACGTCGTCCGCATCACCTTCGGCGCGCTCGTCACCCACTGGCAAGGCGAGCCGGCCGACCAGCCTGGCGAGAGTGTCGGAGACTGGCGCTGGTGGCCGGTGGATGCCCTGCCGCCGGACCTGTTCGAATGCAGTGCGCAGATCCTCGCAGCCTGGCGCCCGGACCTCCCGATCGACCACGCCCCCGCCCGCTTCTCGCCCATCACCGACCCGGACACGACCGCCTCCGCGTGATCCCAGCCTTGACTGGGCAGGACCCGCCCGGTGAACCCCCTGCCGCCTCACCCCTCGCTGAATCAACAGGACCGATCCCGTGACCACTCCACGCCGTGCCACGCCCGCCGATGCCGAAGGCATCACCCGCCTGCGATCCGAGCTGTTCCTCTCCCAACCCCTCGCTCCGGACTGGCTAGCCGTTTGCCGAGACCAACTGGCCGAACGCCTCCAGACTCACGGCGATGCCCGGGCCTACGTCGTCGACGCACCCGAGGGAGGACTCGTCACCTGCGCCCTGGCTCTCGTCATGTGACCCTCGACCGCAGGACCGGCCTGCGGCGGGCCCGATCCGCTTCCCCCGACGGCCGGCCGCCGGTGCCGTCCGCCTGCCGCTGGTGCGGCATCCCGAGGCCACGCACGGCCGGGGCTACATCACATCGGTCGGGACGCACACGTGAGAGCAGCCGACCAGCGCTCAGGTCCTCGCCCGCGTGACAGTTTCGCGCGAGGGCGCAGCGGGAAGCCCGCCTCCTGGCGCCGATCCTGGCCGCGTTCGAGCGGGGACTGACCTGGTCGGCCCCCGGGAGCAGCGCGGCCGCGAACGCGCCGAATAGACCTCCCCGACCAGCGGCAGGACCGCATGACCATACAGGCGCCCGCGCGACCCGTCACCGCCGCCGACCCGACGCCCGTCGAAATGGCTATCGTTGACGACATCCCCGACATACACGGCCCGAGACGTTTCTGTGGATCGTCGTCCACCGGCGGGACGGCGGCGCCCGCATCCGGTTCGCATGGACCGACCGGGGCCCCGGCGCTCGGCGAGCGCATCGACCAGCTCGCCTCACCTCGCCTCCCCCGCCCCCCGGCTCGCTTCCCGCAGCTTCACTCTGGCCGACACAGATGCTGCGTGGCTGCTCCATTCCTGAAAGGCTTCAAGGCATGCGAGAGATCAGCGGGGTTGGTGCCGTCAGTATCGAGTACAGCCACTTCTCAGTAGGCGAGCATTGGGAGCGAGGCTTCGAGCGCAGGAAGAGCGAGCCGAATTTCCAGACCGACGAAGAGGTAATCGTCGTGCCCGGCCAGCTCGTCGTGACGTCGCGGGTTCAGGAGCATACTGCGCCGGTCGTTTTGGCTGTCAACGACCAACTGGACGAGGCACCGGGGCCGGCCTGGACACTGGTTGCTTCTGTGGACTACCAGCCGGTCTACATGGGCCGCATGGCAGCCTTTGACACGATGAACGGCCCGGCTCAGCCTGCCCGTGCATCGGTTGAGGTGTTCGGTCAGCGAGTAGAGCCGGGTGAGCCGTTTGTGGCCTTGGACCCGTCT
The DNA here is from genome assembly GCF_036345995.1 of Streptomyces sp. NBC_00557. Lineage (NCBI taxonomy): Bacteria > Bacillati > Actinomycetota > Actinomycetes > Kitasatosporales > Streptomycetaceae > Streptomyces > Streptomyces sp. NBC_00557. Next base: position 943,592 of record NZ_CP107796.1, read on the forward strand.
CGAACCTATCGCGCGCAGGTGTGGTCACAAGGTCGAAGTGACTCCCGCGAACGATTCGATGCTGCCATCGAGCGCACAGAACGGGGTAGTCATGGCGGTTTCGAGGCGTATGTGATTGTCTTCGTTCCCTCCGGAACGCAAGAACCGCCGGCTCCCTCCGAAGCCGGGAGCCGGCGAGAGCGCATGACCCGTACGAGTGGGAAGCCTCCCCTGAACATGCGCTGACCCATTTGGCAGGTCGGGGACGGCCCGAGGGCCGCCCCCGTTCCGGCGTAGGCCTTACTTCACGAAGATGCCGTATGCGTTGTTGTGCAGGATCCGGTCACTGCCGTACCAGTCGGACAGCTCCGTTCCCGCCTTGCTGTTCTCGGCGCCCGGCACGTAGCGCACGGAAAAGTTCCCGTCACCCAGGCCGGCGCCTTCCATGGTCGAGGCGAAGGGGAATTCGTCGCACTGGTAGCTGTCGTTGGGACGACTCAGGCCCCGGCACGCGGCGTCCTTTGCGTTCCGGTTCTTGCGGGCCGTTTCGGCTGCGGCAGCGTCGTAGTTGGCCCAGTTGCGGTGCAGGGGCGGTCGGCCGTTCCAGACGTCGCCCGGGATCACCTTGTTGGCCTTTTGCGGGTAGGTGGTCTGCGGCCTGTACAGCGCGTCGTATACATGGTTCGCGACGCCCTTGGTGTCGCTCTTGGCGCGGTCGTAGGAGAACACCGGTATGACCCGATCGAAGATCACTCCCTCGTCATAGAACTTGCTGCCGAGAGACTTCGAGGAGTCGAAACGCAGCCCGTTCTCGGGGCCGCTGCTCCACGGCGTGGTTGCCCCGTCGCCGGTGACCTTCCAGTTGTGCTGGTACACGCAGGTGGCTATGTCGTCGGGGCCTGTGCCGGCGCCCTTGGCAGACACCAGGCCATAGGCGATGTACTCATCGCGCCAGGCGCCGACCGTCTCGGTGAAGGGGTTCGAGGAGATGTCGGTGACCTTGCAGGAGTTGGACGACGGCCAGCCCGCCTGTGTCACCTCGAAGCTCATCAGCGCCGAGTCGTTGAACACGCCGGACGACGTGAGCTGGTCGGTGTGGTCTTCGATGGTCGCGTCCCGCATGTTGTCGGAACCCGTGCCGATTTCCGTCTCGCGGAACCGGACCATGCCTTCGACCTCGCCCTGCCCATTGAGCTTGATGGCCGTGTTGTAGCCCCAGCGGCAGAAGCTGAAGTGGTTGATCACCTTGCCGGCGGTTGTGTGCGCGTCCGGCATCGCTCGGCACTGTTCCTTGGTGAGGGCCGCAGCGGTGACGATTCGCTTCTCAGCGGCGGCGTTGCCGGACTCGGCAACGTACTTCTGGCCGCCATCCTGAGCGATCTTCTGCTCCTGGGTCTCGCTGGACGGTTGTGGGGCTTGCGGTGTCTCGCTGGTCTGCAGCCTTTGAGCGGAGACAGACGAGCGTTGCTTAGCCAGGGCGCTTTGGTACTTGATGCCCAGCGGCAGGTCGATGGGTTTGCTGGAGCGCAGCCAGATGACCTGCCCCTGGTCGCTGTCCGCACTGGGGGCAGCGTGCGCAGTGGTCCCGGTGAGCATCGCGGCGAGGCTGCCGATACCGAGAGCTATGGCGGTTAAGCGTCTCTTATGCATCGTGGGTGTTCTCCCATCTCGTGAACGGGAAGATCACCCCATCAGAGTGAGAACAGGTGAGCCATGCCTGATATCACGGTTTGCGTATGACCCTACAGATTCGGTCAAGTATTCGACTCGAGTAAGCGATTGAGGTGTGGCCACATCTCGTCCCCGCCTTACTCGTGCCTCACCCAGCCCCGGAAGGTGTCACCCTCTGGTCAGGGCTGGTGATCAGTGCTGACGCAGAGCCCCGCCTTGTGCCCAGGGGGGACAGGGAATGCGCGACCGCCACGGACGGCCCTGAGCGCTGCCACTGCCAGTCCGGATCAGCCATCAAAAACCGGGCGCAATCCACCCTCATTTACCAGAAGACCGTGTATAACATCGCACGGGGCCACATCTCTTGAGTCCGACACACACGTAGGCGAAATCAACCAGCCCATGTCCGGGTTCACCCTCACGGGCCTTCGAAGGTGAGCAGGATCCGCGACAGGACGCCCACGTGGTCGTCGTCCAGCACGACGACGGCCTCGTCGTAGTGCTTCTCGGCGTCCACGATGGCACTGCGCTCGCACATCGGATAAATGGCTCCGGGCCGCTCCCGCCCGCGTAAGGCACCACGACGAAGACCCCGCCGCTTCCGCGACGGGGCCCACAAGAAGGTCAGAAGCTCGGCAGATACGTCGTGTCGACGTGCCACAGCCACGCCTTCACGTACGGGTGCTTACTCTGCAACCAGCCCGGATCCTTCTCGGAGTACGTCCACCCGCGCTTGACGTACCTGGTGGGGGTGGTGCCGTCCGTGCCCCACTCCGCGACCTCGGGATACTGACCGGGGGCGATGTCGACCACCAGGGCCAGGTGATCGATGGTCCCGTCTCCTTCCCAGTCGTAGGCGACGATGTCCCCCGGCTCGGCCTGCGGCACCGCATTCGCCGTGAAGTCCATCCCAACCGGCCTGGTGTACGGGTACCGAGCACTCAAGTAGTCCAGCAGCGGCTGCGCCGCAGTGGCGGAGGGAGTGCCCGGCCGGGGCTGCAGGTGTCCGTGGCTTCCGGCTGCGTTCCAGCCGGCGTCCTGCGGCAGGCCACCCGCCCACAGGACGTTGGTGACGAACCACGTGCAGGACGCCGGGAAGGGCTCAGCGTCCTGGGCGTGCTGTTCCGCCCAGTCCACGGCGGCCTGCCGGTTGTACGCATAACTCACGCCGGTGTCGTCAGCCATGGCCGAACCGGCCAAGCCAACCACCAGCGATACGGCCAGCGCCGTAGTGGCCGCCGCGCGATTGATCTGCAATGGTGCCATCCTCGCTCGCTTGTGAAGCCGTTCACTCAATCGTGCGGGCGCGTATCGCGAGCACACAAGAGGCTTAAGTGCAGCAAGAGTTACCGAACGAGTGACGGGCGATGATAAACACCGAAGTCAGACGTATGCGGGGGGGAACTCGCGATACGCCATCCTGTGTAGCCAGCGCTGAAGCCGTGACGCAGGATTGATCACGTTGAGTACGCATCCTTGCCACCGGGCCAACTCACGACATCGCAGACAGCACTGGCAGTCGAGTCAGCGCGGCCACGATCCGTGACTCACACCGTGTCCTACATGGTCAGTTTGAGGAGGCGTTTGTAGCAGCAGAATGCCGCGGCGAGGCCGAGGAAGGCCAGGTAGTTGCGGGGATGTCGCTGGGCAGCGGGGTGACAGACGCCGGTAGCCGGTCAGCCAGGAGATCGTGCGCTCGATGACCCACCGACAACGGCCCAACCGTTCGCTGGACTCGACGCCCTTTGCCGGCGATTCGCACTCCGATCCGCTTGCATGAAGTATGTAGAGGCAGAGCACTGTGCTCGCGTATGGATCGCAGCCAGCGCCTCCGCTGCACGGCCGCGAGTTCGGGCGAGACGGTGGTGCGGCCAGCGAAAGCGACATCCGCGCAGCACTCCGCGAGCCGTGCCTCGTCGAGCGGCAGAAGTTCGCACAGGGCCGCCGCCAGTGCCTCGTGAGGGTCGGAGCGTGCGTGGAGGCCGGCGCCCCGTTGCGCTGTGGCAGGTCCGGGCCCCGTCGGTGACGCCCAGTCGCACCTCGAATCGGGCGCTGCCTAGTGCCGGTCGGAGGGCTTCTTCGACGGTTTGATCTCGGCGCTCGACTTCCTCAGGCCGTTGCCCGCTTTGTTCACGTTCTTCGTCTTGCCGGTCTTCTTGGCCTTGTTCGCCGTCGTCGGCGTCGGGGTGGTGTCGTCCGCGGATCCGATCAACTGGGCGCAGTATCCCGCGACCTGTTGTTCACCGCCTGCGGCGCGGACTAGGCGTTGCCATGCCGTGGCGTTCAGCGAATGGCCACGGCCCTTGATCCGTTCGTAGGCATGGCAGTGGGCCTCGATGTCTCTTGCGGTGCCGGAGTGAGAGGGGAAGGCTTTGGGTGCCGCCGCGGGCCCGGTGGACGGGGGGCTCTGTCCGCCCGGGATGGCTGTGGGCGGCCGAAGTCGGCTACGGCTGGCCGGAATCGGGAGCGTGGTGCTGGTGCTGTCTCGGGCGAGTAGGGCTGACAGCCACTCTCAAAAGCTCAGCGGCGCGCAACATGCCCCATCTTCGCCGGTTGGCCAAACCGGCGATCGGCCAGACCACGGAACTGTCAACACGGCCAACCGACAAGGCCAGTGTGCGACAGAGTGTCTTACCGATCTCTTGAGGGACTATGACAGCGCAGTTCATGAGCGTGCGAGGAGCGGCTGAATATCTGAATGTGTCCGTTTCCTGGATCTACAGGAATGCCGCACGCTCAGGGCTTGCCCCTTACAGATTTGGCTCAGGCATCAACGCCAAGATTCGATTCAAGATGTCGGAAGTCGAGGCATGGACTAAGCAGCAACGTATCCCGTAGGGGGCTAATTGTCGGCCCAGGCTGACCAGTTGACGCGTTTCGGCTGCAGACATTACAAAGCGCTCGATCGGAGGTTTCTTCTGTGTCTCGCTCGTCCTGATTGTCCATGCCCCAGTGCGGATACGGCTTGCTGGGGTCGGTCGGCTGACGCAGAAGGTAGCCGTCGACCGTTCCGTACGTCTCGGCATACCACTCGATCGTCTCCCGACCCGAGCGGGAAGGGGAACATCGCGGTACTCCCCCGCCTTACGGTGCTTGAGCGGGCCGCACTGCCTGGTGGACAGGATGACCTGCTCGGTGACCCGGTACACGTCTTCGGCGACGATGTTGTTGAGGTTCACGGCCGCCGCTTCGCCGTTCCGCAGACCACAACCGCTCATCAGCACGATCAACATGAACGCGTCGTCGCCTGCGGTGCGTAGCGCGCGCAGCTGTTCGGGGGACGGGATCACGGCGCGCGCCGGGTCGTACTGCGGCGGCTTGACGCCGGCCACCGGGTTATCGGGAAAGATCCCGAGCCTATGTGCGTCCAGGAGGACCGAGCGCAGCTTCTCGAAGGCGTTGGACTGGGTAGCCAGACCGACGCCGTTGCGTTCCATGGTACGGATGAAGCCGTCAACGACCTTGTGATCGAAGGAGTTCATCCGTCGGCTGGCGAGCGCCGGGTAGAGGTGGTGCTCCAAAAGCGAGTCGAGGTGCCGAACCGACGCGACAGCCAGATGACGTTGGCCGGCCTTCCACTCCTCGACGTACTCGTCGAACCGCATGGACCCGTACTTCTGGATGCGCTCCGCCTTCGACCGAGCCTGCGGTGCCGTCTTCTTCTCGTTGTAGATCTCTGTCAAACGCCCGACGGCCTTGTCGCGGTCCGTGAACCCCGACTCCTCCAGCTGCTTGCCGGCCGCCGACCGGTACCGGATCTTGTAGGGGTGGGGGCACTTCGGCCACCGGGACCGCGGATGCTCGCACTCCTTGAAGAACGAGCCCATCCCCCGGACCAACGAATCCCGCGCCATGGCCGACCGACTCCTCGCGACTGATGCTGACCCTTTGCTGACCAGGAGCAGTCGCGCAGGTCGCTGATCTGCGGAAACAGCGGCGTAGTGCGATATATGGTGGAACTTCGTCGGACGCACCCAGGACGACATCGAACAGGCCCGGAAGGACTGGATGAACGGGTCGAGATTCGGGGTGGTCAAGGGGTACGACGGGGATCCGCTGCCCGCTCCGGAACTGCCTCCGGTGCCGCTGAAGGCGCGGGGCCGGGTGCGCTGAGCCGGGATCTTCCAGCCGGCAGGCGTCCGTTCAGCCCCGCAGCGCCTCCGGGTTGGCGCAGTGGGCGAGTTGCCCGGCGCGAAGGAAGCGGGCGGCGTCGGCGGCGACGATGCGGGCGGCCTTGTGGGCGACCTCGCGGCTGGCGCCGGCGATGTGCGGGGTGAGGACGACGTTCGGGGTGGACAGCAGACGCGAGCCGGCGGGTACCGGTTCGACGGGGAACACGTCGAAGCCGGCGGCCGCCAGATGCCCCGAGTCCAGCGCGTCGCACACCGCGTCGTAGTCGGCCAGGGCGCCCCGGGCGCAGTTCACGAGGACCGAACCCCGCGGCATGGCCTCGATCTGGGCCTGTCCGATCATGCCGCGGGTCTCGTCCGTCACCCGCGCGTGCAGGGAGACGATGCGGGAGCTGCTCAGCAGCTCGTCCAGGGACACGAGCCGGGCGACGCCCCGCACGGCCTCCGGTGACACATAGGGGTCGTGGACGAGGACCGTGGCCCCCATGGCGGTCAGGACGCGTGCGACACGCGAGCCGATGGCGCCGAAGCCGACCAGGCCCACGACCGAGCCGTCGATCTCGACGCCGCAGCGCGTGTAGTCGTAGTAGTCGCCGCGCCAGGTGCCCCGTTTGAGGTCGGTGTGGACGTCGCCGAGGCCGCGGGCGGCCGCGAGGATCAGCGCGAGGGTGTGCTCCGCGGTGGCGACGGCGTTGCGTCCCGGGGCGTAGCAGACGGCGACGCCGTGCCGGGTGGCGGCCTCCAGGTTCGCGTTGACCGGTCCTCCCCGGCTGACGCAGAACAGCTCCAGATCGGGGCACGCGGCCAGCACCCGTTCGGTCAGCGGGGCCATCTGGGTGAGGCAGATGCGGACGCCGCGCAGCGCCTCGATGATCTCCTCTTCGGTTCCGGACGCCTCGTCGACCTCGGCGACCTTTCCGAACGGGGTGTGCGGCCATGGCAGTCGGAGCTGCCGGACGTCCAGGTCGGTACCGGCGGGCGCGGCGGCCCGCAGTTCCTGTTCGAGCAGATCGGGCAGGACGAAGTGGTCGCCGGCGGCGAGGACGGTGGTGGGCACGGTGGGTCTCCCGGAGAGCGGTGGGTCGGCGAAGGAGCGCACTGGATCGGCGAAGGCGAGCGGTGGCTCAGCGAACGGGTGCGTTGAGGCGGAGCAGGGACGCCTGGCCGTCGCGCAGCCGCAGCTCGGTCAGGGCGCCGTTGTGCAGGGCGGGGAAGACCTGGCGGTAGCGGGCGAGGGGGATGCCGAGGAACCGGCACAGCACCAGGCGCAGCAGGGTGGAGTGGGCCACGACGAGGACGCGCCCGTCGGGGAGCTTGTGCGCGATCTCCTGGAGGCAGGCGGCCGCGCGGTCCGCCGCCGCGGCGGGATGCTCCCCGCCGGGCAGGTGGTGGTCGACCGGGTCGGTGAGGAAGGCGGCGAGCGCCTCGGGGAACGCCTCGGCCATCTCGGCGCGGGTCAGACCGTCGCCGCGGCCGAAGTCCACCTCGCACAGGCGCTCGTCGACCCAGGGCGTGAGGCCCAGCGCGGCCGCCGCGGGCTCGGCGGTCTGCCGGGCCCGGGACAGCGGTGAGCAGAGGACGGCGTCCAGGTGCTGCCCGGCGGCCCAGGCCCCCAGCTCCGCGGCCTGCCGGCGGCCGAGTTCGGTGAGCGGCACGTCGCTGCGGCCCGCGTAGCGGTTGTCCGCGTGCCACACGGTCTCCCCATGGCGTACGAGGAGGAAGTCGGTCACTGTCGGGCCCTTCCACGCGCGTGGCCGGCCACGGCGGGTGCCAGCCAGCCGCGGCGGTCCAGCGCGTCGACGAAATCGAGGTAGACGGGGAGCAGGCGGGCGGTGCGGGCGGGGTCGGGGCGCAGCTCCTCGCGCAGCCGCACCATGGCGCCCGCGGCCTCCTCCAGGGTGGCACCCGAGGCGGTGGCGGCGAGCACCGCCATGCCGAGGGCGCTCTCCGCCTGCTCGGGCAGCCGGGCGGGGCGGCCGAGCACGTCTGCGCGCAGCTGCGCCCAGTAGCGGTTGCGGGCGCCGCCGCCGGTGAAGGTGAGCGGGCCGTCGACGGGGGCGCCGAGGTGGTCGAGGTAGTCGAGGCAGAGCCGTTCGAGCAGGGCCACGCCCAGCAGGCAGGCGTGGAACTCCTCGGCGTCGCCCGTGGGTTCGCCGAGGACGAAGGACTCTGCCTCGGGCGCGCGGAACGGGAAGCGTTCGCCGCCCGAGCCCGCCAGGGGGTAGACGACGGCGGTGGAGCCGGTCGCGGCGGCCCGCGTGGTCAGCGCGTCGAGGTCGGCGGGGCCCGCCGAGGGGAAGCGGTGGGTGAGGATGCCGGCGCCGCTGCTGGAGGCGCCGCCGGGCAGCCAGGTGCCGCCGGGGCCGCGGTGGCAGTAGACCACGCCGCCGGGATCGCGGACGAGGTGGGGGCTCGCCCCCTTGAGCACGAGGGTGGTGCCCAGCACCGCGTTCCAGGAGCCGGGGGTGAGCGCCCCTGCGGCGATCTGCGCGGCGCAGCCGTCGGTCATGCCCGCGGTGATGAGCGTGCCGGCGGGGATGCCGGTCGTCTCGGCGGCTTCGGCGCACACCGTGCCGAGGACCGTTCCGGGCCGTACGACGTCGGGCAGCAGCGCGCCGGGGACGCCGAGCGCGTCGAGTTCGGCCTCGGGCCACCGCTCGGCGATCAGGTCGTAGCCCGTCTTCAGGGCGTGGCTGGCATCGCTCGCGACCTGGTGCCCGGCGAGCCGCCAGGTGATCAGATCGGCCTGGTGCAGCAGGCGGGTGCCCGCCGGCAGGTCCCGGCCGCCCGGCAGGGTTGGGTCGTCCAGCATCCAGAGGAGTTTGGGCAGCGCCCAGGAGGGCTGCATGGCGCGGTAGCCGAGCTTGTCCCACACGCGCGCGCCGTGCGTGTTGACGCGGCTGGTGTACGCGTCGGCGCGGCGGTCGTCGTACATCAGGCCCGGGGTGAGCGGGCGGCCCCGGGCGTCGGCCAGGAGCACGGTCCCGGAGGTGGCGTCCACGGCCAGGCCGCGCACCCGGCGCGGGTCGATGCCGGTCAGGGCCGCACGGCAGGCGGCGGCGAGCGCGGACCACCACTGCTCGGGGTCCTGCTCGTGGCGTACGCCGTCGCGGTGGCCGGTCAGCGGACGGGACGCGGCCGCCAGCAGCCGTCCGGTACCGTCCACGGCGACCGCGCGGGCGCTCTGGGTGCCGAGGTCGAGTCCCAGATGGACGGCCTCGGGTGACAGGGCGTCAGACATGCGGGGTCTCCGGGGTGCGGGGCGGGGAGGCGGCCGGTGCGCCGGCGAGCGGCGCGGCGGGGACGGACGCGGGTGCGGGCGCCCAGCCGAGGGAGCGGGCGGCGTCGCGCCAGGTGATGTACGCGGCGTAGAGCCCGTCGTAGAACGCGGCGCGTTCGCCGTCGGGCTCCCAGCTGGAGCACATGCGGACGTACTTGGCGGCGGCGCTGTGCATGCTGCTCTCCGCCCCGGTGAGGACGAGACCGGTCAGGAACGCGCCCTTGGCGCCCAGTTCCGTGTCGGCGCTGCGGGCCGTCGGCACGCCGGTGACGTCCGCGATGAGCCGGCACCAGGCGTCGCTGGCCGATCCGCCGCCGCACAGGCGCAGTTCGTGGACGGCGGTCCCGGACGCGGCCAGGCAGTCGCGGACGACGAGGGACAGCCCCTCGAAGACGGCGCGGGCGACGTGGGCGGGGGTGTGGTCCAGGGACAGGCCCCAGAAGGCGCCGCGAGCGTGCGGGTCCAGGAACGGGGCCCGCTCACCGGCGGGCGAGAGGTACGGCAGGAACGCCAGTCCGCCCGCGCCCGGCCCGGTGCCGAAGGCGAGCCTGCCGAGCGCGGCGGGATCTGCTGCGCCCAGGGTGCGGCAGGTCCAGTCGAGGACCTCGGTGCCGGAGAGCGTGGGGAAGGCGCGCAGGACGCGTTCGCGGCCGCGGTAGGCGATGTTGATGCCGCACGGCTCACCCCCGGTGTCCGGTTCGCGGGTGACGATCTCGGTGCACAGGGTGGTGCCGAGGATGGCGCAGGCCTGGCCGGGGTTGACGGCTCCGGCGCCGCGGGCGGTGGCGGCGATGTCGTAGGGGGCCATGACGACGGGCAGCCCGGCGGGCAGGCCGAGTTCGGCGGCGGTGGGGCCGGTGATCTCGGCGATGCGCTCGTGCTCGCCGAGGATCCGGGGCAGCAGCGGTTCGGCCCACGTCATCGCGAACAGGTCGAGGATCTCGGGGTCGTACGCGCCGGTGGTGTGATCGAGGAAGGGCGCCGAGGCGTCGGACTCGTCGATGGCGGTGACACCGGTGAACTTCAGGAACAGCCAGCCGGCCGCGGTCAGCGCGGTGCGGGAGCGCCGCAGTCGCTCCGGGTCGTGCTCGGCGAGCCAGCTGAGCACCGCGTTCGGCATGCCGCTGCACGTCAGCGAGCCGTTGCGGCGGAAGGCCCGCTCCAGGACGCCGTCGGCCTGCCAGCGGGTGAGCAGGTCGCCGGCGCGCCCGTCGGACCACAGGATCGCCGGGCCCGTGGGACGGCCGTCGCCGTCCACGAGCCAGCAGCCGTCGCCCTGGGCGGTGAAGCCCACCAGCCATACCGGTTCCTGGGCCGGGCCGAGCCGGGACAGGACGCTGCGCACGGTGAACACGACCCCGTTCCACACCGCGTCCATGTCCTGCTCCGCCCATCCGGGACGGGGCCGCAGCACCTCGGTGCCGATGCGCGAGACCGCCAGCTCCCGGCCCTGGTCGTCGAACACGACGGATTTGATGACCGATGTTCCGACGTCGATCGTGAGAACCGACATGACTTCAATACCTGCCCCTTCGCAAAGGCCCGCGCCCACGGAACGGGCCCGTCGAATCGGACGGTCCGGCCACGGACGGCTCGCAGAAATCAGGAAACGCGTCTCCGCGAGGGCCGTCAATCCGTCCCGCGACTTGTCCCGCGGCCGGCCGCGCGCGCCGTGTGACATTCCGTCCCGGGCCCGCCGCGGCTGCCGGCGCGTGCGCCGCTCACGCGGACACCGGCCGGGCCGCGGCGCGGCCGCACCGTGTTACGTTCGTGTGGGATTCTCATGAGGCTCTTCTCAGGAAGGAGCGGCTGCCGTGGCCGGTCTGGACGCCCGTACGGAGGCGCAGGAGGGGCGCCGGAACCGGGTGCGTGAACTCGTCACGAGCAGAGGGTTCGTCCGCACCAGCGAGCTCGCGGCCGAGTTCGGCGTGAGCGTCATGACCATCCACCGCGACCTGGACGCCCTGCAGGCACAGGGGTGGCTGCGCAAGGTGCGCGGCGGGGCGAGCTGTCTGCCCTCGACACAGTTCCACGGCAGCGCCGGCGAACGCCTGTCGACGATGGTGCTGGCCAAACAGCTGCTGGCGCGGGCCGCCGCCGAGGAACTCGCGCCCGGCCAGGTCGTGATGATCGACGACTCCACGACCTGTCTGCACCTGGTCCGCCACCTGTCGGACCACACCCCGATCACGGCGATCAGCAACTCGCTGCCGGCGATCTCGGCGCTGGCCCGCGAGCCGGGCGTGGCGCTGATCGCCCTGGGCGGCACTTACTTCCCCGCCTACGACGCCTTCATGGGCGCGCACACCGCGCACAGCGTGGAGGCGTTCCGCGCCGATGTGCTGTTCATGTCGACGACGGCGGTGACCGGCGGCCGTTGCTATCACATGTCGCCCGAGACTGTGCAGGTCAAGCGGGCCATGATGGCCGCCGCCTCGCGCCGGGTGCTGATCATCGACCACACGAAGTTCGCCAACCAGGGCCTGTACGCGCTCGCCCCGCTCACCGACTTCGACCTGGTCCTCGTCGACGACGACGCCCCGGCGGGAGAGGTGCGGCGCCTGCGCGACAACGGAGTCCACGTGCGCACCGTGGCGGGGACGTCCGCGGCCTCCTCGGCGCTCCCGTCGCACGACACCACGTGAACATCACACGGTTCTCACTCGGCGCACCCCATCCCGCAGTCGCCCGCACACCGCACTGAGCTGCGGCGGAATGCCGAGGTCCGGGCTCCCCACGCAGCGACGGAACGACGATTTAACACGACGGGTCACCCGGCCGGCGAGGTCTTTCCGATGACGGATTGACCCCGCCCTGGAGCGGTCTTTTCATCGGTCCCACGCCGTACGGCACTCCGCTCTCCCCATTCCGCAAGAAGGTGGCCGACGTGACCGTCCCCCTGAATCTCCCCGCCCCACCCGCGAAAACCGGACATCCCGATTTCCTGGACCGTATCGGCATTCCGAAGGCCCTTTCCTGGGGATTTCTCGGTGTGCTGGTCTTCATGATCGGTGACGGTGTCGAATCAGGATTCCTTTCCCCCTACCTGCTGCACGAGGGCCTCTCCAAGGAACGCGTGGCGCTGCTGTTCACCGTGTACGGCGTCACGGCGAGCGTCTCCGCCTGGTTCTCCGGGGCGCTCTCCGACCTGTGGGGCCCGCGCCGGGTGATGATGCTGGGCCTCGCCATCTGGGCCGCGCTGCAGGTGGCCTTTCTCGGCCTCGCCGTCCCCACGCACCACTACTGGCTGCTGCTGACCAGCTATGGTCTGCGCGGATTCGGTTATCCGCTCTTCGCCTACGGCTTCCTCGTCTGGGTGACGGCGGTGACGCCCAGGCACCGGCTCGGCTCCGCCGTGGGCTGGTTCTGGTTCGCCTTCACCGGTGGGCTGCCCACGCTCGGCTCACTGGTGGCCAGTTTCACGGTGCCGTGGCTGGGCACCTACCGCACCCTGTGGTTCGCGCTGGCCCTGGTGGCGGCGGGTGGCCTGATCGCGCTGTTCCTCGTGCGCGAGCCGACGGGCAGGACACGGCTGGCGCCCATCGGTGAGCGGCCGGTCGCCACGCTGCTCGGCTCGCTCTCCATCGTCTGGCGCAACCCGCGCATCGGCGTCGGCGCGGTGGTACGCACCGTCAACACCGCGGCGCAGTTCGGTTTCCTGGTCTTCCTGCCCGTGTTCTTCACCGACACGCTGGGCTTCTCCCTGACCGAGTGGCTGCGGCTGCTGTCCGCGATGTTCGCCACCAACATCTTCTTCAACCTGCTCTTCGGGCTCGTCGGCGACCGGCTCGGCTGGCAGCGCACCGTCGCCTGGTTCGGCGGGGTGGGCTGCGCGGTCACCACGCTCCTGCTCTACTACGGCACCACGGCCTCCGGCGACGACTTCCCGGCGGCCATGGTGCTGGTGAGCCTCTTCGGTGCGACGCTCGCCGGTTACGTGCCGCTGTCCGCGCTCATGCCGTCGCTGGCGCCGGAGCACAAGGGGCAGGCGATGTCGGCGCTCAACCTCGGCGCGGGCGCCAGCACGTTCGCCGGCCCGGCCGTGGTCGCCCTCTTCCTCGGGCCGCTCGGCGTCCAGGGCGTGATGTGGATCTTCGCCGGACTCTACCTGGCGAGCGCCGGCCTGACCCTGTTCCTGACTCTGCCGGAACAGACCTCGACGGCCGGCGCCGCCGTGGCGGCGCCGGCGACGGCGGGCAGGGCCGAGGGGATGTAGTCACCCCGGCCGCCGCATGCCGCCCGGGACGTCAGCGCCGGGCCGCCTCGCCCGCGTGGACGGCGCCCAGGGCACGCTCGACGGTCTGCTGGTGCTCGCCGAGCAGCCGGATGATCATCCAGGGGGCGAGGTACTGGGAGACCAGGCAACCGCCGGCCATGGCGATGTTCCCCCTGCAGGCCGGCATGGCGTCCAGCAGCCCCAGCCGGGCGAGGACCAGAGCACGCCGGAGCACTGGACTGCCGCGCGGGGTCGAGCCGCAGTCGGCCGGGCAGCCGGTCGTCGGCGACCACGTCCCGTGTCCGTACGCCGCCGCCGATCGGCACCGCGTCGGCCTCGGTCACGAACTTCATCGGGCGCGGCCGGGTCACCTCGACGCCGTTCATCAACGACCGGCGCCGGGCCGACGGTCTCTCCCGCCGCGCCGCCCGAGGGCGGGAGCCGCTGTCGCGGATCGCGGGCCGAAAAGGCTCGCCGGCCCCGCGCGGTCACCGGGTCCGGCGAGCCTGCTCAGCCCGGTGACCGTGCGCAGGGTCCGTCAGCGGCCGGCCTCCAGGGAGTCCAGCGTCTGGTCGCCGTACAGGTCCTGCAGCCAGTTGGTCTGGTAGACGGTATCGAGGTAGCGCTCGCCGAGGTCCGGGGCGATGGCCACCGCGGTGACGGCTCTCCCCTCGTGCCGGGCGAGCCAGCCCGTCGCCGCGCTGACCACCGTTCCGGTGGAGCCGCCGAACAGGTAGCCGCGCCGGGCCAGGCGGTGGCACATGCGGATGGTGTCGGTCTCCTCCACCCGGATCACCTCGTCCACGAAGGACTCGTCGAGCAGCGGCGGGCGCATGCTCATGCCGAGGCCCGGGATCATCCGGCGGCCCGGCTCGCCGCCGAAGGCCACCGACCCCGCGCTGTCCACGGCGACGATCCGCACCGGCCGGTGCCACTGCCGGAAGTAGCGTGCGCAGCCCATCAGGGTCCCGGTGGTGCCCGCGCCGACGAAGAGGACGTCCAGTTCCGGGAACTGGCGCGCGATCTCCGGGCCCGTGGTGCGGTAGTGCGCCCTCCAGTTGCCCTCGTTGGTGTACTGGCTGAGCCAGACGTACCGGTCGTCGGAGGCGCACAGGGCGCGGACGTACTCGATGCGGGCGCCGAGGAAGCCCCCGTTGGAGTCCTGGTCCGCGACGATGTGCACCTCGTTGCCGAGCGCCTCGATCAGCAGGCGGGTGGACAGGTTGCAGCGGGAGTCCGTCACGCACAGGAACCGGTAGCCCTTGCTCGCGGCGATCATGCCGAGCGCGACGCCGAGGTTCCCGGAGGACGACTCCACGAGGACGGAATCCGGTGCCAGGACTCCGTCCCGTTCGGCGCTCTCCACCATCTCCCTGGCGGCCTTCAGCTTGATGGAGCCCGCGAAGTTGAAGGCCTCGCACTTCAGATAGAGCGGGTATCCGCAGACGGACTCCAGATCGACGAAGAGATCGCCCTGGTTGAAGTCGTACGGAGCCGAGACGACAGGCACGGCGGACCTCCTGGTGCCCGGCCGAGGACGACTGCCTCAGCCGTAACGGCGAAGTTCGTGGAAGAAGTCATCGATGACACGCAGGCCGCCCGTCCGGGACACCTCGTCGTAGACGTAACGGCCGACGGCCAGGTCGAGGACGCCTAGCCCGAACGGCGAGAAGACCACCGGCCGGTCGGCCGGGGGTGCGACGCGTCCGGCCATGACGTCGCTGAGCGTTCCGGTCAGGAAGTCGCGGTTGCCGGTGAGCTGTTCGGCCAGGTGGGGTGAGGTGTCGGCCTTCAGGCAGTGCTCGACGTCGTCGACGAAGTTGGCCGAGCCGAGCAGGATCTCGGGGGCGAGGTCGCGCAGCGACACGTGCAGGACGAGCGGGTTGTGGCCGAACCAGGCCGGGTCGGTGACGTGCGGCCGGGCGGCGACGGTGGCGAAGACGACGAGGTCACTGGAGCGGACCAGGTCCTCGGCGCTGTCGTGGACGGTGACCGGTGCGGTGGTGCCGGCCTGGCTCAGGTAGCCGCGGAAGCCGGCGGCGCTGTCGGCGGACACGTCGTGCACGCCGACCGCCTCGAAGGTCCAGCCGGTGCCGGTGAGGAAGGTGTGGATGTAGCGGGCGATCAGGCCCGTGCCGAAGAATCCGACGAGGGTGGGGCGGGGCCTGCCGCGGCTGAGCCGGTCGGCGGCGAGCGCCGCGGACGCGGCGGTCCTGGTGGCGCTGATGATCGAGCTCTCCAGGCAGGCGAACGGGTAGCCGGTGTCGTGGTCGTTGAGGATGAGCACCGCGGAGGCGCGTGGCAGCCCGGCGCTCACGTTCTGCGGGAAACTGGAGATCCACTTCAGGCCGTCCACGCGGTCCGGTCCGCCGAGGGAGGCCGGCAGGGCGATGATCCGGGCCGTAGGGCGGTCGGGGAAGCGCAGGAAGTACGACGGCGGGTTGACCGTGTCTCCGGCGTCGTGCAGCCGGTAGGCGGCCTCGACCAGTTCCACGATCTGCTGCTCGCGTCCGCTCAGGGCGCGCTGCACCTGCTCGCCCCCGATCACCGCGAACGTCGGCACGGGCGCGGGTCCGGACGGGGCCGGGGTGGCGGCCGGCAGTACGTCGGTCATCGCTCGCTCGCCTCCGGGTTCGCCGTGTGGCCGGCCGGGTGCACGGGCTCGGCCATGCCCACCAGGACCTGTCGCTCCCCGGTGAAGGCCTCCCGGCTGTGGGCGGTGCGGATGTTGTCCACGAGCAGCAGGTCGCCGGCCTGCCAGGGCTCGCGCCGGGTGTGCGCCTCGTAGGTGGAGTTGATCAGCTGGACGACGTCCTCGCCGATCGGACTGCCGTCGCCGTAGCGGGTGTTGAAGGGGAGTCCGTCCTCGCCGTAGACGTCCACCAGGTACTCGCGCACCTCGGGGGCGAGGGTCCACTCGTTGAGGAAGGCGATCTGGTTGAACCAGCAGCGCCGGCCCGTGTGCGGGTGCCGGACGACGGCGCTGCGGCGCTGCTCGGTGCGCAGGGTGCCGTCGGGCTGCCAGACGGCGTCGATGGCGTGGGCCCGGCAGTAGCGCTCGATCTCGGAGCGGTCGGCGGTGCCGAACGACTCCGTGAGGCTCGCCCCGATCTCGTCGTTGTAGGTGCGGGTCAGGATCCAGCCCTCGCGCTCGAACCGTTCGGTGAGCGCGGCGGGCAGCGCCCGCAGGACTTCCTCGGCGTCGGCCACCGCCGTCGCCCCGCCCTGCGCGGGCGCGGTGAGGCAGGCGAACAGCATCAGGCCGGGCACGTCGAGCAGGTAGCTCAGTTCGTGGTGCATGCACATCGGCTGGTTGGCGGGCCAGGTGGTGGAGGCGTAGACGCCGGGCAGGTGGACCTGGCGGGGAGCGAAGGCCTCCCGTTCCGTCATCAGACCGCCGGACAGCCGCGCGAAGACGGCTCCGACCTGGTCGGCGTCCCGCAGCCCGAGGCCGCGGACCACCACCGCCCCGTGCTCGGCGACCTGTGCGCGCAGCGCCTCACGGTACTCCGCCGCCCAGCTCAGGGCGTCGTCGAGGGGGTCGACGTGCAGCAGCGCCGGGCTGTCCGGTCGCAGCTGCACATCGAGCGCGGCTGCCGGCGAGGAGAACGGCATCTGGGATTCCTTTCGGTGGACCGCCCGGGGATGCGACGGGCTCAGGAGGAGGCGAGGGGTACGGCGTTCTTCAGCACGGCCTGGGCGGCGTCGGCCGGGCGGGTGCGCAGGAAGTAGTGGCCGCCGTCGGCGAGTTCGTGCAGTTCGACGTGTTCGGCCAGCAGCAGCCAGTCCCGGTGCCGGTCGGCGTGGCCGGCGGTGTGCGGGTCGTCGGCGGCGACGACCACGGTGACCGGTGCGGACAGTCGTTCCGGCGGCGGCGACTGGAGGGCCTGCTGGAAATAGCGGTGTGCGCACAGGCTGTCGTGCCGGTAGGCCGCGCCGATGTGTGCGGCGTGCCGCTCGTTCAGCTCGGCGAGTTCGGCGTAGCCGGCGTCCCGGGTCAGCCGCCGCGCGATCTCGGCGTCGTCGAGGTGCGTCAGTTCCTCGGCGGCGGCGTGCCGGCCGTCGGCCGTGCCGAGCAGGTGCGCCGCGAGGAACAGGCGTGTCACGCGCACGCCTCGCCGGCCGAGTCTCCGGGCCGTCTCCACCGCCGGTGCGGCGCCCGAGGAATGGCCCCACAGCATGACCCGGTCCAGGCCACGGGCGGTGATCTCGGCGGCGACCCGCTCGGCCACCTCCTCGAGCGGCGCGAACGGCTCGGGGTGCTCGGCCAGGTGGTGGCCTGGGAGGTCGACGGCGAGGACCGCCACGCCGGCGGCGGCCAGCGCGCTCGCCATCGGCTGGTAGTTGACCGCGTTGCCGCCCGCGTAGGGGAAGCACACCAGCACGGACTGCGGGGCGCCGCTCGCGCCGGACAGGGGCACCAGCAGGTCCGGGCGTCGCCGGGCCGTGCCGTCGATGAGGGCGGCCAGGTCGGCGAGGACCGGATGCCGGGTGATGTCCTTCAGGGACACCGCGCGGTCGAGGGCGAGGGTGAGCCTGACCGCGGTCAGGGAGGTGCCGCCGCAGTCGAAGAAGTGGGCCGTGCGGCCGATCTGCCGCGCGGGCACTCCCAGCAGTTCGGCCCAGGCCGCGGCCAGCCGCCGCTCGGTCGGGGTGAGCGGGCCGGTGCCGTCCTCCGCCTCCGCGTCCGGTGCGGCCGCTTCGGCCCGTGCGGTCAGGGCCTTGCGGTCGGTTTTGCCGTTGGCGGTCAGCGGAAGGCTCTCCTGCCAGTGGAAGGCCGACGGGACCATGTAGTCGGGCAGTGTCGTGGCGAGCGCCTCCCGCAGGGTCTCGGGCGGCTGCCGTCGCCCGGTGTAGAAGGCGATCAGCTGCTTGCCGCCGCCGGACCGCTCGGCGACGACCACCGCGCCGTCGCGGACGCCGTCCACGCGCAGCAGCGCGTTCTCGATCTCGCCGATCTCGATCCGGAATCCGCGGATCTTGACCTGGCTGTCCCGGCGGCCCAGGAACTCCAGCTTGCCGCCGGGGTGCCAGCGTCCCCAGTCCCCGCCCAGGTAGAGCCGTTCACCCGGCCGGTACGGGTCCCTGCGGTAGGCCTCGCGGGTGCGCTCGGGGTCGTTGACGTATCCCCGGCCGACGCAGACTCCGGAGAACGCGATCAGTCCGGGGGCGCCGAGCGGCACCAGGGCCAGGTGCTCGTCCACGACGTAGACGCGGACGTTGTTGACGGGCCGTCCGAGCAGCACCCGCTCGGGCACCTCGGTGAGGAGTTCGTGGTTGGTGTCGTCCGACGTCTCGGTCAGCCCGTAGGCGTTCAGCAGCCCGGTTCCCGGCCGGACGGCGAACCAGCGCTGGACCAGCTCCCGTTTGAGCGCCTCGCCGGTCACCGACACGCACCGCAGGTCCGGCAGGGTGCGCGGGTGCCGCTCCAGATACGAGACGACGACCTCCAGGTAGGAGGGCACGAGCTGCGCCACGGTGACCCGGCCGCGCTCCAGTGTGTCGACGAAGCGCTCCACGTCCGTGATGGCGTCCTGCTCGACCAGCAGGGTCCTCCCGCCGGCCAGCAGCGGGGCCAGGAGCTGCCACAGGGAGATGTCGAAGCACTGCGGGGCCGTCTGCGCCACCACGCATCCCTCGCCGAGCGCCAGGTCGTCGATCTTGGCGTGGAGATGGTTGAGCATGCCCGCGTGCTCGCACATCGCTCCCTTGGGCTCGCCGGTGGAGCCGGACGTGAAGTAGATGTAGGCGAGGTCGCCGGAGTCCACCCGGACGCCGAGGTCGTGGTCGGCGTGCCCCTCGGCGCAGGCGGTGTCGACGCGCAGTGTCCCGACGTCCGGGAGCGTGGCCAGCGCCTGGTCGAGGGTGCCGGTGCTGCCGGGCTCGGTCAGGACCAGCCGGCAGCCCGCCCGGGACAGCGTCGCCGCGATGCGCCCGGCGGGGAAGTGCGGCTCGATCGGCAGGTACGTGCCGCCCGCCTTGAACACGGCCAGCACCGCGGCGAGCCAGTCGAGGTCGCGTTCGGTGACGACGGCGACGACATCCTCCCGGCCCAGGCCCCGCGCCAGCAGCGCTCGGGCCAGCCTGTTCGCGCGCCGGTTCAGCTCGTCGTACGTCCATTCCCGCTCGCCGTGCACGGCCGCCACGGCCTGCGGGTGCGCCCGGACGCGCTGCTCGAACAGTTCGTGCACCCGGGCGTCGGGCAGCGGCCGGCGGGGCCCGGCCAGGCCTTCCAGCTGTTCCCGCACCTCCTCGGCCGACAGCAGGCTCTGCCGGGTGTGGTCGGCGGCCGGATCGGCCGTCATCAGTCCGAGCGCCGTGAGGTGGTAGCCGCCGATACGCGCGGCGGCCGTGGCATCGAGCACGTCGGCGCGGTGGCGCAGGCGCAGCGTCAGCCGTCCGCCCCGGTCGGACCAGCGCACCTGGAGGGCGCCGTCGTCGGCGTGGCTCTCGTCGGCTCCGAGGGGACCGAACACGACCTCGTACGGCGGCCGGGTCGCGTCCAGTTCGCGCCGCAGCTTCTCCACCGGGAACTCCCGGTGCGCCAGTACCTCCGCCTCGGCGTGCGCGGCGGCGGCCAGCAGGGCGTGCCAGGATCCCGGCGGTACGGTCACCCGGCACGGCAGCGGCTCGCCGCGCACGCCGGTGGTGTAGCCGGTGACCACGTCCGGCTCACCGGACAGCACGGCCAGCACCTTCAGGTGTGCGGCCAGCATCAGCACGCTGACCGGCGTTCCCCGGCGCCGGACCAGTTCCCGCACCGCCTGCGTCACCTCGGCCGGCACGGGCATCTCGTGCTCGGCGGCTCCCGCGGCCGGCTCCCGGGCCCAGCGGGGCACCGTGGTGACACCGCCGGCGGTCAGTACCCGGCTCCAGAACTCCCGGTCCGCTTCCACGCACGTCTCCATCGAATGGCCTTCCTCAGCTCACGGTCGCCGTGGCGGCGTCGGCGGCCGGCGTCGCCCGGCCGGGTCCGCGGGTCCGGCTGCCGCCCTCCGGCAGGTCCACCGCGGGATTGCCGCCCCACGTCGCGTTCGGGGGGACCTCCTCGCCCTTCATGAGGAAGGAGTCGGGGGCCAGCACCGAGCCGTCGCCCATGGTCACGCCGTAGTGCACATGGGCGCCGACGCCGAGCGTGCAGCCGGTGCCGAGCGTGGTCCGGTCGGACTTGAAGGTGCCGTCCTCCTGCGAGTGGCACTGGATCTTGCTGCCGGCGTTGAGCGTGCACGCGTCGCCGATGGCGGTGAGGGTCCGCTCGGTCAGATAGCAGCCGTCGTCGAACACCCCGCGGCCGATGCGCACGCCCAGCAGCCGCCAGACCAGGCTCTTGAAGGGAGTTCCGTTGTAGACCTCGAGGAACTGGGTCGGCACCTTCCACAGCCGCTCGTGCCACCAGAAGTACGGGTCGTAGATGGAGCACAGCCGGGGGCGCAGCGGACGGAACGCGGTGATGCAGCGCTCCACCAGCACGAAGTACGCGGTGGAGAAGGCGAGCGTGATCGCCAGGTACCCGGCGATCACCACGTGTCCGGCCAAGCCGTACAGGTCCACGGAGGCGAGGCCCAGCAGGGTGAGCGCGAAGGTGTGCAGCCATCGCACGAGCAGCATCAGCAGCATCGAGTGGAGGTTGTAGCGGTTCTTGGCGGCGAGCCGGCGGCGGAACGCGTCACCCGTGCGGAGGTGGTCGAACCGCGCGTCGCGCTCCACCGAGCGGGGGATCTCGAAGCACGGTGAGCCGAGGAGCCCGACGCCTTCCCGGACTTCGCCGTCGAGGGGGATCATCACCTTCGTCGCGAGCAGGCAGTTGTCGCCCGTCCGGCCGCCCGCCGGGTAGGCGATGTTGTTGCCCAGGAAGTTGCGCGGGCCGATCGACACCCTGGACAGCCGGAAGGACGTGCTGGAGTAGTCCGCGTTGAGGACGGAGAGGCCGTCGGCGACCATCGTCCCGCTGCCGACGGACACCAGCAGCGGCGTCTCGTGCTGCACTTCGGTGCCGAAGTTCGATCCGGTCTGCTCCACCCGCGAGAGGTCGTATCCGATGCCGCGCAGGTACGGCACGATGTACGAGCTGTCCCCGAAGAGCCAGGCGAAGAACTTGACGTTGGTCATGCGGGCCGTGGCCCGGTGCAGCGCGTAGTGGAGTCCGTAGAGCGGATAGACCTTGCCGGGGCGGACGACCAGGCCCAGCAGACGCGGGACGGTGGCCAGGACCAGCAGGCCCAGAGCGGTGCACCCGAAGAACAGCACGAGGGAGAGCACCAGCGCGTCGGAGAGCAGCTGAGAGCGGGAGAGGACGGCCGTCTGCGGGTCGAGCCGCTCGCCGATCGCCGGCACCTCGGTGAACAGCATGTACGCCCCGCCGACGACCAGGGGGACGTACAGCAGGAAGAGCTGCAGCAGGGTGCCGAGGCCGAACCAGGCCCGGCGCGCGGTGCCGCACCGGGCCGGCGGGACCCTGGCGTAGTCGGTCCGGGTGGGCTCCGCCGGGGATCCGTGCCAGCGCTCGCCGTCCGGGACCGCCTGGCCCCGGTGCAGGGCGGACGCGTGGCCGAGCTGGGCGCCGTCGCCCATCGACGTGTCGATGTCCAGGACGGTCTTCTCGCCGACGAAGACGTCGCGGCCCAGTGTGACCCGTCCGGTCTGGATACGGCCCGCGTGCGCCCGGTAGCCGAGGAAGAACGAGTCCTTGCGGATCACCGTCCCCGCGCCGATCGTCAGCAGGTCGGTGCAGACCGGGACCGTGCGGGACAGGATCGTGACACCCTTGCCGACGCGCGCGCCCAGGGCCCGCAGATACAGCACGTACAGCGGAGTACCGGTGAGGAAGACCATCGGATTGGCGTGCAGCAGCGCCTTGACCAGCCAGAAGCGCAGATACGTCAGGCCCCACACGGGGAACTCCCCCGGTCGCCAGCGGCCGATGAGCAGCCACTTGGCGACGACCGGGAAGGCGCACACGGTGACGAACCCGACGCCTCCGAACACGACCGACCGCAGATAGACGTCGGCCACGCCCGAGCCGGTGGCGATCCACTCGTACCCGGTGGCGGTGACGAGTCCGGAGACGAGGGAGTAGCACAGGAAGGCCAGCAACTGGACGGTCCCGCACAGGAGGTGGGTCCGCCTGTTCCCGGCCGGCTTCGGCAACGGCACGGGCTCAGGCTCCGACGACGGCAGGCGTGCCGGCGCCGGCGGGGCGGTGTGTTCGAGAGCCGCGGCCAGGCTCCGGATCGTGGGGTGCCGGTAGATGTCCCGCATGGACGGGGACGGCAGATCCGCCCGTTTCCGTATCCGGGCGCAGAACTGCGCCATGACGAGGGAGTTGGCGCCCAGGTCGGTGAAGAAGTGACTGTCCACCGGGACGGTCTCGGCCCCCAGCAGGCCGGCCAGCACCTGGGCGAGCCTCGTCTCGGTCTCCGCCGGGCTCATGGCGGCGGCAGGTTCGTCCGGCTCCGCCAGGACCTCGGAGGACTGCTCCGCCATGCGCTCTCCTCTTGGGACGGGGATGTTCCTGATCACGAACCGGCGGATCCAGTGTGTCCGGATACGTGTGAATATGCCACATATTCGATAGGGCAACCGCGTGCGCGGACAAGCCGGTTGAGTCACGTTTCCCCTGCGCCGGCACGGAGACAGGGGAGTCGCGGATCACCCGACCGGCCGTCCCCCGGACGCCGGGGAAGACGACGGGCTCGGCGGGGGCCGGGGAGCCGGGGGGCCGCGGACGGCGAGGCGGAAGGTGGTGGTGCTGCGGGCGCCGGACGGCGACGGCGTGGCCGGTTGCGGTGGAGGCGGCGGAGACGACAAGAAGCCGGACCATTCGGCCGGAAGGTGGCAGAGCCGACGCGGGCGGCGGGCTGCGGGCTGCGGGCGGGGCCGCGAGTCATGGGCGCCCGACGGCGAGAGGGCGAGCCTTGGGCGGCAGATGGCGGGCGATGGAGCTGCGGGCCAGGGACGGCAGACGGCAGGCGGAAGAGCTGCGGGGCCGGAGACGGCAGACGACAGAGCTGCGGGCCGCGGGCCACGGTCGCGGGAGTTGACCTTGACCCTGGGGGCAAGGTCTAGGCTGTCACGGCCCGCCGACCAGCCGATCATGGAGCCAGTGTGTCCAAGTCCAAGACCGTGACCCTGCGGGGCGCCACCCTCCACTACGACGATGCGGGACCGTCGAGCGGGCTGCCGGTCCTCCTGATCCACGGGCACCCCTTCGACCGCACCCTGTGGGCGCCCCAGGCCATGGCACTGGCCGAGGCCGGGTACCGGGCCATCACCCCCGACCTGCGCGGGTACGGCCGCAGCAGCGTCACCCCCGGCAAGGTCCTCCTCGCCGACTTCGCCGACGATCTCGCCGCGCTCCTCGACCATCTGGGCATCGAACGGGCGGTGGTCGGCGGCGTCTCGATGGGCGGTCAGATCAGCATGGAGTTCCAGCTCCGGCACCCGCACCGGGTGAGCGCCCTCGTCCTGTCGGACACCTCCGCCCCCGCCGAGACCGCGGAGGGCAAGGAGTTCCGCAACCGGCTGGCCGACCGGCTCCTCGCCGAGGGGATGGACGGCTACGCGGAGGAGGTGATCGACAAGATGCTGGCCTCGTACAACGTCGCCGCGATGCCCGACGTCGCCGCGCGCGTGCTGGGCATGATGCGGGCCACCGACCCGCGCGGCGCGGCGGCGGCCCTGCGGGGACGGGCCGAACGCCCCGACTACCGGGACACGTTGGCGGCCGTCACGGCGCCGGTGCTGATCGTCGTCGGAGCGGACGACGTCTTCACGCCGGTCGCGGACGCCGAGGCGATCCGCCGTCTCGTCCCGCACGCCACCCTCACCGTCGTGGAGAAGGCGGGACACCTGCCGGGCGCCGAGCAGCCCGAGTCCTTCGACACCGCCCTGCTGGACTTCCTCGCCGCACGGGTGGCCGCCGGCGCCTGAGCACGGCCGGCTCGCGCCTCGCGCACGGCCCGAACGGTGCGGGCAGCCGTCCCGCCGCGTGCCCACCCCGGCCGGCATCAGCGCCGGCCGGGGGCGAGGGATCCCGTCCGAGCCGCATTCAGCCGGAGACCGTTGGGGCGGGCCGGGGCGGCCGGGCACGGTTGTGGCGGGCCGGCGGGCCGGAGGGACCCACCCGGGGGACCGCCCGCCGGCCGGCGGAAGGGAACCACCATGCCGTCCCGCAAGCGGGCGGCGCCCCGGCAGCCCAGTTGGTGGAATATTCAACGAATGCGTTCGGTTGTGGCCGCCGAAGGAGGTCACGAGTGGAGACGCAACGGGAGACCGCGTACTACGACCACGGCACGCCGACGGAGCGCTGGGAGCGCGCGCGGCAGTTCTTCGACGCCAAGGACTACGCGGGCGCGGCGCGGGTGCTGACCGGGCTGGTCGAGGAGGTGCCGGAGCAGACCGGGCCGCGGCTGCTGCTGGCCCGCGCCTATTATCACTCGGCTCAACTGCGCCGGGCGGAAGTGGAGTTGCGGGTCATCGTCGAGCGTGACCCGGTGGAGCACTACGCGCGGCTGATGCTGGGCCGTACGCTCCAGCGGCAGGCCCGGCACGAGGAGGCGGAGCGGCATCTGCGCATCGCCTCGGCCCTTGCGGGCGACTTCCCGGAACGGTGAGCGCAGGCGCGGACGGGCCGCAGGTCCGACCGCGCCTTCACGCCGGGCCCGCTCGCGCGGACGCGGCGGCCGTGCCGGGGACGCCGTTCACGCATGGCATGCTGAGGCGATGGCAGCTCCCCGTGATCACGCACCGCTCGCCGAGCGGGTCGAGGAACTCCTCGCCGCCGGCGGGCCCTTGCCCATCGTCGCCGCCGGGCAGCCGGTGCTGCGGCGCCGGGCCGAGCCGTACGACGGCCAGCTCGGCCCCGCCCTGCTCGCCCGCTTCGTCGAGGCCCTGCGCGTCACCATGCACGCCGCGCCCGGCGTGGGCCTCGCCGCGCCGCAGGTCGGCGTGGGGCTGAGGATCGCGGTGATCGAGGATCCGGCGCCGGTGCCCGAGGAGGTCGCGGCGGCCCGGGGCCGGGTCCCGCAGCCGTTCCGGGTGCTGGTCAACCCGGTGTACGAGCCGGTCGGCACCGCGCGTGCCGCGTTTTTCGAGGGGTGTCTGAGCGTGCCGGGCTGGCAGGCGGTGGTGGCCCGGCACGCCGAGGTCCGGCTGCGCGGCGAGGACGAGCACGGCCGCGCGCTGGACGAGGTGTTCAGCGGCTGGCCCGCGCGGATCGTCCAGCACGAGACGGACCACCTGGACGGCACGCTGTACCTGGACCGGGCCGAACTGCGCTCCCTGTCCACGAACGAGGCGGTCGCCGCCCTGTGGAACCGGCCGACACCGGACGCGGCGGCCGAGGCACTCGGCTTCACCCTGCCCTAGCCGGCTTCGCACCGCCCTGGCTGCGCCGCCTCGCCTCGGCCCTCGTGGGTGAACCGCACCGGGAGGCCGGAGCCCGTCGGACGCACCCCGGCCTCGCCGTCAGTTGTCGCGGTAGGCCTCCAGCAGTCGCAGCCACACCTCGCTCAGGGTCGGGTACGACGGGACCGCGTGCCACAGGCGGCTGACGGGGACGCGGCCGGCGACGGCGACGGTGGCCGAGTGGATGAGTTCGCCGACGCCGGGGCCGACGAAGGTCACGCCGCGCAGGATCTCGTCCTCCAGGTCGACCACCATGCGGGCGCGGCCCTTGTAGCCGTCGCCGTACAGCCCGGCGCCCGCGACGGCGGAGAACTCGACGTCGACGGCGCGGACCCGGTGGCCGGCCTGCTCGGCCTCGGCGAGGGACAGGCCGACCGCGGCGGCCTCCGGGTCGGTGAAGACCACCTGCGGTACGGCGTGGTGGTCGGCGGTGGCCATGTGCGCGCCCCACGGCTCGTCCGGCACCGGGTCGCCGGCCGCGCGGGCGGCGATGGCGGCGCCGGCGACACGGGCCTGGTACTTGCCCTGATGGGTGAGCAGGGCACGGTGGTTGACGTCGCCGACCGCGTACAGCCAGTCGGTGCCGGTGACGCGGAGGGTGTCGTCGACGTCCAGCCAGGAACCGGGTTCCAGGCCGACGGTGTCGAGGCCGATGTCGTCGGTGTGCGGGACGCGGCCGGTGGCGAAGAGGATCTCGTCGGCCTCCAGCCGGTCGCCCGCGGAGGTGACGGCGACGACCGTGCCGTTCTCGCGGGTGACGGACTCCACGGAGGTGCCGGTGCGGATGTCGGCGCCCGCCTCTGTGAGGGCCGCGGCGACCAGTTCCCCGGCGAACGGCTCCATGCGGTTCAGCAGCCCCTTGCCGCGCACCAGCAGGGTCACCCGGGAGCCGAGGGCCTGCCAGGCGGTGGCCATCTCGGTGGCGACGACCCCTCCGCCGACGACGATGAGCCGGTCCGGGGCGGCCTTGGCACTGGTCGCCTCCCGGCTGGTCCACGGCTCGACCTCCGCGAGGCCGGGCAGGTCGGGCAGCTGGGCGCGGGTGCCGGTGGCGACGGCCACGGCGTGCCGCGCGGTGAGGGTGGTCACGGTGCCGTCGGGCGCGGTCACGGTGACCGTGCGGGGACCGGCGAGCCGGCCGTGGCCGCGGTACAGCTCGGCCCCGATGCCGTTCACCCAGGAGACCTGGCCGTCGTCCTTCCAGTGGGAGGTGTACTCGTCCCGTCGGGCGAGGACGGCCGGGGTGCCGAGCGGGCCCTGGACCGAGGGGGCGAGACCGGGCAGGCGGCGGGCGTCCGCCTGGGCGATCACCGGCCGGAGCAGCGCCTTGCTCGGCATGCACGCCCAGTAGGAGCACTCGCCGCCGACCAGTTCGCTCTCCACGATCGCGGTGGTGAGACCGGCCGCGCGGGTGCGGTCGGCGACGTTCTCCCCCACGGGCCCGGCCCCGAGCACCACGACGTCGTACGCGATGGATTCCGTTTCCGTCATGGGGTCAGTCTGGTGGGTGGTGTGCGCGACGGCCACATGGGTACGCGCGCCCGACGACAGACGTGCGCGTGTGGAATAGGCGGCCCGGCGGCCGTGTTTCCGCCGTCGGCACACCCCACACCAGGAAGAGGGACTCGGCCATGAGCAGCAGCACCGTGGAGCTGACCAAGGACAACTTCGACCAGACGGTCACCGACAACGACTTCGTGCTGATCGACTTCTGGGCCGAATGGTGCGGGCCGTGCCGCCAGTTCGCACCGGTGTACGAGAAGGCCGCGGAGGAGAACCCGGACCTCGTCTTCGGCAAGGTGGACACCGAGGCCCAGCCGGAGCTGGCGCAGGCCTTCGGCATCCAGTCGATCCCGACGCTGATGATCGTCCGCGACAAGGTCGCCGTCTACGCCCAGCCGGGCGCCCTGCCCGAGGCCGCGCTGACGGACCTCATCGGGCAGGCCCGGAACCTGGACATGGACGAGGTCCGCAAGAGCATCGCGACCCAGCAGGACCAGGGGGGCGCGGCCCGGTAGCCCCTGCGGGACCCTAGAACGGGTACGGCGCCACGTCGCCGCGTACGGTCGTCCAGCGCAGCTCGGTGAACGCCTCCAGGTTGGCCTCGCCGCCGAAGCGGGCGCCGGTGCCGGACGCGGCGACGCCGCCGAACGGGGCGACCGCCTCGTCGTTCACGGTCTGGTCGTTGACGTGGACGATGCCGGTCGGGATCCGTTCGGCGAGGTCGAGGGCGCGCGCGGTGTCCCGGCTGACGATGCCGAGGGACAGGCCGTAGGGGCTGTCCGCGGCGAGCGCCGCCGCCTCGTCGGCGGTGGTGAAGGAGCGGACCGGGGCGACCGGGCCGAAGACCTCCTCGGTGTAGGCCGGGGTGTGCTCGCCGGTGTCGGCGAGCACGGTCGGCCGGTAGAAGAGCCGTTCATGGGTGCCGCCCGCGACGAGTTTCGCGCCCCGGGCGGTGCTCTCCCGGACCAGGCCGTCGATCTTGGCGAGCTGTCCGGCGTCGATGACCGGGCCGAGGTGGACCTGCTCGCGGTGCGGGTCGCCGACGGCCAGCGAGTCCGCCTTGGCGGCGAGCCGTTCGACGTACTCGTCGTACAGCGAGGCATGGACGAGATGGCGGCCGGTCGTCATGCAGATCTGGCCCTGGTGGAAGAAGGATCCCCAGGCCGCCGTGGAGATCACGGCGTCGAGGTCGGCGTCCTCCAGCACGATCAGGGCCGAGTTCCCGCCGAGTTCCAGATGGGCGCGCTTGAGGTGGCGGCCGGCCGCCTCGCCGACGGCGCGGCCCGCCGCGGTGGACCCGGTGAAGGAGATGACGGGCACCAGCGGGTCCTCGACCAGCGCGGCACCCGTCTCGGCGCCGCCGGGCAGCACCTGCAGCAGGTCCTCGGGCAGTCCCGCCGCCGCGAAGACCGCGGCGAGGGCGAGGCCGCCGCAGACGACGGTGCGCGGATCGGGCTTGAGGACGACGGCGTTGCCGAGCGCGAGGGCCGGCGCGACGGACCGGATGGACAGGATGAGCGGCGCGTTGAACGGGGAGATCACACCCACCACCCCGGCCGGCACCCGGCGGGTGTACGACAGCCGGGGCGCCTCGCTCGGCAGCACCTGGCCGGTGGGGCGGGAGGCGAGGGCGGCGGCCTCGTAGCACTCCTGGGCGGCCACGTGCAGTTCGAAGTCCGCCTTGCCCGGGACGGATCCGGACTCGCGCACGAGCCACTCGCGCAGCTCACCGGCGTGTTCGCGGAACAGGTCCCCCGCCCGGCGCAGCACCTCCGCACGCTGGAAGTGCGGGGTGCGGGCCCAGCCGGCCTGGGCGGCACGGGCGGCTCGCGCGGCGCCGGCCACGTCCTCGGGAGCGGCGAGAGCGACGGTGCCGAGCGCCTCCCCGGTGGCGGGCTCGGTGACGGTGTGGGCGGGTCCGGCCAGGCTGCGGGCCTGCCAGGCCTTCGGGTCGAGCAGCGGCATACGGCTCTCCGATCGGTCGCCGGGCGGTACGGAACGGCTCCCCCGACCCTATTTGGTTGAGCACAAAACCAACAGTGGTGCCGAACCCGCTTCCACCGGAGGGGTACCCCGCTCACGCCGGACACCCTCCCCCGGCGCACACCAGGCCCTCAGGTGGACTCGCGCGGCACCACCGAGGCGCCCAGGACCGGGTGCGTCTCCGGTTCGGCGCCGGGGTCGCGGACCGCCCGGTCGACCAGTTCGGCGAGGTCGCGGCCCGAGGGCAGTGCGATGTGCACCGTGCTCAGGCGGGGCCGCAGCAGCCGGCCGAGCATCAGGTCGTCGGCGCCGATCACCGCCACGTCCTCGGGGATGCGCAGGCCCTCGTCCTGCAGGGCGCGCATCAGCAGCATCGCGTACTCGTCGTTGTAGGCGAACACCGCGTCCAGCCCCGACTCCCGCCACCGCCCGGCGAGTTGCGCCGCGGACTCCTCCGTGTACGCGAGCGGCAGCTCGGTCACCGAGGCGTCCGTGCCGCGCAGCGCCTGGCGCACACCGGCGAGCCGGGGCCGCGAGTAGGCCTGGAGACCCGGTTCTTCGGGCACCACGACACCGATGCGGCGCCGGCCGCGCGCGTACAGATGGGCGCCCGCGCACTGGCCGACGGCGTCGTGGTCCATCAGCAGGGCGTGCGCGCCGTCGACCCGGCCAGGACCGAGGGTGACCACGGCCCGGGCGCCGGAGCGCTTGAGGACGCCGACGCCCTGCGGCCCGAGGTCCGCGCCGGGCACGAGAACGGCGACGGGGCGCAACTCCGCCCAGGCGCGGGCGGCTTCGTCGCCCCGCAGGCCGACGCTGCCGTACTGCACGACGGTGTAGTCGAGCCGGCCGAGCGCCCACTGCAGTTCGTTGAGGAACGCACTGTAGAGCGGGCCGGCCGGGATCGCCGGGGCGGGCATGAGGACCATTCGGCTGTGTCCGGCGCGCAGGCTGCGGGCGGCGGCGTGCGGGACGTACCCCAGCTCCCGCGCGGCCTCGCGCACACGCCGGCGCGTCGGTTCGCTGATCCGTACGGCGCTGGTGTTGTTCAGCACGTAGGACACGGTCGCGCGCGAGACGCCCGCCAGGCGGGCCACGTCGGCACTCGTGGGCGGGTTCGGTATCTGCACCATGACAGACCGCATCTTGGCAGAGCGGCGGGGAGCGGGCCGCGGCGGGGCGACGTGGTTCACCGTTCGACCAGCTCGGGGGCTTCGGCGCGCGGATGCGCTCGACGAACACGTTCGTCACGAACTTGTTCGCAACGAACATGTTCGGTACGGTGGGTTCGTGACCGCTTCTCCCCGCTCCCGGCGCGAACGTCCCGCCAAGCCCGCCCTGACCCGCGAGGGCATCGTCGCGGCCGCCGTGGCGATCCTGCGCGCGGAAGGACTGCGCAAGGTGACCATGCGGCGGCTGGCACAGGAACTGGACACCGGTCCGGCCTCGCTGTACGTCTACGTCCGCAGCACCGACGAGCTGCACGCCGCCGTCCTCGACGAGCTGCTCGGCACCGTCGGCCCCGCCCCCGCCGAGGGTGACTGGCGGGAGCGGCTGGAGAAGGTGCTCGTCGCCTACACCGCGATGCTGCTGGAGCATCCGAGCCTTGCCCGCTCCGCGCTGACCGCACGGCCCAGCGGGCCGAACTACCTGCGCCTCATCGAGACCCTGCTGGACCTCCTCCACGCGGGCGGAGTGCCGCGCGCACAGGCGGCCTGGGGCGTGGACCTGCTGCTGCAGCACGCCACCGCGACCGCCGCCGAACACGCCGGGGAGGAGTCCACCGGCGACTGGCAGGCGCTGACCCGCGCCCTGCACGAGGCCCCGTCCGACACCCATCCGCACATCGCCGCGAGCGCCGGCGTTCTGCTCTCCGGCACCCCCGAGGCCCGCCTGTCGTGGGCCTTCCAGACCTTGATCACCGGCATCGAGCGCACCGCCGTACCCGACCGACCCGACCGGGAGAACCCATGACCACCAGCCACCACCACCCGATAACCGTCGTCGGCGCCGGGCTCGGCGCGCTGGCGCTCGCCCGTGTCCTGCACGTGCACGGCATCGAGGCCGCCCTGTTCGACCTGGACCCCTCGCCGGGCGCCCGGACCCAGGGCGGCATGCTGGACATCCACGACGACTCCGGTCAGGAGGCCCTGCGCGCCGCCGGACTGCACGAGCAGTTCCTCGAGCGCGTCCACCCCGGCGGCCAGGCCGTGCGGGTCCTGGACCGGCACGCGGCCGTGCGGCTCGCCGAGGAGGACGACGGCTCCGGCGGCCGGCCCGAGATCGACCGCGGCGACCTGCGCGAGCTGCTGCTCGGCTCGCTGCCGGAGGGCACGGTCCGCTGGGGCGCCAAGGTCACCGGCGCGCGCCCGCTGGGCGGCGGCCGGCACGAGGTGACGCTCGCGGACGGCACGGCCTTCACCACCGGCCTGCTGGTCGGCGCGGACGGCGCCTGGTCCCGGATCCGCCCGCTGCTCGCCACCGCCCGGCCGGCGTACACGGGCGTGTCCTTCGTCGAGGCGGACCTGCTGGACGCGGACCGGCGCCATCCGGCGAGCGCGGCGGTCGTCGGCGGCGGGATGCTCTTCGCGCTGGGCGCGGGCCGGGGCTTTCTCGCGCACCGCGAGACCGACGGCAGCCTGCATGTGTACGCGGCCGTCGAGGCGCCGGAGGACTGGCTGGACGGCATCGACTTCGGCGACACCGAGACGGCGAAGGCGGCGGTGCTGAAGGAGTTCGACGGCTGGGACGAGAGCCTGCGGGCCCTGGTCGCCGACGCCGACGGGGCGCTGGTGCCCCGGCGGATCCACGCCCTGCCGGTCGGCCACCGCTGGGACCGGGTGCCGGGCGTCACGCTGCTCGGGGACGCGGCCCATCTGATGTCGCCGTTCGCGGGCGAGGGCGCCAATCTGGCCCTGCTCGACGGCGCCGAGCTGGGGCTCGCCCTGGCCGTCCACCCCGGGGACACGGAGGCCGCGCTGACCGCCTACGAGGAGCGGATGTTCGCGCGTGCGCAGGCCTCCGCGGCTCAGTCGGCGCACAGCGCCGGGCTGCTGTTCCGCGCGGACGCCCCGCAGGGACTGCTCGACATGTTCACGGGCCACGACGGCTGACGGGCCCGGCGGAACGCCCGGGCGCCGACGGCCGGAGCGCCCCGGTGCGCCCACGCGGACCCCAGCGCCGCGCACACCGGGGCGATGGCGCCCGGCCAGCGCTCCGCTGAAGCAGCGGGACGGCCGTCTCTCACGGCACCCACCGGGGCGATTACGGCCGGCCGGTGCTCGACCGAGACAGCCGGACGACCGATCCTCACGGCACCCACCAGGGCGATGGCGCCCGGCCGGTGCTCGGGCGAGGAAGCCATGCGGCGGTCTCTGCCCGCTCCCGGCGCAGCCGGTGCCGGTCGGGGGTGCTCAGCGCGGGGGGTCCGTGCGGGTCACGCGGGCGACCAGGTCGATCCAGCCGGCCTCCAGCCGCCGCATGGGCATGCCGCACTGCCTGGTCTGGTGGTGGATCAGCGCTGGGTCGAGGGAGTTCAGCAGGGTCTGCGCGAGCAGTTCGCAGTCGGCGTCCGGCACGATCTGCCGCAGCAGCATCGTGACGTGCGTGCGCAGTGCGGTGACCGCGGGGTGGGAGAACCGGCGGGTCGGTTCCGTCTGCGCGGCCAGCTGCAGGTCGAGCCGCTCGACCGAGCGGTACAGCACCGCGACGCCGAACGCCCTGAGCCGGTCCAGGGGCGGCGCCCCGGGCCCGAGCGGCGGCGGCCCGGACAGGAAGTCGGCCTGCAGCTTGCGGTCCGAGTGGTCCAGCAGGGCCATCAGCAGTCCCGTGCGGTCGCCGAACCGGCGGAACACCGTCCCCTTGCCCACCTGGGCCGCCGCCGCCACCGCCTCCATGGTGACCCCGGCCACGCCGTGCTCGGCGATCAGCCGGGCGGCGGCCTCCAGCAGCCTGGCCCGGTTGCGCGCCGCGTCGGCCCGCAGGCACGGCTCCTCGGGCCCCGCGCCCACCTCGAGCAACTGAGGGGCGTCAAGGGGCTCCTGAGGTGGCGGAAAGGGGGGCAGGGCGCTGGACATGAAGACAGCGTAAAGCATCGGGAACAAAACTGGACCGCGGTCCGGTTAGAGTGATACAAACTTAACCGGACCCCGGTCCGGATCGTATACGGCGACGTTTCAGCACCCCTGGAGACCCCCATGTCTGTTCGCATCCTCGCGCTCGTCGGCAGCCTCCGCGCCGGCTCCCACAACCGCCAGCTCGCCGAGGCGGCCGTCAAGCTCGCTCCCGAGGGCGCCGACGTCGTGCTGTTCGAGGGCCTGGCCGACATCCCCTTCTACAACGAGGACATCGACGTCGAGGGCAGCGTCCCGGCCGCCGCCGCCAAGCTGCGCGAGGCCGCCCAGGCCGCCGACGCCTTCCTGCTGTTCTCCCCCGAGTACAACGGCACCATCCCGGCCGTCCTGAAGAACGCCATCGACTGGCTGTCCCGTCCGTACGGCGCCGGCGCCTTCGGCGGCAAGCCCGTCGCCGTCATCGGCACCGCGTTCGGCCAGTACGGCGGCGTGTGGGCGCAGGACGAGGCCCGCAAGGCCGTCGGCATCGCCGGCGGCAAGGTGATCGAGGACATCAAGCTGTCCATCCCGGGCTCGATGACCCGCTTCGCCGAGACCCACCCGGCCGACGACGCGGAGGTCGCCGCCCAGCTGACCGAGGTCGTCGCGCGTCTGCACGGCAACGTGGGCGAGGCCGCGGCCGCCTGAGCCGTACCCGCCACGAAAGGG
Organism: Streptomyces sp. NBC_00557; assembly: GCF_036345995.1. NCBI lineage: Bacteria > Bacillati > Actinomycetota > Actinomycetes > Kitasatosporales > Streptomycetaceae > Streptomyces > Streptomyces sp. NBC_00557. The sequence continues at coordinate 977,540 of NZ_CP107796.1, forward strand.
GCCGGATCCGTCCGGCCCCTTTGCGCGTGCCCGGCGTCAAAGGCGCGCTGCCCGGCGTCAAAGGCGCGTCCCCGGCGTCAAGGGCGCACGGGCGGCCCGCCCGACACCAGCGTCTCGGCCAGCGCGCTGCGCCGGTACAGCACCCTGCGGCCGTCGCGGGCGCGGGTCACCAGCCCCGTGCCGTACAGGACCCGCAGGTGCTGGGAGACGGCGCTCGGGGTCACGCCCAGCCGGCGGGCCAGTTCCACCGTGGGCAGGGGTTCCGCGAGCAGCCGCAGCAGGGTGGTCCGCGGCGCGCCGAGCAGGGCGGTGAGCGCGGAGGCGTCGGGGGCGGGTTCCGGTTCCCACAGGGTCGCGGTGCCCCGGCCCGGATAGGCGAGCATGGGCGGCGCGTCGGCGCTGACCGGAGGCGCCGGCTTGTGCGCGAACACCGAGGGGACCAGCCGCAGCCCCCGCCCGGCGCCGTCGACCGCGTGCCGGCCGATCATCTTGTCGATGGTCAGGACGCCGTCCCGCCAGCCGAGGTTGGGGTGCAGCCCGGCGAACAGCGACCGCGCGCCACCGGTGGCCAGCTGTCCCGCACGGTGGGTGATGTCCGCCTCCAGCACGAGCCGGATCCGCGGCCAGTACGGCAGCAGGGCCGTGCGCCAGTAGCGGTGCAGCAACGCGCAGAGGGCGTCGAGGAGTTCGAGGACGGGGCCGTCACCGGGCGCGCCGGCCTGCCGCAGTGCGGCGGGGAGCGGGCGCGGGGCGTGCGCGGCGCGCAGGTCGAGCCGTACGACATCAGGGGGCGTGGCCCGTACGACGGCCAGTTCCTCCTCCAGCGTCGCCGTGTACGCGGTGGGCCGGGGCGTCAGGAAGTCGGGCAGGGCGAGCGTGGGGCCGACCAGGGCGGACAGCAGGGGCAGGTCGGCCGGGTCGAGAGCGGCGAGCACCGTACGGCGCCAGCCGCGGTGCAGGGGGTGCAGGGCCGGGGCGCGCAGCACGCGCAGGCTCTCCATCAGCTGGCTCAGCGGGGAGACCGCGAACCGGGTGTCGGCGAGGTCGTCGGCCCCGAGCCGGAAGCTGATCATTCAGCCCCCGCCTACATCGTTCGCCAACCGCCCGCGCGGGGCGTGGACTTCGGCACATGACGGATCGGCACACGGATCACCACACCGCGCAGCGTACTCCGCGGCTCGTCGCCCTGCTGGCCCTGGCCTGCGGGGTCGCGGTCGGCAACGTGTACTTCCCGCAGGCAGTGGCCCCGCTCGTGGCCACGGGCCTCGGCGTCTCCTCCGGCGCGGCGGCCGCGGTGGTGACGGCGACCCAGTTCGGTTACGCGGCGGGCGTCTTCCTGCTCGTCCCCCTCGGCGACCGGCTGCCGCCGCGCCGCCTGCTGGCCACCCTGCTCACCGTGACCGGCGCCGCCCTCGGCGCCGCCGCCGCCTCGCCCGCGCTGCCCCCGCTGCTGGCCGCGAGCGTGCTGGCCGGGGCGAGCACGGTGATCGCCCCGCTGGCCGGCCCGCTGGCGGCCGGGCTCGTCCCGGCCGAGCGGCGCGGCGCGGTCGGCGGCACGCTGCTGAGCGGGGCCCTCGCGGGCATGCTGCTCTCCCGCACGGCCGGCGGCGCCCTCGGCGACCGGCTGGGCTGGCGGGCGCCGTACGCGCTGGCGGCCCTGCTCACCCTGGCGGTGGCGCTGCTCCTGGCGCGGGCCCTGCCGGCGGGCGCACCGCCGTCCCGGCAGCGCTACCCGCGCCTGGTGTCCGAGCCCGTCCGCCTGCTCTGCGCCGAACCGGCCCTGCGCCGCTCCTCGTGGTACCAGGCGACGGTGTTCGCCGGGTTCTCCGCCGTGTGGACCGGGGTGGCGCTGCTGCTGACGGGCCCGGTGTACGGGTTCGGCGCGGACGCGGTCGGGCTGCTCGCGCTGGTCAACGCGGTGACCATGCTCGTCACCCCGGTCGCGGGCCGGCTCGTGGACCGGCACGGCGCCGACGCGGTGAACCTGGTCTGCTTCCTGACGGTCCTCGCCTCCGCGGCCGTGCTCCTGCCCGGTGCCCTCGGCCGCGCCCCCGGCCTGCTGTCGCTGGTGACGGGCACGCTGCTGCTGGACGTCGGCATGCAGTCCGGCATGGTCGCCAACCAGGTGCGCGTCTACGCCCTCGCCGCGGACGCCCGCAGCCGCCTGAACACGGCCTACATGACCTGCGCCTACCTGGGCGGCAGCCTGGGCTCCTGGCTCGGCGCCCGCGCCTACGGGTGGTGCGGCTGGCCGGGGGTGTGCGCTCTGCTCGCGCTGCTGACCGGGCTGGGGCTGGTGCGGCACCTCGGTGCGCGGGCCGGTGCGCGGACCGCGGGGCGCGCCGCCTGTGCACCTTCGTCCACAGCAATCCGGCCGAACCCCGTACGCGCGCCCGAATCCGACGTTACCGTTCGGTAGGACATCGCTCCGCAGGCTCCCGGAGGCCGCGCCCATGACGTACGACCGTTCCGCCGGTCTCGTGGAGACCCGCCGTGCGCTCGCCGCCGGGGAGGTGACCTCCCGTGCGCTGGTGGAACGGGCGCTGGCCCGGATCGAGGCGACGCAGGCGACGCTGAACGCGTTCCGGATCGTACGGGCCGAGGCCGCGCTCGCCGAGGCGGACGCCGCCGACCGGGAGCTGGCCGCCGGGACGCGGCGCCCGCTGCTCGGCGTGCCGGTCGCGGTGAAGGACGACATGGACGTGGCCGGGGAACCGACCGCGTTCGGCTGCGCGGGCGTCTTCCCCGCGGCCGCCGAGGACGGGGAGGCAGTGCGGCGGCTGCGCGCGGCCGGCGCCGTGATCGTCGGCAAGACGAACACCTGCGAGCTGGGGCAGTGGCCGTTCACCGAGGGACCGGCGTTCGGGAACACCCGCAATCCCTGGCACACCGGGCACACGCCGGGCGGTTCGTCCGGGGGCTCGGCCGCGGCCGTGGCGGCCGGACTCGTGCCCGCGGCGCTCGGCTCCGACGGCGCCGGATCGGTGCGCATCCCGGCCGCGTGGACCGGGCTGATCGGCATCAAGCCCCAGCGCGGCCGGATCTCCACCTGGCCGCGCGGCGAGTCCTTCCAGGGCATCACGGTCAACGGCACCCTCGCCCGGACGGTCGCCGACGCGGCGCTGCTGCTGGACGCGGCGAGCGGCAACCACGCACGCGATCCGCACCGGCCGCCCGCGCTGACGGTGGCGGACGCGGTGGGCCGCGATCCGGGCCGGCTGCGGATCGCCCTGTCCCTGAAGCCGCCGTTCACCGCCGTACGGGCCCGGCCGCACCCGGAGATCCTCGCCCGGGTCACCGAACTGGCCGAGGAACTGGCGCGGTTGGGGCACGAGGTGGAGGAGGCCGATCCGCCCTACGGGCAGATCGGGCTGACGTTCGTGCCGCGGGCCACCGCGGGGATCGCCGAGTGGGTCCGGGACGTGCCCGACCCGGCGCTGCTCGACCGGCGGACCCGGGACGCGGCCCGGCTCGGCCGGCTGCTCGGCGGGGCCCCGCTGCGCGCGGCCCGGCGCGCGGAGGCGGTGCTGCACCGGCGGATCGGCCGCTTCTTCGCCTCGTACGACGTGATCCTCGCGCCCACGACGGCCGCTCCCCCGCCCCGGATCGGCGCCCTGTACCGGCTGCGCGGGCCGGCCACGGACCGCGCGATGATCGCCGCCTGTCCGTACGCCTGGCCGTGGAACGTGCTGGGCTGGCCGGGCGTGAACGTGCCGGCCGGGTTCGTCGGCGATGGTCTGCCCGTGGGCGCCCAGCTCCTCGGACCCGCCCACAGCGAACCGCTGCTGGTGTCCGTCGCCGCCCAGTTGGAGTCGGAGCTGCGCTGGCACGAGCGGTGGCCGCCGGAGTCCGCGCGCACCACGCGGGCCGCCTGACCGGCCGGCGCCGGGTTCACGGCGCGCCCGGAGCCGGTGCGTGCAGCGCCGTCACACCGTGAGCGGTGGCGCGCCGTCACACCGTGAGCAGGGCGATGCCCAGGGCGGTCAGTGCCGCGACCCGCAGCATCAGCGCGGGCGCTGCGGGACTGACCTATGTGACCGTCCATCAGCGCCGCCCGGGCCTGCAGATCGGCACCCACCCCGGCGCCTGACGGACGGTGCCGGTACGCACCGCCACCTGGCCGACGGCGCCGGTACGCACCGTCCCTGACGGCCACGCCGTCACGCCCGCGCCGGACCAATCCATCCACGGCAGGCGGGCCTTGCCCGTCACGCGTCACCCATTAGGGTGCCCCCCGTGACCACGTTTACCGATGAGAACGTCCCCGGCCGGTACGGCCCGCACGCGACCACCGAGGCCGACCCGCGCCGGGTCGGCCGGGTGCGCACCGAGTACTCCCCCGCCCACGACGGCGACCCGGACCCCGGCGAGATCGTGTGGACCTGGGTGCCGTTCGAGGAGAACGACGGCCGGGGCAAGGACCGTCCGGTGCTGGTCGTCGCCCGGGAGGCGGCCGGCACGTTCCTCGCCGTACAGCTGTCCAGCAAGCGGCACGACGGGGACCGGGAGTGGGTGGCCATCGGCAGCGGGCCGTGGGACCGGTCGGGCCGGGACTCCTGGGTGGACGTGGACCGCGTCCTGCGGCTGCACGAGGAGGGCATGCGCCGGGAGGCGTGCGCGCTGGACCGGATGCGGTTCAACCTCGTCCGGCAGCGGCTGCACGAGCGCTACGGCTGGACCTGACCGGCGTACGGCGCGCCCGCCGTGCGACCCCGCGCCTCCGGGAACGCGCGGGCGAACGCCTCCCGCACCACCGCTCCCGGTGTCCGGTCCAGCACCCCGAACACCACGTGCCCGAAGGCCCCGGCGAACCGGCCGCCGGGGCCGAGCAGCGCCCGGAACGCGCCCGCGACCTGTGCCGGGTCGTTCCGGAACACCCCGCAGCCCCAGGCGCCGAGCACCAGCCGGCCGTAGCCGTGGGCGGCGGCCGTCTCCAGCACCCGCTCGGCCCGCGCCGCGAGGGCGCCGGGCAGGCCGGCGACGCGCTCCGGTGCGGAGCGCCGTACGACGCCCGCGTTCGGGGCGGCGGCGGTGAGGAAGCCGGCGAGGTACGGCTCGGCCAGCAGCCGGCCCCGGTCGTCGCGGAAGACGGGGACGGCCGGTGAGTGGATCACCCGGTCGGTGTAGAACGGGTCGCGGTGGGCGCGGTGGTGGTCGTAGAAGGCACGGGCCGTCAGCAGGCAGGTGTGCAGCGCGGAGGCGCGGCAAAGGGCCTCCTCCTGGGCCTGGGCGCCGTTGAGATAGCCGCCGCCGGGATTGCGGGCCGAGGCGAAGTTCAGCACGGCGACCGGCGCGCCGGACAGCCGGCGGGCGGCCTCCAGGCTGCTCTCCCCGGTGACCTCGAAGACGGTCCCGGCGGCGGACCCTGCACAGGCTCCGGCGAACGCCCCGGCGCCGGATCCACCCGTTTGCCGTAGCGGCACCGGTTCCGGGCCGAAGATCCGGGTGCCGGTCCGTGCGGCCTCGGTCCACGCGGCCAGGGACACCCACCGGCCGTCCGGCGCGCGATAGCCGCCCGCCGCCACGATCTCCTCTGTCTCGGCCGCGACAGCACGCAGGCGCGCGCTCATGGCGCCACCCCCGTGGGCGCCATGGGCGCGGCCCGCGCGATCTCCCCCGTCGTGCTCATGCACGCATCCTGAGTGATGCTGGTGATGCGGTGCAACGGAGTTTCCCGCCCCCGGAACGACCGGAGAACGCCTACGGAAAGAGAGATGACCGAACCCGAACGTCCGGACGGGCACCCTTGTGCCGAGCGGCTCGAGGGTCTTGGGTGGAACGCGCGCCTGCCCGGCCCCACGTACGAACCGGGCCGGCGACATGGTGGAATCTCAGGAGGATCCCTACATGTCCGATTCACAGAGTGACGGTGGCGACTGTACGCACCACCGGAGCGCCGTCACCGAGGCCGAGGTGGAGGCCCTGGTCAGGGGCATCTGCTTCAAGACAGGACCACCGCGCGCGCTCGGTGTCGAACTGGAGTGGCTGGTCCACGAGCTGCGGATGCCGCAGCTCCCCGTGACACCCGAACGACTCGCGGCGGCGTACGCGGCGCTGCGGGCGGTGCCCCTGCGCTCGCCGCTCACCGTCGAACCCGGCGGCCAGCTGGAGCTGAGCTCGCCGCCCGCCGCCTCCCTGATGGAGTGCGTCGCCACCGTCTCCGCCGACCTGGACGCCGTACGCGCCGTCCTCGCGGAGCACGGACTCGGTCTGGTCGGCATCGGCCACGACCCCTGGCACACCCCGCGCAGGTTCCTGCGCGAGCCCCGCTACGACGCCATGGAGACCTGCCTGGACCGCACCGGTCCCGCGGGCCGGCACATGATGTGCGCCTCGGCCTCCGTGCAGGTGTGCGTGGACGCCGGCCACGAGGAGCCGGGCCCGCTCGGGCACCGGCGCCGCTGGTGGCTGGCCCATCAGCTGGGGGCGGTGCTGGTCGCCGCGTTCGCCAACTCCCCGCTGCTCGGCCACGAGCCCACGGGCTGGATGTCCACCCGGCAGCTGATGTGGATGGAGATCGGCGCCGGCCGTGCGGGTGCTCCCCCGCTGGACGGCGACCCGCGAGCCGCCTGGGCGCGGCACGTGCTGGACTCGCCGGTCATGTGCGTACGGCAGGACAGCGGGCCGTGGGAGGTGCCCGAGGGGCTCACCTTCCGGGAGTGGACCCGTTCCCGCTCGCCCCGGCCGCCCACCCGGGCGGACCTGGACTACCACCTGACCACCCTGTTCCCGCCGGTCCGGCCGCGCGGCCACCTGGAGCTGCGGATGATCGACGCGCAGCCCGGCGACGACGGCTGGATCGTGCCGCTCGCGGTGACGGCGGCGCTGTTCGACGACCCGGCGGCCGCGGAGACGGCGTACCGGAGCGTGAAACGCCTCGCGGAGCGGGCCCTGAACCTGCCCGCCCCGCACAACCCGCTGTGGACCGACGCGGCCCGGCTCGGTCTGGCCGACCCGGAGCTGCGCGAGACCGCCGCCGTGTGCTTCGCGGCGGCGCTGGACGCCCTGCCCCGGCTCGGCGCCACCGCCGAGGTGACCGGCGCGGTGGCCGCGTACCGGGACCGCTATGTCGCGCGGGGCCGCTGCCCGGCCGACGATCTGCTCGACGGGACGGCCGGCCGGAGGACCCCCGGGAACCGGCCCGGCCGCACCGCCCACGGGAGGAAGGACATCCGCACATGACCGGCCCCGAGACCGACACCGCGACGACCGAGGCGGACAGCGAGACGCTGCGCGAACGGGTGCTGGCCTCCCTGACCGCCGCCCGTGACCGCACCACGCTGCTGACCACCTGCGTCGAGGAACCCGACCTGACCGCACAGCACTCGCCGCTGATGTCCCCGCTGGTGTGGGACCTCGCGCACATCGGCAACCAGGAGGAGCTGTGGCTGCTGCGGACGGTCGGCGGCCGTGACCCCATGCGGCCCGAGATCGACACCCTGTACGACGCGTTCGAGCACCCGCGCGCCGAGCGGCCCTCGCTGCCGCTGCTGCCGCCCGGCGAGGCCCGGCACTACGCCGCCGAGGTGCGCGGCCGGGTCATGGACCTGCTGGAGAAGGCGGACTTCCACGGCACCCGGCTGACCGAGGCCGGATTCGCGTTCGGGATGATCGCCCAGCACGAACAGCAGCACGACGAGACGATGCTGATCACCCATCAGCTCCGCAAGGGCCCGCAGGCCCTGACCGCACCGGACCCGGCACCGGCCCCGCTGTTCACCGGTCCGGCCGAAGTCCTGGTGCCCGGCGGCCCGTTCACCATGGGCACCGCCACCGAGCCGTGGGCGCTGGACAACGAACGCCCGGCGCACGTCCGGGAGGTGGCCCCGTTCTGGATCGACACCACGCCGGTGACGAACGGGGCGTACCAGGCGTTCATCGAGGACGGCGGCTACGACACCGAGCGCTGGTGGACGCCGGAGGGCTGGGCGCACATCAAGCAGCACGCGATCACCGCGCCGCTGTTCTGGCGGCGGGACGGCGACCGCTGGCTGCGGCGCCGCTTCGGGATCACCGAGGCGGTCCCGCCGGACGAGCCGGTGCTGCACGTGTGCTGGTACGAGGCCGACGCCTACGCCCGCTGGGCCGGGCGCCGGCTGCCCACCGAGGCGGAGTGGGAGAAGGCCGCCCGGCACGACCCGGCCACCGGCCGCTCCATGCGCTACCCGTGGGGCGACGCCGACCCGGCGCCGGAGCACGCCAACCTGGGCCAGCGGCACCTCAGGCCGGCGCCCGCCGGCAGCTACCCCGCCGGCGAGTCCCCGCTCGGCGTACGGCAGTTGATCGGGGACGTGTGGGAGTGGACGGCGAGCGACTTCCTGCCGTACCCGGGCTTCCGGGCCTTCCCGTACAAGGAGTACTCGGAGGTGTTCTTCGGGCCCGAGTACAAGGTGCTGCGCGGCGGCTCGTTCGCCGTGGACCCGGTGGCCTGCCGGGGCACGTTCCGCAACTGGGACTACCCGATCCGGCGGCAGATCTTCTCCGGGTTCCGCACCGCCCGCTCGGAGGCCGTCTGATGTGCCGTCACCTGGCATACCTGGGGCCCGAGGTGCCACTCGGGCAGGTCCTGACCGAGCCAGAGCACAGCCTGCTGCGCCAGTCGTGGGCGCCCCGGCGGCAGCGCTACGGCACCGTCAACGCCGACGGGTTCGGGGTCGGCTGGTACGCCCCCGACGACCCGGTCCCGGCCCGCTACCGGCGGGCCGGGCCGATCTGGGCGGACCTGTCCTTCGCCGACCTGGCCCGGGTGGTGCGCTCCGGCGCCGTGCTGGCCGCCGTACGGGACGCGACGCTCGCGGGCGCGGACGCCGAGGCCGCCGCGGCGCCCTTCGCCTCGGGCCGGTGGCTGTTCAGCCACAACGGCGCCCTCGCGGGCTGGCCGGACTCGGTGGCCCCGCTGGTGTCCCTGCTGCCTCCGGTCGACCTGCTGTCGCTGCAGGCCCGCACCGACTCGGCGTTCGTCTGGGCCCTGGTGCTGCACCGGCTGCGCCGCGGCGACGACCTCGGGGAAGCCCTCGGCGAAACGGTTCGCCAACTGGCCGGGGCCGCCCCGGCCTCACGGCTCAACCTGCTGCTGACGGACGGCGCGACGATCGCCGCCACCGCCTGGGGCGACACGCTCTGGTACCGCACGGAGCCCGGCCGGAGCACGGTCGTCGCCTCCGAGCCCTACGACGACGACCCGCTCTGGCAGGAGGTCCCCGACCGCACCGTCCTCACCGCGAGCCGCGCCGGCGTGCTGCTCGCACCGCTGGAGGATCCGGCGTCCTCCCCCACTCTCGACTCCGCTCGAGCGGTGACGCCCCCATCATCGAAGGAGCCCTGTACGTGAGCCCCCTGCACGTCACCCGCACACTCCCCGAGGACGCGACGGACGCCGCACTGCGCGCCGACGTCCTGGCCGGCCTCACCGCCCAGCCCAAGTGGCTGCCGCCCAAGTGGTTCTACGACGCCCGCGGCAGCGAGCTGTTCGAGCAGATCACCGAGCTGCCCGAGTACTACCCCACCCGCGCCGAGCGGGAGATCCTCGCCGGCCGGTCCGGCGAGATCGCCGCGGCGAGCGGCGCCCGCACGCTGATCGAACTCGGCTCGGGCTCCTCGGAGAAGACCCGCTTCCTCCTCGACGCGCTCGCGCCCGCGGCGTACGTCCCGGTCGACGTCAGCGAGAGCGCCCTCACCCAGGCCGGCAAGGCGCTCGTCGCGGAACGCCCGGACCTGGAGGTGCACGCGCTGATCGCCGACTTCACCGCCCCGCTGGCCCTGCCCGCGACCCCCGGACCCCGGCTGCTGGCCTTCCTCGGCGGCACGATCGGCAACCTGCTGCCCGCCGAACGCGCCGGGTTCCTCGCCTCCGTCCGGTCGCTGCTCGCACCCGGCGACGGGCTGCTGCTCGGCACGGACCTGGTCAAGGACGCGCGGGTGCTGGTCAGGGCATACGACGACGCGGCCGGGGTGACGGCGGAGTTCAACAAGAACGTGCTGGCCGTGATCGACCGGGAGCTGGGCGCCGACTTCGATCCGGACGCCTTCGACCATGTGGCCCTCTGGGACGCCGAGCGCGAGTGGATCGAGATGCGGCTGCGCTCCCGCATCGCGCAGACCGTGAAGGTGCCCGCGCTGGATCTGGCCGTGGACTTCGCGGCCGGCGAGGAACTGCGCACCGAGGTGTCGGCGAAGTTCCGCAAGGAGGGCGTGTCCGCGGAACTGTCCGTCGCTGGGCTCGAGTTGACCCACTGGTGGACGGACGCGCAGGGGCGCTTCGCGCTGTCGCTGAGCGTGGTGCGGTGACCCGGACGCCGGCTCAGACGTCCGGCGCGAGTTCCCCGGTGATCTTCGCGGAGGCCCGGCGGGCCTCTGTCGCCGGGTCCGCGCCCTGGAGCACCCGGGTCATGTACTCCTTGATCGGGTTGTCGGCCTCGACGTCGGCCCACTGAGGGGTGCTGGGGGTCGCCCGGCCCTGAGCCGCGCCCGCGGCCATGGCGGCGACCCCCTCCTCTCCCGCGACCGCGCCCGCCAGCGTGGTCTTGTTGGGCACGTAGTTCATGGTGCGGGCGAGTTCGGTGTCCCACTTGGCGCCGACGAGGGCTCCGACGACGGCGGTCGCGGCGAACTGGTCCTTGGTGGCGGCCGGGACGACGAGGTCGGAGCCGCCGGTGAACACGGTGCCGGGCCGTGCGGCGGTCTTGCCCGGCACCGGGAAGTAGCCGAGCCTGCCCTTCAGGTCCGGGTTCTGCCGCACGATCGTCTGGGCGAGCCCGGGGACGGCGATGATCTGGGCCACCTTGCCGGCCGCGAACACCCCGGCCTGGGGCGGGTGTTCCTCGTCGGCCCCGACCGGGCCCCGGCCCAGCGCCTGCAGCCGCCGGTAGAAGTCCATGCCGCGCAGCGCGGCCGGGCTGTCGAGGGCGCCCTGCCACCGGTGGTCCTCGCGCCGCGCGAGGTCGCCGCCCTCGTCCCAGATGAACCCCGACAGGGTGTACCAGTCCTGACCGGCGAGGTAGATGCCCTGGTCGCCGCCCGAGTTCAGCTTCCCGGTGTCGGCGAGCCACTCTTCGCGGGTCCGTGGCGGGCGGGTGATGCCGGCCCGCTCGAACAGGTCCTTTCGGTAGATGACGACGCGGTTGGCCGCGTACCAGGGGATGCCGTACTGCCCGTCGGCGTCCCTGCCGGGGCCGGCGAGGGCGGGCAGCCACGTGTCCTTGCCCCAGTCGCGCATCGACTCCAGGGTGAGGTCGGCGAGCTTGCCGCCGTCGGCGTACAGCGGCACCTGGGTGTTGCCGACCTCGATGACGTCGGGCGCGTGGCCGGAGCGGTCCTCGAGCACGGCGCGGACCTTGTCGACGATGCCGGTCCACTGCTGGATGCGGATGTCCAGGCGCAGGTCCTTGTGGGTGCGTTCGAAGTCGGCGGTGAAGCGCCTGAGGAAGTCCGCGGAGGCGCTGTCCTTCATGAGCCACACGGTCACGGTCTTCCGCTCGTGCCCGCCGGGGAGCATCCCGCAGGCGCTCAGGAGGGAACAGGCGACACACACCAGGGCGATCAGACGACGTCTCACGAGGGGTCCGTCCTTGTTCTGTCTGGCAGGCGAGTGCGGACAGGCGTGGGGGCCCGACGTGGGGGACGAGCGGCGCCGCTCGTACGGGTGTGCTGGATTTTGGTATGGACCAATGCGGAGGGTCAAGGGGGCCGAGGGCTACCCGCGTAGGCGCCGGACACCGTGCGGGCGGGCCGGGGATGGGGCACGGTGGAGTACGGCGTGACACGAGAGGAGCACCCTCATGACGAACCACACCTACCGGGTCACCGAGATCGTCGGCACGTCGCACGAGGGCATCGACCAGGCCATCCGCAACGGCATCGCGCGCGCCGACCAGACCCTGCGCAACCTCGACTGGTTCGAGGTGACGGAGGTTCGCGGGCAGATCGAGAACGGGCGGATCGAGCACTACCAGGTGGGGCTGAAGGTGGGCTTCCGCATCGAGGACGCGGACTGACCGCCTCCCGGCGTCAGGTGCGGCCCTCTCGCTCCTGAGCCTCCTGAAGCGCCGCGGACTTCGCGGCCCAGCGGGCACGTACGACGGTGAACCCGGCGCGCTCGGCGTCGTCGCAGACCATCTCGTCGTCGTCCACGAGGACACGGATCTCGCGGTCCTCGGCGAGCCGGCGCAGGATCTCCAGCTTGGTGAACCGGGCGGGCCTGCGGTCGGCGTTGCTCCGCATGTACACGCGTCCCTCGGGCAGCCCATGGGCCGCGAGCCAGTCCAGTGTGTCGCGCCGCCACCGCTCGGGGCGGCCGGTGAGATACACCACCTCGCACTCCCGGGCGCTGTCCAGGGCCAGCGCGACGCCCTCGGCGAGGGGCGGATCCGCGGGCGCCGCCGCGAAGAAGGCGGCCCAGTTCTTCGGCCTCGACTCCAGGAAGTGCTGCCGGTGGGCGGTGTCGGCCAGGGTGTTGTCGAGGTCGAACACGGCGAGCGGACGCCGGGTGCTGTCGGTCACCGGACCACCTTAGCCAGGCGCCGGCAAGCCAGGAATTCCCCTCTCGTCAGAGCGTTGAACAATGGGTGAGCAGCACACTGATCGCCCGGACCCGGTTCTCCGTCCTCGACCGCTCCCGCATCCGGGAGGGGCGTCCGCCCGGCGAGGCGCTGCGGGACACCGTCGCGCTGGCGCGGGAGGCGGAGGCGCTCGGCTACCACCGGTTCTGGGTCTCCGAGCACCACGGGGTGCCCGGCGTCGCCGGTTCCGCGCCGACCGTGCTGGCCGCCGCGGTGGCCTCGGCCACCCGGACGATCCGGGTCGGCACCGGCGGTGTCATGCTCCCCAACCACCAACCGCTCGTCGTCGCCGAGCAGTTCGGCGTCCTGGAGTCGCTGTTCCCCGGCCGGATCGACATGGGGCTCGGGCGGTCCGTCGGCTTCACCGACGGAGTGCGCAAGGCCCTCGGCCGGGACAAGGAGGCCGCCGGAGACTTCGGGACGCAGCTGGGCGAGCTGCTGGCCTGGTTCGAGGGCGGCTCGCCGGCCGGGGTGCACGCCCGCCCCTCCGAAGGCCTGCGGATCCCGCCGTTCGTGCTGGCCATGGGCGAGGGCGCACGGATGGCGGCGCATGCCGGGCTGCCGATGGTGATCGGCGATCTGCGCGCCCGCGAGCGGATGCTGCGCGGCATCGACCAGTACCGCGCGCTGTTCCGCCCCTCCCCGTGGGCGGCCGAGCCGTACGTCGTGATCTCGGGCACGGTCGCGGTCGCCGGCACCGAGGCGGAGGCGCGGCGGCTGCTGGTCCCGGAGGCCTGGTCGATGGCGTACTCCCGCACCCACGGCGCCTTCCCGCCGCTCGCGCCGGCCGAGGAGATCGAGGCCCGGCCGATGACCGCGAAGGAGCGCGACCTGTACACCTCGCACCTCGCCGGGCACATCGCGGGCACCGGGGAGCAGGTGGCGCACGAGCTGGAGACGGTGCTGAAGGAGACCGGCGCCGACGAGGTCCTCGTCACCACCAGCTCCTACGACCGTACGGCCCTGCTGGACTCCTTCCGGCGGCTCGCCGCGCTCTTCGCACCCGGCCACCGAACAGACCCCGAGATGCGAACCCTGTCGCGCACGGGGAACCTGGGAGGGGAAGCCTCAAGCGACGAGGAGGGCTGCCATGTCCTTCATGGACAGGATCAAGGGCATGCTCAAGGGCCATGAGGGCATGGCCGACAAGGGCATCGGCAAGGGCGGCGACTACGTCGACCAGCGCACCGGGAACAAGTACCAGTCGCAGGTCGACACCGCGCAGGACAGGATGAGGGACGAGTTCGGCACCCGCCCGAACCAGGACAACCCGCCGCAGTCCTAGTGAACGGGGGCGGGTAGAGTCTCCCCCCTATGCACAGCCCGCACGATCCCTGCGTCCGTGTCCGCGGCGCCCGCGAGCACAACCTCAAGGGCGTCGACGTGGACATCCCACGGGACGCACTGGCCGTGTTCACCGGTGTGTCCGGCTCGGGGAAGTCGTCGCTGGCGTTCGGCACGATCTACGCCGAGGCGCAGCGGCGGTACTTCGAGTCGGTGGCGCCGTACGCGCGCAGGCTGATCCACCAGGTCGCAGCGCCCAAGGTCGGCGAGATCACCGGGCTGCCGCCCGCGGTCTCGCTGCAGCAGCGGCGCGCGGCCCCCACCTCGCGCTCCTCGGTGGGCACGGTCACCAATCTCTCCAACTCCCTGCGCATGCTGTTCTCCCGCGCCGGGGAGTATCCGCCGGGCGCCGAGCGGCTCGACTCGGACGCGTTCTCGCCGAACACCGCGTCCGGCGCCTGCCCGGAGTGCCACGGCCTGGGCCTGGTGCACGACACCACCGAGGAGTCGCTGGTCCCGGACCCCTCGCTGTCCATCCGCGAGGGCGCCATCGCCGCCTGGCCCGGCGCCTGGCAGGGCAAGAACCTGCGCGACATCCTCGACGCGCTCGGCTACGACGTGGACCGGCCCTGGCGCGAACTGCCCGCCGAGCAGCGGGAGTGGATCCTGTTCACGGACGAGCAGCCGGTCGTCACCGTGCACCCCGTCCGTGACGCCGGCCGGATCCAGCGGCCGTACCAGGGCACGTACACGAGTGCCCGCCGGTATGTGCTGAAGACCTTCTCGGACACCAGGTCGGCGTCCCTGCGGGCGAAGGCGGAGCGGTTCCTCACCAGCGCGCCGTGCCGCGTGTGCGGGGGCAGCCGGCTGCGGCCGGAGGCGCTGGCGGTGACGTTCGGCGGCCGGACCATCGCCGAACTGGCCGCGCTGCCGCTGACCGACCTGGCGGGCCTGCTGCACGGCCGGGACGAGACGGCCCGCGTCCTCACCGAGGACCTCAGGTCCCGCATCGCGCCGGTGGTCGAGCTGGGCCTCGGCTATCTCAGCCTCGACCGCTCCACCCCCACCCTGTCGGCGGGCGAGCTGCAACGGCTGCGGCTGGCCACGCAGTTGCGGTCCGGGCTGTTCGGCGTGGTGTACGTGCTGGACGAGCCGTCCGCCGGGCTGCACCCGGCGGACACCGAGGCGCTGCTGACCGTGCTGGACCGGCTGAAGGCCGCGGGCAACTCGGTGTTCGTGGTGGAGCACCACCTGGACGTGGTGCGCGGCGCCGACTGGCTGGTGGACGTGGGCCCCGGCGCGGGCGAGCACGGCGGGCGGGTGCTCTACAGCGGGCCGCCGGCCGAACTGGCGTCGGTGCAGGAGTCGGCGACCGCCGCGTACCTCTTCGACGAGTCGCCCGGACCGGCGCGTGAAGTCCGGGCGCCGCGCGGCTGGCTGAAGGTCGGCCCGGTGACCCGGCACAACCTGCGCGCGGTGACGGCCGAGTTCCCGCTCGGCGTCTTCACCGCCGTGACCGGGGTCTCCGGTTCCGGGAAGTCCACGCTGATCGGGGAGTTGGCGCAGGAGCCGGCGGGCGTGGACCGGCTGGTCCGGGTCGACCAGCGGCCGATCGGGCGTACCCCGCGCTCCAACCTGGCCACCTACACCGGCCTGTTCGACGTGGTGCGCAAGGTGTTCGCCGGCACCGAGGAGGCGCGGGCCCGCGGCTTCGGCGCCGGGCGGTTCTCCTTCAACGTCGCCGGGGGGCGCTGCGAGACCTGCCAGGGCGAGGGGTTCGTCAGCGTGGAGCTTCTCTTCCTGCCCAGCACGTACGCACCCTGCCCGGACTGCGGCGGCGCCCGCTACAACCCCGGGACGCTGGAGGTGACGTACCGGGGACGGAGCATCGCCGAGGTGCTGGACCTGACGGTGGAGGCCGCGGCGGAGTTCTTCGACGACATCCCGGCCGCCGCCCGCAGCCTCGGCACCCTGCTCGACGTGGGCCTCGGCTATCTGCGGCTCGGCCAGCCGGCGACCGAGCTGTCCGGCGGCGAGGCCCAGCGGATCAAGCTGGCCGGCGAGTTGCAGCGCGGCCGGCGCGGCCACACCCTCTACCTGCTGGACGAGCCGACCACCGGGCTGCACCCGGCCGACGTCGAGGTGCTGATGGACCGGCTGCACGGGCTGGTCGACGCCGGGCACACGGTCGTGGTGGTCGAGCACGACATGACGGTGGTGGCCGGCGCGGACTGGGTGATCGACCTGGGCCCCGGCGGGGGCGACCGGGGCGGCCGGATCGTGGCAACGGGAACTCCGGCCCGCGTGTCCCGGACCGAAGGCAGCGTCACGGCGCCTTATCTGGCGCGGGTCATGCCCTGAGACCCTGTCGGCTTCAGCCGGCGTCCGAGGGCTTTTCCGGCCGCACGGGATCGGCGAGTTCCAGATCGGCGATGCGGTCGGCGAACTGTGTGACCCAGTCCGGACGCTCCCAGGCGTAGCTGTAGGCCCAGGGAGCGATCCCCAGGAGCGGGGCAGCACCCGGCCTCGCGGCCAGGGGGGAGCCGCGGACGATCTGCAGCATGTTGAGTGAGAAGTCGATGCGGCCACCGGTGGCACGTTGCATGTCCTTCAACCAGTGCAGCTGGTGGTCGGCCTCTTCGAGGGTCTCCCCCGGTAAACCGAAGATCAGGTTGACCACAACGACTATGCCCTGGCCGGTGAGTGCCGTGACCACTGCCTCGATGTCCGCCAGTCGCGCTCGCTTGTCGATCAGCAGTTGCCCACGGGGGCTGACGGTCTCGACTCCGAGCTCCACTGTGCGCAGCCCCGACTCGGCCAGCAGAGCAGCCGAGTGGGTGAGCCGCCTCGTCACCTTGGTCGTGGCGCTCCATTCGACGGCCTGTCGGCGAGCCAGCAACGCTCGGGCAAGACGCTCCATCATCACCGACGTCAGCAGCGAGTCCTTCAAGGAGAAACGCCGGATGCCGTGAGTTTCCGTCAGCTCGGCCAGTGCGTCGACGGCAGGGTTCTCGTACAGGTCGGTCGTCTCCGGTTCCACCTGCGGATAGGTGCAGAACGTGCAGCGGCCGTAGACGCACCCACGCGTGAACTGCACCGGCAGTGTCAAACGGTCCTGCGGATAGAGAGCCAGTTGCGCAGACGTGAAAAGGGGTGTGTACGCAAAAGCGGGCTCGGACGGGAGGACCGTCTTGCCGTGCGGCCGCGCCGTTGTGCTGGGATGCCGTCCGACGCGCCCCGGCGTCTCGTCTGGATTCCTCAGCAGCCGGACGAACGCGTCCTCGCAGTGGCCGGGCAGCACGACATCGATGTGACGCCGGTAGCGCGCGTCCGTGTGCATCGACTGCCCGAGGAGAGTGACGTGGCTGCCGCCGACGACGGTGACGATCTCGGGGTGACGCTGCTTCACCAACTGCAGAAGCAGCAAGCCGACAAAGACCTGGGAGGGCCCCATGAGGGACACCCCGAACACCCTGGGTGGCCAGTCAGGACGTCCGAAGAGCGTTTCCTCGAGCCATGCCGACAGTGCGCCCTCCGAGGCCACCTGCGTGAGGCACCGGTCAAGCGTGTCGAACGCGTAGTGCATACCTGCGATCGGTTGCTCGCCTGTCGGCAGGAACAAGGGCCGTTCCTGAGCCAGTCCGAAACAGGAGAAGAGTTCACGCGCGGCGGCCTGGACGAGGGCGCGGTCCTTGCCGTGATCGCCCAGGGCGTGGCTGGGTCGCCGACGAGCAGTGTCGCGAAACCGATTGACGTAGGCGATGTTCAAATCGACCACGCTCAGGTGCACACCCTGCTGCTCCGCCACCCGCGCCAGCACGGCCGGCCCGAGCGGCGGATTGGTGTCCGAAGGGGAAGGCGGAGGAATCACTACCATGCCGGGGCTTTGGAAGCCGGAACCTGACGACAGAGACTTCACCCTCATCCCCCCGGTTCGGTGTCAGTTGCGAGGTTCCAGGATCGCGCGGAGGTCTCTGATTCTGTAGTCCGCTTCGCACTTCCGGAAGGGGAAGTCCGCGTGTGCGTACAGGTAACTGGTACCGCCCGCCACTTCCTTCAGACGCATATCACTGGGCGAGTCGCCGATGAAGACCAGGCGGTCGTAGTGCCTGTTCTTCAAGTGGTCACGCAGGACTCCCTTCTTTGTCGCTCGCTCCTGCGCGGCATGGCCGTCGACCGCATAGCGCGAACCCTCCGGAAAGAAGGGTGCGATCCCGAGCGCGTCGATGAAGATCTTCAGGTTCGCAGCGCGGGTGTTGGAGATGAGAATCTGATCCCAGTCCGCGTGCTGGGCGATCGACCTCAGCACATCCAGTGCGTAGTCGGACGGCTGCAGCCACCTGCACTGAAGCGTTATGTCTGATTGGGACAGGTCGAAGCAGTCGTCCTGAAGCCGGGACCACGTCGGGTACGACTCCTGCGGCAGCAGCCACTGGAAGTACTCGTACCACTTGCTGCCGTACAGCTTCATGCCGTCCTCGTACGTGAACCGTTCCTGGTACCCGTGACGTTCCAGCACCCGATTGGACACATCGACCACGGCACGGTCGTTGCCCTGCTCTAAGGTACCGTGCAGGTCCCAGACGAAAAGCTGTTTCATTCAGTCTCCTCAAGCAGTCGTAGCTCACCGATCACGGCCGCGAGTCCTCTCACGAGCACTCCGTCGATGCCGGCGTCCGCCAGCCCGCGGACCAGTGCGAGAAGCTGAACCCTATCCCGCTCCGCAACACCCGCGTCGCGTACTTTCATCACATCGGCAAATGAGTACATGTCGACAAATTGACGCGTGGGTGGGATGGTTGCCGCGTATTGCGGATCCCGCAGCATGCGCAGCACTCTACCGGGCGTGAGAACCAATGGGCGATAGGGAGCGGAGTCACGGTAAGGGGGATCTGCGGTCCTGGGTAGATCACCGTAATAGTAGAGAACGTACCCCGGCGTGATTTCCCTGATGTCCGTGTTCTGTTCCAGGGCATGCCAGAATTCTGTCAACCCGTACGAGTCGCCGAGATGGCACAGACCCCACCACAACGAGACCCGAAGAAACGGATGCTCTTCGTCGGCCAGCACGGTGCGCAGCTTCGCGACGGGCTCGGTAGCGGTCCGCGAGATCAGGTAACTGATCAGGTTGCAGGCGATCAGCGTCTCTTCCGGGCTCAGTCCTCTGCAGACGCGCGCCAGTCCGTACGCGTTCGCGAGATTGCGTGAGACCTCGTTCGACGGCGCACTCCGTAGTTGGCCGATCAGGTAGTGCCGCATCTCACGGCTCAGATCGAGCCGGCAGGCCTCCACGATGGACTCCGGAGTGGCGTGTGCGGTCAACACCTCCGCCACATGCCCGGCCAGCAAGTACTCGTAGAAGGAGTAGTGGATGAATTCTCCGACTTCACGGCCGGCGGTTTCACGCCGGTCCAGGATGTAATCCAGCGCGCTTCGCACACACCCTGTCGGGCCGAACTCCTGGAGCGCTCCCTCGATCGGCTTCAGGTCGACGGCCACCTCTGCGTGCGAGCCATGCCGGTGCACTTCCCAGGCGAACCGCTGCCACAGCCTGAACACACTCTCACTCATCGTGTACGAGCGGCGCCGCATGTCACCGTCGGCGATGCGCGCCAACTTGGCCACATACTCCCCGTAAAGAGTGATGCTGTCGCTGAAACCGTCGAGGACGTCGCCCTCGCTCACAAAGGTCAACATGCGTGCGTGCAGGGGACGACTGGCCACACGAGCCAACCCCGGCGACTGCCGCACCACCTCGTACAGGTCAGGGTTCGGCAGCTTTCCCGCGCCGCGCAGGCGCTCGACGTACTCCCTGAATTCTTCTGTCACACGCCAGGGCTCGATCCGGTAGATCTCGTCGAACACCACATCCGCCTGATGAAGAAGAGCAGAGCTTTCGAAATCACGCGTACGTGACGTCACCATGCACGGAAAGCGGGAGAGTGTATCGGTGAGGAGCGACGGGAGGGTGTCGACATGTGTCCAGGCGGTCAGCGCCTCGTCCAGCCCGTCGAGAAGCACCACGACCGCGCCCGGTGCGGCCTGCGACACACTCAGCCACGTGGGATCGGTCCCCAACTGCTCGACAT
This sequence comes from Streptomyces sp. NBC_00557, assembly GCF_036345995.1. Taxonomy (NCBI): domain Bacteria; kingdom Bacillati; phylum Actinomycetota; class Actinomycetes; order Kitasatosporales; family Streptomycetaceae; genus Streptomyces; species Streptomyces sp. NBC_00557. The sequence goes on from NZ_CP107796.1 coordinate 997,470, forward strand.
CGCCCGCACGCAGCACGACGGGAACCAGGCCCGCCTCTGCACAGGCCAGCGCCACGCGGTAGAGCACGAGGGTCTTGCCTGCCCCCGGCTCCCCCAGGACCAGGCACGAGCGGCCAGAGCCGAGGACCCCCGGCAACTGCACCGTGGCCGGACCCGGCGACTGGCCTCGCGGTGAGTAGTGTTCGATCCGGGTGTCGACAGCGAGTCCCGAGCGAACCAGTTCACCGAGGCTCATGTCCAACGGGTACGCCGTTCGGCGCCGGCCCAGGCGGCCGACGAGAACAGCCGACGCGGCACGTATTCCGTCGGTGTCCTGTGACAGCTCTTCGGCAACCGTCCAGCCGTCTGTACGCCCGGAAGGCGGCGCGGTCGCCTGAGCGCCGGCCGTTTCCAGCGCCTCGGCGACAAGCGCGCTGATCTCCTCTGCCACTTGGCGGATGATCAGTGGCTCGTACCCCTTGCGGAAACGCTCCACGCTGACGCCCTGAGCCTGCGCTGCTGCTCTTCTCCGCTGAGCGGCCGGCCAGAACTTCGTACCCTGCACAAGGCCGAAACAGTATTGGGCGGCTTCCCCTGCCCGATCACCGCCCAATCTGTCCACCGCGACGGAAAGAAGACGCTGGATCATTCCCGACGACACCGGCAGGTCGTCGGTAACGCCATGGACTTTTCTCACCGCTGTGCCGAGTGCGGGAAGTGAGAGATCACGGACGGCGGTCAGGCCTCGTTCTCTGAGAAGTCGAAGATCGATTGTCAGGGTCTCGACGTCGTCGTGCGAAACGTCGGGTGCCCCCATCTCGACCGCCATGACCCGATGATGCCCGCCTGGTGACCAGGCAACAACCAGCCCGTGTCCAAGAGGCTCCTGTTGACTGGATTTGGCCGACCCGGAGCGGTGTCGGCCGATCGCATTCGGCAGCTCGTTTTTCGGGGAGAAACAATGGATTGGTCCGAGCACATGAGGCACTTCTACGACATGGTGCCCCACTTGGCGGCGGTGGCATCGTCAGTAAGGGTGGCAGGTTCGGCGATCGAGGTGGTTCGCTCGATGGTGGGCCCCTGTCGGAGGTGCCGTCAGCGGGCCGTGCGGGGGTGCTCTGGCCGGGGGGCGGGGTCCGGCAGGCCGGGCCGAGGCCCGGGCAGCGGCCGAGCGGCCAGGGCGTGGCCGGTGACCAGGGCCGTATGGGTCCAGGCCGGCTCGGTGGTGAGCGGCTGGGCCGCGTGGGCGAGGGTCCGGCGGTCGGGGTGGGTGCCCGGCGGGATCGGCGGCCGTACCTCCACCTCCGCGATCAGGCCCCGGGAGCGGGCCACCCGCCACAGGGAGGCGAGCAGGGTGTCCTCGCCGACGAACGCCGCCGCGGTGCCGGGTCCGCCGTCCGCCTGCCGGTAGCGCAGGGCGACCGGCTGCACGGGCACGCCCGCGTCCAGCGCGGCCTGGAAGACGGCCCGGCGGAAGCGGCCGTGGGCGCGCCCGCACCAGGTGCTGCCCTCGGGGAACGCTGCCACGGCCGCACCCTCGCGCAGCGCATCGGCGATCCGGGCGACCGTCTCGGGCAGGGCCCGGATCCGGTCCCGCTCGATGAACAGGGCGCCGCCCCGGGCGGCCAGCGCGCCCGCCACCGGCCACTGCCGGATCTCGCTCTTGGCGAGCATCCGGGCCGGGCGTACGGCGGTCAGCAACGGGATGTCCAGCCAGGAGACGTGGTTGGCGACCAGCAGCAGTCCGGCGGCCGGTGCGGCGGCGCCGGTGACGCGGACCCGGACCCCGGCGGCCCGCACGATCGCCCGGCACCACCGCCCGACCCACCCGGCGGGGATCCTCCCACCGAGCGGGGACAGCGCGATCCCGGTCAGGACCAGGACCGCGACCGCCGTCAGCCGCAGCACGGCGCGGGGTACGGCCGCCGCGGCCGGGACCGGCTCCACGCAGTGGCCCGGGGTGCAGGGCGCGGCGGGCAGCCAGACGCTCATCAGGCCGGCACGAGGGAGAGGAAGTGCCGCAGATAGCGCGGGTTGATCCGGCGCATCGACAGCAGCACGTACAGGTCGGCGACCCCGAAGTCGGGGTCGTGCGCGGGCTCGCCGCACACCCAGGCGCCGAGGCGCAGGTAGCCGCGCAGCAGGGCGGGCAGCTCGCTGTGGCCCGTGGGGGCCTCGGCGTTCGGGATCCACGGCAGCAGCGGCCGTACCCGGAACTCCTCGGGGGCCAGGTGCTTGACGCGCACCCGCTCCCAGGTGGCCGTCGCGAGGGTGCCGCCGTCGGCGAGCGGCACCGAGCAGCAGCCCGCGAGCCACTCGTGCCCGCGGTCGGCCATGTAGCGGGCTATTCCGGCCCAGATCAGGCTGATGACGGCGCCGTCGCGGTGGTCGGGGTGCACGCAGGAGCGGCCGACCTCGACCAGTCCGGGCCGGATCGGATCGAGCGCCCCCAGCTCGAACTCGCCCTCCGAGTAGAGCCGGCCGGCGACGGCGGCCCGCTCCGGCGGCAGCAGCCGGTAGGTGCCGACGACCTGTCCGGTGCCGGTGTCGCGCACCAGCAGGTGGTCGCAGTACGCGTCGAAGGCGTCGATGTCGTGTCCCGGCTGCGGCGTGGCCAGCAGGGCCCCCATCTCACCGGCGAAGACGTCGTGCCGCAGCCGCTGCGCGGCCCGCACGTCGTCCTCGTCGCGGGCGAGGGTGACGGTGTAGCGGGCCGGTGCGGCGGGCTGCGGGGGGCGGTCGAGGGTGGAAACGCCGGTCATGGCTCTCTCCTGGTCACGGGCCGGTTCGGCGAGGACGGCGGGCGCCGTGTACGGCCCGCCGCTCCTGTTCTTCCGACGCCGGTTGGCGTGCGCGTGACGTGTGCCGGGAGAGCGGATGTGGGGATGTTGAACGCCGGGGGCCCGGCGATCACGGGAAACGAGACGGGGCCGGTGAGCACCATCCCCGGCCCCGCCCGTTCGTCCGTGCGACGAACGTCTGCTGTGCGGTGGGGCTACCGCTTGCCCGCCTTGCGGGTGGCCCGCAGCCACTCCTTGTTCATGTTCGTGATGGACATCAGGGGGATGCCCTTGGGGCACGCGGTGGCGCACTCCCCGGCGAGGGTGCAGCCGCCGAAGCCCTCCGCGTCCATCTGCGCGACCATGTCCAGCACCCGTGTCTCCCGCTCGGGCGCGCCCTGCGGCAGCACGTTGAGGTGGTTGACCTTGGCGGAGGTGAACAGCATCGCCGCGCCGTTGGGGCAGGCGGCCACGCACGCCCCGCAGCCGATGCACTCGGCGTGCTCGAAGGCGTAGTCGGCGTCGGCCTTCGGCACCGGCGTGGCGTGCGCCTCCGGGGCGGATCCGGTGGGCGCGGTGATGTAGCCGCCGGCCTGGATGATCCGGTCGAACGCGGACCGGTCGACGACCAGGTCCTTGATCACCGGGAACGCGGCGGCCCGCCAGGGCTCGATGTCGATGGTGTCGCCGTCCTTGAAGGACCGCATGTGCAGCTGGCAGGTGGTGGTGCGCTCCGGGCCGTGCGCCTCGCCGTTGATCACGAGGGAGCAGGCGCCGCAGATGCCCTCGCGGCAGTCGTGGTCGAAGGCGACGGGTTCCTCGCCGGAGAGGATGAGCTGCTCGTTGAGGACGTCCAGCATCTCCAGGAAGGACATGTCGGACGAGATGCCGTCCACCTCGTACGTGGACATGGCGCCTTCGGCGTCGGCGTTCTTCTGGCGCCAGACGCGCAGGGTGAGCTTCATGCGTAGCTCCGCTGGGTGGGGTGGACGTACTCGAAGACCAGGTCTTCCTTGTGCAGGACGGGGGCCTCGCCGGTGCCGGTGAACTCCCAGGCGGCGGCGTAGGCGAACTCGTCGTCCTTGCGGGCGGCCTCGCCGTCCGGGGTCTGGGACTCCTCGCGGAAGTGGCCGCCGCAGGACTCGGTGCGGTGCAGCGCGTCGAGGCACATCAGCTCGGCGAGTTCCAGGTAGTCGACGATCCGGTTGGCCTTCTCCAGCGACTGGTTCAGCTCCTCGCCGGTGCCGGGGACCTTGATGCGCCGCCAGAACTCCTCGCGGATCTGCGGGATGCGCTCCAGGGCCTTGCGCAGCCCGGAGTCGGTGCGGGCCATGCCGCAGAACTCCCACATCAGTTCGCCGAGTTCGCGGTGGAAGGAGTCGGGGGTGCGGTCGCCGTCGACGGACAGCAGCAGGTTCAGCCGGTCCTCGGTCTCGGCGAGCACCTCCTGGACCACCGGGTGGTCCGGGGTGATCTCCTCGGTGCGCGGGTTGCGGGCCAGGTAGTCGTTCAGGGTGGCCGGCAGCACGAAGTAGCCGTCGGCGAGGCCCTGCATCAGCGCGGAGGCGCCGAGCCGGTTGGCGCCGTGGTCGGAGAAGTTGGCCTCGCCGATCGCGAACAGGCCCGGGATGGTGGTCTGCAGGTCGTAGTCGACCCACAGGCCGCCCATCGTGTAGTGCACGGCCGGGTAGATCCGCATCGGCACCTCGTACGGATCCTCGTCGGTGATCCGCTGGTACATGTCGAAGAGGTTGCCGTACTTGGCCTCGACCGCCGCCCGGCCCATGCGCCTGATGGCGTCGGCGAAGTCCAGGTAGACGCCTTGACCGCCGGGGCCGACCCCCCTGCCCTCGTCGCAGACGTTCTTGGCGGCGCGGGAGGCGATGTCGCGCGGGACCAGGTTGCCGAAGGAGGGGTAGATGCGCTCCAGGTAGTAGTCGCGCTCGTCCTCGGGGATCTCGTTGGGCGGGCGGGTGTCGCCCTTGGCCTTGGGCACCCAGATCCGGCCGTCGTTGCGCAGCGACTCGCTCATCAGCGTCAGCTTGGACTGGTGGTCGCCGGTGCGCGGGATGCAGGTCGGGTGGATCTGCGTGAAGCAGGGGTTGGCGAAGTACGCGCCGCGCCGGTGCGCCCGCCAGATCGCGGTCGCGTTGGAGTTCATCGCGTTGGTCGACAGGTAGAACACGTTGCCGTAACCGCCGGAGGCGAGGACGACGGCGTCCGCGAAGTACGTGTCGATCCTCCCGGTGATCAGGTCGCGGGCCACGATGCCGCGGGCCCGGCCGTCGACCACGATCAGGTCCAGCATCTCGGTGCGCGGGTGCATCTCCACGTTGCCCGCGGCGATCTGCCGGCTGAGCGCCTGGTAGGCGCCGAGCAGGAGCTGCTGGCCCGTCTGGCCGCGGGCGTAGAAGGTGCGGGAGACCTGGACGCCGCCGAAGGAGCGGGTGTCGAGCAGACCGCCGTACTCGCGGGCGAAGGGCACGCCCTGCGCCACGCACTGGTCGATGATCTCCACCGAGATCTGCGCGAGCCGGTGGACGTTGGACTCGCGGGCGCGGAAGTCGCCGCCCTTGACGGTGTCGTAGAACAGGCGGTGGATCGAGTCGCCATCGTTGCGGTAGTTCTTCGCCGCGTTGATGCCTCCTTGCGCGGCGATGGAGTGGGCGCGGCGCGGCGAGTCCTGGTAGCAGAACTGGACGACTTGGTAGCCCTGCTCGGCCAAGGTGGCGCCCGCCGAGCCGCCGGCGAGCCCGGTGCCGACGACGATGACCGTGTGCTTGCGCCGGTTGGCGGGGTTGACCAGCTTGGCCTCGAAGCGGCGCTTGTCCCAGCGCTCGTGGATCGGTCCCGACGGCGCCTTGGTGTCGGCGACCGGCTCGCCCGTCGCGTAGTTCAGGTATGCGGTCATGTCAGCTCACCACTCCGGTCATGACGCCCACGGGTACGGCGATGAAGCCGGCCGTGAGCAGCAGCGCGAGGACGTTGGCGACGGTCTTCAGGGCGCGGTCGCGGGCGCGGCTACCGACGCCGAGGGTCTGGGCGGCGCTCCAGAAGCCGTGCCGGATGTGCAGGCCGAGCGCGAGCATCGCGACGATGTAGATGACGTTGCTGTACCAGTGGGAGAAGTCGTCGACGACGTTCTGGTACGGGTGCCCGCTGCGGAAGTGGCCCGGGTGCACGGTGCCGGTGGTCAGGTCCAGGACGTGCCAGACGATGAACAGGCCGAGGATGATCCCGCCCCAGCGCATGGTGCGGGTGGCGTAGCTCGCCCGGGGCCTTGTGTGCACGTACTTGCTGGGCCGGGCCCTGATGTCGCGGCGGCTGAGCTGGTAGGCGGAGGTGGCGTGGGCGACCACGGCGACGACCAGCACGACCCGGATGAGCCAGAGCGTCCACTCGTAGTGCATGAAGGGTTCGCCGACGGTGCGCAGCCAGTGGGCGTAGTGGTTGAACTCGCCCGCGCCGAAGAAGATCTTCAGGTTGCCGATCACATGGGCGACCAGGTACAGCAGCATGATCACGCCGCTGACGGCCATCACCGTCTTCTTGCCGACGGAGGAGTCCCACATCGTGCGCGCCATGGACGGCCGTCGGTCCGTCCGCGTTGCCAGAGCCATGGAACAGCACGCTAGGACCGAAGGTCCCGATCGGTCCAAGACATGGTACGGCTCGTTTCCATAGGCGCAGGCTATGCTCGCTGGATGCAGTTCCAGCAGCTCCAGTACTTCGTCGCCGTGGCCGAGACCCGGCACTTCACCCGGGCCGCCGAGCTGGTCCATGTCGCCCAGCCGTCGCTGTCCCAGCAGATCAAGGCGCTGGAGCGGGAGCTGGGCGCGGATCTGTTCCTGCGCGCCCGGGGCAACATCACGCTCACCGACGCGGGCGAGGCGCTGCTGCCGCTGGCCCGCCGCATCCTGGCCGACGCGGACACCGCGCGGCAGGAGGTGCAGGAGCTGGCGCAGCTGCGCCGGGGCCGGGTGCGGCTGGGGGCGACGCCGAGCCTGTGCACGGGCCTGCTCCCCGATGTGCTGCGCGCCTTCCACGACCGCTACCCCGGCATCCGGCTGCTGGTCGAGGAGGGCGGCTCGCACGACCTGGTGCGGGAACTGGCACGGGGCGCGCTGGACCTGGCGCTGATCGTGCTGCCGCTGCCGACCCCGGCGCCCGCGCTGTCGACGGTGGAGCTGCTGCGGGAGGAACTGGTGGTGGTCTCCTCCCCCGAGGCGCCGGCGCCCGGCCGGGGCGAGCGGGCGGTGCGCATCGCCGACCTGGAGGGCGAGCGGCTGGTGATGTTCCGGCACGGCTACGACCTCAGGGAACTCACCGTCGCCGCGTGCCGCTCCGCCGGGTTCGAGCCGGAGTTCGCCGTGGAGGGCGGGGAGATGGACGCGGTGCTGGGGTTCGTGCGGGCGGGGCTGGGCCTGGCCGTCGTCCCCCGGATGGTGGCCACCCGGTCCGGGCAGGGCCTCAGGGTGACCCCGCTCGCCCGGCCGGGGCTGCAGCGGACCATCGCCCTGGCCCACCGCAGCGACGTGGCTCCGCCCCGGGCCGCGCGGGAACTCCAGCGGATGCTGCTGGAGCGCTGAGCGGTCCGCCGTCAGCCGAGGACGGCCGGCCTCAGCACCTCCTCGCACCACTGGCGGAAACCGGTGGGCGCCGTGTCGGGGGTGCGCGGGGCGGAGGCGCCGTAGAAGCCCTGGGCGGCGAGGGCGCGGACCATGTCGGTCAGTCCCTGTGCCGCGGCCTCGGCGGCGCCGTGCGCGAGCAGCGCCGCCTTCTGCTCCTCGGGAGTGACCTCCTGGAAGCGGACCGGCCTCTCCAGCACCTCGGAGACGACCCGTGCCATGTCCTCGGGGGTCAGCTCGTCCGGGCCGACCGTCGGCACGTCGGCCTGGCCGGTCCAGGAGCCGTCCAGCAGCAGCCGCGCCGCCGTGTCGCCGATGTCCCGGGTGGTGCAGGTGCGCAGCACCCGGTCGCCGCGCGCCGCCATGGTGAGGGTGCCGCCGTCGCGGATCGCGGCGGCCTGCCGGAGCAGGTTCTCCATGAGGTACGGCGGGCACAGCGCCCGGTGGTGGACGCCGGTCGCCCGGATCGCCTCGTCCATCGCCAGGGTCACGGAGATCTGCCCGGCGTTCTCGGCGATCCCGCGGCCGAGGGTGGAGACGCCGACGACCCGTTCGACGCCCTGGGTCGCGATGGCGTCCACGAGGGGCCGGGTGAAGTCCTCGAAGTGGCCTTCGAGACTGTCCACGGTGAGCGACGGCGGCACGAGCCAGAACACCCGGTCGACGCCCGCGCAGGCCTTGGCGACGACGTCGGGGTCCGCGTGCGAGCCGGGAACGGCCTCGACGCGGGCGCGCACCGCCGGGGACAGGCGACCGGGGTCCCGGACGATCACACGGACCGGGCCGGCCGCGTCCGGCGCGTCGAGGAGGCGGCCGAGCACGCGGCTGCCGATCTGGCCGGTGGGAGTGGTGACGAGGATCATGGGGTCTCCGCGGGAAACAGGTGGTCTGGACACGCAGTGATCTGCGTGCCCGAGCCTGCCCCGGGCCGTCACGGAACTGAAGGACCGGCCGGCTCACGGTTGTTGCCCTCAGGGCAATACCGAAGGCGGCGGGAGCCGTGGCCCCGGCCGGTCCGCGCGGGCGGTGACGGTCAGCCCGTGGCGTCCGCCAGGGCCAGTTCGTGGAGCCTCTCCGGTGGACCGGGTCTCGCGTAGTACCAGCCCTGGGCCGTGTCGCAGCCCAGGATGCGGAGCTGTTCGGCCTGGGCGCCGGTCTCCACGCCCTCGACGGTGACCGCGAGGTCGAGGCTGTGGGCGAGGGAGACGATGCCCTCGACGATCTTCAGGTCGACGGGGTCGGCGGGGAACCGCTGCATGCCCTGGGTGAAGGAGCGGTCCAGCTTGAGGACCCGCACCGGCAGGCGGCGCAGGTTGGCGAGGTTGGAGTAGCCCGTGCCGAAGTCGTCCAGGGCGATGTCGACGCCCATCTCGGCGAGCCGGTGCAGCGGTTTGAGCAGGTCGTCGTCGGCGCCGATGAGCGCGGACTCGGTGACCTCCAGGCACAGGGCGTCGGGGGCGACGCCCGCGCGCTCCAGGATGTCGACCGTGTCCTGGACGAGGCCCGGATGACTGAGCTGGCACGGCGACAGGTTGACGTTGATGCGCAGGGGCCCCGCGGCCTTCTCCGCGCCGTGCCGTTCTCGCCAGGCGCGGGCCTGCCGGATCGACTCCTCCAGCACCCAGCGGCCGAGCGGGACGATCAGGCCGGTGTGCTCGGCGAGCGGGATGAAGCGGTCGGGGCCGAGGACGCCGTGCTGCGGGTGCAGCCAGCGGACCAGGGCCTCCGCGCCCCGGACGCTGCCGTCGCCGAGGTGGACCAGCGGCTGGTACTCGATGAAGAACTCGCCGCGCTCCAGGGCGGTCGGCAGCGCCGTGGTCAGGCCGTGCCGGGTGATCGCGCGCGCGTCGGCCTCGGGGTCGGCGAGTTCGGAGCGGTTGCCGCCCGCCGATTTGGCCCGGTACATGGTGATGTCGGCGCTGCGCAGGACCTCCGCGGCCGTACGCTCGCCCGCCGGGCCCTCGACGATGCCGAGGCTGCCGCGCACCAGCAGGTCGCGGCCGTCGATGCTGACGGGCGTGACGAGGGCGTTCATGATGCGGTCGGCGAGTTCGTCGACCTTGCGCTCGGTGCCCGGCCCGGTGGTCAGCGCCACGAACTCGTCGCCGCCGAGCCGCGCGACCATCTCGCCGGGCGCGGTCGCGCAGGACTGCAGCCGGTCGGCGACCTCCACCAGCAGCCGGTCGCCGGCCGCGTGCCCGAGGCTGTCGTTGATGGTCTTGAAGCCGTCCAGGTCCAGGTAGCACAGGCCGAAGCGCTGGCCCTCGCCCGCGTTCAGCGCCTTCTCCAGGCGCTCGAAGAACAGCGTGCGGTTGGGCAGGCCGGTGAGCGCGTCGTGGGTGGCCTCGTAGCGCAGCCTCAGGTTGAGCAGCCGGCGCTCGGTGGTGTCCTCCATGAGCGCGAGCTGGTACTGCGGATCGCCGTCGGCGTCGCGCAGCAGGGAGACCGTCAGGTTGGTCCACAGGACCGTTCCGTCGGGGCGGTTGAAGGCCTTCTCGAGGTGGTAGTGCTCGCGCTCGCCGCGGACGAGCTCGTCGTAGAGCTTCCAGGTCTGCGGCGCGTCCTCGGGGTGCACCCAGTCCTGCACGCGGCGGCCGCGCAGGGCCTGGTCGGAGAGCCCGAACATGCGCAGCAGCGCCTTGTTGACCTGCAGCACGTTGCCGTCGAGGTCGGCGATGCCGATCCCTATGGCCGCGCCCTCGAACACCGCGCGGAAGCGGGCCTCGCTGGCGTGCAGGGCCTGCGCGACCACCCCCTGGGCCCTGAGCGCGGCCTGGGCGATCGACTCCTGCTCGGCGAGCGTGCGCGCGCGCAGCGCCTCGGCGTACCCGGCGGCCATCGCGTGCTGCAACCGCGAGCAGCGCAGGCGCGGTTCGTCCTGGGGGCCGTCGCCCGCGCAGTACAGGACCAGATAGGCGTCGACGCAGTCCAGGGTGCGGGTGAGCGCCTCGGGGTCGGTGCAGTGCGCGGTGACCAGGGCGGCGCCGATCGCCTTGGCGCCCTCCCCGTCGAAGACGCGGGCCCGCAGCAGCTCGCTCAGCCGGCGTGCGAGCGGCAGCAGTTGCTCCTCGAACTCCTGACGGGTCAGCGACGTCGAGGTCACCGGGTAGACCGCCCGGCTCCAGATCGTCGTGAACCGGCGCAGTCTGTCCTCCGGCCCGTCCGGCTCGGCGCTCACGCCGTACGCCCCACGCCGGCGAATCCGGAGAAGGCGAACGGGTCCTCGTCCTCCGGCGCCGACTCCGGCCGCCAGAGCGGCATCGGCACCAGTCCCGGTTCCACCATGTCGTACCCCTCGAAGAACCGCGCGATCTCCTCGCGCGAGCGCATGATGAGCGGATTGCGAATGCCCCTGTATACGTCCACCGCGCCCTCGGCCCGCTCGGCGGGCAGCGGGATTCCCTCGTACGAGGCATGGGTCAGGATCAGCAGGCTGCCGGGCGCGAGCGCGTCGCGCAGCTCGGCCACCGCACCGTAGGGGTCGTCCGCGTCTTCCACGAAGTGCAGTATGGCAACGAGGAGCAGGGCGACCGGACGGTTCAGGTCGATCAGCCGCTCCACCTGGGAACTGGCGAGGATCTCCTGCGGCTTGCGCAGGTCCGCGGCGACCACGTCCGCGTCGTCGTTGCCCGCAAGCACCGCCTCGCTGTGCGCGACGGCCACCGGGTCGTGGTCGACGTAGACCACGCGGGCGCCCGGTACGGCCGCCTGGGCCACCTCGTGGACGTTGCCGAACGTCGGGATGCCGGAGCCGATGTCGAGGAACTGCGTGATGCCCTCGGCTGCCGCGAACCGGACGGCGCGGCGCATGAACGCCCGGTTGGCCTGCATGATCTTGGGCAGGCCCGGCATGAACTCCATCGCCTTGCGGGCCGCTTCCCGGTCCACCTCGAAGTTGTGCGATCCGCCCAGGTAGAAGTCGTAGATCCGCGAGACGCTCGGCACCGAGATGTCGATGCTCCGGGGGGCCCAGGCGGGGCGCTCCATGTATCTCTCCCAGGGTAGGCGGCAGGGGCAGGCGATCCCGTGTTCGAGCTGAGGCTACTGATCGCCCGCCAAAGGGGCGACCCGAACCGGAAATTGCCCGTCCGTTCCCCGCCACTGCCTGGGCAGTCGCTGTCGCGTGTGCCGTGGTTTGCCCGTCTTGCGCACGCCGTCCGCGGGGGCCCGGACCCCGCACAGCGGTCCGCCCCCTCCGTTGCGGTGCGGAGGGGGCGGACCTTCGGTGGCGCTCCGGGTCGGGCGGGGCGATCGACCCTGGGGAGGTGATCTAGTGGCCCGGCGCGCCGACCGGCTTTCCGTCGGGCGCGACGGCGTACCAGGTGCCGCCCACGCCCTGACCGTTGGTGTCGCCGGGGGCCTTGTCCCCGGAGAAGGTGTAGATCGGCCAGCAGTCGACCGTCATCTGCTCCACGCCGTCGGGCCGGGTGAAGCCCATCAGGCCCTTCTTCTGGACGCCCTTGGTGTCGTCGGCCTTGACGATGCCGACGGCCGGCCACTTCTCCAGGCAGGCCCCGGTGCAGTTGGAGACGGACTTCGGCCAGGCCTTGTCCTTGAGGAAGCGGTAGACGGTCATGCCGTTCCTGTCGACGACGATGTCGCCGAGCTTGGGGTCCTTGCGGACGGACAGACCGGGCAGGGAGGACAGGGAGGCCTTCTTGCCGTTCGGGGCCAGCGCGAACCACTTGCCGCCCACGCCCTGGCCCTTGGCGTCACCAGCCTTGGCGTCCTTGGCGTAGCGGTAGGCGGGCCAGCCGCCGATGGTGAGCTGCTTGGTGCCGTCGGCGCGGGTGACCTCGCCGAGCAGCGACTTGTCGATGCCGGCGCCGGCCGTGGCGTCGTCGGCCGGCACCGGCGGCCAGGTGGTGGCGCAGGCGCCCTCGCAGTTCGACTTGGGCGGATTCGCGGTGTCCTGGTCGAACCGGTACAGGGTGAGGCCGGAACCGTCGGTCACGACCTTGCCCAGGGTGGGGTTGGTGTCCGCGGTGAGCTTGCCCGCGGGGGCGGCCGGGGCCGGCGAGCCGGCACTCTGGTTGCCGTCGGCGCCGTAGCCGTTGCCCGCGCCGGCGCCGGCGCCAGCGCCGGTGGTCGGGCTGCCCGCGGGCGCGGTGGCCCCGACGTTCTGCGCCGCCGAGGACGGGGTGCCGTTGTCCTGACCGCACGCCGTCGTCAGCGCCAGCACCGAGGCGGCTGTGACCACCATCGAGGCGGTCCGCCAGGAGGTCTTCATCTCCAACTCCCCATGTCTGCCTGGTTGTTGCAGCGCCTGCCGCGCCGCCGCACGGTCATGGGTACGCATCGAGGGGGCGGAAGCGTTCAACGGGGAGGGGAAGTTCTTCGGGAATTTCTTTCCGGACCCTGTGACCGGGGCCGGCGGTGCGCGGCCCGTACCGGCGCACATTTCAGGCCGATCGCACTGCTCACCCCGTCAAACCACCGGTCGCGACATCTCCCCCTTTCGGAGCAAACCCGCAGGACCGCGGCGTACGACCCCTTCCCGCAACACATGATCTCGGCGTGCATGGACCCGAAGTGACCCGATGCGCGCCCGCCGCACGACTGTTGGCCCTGGTGACGCTGGCCTGGACGCTGGTGGGCTGCCCCGTGGGCAGCGCGTCGGCCGACGCCTGCGCGTACGCCTCGACGGGACCGGACGGCACGGCGGCGGTGGCCTACGCGGGCGGCGGCCACTGGCCGCCCCCGCCGCCCTGTCCGGCGCCCACCCCGTCCCCGTGCCCGCCGAGCCCCACGCCGCCACCGCCACCACCGCCACCACCGAAGCCGACACCGAAGCCGGTGCCGAAACCGCCCCGGCCGAAACCGGCGCCGAGGCCGCGCCCGCCGGCCCGGCCCGCCCCGGCACCGCCCGCGCCCAAGCCCCCGCCCCCGCCTGCCCCACCGCCGAAGCCGGCGCCCGCGCCGAAGCCGGAACCCGCTCCGCGGCCGTCGGTGACGCCGGTGACCTACCCGGCGTACCACCCGCACCCCGCCGCGCACGTCGCGCCCCGCCACACCACGCCGGTCACCTACGTGCTGCTCATCACCGTCCCGGCGATCGTCGCCGTCGCGGCCCTGCGCCCGCGCTGACGCGCCGGCCCCTCACCTTCTGGAGGTATCCGTTGCCGGATTGGCTTGTTCTCGTCCTCGCGATGCTCGCGGCCTGCGCCGTGGTGGTGGTCGTCACCGTCCTGCGGCACAAGCGGGCTCCCGAGGACGAGGATCCCAGCGAGACCCCGGACGTCATCGAGTACATGACGATGTGGATCGGCGTCGTGTACGCGATCGTCCTGGGTCTCGCCATCGCGGGCGTGTGGGAGGCCCGCAACTCCGCGCAGGACCACGTGCAGTCCGAGGCACAGGCGCTGCACGAGATCTCGGAGCGGGTCCGGGTGTATCCGCCGGATGTCCGTGACCGGATCCGCAGCGATGTCAACACCTATGTCGGCGATGTCGTCCACCACGAGTGGACGACGATGTACCGGGACGGGCGCGTCACCGACCGCGGCGCGCGGCTGCTGCGGAAGGTCCGTCAGGACGTCACCGACTACCGGCCGAAGAACGACTTCGAGGCGCAGGCCTACCAGCCGCTGCTGGACCAGACGGCCGCCGCCGACCAGGCGCGCAACGCCCGCGCCGGCTCCACCGGGTCCACCATGCCGCCGGTGGTGTGGTGGGGGCTGCTCACCGGGGCGCTGATCACCGTCGGCATGGTGTTCGCCCTGCAGATCCGGCGTACGAGACGCGAACTGATCCTCGCCGGCCTGTTCTCCGCGACCATCGCGTTCATGCTGTTCCTCATCTGGGACTTCGACGCCCCCTTCAGCCGGGGCATGGCGGTGACCGCGGAACCCTTCCTGAACCTGTTCCCGGGCGTCACCGGCTAGCCCCCGGCCGCCCGGCGCCACTGTCCCTTCCGTCCGCCGCGGAAGGGACGGCCCGGTGACGCGGCGTCAGCTCCGCTTCTCCCGGCGGCGGCGCAGCCAGTACGTGCCGCCCCCGACGACCGACAGGGTGACCAGTGCCGCGCCGGCGGCCATGTCGCTCGGCGTGGCGCCGGCGGCCCGGTTGCCTCCGACACCGCCGTGGACGCCGCCGAGCACGGTGAAGGCGTCCGGGCGGACCAGGGCCGTGCCGTCGCAGCGGACCGTGAGGTCGTAGCGGCCGGGGCGGGCGTCGCGGTCGAGGCGGACGCCGGCCCGCGAGGCGCCGCCGCCGGACGCGTCGAGTCCGGTGGCCGGGAAGGCGCGGGAGGACATGGTGCCGCCGTCGGGGCAGCCCTCCACGGAGACGGTGAGCCGCCCGCCCGCCGGGAGCACCCCGGGCGTGACGAGGATGCCACGCGGCCCGCCGTCGTCGTCCCGGGAGCCGCCCTCACGACCGGCGGATCCGTCGTGCCGGCCGCCGTTTGCCCCGCCCTCCGCCCGGCCGCCGTTTCCATGGTGCTCGTCCCTGCCGCGGTTTCCGTGCTGCTCGTCCAGGCCGGGGTGGTCCGCCCGGTCCGGACTGGTGTACGGGACGTCGCCGTTGCCCGTGTCGGCCGCGACCGCCACCGGGGAGGCGAGCCCGAGGACGGCGGCCGCCGTCCAAGCGGCCCTCAGGGCACGTGGGTTGCGCATGTGAACCTCCGCGGGAGGCGCCCGGGGCCGTCCCCGGTCGATCGGCGAGAAAACACCTCCCGGGACGACACTCGAGCGCGCGGAACACGCCCGCACGTCGAGAATGCTCTGTCCTGGTGACGCAACATCCCGCAAGAAAAGCACACAATCGGATATTGTCGCAGGTCACGTACCGTCAGAAACCACCGGGGTACGGCAACTCGGATGGCGCACCGCACAGCCCCTGCCGCCACCGTTCGCCGCTCACCCCGTCGCCCGCCGCGTGCGCGGGGATTTAGCGTTTTCCCATGCGCGAGGGACGTGGTGACGGGCACGTCGAGAGGGGATGGCGAATGTCTGCGTCCGAGCTGTTCGAACGTGCCGAAGAGGAGGAGCGGCGAAAGAGGCGCGCCCCGTGGGGCGTGACGGCGCTGGTTCTGCTGACCGGCATCGCGCTCATCCGCAACGGTTCGGGCGAGTTCGACGTCGGCCCGCCGCAGCCCGCCTCGGTGGCCGCCCCGGACAGCCGGCCCGCCACGGGCGCCCGCACCCACCCCGCGGCCCCGGCGCCGCTGGCGTTCTCCGCCGCCGCCCGGGTGCGGATCCCGGCGATCCGGGTCGACGCGCCGGTGATGCCGGTCACCCTGGACAAGGACGGCTGGATCGGCGCGCCACCGCCGGAGAACCCGGAGCTGGCGGGCTGGTTCACCGGTGCGGTCTCCCCCGGCGAGGAGGGCACGGCCGTCATCGTCGGGCACGTGGACAACCAGCAGGGCCCCGCCGTGTTCTACGGACTGGGAAACCTCAGGAAGGGAAACCGGATCGAGGTTCTGCGCAAGGACGGAAAGACCGCGGTGTTCGAGACCTACGGCGTCGAACTCTTCTCCAAGAACGGCTTTCCGGGCGACCGCGTCTACGGCTCGAAAGGAACTCCGGAACTGCGGGTCATCACCTGCGGCGGCGGTTTCTCCAAGCAGCACGGTTACGACGGGAACGTGGTCGTCTTCGCCCGCCTGGTCGCGGTGCGGTGAACCACCGCGACCAGGCGGGCCGATATTCCGGGAACGGCCCCGGGGAAACCGTCACACGCGCCATTTCGGCACCGTCATGCGATATCCGGAATCGAGGAGACGGGGCAGCCATTCACGCAGCGCGCGAACGGTCTGCGAACGGTCTCCCCCGGCGTCGTGGGAGAGCACCACGGCACCGGGGGCGGCCTCCGCCTCCACCCGGCGCACGATGGTCCTGACCCCCGGCAGCATCCAGTCGGTGGTGTCGACGGTCCAGCCCAGCGGTTCCATCCCCATCTCGGCGCCCAGCCGGAACACGGTCCGGTCCCAGGCGCCGAAGGGTGCCCGGAACCACTGCGGGCGCTCGCCGCAGGCGTCCTCGATGACGTCGCTGGTCCTTTTCATCTCGTCGCGGATCCTCCCGCGGCTGAGGGAGGTCAGCACCGGATGCGTCCAGGTGTGGTTGCCGACGACATGGCCGTCGTCGGCCATCCGGGCCACCAGTTCCCTGTGGCCGGCGACGCACTGGCCGCACACGAAGAACATGGCGCGTACGTCGTACCTGGCGAGGGTGTCCAGGACGTGCGGGGTGTACGCGGGGTCGGGTCCGTCGTCGAAGGTCAGCGTCATCCGCCGGCCGCGCCCCGGCATCCGCACGAGGGGTTCGGTGCGGACCCTCAGCCGGTGCGGCGCGGCCCGCGGCGGCCCGTACCCGGTGAGCGGCTGCAGCCGGAAGGCGGACGGTCCGGGCGCCTGGCGGGCCCGCGGGCCGGGGGCGGGCGGGGCGGCGGCCTCGGGGCTGTCCTCGGCGCCGCCCGCCAGGACGGCTCCGGCGGTACCCGCGGCCCCCAGCGCGGCGGCGCCGGCCAGGAGCATCCGGCGCCGCGTGAACAACTGGTCCTTCTGCATGACTCATCACTCGCCCACACACCGCTCCGGCGCACCGCAACGACACCGGTGCGGCGGCGGGAAGGCACCCGGACGGCCCAGCACGGATGGCCGGGCGCACGGACGGCGGCCGGGGCGCGCGGTTCAGCGGCGGCGCACCAGCGGGAACGGCAGGGTCTCCCGGATCGTCAGGCCGGTGAGGAACATCACCAGCCGGTCCACGCCGATGCCGAGCCCGCCGGTCGGGGGCATGGCGTACTCCAGGGCCTGCAGGAAGTCCTCGTCCAGCTCCATGGCCTCCGCATCGCCCCCGGCCGCCCGCAGCGACTGCTCGGTCAGCCGCCGGCGCTGCTCCACCGGGTCGGTCAACTCGGAGTAGGCGGTGCCGAGTTCGGTGCCGAAGGCGACGAGGTCCCAGCGCTCGGCGAGCCGCGGGTCGGCGCGGTGCTGCCGGGTCAGCGGGGAGACGTCGGTGGGGAAGTCCTTGTAGAAGGTGGGGGCGCCGGTGCGTTCCTCGACCAGCCGCTCGTACATCTCCAGGACGATGTCGCCGGGCCCGTCGTCGGCGGTGTACGGCACCCCGGCCCGGTCGCACAGCCGGTGCAGCCGCAGCAGTTCGGTGCCGGGGCCGATCTCCTCCCCCAGCACCTCGGAGATGGCGCCGTACACGGTCTTGACCGGCCACTGCCCGGACAGGTCGTACTCCTGCCCGTTCCTGCGGGCCACCGGGGCGCCGAAGGCGGCGGTCGCCGCGCCCTGGACCAGTTCGCGGGTGAGGTCGAGCATGACGTCGTAGTCGGCGTACGCCTGGTAGGCCTCCAGCATCGTGAACTCGGGGTTGTGCTTGTAGGAGACGCCCTCGTTGCGGAAGGTGCGGCCCAGTTCGAAGACCTTCTCCAGGCCGCCCACGCACAGCCGCTTCAGATACAGCTCGGGGGCGATGCGCAGGTACAGGTCGAGGTCGTAGGCGTTGATGTGGGTGGTGAAGGGGCGGGCGTTGGCGCCGCCGTGGATCCGTTGCAGCATCGGGGTCTCGACCTCGACGTAACCGCGGTCCAGCAGTCCCTGCCGCAGGGCCTGTACGGCGGCGGAGCGGGCCCGCAGCACGGCGCGGGCGGCGGGGCTGGTGGCCAGGTCGAGATAGCGGCGGCGCACCTTCGCCTCGGGGTCGGCGAGGCCCCGGCGCTTGTCGGGCAGCGGGCGCAGGCACTTGCCGGTGAGCTGCCAGGAGGCGGCGAAGACGGTGGGCTCGCCCTTGTCGCTCAGGCCCGAACGGCCGGTGACGGTGAGGTGGTCGCCGATGTCGCACACGGCGGTGAAGCGGTCGAGGGCGGCGCCGCAGCGGTCGCGGGCGAGGGCGATCTGGTGGTCGCCGGACCAGTCGCGCAGCACGGCGAAGACGATGCCGCCGAAGTCGCGGACCAGCATGAGCCGGCCGGCGACGGTGACGTCCGCGCCGGGGGGCACGTCGGCGAGGGCGTGGGTGGGGGCGGGGACGCCGACCGGATAGGGGTCGGTGCCGCCGGCGCGCAGCCGGTCGAGCTTGCGGTGCCGGACGCGGACCTGGTCGGGCAGGTCCGCCTGCGGTGCGGCGGGCCCGGCCGGCGCCCCCGCTTCGAGGCCGAGCGCCGCCAGGGACGGCAGGCCCTGGGTGGTGGCGGGACGCTGCCCGTTCCTCGGGCGCCCCTTTCCCCAGAGCTTGCGCAGCGACGGCACGGAGACGAAGCCTTCGGCGATGCCGGAGGCCAGGCCGATGCGGGCGAGGGCGGCGGCGTCGCCGTAGCAGAGGAACCGCGGATACCACTCCGGGTGGTACTTGGCGTTGGAGCGGTACAGGGCCTCCAGCTGCCACCAGCGGGAGAAGAACAGCAGCAGCCGGCGCCACAGCCGCAGCACGGGTCCGGCGCCGATGCGGGCGCCCTCCTCGAAGACCGACCGGAAGACCGCGAAGTTCAGCGAGATCCTGCGGATGCCCAGTTTCGGCGCGGCGGCGCACAGCTCGGCGACCATGAACTCCATGACCCCGTTGGGGGCCGCGCGGTCGCGGCGCATCAGGTCCAGGGAGATGCCGTCGCGGCCCCAGGGCACGAAGGACAGCAGGGCGAGGAGCCGGCCGTCCTCGCCGAGGGCCTCCACGAGCAGGCAGTCGCCGTCCGCGGGGTCGCCGAGCCGGTCCAGGGCCATGGAGAAGCCGCGCTCGGTCTCGGTGTCGCGCCAGGCGTCGGCCTTGTCGACGATCTCCTCCGCCTCCCGCTCGGTGAGGGTGGCGTGCCGGCGGATCCGGCAGGTGGCGCCGGTACGGCGGACGCGGTGCACGGCCTGCCGGGTGACCCGCATGTCCCGGCCGTCCAGATCGAAGGAGGCCACGTGCACGATCGCCTCGTCGCCGAGCTGCAGGGCGCCGAGCCCGGCGCGGGCGTAGGCGCGGGCGCCGTCCTCGGAGGCGCCCATCACCGCGGGCACCCAGGCGTAGCGGCGGGCGACGTCGAGCCAGGCGGCGATGGCGTGCGGCCAGGCCTCCGGGTCGCCGACGGGATCGCCGCTGGCGAGGCAGACGCCGGCCTCGACGCGATAGGTGACGGCGGCCTTGCCGCTGGGCGAGAAGACGACGGCCTTGTCGCGGCGGGTGGCGAAGTAGCCGAGGGAGTCCCGGTCGCCCCAGGCCGCGAGGAGGGCGCGGATGCGGGCCTCCTCGTCGCCGTGCAGGGCGGCTTCCAGGCGCTGGGAGCGGAACAGGGCGGCGGCGGCGTTCAGCAGGGCGAGGGCGCCGAGCAGGCCGAGCACGAAGGTGACCCGGCGGGGCGGGCGGCCCGCGAAGGAGCCGCTCGAGACCAGTCCGCCGCAGACCCGGTCGGCCGCCCAGGCCAGGTGCTGGCTCGCCGGCAGAGTGCCCGGGAACATCATGACGAGCGCCCAGCCCAGCAGGATGGCCACGACGAGGCCGCCCAGCAGCACGGCGAACGCCCGCCAGACGGCTCCGCGGCGGGAGGCGGCGTAGAACTCCCGGCGGGCCACGACGAGCAGGGCCAGCAGCAGACCGCACAGCACCAGCGACGGCAGTGACGCGGCGTACAGGCCGAGGCCCAGGCCGAGGGCGTCGGTGAGGACGACCAGGCCCAGATAGACGACGACCAGCCACCAGGCGACCTTCTTGCGGGCGGCGGTGGCGCCGCCGAGCAGGAACAGGAAGACGGCGTAGGCCAGGTTGGCGCTGATGGGCACCAGCACCAGGTCGAGGGCGCGGGCCACCGGGCGGAGCAGCCGGCGCAGCGGTTCGACGAGCGCGAGCAGGGCGCACAGCAGGCCGAGCGCCGCGAAGAGCGTCGCGAAGGCCTCGGGCACCCAGCCGAGGCGCCGGCCGGCGGGCGGGCGGGTCGAGGCCGTGACGTCCCTCCGTGCGGCGGGCTCCGCGCTGGCGGTCATGATTCCGACTGTAGGAAGGCGCCGCCCGCCTCGCCCGTCGAGACGGCACGGCGGCACGGCGGCACGGCGCGGGTGATACCGGCCCGGCGCGAGCGGCCCCGCGGCGCGCGGCCGGACCCTGCCCCGCACCGGCCACCCGCCGTGCACGGCCGGACCGTGCGCCGCACCGGCCGCACGCCGCGGGCGCGGTGCGCCGCGGGCGTCCGGTTCGGCCCTCGGGCGCCGCGCCGCTCAGCGGGAACCGCGTGTTCCGATAACCTCACGGCCGTGACGGAACAGCACTCGCACTCGCATTCGTACCAGTTCGAGCGGGGCACGGACGGGCCGAAGGTCATCGTCGTCGGCGTGGACGGCTCCGACTCCAGCCTGCGGGCCGCGGCGTACGCGGGCGGCCTCGCCCGGCGGCAGCACGCGCTGCTGGCCGTGGTGTACGTGCAGCCGGTGCTGGCGGCCGGAGCGGCGCTCGGGGCGCCGGTGGCGGAGACGACCGACGAGATCGCCGAGGACCTGGTCAGCTACATCCGGGAGGCGGCCGAGCGGGTCAAGGGGATATTCGAGGTGCGCTGGGAGTTCCACACCTTCCGCGGCGACCCCTACAGCGGGCTGGTGAAGGCGGCCGACGAGCTGAAGGCGGACGCGGTGGTCGTGGGCGCCTCCGAGCAGGCCGGGCACCGGTTCATCGGCTCGGTGGCGATCCGGCTGGTGAAGGCGGGGCGCTGGCCGGTGACCGTGGTGCCGTGACCTCCCGCGTCGCCCGCAGCAGCAGGGGCGGTGTCGCCAGGAGCAGGACGCCGGCCAGGGCGATGGCGGCGCGTGGGCCGGTGAGGCTCGCCAGCAGTCCCCACAGGGCCGTCAGGGCGGCCGTGGTGGCCTTGCCGGTGACCGACCAGGCGGACAGGGTGCGGGCGACCCGGTCGTCGGGGGTGCACTCCAGGCGGCGGGTGGCGTACACGGGGCTGTAGACGCCCGAGCAGGTGATCACCCCGAACTCCAGGACCATGACCAGCAGCAGGCCGGGCGGTCCGGACCGGACGAAGGCCAGCCCGAGCGGCCAGACGGCGCGCAGGGTGCCCGCGACGCGCAGCACCCGCAGCTGCCCGTGCCGGGCGACGAGCGGGCCGGCCAGCCGGGAGCCGAGGAGGCCGCCGAGGCAGGGCACGGCGAAGGCGAGGCCGTACTGCCAGGGGGCGAAGCCGAGCGGGCCGAGCATGAGGACGGCCAGCGGCGGCGCGGCGACCATGATCAGGGCGTTGGCCGCGAGGTTGTTGAAGAACAGCGGCCGCAGTTCGGGGCTGGTGAGGATGTGCCGCCAGCCGTCGGGCAGGTCGGCGGCGCGCAGGCACCGCCCGCCGGCGCCCTCGGGGCGGGGCTCACCGCCGCCGACGGCCCCGATGCCCAGGGCCGACAGCAGGAAGCTGACCGCGTTCGCCGCGACGGTCGCCACCGGGCCGAACAGGCCGATCGCGGCGCCGCCGAGGGGTGGCCCGAGGACGAGGGCGGTCCAGTTCGTGGACTCGAACCGGGAGTTCGCGGCGAGCAGCCGGCCGGCCGGCACGAGCGATTTGAGGAAGGCGCCGGAGGCGGCGTTGAAGGTGATGTCGGCCGCCGCGACGACGACGGACACCAGCAGCAGCTGGCCGAGGCCGAGCCCGCCGAGCGCGCAGGCGGCGGGGACGGTGAGCAGCGCGGCGAACCGGACGAGGTCCATCGCGATCATCACCGGGCGTTTGCGCCGGAACTCCACCCAGGGCCCGAGCGGGATCGCGGCCACGGCGCCCACCGCGGGCCCGGTCGCCGCGAGCAGCGCCACCTCGGCCGGGCCGGCGTGCAGTGCGATGACCGCGATCACCGAGAACGCGTCGAAGGCGAGGTAGGTGCCGAGCGCGCTCACCGCGTACGCTGCCCACAGCCACCCGAACCGCCGGCCCAGCGCCATGCACAACCTCCCGTTGACCCGGGACATGAAAACCCGCAGGTGGGCGCCGGATCAAACAACCGCCGGGAGGAATGGCACAACCGTTGGTTGTACCGTGACGCCGTGGATCTCAAGGCAGTGCGCACCTTCGTCGCCGTGGCCGACTCGGGACAGTTCCAGGAGGCCGCGGCGGTCTTGGCGATCACCCAGCAGGCCGTCTCCAAGCGGATCGGCGCGCTGGAGAAGGAGCTGGGCGTGCGCCTGTTCACCCGTACCGCCCGGGGCGCCGAGCTGACGGTCGACGGCCATGCCTTCCTGCCCCACGCCCGCGAGCTGCTGCTGGCCGAGGAGCGCGCGGCCGCCTCCGTACGGCTCGGGCGGCGCCCCCTGCGGGTCGATGTGATCGGCGCACGGCTCGCCCCGGCGGGGCTGCTGCGCGGCTTCCACGAGGCGCACCCGGACATCGCCCTGGACGTCGTCACGCTCTTCGACGTGGACTCGGCGCTCACCGCCCTGCGCTCGGGTGCGATCGACGCGTCCTTCCGGGCCGTGGTCATGCCGGGCAGACCGCTGCCCAGGGGCGTCGCTGCCGCGCCGGTGTACGACGAGCCGCTCCAGCTGCTCACCGGCCCGCGGCACGCCCTGGCCGGGCGGCGCTCGGTGTCGCCCGGGGAGCTGGCCGGGCACCGGATCTGGATGCCGGGCATCGTGGAGGGCACCGAGTGGGCCGCCTACTACGCGTGCCTCGCCGCCGAGTTCGGGCTCACCATCGACTCCTCGGGCCCGAACTTCACCGGGGCGGTGCAGGAGGCGGTCGCCGGTTCCGGCTCCCTGGCGACTCTCGTCAGCGAGCGGACCCGGCTGACCTGGCCGTCCGGCCACGATCTGCGCCGTATCCCGCTGCGCGACCCGACACCCGTCTACCCGCACTCCCTGCTGTGGGTCACCGCCAACCCGCACCCGGCGCTCCCCGCCCTGCGGGCCCATCTCACGGCCGGGCCGCCCGCCCGGCCCGAAGGCTGCACCTGGACGCCCGCCTGGGCCGTGCGTGGCGTCTTCCCTGCGCGG
The DNA here is from genome assembly GCF_036345995.1 of Streptomyces sp. NBC_00557. Classification (NCBI taxonomy): domain Bacteria; kingdom Bacillati; phylum Actinomycetota; class Actinomycetes; order Kitasatosporales; family Streptomycetaceae; genus Streptomyces; species Streptomyces sp. NBC_00557. The sequence goes on from NZ_CP107796.1 coordinate 1,020,756, forward strand.
CGGCCCTGAGCCATCATGATCCGGCGTCAGCCGTTGCCGTCGGCGAAGAGGTGAGGGGCATGGCCAGGCTCCGCGCGGGTGAGGGCATTCTCCGGCGCAAACCCATCGAGGACACCGAGGTCGGCGAGGGCACCCGGCTGGACCGCTCGCTCGGCCTGTGGCAGCTCACCGCGATCGGCGTGGGCGGCATCATCGGCGCCGGCATCTTCACGCTGGCGGGCACGGTGGCCAACGGCACGGCGGGCCCCGCGGTGCTGGTGTCGTTCCTGATCGCCGGTGTGGCCAGCGCCTGCGCGGCGCTGTCGTACGCCGAGTTCGCCGGGCTGATCCCGAAGGCGGGGTCGGCGTACACCTACGGCTACGCGGTGCTCGGCGAGTTCGCGGGCTGGTTCATCGGCTGGGACCTGCTGCTGGAGTACACCGCGATCGTGGCGGTGGTGGCCATCGGCATCTCGGGCTACTTCGGCTTCCTGGTCGAGGAGATGGGCGCGAAGCTGCCCGCCTGGATGCTGGGCGCGCCCGGCACCGGCGCCGGGCACCGGGTCGATCTCTTCGCGGCGGTCCTGTGCCTGCTGATCGCCTGGCTGCTGAACCTGGGCATCCGCAGCGCGGCCCGCTTCGAGACCTTCGTGGTGGCGCTGAAGGTGCTGGTGGTGCTGCTGGTGATCGGCGTCGGCGTGTTCCACATCACCGCGTCGAACTACCACCCGTTCTTCCCGTTCGGCGTCAGCGGCGCGTTCACCGGCGCGGCGACCGTGTTCTTCGCGGTGTTCGGCTACGACGCCATGTCGACGGCGGCGGAGGAGTCCAGGGACGCCCAGCGGCACATGCCGAAGGCGATCATCTACTCGCTGGTGATCTCGATGGTGCTGTACGTGGCGGCCTGCCTGGTGCTGACGGGCATGCAGCAGTACAAGCACATCGACCCGGAGAGCGGCTTCTCCTCGGCGTTCAAGGCGGTGGGTCTGCACGGGCTCGCGGACGTGATCGCGGTCGGCGCGATCATCGGCATCCTCACGGTGATGTTCACGTTCATGCTCGGCGTGACCCGGGTGTGGTTCTCCATGTCCCGCGACGGTCTGCTGCCCCGGTGGTTCGCCAAGACGCACCCGACGCGGCACGTGCCGACCCGGGTGACCTGGATCGTCGGGGTCGCCTCGGCCGCCATCGCCGGGTTCGTGCCGATCGGCTCGGCGGCGGAGCTGACGAACATCGGCATCCTGCTGGCGTTCGTGGTCGTGTGCGCGGCGGTGATCGTGCTGCGCTACCGGCGCCCGGAGCTGCCGCGCACCTTCCGCACGCCCGGAATGCCCGTCGTACCGGCGCTGGGGTGCGTCTTCTCGGTCTGGCTGATCACGTTCCTGCACTGGCAGACCTGGGTGCGGTTCGCGGTGTGGTTCGTGATCGGGTGCCTGATCTACTTCGGCTACTCCTACAAGCGCTCGGTGCTGGCCCAGGAGCGGCCCGCCGAATGACGGGACGGGGGCCGGCGGCGCCGTCGCGGACCGTTCGTCCGACCGTTCGCCGACCCGATCGACCGTCCGTCGCTCCGGCGGCCCCGCGCCCTGTCCCCCGGCCGCTCCCCGCGCTGCCATACGGCCATGACGGCCGTAACCCCCCTCACCCGCCAGGCGGCGGCACCGCCCCACGGGACGACGACCGCCGAGCACGAACTGGCCGCGCTCCAGCGCGAGCACGGCGGACCGCTGTTCGCCCTGCTGCTCCGGCTCTGCGACGGCGACCGGCAGCGGGCCGAGGACCTCGTCCAGGAGACCCTGGTGCGCGCCTGGCAGCATCCGGAGGCGCTGCACGCCGAGAACTTCGACTCCGTACGGCCCTGGCTGCTGACGGTCGCCCGGCGGCTCGCCATCGACGCCCGGCGGGCCCGGCAGGCCCGGCCGCCGGAGACCGGCGCCGAGCTTCCCGAGACCGCGCGGGTGACCGCCGATCACGCCGAGCGGGCCGCCGCGATGCTCGATGTGCGCCGGGCTGTGAAGACGCTCACGCCGGAGCACCGTGACGTCCTCGTACTCGTGTATTTCCTCGGTGCCAGTGTGGCGGAAGCGGCGCAGACCCTGGGCGTGCCACCCGGTACCGTGAAGTCCCGCGCGTACTACGCGCTGCGCGCGCTGCGCCGGGTCCTTCCGGATTATGCGGCCGACCTGCACTGAAACCGGAACCGAAGCAAAGCCTTCGCAAAGCGCCTTGCTGCACCCCCCGTTGGGGCAATGGGCTGTCCTCATCCGCGTTCCCGGGCGGGCCGGGGCTGCGATCCCGGCGGGGCCCGGCGACGAGGGCACGTACCGGAGGAAGGGCAGGAAGGGATGCAGCACAGAGGGCACGAGAGCACGGACGGCACCGACGGCGGTGAACTGACCGTCCCCATGGCCTGGTTGTACGCCGAGTACATCGCCGACGAGCTGCTGCGCACCGGCGATCTGATGCCGCCGACCTCCTTCGAGTTCCGGGCCGGCCGGGACGCGCTGGCGCTGACCGTCTTCCTGTCCGACACCGACGGCGAGCTGTCCGGCATCCGGGTGATCTCCCAGCTGGAGACCTGGCTGTCGCTGACCGCCTACGACCAGCCGTGGCGGGACTGGGTGCGTGCGCGCATGACCGAGCTGACCGAGCAGGCCGAGCGGTCCGGCACCCGCTCCCCCGACCTGGCCCTCGCCGCGGACGCCTGGCGCTGGCTGGAGGAGACCGAGCTGCTCGCCCCGGACCTGGACGCGGTGCCGGGCGGCGGCGCGGCGGCCGGCGAGGACGAGGGGCCGAAGGTGTGGACGCCCGCCTGGCGGCTCGGGCTGCCCCTCGGGCACCTCGCCATCCATCTGTTCTGACCGCTCGCCGCGGTCCCTGCGAAGTTTTCCGGAATCCGACCAATCCGCGTGCCGCGCGGCTCCGAATCTCTCATCCGGGATTCTGTGGGTGGCTTGAGTGATTCGGCTGTCGGCTGCGTACGGGTGGGTGCACGCAGTAACCCCACCCGCACCCATCGGCACGAGGATTCGGCATGAGGTCCCTGGAAAGGCATCGCGACGTCGGCGCGTACGCGCTCGGCGTGCTGGACGAGGCGGAGGCCTTCCGCTTCGAGGACCACCTCATGGAGTGCCCTCGGTGCGCGGCACAGGTGACCGAATTCGGGCCGGCCACACGGCAGTTGATGCTGTACCGGCGCGCCACGCCGCGCTTCGTGCACCCCATGGCACAGCCCGGTCCCCGGTTGCTGGACCGGCTGCTCGGCGAGGTCGCGCACCGGCACCGGGCGCGCCGCAGGCGCCTGCTGTACGGCCTGGCCGCCTCCGTGGTGCTGGCCGTGGCCGGTCCGGGAATCGTCGCCTTCACCGGCCACGCGGGGCACGCCGCGCACGTCACCGCGGCGACGGACGCGCGGACCGGGGTGTGGGCCGAGGTCACCGCCGACGACGGCGACTCCGGCAGCCGGCTGCTGCTGAAGGTCAAGGACGGCACCGGTCCGCACGCCTGCCGGCTCGTGGTCGTCGGCCGCGACGGCTCCGAGGAGACCGCCGGCACCTGGATGGAACCCGGCCGCGGCGCGGGCACCTTCACCACGCTCGGGTCCTCCACGATGCACCCCGACCAGATCGCCCGCTACGACGTGCTCACCATGGACGGACAGCGGCTCGTGTCCGTCGGTGCGGGCCGGTGACTACTTCAGCAGCCGGGACAGTCTGCGGTCCGCCAGGGGCTTGCCGCCCGTCTGGCAGGTGGGGCAGTACTGCAGCGAGGAGTCGCTGAAGGAGACCTCGCGGATGGTGTCACCGCACACCGGGCAGGGCTCGCCGGTGCGGCCGTGGACCCTCAGGCCGCTCTTCTTCTCCGCCTTCAGCCGCCCGGCGGCCACTCCCCGGGAGCGCTCGACCGCCTCGCCGAGCGTCGAGCGCAGCGCCTCGTGGAGCCGGTGCGTCTCCTCCGGAGTCAGGGAGGCGGCGAGCTTGAACGGGGACATCCTCGCGGCGTGCAGGATCTCGTCGCTGTAGGCGTTGCCGACGCCCGCGATCAGGGACTGGTCGCGCAGGGCGCCCTTGAGCTGCCGTCGCTCGTCCTTGAGCAGGGCGGCGAGCCGGTCCTCGTCGAAGTCGGCGGCGAGCGGGTCCGGGCCGAGGCGGGCGATGCCCTCGACCTCGCGCGGATCGCGGACGACGTACACCGCGAGGCGTTTCTGGGTGCCGGCCTCGGTCAGGTCGAAGCCCTCGCCGGTCTCCAGCGCCACGCGCAGCGCGAGCGGCCCCTTGCCGGGTCTGGGCGGGCCGGAGGGCAGCCGGTCCTTCCACCGCAGCCAGCCGGCCCGGGCCAGATGGGTCACCAGGTGCAGCCCGCTGTCCGCGGCGAGGTCCAGGAACTTGCCGTGCCGCCGCACGGCCGTCACCTCGCCGCCCTCGAAGGCGGTGACCGGAGGGTCGTACGTCTTCAGGACGCTGACGGCGACCGGCAGCACCCGCGCCACCCGGCGGCCGACCAGGTGCTCGGTGAGGAAGTCCTTGAGCGCTTCTACCTCGGGCAGTTCCGGCATACGTCCAGAGTGCCATCCGGCACGGACACCGCCCCGGCGGTGACGCGCGTCAGCCGTCCCGGCGGAACTCGCACCACACCGCCTTGCCGCCGCCCCGGGCCTCCACGCCCCACCCGTCGGCGAGCATGTCCACCAGCAGCAGGCCCCGGCCGGAGACGCCGTCCTCGCCCGGCTCGCGGCGGCGCGGCAGGGCGCTGGAGGAGTCCTCGACCTCGATGCGCAGTCTGCGCCCGCGGTCCAGGGCGCGCAGGGTCACGATGGCGGAGCCCTCGGTGTGCATCAGCGCGTTGGTGATCAGCTCGTCGGCGACCAGTTCGATCTCGTCGGCGCGGTCGCGGTAGCCCCAGGAGCGGACCGCGGCGCGGATCAGGTGCCGGGCCCGGGTGAGGGCCTCGGAGTCGCCCGGCGCCACGTGCTGCTGGAGCCGGCCGCCGGCCGGCGGGGCCTCCGGGGTGCGCCGGCGCAGCAGGAGCAGCGCCACGTCGTCGTCGCCGCCCCGCTCCTCGGCCCGCTGGATCAGCAGGTCGGCGAGGGCGCGCACGTCCTCGGGGCCGGCCGCGACGAGTGCCGCCAGGCGGCGCATGCCGTCGTCGAGGTCGGCGCCGGGCTGTTCGACCATCCCGTCGGTGCACAGCACCAGGGTGTGGCCGGGGTCGAGTTCGAGGGTGGAGACGGGGTACTCCAGCCGGCCGAACTCGGCGGACAGGCCGAGCGGCAGCCCGCCCTCGACCGGGATCCGCGAGCAGTCGCCGTCGCCGTGCCGGATCAGCGGGTCGAGGTGCCCGGCACGGACCGCCTGGACGACTCCGGTGGCCAGGTCGGCCTCGGCGTACAGGCAGGTGGCGAAGCGGTCGGTGTCGAGTTCGTGCAGGAAGACGGAGGCGCGGGCCATCACGGTGGCCGGGGTGTGACCCTCGGCGGCGTAGGCGCGCAGCACGATGCGCAGCTGGCCCATGACGGCCGCCGCGTGGGTGTCGTGGCCCTGGACGTCGCCGATGACCGCGCCGACCCGGCCGCCGGGCAGCGGGACCAGGTCGTACCAGTCGCCGCCGATGTGCCGGCCCGCGGCGGCCGACCGGTAGCGGACGGCGACGTCGGCGCCGCGGACGCCGGGAATGGTGCGCGGCAGCATCGCCTGCTGCAGGCCCTGCGCGAGGTCCTTCTCCTGTTCGTAGAGCATGGCCCCCTGCAGGCTCTGCGCGACGCTGCTGCTGAACGCGACCAGGACGGCGCGCTCCTCGGGGGAGAAGCCGCGCCGGTCGCTGTAGAGCAGTCCCATCGCGCCGATCGGGCGGGCCTGGGCGATCAGCGGCAGATAGGCGGCCGAGGTGACCCGCAGGTCGGTGAGGTGCGGCCAGAGGATGGGGTAGCAGTCGGCGAACTCCTCCGGGGACTCGATGAACCGCGGCATCAGCGTGCGCACGACCTCGCTCATCGGGTACGGCTCGTCGATCCGGGTGAGCTGGGTGCCGGGCACGGACGCGTCGACGGGGCCCTCGGCGACCAGCCGGATGCGGCCGGCCTCCACCAGCCCCATCACGAGACTGGCCGCACCGAGATGGCGGATGCCGCGGGTGTCCTTGAGCGCGTCGATGACGTCCTGGACGCTGCGGGCGTGGGCGAGGGCGGCGGAGACGGCCTGGACGACGTTCGTCTGCTGGCGGAACGCCTCGTCCTGGGCGGCGCGCGCGCTGCGTGCCTCGCTCTCGGCGAGTTCCTCGGTGGCGTCCCGCACGATGCCGACGACCCGGCGCGGGCGGCCGGTGTCGTCCCGGCGGATGTAGCCCTGGGTGTGGGTCCAGCGGAGGGTGCCGTCGCGGCAGCGGATGCGGAAGTAGCCGCCGTAGTTCTCCCTGCCGTCCTTGATGGCCTGGGACACCATGGCGTCCACCCGGGCTGCCTCGGGCGGCGGCACCCGGGCGGCGAGGGACTCGGGGTGTTCGTCGTACTCCCCGGGCATCAGGTCGAACACCTCGTGCGCCTGGGCGTCCATGTGGAACAGGCCCGTGTCCAGGTCCCAGTCGAAGCTGCCCATGCGGTTGAGCGCCAGGATCGGATCCGGGTGGGCGGGCCAGCCTTCCGGGAGTGACACGGCGCTCGCTCCCCGAACTGCCATGCGCCCACCTTGCCAGCATTCATCCGATTCTTCGACCTGTTCGGCCCGGTGGGATCGGTGGGATCCCGGCTCCGGGCGGACCGGCTCGCCGGCGGCTCAGCCGTCGGGGGCGCGGGCCGTGGCACCGCCGTCCGCAGCGCCCGGGACCGCTCCCGGAGGCGGGTGCGGCGTGCCGGCCGGGACGGGAACCGCGCCGCCGCCCGGTGGGGCCGAGGTGTACGGCGGTGCGGCGCCCGGCATGTCGGGGCCGTCGTCGGGCGGGGCGGTGGCCCAGGCGGGCGCCGGCACGATCCGGTCGCGGCGCACGTCGTGGCCGATCCGCCGTTCGATCCAGGTCCGGGTGTCGGCGCCGGCGAGCGTGAGGCGGGTGACGGGCCGGGGCGCGGCGGTCACCGCCATCACCTGGCTCGGCCGGTACGCGGACCAGGCGCTGCCCCGGGCCCCGAAGCCGGTGCCGGCCCGTGCGGGCGGCGTCAGCGGGTTGCCGCAGGCGCAGCGCACGCGGGGCAGGCCCCGGTCGTCGACGAGGACGGCGGTGCCGGCCTGGAGCACGGCCTGGTAGCCGGTCTCCTTTCCGGCGCGGTAGCCGTGGTCGGTGACCCGGGTGTCGGCGCGCAGCACGACCGGGGTGAGGCCGCGCAGATAGCCGCGCAGGCCGCTCTCGGCGACGCCGGCCACCCGGGCGAAGGCGGCGCCCTTGGCGCGGTCCGCCGTCAGATAGGCGATCTGCCGCTCGACGTCACAGCCGGAGACGCCTGCCGTGCCGCCGTAGAGACCGGGCGTCGCGCCGGACACGACCCGCACCGCGCGCAGGGGCACGGCGACCAGTGCGGCGGGCAGGGCCGGCGCGGAGGAGGAGGCGCCGGGCGGCCCGGTGGCGGCGGGCTCGGCGCTGCTCGCGGCGGGGGTCACCGGCCGGGGTGCCGTCGGCGTCGTGACCGTGGAACCGGTGAACGGGTCGGGCCCCTGCGCAGCGGCGGGCAGGAGGTAGACCTCCTCGCCCATCCGGGCCTCCTTGACACCGTGGCCGGCGCAGCCGGCGACGAGGAACGCCACCGAGAGCGCGCAGGCCGTGACGATGGATCCGGCGGATATCCGCACCGTACACTCCGCATCACTGTGGGTGATTTCTCTCCATTGTCTGCATCGCTCCCGTCCGGCTGGCAACTCGGCAGCGGGTCGGCGGATCATGAGGGGCCGGCACCGGGGGCCGGCCGTGACGAAGGGCACGCAGCAGCCGTGAACTGGTTCACCGCTCCCGACTACTGGCTGAGCCGGCTGGTCTTCCAGCGGGCTCTGGCCGCCGTGTACCTGGTGGCGTTCCTGACCGCGGCCCGGCAGTTCCGGGCGCTGCTGGGCGAGCGCGGCATGCTGCCGATCCCGCGGTTCGTGTCCCGGGTGCCCTTCAGAAGCGCCCCGAGCCTGTTCCACCTGCACTACTCCGACCGCTTCTTCGCCGCCTGCGCCTGGGGCGGCTGCGGGGTGTCGGCGGCGCTGCTCGCCGGCGCGGACTCAGCTCTGCCGCTGTGGGCGGGGATCCTGCTGTGGCTGGTGCCGTGGGCGCTGTATCTGTCGATCGTGAACGTGGGCCAGACGTGGTACGCGTTCGGCTGGGAGTCGCTGCTGCTGGAGACGGGCTTCCTGGCCGCGTTCCTCGGCAACGGCGAGGTGGCGCCGCCGGTCGTGGTGCTGTTCCTGCTGCGCTGGATCCTGTTCCGGGTGGAGTTCGGCGCGGGACTGATCAAGCTGCGCGGCGACGCGTGCTGGCGGAAGCTGACCTGCCTGTACTACCACCATGAGACCCAGCCCATGCCGGGCCCGCTGAGCTGGTTCTTCCACCATCTGCCGAAGCCGCTGCACCGGGTGGAGGTGGCCGCCAACCACGTCACCCAACTCGTCGTGCCGGTGCTGCTGTTCACCCCGCAGCCGGTCGCGTCGGCCGCCGCCGCGCTGATGATCGTCACCCAGTTGTGGCTGGTGCTCTCCGGCAACTTCTCCTGGCTGAACTGGATCACCATCGTGCTGGCGCTGTCGGCGCTGCAGATTCCGGCGTCCGCGCCGTCCGTGCCGGCGGCGCCGCTGTGGTACGAGGTCCTGGTGCTCGCGGTCGGCGCGCTGCTGCTCTTCCTGAGCTACCACCCGGTGGTCAACATGGTCTCCCGGCGCCAGGTCATGAACCGCTCCTTCGACCCGCTGCACCTGGTGAACACCTACGGCGCGTTCGGCAGCGTCAGCCGGGTCCGCTACGAGGTGGTGGTCGAGGGCACCCTCGACGAGGTGCCGCGGGAGGACTCCGACTGGCGGGAGTACGAGTTCCGGGGCAAGCCCGGGGACACCCGGCGCTGGCCGCGCCAGTTCGCGCCGTACCATCTGCGCCTGGACTGGCTGATGTGGTTCGCGGCGCTGTCCCCGGCCTATGCCGGCGAATGGTTCGGCGGGCTGGTGGAACGCCTGCTGGAGAACGACCGTGACACCCTGCGGCTGCTGCGCCGCTGCCCCTTCCCGCCGGACACCCCGCCCCGCTTCGTCCGGGCCCGCCTGTTCCGCTACCGCTTCACCGGCTGGCGGGAGCTGCGGGAGACCGGCGCCTGCTGGGAGCGGACGTATGTGCGCGACTATCTGCGCCCGACGAGGCTGGCGACGCAGGCGCAGCCCAGGCCGTAACGGAGCCGGCCCGTGGCCAGGCGCATGACGGGGACACATCAACCCGGGGTTCGGGTCCGGGTAAACCTGGGCGGTAGTCCGTTCACAGGCGATAGACGCGGGTCGCGGTCCCGGCGAAGACGCTCGCCCGCTCGTCGTCGCTCAGCTCGGCGGTCAGCGCGCGGGCGGTGTCCATGACCCGCCCGTAGGACGCGGCGAGGGTGCACACCGGCCAGTCGGAGCCGAACATCAGGCGGTCGGGCCCGAAGGCCTCCAGTGCGGTGTCGGTGTACGGTCGCAGGTCTGCCGTCGTCCAGGTGGCGGGGTCGGCCTCGGTGACCAGGCCGGAGAGTTTGGCGACGGTGTTCGGGTGCGCGGCGAGTGCGCGCAGGGCGGACGCCCAGGGCTCGTGCTCCCCGGCGGCGATCGGCGGTTTGCCCACGTGGTCGAGGACGAAGGTGAGGTGGGGCAGCCGTGCGGCCGCCTCGGCGCAGGCCGGGAGCTGGTGGGGCAGGACGACCAGGTCGTATGCCAGCCCCGCCGCCGCCACGGCCGTGAGTCCCCGCTGTACGTCCCGCCGCAGCAGCCACTGGGGGTCAGGCTCGCTCTGGACCTGGTGCCGGATGCCCTTCAGGAAGGCGCCGCCGGGGAGTGCGCGCAGCCGGGCCAGTTCGTCGCCGATGTCGGGGCGGGTGAGGTCGGTCCAGCCCACGACGCCGGCGACGAGGTCGTGCCCGGCCGCGAGCGCGAGGAACTCGGGTGTCTCCTCGGCGACGGTGACCGTCTGGACGAGGACCGTGCGGTCCACGCCCGCCGCGCGGGCCTCCGGTTCCAGGTCGGCGAGGCTGAAGTTCCGCCGCAGCGGCTTCAGTTCCGGGCCCCTGATCCAGTCCTGGTCGCGTACGGACAGGTCCCAGACGTGGTGGTGGGCGTCGACGGTCACGGCAGCTCCCAGACGACGGGCAGTCCGGCGTCCGCGCCCGAGCGCGAGTAGTCGTGCACGACGTCGAGCAGCTCGGCCATGCGGGCCTGCCAGGCCACGTTGACCGGGAGCTGTTCCAGTTCGGCGAGCAGGCGGCCGTAGTCCTCGCACTCCAGCACATGGAACAGATCGGTTCCTCCCCCACGCTCGGCTGCGCTCGCGCGGGGGGACCCCCACCGCCAGATGGTCCAGGAGGTGGCGCCGGCGGCCCGGATGGCCTTGGTCAGTTCCCTGGGCACCTCGCGGTGGGCCGCCTCGTAGTCGGCGATCCTGTCGGCGCGGACCTTGGTGTGCAGAGCGACCCTCATGACGGTCCTTCCTCTCGGGGCAGCAGGCCGGACTCCCGCAGCTCCTGCCAGAACCCGGCCGGGACCGCGGATGCGAACTGGTCGGCGCAGTCGTGGACTTCGGCCGCCGAGCGGAGCCCGGCCAGGACTCCGGCGACGGCCGGCGGGGCGGAGGCGAAGGCCAGCGCGGCGGCACGCAGGGTGGTGCCGTGCCGCTCGGCGACCGCCTTCATGCGCAGGGCACGGTCCAGCAACTCCTGCGGCGCGGGGCCGTAGTCGTACGTCGAGGCGGGCGTGGGGTCGGCCAGCAGGCCCGAGTTGAAGACGCCGCCGAGCACGACGGACACCCCGCGCTCGGCGGCCGCCGGCAGCAGGTCGGCTGCGGCGCTCTGGTCGAGCAGGGTGTAGCGGCCCGCGCACAGGACCACGTCCACGTCGGTGTCGCGGACGAACCGGGTGAGCAGGGCGGTCTGGTTCATGCCCGCGCCGATCGCGCCGACGACGCCTTCGGCGCGCAGCTTCTCCAGGGCGGGGTAGGCCTCGCGGAAGGCCGGCTCGGCGTGGTCGTCGGGGTCGTGCAGATAGACCACGTCGACGCGGTCGAGGCCGAGGCGGGCAAGGCTCGCCTCCAGGGTGCGGCGCACGCCGTCGGCGCTGAAGTCCCACACGCGCCGGTGCGTCGCCGGCACGGCGAACCCGTGCGCGAGGTCGTCGCCCGTGCCGTCGGCCGCTTCGAGACGGCGGCCGACCTTGGTGGACACGGTGTAGCGGGCGCGGTCGTAGGCGCGCAGGGCGGCGCCGAGCCGGCGTTCGGACAGGCCGAGGCCGTAGTGCGGGGCGGTGTCGAAGTACCGGATGCCGCGCTGCCAGGCGGCCCGCACCGCCTCGGCCGCCTGCTCGTCGTCCATCGGCGTGTAGAGGTTGCCGAGCGGCGCGGCGCCGAAGCCGAGCGGGCTGATCTCGACGCGGCTGCGGCCGAGCCTGGTCATCGGCCCGCCGGGCGCAGCCTGAGGCCCTGCATGCCGCCGTCGATGGCGAGGGCGGTGCCGGTGGTGGCGCCGGACAGGGGGCCGGCCAGGTAGGCGATGGCGCCCGCGACCTCGGCGGCGGAGACCAGGCGTCCGGTGGGCTGGCGGGCCTCGAGGGCGGCGCGTTCGGCGGCCGGGTCGTCGGCCGCGTCCAGCAGCCGGCCGATCCACGGGGTGTCCACCGTGCCGGGGTTGACGCAGGTGACGCGGATGCCCTCGCGGACGTGGTCGGCGGCCATGGCGAGGGTCAGGGAGTACACGGCGCCCTTGGTGGCGCTGTAGAGGGCGCGTTGCGGGAGGCCGGCGGTGGCGGCGATGGAGCAGGTGTTGACGATCGCGGCGTGCGCCGAGCGGCGCAGGTGCGGGAGGGCGGCGCGGGCGGTGCGGACCATCCCGAGGACGTTGACGTCGAAGACGTGCCGCCACTCGGCGTCGTCGTTGTCCTCGACCGTGCCCTGGGCGCCGATCCCGGCGTTGTTGACGAGGATGTCCAGGCCGCCGAGGTCGTCGGCGGCCCGCTCGACGGCCGTGCGGACCGAGGCGTCGTCGGTGACGTCCGCCCGGTAGGCCAGGAGCGGCTTGTCGACGCCCGTCGTGTCCCGGTCGAGGACGGCGACCCGGGCGCCGCGGGCGGCGAGGAGGTCGGCGGTCGCCCGGCCGATGCCGGACGCGCCCCCGGTGACCAGGGCCTTCAGACCCTCGAAGTCGCTCATGCGGCGTGTCCCTTCTGGGTGTCGGGAGCGGCGGCCCAGCAGGCGCCGCCGGGGAAGGCGTACCGCGCGACCGACTCCGGGCGCAGGGCGGCGGAGAAGCCGGGCGCGGTGGGTGCCCGGTAGTGGCCGTCGCGGACGACGACGGGGGTGACGAAGTGCTCGTGCAGGTGGTCGACGTACTCGATGACCCGGTCCTCGGTGGTGCCGGAGACGGCCAGGTAGTCGAACATCGACAGGTGCTGGACTAGTTCGCACAGACCGACGCCGCCCGCGTGCGGGCAGACGGGGACGCCGAACCTGGCGGCGAGCAGCAGGATGGCGAGGTTCTCGTTGACGCCGGCGACGCGGGCCGCGTCGATCTGGACGATGTCGACGGCGCCGGCCTGGAGCAGCTGCTTGAACATGATCCGGTTGTGCACGTGTTCGCCGGTGGCGACCTTCACCGGGGCCACCGCGCGGCGGATCGCGGCGTGGCCGAGGACGTCGTCGGGGCTGGTGGGCTCCTCGATCCAGTACGGGTCGAAGGCGGCGAGGGCCCTGGTCCAGCGGATCGCCTCGTCCACGTTCCAGCGCTGGTTGGCGTCGACGGCGAGCCGGATGTCCGGTCCGACGACCGCGCGGGCGACCCGGCAGCGCCGGATGTCGTCGTCGAGGTCGGCGCCGACCTTCAGCTTGATCTGCGTGAAGCCGTCGGCGACGGCCTGCGCGGCGAGCCGGCCGAGCTTGTCGTCGTCGTAGCCGAGCCAGCCCGGTGAGGTGGTGTAGGCGGGGTAGCCGCGCTCCAGCAGCCGCGCCCGGCGCTCGGCTGCGCCTTCTCTGCCCCGCCGCAGCAGGCCGAGGGCCTCCTCGGGGGTGAGCGCGTCCGCGATGTACCGGAAGTCGATCTGTCCGACCAGCCACTCGGGTTCGGCGTCGGCGAGCAGCTGCCACAGCGGCTTGCCGGCCCGGCGGGCGGCGAGGTCCCAGACGGCGTTGACGACGGCCCCGACGGCCATGTGCATCACGCCCTTCTCGGGGCCGAGCCAGCGCAGCTGGCTGTCGCCGATCAGGTCGCGGAAGAGCGAGCCGGGGTCGGCGCACAGCCCGGCCACGTCGCGGCCGAGCACATGGTCCCGGAGCGCGTCGATCGCGGCGACCTGGACGTCGTTGCCCCGCCCGATGGTGAAGACGAACCCGTGTCCCTCGTGCCCGTCGCCGGCGTCGGTGCGCAGCACGACGTAGGCCGCGGAGTAGTCGGGGTCCGGGTTCATCGCGTCGGAGCCGTCCAGCTCGCGCGAGGTGGGGAAGCGGATGTCGTGGGTGTCGACCGCGATGACGCGGGCGGGGGCCTGGGACACTGAAGTCCTTTCGGTCACGGGCGGGGTGACGGGGCATCAGTCCTGGGCGCGGCCCGTGGTCACGCGGGCGATGACGAGGGCGACCAGGATGATCCCGCCGTAGATGGCCTGGATCCAGAACGAGGGCACCTGGGCGAGGGTGAGCAGGTTCTGTACGACGCCCAGCAGGAGGACCCCGGTCAGGGCGCCGGACATGGTGCCCTTGCCGCCGTCGAGGCTGATGCCGCCGATCACCGCCGCCGCGAACACGGTGAAGATCATGTTCTGGCCCTGGTTGGCGCTGATCGCGCCGACGTACCCGGTCTGCAGCAGGCCGCCGAGCGAGGCGAGCACGCCCGCGACCACGTACACGCCGAGCATGATCCGGTCCACGCGGACGCCGGCCGCGCGGGCGGCGTCCGCGTTGCCGCCGATCGCGTACAGGGCGCGGCCGGTGCGGTGGTACTTCAGCACGAACCCCGCCATGGCGAAGGCGAGGGCGGCGAGCCACACGGACAGCGGCACGTCGAGGAACGTGGTGGAAGCCAGGGAGTAGAAGCTGTCGGGCATGCCGAACAGGGTCTTGCCCTTGGTGGCGCCGACCAGCAGGCCGCGCAGCACGATGAGCATCGCGAGGGTGACGATGAAGGCGTTGAGCCGGAACTTCACCACGAGGACGCCGTTGAAGGCGCCGACGACCGCGCCGACCACGGGGATCGCGAGCAGCGCGAGCGCGGCCGGGAAGCCGGTGCCCCAGCCCGACTGGCTCGCGGGCAGCACCAGCAGGGCGCCGACGGCGGGCGCGACGCCGACGACGGACTCCAGGGACAGGTCGAACTTGCCGGTGATCAGCACGAGGGATTCGGCGAGCACGACCATGGCGAGGGCGGCGGAGGCGCCGAGGACCGAGATCAGGTTCCGCTCGGTCAGGAAGGAGTCGTTGACCACCGCGCCGAGCACCATCAGCAGCACCAGGGCGGGGACCAGGGCGAGTTCGCGGGCGCGGCGCAGCAGGACGGTCCTGGAGCCACCGGTGCCCTGCCGGTCCCGGGTGGGCATGGCGGCGGCGGGCGCCGCGGCCTTCATCTCAGTCACCCCGGCCCCCGCGGCTCGGCCGGGGGTCCGGGGGCTGCCCCCGGGAGATGCTGTAGCCATGGTCAACTCCTTCGATGGAGGCGATCAGCTCGTGGTCGCGCCAGCCGGCCGGGTGCTCGGCGACGACACGGCCGTGGAACAGGACGAGGACGCGGTCGCAGCGGCGCAGGTCGTCGAGTTCGTCGGAGACGACGAGGACGGCGGTGCCGTCCTTGCGTGCGCTGTCCATGCGGGCGAGCAGCGACTCCTTGGACTTCACGTCGACGCCGGCGGTGGGGTTGATCAGCACCAGCAGGCGGGGGTCGGAAGCGAGAGCGCGGGCCATGACGACCTTCTGCGCGTTGCCGCCGGACAGGTCGGACACCGGCTGGTCGGGGCCCTCGGCGTGGATGTCGAGGCGGTCGATCAGGCCGGCGGCGAAGCGGCGCCGGGCGGCGGGGGCGACGAAGCCGAACCGGCCGAGCCGGTCCAGCACGCTGAGGGTGGCGTTGTCGCCGATGCTCATGCCGGACACCAGCCCCTGCTCGTGCCGGTCTCGCGGGACACAGCCGACGCCGGCCCTGAGGGCGGCCCGTACGTCCCCGAACGGCAGCGGTGCGCCGTCCAGTTCGGCGGTGCCGCCGGTCGGGGTGTGCAGTCCGGCGAAGGACTCGGCCAGCTCGGTCTTGCCGCTGCCGCTGGAGCCGGCGAGTCCGACGACCTCGCCGCGGCGGACGGTGAGGTCGACGTTCTCGTACGCCGGCGAGGTGAGCCCGTGCGCGGCCAGCAGGACGGGGGCGCGCTCGTCGGCCTCCCTGGCGGGTGCGGCCTGTTCGGCGACGGACTCCCCCGCCATGGCCTCCACCAGGGCCGCCTTCGGCAGGCCGGCGACGGGCGCGGTGGTGATCCAGCGGGCGTCGCGCAGCACGGTGACCGTCTGGCAGACCTCGTACACCTCCTGGAGGTGGTGGGAGATGAACAGGAAGGTGACGCCCGAGTCCTGCAAGGACCGCATGCGGGTGAAGAGGCGCTCGATCTCCCGGTTGTCGAGCTGGGCGGTGGGTTCGTCCAGCACGATGAACCGGGCGCCGAGGCTCAGCGCCCGCGCGATTTCCACCATCTGGCGGTCCTCGACCCTGAGGTCGGCGGTGCGTGCCTCCGGGTCGACGCGCACGTCCCAGGTGCCGAGCAGGTCGGCGGCCTCCCGGCGCAGCCGGCGCCAGCTGATCAGGCCGCGGCCGGTCGGCTGACGGTTGAGGAACAGGTTCTCGGCGACGGTCAGTTCCGGGACGACCGTGGGTTTCTGGTAGACGCAGGCGACCTTGCGGCGCCAGGCGTCCCGGTCGGCGAGCGGGGGCGCGGGCTCGCCGTCGAAGCGGACGGTGCCCGCGTCCGGGGCCTGCAGTCCGGTGAGGACGTTCACCAGGGTGGACTTGCCGGCGCCGTTGCGGCCGACCAGGGCGTGGGACTCGCCGGGCAGCACGGTGAGCCGGCCGTCGGCGAGCGCGACGGTGGGGCCGTACCGCTTGACGATGCCCTCTGCTTCAACGAGTGGCGTGCTCATCCGACCGTGTTGCCCCACAGCTTGGGGTCGTCGACGTTGGCCTTGGTGACCAGCGGCGCGGGCAGCTGGTCCTCCAGGATCCCGCTGGGCAGTCTGACGATCACCGAGCCGTGGTCGGTCTTACCGGGCTTGAACGTCTTCCCGGCCATCGCCGCCTTGATGTAGTACAGGCCGTACTTGGCGTAGGCGTCGGCGGGCTGGGAGACGGTGGCGTCGATCTCCCCCTTGCGGATGGCGTCGAACTCCTGCGGGATGCCGTCGTTGGAGACGATGGCGATATGGCCCTTCTGCCCGGCCGGCTTCAGCAGGTGCTTGGACTTCAGGGTCTGCAGGGTGGGCGCCAGGTAGACGCCGCCGGCCTGGAGGTAGATGCCCTTGATGTCGGGGTTGGCGTTCAGGAGCGTGTCCAGCTTGGCGGCGGCGGTGTCGGACTCCCACTTGGCGGGGATCTCCAGCACCTTGAGTGTGGGGTACTTCTTCTTCACGCAGGAGCGGAAGGCCTCGGAGCGGTCGCGGCCGTTGACCGAGGCGAGGTCGCCCATGATCTGGACGACCTTGCCGCTGCCGATGTGCTGCCCGAGGTAGTCGCACGCCTTCTCGCCGTACGCCACGTTGTCGGCGCGCACCACCATGGCGACCTTGCCCTTGTCGGGCGCGACGTCCACGGCGACCACGGGGACGCCCTTGCGCTCGGCCTGGTCGAGCCCGGCCTGGATGGCGGCGCTGTCCAGCGGGGCGACGACCAGTCCCTTGACGCCCTGGGTGAGTTCGTTGTCGATGTCGGTGATCTGCTGCGAGGGGTCGCTGTTGGAGTTGACCGTCTTCAGCACCTGCACGCCCTCGGACTTGGCCATCTTGGGCACGTAGTCGTTGTACGACTGCCAGAACGGCGAGGTCAGCAGCGGCAGGATCACGCCGACCCTGCCGGTGCCGCCGCCGCTCGCGCTCGCGGTGTCCTTGGTGCTGCCGCAGGCGGCGAGCATGAGCGAGGCGCAGGCGGCGAGAGCCGTCGCGCCGGTGATCCGGGACCTGCTGCGCTTCCTGACAGTGCTGGCGGGCATCTCGCGGCTCCTCGTCGAGGGTGTTCGAGCAGACGCCGCATACTTATCAGACCAATAAGCCGCGAGAACACCCTCGTGCACGGGAAATTCACGCGCTGAGGCCGTAGTGGTCCGACCACTGTGGTGGCTAGACTGCGGCGGACCCGGGGGAAGGAGGAGCGGCGTGGACGAGGAAGCCCCGCAGAAGGGGACGGTGACCCAGCGCGCCATCGAGGCGATCAAGGCGATGATCGCCGAGGGCCGGCTGGAGCCGGGCGAGCGGCTGCCCACCGAGCGGGACCTGGCGGCCGGGCTGGGCATCTCCCGCAGCTCGATGCGGGAGGCGATCCGCGCCCTGACGGTGATGGGCGTCCTGGAGGCCCGGCACGGCTCCGGCATCTACGTCACCGCTCTCGAGGCCGGCGACCTGCTGGAGACGTTCGGGGTGGTCGCCGACCTGTCCCGGGGCCCGCGCCTGGTGGAGCTCCTGGAGGTTCGCCGGATCCTGGAGTCGACGGCGACCGCGCTGGCCGCCGCCCGCATCACCGAAGGCCAACTGGCCGCCGTGGAGAAGCACTTGGCGGCGATGAACGCCACCGACGACCCCGAGGAGATCCTCGCCCACGACCTCGCCTTCCACCGTGAGATCGCCGCCGCCGCGGGCAACGAGACCATGGCCGCCATCCTCGAGGGCCTGTCGTCCCGCACCTTCCGCGCCCGCGTCTGGCGCGGCTACCAGGAGGAGGGCGCCTTCGCCCGCACCCGCCGCGAACACGCCGCCATCCACCGGGCGCTGGCCGCCCGGGACCCGGAGGCGGCGCGCGCGGCGGCGGCCGCGCACGTGGGCGAGGTGGAGGAGTGGCTGCGGGCCCAGGTCGGGGGGCGGAGCGGGGGCACGCAGGCCGACGCGTAGGCGACGGCCGCGCCGGGTGGGGACAGGGGCCGGCGGGACCGGGCCCGGCGGGCGGCCGCCGCGCTGTGCGCCGGGCGGGACCGGTCCCGGAATCACCCCCGCGTGCGGCCCCGCCGCCGCGCCCGCCGGCCCGTGGTGCCAGGGCCCGTGCAACGGAACCCGGCATCGCGTGCGGCCGGGGCCATCCGCCTCGCCCCCGGCGGACCGACGCGGGCGGCCCGCCGGTCAGCTCCTGCGCAGGCGCAGCGTCACCAGCTCGAACGGCCGCAGCCGTACGGTGATCCGCTCGCCGTCGCGCACCGGTGGCTCGGTGTCGCCGCCCGGCCGTTCGAGCAGGTCGGTGACGGTGACGTCCGCGACGTCGAAACCGGCCGTGAGGGTGGCGCGGGCCCGGCCGCCGTGGGCCTCGTGGAAGCGGACCACCACGTCCCCGCTGCCGTCGTCGGCGAGCTTCACGGCCGTCAGGACGACGGCGTCGTTGTCGACGGTGACCAGCGGCGCGACCTCGTGGGCGCCGGTGAGGCGCCGCTCCGGCAGGTTGATCCGCCAGCCCTCGCGGACCGCGTCGGCGATCGAGGCGCCCGGGACCAGGGCGTGCCGGAAGCGGTGGACGCCCTGGTCGGTCTCGGGGTCGGGAAAGCGCGGGGCGCGCAGCAGGGAGACGCGGACGGTGGTCGTCGTACCGCGGTCGCCGTCGGTGCGCACGGTGCGGGTCACGTCGTGGCCGTACGTCGAGTCGTTGACGACCGCGACGCCCCAGCCGGGCTCCTGAAGGTGGACGAAGCGGTGGTTGCACGCCTCGAACTTGGCCGCCTCCCAGGAGGTGTTGGTGTGGGTGGGGCGGAAGACGTGCCCGAACTGGGTCTCGGAGGCGTACCGTTCGGCGTGCAGATCGAGCGGGAAGGCCAGCTTCAGGAACTTCTCCGTCTCGTGCCAGTCGACCTCGGTGTCGACGAGCAGCCGCCGCTCGCCGGGCGGCAGCGACAGCACCTGCGTGACCCGGGAGGCGCCGAAGCTCCGCCGGATCCGCACCGAGATCCCGTCCTCCCCGGCGCTCACCTCGTCGGCGTCCGTGAGGTCGGTGACGGTGTTGCGGTAGAAGGAGTCCACGTCCCAGGCGTCCCACATGTTCGGGAAGTCGGGGTGCAGTTGCAGGAGGTTGGCCGCCTTGCCGGGCGCGACGGTCTCGCGGTCGGCGGCGATGTCGTAGGCGGAGACCACCAGGCCCCGGGGGTCGATCCCGATCCGCAGCAGCCCGTTGTCCAGGACGAAACCGCCGCCCTCGCGCGGTGCGAGCCGGGTGTGGCCCGTCCGGGCCGGGACGGCGGCCGCTCCGGCGGCGACTCCGGACCGCTCGTGCGGAGCCGCGTTGAAGACCAGCTCGGCTTCTCCCTCTCCGGCCAGGGCCCGCTGCGCCGCCCCGATGATCTCGTTCAGCTCCCCGGCGATCCGCTCGTACGTCGCCCGCGCCTCCCGGTGCACCCAGGCAATCGAGGAGCCGGGCAGGATGTCGTGGAACTGGTGCAGCAGGACCGTCTTCCAGATCCGGTCCAGCTCCTCGTAGGGGTAGGGGAATCCGGTGCGCACGGCGGCGGTGGCCGCCCACAGCTCGGCCTCGCGCAGCAGGTGCTCGCTGCGCCGGTTGCCCTGCTTGGTCTTCGCCTGGCTGGTGAGGGTGGCGCGGTGCAGTTCGAGGTACAGCTCGCCGGCCCACACCGGCGCCTGGGGATACTCGGCCTCGGCCTTCTCGAAGAAGGCGCGCGGTGTCTCCCAGGTGACGGTGGCCGAGCCCTCCAGGTCGCGCAGCCGGGCCGCCTTGGCGACCATCTCCCGCGTGGTGCCGCCTCCTCCGTCGCCCCAGCCGGTGGGCGCCAGCGAGTGCCGGGCGGCGCCCTTGTCCCGGAAGTTGCGGGCGGCGTGGGCGATCTCGCTGCCCTTCATGGAGCAGTTGTAGGTGTCGACGGGCGGGAAGTGGGTGAAGATCCGGGTGCCGTCGATGCCCTCCCACCAGAAGGTGTGGTGGGGGAACCTGTTCGTCTGCGACCAGGAGATCTTCTGCGTCAGCAGCCACCTGGAGCCGGCCGCCCGGATGATCTGCGGGAGCCCGGCGGCGAAACCGAAGGTGTCGGGCAGCCAGGCCTCCTCGTTGTCGACGCCGAACTCGTCGAGGAAGAACCGCTTGCCGTGCACGAACTGGCGGGCCATCGCCTCCGAACCCGGCATGTTGGTGTCCGACTCCACCCACATCCCGCCGGCCGGCACGAACCGCCCCTCGGCGGCCGCCTTCTTCACCCGCGCCCACACCTCGGGCCGGTGTTCCTTCACCCATGCCCACTGCTGCGCCTGGGACATGGCGAACACGAACTCCGGCTCGTCCTCGATCAGCGCGGTCATGTTGGCGGTCGTACGGGCCACCTTGCGGACCGTCTCGCGCAGCGGCCACAGCCAGGCCGAGTCGATGTGCGCGTGCCCGACGGCGCTGATCCGGTGCGCGGACGGCACGGCGGGCGCCGAGAGCACCCCGGCGAGCCGCTCGCGGGCCCGGCCGGCCGTGCCGTTCACGTCCTGCAGGTCGACGGCGTCGAGCGCACCGTCCACCGCGCGCAGGATCTCCCAGCGGCGCTGGGAGTCGACGGGCAGTTCGGCCATCAGCTCGCCGAGCACCTCCAGGTCGATCACCAGCTGCCACACGGTCTCGTCGAACACGGCGAGGTCCATGCGGGTGAGGGTGTACTGCGGCTCGCTGCCGGCGGTGTCCTTGTCGCCGAGCCGCGTGGGCACGAAGGGGCGGTAGCCGAGGATGACCGGGTTGGAGGCGGCCTCGATGTGCAGGCGCACCTCCTCGCCGCCCGCCACGGGCGCGCCGATGCGCACCCACTGGTTGCGCGGGTTGAGGCCCTTCACCGGGGTGCCGTCGGGCCGGTAGACCAGGCCCTCGCACTGGAAGCCGGGCATGTTCTCGTCGAAGCCGAGGTCGAGCAGGGCCTCGACGGTCTTGCCGGCCCACGCCTCGGGCACGGTCCCCGTCACCCGGAACCAGCTCGTGCCCCAGGGAGCGCCCCAGCGGGCGCCGACCTGGACGGGCTCCGGCTCGGCGGCGAGGCCCTCCTCGACCGGCACGGGCTCGCCGGGCGCGTGCCACACCGCGACCTGGAGCGGCACGGACTCGGGGTACACGGCGGGGCGGATGCGTTCGTCGAGGACTCGCCTGAGGCGGGCTTCCACCAGAGTACGGTCGTCATGCATGCGGGCTGCTCCCTGCGGGTTCCGGGGTGGTGACGGTCGTTACCAGGGGTGGGTGACGGTCACGGGGACCGAGGTGTTGTACAGCTCCCCCACGGCGCGCGGTTCGAACCGCGCGACCGTCTCTCCCCGCTTGCGGTGCCAGAAGGGCAACGGGACCGCGTGATCGTGCGGTCTGGGACGCCGGGTCCGGCGCCGGCGCGCGGGGCCCCTGCTCCACCAGAGAGATGGTTCAGGGCCTCCCCGTCGCGGCTCATGTCCGCTCACTGCCCGGGAACGGCGGGGAGTACCTGGTCGGGAGCGACCAGCTCGGTGACGCCGCGCGCGGCGAGGTGTTCCTTGTCGTCGGCGCGCGTGTCCAGCACGGTTGTGGGACGCGCGCCGTCGGCGACGAGGCGGAAAAAGGCGTCGAAGACGGCTCCGCCGGGCGCGCAGCGGGAGCGGCGGCCCGGGTCGCCGGGTACGACGAGGGCCGTGGTGCGCGGTGCGGGGACGGTGTGCGGACCGCGGGCGGCGCCGGCGAGCACGCGGGCGACGTCCTTGGGCGTGCGGTCGTTGGTCAGCAGGCCCAGCCCGTACTCGAGTTCGGGGAAGTCGGCGAGGTCGCGGGAGACGTCGTAGGAGCACCACCAGGTGACGCCCCACAGGTCCGGGCAGTCCAGGGCGTGGGCGACGGTCGCCTCGGTGAAGGCGGCGGCGTGCTCGGGGGGCACGAGGGGCACGGGCGCGCCGACCTCCTGGAGCCACACCGGCCGGTGCGGCTCCTCGGCCCAGGCCTTGCTCAGCTCCACCAGGTAGGCGGCGTGGTGCTCGGCCGGCACGGAGGCACGGCCGTGGCGCTGGGCGGTGCCGTTGAACACCCAGGAGTGCACGGCGGTGAGGTCGCCGAGGCGGGCGGAGTGGCCGGGGGTGAAGGGCTGGTCGTCCTGGTACCAGGCGGCGTCGTAGGAGGCGTGCAGATGCAGCCGGTCCGGGGCGCCCTCGGCGCAGGCGGCCAGCATCCGCACGAGCCACCGCTCGGCCTGTTCGGGCGTGATCCGGTCGGGGTCGGGGTGGGGGCCGGCGGCGAACTGGTTGACCTCGTTGCCGACGGTCATGCCGATGAAGTTCGGCCGGCCGGCGAGGGCGGCGGCGAGGGTGCGCAGGTAGGCGGCCTGGCCGTCGACGACGTCGGGGTCGGTGAAGAGGTTGCGGCGGTGCCAGGTGCGGGTCCAGGCGGGCAGGAAGTCGAAGCTGCTCAGGTGCCCCTGCAGCCCGTCGACGTTGACGTCGAGTCCGCGTTCGGCGGCGGCGTCGGCGAGGGCCACGAGGTGTTCGACGGCGCGGGGCCGGACCAGGGTGCGGTTGGGCTGGAAGTACGGCCAGAGCGGGAAGACGCGGATGTGGTCGAGGCCGAGCGCGGCGATCGCGTCGAGGTCGGCGCGCACGGTGTCGAGGTCGAAGTCGAGCCAGTGGTGGAACCAGCCGACGCTGGGGGTGTAGTTGACGCCGAAGCGCACGGCAGGGGGCATGGAGTGTCCTTGTGGCGTACGGGTGTTCAGCCCTTGACGGCGCCCTCGCCGACGCCGCGGAAGAAGTATCGCTGGAGGCAGGCGAAGAGGGCGATGAGCCGGTGCCGCGCCTGACGGGCCGGGGAAGCACGGCGGCCGTCCCGGACGACCGCGCCTGACACCAGGCACGTTGAGGGCGCCGAGCCTCTCGCGGGGCGCCGATGGCCGCGACGGCCGTCCGGACGGCTTCCGCACGGGGCGAAGGGATCTGGCAGGTGCCGGCCGGCGCCGGGGAGCACCGGGCGGGAGCGGCCCCTGCAGCCGCTCCCGCCCGGTCTGCGTGCCTGCGCGCAGGCGTTCAGGCCCGCCAGTCGACCTTGAACACCCACACGTACCGGCCCGCCTTCCGTGCGGCCTCCGGTACGTCGATCACCAGCGAGCCGCCCGAGACGGTCCAGGTCAGGGGGCGGTCGTGGCCGAGCATGGTGACCTTGTCCCCGGGCCGCACCGGGACCGGCGCCTCGACGGTCAGCTTGGCGCCCGGCTCGGCCAGCGAGTGGATGTAGAACGCCTCGTCCGGGCGGACCGTGAACCGCAGGTCCTCGCCGAGCTGGGCCATCCGCGACCAGTACGTCGTGTCGTAGACCGCCTCGCCGTTGACCCTGAGCCAGGCGCCCGTCTGGCGCAGCCGGGTCTGCAGGATGTCCGCGATGGTGCCGTCGGCGCGCGGACCGATGTCCAGCAGGAAGTTGCCGTTCTTCGAAACGATGTCGACCAGGCTGCGCACGACCTCCTCGGCCGTCATGTAGGCGGCGTCCGGGGTGGCCTGGTTGTAGCCGTAGCTGAACGGATCGAGCCCCCGGCTGGACTCCCACTTGGCGACGACCGTGTTGGCGTACGTCGTGTACTCGGGCGTGGTGAAGTCGTGGAAGGCGATGCCCGCACGGTTGTTGACGGTCACGTCGATCGGGCGGGCCCGGTTCTTGGCGTGGTTGAAGTACTCGGCGAGGACATGGAGGCTGTCGTTCACGCCGCCGATGTCGCACCAGATGATCTCCGGGTCGTAGCCGTGGATCAGTTCGAGCATCTGCGGGGCCTGGTAGTCGTGCACGTAGTCCTTGCCCGCGGTGTATCCCGTGTACGGGACCGGCTCCAGGGTGTACGGGTTGCGCGGGGCGTGGCCCATCCACGGGTTGTCGGGGTTGAACCACTCCGGCATGGAGAAGTAGAGCCCGCGGTGGAGTTCGGGGGCGTACCGCCGGGAGGCCTCGAACAGCTCCTTGACCAGGTCCCGTCGGGGGCCCATCCGCACGGCGTTGCGGTCGGAGACCTTGGTGTCCCACAGGGCGAAGCCCTCGTGGTGCTTGGAGGTCAGCACGTGGTACTGGGCGCCGGCGTCGCGGAACAGCTCCACCCAGGCGCGCGGGTCGAAGCGCTCGGCGGTGAAGCGCGGGATGAAGTCGTCGTAGGCGAAGTCCTGGCCGTAGGTGGCGCGGTGGTAGGCGTACGTCGGGTTGCCGGGGTCCTGCATCTGGTCCCAGTACCACTCGGCGTACTGCTTGCCGACCGGGGCCCAGGCGGGCACCGAGTAGACGCCCCAGTGGATGAAGATGCCGAACTTGGCGCCCTGGAACCAGTACGGCGCCTGATGTCCGGCGAGGGAGGCCTCGGTGGGCCGGTAGTCGGCCACGCCGAGGGTCAGCCGGCTTGGCGCCGAGGCGGCTTGGGCGCCCCGGCCGCGTACGGTCACCGTGCCGTCCTGCCGGGTGCCGGGGGCGGTGCCCGCGCGGTTGCGGATGCCGATGCGGACGCGGGCCTGTTCGCCGGGGTCGAGGCGGCGGATGCGGGCGGGTTCGACCGTGCGGGCGCCGGGGACGTCGACGCGCACGGACACGTCGTCGCCGGAGAGGATCGGGACCGTGCCCGCGTTGACGACGGTGGCCTCGACGCTCTGGGCGCCGGTGGCCTCCAGCAGGGAGGCGGTGGAGTGGGCGTCGCGCAGGGCCAGGGCCCGTCCCTGCGCGACGGGTTGCAGGGAGAGGGCGAAGACGTGCAGGGACGTCTTGTTCGCGGCGGCGGGGTGGGTGACCGGCAGGGTGACGGCGACGGCCTCGCGCCGGGGGTCGACCCAGACCTCCGATGTCCCGATGCCGACGGTGTGCTCGTCCTTGGTGCCGTCCGGCGTGTAGCGGTACGGCGCCGAGAGCGGACCGCCCGCCGCGTACCAGTCGGCGCCGCCGAGGGCCGCGGTGCTGGTGGAGCCGTCGGCGTAGTGGACGGTGGCCTGGCCGGAGGCGTCGCCGTAGCTCCCTGCGGTGAGGAAGACGGCCGAGAGGTAGTGGCCGCGGGGCAGGTCGATGCGCTGGCCGAGCGCGACGACGTTGTTCCCGGCGCCCGCCGTCGGTGCGGGGAAGTCGAAGGGGACGCCGTCCACCTCGATGCGGCCCGCGGGGAGTTCCTCGCCCGGGAAGGTGTAACCGGAGCCGTCGAAGTCGCCGCCGCGGGCGGAGGCGGTGTCGATGCCGTCGTTGTCGTAGAGGGCGCCGAGCGGGACGGGCACCGGGTCGGGGACGGTGGCCCACGGCGCCTGCCGTCCGGCGGCCTGCGCGGGTGTCGCGGCGGTGAGCGGCAGGGCGGCCACTGCCGTCGCCCCGGCCGCCGCGCCCAGGACCAGCCGTCTGGGATACATGCTCATGAGCGGCTCCCATTAACTCCGATTCATCGGATGTCTGATGATGGTGGCGCCGTAAAGACGCTGTCAACGGGGCTGCAGGCAAACCGAGTTCAGGCATTGATCGGATGACGGGGTGCGACAGGTGAACGGTGTCTCGACGTACTCCATCGGAGCGGGCACAGTTCTCCCTGCGCCGTGCTGCGTACCAGCGAGTAGCCGAGGACCGAGCGAGGAGTGCCCGTGGGTGACTGGGCCGGGCGGAGTGCCGCCGAGATTGCCGCCGCCGTACGCGAGAAGCGGGTGACACCGCGGGAGGTGGTGGCCGAGCACCTCGCGCGGATCGAGCGGCTGGACGGGCGGATCGGGGCCTTCCGGAAGGTGCGGGGCGAGGCCGCTCTCGCCGAGGCCGACGAGGTGGGCTCGCGGACCGGTCTGGCCGGCCTGCCGCTCGCGGGCGTCCCCGTGGCGGTGAAGGACAATCTCGCGGTGCGCGGCGAGTCCCGCCGCGACGGCTCGGCCGCCACCCCCGACACCCCGGCCGCCGAGGACCATGTCACGGTGGCCCGGCTGCGGACGGCCGGCGCGGTGGTCGTGGGCCTGACGAACGTGCCGGAGCTGTGTGTCTTCGGCACCACGGAGGGCCCGTACGGCACCGCCCGGAATCCGTGGGACACCACGCGCACCGCGGGCGGCTCCTCCGGCGGCAGCGCCGCCGCGGTGGCCGCGGGACTGGTGCCGGTCGCGCTCGGCAACGACGGCATGGGCTCGCTGCGCATCCCGGCGGCCAACTGCGGCCTGGTCACGCTGAAGCCGGGGCACGGCGTGGTGCCGGCGGGGATCGGCAACGGCGACTGGTTCGGCATGGCGGAGAACGGCGCTCTGGCCACCACGGTCGAGGACCTGCGGCTGGTCCTGGGCGTCCTCGCGGACGCCGGCCTGCCGCGCACGGAGGAGCCGCCGCGCCGGCGGATCGCCGCGGCCGTGCGCAGCCCGCTCGCCGGGGTGAGCGTGAGCAGACCGTATACGACCGCGGTCCGGGAGGCGGCCGGGATGCTGACGCGGGCCGGGCACCGGGTGCGGCGGGCCGAGCCGCCGTACCCGCTCTCCCTGGGGGTGACCGCGCTGACGCACTGGACGGCCGGCACCGCGGTGGACGCCGAGGGCCTGGACCGGACGCTGCTGGCCCGGCGGACCCGGGTGCACGCGGCGGTGGGCCGGCGGTTCGTGGGCCCGGTGCGCGCCGGGGACGGCCGCGAGCGGCTGCGCGCCCGGCTGGCGCCCTTCTTCGCCGAGCACGACGTGCTGCTCACCGCGGCTCTGGCCCGGCGCTCCCCCGCGGCCGGCCCGTGGCACGAGCGCGGCTGGCTGCGCAACGTGCTCGCGAACACCGCGTACTCGCCGTTCACGCCACCGTGGAACCTCACGGGCTGGCCCGCGATGTCGGTGCCGTTCGGCACGCTTCCCTCGGGCGCGCCCTGCGCCGTGCAGCTGGCCGGCCCGCCGGGGTCGGAGGGCGTGCTGCTGGAGCTGGCCGAGGAGCTGGAGCGGCTGCGCCCGTGGCCGCGGACGGCGCCGGTGGCCTGATCGTCAGCCGCGCTGTTCGAGCGACCGGTACATGATGTGCAGGCCCACTCTGCCGTGCCGGGGGTGGTCGAAGGCCTCCGGGACGGTGCCGAGGACGGTGAAACCGAGGGAGGTCCACAGGGCGACGGCGGGGTTGGTCTCGACCACGGCGTTGAAGACCATCGCCCGGTAGCCCTGGGCCCTCGCCTCGGCCAGGACGTGTTCGGCGAGGGCGCGGCCGATGCCCCGGCCCGTGCAGTCGGGGTCGACCATGAAACCGGCGTTGGCGACGCGGGCGGCGGGCCCGCCGTAGTTGGGGGTGAGGTACGCCGAGCCGGTCACGGCTCCGGCCCGGTCCTCGGCGACGTAGACGCGCTTGGCGGGGTGCATCCACAGCGCGCGGGCGTCCTGCTCGGAGGTGTCCGGGTCCCAGGCGTAGGTCTCGGCGGCGGCGACGATCCGGTGCCAGAAAGGCCAGATCCGCGGCCAGTCGTCGGCCACGGCTTGTCTGATCAGCATGGGCGCGAGTCTGTCAGGTCACGCCCACGCACGCGGCGCTCGTGAAGGGTGGGATCCGGGGTCAGTCCACGCTGGGCAGGATGTGGGGTTCGGCGAGGTCTTCCTCGTAACCCGCGAGGCGGATGGGCGCCGACCGGGCCCACACGTCGAGGCTGCCGAGCTCTCCGGGCCGGCGGCCCGCACGCTCCGTGCGTTCCTTGGGGCGCTCTTCGCGATTCGTCTTCTCCGGTGTCACCGCGCACTCCTTATGTGTCGGTCGCCCTCGGGGGCGTCCGGTCAGTCTGCGCTCCGGCAGTCGGCGCCCGCTCGGGTCTGGATGGAAGGCCAGTCCGGGCGCGGTGGCGCCGCTGCGGACAGCGGGTCTGGGTGGGACCCGATCGTGCCGTCCGCCCCTTCAGGGTACCCAAATGAGCGGGCCCGCGCTCGATCGGGAGTGCAAACAAGGTGTAACCATCAGAAGTCGTTTGGCCCCTCCATACCTGTCAATATGCGGCTATGTGCGGCCGGGCGCATCACCCGCGCGTGGAGCGCATCACCCGCACGGGCTACACGTGGCGCAGTTCAGGTGCCGTTGGCCGGGGCGCAAGCTCGTCATGATCTGCTGATGAGCGGCAACGGCTGTCTCGCGGAAGGACTGACGCATGGAGCTGCGCAGCGTCGAGGAGCTGATGGATCTGCTGTACGTCGGCCGGCACGAGCACGCGCTGCGAACCGCCGCGCTGCTGCGTCGCGGGCACCCCGCCGACAAGGAGCTGCAGGTGGCGGGGCTTGTGTACGGCATCGGGGCGGCCGAGGCGGTGCGGCCGCTGCTCGGGGAGCGGGTGTTCCGGCTGGTGCGCGGCGGCGCCGGCCCGGCGGACGACGACGCGCTGCGGCTGCGCCAGGCGTACGAGGAGAGCCGCACGGCGCGCTTCGACGCGGGCGTCCTGGAGGACTGGCGTACGGTCCTGGAACTGGTGGCGGCCCGCAACTCCCGGCTGGGCGCCGTCGACTGACGCCACGGAAGGTGCGGGGCCGGCTCACCACTTGCCGGGCGCGTAGTCCTTCAGGAAGACGCCGTACAGGTCCTCGCCCGCCTCGCCTCGGACGATCGGGTCGTACACGCGGGCCGCGCCGTCGACCAGGTCGAGGGGCGCGTGGAAGCCGGCCTCGGCGAGGCGGAGCTTGTCGTAGTGCGGGCGCTCGTCGGTGATCCAGCCGGTGTCCACGGAGGTCATGAGGATGCCGTCCGTCTCGAACATCTCGGCCGCGCTGGTTCGCGTGACCATGTTCATGGCGGCCTTGGCGGCGTTGGTGTTCGGGTGCCCGGCGCCCTTGTAGCCGCGGCTGAAGACACCCTCCATCGCCGAGACGTTCACGACGTACGCGCGCCCGCTGGGTGCCTTCTTCGCGGCGTCGGCCATGGCCGGGCGCAGCTTGCTGATGAGGATGAACGGCGCCGTGTAGTTGCACAGCTGGGTCTCCAGCAGCTCCACCGGGGAGATCTGCTCGATGGTCTGCACCCAGGTGTTGCTGTCGACGACGTCCGGGACGAGGCCGCCGGCGTCGATGGCGGTGCCGTCGAGGTGCCGGGCGACGCTGGCGTTGCCGGCGACGAGGGCGAGGTCGGCGACCTTCTGGGCGTCCAGGCCGCTGGTGCCGGCGGGCAGCGCGGCGATGCCGTCGACGGCGCCGGAGTTGAAGGCGCCGATGACGTGGTGGGCGGGGAGTTCGCCGGCGGGCAGCGGGGCGGACTCGCCCTCGACCAGCGCCGCGTAGGCGGAGGGCAGGCGGCGCACGGTCTGCGTCGCGTTGTTGATCAGGATGTCGAGCGGGCCCGCCTCCGCGACCTGCTCGGCGAGGGCCACGGCCTGCGCCGGGTCGCGCAGGTCGATCCCGACGACCTCCAGGCGGTGCAGCCAGTCCGCCGAGTCCTCCATCGCCTTGAAGCGCCGGATGGCGTCCTTGGGAAAGCGCGTGGTGATCGTCGTGTGCGCGCCGTCGCGCAGCAGGCGCAGCGCGATGTACATGCCGATCTTGGCCCGGCCGCCGGTGAGCAGGGCGCGCTTGCCGGTGAGGTCGGCGCGGGCGTCCCGCTTGGCGCGGTTCTCGGCGGCGCACTTCTGGCAGAGCTGGTGGTAGAAGTAGTCGACCTCGACATAGCGGGTCTTGCAGACGTAGCAGGAGCGGGGGCGCTGGAGTATGCCCGCGATCCGGCCCTCCTCGACCTTGGAGGACGGCAGGATGCCCTCGGTCTCGTCGTCGATGCGCTCGGCGGAGCCGGTGGCGGTGGCCTCGGTGACGGCGCGGTCGTGCGCGGTCTTGGCGGCGCGGCGCTCCTGGCGGCGGCGCTGCTTGACCATGCGGTAGATGTGCGAGGTGGCCCGCCGGACCTTGATCGCGTCCGGGTGGTCGACGTCGAGGGTGTCCAGCTCCTCGAGCACGCTCAGGCAGACGGCGAGCCGCTCCGGGTCGATACCGGGGCCGTGGACCACGTCCTCCGTGGCCATGGAGCCGTCTTCTGTCACCGTCATCGCGCTGCCGCTTCCCTCTCACCCGCGCAGCGCTCCGACTCGCGCCCGCTTTCGAACGGGGAATTTTACGGAGGACCGGCCCCCGAGGCCAAACGCGTGCCGGAGGCCGGGACGGGGGCGCGAAACGCGGGCCGGGGCAGGGAGCCGCACGCAGGCCACCGCCGGAGCGCGGAGCGGCCCGCGGAGACCGCGGACGGGAACCGGCAGCCGAACCCCTGCGGGGCGACACGGCGGACAGCCGCACGCAGGCCACCGCCGGAACGGCCCCCTGCCCACCCGGCGGCCGCCGGCGGTGGGGGCGCCCCGCGGGGGCCACCCGCACCAGGCGACGAGAGCCGCACGGGTGGTGCGGGTGGGAACCCCCTCCCGGCCGGAGGCCGAGGCCGCGCGCCGGTGCTCACACCTCGCACGCCGCCAGCAGCGTGGACAGCTCGGCCGACACCGCGTGGGCGAACCGGTCCAGGTCCGGCACCGCCTGCGCGTCCGCGACCAGCCCGTAGTGCACGTGCCCGCGATACGTGGAGATGGCCACCGCCAGCGACTGGCCCGGCGCGAGCGGGGCCAGCGGGTAGACCTCCTTCAGCTCGTGGCCGCCCAGCCGCAGCCCCAGCCCCGGCAGCGGCACGCTGGTGACGAGGATGTCGAACCACAGCCGGGCGGCCTGCCCGACGAGCGGCCCGCCGAGCCGGTGCCCGAGGGCCGGGATGTGGTCGGCGAGCAGCGCCACCGCGCCGGCGCCCCGGTTCGGCCCCGCGTCCTTGTTGCGGACCATCGCGGAGCGCACGGTGCCGAGGCGGCCGAGCGGGTCGGGTTCGTCCACCGGGAGCCGTATCAGATAGCCGGAGAGCCGGTTGCCCTGTGGGTGCGCGGTGCGCGGACGGCGCCGGGACACCGGGATGAGGGCGCGGGGCGCGACCCCCTGCGTACGGTCGCCGCGCTCCTCCAGCCAGCGGCGCAGCGCCCCGGCGACGACGGCGATCAGCACGTCGTTGACCGTGCCGCCGGCGGTCTTGCGCACCCGGTGCACGTCGTCGATGTCCACCACGACGCCGGCGGTGCGGCGGGTGCCGGTCGGCGCGGAGGTGAGCGCCGAGACGGGCCGCATGCCGAGCGTGGAGCGGGCGAGGGAGGCGCCGATGTCCAGGGCCCGGCCGACGTCGGACAGCGCGCCCCTGACCAGGCCGGGGACGAGCCCCGGCAGCCGGCGCACATCGGTCAGCAGCCCGCGCGGCGGCTCGATGGCGCGCGGCGCCCGCTCGGGCAGGTCCACCGGGTCGAGGATGCCGGCGGCGAGCTTCAGCGCGCGCAGCCCGTCGGCGAGGGCGTGGTGGAACTTGAACAGCACGGCGAAGGACATTCCGTCCTCGCCGGGCAGCACATGGGCCTCCCACGGCGGCCGGCCGCGCTCCAGCGGGCGCTCCATGAGGCGGCCGGCGGCGGCGTGGAAGTCGGCGGTCGGGGCGTGCAGCCGTACGTGGTTCAGCGGGTCGAAGTCCGGGGCGGGTTCCCGGGCCGCGCCGCCGAAGGCGAGCGGCTGCCAGACGTCGCGGATGCGCAGGCGCAGCCCGGGCACGGCGGCGGCGCGCGCCGCGAGCAGGTCGGCGGCGTGCGCCCCGGCGGTGGGCGAGTGAGCGCCGAAGACGCCGAGCGCGCCGAGGTGCATCGGGTGCCGGTCGGACTCGATGTTCCAGAACGCCAGATCGAGGGGAGCGAGCAGGTCTGAAGTCACGGGCTTGCCTCACGCGTCGACGACGGGTGGATCTGAAGTCACACGCAGTCAATCTCTGTCAGCTGATTACGGTCAAGTACGATCAGGCTACGCTCAGTTAACGGGAGATTAAGTCCCGCCTCCGCCGAAAGGGGCGGGACACGAGGGAACGGTGAGGTCACTTCAGGACCGGCTGCACCGCGTCGGGTGACGTACCCCACTCTGACGGGCGCGGGCCGACCGTGAACGCGAGCGAGCGCAGGGAGCGCAGCGCACCCGTCGTGACGTAGGTCCGCCCGTGCGGTGCGCCGTCGGTGCGGACCGACTGGATGTAGCGGTCGGTCGCGGAGGTGCCGGGCGCGGTGATCGTCAGACGGCCGCCGGGCCAGTAGCGGCGGTCCAGGGTGAGGTCGACGCGGTCGAAGACGGGCGTGGACAGACCCCAGGTGTCGTAGCCGGGCTGGATCGGGAACAGCCCGATGGACGACAGCACGTTCCAGGCGGACATCGTGCCCAGGTCGTCGTTGCCGGTCATGCCGGTGGGGCCGTCGGTGAACAGGGTCAGGGCGGCGTGCACCACGTCGGTGGTCTTCCACGGCTGGCCGGTGGCCAGGTAGGTGTACGGCGCGATGAGGTCGGGCTCGTTCATCGGGTTGTACTTGTCGGCGTTGTAGTAGTCGTACGCGTCGCCGTGCACCCACACCTCGCGGGCCGTCCTCGCGGGGTCGGCGAGCAGCCGGTCGTAGGCGAAGAAGGAGTCCAGCCGGGCGTTGGCCGCGCGCCGCCCGCCGATGAGCCGCACCATGCCCGGCACGTCCTGCGGCACGAGCCACTGGTACTGCCAGGCGGTGCCCTCGTGGAAGCCGTCGCCGCGCGCCGGGTCGGGCGAGCCGGTGAAGGCGCCGGAGGCGTCGCGGGCGCGGAAGAAGCCGGTGGCGGGGTCGAAGATGTTCCGGTAGTTGTCCGCGCGGGCGGCGAAGCGGGCGGCGTCGGCGTGGTGCCCCAGACCGCGCGCCATCTGGGCCAGCATGGCGTCGGCGAGGGCGTACTCCAGGGTGACGGAGGCGCCGTGGTGGTAGTCGGTGTCGCCCATCTTGGCGTACGGCCGGTTCCTGTCGTACGGGGCGAAGCCGTGCGCGAGGTACTCGGCGTTGGCCTCGCGGCCGATCCCCGGGTACTCGGCGGGCGGGACGCCGTCGGCGTTCTTCCTCAGCGCCCGGTAGGCCCGCTCCTCGAAGCCCTTGAGCAGCCCCGTCTGGTAGGCCGTGGTCAGGAACGGGGTGACCGGGTCGCCGCTCATGATGTTGGTCTCGACCGGGCCGTAGCCCCATTTGGGCAGCCAGCCGCCGTCCTCGTCGATCGCGACGACCGAGCGGGCCATGTCCCGTGCCTCGCGCGGCGCGAGGAGCGCGAGGAGCTGGGCCTGGGTGCGGTAGGTGTCCCACAGCGACCAGTTCTGGTAGTACGTGTATCCCCTGGCCCGGTGGACGCGGCGGTCCCAGCCGAAGTAGCGGCCGTCGGCGTCGCTGCCGATGTTGGGCGCGAGGAACGACCGGTACAGCGACGAGTAGAAGGTCCGGTGCAGCGTGTCCGTGCCGCCTTGGACGTGGACGGCGGCGAGCCGTGTCTCCCACTCCTCGCGGGCCCGCTCGCGTACGGCGTCGAAGGACCGGCGGCCCTCGGCGGCCAGGTTGCGGGCCGCGCCGCGCGCGTCGACGTACGACAGTGCGGTGGTCGCCTCGACCGTGCGGTCCCCGGTGGTGTCGAAGCGGACGTAGGCGCCGCCGGATCCGCTGCGGGAGCCCGGGGTGAGCGTCTCGCCGTCCCAGGTGCCGTACGCGGTGAAGGGCCGGCTGAAGCGGGTGATGGTGTAGACGGTGTAGGGGCCGGTGTCGCGGCAGAAGCCGTGGCCGGTGATCTCGGTGCGCACGGTGTGGTCGTCGAGGATCTCGACGGTGCTGGAGACGGGTTTGTGCAGGGCCTGGGCCGCGTTCAGCAGCACGTTGGCCTTGTCGGTGGCCGGGAAGGTGTAGCGCTGCACGCCCGTGCGCTCGGTCGCGGTCAGCTCGGCGCGCACGCCGGAGGCGAGGCCGACCCGGTAGTAGCCGGGGCTCGCCGTCTCGTCCCGGTGCGAGAACCGGGCGGCGTACCGGGTGTAGTCCGTCTGCGTGACGTCTCCGGTGGTGGGCAGGACGGGCAGGTCGCCGCCGATGCGGCAGCCGACGCCCGAGAGATGGACCAGGGAGAAACCGCGGATACGGTTCTGCGAGTAGTCGTAGCCGGTGCTGTGCCCGGTGTCCGGGGAGAGCTGCACCATGCCGAAGGGCACGGCGGCGCCGGGGAAGGTGTTGCCCTCGTCCTGGGTCCCGATGAACGGGTTGACCAGATCGGTGAGGTGGCCGTCGGTCCGCTCTGCGGCCCGTGCGGCGGGGGTGGCGATCAGCGCGGACGCTGCCATCACCCCGGCCAGGCACAGCCGCGTGCGCCGGGTCCCTCTCATGTCGGATGACCTCCGCAGGTTCGACATCGGTGTCTGAATCCTGAAGGTCGAACGACTCAAAACCTGGCAAGGTACGAAGATCGAGCCGAACGCGTCGCCCCGGGGCACACCGGGACGATGACGGCGCGTCAGGGTCCCGGTCGCGGCCGGTCCGGACACGGGAGTCCTACGGCACCCGCTGGCCCTTCCCCAGGGCGATCACCCCGCCCTTGGAGACGGTGTACAGCTCGGCGTCGCGCTCGGGGTTGACGCCTATGGTCGCGCCCGGCGGCACCTCGACGTTCTTGTCCAGGACGGCGCCGCGCACCACCGCGCCCCGGCCGACGTGCACGTTGTCGTGGAGCACCGAGCCCTGCACCACCGCGCCGGGGTCGACGCGGACGCCCGGGGAGAGCACCGACCGGGTGACCTGACCGCGGATCAGGCAGCCCGCGCTGACGATGGACTCGCTCGCGATGCCGCCCGCGTTGAAACGGGCCGGCGAGAGCTGGCCGGAGTGCGTGTAGATGGGCCACTGGCGGTTGTAGAGGTTGAACGCGGGCCGCTCGGCGATGAGGTCCATGTGCGCGTCGTAGTAGGCGTCCAGGGTGCCCACGTCCCGCCAGTACCCCTGGTCGCGGCTGGTCTCGCCGGGCACGTGGTTCTCGGCGAAGTCGTACAGCTGGGCCTCGCCGCGGGCGGTGAGCTGGGGCAGGATCGAGCCGCCCATGTCGTGCGCCGACTGACTGTCCTCGGCGTCCCGTTGCAGCGCCTCGACGAGCGCCTTGGTGGTGAAGATGTAGTTGCCCATCGAGGCGAACACGCACTCCGGGTCGTCCGGCAGGCCGGGCGGATCGGCGGGCTTCTCCAGGAACCGCTCGACGGCCTGGCCGTCCGGGCCCGGTGTGATGACCCCGAAGGAGGAGGACTCCGCGCGCGGCACCCGGATGCCGGCCACGGTCACGCCCGCGCCGCCCTCGATGTGCTGCCGCAGCATCTGCCGCGGGTCCATGCGGTAGACGTGGTCGGCGCCGAACACGGCCACGTACTCGGGCTGTTCGTCGTGGATCAGGTTCAGCGACTGCAGGATCGCGTCGGCGCTGCCCAGGTACCAGCGCGGGCCGAGGCGCTGCTGCGCCGGGACTGGTGTGACGTAGTTGCCGAGCAGGCTGGACATCCGCCAGGTGGTGGTGATGTGCCGGTCCAGCGAGTGCGACTTGTATTGGGTCAGCACGCAGATCCGCAGCACGTCGGCGTTGACGAGGTTGGACAGGACGAAGTCGACGAGCCGGTAGGTGCCGCCGAAGGTGACGGCCGGTTTGGCGCGGTCGGCGGTCAGCGGCATCAGCCGCTTTCCCTCGCCGCCCGCCAGTACGATCCCGAGTACGGAAGGCCCTCCACGACGCATGGCCGCTCCCCTCACCCTGGTTCCACCATGGATGCCCCGAGCAGGCGGGACTAAGCCTGCTTGAGGATCTCCTCGTACAGCGCGGCCGTGCGCCGGGCCACCGTGTCCCAGCCGAACTCCTCCACCGCGCGCCGCCGTCCGGCCTCGCCCATCCGCCGGGCCGCCTCCGGGTCGCCGAGCACGGTGTCCAGCGCCCGGGCGAGATGCGGCTCGAAGTCGTCGTCCACGTCGACGAGCAGGCCGGTCCGGCCGTCGTCCACCACCTCGGGGATCCCGCCGACCCGGGAGGCGACGACCGGCGTGCCGCAGGCCATCGCCTCCAGGTTGACGATGCCGAGGGGTTCGTACACCGAGGGGCAGGCGAACACGGCCGCCCGCGTCAGGAGCTGGATCACCTCGGGGCGCGGCAGCATCTGCGGGATCCAGAACACCCCGGCGCGCACCCGGCTCAGCTCCTCGAACAGCTCCCGGAACTCCCGGTCGATCTCCGGGGTGTCGGGCGCGCCCGCGCACAGCACCACCTGCACGCCGGGGTCGATGTCCCGTACGGCGCGCAGCAGATGGGGCACGCCCTTCTGGCGGGTGATCCGGCCGACGAACAGCACGTACGGGCGGGCGGGGTCGATGCCGTGCCGGGTGAGGGCGTCGGTGCCGTGGTCGGGCCGGTACAGCCGGGTGTCGATGCCGTTGTGCACGACGTGCACGGCGGCCGGGTCGAGCGCCGGGTAGCAGGCCAGGACGTCCTCGCGCATGGCTCCGGAGACGGCGATCACCGCGTCGGCGGCCTCGATCGCGGTGCGCTCGGCCCAGCTCGACAGCGCGTATCCGCCGCCCAGTTGCTCGGCCTTCCAGGGCCGCAGCGGCTCCAGCGAGTGCGCGGTGACCACGTGCGGAACGCCGTGCAGCAGCTTGGCGACGTGCCCGGCGAGGTTCGCGTACCAGGTGTGCGAGTGGACGAGTTCGCGGTCTTCCAGGGCGGCGGCGATGGACAGGTCCACGGAGAAGGTGCGCAGCGCGTCGTTGGCGCCGTCGAGCGCGGACCAGGGCCGGTGGCGTACGACCCCCAGCCCGCGGCCCTCGCCCCAGCAGTGCACCTCCAGGTCCACCAGCGAGGCCAGCTCCCGGGCGAGGAACTCCACATGGACACCGGCGCCGCCGTACACGTCCGGGGGGTACTCCCGGGTCAGCAGTCCCACTCGCACCGGACAACCCCCTGGCATCGGCGGCAGGTTCCCCTCATGGTCACCCAGATGCCGCCCCGGGGGAAGAGCGCGGCGGCCGCGTGAAGCAGCAGTCGCCGCAGACCCCGCCGCCGGGCACCCGGTAGTACAGGCAGCAGCTGCGGCGGCGGAAGGCGGCGCCGGTACGGGTGCCGGTGGTGCGCAGCAGGGGGTGGGCGAACAGGCCGTCCGCCAGGGCGCGGGTCCGCTCGGCGGCGTCGGTACGGCCGTGGGCGCGGGCCCAGTTCTCCAGGGCGCAGGCCGCTGCGGCGAGCGCGGAGCCCGCGTTGCCCCACAGCAGTCCGGGGGCGCTGCCGTAGCGGTGCCTCAACGCCTCGGCCAGGGGCGCCAGATGCCCG
This sequence comes from Streptomyces sp. NBC_00557, assembly GCF_036345995.1. Classification (NCBI taxonomy): domain Bacteria; kingdom Bacillati; phylum Actinomycetota; class Actinomycetes; order Kitasatosporales; family Streptomycetaceae; genus Streptomyces; species Streptomyces sp. NBC_00557. The sequence continues at coordinate 1,058,142 of NZ_CP107796.1, forward strand.
TGCAGCACGGTGGCGGCGAGGGCGGCGGCGTCGCCGGGCAACGGGCGCAGCTCGGTCAGGCGCAGGTCGTCGGGCGCGGAGGCGTGCGGATCCCAGCGCAGCAGGCGCGGGTCGAGGTCGGGCGTCCGGCCGTACAGGACGGCGCAGCCGAGGGCCGCGGACCACAGCCGGGCGGCCAGGCCCTGCTGGGCGACGGAGGCGGCGACGCGCGGCTCGGCGGTGCGCAGCCGGTCCGCGACCACGGCCACCCGCGCCGTCAGGGCGTCCGGCGCCGGCCCCGCGTAGGTCTCCGCGAGCGTGGGCAGGCGCCCGGTGTCCGGCCCGCCGGCGGCTCCGGCCGGGTCCGCGGCCGTACGCAGGACGAAGAAGCCGCCGAGCGGGCGGAGCGCGGCGAGAGCGGGGTCGAGGTCCACGACCAGTAGTGCTATCAGGTGCCTTCCCGTGGCCCGGGAGCGGGCCCCGGCACCGCGTCACCCGTCCCGAGGATGATCGCTCGGGCGGTGTACTCCATCGGCAGTAGGAGGCATTGCGTGCTCAGGGACGACGACGGGAACGGCGCGGCCGGGCAGAGTGTCGACCATGGAAGCCGACCGACCGTCGCGCCGGGCCCAGGGCCCCCGCCGCCGTCCGCCCCGGAGACACCGATGAGCGCCCTCGCGCTGTCCGTGCTCCTGTCGTTCGTGTCCGCCGCCGCCTACGCGGCGGCCGCGATCGTGCAGGAGCAGGTGGCGGTGTCCTCGGCCGGCAGCGCCTACGTGCCGGTGCGCAGGGCGGGCTGGTGGGGTGCGCTCGGGCTCAACGGTCTCGGTGGCGTGCTGCACGTGGTGGCGCTGGCCTACGGGCCGCTCAGCCTGGTCCAGCCGCTGGGCGCGCTGACCATCGTCTTCGCGCTGCCCCTGGCGGCGCTGTGCGTCGGCCGCCGGGCGGGGGCGACGGCCTGGCGCGGCGCGGTGATGGCCACCGCGGGACTCGCCGGCCTGCTGGCTCTGGTCGGCTCCGCCGACAGCACCTCCTCCCTGAGCCCGGCCCAGCGGGTGGCGGTCGCACTGGTCACCGGCGGCGCGGTGGTGGCGCTGATGTGCGCCGGCCGGGCCGCGCACCGGAATCCGGCGGTGCGCAGCGTGCTGCTCGCCACCGCCTCCGGCGTCGCGTTCGGCATGTCGTCGGTGTTCACCAAGACCGTGGCCGTGGACTGGACGCACGGCATCGAGACGGACGACGTGCCCTCGCTCGCGGTGATCGCCCTGTTCTCGGCCGCCGGCGTCCTGCTGTCCCAGGCCTCCTACCGGGGCGGTGGCCTCGCCGCCCCGCTGGCCACGCTGACCGTCGTCAACCCGGTGCTGGCGGCCGCCGTCGGCATCCTGATGTTCGGGGAGGCGTTCCGCTACGGCGGCACGGGCACCGCGCTCGCGGTGAGCTGCGGGGTGGTCGCGGCGGGCGGCCTGATCATGCTGACGACCGAACGCATCGAACACACCGGGGCGGCCGCGGCGCCGGACACCGGCCCGGAGCCGCTCCTGCCGGCCGAGGCGTTCCCCCGCGTGCCGCAGCCGCGGGGGTCTGCGGAGACCGAGGCGTTCTCCGGCGTGCCGGAGCGCGGGTCCGCGGAAGCCGGGCCGGAGGGGGCCGGTCCGGAGCGGGCCGATCCGCAGCACGCCGGGCCGGCCGAGGGCGACGGCGTGCGCGACGAGCCGACGACGCTGCGGGAGCTGCTCGGAGCCGGCCGGGACGGCGAACCGGCCGCCCTGCGAGACCTGCCGGCAGCAGGGCTGGACGGCGAACCGGCACTGCGGGAGCTGCTCGGAGGCGGTGGCAGGGACGGCAGGGGCGGTGGCGAACCGCCGGAGTCCGGCCCGCTCCCCGCGTCGTACCTCACCCTGTCCTCGGCCCTCGGGCTGCCGCTGCCGGTGCCGGACGGGCACGGCTGTACGCGCGTCAGATCCTGACCCCCGCGGCCCGGAGATAGGCGAGCGGGTCGATGTCCGTGCCGAAGCCGGGTCCGGTCCGCACCTCGAAGTGCAGGTGCGGGCCGGTGACGTTCCCGGTGGCCCCGGACCGGCCGATGCGCAGGCCCGCGGTGACGGTCTGCCCGATCCGCACGGAGATGGCCGACAGGTGGCCGTACTGGGTGTAGCGGCCGTCGGCGTGCCGGATGACCACCTGGTAGCCGTAACTGCCGCCCCAGCCCGCGGCCACCACGTGCCCGGCCTCCGCGGCGTGCACGGCGGTGCCGGTGGGCACGAGGAAGTCGACGCCGGTGTGGTAGCCCTTCGACCAGTGCGCGCCGGCCACGCGGTAGCCGGTGCCGATGGGCGCGTCGACCGGGGCCACGACGGTGCGGCCGGTGCTCTTCGTCCGGTGCGGCGCGGCCTTGTGCTCCGCAGGCGCCTTCCGCTTCGGGGACTTGGCGGCGGCCGGGGACTCGGTGCCGGGGGCGGCCGTGCCGTGCAGGGCGAGCCGCTGGCCCGGCAGGATCAGGTCGGGATCGGCGCCGATCGTCGCGCGGTTGCCGGCGTAGAGCGCGTGCCAGCCGCCGCGGACGTGGTGGTCGTCGGCGATCCCGGAGAGGGTGTCGCCGCGCACCACGGTGTACATCTCGGCGCGGCCGGCGCGGGACTGCGGAGTGGTCTGCGGCCGCACCTCCCGCACGGAGGTCTTCTCCCGCACGGAGGTCTTCTCCCGCACGGAGGTCTTCTGCACGGTCTTCTCGCTCCGCGCGGGCCGTGTCGCGGCGCTGTCCGGGTGGGCGCCGGGGTCGGCCTCGGCCCGGTTCAGCCCGGCCCGCACCGAGCAGACCGGCCAGGCGCCCGGCCCCTGCCCGTCGAGGACCCGCTCGGCGACGGCGATCTGCTCCTCCCGGCTCGCGAGGTCGGCACGCGGGGCGAACCGGGTGCCGCCGTACGCCTCCCAGGTCGACTGGGTGAACTGCAGCCCGCCGTAGTAGCCGTTGCCCGTGTTGATGCCCCAGTTTCCGCTGGACTCGCAGGCGGCGACCTTGTTCCAGGTGGACGCGTCGGCCGCGTCGGCCGTGCCGGCGGCGACCAGCGGGATCGCGAGGCCGGCGCCGCCCGCCGTGACGGTGAGTGAGGCGCGGTTGATCCTGTTCGGCTGGTACCGGCGATGCCGGCCGCGTACGGCCATGTCCGATGTCCCCTCGGCATGCGTCAGGAGGCGCCAAAAGTAAGCGCCGCGAACAGGCCATGACAAGACGGAAATCCGGCCTCCCGCCCCTCCCGAGTGGCCGGGAACGCACCCTGTCCGATCCGATCCTGCGGAGGCTGAGGCGTCGGGCGGCCGCACGTCGTACTGAGGGCGGGGCGGGTCGCGTGTGCGCTCGCCCGAACGGCACGACAGGATGGGCGAGGACCCGTACTGACGGAGCCGTAGTCACGAGGCAACCAGGGAGCAGGCGGTATGAGCACTTCAGCGCAGATCGGTGTCACGGGCCTCGCGGTCATGGGCCGCAACCTCGCCCGGAACTTCGCCCGCAACGGCTACACCGTCGCGGTGCACAACCGTACGGTGGCGCGGACCAAGGCGCTGGTGGAGGAGTTCGGGCACGAGGGCGACTTCGTTTCCACCGAGACCGCCGAGGAGTTCGTGGGGGCTCTGGAGCGTCCCCGCCGCCTGATCATCATGGTGAAGGCGGGCGAGCCGACGGACGCGGTGATCCAGGAGTTCGCCCCGCTCCTCGAGCCCGGCGACATGATCATCGACGGCGGCAACGCGCACTTCGCCGACACCCGGCGCCGGGAGCGGGAGCTGCGCGAGCGCGGCATCCACTTCGTCGGCACGGGCATCTCCGGCGGCGAGGAGGGTGCGCTGCACGGGCCGAGCATCATGCCGGGCGGTTCGAAGGAGTCGTACGCGTCGCTCGGCCCGATGCTGGAGAAGATCTCCGCGAAGGCGGCGGACGGCGCGCCCTGTGTCACGCACTGCGGTCCCGACGGCGCCGGGCACTTCGTGAAGATGGTCCACAACGGCATCGAGTACGCCGACATGCAGCTGATCGGCGAGGCGTACCAGCTGCTGCGCGACGTCGCCGGGTACGAGCCCGCGCAGATCGCGGAGATCTTCCGCACCTGGAACACCGGCCGGCTGGACTCCTACCTGATCGAGATCACCGCCGAGGTGCTGTCCCACGTGGACGCGGCCACCGGCAAGCCCTTCGTGGACGTGGTGGTGGACCAGGCCGAGCAGAAGGGCACCGGCCGCTGGACGGTCCAGATCGCCCTCGACCTGGGCGTCCCGGTGTCCGGCATCGCCGAGGCCGTCTTCGCGCGCTCGCTGTCCGGGCACGCGAAGCTCCGCGAGGCGTCCCGGGGGCTGGCGGGCCCGACGCCGGCGCCGCTGGGCAAGGAGGAGGCCGCGGCCTTCGCGGACCGGGTGGAGCAGGCGCTGTACGCGTCCAAGATCGTGTCGTACACGCAGGGCTTCCACGAGATCGCCGCGGGCAGCGAGGAGTACGGCTGGGACATCGACCTCGGCAAGGTCGCCTCGATCTGGCGCGGCGGCTGCATCATCCGGGCGGCCTTCCTGGACCGCATCCGCGCGGCGTACGACGCCCGCGCCGATCTGCCGAGCCTGCTGGCGGACGAGACGTTCGCGCGAGAGATCGCCGACGCGCAGGACGACTGGCGCGAGGTGCTGATCGCCGCGACGCGCCAGGGTGTCCCGGCGCCGGGCTTCGCGGCGGCACTGGCGTACTACGACGCCCTGCGGGCCCCCCGCCTGCCGGCTGCCCTGACCCAGGGCCAGCGCGACTTCTTCGGCGCCCACACCTACCGCCGCGTGGACCGTGACGGCTCCTTCCACACGCTGTGGGGCGGGGACCGGGACGAGGTTTCCGCCTGAGCGGCGTCTGAGGTCCCCAGGAGGCCGCCAGGCCCTGTCGTCAAACTCCCTCCCCCAGCCTTCGGCCGGGGGACCCCCAGCCCCGCGACGCCATGCACGCCGCGAGGCCCGCCCTCCGGGCGGACGGCGGGAGTTTGACGGCAGGACCTAGGCAGGGGACCGGGGAACTGGCGTGGCACGGCCGCCGGTTGGGGCGGTCGGCCGCGCGGTTCCCCGGATCCTGGTGCGGTGCCGGGCGTGCTCAGGTGAGCGGTGGGCCCGGCTCTGGGTTCGGTACCGGCTCCGGTCCCGGCGGGATCGGGGACGGTGAGGGCTCCGGCGGGCCCGGGGCCGGAGGCGCCGGGGGCGGCGTCGGCTCGGGGCCCGGTGGAGGCGGGGTGGGCGCGGGGCCCGGCTCGGGGGTCGGGACCGGGCTCGGGTAGGGGTCCGGCGGGGTGGGACCGGGACCCGGACCCGGATGCGGCCCCGGCGGGACGGGGTCGGGATGCGGGTTCGTCATCGGTGTCCTCCGGCAGTCGTGGGACGTCGCCTCTGGACTACTCCCCCGCCTACCCGGCCCCCGCGCGGCCACTCACCCGTCAGGCGGAGCCGCGCCCGCTCAGAACCGCCCGGGATGGGCCCGCAGCCAGTCCTTCGCGGCCGTCACCAGCTCCGGGTCGGCGGGCGGGGCGGCCTCCGGGTGCCGCTCGGCCCACCCGGCGACGTACGGGCACAGCGGCACCACCGGGACGCCCTCCCTCCCGGCGAGCTCGTACAGCTCACGGGCCAGGGAACCGCCGATGCCGCGGCCCTCGTGGGCGGGCTCGACGATGGTGTGCACCGGAACCAGGGCGCGCGCGGGCGACGCCAGCACGAAGTACTCGACGCGGCCGACGACTTCGCCCTCGCCGACGGCCTCCAGGCGGCCCGCCGCCCGGTCGTCGCGGATCTCGATCTCGCTCATGGGCTGGGCACACTCCTGGTCCGGTCCGAAACGGTACGGTCCCCGGTCAGGCCCCGACGGCCTGCGGGCTGCGCTGCTGGTCGGAGCCGGGCACGGGCTCCGACGGGTCGGCGCCGAGAGAGACGATCCGGTTGTCGCCGTCTACGTGCACGACCCGCGGCTTCAGCGTCCGCGCCTCGGCGTCGGTGACCTGAGCGTAGCTGATGATGATCACCAGGTCTCCGGGGTGCACGAGATGGGCGGCCGCCCCGTTGATCCCGATCACCCCGGACCCGCGCTCCCCCTCGATGACGTACGTCTCCAGCCGCGCCCCGTTGGTGATGTCGACGATGTGCACCAGCTCGCCCGGCAGCAGATCAGCGGCGTCGAGCAGGTCGGCGTCGATGGTCACCGATCCCACGTAGTGCAGGTCGGCCTGGGTGACGGTGGCTCGGTGGATCTTGGACTTGAACAGAGTACGCAGCACTTTGGACTCCTGAAAGACGGCTCCCTGCCTGCTTTGTGCAGGTCAAGGGCGGTCTTTACTCTACACGGGCACGCGTCGAAGTCGATGTTTGTGAGGAACATCGCTTCTCATCGGTGACAGGGCTCCCTGCCTGGGCTTCGGCGCCCACCAGGCTGTTGTGGCGCCACCGACGGGGCGCCTGTTCGGACAGCCTCTCAGGGATGTCCGGGAATTGATGCTGACCAGATGCTGACTTACCTGACGATGTGCAGGGACAGATCCGTGAAGAGCCGGATGGACGTGTTCACGAGCTCCAGCAGGGGGACATTGCCGCGAATCCTGTCTCTCGCTTCGCTCGGAGATTGGGGAGGAAGGGCTGAATCCGGCCACCCCTGGCAGCACCAGCGGTCCCCTCGAGCTCCCTCCGCTTCACAGGAGTCACACAGGTACCTCCCGGGTCGCGCACGTGATCACCGCATTCCGGATGACTGTCGCTGCCGGAGTCGCTTTCACGCCGGGCCGACATAGCTCCTGTTCTCGCCCCTTGACCGGCATGAACATGCTACGCAAGAGTGGTCGGGCCGTGGGCGAATGGACCAGACCAAACATCCGCCCGTCGGCTTGTCGCTGCGCGTCGGGGGCGCGTCCATGTACTGATCCGCCTCCCCGATGCGTTCGCTCCAGCAGGGGGAAGCTCTTTGGCGTTTCACCAAATCCGCCGCCGCTACGGCTGCCACCGCCGCAGCCTTGGCCGCTGGCGTTCTCACCGCAGTACCCGCCTACGCCGGGACCTCATACGTGCACAACGACTGCACGTCCAGTGACAGCAGCCATCCGAACCACTGTTTCCGGATCCGTTTCAACTCGCGGTCGGAGACCACGACTCAGTCGGACAGCGCCTGCTTCGCGACCCGCCGTGATCGACTCCAGTGAGTTCGGTTACACGGTGAACGGCGGCGCGGTGTCGTCCGGTTCGTCTTCGGGGACTTTCCCTCTGAGGTCTACGGCGGGATGCCTTACCCGTGCGGTCACAGCAAGGGGGACGGCGACGAGCGGCCTGCCCCGATGACGGTTGACGGGTGTTTCCGGATCCGCACTGGAGGAGAACAGGGGGCAGCAGCCTGGCTCGCGCACCGCATGAATGCCGGCGCCCATCGTTCCCTGCACGGACACGCCGGGCCCTCGGCCGATGGCACACCCTCCGAGGTACGCGTCGCCAACGTCAGCACCTCAGGGTGATCCACAACCCGCGCACCGTTCTCGCCAAGGCCGGCAATCAGCAAGAGGGCCCGTTGTCGGCCTCCTGAGTCGACCGCCTTGCCCCGCCCGGGGCAAGGCGGTTTCTGTGACCGGCCCGCGAACCTCGAGCTACCGCCCTGTGATTCGCCCTTGCGCGCCCATGGTCCAGTCAAAACGTGCCCGCAGACCAGGGCACGGGACATCCCATCACACGAGAAATTCGGGGAACTTCTTTGAGATCCAGACGACGATCATCCATATCTTTGGCCGTCCTTGCGGCGTGCACGGCGCTGACGGGCGGCCTGCTGCAAGCCGTCCCGGCCACGGCAGTCCCCGCCTCTCCAGGCGGTCACAGCCCTGCCACAAGCCCCGCTCCGTCGCCGTCGCCTGCAGGACGGGTGGCCGATCCGGACAAGAGCCTGGGTGACGGGTGGAAGACATCCACGGACCGGGTGGTCACTGGCGTGGCTGACGCCACATCGTTCAAGATTCTTGTCGCGGACGAAGCCGACGCGTACCAGTGGAAGACTGCCGCGGCCTTGTCCGAGCCGGGCATGCCGGCGGATTCGTGGATCGGCAACACGTGCGTGATGGACCGCGACCATGTGGCTGCTGTGTACGCGCCCCGGTCGTTCACGAACAAACCGGACCTGATGCAGGGCGGCGCGTTCACGGCGATCATCAACACCAGCACCGGTGACGTGACGAAGCTGCCGTTCACCGGGACACTCGCCTACTTCGACCCCTCCTGCAACCCGCAGACCCGCACGGCCGCGTTCACCGCCTTCCGTGACATGAACGACCCGGCCGCCACTCGGACCCGTGTCATGACCGTCGACACCGCCGGCAAAACGCTGAGCGTGTCGGCCACCAAGGGGGAAGTCACCAGCGCCGTACCCGTCAAGGACGGTGTGATCGGCGCGCTCAGCCGCCATCTGATCCACCTCGACCACAAGGGCAAGGTCAAGGACCTGCTCACAGCCGGTGGCGCCCCGTTCGACATCCACCCCGTCAACAGCGGTGACGTCGCCTTCGTCGAGCGCAACGGCGCCAAGCGCGCCCGCGCCCGGGTGTGGAGTCCGAAGGGCAAGACCTCCGTCATCGCCACTGGCAAGCTCGGTGACCTCGACCTGGCGCGAGGCGGCTCCTCCAGCGTGTTCCTCGTCGGGCATCCCACGGGTGACACGCACACCTCAGGCAGCGGCATCACCCGGCTCAACGCCCCGGTGAACACAGACGTCTCCAGCCTGGGCCGGCTCGCCGTCGACCCTGTTCTCGCACCGGGGCTACGTGCGGGCATCGACCGGATCAAGAATGCCGGCAAGGGCTTCACACAGACCGAGCCCGCTTCACAGCACACGACGCCGGCTCCAGGCATGCTGAAGACCGCCACGCCCCTGACGGTGACCTCCACCGCCACAAGCACCGGCACCAGGCTCAGCCAGCAGGTCACCCCCACGCCACCCAAGGCCGAAGCCCAGTTGTCTCCCGCCCTCGCCTCGGCTTCCAAGGCCCGCGCCGCAGCCGGCATCGGCTCAGGCAGGCACCCGCGATCGGCACGGGCCACCGCAGTGACGTCGATCGTGTCGCACGACCCCACCGACCCCGACCGCTGGTGCTCCGTCTCTCGCAACGACGTCAAGGCCCAGGCGTTGCAGCCCACTCCCAACCAGGTCGAGTGGGCTGTCGACATGGCGGTACGCGGTGACCTGCACGCCGGCTACCTCAACCAGGGCGGCTACCGCAACCAGGCCGGCCTCGGCACCATCGACCCGCAGGGCCTGTTCCCGCCGCCCACCCTGACCGGCGCGAGCAACGCGCGCATCCCCGTCAACGTGATGCTCGGCATCATGGCCCAGGAGTCCAACCTGTGGCAGGCCGAGTCCGGCTCCATACCCGGCCAGATGGGCAGCCCCCTGGCAGCGGTCGACGGCTACTACGGGCATCAGATCGATCCGGGCAATCCGGACTCGTACTGGAACATCAACTGGGACAAATCAGACTGCGGCTACGGCGTGGGCCAGGTCACCGACGGCATGCGCCTCAAGGGCCATGAGAAGCCGGGCGAAACCAGCCTGTCCCCAGCCCTGCAGAAACTCGTCGCCATCGACTACGCGACGAACATCGCCGCCTCCATGAAGATCCTCGCCGACAAGTGGAACGAGGTCCACAAGGCCGGCCAGACGATCACCGTCAACAATGACGACCCCTCCTACGTGGAGAACTGGTTCACCGCGGTCTGGAACTACAACCTCGGCTTCAACCCGCCCTCCCAGGCATCGCAGCACGGAGGGCACTGGGGCCTCGGCTGGTACAACAACCCGGCCAACCCCATCTACGCCAAGGGCTGGGGCCATCCGTTCATGAACACCGACGTGGACGGCACCGACGCCAACCACGACGCCGCACACCCGCAGGACTGGCCGTACGAGGTGAAGGTGATGGGCTGGGCCGCCTGGTCCATCGACACCGGCTACTCCTACGCCACCTCCGGCCGCCAGGACTGGCCCGGCGAGTCCGGCTTCTCCTCCGCCGGCTTCCGCCCCGCCTACTGGAACGGAGCGAACCTGCCCGTCGAGATCAAAGGCGGCGCGCGCTACAACCGGGCACATGTCACGCCGGACCTCGACGTGTTCTGCAACTCCAAGAACAACTGCGACCCCAACACGCCGCCGGACTGCGGCACCGCGGAGTGCTACGCACAGTACTGGTGGAACCAGCCCAACGCGACCTGGAAGACCGACTGCGCCTCCACCTGCGGCCACGAGAACATCAAGTACCAGTCGCTGGTGTCGGAACCGGGACGCGGCTACCGCCTGAAGAACGGCACACCGGTGTGCTCCGGAGCACCCAGCGGCGCACAAGTGGTGGCCTCGGTGCCCAACGGCACCGAAACCTACGGCGACTGCGGTCCCGTCACCTCGTCCGGCAGCTTCCAGTTCACGTTCTACGCCGACACCATGGGCACGCACTTCAATGCGAAAGCCGACCTGCACCAGGTCGGCGGCGGCTACGGCGGCCACTTCTGGTACGCCCACGAACGCGACACCCATCACCTCGGCGGCGACGGCGGAAGCATGACCATCGACGGTGACTGGAAGCTGAACAAGCCCCTGGACAAGACACAGGCCATGGTCTACGTACACGTGCCGGACACCGGAGCGCAGACCACTCAGGCCGTGTATGAAGTCGTGACGGCCTTCGGAACCAGGAAAGTCACCGTCGACCAGTCCGCCAACGCGTCCAACAAATGGGTGTCTCTTGGCGCCTTCCGTTTCAACGATCGCATCCCCGAGGTCAGACTCTCCAATACCACCAGCAGCGGCAGCGCTGACAAGGACATCGCCTGGGGAGCGGTCGCCTTCGTGCCCGGCAACTTCGGCGTGTCCGGTGGCCGGATGGCAGGTCTCGAACTCCCCGACCCCGACTACAACGCCCCCGACGTCGACTTCATCGACGACGACCAGCAGAAGCAGCCGGCGCCCACCGGTCTGGTTACTCCTTCTACGGCCTCTTCACTCACGTCCGGCAACCAGTGCGCCAAGGGCCTGAAGAACGGCCAGAGCCGCCAGTGCGTCACCTACGAGCCGCTCATCAAGCGCCCCTCCATGACGCGGACGGCCGGGACAGGTGCTCTGTCGACCACGCTCGTGCCGTGGTGCGCTCAGACCGGCTTGACCCAGACCTACACGATCGAACGCCGCGAAGGGTGCCTCGCCTTCACCACTCTCGTCCACTGGACCAAGAAAGACCCCGACGGCGCCATCGAAACCGCGTCCGCCGCGTTCAACGTATTCGTAGAGACGAAGACGCAGAACAAGGCGACCTTCACGGAACGCATGTCGATCGTGCCCGTGGACATGGACACCGATCTCGGCGCCGTCTCCCTGGAGTACTGGCAGACCCCCTGCACCCCGGACTGCGACGCCACCTACACCACGAACTGGACCGACGCGACCTGGACAAGCCTGACCGACAAGCACTGGGCGTCCGCGACGAAGTCGAACACATGGACCACGCCGACCGCCGGCACCTCCGAGAAGTTCGACCGAGGCGTGTTCCTGAGCTTCAAGGCGGACAGCCCCAATTGGCAAGGTGTTGTCCCCGTCGACAAGCCAGAGATCTCGCTGTTCGACCAAATCCGCTGCGACAACTCGGTGACCGTCCCCAACTCCACCGGATGCATCTTCTACAAGCACATACCGACATACACCGTGAACGATCGGAAGTACCCGGTCGCTGCTGCGTACTACTGGCTGCTCCGCGAGGAACTGCCGTCACACCCGGGCAGCGAGGAACACAAAACGCCGCTCCACCGGGAGATCGACCAGAGCGTGCGGGACAAGAACAGAGGAGTGGTGTGCCCCAACTCCTGGAAGCCGTACGACAAGGCGACTCCTGAGGCGACCACAAACAGCCCCGACGGCCGGCAATGCGACGAGTACCCCTTCGCGTCAACGAAGGAAAGCGGCGGTCAGTTCGTCGACAGCGGCGACGAGTGCATTCAGCTGTACGCCCAGAAGAGTGCCACTGACGGCAAGTGGCGCATGTACTACGACGACCGCCCGGGAGTCGCTGCGCCCACGTGGCAGGAAGTCTGCGGACGGGCATCGATGTCCGCGAAACAGAACGAAGGTGCGGGCCGCGACGTCGGCTCCTTCTACAAGAAGGCCCGCGTAGACGACAACGATCCCTTCTACATCAAGGCCCCGGACCTCGAGGGCTGTCGCCCCGATGAAGTCTGCGTGGTTCAGCCGCACTAGCCGGTTGGAACAAGGTGGCGGTCCGGAGCAGTTTCCTGCTCCGGACCGCCTCAGCGCTTTATGCCCACATCACGTGTGCATCATGACCTGCGCCGCTCACGCTTGGCGTCTGCGGTTCGGCATAGTCGGCAATCCGCATGGGAACTTCCTCCGTGAGAGATCTCAGAAGCTCCTGGAACATCTGATGAAGACTGTCCCAGACCTTCACCGGCGCGTCCGTGTCACCGGTCTGCAGGCCGTACAACACGTTCCCGAAACCGTCTCCGGCACGGTGATCGACGATGAGCTTCCCGCCCGTGAGATCAGAGGCGATCGGAACCCACCGTACGTGGAACGAGTACCCGTACACACCGTCGTAAATGTCACGTAGGTCAGGGTCTTCCGACTCGTTCGCATCGATCCACTCAGCGATGCCTTCCTCCATCCACCGCTGACCGTCACGCATTCCAGCCGAGGTGAGCAGGATGAAACCCCCAGGAAGGATTACCCCTGGGCCCGCATGGCTGGTGGCGGACGACCCGTCATGACGCCGCAACCACGTCACGAGATCGGGATGCAGGTCGAACCGCCGGTCAGCAATGGCGTCGATATCATCCTGCGTAGCCGGAGGATTCAACGCGGCATAATCCGCTGGAGCGTTAGCCTCCAGCCACGCATCGAGGTGGCCCAGTACGTCATCGAGTGAATCAGTCATGCGACGACCCTAACAACTGCCAATCCATCACACTCCATTTCCGGCAGGCGCCCGAGCCAGCGACCGAGTGCAGTCGAGCCGATCACGACCGGGGAGTCCAGGCCCGCCCGACACTTTGCCACCGAACGCGTTACCCGCGTCCCCTCCCCGTTTGCAGTGGCAGGTGCGGGCTTGGTGTTGTCGTCGTCGGCGCCAGGTGGACCAGTTCAGGATGTGGTCGGCGGGCGTGGGTCGGCGGTTGGTGAGGCAGGTGATCAACCGTCGTATTCCGGCGAGGCTGAGATGGATGAGCTGGGAGGATCCGTTTCTGCCGCATACGGCCTCCAGATGCGCGGTCTAGGCCCCGAGCCGCGGTCGCGGCGCCCTGCCAAAAGGCGCGGGCGCCGGCGCCGCTGCCGCGTGCGTCAGGCCGGGACGGTGGCCGGCGTGGCGAGGTGGCGGGCGAGGAAGCGGACCGCGCTGTGGGCCTCGAAGCGGGGCAGTTCCTTGTGCTTGCCCGAGTTCACGTGCAGCGACTTCTCCTTCGAGGCGAAGGCGTCGAACAGGGCGAGGCCCTCCTCGCGGGAGATGTGCTCGTCGTCCCACTGCAGGTCGAACTCGACCGGGACGGTGATCTGCTTCGCCTTCTCGGCCAGGACGTCGGGCCAGTGCTGGCCGAAGACCGCGGCGGTGATCCTGGGTTCGGCGGCCACGAACGGAACGCCGATCGCGGTGCCCATGTTGAGTCCCCAGTAGCCGACCGGCCCGTCGGGGCCGATCTCCGGGAGTTCCTGGAGGGCGTCCAGGGCCGCCCGGTACTCGGGCACGGCGCGCTGCGCCAGGTGGTCGTTGTAGCGGACGACGATCGGGCCTTCCGGCTCGCCGGCCGCCCGCGCCCGGAACAGCTCGGCGATTTCCGCCTCGTCGTGTGCCGTGCGCGGCCGGTCGCCGTGACCGGGCGCGTCGAGGACGGCGACGTGGAAGCCGCAGCCGTTCACGAGGAGCTGGGCGCGGCCGGACATCGCCGGGTGCTTCTTGTGGTTGCCGCCGCCGTGGCCCATCAGGACGAGGGGTGCGCTTCCGGCCGCGGGGGAGGCCGGCGACCAGAGGACGCCGGGAACGCCGTCCACGGTGAAGTCGCGTTCGGTCATGCCGTTCGACGACGACTGGGCGGTGAACTGCAGAGAGTGCATGGTGTGGCCTTTCGGGAGTGCCTGGGTGTGGAGGCGCTCCCGGCGGCACCTGTGTCAGTCGCCGGCCGTGACGGGAAGGGGGAGCACCCACGTCGATACAGCGTTCATGGGTCTCACCTCCTCGGCCGGCGTCACGGTCGACTGCAGGCTAGCAGCACGGTGATCAGTCCTCCCGTCCTTTTTCCGGCCGTAGCCTTCCAGCCGTAGCCGCGGCTCCGGGCAGGGCTCGAGCAGGAGTCCGCCGGGCCCGGCCTGAAACGGGCGTGGTGTGCGGGCCACGTGGCACGGCGGCGTCCGGCGCGCGGCATGATGGGGCCCGGTCCGGGTACGCGCAGAGCTACCGCCTGCTCACGGGAGCCGGCACGGACGGCAGGGAGGGCCAGTGATGACGACGGCACCCGTCGGCACGACGACCGGCTCCGGCACGCAGTTGCCGCAGATCGCGGACCCCCAGAGGATCGCGCCGCAGGACGCCCGCGAGCTGACCCGGGTGTTCTTCGAGCGGCTCGCCGTCCTGGAGGAAGGGACCCACGAGTACCAGTACGCGCGCAACACGCTCATCGAGATGAACATGTCGCTGGTGCGCTTCGCCGCCCGCCGGTTCCGCAACAGCGGTCAGGACATGGAGGACGTCGTCCAGGTCGGCACGATCGGCCTGATCAAGGCCATCGACCGGTTCGAGATCTCCCGCGAGGTCCAGTTCACCAGCTTCGCGGTGCCGTACATCGTCGGTGAGATCAAGCGGTTCTTCCGCGACACCTCCTGGTCCGTCCACGTGCCGCGCCGGCTGCAGGAGGCGCGCGTGGAACTGGCCAAGGCGAACGAGGAACTGCGCAGCCGGCTCGGCCGTTCGCCCAGGGTCAGCGAACTGGCCGCCCTGATGAACCTGTCGGAGGAGGAGGTCGTCGAGGCACAGATCGCGGCGAACGGCTACCAGTCCACCTCCCTGGACGCCGCCGTCAGCCACGACTCCGACGACGGCGAGGCGGCCCTCTCCGCGTTCATCGGCGAGGAGGACGGCGCCCTCGCGCTCGTGGAGGACTTCCACGCCCTCGCTCCGCTCGTCGCGGAGCTGAACGAGCGGGACCGGCGCATCCTCCATCTGAGGTTCGTCGAGGAGATGACCCAGGCCCGGATCGGTGAGGAACTCGGCGTGTCCCAGATGCACGTCTCGCGCCTGGTCTCCCGCCTGCTGGCGCGGCTGCGCTCGGGCATGCTCGCCACGGAGTGAGCCGGAGCGCCCGGCGTCCTCACCGCGGGGTGATGTCCTGGCGGGGCAGGCGTACGACGGTCACGAAGAACTCGTCGATCTGGCGGACCGCGGCGATGAACTGGTCGAGGTCGACGGGCTTGGTGACGTAGGCGTTGGCGTGGAGCTTGTAGCTGCGCAGGATGTCCTCCTCGGCGGAGGACGTCGTCAGCACGACCACGGGGATGTGGGCGAGGTCGGGGTCGGACTTGATGCGTTCCAGAACCTGCCGGCCGTCGTACTTGGGCAGGTTGAGGTCGAGCAGGATCAGGTCCGGGGTCGGGGCCTGGGTGTGCGCGCCGCGCCGGTAGAGGAAGTCGAGTGCCTCCTCCCCGTCGCGTGCGACGTGGAGGGTGTTGCCGATCTTGTTGTCCTCGAACGCCTCGCGGGTCATCAGCTCGTCGCCGGGGTCGTCCTCGACGAGGAGGACCTCGATGGGCTGTACGGCGGGGGTGGTCATGCGGGCTGTCCTTCCGGGGTGGTACGGGCGGGCGCTGTGTCGTCGGCCGTGCCGGGCGCAGCGGCCGGGAGGACGAAGCAGAAGCGGGTGCCGTCGGTGTACGCGGTGTCGATCCAGATGCGCCCGCCGTGGAACTCGACGATCTTCTTGCAGAGAGCCAGGCCGATGCCCGTGCCGGAGTAGGCGTCGCGGCCGTGCAGGCGCTGGAAGATGACGAAGACCTTCTCGGCGAACTCCTCCGGGATGCCGATGCCGTTGTCCGCCACGCTCAGCCGCCAGCGCGCGGTGTGCTCCTCGGGGTCCGTTTCGGCCTGGCAGGTGATGCGGATGTGCGGCGGGCGGTCGGGGCGACGGAACTTGATGGCGTTGCCGAGCAGATTCTGCCAGAGCATCACCAGCAGCATCGGGTCGCCGGTGATCTCGGGCAGTTCGTCGGGACGCTCGATGACGGCGTCCGACTCCTCCGCCGCGGCCGTCAGGTTGGCGACCGCCTTGTCCAGGGCCTGGTCCAGCGAGACGGGCACGTTGGCGTCGTTGATCCGGCCGACGCGGGAGAAGGTGAGCAGGTCGTTGATGAGGGTCTGCATGCGCTTGGCGCCGTCCACGGCGAAGGCGATGTACTGCTTCCCCCGGTCGTCCAGCTCGTCGCCGTACCGCTTTTCGAGCAGCTGGCAGAACGAGGCGACCTTGCGCAGCGGTTCCTGCAGGTCGTGGGAGGCCACGTAGGCGAACTGCTCCAGCTCGGCGTTGGAGCGGCGCAGTTCCACCGCCTGGGCGTCCAGGTCGGCCGTCTGCCGGGTGAGGTGCTCGTGCCGGGCGTGCGAGGCGTCCAGTTCCGTCACGAGGCGCCGCCGCATGGCTTCGACGTCGTCCGCCATCGCCCGGATGTCGGCGGGACCCTCGGACGGGATGCGGTGCTGGAACTCGCCCCTGGCCACCCGGCGGGAGGCGACGCGCAGCCCGTCCAGCGGCCGGACGACGAGGGCGTGGACCAGCAGGGCGAGGGCGCCGCCGGTGACGAGGAATGCGGCGACCATGGCGCCGAGCACCCAGTCGCGTACGGTGCGCACGTGGGTCAGCTCGCTCCTGCCGTCTTGCCAGGCCTGGGCGAGATGGGTGTTCTGCTCGGTGAACAGGGTGCGGATGTGCTCGAAGGCCTCCTTGCCGCGGTCCGTGGTGGCCGTGTCGACCGTGCGGGGCCTGCCCGGGGTGACGCCGGCGACGAGGGGTTCGGCGTAGGTGCGGCGCCAGTCGGCCGCCGCGCGTTCTATCCCGTCCAGGTCCTGGCGCAGGGTCGCCCGGTCGCCGATCAGCCGGCGCAGCCGGGCGGCGGAATCCCGCTCGTCGCGTTTGCCTTCGGTGTAGGGCGTGAGGAACTGCGGGTCGGCGGCTATGGCGTAGCCGCGCACGCCCGTCTCCTGGTTCAGCAGGGCGTTCTGCAGACGGAGCGCCTCGGCGCGGGCGGGCTGGACGTCCTCGATCAGCTGGTCGGAGACGTTCGCGGTCCGCGCCAGCAGCTCGGCGCCGATCACCGAGCCGGTCACCACCACGGCGATCATCACCGCGAGGGCCATGTGGAACCAGCCCTGCACGGTGATCCGGCTGCGCCGACGGGGGTTGGCGGGCGCAGGAGACGTTGTCACGGTCACGATTCCTTGCTCGGTCGGGGTTGCCGGTTCCACCGCAGGTGCACCACGGCCACGTCGTCGGCGAGACCGCCGTGGTCCTCGGCCAGCGCCTCGGCATGGCCGATGAGCTTGTCCACGAACTCCTCGGCGGGCAGGGCGGCGCTCGCGCGGGCCGCCTGCAACAGGCCCTGTTCTCCCAGTCGTTCGTGCCCCGGTCCGGTACGTCCTTCGAACAGGCCGTCGGTGAACAGGACGATCCCCGCGCCGGCGGGCAGGGTGACGTCCTCCACGGGCCAGCCGGCCATGCCGCTCGGCAGCACCCCGAGCGCCGGCCCGCCCGGCACCTCCACCCACTCCACCTCGTCGCCGGTACGCAGCAGCATGCCGGGATGGCCGGCGCGCATGACCCGCGCCGAGCGCCCGTCGGGCAGCAGGTGCAGGCTGGTGAGCGTGGCGAAGATCTGCTCACCGGTGCGCTCGGCGATCAGGATCTCCTCCAGGGTGCTCAGTTGCCGGGCTCCGGTGGCGCCGCTGACCACCAGCGTCCGCCAGGCGATCCGCAGCCCCACGCCGAGCGCGGCCTCGTCGGGGCCGTGTCCCGAGACGTCGCCGATCAGCGCGTGGACGCTGCCGTCCGGGGTCTGCACGACATCGTAGAAGTCGCCGCCGAGCAGCGCCTGTTCCCGGCCCGGCAGGTAGCGGGCGACCACCTCGACGTCCGGGGCGTCACCGAGCAGAGGGGTGGGCAGCAGCCCGCGCTCCAGCCGCCGGTTCTCCTCCGCCCGCAGCTGACCGGCCTGCAGAGCCGCGGCCGCCTGTTCGGCCAGCTTGCGCTGTATGGCGTATCGCACGGCGCGGCCGAACAGCTCTGCTTCGACCCGTCCCTTGACGAGGTAGTCCTGGGCACCCGCCGCGACCGCCGCCAGACCGGCGCTCTCCTCGGCCAGGCCCGTCAGGACGACCACCGCGACGTCGGCGTGCCGGCGTACCCGGGCCACGCCCTCGAGCCCGTGGGAGTCGGGCAGGTGCAGGTCGAGCAGTACGCAGTCCGGGGTCTCCTTGGCCAGTGCCTCACGGGCCTCGGCCAGGGAGCGCACCCAGGTCAGCCGCATGCCGGGAGTGCAGTCGGCGACCAGTTCCTCCACCAGGAGGGCATCCGCCTCGTCGTCCTCGATCAGAAGCACCGAGGGTTCCTGCCAGGCCCAGGCGGCCCCGGTCGCCGTGGCGGAGCCGGGAACCACCCGTACGCCGACAAGTCCATGCTGTGTTGGGAGCATCCGTCCCTGGTTCCCCCTCGAACGCCTCGGCAGCCCTCCGGACTCTTGGTTGCCGTACGGCAACGAACGAAGAGTACTGGCAGCGTCCCGTTGTGTCTTCACCGGCCTGCCACGGCTATTTGGGCACTCTGGCGCGGATCGTCTTGCCCCGCGCCGCGGACTCCACCGTTACTTCGTCGGCGAGCCTGCCCACCATGAGCAGGCCGAATCCACCGGATCCGGTGAAGTCAGGCGTTCGAGGGCGCGGCGGCGCGGGGTCGCCGTCGCGGACGGCCACGGACACCGCGTCGGGTGCGTCCTCCAGTTCCAGGACGCAGAGGTCGCCTCGGGCGTGCCGTACGGCGTTCGTCACCAGTTCGGAGACGACCAGCTCGACCGCCGAGGCCGTCTTCTCGCAGACCGGGGACCGAAGGCCGTCGAGGAACGTGCGGGAGGCGCCGCGGGCGTGGGCGGCGGCGTCGGACCGGCGGCCCAGGACGGCACGCGTCCGCGCTCTCGTGGCCTCCCGCAGGTCACGGCTTGCCATGCAACGACCTCCTCCTCGTGGGCGCGTCTGCGGTTCAGTCGGTGTGCGAGCGGCTGCGCGGCACCCTCACCAACGGGCTCAGCCGTCCGTACAACTGGTCGACCGCTTCACGCAGCACCGGCCGGTCCGGCGGTGCGGCCGTCGCCAGGACCTGCTCCAGAAGCTGACGGCGGCGCTGGCGCGTCGCTTCGAGCACGCACGTGCCGGCACCGGTGAGGCAGAACGCGCCGGACGGAACGCGCCGTACCAGCGTGCGCTGTTCCAGCCGTCGGAACAGTCTCGCCGCGGACGCGGCGTCGACGCCGAGGACCTCGGCGATCGCGCCCGGGCCGGCCGGCTCGTTCTCCAGCGCGAGCAGAGCGAGCATGTGCTGGCCGGAAAGCGTCGGGGCGACGTCCTCGTGGGCCCGCCGCCACAACTCGGCCAGCGATTCGGCGACGTGTTCCGCCGCGATCGACGCTTCGACGGGTTCGGGATGCACTGACATGGCTTTCCCCTTCCTCGGTGCCGTCGGGAAGCGCCCTTACCCACCTGGCAGGACTTCAGCCTCGCCGCTGTGTTCGAGAACACTCTCAGCTGCGCGGCAGGCGGGTGATCCGGTGCCGGTGACCGGCCATCCGGAGGACGGGGCCAGTGGCTGCTGAACGCCGGCGCCGTGCCCCCCGCTTCCGCACGATCAGCTCTGGACAACGCGTGCCCGCCATGCCCTTGTCCCATCCGGCCGGCGGGCTACGGCGCGGGCACCGCCGCCGAGGACGCGGCCGGACCGCTGTGCGTCTCCTACGATGGCCCGGCCGGCGGTGCTTGCTCGGCGGCCGTTCGGGTACCGCGTTTGAATGAGGGTGGCATCCGTATGTGCAGACGATTACTGAAAGCGAAGTGTTCGTGACTCGTCTCAGCGGCTTCGGGGACGACCAGGCAAGCGGGCCGGACGATGATCCCATGGCGGCCCTCGCGCTGGAGCTCGCCGATGCCGTGGACAGTCTCGCGACCCTGTGGTCGGTCGCCGCGCAGGGAGCGCGGCTGCGCCTGTCGCCGCACCAGCTGCGGGCCCTGCGGATCCTTCAGGCCGCGCCGGGGCTCAACCTCACCGCTCTGGCGGAGAGCATGGAGATAGGGATGCCCACGGCCAGCCGGCTGTGCGACCGGCTGGAGGCGGCCGGCCTGCTGGAGCGCGTGCTGCACCCGCGCAAGCGGCGCGAGGTGCAGCTGAACCTCACGGGGCACGGCCGGCAGGTGCTGGACGAGGTGGCCGCCCGCCGGTCGCGGGCGCTCGCCACCGTGTTCGCGGCCATGGGGGCGGGCGACCGGGACGCGCTCAGTCGCGGCCTGCAGGGTTTCCTCGCGGCTCAGGACGGCGTCACCCGGGGCCCGGACCGCCCCGGCGCCTGATCGCGCGAGCGGGACGCGGTCAGCCGCGCCGGCCCTTCCAGTCGAGGCAGACCACGGCGGCGTCGGACATGAGGTCCTTGCTGCCGTAGTGCTCGATCAGCCCCGCGACGACCGAGCGGGCCGTCTCGTGCGGCGGTGCGGACCGGGTGGCGCCGAGGATCTGGCGCAGGGCCCGTTCTCCGAACAGATCGCCTGCCGCCGAGCGGGTGCCGTGCACTCCGGTGCTGACCGCGATCAGGCGGTCGCCGGGCTCGACCCGGAAGGTCTGCTCGGCGTACAGGGTCTCCTCGAACATGCCGAGCGGCAGCTGCGCCTCCAGCTCGATCCGCTCGGTGTGGTCGCCGCGCTGGCGGAACAGCTGCGGTGACCCGGCGTCGACCGCGCGTACCGCGCCGGAGACCAGGTCGAACTGCAGCAGCAGCGTGGAGGCGTACGCCTTGCCGCCGTACTGCGCGAAGACCGCCTGGTCGGCGAGGCACGCCTGGTCGGCCAGGGCGATGCCGGCGCGGCGGGCGTTGCGCAGGGCGCCGACGGCGAGGCTGGTGAGCAGCGAGGCGTCTATGCCCTGGCCCATGCCGTCGGTCACGGTGAGGATGAGGTGGTCGGCGCCGGCGGACCAGTCGAAGTTGTCCCCGCCGATGGCGTAGGCGGGTTCGAGGTGCGCGCCGATGGCGTACTCCTCGCGGGCCGAGCCGCAGCCGGGCAGGAGCTGCCACTGCATCTCGGCGGCGAGCGTGAGGCGGCGGGTGCGGCGCGCCTGGACGTAGAGGTCGGTGTCGCGGTCGGCGGTGGCGACCTCGTGGCCGAGCGCCGTGGCGAAGTCGCCGAGCTGCAGCACGGTGTCCGGGTCGACGGGCCCTGCGGGCAGGCGCACGGAGAGGACGCCCATGCGGTCTCCGCGCACGGTGATGGGCAGATGCACCAGGTGGCCGGGGGGCTCGCGCAGGACCTCGATCACCGGGCTCTGGTTGATGAAGGCGCTGCCCGCCGGGCCGTCGTGGGCGGGCACCGGGGGGCCGGTGTGCGGCAGGTGGGACACCGGTTGCAGCACGGTCAGTCCGTAGTCGGCCAGCAGGAGGGTCACCTCCTGGGCTCCCGCCCGCTCGGCCAGCAGACGGCGGGCGGTGGCGACCAGCGCGTGGGGCGGGGCCGCACGCAGCAGGGCCTCCGCGGACGGAAGCGATTCAGAGGCTTTCACGGCATCCACCCTCTCGCCTGGTGGCCTCCACGCTACCGCTCCGCGAGCCGTGACCGGCAGCTCTCCTTCCGGCCTGGGCTCAGGCGCCCTCCGTGCGCCGCTCCGGCCCGGCCGGCGTCATGGTGTGGCACAGCAGCAGACAGACGTCGTCGTCGCGTTCGGAGTCGTGCAGGAGGGGTTTGAGCAGGGCGTCGGCGGCGGCGTCCGGGTCCTGTTCCAGTTCCGGTGCGCTCAGTGCGCCCAGTGCCTGGCCGAGGCGTTCGATGCCGGGGTCGATGCCCTGCGCCCGGCGTTCGACCAGGCCGTCCGTGTACAGCACCAGGGACGAGCCGGGCTGCACCTCGGCGACATGGTCGGCATAGGTGTACGTCACCGGGATGCCCAGCATGACGCCCGGCTTACCGCCGAGGACCCGCACGGTTCCGTCGGCGCCGCGCACGACGGCGGGCGGATGGCCGGCCGACGCCCAGACCACCTCGGGTTCGCCGGGCCGGAAGCGGGCGACCAGCGCGGTGGCGTACAGGTCGGGTTGCAGGTGGCGGAGCATGTGGTGCAGGCGCGTGAGGATCTGGCCGGGGGTGGAGTTGTCGACGGCGTAGGCGCGCAGCGCGGTGCGCAGCTGGCCCATGACGACGGCGGCGTGCAGCCCGTGGCCGGTGACGTCCCCTATGACGGCCAGCAGGCTTCCGTCGGGCTGGAGGAAGGCGTCGTACCAGTCGCCGCCGATGTTCAGTCCCTGGGTGGCGGGGAGGTAGCGCGCGGCCAGGAGCAGCCCGGGGACGGCGGGCAGGTCGGTCAGCTGGGCCCGCTGCAGGGTGTCGGCGGTGTCGCGGTAGCGCTCGTAGCGGCGGGCGTTGTCCAGGGCGATGCCGGCGCGGCGGGCGAGTTCCACCAGCATCACGCAGGTGTCGGGGTCGAAGCGGGGGCCGGGGGCGGTGAGGGTGAGGACGCCCAGCAGGCTGTGCGCCCCCAGGGGAATGGCCAGCAGGGGCCGCTCGGGAGACAGGGCGGACGGCGGGAGGTCGCCGATGCCGGGCAGGTTGCCGGGGTGGGGGGCGGCGTGCTGGGGCCGGCCCGCGCGGGCGGCGGCCACCGCGGCCGCCGAGTGGCCCCGCACCGGGTGGGGCCGCTCGTCGTCGTCCTCGTCGAAGAGCCAGACGTCGAGGTCGGCCGCATAGTCCGGGATCAGCAGCTCGGACAGGCGGCGCAGGATGGCCGTGGGGCTGAGGGACGCCGTGATGGCGGCGCTGGCGTCACCGAGGAAGGTCAGCAGGCGGCGGGCCCGCTCCGCCTCGGCGCGGGCGGCCCGCTCGGCGTCGAGCAGTTCGCGCTGGGCCCGTACGGCGGCCTCCAGGTCGGAGTGCAGCGCGAGCACGCCCTGGTTGGTGTCGTGCAGCTCCTCCCGGTGCAGCCGGATGAGGTGGTCCTGCTCGTCCAGCAGGCTCAGCAGGGCCGCGGTGTTCTCGTCGGCGTGCAGGAGGGCCTCGGGCAGCGGCAGGCCGGCGCGGGGAGGGTGCCCGGGGGGCGGGTGGGGCAGGGGGCAGCCGAGGGCGGGGCCGCCGGCCGCGGCCGGGAGGTTGGAGCCGACCGGCCGCAGCGAGACGTCGAGCCGGCCCTCCTGGTGCGCGCCGGCGTGCCGGAGGTGGAGCAGGAGTTCCCACTCGCCGCCCTGGCCCAGGCAGTGGCGCAGCCGGGCCGTGAGCGACGTGAGGAAGCGGGCCCGCTCCAGGGCCGGGGTGTCGCCGGCGGTGAGGACGCGGTCGACGGCGGCACGGGCCAGTGCCGCGTCGGTGACGGACGCGATCTTCCAGACGTCGGGAGGTGCGGTCATGTGCGTCCGTCCGGGGGTTCGGGGGCCAGGACGGCCACGCTGGTGTCGTCGCGCAGCGGGCGTGCGGCGCTGCCGGCGTCCCGCAGGACGACCGCGGCCGTCACGGCCGGGTCGTGGCCGAGGAGCCGGGGGTCGTGCGGTGGCTCCCAGCGGCTGGGCAGCCCGTCGCTGTGCAGGACGAGCAGGCTGTCCGGCCGCCAGGGTGACTGCTGTACGGGCACGGTGGCGGGAAAGTGGGCGCCGACGATGCCCGGATGGGAGATGAGCGGCTGCCACACGTCCTCGGTGCGGAGCCGGGCGCCGATGTTGCCGACGCCGGCGAAGGACAGCCGGCCGGTGCTCTCGTCGAGCTGGGCGACGCCGACGGCCGCACCGCGTGTGGTCCGCAACGCCTCGTGGAGGCGCCGCAGGATGTCGGCCGGCGGCAGACCGGCACTCGCGTGCAGTTCCTCCACGGCGGCGGTGGACGCCTCGGCCGCCTTGCCGCCGTGGCCGAGTCCGTCGGCGAGCAGCAGCGTGACCGTCGGACCGGAGCGCACCCAGGTGAAGGCGTCGCCGGAGTGCTCGGCAGGGGAGAGCGAGGTGACGATGCCCCCGGCCCGAACGCCCGTCGCGGAGGGAGCCGCCGGCCCCGGTGACCGGGTGCCCGGGGGACGCGCCGGCCTGATGCGCGCCACGGCGACCGTGCCCCGGCCCGGCCTGCTGTGCAGGTCGAAGTCGCTGGAGACGCGCAGGCAGGTGCCCAGGCCCGCGCCGAGCGAGGAGGAGGCGGTGGTGTGCCCGTCCCGCAGGGCCGCCTGGACGTTGCCGATGCCCGGCCCGTGGTCGAGCGAGGTGATCTGCACCCCGGGCACGGCTTGCGCACGGGTGTCGCAGGGAGCGGTCAGGTTGATCACGATGCGGCCGCCGCCGGCGTGCTTGACCAGGTTGGTCGCCAGCTCGGTGGCCACCAGCGCCGCGACCGCGGTGGAGTGGGCGTCCAGCCCGGTGCGGGCGCAGGCGGCTTCCGTGGCCACGCGCACGTCCCGCACCCGGGTGCTGTCCTGGACGGGGATGTCCCAGACCCGGCTCATGGCGCACCCGTGCGCGGGCCGGGCACGCCCGTGGCCCAGTCGGTGATGGTGACGGTCGTGCCCTTGCCGGGGCGGCTGTCGAGCGTGAACTCCTGGACCAGCCGCTTGGCGCCGCTCAGGCCGAGGCCCAGGCCGCCGCCGGTGGTGTAGCCGTCGGTCATGGCCAGATCGATGTCCCGGATGCCGGGGCCGTCGTCGACGAACGACAGCCGCAGTCCGCGCCTGCCCGCCTCTTCCAGGACTCTCATCTCCACGGACCCGCCACCGCCGTGCACCAGCGTGTTGCGGGCCAGTTCGCTGACCGCGGTGACCAGCTTCGTCTGCTGGACCAGACTGAAGCCGAGGTCGGCGGCGGCCCGGCGTACGCGCTGGCGTACCCAGGCCAGGTCCGCGTCCGAGCCGATGGGCAGACGCGTGGTCGGCGCGAGTGGGGCATGCATCATGCACCCTCTTCCGGATGAGCGGGTGAGGCTGCCGAGGGGGCACGGCCCAGCAGGGCCAGTGCCCTCTCGACGTCCAGGGCCGTGTCCAGGCCGGGCAGGGTGAGGCCCAGCTCGACCAGGGTGATGGCCACGGCGGGACGCATGCCGGCCAGCACCGTCCTGGCTGCCAGCAGGTGTGCGTTCGCGGCGATCTCGGCCAGGATGCGGCCGAGGAAGGAGTCGACCATCTCCACGCCGGAGATGTCGATCACGACACCGCCCACCGGCACCGGGCTGGCCGCGATGCGGTGGGCGAGGTCGTCCTTGAGCTGTTCGGCCGCCCCGTCGTGCAGCTCGCCTTGCAGGGTGACCAGCAGGACGTCTCCCAGTGCCAGGACCGGCACCGTGCCCGCGTGGCCGGAGAAGCCGGTCACCGTGCGTTCGCTCCCGCGTCCGGGCGTGGCGAGACGACGATGCCCTGCTGGGTGAGGGCGTGGGCCAGGGCGTCGGCGAGGCCGGCCCGCGTGATGATCGACCCCAGGTCGATGCCGAGGTGCACGATGGTCTGCGCGATCGCGGGGCGGATGCCGGAGACGATGCACTCGGCGCCCATCAGACGGGCCGCGGCGACGGTCTTCATCAGGTGCTGGGCGACGAGGGAGTCGACGGTCGGCACGCCGGTGATGTCGAGGATGGCGTACCGGGCCCGCTGCTCGACGATGGCCTCCAGCAGGCTCTCCATCACCACCTGGCTGCGGGCGCTGTCCAGCGTGCCGATCAGCGGTACGGCGACGACGCCCTCCCACAGCCTGATGACCGGGGTGGCCACCTCCAGCAGCTGCTCGCGCTGCCGGGCGATCAGCTCCTCCCCCGCGCTGAGGGTCGTCTCCATGACGACGAGGCGCAGCGTCCCCATGAGCACCGCCAGCGCGAGCACGCACGCGTGCGCGTGCTCGTCGGCGGACCCGAACTCGGCGCGCAGCAACGCGGCGGCCGGTTCGCGCAGCCCGGCGACCTCCGCGGTGATCTGCGCGGGGCTGAATCCGGCCCGGGCACGGGAGGCGGCCATCCGGCCGAGCTGGTCCTTCACGGCGCCGAAGCCCGGGGCGTCGATGTCCTCCAGCCGCCCGGAGCGGGCCACCTCGGCCAGGGCGTCCACCACGGCCTTGCACGCCTCGACCGCCTCGTCCCGGGAGACGGTGAACACCATGCTGAACAGAGCGGCGTCCGCCCACCGCTGGGCGATCTGCTCGCGCCGCCGCTCCAGGAAGGCACCCAGCTCCTGCACGACCTCGGGGGCCACGTCGTGCTGCTCCGCCACCTGCATCGTCTCCCTGCTGTGCGCTCGGCGGCCCGCCTGGCCGCCGAGCCATGGAACAATTATTGCTTTATGGCAAGCGTTGGTGCGACGGTATCGGCCGAACCACACGCGATCGTCACATTCAGCCCAGCGGCACCGGTCCGCCGCCCGGCTTCCTGCCCCGCCAGTCCAGACACACCACCAGGGCGTCGTCGTCCGGCACCGGCTTGCCGCGGTGCCCGGTCAGCTCGCGCAGGATGGCGCGCGGCACCTCGGCGGCGGGCAGCAGCCGGGTGGCCTGGATGGCGCGGGCCAGCGCGGCGTCCCCGTACGTCTCGCCCTTGGGCGAGGCCACGGCGTGCACGCCGTCGCTGACGAAGACGAGCCGGTCGCCGGGCTCGACCTGGAAGTCCTGGGCCACATAGTCGGTCTCCTCGAACATGCCCAACGGAAGCTGGGCGTCGAAGGTGACGCGTTCCACCGTGCCGCCCCGCAGCCGCAGCATCTGGGGCGAGCCCGCGTCCACGACGCTGGCCCGGCCGGTGGCGAGGTCGAAGTCGAACATGAGCACGGACAGGTAGCAGCGCCCCTGGTAGTGCGCGTACACGGCCTGGTCGGCGAGGGCCGCCTGGTCGGCGATGGAGATGCCGGCGCGCCGCGCGTTGCGCAGGGCGTTGATGGCCAGGTTGGTCAGCAGGGAGGCCTCTATGCCCTCGCCCATGCCGTTGGTGACGTAGAGCATCAGATGGTCCGCCGTCGCGGACCAGTCGAAGTTGTCGCCGAAGATGGCGTACGCCGGCTCCAGTTGAGCGCCCAGTTCGTACTCGGGGCGGGAG
This sequence comes from Streptomyces sp. NBC_00557, assembly GCF_036345995.1. Taxonomy (NCBI): domain Bacteria; kingdom Bacillati; phylum Actinomycetota; class Actinomycetes; order Kitasatosporales; family Streptomycetaceae; genus Streptomyces; species Streptomyces sp. NBC_00557. The sequence continues at coordinate 1,085,444 of NZ_CP107796.1, forward strand.
CAGGAGCGGCCGGGCAGCAGCTGCCACTGCATCTCGGCGGCCAGGGTGAGCCGCTCCTTGCGCCGCGCCTGCAGATACACGTCGGTGTCGCGCTCGGCCACGATCAGCTCGTGCCCCAGCACCTCGGCGATCTCGGCCAGTTCGGGCTCCCAGCGGCGCACCGCCTCGCCCCCGGGCAGGGTCACGGACAGCACGCCGAGCCGGTCGCCGCGCACGGTCACCGGCAGGTGCAGGCGGGCCCGCCCGTCCCGGCCCTCCTCGCAGTACGGCTTCTGCGAGCCGAAGGCGCGGCCGGCCGGGCTGTTGTGCACCGACACCGGCTGAAGCGCGCGGGGCGACAACGGCTGAAGCACCGTCAGGCCGTAGTCGGCCATCAACAGCTCGGCGTCTTCCGCGCCGTACTGCTCGATCAGTACGACGCGCACGGCGTCGAGCAGGTCGTGGGGAGCCGCCGTGCGCAGAGCGCGTTCAGCGGCAAGGAATCTTTTCACGATGAGAAACACACCAACCTTTCGCCGGACAACGTAGGGGCCTCGCTCACGAGGCCGAACTCCTGCCTGAGCCACGTCTGTCACGCCGGATCGGCTCCGGCCGCGCGTGCGCCTAGTACGCTGACAGGCGCCCCAGTGCCTGCGAGAGTGTGACCGTGACTGCCTTCCGCCGCCGCCCAGAGCCCGAAGAGGTCGCGCGTGTGACCACCAAGGCCGTCGAGCTGCTGGAGGTCGTGTGGGGCCGGGCCTCCACCGCGCCCACCTCCGCGTCCCAGCTTCGGGTGCTGCACATCCTCGAGCACCACGACGGCATCAACCTGCGCACGCTCGCCGAGAGCCTCGCCTCGACCCCGCCGTCCACGAGCCGGTTGTGCGACCGGCTCGTCGCCGCCGGGTTCGTCGAGCGGGTGGTGAGCGCGGAGGACCGGCGCGAAGTGCGGCTGCACCTCAGCGGCCGAGGCCGCGCCTTCCTCGCCGACCTGCGCACCCGCCGCGAGCGGGAGCTGCGGAAAGTGCTGGCGGATATGCCCGCCGTCAAGCGGATCGCGCTGCTGGAGGGGCTCGAGGCGTTCTGCGCCACAGCGGCGACGCAGATACACGAGGACACCACGGATCCCAGCAGCCAGACCGCCTGAGCCGCCGTGGGCGGCGCCTGCGCCACCGCCGCCTTTCGGCGACGACGACCAGCGCACGGAGTGGTCTCCGTCCACCGGAGCATTCCAGGTCCTTCCCCGCGCACGTCCGACACGGCTACTTTGTTGCCTCATGGCTATTGTTGTCAAACGGCAACAGTCCGTCCGACAGCCCCTTACGTGGATGCAGTTACCCCGTAACGGCGCGATGTGCAGATGTTGTGCCGAATGTCTCGGCGGAGGGCGGCGGAATCCGGGCAAGCAGGGCGTACGCCCGCTCAGGCCAGGGCGCGGGCGATGAGCAAGGCGACGTCGTCCTCGCCACCGGGCGAGCGCAGCGTCTGCAGGAGCCGGTCGCAGGTCTCCTCGACACCGTGGCCGCGGGTCGCGGTGAGGGTGTCGAGGAGGGTGTCCAGGCGGGCGTCGATGGGCTCGCTCCGGGTCTCGACCAGGCCGTCGGTGTAGAGGACCAGTTCGTCGCCGGGCCGGAAGGGGATGGTGGCCGCCTCGAAGGGCACCCCGCCGACGCCGAGCGGCGCGCCGGTGGGCAGGTCGAGCAGCCGCGCCGCCCGGCCGCGCCGGGTCAGGACGGGGGGCAGGTGGCCGGCGAGGCAGATCTCGCAGGTGCCCGTGTGGGGGTCGTAGACGCAGTAGATGCAGGTGGTGATGGTCTGCTCGATCACCTCGGTCAGATGGTCCAGGTGGTGCAGGGCCTCGGCGGGGGCGAGCGAGAGTTCGGCGAACGCGCGGGCGGCGCTGCGCAGTTGGCCCATGGTGGCGGCGGCCTTGATGCCGCTGCCCATGACGTCCCCGACGACCAGGGCGGTGCGGTCGCCCTGCAGCGGGATGGCGTCGTACCAGTCGCCGCCGATCTCGCTCGTGGCGCCGGCCGGCTGGTAGCGGCAGGCGACCTCCAGGCCGGGCAGGCCCGAGGGGGGCTCGGGGAGCAGGCTGCGCTGGAGGGTCAGGGCCGCGTCGCGCTGGGCCTGGTATCCGCGGGCGTTGTCGATGCAGACCGCGGCGCGGGCGGCCAGCTCGCTGGCGAGGAAGGCGTCGGCGTCGTCGAAGGGGACGGGGTTGCGGATGCGGGTGAGGTGGAGGGCGCCCAGGACTTCACCCCGGGCCAGGAGCGGTACGGCCAGGTAGGAGTGGACGCCCGCCGCGTCCATGAGGGAGGCGGCCTCGCCGTGCCGGGCGATGCGGCCCAGATCCTCTCGGGTGGTGTGGGGCACCAGGACGGGCCGGCGGGTGCGCACGCACCGGGTGATCAGCCGGTCGCCGCCGTAGCTGGCGAGGCCCCCGGGCGGGTCCGCGGCCCGGACGGCCTCGGTGGGGTGGGCCGCGCTCACGGCGAGGGTGTGGAAGAGCGCCGGCCCGTCGTGCGGCGCCGCCCGGCCGTCGAGGGCGCTGTCGAGGACGTCCACGGCCGCAACGTCGGCCAGCACCGGTACGACGACGTCGGCGAGTTCCCGCGCGGTGGTCTCCACGTCCAGTGTCGTGCCCACGGCGGTGGAGGCCCTGGCGATCAGTGACAGCCGTTCCCGGGCCCGGGCCGCCTCGGCGGCGGCTCGATGGCGTTCGGTGACGTCGATGACGACGTAGACGAGGCCGAGGACCCGCCCGCCGGAGTCCTCCAGCCGGTAGTACGACACGGACCAGGCGTGCTCGTGGTCCGGGTCGCCGGGAGGACGGCAGACGATGTGCCGGTCCACGACCGACTCGCCGGTCTCCAGGACATGACGCAGACGCCCCTCCGGGTCGGTGTCCAGGTAGGTGAGAACCTCCCCGACCGGGCGGCCCAGGCGCTCGGCGGCGGACTGACCGGTGATGCGTTCGAGCGCGGGATTCACGGCCAGGTACCGCAGGTCCGGGTCCAGGATGGCCAGCCCCACCGGGGACTGGGACACCAGGCACATGGCGAGGGCGGCATCGCGCTCGACGCGCTCCACCGCGCTCTGGTCCGCGGCGAGGCCGAGGGCGTAGACGTCACCGAGGTCGTCCAGCAGCCGCATGTTGCGGAATTCCACCATGCGGGTGCTGCCGTCCCTGCGCCGGATCGGGAAGGCCCCGGCCCAGTCGGTGCCCGTCCCCATGACCTCGGCGAACAGCTTGATCACTTCGTCACGGTGCTGCTCGTGGACCATGAGCTGGGCCGCGTACTGCCCCAGCGCCTGCTCGGCGGTGTAGCCGAAGAGGTCCTCGGCCTTCGGGCTCCAGAAGACCACCTGCCCCTCGGCGTTCAGGACCACCGCGGCGACGCTGAGCAGATCCAGCAGGCCACTGGGCGGCGCGGCGGAAGCCGCCGCCGACCGGTCGTGGCCTGCCCGGGAGGGTTGCGTCGCGCCCATGCCTCGGCTTCCTTCCCGCCCGGCCCCTCGGCTCGCGCCGTACGGGCCGGCGTTCTGGTCTCTCCCTCGTCTCTCCTCCATGGTCGGCCCAGGCCGGGCAGCACACATCTGGACCGGCCGCGGCACACCGGCCCCCGGGGCCTTGCCCCGCGGTGTGATCGGTGGGTGGTGGCACGCTGCGCGGGCATCGCCCCCGCGGGGCGGGGGCGGGGGCGCGGGCCGTGCCGGACGGTACGACGCCGGCGGTCGGCGCGTACGAGGTCGTGCCGGACGTGCCTGACGTGCCACGAGGGGCCGGACGCGCCCGACGGGCCGGACGCGCCGGACGGGCCACGACGACCGGCCCGGGTGACGCCGGCGGGGTCGCCGTCGGCGCCGCGGCGCGGAAGCGTGCGCCCTGCTCACCGACGAGCGGCTCGGCGCCGCGGGGATCGTCGCCGGGGGTGGCTCGGCGATCACCATCAGGCCGCCGAGCCGAAGATCGCCTGGGCCGCCGAGGGAACCCGAGCGGTACGCCCGCGTCCGGCGGCTGTGCATGCCCGGCCCTCGGCTGGTCAGCGAGCTCACCGGCGCCCACGTGCCGGACCGCCGCTCGCCGCTCGGCCCGGCCTGGCGACGGCGACCGCCGTGCCGACCGTTGCCGCGCCGCCGGCGAGCGCCGCCACCGCCGCCACCGTCGGCACCCACGCCAAGGTCAGGCCCCACGGGCCCCGACCGGACCCGGCCGCGAATGCTAGGGTCGCGACCGCGCGGCACGGGATGAGGCGGCCGGCGCCAGCGCGGTCCGTGCGCTCCGCTTCCCCACCGGTCACGCCGAACGGCTGGGCACCCGAGCCGGCGTTCCGCCATGACGACAGCAGGAGCCACCGTTTGACCAGCCGAGTCCTCCTGGTCTCCCCCGCGATGAGCGAGTCCGCGCGGCAGGCGCGTTTCGACGACGGCGGACCGCTCGACGACGGCGGCGCGGCACAGTCCCGCGCGGCGGCGGGCTCGCTGCCCTCCGCGGTGCGTGTCCTCTTCTCCCCCGGCGTGCGCTGCCGGGAGACGGCCGTGGCGCTGGGCCTCGACGGCGTGCCGGCAAGGGAGTTGGCGGGGCTCGACGTGGGGCGCTGGCGCGGCCGGACCCTGGGCGAGGTGGGGGCCGCCGAGCCGGACGCGGTGGGCCGCTGGCTCACCGACCCGGAGTGCGCACCGCACGGCGGTGAGTCCGTGCGCGACCTGTGCGGGCGCGTCGGGCGCTGGCTGGCCGACGCGCGGGCGCTGGACGGCCGTACGCTCGCCGTGGTCGAGCCGGAGGTGGTGCGGGCGGCGGTCGTGGGCGCGCTGGGGCTGCCCCTGTCCGTCTTCTGGCGCCTCGACGTACCGCCGTTGACGGTCACCGAACTCAGTGGCCGGGCCGGGCGCTGGAATCTGCGTCTGGGGCGTCCGCTCGCCGCGTCGGAGGAGGCCGGATAGCCGGCTCCGGCGGGGACGGCCTGGAGGCGGTGCGGCGGTGCGGTGGTGCCACGGCGAAGGGCCCCTCGGGCGGTTCCGAGGGGCCTTGGGCTGCTGGACCGGTCAGTGTGCGGCCGGAACCGCGTGCCCGCTGGTGGCCTTCGTCGGCCTGGGGTTCAGCAGCCGGTCGGCCAACTCGCCGAACGCGAGGCCGAATCCGGCCCACAGCGTGGTCTGGATCGCCAGTGCCGAGAGCCGGAACCGCCACAGCAGGGTGGCCGGGAAGTCCTTCGGTACCTCGTTGACGGCGGGCAGGAACTGGTAGGCCAGGCCGGTCACGACGGTGAACGCGGCCACCGCCACCACGGTCGCCCACCAGGTGCCCAGGCTCGGCGCGAGCCGCTTGCCCAGGATCGTGGCGGCGACCGCCAGCAGCACGCTGAGCAGCATCATCAGGAAGTACAGGGCGGTGCGCTTGCCGATGGTGCCGGGGTCGCCCACCGACGGCGGGTTGGCCGGATACTTCAGGAACGGCACCACGTACACGGCGAGCAGCGCGCACGCCGACAGCAGCAGTGCCGTGGCCCGCGGGCCGAAGCGGCCCACCCGTCCGAGGGCGAAGCAGAAGGCGAGCGCCGCGATGCCGCCGAACGCGACGCCGTAGACGAGGACGCCGGTGGCGAGGCCCGCGGTGGACTGCAGGGAGCGGGAGACGGTCTCCGTCTCGTGCTCGTGCGTGTGAGCGTGCTCGAAGCTGATCGCCTTGTCGACGTTCGGCTCACCGAGCACGTACGCCACGACCAGGGCGAGCACGCCGGCCGCGAGGCCGGCGAGCATGCCCCGTACGAGCAGGTTCCGTACGGTTGCGGAGTTCATGGGTGGGCGGTGTCCCCGGCGTCAGTGGCAGGGGAAGCCGAGCAGGTGACGGGCGTCGTGCACCCACTCGTGGACGTCCGTGCCGTTGAACACGGAGGTGGCGCCCTGCTCGGCGCCGACGAAGTAGAGCAGGATCAGCATGAGTACGCCGAAGAAGACCGCCCAGGGAGCTATCGCCTTCAGCGGCAGCTTGGCGGGTACGACGGGGGTGGTGGCTGTCGGCTGGGCGACGGTCTGCGCCATGGCAGGACCTCCTCTGGGAGTTCGCGTCCCATCTCGGTGGTGCACAGGACGACGGCCACGGGTCTGACTCACGGGTCCCTTACGGGGGTTCCGCATACAGTGGCGCGACCGTGCCGGATTCCCACCGGCTTCCGTTCCGCCGTCGTCGATATCGGACCGACCGTACCGCGTCACAGGCGCACGGCCAAGACCGCCTCCCCTTACGTGATCTTCCTCTCCCGCCGAACGGGAGCGGCGCCGGCGGCTACCCCTGTGCGGAGCGGGCCTGGATGCCGGGGCGGAACTTCGGGACGCGGAGGGTGATCTTCGTGCCCGCGCCGACGCCCGTCTCGATGACCAGGCCGTGGTCGTCGCCGTAGACCTGGCGCAGCCGGCGGTCGACGTTGCTCAGGCCGATGCCGGTGGCCGGGCCGGCGGTGCCGCGCAGGATGGCGCGCAGGCGTTCCGGTTCCATGCCGACGCCGTTGTCCTCGACGACGACGCGGGCCTCGGTGCCTTCGTCCTCGGCGGTGATCGTCACGCTCAATCGCTCCACGGGTCCCTCCAGGCCGTGTTTGAGGGCGTTCTCGACCAGGGGCTGCAGACAGAGGAAGGGCAGCGTCACGGGCAGCACCTCGGGAGCGATGCGCAGGGTCACCTTCAGGCGGCGGCCGAAGCGGGCGCGGGCGAGCTCCAGGTACTGCTCGATGGAGCGCAGTTCCTCGGCGAGGGTGGTGAAGTCGCCTTCGCGCCGGAAGGAGTAGCGGGTGAAGTCGGCGAACTCCTGCAGGAGTTCGCGGGCGCGCTCGGGGTCGGTGCGGACGAAGGACGCGATGCTGGCGAGGGAGTTGTAGATGAAGTGCGGGGAGATCTGCGCGCGCAGCGCCCGCACCTCGGCCTCGTGGGCGCGGGCGCGGACCCCGTCGAGAGCGGCGAGTTCCACGTCGGCGGAGAGCCGGCGGGCCGCTTCCTCGCCGGCGCGCACGAGAGCGGCCGACTCCTCGGCGGCGAACAGGGCGAGGGCGCCGGGGGCGCCTTCGCCGTCCGGGCCGTCGGCGGTGAGAGGCAGCAGGGCGCCCCAGCGCACGGGGCAGCGGGGATCGTCGCAGGACAGCGGGAAGGTACGGGCGCGGGGCGGGCGGGCGAGCAGCGCCGTGACCTCCGCGCGATGGTGGTCGCCGGCGCCGTCCCAGGCGAGCACGGAGGCGTCGTCGGTGAGCGCGAGGGCGGGCGTGCCGAGCAGCGGGCGCAGCCTGCGGGCGGACTTGCGGGCGGTGTCGGGGGTGAGCCCGGCGCGCAGGGGTGCCGCGGCGAGCGCCGCGCTGTGCAGGCCGTGGGCCAGGGCGCGGGCTCCCTCGCTGTCGGCGGAGTGCTCCTGCTGCCGGCGCGCCGCACCATGCCCGAGCGCGGCCCCGAGCACGAACAGCGCGAGCCCGGCCAGCACGAGCGCGGCGGTGCCGAGGACGGTCATGACCTGGGCGGGACCGGACCGGCGGGGCGGACGCAGGCGCCGGGCGCGCAGCGACTGCGCCGGCCCACCACGGCACGAGGCACACGGCCGCCCTCCCCCGGCCCCCGGTTCGCCCACGCCGTGAACGGCGTGCCGGTGCCGCGCGGTTGGTTCTCGTGGTCGCTGCGGTCCGGCAGAGCGTGGCCGGTGGCCGGTGCCGGGGGGCGGTGGGCGGTGTCGGTGGGTGGCACTGGGGCTCCTGGAGTCAGGGCGTCGCCGGTCCGGGGCGGGTGGGGGGCGGGGGTTCGGGGAGGTGGAGGCGGGACATGGTCGCGGCGGTGCCGGGCGGGACGCGGCCGCGGGTCGCCAGGGAGGTCAGCACCATCGCGGTGAAGCCCGCGGGGACGGACCACACCGCGGGCCAGGCGAGCAGCGTGTGCAGCCAGCCCGAGCGCGCGCCGCCGGCGATCGTGGCCGTCACGGCGGTGAACGCCGATCCCCCGCCGAGGAGCAGCCCGGCGATCGCGCCCGGCGGGGTCAGGCCGCGCCACCAGATGCCGAGGACGAGCAGCGGGCAGAAGGAGGACGCCGAGACGGCGAAGGCCAGGCCGACCGCGTCCGCCACGGGCAGGTCGCTGACCACGGCCGCGGCGGCGGTCGGCACCGCGATGGCGGGCAGCGTGGCGAGCCGGAAGTGGCGGACGCCGAGCGTGGGCAGGACGTCCTGGGCGAGGACGCCCGCGACCGACATGGTGAGCCCGGAGGCCGTGGAGAGGAACGCGGCGCACGCGCCACCCGCGACGAGCGCGCCGAGCAGGTCCCCGGCGACACCGCCGAGCAGCCGCTGCGGCAGGACGAGGACCGCGGCGTCGGTGTCGCCGGTCAGCAGCAGGTCGGGGGCGTACAGGCGGCCGAGCATGCCGTACAGGGGGATCAGGAGGTAGAACGCGCCGAGGAGGGCGAGCACGCTGACGGTGGTGCGGCGGGCGGCGCGGCCGTCGGGGTTGGTGTAGAAGCGGACGACGACGTGCGGCAGGCCCATGGTGCCGAGGAAGGTGGCGAGGATCAGCCCGTAGGTGGCGTACAGGCTGTGCTGTCCGCGGTCCGAGGACAGCGGTCTGGCCCAGCTGGAGGGCGCCGCCCGGCCGGGGCTGCCGTCGGGCAGGGGGACGCGGGCGCCGGCCGGGAAGCGCAGGGCCGTGTCCGCTCCGACACGGTGACGGCCCGCGCCGAGCCGCACGGAAGTCCCGTGCACCGTACGGCCGTCGACCGTCCCGGACGCGGTCACGCGGACCGGTTCGCGCACGGTGAGGGTGAGCGTCCGGTCCAGGCGCACCTCGGTGGAGCGGTGGAAGACGGGCCGTTCGTCCCAGGCGGCGGCCGGGGCGCCGTCGCCGCGCCAGGCCGGCAGCAGGAACACGACGGGCACCAGCAGGGCGGTGAGTTTGAGCCAGTACTGGAAGGCCTGGACGAAGGTGATGCTGCGCATGCCGCCCGCGGCGACGGCCGCGGTCACCACGACGGCGACGATGAGCCCGCCGAGCCAGCCGGGGGCGCCGGTGAGCAGCCGCAGGGTGAGGCCGGCGCCGCGCAGCTGGGGCAGCAGGTACAGCCAGCCGATGCCGACGACGAGCACGCCGGCGGTCCTGCGCACCGCCCGGGACTCCAGCCGGGCCTCGGCGAAGTCGGGCAGCGTGTAGGCGCCGGAGCGGCGCAGCGGGGCGGCGACGAAGGCCAGCAGGACCAGGAACCCGGCGGTGTAGCCGATGGGGAACCAGAGCATGTCGACGCCCTGGGCGAGGACCAGTCCGGCGACGCCGAGGAAGGAGGCGGCGGAGAGGTACTCGCCGCTGACCGCGCAGGCGTTCAGGCGCGGGGCGACGGTGCGGGAGGCGACGTAGAAGTCGGAGGTGGTGCGGGAGATGCGCAGGCCGAGCGCGCCGACGAGGACCGTGGCGAGGATCACGGCGGTCACGCCCACGATGCCGTACGTCTGGTTCACCGGCCGGCTCCGGCGGCAAGTCGGCGCATGGTCAGGGGCGTTCCGCGGGCGTGCCGACGGCCGTGCCGGTCTCGTTGCGTTCGGCGCGGCGCACGTACCAGACGCCGATGGCGAGCAGGGCGGGGTACGGCGCCACGCCCAGCAGGAGCCAGACGGCCAGGGGGACGCGGGGTGCGGCGTCGGCGAGCGGGAGGATCCGCAGCAGGACGGGGAGCAGGCCGAGCAGGAGCGTGAGGAGGGCGGTTGCGGTGAGCGCGGCCCGCAGCTGACGCCGTATCAGCCGGCTTGCGGCCGCCTCGGAGGTGGGGTGCGGGGAGGGCGCGGGGCGGGGTGCGGTCGTATGGCCGGCGGGGCGCGGCCGTGCGGTGACCACCTCTCTGCGAGGGACGGATTCCGCACCCATGCCGCACTCCCCGACGCCGCGGTGATCGCCTTGTGCTGCGGCGAGTGTACGCAGCGGGCACGTGCCGGGACAGCGGCCGGACCGGAATCGCCACAGCTCCGTCACCCGGCGGACGGCCGGGCGGCTCACCGCGCCCTGCCCGCCGCGTGTCTGGTCAGCAGGTCGCGCAGTTCGCGGGCGTTGCGCCGGCTCACGGCGAGGAGGCGGTCGCCGATCCGTACGGACACGTTGCCGCCGTCCAGGCGGAGTTCCTCGATGCGGCCGAGGGCGACGAGCCGGCTGCGGTGGATGCGGACGAACCCGCGGGCGCGCCACTGTTCCTCCAGGGTGGACAGCGGGACGCGCACCAGGTGGCTGCCGTGGGGGGTGTGCAGGCGCGCGTAGTCGCCCTGGGCCTCGACATGGGTGATGTCGGCGATGGGCACGAACCGGGTCACCCCGCCCAGTTCGACGGGGACGTGGTCGTCGAAGGCGGGGGCGGGCGGCGGCAGGGCGGCCGGCCGGGGTCCCTGTCCGGCGCGGACGAGTTCGGCGACCCGGCGCACGGCTTCGGAGACGCGTTCCTTGCGGAGGGGTTTGAGCAGATAGTCGACGGCCTTGAGGTCGAAGGCGCGGACCGCGAAGTCGTCGTGCGCGGTGACGAAGACGATCAGTGGCCGAGCCGCGAACCCGCCGATGAGGCGGGCGAGTTCGAGGCCGTCGAGTCCGGGCATGTCGATGTCGAGGAAGACGGCGTCGACGCGTTCCCCGCCGTCCGGTCCGCCCTCCAGGGCCCGGCCGAGCCGGCGCAGCGCCTCGGTGGGCCCGGCCGCGGGCACCACGGCACCGACCCGGGGATCCCGCTCCAGGAGGTAGAGCAGTTCCTCGAGCGCGGGTTCCTCGTCGTCCACGGCCAGCACCCGCAGGGGGGCGTCGCTCGCGGCCATCCGCACCGCTCCTTCCTCTTTCCACCACCCACGGTCGCATGGTGGTCCAGTCGGACGTCCGAGTCGAGATCGCCGGCGCCGGTGTACGAGGGCCGCCGCCGGGCGAGGATCCGGAGGCCGGCGAAGACGAGCAGAGGCGAGGAGACCTGGTGGCACACAGCGAGCCCGACGCGTGGGACGCGCACTACGCGGGCGGCGGCCGGTTCCGCCCGCGCGGCGCCGGCGAGCGCCGGCTGCTGGCGGAGCATCTCCCGGCGCCGGCCGGCGGACGCGCCCTGGACCTCGGCTGCGGGCTGGGCGAACTCGCCCGGCACCTGGCCGGTTCGGGCTACCGGGTGGACGCCGTCGACTGGTCGGAGACGGCGCTCGCCGAGGCCCGCCGCACCAACGCGCCCGGAGTGACGTACCGGCGCCTGGACATCGAGCGCGACGACCTCGGCCGGCTCCCCGACGCCGGCTACGACGTGATCGTCATGCGGCTGAGCCTCGCCTTCGTCCGCGACCGCACCCGGGTGCTGAACCGGCTGCGCGAGCGGCTGCGTCCCGGCGGGGCGCTGTGCGTGATCACACCGGTGGCCGGCGCCGTACCCCAGGACCGGCGCGGCATCGCCCTGGACGAGGAGGAGATCGGCCTGCTCGGCGCCGGCTGGGCGACGGCGGACCGGTACGACGCCGACGGCCTGGCCGTGCTCGTGCTGCGCGGCGCCGCTCCCGCCGCCCCCGGGTACGCCGGCAAGGGCACCCCTTCGCCGCACGCCCTCACCGGTGCCGGAGTGGTCGTGACGGACGCGGCGGGCAGGGTGCTGCTGGGCTGGTCGGTGCGGGGCGTGTGGGAGCTGCCGGGCGGCAAGAACGACGCAGACGAGGACTTCGCCGCCGCCGCCGTGCGGGAGCTGGAGGAGGAGACCTCCTTGAAGGCCGACCCGGCCGGGGCGCGGGTCCGGGCGATCCTGATGGACTCGGCGCACGGCGTCCCCCGGGTGACGGCGGCCGTCCGGGTGGGCGCCTTCACCGGCGAGCCGGTGGTCACCGAACCGCGGCTGATGCGCCGCTGGGAGTGGCACGAGGTCGCCGATCTCCCGCTGCTGGGGCGGCCGTTGTTCACACCGAGCGCGCATGTCCTGGACACGGTGTGGCCGGGTCTGCTGCCGGGGCTGCCGCCCGTGCACCGTTACCCGGTGACCGAGGGCTGAGCGGCCACGTCCGGCACCACGAGACGGGCCGATTCGCCGGGGCCCACCGGGACCACCCGGTCCCGCAGGCAGACGTCGATGGGGGCCCGGTCGGAGGCCGGCACGGAGATCTCCAGCAGGCCGCTGCGCAGCCGGAGGTGGACGCCCCAGTGGCCGTGGTAGCGGATGCGGACGCCGTAGGAGGACAGTTCGGGCAGCGGTACCGGGTCCAGGCACAGGGCGCCGTCGCGGGTCTCCAGGCCGGTCAGTCCGCGCTGGACGAGGTCGAGGGTGCCGGCCATGGCGCCGAGGTGGATGCCCTCGCCGGTGGTGCCGCCCTGCAGGTCGGCGATGTCGCCGCGCAGCGCCTCCTGGACGAAGGCCCAGGCGTCGGCGCGGCGGGCGCGGGTCAGGATCCAGCCGTGGACCAGGCCGCTGAGGGTGGAGCCGTGGCTGGTGCGGTGCAGGTAGTGGTCGACGGTCGCGGTCCACAGCCGCTCGTCGAGGCGGTGGCCCAGCCGGCGGAAGAGGGAGCGGAGTTCGGGCGCGGAGAAGAGATAGCCGAGCATGAGGACGTCGGCCTGCTTGGACGCCTTGTACCGGTTGACGCTGTCGCCCTCGGCCTCCAGGATCCGGTCCAGGCGCCGGATGTCCCGGTACCGCTTGCGATAGGCGTCCCAGTCGAGTTCGGCGAGGTCGCCGTAGCCCTCGAACTGGCTGATCACCCCGTCGTGGAAGGGCACATGGAGGGTGCGGGAGATCTCCTCCCAGCGGGCGGGCTCGTCCTGTTCCAGGCCGGTGCTCTGGCCGAGTTCGCGGCGGCGCGGCTCGGGCAGGATCCGGAGCAGTTCGAGGGCGCGGGCGAGCACCCAGGCGGCGGTGACGTTGGTGTACGCGTTGTCGTCCAGGCCCGGCCGGGGCGCGCCGGGGTAGGCGTCGTGGTATTCGTCGGGGCCCATCACGCCCCGGATCCGGTACCGGCCGAGGCGTTCGTCGTAGCCTGCGGAGTCCGCCCAGAAGCGGGCGATCTGCAGCAGCATCTCGGCGCCCTCGCCGTGCAGGAAGTCGGTGTCGCCGGTGGCCTCGCAGTACTGCCAGATGTTGTACGCCACCGCCGAGCCGACGTGGTGCTGGAGCCGGGAGTGGTCCGGCACCCAGCGGCCGGAGCGGGGGTTGAGGTGCACCTCCTGGGCCTCCTCGCGGCCGTCGCTGCCGCTCTGCCACGGATACAGCGCGCCGCGCCGGCCGGTCGCGCGGGCCGCGCGGCAGGCGGCGTCCAGTCGCCGGTGCCGGTAGTGGAGCAGGGCGTGGGACACCTCGGGCAGGTGCAGGTTCAGGTAGGGCAGGACGAACAGCTCGTCCCAGAAGACGTGGCCGCGGTAGGCCTCGCCGTGCAGCCCGCGCGCGGGGACGCCGACGTCGAGGTCGGCGGTGTGCGGGGAGAGGGTCTGCAGCACGTGGAACAGGTGCAGGCGCAGGATGGCGCCCGCCTCGCCCGGGACCTCCAGCGCGGTGCGCCGCCACAGCTGCTCCCAGGCCCGGGTGTGCGTCTCCAGCAGGTCCTCGAAGCCGGGGGCGGCGCCGACGCGGTCGACGGCGGCCTCCAGCGGGTCGCCGATGGCGGGGTCGTGCGAGGTGTGCAGGGCGACGGTCTTGTCGAGGGTGACGGCGGCGCCGGGCGCCGGGCGCAGCCGCACGTGCTGGACGGCGCGCAGGGCCTCCTGGCCCGTCGCCACGGGCGCGTCCGCGGTCATCCGGGCGGCCAGCGCGCACTCGATGCGGGAGGTGCGGGTGTGGCAGCGCAGCCACATCGCGCCGTGTTCGGCGAGGCCGGTCCGCACCTGGGTGAGGTGCCGGCCGTCCAGGTCGCGGTAGCGGGCCACGCCGGAGTTGGTGACGCGTCCGTCGAGCGCGGCCTCGACCTCCAGGTCGACCGCACGGTCGTCGACGCTGAACTCCGTGCGCAGGGCGGCGAGATGAGGGTCGGCCAGGTGGACGAGCCGCAGCTGGCGCACGTGCAGGGCGCCGCCGTCGTCGAGGCCGTAGCTGGTACGGCGCTCCAGCAGGCCGGGGTCGAGGTGGAGGGTGAGCCGGTGCTCGGTGACGGGGGCGGTGTCCGGGGTGAGCCAGGCGCCGCCCGCCGGACGGAAGCGCAGCGGCAGCCAGTTGGGGAGGTTGACCATGTCCTCGTTCTCGATGCGGCGTCCGGCGACCTCGGACGTGAGCCGGTCGTAGCAGCCGGCCACATAGGTGCCGGGGTAGTGGATGTCGTCGGCGGTGCACTCGGGCAGCGCCCCGCGGGTGGCGAAGTAGCCGTTGCCCAGGGTGCACAGCGACTCGCGCAGGCGTTCCTCCTCCGGTCGGTAGCCCTCGTACTCCCAGGTGGGTCCCGTCGCGCTCACCCCTCGGACAGCAGGCCGGCGAGGATCCGGTCGGGGGTGAGGGGCAGTTCGCGGAAGCGGATGCCGGTGGCGTGGTGGACGGCGTTGCCGATGGCGGCGGCGGCGCCGACGATGCCGATCTCGCCGATGCCCTTGCTGCCCATGGGGTTGAGGTGCGGGTCGTCCTCGTCGATCCAGTGCGCCTCGACGGCGGGGACGTCGGCGTGCGCGGGCACGTGGTAGGAGGCGAGATCCGCCTCGGTGAAGTCGCCGAACACCGGGTCCAGGGTGCTGCCCTCGGTGAGGGCCATGCCGAGACCCATCACCATGCCGCCGGTGAACTGGGAGCGTGCGGTACGGGCGTTGAGGATCCGCCCGGCGGCGAAGACGCCGAGCAGCCGCCGCACCCGGGTCTCGCCGGTGACGGTGTCGACGGCGACCTCGGCGAACTGGGCGCCGAAGGCGTGCCGGGCGTACGGGCTGTCGGCGTCGGCCTCGCCGGCGGTGTCGGCGCGGGTCTCGATGCCCTCGGCGGGCGGCGGTCCGGGGTGCCCGGCGAGCCGGGACGCCAGTTCGGTGCACGCCTTGTGCACGGCCCAGCCCCAGGACGCGGTGCCGGTGGAGCCGCCGGCCAGCCACGCGGACGGCAGGTCGCTGTGCCCGATCTCGGTGCGGACCCGGTCGAGGGGCGCGCCGAGGGCGTCGGCGGCGATCTGGGTGAGGACGGTACGGGCCCCGGTGCCGATGTCGGTGGCGTTGATCCGGACGGTGAAGGTGCCGTCGGGCAGGGCGCGGGCGGCCGCGGTGGCCGGGACGGCCGAGGCAGGGTAGGTGGCGGCGGCCACGCCGGTGCCGATGAGCAGCGGGCCCTCGGCGCGGCTGCGGGGGCGCGGGTCGCGGTCGGCCCAGCCGAAGCGGCGGGCGCCCTCGTGCAGGCACTCCACCAGGTGCCGGCTGCTGAACGGCTTGCCGCTGCCCGGTTCCCGCTCGGGGTCGTTGCGCACCCGGAGCTCCACCGGGTCCATGCCGAGCGCGTCGGCGAGTTCGTCGAGGGCGGATTCCAGGGCGTACATGCCGGGCGCCTCGCCGGGGGCGCGCATCCAGGACGGGCCGGGGACGTCGAGCCGGACCGCCCGGTGGACGCTGAGCAGGGCCGGGGTGGCGTACATGACGCGGGAGGGCACTCCGGCCTGCTCGACGAACTCCCGTACGCGGGAGCTGTGGGTGGTGACCTCGTGCAGCAGTGCGGCGAGCCGGCCGTCGGCGTGTGCGCCGAGGCGCAGCCGCTGCTCGGTCGGCGCGCGGTGGCCGACGGTGGTGGGCAGGTACCGGCGGGGGTAGGCGAGGGTGACGGGCCGGCCGGTGCGCCGGGCGGCCAGGGCGGCGAGGACGACGTCGGGGCGCGGGGTGCCCTTGGAGCCGAAGCCGCCGCCGACGTGCTCGGTGACGACGCGGACGTGCTCCTCCGGCATCCGGAACATGTGGGCGAGGACTTCCCGCACGGTGGTGCCGCCCTGGCTGGAGGTGTACACGGTGAGCCGGTCCCCGTCCCAGTGGGCGGTGCTGGTGTGCGGCTCCATGGGGTGGTTGTGCAGCGGGGGCACCCGGTAGGTGACGTCGACGCGGGTCTCGGCGCCGGCCAGGGCGGCCTCCGGGTCGCCGAACTCGACGCGGCCCGGGAATCCGGCGTTGGTCACCTCCGGCTCGTAGGTGTCCGGGTGGCCGGGGCGCAGCTCGGCGTCGTGCGGTACGGCGGCGTAGCCGACGCGGACGGCGCGGGCGGCGGCACGGGCCGCCTCCGGGGTCTCGGCGACGGCCAGGGCCACGCACCAGCCCCGGTGCGGCACGTCCGGGCTCTGCAGGACGGCGAGCGTGCCGTCCTCGGGCTCGGCGAGCCGGGGCGCGTCGCCGGGGGTGAGCACGTCGAGGACACCGGGCAGGGCGAGGGCGGCGGAGGTGTCGACGCCGGTGACCCGCCCGCGCGCGACCGTGGCGGGCACGGGCCAGGCGTGCGCCCTGCCGGCCAGCTGGTACTCCCCGGCGTAGCGGGCGGTGCCCCCCACCTTCAGCGATCCTTCCCGCCGCTCGACGGCGGCGCCGAGGACGCCACCGGCAGGGCGCCGGGTCTGCGGGGCGGGGTGCTCGTCCGGGGGGTGGGCGGTCATGGTTCCTCCTGCGTCGGCTCAGGCCGCCGCGGGGGCGGGGGTGAGACGGTTCAGGACGTCCAGGGCGAGGTTGCGGGCGAGGGGCACCTTGTAGGCGTTGTCGCGCAGCGGCTCGGCGTGCGCGAGTTCCAGGGCGACGGCTCCCTCGAAGGCCTCGGGGGTCGCGGGGGCGCCCAGCAGGGCCAGCTCGGTGTGCCGGGCCCGCCAGGGCCGGTGGGCGAGCCCGCCGAAGGCGACCCCCGCGTGGTCGACGACGCCGTCCGTGACCCGCAGCACGACGGCCACGGACGCCAGGGCGAAGGCGTACGACGCCCGGTCGCGGGCCTTGCGGTAGGCGGACGGGACGCCAGCGGTGGCCGCAGGGAGCAGCACGCCGGTGATCAGTTCGCCGGGGCGGATCCAGGTGTCCCGCTCGGGGTGCTCGCCCGGCAGCCGGTGGAAGTCGGCCGCCGGCAGCCGCCGCGGGCCCTCGGTGCCGTACAGCTCGACCTCGGCGTCCAGCGCGGCGAGGGCGACGGCCATGTCGGACGGGTTGGTGGCGATGCACTGCTCGGAGTGGCCGAGGACCGCGTGGTCGCGGTGCACGCCCTCGCGGGCTCCGCAGCCGCTGCCGGGCTCCCGTTTGTTGCAGGGTTTGCCGAGGTCCTGGAAGTAGGGGCAGCGGGTGCGCTGGAGCAGGTTGCCGCCGGTGGTGGCGGCGTTGCGCAGCTGCCCGGAGGCGCCCGCGAGCAGGGCCTGGGAGAGCACCGGGTAGCGGTCGCGGACGCGCGGGTCGGCGGCGAGGTCGCTGTTGCGGACGGTGGCGCCGACACGCAGCGAGCCGTCGGGCAGCATCTCGACGCCGCCGAGCGGCAGCCGGCCCACGTCGATGAGGACGGTGGGCCGCTCGACGCCGAGTTTCATCAGGTCGACCAGGTTGGTGCCGCCGGCCAGATAGCGGGCGCCGGGGTGGGCGGCGTACGCCTCCACGGCCTCCTCGGCACTCGCGGGCCTGAGGTATCCGAAGCCGTTCACCGGATCACGTCCTCGACCGCCTCGACGATGCGCGGGTAGGCGCCGCAGCGGCACAGGTTGCCGCTCATCCGCTCGCGGATCTCGGTCCGGTCCAGCGGGACGGGCCGGCCGGAGGGGGCCGCGGGATCGGTGACGTGGGAGGGGTGTCCGGCCGCGGCCTCGGCGAGCATGCCGAGGGCGGAGCAGATCTGGCCGGGGGTGCAGTAGCCGCACTGGAGGGCGTCGCGGTCGAGGAAGGCCCGCTGCAGCGGGTGCGGCCCCTCGCCGTCGCCGCCGAGGCCCTCGACGGTGGTGATCTCGCTGCCGTCGAGGGCGACCGCGAGCAGCAGGCAGCTGTTGACGCGGCGGCCGTCGGCCAGCACGGTGCAGGCACCGCACTGGCCGTGGTCGCAGCCTTTCTTCGACCCGGTCAGACCGAGGTCCTCGCGGAGCAGGTCGAGCAGGACACGCCGGTGGTCGACGTGCACGGTGTGGGGCTTGCCGTTGACACGAAGGGTGATCTCCGATGCGGCGGGAAGCTGGTTTTCACTGGTCATGGCAGGGATGGCCTTCCGGACGGGCCCTGAGTCCGTCCTGACCGCGTATCCACGCGGCGGCGCCTCACACGTCCGGCGGGCCACACCCGTGCTCAGCGGTGGCGGACCAGGTCCGCGAGGTCCGCCGAGGAGACCACCTGCTGCTTCTCCAGGCGCCCCGCGCTCAGCCGGTGTATCCGGCGAAGACGCGGGTGTAGTCCCAGTCGGACTGGTTGACGCCGGAGCAGCTGTCGGCGGGGCCGCCGGTGCAGGGCCGGTCGCGGTTGGCGGACCAGAAGGTGAGCCGGGCGAGGTGGTGGGCCTGGGCGTAGGCCAGGATGGTGCGGAAGTCGTTCACCGTGACGGTCTCGTTGTTGTCGGTGATGCCGTTCATGGACGAGATGCCCATGTCCCGGTAGGCCTGGTCGTCGCTGTAGTGGTAGGCGTTCTTCAGTGCGTTCTTCAGGCCCTCGGCGGCCTGCGTGGTGAGGTTGCCCATGTTCTGGCCGGCGCCGCCGAAGTCGAACGGCATGATGGCCCAGGCGTCCACGGTGAGCCCGGAGGACGCGGCGCGGTTGATGAGGCTGGTGTCGGGGCCGCTCTGCCCGGTGCCCATCGTGATGTACACCTTCAGACCGGGGTTGTTCGCCTTCACGGTCTTCAGCGCGTCCACGGTGCGCTGCTGCACGGTCGCGCTGCTGTAGGCGTCGGCCTCGATGTCGATGTCGATCGCCTTCAGGCCGTAGGCGTTGATCACCTTCTGGTAGGCGCCGGCCAGTTCGCCGGCGCTGGAGCACGAGCTCTCCAGTTTGTTGCCGCTGTAGCCGCCGAAGGACGGGATGACGTCACCGCCGTTCGCCCGCACGGTGGTGACGGTCTGCTGGTCGACGCCGCCGGTCAGCGGGCGGCTGCCGTCCCACTGGGGGTTGCAGTAGCCGTTGCTGAGCACGAAGGCGAGGGTGAACCACTTCACGCCGGTGGCCCGGGTGATGGTCGTGGGGTCGGGCGGGCTGCCCCAGCCGTTGTAGAGGTACGGCGCGACGGCCATCGGCGCGGCCGGAGTGCCGCCGCCGGCCGCGGGCGCGGTCCACTTCTGGTTGGCGCCGCCGGTGCAGGTCCAGATCTGTGTCCGGGTGCCGTTGGCGGAGTTGTTGTCCGTGACGTCCAGGCACTTGTCGGCCTGCGGGTTGACGATGTCGTGGGCTGCGGTGACGGTCCACTTCTGGTTCGCGCCGCCGGTACAGCTCCACAGCTGCACCTTGGCGCCGTCGGCGGTCGAATTGCCGGTCACGTCGAGGCACTTGCCCAGCGCCCGGATGGTGCCGTCGCTGCCGACGGTCCACTGCTGGGCGTTGGTGCCGTTGCAGTCGTAGAGCTGGACGGGCGTGCCGTCGGCCGAGCCGGCCCCGGCGACGTCGAGGCACTTGCCGGCGAGCCCGGTGATGGCGCCGGTGGCGGCCTGGGCGGGGGCAGCGGTGACGAGTCCGGCCGAGAGCGCCAGGACGCCGAGGGAAACCGCCAGGGGGAGGGGTCTGGCCATGTGCGGGTGGCCTTTCGCGTGGGGGGATAGGGCTCAACACCGATGGGGCGAGCGCGCGTTGAGCTGTCCACCGGCTTTGATTAAGGCGTGAAACTAAAGGTACGGACCAGTGGCGTCAAGGGGTGCGACGCCAACCCGGCTCCGTGGAAGGCCCCCGCCCCGCTCAGGCCGACGGCGCCTCCGCCACCGCCGCCGCGGCTTCACCCGCGTCCGCGAACTGCGTCCGGTACAGCTCCGCGTACCGCCCCTGGAGCGCCAGCAGCTCCTCGTGCGTGCCCCGTTCCACGATCCGTCCCGCCTCCACGACCAGGATCCGGTCCGCCGCCCGGACCGTGGACAGCCGGTGGGCGATCACCACGGCCGTACGCCCTTCCAGCGCCTCCGTGAGAGCCTCCTGCACGGCGGCCTCCGAGGTGTTGTCCAGGTGCGCGGTGGCCTCGTCCAGGACGACCACGCGCTGCCGGGCCAGCAGGAGGCGGGCGATGGTCATCCGCTGGCGTTCCCCGCCGGAGAGCCGGTAGCCGCGCTCGCCGACCACCGTGTCGAGACCGTCGGGCAGGGACCGTACGACATCGGTGAGCCGGGCCCGGCCGAGCGCGTCCCACAGGTCGTCGTCCGTGGCGTCCGGCCTGGCCAGCAGCAGGTTGGCGCGGACGGTGTCGTGGAAGAGATGGCCGTCCTGGGTGACCAGGCCGACCGTGCCGCGCAGGGAGGCGGCGGTCAGGTCGCGGACGTCGGCCCCGCCGATGCGGACCACGCCCGCGTCGACGTCGTACAGGCGCGGCAGCAGCTGGGCGATGGTCGACTTCCCGGCGCCGGAGGAGCCGACGAGGGCGACCGTCTCGCCGGGTTCGGCGCGGAAGGAGATGCCGTGCAGGACCTCGCTGCCGCCGCGGGTGTCGAGGGCGGCGACCTCCTCCAGGGAGGCCAGGGAGACCTGGTCGGCCGAGGGGTAGGAGAAGCGGACGTCGTCGAACTCGATGGCGACCGGGCCCTCGGGGACCTCGCGGGCGTCCGGCTTCTCCTCGATGAGCGGCTGGAGGTCGAGCACCTCGAAGACCCGCTCGAAGCTGACGAGCGCGCTCATCACCTCCACCCGGGCGCCGGCGAGCGCGGTGAGCGGGGCGTACAGCCGGGTCAGCAGCAGGGCGAGGGAGACGACCGCGCCGGCCTGCAGGGTGCCGTGCAGCGCGAACCAGCCGCCGAGGCCGTAGACGAGGGCCAGGGCGAGGGCGGAGACCAGGGTCAGGGCGGTGATGAAGACGGACTGGGCGGTGGCTGTGCGCACCCCGATGTCCCGGACGCGGGCGGCGCGGGCCGCGAACTCCGCGGACTCCTCCTCGGGGCGGCCGAACAGCTTGACCAGGGTGGCGCCGGGAGCGGAGAAGCGCTCGGTCATCCGGGTGCCCATGGCCGCGTTCAGCGCCGCCGCCTCCCGCTGCATCCGGGCCATCCGGCTGCCCATGCGGCGGGCGGGCAGCACGAACACCGGCAGCAGCACCAGCGCCAGCAGGGTGATCTGCCAGGACAGGGTGAGCATCACGGCCAGGGTGAGCAGCAGCGTGACCAGGTTGCTGACCACGCCGGAGAGGGTGTTGGCGAACGCCCGCTGGGCGCCGATCACGTCGTTGTTGAGCCGGCTGACGAGCGCGCCCGTACGTGTCCGTGTGAAGAACGCGACCGGCATGCGCTGCACATGATCGAACACAGCCGTTCTGAGATCGAGGATCAGCCCCTCCCCGAGCGTCGCCGACAGCCGGCGCCCGAGGATGCCGAGCCCCGCCTCGGCGAGGGCGACGAGGGCGATGAGCAGGGAGAGCCTGATCACCGTCCCGGAGTCGTGCCCCGCCACGATCGCGTCGACGACGCGGCCGGCGAGTATGGGGGTCGCCACGGCGAGCAGGGCCGTCACCACCCCGAGCAGGACGAAGCGGACGATGCCCGCGCGGTGCGGGCGGGCGAAGGCGGCGATGCGGCGCAGTGTGGCGCGGGCGAACGGACGGCGCTCGGACTGCGCGTTCATCACGCTGTGCAGCTGCGTCCATGCGGTGGTCTCCATGCTCATGGGAGAGAACGTAGAACCTCAAGCTTCGTTGAGGTCAAGGTCGGCGGCATTTCACCCGCAGTTGGGACGGCGTGGAGAACCTCTTCCGATGTGACTGCCGTCCTGTTTCCCCCGCCCCGGGGGCGACTCCCCCGTCGCGTCCCCGTCCGCCGGGTGCTGTGCCTGGTGCCGCTCGCGCTGGTCGCCGTGGCCGCCGTGCGGAACCGCTCGCTGCTCGCCGAGGGTTTCGGCCAGCTGCGCACCGCCTCCTGGCCGTGGCTGCTGGCGGCGGCCGGCGCCACCTGCCTGACCTGGGTGGCCGCCGCGTTCACCCGCCAGGGCGCGGTGGTGCAGCCGCTGCCGAAGGGCCGGCTGCTGGCCACCCAGTTCGCGGCCGCATCGGCCAACCACCTGCTGCCCACGGGACTCGGCGCGGGCGCGGTGAACCTGCGCTTCATGACCGTGTGCGGGGTGCCGCTCGCCCGCTCCTCGGCGGCGCTCGCCCTGTATCTGCTGGCCGAGTCGGTGGGCCGGCTCGGCCTGCTGTGCGCGCTGCTGCTCGCCTTCCCCGACGCCCTGCGGCTCGGCCCCCTGCTGCCCGACGGTTCGGCGCTGCCGCTGCTGCTGGGCGCGGCCGGCCTGCTGGCGGTGGCGGCGGCCGGGACCGCCGTCGTACGGCCGCTGCGCCGGCGCGTGGGCGCGTTCCTGCGGGACGCCCTCGGCGAGGCGCGCTCGGTGCACGCCCGGCCCTGCCGCGCCCTGGCCCTGTGGGGCGGGTCGCTGGCCTTCCCCGCGCTGCAGGCGGCCGGTCTCGCCGCGGTCGGACAGGCCCTCCGTCTGCCGGTGCCGGTGGCGCACATGGCGCTCGCCTACCTCGCGGCGACCGTGGCCGTGGCGCTGGTGCCCACCCCCGGCGGCCTGGGGTCGGTGGAGGCGGCGCTGATCGTGGCCCTGGTGGCGGTGGGCGGGCCGGCCGCGGTGGCCACGGCGGTGGTCCTCGCCTACCGCATCATCACCGTGTGGGTGCCGCTGCTGCCGGGGGCACTGACGCTGGGGGCGCTGGTCCGGTTGAAGGTCATCTGAGGCACAGTGGCCTCACCCAACCGAACCGAGGAGGACTTCCCATGCCGGTCCGCGTCGAGCGCACGGAGCACGTCACCACGGTCGTCCTCTCCCGGCCGGCCGCGCGCAACGCGGTGGACGGGCCGACGGCCGCGGAACTCGCCGCGGCCTTCCGGGAGTTCGAGGCCGACGACCGGGCCCGGGTGGCGGTGCTGTGGGGTGAGGGCGGCACCTTCTGCGCGGGCGCGGACCTGAAGGCGATCGGCACCGAACGCGGCAACCGGGTGGCCGAGGACGGTGACGGGCCGATGGGACCGACCCGGATGAGGCTGTCCAAGCCGGTGATCGCCGCCGTCGCCGGGCACGCGGTGGCGGGCGGTCTCGAGCTGGCTCTGTGGTGCGATCTGCGGGTCGCGGAGGAGGACGCCGTGTTCGGGGTGTTCTGCCGCCGCTGGGGCGTGCCGCTGATCGACGGCGGGACGGTACGGCTGCCCCGGCTGATCGGCGCCAGCCGGGCCATGGACATGATCCTCACCGGCCGGCCGGTGCCGGCCCGCGAGGCGTACGAGATGGGGCTCGCCAACCGTGTGGTGCCCACGGGACGCGCCCGCGCCGAGGCCGAGGCGCTGGCGGCGCGGATCGCCCGCTTCCCGCAGGCCTGCCTGCGCGGCGACCGGGCGTCGGTCCTCGACCAGGAGGGCCTGGACGAGGAGACGGCGCTGCGCGGTGAACTCCGGTACGGAACGGCGGTGCTGGCCGAGGGCGCCGAGGGAGCCGCCCGGTTCGCCTCCGGGGCCGGCCGGCACGGGTCGTTCACGGACCTGTGAACCCCTGGCCCGCCGCCCCTGCCCCTCAGTCCTGCGCCGCCCCCTGCACCGCTTCGCCGGGGCGCCCCCTGCTCCGGGCGCTCCACTGTCGCAGACGGCACTGACAACGGCTCCGCTCAGCCGGTGCTCACCCGCACCTCGCCGCCCTCGGGGTCGGCGCGTGCTGCCCAGCGCGCGGTGAGGGTCAGGGTGCGGTTCGGCAGCGCGGTCCAGGGGCGCGGCCGGGTGCGGTGCAGCAGGCGGCCGTCCTGGTGGACCAGGAGGACCGGACGGTTCAGCGGGGCGCCGGTGCGCAGGAGGTAACGGTCCGGTGGGGCGGCCGGGGTGAGGCGGTTGGGGGCGATCCAGCGCAGCGGCGCGTCGACGGCGAGCGGGACTCCCGGGGCCGGCCAGCAGGCGCCCGCGAGGAAGTCCAGGACGGCGCCGGCCACCCTGGTCCCCTCGGCCGCCGCGGTGCCGGCGCGCTCGGCGGCGTGCAGGACGTTCCCGGCGGCGAAGACCCCGGGGCGCGAGGTGTGCAGGGCGCCGTCGACGGCGGGGCCGCGGGTGCCCGGGTCGAGGACGAGGGCGCCGCGGCGGGCGAGTTCGTGGTCGGGCACGAAGTCGCCGGTGAACACGACGGTGTCGCAGGCCAGTACGGCCGTACGGCCGTCGCGGTGGCGGACGCGGACCCCGGACAGGCGGCCGTGGCCGAGCAGTTCGGTGACCGTGGTGTGCGTCAGCAGCGGAACGCGGTCGCGCAGCCGGGCGGCGCGGGCGCGGACCGGGCCGGTCTGGGCGCGGGGATGCTCGGTGACCAGGGCGACGACCTCGGCGCCTGCCGCGCGCACCGTGCCGGCCGCCGCGTAGGAGACGTCCTCCGCGCCGACGACCACGGCACGGGTGCCGATGTGCTGTCCGAACAGGTGGACCGCCTGCTGGAGTTCACCGGTGGTGTAGACCCCGGTCGGGCGGGTGCCGGGCACCAGCCGGGCGCTGCGCGGGCGTTCTCGGGCGCCGGTGGCGAGGACGACGGCCCGCGCCTCGATCGTCTCGGGGCCGCCGCGGCCGACGGCGTGGAGCACCGGTCCGGCCGGTGCCCAGTCCAGGGCCGTCAGCCCGGTCCGGAGCAGCGCGCCCGCCCGGTCGGCGGCCTCGGCCAGCCGGTGGGCGTAGGCGGGGCCGGACAGCGGCCGGGTGCGGGTGCCGAAACCGCCGTGCGCGCAGTGCCGGGGCACTCCGCCGGGCCGCGCCTCCCGCTCCAGCACCTCCACCCGGCCCGCACCGGCGGCGGCCAGGCGCGCGGCGGCCGCGAGCCCGGCGGGTCCGGCGCCCACGACGAGCACGTCGACGCTGCGAACAGCCGTCACAGCCCGCCCCTTCCACCGCCCGCGACCAGCACACCGACACGCCCAGCAGCCGTCACAGCCCGCCCCTTCCGTACGGCTTCCCGGCAGAGGGCTCGGCGACCGTCGGCCGGCCGGCCCGCGGCAGGCCCCTTTCGAACAGTTCCCGTACCGCCGCCCCGCAGTAGAACCCCTGGCACCGCCCGGCCCTGGCCCGGGTGCGGCGGCGCAGGCCCTCCAGGGAGCGGGGCGGGACCAGGCTCGCGAGGGCGTCGCGGATCTCGCCGCGGGAGACGCGCTCGCAGTGGCAGACGAGGGCGCCGTACTCGGGGTCGGCGGCGATGAGGTCGGGCCGCTGGTAGGGACGCGGGAACGCCTCGCCGAGGTTGGGCATGGCGACCGGCTCCGGCTCGCGGACCGGGCCGAGGTCGAGCCCGGTCTCGGCCAGCAGCCCGGTGACATGGGCGGCGATGGCCATGGACGCGGTCAGTCCGGTGGAGCGGATGCCGCCGACGGTGACGTACGCCTGCTCGGGATGGGCGGCGATGCGGTAGTCCTCCTGCCCGGTGGCCGAGCGCAGCCCGGCGTAGACGGCGGTGACCTCCTCCTCCAGCAGGGCGGGCAGGATGCGGCGGCCCTGCTCCCGCAGCCCGGCCAGGCCGTCGGCGGTGGAACCGGTGGCCCGCTTGTCGTCCAGGTCCTCCGCCGTGGGCCCGAGCAGGACGTTGCCGTGGACGGTGGGCGCGACGAGGACGCCCTTGCCGAGCGCGGTCGGGACGGGCAGCAGGATGTGCCGGACGAGCGGGCGGGCGAGCTTGTCGTAGACCAGCAGCTGGCCGCGGCGCGGGGTGACGGTGAAGTCGTCGTGGCCGAGCATCCGGTCGAGGGTGTCGGCGTGCAGTCCGGCGGCGTTGACGAGATGGCGGGCGCGCAGGGTGCCGCGGGCGGTGAGCAGGCGGTGTGCCCCGTTGCGGTCCACCTTCCGCACCGGGGAGTTCAGGTGCAGGTCCACTCCGGCGCGGACCGCCTGGGTGGCGTAGGCCAGGGTCGTCGTCCAGGGGCAGATGATGCTCTCGCCGGGCACGTGCAGCGCGCCGAGCGCGCCGCGACCGAGGCGGGGTTCGCGGGCGTACAGCTCGGCGGGGTCCAGCAGGGCTGTGCCGTCGCAGCCGTTGCGCGCGGCCTTCGCGGCCAGCCGGGGCAGTGCGGCGAGCTGCTCCTCGTCCCAGGCGACCAGCAGGGCGCCCACGCGTTCGACGGGGATGCCGGATGCGGCGGCGTAGGCGCCGAGCCGGTCGTGTCCCTCGCGGACGAGCCCGGCCTCCAGGGTGCCGGGGGCCGCGTCGAAACCGGTGTGCAGGATCGCCGTGTTGGCCTTGGAGGTGCCCTGCCCGACGTCGTCCTGGGCCTCGACCAGGGCGACGCTCAGGCGGGGCCGGCGGGCGAGTTCGCGGGCGACGGCGCAGCCGACGACTCCGGCGCCGACGATCGCGACGTCGTACGTCCGGGCGGGCAGCGGGCCCTCGGCGGTGACGGTCATGCGCCGAGCAGGGCCTCGACGGCCGTGCGGAAGCGGGCGCGGCGCTCGGCGGCCTCGTCGGCGGTGACGCGGGGTTCGTACACGGCGGCGGGCCTCCCGTCGGGCAGGGCCTGGGCGACGTCCAGGGTACGGTCCGCGCCGAGCCGGGCGAGGGCGGCCGCGCCGAGTGCGGTCGCGTCGGCCAGCGCGGAGACCTCGACCGGGCGTTGCAGCAGGTCGGCCTGGGTCTGCATGAGGAGGGCGGAGCGGGTCAGGCCGCCGTCGACGCGCAGCGTGTCCAGCGGGGCGCCGAGGTCGGCGGCGGCCGCGTCGGCGAGTTCGGCGACCTGGGCGGCGATGCCCTCGCACAGCGCGCGCACCACATGGCCGGGTCCGGTGTCGAGGCCGAGCCCGGTGAGCGAACCGCGCAGGTCGCCGCGCCACCAGGGGGCGGCGAGACCGGCGAGCGCGGGCACGAAGGTGACACCGCCGCTGTCGGGGACGGCGCCCCCGACGGCGTCGAGGTCGGCGGCGCCGGAGATGACGCCGAGGCCGGTGAGCCAGCGGACGGCGGAGGCCGCCGTGTAGACCTGGCCGTCCAGGCAGTAGCCGGTGGCGCCGGCGAGCCGCCAGGCCACGCAGGAGACCAGGCCCGAACTGCCGCGCCGGGGGCGGTCACCGGTGTGGGCGAGCAGGAACGCGCCGGTGCCGTAGGTGCACTTGGCGGCGCCGGGTGCGGTGACGCGCTGGGCGAGCAGGGCGGCCTGCTGGTCGACGCACAGCCCGGTGAGCGGGATCTCCCGGCCGAACACGCTCGTGGTGCCGATGAGCCGGGCGTTGTCGGCGGCCTGCGGGAGCCGTTCGTCCGACAGGCCGTACAGCTCCAGCGCCCTCGGCGACCATGCGGCGCGGTCCAGGTCGAGGAGCTGGGTGCGGCCCGCCGTCGCGGCGTCGGTGGCGAAGGCGCCGGTGAGGCGGTGGACCAGCCAGGCGTCGGACGTGGTGACGACGCCCTCGCGGGTGAGGTGGCGGCGGATCCAGGCCATCTTGGGCGCGGCGAAGTACGGGTCCAGGGGCAGGCCGGTGAGCTGCCGCAGCTCCTCGGCGTGGTCGGCGAGTCCGGTGCAGACGGACTCCGCGCGCCGGTCCTGCCAGACCAGGGCGTCGGTGAGCGGCCGGCCGGTGCCCGGGTCCCAGGCGAGGACGGTCTCGCCCTGGTTGGCCAGGCCGAGTGCGACCACGTCCTCACCGGCCTCGGCGAGCGCCTGCCGGCCGGCGTCGACGACGGAGCCGTACAGCTCGGCCGGGTCCGCCTCGACGCGTCCGCCGGGCAGATACCGGGGGCGGACCTCGGCGAAACCGGAGCCGAGGACGCCGCGTTCCGGGCAGACCACGAGGGCCTTGGTGCCGGACGTGCCCTGGTCGACGGCGAGCACCGGCCCGGTCATCGCACCCTCTTCCGCTCCGCGCTGACGATCACAGGGCGTCAGCCTGCCGTCGCGCCGCGTCCGGCGTCAAGGACGGTTCGCCGTTCAACTCCCGGGAAAATTCGTTGACTTGACAACAATGGCACGGCGGAACCGGCGCCTCTATAGTGACCGCCGACCAGCGCCGAGCAGCCGTGATCGCCGCCCACAGGAGGGCTGTTGCCACCCCACCCCGCCCGTCCGCCCGCGCGCCCGTGGCCCGGGACCGGCGGCTGATGGCCAGAGAAGGCCCCCGTCCCTCCTACGACCCCGCAGGTCCCGACCACGCCCTGCGCGCCGCGCTCCAGGACCTGCGCACCGGGCGCTGGATGGCCATGCGCGCCCTGCTCGCGGACACCGCGCCGGGATGGCGGTGGACCCAGCGCACCCAGGTCCTCGCGGCGGCCGCCGCCGGCACCGACGTGGTGCGCGCCTGGCTCACCGAGGAACCGGACAGCGCGCACGCCGTGGTGATGCACGCCCGGGTCGGCGTGGAGCGGGCCCTGCGCGCCCGGCGCGAACGCCACCGCCGTACCCACGAGTTGTGGATCGAGGCGTGGGACGCCGCCCAGTCCGCCACCCGGATCGCGCCGCGGGACCCGGTGCCCTGGGTGTGTCTGCTGGCGCTGGCCCAGCTGGATCCGGAGCAGCGCTGGGAGGAGCACCGGGCGCCCGCGCCCGAGCCGACGCTGCCGCCGGGGCCCTGGGGGCTGCTGGCCGAGGCCGGCCGGCGCGACCCGCACAACCGCGAGGCCCACCACCGGATGCTGCAGTTCCTGTACGCGCGCGGCGGCACGGGCCGGCTCGCGGAGGCCGCCGGCTACGCGCAGTGGGCCGCCGGGCAGGCCCCGCCCGGTTCCCCGCTGCACCTGCTGCCGCTGTATGTCCGCGTCGAGCGGTACCGGCGCGACAGCGGGCACGACGCGGCGCTGGACCTGCACTGGGTGGCGGAGGACGCGGCCCGCGAGGCGCGGCGCGCCCTGCACTCCTGGTTCGAGCACACCGGCACCCGCCCCGCCGAACGCTCCCTGCTCGACCTGAACCATCTCGCGCACGCCCTGTGGGGCTCGCTCCAGTTCCCCGACGCGGCCCGGGTGTTCGACGCCATCGGCCCCTACTTCACGCCCCCTCCCTGGATGTACCGCACGCCCGACCGCGACCGTGCCGCGGAGGTCTTCACCCAGGCCCGGGACCGCTGCCGGACGGCCCGCCCCTGACCGCACCGCCCCACGCCCGCAACCCCGTCGACCCGGAGGTCCCCCGTATGTCCCCCACCCCCGAACAAGCGCCGTCGCCCGGCCTGCCCCAGCAGGACGAGGAGAAGCGGCTGCGCGAACTCGGCTACCGGCCGGTGCTGGCCCGCCGGATGGGCGGCTTCGGCAACTTCGCGATCAGCTTCTCGGTGATCTCGATCCTGTCCGGCTGCATGACGCTGTACGGGTTCGGCCTGAACACCGGCGGTCCCGCCGTGATGCTGTGGGGCTGGGCGGGCGTCGGCCTGTTCGTGCTGTGCGTCGGCCTCGCCCTCGCCGAGGTCACCAGCGCCTATCCGACCTCCGGCGCGCTGTACTACATGGCCGACCGGCTCGGCGGCCGGCGCTGGGGCTGGTACACCGGCTGGCTGAACCTGCTCGGGCTGCTCGGCGCCATCGCCGGCATCGACTACGGCGCCGCCCTGTTCACCGGCGCGTTCGCGAACCTGCAGTGGGGCTTCACGCCGACGCCCGGGAAGACCATGCTGGTCTTCTGCGCCGTCCTGCTGCTGCACGCGGTGCTGAACCTGTTCGGCGTCCGCCTGGTCAGCCTGCTCAACTCGGTCAGCGTGTGGTGGCACCTGGCGGGGGTCGCGCTGATCGTCGGCGCGCTCGCGATCGTCCCCGGCCACCACCGGCCGGCGTCCTTCGTGTTCACGAAGTTCGTCGACGACACCGGCTGGCACAACCCGCTGTACGTGGCGGCGATCGGCCTGCTGCTCGCGCAGTACACCTTCTCCGGCTACGACGCCTCCGCGCACCTGTCCGAGGAGACCTCGCGGGCCTCGGTGTCCGCCGCGCGCGGCATCGTGCGGTCCATCTGGGTGTCCTGGATCGCCGGCTTCGTGCTGCTCGCCGGTCTGACCTTCGCGATCCAGGACTACGACGCCACGCGCACCACCGCCACGGGTGTGCCGCCCGCGCAGATCCTCCTCGACGGTCTGGGCACCGGCGGCGCGAGCGCGCTGCTGCTGGTGGTGATCGTCGCCCAGCTGTTCTGCGGCAGCGCCGAGGTCGCCGCGGCCAGCCGGATGGTGTTCGCGTTCAGCCGGGACGGCGCGCTGCCCGGCTCGCGGCTGTGGCGCACGGTGAGCGCCCGCACCCAGACCCCGGTGGCGGCCGTGTGGCTGTCCGTGGCCGTGGCCGGCGTCCTCGCCCTGCCGTCCCTGTACTCGGCGACGGCGTACAACGCGGTCACCGCCATCAACGTCATCGGCATCACCCCCGCCTACGCGATCCCGGTGCTGCTGCGGCTGCGCGCCGGCGACCGGTTCCGGCCGGGGCCGTGGAATCTGGGCCGCTGGAGCCGGCCGGTCGGCTGGGTCGCGGTGGTCTGGGTGGCCTGTGTGACCGTGCTGTTCTGCCTGCCGCAGGCCGCGCCGGTCACCGTCGGCACCATGAACTACGCGTCGGTGGCGCTCGCCGTCGTCCTGCTCCTGGCGAGCATCTGGTGGTACGTCGCCCGCCGCTCGTACGGCACCCCGACCGCCGCCGCGTACGGCAGCGACCGCGACCAGGCCGAACTCGCCGAGGGCATCGTCTGATCCGGCTGTCCGAAGGACACCGGTCCGGGTACGGACCGGTGTTCCGGATACGGCAGGATGAACGGTCGCGCCGGTCACCGGAGTTCTCCCGGCCCGGCGCGATCGCACATTCCGCACATCGAGCAGGTGACACCGTGACGAGACTTCACAACTCCGCAGCTGCGGCCCGCCCCGGAGGTGACCGGTGAACCGCGCGCTGACCCTGGACGACCTCGTCGTCGCCGGCATCTCCGTCGCGGCGGGCCTGCTGCTCGCCTTCTGCTCCCGCACCTTGCTGCGCTGGCTCGCGAAACACGCCAAGCGGACCCGCTGGAGCGGGGACGACGTCATCGTGGACGCGCTGCGCTCGGTCGTCCCCTGGGCGGCGATCGCGGGCGGCGCGGCGGCGGCCGCGGTGGTGCTGCCGCTGACCCGCACGGTGCAGCACCACGTCGACCAGGCCCTTCAGGTGTGGCTGATCCTCGTGGTGACGCTGTCCG
Source organism: Streptomyces sp. NBC_00557 (assembly GCF_036345995.1). Taxonomy (NCBI): domain Bacteria; kingdom Bacillati; phylum Actinomycetota; class Actinomycetes; order Kitasatosporales; family Streptomycetaceae; genus Streptomyces; species Streptomyces sp. NBC_00557. The sequence continues at coordinate 1,116,534 of NZ_CP107796.1, forward strand.
CGGCCCGGGTGATCGCCGGCCTGGTCAGCACGGTCACCCAGTCCCGCTCGGGCGTGGCGGGCTCGGCGACGATCTTCGTGAACATCACGCGGGTGCTGGTCCTGGCGATCGGCTTCCTGGTGGTCCTGCAGACCCTCGGCATCTCGATCGCGCCCCTGCTGACCGCCCTGGGCGTCGGCGGTCTGGCGGTCGCCCTCGCCCTCCAGGACACCCTCGCCAACCTGTTCGCGGGCATCCACATCCTCGCCTCCAAGACCGTCCAGCCGGGCGACTACATCCGCCTCGGCACCGGCGAGGAGGGATACGTCGTCGACATCAACTGGCGCCAGACGACGGTCCGCCAGCTGTCCAACAACCTGGTGGTCATCCCCAACGGCCAGCTCGCCAAGGCCAACATGACCAACTACACGCACCCCGAGCAGCGGCTCACCGTGCTGGTGCAGGCGGGAGTGGGCTACGACGCCGACCTGGAGCACGTGGAGAGGGTCACGGCGGAGGTCGTCGCGCAGACCATGCGCGAGGTCGAGGGCGCCGTCCCCGACCACGAGCCCGCCATCCGCTTCCACACCTTCGGCGACTCCCGGATCGGCTTCACGGTGATCCTCGGCGTCGGCGAGTTCAGCGACCAGTACCGCATCAAGCACGAGTTCATCAAGCGCCTGCACCGCCGCTACCGCGAGGAGGGCATCTCCATCCCGGCCCCCACCCGCACGGTGGCGCTGCAGCAGGGCGCGGTGACGATCCCGCAGCAGCGCGCCGGTCAGGAGCGGACGCCGGGGGCCACACCGGCCCCGTAGCCGCACGCTACGCTCGAAGCGGTATGGCCGATTCCTCCGATCCCGCCCGGCTCGACCGGCGGCTCGACGCCCTCGCCCGGGAACCCTTCCGGGCGAGGTTCCACCTGCGCGGCCGGGACCGGGCGACCGCCGAGCTGAAGGGCCCGGCGACGATCCGGTGGCACGCGTACGACCTGATCGCCCGGCGGCTGGCGCCGGCCGCGCCGTACAAGGACGGCAAGCAGACGCCGTACCGGGGGCATCCGGTCTTCGTCGCCCAGCACGCGACCGCCACCTGCTGCCGGGGCTGCCTGGAACGCCGGCACGGCATCCCGAAGGGCCGGGAGCTGACCCGGGCCGAGCAGGTGTACGTGGTGGACGTGATATGCCGCTGGATCGAACGGGAGCTGGCGGGCGGGACCGGACGCCCGGTTCCGTGATGACCGCCCGTGGTCGGCGGGTGATCGGTTGTCACCGCGTCCCGCGGCGGCTCGTGGCCGGGGCGGCGCGCCGCGCTGTCCGGCCGGGACCCCTGTCGAGCCGGGCCCCCTCACGAGATATCTTGATGTCGAGCAATGTTGCAGACGTGGAGCGGAGCACCCGGTGACTGACTCGACCATCATCTACACCTACACAGACGAGGCCCCGGCCCTGGCGACGCATTCGTTCCTGCCGGTGATCCAGGCGTACGCCTCGCAGGCCGGTGTGCCCGTGGAGACGCGTGACATCTCGCTGGCCGGGCGCATCATCGCCGTCTTCCCCGAGTACCTGAACGAGGACCAGCGCATCCCGGACGCGCTGAGCGAGCTGGGCGAGCTGGCCAAGACGCCCGCGGCCAACATCATCAAGCTGCCGAACATCTCGGCGTCCATCCCGCAGCTGAAGGCCGCCATCGCCGAGCTGCAGGGCAAGGGCTACGCGCTGCCGGACTACCCGGACGACCCGAAGACCGACGAGGAGCGCGAGATCCGCGCGCGCTACGACAAGGTCAAGGGCTCCGCCGTCAACCCGGTCCTGCGCGAGGGCAACTCCGACCGCCGCGCCCCGGCCTCGGTGAAGAACTACGCCAAGACCCACCCGCACCGCATGGGCGCCTGGACCGCCGAGTCCAAGACCAATGTGGCGACCATGGGCGTGGACGACTTCCGCTCCACGGAGAAGTCCGTGGTGATCTCCGAGCCCGGCACGCTGCGCATCGAGCTCAAGGGCGACGACGGCTCGACGACCGTGCTGCGCGAGTCCGTGCCCGTCCTCGAGGGCGAGGTCGTCGACGCCTCCGTGATGCGCGTCGCCGCGCTGCGCGAGTTCCTCGCCGCGCAGGTCGCCCGCGCCAAGCAGGAGGGCGTGCTGTTCTCCGTGCACCTGAAGGCCACGATGATGAAGGTCTCGGACCCGATCATCTTCGGTCACGTGGTGCGCGCCTTCTTCCCGAAGACGTTCGCGAAGTACGGCGAGACGTTCGCCGCCGCCGGTCTGACCCCGAACGACGGTCTGGGCGGGATCCTCAAGGGCATCGAGTCCCTGCCCGAGGGCGCCGAGATCAAGGCCTCCTTCGAGGCCGAGCTGGCCGAGGGCCCGGCCCTCGCGATGGTCGACTCCGACAAGGGCATCACCAACCTGCACGTGCCCTCCGACGTGATCGTGGACGCCTCGATGCCGGCCATGATCCGCACCTCCGGCCACATGTGGGGCCCGGACGGCCAGGAGCACGACACCCTCGCGGTGCTGCCTGACTCCTCCTACGCCGGTGTCTACCAGGCCGTGATCGACGACTGCCGCGCCAACGGCGCCTACGACCCGTCCACCATGGGCTCGGTCCCGAACGTCGGCCTCATGGCGCAGAAGGCCGAGGAGTACGGCAGCCACGACAAGACCTTCGAGATCCCCACCACGGGCACGGTCCGCCTCGTCGACCAGGCCGGCAACGTCGTGATCGAGCAGGCCGTCTCGGCCGGCGACATCTTCCGCGCCTGCCAGACCAAGGACGCCCCGATCCGCGACTGGGTCAAGCTGGCCGTCACCCGGGCCCGCGCCACCGGCGACCCGGCCGTGTTCTGGCTGGACGAGAACCGCGCCCACGACGCGCAGCTCATCGCGAAGGTCAAGCAGTACCTGCAGGAGCACGACACCGAGGGCCTGGACATCCGGATCCTGCCCCCGGTCGAAGCCACCAAGCTGTCGGTGGAGCGCATCCGCCGCGGCGAGAACACCATCTCGGTGACCGGCAACGTGCTGCGCGACTACCTGACCGACCTCTTCCCCATCCTGGAGCTGGGCACCAGCGCCAAGATGCTGTCGGTCGTCCCGCTGATGGCGGGCGGCGGCCTGTTCGAGACGGGCGCCGGCGGCTCCGCGCCCAAGCACGTCCAGCAGCTGGTCAAGGAGAACTACCTGCGCTGGGACTCCCTCGGCGAGTTCTTCGCGCTCGTCCCGTCCTTCGAGCAGTACGCGGCGGCCACCGGCAACACCCGCGCCAAGGTCCTCGCCGACACCCTCGACCGCGCCACGGCGACCTTCCTCAACGAGGACAAGTCCCCGACCCGGCGCCTCGGCGGCATCGACAACCGCGGCAGCCACTTCTACCTGTCCCTGTACTGGGCGCAGGAGCTGGCCCGGCAGACCGACGACGCCGACCTGGCGAAGGCCTTCGCGCCGCTGGCCGAGACCCTCGCCGCGAACGAGCAGAAGATCGTGGACGAGCTGATCGCCGTCCAGGGCAAGCCGGCCGACATCGGCGGCTACTACCAGGTCGACAAGGCCAAGGCGGACGCGGTCATGCGCCCGTCGGCCACCTGGAACGAGGCCCTGGCGTCCCTGGGCCGCTGACCCCGGCGCGGGCCGCCACGGCGCCCGAGCCATCCGCGTGAGCGCTCCTCCGCCCCGGCCGGCCACCCCGGCCGGGGCGGAGCCGTGTCCGTACCGCCGACCCTCTCCCGGAGCCGCCCGTGCCCTCCTTCGACCTGCTGCCCGGTGATCCCGGCTCGCCCGTGCTGCTGCACGTGCCGCACTCCGCGCGGACCGTCCCGGCAGACGTGCGGGCCGGGATCGTGCTGGACGACAGCGCGCTGGAGCGGGAGCTGGACCACATCACCGACGCGCACACCGCCGAACTCGCCGAGCGGGCCGCCGAACTGGCCCGGGTCAGGCCCTGGCGGTTCGTGAACCGGCTGTCCCGGCTCGTCGTGGATCCCGAGCGGTTCCCCGACGAGCGGGAGGAGATGGCGGCCGTCGGCATGGGCGCCGTGTACACGCGGACCACGCACCGGGGCGAGCTGCGGCCCGCGGACACCGACCCGGAGCCGCTGCTGGCGCGGTACTTCCGGCCGTACGCGCGCGCCATGGCCGAGGCGGTCGCCGGGCGGCTGGCCGCGACCGGCCGGGCCGTGATCATCGACGTGCACTCCTATCCCACCGAGCCGCTGCCCTACGAACTGCACGGCGCCGGCCCGCGCCCGCCGGTGTGCCTGGGCACGGACGCCTTCCACACCCCGGCGTGGCTCGCCGAAGCGGCCCGCGCGGCGTTCGCGGACACCGGGGGGACCGGCCTGGACAGCCCGTTCGCCGGGACCTACGTGCCGCTGGAGTTCCACGGCGCCGACGCCCGGGTCGCCGCCGTGATGGTGGAGATCAGGCGGGACACCTACATGACCGAGCCGGGCGGGGCCGCGGGCCCCGGCCTGGACCGCCTGGCCGGCCGGCTGGCCGCACTGGCCGACGCGGCCGCCCCCCGGTAGGCGCACACGGCCCCCCACCTGGCCTACGCCCGCAGGACAGCCGCCGGCGCCCGTACCAAGGTGGTGCGCATGACCGAGGAGATCACGCTCACCGGCCAGACCCCGCCCGTACGGGACTGGCCCACACCCGACCTGGACGGGACGGACTTCGACCCGGTGCTCGCCGGCCTGATGCGCGAGGGTCCGCTGACCCGGATCCGGCTGCCGTTCGGCGAGGGCTGGGCGTGGCTGGCGACCCGCTACGACGACGTCAAGCGGATCACCAACGACCCGCGGTTCAGCCGCACCGAGGTGACACGGCGTCAGGTGACCCGTATGGCACCGAACTTCGCACCCCGCCCGGGCTCGCTCGCCTGGGCCGACCAGCCCGACCACAACCGGCTGCGCAAGCCGGTCGCCGGCGCCTTCACGGTGAGCGCCATGAAACGGCTGCGGCCCCGCGCGCAGGAGATCCTGGACGAGCTGATGGACGGCGTCGTACGCGACGGGCCGCCGGCCGACCTGGTCGAGCGGGTGCTGGAGCCGTTCCCGCTGAGCGTCGTCAGCGAGGTGATGGGCGTGCCCGCCGCCGACCGGGCGCAGGTGCACGCCTGGACCCGGGAGATCATCTCCACCAACGGGGCCGAGGCGGCCGGCCGGGCCAAGGACGGCCTGTACGGGTGGATCAGGACGATCGTCCGGGCCCGTTCCGACGGCCGGGGCGAGGACGTGTACTCCATGCTCGGCGGGGCCGTGGCGCGCGGCGAGATCAGCGAGGAGGAGGCCGTCGGGCTGGCCGGTCCGCTGCAGATCGGCGGCGAGGCCGTCACGCACAACTGCGGGCAGATGCTGTACCTGTTGCTGACCCGGCCGGAGCTGATGGAGCGGATGCTGACGCATCCCGAGGCGCGCGGCCCCGTGCTGGACGAGCTGCTGCGGTGGATCCCGCACCGCAGTTCGGTCGGGCTCGCCCGGATCGCGCTGGAGGACGTGGAGATCGCCGGGCAGCGGATCGCCGCGGGCGAGCCGGTGTACGTCTCCTACCTCGCCGCCAACCGGGACCCGGCCGTCTTCCCCGACCCGGACCGCATCGACCCCGACCGCGATCCGAACCCGCACGTGGCGTTCGGCAACGGCCCGCACTTCTGCACCGGCACGCTGCTGGCCCGGCTGCAGACCGAGCTGCTGGTGGACACCCTGCTGGACCGGCTGCCCGGGCTGCGGCTCGCGGTGCCGGCCGAAGAGGTGCGCTGGCGGCACCGGACGATGATCCGCGGCCCGCGGTCGCTGCCGGTGACCTGGGTCCGCTGAGCGGGTCCGCGGGCGCTCACAGCGCCCGGGTCACGCCCGCAGCCACTCCGTGACGATCACCTCCGTGCCGGTCCGCAGCCTGAGGGCGAACGGGCCGGCCGGCGGGATGTCGCTGGTGAAGCGGCCGAGCGTGTCGACGGGGACCGGGCGGGCGGTCCGCGGGCCGTCGAGCACCTCGATGTGCGCGGACCCGGGCGGCAGCACCTGGCCGATCATCCCGTCCTCGGTGACCTCGACGTCGACGGTGACCTCGCCGGCGCTGAACGTCAGCATCCGCGGCGCGTCCGTCACGCCCCTGACCGGCAGCGCGTCCACCAGCGAGTCGAAGGTCAGCTCGGCGATCCGCGCGTCCAGGTCGTGCAACGCGTAGGCGTCCAGCGCCAGTTGGCGCAGGGCCTCCGGGACCGGGTCGAGGACCGCGGCCGCCTGGCGCAGCTCCCGCTCCAGCAGGGCGTCCGCCCGCTCCCCGTCCACCGGGCCCGTCTGAGGGAACCGTTCGTCCTCGTTCACGCCGCACCCCGTGCGTCCATCCGGTCCCGCAGCCGGCGCAGACAGCGCTGGCGCAGGGGGCCGATGCTGCCGACCGCGATGCCGAGCGCGGCCGAGATCTCTCCGTAGCTGGGCGGCGGGGAGGACACGAGCACGCGCAGCAACTGCCGGCAGCGCTCCCCCAGTCCGTCCAGCTCCTGCCAGAGGCGGCGGACCCGCTCGGCCCGGTCCGCCTCGTCCTCCGACTCGATCAGCGACTCCTCGGGGGTCCGGTCGTCGCTGGCCCGGTCCAGCACCCGCGGGTCGTCGGTCAGGGTCAGCCGGGTCAGGCTCTTGAGCACCTTCAGGCACTCGTGGCGGGCCGTGCTGGCCAGCCAGGAACCGGCCTTGTCGGGTTCGCGGATGCGGCCCAGGTGCTGGGCGAAGCGGAACCACACGGTCTGGTAGACCTCGTGCCCGTCGGCCTCGGAGAGCCGGTGCGCGCGCACCACCGACCACACCAGCGGACTCATCCCTTCCACCAGCGCCTTCCAGGCCGCGGCGTCCCCGTCGACGGCGGACCGGACGAGCGCGCCGACCTCTGTTCGGTCCACGGCTCCACCCCTCATGTACGGCACGTCATGGTACGCCGTGGGGCGGAGGGTTCCCGGCCTCATGCGGGCACGGCCGGGGCCACGACCGGAACCGGGCGCCAGGTGGGCGGCCGGAGCGCCGGGACGCGCGCCCCGCGCACCTCGGCGGTGTCGGTGGTGCCCGCGAGCAGCCGGGTGAGCGCCGTGCGCGGATCGCGCTCCGCGTGCGCCGTCATCCGGGCGGCGACGAGGCCGGCGGCGACCGGTGTGGCGAAGGAGGTACCGCTCCACTGGGCGAGGCCGTCGAACATCACCTGGTCCGGCTTGGCGCCGGTGCTCTCCCGGCCCTCGCTGAGCACACCGGTGTGGCGCGGGAACCGGCAGGTGCACGCATAGTCGTAGCCGAACCGGCAGGCGTCGTAGGTGGAGTGCTGGTAGACGTACGGCACGGGCGTGCCGAAGCCGGTGAGGGCGCTGGTGAGACGCTCGCCGGGGGCGAAGACCCGCACCCAGGGCCCGTGGTTGCTGAAGCAGGCCTCGCCGTCGCCGTCCGCGCGCAGCGCGCCGACCGACAGCACGCTGTCGCCGTACTCGGGCAGGGCGGCGTAGGCGGCGGGCCAGAACGGCGTGTCACTGGCGTTGTTGCCGGCCGCGGCCACCAGCAGGGTGCGCTGCTCGCGCAGTTCGCGCATGAACGCCTCCAGGCCGAGGAGGCCGTCGCCGCCCTCGGTGGTGGTGCCCGCGGAGAGGCTGATGATGTCGGGCCAGCCGCCCTGGTCGACCGCTTCGAAGAGCCGGGCGCCGAACTCGGACTCCAGGACGGCCCCGGCGTCGTTCAGGGTGCCGCGCACGGTGATCGCGGTGCCCGGCGCGACGGCCGCGAGGATCCCCGCGATGAACGTGCCGTGGCCGGCGTACGGACGCAGCACCCCGTCGGCGTCGGTCTCGGCCGCCTCGGGGTCGCCCGTGGTGCGGGCGAGCAGCGGGTAGGAGCCGTGGTCGTGGACCAGCCCGGTGTCGATCACGAGGACGCGGGCGGCGCCGTCCGCGTCGTCACCGCCCTCGGCGGCGGCCGGGTTGGCCGGCTGGGTGCGGGCGACCGGCACCGGCTCGTCGCCGGGGCAGGCGTTGACCGCGATGTGCACCACGTGGTTGCGGCCGACCAGCCGGCGGCCCCGGCGGTCCTCGGCCTCCCGCAGGGCGCGCAGCGCGTGCGGCACGGCGTCGTCGCCGGCGGCCGGGTCGCCGACGCGGATGCGGGTGACGCCGGTGCGGCCGGTCTGCGGGCCGTCGCGCCGGACGTGGTCCGGGACCAGGCCGTCGGTCGCGGTGAAGTGGGCGCGCACGGTGTCCTCGACGACGCGGGCCTCCTCGCCGTCCCGGGCCAGGACGACCCCCTTCTCGTACAGGAAGTGGGCGTCCTCGTCCGGGCCCATGGCCAGGGAGACGTCCGGCATCGAGCGCTGGATGTGCCGGAACTGCTCGTGGAACCGCTGTGGAGCCATGACCTGTCCTCCCCCTGACGACGGCGTTCGACAGTGAGAGCCGGGAGGCCGCCGTCTGATACAGGTGGCCACTACGATGCGACACGTGACGGCGGGAAGCGACTCGGTCCTCGAACTTCTGCCCCTGGTGTTCGCCGACCCGGGCGCGGCCCGATCCCGCGCGGAGCAGGTGCTGCGGGCCGCTCCGCCGCCGCTGCACGCGAGCGTCGCCCACCAGGTCCTCGGCATCTGGCAGCGGGACTTCGGCGACCTGCGGATCTCGCTGCGGCATCTGCGGCGGGCCCGGGACCTGGCCGCGCGCGCCGACTCGGCGGACCGCGAGGCGGATGTGCTCGCCACGCTCGGGGTCGCACTGGTGCACGCGGGGCGCACACGGCAGGGGCTCACCTCCTTCGAGCGCGGGGTGGCGCGGGGCAGCGGGCACACCCGCGCCCGGGTGCTGTTCCGGCGGGCGTACGTGTGGTGGGTGCTGGGGCGTCACCGGGAGGCGCTGGAGGACGTACGCCGGGCGCTGCCCGTGCTGCGGCAGGCCGGCGACGACATCTGGACCGCGCGGGCGCTGACCCTGCGGGCCACCGTCCATCTCGCGCTCGGCGCGGTGGACCGGGCGGTCGCCGACTTCACGGCGGCGGAGCGGCTGTGGGACACCACCGGCCAGGAGCACGACAAGGCCGACGCGGTGGAGAGCCGCGGGCTCGCCGCGTTCCGCTCCGGTGACATCCCGGCGGCGCTGCGCCTGCTGGACGAGGCCGAGGAACGGTACGCCAAGCTCGGCACCCCCACCTACATGCTGTCGCTGCGCCGCTGCGAGGTGCTGATGGCGGCCGGACTCGCCCCGGAGGCGCTGGCCGAGGCGGACGCGACGATCGCGCTGCTGGACCGGATCGGCGGCCAGTCCACCCGGAAGGCCGAGCTGCTGCTGGCCGCCGCGCGGGCCGCCCGCTCGGCCCGGGACCCGGACACCGCCGCGGCCCGCGCCGCCGTCGCCGTACGGCTGTTCGCGGCGCAGCGTCGGCCGTGGTGGGAGACCCATGCCCGGCTGGTGCTCCTGGAGGCGCGGGCCGCGGCCGGGCGCCGCTCGGGGCGGCTGGTCGCGGACGCGGCGGCCGTCGCGGAGAAGCTGGCCTCGTTCGGCTCGCCGGCCGCACCGGAGGCGTCCCTGCTCGCGGGCCGGGTCGCGCTCGCACTGGGCCGGCCGGCCGAGGCCGAACGGCATCTGGCGGCGGCCGCGCGCAGCCGGTACGGCGGGCCGCCGCCGGCCCGGGTGACGGGCTGGGCGGCACAGGCCCTCAGGGCGCGCGCGGCCGGGTCCCGGCGGGGCGTGCTGGAGGCGTGCCGGCGCGGTCTGGACGTGCTCGACGACCACCGGACGACGCTCGGCGCCTCGGAGCTGCGGGCGCACGCCACCGCGCAGGGCGCCGAACTGGCCGCGCTCGCCCAGGAGGTGAGCCTCGCCCACGGCTCACCGCGCCGGCTGCTGCAGTGGAGCGAGCGGTGGCGGGCGACCGTGCTGTCCGCGCCGCCCACCCGGCCGCCCGCCGACCCGGAGCTGCTCGGTGTGCTGACCGCCTACCGGGAGATCGCCGCCCGCGCCGAGGAGGCCCGGATGGAGGGCCGTCCGGTGCCGGCGCTGGAGCGCGAACAGCGGCGCCTGGAGCGGGAGATCCGCTCCCGCATCCACCGCATGCGCGGCTCGGCCCCGCACGAGGGCGACGGCTTCGACGTGGCCCGGCTGCTGGACCGGCTCGGCGAGGCGCGGCTGGTGGAACTCGCCGTGGTCGACGGGCGGGTGCACGTCCTGCTGTGCGGGCAGGGCCGGGTCCGGCGGTTCACCGGCGGCCCGCTCGCCCAGGCGGTCGCCGAGGCGGAGTACGTACAGGCCGGGCTGCGGCGCCTGGCACACCCCGGCGCCGAGGCCCGGCTGCCGCTGGTGGAGGCCGCCGGGCTGCGGCTGCAGGAGCTGCTGCTGGCCGGGGCGGCGGACCATCTCGGCCCGGGGCCCGTGGTGATCGTGCCGCCGGGGGCGCTGCACCGGGTGCCGTGGGCGCTGCTGCCCGCGCTGCGGGACCGGGTGCTCAGCGTCTCGCCGTCGGCGGGCAGCTGGCTGCGGGCCCGCGAGACCGAGCCGCCGCCGGGCGGCCGGCAGGTGCTGGTGCGCGGGCCGGGCCTCGCGACCGGCGGCGCGGAGGTGCCGGAACTGGCCGGCCGGTACGGCGCCGCGACGGTCCTCGAGGGCGACGACGCCCAGGTCCCGCGCGTGCTGGAGCACCTTGACGGCGCGGCGCTGGCGCACCTGGCGGCGCACGGCACGTTCCGCGCCGACAGCCCGCTGTTCTCCGCCCTGCGCATGGCCGACGGCCCGCTGATCGTGCACGACTTCGAACGGCTCGCCCGCAGCCCGTACCGGATCATCCTCTCCAGCTGCGACACCGCCCGCCTCGCCTCCGTCGGCGCCGACGAACTCCTCGGCCTGGTCACCGCGTTGCTGCCGCTGGGCACGGCCGGGGTGGTGGCGAGCAGCGCGCCGGTCAACGACGCGGCGGTGGTGCCGCTGATGCTCGCGCTCCACAAGGGCCTGGACGCGGGCCTGTCGCTGGCGGAGGCGCTCCGGGACGCCCGCACCGCCCTGCCGGGCGACTCCGTCCACCAGGCGACGGGCTGGGCGTTCGCGGCGTTCGGGGCCGCGTGAGCCTCACGCCGACGCCCGCTCCGGCGAGTCCACCAGCCAGGGCAGGGCGCCCCGGTCACCGGTTCCGAGACGGCTGTAGGCGCTGTACAGATGGTTGCCCACCGTCCGTACGGACAGCGTGAGCCGCTCGGCGATCTCCCGGTTGCTCAGCCCGGACGCCGCCAGCGTCACGATCTGCCGCTGCCGGGCCGTGAGTTCACCGAGGACGAGTCCCGCCAGCGCCGGTGTGCGGGCGTCCTGGCAGCGCCGCGCGAGCGCGACCGCCCGCGTGCGGGAGAGACGCGCGGCCCGCGGATCCTGGTGCGTCCGCGCGGCCTGCGCCCGCGCCTCGGCCGCGAACAGCAGGAACCCCCGCTCCTCCAGCTCCTCGGCGACCCTGTCGAGACCGGCTCCGTCCGCCCGCGCCAGGGCCTCCGCGTGCCGCGCGAACACGCTGCCGGCCGGCAGCCGCCCCAGGACCCGTTCGGGCGCGCCGAGGCGTACGGCGTCGTACCGGCCGTACACGTCGTCACTGCCGCCGTCGCCCACCTCCCCGTCCGCCCGGCGGAGTTCCGCGAGGCAGGCCGCGTCTCCCGGCGCCTCCCTCAGCCCCTCCCGGGCCCACGCGGCGGCGTCCCGCAGCTCGCCGCGCAGCCGTGCGAACCGGGCGCGGACGGCGGCGTACCCGGCGGGCAGGTACGCGCCCTCCGCGACCAGCCACTCCCCCACCGGTGTCGGGGCCGGGCGGACGTCGGACCGCTCCATCCGCCGCAGGAGCAGCCGGCGTTCGGCCTCCAGGGCCGGGCCGTACCGGACCGGCGCGCCGGCCAGCCGCCGGGCGCGCAGCCTGCCGGTCGTGGCGCGCAGGGCCGGCCCGTGCAGGGGATGGGCGAGGGTGACGTCGCCGGTCTCGTCGTCGACGTGGACCAGGCCGTCCGCCTCGAGGGCCTCCAGGACGTCCAGGGCCGCCGGGTCGAGGTCGTCCAGCGGCAACGGCAGCGGCTCGGCGAACGCGAGGCGCTCGAGGATGTCCCGCTCCCCGGGGTGGGAACGGTCGAGCACGGGCGCGAGCCGCTCCCGTACCGCCGCGGTGACGGGCAGCGCGCCCCGCCAGGCCCGCTCCTCGGTACCGGCCACGGGGCGCAGTAGTCCGGCCGGGCCGAGCGCGGCGACCAGGTCGCGCAGCAGCCGCAGATCGCCCCGGCACATCCGGTACAGCCGGCGCACGGTGAGCGGTTCGAGGCCGGCCGCGCCGAGCATGCGGGCGACGTCCTCGCAGGGCAGCGGCCTCAGGGCCAGCCGGGGCAGCAGCTCGCCGGTCCACAGCCGGGACACCGCGGCGGGCGCGGGCACGCCGTCCACCGCGGCCACGACCAGCCGGGTCCGGCCGTGCACCGCGAGCTGGTGCACGAGGGCGGCGGAGGCCTCGTCCAGCAGATGGGCGTCGTCCACGACGAGGAGCCGGACGCCGGACAGCGTCCGTACCGCGTGGTGCAGTGAGACGGTGTCGGGCAGCAGGTGGGCGAAGGCCGCGAAGGGCAGGCCCTGGGCCTCGGGGGTGCCGGTGACCAGGGCGTGCTCGGTGCCCCGGACCGCCTCGGTGATCAGCCGGGTCTTGCCGTGGCCGGCCGGTCCGGTGACCACGATGCCGGGCCGGCCGGCGGCCGACGATCCGCGGACCAGTTCCAGTTCCTCCTCCCGGCCGGTGAACGGCCAGGGCAGCTGAAGCGTCTCGGCGTCCTGCTCGTAAGTCCTCACGTCATGCAGAGCCCGCGTACTCAGGTTTGATACAGGGCGACTTGAGTAGCCCCCGACTCAGGCGCCCGGCGCCGGCGGGCGGGCAGGCTGGGCGCATGACCCGACGCCTCTGCCCGCTTGCGCGGCAGACGGCGGCGGCGCGCCGGACGACGGCGCCGCCCGGGTCCGGCTCGTCGGGGGCCGCCGTTTCGCCGTCCGCGTCCGTTCGCGCTCCGGGTGGGGGCCCGGGAGCGACGGCGGCCGGGTGCCGGTGACGGCACAGGGACGGCAGCGGCCAGGGTCCGGCGCCGGGGGGAGCGGGGAAGCGGCCGCGGTCGCCACCTACGGGGGAGGTGACGACCGCGGCCGCGTGGGGGTCGCGGCCGCCCGTTCAGGACGCGACCCGCTCGGCCGGGGCGTGCGCGGCGGCGTCGGGGTGGTCGAGGCCGAGGTGGTCGCGCAGGGTCGTGCCCGTGTAGTCGGCGCGGAACACGCCGCGCTCCTGGAGCAGCGGGACGACCTTGTCGGCGAAGGGGTCGAGGCCGCCGGGCGTGATGTGCGGGACCAGGATGAAGCCGTCGGCCGCGTCGGCCTGCACGAAGTCGTCGATGCTCTGCGCGACGGTGGCCGGGGAGCCGACGAAGGTCTGCCGGTTGCCGGTGTTGATGACCAGGTCGCGGATGGACCACTTGTTGGCCTCGGCGAGCTGCCGCCACTCACGGGCGACGGCGATCGGGTCCCGGTACATCCGCACCTGGGCGCGGCCCCGGGATATGTGCTCCTCGCTCACCACGGGGTCGACGTCGGGCAGCGGGCCCTCCGGGTCGTACGCCGACAGGTCGCGGTTCCACACGAACTCCAGGTGCTTGATGGCGGTGGCCCCGCTGACCTGCTGCCGGCGCACCTCGCGGGCGAGTTCGGCGGCCTCCTGGTCGGTGTCGCCGAGGACGAAGGTCGCGGCGGGCAGGATGAGCAACTGGTCGGGGCGGCGGCCGTACGCGGCGAGCCGGGACTTGACGTCCCGGTAGAAGGCCTGGCCCTCCTTCAGGGTCGCGTGCCGGCTGAAGATGGCGTCGGCGCTGGACGCGGCGAACTCGCGGCCCTCGTCGGAGTCGCCGGCCTGGAAGATCACCGGGCGGCCCTGCGGGGAACGCGGGACGTTGAACCGTCCGTGGATGTCGAAGTGCTGCCCCCGGTGCACGAAGGCGCCGGCCCTGGCGTCCCGCAGGAAGGTGCCGGTGGCGCGGTCGGCGAGGATCTCGTCGCCGCGCCAGGAGTCGAAGAGCTCGTTCGCGGTGGCGAGGAACTCCTTGGCGCGGGAGTAGCGCTCCTCCTGCGGCAGGAAGCCGCCGCGGCGGAAGTTCTCGCCGGTGAAGGCGTCCCAGGAGGTGACGACGTTCCAGGCGGAGCGGCCGCCGGAGAGGTGGTCGAGGCTCGCGAACTGGCGGGCGACCTCGTAGGGCTCGTTGAAGGTGGAGTTGATGGTTCCGGTCAGGCCCAGCCGTTCGGTGACGGCGGCGAGGGCGGCCAGCACGGTGAAGGTGTCCGGGCGGCCGACGACGTCGAGATCGTAGATCTCGCCGCCCTGTTCGCGCAGCCTGAGCCCTTCGGCGAGGAACAGGAAGTCGAACTTGGCGCGTTCGGCGGTCTGCGCGAAGTGCACGAAGGAGCTGAACTCGATGTGGCTGCCGGCGGCCGGGTCGCTCCACACGGTGGTGTTGTTGACGCCGGGGAAGTGCGCGGCCAGGTGGATCTGCTTCAGCGGCTTGCTCATGGGGTGGGGTCGTCCTCTCCTGCTCAGGCTGCTGCGTAGCGGTTGGCGGGGCGGGCGAGGCCGAGCAGGCCGCGCAGGGTGTCCGCCTCGTAGGCGCGCCGGAAGCGGCCCCGGCGCTGGAGTTCGGGCACCAGGTCCCGGCTGACGCGGGGCAGGTCGTGCCCGGCGACGGCGGGCCGCAGCCGGAACCCGGTGAGTCCCTGCGCGGCCAGCTCCTCCAGTTCGTCGGCGAGCTGGGCGGCCGTACCGGTGAAGACGCGGGCGTCGCTCGTGTACGGCTCCCCCGCGAGCGCGTCCAGCCGCTCCCGCCGGGCCTCGGCCTCGGCCCGGCTGCCGTCGAGGAAGACGACGAGGTCGCCGAAGACGTGCAGCGGCTCGGCGGCCCGGCCGGCGGCCTGCTGCTCGGCGCGGATCTCGGCGACGATCGCGCGGGCGTGGTCCGCGTCGTGCGGGGTGACGTAGCCGATGTCGGCCTGGCGGGCGAGAAGCCGGTACGGCACGGTCTGGTGGGCGAGGGCGGTCACCGGGGGCTGGCCCTGGGGCGGGCGGGGTGTGATGGAGGGGCCCTTGACGCTGAAGTGGCGGCCCTCGAAGTCGATGTAGTGCAGCTTGTGCCGGTCGATGAAGCGGCCCGTGGCCGCGTCCCGGATCTCCGCGTCGTCCTCCCAGCTGTCCCACAGCCGGCGCACCACTTCCACGTAGTCGGCGGCCTCGTCGAACAGTTCGGTGAGCAGGTCCTGCGCGGCCGGGCTGTCGTAGGCCTCGATCCGGCGGACGGTACGGCGGCCGAAGTGGGCGGCCTCGTGCGGCCGGGCGCTGATCTGCACCCGCACACCGGCGCGGCCGGTGCTCACGTAGTCGAGGGTGGCGATGGCCTTGGAGATGTGGAACGGCTCGGTGTGCGTGACCACCACGGTCGGGACCAGGCCTATGTGCCGGGTGAGCGGGGCCACGCGGGAGGCGATGAGCACCGCGTCGAGCCGGCCGCGCACCTGGTCGGTGCGCTCGTCGGGGTCGAACGGGTGCGAGGACTGCGGGCCGAGGCCGTCCTCGAGGGTGACGAAGTCGATCAGGCCGCGCTCGGCCTCGGCGACCAGGTCGGCCCAGTACCCGGCGGTGAACAGCTCACCGGGGCGGGCGACCGGCTCCCGCCAGGACGCGGGGTGCCAGCCGGTGCCGTCCAGGGCGACGGCGAGGTGCAGTGGGGAGGAGGGTGCTGACGAGGAGGTAGCGGACACGTCGGTGCCTTCCTTGACGTCCGGAGGAGAACACCGGCTCGCGGGGCGGGCGTCGGCACGGGCGAGCGCGGCAGGAGGAAACCCGGGCCTTGCGGGCCGGGCGGGCCGGGAGAAGGGGTCAGCGGCGACAGAGCGCGGCGGACACACGCTGGAGGTCTATGTGCGCCCGGGATGTCAGGCGGACGGAGCGGTACGGGCGCGGGGCGCGCTGCGGGAGTGCGCGGGGCACGGCCGTCACCTCCGTCCGTCGGGCTCGGCGGGCCGGGTGGGCGGCCGCCTCGCGGATGTCGTCACGACGCACAACGCGCGGGCCGCCCACGGTTGTTCCCGCACCACGGGACCGGCACGGTCCCGGCCCGGCCCCGTGGTGCGGCCGGCCTCAGGAGTTGTCCAGCGGCAGTCCGGGCGGGTTGACCCGGGACCTGGCGACGGCCTCGTCGGAGAGGTTGTACGCCTTGAGCCACTTGGCGTACTGGCCGTGCTCGATCAGGTAGTTGACGGCGTCGGCGAGCGGCTTGGCGAGGCCGCTGTTCTTCTTCGCGGTCGCCGCGATCAGGCCCTGCAGCCTCGCGCCCGCGCCGGAGTAGGTGCCCGCGGTGCGGGTGGCATTGGGCGTGCCGGCCACCTGGCGGTTGTGGTAGGCGAAGCCGGGGTTGGGACCGAAGGAGGCGTCGATCTTGCCGCTGTTCAGGGCGAGATAGGTGCTGGGGCTGTCCTGGAAGTACTTGACGGTGAGCTTCTTGCCCTCCTTGGCCAGCTTGTTCTTCCACTCCAGGAGGATCCTCTCCTGGTTGGTGCCGGAGGCGACGGCGATCGTCCGGCCGGCGAGGTTCTCGTAGTCGCCGTCGAAGTTCCAGGTGCTCTTCTTCGGCACGAGGAAGGCGAGGTTGTCCTGCCGGTAGGAGGCGAACTCGTACTTCTTCTTGCGTTCCTCGGTGTCGGTGACGTTGGAGAAGGCCACGTCGACCTTGCCGCTGTCGATGCCGACGAAGAGGTTCTCCCAGGTGGAGTTCTTGACGTCGGCCCTGAGCCCGAGGACCGCGGCGACCAGACGGCCGAGGTCGGGCTCGGAGCCGGTGAGGGTCTTCTGGTCGCTGCCGACGTACGCCAGCGGCGGGAACCCGGCGGGCAGGGCGCCGATGCCGATCTCCAGCGTGCCGCGCTTCCTTACGGCGGCGGGCAGTTCGGCGCTGATGGACTTGACCTCGGAGACCCTGAGGGTGGTCTGGGTGGCGGCGCCGTTGGAGACGCGGCCGATGACGACCTCGCCGGACCTGGCGCTGTCGGTGGTGGTGGCCGCGTCGCTGTCGCCACCGCAGGCGGCGAGCCCGGTGGCCAGGGAGGCGACGGCGGTCGCCGCGGTGATGCCGCGTATCAGGCTGCGTCGGGTGAAGTGGGTGCGCATGGCCGTTCCTTGTCGCTGAGGGTGCTGAGGGTGGTGTGGGGGGAGGTCGTGGGGATGCGGCGGGTCACAGGACCTTGCTGAGGAACTCCCTGGTCCGCTCGTGCCGCGGTCGGTCGAGGACCTCGGAGGGCGGGCCCTGTTCGACGATCCGGCCGCCGTCGAGGAACACGATCCGGTCGGCTACCTCGCGCGCGAAGCCGATCTCGTGGGTGACGATGACCAGGGTGGTGCCGCTGGTGGCGAGGTCCTTGATGACGGAGAGCACCTCGCCGACCAGTTCGGGGTCGAGCGCGGAGGTGGGCTCGTCGAACAGGATGATGCCGGGGCGCAGGGCGAGCGCCCGGGCGATGGCGACGCGTTGCTGCTGTCCGCCGGAGAGCCGGCGCGGGTAGGCGTCGGCTCGGTCGCCGAGGCCGACCCGGGTGAGCAGTTCGCGGGCCAGTTCCCGGGCCTGGGGACCGGTGAGCCGCCCGGTGGCGACGGGCGCGGCGGCCACGTTGTCGAGGACGGTCAGATGCGGGAAGAGGTTGAAGTTCTGGAAGACGAAGCCGATCCGGCTGCGCTGGGCCAGGATGGCGCGCTCGCTCAGCTCCTTCAGCCGTCCGCCGCCCGCCCGCTTGACGCCGATCAGCTCGCCGCCGACGCTGACATGGCCGATCTCGGGTTTCTCCAGGTGGTTGACGACTCTGAGCAGCGTGGACTTGCCGGATCCGGAGGGCCCGATGACGGCCACCACCTCGCCGGGGCGGACGGTCAGATCGATGCCGTCCAGCACGCGGTGGGTGCCGTACCATTTGTGCACGTCGTGGACCTCCAGCGCGGCCGGGGTCGTCTCCAGGGTGTCGGCGGTGGTCATACGGCGGCCTCCCTGCGCAGCCGGGCCCGGAACTCGGCGAGGCCCGAGCGCGCCTTCTGCAGCGGGGTCGGCGGCAGGCTGCGGGTGGCGCCCCGCGCGAAGTACCGCTCGACGTAGAACTGGACGACGGACACGGCGCTGGTGAGGATCAGGTACCAGACGGTGGCGACCAGCAGCAGCGGCACGATGTCGCCGGGGTAGGTGCTGCCCATGGTCTGCACGGAGCCGAACAGGTCGAGCAGCGAGACGTAGAACACCAGCGAGGTGCTCTTGATCAGGCCGATGAGCTGGTTGACGTAGTTCGGCGTGATGGACCTCAGGGCCTGCGGGAAGACGATCCTGCGGAACTGGTAGCCCTTGGGCAGGCCGAGCGCGGCCGCCGCCTCGTGCTGGCCCTGGTCGACGGAGAGAAGGCCGCCGCGGACGACCTCGGCCGCGTACGCCGCCTCGTTCAGGCTGAGCCCGACCACGGCGACCGTCATGTCGGTGGCGAGCCGCGACTCGTCGAAGGTGACGAAGGCGGGGCCGAAGGGGATGCCGAGGCTCAGGGTCTTGTACAGGGCGGAGAAGTTGTAGAGGAAGATCAGGACGACGATGAGCGGCACCGAGCGGAAGAGCCAGGTGTAGGTCCAGCTCACGGCGCGCAGCACGGGGCTGCCGGACTGCCGGCCGAGGGCCAGCAGGATGCCGCCGAGGAGGCCGAACACGGCGCTGAGCGCGGCGGCTTCGAGGGTGATCAGCAGGCCGTCGAGGACGGTGGGGCGCAGGAACCAGTAGCGGAAGCGGTCCCACTGGTAGAACGGGTTGGTGGCCAGCCCGTGCAGGATCTGCGCGACGAGCACGAGCACGACGGCGGTGGCGATCCACCGGCCCGGACGCCTGAGGGGCTGAACGCGCTGTGCTGTCAGCGGCTTTGACGGTGTGTCGACGGGTGGCGCCTCGGTGAGGGAGACGACGGCGCCTGGGGGTTCGCTCATGGCGGGCTCCGGCTTGAGTGGGCGTGAGTCGGGCACCCGGATCGCGGCGTGCGGACGCGGGCCGCCGCGGCACTGCGGCACGGGGCGGCGCACGGCGGCGCGGGGGAACCGGGGGCCCGCGGACGGCGGCACACCGCACGGGCGGCGGTGTGCGTCAGGAACGCGAGGAGGGCGGGCGAGGCTGGAGGAAGGCGTCAGCCCCGGCGGCGGGCACGGCCCGGCGCGGTACACAGCGCGCTGTTGACGCGGAGCAGGTCGACGGCGCGGTCGGCGACGAGGAGCCCGGCGTACGGCCGTACGCGGCCCTGGGAGCGGCTCGCGGCCGTCCTGGGAGCTGCGTCCATGGCGTCACCTGTCACTGTTCCGGCCCCGCGGGGCCCTCGCGCTTACCGAGAACGTCGTTCCGGTCCGGTCGTCACCTGGGGCACCCCACCGCGGTGCGAGGGTTGCCGGTCAGCGAGCCAGGGCTTGGCGCTGACGCTCATGACCGTTCTGAGCCGTAAGTAAGGCAGCCGGCCGTTCGATTGTCAACGGCCGTCCGCCCAGTGGACGCCGGTGGTGCCGGCGTCACCTGCGGAAAGCGTCCTCGGCGTCGGCGGCGTGGCCCGCCCAGTCCAGGATCTGGACGGCGGCTCCGGCGGCCTCCAGCCCCTGGCAACGGCCGTGGTGGCGGCGGGAGATGCCGTCGAGGTCGAGGTGGCGGCCGAACGCCGGGTGGGCGGCCAGGCGGCGCGCGTAGGCCCACAGGGCGCGGTGTCCGGCGATGCGGTGCACGGCGGAGGCGTCGAGGTGGCAGCGGTGGACGGTGTCCAACTGCACGAGGGCGACCCAGAGTTCGACGTCGGCGGCGGTGAGCCGGCCGTCGACCAGGTAGTCCTCTCCGGCCAGCCGCCTGTCCAGCCGGCCCAGGGTGTCGAGGAGCACGCCGAGGGCGTCCTCCCGCTCGGCCGGGTCGGCGCCGGCCCGGCCGGCTCGCTGCGCGGCCGCTTCGATGCCGTCGGCGCACATCCGTTCGACGGCCTCGATCACGGACTCCTGGCCGCACGGGTACAGGGCGGCCGTGCCCTCGCGCGGGAAGCGGTCGAGGTCCCGCAGGATGTCACCGGCGTGGGTGCTGACGATCCGCCCGGACCAGTCGTCGCTGAGCACGGGCGCGAGGGCCGGACCGGTGTAGTGGTGGGCGCTGGCCTCGTACAGCGGGCGCAGCGCCGAGTGGCCGCCGCCGGGACAGTCGGGCACGGCGGGCAGCAGCGCCACCGGACAACTGCCGTCCAGGCCGAGGAGGCTGTGCGCGACGGCGAGGCGCAGCCCGTCGGGGCAGGCGGTGGACAGATGGAGCCGGTAGCGGTGCGGCACGGCGTAGTGGCCGCTGCGCGGGTCCTGGCCGATCCGGCCCCGGAAGACGGGTGCGGCGCGGTGGACGGACGGGACGGCGGCAAGCGGAGCGATGGACATGCGTCTCCCCGGGTGATGGGCGTACGGACGTGCGCGTCGACGGCCGGCTCCGGCCGGTGGGCATGACGGCCGGCGCGGGCCGGCCGGTGGGCGCGGGGGGCCGGCTCAGCGGCAGCGGCTGATGGCGCTGCAGACGCGCAGCAGGTCGATGTGCCGGCGGGAGGTGAGCAGGGGGGCGCACAGCGGCGTACGGCCCGTGCGGCCGGTGCCGGGGTCGAGGCGCGTCATCATTCCCTACCTGTTCACTAGGGTTCCCGTTTCTGGAGTGTCGATCCGGCGTCCGGCGCCGTCAAGGGGGCGTCCACGCCTGGGACACCCGGCCGGGGCGGTACGCCCTCTCCGCGCCTGCCGGAAGCCTCCTCAAAATCAGGACCATGTGACATAGTACTGCGCGTGGCGAAGCGACTGACCTGCGATGTCGTGGTGGTCGGCGCCGGCATGGTCGGCGCGGCCTGCGCCCTGTACGCCGCGCGGGCCGGCCTCGACGTGCGGGTGGTGGACCGGGGCCCGGTGGCCGGCGGCACCACCGGCGCGGGCGAGGGCAACCTGCTCGTCTCCGACAAGGAACCCGGCCCGGAACTCGATCTCGCCCTGCTGTCGGCCCGGTTGTGGGCGGAACTGGGCGACGAGCTGGGTACGGCGGTCGAGTACGAGCCCAAGGGCGGCCTGGTGGTCGCCTCCGCCCCCGAGGCGCTCGCCGCGCTGCACGCGTTCGCCGACGGCCAGCGGGCGGCCGGAGTCGCGGCCGACCCGGTCGCCGCGGACCAACTGAGCGAGCTGGAGCCGCACGTGGCCCCTGACATGGCCGGCGGGGTGCACTATCCGCAGGACGCTCAAGTGATGCCCGCCCTCGCCGCCGCCCACCTGCTGCGCGCCTCCGGCGCCCGTCTGCACACGGGGTGGACCGTGACCGCGGTGCTGCGCACGGCCGGCGGCGCGGTGACCGGCGTCCGCACCGACCGCGGCGACCTGCACGCACCGGCGGTGGTGAACGCGGCCGGCACCTGGGGCGGCGACCTCGCGGCGCTGGCGGGTGTCCGGCTGCCGGTGCTCCCGCGGCGCGGCTTCGTCCTGGTCACCGAGCCGCTGCCGCGGATGGTCCGGCACAAGGTGTATGCCGCGGACTACGTGGCGGACGTCGCCAGCGACACGGCGGGGCTGCGCACCTCGCCGGTGGTGGAGGGCACGGCCGCCGGCCCGGTGCTGATCGGCGCGAGCCGGGAACGGGTCGGCTTCGACCGCTCGCTGTCGCTGCCGGCCGTGCGGGCGCTCGCGGCCGGGGCGATCGGGCTGTTCCCGTTCCTGGAGCGGGTGCGCGCGCTGCGGGCGTACCCGGGATTCCGGCCGTATCTGCCGGACCACCTCCCGGCGATCGGCCCCGACCCGCGCGCGCCGGGGCTGTTCCACGCGTGCGGGCACGAGGGCGCCGGCATCGGACTGGCCGCCGGTACTGGGCAGTTGATCGCGCAGGCCCTCACCGGGAAGGCACCGGAGCTGGACCTCGGACCGTTCCGGCCGGAGCGGTTCGGCACCGACGGAGGAGACACGCCGTGAACCCAGAGGAGCCGCACCGGTCCCGTGGGCCGCACCGCGCCGCCGACTCACCCGGGGCGGCCCGTGCCGGGCGGCGGCACCGCGCGGACGGTCCGCTGGAGTCGGCCCGGGCCCGGCCGGGCCCGGCCTTCACCGTCACCTTCGACGGCCGCGCTCTGACCGCCCTCCCCGGCCAGACGGTCGCGGCGGCGCTGTGGGCGGCGGGGGTGACGTCCTGGCGCAGCACCCGCGGCGGCGGCCGGCCGCGCGGGGTGTTCTGCGGGATCGGGGTGTGCTTCGACTGCCTGGTGACGGTCAACGGCCGGGCGAACCAACGGGCTTGCCTGGTGCCCGTGCGGCCGGGCGATGTGATCCGCACGCAGGAGGGGACGGGACGATGACCGAGCGCGCGGACCTCGCCGTCGTCGGGGCGGGCCCGGCGGGACTCGCGGCAGCGCTGGCGGCGGCCGCCCGGGGCGTGCGGGTCATCCTCGTCGACGCGGACGGGCAGGCGGGCGGCCAGTTCTACCGGCAGCCCGCCCGAGCCCTCGGCGCCCGCCGCCCCCAGGCCCTGCACCACCAGTGGCGCACCTGGGAACGGCTGCGGGACGGCCTGGAGGCGCACCTCGCCGCCGGGCGGATCACCCACCTGACGGATCATCACGTCTGGTGTGTCGAACGGAAACCGGGCTCCTCCGCGCGAGAGCCGGCCTCTTTCGCGGTGCACGCCCTGCGCGGACCCGCACAGCAGGAGGGGGTCACCGTCCGCGCCGGCGCCGTGCTGCTGGCCACCGGCGGCTACGAACGCGTCCTGCCCTTCCCCGGCTGGACGCTGCCCGGCGTGGTGACGGCAGGCGGGGCGCAGGCCATGCTCAAGGGCGGGCTGGTGCTGCCCGGCCGCACGGTCGTGGTGGCCGGCACCGGGCCGCTGCTGCTGCCGGTGGCCACGGGGCTCGCCGCGGCGGGCGCCCGGGTGGCGGCGCTCGTGGAGTCCGCCGGGCCCAAAGCCGCGGCGCGCCGGTCTCCGGCCCTCGCCGCGCACCCCGACAAGCTCGCCGAAGCGGTCTGGTACGCGGGGCGGTTGGTGCGGTACCGGGTGCGCACGCTGGCCCGGCACACCGTGCTGGAGGCGCACGGCGCCGGCCGGCTGGAGGCGGTGACCGTCGCCGCGCTGGGACGGGACGGCCGGGTCCGGCCCGGCAGCGCGCGCCGCATCCGCTGTGACGCCCTCGCCGTAGGCCACGGCTTGCTGCCGCACACCGACCTCGCCGAGACCCTCGGCTGCACCCTGGCCGGCGCGGCCGTACGCGTCGACGACGAGCAGCGCACCGACGTGCCCGGCGTGTGGGCCGCCGGGGAGACCACCGGCGTCGGCGGCGCGGCCCTCGCACTCGCCGAGGGCCACATCGCGGGCCGCTCGATCGCCGCCCGGCTGCACGGCACCGCCCCCGACCCGCGCTCCTGGGCGGCGGCCGCGCGGGCCAGGGACCGCGGGCGGGCGTTCTCCGCGGCCCTGGAGACGGTGTACGCCCCTGCGCCGGGCTGGGCCGACCGGATCACGGACGACACGGTGGTGTGCCGCTGCGAGGAGGTCACCGCCGGCCAGGTGCGCACGGCCTCCGGCACGCTCGGCGCGGATGATCCGCGCACGGTGAAGCTGCTCACGCGGGCCGGGATGGGCTGGTGCCAGGGCCGGATGTGCGCCCCCGCGGTGGCCGGCCTGACCGGCTGCCCACCGAGCCCCGGACGCCGGCCGTTCGCCCGCCCGGTACCGCTGGGCGTCCTCGCCGCCCTGCCCGACGACTGACGCGGCCCGGCGGGGTCCACCCACGGTCCTGCCGACCGCATCCGACCGCACCTGGCCGGCACCGGCCGTTCCCCCAGCCAGTACGCCTCGCCGTCGTCGCCGGGGGTTCGAGTGACCCCCGGGGGGTCCACCCGTGGCCCTGCGCACCGTACTCCGCCCGCGCCCCTGCCCGACGGCACTCCTCGCCGCTCCCGACCACGCCTCCCGATCACGCCCGACGACCCTGCCGACCGCTCGGCCACCGCCCCGACTGCACTCCCCCGGCTCCAAGCCCTGTCCGCCGATCACCCGGATCAGTACCATGTCACACACCACAGGAATGGGGACCTCGGATGACTCACCCGCAGCACCGCCCCTGGCGCGGCGTTCTCGTCGCCACCGCACTCCCCCTGCGCGACGACCTCTCGATCGACTACGACCGCTATGCCGAGCACTGCGCCTGGCTGGTCGCGGAGGGCTGTGACGGCGTCGTACCGAACGGCTCGCTCGGCGAGTACCAGGTGCTGACGCCCGCGGAGCGCGCCCGGGTGGTGGAGACGGCCGTCGCGGCGATCGGCGGGGAGCGGGTGATGCCGGGCGTCGCCGCGTACGGCGCGGCCGAGGCGCGACGCTGGGCCGAGCAGGCGGGCGAGGCCGGCTGCGCGTCGGTGATGCTGCTGCCGCCCAACGCCTACCGCGCCGACGAGCGTTCCGCCCTCGCCCACTACGCCGAGGTCGCCCGCGCGGGCCTGCCCGTGGTGGCGTACAACAATCCTGTCGACACCAAGGTCGACCTGGTGCCCGAACTCCTCGCCCGGCTGCACGGCGAGGGCCACATCCACGGCGTCAAGGAGTTCTCCGGCGACGTCCGCCGCGCCTACCGGATCGCCGAACTCGCGCCGGAACTGGACCTGCTGGCCGGTGCGGACGACGTCCTGCTGGAGCTGGCGGTGGCCGGCGCCCGGGGCTGGGTGGCCGGTTACCCGAACGCCCTGCCCGGGGCCTCGGTGCGGCTGTACCGCGCCGCGACGGCCGGGGACCTCACCACCGCGCTCCCCCTGTACCGGCAGCTCCACCCGCTGCTGCGCTGGGACTCCCGGGTGGAGTTCGTGCAGGCGATCAAGCTGTCCATGGACGTCGTCGGCCGGTACGGCGGCCCGGTGCGCCCGCCGCGCATGCCTTTGCTGCCCGAGCAGGAGGCACAGCTCCGGGCCGCCACCGAGAAGGCCGTCGCCGCGGGCCTCGCCTAGGCCCGCGCTCGCACGAGGGAGCCGGAACATGCGCAGCAGACTCGTCCTGCACGCCGTCGACTCGCACACCGAGGGCATGCCGACCCGGGTGATCACCGGCGGGATCGGCACGGTGCCGGGCGCGACGATGAACGAGCGGCGGCTGTACTTCCGTGAACACCGCGACCACGTCAAGCGGCTGCTGATGAACGAGCCGCGCGGCCACTCCGCGATGAGCGGCGCGATCCTGCAGCCGCCGGCCCGCCCCGACTGCGACTGGGGCGTGATCTACATCGAGGTCTCCGGTTACCTGCCGATGTGCGGGCACGGCACCATCGGGGTGGCGACCGTGCTGGTCGAGACCGGCATGGTGGAGGTGGTGGAGCCGGTGACCACCATCCGGCTCGACACCCCGGCGGGGCTCGTGGTCGCCGAGGTCAGGGTGGAGAACGGCGCCGCGCGCGACGTCACCCTGCGGAACGTGCCGTCGTTCGCCGTCGCCCTGGACCGCGAGATCACCCTGCCCGACGGCCGTACGGTCACCTACGACCTCGCCTACGGCGGCAACTTCTACGCGATCCTGCCGCTGGACGCGTTCGGGCTGCCCTTCGACCGGGCCCGCAAGGACGACATTCTGGCGGCCGGCCTGTCGCTGATGGAGGCGATCAACTCCGAGGCGGAACCGGTGCATCCGGAGGATCCGTCCATCCGCGGCTGCCACCACGTGCACCTCTACGCGCCCGGCGCCACCGCCCGCCGCTCACGGCACGCGATGGTCATCCACCCGGGCTGGTTCGACCGCTCGCCCTGCGGCACGGGCACGAGCGCGCGCATGGCCCAGCTGCACGCGCGCGGCGAACTGCCGTTGCACACCGAGTTCGTCAACGAGTCGTTCATCGGCACGCGCTTCACCGGACGGCTCCTCGGTACGACGCGGGTCGCAGGGCTCCCGGCGGTCCTGCCCAGCTTCACGGGCCGCGCGTGGATCACCGGCACCGCGCAGTACCTGCTCGACCCCACCGACCCCTTCCCGGAGGGCTTCGTCCTCTAGACCGTCCTCTAGACTCACCGGGTGATGCGTGACATGGCATCGGACACGGGAGGCGCTCGGGTTCCCGCCCTCCCCCGGCTGGGCGGCCGGCGCAGCAGCTACCGCGAGCGGGTCGCCGACGCGCTGCGCGCCGCGCTGATCGCGGGCGAGCTGCGGCCGGGCGAGGTCTACTCCGCGCCCTCGCTCGCCGCCCGCTTCGGCGTCTCGGCGACGCCGGTGCGGGAGGCGATGCTGGACCTGGCCAAGGAGGGCCTGGTCGACACCGTGCCGAACAAGGGCTTCCGGGTCACCGTCGTCTCCGACAAGCAGCTGGACGAGTACACGCACATCCGCGGCCTGATCGAGATCCCGACGGTGGCCGCCCTGGCCCGCACCGCCGACCGGGTCTCGCTGGAGGCGCTGCGCCCGGCGGCCCGCGAGATCGTCACCGCGGCGGTGGCGGGCGACCTGATCGCCTATGTGGAGGCCGACACCCGCTTCCACCTCGGCCTGCTCGCCCTCGCGGGCAACGCCCACCTGGTCGAGGTGGTCGCCGACCTGCGCAAGCGCTCCCGTCTGTACGGTCTGACGGCGCTGGTGGAGGCCGGCCGGCTGCTCGCCTCCGCCGAGGAGCACCTCGAGCTGCTCGACGCCCTGCTGGATCGGGACGAGGAGGCCGTCCACGCGATCATGACCCGGCATCTGGGCCATGTGCGCGGTCTGTGGGCGGACGGCGAGGACCAGGACCGGCGCTGAACATCTGGCGGTAAAGAGGCCGCACCAGCGCACTTTTTCCGCGATCGGCCGCCCCGGACGGCACAAGAAACGGCGATTTTGCGGTGGGCAGGGGTGTCCCGGACCATGGCAGCGTCCCGGCGATCCTGGGACATCTGTTCGATGAGAGGCGCACCACCCATGCACGTCACCGGAACCGCCCCGCAGCCGGCTCCGGCCACCTCCGAGACCCGTAGGGCCGTCGTAGAGGTCCCGCACTCCACCGACCCCGGCAAGCATGCCCGACGCTTCGGCCTGCCGGTCGCGACCGCGCTGGTCATGGGCAACATCATCGGCGGCGGCATCTTCCTGCTCCCCGCCTCCATCGCCCCGTACGGCACGGTCAGCCTGGTCGCCTTCGGGGTGCTGACCGTGGGCGCCATCGCGCTCGCCCTGGTCTTCGGCCGGCTCGCCGCGCGCGACCCCCGTACCGGCGGCCCCTACGTCTACGCCCGCGAGACCTTCGGCGACTTCGCCGGGTTCCTCGCCGCCTGGGCGTACTGGATCACCACCTGGGTGTCGAACGCGGCGCTCGCCGTCGCCGCCGTCGGCTACCTGGACGTGCTGATCCCGGTCGGCCACCACGCGTGGTCCGCGTGCCTGGCCGCCCTGGCCCTGCAGTGGCTGCCGGCCCTCGCCAACTTCGCCGGTACCCGGTACGTGGGCGCGGTCCAGCTGGTGTCCACGGTGCTGAAGTTCGTGCCGCTGCTGCTCGTCGCGGTCGGCGGGCTGTTCTTCTTCGATCCGTCCCGGCTCGGACCGTTCAACGCCAGTGGTCACAGCGCGATCGGTGCCGTGTCCGCCTCCGCCGCCCTGCTGCTCTTCTCCTACCTCGGGGTCGAATCGGCCGCGGTGAGCGCGGGCGAGGTCAGGGACGCCCGCCGCAACGTGGGGCGGGCCACCGTGATCGGCACCGCGGGCGCCGCGCTGGTCTACCTGCTGGGCACGCTGTCCGTCTTCGGCACGGTCGCGCACAACCGGCTGGTGACCTCCACGGCCCCCTTCTCCGACGCGGTGAACACCATGTTCGGCGGCGGCTGGGGCGGTACGGCGGTGGCGCTGGCGGCGCTGGTGTCCATGACCGGGTGCCTCAACGGCTGGACCCTGCTCAGCGCCCAGACCCCGTACGCGGCTGCCAGGGACGGCCTGTTCCCGGCCGCGTTCGCGCGTCGCCGCCGGGGCGTGCCGACGGTCGGCGTCGCCGTCACGGTCGTGCTGTCGTCCCTGCTCACGGTCTACAACTACCTGTCGGGCTCGGCGAAGGTCTTCGACGTCCTCGTCCTCGTGACCACGTTCACCGCGACCGTGCCGTACCTGCTGGCGACGGCGGCGCAGCTCTTCCACCTGGTCTCCGGCAGGTCGGTGGACCGCGGGCGGCTGGTGCGCGACTCGGTGATCACCGTGATCGCGGCCGTGTTCTCCGTCTGGCTGATGGCGGGCGCCGGTTACGCGGCGGTGTACCAGGGGGTGCTGTTCCTGTTCGCCGGCATCCTGGTCTACGCGGTGATGGCGGCGCGCCGGCAGCGCAGGCCCCTGGAGACGGACACGCCGTAGCAGGCGGTCGGCTGCCCGGCGGGCGGGCCCGGCCGAGCAGCCGTCAGACACGCGGACGGGCGGCCGCGCCGGATCACTCCGGCACGGCCGCCCGTGTGCGTCACGTCGGGACGACAGGATTTGAACCTGCGACCCCTTGACCCCCAGTCAAGTGCGCTACCAAGCTGCGCCACGTCCCGTCGCGCTCCCACGCGGGGCGTCCCGCGTGATCACGCAGGTCAACCTTATCGCACCTGTGCGGGTTCCCGTGCCGCCCCCGGGGTGGCGGAGTGCGTCGTACGGGCGGGGCGGCGGGCCGGGACGAGGAGGGCGGCGCCGGCCGCGGCCAGGCAGAGGAGGGCGAGCAGGGCCCAGCCGTGAGTGTAGCCGGAGGCGTAGGGCAGGCCGGAGGGCTGGAGGCGGCCGGTGACCAGGACGCTGGTGACCGCGGCGCCGATGGAGCCGCCGATGGTGCGGATGTTGGCGTTCATGCCGGTCGCGGCGCCGGTCTGCTCGGGCGGGACGCTGCCGACGACGAGGTTGGCCATGGAGGCGAAGGCCAGTCCGATGCCCAGGCCGAACAGGGCGGCGACGACGGCGATCTGCCACTGGGCGTCGTGCCACAGGGTGAGGAACCCACAGGCCAGCGCGCCGAGTGCGGCGCCGGTGGTGAGGAGCGCCTTGGCGCCGACGCGGGGCTCCAGCCGGCCCGACAGGATCCCGGAGAGGAACATCGCCAGCAGCATCGGCAGCATGAGCAGGCCGGAGGCGGTGACGCTCGCGCCGAAGCCGTAACCGGCCGCGGACGGCGTCTGGACGAAGCCCGGCAGGAAGGACCAGATCGCGTACATGCCCGCGCCGAAGAGCAGGGCGGCGGCGTTGGTGGTCCACACGGCGGGCAGCCGCATCACGCGCAGGTCGATCAGCGGGGTGCGGGAGCGGGCCTCGGCCGTGAGCCACGCGGCGAACAGCACGACGGCGGCGGCGAACAGGCCGAGCACCTTCGGCGAGCTCCAGCCCCACTGCCCGGCCCGGCTCAGCGGCAGCAGCAGGGCCACCAGCCAGGCGGAGAGCAGCCCGGCGCCCAGCCAGCCCACCTTCCCCTCGGCCCTCTTGGGGGACTCGGGGACACAGGCCACGGCGATCAGGACCGTCGCGGCGACGATGGCCACGGGGATCCAGAACAGCCAGCGGTAGTCGAGCGCGGAGACGATCGGCCCCGCGGCCACCATGCCGACGCCGCCGCCCGCGGCGATCACCGCGGAGAGGTTGCTGATGCTGCCGCTGACCTCGGCCGGCGCGAACTCGTCGCGGATGATGCCGAAGGACAGCGGGAACAGGGCGCCGCCGACGCCCTGGACGACGCGGGCGATGACGAGGACGCCGATGTCCGGCGCGAGCGCGGC
Source organism: Streptomyces sp. NBC_00557 (assembly GCF_036345995.1). Taxonomy (NCBI): domain Bacteria; kingdom Bacillati; phylum Actinomycetota; class Actinomycetes; order Kitasatosporales; family Streptomycetaceae; genus Streptomyces; species Streptomyces sp. NBC_00557. Next base: position 1,146,301 of record NZ_CP107796.1, read on the forward strand.
GACGAGGCAGCCGGCGAGGACGGCGAGCAGGACGCCGACGAGCGTGCGTTTGCGGCCGGCGAGGTCGCCGACCCGGCCGAGGATCGGGGTGAAGACCGAGGCGGACAGCAGATACGCCGTCATCACCCAGGTCGCGCTGGACTGGGAGGTGTGCAGGGCGTGCTGGACGGTCGGCAGGGCCGGCGCGATCAGCGACTGCAGCATGGAGAACACGCCCGCACCGGTCGCGAGAACGGCGAAGGTGAGGCGGGTGGACTTGCGGGGCATGAGGGAGCCTCTCCGAAAGGGAGCTCTGGGGATGGACGGGGGGTGCGGGGGCCGCCGGGCACGTCCGGCCAGGGCGGCGCCGCCCCCGAACTGCTAAAGTGGAGGTACCCCTCCACTCTAGCGGAGGTGAGCCTCCGGTTCAACTGAAGCGGATGCACTCCTCCGGTTCATCGATTCCCTCTGGGAGGCAGCAGTGACGGCCACGCCGTTCCCCGTCGGCGAGATCGTGGCGGCCCGCCGGCCGCACCGCAAGGACGCCGCCCGCAACTACGACGCCCTGCTCGCCGCGGCCCGCGAGGCGTTCGCGGAGCACGGCGCCGACGCCTCGCTCGAGGACATCGCCCGCCGCGCCGGGGTCGGCATCGGCACGCTGTACCGGAACTTCCCCACCCGCCGCGACCTCTTCGAGAGCGTCTACGCCGACGAGGTCGACACCCTGTGCCGGGCCGCCGAGGAGGTCGCGGACCTGGAGCCGTGGGAGGCGCTGACCGCCTGGCTGGACCGGTTCTCCGGCTACATGGTCACCAAGCGCGCGGTGCGCGAGGCGCTGAACGACGAGTCGGAGATCTTCCAGACCTGCCGCGAGTCCATGTACGCCGCCGGGGGCCCGCTGCTGGAGCGCGCCCAGCGGGCGGGCGTCGCCCGTACGGACATGGACTTCGTCGACCTGCTGCGGATGGTCGCCGGCATCACGGCCACGGCCTTCGACGACGACGCCCAGCGCGACCGGGTCCTGGCGATCGCCCTGGACGGGGTGCGCACCGGCCGCTGAGAGCCGGGGCGCCGCCTGCGTGACGAGCGCGTGCCTGCTTGACGAGCGCGTGCCTACTTGATGAGCGCGTGCCTACTTGATGAGCGCGTTCGCCACCACCACGATCACCCCGAGCAGCGCGTCCCCGGCGCCCATGAGGACCGCCATGGGCCAACTCCGGGCCGACCAGCGGGCGGTGATCAGCCCCAGGCCGAAGAGGATGACGATGTTGAGGGCGAACACCGGGTACTGGACGCCGTTCGGCGGCCACCAGCCCCACCCGGCGCCCGCGAGCAGGAAGACCGTGGGCAGCGAGGCCACGACCAGCGGCCACTCGTGCCGCAGTGTGCGCACTACGTCCCACCGGCGGTGCGGGGTGCGTTCGGCGATGTAGTGGGCGTAGCCGTGCGCGAGTGCGGAGGCGAGGGCGGTCACCAGGAGCCACACGGCGTCGTAGCGGCGGCCGGCGGCGCTCGTACGGCCGTACTGGCTGAGCGCCGCCACCATCGAGCTGGCGAGGACGGCGCCGTACACCCCGCCGAACAGGACGGCCTCACGGGTGTCGTGCCGCCGGGGCGGTGCCGTGCCGACCGCCGGAGAGTCAGCCATACTCACCACGATCACCCGCACCGCGCCGCCCCGCCAGTCCGGCCGGCCCGACGAAGTGTCCTCCCACCAGCCCCGATGCCGCACACCCTGTCGGCCGTGGCACGGCCGTGGCACTGGCTAGGGTCACCGCATGACGCACAGCTTCGCGCTCCACATCCCCGACGCCTGCCTCGAACCGGAGCCCCTCGACCCGGGGCAGATCGTCTCCGGGAACCCGGAGGTCACCGGGAAGGTGGTCTGGACGTCACCGGACGGCCGGCAGATCCGCGGCATCTGGCAGATCACTCCCGGAGTGGTCACCGACACGGAGGCGGACGAGCTGTTCGTGGTGATCAGCGGCTCGGCGACGATCGAGGTGGAGGACGGGCCGACGCTGACGGTGGGGCCGGGCGACATGGCGGTGCTGCGCGCCGGCGACCGTACGACGTGGACCGTGCACGAGACGCTGCGCAAGGCTTACGCGATCAACGGGTGAGCCCCGGGCCGCGGTCCGTCGCCCTGCCCAGTTCCTCCACCCCCGCGGCCAACGCCTCGGCCACCTCCCCCGGCGGCAGGTCCGCGGCCCCGCTCGTCCGGGCCAGCAGCGGCAGTTCCACCTGGACCCCGCCCAGGCGGGTCAGGTTGACCGGGTTGCGGGGGTGCACGCCCCGCAGGGCGCTCGGGATCGCGGCCAGGTCGGTGACCGCCGGGAAGTGCGGGACGTGCGCGGCGAGTGCCTCGGCGAGGACGTGGGCCGCCGCCCGGTTGCCGCCGCCGAGGAAGACCGTGCGCGGCGCCCCGGGCCGCATGTGGCCGTGCAGGGAGACCGTGAGGGAAACCCGGTCGAGGAACTCCCGCAGCAGCGCGCAGTGGCCGGCTGCCATCAGCGGGGAGGTGACGTGCACGGGCTGCCGTGCTCCCGGCTGGGTGAAGACGAGGCTGGTGGCGCCGCAGCGGCGCGCCACGGTCCGGGCGAGTTCGGCGGTGCCGCCCTCGTTGCTGCCGTGCAGCGCCAGCAGGCCGATGCCGTCGCCGGGCACGAGGGTCGCGACCATGGGGACGCCCTCGATCTCCACCCGTTCCTCCACCTGTCCGGTACGTGTCATCGTGTCCCTCGACCCTCCGTCGGCGCGGGCATGTTGTACGGCGTGACCACCTGGATCGCGGACGGCAGCGCCGGCCCGGCCGGAGGCAGCGCGCCGTGCGCCCGCATGACGAGACGGCAGGCCTCCCGCATGTCCTGGCGCAGGTCGTGGTGGAGCACGGCGGACAGCCTGTGCTCGCGCAGCAGCCGCGTGTTGTCGTGGTCGAGGTCGTGGGCGATGAACACCGCGCACTCCCGGCCGGCGTCGGCGAAGGCGCGCAGGGTGGCGTTGTTGCCGCCGCCGATCGAGTACACGGCGCGGATCTCCGGGTCCCGCTCCAGGGCGCCGCGGACCAGGTCGTACTGGGTGGCGTCCAGCCCCTGGCCCTCGGCGATCTCCACCAGGGCGCGCTGCGGATGCCGGGCGCGCATCAGGCTGCGGAAGCCCATCTCGCGCTCCTCCTCGTTGCGGAAGAAGCCGCTGCTGAGGCTGGTGAGGACGTTGCCGGGCCCGTCGCCGAGCCACTGGCCCATCAGATAGGCGGCAGTGGCGCCGGCGGCCCGGTTGTCGCTGCCGACGTAGCCGACCCGGCCGCTGCCGGGCAGGTCGGTGACCAGGGTGACGACCGGGATGCCGGCCGCGGTGAGCCGGCCGACGGCGGCGGTCACCTCGGGGACGTCCGGCGCCTTGAGGATCACGCCCTGCGAGCCGCGCCGGGCGATCCGGTCCAGCGTCCTGACCTGCTCGGCGGGCGGGCCGGTCTCGCGGAAGTGGAAGCGGGAGCGGACGACGGCCGGGTGCAGGGACGGCAGTTCGGCCTCCAGCGCGGCGCGTACGGCGGTGCTGAACCGCTCGGGCGCCTGCACCACGATGTCGACCATGAACGTGCGGCCGACCAGCCGCACCTGGGTGCGCTGCCGGTCGAGGTCGGCGATGGCCCGGTGCACCTCCCGCGCGGTGCTCTCGCGCACCCCTCCCCTGCCGTTGAGGACGCGGTCCACGGTGGCCTCGCTGAGACCCGCCTGACGTGCGATCTCCCGGATCGGGAACGGATGGCCCATGGGCCTGCTCCTTGAGGGGTTTTTGATGGCCTGCTGCTGGTTGTTCGAGGGGTTTGTACTGACAAGAATGACAGGGCCGCGTCGTCGCCGTGGCCGAAAGCCGTAGCCGGCCGAAAGGACACCGATGTCCGTCGTCTCCGTGCCGGGCCGTGCCTGGCTGTCCGAGCAGGACTGCGACCTGGACGCCTTCCGCGCCCTGACCGACCGCACGACCCGCCTCGCGGACTATCCGCACGCCGCCTCCGTGGCCGAGAACGTCCTGGTGTACGAGGGTGAGCGGCTGCGCGACCCCGCAGACCCGGACGCCCTGCGGGCCGAGCTGGTGCGGGCCTTCGCCGAGGGCCCCGGGATCATCGTGGTCAAGGGCGCCTGGCCCGACCTGCCCGCCGTGGACCGGCTGACGGCCGTGTTCGAGGCGCTGATCGCCGAGCAGCGCGCCTCCGGGGCCACAGCCGGCGACCACTTCGCGAAGCCGGGCGCCAACGACCGGGTGTGGAACGCGCTGGAGAAGGCGGCCCGGTACGACGCCGAGGCGTTCGCCGACTACTACGCCAACGACGTCCTCGCCCTGGTCTCCACCGCCTGGCTGGGCCCCGGCTACCAGGTGACCTCGCAGGTCAACGTGGTCAACCCGGGCGGCGCCGGACAGAGCCCGCACCGGGACTACCACCTCGGCTTCCTGGGCAACGCGGCCGCGGCCGCCTACCCGGCCCATGTGCACCGCCTCTCCCCCGTGCTCACCCTCCAGGGCGCGGTCGCCCACTGCGACATGCCGGTGGAGTCGGGCCCGACGCTGTACCTGCCGTACTCGCAGCTGTACGAGCCGGGCTATCTGGCCTGGCGGCTGCCGCCGTTCCGGGCGTACTTCGAGCGGCACCACGTCCAGCTCCCGCTCGCCAAGGGGGACGCGGCCTTCTTCAACCCGGCGCTCTTCCACGCCGCCGGAACCAACCGCACGGCGGACGTGCGGCGCACGGCCAACCTGCTCCAGGTGTCGTCCGCCTTCGGGCGCGCGATGGAGACGGTGGACCGCGAGGCGGTGGCGAACGCGGTGTTCCCGGTGCTGCTGCGGCGCGCGGCCGAGGGCGCGGACGAGCGGTGGCTGGAGAACGTGATCGCGGCGAGCGCCGAGGGCTACCCCTTCCCGACCAACCTCGACAGCGACCCGCCGGTCGGCGGGCTCGCCCCGCCGTCCCAGGCGGACGTGCTGTGGCGGGCGGTGCGCGAGGCGTGGACCCCCGAGCGGCTCCGGGCCGAGCTGCGGGCCGGCGCGGAACGCCGGGAGAGCTGAGGAAGGGACACACACGGTCATGGGACTTCTCGACGACAAGGTCCTGCTGGTGAACGGCGGGACTCAGGGGGTCGGCGCCGCGATCGCGCGGGCGGCGGTCCGGGAAGGCGCGGTCGTGACGGTCACCGGCCGTCGTACGCAGCCGGGTGAGGCGCTGGTCGCCGAGGCGGCCGCGGCCGGGGGCAAGGTGATGTTCGTGCGCGCCGACCTGGCGGACGCCGGCCAGGCCAAGGCGGCGGTCGCCGAGGTGGTGGACGCCCACGGGCGGATCGACTGCCTGGTGAACTCGGCGGGGCTGACCTCCCGGGGCACGCTGCTGGACACCACGCCGGAGCTGTTCGACGCGCACATCGCGGTCAACCTCAAGGGGCCGTTCTTCGCGATGCAGGCGGCGGTCGCCGACATGACGGCCCGCGGGGCGCCCGGCACGATCGTCAACATCATCACCTCCTCGGCGCACGGCGGGCAGCCCTTCCTCGCGCCGTACGTCGCCGCGAAGGCGGGGCTCGCGGGCCTCACCCGCAACGCGGCGCACGCCCACCGCTGGGACCGCATCCGGATCAACGGCCTGAACATCGGCTGGACGGCGACGGAGGGCGAGGACGCGACCCAGCGCGCCTTCCACGGCGCCGGCGACGACTGGCGGGAGCAGGCCGCGGCGAGGCTGCCGATGGGCAGGCTGGGCCGGCCGGACGAGATCGCCGACTTCGTGGTGTTCCTGCTGTCCGACCGCTCCGGGGTGGTCACGGGGTCGGTGATCGACTGGGACCAGAACGTGCTCGGCGGCCTCGACTGAATCCCCCTCTCCAGCTCCCTCTCCGCTCGTCCCGTAAGAACTGCAAGGAGCCTCATCCTCATGCGCATCGGAATCCTCGGCCTCGGCCGCATCGGCGCCTTCCACGCCGAGACCCTCCATGGACTGGACGCCGTCGAGTCGCTCGTCGTCGCCGACCCGCTCGCGGACGCCGCGAAGGCCGCCGCCGAGCGGTTCGGCGCCGAGGTCGCGGACTCGCCGGAGGCGCTGCTGGCGGCCGGGGTGGACGGCCTCGTCGTCGCCGCGGCCACCGACGCCCATCCGGCGCTGATCCGGGCCGGCGTCGAGGCCGGCGTCCCCGTCTTCTGCGAGAAGCCGGTCGCCCGCACCATGGCCGAGGGCGTCGAGGTGCTGAAGGCCGTACGGGACAGCGGGGTGCCGGTCCAGATCGGCTACAACCGCCGCTTCGACGCGGGCTTCGCCGCGGCGCGGGCCGCCGTACGGGCCGGCGAGCTGGGCACGCTGCACACCGTCCGCTCCACCACCCTGGACCCGGCGCCGCCGCCCGCCGCGTACATCGCCGCGTCCGGCGGCATCTTCCGCGACTGCTCCGTGCACGACTTCGACGTCATCCGCTGGGTGACGGGCCGCGAGGTCGCCGAGGTGTACGCGGTCGGCGGCAACCGGGGCGCGGACTACATCCGGGAGGCGGGCGACGCCGACACCACCGGCGCCGTCCTCACCCTGGACGACGGCACCATCGCGGTGGTGTCCAACTCCCGTCACAACGCGCGCGGTTACGACGTCCGCATGGAACTCCACGGCTTCCGGGACTCGATCGCGGTGGGCCTGGACGACAAGCTCCCGCTGCGCTCGGTCGAACCCGGGGTGACCTTCCCCTCCGGCACCCCGCACGACTTCTTCATGGACCGCTTCACGGACGCCTACCGCGCCGAACTCACCGCGTTCACCGAGGTCGTGGCCGGCGCCCGCCCCTCTCCCTGCACCATCGAGGACGCCCTGGAGGCGGGCTGGATCGCCGAGGCCTGCACCCTGTCCCTCCACGAGCACCGGCCGGTGACCCTCGCCGAGGTGCGGCAGGCCTGAGACACGGGTGCGGCGCCGGGCGGACCAGCCCGGCGCCGTACCCTTTTCCTCAGCCGCAGTACCGGATCAGCCACTCGTCCGGGTTGTAGGCGTTCCGCGCCGGGTCGGGCAGGGTCGCCGGGCTGGTCTCGACCATGTCCTGCGGGCGTATCCGCTCGGGCAATGTGCCGAAACGGCCGCGGCGGCGCTCCGCCGCCTCGCTCAGGTCCCGGGTGCCGCCCCCGGCTTCGGTGCGCTGCGTCATCTCGTCCTCCCGTCTGCGCGGGCATCCCCCGTCATCGGCTCAACGCCCGCGTGCCCTCGGTGGTTCCCGGCCGTGCCGCGGCCGAATCCGCAGCAGTCGCAGAGGAACCGCGCGGCGCACGCGACGGAGCCGGGCCCCACGCAGGGGGCCCGGCTCCGGGACGGGGCGCTCAGGCCCCGCAGGACCGCAGGAACCGCCGTGTCCGTACGGCGATCGGCAGGGGCCTGTCCGGCTCGCACGGATACATGTCCTGCTCGACGATTGCGAACAGCTCCACGCCGAGCCGCTGCGCCGCCTCCAGGACGGGCCCCAGCTCGGGCACGCCGGACGGCGGTTCGCACATCACCCCGCGCTGCACGGCCGGCCCGAAGGGCACCTCGTTGGCGACCACCTCGGCGAGGATGTCCGGGTCGACCTGCTTGAGGTGCAGATAGCCGATGCGCTCGCCGTAGGTCTCGATCAGCTTGACGCTGTCCCCGCCGCAGTAGGCGTAGTGCCCGGTGTCCAGGCACAGGTTGACCAGTTCGCCGTCGGTGGAGTCCAGGAAGCGCTCGACGTGGTCCTCGGTGTCGATGTGGGTGTCGGCGTGCGGGTGGACGACGATGTCGAGGCCGTACGTCTCCTTGACCTCGTGTCCGAGCCGCTCCATGCCCTTGGTCAGGTGCGCCCACTGCTCGGCGGTCAGCTCCGGCGGCTCGAGGATCTCGGCGGTCTTGTCGTCCCGCCAGAAGGAGGGGATGACCACGAGGTGCCGGGCGCCCATCGCCTGGGTGAGCGCGGCGACCTGGCTGACATGGGCCCAGGTCTCCTCCCAGACGGACGGACCGCGGTGCATGCCGGTGAACACCGTGCCCGCCGAGACCTTCAGGTTCCGGCGGGCCACCTCGTCCCCGAGCCGCGCGGGATCGGTGGGCAGGTAGCCGTAGGGGCCGAGTTCGATCCACTCGTAGCCGGCCTCGGACACCTCGTCGAGGAAGCGTTCCCAGGGCACCTGCCGGGGGTCGTCGGGGAACCAGACGCCCCAGGAGTCGGGGGCCGAGCCGACCCGGATGCGGTCGAGGGGGGTGGGGGTGGCCATGGTCAGGGTGTTCCTTCCGCGGAGGGCGCGACGGGTGCGGTGAGGTCCTCCGCTTCGGGGAGCCCCTCGGTGTCGACGCCGCGTACCTGGGCCAGTTCGTGTTTGAGGGCGGCGAGTTCGGCACCGCCGGCCATGTGGTTGGTCAGCTCCTCCAGGGTGATCTCGCTGCGCGGGGCGGACAGCTCCAGGGTGCCCAGGCGCAGGACGCTGAAGTGGTCGCCGACCATGTAGGCGTGGTGGGGGTTGTGGGTGATGAAGATGACGCCCAGGCCGCGGTCGCGGGCGGCGGCGATGTACTTCAGCACCACGCCCGACTGCTTCACGCCCAGGGCGGCGGTGGGCTCGTCCAGGATCAGCACGCGGGCGCCGAAGTGGACGGCGCGGGCGATGGCCACGCACTGGCGCTGGCCGCCGGAGAGGGTGCCGATGGGCTGCTCCAGGTCGTCCAGGACGATGCCCATGTTGCGCAGTTCCTCGTCGGCCGTCTTCTTCATCCGCTCGATGTCCAGACGGCGGAACGGCCACGGCCCCTTGGTCATCTCCGAGCCGAGGAAGAAGTTGCGCCACACCGGCATCAGCGGCACGGTCGCCAGGTCCTGGTAGACGGCGGCGATGCCCCGGTCCAGGGCCTCGCGCGGGGTGGCGAAGCGCACCGGCTCGCCGTCCACGAGGAACTCGCCCTCGGTGTGCTGGTGCAACCCGGAGATGATCTTGATGAGGGTGGACTTGCCGGCGCCGTTGTCACCCAGCACACACGTCACCTGGCCGGCGTGCACCTTCAGGTCGACGCCGTGCAGCGCGCGGATGTTGCCGTACGACTTGCCCGCCCCGCGCAGCTCGACCAGCAGGCCGTCCCGCTGGGGTCCGGCGTCCTCGACGATCGCGCCGTGGGTGCCCGTTCCGTTGGATGTCATCGCTTACCTCCGGGTCGCCGTGCGCTGGACCCACAGATTGATCAGGACGGCGCCGAGCAGCATCACGCCCAGGAAGGCCTTGAACCAGTCCGGGTTCCAGCCGGCGTAGACGATGCCCTGGTTGACCATGCCGAACATGAAGGCCCCGAAGACCGGGCCGATCGCCGAGCCGGCACCGCCGGTGAGCAGGCACCCGCCGATGACCGCGGCGGCGATGTAGATCAGCTCCTGGCCGACGCCCTCGCCGGACTGCACGGTGTTGAAGGAGAACAGCTGGTGCATGCCGACGAACCAGGCGCCGAAGCCGACCAGCATGAACAGCGAGATCTTCGTGAAGGTCACCGGCACACCGACGGCGCGGGCCGACTCCTTGTTGCCGCCGACGGCGAAGATCCAGTTGCCGTACTTGGTGCGCAGCAGCACCCAGGTGGCCAGCGCCGCGAAGACCAGCCACCACACCACGGTGATCTTGACCTGGACCCCGCCGACGTCGAAGCTCGACGCGAAGATCTTCCTCGCCTGGTCGAAGCCGTCCATGTCGCTGATGTCGTCGGTGGCGACGTTGCCGGTGACCAGCTTGGTCACCGCCAGGTTCACGCCCTGCAGGATCAGGAAGGTGCCCAGGGTGATCAGGAAGCTGGGCAGGCCGGTCTTCACCACCATCCAGCCGTTGAAGAACCCGATCGCCAGCGACACCAGCAGCGCGACGATCACACCGGTCCACACGTTCAGCGTGAGCTGGTAGCTGAGCATGCTCGCGGTCAGCGCCGAGGAGATCACGGCGACGCCGGAGGAGAGGTCGAACTCGCCGCCGATCATCAGCAGCGCGACCGGCAGGGCCATGATCCCGATGGTCGAGGACTGGTACAGGATGGTCGCCATCGAGCTGCCCTGGCGGACCGTGGGCGCGGCGATCAGGAAGAAGACCAGCACGGCGGCGGCGCCGAGGAAGACGCCCACCTCGGGGCGGGCGAGCATCCGCAGGGCGAGCGGACGCCGTGCGGTACGGCCGTCCCCGTCCTTGGAGCCCGGCGGGGTGCTCACCGCCGGCTCTGCCTGCTGCGCCATGCTCATCACCGGGTGCCCTTCGCGGCGAACTGGGAGACCTTGCCGACGTTGGACTTGTCGACGAAGGCCGGGCCGGTGAGCACCGGCTGGACCCCGCCGCCGCTGTAGTTGCCGTTGTACTTGTAGAGCCACAGGGAGTCCACGGCGAGGTAGCCCTGCAGGTAGGGCTGCTGGTCGACCGCGAACTCGATCGAGCCGTTCTGGACGCCCTTGACCAGGTCCTTGTTCAGATCGAAGGTGGCGACCTCGGCCTTGCTGCCCGCGTCGGACACCGACTGCACGGCGGTCAGCGCGAACGGCGCGCCGAGGGTGACGACCGTGTCGATGGCGGAGTCCTGCTTCAGCTTGGCCGTGATGGTCGACTTCACGGACGGCATGTCCGTGCCGTTCACGTACAGCGTCTCAGTCGTGCCCTTGAACGTCTTCTTCACGCCGTCGCAGCGCTGGGTGAGACCCACGTTGCCCTGTTCCTGGATCACACAGACGGCCTTCTTGGCGCCGGTGGTGTTCAGCTTGTCGCCGAACGCCTCGCCCGCCACGCTCTCGTCCTGCCCGAAGAACTCCAGCAGGCCGAGCTTCTTCCAGTCGCTCAGGCCCGAGTTCAGGCCCACCACCGGTATGCCGGCCTGCCGTGCCTTGCCGATGACGCTCCTCATCGCGTCGGGCTTGGCCAGGGTGACCGCGATGCCGTCGACCTTCTGGTCGACCGCGTTCTGCACCAGGTTCGCCTGGTTGCCCGCGTTGGGGTCGGCGGAGTAGACGAGCTTGATGTTGTCCTTGGCGGCGGCGGCCTCGGCGCCCTTGCGGACGGTGTCCCAGAAGGTGTCGCCGGGCGCCTGGTGTGTGACCAGGGCGACGGTCATGCGCGGGGTGTCGGCCCTGCCCGCCGAGGCGTTCTGTGCCGCCTCCTCGGCCTTCTTGCCGCCGTGGCTGCTGGCGCAGCCGGCGAGGGTCAGGGCCGCCGCGGCGGCCACCGCGACCACCGGGGCCAGTCTCCGGGAGCGGGAGGGAGAAGAGCGGTCCATCTTTCCTGCACCTCACTGTGCGCGACGGGGGAAGGGACGCTGTTGCGTTGGCACGGGATCCAAGTCCCTGGCGAGCCCGCTGTCAATACTTTGTTAAGACATCATTTCACAAGCAGGTCAGAATGTAAGTACAAATCATTGACACCCTCGCCTCCGCGGCCTACACCTGTCAGGCATGAGCCCAGTACACCGCACCAGGCAGCGAACGGCACCGGGCGAGCGCGCGGCCGACTCCCTGAGCTTCGCCCTGGACCGCACCAGCCCGGTACCGCTGTACTACCAGCTCGCGCAGCAGCTCGAGGCCGCCATCGAACACGGCACGCTGGCCCCGGGCAACCTCCTCGGCAACGAGATCGACCTCTCCGTACGCCTCGGCCTGTCCCGGCCCACCGTGCGCCAGGCGATCCAGTCGCTGGTCGACAAGGGCCTGCTGGTGCGCCGGCGCGGGGTGGGCACCCAGGTCGTGCACAGCCAGGTCAGGCGGCCACTGGAGCTCAGCAGCCTCTACGACGACCTGGAGACGGCGGGCCAGGCCCCGACCACCCGGGTGCTGCGCAACGAGCGGATCCCCGCGAGCCCCGAGGTGGCAGCCGCCCTCGGGATCGCGGAGGGCGCCGAGGTCGTCGTGCTGGAACGGCTGCGCGGCACCCACGGCCGGCCGGTGGCCTTCCTCTGCAACTTCCTCCCGGCCTCCCTGCTCGAACCGCCCACCGCCCAGCTGGAGTCGACGGGCCTGTACCGCCTGATGCGGTCCGCCGGGATCGTCCTGCACAGCGCCCGCCAGTCCATCGGCGCCCGCGGCGCGACGGCCGAGGAGGGCGCCCTGCTGGACGAGCGGGAGGGCGCCGCCCTGCTCACCATGCGGCGCACCGCGTACGACGTCACGGGCCGGCCGGTGGAGTACGGCAGCCATGTGTACCGGGCGTCGCGCTACGCCTTCGACTTCCAGCTGCTGGTCAGGAGCTGAAACGGAACCATCCCCCCTCGCCTTCAACAAAGTTGCAGGTGACGGTGACGATTACGTTTCGGGCAAGAGACACCCCAGCGCGACCCGGCCTATTGACTCATGAGCGGACATGGGGCTGTTATTACGCCCACGATGTTCGGTCGAGTTGGTTTCTGAGCGGTTTCGACAACCTTTCGTGATCAACTCAACCCCTTGACCGAGCCCTGCATTCCTCAGGAGCCGCCATGCGCCTCTCCCCCTCCGGTCTCTCCGTCCCGGGCCCCAGCCGCCGTTCGGTCCTGCGTGGCGCAGGCAGCGCCGCCCTGCTGGCCGGCGCCGGCATACCCCTGCTGTCCGCCTGCGGAGGCAGCGGTTCCTCCTCGGACCCGAAGACCGTCACCCTCGGCTCCAACGCCTCGGACGCGGTGCCGAAGACAGCGTTCGCCCAGATCTACGCCGCCTTCACGAAGCAGTCCGGCATCAAGGTCGATGTCAACACGAAGGACCACAACACCTTCCAGGAGCAGATCAACTCCTATCTCCAGGGCACGCCGGACGACGTGTTCACCTGGTTCGCCGGCTACCGCATGCAGTTCTTCGCGGCGAAGAACCTGGCCTCGCCCATCGACGACGTGTGGGCGAAGATCGGGGACAACTTCCCCGACGCGATGAAGCAGCTCAGCAAGGGCGAGGACGGCAAGTACTACTTCGTGCCGCTGTACACGTACCCGTGGGCGCTGTTCTACCGCAAGAGCGTCTTCCAGCAGCACGGCTACAAGATTCCCACCACCTGGGACCAACTCGTCGCGCTGTGCAAGCAGATGAAGAAGGACGGCCTGGTCCCGATCGCCTTCGGCGACAAGGACGCCTGGCCGGCGATGGGCACCTTCGACCAGATCAACTTCCGCCTGAACGGCTACGACTTCCACAAGTCCCTGATGGCGGGCAAGGAGTCGTGGACGGACCCGAAGGTGAAGGCCGTCTTCGACCACTGGGCCGAGCTGCTGCCCTACCACCAGGACGGGTTCATGGGCCGCACCTGGCAGGACGCCGCGCAGAGCCTCGTGTCCAAGAAGGCCGGCATGTACCTCCTCGGCTCCTTCGTGGGCCAGCAGTTCACCAACAAGGCCGACCTGGACGACCTGGACTTCTTCCCCTTCCCGGTGATCAACCCCGCGTACGGCCAGGACACGGTCGAGGCGCCCACCGACGGGTTCATGGTCAGCAAGTCGCCGAAGAACCACGACGGCGTCGTCAAGCTCATGGAGTTCCTGGGCACCCCCGAGGCCGAGGCGACCTATCTCAAGGCCGACAACAGCGTGGTGGCCGCCTCCAGCAAGGCGGACACCTCCTCGTACACCGCGCTGCAGAAGAAGGCGTACACGATGATCAGCGGCGCCAAGAGCCTCACCCAGTTCATGGACCGCGACTCCCGCCCCGACTTCACCTCCACGGTGATGCAGCCGGGCCTGCAGAAGTTCCTCCAGAACCCCAAGGGCGTGGACAGCCTGCTGTCGTCCATCGAGCGCCAGAAGAAGACGATCTTCGCGTCCCAGTGAGCGGCCCGATGACGACCGATACGACCATGACGCCCCCGGAGGCGGCCGCCGTGCCGCCCCCGGGCGCCTCGCCCGCGCGCACGCGCGCCGCACACGGCCACGGCCGTCTGCTGACCCGCCGCGACCGCGTCACGCTCGCCCTGATGGCGGGCGTGCCGACGATCCTGCACGTGCTCCTGGTGTGGGTCACCGCGATCGCCTCGATCTTCCTCGCCTTCACCACCTGGGACGGCATCGGGTTCGACTCGATCAAGTGGGTGGGCCTGGACAACTTCAAGCAGCTCTTCAGCGACAACCCGCAGTTCTGGCCGGCCGTCCAGCACAACGTGATCTGGTTCGTCGTGCTGATCCTGATCCCGACGCCGTTCGGCCTGTTCCTGGCCGTGCAGCTGGACAAGCGGATCCGGTTCAGCCGGGTCTACCAGACGGCGTTCTTCCTGCCGGTCGTCATCTCGATGGCCTGCATCGGCTTCGTCTGGCAGCTCGTCTACAACCCGGACACCGGTCTGATCAACAGCATCATCGGGGCCAACAAGCCCGGCCACTACATCGACTGGATCGGCGACCCGCACCTCAACCTGTGGGCGGTCCTCATCGCCGCGTCCTGGCGGCACACCGGCTACATGATGATTCTGTATCTGGCCGGCCTGAAGAGCGTCGACCCCTCGCTCAGGGAGGCCGCCGCGCTGGACGGCGCGGGCGAGTGGCAGACGTTCAAGAGCGTCATCTTCCCCACCCTGCGCCCGACCAACACGGTCGTGCTGGTCGTCACCATCATCGAGGCGCTGCGCGCCTTCGACCTGGTCTTCGTCTTCAACAAGGGCGCCCAGGGCACCGAGTTGCTGTCGATCCTGGTCACCAACAACATCATCGGCGAGTCCAGCCGCATCGGTTACGGCTCCGCCATCGCCGTCGTCCTGCTGGTGATCTCCCTCGCGGTGATCATCCCGTACCTGATCGCCACCTTCCGGAAGGAGCGGCGCGCATGAGCAGCACCACCGTCGCGGCGCCGCTGAAGCGGCGCGCCCCGATCCGCCCGGCCCGCGTCCTGCTGCACGTCTTCCTCGCCGGTACGGCGCTGGCGTGGCTGGCGCCGCTGCTGTGGGCGATCTTCTCGGCCCTGCGGCCGTACAGCGAGACCAGCGCCAAAGGCTACGTCTCCTGGCCGGACAAGCTGACGTTCGAGAACTTCACGAACGCCTTCAAACAGTCCGACATGCTGCACTACTTCGGCAACACGCTGGTCATCGCGGTGCCGGCGGTACTGCTGACCCTGTTCCTGTCCTCCTGCGTCGCCTTCTACGTCGCCCGCTTCGACTTCCGCCTGAACCTCGCCCTCCTGCTGGTCTTCACGGCCGGCAACCTGCTCCCGCAGCAGGTCATCATCACCCCGCTGTACCGGCTGTACCTGCTGACGAACCTGCCGGGCATCACCCAGAGCGGCAAGCTGTACGACTCCGCGCTCGGCCTGGTCCTCATCCACGTGGCGTTCCAGTCCGGGTTCTGCGCGTTCGTGCTCAGCAACTACATGCGGTCGCTGCCGCACGAGCTGACGGAGGCCGCGCTGGTCGACGGCGCCTCGGTGTGGCGGCTGTACTGGCAGATCACGCTGCCGCTGTGCAAGCCGGCGATGGCGGCCCTGGCGACCCTGCTGTCGATCTGGATCTACAACGACTTCTTCTGGGCACTGGTACTGATCTCGACCGGCCAGAACATGCCGATCACCTCGGCCCTGAACAACCTCTCCGGCCAGTACTTCACCGACCCCAACCTGGTCGCCGCCGGCTCCCTGCTGACCGCGATCCCCACACTGATCGTGTACTTCGCCCTCCAGCGCCAGTTCGTCAGCGGCCTGACGCTGGGTTCCAACAAGGGCTGAGCGGGCCGCCCGTCACCCGGGCCGGTACGGAGACGGTGTGCCGGCGCGGGTGACCTTCAGCGGCGCTCGGCGTGCGTGAGCAGGACCGCCAGCTGGTCGACGAGAGCGATGAACCCATCGAGCCGCGCCCCTCGGCGGGCCACCCGGAATCCCTGACGGCGGCCGTGGAACGCCGCCTGGACCGCGTGCAGTTGGGCCCAGCGCCGGACGCGTTCGCGATCGAGCCCCGCGGCATCGGAGAAGACGGCGAGGGCGCGGCGCACCGCCTTCGGCAGCTCGCCGGCCGTGGCCCGCTGCGCCGCGTAGGTCTTCAGCAGCGTGCCCCCGTCGTACGCCGGGTCGCCTGCGTATCCCTTGGGGTCGACCGCGAGCCACGGTTCACGGTCGGCGCGCAGGATGTTGCGGGCGTGCAGGTCACCGTGCACGAGCGTGTCCGCCCGGCCGTGGCCCAGCTCGCGTACGGTCGCCACGGCGGCGTCGACCACGTGCCGCGGCAGCCGGTGCGGCAGCGTCGCCGCGTCGGTGCGCAGCCGCTCCTCCCAGGCGGCGGCCCGGTCCCGCAGCCGGGGCAGTCCGGGCGGTGCGGGCACGGCGAGACGGCGGCTGATCCGGCCGGCGACCGCGAGGAGTTCGTCGTCGTCGGTCGTCTGCGCCAGGGTCGTGGTGTGGGCGCGCTCCAGCAGCATCGCGAAGCGTGCGTCGTCCCGCTCGTGCAGCAGCACGGCTCCCCGCCCGCGCCAGACCGTGAAGGCGTCGGGTTCGTGCACGTTGCCGGGGTGCGGGAAGGACACTTTCAGCACGGCCGCGTCCCCGGTCGCCGCCCGGCGCACCGGGACGATCACGCCGACGCCGCCGTGCGTGACCTCGCCGTCGGGCACGCAGTCCCAGCGTCGCAGGAGGTCGTCCACGATTCCGGGGACGGTGGCGAGCCAGGCCCGGCCGGCGGCTCCCTCGCGCTCGACGGTGCCGTGTACGAAAGCGTCCGGCAGTGCGATCACCTGGCGTCCCGCCCTCGTCGTCGACCGCCGTCCGGCGTGGTCGCCGGACATGACCGAGGGGTGGTGCCGGATCGTTCCGGTACCACCCCTGACCTGCGTTTTCCGCACGTCGGGACGACAGGATTTGAACCTGCGACCCCTTGACCCCCAGTCAAGTGCGCTACCAAGCTGCGCCACGTCCCGATGCGTTCACCCACGGTGACCCGTGTGATCGCGCGAACAGCACTTTACCCCACCTACGGGGGTGGGCCGAAGAGGGCCCGGGGGGTGAGCCGGGGAGAATCGGTCGTATGACGAACGCGGGCGCATGGGATGCCAGGGACCGGGACGCGGAGGGGCGGGCGCGCA
The DNA here is from genome assembly GCF_036345995.1 of Streptomyces sp. NBC_00557. Classification (NCBI taxonomy): domain Bacteria; kingdom Bacillati; phylum Actinomycetota; class Actinomycetes; order Kitasatosporales; family Streptomycetaceae; genus Streptomyces; species Streptomyces sp. NBC_00557. Next base: position 1,163,264 of record NZ_CP107796.1, read on the forward strand.
GTGCGAGGCCCCGGGACGGGCTCGGCCGGCCGCTGCCGTACGGCACGGAGGGCGTCCCCCGGCAGCCGGAGGGAGTCGTACGGGCGCCGGCGGAGACGGTCGCCGAGGCGCAGGCGCTGCTGGACGCGGGGAAGCCGTTCCACGCGCACGAGGTGTTCGAGGACGCCTGGAAGTCGGGGCCCGAGGACGAGCGCACGCTGTGGCGGGGGCTTGCCCAGCTGGCGGTGGGGCTGACGCACGCGGCGCGCGGGAACGCCGTCGGCGGGGCCCGGCTGCTGCGGCGCGGCGCGGGGGCGCTCGCGGAGTGGGAGACCGGCGAGGGCGAGGACCGGCCGTACGGGATCGACCTCGCCGGGCTCGCCCGGTGGGCGCGGGAGCTGGCGGACCGGGTGGAGGGCGGGGCACCGCCCGTGGACGCGGCCGGGGAGGCGCCCCGGCTGCGGTCCTGACGGATCCGCGAGGGTGGGGGGTGCGGGCGGTGCGGGCGCTGTCAGTGGCGTACGGCAGACTCGGGGCGTGCGAAAGATTCATGTCATCGGTATCGGCGCGGGCGACCCCGACCAGCTGACCCTGCAGGCGGTCAAGGCGCTGCGGAGCACGGACGTGTTCTTCCTGCTCGACAAGGGCGAGGTGAAGAGCGATCTCACCCAGCTCCGCCGGGACATGCTGGACGCGCATCTGCCGGAGGGCTCGTACCGGGTGGTTCAGGCCCGTGACCCCGAGCGGGACCGGACGGCGGGCGGGGCGGCGTACTCGCCGGCGGTGGAGGACTGGCGCAGCGCCCGCGCCGGGATCTACGAGCGGCTGATCGCCGAGGAACTGGGCGAGGACGGCACGGGCGCGTTCCTGGTGTGGGGCGATCCCGCCCTGTACGACAGCACGCTGGGGATCCTCCAGGAGGTGCTGGCCCGCGGCACGGTCGCGTTCGAGTACGACGTCGTGCCCGGCATCAGCAGCGTCTCCGCGCTGGTCGCCCGCCACCGCACGGGCCTGAACCGGGTGGCCCGGCCGGTGCAGATCACCACCGGGCGCCGGCTGGCCGAGGGCTTCCCGGAGGGCGTGGACGACGTGGTGGTGATGCTGGACGCGCACCAGGCCTTCCGGCGGTACGCCGACGACGACATCGACATCTACTGGGGGGCCTACATAGGCACTCCGGACGAGATCCTGGTCTCCGGTCCGATCGCCGAGGCCGCTCCGCGCATCGAGCGGGTGCGGGCCGAGGCACGCGAGCGCAAGGGATGGATCATGGACACCTACTTGCTGCGCAGAAACCCCGGGGAGCAGTAGGGGTCAGGAGGGCGCGAAGCACCGGGACGAGGTCCTGCGTACCGTCGGCCGGATCCGCGCGTTGCTCCTCAGCCCGGGCCGAGCCCCAGCCGCTCCAGTGCGCCCGCCACGTCGGGCACCGCCGTCACCCCCTGCGGCAGCGGCGGGCGGCGTACGACGACCACGGGCAGGGCGAGTTCCCGCGCGGCCGTCAGTTTCGCCGCCGTCGCCTCGCCGCCGCTGTCCTTGGTGACCAGCACCTCGATGCGGCGGGAGCGGAGCAGTCCGGTCTCGTCGGCCACCGTGAACGGGCCGCGGGCGAGGACCACTTCGGTGTGCGGCGGCATGGGCGGCTCCGGCGGCTCCACCGACCGTACGACGAACTGCAGGTCCGTCAGGTGGGCGAACGCGGCGAGGCCCAGGCGTCCGGTGCTCAGGAACACCCGGCGGCCGAGACCGGGGAGGGCCTCGGCGGCTCCGGCCAGGGACGGGGCGTCGTGCCAGCGGTCGCCGGGACCGGGGCGCCAGCCGGGGCGGCGCAGGACGACGAGGGGAACGCCGGTGGCCGCCGCCGCGCGGGCCGCGCTCGCCGTGATGGTCTCGGCGAAGGGGTGGGTGGCGTCGACCAGGGCGTCGACGTGGTGCGTGCGCAGCCAGCCGGCCAGACCCTCCGCGCCGCCGAAGCCGCCGGTCCGTACCTCGCCCGCCACCGCTGCCGGCCGTGCGACCCGGCCGGCCAGGGACGTGGTGACCCGGACGCCGGGCCGGGCGGCGAGGTCGGCGGCGAGGCGGCGGGCCTCGGCGGTGCCGCCGAGGACGAGGACGTGCGCGGGCATAGGGGTGAGCGTACGAGGTCGTTCGGGCCGGTCCGGTTGCCGGGTCGGTACGGTCGGAGCCATGGGAACCGTGGCCTCCGTGCGTGCCGTGCTGATCGACGTCGACGGTGTGCTCACCGTGTCCTGGAAGCCGCTGCCGGGTGCGGTGGAGGCGCTGCGGGCCGTCCGGGACGCGGGACTGGGGGTGGTCCTGGTGACCAACACCACCTCCCGGTCCCGGGCGTCCGTCGCGGGCTCGCTGGCGGACGCCGGGTTCCCGGTGGGCGCCGAGGACGTCCTGACGGCCCCCGTGGCCACCGCCGCCCACCTGGCCGGGGCCCGCGTGGCGCTGCTGAACAGCGGGGACGTCGGGGAGGACCTGGACGGGATCACCCTGGTCGGCGACGACGGCGAGGAGACACCGGACGTCGTCCTGCTCGGCGGCGCCGGGCCGGAGTTCGGTTACGAGGCGCTCAACCGCGCCTTCGGGCGCCTCCAGCGCGGCGCACGGCTCGTCGCCATGCACCGGAACCTGTACTGGCGGACGGCCGACGGACTCCAGCTCGACACGGGAGCCTTTCTCGCGGGCCTGGAGGCGGCCGCCGGCGTCGAGGCGGAGGTCACGGGGAAGCCGTCGCGGGCCTTCTTCGAGGCGGCCCTCGGGCGTCTCGGGGCGGGCGCGGACGAGGCGTTGATGATCGGGGACGATGTCGAGCACGACGTGCTGGCGGCGCAACGCCTGGGCATCACCGGCGTGCTGGTGCGCACGGGCAAGTTCCTGCCGGAGACCCTGGAGCGGGCGAGCGGCGCCCCCGACCATGTGCTGGACTCCTTCGCGGACCTCCCCGCGCTGCTGGGGCTAGCGCAGTAGGAGCTGCACCCCGCCCACGATGGTCGCCGCGATCACGAGTTGTTCGAAGAGCCGCTGGTTGATCCTCTTCACAGCCCACTTGCCGAACAGCGCGCCGGGCACGACGAACACCGCGAGCGCCGCGTCGAGCAGCAGCGAGCGCCCGTCGATCAGTCCGAGGCCGGCGCTGAACGGCACCTTGGAGACGTTCACGATCAGGAAGAAGAACGCCGAGGTGCCGAGGAAGCCCAGCTTCCGGAAACCGGCCGACAGCAGGTACATCGACATCACCGGGCCGCCCGCGTTGGCGACCATCGTGGTGAACCCGCCGAGCACGCCGTACGAGCGGGCCTTGGCGCGGCCGGTGCGCGTGGTCACCGCCTCGGGCGCCCGCGCCGCGTCCGGCGTGCGCCGCCGCCACAGGGTCACCCCGGCCATCAGCAGCAGGATCGCCCCGATGGAGGTCCGGACGATCCCGTCGTCGGCCCACATCAGGAACAGCGTGCCGGCCACCACCCCGGCCGCGACGGCCGGGAACAGCCGCCACAGGGTGGGCCAGTGGGCGTGCCGCCGGTAGGTGAGGACGGCGAGCACGTCGCCGGTGATCAGGACGGGCAGCAGGATGCCGGTGGAGGCGCGGGCCGGGAGGACCGCCGCGAAGACGGCGAGGCTCACCGTGTTGGCCCCGCTCACGGCGGTCTTGGAGAAGCCGACGAGGAGGGCCGCGAAGGCGAGCGCCGCGAACCCCCAGCCGGATATGTGCCAGAGCGTCATCGTGTTCATGCGGGGACCGATGCTATGTACGGACAAGGCTCCGGCGTAAGGACCGTCTCGCCAGGTGGCCCCTGCCGCGGCCCCCGCCGCCCGCGGCGGACGCCGTTACGGCCGCTCGGCGTAGCGCGCCCGCAGCTCGCGCTTCAGCACCTTCATGCTGGGCCCGAGCGGCATCGCGTCGGTGAACTCCACGCGCCGCGGGTACTTGTGCCGGCCCAGGTGCTCCTTGGACCACTCGGTGATGGCGGCGGCGTCGGGCGCGGCGCCGGGCGCGGGTACGACGACGGCGCACACCTCCTCGCCGTGCAGTTCGTCGGGCAGCCCGATGACCGCGACCTGGGCGATGCCGGGGTGGCGCATCAGCACCTCCTCGACCTCCCTCGGGTAGACGTTGTAGCCGCCGCGGATGATGACGTCCTTCTTGCGGTCGACGATCCTGAGGAAGCCGTCCTCGTCCTTGGTGCCCAGGTCGCCGGTGCGGAACCAGCCGTCGACCACGGCCTCGGCGGTGGCCTCGGGCCGGCCGAGGTAGCCGGAGAAGACGTTGTGGCCGCGGATGACGACCTCGCCCAGCTCGCCCGGCGGCAGCAGCTCGATGCGGCCCTCCGCATCGGCGCGGGCGATCTCCACGTCGATGCCCCACAGCGGGTGGCCGATGGTGCCGGGGCGGGTGCCGAACACGGGCTGGTTGACGGTGGCCGTCGGCGAGGTCTCCGACAGCCCGTAGCCCTCGTAGACCGTCGCCCCGAAGGCCTTCTCGAACCGCTCCAGCACGGCGACCGGGAGCGAGGCCCCGCCGGAGATGCACACCCGCAGGGCGGGCAGCGCCGTTGCGTCCTGGGCCGCCGCGGCGAGCGCGGTGAACATGGTCGGCACGCCGTGGAAGGTGTTCACGCCCTCCGCGACCATCAGCTCGATGGCGCGGGCCGCGTCGAAGCGGGGCAGCAGCACGAGCGTGGCGCCCGCCCGCCAGGTGGAGTTGAGCGACACGGTCTGGCCGAAGGCGTGGAACAGCGGCAGCGCGCCGAGGGCGATGTCGTCGGCGCGGATGTCGTTGGCGTCGAAGGCGTTGACAGTCGCGTTCATCACGATGTTGAAGTGGCTGAGCACCGCGCCCTTCGGGACGCCGGTCGTGCCGCTCGTGTAGAAGACGACCGCCGGGTCGTCGGCGGCGCGGGTGACGTACGAGCGCAGCGGCTCGGCTTCGGCCGCGCGCTTGTCGAACTCCTCGCCGAGGACGGCGACGCGGACGCCGGTGGCCTCGGCGGCGGCCCGGCCGGTCGCCGCCTGGGCCGGGTGGACGAGCAGGAGTGCGGCGCCGCTGTCCCGCAGCACGTGCTCGACCTCGCCGGCCGACAGCAGCAGGTGCACGGGGACGACGACTCCGCCCGCCGCGACGACGGCGTAGTAGGCGAGGGGGAACTCGGCGGTGTTGGGGGCCATCAGGGCCACCCGGTCGCCCGGCCGTATTCCGAGACCGGTGAGCGCGCCCGCCTGGGCCAGGGACCTGCGCCACACGTCGGCGAAGGTGAGCCGCAGCCCGCCTTCGACCAGGGCCGTCTTGTCGGGGCGGCGCCGGGCGTTCTCGGCGAGGATGGCTGCGACGGACAGGGTTGCCATGCGGTGGTGCTCCGTTTCCCTTGCTGCGGCTCGACTGACCGGTTGCCCCCGTTGGCTGTGCGTTAGTGCCGCTCGACCAGCACCGCGCTGCCCTGTCCGACGCCGACGCACATGGTCGCGAGTCCGCGTGCGGCGCCGGTGCGCCGCATGCGGTGCAGCAGCGTCGTCAGGATGCGGGCGCCCGAGCAGCCGAGGGGGTGGCCGAGGGCGATGGCGCCGCCGGTCGGGTTGACCAGGTCCGGGTCGATGCCCAGCTGGTCGACGCAGGCGAGGGCCTGCGCGGCGAACGCCTCGTTGAACTCGGCCTCGTCCAGGTCGGCGATGTCCCAGCCGACCCGTGCCAGCGCCTTGCGGGTGGCGGGGACCGGGCCGATGCCCATCACGTCGGGGTGGACCCCGGCGGAGGCGCCCGCGGCATAGCGGCCCAGGGACTCCAGGCCCAGCTCGTTCAGGGCCTCCTCGCTGACCAGGAGCAGCCCGGCCGCGCCGTCGTTCATCGGCGAGGAGTTGCCCGCGGTGACCGTGCCGCCCTGGCGGAAGACCGGCTTGAGGCGGGCGAGTTTCTCCAGCGAGGTGTCCTCGCGCACGCACTCGTCCTGCTCGACGACGATGCCGTCCGGGCGCTCGACGGGCAGGAGTTCGTCGTCGAAGTGCCCGTTCTTGCGCGCGGTGGCGGCGAGCCGGTGGCTGCGCAGGGCGAACTCGTCCTGGCGCTCGCGGGAGACGCCGTAGCGCGCGGCGACCTCCTCCGCGGTCTCGCCCATGGCCAGCAGGCCGTGCAGCTCCTTCATCGCCGGGTTGACCAGGCGCCAGCCGAGGCGGGTGTCGTGGGTCTCGATGCGCTGCGGCAGGGCCTCGTCGGGGCGGGGCAGCACGAAGGGGGCGCGGCTCATGGACTCGGAGCCGCCCGCGATCACGATGTCGGCCTCGCCGGCGGCGATGGTGCGGGCGGCGGTGGTGACCGCCTCGAGCCCGGAGGCGCACAGCCGGTTGACGGTGGCGCCGGGCACGGACTCCGGGAGCCCGGCGAGCAGGGCGGCCATGCGGGCCACGTTGCGGTTGTCCTCGCCGGCCTGGTTGGCCGCGCCCCAGTACACGTCGTCGATCCGGGCCGGGTCCAGGGCGGGCACGTCGGCCACCAGGTGGCGGATGACGGTCGCCGCCAGATCGTCGGGCCGGACGGCGGACAGGGCTCCGCGCAGCTTGCCGATGGGGGTGCGGCGGGCGGCCGCGAAGTGGACGGGACGCACGGCTTCGACTCCTGACCTGCGACCGGCCGACGTCGCTGTCGGCCGGCGGACCACACGGGACTTAATTAGCACTGCTAGTTTTGGACTATAGACCGCCGACCGGCCCGCTGGGAAGATCCTCCCCGAGCTTCACCGACCCACCGGAGGAGACATGCGCCACGTCCGCGAGCACACCCTCGACGGCACCCACGGCCCGCTCGCCGTGCACGAGTGGCCGCACCCCGCGCCGAGGTACCTGGCGCTGCTGGCGCACGGCTACGGCGAGCACGCGGGCCGGTACGACGAGCTCGCCGCCGTCCTCACCGCGCACGGGGCGGCCGTGTACGCCCCCGACCACGTCGGCCACGGCCGGTCGGCCGGCGAGCGGGTGCTGATCGAGGACTTCGAGGACGTGGTCACCGACCTGCACCGCGTCGCGGAGCCGGCCCGGACCGCGCACCCCGGCGTACCGCTGGTGCTGATCGGCCACTCGATGGGCGGGCTGGTCGCGGCCCGCTACGCCCAGCGGTACGGCACCGGACTGAGCGCGCTGATCCTGTCCGGGCCGGTGATCGGCGACTGGGAGCTGCCCGGGCGGCTGCTGGCCCTGCCGGAGATCCCGGACACCCCGATCAGCCCGGCGGCGCTCTCCCGGGACCCGGCCGTAGGCGCCGCCTACGCGGCCGATCCGCTGGTGTGGCACGGGCCCATGAAGCGGCCGACGGTGGAGGCGTTCGCGCGGACCCTTGAGACCGTCGCCCAGGGCGGCGACGTGGGCGACCTGCCGCTGCTGTGGCTGCACGGGGACGACGACCGGCTGGTGCCGCTGCCCGGCAGCCGGATCGGCGTGGAGCGGCTCTCGGGCTCCCGCGCGACCGAGCGGATCTTCGCCGGGGCGCGGCACGAGGTCTTCCACGAGACGTGCAGGAAGGAGGTCTTCGCGGAGACGACCGGCTTCCTGGACCGGGTACTGCCGCGCTGATCAGGCACGTTTGTGCACCGGCCCGGTGGATACCCGCGCCCCGAGACCCGCAGGAGAGATGACGGACCACGAAAGGGGCGAGGTCTTGACCGTCGTGAGGAGCACCCTGCCCGAGAGCGCACTCGGGGTCACCGGCACCGCGCTGCAGGACACCCTGGTCGATCTGCTCGGGCTGTCGCTGATCGGCAAGCAGGCGCACTGGAACATCGTGGGACCGCGGTTCCGTTCGATCCACCTCCAGCTGGACGAGGTGGTGGCGACGGCGCGGGCCCACGCGGACACCGTCGCCGAGCGCGCCGCCGCGCTGGGCGTCCCTCCGGACGGCCGGCCGGAGACCATCGCCGCGGCCTTCGCGCTGCCCGGCGCCAAGGACGGCTGGCTGCGCGACACGGAGGTCGTCGACCTGATGGTCTCGGCGCTGCGGGAGGCGATCGGGCGGCTGCGCGAGCGGATCGCCGCCACCGAGAAGGCCGACCCGGTCACCCAGGACCTGATGATCTCCATCACCGCCGACCTGGAGAAGCAGCACTGGATGTTCCAGGCCGAGAACCAGCCGCGGGACGAGGGCTGACCAGCGGCGGCGGAACCGTACACGGAAGGGGAAACCCATGGCCGACTCCCCCGAACTCGACACGCTGTGGGACGACTTCCACCGCGTGGTGAACATGACCTCGGCGGAACTCGCGGACTGGCTGAGGGTCCGGGACTCCGGCCAGGCGACCGAGCCGCTGCCCGAACAGGCCGGCCCGCCGCTCGGACGGCACGTCCTCGCCATCCTCCAGAAGCGCCGCACGGACCTCACCGACGACGACGTCCGCGTGATGCGGGAGGTCGTGGACACCGTCGATGACCTGGTGGACGTGGAGGACGAGCCGGAGGCCGAGGACACCCGCCGCCGGCACCAGCTGATGTCGATGGGCCACGACCCGCTGAAGCCCTAGCCGGGAGCGCCGGCATGAACCGCGACGAACGCGTCCTGCGCGCGCTGCTGTCGGAGTACGGGCAGACGTACGCCGAGGAAGCGGGCATCACGCTGAAGGACACCCCGCAGCCGCTGTACCGGCTGCTCGTGCTGGCCCTGCTGCTCAGCGCCCGGATCCGCGCCTCGGTCGCGGTGGCCGCCGCGCGGGAACTGCACAAGGACCACCTGGACAGCCCGCGCCGGATGGCCGGCGCCGACTGGCAGCAGCGGGTGGACGCCCTCGGCCGCGGCGGCTACCGGCGCTACGACGAGCGGACCGCCACCCAGCTGGGGGACGGCGCCGAGCTGTTGCTGGACCGCTGGGCCGGGGATCTGCGCCGGCTGCACGAGGAGGCGCACGGCGACACCGGGGAACTCAGGCGGCTGCTCCAGGAGGAGCCGGGCGTCGGACCGGCCGGCGCGGACATCTTCCTGCGCGAGGCGCAGCGCGTGTGGCCGGAGCTCGCGCCGTACCTGGACGGCAAGGCGCTGTCCGGGGCGCAGCGGCTCGGCCTGCCGAGGGACCCGGAGAAGCTGACGAAGCTGGCCGGGGACACCGAACCGGCCGTCCTGGCCGCCGCGTTGGTGCGCGCCGCCCTCGACAAGGAGGTCGCCGAGGACTGCCTGCGCCGCGCGGCATGAGCCTGTGACCGCCCGACGCCCGTGCCGGCCCGGACCCGGTCACAGGCCGAGGACGCGGGAGATGGTGCGCAGCACGCCGTTGTCGTTGTTGGACGGGGCGAGGTGGCGGGCCCGGCGGACGACCTCCGGGTGGGCGTTGGCCATCGCGAAGGACCAGTCGGCGGCGTCGAGCATCTCCAGGTCGTTGAGGTAGTCCCCGAAGACCATGGTCTGCGCCGGCGTGATGCCGAGCGCCCGCTGCAGGCCGCGCAGCGCGGCACCCTTGCTGGCGGTGCGGTTCATGACGTCCACCCAGTGCTCGCCGGAGACCACGACCTGGTGGGTGCGGGCGAAGTCGGCGAGGGCCGGTGCGGTGGAGCGCTCGGCGGACCCGAAGTCGAACAGGGCGATCTTGATCACGTCGTCCTCGACGGCGGTGACGTCCGGCACGATCCGGTGCTCGACGTAGTAGGTGCGCACCTCCGCGAGGAAGGCCTCGTCGGTCCGCTCGACGTACGCCGCCCGCTTGCCGCACACCACCACGCCGACGTCCGCGCCGTCCGCGGCCAGCCGCCGTACCGTACGCACCAGCTCGGCGGCTACGGAGCCGTCCATCGGGGCGGAGCTCAGTTCCACGCCGTCGCGGACCACGTACGTGCCGTTCTCCGCGATGAACACCATGCCCTCGGCGGCCCGGTCGAACTGCCGGGCCAGCGTCGCGTACTGGCGGCCGCTCGCCGGGCTGAACAGCACGCCCCTGCGGCGCAGTTCGGCCAGCGTCGGCCACAGCTCGCCGGGGAGCCGCTTGGCGTCGTCGAGCAGGGTGCCGTCCATGTCGGTGACGATCAGCCGGATGTCGGCGGGGCCCGCGGGGAGGGGCTGGGTGCCGGCGAGGGGCGTGGGGAGGGCGGGCATGTCCTGCTTTCCGGTCGGGGACGGCGTACCGGTCCAGTGTTCCCCATGGCGGGGACGCCGTTCCCGCCGCACCGGTCCGCCGCTCCTCCTGCCCCGGAACCTCCCGGAACGTCCCCAAGGGGTCCTGAACCGCCCGCGCTGCGCTGTTCCCGGGACAGCGCGATCAACGGACGGCACAATGACGGCGAGAACCGCAAGCGGAGAAGGGCGGCGACGTGACCGAGGGGCACTCCCCGACGGCCGGACCGGCACAGCTGAACACCTCTGTGGCGCACAACGCCCGGGTGTGGAACTACTGGATCGGCGGCAAGGACAACTACGAGGTCGACCAGCGGGTCGGTGAGCACGTCGCCGGGATGTTCCCGGTGATCCGGACGGTGGCCCGCGCGGACCGCGAGTTCCTGTCCCGGGCGGTGCGGTTCCTGGCCGGCGAGCGGGGAATACGTCAGTTCCTGGACGTCGGCACGGGTCTGCCGACCGTCGAGAACACCCACGAGATCGCGCAGCGCATCGCCCCCGAGTCGCGGATCGTGTACGTCGACAACGACCCGATCGTGCTGGTGCACGCCCGTTCCCTGCTCACCAGCTCACCCGAGGGCGTCACCGACTACATCGACGCCGATGTGCACGACCCGGACGGCATTCTGCGGCGCGCCGCCGAGACCCTGGACCTGACCCGGCCGGTCGCGCTGATGATGCTCGGCATCCTGAACTTCGTCCTGGACACCGACGAGGCCCGGGACATCGTGCGGCGGCTCCTGGCGCCCCTGGCGCCGGGCAGCCACCTGGTGCTCACCCACCCGACCCACGACCCGGAGGTGGGCGGCGAGGGCAACCGGGCCGCGATGGAGTTCTGGAACGCCAACGCGACCCCGCCGATCACCGCCCGCAGCCGCGCCGAGATCGCCGGGTTCCTCGACGGCCTGGAGCTGGTCGAGCCGGGCCTGGTGCCCTGCTCCCAGTGGCGCGCCGGGACGGAGTCCGCCGCCGCGGTGCCGCAGTACGGCGCCGTGGCCGTGAAACCCTGACGCCGGCGCCGGGCGGACCCCGAGGACGGCGTGAGCAGAGGAGGACGCATGACCACCCTTGCCGATCCCGTGCCCGGCGGGCGACCGGAGGATCTGCGCCGGGTCGCCGGCCTCACCGCCGACCTCGCCGCGCGGGGCGTGCGCGGGATCGTGCTGGCCTATGTGGACACCGCGGGCGTCTGCCGGGTGAAGACGGTCCCTACGGCCCGGCTGGAGGCGGCCGTGTCCTGGGGTGTCGGCATGTCCCCGGTGTTCGACACCTTCCTCGGCGACGACTCGATCGTCACCACCGACGTCCTCGGCTCCCCGGACGGCGACCTCAGGCTCTACCCCGACCTGGACCAGCTGGTGGCGCTGGCCGGGCAGCCCGGCTGGGCGTGGGCGCCGGTGGACCGGATCACCCAGGAGGGCGAGAGCCACCCCGGCTGCGCCCGGACGTTTCTGCGCCGGACGGTCGCCGGCGCGGCCGAGCGGCACGGTCTCGCCTTCAGGGCGGCGATCGAGGTCGAGTGGGCGGTGGGGCTGGACTCGGCGCCGCCCGGCCGGTTCGTGCCCGCGGTCACCGGTCCGGCGTACGGCGCGATCCGGCAGGTGGAGCTGAGCGACTACACCGCCGACCTGCTGGCCGCGTTCGACGCCCAGGGCGTCCCCGTCGACCAGCTCCATCCCGAGTACGCGGCCGGGCAGTTCGAGGTCTCCACGGGCGCGCTGGACCCGGTGGCGGCGGCCGACCGCAGCGTGCTGGCACGGCAGACGATCCGGGCGGTCGCACAGCGGCACGGGCTGCGGGTGTCGTTCTCGCCCGCGGTGTCCGCCGAGGGCGTCGGCAACGGCGGACACCTCCACCTGTCCTGCTGGCGCGACGGTGCGAACCTGCACGCGGGCGGGGAGCGCCGCCACGGCATGACCGCCGAGGCGGAGTCCTTCGCGGCCGGGATCCTGGCCCGCCTCCCGGCGCTGACCGCGGTCACCGCGCCGAGCCCGGCCAGCTATCTCAGGCTGCGGCCCTCCCGGTGGGCGGGGGTGTTCACCGCGTGGGGCCGGGAGACCCGCGAGGCCGCGCTGCGGGTGATCACCGGCTCGGCGGGCCGCCGGGAGCAGGAGGCGAACCTCGAGGTGAAGCCGGTCGACCTGGCCGCCAACCCCTATCTCGCCCTCGGCTGCGTCATCGCCGCCGGACTCGACGGGATCGGCGCGGCTCTGCCCCTGCCGGAGGAGATCACCGGCGACCCCGCCCGGTACGGCCCGGACGAGGCGGCGGCCCTCGGGGTGCGGCGGCTGCCGCAGTCGCTGACCGAGGCCGCCCGGGAGTTCCGCGCGGACCCGGTGCTGCGGGCGGCGCTGGGCCCGGTCCTCGCGGACGCGGTGACCGCCGTACGGCAGGGCGAGGCGGCGGCCGTCGAGGGCTGGGACGACGAGCGGGTGGCGGCGGCCTACCGCTGGGTGTACTGACCGTGTCCGCCCCGGGACCGGTCCACGAGGCCCTCGCCGAGCTGGAGCTGGTGGACCACCACTGCCACGGCGCGGTGACGGCCGACCTCGCGCCGCGGGAGTTCGCCGCGCTGCTCACCGAGGGCGATGCCTGGCCCGGCGTCTCCCCCTTCGACACCCCCGCCGGCGTGGCCGTACGCCGGCACTGCGCGCCGCTGCTGGACCTGCCCCGGCACGCTCCCCCGGCCGACTACGCGGCCCGCCGCGCGGCCCTGGGCTGGCGGGAGGTCAACCGGCGCTTCCTGCGGGCCGCGCACGCCGGGGCGTTCCTCGTGGACACCGGCTACGCCCCGCACCCGCTCACCTCCCCCGCCGAGCTGGCCCAGGCCGCCGGCGCCGCCGCGTACGAGGTCGTACGGCTGGAGCAGGTGGCGGAGTCGGTGGCCGCGCGGGGCGTGGAGCCGGGCGAGTACGCCGCCCGCTTCCGCGCGGCCGCCGAGGAGGCCGTGCGCCGGCCGGGCGTGGTGGCGGTGAAGTCGGTGGCCGCCTACCGCACCGGCTTCGCGCTGGATCCGGCGCGCCCGGCGGACGCGGAGGTGACCGAGGCCGCCCGGCGCTGGCTCGCGCAGGGCGGCCGGCTCGCCGACCCGGTCCTCGTACGGCACCTGCTGTGGACCGCCGCCGGCCTCGGCCTGCCCCTTCAGCTGCACACCGGTTTCGGGGACGCCGACCTGCGGCTGCACCACGCCGACCCGGCCCTGCTGACCGACTGGCTGCGCCTGGTCGCCGGCGCCGTCCCGGTGCTGTTGCTGCACTGCTGGCCGTACCACCGCCAAGCCGCCTATCTGGCCGCGGTGTTCGAGCACGTGTACCTGGACGTCGGTCTCGCCCTGCACCACACGGGCCCGGCCCGGTGCCGCGCGGTGCTCGAGGAGGCGCTGGAGATCACCCCGTTCCGGAAGCTGCTGTACAGCTCCGACGCGTACGGGGTGGCCGAGTTCCACCACCTGGGCGCCCTGTGCTTCCGGCAGGGGCTCGCCGGTCTGCTCCAGGCCCGTGTCGACGCCGACGAGCTGAGCCTGCCCGACGCCCTGCGGATCGCGGCCTGGACCGGCCGCGACAACGCGCTGCGTCTGTACGGACCGCCCGTATCCGATCCGTCCCGCGATCCCAGCGGGCGCCCCACCCGGAAAGTATGATCAAGCAATGTCTGACATGACCGAGACGACGCCCGGCTGGCTGACCACCGACGAGCTGGAGATGGCCAGGGCCCGGATGCCGATCCTGTACGTCGAGGCCGTGCCCGTGCGCGTGGACGACAGCGGCGAAGTCACCAGCATCGGGCTGCTGCTGCGGATCGGCCCGGACGGGACGGTCAGCCGGACCCTGGTCTCCGGCCGCGTGCTGCACCACGAGCGGGTCCGCGACGCCCTGCTGCGCCACCTGGAGAAGGACCTCGGCCCGGTCGCGCTGCCCCGCATCCCCACCTCGCTGCAGCCCTTCACCGTCGCGGAGTACTTCCCCACGGCCGGCATCACGCCGTATCACGACCCGCGCCAGCACGCGGTGTCCCTCGCCTACATCGTCCCGGTCACCGGCGACTGCCGCCCCCGGCAGGACGCGCTGGACCTCGTCTGGTTCAGCCCACAGGAGGCGGCCTCCCCGGCCGTGCAGAGCGAGATGCCGGGCGGGCACGGGGTGCTGCTGAAGCAGGCGCTGGCGCACGTGGGTCTGGCGTACTGACGCGGGCGGCGGCCGACCCGCCTGTCTATCAGGCCGTCCGGCCGCCGACCAGGGGTTTCGCCGGGGCGTTCAGGTTGCGTTCAGGTTCGTGGCCGATCATGGCAACAGCAGCACCAGAAGCCCCAAAGCTCTGGCAAAGGGGTCTGGGGCAACGGCAGTTGGCCGTGCGAGGGTGCGGGCCATGAGCACAGAGCACGTCCTCGATCACCGGCCGAGCGGTCACGCACGCGCGCGCGTACGCGAGAGCGCGAACAAGGTGCCGGAGGTCACCGTCTACTTCTGGATCATCAAGGTCCTCACCACCGGCATGGGCGAGACCGCCTCCGACTTCCTCGCCCGTCTGCTGGGCCCGATCCCGGCGGTCGGCCTCGGCGGCCTCGCGTTCGCGGCGTCGCTCGTGCTCCAGTTCGCGGTCCGCCGGTACGTCGCCTGGATCTACTGGACGGCGATCGTCATGGTCAGCGTCTTCGGCACGATGGCCGCGGACGTGCTGCACGTGGGCCTCGGCGTCCCGTACACCCTGTCCACCCCGCTGTTCCTGATCGCCCTGGCCGCCGTCTTCGCCCTCTGGTACGCCACCGAGCGCACGCTGTCCATCCACTCCATCCGCACCCGGCGCCGCGAGGCGTTCTACTGGGCCGCCGTCCTCGCCACGTTCGCGCTGGGCACCGCCGCGGGCGACCTCACCGCGACGATCGGCCTGGGCTACCTGGGCTCGGTCGTCCTGTTCGCCGTGGCGATCTGCGTCCCGGCCGTCGCGCACCGCGCCGGCCTGCTGGGCGCGGTGACCGCGTTCTGGACGGCCTACGTCATCACGCGCCCGCTCGGCGCGTCCCTCGCCGACTGGATGGCCCTGCCGGGCAAGCGGGGCGGCCTGGACTGGGGCCTGGGCCCGGTGACCCTGTCCTGGACGGTGGCGATCGTCGGGTTCGTGGCGTTCCTGGCGATGTCGCGGCGGGACACCGAGCCCGCGCTCTGACGCTGCCCCTGGCACGCAGGGAGCCGGTGCCCGCACGGCGCACCGGCTCGCCGGCGCCGCTGAGCAGGGGCTGCGGACGGCCCGGGTCGTTTTCGAGTGCGGGCACCCGCCGGCTGTGCGGCAGCGACCAGCGGGGCGGGCCCGCGGCAGGACCGGACGGGATCGGCCCCGTGCGGCGCACCCCGTCGCGGCGCGGGGGGACGGCGTGATTTCCCCTGCTCGTTGTAGCGCCATGCCCGTGGCTGAGGTCCACAATCGAATGACGACGCGGTGATGGCCGTCGGCCCTGCTGGTGATCGGGGCCGTGGAAGGAGGCCGCCATGCGGCGTTCGAGTGAAGGGCTGCACGACCGGATCCGCCGTGACCGGCGAGCAGACCCGGCGACGACCGCGACCGGACGCGAGACCACCGGGCGCCGGTGATGGTGGGAGAGACGCAGGGCGGACAGGGGAGACAGCCGAGCCCGCCGTACCTCCCCGACCTGCACATACGCCTGCGCTCCGAGCTGGGCCGGATCGACGATCAGTTGCGCTCCCTGCTGACCTCCATGGACCGGCTCCAGTGCCTGCTGGACGCGGTGGTGGCCATCAGCCGCGAGGTGGAACTGCCCGCGGTGCTGCACCGTATCGTGACGACCGCCATGGAGCTGGTCGGCGCCCGCTACGGAGCCCTCGGCGTGCTCGACGAGTCCGGGCAACGCCTGGAGCAGTTCATCCCGGCCGGTCTGTCCGAGCGGGAACGCGATGCCCTGTCCGACGCCGGGCTGCCTCGTGGCCTGGGCGTGCTCGGCCATCTGATCCGCTACCCCGATCCCCTGCGCATCGACGACATCCAGGGCCACCCCTCCTCCGCCGGCTTCCCGCCCGGCCACCCGCGCCTGCACACCCTGCTCGGCGTCGCCATCACCGTGCGCGGCGAGATCTACGGCGACCTCTATCTCTCCGAGCGGGACGACGGACAGCCCTTCGACACGCACGACGAGAACATCGTCGTCGCCCTGGCCGGCGCCGCCGGCGTCGCGATCGAGAACGCCCGCCTGTTCGAACGGATCCGTGAGGGCGCCGAGCAGTTCCAGCGGCTCCTGCTGCCCACGCTGCCCGATCTGAGGCCGTTCACCGCCGCCGCCATCTACCGGCCCGCTGCCGAGCCCAGCCAGGTCGGCGGGGACTGGTACGACGCCATCCCGCTGCCGGACGACGTCGTGGCGGTCGTCATCGGCGACGTCGTCGGCCATGATCTGCAGGCCGCGGCCGCCATGGCCGCCACCCGCAACATGCTGCGCGCCCTCGTCTTCGACCAGAGCAGTCCGCCCGGCGCGATCCTCTCCCAGCTCGACCGGACCCTGGAGACCGTCACGAACAGCCGCGTCACGACCACCACCCTGGCCCGCATCGAACCGGAGGGACCGGCGTGGCGGCTGTGCTGGAGCAGCGCGGGCCACGTCCCGCCCCTGCTCATCACCGGTGAGCGCCGCGTGTCCTATCTGCTCGCCGAGCCCGGACTGCCGCTCGGCGTCGACACGGGCCAGCCCCGTCCCGACCACTCCCGCTCCCTGCCCCCGGACAGCACCGTCGTCTTCTTCACCGACGGGCTGATCGAGCATCCCGACCACCCCATCGACCAGAGCCTGAACGAACTCGCCGCTCTCGCCGCGGTCCACGCCTCCCTCCCGCTGCCCGAGTTCGTCCAGGCACTGGCCGATCACCACCCCAGCGACGGCCACGACGACATGGCCGTCCTCGCCCTGCGCACCCCGCCCGCCTGATCCCGCGAAGCAGCCGCCGCTCCCGGCAGGTCGGCCCGCCCGTCGCGGGCGCCGCGCGGCCGTGCGGCGCCGTGGAGGATCCGCGGGATCCGGCGGATGATGGGAGCGGGGCGATGTCGACACGGAGGTCGCCCGATGGCTGTGGCGCGGCGTCAACGGCTCCGGCGCGGTGGTGCGGCCGTGCTGGAGATGGGCGCCATCGCCGCGCTGTACTACGGCTCGGCCAGGCTGGGACTGCTGCAGCAGCTGGTGCGCGGCCAGGTCACCCCGCTGTGGCCGCCGAGCGGCATCGCGGTGGCGAGCCTGCTGCTGCGCGGCCCGCGCGTCTGGCCCGGTATCGCGCTCGGCGCGTTCCTGGTCAACATCGCGCTGGGGCCGTCGCTCCCGGCCGTGCTCGCGATCGCGGCCGGGAACACCCTTGCGCCCGTCTGCTCCTACCTGCTGCTCCGCCGCGCCGGGTTCCGTACGGAACTGGACCGGCTGCGGGACGCCCTCGCACTGATCTTCCTCGGCGCGTTCACCGGGATGCTGGTCAGCGCGACGACGGGCAGCGGGACCCTGGTCCTCGCCGGCGTGCTGAGCTCCGGAGACTTCTGGCCGACGTGGTCGGTCTGGTGGACCGGCGACGCGATGGGCGTCCTGGTGGTCACGCCCGTCCTGCTCGTTCTGCGCAGGGCGCGCCTGCCGAGGAACGCGCCGCCGTACCGGTGGGCGGAGGGGCTGCTGCTTCTGGCGGCCACGGCCGGCGCCGGGGTGCTCGTGACCGGTCACACGCCGCTGCTGTTCCTCGGGTTCCCGCTGCTGATCTGGGCGGCGTTCCGCTTCCAGCTCGCCGCGGCCGCGCCCTGCGCGCTGGCCGTGTCGACCTTCGCGATCATCGCCGGTACCGAGAGATCGGGCCCGTTCGCCGGCCGCGGCCTGCTCACCGAGATGATCACCCTGCAGGCCTTCAACGGTTCCGCCGCGCTGACCGCACTGCTGCTCGCGGCGGTCATCAGCGAGCGGAACGAGTCCGAGCGGGAGATCGCACGAGCGTGTTCCCAGCTCGCCCGCATGGCCGCCAGGATCGCCACCGGCGACCTGCACTCGATGGTCTCCGGCGACCCGGCGAGCGAGCGGGAGGCCGAACCCCCGCGGGCGCGCAAGAGGCCGCAGAGACGAAAGAAGCCGTCTCCTCAGACGTGAGAAGACGGCCTCCGACCGCATGAAGCTGGTCGGGACGACAGGATTTGAACCTGCGACCCCTTGACCCCCAGTCAAGTGCGCTACCAAGCTGCGCCACGTCCCGGCACCGTTTGACCTGGGGTTTCCCCGGTCGAAACGCGCAGGGAAACAATACCGCACTCGGCTCCGTGGTCGCGCATCACTTTCCCGCTTGACCTCGAGTTTGGTTGAGGTTGCACGCTCGGAAGCATGAAGATCGCAGCGAACACGAGCCGGGCTCACGGCTACGACGACCTGCCCGGCCTGATGAGCCTGATGACCGGCGACGAGAAGCACGGGCCGGCGGCCACCTCCACCCTCGACGTGCTGTGGGTGCTCTACGACCGGGTGCTCCGGGTGACGCCGGAGCGGCAGGACGATCCGGCCCGGGACCGGTTCCTGCTGAGCAAGGGGCACGGGCCGATGGCGTACTACGCGGTGCTGGCCGCGAAGGGCTTCGTGCCGGTGGACTGGCTGCCCGGCTTCGGCTCGTACGACTCCCCGCTCGGGCATCACCCGGACCGGGTGCTGGTGCCCGGCGCCGAGATCGGCAGCGGCTCGCTCGGGCACGGGCTGCCGATCGCGGTGGGCAGCGCGCTGGGGCTGCGGGCGCAGGGGCTGCACGATCCGGCGGTCTGGGTGCTGATCGGGGACGCCGAGCTGGACGAGGGCAGCAACCACGAGGCGATCGCCTTCGCCGGGCCCGCCGGGCTGGAGCGGCTGCACACGGTCGTGGTCGACAACTCCTCCGCCAGCCACGCCCGGCCCGGCGGGATCGCCGCCCGCTTCGAGGCGGCGGGCTGGTCGGCGGTGACCGTCGACGGACGCGATCACGAGGCGCTGTACGCCGCGTTCACCGCGCCGCATCCCGGGCGGCCGCACGTGGTCGTGGCCCGCGTCGAGCCGAAGAACTCCTGAGTCCCGTCTCCCCCGATCCCGCCTCCTGGAAAGGCACACCCTGATGGACACCATGCGTGACCGTTTCGCCCCCGTCGTCTCCCGGCTGCTGGACGAGGACCCGCGCGTCGCGGTGGTCCTCGCCGAGATCGGCAAGGACGCCTTCCGCGAGGCCATGGCCCGGCATCCGGACCGGGTGATCAACGTCGGCATCCGCGAGCAACTGCTCGTCGGCGCGGCGGCGGGGCTGGCGCTGACCGGGCTGCGGCCCGTGGTGCACACCTTCGCCAGCTTTCTCGTGGAGCGGCCGTTCGAGCAGGTCAAACTGGACCTCGGGCACCAGGACACCGGGGCGGTGCTGGTGAGCGCGGCCGCCTCGTTCGACTGGCCCGCCGGCGGCTACACGCACATGGCCCCCGGCGACGTGGCGCTCCTCGACACGCTGGACGGCTGGACCGTGCATGTGCCGGGGCATCCGGACGAGGCCGAGACACTGCTGCGCCATGCCGTCGCGGCGGGCGACGACAAGGTGTACGTACGGCTGTCCGTGCAGGCCAACCGGCAGGGCCGGCCGGTCGACGGCGCGCACATGGTCGCGGTCCGCGAAGGCCGCCGGGGCGTCGTCGTCGCCGTGGGTCCGGTGCTGGACCCGGTCCTCGCCGCGACGGAGGGCCTGGACGTGACCGTCCTGTACGCCACGACCGTACGGCCCTTCGACGCGGCCGGTCTGCGCCGGGCCACCGAGGCGGCGGGCACCGACGTCGTCCTGGTCGAGCCGTATCTCGCGGGCACGTCGACGCGCGCGGTCGGCGAGGCCCTGGCCGATGTGCCGCACCGGGTGCTCGGCCTCGGCGTGGGCCGCCGCGAGCTGCGCCGCTACGGCACGATCGAGGAGCATGTGGCCGCGCACGGCCTGGACCCGGAGTCCCTGCGCGAGCGGATCGTGCGGTTCACGGCGCCCACGCACCGGGCCGGTTGAACGCCGAGCCGGCTCCGGGTGCGTGAGGGCCGGGCGCGCAGTTCCCCGTGCGCCTTCGGGGCGCTGCCGGTGCCGGACACCTGCCTCAGCGTGCGGGCGCACCCGCATCCACCCGCACCAGCCCCCGTATCGCCGGCACCGCGAGCAGCGCCGCGGCCACCCCCACGCTGGTCACGGCGGACATCAGCAGCACGTGCCCGGCACCGAGGGCACCCGCGGCCGGGCCCGCGAGGGCCTGGCCGACCGGCATCATGGCGAGGGACCCGGCCACGTCGTAGGCGTGGATGCGGTTGAGGACGTCGGGCGGGACCTGGGTCTGCACGCTGGTCGCCCACATCACGCCCCAGAACGACATCCCGGCGCCCGCCACGGCCGCCCCGGCCGACATCGCCGGCACCCCGAGACCGGCTCCGACGGCCGCGGGGAAGCCGAAGAAGGCGAACAGGGACAGCGCGCCGGCGCGGAGCATGCGGCGGGGCCGCAACCGCAGGGCGAGCAGGCCGCCGCCGACGGTACCCGCGCCGAGGGCGGAGTTGACCAGGCCGTAGGCGCCGGGGCCGTGCCGCTGGACGACCTCGGTGGCGACGAGCGGGACGGTCGGACCCCAGACGGCGATCATGTAGAGGCACCAGACGGCGATCACGCCCCACAGCCAGGTCCGGGCCCTGAACTCCCGCCAGCCCTGGACCAGATCGGCTCTGAAGGCCCGCATCCCGCGGCCGGTGGCGGTGCGGACGCCCTCCGGCAGCGGGGGCAGCCGGAGCAGCAGCAGGCACAGCGCGCTCGTCGCGTAGGTGCCGGCGTGCGCGGCGAACACCCCGCCGGGCGAGGCGAGACCGACGAGCACACCGGCGACGGCCGGCCCGGCGAGCTGGGCGGCGGACTCGGCGATGCGGATCGCGCCGTTCGCGCCCTGGATGTCGGCGGCCAGCCGGGGCACCGTGCTGGCCACGCCCGGCTGGAACACCGCGCCCGCCACGCCGTTGACGAACCCGATCGCGCAGATCTGCCACAGCACCACGTGCCCGGCGAAGAACAGGCCCGCCGCGAGGGACTGGGTGACGAGCCGGACGAGATCGGCGCCGATCATCAGCCTGCGGGTGCTGAACCGGTCGTCGACGACCCCGCCGAAGACGACGAGTCCGGCGAACGCGGCCGCCGTCGAGGCCATGGCGAGGCCGACCGCGCCCGCGCCGTACCCGTGTTCCAGCAGGCCGGCGGCGAGGGCCACGGGCAGCATGGTGTCGCCGAGGCGGGCGACGGCACGGGCGACGAAGAAGAGGGCGAAGTCCCGGGACCAGACGGCCCGGCCGCCGGCCCCGGCGCCGCGCGTCCCGCTCGTGGTGATGTCGTGCCGTGCGTCCGTTCCCGTCATCGGATGCTCCCTCCCCGCCGCCGTACTCCGGTCTGCGCCGCGCGGGATCATGCCACGCCCGGCCTCCGCGCACGGGGCGTTTTCACTCCGCGGGCGGCAGTCCCAACTCGGGGTGGGCGTCGAGGAGTCGGGGCGGGGCGGCCTGCCGCCAGGAGTCGGTGAGGATGTCCCGCAGTTCCTCCTCGTCGTCCAGCGCGGCGAGTCTCGCCCGCACCCAGGCGAACTGTGCTTCGTGGCCGGCGATCCAGAACTTCTCCGGTTCGGCCAGCACCAGTTCGTCGCGCTCCTCCTTGGGGCAGCGCACGGCGATGGACGTCTCGTCCTCGGGCAGGGTCGCGAACATCTTCCCGGCCACCCGGAACGTGGGCATGCTCCAGGCGGTCTTCTCCGTGGTGTCCGGCAGGGACAGGGCGATACGGCGTACGTCTTCTGCGTCCGGCATGGCACGCACCGTAGCCCCTGCCACTGACAGTCAGCCGCCGAGCCGCTTGTAGTACAGCGTCGTCGGCCGCAGCTCGCCCGCGGGGGAGGCCGCGTAGTCGGGGATGACGCCGGCCCGGGTCCAGCCGGCCGAGCGGTACAGACGCTCGGCGGGGCTGCCGGTCTCGGTGTCGAGGTGGAGCAGGGTGATGCCGGCGGCAGCGGCGGCGTCCTCGGCGGTGGTGAGGAGGCGGCGGCCGAGTCCCCGCCCGCGCGCGGAGCGGTGCACCATCAGCTTGACCAGTTCCGCGCGGTGGCGGCTGTTCGGCTTGTCGGGGTGGGCCAGGCTCACGGTGCCGGCCGGCCGCCCGGTGCCGTCGAGGGCCACCCACACCGCGAGCCGGCCCGTCGCGGCCGCCTGGGCCCGCTCCCGCCACCAGGCGGCGGCCTCCTCGTGGCCGAGCGGGGCGAGGAAGCCGACCGAGGCGCCGCCCGCCACCGTGTCGGCCAGCAGCTCCGCAAGCTCACCCGTTCGCTGCCGCAGCCGCGCGCCGTTCCAGCGTTCGATCCTCACGGCCGCACCACCGCCAGCACATAGCGCGTCTCGACGGGGCCGGCGCAGCGGAACCGGGTCGGGCCGAAGACCCGCATCCGCAGGCAGTCGCCGGTGTCCAGGTGGTGCACCTGGTCGGCGTCGGTCACCTCCAGGGCGCCGTCGAGCACCCACAGGTGCTGTTCCAGGCCGGCCACGGGAGGGCGGTCGTAGGCGATGTCGGCGCCCGGCGCCAGCCGGCCCTCCACCAGTTCGCCGCGCAGTCCGGCGTGCGGCGGCGACACCGACCGGCGGACGAACCCGGAACCCGGGTCCTGCCAGGTGGGCTGGTCGGCGGCCCTGACCAGCGGCGCGGGCGCCGCCTCGATCTCGCTGAGCAGCTGGGACATGGTGCGCCCGTAGACCTGGCAGAGCCGGTTCAGCTGAGCGGCGGTGGGGCTGATCTCGGCGCGTTCGGCCCGCGACAGGGTCGAACGGCTCACTCCGCTGCGTTCGGCCAGCTCGCCCAGGGACCAGCCGTGCCGGGCGCGCAGTTCGGCGAGCCGGGCGCCGAGCCGGGTGTCGAGGGCTTCCTCGTCGCGTCTCATATCCGGGACCCTATCCCTGATGTGAGACGGGCGCGTTACGGAGACCTCACGCCTCCCGCGCGGCCTGTTCCAGCGCCTCCAGCACCGGGCGGATCAGCGGATGCCCCTCGGCGCCGCGCCGTACGGCGGCGAAGACCCGGCGGGTGGGGGCCACGCCGTCGACGGGGCGCACGACGACGCCGGTGAGGTCCATGCCGCTCAGCGCCGAGCGGGGTACGAGGGCCACGCCCGCGTCGGCCGAGGCGAGGGCGACGACCGCACGGAAGTCGTCGGAGGAGTGCTCCAGGCGGGGCTGGAAGCCGGCGGTCTCGCAGGCGAGGACCACCACGTCGTGGCAGGGGTTGCCGGGGTACGGGCCGATCCAGGGGTCCTTGGCCAGCTCGGCGAGGGGGACCTCCGCGGTGTCCGCGAGGCGGTGGCCGACGGGGACGACGGCGTCGAACGGCTCGGCGTAGAGCGGGACATGGGTGAGCCGGGGGTCGTCGGCGGGCGGCGCGCCCCGGTACTCCACGGCGACGGCCACGTCGACCTGCCGGTCCAGCACCATGGGCAGGCTCGCGTCGCCCTCGGCGTCCTGGACGCGGATCCGGATACCGGGCGCGGTGTGGGCGAGCCGGGCCACGGCGGGCGCCACGACCTGGGCGATGCCGGTGGCGAAGGCGGCCACGGTGACCGTGCCCGCCTCGCCCGAGCTGTAGGCGGCCAGCTCGGCCTCGGCCCGCTCCAGCTGGGCGAGGACGGCATTGGTGTGGCTGAGCAGGATCTCGCCGGCCGGGGTGAGCCGTACGCCCTTGGCGCTGCGCTCGACCAGCCGGTGGCCGGTCTCCTGCTCCAGGGCCGTCAGCTGCTGGGAGACGGCCGAGGGGGTGAGGTAGAGCGCGGCGGCCGCCGCGGTGACCGTGCGGTGGTCGGCCACCGCACGGAGGATGTGGAGCCGCCGTGCCTCGATCATGTCCTCAATTATCCCCGCGGATCCGCCCTGCTCAGGCCTCCAGCTCGGCGCGGGCGGCGACGAACGCGTCCACCGCGCGGTCGACGTCCTCGGTGGAGTGCGCGGCGGACAGCTGGACGCGGATGCGGGCCTGGCCCTGCGGGACGACCGGGTAGGAGAAGCCGATCACGTACACGCCGCGCTCCAGCAGCAGCTCGGCCATGCGGCCCGCCTTGGCCGCGTCGCCGATCATCACCGGCGCGATGGCGTGGTCGCCGGGCAGGACGTCGAAGCCCTCCTCGGTCATCCGGCGGCGGAAGAGGGCGGTGTTCTCCGCGAGGCGGACACGCAGGTCGTCGGCGGACTCCAGCAGGTCGAGGACCTTCAGGGAGGCGGCGGCGATCACCGGGGCGAGGGTGTTGGAGAACAGGTACGGGCGGGAGCGCTGGCGCAGCAGGGCGACGATCTCGGCGCGGGCGGCCACATAGCCACCGGAGGCGCCGCCGAGGGCCTTGCCGAGGGTGCCGGTGACGATGTCGACGCGGTCCATGACGCCGTGGAGTTCGGGGGTGCCGCGGCCGGTGGGGCCGACGAAGCCGACGGCGTGCGAGTCGTCCACCATGACCATCGCGTCGTAGCGGTCGGCGAGGTCGCAGATCTCACGCAGCGGCGCCACATAGCCGTCCATGGAGAAGACGCCGTCGGTGACGATCAGCCGGCGCCGGGCGCCGGCCGCCTCCTTCAGCTTCGCCTCCAGGTCGGCGAGGTCGCGGTTGGCGTAGCGGTAGCGGCGGGCCTTGGACAGGCGGATGCCGTCGATGATGGAGGCGTGGTTGAGGGCGTCGGAGATCACCGCGTCCTCCTCGCCGAGCAGTGTCTCGAAGACACCGCCGTTGGCGTCGAAGCAGGAGGAGTACAGGATCGTGTCCTCCTGGCCGAGGAACGCCGACAGGCGCGCCTCGAGCTCCTTGTGGACCTCCTGGGTGCCGCAGATGAAGCGGACGGAGGCCATGCCGTAGCCCCAGCGGTCCAGCGCGGCGTGGGCGGCGGCGATCACCTCGGGGTGGTCGGCGAGACCCAGGTAGTTGTTGGCGCAGAAGTTGAGGACCTCGCCGGGACGGCCGCCGGCGGTGACGTTGACGGTCGCGGACTGCGGGGTGCCGATGACCCGCTCGGGCTTGTGCAGGCCGGCGGCGCGGATCTCGTCGAGGGTGGCGCGCAGGTCGTCGCGTACGGTGTCGAACATGGGGGTGCTCTCCTGAAGGTGCTTGCGGATGACGGGAGTTACGCGGTCCAGTCGAGGATGACCTTGCCGCCCCTGCCGCTCGCCGCGTCCTCGAACGCGGCCTCGAAGTCGCGGTAGCCGTACCGGCCGGTGATCACGGGCGCGAGGTCGAGGCCGCCCTCCAGCAGCACCGACATCGCGTACCAGGTCTCGAACATCTCGCGGCCGTAGATGCCCTTGATGGTGATCATCGAGGTGACGATCCGGGCCCAGTCGACCGGGAACTCCTCGGCGGGCAGGCCGAGCATGGCGATCCGGCCGCCGTGCGTCATGTTGGCGATCATGTCCCGCATGGCCTCGGGCCGGCCGGACATCTCCAGGCCGATGTCGAAGCCCTCGCGCAGCCCCAGTTCGCGCTGCCCCTCGGCGATGGTGGTCTCGCCGACGTTCAGGGCGAGGCTCACACCGATCTTGCGGGCCAGTTCCAGGCGCTCCTCGCTGACGTCGGTGACGACGACGTTGCGGGCGCCGGCGTGCCGGGCGACGGCGGCGGCCATCAGGCCGATCGGTCCGGCGCCGGTGATCAGCACGTCCTCGCCGACGAGCGGGAAGGACAGCGCGGTGTGCACGGCGTTGCCGAACGGGTCGAAGATGGCGGCGCCGTCGAGGTCGACGGGCACCCGGTGGACCCACACATTGGTCGCGGGCAGGGCGACGTACTCGGCGAACGCGCCGTCCCGGCCGACGCCGAGGCCGACGGTGGCCCGGCACAGATGGCGGCGCCCGGCCAGGCAGTTGCGGCACTTGCCGCACACCAGGTGCCCCTCGCCGCTGACCCGGTCCCCGATGCGGATGTCGGTCACGTCCCGGCCGGTCTCGACGACCTGCCCGACGAACTCGTGCCCGAGCACGAGCGGCGTGCGGATCGCCTGCTGCGCCCAGCCGTCCCAGGCCCGGATGTGCAGGTCGGTGCCGCAGATACCGGTGCGCATGACCTTGATCAGCACGTCACCCGGACCGATCTCGGGCTCCGGGACGTCCGTCAGCCGGAGTCCCGGCTCCGCCTTCTCCTTGACCAGCGCCTTCACGCGTGCGGCTCCTGTGGGTGAGGTCCCGGCCGGCGGGCAGGCGTACGGAGCCCGCACCGGGTCAGAGGGGTGGAATCACCCTGCAATCTGCCGTATGCGCGCCTCGCGGGTCCATCGAGCTTTTCTTAACCGCCGCCTCAGCTTTCCTTCACGCCGCAGGCGCCGTGGGCGCGGGCATGCCGGGGCGTCACAGGGGCAGCCCGTCCCCGGCGCTCCGTTCGAGGCGTACGACGAGGTCGGCGGCGAGCGCCTTGATGGTCTCCAGGCCCGAGCGGCCCCAGGCCCGCGGCTCGGTGCCGGCCGCGCACACGGTGCCGAGCGCCATGCCGGAGCTGTCGATGAGCGGGGCGCCGAGGTAGGAGTGGATGCCGTACTCGTCCACGACCGGGTTCCCGGCGAACCGCGGATAGTCGCGGACGTCCTCCAGCACGAGTGCCTTGCGGCGCACCACCACATGGGGGCAGAACCCGTGCCGCCGCGACAGCACCCGGCCGAACTCCGGCCGGGTGCCGTCCTCCCTCAGGAACGGCGGTACGGCGGGGGCGCACAGACCGGCGAAGAACTGGTGCTCCTCGCCGACGAAGTTGACCATGGCGTACGGCGCGCCGGTGAGGTGGGCGAGATGCTCCGCGAAGGCGTCCAGCGCCGGGTCGGGGCGGTCGGCCAGGCCGAGCAGGCGCAGCCGGTGGACGCGGGCGGGGGCCTCCTTGTCCTCGGGGGTGAGCAGCAGACCCCGGACCGGCCGGGGCGGCTCGTAGGTCATGGCGTGGCTCCTGGCCGGGCTGCGCCGCTGTGGGCGTACCTCATGGGGGAACTCCGTGGGCGGTAGGGCGTTTTCACATGTGGGCGCCGTGGCTGGGCGCGGGCGCCGGGGCGTGGGCGAGCAGATGGCGTACGAGGGTGAGCAGGGTCTGGACCCCGGAGCTGGAGATCCGGGCGTCGCAGCGGACCACGGGGATCTCGGGGTCGAGGTCGATGGCGGCGCGCACCTCCTCGGTGTCGTAGCGGTATCCGCCGTCGAACTCGTTGACGGCGACGATGAAGCCGAGTCCGCGTTCCTCGAAGAAGTCCACGGCGGCGAAGCAGTCCTGCAGCCGCCGGGTGTCGGCGAGGATCACCGCGCCGAGCGCGCCCTCGGACAGCTCGTCCCACATGAACCAGAACCGCTCCTGTCCGGGGGTGCCGAACAGGTAGAGCACATGGTCCGGATCGAGGGTGATCCGGCCGAAGTCCATGGCGACCGTCGTCTCCATCTTGTTCTCGACGCCGTCGAGACTGTCCGTGCCGACGCTGACCGTGGTGAGCAGCTCCTCCGTGCTGAGCGGCGCGATCTCGCTGACCGCGCCCACGAAGGTCGTCTTGCCGACCCCGAACCCGCCCGCCACCAGGATCTTCAGGGCGGTCGGGAACGGGTCAGAGCTGTCGTCGTAGTCCATCGAGCACTGCCTCCAGCAGAGACCGGTCAGTGGGTGTGTGGTGGAAGGCGGGGGGTTTGGTGGTCAGCGCCCCGCAGTCGACGAGGTCCGAGAGCAGCACCTTGGTGACCACGGCGGGCAGTTTCAGATGCGCGGCGATCTCGGCGACCGAGACGGGCGCCCGGCACAGCTCGAGCACCTGGGCGTGCTCGGGGCCGAGATAGCCGAGCGGGGTGACGCCGGTGGCCATCACCTGCGACATCAGGTCCAGCGCGACGCTGGGCTCGGTGCGTCCGTTGCTGACCGTGAACGGGCGCACCAGCCGTCCGGCCGCGTCGTCCAGCCAGGGACCGTCGCCGGCTGCGGCCACGCTCAAGGCCTCGTCGCCGTGGGTTCGACGGCGTGCTGCCGGGGGGCGGTCACCAGGTACGGCCGGACGCTCTTGACGAGCATCGCCATCTCGTAGCCGAGCACGGCGGCGTCGGCCTCACGTCCGGCGAGCACGGCGAGACAGGTGCCGGAGCCGGCGGTGGTGACGAACAGCAGGGCCGAGTCGAGTTCGACGACGACCTGGCGGACGTCCCCGCCGTCGCCGAACCGGACGCCCGCGCTGCGGCCGAGGGAGTACAGGCCCGAGGCCAGGGCCGCCATGTGGTCGGCGCTGTCGATGTCCAGGCCGTGCACGGACTTCACCAGCCCGTCGCAGGACAGCAGCACCGCGCTGGAGGTGTGCGGTACGCGCTGCACGAGGCCGCTCAGCAGCCAGTCGAGGTCGGCGTGGGCGGTGGTCGGCGCATCGCTCGCCATGGTGGATCGACTCCTTGGGGTACGAAGGTCTGCGGAAGCGCTGGGATGGGGGGCGCGTGGCCGCAGGTGGGGGTGGGCACGGTGCGGGCGTCAGCCGGCCGGGGCGCTCCCGTCGGGCCGGCCGGCGCCAGGAGCACCGTCGGGGGTGGGCGCATGGGGGCGCCCCTGGGATATGGAGGTGCGGTCCATGTGCTCCGGACCCGTGGGGTCCGGTTGTACGCGCGGTGGGTCGGTGAACTCACTGACAGCTGCGGGAAGTTGATAGGCCGCCATGAAAGCGGTGTGGGTGGTGTCCGGCTGCACGGACTGCATGGGGGGCGCGTCTGGGGGGTGGGGGGCGTTTGTGTGGGCGTTCTCCATGGGGCCCGCGCCCATGTGCGCCGCGTCCAGGTGTCCGGAGTCCGGCGGACCGCCGGCACGTGCGTGGCCGTATTCCGGCTGGGCGGGGCTCCGGTGGGCGGCGGGCTGCTCCTCGCTCTCCAAGTGCTGCTGCGCCTCGGCGAGTCCGATCCCGCGCTGGAACGCCGCCATCAGTCCGGGGTCGTGGCCGGGGACGGTGTCGCCGTCCTGGCGGGGCAGGGGGCCGCCGCGCAGCTGGGGGACGATGTGCTCCTGGGCACGGCGGCGGGGCAGCCGGGGCTTGCCCATGGTGCCGGAGCGGGGCGTGGGCAGGATGCCCGCGTGCGCCTCGACCGCCGCCCGGTCCTCCGCGCCGATGCCGGGAAGGGCCTCGGCGGGGGTGGGCCGGTCCTGCCGGGCGCCCCGCACGGGAAGCGGCGCGAGACCGCCTCCGCTCCGACCGGCGTCACCGCTCTCCGCACCACGCCGCCCGGCGCCGTTCTCGCCGTACGGCCCGGCGCAGCTTGCTCCATGCTCCTCAGCCACGCTCTCGCCGTACGGCCCGGCGCCGCTTTCGGCAGGCTGCCCGGCCCCGCTCTCGCCGCCGTGGCCCGCGCTGCCCCGCTGGGCGTGCCGGCGGCGCCCGGTCGCCCGTGTCTGCCCGCCGCCGGGGCCCGCCTCACCCCAGGAGGCCACGACGGCCCCTCCCCCGGCCTCGGATCCCGGTACCGCCGGGACCTCGGCACCGGGCCCGATACCGCCGTACGCGGAGCCCGCCTCGCCCGTCCGCACCCCCGTGGCAGACGCGGAAGGCGCGTCCGGCACGGACCCCCGCGCCTGCCCCGCCCCGTGCCCGGCGTCCGTCGGCCCCTGCGTCCGGTGCACGGCCGTTCCGGTGCCCGTCCCCGCGCCCGCCCCGGCGACCGTGCCGCCCGGACCGGGTGCCGTACCCAGCAACGCCTGCGGGACGACGAGTACGGCCTGCACGCCGCCGTAGATGTTGGTCTGGAGCCGGACGTGGATGCCGTGCCGCCGGGCGAGCTGGGAGACGACGTAGAGGCCGATGCGCCCGTCGGCCAGCAGGCTGGCGACGTTGACCTGGTCGGGGTCGGCGAGCAGGGCGTTCATCCGGTTCTGTTCGCCGACGGGCATGCCGAGGCCGCGGTCCTCGACCTCCACGGCGAGCCCGGAGGTGACGAGGCCCGCGCGGAGCAGCACTTGTGTGTGCGGGGCGGAGAACACCGAGGCGTTCTCGATGAGTTCGGCGAGCAGGTGGATGACGTCGGCGACGGCGTGGCCGCGCAGTTCGCCGTCGATGGGGGGCACCAGCTTGACCCGGGAGTACTGCTCGACCTCGGCGATGGCGGAGCGCAGCACCTCGGTCATGCTGACCGGGTTGCTCCACTGGCGCCGGGAGACGGCGCCGCCGAGCACGGCGAGGTTCTCGGCGTGCCGCCGGATGCGGGTGGCCAGGTGGTCCACGTGGAAGAGGCCCTTGAGCAGGTCGGGGTCCTCGATCTCGTTCTCCAGCTCGTCGAGGATCGAGATCTCCCGGTGCACGAGGGACTGCAGCCGGCGCGCGAGGTTGACGAACACCTCCAGCTTCTGCTCGCTGCCCGCCTGGCTGGAGAGCTGGGCCGCGCGCACGACGGCGGTGACGGCGCCGTCGTGCGCCCGGGCCAGGTCGGCGGCGAGCAGGTCGAAGTCGTCGGCGTCCGCGGGCGGCCGGCGGCGCGGTGCGCGCGGGGGCGGGGCCTCGCCCTGGCGCAACGCGTCGACCAGGGCGTGCAGGTCGGCCTCGCCGCGTGCGGCGGTGCGGCGCAGCGCGTCGACGCGGTCGGAGACCGAGCGGGCGGCCCGGTCGGCGGCCACGGCGGCGATGAGGATGCCGGCGACGGCCACGGTGGCCGCCCCGGCGAGCACGGCCCAGAGGGTGGGGCCGGTGCGGGCGCCGGCGGAGCGGATGCTGACGAGGACGGCGGCGGTGGCGCTGAGCGCCACCGCGAGGGGCGGCAGGACGGCGAGGCGCATGAGCTGGGGCCGTATCGGCGTCTCGGGCAGTGCGGGAGCGGGCCGGGCGACCGGCCGCCCGTGCCGGCCGCCCTCGCGGCGGTCGGCGGGGGCGGCCGGTGCTCGCAGGTCAGACATCTGCGTCCTCGTACTGGTCCGTCGGGCCTGTTCCTCGCGCGGTGCGCGAGGCGGGCATGCGTCATCGCGGTGTCGGCCCGCGGGCCGGCGGATCCGGCCTCGCGATGCGACGGACACTCACAGTAGTTGCCTGAGCATCATGTGCGGTGGGCAGTTGACAAAGTCACCCGAGGAGCGTCCCGCTCTGGTATGAAGCCTCGTACGACAGACCGATAACCCGGCCGCACGCCTCTCATGGAGCCGAAAGAGAGCGATAAGACCTGATCAAAAGCGGTCGGGAAGAAAAAGCGAGGGGTGGCGGACCTCGTCGGTCCACCACCCCTTCGCGTGTCCGCTCCCGACCGGCCGGCCACCCGGCGCTCCCGGGAAGCCGCTCCCGGCGGGCCGCGTGCACCGTCGAGGATGTAACGGAGCGTCGCAGCCTTGGCCCTGGCCCGCCGGGTGTCTCAGGTCCGCGCCGGCGGCTCCGCCACGAAGGCGCCGACCGAGCGCCAGGTGCGCCGGAGCTCTCCCGACACACCGCGCCACCAGGCCTCCGCCGGAAGCTTGCCCGCCGGCTCGAAGGGCTCGCCCGGCCGCGGCAGGGCCACCGCCTGGCCGCTCTCCCCGGCCGCCTCCTTCGTCCACTCGCCGGGCTCCGCCCACGGGTGCGGGGCCAGGTTGAAGGTGCCCCAGTGGATCGGCAGCAGCACGCCGTGCGGCGCTCCGCCCTGCAGGTCGAGGTGGGCGCGCAGGCCCTCCTCGGGCGTCATGTGGATGTCGGGCCAGAACTCGCTGTAGGCGCCGATCTGGATCATCGTGGCGTCGAACGGGCCGTGGGCCGCGCCGATGTCCTTGAAGCCCTCGAAATAGCCCGTGTCGCCGCTGTGGTGGATCCGGTGCTCCTCGCCGGCGACGGCCCAGGAAGCCCACAGGGTGTGCTGGGTGTTGCGCAGGCCGCGGCCGCAGAAGTGGCGGGCGGGGGTCGCGGTGAGGGTGAGGCCGCCGACCCGCGTCGACTCGTTCCAGTCCAGCTCGCGCAGCCGGTCCGGGGAGACGCCCCAGTGCTCCAGGTGCGCGCCGACGCCGAGCGGCACGGCGAACAGGGTGTCGGTGCCGGCCAGCGCCTTGACGGTGGGCAGGTCCAGGTGGTCGTAGTGGTCGTGGGAGATGACCACCACGTCGACCTCGCCGAGCGCGGCCAGCGGCAGGGGCACGGGGTGCAGCCGCTTGGGTCCGGCGAAGGGGAACGGGGAACAGCGCTCGCCCCAGACCGGGTCGAACAGCACCCGGTGGCCGTCGATCTCCGCGAGCACGCTGGAGTGGCCCATCCAGGTCAGCCGGAGTCCCGTGGCGGGCGGTCTGGCCAGGTCGGCGAAGGTGGTGGGGTGCACCGGGACGGTGCCCTTCGGGGCGCGCAGCGGCCGGGTCTCCTTGTCGAAGAAGACCTTCGCGAAGTCCAGCGCGGAGCCGGAGGGCCGGGTGCGTGCGGCGCCGCCCGGGTTCTGGAAGACGCCGTCCCTGAAGTTCGGGGAGCGGCGGATGCGTGCCATGCGCTCACCGCCGGGGTCCGCGCCGAAGGCCGCGGGCCGCAGCGCGCGGAGCGCGGAGCTCGAGGGACGCAGTCCGGTCACGGTACCTCCCGGTGAAGTGGGTGAGGCTCCCCATTATGGTCGGCCCCTGTGACAAACCGGCCGCGCCGGGTGCCCTGCCCCTCCGGCGATTCCGGTTGGTGACGCGGTCCTCGGCGCCGCTCTTTGGTGACGGATCAGGGGGGCGTGGCAAGGGCGCGGTTGAGCAGCGCCGAGCGGCGGGAGAAGCTGCTGCCTGCCGCCGTCGGGCGGATCGAGGCGCGGGGCGCGGCGGGGCCGGTCCCGCGAACGCGCGTACAGCGGTGGGCGGGCGACGCGCACGCATGCGAACCGGGCAGGATCGGGGCGGCGTTGGCGGAAGGCCAGGGGCCCCGAGGGCGACCGGCCCTGCCCCGCGCCGCGAGCCGTACGGCGCGGGGCAGGCCGCTGTCGTCACGCCACCGACGTGATGCGCATCTTGATGTCGTCGGGCGACAGGGTGCCCTTCGCTGTGACGTGGTCGCCGGAGGACTCGCCGCGCAGGCGGCGGCCGATCCAGGGGACGAGGTACTCGCGGGCCCAGTGGACGTCGTCGCGGCGGATCTCCAGGGTGCCCCGGGGCGGCAGCGGGGGCCACGGCTGCTCCGGGTCGGCCGGGACCTCCAGGCCGAGGACCTGGCCGGCGCGCAGCGCCACGCGCGTGTGCCCCTCGGGTGAGAGGTGCAGGCGGTCGCTGTCCCAGGCCCTGCGGTCCTGCACGGACTTCAGGGACCACAGGTCGAGCACGGGGCAGCCGTACCGGTCGGCGATGGCGCGCACGTGCCCGTTGTACGTGGCGATCTTGCCGCGCAGATGCTTGAGCACGGGGACGCCGCGGGTGTCGAACCCGGTCGTCACCATGACGGTCCCGGCCGCCTCGGTCAGCCTGGCCACGGCTCGTTCGAAGCGCTCGGCCACCTCGTCCGGGTCGGTGCCGGGGCGGATGATGTCGTTGCCGCCGGCGCAGAAGGAGACCAGGTCCGGGGCCAGTTCGACGGCCTTGGGGACCTGGTCCCGCACGATCTGGTCGAGGAGTTTGCCGCGCACCGCGAGGTTGGTGTAGGTGAAGTCGCCCTCGGGCCGCCGGTCGGCGAGCAGTACCGCGAACCGGTCGGCCCAGCCGACGAACGCCCCGTCGGGCCCGGGGTCGCCGACGCCCTCGGTGAAGCTGTCCCCCACCGCCACGTACGACCCGATCACTGATCTGTTGTCACTCTTCGAATCGTCTGCCACATCGGACCATGATTCACCTTCGGATGTGACCTACGCGACCGTAAGGAAGGGTTGACTACCCGTGAGATGAGACACCCTTGAATCGTCGGCGATCCGGGAATACGGCCGGGCGGAAGGCTCAGACGCGGCGCAGGCGGAGAACCGTGGCGTCCAGGTCGCCCTTGAGCCCCGTGCGCAGCCCGTGGTGCAGCAGGACGGCGCCCCGGTGGACCTCGCCCGTCTCACGGCATTCGTACGACGCGGTCGGGTCGAGTCCGCGCAGCCGCAGCGCCGGCACCGGTTCGCCGTAGCTCTGCGCCTGGAGCCAGGCGAGGACCACCGCCTCCTCCCCCAGGACGTACTGGACGGCGCTCAGACCGCCGGCCGGAGGCCGCAGCCGGTACAGATCGCCCTGCTGGACGACCGGCCGGATCTCCTTGTAGAGCTCGATCCACCGCCGGGCCTCGGCCAGTTCCCCGGCCGTCCACTCGGTCAGGTCGCCGCCGACGCCGAGCACGCCCGCCATGGCGCTGACGAAGCGGAAGCGCAGGCTGCTGACCCGGCCGTTGAGCTGGGTGTTCGGGCTGTCGGTGACCCAGGCGGCCATCACCCGGGCGGGATGGATCTGGCTGAAGCCGTGCTGGATGGCCAGGCGGTCGAGCGGGTCGGTGTTGTCGGAGGTCCACACCTGGTCGGTGCGGCTCAGCACCCCGAGGTCGATCCGGCCGCCACCGCCCGAGCAGGACTCGAAGGCGACCCCCGGGTGAGCGGCGCGCAGCCGGTCCAACAGGGCGTACAGCGCGCGGACGTGGTCCACCCACAGGCGCTGCGGGTACGGCTCGCCGGGCCAGCCGGCGTCGGTGAAGCAGCGGTTGAAGTCCCACTTCACATAGTCGATCGGCGCGCTGGAGAGCAGGGCGTCGAGCTGCTCCCACAGGTACTCCTGGACGTCCTCGCGGGCGAGGTTGAGGACGAGCTGGTTGCGCAGTTCCGTCCGCTTCCGTCCCGGTTGGTACTGCACCCAGTCGGGGTGGGCACGGTACAGCTCGCTGTCCGGGTTGACCATCTCGGGCTCGACCCAGATGCCGAACCGCATGCCGAGCCCGTGCACCTGCTCGGCGAGGGGCTTCAGGCCGTGCGGGAAGCGGTCGGGGTTGGGTGTCCAGTCGCCGAGGCCCGCGCGGTCGCTGGTGCGGGCGCCGAACCAGCCGTCGTCCACGACGAACAGCTCGACCCCGATCTCGGCGGCCCGCCGGGCGAGCGCGAGCTGCTGCTCCTCGGAGATGTCGAAGTAGGTGGCCTCCCAGGAGTTGAAGAGCACCGGCCGGTCCTGCCCGGCGTCCGGGATGACGTACGCGCGCTGGTAGGCGTGCCATGCGCGGCTCGCGCCGCCGAAGCCGCCGTCGCTCCACAGGCCCGCGAAGACGGGCGTGGTGTACGACTCCCCCGGCTGAAGGAGCAGCAGCCCCGAGTCGTCGTAGCCGGCGCCGCCGGTGATCTGCACGCGCGTGTCGGGGAGTTGGGCGACCGCGATGCGCCAGGAACCGGACCAGCCCAGCGCGCAGCCGTAGACCTCGCCGTGCTCCTCGGTGGCGTCGGCGTCGAGCGCCACCCAGGGCAGGTGCTGGTGGCCGGTGTGGCCGCGGCGGCTGCCGATGACCTTCTCGCCGTAGGTGAGGGGCGCGCTGGTGAGGCGGGACTCGGCGGCCCAGCGGCCGTGCAGCTGGGACAGCCGCCAGCCGTCGCGGTCGGGCAGGGTCCAGGTGGCGGCGTCGGCGCGCAGCAGCTCCACGCGCGCGTGCGTGCCGTTGGCCACGGTGACCCAGCGCTCGACGACGTCACCGCGCATCCGGTAGTGCAGGGTGATCGCGAGGCCGTCGTCGTCGAAGCGCAGCCGCAGCTCGTCGCCCTCCGTGCCGTGCGCCGCGACCTCGTGCGCCACGAAGCGCCACTCGGTGCCGCGGCGTTCGCCGGTGCGCACGGACAGGGCGGGGCGGACGAAGCGCGGGCCGCCCTCGACGGGGTACTCCTCGCGGCCGTCGAGCGGGGACTCGAAGGGCCGGTACCCGGGCAGCGGGTCCGCGGCGAGGGCCTCGGCGTCCGCGAGCGCGATGCGCGGCCCCCAGTGCAGGTGGAGCAGCTCGTCCGCGTCGGTGAGATGCAGGGCGTAGCTGCTGGTGGGCCCCGAAAGGAGCCAGGTACGACCGTCGTCGGCGATGTCCACCACGTAAGACCTCACAGGGTTCAACAGATCCGCTCAAGTGCCAACATCATTGGCCCCCGGAGCCCTGGTGACAATGCCTGTGGACAACTCCTTGCCCCAGGAAACCGATGTCGTATGGTCGTCGGAGCGCCCGCCGGCCAGACGCGGCGGCGGGCCCGAGCCGGGAGGAGCCCCCGTGACGCAGCAGGTCCCGTCGACCGAGCCGGAGCTGGCCGGAGTGCGCAATTTCCGTGACGTGGGCGGACTGCCGACCGTCGACGGGCGCCGGGTGCGGTACGGCGTGCTGTTCCGCAGCGGCCACCTGGCGCACGCGACCGAGGAGGACGCGGCCTTCCTCGCCTCCCTGGGCCTGCACACGATCTTCGACTTCCGCAACGCGGCCGACCAGAAGCTGGAGGGCCCGGACGTCGAGCTGCCCGGTGTGCGCAACGTGAACCTGCCGCTGAGCGATCCGGCGGACGGCGCCGAGTTCTGGAAGATGGTCCGCGAGGGCGACCTGGACCAGCTGCGCGGGATCCTGGCCGACGGCAAGGGGGCGGCCCGGATGATCGCCTCGTACCGGACGATCGTCAAGGAGCGCACCGCCGAGCACTCCCGGGTGCTGCGGGCGCTCGCCGAGGACAGCGTGCCCGCCCTGATGCACTGTGCGGCGGGCAAGGACCGCGCGGGCATCTCCGTAGCCGTGACCCTCCTCGCCCTGGGCGTGGAGCGCGAGGCGATCGTCGCCGACTACCTGGAGTCCAACGCCAAGCACCGGCGCTACAAGGTCCGCCGCAGCGGCAGTGCGGACACCGCGTACACCCCGGAGGTCATGGAGCTGCTCAGCCCCCTCTTCGACGCCCGCGCCGAGTACCTGGAAGCGGCGTTCGAGACCATCGAGGAGACCTGGGGCGGGGTCGACGCCTACCTGGAGCAGGGCCTCGGCCTCAGCCCGGCGTCCCGCGACCGCCTGCGCGAGCGTCTGCTGGACTGAGCACGGGCGGCCGCGCCGCCCACCGAGGTCAGGGCGCGTCGCCCGCCCGGGTCGGTGCTTCTCAGTTCTTCGCCCCGAGGGCGAACAGCAGGAAGAGGAACGCTGCCAGGACATGGCCCGCGGCGATGTAGATGATCAGGCGGATCCACAGGGCACGGGGGAACTTGGTCTCGAAGTCGCTCACGGCAGGTCTCCGGTCAGCGGCCCCAGGCACAGCGTGGCCGTGGGGCTCTGCAGCAGGGTGTGGACGAACAGCAGCTCGACGCCGTCGTGGTCCTCGGCGGCGAGCCGGTGCGGGGTGAGCGAGTCGAAGTGCGCGCTGTCGCCGGGCGCGAGCAGGTGCACGGTGTCACCGAGCCGCAGCCGCAGCCGCCCCCGCAGGACATGGAGCCACTCCTCGCCGGGGTGGACACGCACGATGTCGCCCTGCGAGCCGTACGGCACGCGCACGCGCAGCGCCTGCATCGCGCGGCCGGGGGCACCGGCCTGGACGTACGTCCAGCCGCCGGCCCGGGTCGGCTCCATGTCCCCGGCCCGCACGATCGCGTCCGGGTCGGCGGCCCTCTCGCCCAGCAGCCCGGAGACGGTCGTACCGTAGATGCGGGCGAGGGCCAGCAGCATCGGCAGGGACGGCTGCCTCTGTCCGGTCTCCAGCCGGGACAGATGCGCCGGGGAGAGCCCGGCGGCTCGGGCGGCGGCCTCCAGGGTGAGACCGGCGCGCCGGCGCAGGCCGCGCAGCTGAGGGGCGACGGCTGGCAGCTCGTCGCCCGGGCCCGTCGGCGGCCCGGAGTCTGAGGCGTTCATGCCTCCATTCAGCCCCAGCCTTGCCCGCAGGGCAATTTTGTTGCCTCACGGGCAAAAGCCGAGGTGGCCGGTCAGCGGTTGGCCACGGCCTGCTTGATCAGGGTCTTGCCGAAGTCCCACATCAGCCCGCCGCCGCTGTGCGCGTCGTCCATCACGGCCGTGAAGGCGTCCACGAAGCGGTCGACGTCCGCCTCGTCGATGACCAGCGGCGGGATCAGCTTGATCACCTCCAGATGGTCGCCGGAGACCTGGGTGAGGATCCGGTGCCGCTGCAGCAGCGGCACGACCACCATCTGAGCGAACAGGCCCTTGCGGGCCGTCTGCAGCATGGTCCAGCGGCTGCGCAGCTTCAGCGAGGTGGGCCGGCCGAACTCGATGCCGATCATCAGACCCCGGCCGCGCACGTCGGCGAGGAGCTCGTAGGTGTCGATCAGCGCCGTCAGCCGGGACTTCAGCAGCTCGCCCGTCCGGCGGACGCCCGCCACGATCTGCTCGTTCTCCATGACGGACAGCACCGCGAGGCCGCATGCCATCGCCTGGGCGTTGGAGCCGAAGCTCGCCGAGTGGACGAGGACCCGGTCCATGGACGAGTAGACCTTCTTGAAGATCCAGTCCTTGCCGAGCGTGGCGCCGACGGGGACGTATCCGCCGGACAGGGCCTTGGCCACGCACACCAGGTCCGGTTCGACGCCGTCCTCGTGCTGGTAGGCGTAGAAGTCGCCGGTGCGGCCGAGACCGGTCTGCACCTCGTCGGCGATGAGCAGCGCCTTGTGCCGGTGCAGCAGGTCCTGCGCGGCACGCAGATAGCCGGGCGGGGCCTCGTGCACGCCCTTGCCCTGGATCGGCTCCACGATCAGCGCGGCCACGTCGCCCTTCTTCAGCTCCCGGGCCAGGGCGTCGAGATCGCCGAGGGGGACGGCGGTGTCGGGCAGCAGCGGGGCGAAGCCGTCGCGGAAGCCGCGCTCGCCGTTGACCGACAGGGAGCCGGTGGTCAGGCCGTGGAAGGCGTGCTCGCAGTACAGGACACGGGGCCTGCCGGTGGCGTACCGGGCGAACTTCAGGGCCGTCTCGACGGCCTCGGTGCCGCTGTTGCCGAAGAACACCCGGTCCAGGTGCGGGCTGTGGGTGAGCAGGCGCTCGGCGAGCAGGCCGGGCAGCGGCTGGCAGTCGAACCGGGTGAGGTCGGCGAGGTCCAGGTCGAGCACGTCGTGCAGCGCCTTGCGGACGACCGGGTGATGGCGGCCCAGGCCCATCACCCCGAACCCGGCGAGCATGTCCAGGTAGTCGTTGCCCTCCGCGTCGAAGAAGTGGGCGCCCTCGGCCCGCTCGTAGACCTTGTCGAAGCCGATGGTGTGCAGCATGCGCGGGAGCTGCGGGTTGAGGTACCTGGTGTGCAGCTCGTAGCGTTCGGCTCCGCGCTCGGCGAGCAGCGTGCCGAGGTCGAACTCCGTGCTCATTCACTCTCCTTGGCTGTGCCGTCCGCGTCCTTGACGGCCAGGCTCCCACTGATCCGCCCGGCGATCTCGACGGGCGTGAGGCCGATGTCGGCGAGCACCTCGCTGCGTTTGGCGTGCGCGAGGAACTGCTCCGGGATGCCGAAGCGCCGTACCGGCACGTCCACATCGGCGTCGCCGAGGGCGAGGGCCACGGCCGAACCGACGCCCGCGGAGCGGCTGTTGTCCTCCACCACGGCCACCAGCCGGTGCCCGGCCGCGAGGCCCGGCAGTGCGGGGTCGACGGGCTTGACCCACCGCGGGTCCACCACCGTGCAGTGGATGCCGCGGGCCTGAAGCAGGTCGGCCGCCTGGAGGCACACCGGGGCCATCACGCCCACGGCCACCAGCAGCACCTCGGGGTGCTCGGCGCGGTGCAGCACGTCCATCCCGCCGATCCGGCCGACCGCCGGGATGTCCGGGCCGACCGACTCCTTCGGGAAGCGGACCAGGGTGGGCGCGTCGTCCACGGCGACGGCCTCGCGCAGCTGGGCGCGCAGCTGGCCCGCGTCGCGCGGTGCGGCGATCCTCAGTCCGGGCACGACCTGGAGGATCGACATGTCCCACATGCCGTTGTGGGACGGCCCGTCGGAGCCGGTGACGCCGGCCCGGTCGAGCACGAAGGTGACCCCGCAGCGGTGCAGGGCGACGTCCATGAGCAGCTGGTCGAAGGCGCGGTTGAGGAAGGTGGCGTAGACGGCGACGACCGGGTGCAGCCCGCCGGTGGCGAGACCGGCCGCCGACACCGCCGCATGCTGCTCGGCGATGCCCACGTCCCACACCCGGTGGGGGAAGCGCTCGGCGAACCCGGCCAGGCCCACCGGATGCAGCATGGCCGCCGTGATGGCGACGACGTCGTCCCGTTCCTCGCCGATCCTCACCATCTCGTCGCCGAACACCGAGGTCCACGAGGGCCCGTTGGCGGGCGTCAGGGGCTCGCAGGTGCGCGGGTCCATCACGCCGACGGTGTGGAAGTGGTCCTCCTCGTGGGCGAGGGCGGGTTCGTAGCCGCGGCCCTTGACGGTGAGGCAGTGGACCAGGACCGGGCCGTGGAAGCGTTTGGCGCGGCGCAGCGCGGACTCGACGGCCTTGATGTCGTGGCCGTCGATCGGGCCGACGTACTTCAGGCCCAGGTCCTCGAACATGCCCTGCGGGGCGAAGGCGTCCTTGAAGCCCTTCTTCGCGCCGTGCAGGGTCTCGTAGAGGGTGTTCCCGACGACCGGGGTGCGCAGCAGTACGTCCTTGCCCCAGGCGAGGATCTTCTCGTAGCTGTCGGTGGTGCGCAGGGTGGCCAGGTGGTTGGCGAGGCCGCCGATGGTCGGGGCGTAGGAGCGTTCGTTGTCGTTGACGACGATGATCAGCGGGCGGTCCTTGGCGGCCGCGATGTTGTTCAGCGCCTCCCAGGCCATGCCGCCGGTCAGCGCGCCGTCGCCGATGACGGCGACCACATGGCCCTTCTCCCCGAGCACCTGGTTGGCCTTGGCGAGACCGTCGGCCCAGCCGAGCGCGGTGGAGGCGTGGCTGTTCTCGATGACGTCGTGCTCGGACTCCTCGCGCGAGGGGTAGCCGGACAGCCCGCCCTTGCCGCGCAGCTTGGAGAAGTCCTGACGTCCTGTCAGCAGCTTGTGTACATAGGACTGGTGTCCGGTGTCCCACAGGATGCGGTCGACCGGCGACTCGAAGACCCGGTGCAGGGCGATGGACAGTTCCACCACTCCCAGGTTGGGCCCGAGGTGACCGCCGGTCCTCGACACCGCTTGCACCAGGAACTCGCGTATCTCCTCGGACAGTTCGCCGAGTTGCGCCTCCGACAGCGCCTTCAGGTCGCGTGGTCCCCGGATGTTCTCCAGAATGGTCACGCTGGGCCCCCTCTCGGTCCGTGCCGTGCTGTCTCGATTCACTCGTCTGCGGGGCTCGCCTGCTCGGCGAGTTTCATGGCCTCCTCGATGAGGGTCTCCACGATCTTCGACTCGGGGACGGTCTTGATGACCTCGCCCTTCACGAAGATCTGCCCCTTTCCGTTGCCTGAGGCAACTCCGAGGTCGGCCTCACGGGCCTCGCCCGGACCGTTCACGACACACCCCATCACCGCGACCCTGAGCGGCACTTCCATCCCGTCGAGGCCCGCGGTGACCTCCTCGGCGAGCTTGTAGACGTCGACCTGGGCACGGCCGCAGGACGGGCAGGAGACGATCTCCAGGCGCCGCTGCCTGAGGCCCAGGGCCTGCAGGATCTGGATGCCGACCTTGACCTCCTCGACCGGCGGGGCCGACAGCGAGACGCGGATCGTGTCGCCGATGCCCTGGGAGAGCAGCGCGCCGAAGGCCACCGCCGACTTGATCGTGCCCTGGAACGCCGGGCCCGCCTCGGTCACGCCCAGGTGCAGCGGGTAGTCGCACTGTTCGGCGAGCTGACGGTAGGCCTCGATCATCACGACCGGGTCGTTGTGCTTGACGGAGATCTTGATGTCCCGGAAGTCGTGCTCCTCGAAGAGGGACGCCTCCCACAGCGCGGACTCGACCAGCGCCTCCGGGGTCGCCTTGCCGTACTTCTGCAGCAGGCGCTTGTCGAGGGAGCCGGCGTTGACGCCGATGCGGATCGGGGTGCCGTGGTCCTTGGCGGCCTTGGCGATCTCCTTGACCTGGTCGTCGAACTTCTTGATGTTGCCGGGATTGACGCGTACGGCCGCGCAGCCGGCCTCGATCGCCGCGAACACGTACTTCGGCTGGAAGTGGATGTCCGCGATCACCGGGATCTGGGACTTCCTCGCGATGGTCGCGAGGGCGTCCGCGTCGTCCTGCGTGGGGCAGGCGACGCGGACGATCTGGCAGCCGGACGCGGTGAGTTCCGCGATCTGCTGCAAGGTGGCGCCGATGTCCGACGTCCGGGTCGTCGTCATCGACTGCACCGACACGGGAGCCCCGCCCCCCACCGGCACCGGCCCGACGTGGATCTGCCGCGACCGCCTGCGCGGTGCGACCGGCCGGGCCGGTACCTCGGGGACGCCCAGGGGAACGGCGGTCATCGCGTCACTCCCGGTTCCCGGAGACGGTCTCGCGCATGGCCCGCAGCGACTCCTTCAGCGAGCCCATCGTGGCGAGGACGGCGGTGGGCTCGTAGCCGCAGTGCGCCATGCAGTTGGCGCAGCGCGGGTCCTTGCCGCGGCCGTACTTGTCCCAGTCGGTGTCCTCGACGAGTTCGCGGTACGTCGGCACGTACCCGTCGCTCATCAGGTAGCAGGGGCGCTGCCAGCCGAAGAGCGAGTAGTTCGGGATCGCCCACGCGGTGCACGGGAAGTCGACCTTGCCCTCCAGGAAGTCCAGGAAGAGCGGGGAGTGGTTGAGCCGCCAGCGCCTGCGGTTGCCGCCCGCGAAGGCCTTCTTGAACAGCTCGCGGGTCTGCTCGACACCGAGGAAGTGCTCCTGGTCGGGAGCCTTCTCGTAGGCGTAGGCGGGCGAGATCATCATCTCGTCGACCTTCAGGTCGTCGTTGAGGAAGTTGAGCACCTCGATGACGGTCTGCGGGGTGTCGGTGTTGAAGAAGGTGGAGTTGGTGGTCACCCGGAAGCCGCGCCGCTTGGCCTCCTTGATGGCCTCCACCGCCTCGTCGAACACGCCCTCCTTGGCGACGGACTCGTCGTGCCGCTCGCGCAGCCCGTCGATGTGCACGGCGAAGGCGAAGTAGGGAGAGGGCTTGAACTGGTCGATCTTCTTGCGCAGCAGCATCGCGTTGGTGCACAGGAAGACGTACTTCCGCCTGGCCACCAACTGGCGCACGATCTCGTCGATCTGAGGGTGCATCAACGGTTCGCCGCCGGCGATGGAGACCATCGGCGCACCCGACTCCAGCACCGCGCCCACGGCCTGGGCGACCGGCATGCGCTGCTTGAGCACGCCCGCCGGGTGCTGGATCTTGCCACAGCCCTCGCACTTGAGGTTGCAGGCGAAGAGCGGCTCCAGCTCGACGATGAGCGGAAACTTGTCCCGCCTGCGCAGCTTCTGTTCGGCCAGGTATGTAGCGACCTTGATGGACTGGCGCAACGGCATGGCCATCTGGCTCACCTCCGGGGGAGCGGCAAAGAACGGTGCCATTCGAAAAACGCGGGAAGAACAGAACGAAGAACGCGGAAAGCCGATATACCGCCGCGCACGGTGCCGATCCGGACGAGTTCGTGTTCGGGGGCGTCCACGACCACCCGTACGGCGGCGACGGGGCGCTCCCCGTCGCGGACCGCCATCAGGAGCGTGGCCGCCGACTCCATGTCGACCGCGATCGCACCGGTCGCGAGCAGGTCGGACCGCTCGTGGCCCCGCACGACGTGATCGGAGCCGGTCAGCGGGCCGGTGTGGACCGTGCGTCCGGGCAGGATGCGCACGAGTTCCTTGACCAGCAGTTCGGTGCCCACGCAGGCGACGCTGCCGCGCGGGTCCCGGGTCTGCTCGGCGACCACCAGGTCGCCGGGATGCATGCCGGGCGCGAGCCCGGCGCAGAAACCGGTGGCCAGCACGGCCGCGTCGGCGAGCGCCGGGTCCGCGAGCCGCCGGACGACGGAGCGTTCCGCCGCCCGGGGGCCCATGCCCGTACGGAGGAAGGTGACCGGCCCGTCCGCCCCGCTCCTGTCCCCGGTGCGCAGGGCGAGGTGCTCGATGCCGAGCGCGCAGGCGACCAGCAGCGGGACGGGGGCGGGCCGGGGGGTCATGTCAGCTCCCCTTCGCCTCGGGCAGCGGCCTG
The DNA here is from genome assembly GCF_036345995.1 of Streptomyces sp. NBC_00557. NCBI lineage: Bacteria > Bacillati > Actinomycetota > Actinomycetes > Kitasatosporales > Streptomycetaceae > Streptomyces > Streptomyces sp. NBC_00557. Next base: position 1,207,239 of record NZ_CP107796.1, read on the forward strand.
CGGGCGAGCAGACCGCGTTCGAAGGGGTCGCCGTGCAGATAGCGGCCGAGCGCGGTGAGCGGGAAGACCTGCCGGTACAGGTGGTAGTTGATGGAGAAGTCCCAGGGGAAGCCGGTGCCGGTGAAGTACGGCTCGTCCCAGGTGCCGTCCTCGCGCTGGGTGTCGGCCAGCCACTGGATGCCGCGCTCGACGGCCTTGGAGTCCTTCTCCCCCGCCGCGAGCAGCGCCATCAGCGCCCACGCGGTCTGCGAGGCGGTGGAGGCGCCCCGGCCGCTCCACTCCTTGACGTACTTGTAGGAGCGCAGGTCCTCCCCCCAGCCGCCGTCGTCGTTCTGCACCCTCTCCAGCCAGGCCACGGCCCGCCGGATCGCCGGGTGGGAGCCGGGCAGCCCGGCCGCGGTCAGCGCGGGGACCACCGAGCCGGTGCCGTAGATGTAGTTGACGCCCCAGCGCCCGAACCACGAGCCGTCCGGCTCCTGTTCGGCGAGCAGCCAGTCGATGCCGCGCCGGGTGCGCGGGTCGTGCGCGAGCCCCTCGGCGGCGAGCATCTCCACCACGTGCGCGGTGACGTCGGCGGACGGCGGGTCGATGACCTCGCCGAAGTCGCAGAACGGCAGCCGGTTGGGGAACGGGCTGGTGTTGTCGACGTCGAAGGCGCCCCACGCGCCGTTCTTCGACTGCATGCCCAGGTTCCAGCGCACCGCCCGCCCGATGGCCTTGTCCACGCGCTCGGGGTCGTGGTGCCTGACCCGGCGCAGCGCGAGGGAGACCTCCGCGGTGTCGTCGATGTCGGGGTAGTTGTCGTTGTGGAACTCGAACGCCCAGCCGCCCGGCGGGAGCTGGGGGCGGCGCACCGCCCAGTCGCCGGGCCGGACGATCTCCTCGCCGAGCATCCAGTCGGCCGCCTTGACCAGCTGCGGATGGTCGGCGGGCAGCCCCGCGTCGACGAGCGCGATGGTGGCGAGGCAGGTGTCCCAGACCGGGGACTGGCAGGCCTCGATCATCCGGGCGCCGTCCTCGCGCCAGACGGCGAAACGGTCCAGCGAGGCGAGGCCCTCGCGCAGCACCGGATGCTGGAGGTCGTAGCCGAGCAGGTGCAGGGCGATGATCGAGTAGACGGCCGGGGGCTGGATGCCGCCCCAGCAGCCGTCGTTCTCCTGGCGCTCGATGATCCAGCGGGCGGCGGAGTTCATCGCCGCTCTGCGGAGTCTGCGCACGGCCACCTTGCGGTAGCCGCGGACCACCTTGTCGAGCCGCTGGAACAGCCCGTCCCAGCTGGCCACCGGGGCGAGCGGCTGCGGCGGGCTGGGGTTCGCCGGGTCGGTGTGCAGCTCGTCCAGCGCGAACGGCGCCGGGCGCACCGGGCGCTTGGCGGAGACGATGGTCAGCGGCACGATCGTCTGCCGCGCCCAGCAGCCGAAGTCGTAGATGTTGAGCGGGAACCAGGTGGGGAAGTAGATGAGCTCCGGCGGGAGTTCGGGCAGATCCTCCCACTTCCACCAGCCGAACAGGGCGAGCCAGATCCGGGTGAAGACCCGGGAGGCGGCGATGCCGCCGCGCTCGCGGATCCAGGCGGACGCCTTCGCCATGTGCGGCGCGTCCGGCGCGTCGCCGGCCAGGCGCAGGGCGACGTACGCCTCGACGGTGGTGGACAGCTCGCCCGGACCGCCGTAGAAGGTGGCCCAGGTGCCGTCCTCGCGCTGCTCGCCGCGGATGAACTTCGCGGCGGCCTGCGTGGTCCGCTCGTCGCGGATCCCCAGGAACTGGCGCAGGAGCAGGTCCTCGGCGTCCATGGTGACGTTGGTCTCCAGGTCGCCCTTCCACCAGCCCTGGGCGTCCTGCCGGGCGAGCAGGAAGTCGGTGGCGCGCCGTGCGGCGCGTGCGGCGGCTTGTTGTACCCCGGCCGTCTCGGGGGTGGTGAGGGTGGTGTCGCTGGCCGCGGCAGCGCGGGACGGCACAGTCGCCCCGGTGCTTCCGTCGGTCGTCGCTGTCATGGCTTCCCCTTCGTGCAGTCGTGCGAGTCGTGCTGCTGTGGGTCCGCCGTCGGCCGGTGTCCTGGTCTCGATCCTCGGACACCGGCCGGCGACTACGCGAGGCGTGTTCGGCCGATAGTGATCATCTCTTTCGTACGACGACGAAGTCGGCGAGCGCCGTGAAGGACTCCCGCACCCGGTCGGGCATGTCGACGGCGTCGAGGGCTTCGATGGCGATGGTGTGCTGACGGCGCGCTTCCTCGGCCGTCCAGTCGCGGCCGCCGGCCTGCTCGATGAGGGCCGCGCGGGCCGCGAACTCCTCCTCCGAGAAGTTCTCGAAGTCGCTGCTCTTGGCGTCCGCGGCGAGCATCTCGCCGAGCTGCTCGGAGGCGGGGCCGCCGGCCGCGAGCGCGGCGACGACCGGCAGGGACTTCTTGCGCTGGCGCAGGTCGCTCCAGGTCTGCTTGCCGGTGGCCTCCGGGTCGCCCCAGATGCCGAGCAGGTCGTCGACGGCCTGGAAGGCGAGGCCCAGGTGGTGGCCGTAGCGCTCCAGCGCGTCGGCGGTGGCGTCGTCCGCGCCGCCGAGGACCGCGCCGATGGAGCTGGACGCGGCGAGCAGCGCGCCGGTCTTGTTGCCCTCCATCTCCAGGCACTCCTCGACGCTGACGCGGTCGCGGTGCTCGTAGGAGATGTCCTGGGCCTGACCGTCGATCAGGGCGCGGGTGGCGGTGGTGAGCCGGCGGGTGGCGCGGCCCGCCTCGACGGTGCCGAGTTCCAGCAGGACCTCGTTGGCCAGGGCGAACAGGGCGTCGCCGACCAGGATGGCCTGGGCGGGGCCGTGCACCTTCCAGACGGTGTCGCGGTGCCGGCGCTGCTCGTCGCCGTCCATCAGGTCGTCGTGCAGCAGCGAGAAGTTGTGGACGAGTTCGACGGCCACGGCGCCCGGGATGCCCACCTCGGGCGCGGCGCCGGTGACCTCGGCGGAGAGCACGGCGAGCGCGGGGCGCACGGCCTTGCCGCCGTCGCCGTCGGCCGGGTTGCCGGCGGCGTCGATCCAGCCGAAGTGGTAGGCGGCGACGGTGTCCATCGGAGGCGCCAGCCGGTCGACGGCCGCACGCAGGACCGGAGTGGCCAGGGTCCGGCCGCGCTCCAGCAGCGCGGTCACGTCCACCGCGGCCCGTGGGGCGGGCGTCGAGGCCGGGGGCACAGTGGGCACAGTCTCTCCTCTTGTTGCGGTACCGGGGGTGCGGGGGCCTGCCGCGGGCTGCCGATCGGGCATCAGGCCGCCTCCTCGAACTCGAAGAGGTGGCGGGGGCGGGGCCGGCCCAGGGCGCCGAGGGCGGCGTCGGCCGCGCTCACTCCGCTGCGGACCGCACTCTCCATGGTCGCGGGCCACCCGGTGGCGGTCCACGCTCCGGCCAGGTACAGGCCGGGGGCCTTGGTGCGGGCGCCGGGCCGCAGCCGTCCGACGCCGGGGGCGGGGGCGAACGTGGCCGTGCGCTCCCGGGTCACGAAGAAGTCCCTCACCACGGCGCCGCGGGTACCCGGAATCAGCCGTTCCAGCTCCGGCAGGTAGCGCTCGCGGAGCTCGGAGACCGGCAGGTCGATCTCGGCCTGGGCGGCCGACTGGGACAGCGCCAGGTACTGGCCCTCGGTCAGTCCGGAGGCCTCGGTGCGGTCGAACACCCACTGCACGGGGGTGCCCAGGGCCGCGAAGAAGGGCCGCGCGAGCACCCTGCGGTCGTAGACGACATGGACGTTGAGGATCGGCGCGGTGCCGATCGCGAGCAGCCGCTCGGGGGCGTCGAGGGCGCCGGGCGGCAGCAGGCCGTGGGCCTCGCGCTGGGGTACGGCGAGGACGACGGCGTCCGCTTCCAGGCTCTCGCCGGGAACCTGAACGCTCCAGCCGCCGTTTCCGTTGGTAGAGACGGAGGTGACGCGTGTACGGACTTCGGTGCGCACGCCCGCGGAGTCGAGCGCCTTGCGGGCCAGCCGGTCGTGCAGTTCGCCCAGCGGGACGCGGGCCCAGCCGATGTCGGCCGCGCCCGGGTCGGACAGCAGACCGGTCTTGAACACCATCGCGGCGAGCCCCAGCGAGGCGTCGGAGGCGACCGCGTTGAGGGTGGCGACCCCGACCAGGTCCCACAGGGCCTCGACGGCGCGCGCCGACTGGCCGTGCGCGGCCAGCCAGCTGCCGAAGTCCTGGGTGTCCAGGGCCGGATCGGCGAGGTCGAGCCCCTTCAGCGCGAGCGCGGCACGCCCGACGGCGGCGCGCTCGGCGAACGAGAGGTGCGGATAAGCGGCCAGGCTGCGCCCCAGATGGAGGGGGACGGGCAGCGGGTCGCGCCGCAGCCGGCCGAGCCGTCTGCCCTCGGGCTTGGCGGCGTCGACGACGGGCACGTCCAGGCGGTCCTGCAGCGGTGCCAGTGCCGCGCCCTCGATCCGGTCGAGGAACCAGCGGTAGGCGGTGCAGCAGCGCAGGTACACGTGCTGGCCGTTGTCGACGGTCAGGTCGCCGCGCTGGAAGGAGAAGGCGAGGCCGCCCAGCCTGGGCCTGCCTTCGAGCAGGGTGACGCGGACGCCGGCGTCGGCGAGCGCGAGCGCCGCGGTGATACCGGCGAGCCCGCCGCCGACCACGACGGCGCGGCGGCCCGCGGCGCTCTCTGCTCCGGCGGTGCCGTGCGCCTGTGCGGGGCGCGAGCCGTCGCTCATGGTGCGTCCTTCCGTACGTGCCGAGCGTGCAGGTTGAACGGTGCACGCTCCGCCGTCGCAGTCAGGGACGCCACGCCGCAGTGGAGGGTTGCCTGCCGCATGTCTCCTGGTTCGCCGTGTTCCATCAGGCGCGCCTCCTGAGGGAACGGGGGGAGACATGGCGGGTCACATGCCGGGCGTCCAAACCGGACAGACCGCGTACGGCGACGTACGCCTTCTCGCGTCCGGGCAGCGAGACCCGGCCGCGCAGCACCGCCTCGGGGTCGCGTTCGATGCGGTCCAGCAGCCGGCGGTAGATGCCGGCCATGGCGGCCACGCAGGCGCCGCTGCGCCGGTCGAGCATGGGGAGCAGCTGGTAGCCCTCGGCGAAGAGGGCGCGGGCCCGTCGCACTTCGAAGTGCACGAGGCCCGCGAAGTCGGAGCCCTCCGGCGGGGTCGGCCCGTCGAACCCGGCCGAACAGCCGAACTTGGCGAGGTCGTCGGCGGGCAGGTAGGTACGGCCGCCGGCCGCGTCCTCGCGGACGTCCCTGAGGATGTTGGTCAGCTGCAGGGCGAGGCCGAGGGTGTCGGCGTACTCGGGTGCGCGCTCGGCGCCGCGCGCTCCCGGTTCGGTGCCGAAGACGCCGAGCGAGAGCCGGCCGATGACGCCGGCCACGCACCGGCAGTACACCTTCAGGTCGTCCCAGGTCTCGTAGGTCTCGCCGCGCACGTCCATCTGGACGCCGTCGATCAGCTCGTCGAGGCCGCCGAGCGGGATCGGGAAGGCGCGTGCGGCATGGGCGAGGGCGACGGCGACCGGATCGGTGTCGTCCTCCTCGACCTCGTCCGCGCGGACCCGGGCGAGCAGCGCCCTGGTGTCCTCGAGCCGCTTCAGCTTCACCTCGTCGGCCAGGTCGCCGTCGCCGATGTCGTCCACGCGCCGGGAGAACGCGTACAGCGCCGACATGGCGCGGCGCTTGGGCGTGGGCAGCAGGCGGATGCCGTAGGCGAAGTTGCGCGCCTGCTGCCCGGTGACGGTTTCGCAGTAGCTGTAGGCGGCGAGTACCGGTGCGGACACGTGCGACGGAGAATCCACGGTCCGGATCACCCCTCTCCTCGCAGGATCACGCCCGCCTCACGCAGCAACTGGACCTTGCCGGGCTTGGGCGGGCCGGGAAGTACGTCGTAATCGGCGGCGGCGATCGCGCGGATCGCCGCCCTTCCCCCCGCCACGAACCCTGCGAGCAGCAGCTTCAACCTGCCGTGGACGCTACCCACCAGGGGGGCGCCTTCACTCAGCAGATCACGGGCGCGTTGTGCCTCGTATGCAACCAGGGCGCGCACCGATGCGCCCGCGGTTTTCGCGCCAAGATCGGATTCCTGGACGTGGAAGCGCTTCATGTCCGTGGCCGGGAGGTAGATCCGGTCCCGGCGGAGGTCCTCGGCGACGTCCTGGAGGTGCTCCACGATCTGCAGCGCGGTGCAGACCGCGTCGGAGAGCCGGACCCGCTCGGGGGTGGAGGTCCCGGTGACGGCGAGGACGAGGCGGCCGACGGGGTTGGCGGACAGTTCGCAGTACGCGAGGAGGTCGTCGTAGGTCTCGTAGCGGGAGACGAGCTGGTCCTGGCGGTTGGCGGCGATCAGGCCGAGGAAGGGCTCGGGGGTGAGGGAGCGGCGGCGGACGGTGGGCTGGAGCCGGCGCAGCAGCGGATGGCGCGGGGTGCCGTCGAAGACGCGGCGCAGGTCGGCCTCGAAGGCGTCGAGGAGGACGAGGCGGTCCTCGGCCTCGGTGGCCGACACGCCAAGGAGACGGGCGTCGGCGCCGCCGGGGGCGAGGTCGCCGTCGCCGATGTCGTCGACCAGGCGGGCGAAGCCGTAGACCGCCATGAGGTCGGCACGCCAGGCCCTGGGCAGGAAGAACGGGGCCACGGGAAAGTTCTCGCTCGTGGCCTTGTCGAGGGTGGCGCGTTCCGGGTCTTGCGCCGTCTCGGTCGCCGTCATCGGGCGCTGCCCGGCGCGGGGACGGCACATGCTGCGTTGAGCTGGGGAGTTTCCGTAGCCATTGCCGTCACATCTCCCGTTCTACACTGCCGACCCAATACACACTATTTCGGACACGCCGCCCTGCAATTCACGAGGTCCCCCCGGCTCGGGGTGTCGCGCATTATCGCCCCACTTGCCGCTTTCCGGCGCCGGTACAGCTTACGTTGTACAACGCAGCGAGGTTCGTCGGGGTGTCCTGCACATCACAACAACACACCGATTGGCTCCAAGATTCCTGAGACCAAACGGAGTTGACGATTCCGTTATGGAAGCGGGGCCCCGCCGGACGGATTCCGGCGGGGCCCCTGGCCGAAACGTGTCACTTGCCGGTGAACTTCTCGTACTCCTTCAGAACCTCTTCGGTCGGCCCGTCCATCCGCAGTTCGCCGCGCTCCAGCCACAGGACGCGGTTGCAGGTGTCCCGGATGGACTTGTTGTTGTGGCTGACCAGAAAGACCGTGCCGGCCTCCTTGCGCAGTTCCCGGATGCGTTCCTCCGAGCGCTTCTGGAACTTGCGGTCACCGGTGGCCAGCGCCTCGTCGATCATGAGGACGTCGTGGTCCTTGGCGGCGGCGATGGAGAACCGCAGCCGGGCGGCCATGCCGGAGGAGTACGTACGCATGGGCAGGGTGATGAAGTCGCCCTTCTCGTTGATACCCGAGAAGTCCACGATGTCCTGGTAGCGCTCCTTGATCTCCTCCCGGGACATCCCCATGGCGAGCCCGCCCAGGATGACGTTGCGCTCACCGGTGAGGTCGTTCATCAGGGCCGCGTTGACACCGAGCAGCGAGGGCTGGCCGTCGGTGTAGACCTTGCCCCGCTCGGCGGGGAGCAGGCCGGCGATGGCCCGCAGCAGCGTGGACTTGCCGGAGCCGTTGGAGCCGATCAGGCCGATGGCCTCGCCGCGGTAGGCGACGAAGGACACGCCGCGCACGGCGTGCACCTTGCGCACCCCCCGCGCCGCGTCGTCGGAGCCCCGCCCGACGATGCGGCTGAGGGCCGCCGTCGCGCTGCCCTTCCCGGTCCTGGCGCCGTTGACGCGGTAGACGATGTGCAGGTCGTCCGCGATGACGGTGGGGCGGCGCTCCCCGGTGTGCTGCTCAGCCACGGCCGTACCGCTCCTCCGCCTTCCAGAAGTACACGAACCCGCCGGCGAAGACGACGACGGCCCAGAACAGCGCGATGGCCCACACGTGCGGCGGCAGGTTCGAGGCGCCGTAGCCGTCGATCAGGGCGTAGCGCATCAGGTCCATGTAGACCGCGGCCGGGTTGACCTGGAGCAGCCGGACCGCGATCTCGGAGCGGCCCTCCATCATCTTGTTGATGGAGAACATGACACCCGAGGTGTACATCCAGGTGCGCAGGACGAACGGCATCAGCTGGGCGAGGTCCGGGGTCTTGGCGCCCATCCGGGCCACGATCAGCGCGAGCCCGGTGTTGAACAGGAACTGCAGCAGCAGGACCGGCACGATGAGCAGCCAGGCGGGGCTCGGGTAGCTGCCGAAGCCGATCGCCACGACGAACATCACGATCATCGAGAACAGCAGCTGCTGGAGCTGCTGCAGCGAGAACGAGATGGGCAGCGAGGCACGCGGGAAGTGCAGGGCCCGCACCAGCCCCAGGTTGCCGGAGATCGCGCGGACCCCGGACATCACCGAGCTCTGCGTGAACGTGAACACGAACACGCCCGTGACCAGGAACGGGATGTAGACGTCCTGGGACAGGCCGCGGCTCGCGTGCAGGATCACGCCGAAGATGAAGTAGTACACGCCCGCGTTCAGCAGCGGCGTCGCCACCTGCCACAGCTGGCCGAGCTTGGCCTGGCTGTACTGCGCCGTCAGCTTCGCCTGCGAGAAGGCGAGGATGAAGTGGCGCCGCCCCCACAGCTGGCGGACGTAACTGGGCAGGGAGGGGCGGGCGCCGCTCACGGCGAGCCCGTACTTGGCGGCCAGCTGCGCCGCCGTCAGCCCCTCGTCGGGCGACGGTATCGCGCTCACCGCGACCCCGCCGTCATGCGTTGTGTGACTCACGAGTGGAAATCCGGACTCTCTTGGGTAAGAAGCTTGGTCTCTTCGGGTAAGAGAAGCTTCTCAGATCACCGGGGGCCGGCCCAGCCGGGTCGGTCAGATCACCGGGGGCCGGCCCAGCCGGGTCAGCCGCCACACCGTGCGCCACTTCATCGGGCGGCGCGGGCCGCACGGCGTGGTCCAGCCCTCCCGGAAGCCGCCGAACCAGGCCCGCAGCGCCGGGCGGGAGGGGCGGCGGACCAGGGTGAGCATCAGCCACACGCCGAGGTAGACGGGTACCAGAGGCGCGGGGAGGTTGCGGCGGGCCAGCCACACGCGGTTGCGGGCGACCATGCGGTGGTAGACCGCGTGCCGCGAGGGCGCGGTCGTCGGGTGGTACAGCACCATGTCGGAGCGGTAGTCGATCATCCAGCCGGCGTCGAGGGCCCGCCAGGCCAGGTCGGTCTCCTCGTGGGCGTAGAAGAACGCGTCGGGCAGCCCGCCGACCTCGGCGAAGACGCGGGTGCGCACCGCGTTGGCGCCGCCGAGGAAGGTGGTGACCCGCGAGGAGCGCATCGGATCGGAGGCCCGCAGCCGGGGCACATGGCGGCGCTGGGTCTCGCCGGTCTCCGGGTCGGCGATGCGGAAGCTGATGATGCCGAGCCTCGGGTCGGCCTCGAACGCCTCACGGCACAGCTGGGCGGTGTCGTGCCGGGCGAGCAGGCCGTCGTCGTCGAGGAAGAGCAATATGTCGACATCGCGGCCGCCGGGCCCGAAGGCCTCGATGCCGACGTTGCGGCCGCCGGGGATGCCCAGGTTCTCGGGCAGCTCGATCGTCCGCACGCCCTCGGGGACGTCCGGGACCGGCGAGCCGTTGCCGACGACGACCACCTCGACCGGGTCGCCGTCCTGCTTGGCGACCGAGTCGAGCAGGGCCCGCAGCTCCTCCGGCCGGTTGCCCATGGTGATGACGACGGCGCCGACCCGCATGGCCGCGCTCACTTCAGCCTGCTGGAGGCGAGGATGGACACCAGGTGCAGCAGGGTCTGCAGCAGGGCGATGCCGGCCAGCACCGCCACCCCCAGCCGGGAGAAGAACAGGTCGCCGCGCGCCTGGTCGACGATCGCGAGGACCAGGATCAGCAGGGACGCCTCGATGCCGAGGATCAGCCGGTGGAACTTCAGCATGGCGGCGGCCTTGCGGGCCAGCGCCATGCCGGAGGAGCGCATCTCGGACGCCGACTCCTGCACCGGCGGCTTGCCGGCCTGGTGGCGGGCGACGCCGACCAGGTCGGTCTCGGCCTTGATGAGGATGGCGCCCAGCGCGGCCAGCGTGCCGAGGAAGGCCCACAGCCAGTCGATACGGCCGCCGCCCCACAGGTCGGCGGCGCGCAGGCCGAAGCCCGTGAGCACCGCGGCGTCCGTGAGATAGGCGCCGACCCGGTCCAGGTAGACACCGTTCAGCGAGTACTGCTTCTTCCAGCGCGCTATCTCGCCGTCGACGCAGTCCAGCAGCAGGTACATCTGCACGCAGACCACGCCGAGGACGGCGCCCCAGATCCCCGGCACCAGCAGCGCCGGTGCCGCGAGCACGCCGAAGACGGTCATCAGGTACGTGAGCTGGTTGGGCGTGACCCTGGTGTTCACCAGGTAGCGGTCGACCCGCAGGGACACCTCGCGCATGTAGAGGCGTCCCATCCAGTGCTCACCGCTGCGCCGGTCCTTCACCCCCGCGGGGTGGACGACCGGACGGAGTTCAGCTACCGATGGCCTTGACATAGTCGGCGTAGATGTCCTTGATCTGGTTCGTCTTGAGGTCGAGGTGTTCGAGGATCGTGTAGCGGCCGGGGCGGGTCTCCGGGGCGAACTCCACGACGCGGACGAACTCGTCCACGGTGAAGCCGATCTCCTCCGGCAGCACCGGAAGCCCGTGCCGGTGCAGCACCCGGGCCGTGTGCACCGCCTCCTCGTGCGCCCCGCGCAGGTACATCGCGAAGGCCGCGCCGAGTCCGCACTGCTCGCCGTGGGCGGCCGCCCGCTTGGGGAAGAGCAGGTCGAAGGCGTGGTTGATCTCGTGGCAGGAGCCGGAGGACGGGCGGGAGTCGCCGGAGATCGACATCGAGATGCCGCTGAGCACCAGCGCCTCGGCGAGCACCTGGAGGAAGTCGTTGTCGCCGATGCCGCCGGGATGGCGCAGCACCGCCTCGCCGGCCTGGCGGGCCATGGCCGCAGCGAGACCGTCGATCTTCTCGCCGTTGACCCGGTTGGACAGCTCCCAGTCCTTGACCGCGTTGATGTTGGACACCGCGTCGCCGATGCCGGCGCGGACGAAGCGGGCCGGGGCCTCGCGGATCACGTCCAGGTCGATCACGACCGCGATGGGGTTCGGCACGCCGTAGGAGCCGCGTCCGGCGTCGTTGTCGAGCGTGGCGACCGGCGAGCACAGGCCGTCGTGCGCGAGGTTCGTCGGCACGGCGACCAGGGGCAGGCCGACGCGGGCCGCGGCGAACTTGGCGCAGTCGATGATCTTGCCGCCGCCGAGGCCGACGACCGCGTCGTAGTGGCCGGACTTCATCTCGCCGGCCAGCCGGATCGCGTCGTCGAGGGTGCCGCCGCCGACCTCGTACCAGGTGGCGCCCGGCAGCGAGGGGGCGATCCGCTCGCGCAGCCTGGCGCCGGAGCCGCCGCTGACGGCGACGGCGAGCCGGCCGGACTGCGCGATGCGCTCGTCGGCGAGGACGTCGGCCAGGTCGTCCAGGGCACCCGGGCGGATGTCCACGACGACCGGCGAGGGAATCAGCCGGGTCAGTAGCGGCACGCGATCTCCCGTCCCCTGGCCAGGTCGTCGTGGTTGTCGATCTCGACCCAGTCCACGTCGCCGATCGGCGCCACGTCGATGCGGAAGCCGCGGTCGACCAGCTCCTGGTAGCCGTGCTCGTAGAACTGCTGGGGGTCGGTCTCCCAGACCGTCTTCAGCGCGTCGGCCAGTTCGGGGGCGGCGTCGCCCTCGATCAGGGTGACGCCGATGTACTCGCCCGTCGCCTCGGCGGGGTCCATCAGCTTGGTGATCCTCGTCATGCCCTTCTCAGGGTCGACGACGACCTTCATCTCCTCGTCCGCGAGGGACTTCACGGTGTCCAGCGCGAGGATGATCCTCTTGCCCGCACCGCGGGCCGCGAGCAGCGTCTTCTCGACGGAGACCGGGTGGACGGTGTCGCCGTTGGCGAGGATCACGCCGTCCTTGAGGGCGTCACGGCCGCACCACAGGGAGTAGGCGTTGTTCCACTCCTCGGCCTTGTCGTTGTCGATCAGGGTGAGCTTGAGGCCGTACTTCTGCTCCAGGGCCGCCCTGCGCTCGTACACGGCCTCCTTGCGGTAGCCGACGATGATCGCCGCCTCGGTCAGGCCGACCTCGGCGAAGTTGGCGAGGGTCAGGTCCAGAACCGTCGGTTCGCCCTCTATGCCCGCGGGCCCCACCGGCACCAGCGCCTTGGGCAGGGTGTCGGTGTAGGGGCGCAGACGCCGTCCGGCGCCGGCCGCGAGCACGAGGCCGATCATGCGGGTTCTCCTTCGTCGTGTACGGCTGGGGCCCCGGCGGAGACCCAGAAGCGGATGCTCTCGGCGAGCACCACGAGGGCGACGGCCACGGCGAGGACCGTGAGCGCGACCGTGAACTGCGCGGCGGTGAGCACCGCGGCCAGGACGGTGACGAGGAGCGTGCGCCCCTCGTGCCCCCCGATGCAGCGCACCAGCCAGGCCGGGGGCGCTCCGGCGTTGCCGCGGATGCGGTACACCGTGTCGTAGTGATGGTAGGCGACGGCCGCCACCAGGCCGAAAGCCGCCGGCAGGGCGCCGTTCACCCCTGCTTTGCTCGCGAGGATCAGGACGGTGCCGTACTCGGCGGCGCGGAAGAAGGGCGGCACCAGCCAGTCGAGGGCGCCCTTGAGCGGGCGGGAGACGGCCACCGCCGACAGGACGGCGTACCCGGCGGCGCACAGCACGGTGGGCCAGCCGGCGCCCCACAGCAGGGCCCCGGCGGTGACGAGGGCGCCGCCGGCCAAAGCGGCGTACGACGCGGCGCGCGGGTAGGCGCCCCGGCCCGCGCGGACCAGCAGGCCGGCGAGCGGCCCGCTGTCGGCGAGGTCCGCCAGCGCCCGCGCGGCGCGGTCGGTGCGGTGCGCCGTGCGGGTCAGGGAGCGCAGGACGCGGCCCGCCGTGGTGTAGGCGGCGGCGAAGGCGCAGCCGGCGAGCAGCACGCAGAAGGTGATCCGCGGGGTCGTCGCCGCCGTCAGGACCGCTATCAGCGCCCACCGCTCGCCGATGGGCAGGACGATCATCCGGCGCACCCAGACCGTCCAGCCGACGCTGTCCAGCTTGTCGGAGAGGGCGGCGGTGGGGCTGGTGTTGGCGGTGGCGTCGTGGTTGGCCTCGTTGAAGGAGAAGTCGACCACGTGCCGGCAGGTCTGCAGGACCATCGCGCCGAGGGCGAGGGCCCACACGTCGTCGCCGCCGCGGGCCGCGCCGAGGGCGAGGCCGGCGTAGTAGGCGTACTCCTTGGCCCGGTCGAAGGTGGCGTCCAGCCAGGCGCCGAGCGTGGAGTACTTCAGGGCGTAGCGGGCGAGCTGGCCGTCGGTGCAGTCCAGCACGAAGGACGCGATCAGCAGCACGCCGGCCGCGACGAACCCCGCGCGCGTGCCCGTCGCCGCGCAGCCGGCCGCGATCAGGGCGGTGAGCAGCGAGGCCGTGGTCACCTGGTTGGGGGTCAGGCCCCGGCGGGCGCACCAGCGGGCGATGTAGCGGGAGTAGGGGCTGATGAAGAAGGTGGTGAAGAAGCCGTCGCGGGACTTCACGGCGGACTTCAGGCGTACGGCCTCGTCGTCGACGGCGGCGACGGCCTGCCGTGCCTCGTTGCGGGCCTGGGGGTCGTCGGGGACGGCGGCGACCAGGCTGCCCAGCTCCGGCCGGTGCACCTCGCAGCCGTCGGCGTCGAGGGCGGTGACGACCCGGTCGGCGAGGCTGTCCACTGCGAGTGCCGTGCCGCCGCCGGCGGTGGTCTCGCGGGCCACGGCCCGGGTCAGCGACTGCCGGGCGTCCGGCTGGGCGGTGACGGCGCCGGGGACCGCGGCGAGCGGGAAGCGCGGGTCGGTCAGGCCGAGGCGCAGGGCGTGCCGGTGGCCGACGAAACGGGCGTCGACCAGGGCCACGCGGTCGCCGGCCGGAGCGGCGGCGAGCAGGGTCCCGGCCTCGGCGGCGTCCGCTGCCACCCGGACGTCGAAGCCGAGGGACCGCAGATCGTTCTCGAGGGTCGATCCGGGGACCGGCTGACCGGTGACGATGGCGGTCGACAACCGAACTCACTCCCTGGGTGCCGGCGCGTGGGCACCGGCTGTCTCGCATGGTGGGGCGCCCTGCCGGCGGCACCCGGGCGGCATGTCGGCAGAGGCTATCGGATGGCCGCGGGCCCGTGTTCACCGGCCGTTCACGGCCCGGCCCACGCAGGCTGCCCCGGCCTTTGCCGCGATCATCATCGGGGATCCGGGGCCCGCCCCACAAACCGGTCGGCGCAGACCGGGGCAACCGGGACAGGCGAGGGGTCCGCACAAGGTGGACGACCATGACCTGGCTGATCACCTGCGGAGCCGGATACATCGGGGCGCATGTGGCGCGGGCCATGGCCGGCGACGGGGAGCGCGTCGTGGCGCCGGACGACCTGTCGGCGGCGGTGCCCGCACGGCTGCCCGCGGACGTTCCGCTGGTCGAGGGCTCGACGCTGGAGGGGGACCGGCTGGGGCGGGTCCTCGGGGAGTACGGCGTGACCGGCGTCGTGCGTCTGGCGGCGCGCAAGCAGGTCGCCGGGTCGGTGGCGCGGCGGCTCGCCGGAGGCGATGTTCCCGGTGATCTCACGCTGAACACCGGACGGGGCGAGGGCGTGGGTGCGCGAGCTGATCACGGTGGTCGGGGAGGTGACCGGCGACCGCCGGGAGCCGGTGGTGGAGCCGCGCAGGCCGGGCGACGCGCCGCGCGCGGTCGCCTCGCCCGAACGGGCCGCCGACCGGCTGGGCCGGCGGGCCCGGCGCGGGGTGCGCGAGATGGCGGAGTCGGCCTGGCGGGGCCGGCAGCTGCACCACGCCGGGTGAGCCCGCGCTCGAGCCGTACCGGAGCCGCCGTGCACAGGAACCGTACCGGCCCCTGACCTGCGGAACGTTTCCGCAGGTCAGAGCACATGACAACGGTGTTCAATGCCGCGTTGCCCCATACCCCCCGCCCGTAGTTCACTGGGTGCCGGACGGAGCACGGAAGGGCGGTTTCCATGGGGGCAGGGCACGACCACGGGCACGCGCACAGCCATGCCCCCGCCACGGGCACGGCCGCGGCCGCGTACCGCGGCCGGCTGCGGATCGCGCTGGGCATCACGCTCACGGTCATGGTGGTGGAGCTCGTCGGCGGTGTGCTGGCCGACTCGCTCGCACTGATCGCCGACGCGGCCCACATGGCCACCGACGCCGTGGGCCTCGGCATGGCGCTGCTCGCGATCCACTTCGCCAATCGCCCGCCCAGCGCGAACCGCACCTTCGGCTACGCCCGCGCGGAGATCCTCGCCGCCCTGGCCAACTGCCTGCTGCTGCTCGGGGTCGGCGGATACGTCCTGTACGAGGCCGCCCAGCGGTTCGTGACGCCCGCGGAGACCCGGGGCGGTCTGATGGTCGTGTTCGGTGTGATCGGACTGGTCGCGAACTCGGTCTCGCTGACCCTGCTGATGCGCGGGCAGAAGGAGAGCCTGAACGTGCGCGGCGCCTTCCTGGAGGTCGCGGCGGACGCGCTCGGCTCGTTCGCGGTGCTGGTCTCCGCGGTGGTGATCCTGGCCACCGGCTGGCAGCGCGCGGACCCGGTCGCCTCGCTGGCCATCGGCCTGATGATCGTGCCGAGGACGCTGAAGCTGCTGCGCGAGACGCTGGACGTGCTGCTGGAGGCGGCCCCGAAGGGCGTCGACATGGCCGAGGTCCGGGCCCACATCCTGGCGCTGGACGGCGTGGAGGACGTCCACGACCTGCACGCCTGGACGATCACCTCCGGGATGCCGGTGGTCTCGGCCCATGTGGTGGTGAGCTCGGACGTGCTCAGCGCCGTGGGCCACGAGAAGCTGCTGCACGAGCTGCAGGGCTGCCTCGGCGGCCACTTCGACGTCGAGCACTGCACCTTCCAGCTGGAGCCGGGCGGGCACGCGGAGCACGAGGCACGGCTGTGCCACTGACGCCCCGGCCGGGTGTTGCCGGGTGGGGCGAGGTTCCGGGCTCCACCGTCCCGGGCACGATGATCTACCGGGTCCGCCTTCCGGCGCGCGCCGCGCGCGGAGGCGCCGGTAAGTGCCGGGAGTGCCGGATTCGTACGGCAGACTTGGGGTGCGAAGACCGAGGCGAAGGATGGGTATGCCGATCACACCTGCCACCGCGACGCACAGCTCGTCCAATGGCACCGCACAGGCGATTCTGCTGGAACTGGTCGACGAGAAGGGTGTGACGATCGGTACGGCGGAGAAGCTCGCCGCCCATCAGCCGCCGGGGCAGTTGCACCGCGCCTTCTCGGTGTTCCTCTTCGACGACCACGGCCGGCTGCTGCTCCAGCAGCGGGCGCTCGGCAAGTACCACTCCCCCGGTGTGTGGTCCAACACCTGCTGCGGCCACCCGTACCCGGGCGAGGCGCCCTTCGCCGCCGCGGCCCGGCGCACCTTCGAGGAGCTCGGCGTGTCGCCCTCGCTGCTCGCGGAGGCGGGCACGGTCCGCTACAACCACCCGGACCCGGCCTCAGGGCTGGTCGAGCAGGAGTACAACCACCTGTTCGTCGGCCTGGTACAGGCGCCGCTCGCTCCGGACGCCGACGAGGTGGCCCAGACCGCGTTCGTGACGGCGGCCGAGCTGGCGGAGCGGCACGCCCGGGATCCGTTCTCGGCCTGGTTCATGACGGTGCTGGACGCGGCCCGTCCGGCGATCAGGGAGCTGACGGGCCCGTCCGCGGGCTGGTGAGCACCGTCCACGCGAGCGTCGCCGCGGGCCCGTGCCCGACGCCTTCGGGCGCGGGCCCGGGCCCGCGGCGCTACAGCACCGTCGCGGGCTTGAGCGGCAGGGCGGCCCAGATGACCTTGCCGCCGCTCGCGGTGTGCTCCACGTCCACCGTCCCGCCCGCCTCCCGCGCCACCTCGCGCACCAGCAGCAGGCCCCGGCCGCCGGTCTGGCCGTGATCGGCCTCCAGCGCGGTCGGGCGGTAGGGGTGGTTGTCCTCCACGGACACCCGCACCCACTCGGCTCCGACGGCGACCTCCACGGCCAGCATCGGCGACAGCAGCGCCGCGTGCCGGACCGCGTTGGTGACCAGCTCGGAGACGATCAGCAGCAGACCGTGCACCAGGTCGTCGGAGACCGGCACGCCCTGGCGCAGCAGCAGGTCCCGTACGGCGTGCCGGGCCTGCGGGACCGAGGAGTCCACCGCGGGCGCGGTGAACCGCCAGACGCCCTCGTACGGCAGTGGATCGGGCAGCCGCTCGGCGCCCCCCGCTGGGCGTGGGCCGTCCCCGCGCCCGTGGTTGTCCATCGTCCGGTCGCCACCCTCGCGCTCGATTGTCACCACACGTCGAGTGTTGGTAACGATGCGCTCCGCTCCGCGGACCTGAACACAAGTCAGCGGGTATCGAGCGCTTTCTGACCGGGTGCGTATGACACGGTCACGTGAAGGACTGGTTCCGGTCGCCCGGACGCCGGTTCGCGAACTAATCGGGTCGTACGGGTTTGCGCTGCTCCCGGCCGCCCGAAGGGGCCGAGGAGCAGCGGCCCCGGTGGCGGGTGAGACCCGTACCACTCCGGGGCCGTGGGCCCCGTCCTTGGTGGGTGCGGACGGCACGCATAGCATCCGGCTCATGGAGCCCCAGCTGTCCCACCATGTCACCGGCGCCGTCGCCACCGTCGTCATCGACCACCCGGCCAAGCGCAACGCCATGACCGCCGCGATGTGGCGGCGGCTGCCGGAGCTGCTGGACGCGCTCGCGCAGGACCCCGGGGTGCGGGCGCTGGTGCTCACCGGCGCGGGCGGGACCTTCTGCGCGGGGGCCGACATCGGCACGCTCCGGGGTTCGCCGGAGGAGGCGCAGAAACTCGCCGTGGCGGCCGAGGAGGCGCTCGCCGCGTTCCCCAAGCCGACCGTGGCCGCGGTGCGCGGGCACTGCGTCGGCGGCGGGGCGCAGCTCGCCGCCGCCTGCGATCTGCGGCTGGCGGAGGAGGGCGCGCTGTTCGGGGTGACCCCGGCGAGGCTCGGCATCGTCTACCCGGCCTCCTCCACCCGCCGCCTGGTGTCGCTGGTGGGACCGGCCACGGCCAAGTACCTGCTGTTCTCGGCCGAGTTGATCGACGCGGGGCGGGCGCTGCGCAGCGGACTGGTCGACGAGGTGCTGCCGGAGGGCGAACTGGACAAGCGGGTCGCGGAGTTGACCCGGGTGCTGGTCTTGCGCTCGCAGCTCACCCAGGCCGCGGCGAAGGAGTTCGCGGCCGGCCGTACCGACCGGGACGCCCACTGGGCCGAACGGGCCCGTGGCAACCCCGACACCGCCGAAGGGGTCGCCGCGTTCCTGGAGCGGCGGCAGCCGCGGTTCACGTGGAACGTGTCTGCGTCAGGATGAACCGGCTCTGGGCGCGCAGCCGCTCGACGAGGCGGGCGGGGGCCTTGTCCGGGGACCCGGAGGCGTAGGGCGGCCGCGGGTCGTACTCGGTGGCGAGCTGGAGGGCCCGGGCGTGCTCGTCGCCCGCGATCCGGCCGGCCAGGGTGAGTGCCATGTCGATGCCGGCGGAGACCCCGGCGGCGGTGACGTACCTGCCGTCGGTCACCACCCGCCCCCGGTCGGCTCCGCGCCGAACCGCGTCAGCTGCTCGAGCGCCAGCCAGTGCGAGGCCGCGCGGCGCCCGTCCAGGAGTCCGGCGGCGGCCAGGCCGTACGGATGCGGTAGCTGCCCGGCGTGTGCTTCTCCGCGCCCGTGAACACCTCGAGCGGCCCGGTGACGTCGAGGCTCTGGACGCCGTCGAAGAGGACGAGGAGAAGCGTTCGCTGCGGCATGCCCCGATTCTTCGCGGCTGCGTGAATGGCCGCAATGACACGTTTCCCACCTTTCCTGCCACGGCGAGAGAGCGGGGACGGCCGGGCATGAAGGGGCGGCCGGTGCGGTACCCGGCGCCCACTCGACGTGAAGGAGGAGATTCTCGTGTTCGCTGCCATCGCAGACGTCCTGCGCCAGGTGGGCGGCGCCATCGCCACGGTGGTCACGCTGCCCTTCCGCGCCGTGGCCCGGTTGTTCGGCGGGGCCTCGTCGTCCGCGCACGGGGGCCGGGCCTGAGTTCTGCCCTAGTCTGCCGCCACGCGCCGCCCTGATCCCCGGTTGCCGGTGTCACCTGCCACAATTGCCGCGCAACCTCAGTGGAGAAGGCGGTACGGGATCGTGACGACACCCGGATCCATCGAAGCAGGATCCATCGAAGGCAGGATCGCCGAGGAACTCGGCGTACGGGAGCGGCAGGTGAGGGCCGCGGTGGAACTGCTCGACGGCGGTTCGACCGTGCCCTTCATCGCCCGCTACCGCAAGGAAGCGACCGAGATGCTCGACGACGCGCAGCTGCGCACGATCGAGGAGCGGCTGCGCTATCTGCGGGAGCTGGAGGAGCGGCGCACCGCGATCCTGGAGTCGGTGCGCGAGCAGGGCAAGCTGACGGACGAGCTGGAGGCGAGGATCCGGGGCGCCGAGACCAAGGCGCGCCTGGAGGACATCTACCTCCCGTACAAGCCCAAGCGGCGCACCAAGGCCCAGATCGCGCGCGAGGCCGGCCTGGAGCCGCTGGCGGACGGCCTGCTGGGCGATCCGGGCGTGGAGCCGCTGGCGGCCGCCGCCGCGTTCGTGGACGCCGGCAAGGGCGTCGCCGACCCGCAGGCCGCGCTGGAGGGCGCGCGGGCGATCCTCACCGAGCGGTTCTCGGAGGACGCCGACCTGATCGGCGAGCTGCGCGAGCGCATGTGGGTGCGCGGACGGCTGGCCGCCAAGGTCCGGGAGGGCAAGGAGGAGGCGGGCGCGAAGTTCGCCGACTACTTCGACTTCGCCGAGCCGTTCACCGAGCTGCCGTCGCACCGCGTCCTGGCGATGTTCCGCGGCGAGAAGGAGGAGGTCCTGGACCTCGTCCTGGAGCCCGAGGAGCCCACGGAGGGCCCGTCGTCGTACGAGGGGATCATCGCGCACCGGTTCGGGATCGCCGACCGGGGCCGTCCCGCCGACAAGTGGCTGACGGACACGGTCCGCTGGGCCTGGCGCACCCGGATCCTCGTCCACCTCGGCATCGACCTGCGGCTGAGGCTGCGCACGGCCGCCGAGGACGAGGCGGTGAACGTGTTCGCGGCGAACCTGCGCGACCTGCTGCTGGCCGCCCCGGCCGGCACGCGCGCGACGCTGGGCCTGGACCCCGGTTTCCGTACGGGCGTGAAGGTCGCCGTCGTCGACGCGACCGGCAAGGTCGTCGCCACGGACGTGATCTACCCGCACGTCCCGGCGAACAAGTGGGACGAGGCCCTCGCCAAGCTGGCCCGGCTCGCCAAGGAGCACGCGGTCGAGCTGATCGCGATCGGCAACGGCACGGCCTCCCGCGAGACCGACAAGCTCGCCGGTGAACTCATCGCCAGGCACCCGGAGCTGAAGCTCACCAAGGTGATGGTGTCCGAGGCGGGCGCGTCGGTGTACTCGGCCTCGCAGTACGCCTCGCAGGAGCTGCCCGACATGGACGTGTCGCTGCGCGGCGCGGTCTCCATCGCCCGGCGCCTGCAGGACCCGCTGGCCGAGCTGGTGAAGATCGACCCCAAGTCGATCGGCGTCGGCCAGTACCAGCACGACCTGTCCGAGGTGAAGCTGTCCCGCTCGCTGGACGCGGTGGTCGAGGACTGTGTGAACGGCGTGGGCGTGGACGTCAACACCGCGTCCGTGCCGCTGCTCGCCCGGGTGTCGGGCATCTCCTCCGGCCTCGCCGAGAACATCGTGGCGCACCGGGACGCCCACGGCCCGTTCAGGTCCCGCTCCGAGCTGAAGAAGGTGGCGCGGCTCGGCCCGAAGGCGTACGAGCAGTGCGCGGGCTTCCTGCGCATCCGCGGCGGCGACGACCCGCTGGACGCCTCCAGCGTGCACCCCGAGGCCTACCCGGTGGTCCGCCGCATGGTGAAGACGACCGGCCAGGAGGTGGCCTCCCTCATCGGCAACACGAGCGTGCTCCGCTCGCTGCGGCCCGCCGACTTCGTGGACGACACGTTCGGTCTGCCGACCGTGACGGACATCCTGAAGGAGCTGGAGAAGCCGGGCCGCGACCCGCGTCCCGCCTTCAAAACGGCCACCTTCAAGGAGGGCGTGGAGAAGATCTCCGACCTGTCCGCCGGGATGATCCTGGAGGGCGTGGTGACGAACGTGGCCGCGTTCGGCGCGTTCGTCGACATCGGCGTCCACCAGGACGGCCTGGTGCACGTGTCGGCGATGTCGAAGACGTTCGTCAAGGACCCGCGCGACGTCGTCAAGCCCGGTGACATCGTCAAGGTGAAGGTCCTCGACGTGGACATCCCGCGCAAGCGGATCGCGCTGACCCTGCGCCTGGACGACGAGGCCGCCGCGCAGCCGGGGCAGGGCGGTGGCCGGCAGCAGCGCGGCGCCCGGCCGCCCCAGCAGCGGCAGGGCGGCGGCCAGGGCCGCCGGGAGGGCCGCGGCGGCGGCCGCCAGGCGCCGGCGCCGGCCAACAGCGCGATGGCGGACGCACTGCGCCGGGCGGGCCTGCTGGATCCGAAGAAGCGGTGACCCTGCGGGGCTTGGGCCGCGCACCCGCCCCGGTCGGCTGAGAAGGCGCCCTCCACTGCGGAGGGCGCCTTCTCGCTGCGCTCGTCGGTGCGCCCGGCGGAGCGCTACCGCTCGGTGACCTTCCCGTCGGCGACCTCCAGGCGCCTGGTCACGCGGACGGCGTCCAGCATGCGCCGGTCGTGGGTGACCAGGAGCAGGGTGCCCTCGTAGGAGTCGAGGGCCGACTCCAGTTGCTCGATCGCGGGCAGGTCGAGATGGTTCGTCGGCTCGTCCAGGACCAGGAGGTTGACGCCCCGGCCCTGGAGCAGCGCCAGGGCCGCGCGGGTGCGTTCGCCCGGCGAGAGGGTGGCGGCCGGGCGCAGCACATGGCCGGACCTCAGGCCGAACTTGGCGAGCAGGGTGCGCACCTCGGCCGGCTCGGTGTCGGGGACGGCCGCGCAGAACGCGTCCAGCAGGGTCTCGGGGCCGTGGAAGAGCCCCCGGGCCTGGTCCACCTCGCCGACCAGGACGCCCGAGCCCAGCGCGGCGTGCCCGGAGTCCAGCGCGACCCGGCCCAGCAGGGCGCCGAGCAGGGTGGACTTGCCGGAGCCGTTCGCGCCGGTCACCGCGACCCGGTCCGCCCAGTCGATCTGCAGGGACACCGGGCCGAAGGTGAAGTCGCCGCGCCGCACCTCGGCGTCCCGCAGGGTGGCCACGACCGCTCCGGAGCGCGGGGCGGAGGCGATCTCCATGCGCAGCTCCCACTCCTTGCGCGGTTCCTCGACCACCTCCAGGCGTTCGATCATGCGCTGGGTCTGCCGCGCCTTGGCGGCCTGTTTCTCGCTGGCCTCGCTGCGGAACTTGCGGCCGATCTTGTCGTTGTCGCTGCCGGCCTTGCGCCGGGCGTTCTTCACGCCCTTGTCCATCCAGGCCCGCTGCATCTGCGCGCGCTCCTGGAGCGCGGCCCTCTTGCCGGCGTACTCCTCGTAGTCCTCCCGCGCATGCCGGCGCGCCACCTCGCGCTCCTCCAGGTAGGCCTCGTAGCCGCCGCCGTAGAGGTTGATCCGCCGCTGGGCCAGATCGAGTTCGAGGACCTTGGTGACGGTGCGGGCGAGGAACTCGCGGTCGTGGCTGACGACGACCGTGCCCGCGCGCAGCCCGGTGACGAAGCGTTCCAGGCGCTCCAGGCCGTCGAGGTCGAGGTCGTTGGTGGGCTCGTCCAGGAGGAAGACGTCGTAGCGGGACAGCAGGAGCGAGGCGAGTCCGGCGCGGGCCGCCTGGCCACCGGACAGGGAGGTCATCGGCTGGTCCAGGCCGACGGCGAGGCCGAGGGAGTCGGCGACCTCCTCCGCACGCTCGTCGAGATCGGCGCCGCCGAGGCCGAGCCAGCGCTCCAGGGCGGTGGCGTAGGTGTCGTCGGCGCCGGGCAGCCCGTCCACGAGCGCCTGCGTGGCCTCGTCCATGACGCGCTGGGCCTCGGCCACCCCCGTGCGCCGGGCCAGGAACTCCCGGACGCTCTCCCCCGGCCTGCGCTCCGGCTCCTGCGGCAGATGGCCGACGGTCGCGGTCGGCGGGGACAGCCGCAGCTCGCCCCGCTCGGGTGCGGCGAGCCCGGCGAGCAGCCTCAGCAGGGTGGACTTGCCCGCACCGTTGGCGCCGACGAGACCGATCACGTCGCCGGGCGCGACGACCAGGTCGAGCCCGGAGAACAGGGAGCGGTCGCCGTGCCCGGCGGCGAGGTCCTTCACGACGAGTGTGGCAGTCATCAGGACGCCGATCCTAATGGGCCGGGCGTCCGCGGCTCAGCCGTGTCGTCCGCCGGTGACCGGTGCCGTGAGCACGCCTCCCGCCGTGCGCGCCACGAGGTACGCCTCTCCCCGCAGCGCCCGCGGGTCCAGCGGGAGACGGTGCCGGCCGGGCTCCAGCACGCCGTCGAACACCTCGCGGGTGTGGGTGCGGTGCAGCCGGTCGAGGCGGTAGGCGGTGATCCGCACCCGGCAGGCCGAGGTCACCTCGACCTCCGCGGCGCCGTCGGCGGCGGTGAACCCGGTGAGCCGGCGCCGCGTGAGCGGGCTGCGGTCCAGGGCGTGCTCGATCTGGGCCACCAGCAGCGGCACGACCGGCGCCAGGCCGTCCACCCGGGCGACCTCGGCGCCCGCCCGCTCGAACGCTTCCAGTACGGCGGCCCGTTCGGCCTCGCCGACCGCGCGGCCGAAGGCGACGGCGCCGTAGCCGCGCAGTTCCTCGGCGGGGACGGCGCGGGCGTCCTCGGTGATGTCGGCGCCGATGCCGATGGTGCGCAGCGCGGCGGCCAGCCTGGCGAGCACGGCGACCCGGGCGCCGATCAGCAGGACCCGGCGGCGGGGCGCGGCGGCCCCGTCCATCAGGGCGCCGAGCGCCGCCCGGTACTCGGCGCCCCGGAACCGGTAGGGGCCTATGCCGTGGTAGCCGTTGAGTTCCAGGTCGGCGTGCTCGTCCGTCTGCCAGGCGAAGTCCCGCCAGATGTAGTCCTCGCCGTCGCGCCGGATGACGGCGGTGACCGCTCCGCAGGCCAGGTCCGCGCACTCGGGGCAGCCGTAGATGACGAACCGGCCGTCGGGGAGCGGTGGTTCGGCCTCCAGCAGCAGGGCGCGCACCTGCGCGGTGAAGATGGCGGGCGGGACGTCCGAGGCGAGCGGGGAGACGGCGTCCAGGTCGGACAGCCGGAACAGCAGCGGACGGCCGTCCACGACGAAGTCCATGAAGTCGCGGTGGAGCTGGTAGCCGCCGTCGGCGAGCACACCGCCGGCGCGGATCGCCGGTGCCAGGCCGAAGGTGGCGTATACGGCAGACATGCTGTGAGTATCCCCACACGGACAGCGATGTGAGCGCGGCATGTCGGAACCGGCCGGACAGGATCTATCGTCCTGGCGTGGACAGCGAGCCGAATGACGAAGCGATCGTGGTCGGAAGCGGGGTCGCCGGGCTCACGACGGCCGTGGTGCTGGCCGAGTCCGGGCGCCGGGTGCGGGTGTGGGCGCGTGAGCCGGCCGAGCGTACGACCTCGGCGGTCGCCGGCGGCCTGTGGTGGCCGTACCGCATCGAACCGGAGCCGCTGGTGGGCGCCTGGGCGCTTGCGTCCCTCGCCGTGTACGAGGAGTGGGCGGACCGGCCGGAGGAGACCGGCGTACGCCTGGTCGACGGCGTACACCGGGGGACCCGGCTGGACGAACTGGGCGCCTGGGCGGGCCGGGTGCCGGGCCTGCGGGCGGTGCCGGAGGGCCTGGCGGCACGGCTGCCGGTGATCGACATGCCGGTGCATCTGGCGTGGCTGCGGGAGCGGCTCGCGAAGGCGGGAGGCGTGGTGGAGGCGCGTGAGGTGACCGACCTCGCCGCGCTGCCGGCGCCCGTCGTCGTCAACTGCACCGGCCTGGGCGCGCGTTCGCTGGTGCCGGACCCGGCGGTGCGTCCGGTGCGCGGGCAGCTGGTCGTCGTGGAGAACCCGGGGATCACCGGCTGGTTCACCTCCGTCGGCCACTCCTCCGCCGCGTCCACGTACTTCATCCCGCAGCCGGGCGGGCTGCTGCTCGGCGGCACGGCGGAGGAGGACGACTGGTCCCTGGACCCGGATCCGGCCACCGCGGCGGCGATCGTCGCCCGCTGCGCGGAGGTCCGGCCGGAGATCGCCCGGGCCCGTGTCCTCGCCCACCGCGTGGGGCTCCGCCCGGCCCGGGAGGCGGTACGGCTGGAACGGCAGCCGCTGCCGGACGGGCGCGTGCTGGTGCACAACTACGGTCACGGCGGCGCCGGGGTGACGGTGGCGTGGGGGTGCGCCCGGGAGGCGGCGGAGCTGGCGTTCCCCGCCGCCTGAAAGGGCGCCGTTCGGCCGGGGGCCGTTCACCCGCGCGGACGGGGTGTTCCCCCCTCTCGGCTTCGCCCGAGCAGGCGCACCCCTACTTCCCACCCGTGGAGCGAGCGCACCCCCGCCGCCCACCCGTGCCGCCTGGAGGTCCCCCAGGCCCTCGAGGCGCCGGCGCTGGGGGAGGCACCACTGCCCGCGGCTACGGCGCCTCCCGTGCCGGCGGGACTGCGACGTCCCAAGGGACGCCCTGCGGCGCGTCCCCGTCAGCCGAGCGGGACGTGCCGAGCCGGGTGCGTTGCGCGAACCCCCTTCAGAAGCGCCGGCCCCGGTCGCACCGGCGCGCTGCCCGCCGTGGCGCGGGCGAACGCCGCCGCGCCGCCGACCAGCGGGAGGTTCGCCGTCGTGCCCGGCAAGAACACCGTCAGAGTCGGCTTCGTGGACGGCGGGTCGATGAGGTCCCGGTCCGTGCCGGCGATGACCAGCGCCAGCCGGTGCCCCTTGGGAACGACGTGGTCGGTGGCCGCCAGCCGCAGGGTCATCGTGTACGCCCTGCCCGGGGTGAGCGGGACGCCCTTGCCGAGGGAGGCGTAGTGGCCGAGGTCGGCCCAGCCCCGGCTGAACACGGTGTAGTCGACCCTTGCCGTCCTGGCCGCCGTCTCCTTGAAGCAGGCGCTGTCCCCGGCCGTGCTCTCTCCCCAGCAGCTGCGGGAGGCCAGCGTGGTGATGCCCTCCCCGGCGTCGGCGTAGTCGCGGACGGTGTCCGGGCCGACGTCGACCAGCACGGCGGACAGGTGGGCCGACGCGGTGGTCGGCGTCGCGGTCACCGTGACCGTGGCCGAGCCGGACAGGCGCAGGTCGTGCGTGAGCGGTGCGGTGAGGAAGCCGGCCTTCTCCGGGGTCGGCGTGGTGAGGCGGCCCGCCCAGTCGGTCTCGCTCAGCTTCGGGTCGTCGGTGAAGGTCTCCGTGCCGCGGGCCGGGCGCAGGCCGAGCGTGCCGACTCCCGCCCGGGTGCCGGGGGCCGGGTGGAGGACGGCGGTGCCGGTGGTCCGCGGGGGCCAGACCCGGGAGGTGACCCACTGGTCGGGGTGGCGTTCGATGTCGGCCATCGGCTCGCGGTCGATGCCGTTGTCGTAGCCGAGGAGTTCGTGGTCGAACCAGCGGTGGAGGGTGTCCACCCAGGCGCCGCGCCGGTAGTCGAAGGGGTCGACGTGCCCGGTCTGCGAGAGCCAGATCTTGCGCTCGACGCCGTGCCGGGCGAGGGCGTCCCACCACTGCCCGAGGTGCTTGGTGCGGACGTTGAGGTCCTGCATGCCGTGCACCAGGAACACGCTGGCGCGCACCTTGGCCGCGTCCTTGACGTAGTCCCGCTCGGTCCACAGCGGGGTCCAGTCGCCGCTGCGCGGGCTGCCGTCGGCGAGTTTCTTCCGTACGGCCGCGCAGTGGGCGTGCGCCGCGTCGTTCTCGACGTACCCGGCCAGCTCGTCGGGGCCGCCGTCGTACAGCGGGGCGCCCTGCGCGACGTAGTAGTCGTACCAGGAGGAGATGGCGCTGATGGGGACGACGGTCCTCAGGCCCTGGACGCCGGTGGCGGCCACGCCGTTGGCGATCGTGCCGTCCCAGCTCTTGCCGATCATGCCGGTCCGTCCGTCGGTCCAGCCGGCCCGGACGGTCTTCGTGCCGGCCCGGCTGGTGTACCCCGTGGCGCGGCCGTTCAGCCAGTCGACGACGGCCTTCGCGGACTGGATGTCGGAGCGGCCGCCGACGTCGACGCAGCCGTCGGAGCGGTTGGTGCCGGCGAGGTCGACGCCGACGAAGGCGTAGCCGCGGGGCACGAAGTAGTTGTCGTAGAACAGCGGCATCTGGACGACACGGCCCTGCGGGTCGTACGTCTTGACCTGGCTCTCGTTGCCGCGTCCGCAGCAGGAGTAGTAGGGGCTCGCGTCCATGATGACGGGCACCTTGCGGCCCTGGCGGGCGGGCTCGGACGGCCGGACGATGTCGGCGGCGACGCGATCGGTCCTGCCGTCGCCGTCCTCGTCGAGACCGGTGTCCACCCACACGGACTCGCGGACGGCGTGGGCGTAGGAGTAGACGGGCCGGCTCTCCCGTGGGGCCGGGCTGATGGCGGTGGCGGCCCGGGCGGCGGTCGGGGTGAGGAACGCGGCCGTCAGGACGGCGACGACCGCGGTCGCGAGCGCTCTCCAGATCGTGGAGCGAGCGGGAAGGGGGATGCGTGTCGGCATGCGCGGACGGTACTGCGGTCAACTCCCGTACAGAAGAGGGACTCGCGGCGATCCGTGGGCTCGTGACGGCCGAATGGCGATCGTGTGACAGCGGGTGCCATGGACAGGCCGGCGGCCACAGGCACTGAATAGGCTCCGGACAGGTTCTCGACGAATCTTCCGAACGGACCTTCCGTCCCGACGACTTGGAGCTGACGTGCACCGCAGAATCATCGCGCCCGGCGCACTGGCGGCGGCCTCCCTCCTGCTGGCGATCCCGGCATCGGCCGCGAGCTACTCCCCCGGCGCGCCGGGCATCGGCGACCCCTACTACCCGTACTACGGCAACGGCGGCTACGACGTCTCGCACTACGACCTGAGGCTCCAGTACCAGCCGAAGACGGACGAGTTGCAGGGCACGGCGACGATCCTGGCGCGGACCACGCAGGACCTGTCCAGCTTCGACCTGGACTTCCTGCTGGACGTCAGTGAGGTCCGGGTCAACGGCGCGAAGGCCGCCTTCACGCGCGCCCAGCAGCACGAGCTGGTGGTCACGCCGAAGACGCCGCTGGCCAAGGGCACGCCGGTCACGGTGGTGGTCCGCTACAGCGGGGTGCCGTCGGCGAAGAGCGCCTACGGCTTCACCACCTGGCACCGCACCCCGGACGGCGCGGTCGCGGCCGACGAGCCCGAGGCCGCGTGGTGGTGGTTCCCGAGCAACGACCACCCGAGCGACAAGGCCACCTACGACGTGTCGGTGGCCGTGCCGGACGGCACCCAGGCCCTGTCCAACGGCACGCTGCAGTCGACGAGTTCGAAGCTCGGCTGGACCCGCTACACCTGGCGGCAGAACAAGCCGCAGGCCACCTACCTCGCCACCCTCGCCATCGGGAAGTTCGACATCACCACCAGCACCTCGGAGGGCGGGGTGCCGGTCGTCAACGCCTACAGCAAGGACCTCGGCGACGACGAGGGGGCCGCGCGGGCGAGCGTGGAGCGCACCGGGGAGATCGTCGACTGGCTGAGCGGCTACTTCGGGCCATATCCGTTCAGCACCGCGGGCGGTTATGTCCCCCACACCACCACCGGGTACGCGCTGGAGACGCAGACCCGGGTCTACTACAGCCCCAAGCAGTTCGCGAACGGCTCCAACACCTCGGTGGTCGTGCACGAGCTGGCCCACCAGTGGTACGGCGACGACGTGTCGCTCAAGGGCTGGAAGGACATCTGGATCAACGAGGGCTTCGCCCGGTACGCGCAGTGGCTGTGGTCGGAGCACGAGGGCGAGGGCACCACGCAGGAACTCGCCGACTACGTGTACGCCTCCCACCCGGCCGACGACGCGTTCTGGACGGTGAAGCCCGGCGACCCGGGCCCGGACGACCAGTTCGACATCGCCGTGTACGACCGCGGGGCGCTCGCCATCCAGGCGCTGCGCAACGCGGTCGGGGACGAGACGTTCTTCCGCATCCTGAAGGGCTGGCCGAAGGAGCACGCCTACGGCAACGCCTCGGTGGCCGACTTCGAGCGCTACGCCGAGCAGGTCTCCGGCAAGCCGCTCGTCTCGCTGTTCGACACCTGGCTGTACCAGCCGTCGAAGCCGGCGGCGCCCGCGGCACGCGCCGCGTCCCTGGCGACGGCCGGCACCCAGGCGGCCCGGCCGAAGTCGTGGAAGAAGATCGAGGCGACGAACGGCCTGCACGACGCGCGCGGGCACTGACCGGGGACCGGCTAAGGCCTGCTTTCTCCGCCTGGTGCGGCCCGCTCGAGCAGCTCGGCCCGGCCTATCGACTCCGCTCGGGAGGCCGGGACCGTGCAGGCGTGGGCGCCCGCGACCGCGCCGTAGCGGGCGCAGGTCTCAGGGGGCTCCCCGGTGAGGCGGCCGTAGAGGAACGCGGCGGCGAAGGCGTCGCCCGCGCCGTTGGAGTCCACCACCGGTGCGGGCGGCTCCGCCGCGGGCACCCGGGTCAGCTCGCCGCCGGCCAGCAGATACGCGCCCTCGGCTCCGGCGGTGGCGACCACCACCTCGGCCCGGCCCCGCCCGGCAATGCGCCGCATGGTGCGCTCGGGGTCGGGCAGCTTGGCGGCGGAGAGGAAGACGACGTCGGCGGCGTGGGCGAACGGCTCGTGGTACGGGTTCTCGCCGTCCCAGTCGTGCAGGTCCGTGGACAGGCCGACGCCTGGGGAGGTGAGCACCGGCAGGGCCTCGGCGCAGGGCTGGGTGATCGTCACGTGCACGTGCCGGCTCGCCCCGGCGAGCATGCGCAGCAGCTCCGGCGGGAAGCGGTCGCCGGGGCGGGTGCGGCTGGTGTCGTACAGGGACAGGCGGCGGCCGTCCGGGCCGACCAGGTTGACCGCCCGCTTGGTGCCCGCCGGCTGCGGGAGCGCGGTCAGGGCAATGCCGTGCTCGCAGTGCAGGGCGCGTACGAGGTCGCCCTCCGGGTCGTCACCGAGCAGGTCGAGGTGGTGGGTGCGCAGGCCCAGTGCGGCGAGGCCCAGCGCGACGAAGTCGCCGGTCTGTCCGGCCCGGGTGCGGATCCCGGAGTCGATCATGTAGCTGTCGGCGTACGGCAGCGGCAGCTCGGGGACAGGGACGATCGTGTCGACCCCGGCCCCGCCCAGCACCAGGACGTCCGTCGGGGGGTGTGTGCTCATGCGCCGCCCTCTGTGTGGTCGTACACCGTCACCGCGTGTTCCACCGGACGGGCCGGGACTCTCGCCGTGGGACCTCCGAGCAGTGGCGATCCGGGCCGTACGTGGCCGGCCGTGCGGTTCACCGCGCCCCCCTTCGGGGGGCGCCCCCGACCGTACACGGCAGGGCGCCGGGCCACGCCCGGGCCCCTGGGCCGACGGCACGGTGGCGTCACCTCGGACGTAGGGGGTGTCCGACGTGACGCCACCGTGGGCGGTGCCACCGACGGTGGCGCTGAGCTGTTACCTGGTCAGCTGCGAGAGTTCGTCGTCGGTGCGGCGGTCCACCCGGCGGCGCACGGCGAACCAGCCGGCGACCAGCAGGACGGCGATCACCGGGATGAGCAGGACCGTCTTGCGGCCGACCTCGGGGTCGTTCCACATCATGCCAAGGCAGGCCAGCAGGAAGGCGATCGTGGCGATCTCGGTGACCGGGCTGAACTTCAGCTGGAAGTGCGGCCGGGTCGCGAGGCCCGCGCGGGCGCGGCGGACGAAGATCATGTGGCAGATCATGATGATCACCCAGGTGCTGACGATGCCGAGGGAGGCGACGTTCAGCACGATCTCGAAGGCCTGGCTGGGCATCAGGTAGTTCAGGCCGACGCCGAGGACGCAGACCGCGCAGGTCAGCAGGATGCCGCCGTAGGGCACCTGGCTGCGGCTCATGCGCGCGGTGAACCTGGGCGCGGAGCCCGCCATGGCCATCGAGCGCAGGATGCGGCCGGTGGAGTACAGGCCGGAGTTCAGCGAGGACATGGCGGCGGTCAGCACGACCAGGTTCATCACGTCACCGGCCGCCGGGACGCCGATCTTCGACAGGACCGTGACGAACGGGCTCTCGTCGGCGGAGTACACGGAGCCCGGCAGCAGCAGGGCCAGCAGCACGACCGAGCCGACGTAGAACAGGCCCACGCGCCACATGATCGAGTTGACCGCGCGCGGCACGATCTTCTCCGGCTCGGCGGTCTCGCCCGCCGCGACGCCCACCAGCTCCAGGGCCGCGTAGGCGAAGATCACGCCCTGCATGACCAGGACGACCGGCATCACGCCGTGCGGGAAGACGCCGCCGTGGCCGGTGATCACGCTCAGGCCGGGGGTGTGGCCGCCGACCTTGTGCTGGGTGGCGAGCAGGAAAACGCTGATCAGCATGAAGCCGACGATGGTGGCGACCTTGATGATCGAGAACCAGAACTCCATCTCGCCGAAGATCTTCACCGAGATCAGGTTCACGGCGAGGACCACCGCGAGGGCGATCAGCGCCAGCACCCACTGCGGGATCGAGGTGAAGAAGCTCCAGTAGTGCGTGTAGAGCGCGATCGCGGTGATGTCGGCGATACCGGTGGTCGACCAGTTCAGGAAGTACATCCAGCCGGCGACGTAGGCGCCCTTCTCGCCGAGGAACTCGCGCGCGTACGACACGAAGGAGCCGGAGGACGGGCGGTACAGGACCAGCTCGCCCAGGGCCCGGACGACGAAGAAGGCGAACACGCCGCAGACCAGGTAGGCCAGGGCGAGTGCCGGGCCGGCGTTGTGCAGGCGGCCGCCGGCGCCGAGGAGGAGGCCGGTGCCGATGGCGCCGCCGATGGCGATCATGTTGATGTGGCGGGCCTTGAGGTCCTTGCTGTAACCGGCGTCGCCCGCGTCCGCGGGCGTCCGGGCCGCCTGCGCCGTCTGGGTGCGGGCGGCGGCCTGTGCCGATTCCACGGCGTCCTTGCTCACGGGTGGTTCACTTCCTGGTGCGCCCGGTCCTCGTGGGCCCGGGGGACGTGCAGGGCTCGGTCCGCACCACCCTGGTGAGTCGGGGCACAGACCGAGACAGCAGCTTCCCAGACATGGGCCTGTCTCCGCGGTGGCCCAGGTCACAGAGCGTTACTTCTCACACGATCAACTCAGCGTCCACACGACGTTCACCACAGGTTTCACAGCGTTGGTGAGACAGCGATACTGCTGCACATGACCACCGACGTCGGGGACACGCCCCTCACCATCGACGAGCTGGCCGCCCGGGCGGGCGTCACGGTGCGCACCGTCCGCTTCTACGGCAGCAAGGGCCTGCTGCCGCCGCCGGTGATCGGCCCGCGCCGGGTGGGGCACTACGGGCCGGAGCACCTGGCGCGGCTGGCTTTGATCGAGGAGCTGCAGCGGCAGGGCATGACGCTGTCGGCGATCGAGCGCTACCTGCGCCGGCTGCCCGCGGACCTCTCCCCGCACGACCTGGCCATTCACCGCGCGGTGGTCGCCTCCTGGGCGCCGGACGAAGTGGAGACGGTGTCCCGGGAGGAACTCGGGCGACGGGCGGGACGGGCGCTCACCGACGAGGACCTGGAGCGGCTCGCGGCGATGAACGTGGTCGCCGCGGCGGAGGACGGCGCCTTCCGGGTCGACTCCGGGCTGCTCCGGCTCGGCGTGCAGCTGCTGGACGTGCCCCTGTCGCAGGAGGCGATCCTCGCGGCGCGCAAGGTGCTCGTCGAGCACTCGCGCGCCGCGGCTCACGAGCTCTCCCAGCTCCTGCGCGGCGAGGTCGCCGAGCGTGACGCCCGGGACGTGAGGTCGCTGTCGGCGCACATGCACCCCTTGGTGGTGCAGGCGCTGCTGACGACGTTCCAGCGGTCGCTGCGCGAGGAGCTGAGCGAGTGGATCACCCGGTCAGGAACGGGCTGAGTCGGCGAACACCTCCCCTTTCCCGGCCTTCTCCACGAGCAGCGCCGGCGGGGTGAACCGCTCGCCATAGCGCTCGGCCAGCTCACGCGCGCGTGCCACGAATCCGGGCAGGCCGCCTTCGTAGCCGTTGATGTACTGGAGCACACCGCCGGTCCAGCCGGGGAAGCCGATGCCGAAGACCGACCCGATGTTGGCGTCGGCGACGGAGGTGAGGACGCCCTCCTCCAGGAGGCGCACGGTGTCCAGCGCCTCGGAGAAGAGCATCCGCTCCTGCATGTCCCGGAACGGGATCTCGTGGCCCGGCTTGGTGAAGTGCTCGCGCAGGCCCGGCCACAGCCCGGCGCGCTTGCCGTCCTCGGTGTAGTCGTAGAAGCCGGCGCCGCCGCTGCGGCCGGTGCGGCCGAACTCGTCGACCATGCGGTCGATGACCGCCTCCGCCGGGTGCGCGGTCCAGGTACCGCCGGCCTCCTCAACCGCCCGCCTGGTCTCGTTGCGGATCTTGCGCGGCAGGGTGAGGGTCAGCTCGTCCATCAGGGACAGCACCTTGGCCGGGTAGCCGGCCTGGGCTGCGGCCTGTTCCACGGAGGCGGGCTCGATGCCCTCGCCGACCATGGCGACGCCCTCGTTGATGAAGTGGCCGATCACCCGTGAGGTGAAGAAGCCGCGCGAGTCGTTGACGACGATCGGCGTCTTGCTGATCTGCCGGACCAGGTCGAAGGCGCGGGCGAGGGCCTCGTCGCCGGTGCGCTCGCCCTTGATGATCTCGACCAGCGGCATCTTGTCGACCGGCGAGAAGAAGTGCAGCCCGATGAAGTCGGCCTGGCGCTCCACGCCCTCGGCGAGGGTGGTGATGGGCAGGGTGGAGGTGTTCGAACACAGCAGGGCGTCGGGCGCGACGACGGACTGGACCTCCTGGAACACCTTGTGCTTGAGGGCGGTGTCCTCGAAGACGGCCTCGATCACGGCGTCGCAGCCGGCGAGGCCGGACACGTCGGCCGTGGGCGTGATCCGGGCCAGCAGCGCGTCCGCCTTCTCCTGGCTGGTACGGCCCTTGGCGACGGCCTTGGCGCACAGCTGCTCGGAGTAGCCCTTGCCCTTGACGGCCGCCTCCAGGGAGACGTCCTTCAGCACGACGTCGATGCCCGCGCGGGCGCAGGAGTAGGCGATGCCGGCGCCCATCATGCCCGCGCCGAGGACGGCGACCCGGCGGACCTGGCGGGGCTCGACGCCCTTCGGGCGGTTGGCGCCGGAGTTGACCGCCTGGAGGTCGAAGAAGAACGCCTGGATCATGTTCTTGGCGGTCTGCCCGGTGACCAGCTCGGTGAAGTAGCGGGTCTCGATGGTGCTCGCGGTCTCGAAGTCGACCTGGGAGCCCTCGACGGCCGCGGCCATGATGGCGCGCGGGGCCGGGTAGGGGGCGCCGTTCGTCTGCTTGCGCAGGTTGGCGGGGAAGGCGGGCAGGTTGGCGGCGAACTTCGGGTTCGCGGGGGTGCCGCCCGGGATCCTGTAGCCGGGGACGTCCCAGGGCTGGTGGGACTCGGGGTGGGCGTCGATGAAGGCGCGGGCCTTGGCGAGCATCTCCTCCTCGGTCGCGGCCACATCGTGGACCAGGCCGTTCTCCAGGGCACGGCGCGGGTTGTACTGGGTGCCCTGCAGCAGCACCTTCAGCAGCGCGTCGGTGATGCCCATCAGGCGCACGGTGCGGGTGACGCCGCCGCCCGCGGGCAGCAGGCCCAGCGTGACCTCGGGCAGCCCGATCTTGGAGCCGGGGGCGTCCAGGGCGATGCGGTGGTGGGAGGCGAGCGCGATCTCGTAACCGCCGCCCAGAGCCGCGCCGTTGATGGCGGCGACGACCGGCTTGCCGAGGGTCTCGATGCGGCGCAGCGCGCTCTTGATCGCGGTCGCGGTGTCGAAGACGCGCTGGGCGTCCTCGGGCCGGGCCCTGATCATGTCCTTGAGGTCGCCGCCCGCGAAGAAGGTCTTCTTGGCGGAGGTGTAGACGATGCCGCGGATGGAGTCCCTCTCGGCCTCCGCGCGCGCGGCGATCGCCGTGATGGAGGCCCGGAAGGCCTCGTTCATGGTGTTCGCGGACTGGTTGGGGTCGTCCAGGACGAGGGTGACGACACCGGTGGCGTCCTGCTCCCAGCGGATCGTGGTGCTCTCGGTCATGACAGTGTTCTTTCGTTGAGGTCCGGTGATTCCGCGGGGAGTTCAGACGCGCTCGACGACGGTGGCGATGCCCATGCCGCCGCCGACGCACAGGGTGGCGAGGCCGTAGCGCTTGTCCTGGCGCTCCAGTTCGTCCACGAGGGTGCCGAGGATCATGGCGCCGGTCGCGCCGAGCGGGTGGCCGAGGGCGATGGCGCCGCCGTTGACGTTGACCTTGTCCAGGGTCAGGCCCATGTCCTTGACGAAGCGCAGCACGACCGCGGCGAACGCCTCGTTGATCTCGACCAGGTCGATGTCGTCGATGGTGAGGCCGGCCTTGGCCAGGGCCTTGCGGCTGGCGGGGGCGGGGCCGGTGAGCATGATGGTGGGCTCGGAGCCGGAGACGGCGGCGGAGACGATCCGCGCGCGGGGGGTGAGGCCGTAGCGCTCGCCGGCCTCCTTGGAGCCGATCGCGACGAGGGAGGCGCCGTCCACGATGCCGGAGGAGTTGCCCGCGTGGTGGACGTGGTCGATCTTCTCCACCCAGTGGTACTTCTGCAGCGCTACGGCGTCGAAGCCGCCGAGTTCGCCGATGTCCGCGAAGGACGGCTTGAGTTTCGCGAGGGAGTCGGCGGTGGTGCCGGGGCGCATGTGCTCGTCGTGGTCGAGGACGACCAGGCCGCTGCGGTCCCTGACGGGGACGACCGAGCGTTCGAAGCGGCCCTCCTTCCACGCGGTGGCGGCGCGCTCCTGGGACAGCGCCGCGTACTCGTCGACGTCGCGGCGGGAGAAGCCCTCGATGGTGGCGATCAGGTCGGCGCCGATGCCCTGCGGCACGAAGTTGACGGTGAGGTTGGTCATCGGGTCGTTGAACCAGGCGCCGCCGTCGGAGGCCATCGGCACCCGGGACATGGACTCCACACCGCCCGCGAGGACCAGGTCCTCCCAACCGGAGCGGACCTTCGCAGCGGCCAGGTTGACGGCTTCCAGGCCGGAGGCACAGAAGCGGTTCTCCTGCACGCCCGCGACCGTGTCGGGCAGGCCGGCGGCGATCGCCGCGATCCGGGCGATGTCGGAGCCCTGGTCGCCGACCGGGCTGACGACGCCGAGCACGATGTCGTCGATGGCGGCCGGGTCGAGGCCGGGGAAGCGGTCGCGGATCTCGTGGATCAGGCCGACCACCAGGTCGATGGGCTTCGTGCCGTGCAGGGCGCCGTTCGTCTTGCCGCGGCCGCGCGGGGTGCGGATCGCGTCGTACACGTACGCTTCGGTGCTCACTGGTGTGCCTTTCGGGAAGGGTGGGCCGAGCGGGGTGGCCGGGGTCAGCCGGCGTCGGTGACCGGGTCGTCGTTCACGAGTGCGGGTATCCCCCAGTCGCGGGCCACCGCGTCCGTGTCGGCGCCGGGCAGGGCGGGGCCGGTGCGGACGGAGGTGGGGGTGGCGGAGAAACGGGGGGCGGGCGCCGGCTGGGTGATACCGGCGTGGCCGGTGAAGGTGCCGCGGGCGGCGAGGTGCGGGTGGTGGGGGGCCTCGCGCAGCGACAGCACCGGGGCGACGCAGGCGTCGGTGCCCTCGAAGAGCCGGGTCCACTCGTCCCGGGTGCGGGACTTGAAGCGGGCGGCGACGCGCTCGCGCAGCTCGCCCCAGCGGGTGAGGTCCGTGTGGGCCGGCAACAGGTCCTCCAGGTCCAGCAGGCGCAGGAACTCCGCGTAGAACCGCCCTTCCAGGGCGCCGACCGCCATGTGCTCGCCGTCGGCGGTCTCGTAGGTGCCGTAGTAGGGGCAGCCGCCGTCGAGGAGGTTGGCGCCGCGCCGGTCCTGCCAGCCGCCGGCCGCGAGCATGCCGTGGATCATCGCCGACAGGTGGGCCGTGCCGTCCACGATGGCGGCGTCGACGACCTGCCCGGCGCCGCTCACGCGCGCGTGGTGGAGGGCGGCGAGCACGCCGACGACCAGGTAGAGGGCGCCGCCCGCGTAGTCGCCGAGCAGGTTGGCGGGGAACACCGGGGGCTCGTCCGGGCGTCCGGTCATGCCGAGGGCGCCGGTGACCGCGATGTAGGCCACGTCGTGGCCCGCGCGGTCGGCGAGGGGGCCGTCCTGGCCCCATCCGGTCATCCGGCCGTAGACCAGGCGGGGGTTGCGGGCATGGCACTGCTCGGGGCCGACGCCGAGCCGCTCGGCGACGCCCGGCCGGTAGCCCTCGAGCAGGATGTCGGCGCGCCCGGCGAGGTCCAGCACGCGTGCGGGGCCGTCGGGCGCCTTCAGGTCGATCACGACCGAGCGCTTGTTGCGGTTGGTGACGTCGTACGCGGGGTCGATCCCGAGGCCGGGGCCGCCCGGGCGGTCCACCCGGACCACGTCCGCGCCCAGGTCGGCGAGGAGCATGCCGGCGAACGGGCCCGGCCCGATGCCGGCCAGCTCGGCCACGCGCACGCCGGAGAGCGGACCGCTGCCCGGCGCCGCCGGCGTCCCTGCCGTCGTCATGCTCTGCTCCCCAGCGTGTGTGACACAAACGATGTAACACCGGTGATGCTAAGAACGTGTTCCACCGGACACAAGACCTAACGAGCAAGCGCTTAGTCGAGTGCCCGGAGCCGCGCGGATCACCCGGGAGAGTGAGAGGCGCGTGCGCCGGGACCGTTCTGGAGTGCCGCGGGGGGTTCCGTGCGGGGCCCGCGTCGAGTCGGTCACCGGCTGCCGCCGACCGGGCGTCGGGGGCACCGGCCGGGTCGGCCTCCGCCCGCGACCACCGGTCCGGGTCCGGACTGGCGAGTCGGCCCGGGGACCGCTCGGCGCCCGCCCGCGACCACCGATCCGGCGTCAGGACTCGCGAGTCGGCCCGGGGACCGCTCGGCGCCCGCCCGCGACCACCGATCCGGCGTCAGGACTCGCGAGTCGGCCCGGGGACCGCTCGGCGCCTGCCCACGGCCACCGGGTCCGATGTCAGGGCTGCCGGTCGGGTCGGGGCCGCCCCGGCGCCTTCCCGCGGAGGACGCCCCGGCGCAGGGACGCCGGTCGGGGTACGGGCGGCGCGGCCGAGGCTCTGCGGCGGCCAGGGCGTGGTGACGGCGCGCGTGGCGGCGCCGGTCCGGGCCCCGGGTCCGGCCCGGGGGGGGGACCCGGTGACCCGAGCGCGGACGCGGGGAGTTTCTTCCGGTTCGTCGGGGCGTTCCTGGCTGCGGCCACCACTGCCTCCGGGCTGGTCGTCGGCACTCGCACTCCTCACGCTAGCCTCAGCCACCGACAGCGGCGCGGGCTGCGGGACCAAGGGGTGTCATGGGCAGGCTGAACGGGACGGACCGTCCGTACGACCTCGTGCTCTTCGGGGCCACCGGCTTCGTCGGCGCCCTCACGGCGGAGTATCTCGCCGCGCACGCGCCGAAGGACCTGCGCTGGGCGGTGGCCGGCCGCGACGAGGGCCGGCTGGAGCGGCTGCGCGAGCGGCTGCGCGGAGCCGAGGAGATCGGCGTGCTGCGGGCCGACGTGAGCGAGCCCGCGACCCTGCGGGCCCTCGCCGAGCACGCGCGCGTGGTCGCCACCACCGTCGGGCCGTACGTGCTCTACGGCGAGGACCTGGTCGCCGCCTGCGCGGACACCGGCACCGACTATCTGGACCTGACGGGCGAGCCGGAGTTCGTGGACCTGACGTACGTCCGGCACGACGCACGCGCGCGGGAGACGGGCGCGCGCCTGGTGCACGCCTGCGGTTTCGACTCCGTGCCCCACGACCTGGGCGTGTACTTCACCGTCCGGCAGCTGCCGGAGGGGGTCCCGCTCACCGTGGACGGCTATGTGACCGTGGACGCCGCCTTCTCCGGCGGCACGCTGGCCTCGGCGCTGAACCAGTTCGCCCGCGGCCCGCAGTTGCTGGCCGCGGCGCGCGAGCGGCGCCGGCACGAGCCGCGCCTGATCGGGCGCCGGATCACGGCGGCGCCGGGCGCGCCGGGGTTCGCCGGGGAGGTCGGCGCGTGGGCGCTGCCGCTGCCGACCGTGGACCCGCAGATCGTGCGCCGCTCGGCCAGGGCCCTCGACCGGTACGGCCCCGACTTCCGCTACCGGCACTACGCGGCGGTGCGGCGGCTGCCGGTGGCTCTGGGCGGGGCCGCCGCCGTCGGCGCGGTGCTGGCGGCCGCCCAACTGCCGCCCGCGCGGCGCTGGTTGTCGGGCCGGCTGCGGCCGGGGGACGGGCCGCGCGCGGAGCGGCGGGCGCGGAGCCGGTTCGCGGTGCGGTTCGTCGGCGAGGGCGGCGGCCGGCGCGTGTTCACGGAG
This sequence comes from Streptomyces sp. NBC_00557, assembly GCF_036345995.1. Taxonomy (NCBI): domain Bacteria; kingdom Bacillati; phylum Actinomycetota; class Actinomycetes; order Kitasatosporales; family Streptomycetaceae; genus Streptomyces; species Streptomyces sp. NBC_00557. The sequence goes on from NZ_CP107796.1 coordinate 1,246,611, forward strand.
GTGGCGGGCGGCGACCCCGGATACGACGAGACGGCGAAGATGTTCGCCGAGGCGGCCCTCAGCCTGCTCTTCGACGACCTCCCGCCCACGGCCGGACAGGTCACCACGGCGCAGGCGATGGGCGACGCCCTGACCGGGCGGCTGCGCGCCGCGGGGATCACGTTCCGGGTCGCGGCCGTCGACCCCGGGCCGCCCTCCGCCGTTTGAGGCTTCGCAGGCCGAACCCCCGGCTCCCCCGCGGCCATCGCCGCAAAAGTCTCACCGGGTTCTTCAATGAAACGATGGAGGCTCAGGCAGGAGAGGCCGGAGGAGGCGGGAGAGGCGTGAAGTTCGTGCTCGAGGTGACCGTGGACGAGGACGCGACGGCCCAGGACCGGGCCGGCGAGCTGGGGCGCATCCTGCGCTACTGGAGCGGGAACCTGCGCCACTACGCGCTCGAACCCGGAGACGGTTCGGCCGTCTACGACTCGGCGTACCAGGAGGTCGGCGCCTGGCGCGTCGTCCCCTCCTGAGGGTCGCCCGCGGCGCGCCGCACCGCCTCCCGTAGCGCCCGGCGGCACAGGGCGTCCGCACGGCGGGTGGTCTCCGGGAGCCGGTAGCGCGGGGTCAGGGCGAGGGTGTGGGCGACGGCGTTGTCCAGGCTCACCCGGTGGCCGACGGAGACGAAGACCGGTTTGACACCGTCTCGGGTGCGCAGCGCGCGCCCGACCTCCTCGTCCCCGGCGAGCAGCGGGGCCGCGCCGCCCCGCCGCGCGCCGGGTTCTTCGTAGGTGAAGGTGAACGGGTTCTTGGCGACGCCGATGACCGGCAGGCCGGTGAGCACGCCGAGGTGGCTCGCGAGGCCGAAGCGGCGCGGGTGGGCGAGACCGTAGCCGTCGCACACGACGAGGCCGGGCGGGCAGGGCAGCCGCTCCATGGCGGCCAGGACGGTGGGGATCTCGCGGAAGGCGAGCAGGCCGGGCACATACGGGAACGAGACCCGGCCGACGGCCGTCGCCTCGGCCACCACGTCCAGGGTGACGGCGTCGAGCACGACGGCCGCCGCGGCGACGAGGTCGTGCTCGTCGTCGTAGGCGACGTCGACGCCGGTGACCCGGCCTGTGCCGGGCTCGGGTCCCGCCTCGTCGAGCACCACGCGCCCGCGCAGTTCGTCCTGCACCGCGCGGGCCTCTTCCTCGGTCGCGGGCCAGCCCGCGGGTACGCCTACGGTCGTCATGGTGACGTCGACTGTACGGTCGCGCGGCGCCCTGCCGGAGCCCGGGGTAGGCTCGCGATCATGTTCGTGCTGGAGCTGACCTACACCGCGCCCCTCGACGCCGTCGACGCGCTGCTGCCGGACCATGCGGCCTGGCTGGAAGAGCAGTACGAGAAGGGCCTCTTCCTGGCCTCGGGACGCAAGAACCCCCGGGACGGCGGGGTGATCCTCGCCGTCGCCGAGGACCGCGCGCGGATCGAGGAGGTCGTGGCGGGCGATCCCTTCCTGACCGGCGGCGTGTGCACGTACCGCATCACGGAGTTCACCGCCACGAAGACGGCCCCGGAGCTGGCCCGCCACCGGCAGACACCGGACTGATCGTCGCCGCTATCCCTTCTTCTGGTTCAGCGCGCGCTGCAGCTCGTCCTTGTTCATGTGCGAACGGCCTTCGATGCCGCGCTGCTTCGCCTCGTTGTACAGCTGGTCGCGGGTCGGGCCGTGCGAGCCGACCCGGTTGCCGGACCGCTGACCGCCGCGCTTGCCGGACGACATGTCCTGCGTGGAGCTGCGGCTCGCGGTCTTCGATTCGCCGGAGCGGGCGCGTTCCTTGTTGACCGTCCGCGCGGCGATCTCCTTGGCGCGTCCGGTGCTCTCGCCCCGGTCCTGCGCGCTCTTCTTGATGTGCTCGTACTGGCGCTCGCGCTTGGCGCTGGAACCGGCCGGCATGATCGCTCCCTTCCTGTGCGGCGGGCCTGCGCAAGGGTCTTGCGCCGGTCCTTTGCTGTGGAAAACGGGTACCCCCGGTTCCGGGCGTCTACCTCAGCGTTCCAGCCGCGCCACCCTGCCCTGCTCGCCGGCCGCCCAGCAGCCGAAGTCGGGCGTGCAGTCCACGGTGTCGTAGGAGCCGGTGTCGATCGTGCGCCAGGTGCGGCCCGCGTCGGTGGTGAGGTCGGTGCCGGTCGGGCCGACGGCGAGCGCGGCGGTGCGGCTGTGCGGGAGCCAGGCGGCTCCGGAGCGGTAGGCGGGCGGGGGCGTGGCGGCCGGGGTCCAGGTGCGGCCGCCGTCGGCGGTGACGGCGGCGGCCTGCGGCGAGGGCTGGTCGGGGCGGTAGTCGCCGCCGACGGCGAGGCCGTGGTCGCGGTCGCGGAAGGCGAGCGCGAAGACGCCCTTGGCGGGATCGCCGGCGGGCAGCGGTGTACCTGCGGCCGTCCAGGTCAGCCCGCGGTCGGCGGAGTGCAGCACGCGCGCGTGGGCGCCGCCGCCGGTGGCCAGCCACACGTCCTCGGGGCCGGAGGTGACCAGGCACTGTCCACTGGCGGCGAAGCCCGCCTCGCCGTCCAGGGCGGGCGGCATCCCGGCCGAGGGCAGCACCCGCCAGGAGCGGCCGCCGTCGCTGGTGGACAGGATGCGGAACCGTCCGTCCACGGGGTCGCTCATCGCCAGGCCGTGCCGGCGGTCGAAGAAGGCCATGCAGTCGTAGAACGCGGCGGGGTCGGTGTTGCGGAAGGACTCCGTCCAGGTCGCACCGCCGTCCTGGGTGCGGTACACGCGGGACGCCTCGCCCTCGCCGATGGCCAGCACCACGGCGTGCCACGCGTCGAACGCCTCGACGTCCCGGAACTGCACGTCCTGCGCGCCGGGCGGGGAGACGTTCCGCCAGCTCGCTCCGCCGTCCGTGGTGCGCAGCACCGTGCCGCCGGTGCCGGCCACCCAGGCGGTGCGCCGGTCGACGGCCGCGAGCCCCCGGAAGCGGACCTGCGGGGTGCCGGGGTCCTTCGGCGCCCAGTGCACACTCCCCTGCCCGAGCGGCGCGGCCTCGGCCGCCGGCACGGTCAGCGCGGCGAGCGCCGCCCCGCACGCCACCCCTGCCGCCACCAGTCTGCTCGTGCGTCCTGTGCGTCGTGTGCTCCCCATCCGCCTCATGGCGGGCGAAGCTAGCCCACCGGGAGGGTGCCGTCCAGAGGCCGACTGCCCGTCGCACGGGCGAGAACGACCCGCGCCCCGAGGGCATGAACGCGGTGACCGAGGTCACTCGTGATGCGTGTGCACGGATCGGCCGGATCCGTCGTCTCTTCCACTGCCGGGTGGCGCACACCCGGGCGAGTCCAGCCGTCACGAGGGAGCAGGGCGTTGTCCACCGTCATCGAGCAGCCCGTAGAGGCGCGGCTCGTCGCCGCCGCACCGCGCATGCCGAGCATTCCCGCCACGCTGCGCTACGACCGGAGCGATCCGTTCGCCGTCGTCATGACCTTCCCGGCCCCGGCCACCCTCGAAGGAGTCGAGGTGCGCTGGACCTTCTCCCGCGAACTGCTCACGGCCGGGCTGCACGGACCCGAGGGACACGGGGACGTGCGGGTGCGGCCGTACGGCTACGACCGCACGGTGCTGGAGTTCCACGCACCCGAGGGCACCGCGATCGTGCACGTGCGTTCCGGTGAGATCCGGCGCTTCCTGGAGGCCTGCAGCGCACTCGTGCCCGTCGGTCTGGAGCACCTCCAGCTGGACCTGGACCACGACCTGGCCGAACTGATGCGCGACGCCTGCTGAGCCCGGCACGCGCGTGCGGCCGATCACGCGACCACGCGCGCGGGGCCGTGCCGTGCCGTGCAGGGTGGCGGCCGGGCGGACCATCCGCCGTTCGAGGCCGCTTTTTAATGCGTTGACAGCCCTCCGGCGCCCTTCTAACGTCTTGCTCGGTCCTGTTGCCGTCGATTGGAGAAGGACGTTGCTCGTCTGAGGTCCCGAGACATCGCGTCGCACCGTTCGGGTGCGTGCGCGGCGTTGCGACCTCGGCGTCCGAGCCGTCCTTGGCACAGGCCTTTTTTCATGGCCTCTTCGCCTCATGGCCCTTCGGTTTCCGCCTCGCGGTGTCTCGACATGCGCCCACCGACCGCACGAACCGCCTGCGAGGCCCTCATGTCAGCTTCCCTCACCGCCACGTCCCTGTCCTTCGCCTGGCCCGACGGCACCGCCGTCTTCGACGGCCTCGACATCGCCTTCGGCCCCGGCCGCACGGGCCTCGTCGGCAGCAACGGCTCGGGGAAGTCGACCCTGTTGAAGCTGCTGGCCGGGGAACTCACCCCGGCCGACGGCATCGTCAAGGTCTCCGGAGAGATCGGATACCTGCCGCAGAACGTCACCCTTGACACCGCGCTCCGCGTCGACGAGGCCCTCGGCATCGCCGGCCGGCGGGCCGCACTGCACGCCATCGAGGCGGGCGACGCCGCCGAGGAGCACTTCGAGACGCTGGGCGACGACTGGGACGTCGAGGAGCGCGCCCTCGTCACCCTCGGCGAGCTGGGCCTCGGCCACATCGGCCTGGACCGCACCGTCGGCGAGGTCTCCGGAGGCGAGTCCGTGCTGCTGCGGCTGGCGGCGCTGCTGCTGCGCCGCTCCGACGTGCTGCTGCTGGACGAACCCACCAACAACCTCGACCTGTACGCGCGCCGCCGGCTGTACCAGGCCGTCGCCGCATGGCCGGGCGTGCTGGTCGTCGTCAGCCACGACCGGGAACTGCTCGAGCTGGTGGACCAGATCGCGGAGCTGCACTCCGGGGAGGTCACCTGGTACGGCGGCACCTTCTCGGCGTACCAGGAGGCCCTCGCCGTGGAGCAGGAGGCCGCCGAGCGGATGCTGCGCGTGGCCGAGGCCGATGTGCGCAAGCAGAAGCGCGAACTGGCCGACGCGCAGGTGAAACTGGCCCGCCGCAAGCGGTACGGGCAGAAGATGTGGGACACCAAGCGCGAACCGAAGATCGTCATGGGCGCCCGCAAACGCGCCGCCCAGGAGTCCGCGGGCAAGCACCGCATCATGCACGAGGAGCGGCTCGCCGAGGCCAGGGAGCGCCTGGACGAGGCGGTGGAGGCGGTGCGGGACGACGACGAGATCCGCGTCGACCTGCCGTACACGGCCGTACCGCCCGGCCGGCAGGTGCTCACCCTGGAGAACCTGGCCATGGCCTACGGCGCGCAGGTGCGGGGCATCCTCGAGCTGCGCGGCCCGGAGCGGATCGCGCTCGTCGGCCGCAACGGCGCCGGGAAGACGACGCTGCTGCGGACCGTCGCCGGGGAACTGGCGCCGGTGTCCGGCGAGGCACGCGCGCACGTGCCGCTGCGTTTCCTGCCCCAGCGGCTGGACGTGCTGGACGACGACCTGACGGTCGCCGAGAACGTGGCCCGGTTCGCACCGGACGCCACCAACAACAGGGTCCGGGCGCGCCTCGCCCGCTTCCTGTTCCGGGGCGCGCGGGCCGACCAGAAGGCGGCCACGCTGTCGGGGGGCGAGCGGTTCCGGGCGGCCCTGGCCGCGCTGCTGCTCGCCGAGCCGGCGCCCCAGCTGCTGCTGCTCGACGAGCCGACCAACAACCTCGACATGGCCAGCGTGCGACAGCTGACCTCGGCCCTGGAGTCGTACGAGGGCGCGCTGATGGCGGCCAGCCACGATCTGCCGTTCCTCGAGTCGGTCGGCGTCACCCGCTGGCTGCTGATGGAGAAGGGGGAACTGACGGAAATCACGCCGGACGACGTCGCGCATCTCAGGAGGGCCACAGCCTGACAACGAGGGTTTTGTCCAGGCCACCGGGGCCTGCATGATGGCGGATCGGTGCCGCGTACACCGGCACCACCACCGCACCACCGATTCGAAAGGCCCCTCGTGCCCAGCAAGAAGGCCCTCGTCCGCCGCCCCAGCCCGCGCCTCGCCGAAGGCCTGGTGACGCACATCGAGCGGGAGAAGGTCGATGTCGGGCTCGCCGTCGAGCAGTGGGAGGCCTACGTCGAGGCCCTGCGCACACACGGCTGGGAGACGATCGAGGTCGACCCCGAGGACGACTGCCCGGACTCGGTGTTCGTCGAGGACACCGTCGTCATGTACAAGAACGTGGCGTTGATCACCCGGCCGGGCGCGGAGTCCCGGCGCATGGAGACCGTCGGCGTGGAGGAGGCGGTGGCGCGCCTCGGCTGCTCGGTGAACTGGATCTGGGAGCCGGGCACGCTGGACGGCGGTGACGTGCTGAAGGTCGGCGACACCGTGTACGTCGGCCGTGGCGGGCGTACCAACGCGGCCGGGGTGCAGCAGTTGCGGGCCGCGTTCGAGCCGTTGGGCGCGCGCGTGGTGGCCGTGCCGGTGAGCAAGGTGCTGCACCTGAAGTCGGCGGTGACCGCGCTGCCCGACGGCACGGTGATCGGGCACATCCCGAAGGTGGACCGCCCTTCGCTGTTCCCCGGCTTCCTGTCGGTGCCGGAGGAGTCCGGCGCGCACGTGGTGCTGCTCGGCGGGCACAAGCTGCTGATGGCGGCGAGCGCCCCGAAGACCGCGGAGCTGCTGACCGATCTCGGGCACGAGGTGGTCACCGTGGACATCAGCGAGTTCGAGAAGCTCGAGGGCTGTGTGACGTGTCTCTCGGTGCGGCTGCGGGAGTTGTACGCCTGACAGTCGCCCTCCCTCTGTGTGACGGCCCGGGTCCGCAGGTCCCGGGGCCGTCGGAGCGTACGGGGCGTGCGACGACGGTGCGGGGACGGGCGGCGGGTCGGGGCGGATACGGCCGCACTGATCAGCAATCTTTACAGCGCCCTTAACCTACGGCTTCGTAACCTACGGTTTCGTAGCCTACGATCACGTAGGTTTCCGGCACCGCTCGCCGGCCCATCCCCCCGTTGTTCGGCGTCCCCCTGGAGTTCTCGTGACGATCACTTCCCCTCACCTCGGCAGCCCGTCCGCATGGACCGACGCACGGCTGCTGTTCGCGCTGGAGGAAGTGGTCGAGAAGGAGCTGAACCGGCATCTGACGGTCGCCAAGGACTGGATGCCGCACGAGTACGTGCCCTGGAGCGACGGCCGCAACTTCCCCGGCCTGTTCGAGGACGGCGAGGCCTGGGACAAGGAGCAGTCCAAGGTGACCGAGATCGGGCGTATCGCCCTCGTGGTCAACCTGCTCACCGAGGACAACCTGCCGAGCTACCACCACGAGATCGCCTCGCTCTTCGGCCGCGACGGCGCGTGGGGCACCTGGGTGCACCGCTGGACGGCCGAGGAGGGCAGGCACGGCATCGTCATGCGCGACTATCTGCTCACCTCGCGCGCGGTGGACCCGGACAAGCTCGAGCGTTTCCGTATGGCGCACATGAGCGAGGGCTTCGAGTCCGACAACCGGCACTCGATGCTGCACTCGATCGCCTACGTCGCCTTCCAGGAACTGGCCACCCGGATCTCGCACCGCAACACCGGGCACCAGTCGGGAGACCCGGTCTGCGACCGCATGCTGGCCCGCATCGCGACCGACGAGAACCTGCACATGGTCTTCTACCGGAACCTGCTGAAGTCCGCGTTCGAACTGGCCCCCGACCTGACCATGCAGGCGGTCCGGGACGTCGTGGTGAACTTCCGCATGCCCGGCCACGGCATCCCCGGCTTCGAGCGGGCCGCCGCGCAGATGGCCATCGGCGAGGTCTACAACCTGCGCATCCACCACGACGACGTGCTGCAGCCCGTGCTGCGCTTCCTGAAGGTCATGGAGATCGACGGCCTCGGCCCCGAGGGACGCCAGGCACAGGAGGAACTCGGCCTGTTCATGGGGGGCCTGGACGCGGAGGCCGCCAAGTTCGACGAGAGGCTGGCCGCCCGCAAGGCCCGGATGGCGAGCCGCGCGGCACTCTGACCCGCGACTGCGGCACCGGCCCCGGCCCGTGGGCCTCTCCGCGGGCGCTCTCGGCGGGCGCTCTCCGCGGGCGCTCTCGGCGGGCGCTCTCGGCGGGCGCTGAACACCAGGTGCCGTGGCCGGCGGCCGGCGGCCGGCTGCCCGGTGAGCAGCGGTGCCCTCGGCGGGCGGCCGGGCCGCGCCGGCATCGCCGTCTCCTCCGGCGCGGGGCGGAGGTTTCCCTCGGCGCGGGGCGGAGGTTCGCCTCGGCTCAGCGCTCGGCGGCCGCTTCAGCCCGGCATCTGCTTCGACACGGCGTCACGTCCTGGCTTCGGCTCGGTATCTGCTCCGACTCGGCGTCAGCGTCCGCTTCGGCTCGGTGTCGCAGTCCCGTTCAGCCCGGCGCCTGATTCGACTCGGCGGCGGCGTGTTTCAGCTCGGCGTCCGCTCCGACTCGGCGTCGGCGTGCGGCTTCGGCCCAGCGTCGCAGTCCCGTTCAGCCCGGCGCCTGGTGCGACTCGGCGGTGGCGGCGTGATTCAGCGGGACGTGCGGCGCAGGGCGAGGCGCTCCTTCTCGGACAGGCCGCCCCAGACGCCGAACCGCTCGTCGTTCGCCAGCGCGTAGTCCAGACAGGCCGGACGCAGCTCGCACATGGCGCAGATGCGCTTCGCCTCGCGCACCGAGCTGCCGGGCTCGGGGAAGAAGAAGTCCGGCCCGGTCTGCGCGCACAGGGCCTGCGCCTGCCAGGTCTCGTCGGCCGGGGTGATCGCTTCGAAGTGCATGGCCAGGATCGTGCCGTGCGGCGAAAAACGTTCGATCAACGCCAGGTCAACGCGGCCGGGCAGGGCCTCCGGCCGACCCGATGATGCTCCCGGGCACCGCACCGGCGCACGGCGGCGCGCGGGCCCGGGGCAAAAACCCGGCGAGCGCGGCCGGTCACCCACGGTGAGAGCGGGCCCGGCCCGGCGCGTCGCGGCGCTTCGCCAGCGATTGTCAGTGGGGGGTGCCAGACTCGGCAGTGCAGAGGACGGGACCCCTTTCGAGGAGGGCGAAGATGCTCACCACCCGTTTCGTCGACGGCGCTCCGAACTGGATCGACGTCGCCACTCCCGACATCGACGGCGCCGCCTCCTTCTACGGCGGTCTCTTCGGCTGGCAGCTCCAGTCGGCCGGGCCGGAAGCCGGAGGTTACGGCTTCTTCCAGCTGGGCGGCAGGACCGTCGCGGGCGGCATGCAGTCCGGCCCCGAACAGGGCCCGCCCTCCTGGACGGTGTACTTCCAGAGCGCGGACGCGCAGGCCACCGCCAAGGCGACCGAGCAGGCCCACGGCAGCGTGCTGGTCCAGCCGATGGACGTGATGGGCCAGGGACACATGGCCGTTCTGGCCGACCAGGCGCACGTGCCCTTCGGGATCTGGCAGCCGGGCCGGACCAAGGGCATCGACGTGGCGAGCGAGCCGGGCTCGCTGTGCTGGGTCGAGCTGTACACCCCGGACATCGCGGCGGCCGCCGCCTTCTACCACCAGGTGCTCGGCCTGGAGACCTCCGCCGCGCCCTTCCCCGGCGGGACGTACACCTGCGTCAATCCGTCCACGGGCGGGGAGGACGCGATGTTCGGCGGGATCGTGCCGCTGGCCGACGACCCCTCCGAGGCCGCGAGCGGCCCGTACTGGCTGCCGTACTTCGAGGTCGAGGACGCGGACTCGGTGGTGGAGCAGGCGCAGCAGCTCGGCGGGCAGGTGCGGATGCCGGCGACGACCATGGAGGGCGTCGGCCGCATGGCCAAGCTGGCCGACCCGTACGGCGCCCGCTTCGCGGTCATCAAGAGCGAGTCCCAGCAGGGCTGAGACGGCCGGCTCCGCCGGGTCCCGCCGCCTGGCGCACGCCCGTACCGGCGTGCTCGGTCCCCCGTCCGATGCCTAGGCGGACGCCCGTCGTATCAGCGTGGTCGGCAGGATCACGCCCCCGTCGGGCGTTCCGTCCGCCGCCCGTGTCCGGTCCCGGCCGCCGGTGCGCTCGCCGCCGTTCCCCCGCTCGCGGCCGTCGGACAGGCCGCGGAGGAGCAGGCGGGCCATGAGGCGGCCCATGCCCTCGATGTCCTGACGGACCGTCGTCAGCGGCGGGTCGGCCTCCTCGGCGACGGGCAGCATGTCGTCGAAGCCGATCACGGCCACGTCCTCGGGCACGCGGCGGCCGCTCGCGCGCAGCACCCGCAGGGCGCCGAGCGCGGTGAGGTCGTTGGCGGCGAACACGGCGTCCACGTCCGGGCAGCGGTCGAGGAGCTCGCGCATGGCGCGTTCGCCGCCGGCCGGGGTGAAGTCGCTCTCCACGACCAGCCGGGGGTCGTACCCGCCCGGCACCTGGGCCATGACGTCCCGGTAGCCGTCGAGCCGGTCCACCGCCGAGGTCTGGTCCAGGACGCCGGTGAGATGCGCGACGCGTGTGCGGCCGAGCGCCACCAGATGCCGTACGGCCGCGCGTGCCCCGCCCCGGTTGTCGCAGTCGACGTACACCACGTCCGGGACCTTCCCCGTGCAGCGCGCGGCGCCGCCCGCGCGGCCGTCGTCGCCCCAGCCGGGCCGCCCGCCGAACACGGTGGGCACCCCGGCGTCGTGGATGAGGCCGGGCAGCGGGTCGTCGAGGTGCAGGGAGAAGACGAGCGCGCCGTCGACATGGCCTCCGGCGAGGTACCGGGCCACGCGCGCGTGGTCGTCCCGGCCCTCGGTGAGCAGCAGCACCAGCTGGTTGTCGTGGGCGGTCAGTTCCTTGCTGATGCCGCGCAGCTGCAGCGCGAAGAAGGGGTCGGCGAAGACCCGGGTCTCGGGCTCGGCGATGACGACGGCGACGGCGTCGTGCCGCCGGGTGACAAGACTGCGGGCGGCCTGGTTGGGGACGTACCCCAGCTCCGCGACGGCCTGCCGTACCCGCTGGGCCAGCGGCTCGCGCACCCCGTCACCGCCGTTGACCACCCGCGACACCGTGGCCCGGGACACTCCGGCCCGCGCGGCCACGGCCTCCAGCGTGGGACGCGACACTGCCTCGGTCACTTCGGGACTCTCCTCATCGGCGGCTGCAGGTCAGGATAACCGCGAGCGGGCGGACCCACGGGGCCGCGGCGGAAGCACGTCCCGCCTGTCACCGGCCGCACGAACAGCGCGCCCACCGGGCCTGCCCCGGCGCCCCGCGGAAGGCCGCCCCGGACCACTCCCGGCTCCGCGCGGCCGGTTCAGGACGTCGGCTCCCGGCGGGCCCGGCTCGGCTGGACGCGTTTGGGTTCGCCGGGCATCTTCGGATACTCGGGCGGGTACGGCAGATCGCCCAGCCCATGGTCGTGTTCGTCCCGGCGGGCCAGCTCCAGCAGGGCCTCGAGGGAGTAGGCGTGGTCGTCCATGTCGGCGTGGACGTCGCCGACTTCGGCGAAGCGGGCCGGCATGGTGGCGAGGTCGAAGTCGGCGGGGCGGGCGACGCCGACCTCCTCCCAGCGCAGGGGTGCGGAGACGGTGGCGTTCGGGCGGGGGCGCACGGAGTAGGCGGAGGCGATGGTGCGGTCGCGGGCCGTCTGGTTGTAGTCGAGGAAGATACGGCGGCCCCGTTCCTCCTTCCACCACTTGATCGTCACCCGTTCGGGCATCCGGCGTTCCATCTCCCGGCCGACGGCGATCGCGGCGCGGCGCACCTGGGTGAAGGTCCAGCGCGGTTCGATCGGGACGAAGACGTGCAGGCCCCGGCCGCCGGAGGTCTTGGGCCAGCCGCGCAGCCCGCCGAACTCGTCGAGGACGGCCCGCAGTTCGTGGGCGGCGCGGACGGCGTCGTCGTAGTCGGTGCCGGGCTGCGGGTCGAGGTCGATGCGGAGTTCGTCCGGGTGGTCGACGTCCGTGGCGCGCACCGGCCAGGGGTGGAAGGTGAGCGTGCCGTACTGGGCGGCCCAGACGACGGCGGCCTGCTCGGTGGGGCACATCTCGTCGGCACTGCGGCCGCTCGGGAAGGTGATGTGGGCGGTCGGGATCCAGTCGGGCATGCCCTTCGGGGCCCGTTTCTGGAAGAACCACTCGCCGCCGACGCCGTCCGGGTAGCGCTCCAGGGTGGTGGGGCGGTTGCGCAGGGCGCGCAGGATGCCGGGGCCGACGGCGATGTAGTACCGGGCGAGGTCGAGCTTGGTGAAGCCCCGCTCCGGGAAGAAGACCTTGTCCGGGCTGGACAGCCGTACGGTCCGGCCGTCCACCTCCAGTTCCACCGCAGCACCCATGCGGCCACGGTAGGCGCACCCCGCGCCGCTCGCATACCGGGCGGCTCGGGACGGATGCGCGCAGAATCGGTGTCATGGATCTCCCCGTCATGCCGCCCGTGAAGCCCATGCTCGCCAAGTCGGTGGCGAAGATCCCGCCGGGCATGCACTACGAGGCCAAGTGGGACGGGTTCCGTTCGATCGTGTTCCGGGACGGGGCCGAGGTCGAGTTGGGCAGCCGTACCGGCAAGCCGTTGACCAGGTATTTCCCCGAGCTGGTCGCGGCGCTGACGGAGCGGGTGCCCGAGCGGTGCGTGCTGGACGGGGAGATCGTGATCGCGCGCGAGGGCCACTTGGACTTCGACGCGCTGACCGAGCGGATTCACCCGGCCGACTCCCGGGTGCGGATGCTGGCCCGGAAGACCCCGGCGTCCTTCGTCGCCTTCGATCTGCTCGCCCTGGACGACGAGTCCCTGCTCGACGTGGCGCTGACCGACCGCCGGGCCCTGCTGGAACGGGCGCTCGCCGACGCGACACCGCCGGTGCACGTGGCGCCGGCGACGACCGACATCGAGGTGGCGCAGCACTGGTTCGAGCAGTTCGAGGGCGCGGGACTCGACGGCGTCGTCGCCAAGCCCCTGGACCTGCGCTACCGGCAGGACGAGCGGGTCATGTTCAAGGTCAAGCACGAGCGGACGGCGGATGTCGTCGTGGCCGGGTACCGGTTCCACAAGAGCGGCCCGGTGGTCGGCTCGCTGCTGCTCGGCCTGTACGACGACCGGGGCGCGCTCCAGCACGTGGGCGTGTCGGCCGCCTTCCCCATGAAGAAGCGGGCCGAGCTGGTCGAGGAACTCGAGCCGCTGCGCATGGACGACGTGGCCGGGCACCCGTGGGCGGCCTGGTCGGACGAGGCCGCCCACGAGACGGCCCGGCTGCCCGGCGCGCCGAGCCGCTGGTCCGGCAGGAAGGACCTGTCCTGGGTGCCGCTGTGGCCGGAACGGGTCGCGGAGGTGGCCTACGACCACATGGAGAACGGGCAGCGTTTCCGGCACACCGCCCGCTTCCGCCGCTGGCGCCCCGACCGCAGCCCGGAGAGCTGCACCTACGCCCAGCTGGAGGAGCCGGTGCGCTACGACCTCGCGGAAATCCTCGGCGAGAAGGATCGGGGCTGACGGCCGGCCTCGGGAGGGGGCGAGCCCCGGGAGGCGCGGGCGTCAGCGGGCGGGTGGGGCTCAGGGGTGCATGAGGATCTTGATGGCGCCGTCCTGCTTGTGCTGGAACATGTCGTAGGCGTGCGGCGCCTCGGCGAGCGGCAGCCGGTGGGTGGCGAAGTCGTCGACGCCGAGCGGATCGTCGTCGACGAGATACGGCATGATCTCGTCGGTCCAGCGGCGGACGTTGGCCTGGCCCATGCGCATCTGGATCTGCTTGTCGAACAGGGTGAGCATCGGCATCGGGTCGGCCATGCCGCCGTACACACCGCTCAGTGAGATGGTGCCGCCGCGCCGTACCAGGTCGATCGCCATGTACAGGGCGCCGAGCCGGTCGACGCTGAAGCGTTCCGCGAGGGGCGCGCTGAGCTTGCGCGGCAGCAGCCCGGTGGCGGTCTGGGCGAGCTTGGCGGCGGCGCTGCCGTGGGCCTCCGTGCCGACGGCGTCGATCACGGCGTCCGGGCCCCGGCTGCCGGTCTCGTCGCGGATGGCGTTGACCAGCGCCTTCTCGTCGTCGAAGGCCCGCAGGTCGTACGTCTCCACGCCGTCGCGGTCGGCGCGCGCCAGCCGTTCCGGAACCAGGTCGATGCCGAACACCCGCTCCGCGCCGCGCACCCTGGCGATCCGGCAGGCCATGGCGCCGATCGGGCCGAGGCCGAGGACGGCGACGGTGCCGCCGGGCGGTACGGAGGCGTACTCGACGGCCTGCCAGGCGGTGGGCAGGACGTCGGAGAGGTAGACGAAGCGGTCGTCCGGCGGGCCCTCCGGCACCTTCATCGGCCCGAACTGCGCCTGCGGCACCCGCAGATACTCGGCCTGGGCGCCGGGCACCGAGCCGTACAGACGGGTGTAGCCGAACAGGGCCGCGCCCATGTGCTCGCCGGTGACCTGGGTGGTCTCGCACTGGGTCGGCAGCCCGGTCAGGCACATCCAGCAGGTGCCGCACGCGATCTGGAACGGCACCACGACCCGGTCGCCGGCCTTGAGATCCGGCACGGCGGGGCCGACCTCCTCGACGATGCCCATCGGTTCGTGCCCGAGGATGTCCCCCGGTGTCATGAACGGCGTGAGCACCTCGTACAGGTGCAGATCGGAGCCGCACAGTCCGGTGGACGTGATCCGGATGACGGCGTCGGTGGGCTCCTCGATCCGCGGGTCGGGCACGTCCTCGACCCGGACGTCCCGCCTGCCCTGCCAAGTGACTGCCTTCATGGGGCGCGCTCCCTCGCTCGCGTGGGCGTTTCGCGGTGGCGCCCGGGTACCCCGGGCCACCTGCGCCGAACCCCTCCCGGCCGGGCCGGCCCGCACCACCGCACCGGGTGCGGGTATGGCCGGCGACGACCGATGAGCGCACAATCGGACAGACGAACGGGGGGCATCATGGGCGAAGGACACAGAGCGCGCATACGACACGCGGCACCGCGGCGGGCAGCGCCGACCGCTCCGCTGCCCCTGGCCTTGGCCTTGGCCCTGGCCCTGGCCGTCTCCCTCCTGGCCGGCTGCACCCACCACGGCCGGGACGACGCCCGCGCCCCGCGGCAGACCCCCACCGCTCCCCCGCCGTCGCCCTCGCTCCCGGCTCCCTCGGTCACGGCGGCCGGTTCGCCGCTGGCCGTGAAGATCGACAACGTGTCCGCGGCCCGCCCGCAGACGGGGCTCGACGGGGCCGACGTGGTGTACGCCGAGCAGGTGGAGGGCGGCCTGAGCCGGCTCATGGCGGTGTACGCCACCCGGCTCCCCCGGACGGTCGGGCCGGTGCGCAGCGTCCGCGCGTCGGATCTGGAGCTGCTGCGCCAGTTCCACCGGCCGACGCTCGCCTTCTCCGGCGCCCAGCACAAGCTGCTTCCGCTGATCGACAAGGCGCCGCTGCGGGCGGAGTCCCCTGACGAGGCCCCCGCCGCCTACTACCGGGGCAGCGGCAGGGCCGCCCCGCACAACCTCTACGTCCACCCCGGCAAGCTGCTGCCGTCCGCCCCGGGCAGGGCGGCGCTGACGACCGGCTTCGGCTACGGCCCGGCCCCGGCCGGCGGCACCCCCACCGCCTCGCGCACCGTCCGCTACCCGGCCGCCCGCTTCGGCTTCACCTGGTCGCCCGGACGGCACCGCTGGCTGGTCGCGATGGACGGCACGCCCACGACGACGACGGACGGCGCACGGGTGGCGGCGGCGACGGTCGTCGTGCAGTACGTGAAGATCACGGCCTCCCGCTACCACGACGTGCTCGGCAACCACACGCCGTACACCGGGACGGTCGGCTCGGGAAAGGCGCAGGTGCTGCGCGACGGCCGGTCCTTCGACGCCTCCTGGTCGCGGCCGGCCGCGGCGGACGGCACGACGTTCACGGCGGCGGACGGCAGCCGGATGAACTTCGCCGACGGCCAGGTGTGGGTGGTGTTCGCGCCGGCGCCGTGACGTGTGCCGCACGGCGGCCCTGCCGTTCCCGCGCGGCCCTGCCGTTCCCGCGCGGTCAGCCCTGGGCGGCGAGCGGCTCGGCCGGGTTGCGCAGGTGCTCCGCCGCGTCCGCGACCCGGCGGAGCAGGTCGAAGAACACGGTCTGCTCCTCGGCGGACAGCGGCGCGAGGAAGACCTGGTTCATCCGGGCGGTGCGCACGGTCAGCCTGCGGTGGCTGCGCAGCCCCTCGTCGGTGAGCCGGAGCAGGAAGCGCCGGCCGTCCTGCGGGTCGCGCACCTTGTGCAGCAGACCGCGGCGGCCGAGCCGGCTGATGACCTCGGCGACGGTCGACCGGTCCAGGCCCACCCGCTCCCCCACGGTGCGCTGGTCGAGGCCCGGCTCGGCGACGAGCGCGTTCATGACCGCGAACTGCGGTGAGGTGATCTCCTCGGAGACCATCGTGTTCCACAGCAGGTAGTGCGCCTGCTGCAGCCGCCGCGCCAGGTGCCCGGGATGGGTGGTGAGGTCCACCGCGGCCATGTGCACTCCCCTGATCGATTCGTAGGTGCACTGAACAATACCCGGCGCCCCGGTTGCGTGTCGTCCACACCGAGCCGGGAAAAGCTGAGGTATTGACGGTTGCGCGCGCCGGTGGCAGCGTGAGGGACACCTCGCTGAAATACTCAGTGCCCTGATTAATTGCTGAAGAGATGGGGCTTCACGGATGGACAAGGTGGTCGCCACGGCCGCTGAGGCGGTGGCCGACGTGCCGGACGGCGCGTCCCTCGCCGTCGGCGGGTTCGGGCTGAGCGGCGTGCCGAACGTGCTGATCCAGGCGTTGTACGAGCGCGGAGTCGGCTCTCTGTCGGTCGTCTCCAACAACTGCGGGGCCATGGACACCGGTCTCGCGGTGCTGCTGGCCGCGGGCCGGATCGCCCGGGTCACCGGCTCCTACATCGGCGCCAACAAGGAGTTCGCCCGCCAGTACCTGGCCGGTGAGCTCGAGGTCGAGCTGATCCCGCAGGGCACGCTGGCCGAGCGGCTGCGGGCGGGCGGTGCCGGGATCCCCGCGTTCTACACGCCGGCCGGAGTGGGTACGCAGGTCGCCGAGGGCGGACTGCCCTGGCGCTACGACGGCTCAGGCGGGGTCGCGCTGTCCTCGCCGGCGAAGGAGGTGCGGGAGTTCGACGGCGCCGAGTACGTCCTCGAGCGCGGCATCCGCACGGACTTCGCGCTGGTCCGGGCGGCGCGCGGGGACCGGCACGGCAACCTCGTCTTCAGCAAGTCCAGCCGGAACTTCAACCCGCTGGCCGCGATGGCCGGGCGGATCACCGTCGCCGAGGTCGAGGAGCTGGTCGAGCCCGGCGGGATCGACCCCGACGCGGTGCATCTGCCGGGCATCTTCGTGCAGCGGGTGGTCGCCCTCACCCCGGAGCAGGCGGCGGACAAGAAGATCGAGCGGCGGACGGTGAGCGGCTGATGGCCTGGACACGCGAACAGATGGCCGCGCGGGCGGCGCGGGAGCTGCGGGACGGCCAGTACGTCAACCTCGGCATCGGCCTGCCCACGCTGATCCCCAACCACCTGCCCGAAGGCGTCGAGGTCGTCCTGGAGAGCGAGAACGGCATCCTGGGCACCGGCCCCTACCCCGCCGACGACCAGGTCGACCCGGATCTGATCAACGCGGGCAAGGAGACCGTCACGGTGCTGCCGGGCGCGTCCTTCTTCGACTCCGCGCTGTCCTTCGCCATGATCCGGGGCGGGCACATCGACGTGGCCGTGCTCGGCGCGATGCAGGTGTCCGCCGGCGGCGATCTGGCCAACTGGGCGGTGCCGGGCAAGCTGGTCACCGGGATCGGCGGCGCGATGGACCTCGTCCACGGCGCCCGGCAGGTGATCGTGGTGATGACGCACACCGCGAAGGACGGCTCCCCGAAGATCCTCAAGGAGTGCACGCTGCCGCTCACGGGCAAGGCGTGTGTGAACCGGGTCATCACCGATCTCGCGGTGCTGGACGTCACCGAGCGGGGTCTCGCCCTGGCCGAGTGCGCGCCGGGTGTCGCCGTCGACGACGTCGTCGCCCGCACCGACGCCGAACTCCTCATCAGCGAGGACCTGCTGTGAACGCGATCAACACGGTGTACGTCGTCGAGCCCGAGCGGGGGACCCCCCATGGCGCCTCCGGCGCCCGCCTCGCCGGCACGGTCGCCCACCAGCTCGCCCGCCGCGGCTCCGGCACCGGCGTGGCCACCCTCTGCATCGGCGTGGGCCAGGGCCTCGCCCCCGTCCTCGAACGCTGACCCCCCAGGACTTGCCATGACGCTCACCCAGCAGGACATCGACCAGGAGATCGCCGCCGAGCACGCGGCGTACGAGAAGCGCGTCGCCGACGGCGCGCCCGTCGAGCACCACCCGCGCCGTGACTACGCGCCGTACCGGTCCTCGGTGCTGCGCCACCCCAAGCAGCCCCTGGTCGCCATCGACACCGCCCAGGACCCGGAGATGGTGGAGCTGCACTCCCCCGCCTTCGGGGAACGCGACATCACCATGATCGACAACGACCTCACCCGGCACCACCGGGGCGAACCGGTCGGTGAGCGGATCACCGTCTCCGGGCGGCTGCTCGACCGCGACGGGCGCCCGGTGCGCGGTCAGCTGATCGAGATCTGGCAGGCCAACTCGGCCGGCCGCTACGCCCACCAGCGGGAACAGCACGACGCCCCGCTGGACCCGAACTTCACCGGCTTCGGCCGCACCCTCACCGACGCCGAGGGCCGCTACCACTTCACCACCATCCAGCCCGGCCCCTACCCGTGGCGCAACCACGTGAACGCCTGGCGCCCGGCGCACATCCACTTCTCGGTGTTCGGCACGGCGTTCACGCAGCGGCTGGTGACGCAGATGTACTTCCCGAACGACCCGCTGTTCCCGTACGACCCGATCCTGCAGTCGGTGACGGACGACGCGGCCCGGCAGCGGCTGGTCGCCACCTACGACCACAGCCTGTCGGTGCCCGAGTTCTCCCTCGGCTACCACTGGGACATCGTGCTGGACGGCCCGGCCGCCACCTGGATCGAAGAAGGACGCTGACCGCCATGACGAAGATCGACACGAGCAGCCCGGAGCGGGTGCTGCCCACCCCGTCCCACACGGTCGGCCCCTTCTACGGCTACGCCCTGCCCTTCCGCGGCGGCGAGGAGATCGCCCCGCTCGGCCACCCGGACACGATCACCGTGCACGGGTACGTCCTCGACGGCGCGGGCGAGCCGCTGCCGGACGCGCTCGTCGAGCTGTGGGGTCCGCGCCCCGACGGCACGGTCCCGCGGGTGGACGGCTCCATCCGGCGCGATCCGGCCACCGGCGGCTATCTCGGCCGCAACGGCGTGGAGTTCACCGGCTGGGGCCGCATCCAGACCGACGCCGACGGCCACTGGTACGCCCGCACCCTCCGCCCCGGGGCCCGCGGACGGGGCGCGCCGTACCTCAGTGTCTGCGTGTTCGCCCGCGGTCTGCTCGTGCACCTGTTCACCCGGATCTATCTGCCGGGCGACGAGGCCGCGCTCACCGCCGACCCGCTGCTCACCCGGGTGGGCGAGCGGCGCGACACGCTGATCGCCGCCGAGGAGGGTCCGGCCGCCTACCGTTTCGACATCCGCCTTCAGGGCGAAGGCGAGACGGTCTTCCTGGAGTACCAGTGACATCCATCCACAGGGACGGCGACACCGGCCTGCTCGCCCCCGGGTGGGCCGGCTCCCCCGCCGCCGACGCGACCGGCGACAGCGCGTGCCTGCGGGCCCTGCTGGACGCCGAGGCCGCCCTGACCCGGGCCCAGGCCGCGCTCGGCCTCGCCCCGGCCGAGGCCGCCGAGGCGGTGACCCGGGCGGCCGACCCCGCCCGTTTCGACGTGCGTTCCCTCGCCGAACGCGCCCGCGCCGGCGGCAACCCGGTCATCCCGCTCGTCGCCGACCTCACCGCCGCCGTGGGCGAGCCGTACGGCCCCTATGTGCACCGGGGCGCGACCAGCCAGGACATCCTGGACACCGCGCTGATGCTGGTCGCCGCCCGCACCCTGGACCTGCTCCGCGCCGACCTCGACCGCACCGGGCGCGCGCTGGCGGACCTGGCCGCCGCACACCGGGACACGCCGATGCCGGGCCGCACCCTCACCCAGCACGCGGTGCCGACGACCTTCGGCCTGAAAGCGGCCGGCTGGCGGTCGCTGGTCCTGGACGCCCGGGACCGCGTGACGGCGGTGCGCGAGGCCCTGCCCGCCCAACTCGGCGGCGCCGCCGGGACACTGGCGGCCTTCGAGGCGTACGGGGCCCAGGACCCGGTCGCCCTGACGGCGGCCTACGCCCATGAGGCCGGCCTGGCCGCACCGCGGTTGCCCTGGCACACCCTGCGCACCCCGATCGCCGACCTGGCCGGCTGCCTGGCGTTCACCGCGGGCGCCCTGGGCAGGATCGGCGAGGACGTGCTGACCCTGTCGCGCACCGAGATCGCCGAGGTGACCGAGGGCAGCGGCGGGGGCTCGTCCGCCATGCCGCACAAGGCCAACCCCGTGCGCTCCACCCTCCTCTCGGCCGCGGCCCGGCGCGCCCCGCAGCTCGCGGCCACCCTGTACGGCTGTGTCGCCGCCGGGGACGAACGCCCGGCCGGGGCCTGGCACGCCGAGTGGGAGCCGCTGCGCGACCTGCTCCGGCTGACCGGCGGCGCGGCGCGGGACGCGGCCGAACTCGCCGCGGGCCTCGGCGTGAACGCCGGTGTCATGCGCCGCGATCTGGACCTGACCCGCGGGCTGATCGTCTCCGAGCGGCTGTCCGCCGTCCTGGCGCCCCGGCTCGGCCGCGCCCGGGCCAAGGAGCTGCTGACCACGCTCGCCCGCCGCACGCGTGCCGAGCACCGCTCGCTCGGCGAACTCCTGGCGGAAGAGCCCCAGTTGAAGGACCTGGACCTGGACCTGGGCGAGCTGACCGACCCCGCCCGCTACACCGGTTTCGCCGGTGCCCTCACCGACCGTGCCCTGGAGCGACGTTGACCGAGAAACTCCTCAACCACCGGGCGGAAGGCCCGGCTTCGGCCCCCGCGCTGCTGCTCGGGCCCTCGCTCGGCACCTCGTACGCCCTGTGGGACGCGCTCGCCCCCGAACTGTCGGTGCGTCACCGCGTGGTGCGCTGGGACCTGCCCGGGCACGGCGGCTGCGCGCCGGAGCTGATCGGGCCGGGCGCGACCGTCGCCGACCTCGCCGCGCTGGTGCTGGATCTCGCCGACGCGCTCGGCGTCGACCGGTTCGCCTACGCGGGCGTCTCCCTCGGCGGCGCGGTCGGCCTGCACCTGGCCGTGCACCACCCCGACCGGCTGACCTCGCTGGCGGTCATCTGCTCCTCCGCCCACTTCGGCGGCGAGTCGCCCTGGCGGGAGCGGGCCGAGCGGGTGCGCCGGGAGGGCATGGAGTGGCTGGCGCAGAGCGCGGACGCACGCTGGTTCACCCCCGGGTTCACCGTGCCGGGGCTGGTCCGGGACCACCGGGAGGCCGATCCGGAGGCGTACGCCGCCTGCTGCGACGCGCTCGCCGCGTTCGACCTGCGCGACCGGCTCGGCGCCATCGCCGTGCCGACGCTGCTGGTGGCGGGCAAGCAGGATCCCGCGACGCCGCCCGCGCATCTGCGGGAGATCGCCGACGCGGTGCCCGGCGCGACGCTGGTGGAGCTGCCCGGCGCCTCCCATCTCGCGCCCGCCGAGTGCCCGGAGGCCGTGCTGGCCGCGCTGCGCACCCTGCTCGACGGGCCGCCGGCGAGCGGGATGGCGGTGCGCCGGGAGGTGCTGGGCGACGCGCACGTGGACCGGGCGCAGGCCCGGCAGACCCCGTTCACCGCCCGCTTCCAGGACTTCATCTCCCGCTACGCCTGGGGCGAGATCTGGACCGATCCGACGCTGTCCCGGCGCGAGCGCAGCATGATCACGCTGACCGCGCTGGTCGCCCACGGGCACTACGACGAGCTGGCGATGCACGTCCGGGCGGCGCGGCGCAACGGGCTCACTCCTCAGGAGATCGGCGCTGTGCTGCTGCAGACCGCCGTGTACTGCGGGGTGCCGGCCGCCAACTCGGCGTTCGCGACGGCCCAGCGGGTGCTCGACGAGGAGGACGGCGAAGGAGGGTGACCCTGCCGGTCGTAGCTTCGGCAGCACCTCCCTCGCGGCGCCGGGCCGTGCCTAGGGTGGAAGCATGTCCACCATTCTGATCACCGGCGCCACCTCCGGACTCGGCCGGTACGTCGCCTTCGAACTGGTCCGGTCCGGCCATGCCGTCCTGGTCCACGGCCGGGACCGGGACCGCACCGAGCGGCTGGTCGCGGAGCTGCGCACCGAGGGCGAGGCCGAGGGGTTCGTCGCCGACCTGGCGCGGCTGGCCGAGGTGCGCGAGCTGGGCGCGTGGGTCGCCGGGGCCCGTCCGGACCTCGACGTGCTGATCAACAACGCGGGGGTGGGCGGCGGCGCGCCCGGCTCCGGGCGGGAGCTGAGCGCCGACGGGCACGAGCTGCGGCTCGCCGTGAACTATCTCGCGCCCGTCGTCCTCACCCGGTCCCTGCTGCCGGTCCTGCGGTCCAACGCGCCGGCCCGGATCGTGAACGTCGGCTCGGCCGGCCAGGAACCCCTCGACTTCGCCGACCCCGAGCTCACCCGCGGCTACACCGGGATGTCGGCGTACTGCCGCAGCAAGTTCGCCCTCGCCGCGCACACCTTCACCCTCGCCGAGGAACTCGCCGGCAGCGGGGTCTCGGTGAACGTCCTGCACCCGGCCACCTTCATGGACACCGCGATGGTCCGCGAGGGCGGGATCACCCCGTGGAACCCGGTCGCCGACGGCGCGCCCGGCGTCCTGGCGCTGGCCACGCAGGATCTCGGCAGCGGGGGCTACTTCGACGGGACGCGGCGTGCACGGGCGCACGAGGAGACGTACGACCCCCGGGTGCGCGAGCGGCTGGCGGCGGTCACGGAGCAGTTGCTGACGGTGTGAGGGGCTGCGGTACGGCGTCGACGGCATACGAGCCGCGGTCGCCCGGACACCGGCGACTGCATACCGCAAACGGCGGATCGTCTGCGGTCGTCTGCAGACCGTCGGCCGCCCACGGGATACCGCACGCCGCATACGGCAGCCGGTCGACGGTATACGGGCGCCTGCACACAGTCGTCCGCCCGCACGCATCCGCCTACCGCAGCCCGAGTCCCGTCTCCAGTGCCTGGCTCGCGCGGGCCACGAGTCCCTCCGCGCCGCAGGCCCGGGCGAGGTCGAGGCCCCGGGTCAGTTCGGTGACGGAGCGGGCGGCGATGCCGTACTCGACGCGGGCCGCCGCGTGTTCGTACTGGCAGGGTGAGGACTCCAGGTAGGCGACGGCCCGCGCGGCGAGCTGGGCCGCGCGGCGGCCGGTCTCCAGGGCGGCGGCGCAGCGCAGGGCCTCGCCGATGGCGGTGTCCGTGCCGAAGCGTTCGGCCTGCCGGCGGGCCTCGGCCGCGAGGTGGGCGGCGCGCTCGGGGTGCTGTCCGGCGAGGGCCTTGGCGAGGTCGATGGACCACGGGGACAGGACCGGGTTGTGGCCGCCGCGTGAGGCCGCGGTCTTCTCGGCGGCCTCCAGTTCGTGGATGCCGTCCTCGGTGCGGCCGACGGCGAGCAGCAGCCGGCCACGCACACAGCGGATGTCGGGCAGCACGATCGTGGACGGGTAGGGCGGTGCGAAGCCGTACTGCTCGGCGATCGACCAGGCCTCCTCGGTACGGCCGCGGGCGAGCAGGGTGTCGACCAGTCCGCAGGTCGCCGACCAGTACAGCGGCAGGCGGCGGCCGACGCGTTCGGCGAGGACGAGGGCCTCGCGCAGGGCGGACTCGGCGTCGCGCAGCCGGCCCTGCCTGCGGTAGGCGAGGCCGAGGAAGGCGTTGGCCAGGGAGAGGTGGCCGCCGCGCCAGCCGGCCGTGGTGTAGACGCGCAGGGCCTCGGCGAACAGGCTCTCGGCGCGGTCCAGCCGGTCGGCGTAGGCGTACGCGCTGCCGAGCATCATCAGCAGCTCGATGCCCCATTCGGGGTCGGTCCAGCCGAGGCCGGGGGCGAGGCGGCCGTTGACGAGGGCGCGGTCGCACAGGTCCAGGACCTCCTCGGCGCTCTCGCCGTGGGCCATGGCGTCGAAGCCGCGCAGGATGAGCAGGGCGCGTTCGGAGTTGTCGCGGCCGGTGCAGGTGCTCGCGAGTTCGGCGAGGCGCCGGGAGCGGGCCGGGGAGACGGTCTCGCCGTGGATGGCCTCCCACATGAACTGCACGGCCTGCAGCCGCATCCGCACGGGGCCGGGCCGGTGCCGGGCGGCTTCGGCCTCGACCGTGCGGACGGCGTCTTCCAGCTGGTCGTTGTGGAGCAGCGCCTGGGAGAGCCGGACCACCGCGTCGACCCGGCGTTCGGGGTCGAGGCCGGGCATGCCGAGGGCGTGCCGGAGGTGTTCGACGGTGACGGCGGGCGCGGTGAGCAGGGTGGCGCAGCCCAGTTCGTACAGGACGTGCGGCTGGACCTCGGGGAGCGGCGGTTCCCGCAGGGCGCGTTCGAGGCAGGTGCGGGCGGCGTCGGGCGCGCCGACGGCGAGGTGTTCGCGGGCGGCCTCGCGCAGCTGCTCGACGAGTTCCTCGTCGCCGTCGGGGTGGACCTTCAGCAGGTGCCGGGCGGCCTGGGCGGCGCCACGTCCCAGCTCGGTGATGAGCTGGGCGGCGACGCCGTGCATGGCGGTGCACACGCCGGACGGGATGGAGTCGTAGACGGCGCTGGCGATGAGCGGGTGGACGAACTCCAGCTCGCCGTCCTGGTGTTCGCCGCCGGCCGCGGGGTCGGGCGCGGTGAGGATGCGGGCGGTGCGGAGCAGATCGGCGCAGTGCCGGGCGACGGGCTCGTCCATGGCGGCGAGGCGGGCGACCATGTCGACGGTGATGCCGGTGCCGAGGATGGCGGCCGCCCAGGCGAACTGGGTGGCCTCCAGGCCGAGTTGCTTGATCCGGTCGACGATTCCGCCGCCGCGTGCGGCGCGGTTGAGGGCGCGCAGTTCGCCGGCACTCGCCTCGACCGGGTGCAGCTCGCTGTCCCGCACCTTGGCGAGGAGTTCGGTGGTCTCGTAGGGGTTGCCGGCGGTGACGGCCCAGACCTCGCGGCAGAAGGCGTCGTCGGCGTGCCGGCCGAGGGCGGCGCGGGTGAGTCCGGCGGCGGCGTCGGGGGTGAGGGCCTTGAGGTTGCCGACGGGGCGGCCCGCCGCGGCGGCCACCGCGTCGAGGTGGCGGGCGCTGTCGCCGCCGGCCTCGCCGGGGCGGCGGGCGACGACGACGAGGACGGAGAGGTCGTCCAGGCGCGCGGTGAAGGCGGCGAGCCAGCGCAGGGTCTCCTGGTCGGCCCAGTGCGCGTCGTCGATCATCAGCACCAGCGGCCATGCGCGGCGGGCGAGCCGGCGTACCGCGGCGACGAGGCCGTCGCACACGTACTGCGGGTCGGCGCTGGCCTCCTGCGGGTGCGCTATGCCCAGGGCGGGGCCGGCGATGTCGTACCAGTCGCCGAGGTACTCGCGGGCCTCCTCGGGGAGTAAGGACAGCAGGGCGGGCTGGAGCAGCTGCCGTACGACGTTGAACGGGACGGACCGCAGGGTCTCGGCGCCGCGCGCGGACCACACGGTGCAGCCGCGGCGTTCGGCGATGCGGCGGATCTCGGCCAGCAGGGCGGTCTTGCCGATGCCCGCCTCGCCGCGGAAGACCAGCAGGCCGCCCGCGGACGACTGGTCGGCGCACAGGAGGTCCAGTGCCCGCGTGGCGGTGGCGAGTTCCGCGTCCCGCTCCCACAGGGAAGCCGAGGCGGCCGCCGGCGGCCGTCCCTCCGTCATGCCGTTCCCTCCCCAAGGTCGCCCGGATGGCGTACACGCCCGAGCGTAGCCGTCCGGTGGGACGCGTGGTGGCCGCACGGGGCAGGTGTTGCCCCGGCGGGTGAAAGCGGGCGGGGAGGGGCGACGTCCGGGTGGGCCGGGCGTCTGCTCGGCGGCGGAGACAGTGTCGGCCGGGGCGGACCGGAAGCCGGTTCTCCGTGGACTCTCGCGAGGCCCACGGGGCTCAAGGCGGCGGCGTGAACGGTCTGGAGCGATGCGGAGAAAAAAACCCGGGGTGAAATGTCCGGTCCGGTGGTGTGGCGGCGGATCCTCTCATCCCGCTTTCACCGACGCCTCATACGGTGGGGACATGACGCAGGTGACTCCTCCCGGGTGGTACCCCGACCCCGGGCAGACGAACGACGGCCCGCCCACCGAGCGCTGGTGGGACGGCAGGGCCTGGACGGACCGGACCCGCCCCGCGGGCACGGCCGCCGCCTGGGGTCCCCCACCGCAGCCCCCGGCGGCCGGCGCCCCGCAGCCGGCACAGCCGGCGGCGTACTCGGCCGCGCCCGCGTACGGCGGGCAGCCCGCCTACCCGGCGTATCCGCCGTATCCCGTGCCGCCCCCGGCCGGGCCGCGGCGCGGGGTGCGCACGGGCATAGCCGTGACGGTGGCGGCCGCGGTGCTCGCGTGCATCGGGGTCGGCGTGTGGGCCCTCACCAAGGACACCGGGAGCGGTGCCGACCGGGCCGGGTCCCGGCAGGGGGCGGCGGGCGGACCGGACGGCGGCCGGGGCGGGCCGGGCGGCGGCTTCGGCGGCCAGGGCGGGTCCGGCGGCCCGGAGGGTCCGGGAGGGCCGGGCGGCTCCGGCGGCGCCTCGCCGTCGCCGGACGAGTCGGCGGCGCCCAAGGTGCCGGGCGGCGGCATGGTGCCGGACCCGGTCGACGGCATCAGCCTGCCGGTGCCGAAGGGCTGGACCGGGCAGACGTTCCGCGCCGGCGCGCAGGTGACCTCCGACGACTCCTACAAGTGCCCGGGCGACTCCTCGCAGACGTGCACCCCGGGCGGCGCCTACTCGGCCCCGGCGCAGGTGCTGGGCACGAAGGGCGACACGGCCGAGGAGGTCGCCAAGGCGGACATCACGGCCAACGCCAAGGAGTCCTACGGCGGCAAGGTCTACGGCGGCATCACCTCGCACCAGGTGCTGGGCTCCGGCACGGTGACGGTGGCCGGGCAGAAGGGGTACATGGTGCGCTGGAAGGCGGTCACCAGCAAGGGCGCCGACGGCTATGTGGAGTCGGTCGCCTTCCCCTCGCCCGAGGACGCCAGGCGGATGGTGGTGGTGCGGTTCGGCATCGACGTCGGGCAGAAGACGTCGGTCGTCGACGAGATCCTCAAGGGGATCGAGGTCTCCTCCGCCGACGGCAGCGGCCAGGACGTCTGACCGCCGGCCCGGGCGGGCCGCGCCCGGACGTGTGCGGCCGGGCGGGGCACCCCTCCGCTCAGGAGGTGCCCCACCCGGCCGGTGGTGCGCGCCGCCCCCGTCCCCACGGTGCGGCGCGTACAGGTCACCGTTCCGTCATCCCCTGAACGGCGGCCTGGGCTCGGGTTCGCGCTCGTCGTCGTGCGGCTCTTCGGCCAGTCCGAGCGCGGGCAGGACGACGGCCTCGACGAACCGGCTCAGATAGTCGGAGTCGGCGTACTCGCCGCAGAGCACCGGCCGCACGCGCAGCACGCCGAACATCATGGCCGGGACGAACTCCAGCGCCGGATGACCGGCCCTGATCTCGCCCCGGTCGACGCCTCGCGCGAGGATCTCCTGCAGCGCCGCGATCTCCGGGTTCACCAGCGCCTCGCGCAGCGCCTGGGCCAGTTCGTGGTCGGCGGTCACCGCGGGCCCCAGTGCCTGCAGCAGCCTGGTGTCCTTGCCGGACCAGTCCCCTGCGGCCCGCGCGGCCTGGCGCAGGTCCTCGGCGACCGATCCGGTGTCGATGCCGGCGAACCGCACCCGGCGGTTGGCGCGCAGCGCGGCGGCGACGAACTGGGGCTTGGTCTTCCACTGCCGGTACAGCGTGGACTTGCTGCACCGGGTGGTGGCGGCGACGCCCTCCATGGTGACGGACTCGTAACCGCACTCGCGGATCTGGTCCAGCACGGCGTCGAAGAACTCCCGCTCACGCTCGGGCGTGATCTTGGAGCGGCGCGAGGCGACGACCGTCTCCGGTCCGTCCGCGGCCTGCGACGTCATGCGCTGCTTCCCCTCACTCGTGTCCGGCGGTGACTTCGGTACGGCCCGCTGAAGCCTCGTTCGAGCCGGGCTCGAGCCGGGCTGTGGAGCCTGTGCTTCCAGTGTGTCGTACATCAACCGATACGCCAGTGTACCGGTACTCGGCCGTATCGGTACACTGGCGTATCGGTACCACACCGTATCGGTACCTCACCGTATCGGTGCATCGCCGTATCGGTACGAGGACGTATCGAAGAGCCCTGGCCCAGCGCGGGGGCTCGTCCGCACCACCACACGCACCACCGTCAGCGAAGGGGCCGGGGGATGACTGCGCGAACCGCGCCTGCACAGGCGGCGCCGGAGCCGCGGCACACGGCCGCGCGCCCGGCGCTCATACGTGAGCTGCTGCTGGTCGCGGGGCTCTTCCTCGTCTACAAGCTCGGCCGGCAGCTGGCCACGGGGCACACCGCCGAGGCCCTGCGCAACGCCCACCGGGTGTGGCACCTGGAGCGGACGCTGGACCTGCCGCACGAGACCGCGGTGCAGTCCCCGCTGCTGCACGGCACCACCCTGGTCCACCTCGCCAACACCTACTACGCCACCGTCCACTTCCCGGCGACGCTGGCCTTCCTGGTCTGGCTGTACCTCAGGCGCCCCGCGCACTACGTGTGGGCCCGCCGGGTGCTCGCGGTCGTCACCACGGCCGCGCTGGTGCTGCCGTTCACGTTCCCGCTGGCCCCGCCCCGGATGCTCACCGGCACCGGCCTGGTGGACACCGCGCGGGTCTACGGCCCGGACGTGTACGGCCCGCCCTCCAGCGACCATCTGTCCAACCAGTTCGCCGCGATGCCCTCCCTGCACTTCGGCTGGGCGCTGATGGTGGCGATCGGCCTGATCGCGGCCACCCGGTCCCGGTGGCGATGGCTGTGGCTGTTGCACCCGCTGATCACCCTGCTGGTGATCGTGGGCACGGCGAACCACTACTGGCTCGACGCGATCATCGCCACCGCCATGCTCGGCATCACCCTCGCGGTGATCCATCCGCCGCACCGGACGGCCACCACGGCCGGGCGCGGTACCGGCCGGCTCGCGCCGCGCGAGCCCGTCCTGGCGGGAGCGGGCCGATGAGCGCCGCCGCCGTGGCCGCCGTCGCGCTCTCCCTCGTCTCCGCGGTCGCCTACGCGCTGGCCGCGGTCGCCCAGGAACGCCTCGCGTCCCGCACCACCGGCACCGGCCTGCTGCAGCTGCTCGGCACGGGCGCCTGGTGGTGGGCGGTCGGGCTGAACGCGGCCGCCGCGCTGCTGCACGTCGTCGCCCTCAAGTACGGTCCGCTCACCCTGGTCCAGCCGCTGGGCGCGCTCACCCTGGTCGCGGCCGTGCCGCTCGGCGCACGGGCGGCCGGGCGCCGGGTCAGCGCGGTGGAGTGGCGCGGTACGGCGCTGACGCTGCTCGGACTCGCCGCGCTGCTCGTGACCGCCTCCGGTCCGGCGCCCGCGCGGGTGCTGTCGCTCACCGAGGCGCTGGCGGTCGCCGGTACGACCGCGGCCGCGATCGGCATGCTCTCCTGGCCCGGCGCCCGGCCCGGGCTCAGGCACGCCACGGCGTCCGGTTTCGCCTCCGGGGTCGCCTCCGCGCTCACCCAGACGGTGACCGTGGCCGCCACCGACCGCACGGGCCCGGCGCTGAGCACCGAGGTGATCGTGGTCGCCGTGCTCGTCGCCGCGTTCGCCGTCGGCGGGCTGCTGCTGTCGCAGACCGCCTACCGAGGCGGCCTCGGCGCACCGCTGGCCCTGGTCACCCTCGCCAACCCGGTGGCCGCCGCGGTCATCGGCCTGACCCTGCTCGGCCAGGGCCTCCACGGCGGCCCGGCCGGCGTCCTGCTGGCCCTCGCCGGTGCGGGCCTGGCGTCCTGGGGCGTGGTGCTGCTCACGCGGGTCGGGCCGCAGGGCGCGCCGGAGCAGGTGCACGCGGAGGAGGACCACCCCGTCGCCCGGGTGCTGGCCCTGGAACCGGACACGGCTGCGGCCGAACCGGCCCTGATACCGCGGCAGCCGGAACAGCCCGGACATCTCACGGCGCTCTGACGCCCGGGGCCGCAACACGCCGGCGCGGCCGGCGACGCGGGTCCCGCGCCGGCGGACCGGTTCAGTCCGCGTGGACCAGTGCTTCCTTCTGGAGCTGCACGGCCGCCAGCAGGCTCAGCCTCGGCTCCGCCTGACGCAGTGCCTTCACCGCGGCGACCGAGGCGAGGTCCCCCGCGAAGCCCACGGCGGCCAGCCGGGACCGGGTCCAGCGGGCGCGCACCCGGCCCTCGCTGGCGGCCGCGGTCGACTCGACGACGGCCAGGGCGCGCTCCAGGCCCGGACGCTCCTCGGGCTTCGCCCCGGCCAGCGCCGCACGCAGCGCGTCGGCGACCACGTCCGCGTCCCGGATGACCGGTACGACGTCGTGCTTCCTGCTCAGCCCCGTGAAAACAGCCATGGGGATCATGCTGGTCGCCGAGCCCCTTGGGCGGCAAGGGACTTGAGGTTGCTCAGAGGTGCCCGCCAAGGCGACGGGGCCCGGAACGTGCCGCGGCGGCCGGTGCCCGCCACCCGTGCGTGCACCGGCCGCCGTCGCCGTGGTGCGAGGCCTGCCCGCTCCCCCGTCGGGGCCCGCTCAGTTCCAGCCCCGCGAGTCCTGCTTGAGGGCGGTGTCGACGGTGAGGGCCGTCGCCACCACGAGGCTCAGCAGCGGCTCGGGCAGCTGGTAGTGGATCTGCAGGACGTAGTTGTCCGCGGTCGTGAAGAGCGTCTTGGCGAGGCCCTCCCAGGTCTTGGTGATCCGGGCGACCTCGTTGTCCGCGTGGTCGACGATCGCGAAGTTCCACGCCCGCCAGTTCTCCGCCTTGATCGCGCCGACCTGCCGGCCGTCCGCGTTCATCGCGAAGTTGATCTTCCCGATCATGTTCTGCTGGACGATCTCGCCGACCTGCGAGCCGTCCGGACGCGAGACGATCACCCGGGACTTGAAGAACTTCGCGGGCCGGGTCAGCAGCAGCTGCGGCTGGCCGTAGGCGTCGCGGATCTCCAGCTTGTGGGTCATGAACTGGTCGAGGCTGGAGACGAAGCGCAGGATCTTCTTCAGCGCGCTCTGCCCGACCTCGGTGACCGAGCCGATCTCCCGGCCGTTCTGGTCCATGACCTTGTACTCGTTGGTCAGCTCGATCAGCTTGGCCTTCTGGTTCACGACCAGGACGGGCTCGGTGAACAGGGTGCCGCCGCCGGCACCGCCGGCCGCGACACCGGCCTGCTGCTGCACCTGGCGCTGCACCTTGGGGTCGGCGCCCTGCGCCTGCGGGGCGCCGTACTGCTGGGGCGCGGCCTGCTGGGGGGCCGCCTGCTGCTGCGGCACCTGACCGGCGGCCTGCTGCGCCGGGTTGGTGTGCTCGGTCCACTGCGCGCCGTCCCAGTAGCGGAGCGTCTGCGGTGCTCCGTGCGGATCCGGGTACCAGCCTGCAGGAGTGTTCGATTGCGTGGTCACCGGGGCACACTACCCTGATGTGACCGGTACCTGACCAGTCCGCACGGAGCGGTGTTCATCGCCCGTTCACTCCGAGGCGATCGCCGGGTCGCTGACGCCGGGCCTGCCGTTCTCGACATGGCCGGCGAAGCCGCGCAGGAAGGCCGGGTCGGCGTCGCAGGTGACCGTCACGTCGTACCAGCGCCTGCTCGCGGTGAGGTCCACGGTGTGCCTGACGGTGGCACCGGGCCGTACGGTCACGGTGACCGGGCCGCCGCCGTACCCGTTGACGACCTTCAGCCGCACCGTGCCGGAACCCTTGTTGGTGAAGGTGAGTTCGAGGTTGTCGCCCACGTGCCGCGCGGTCGCCTCCGGTCCCGCCGCCCTGCCCCTGCCCTTGAAGACGCGCAGGAAGCCGTTGGGGCCGTGCACCGCGAGGTCGTGCACGCCGCCGGAGTAGGCCGAGTTCCAGGTGTCGGACAGGGACGTGCCGGCCGCGGTGGTGTAGGTCCAGGGCCCGTCGGTGCGGTTGCCGGAGGTCACCAGGAAGGCGGCGCCCGCGTGCGCCCCGGAGGCGAAGGTGAGCTTCAGGGTGCCGGCCGCGGTGTCCGCGGACCCGTCCACGAGGGGGGCGTACTTCAGCGGGCGGGTGGGCCGGCTGCCGGGCTCCTGCTTCGGCAGGGCGGGGTCGGCGGGCGGCTTGGGCACGTAGTCGGGGTGGCGGTCGTGGTCCGGCGGCTGGTAGGAGGCCGTGGACGGCAGCGCGATGGGCTTGGTGTCCCTGCGGGAGAAGTCGAAGGCGCTGGTGAGGTCGCCGGTGACGGCACGGCGCCAGGGCGAGATGTTGGGCTCGTGCACGCCGAAGCGGCGCTCGATGAACCGGATGATCGAGGTGTGGTCGAAGGTCTCGGAGCAGACGTAACCGCCCTTGCTCCACGGGGAGACGACCAGCATCGGCACGCGCTGGCCGAGCCCGTAGGGGCCGGCGACATGGCTCGCGTCGCCCTTGTACAGGTCGAGGGAGACGTCGACGGCCGACTTGCCCCGGTCGCCGGAGGCCGGCGGGAAGGGCGGTATCACGTGGTCGAAGAAGCCGTCGTTCTCGTCGTAGGTGAGGAACAGCGCGGTCTTCCCCCACACCTCGGGGTTGGAGGTGAGCGCGTCCAGGACCTGGGAGACGTACCAGGCGCCGTAGTTGGCGGGCCAGTTGGGGTGCTCGGTGAAGGCCTCGGGCGCGACGATCCAGGAGACCTGCGGCAGCGTGCCGGCCTTCACGTCGGCCCGCAGCCGGTCGAAGAAGCCCTCGCCCCTGCGGGCGTCGGTGCCGGTGCGGGCCTTGTCGTACAGCGGGTCGCCGGGCTTGGCATCGCGGTACTGGTTGAAGTACAGCAGGGAGTTGTCGCCGTAGTTGCCACGGTAGGCGTCGTCGATCCAGCCCCAGCCGCCGTTCGCGTCGAGGCCGTCACCGACGTCCTGGTAGATCTTCCAGGAAACCCCGGCCTTCTCCAGGCGCTCGGGGTACGTCGTCCAGCCGTAGCCCTTCTCGTCGTTGCCGAGGACCGGGCCGCCGCCCTGGCCGTCGTTGCCGACGTAACCCGTCCACATGTAGTAGCGGTTGGGGTCGGTGGAGCCCATGAACGAGCAGTGGTAGGCGTCGCAGATGGTGAAGGCGTCGGCGAGCGCGTAGTGGAACGGTATGTCCTGGCGGGTCAGGTGCGCCATGGTGGTGGTACCCTTGGCCGGCACCCACTTGTCGTACTTGCCCCCGTTGAACGCGGCCTGCGTGTCCTGCCAGCCGTGCGGCAGGTCCTGGATGAAGGCCAGACCCAGGTCGTCGGCGTCGGGGTGGAAGGGCAGCAGGTCCCTGGTGCCGTCGGACTGCTTCCAGACGGACCTGCCGTTCTGCGTGACGGGGCGGGGGTCGCCGAAGCCGCGGACACCCCGGAGCGTGCCGAAGTAGTGGTCGAAGGATCGGTTCTCCTGCATCAGGACGACGATGTGCTCGACGTCCTGGACCGTCCCCGTACGGTGGTGCGCGGGCAGCGCGGCGGCGCGCTGGATGCTGCTGGACAGCGCGGTGAACGCCGTGGTGGCGCCCGCGAGTTGGAGGAAGCGGCGCCGGTTGACTTCGGGCATGGGTCTGGGGGTCCTCTCGTCCTGGCGTACGTGATGCCGTGCAACTGACGGAATCT
Source organism: Streptomyces sp. NBC_00557 (assembly GCF_036345995.1). Classification (NCBI taxonomy): domain Bacteria; kingdom Bacillati; phylum Actinomycetota; class Actinomycetes; order Kitasatosporales; family Streptomycetaceae; genus Streptomyces; species Streptomyces sp. NBC_00557. The sequence goes on from NZ_CP107796.1 coordinate 1,280,066, forward strand.
GCGCGGAGCGAGTGTTCCAAGAGCAGCAAACGTCAGGGAAGGGTGCGATGGCGCCTGTGTGAAAGTCGGCGGTCCGTGCGGTGCCCCTGCGGTCGCACGAAGGCTTCCGTCAGACGGAAGTCGGCGTTGCGCCTGGTGCGGCTCCTCCCGACGATGTGGCCACACCCACAGACGGGAGCCGCAAAGATGCCGCACATGACCGCTTTCGCGAGGAATCAGTGGTACGTCGCCGCCTACGGCGAGGAGGTCGGGCGCGAGCTGCTCGGCCGGACGATCCTCGGGGAACCGCTCGTCCTGTACCGCTCCGAGGAGGACGGCTCCCCGGTCGCCCTGCACGACCGGTGCGTCCACCGCAGGTATCCGCTCTCCTCCAGCGGCCTGGACGGCGACCGGATCGTGTGCGGGTACCACGGGTTCACCTACGACCGCACCGGCGCCTGCGTGTACGTGCCGGGGCAGAAGCGCATCCCGCGGACCGCGCGTGTCGCCTCCTACCCGGTGGTGGAGCAGGACTCGCTGGTCTGGGTGTGGATCGGCGACCCGGCGCTCGCCGACCCGCAGACCATCCCCCGGGCCCGGCACCTGGACTCCCCCGGCTGGACCACCGTACGCGGCATGGAGCCGATCGACGCCGACTACGGTCTGCTCGTCGACAACCTCCTCGACCTGTCCCACGAGACGTACCTGCACGGCGGTTACATCGGCACGCCCGAGGTCGCCGAGACGCCCATCACCACCGAGGTGGACGAGGGCGCGGGCGTGGTCCGGGTCAGCCGGCACATGGACGACGCCGAGTGCCCGCCGTTCTACGCCCGTTCGACCGGCATCGAGGGCCGGATCACCCGCTGGCAGGACATCGAGTACCACGCGCCCTGCCTGTATCTGCTGCACAGCCGGATCGCACCGGTGGGCGTCGTGCCCGAGCCGGACGGCAGTGATCCGCACGGCTTCCACACCGAGATCACCTACGCCATCACCCCGTCGGCCGACGGCAAGGTGTACGACTTCTGGGCGGTGTCCCGGGACTGGGCCACCGAGGACGCCGAGGTCACCGAGTTCCTGCGGGCCAACAACCACACCGTGGTGATGCAGGACGTGGACGCGCTCAACCTGCTGCAGCGCACGCTCGGCACCGAACGCACCGGGTACCAGGAGCTGAGCATCAACATCGACACCGGCGGTCTGGCCGCCCGGCGCATCCTGGCCCGGCTGGTGGAGGAGGGCGACAAGCCGGCCGAGGGGGTCCGGTGAGCGCCGGCACCGGCGAGGTGTACCGCATCGACTGGCTGCCGGGCACCGATGTGCTGCACGGCACCTGCCACTGCGGTGCGGAGCACACCGCCGAGGACCCGGTGCTGATGTGGGAGTGGATGCTGGCGCATCCCGAAGGACACGACACCGGCGAAGAGGCCGTACGGTGAGCGAACTCGAACTCGTGGTGAGCAGGCGGGAGCCGGCCGCCGACGGCGTGCTGGCGCTGACGCTGCGCGATCCGCTGGGCCGTGAGCTGCCCGGCTGGGAGCCCGGCGCCCATGTGGACCTGCTGCTCGGGCCGGGGCTGGAGCGGCAGTACTCGCTGTGCGGCGATCCGGCGGACCGGTCGGCGTGGCGGATCGCGGTGCTGCGCGAGACGGCCGGCAGGGGCGGCTCGGCCTATGTGCACGAGCAGGTGGGCGAGGGCGGGAAGGTACGGGTGCGCGGGCCGCGCAACCACTTCCGGCTGGAGCCCGCGCCGCGCTACCGGTTCATCGCGGGCGGCATCGGCATCACGCCCGTCCTGCCCATGCTGGCGGCGGCCGACGAGGCGGGCGCGGACTGGACGTTGCTGTACGGCGGACGCACCCGCGCCTCCATGGCGTTCACCGCGGAGCTGGCCCGCTACGGCGACCGGGTCACCCTCGCCCCGCAGGACGAGACCGGCCTGCTGGACCTCGCTGCGGTGCTGGACGACCTCGCCGAGGGCACCCTGGTGTACTGCTGCGGCCCGGGTCCGCTGCTGGACGCCGTCGAGGCACGCTGTCCGGCCGCGGCGCTGCGCGTGGAGCGGTTCGCGCCGAAGGAGCAACAGGCGGGCGGGGAGGAGGAGTTCGAGGTCTCCCTCGCCCGCAGCGGGCTCACCGTCACCGTCCCGCCGGACGTCTCCGTGCTGGACGCGGTGCGCGCCGCCGGGGTCGAGGTGCTGTACTCCTGCACGGAGGGCACGTGCGGCACCTGCGAGACGGACGTGCTGGAGGGCACCCCGGACCACCGGGACTCGGTCCTCACCGAGGAGGAACGGGCGGCGGGCGACACGATGATGATCTGCGTCTCCCGGTGCCGGGGCGCCCGGCTGGTGCTGGACCTGTGAGGACCGGCCGGACCGTCACGCGGTGACGATGTCCTCCTTCAGGGGCAGCAGGGCGTCGGCGATCGTGCCGATCGTCCCCTCGGCCACCCCGGCCTCGGACAGGGCGGCGGCGAGGTGGGGCACGACGCGGTCGAAGGCGGCCCGGGTCACCGCGAGGTGCTCGTGGGCCTTGCGCATGGAGCGGCCGGTGTAGGGACGGGCGGCGCCCAGCGCCTGGCCGATGAAGCGGCGCTGGTGCCGCTTGAGCCGGTCGAGGTCCACGCCCGTGAAGTACGGCTCCAGGGCGGGGTCGGCGAGGACCTTGGCGTAGAAGGCGTCGACGACGGCCGCGACGGCCTCCTCACCGCCCAGTTGCTCGAACAGGCTCGGGGAGGCGGTCGCGGCCGGGGTGCCGGAGGTGGTGTCGGTCATGGCCCCAGCGTCGCGCCGCCGTCTTGCCGGGGCGTGAGGGGACCGTTGCCGGGCCGTCAGAGCCCTCTCCGGTGCGGTGCGCGGCGCGGAGGAACGCTTCGTAACCGGTTTCTCGCACGCAGGGCCGGCGGCCGGAACACCGCACCGGAGGAGGGGGATGGGACGCGCCCGGGCGGGGGTCAGCTCGTCAGGTAGGCCTCGACCTCGCTGAACTGCCCCGCCGGCCAGCCCGTGTTGGCGCTGACGGTGAGGCGGAGGTACCGCAGGTTCGTGCCGCTCGGCAGGGAGACGGTGGCCGTGTTGCCGGTGGCCGGGTCGAAACGGTAGCCCTGGGAGCCCACGACGGTCGAGTAGGCCGAGCCGTCGGTGCTGCCGAGCACGGTGATGGTCTGGGTGCGGGCGCCCCAGGCCGAGGACGGCGGCAGCTTCAGCACCAGGCGTCGCACGGCGTAGGACGAGCCGAGATCGACCGTCCAGGACTGCGGGAAGGCGTTGTTCGCCGATTCCCAGTAGGAGTTCGCGTCGCCGTCGACCGCCTTGCCCGGCGTGTAGACGTCCTGCGAGCCGGTCGCCGAGGCCGGGCGGCCCTTGGCGAGGTTGCGGTTCGGGTCGGGCTCGGGGTTGCCCTGGCCGGGCTGGGGCCACGTGGAGCAGTCCGACCAGGTGCTGTTCCAGCCGGAGTTGCCGCCGCCGTCGGTGAGGGCGAAGGACCCCGAGTTCGCCGGGTAGGGGCAGTTGTAGACGCCGGCGGAGCCGACCTGGGTGGCGGTGACGTTCCTGAAGGCGGCGGCGCCCTGCGTCTCGGCCTGGACGACGACCGTGCCGGTGTTCTTCACGGTCGCACCGGACACGTTGACGTTCCTCACCGGGTAGCCGCGCCCGCCGCCGGAGACGAACTCGAAGGCGCTGTACGGGCTGTCGGTGATGGTGGTGTCGGTGATGTTCACCGTCGCGTCGATCGCGCTGTCGTAGGAGTCGACGCGCAGCGCGCCCATGGGGTGGTTCCAGTTGGGGTTCATCGCGCCGGTGCGCACCAGGGTGTTGCCGGAGACGGTGATGGTGCCGGCCAGGGGGGAGAAGGGGTCCATGAACTTCTGGTTGGAGATGGCGATGCCGCTGCCGAGGGCGTTGGTGTCGGAGACCAGGTTGTTCTTCACGGTCAGGTCGGTGCCGCCGTAGATCGCGATGCCGTTGGCGAGGTTGGGCTGCGAGACGGTGTTGTTCTCGAAGCTGGAGTCGGTGTCCGGGGAGTACAGCGACCACATGGCGAGGGCGTCGTCGCCCTGGTTGCGCAGGAAGTTGTTCCGGACGACGACGCCCTTGGCGGTGCCGTTGAGGTTGATGCCGTCGGCGGTGGTGTCGAGGAAGCGGCTGTTCTCCACGACCAGGTTGTCGTTGGTGCCCGTCAGCCACATGCCGCACTTGGTGTGCTGGATCCACATGCCGGAGACGGACGAGTTGGGGCCGAGGGAGCCGTTGACGAAGTTGTCGGGGCTGGAGTCGACGCGTTCGGTGACCGCGCCCATGACGGCGAAGTCCTTGATGTGGACGTTCCCCGCGGAGCCGGACTGGTCGATGAACCGGGAGGTGTGCACCACGGAGTACCAGCTGCCGGCGCCCTGGAGTGTCACGTTCTGCACGCCGTTCAGCGACGAGGTGATCCTGTAGTCGCCCGGCGGGATCCAGACCGTGCCGCCCTGGGCGGCGGCGATGGCGTCCCGGAAGGCCTGGGTGGAGTCGCCGTTGCCGGTGGGGTCGGCGCCCTTGGAGACGACGGACACCGAGCCCGCGGGCTGGGTGGCGGCGTCCGCGACCTGCTCGAAGTCGGCGACGTCGACCGTGACCTGGGTGCCGGTCGCCTCGACGGCGACCTTGTCGCCGGGCTGCACGGTCCGGCCCAGCAGCATCCGGGTGTCGTCGAAGAAGTGGTGCGTCTTGGCGCCGGGGATCCAGCCGGTGTCGATGTACGAGTACGTGGACGTCACCGGCAGGGTCCTGGCGAGTCTCGTGCCGTTGACGTACACGTTCAGCGAGCCGGACTGGCCGTCCGGGACGCTGTAGGAGAGGTTCACGGCGTTGGCGGCGCGCGGCACGGTGAACTCCACCCGCTGCCCGGCCGACAGCCGGACGGCCTGCCGCCCGGAGGCCTCCGAGGCGAGGGAGCCCTGGGTGTGGTCGGGGCCGATCTTCGTGCCGGTGGTGGTCGCCGACTCGGCTTCCACGGACGTGAAGGGCAGGGTGGCGCCCGCGGCCGCGTGCGCGGCGGGGGCGATGGTGACGAGCATGCCGGCGGCGAGGGCGACGACCGCCCCGATGGCCGGCATACGCCTGACATGTCTGGCGGTGCTGGTGGGCATGGGCTGATCCCTTCGTGGTGGGGGTTCGTGGGACAGCTGGTACGGGCGCGGCTCAGGCGTGCAGCCAGGCCGCCGTGTCCTGCGGCAGCCGGCCCGCGGCGTCCAGCGGGCCGCTGCCGAGCAGGAGCCGGGAGTGCGCGGGGAGGTCCACGGGCGTGGGCGCGAGGTTGACCACGCAGACCGCTTCCGCGCGGGTGAAGGCGAGGACCCCGTCGGGGGCGGGGAGCCAGGTCAGGGGGCCGTCACCGAAGACCGGGCGGGTGGCGATGGCCCGGCGGTACAGGGAGAGCATGGAACCGGGGTCCCGCTGCTGCCGGTCGACCGCGTACGCGGGCCAGCCGGCCGGCTGCGGCAGCCACGGCTCCTGCCGCGCGCCGAATCCCGCGTACGGCAGGCCGCCGGCCCAGGGCAGCGGCACCCGGCAGCCGTCGCGCCCGGGATCGACGCCGCCGGAGCGGAAGTACATCGGATCCTGGATGCGGTCGACGGGGATCTCCGCCTCCGGCAGCCCCAGCTCCTCCCCCTGGTAGAGGTACACCGAGCCGGGCAGCGCCAGCGACAGCAGGGCGGCCGCGCGGGCCCGCCGGGTGCCGAGCGCCAGGTCGGTCGGGGTGCCGAAGGCCTTGGCGGCGAAGTCGAAGCCGGTGTCCTCGCGGCCGTAGCGGGTGACCGTGCGGGTGACGTCGTGGTTGCACAGCACCCAGGTGGCCGGGGCGCCGACCGGAGCGTGCTCGGCCAGGGTGGTGTCGATGGACGCGCGCAGCCGGCCGGCGTCCCAGGGGCAGGCCAGGAAGGAGAAGTTGAAGGCGGTGTGGAGTTCGTCGGGGCGGAGGTAGCGGGCGAAGCGCTCGGCGTCGGGCAGCCACACCTCGCCGACGAACACGGCGTCGTACTCGTCCGCGACCCGGCGCCAGGAGCGGTAGATGTCGTGGAGTTCGTCGCGGTCGACGAAGGGGTGCGGCTCGGGGTGCGTGGCCAGGTCGGGCAGGGCGGGGTCCTTGGCGAGGAGGGCCGCGGAGTCGATGCGGACGCCGGCGACGCCCCGCTCGAACCAGAAGCGCAGGATGTCCTCGTGCTCCTGGCGGACGGCCGGGTGGGCCCAGTTGAGGTCGGGCTGCTCGGGGGTGAACAGGTGCAGGTACCAGTCGCCGTCGGGCAGGCGGGTCCACACCGGTTCGGTGGAGCCGACGAACTGCGACGGCCAGTCGTTCGGCGGGAGTTCGCCGTCCGGGCCGCGCCCGGGGCGGAAGTGGAACAGCTCGCGTTCCGGGCTGCCGGGTCCGGCGGCGAGGGCGGCCCGGAACCAGGGGTGCTGGTCGGACACGTGGTTGGGCACGATGTCGACGATCGTGCGGATGCCCAGCCCGGCTGCCTCGGCGATGAGTTTCTCGGCCTCGGCGAGGGTGCCGAAGGCAGGGTCGATGGCGCGGTAGTCGGCGACGTCGTAGCCGCCGTCCTTCAGGGGTGACAGGTACCAGGGGGTGAACCACAGGGCGTCCACGCCGAGTTCGGCGAGATACGGCAGCCGGGAGCGGACGCCCGCGAGGTCGCCGGTGCCGTCGCCGTCGCCGTCCGCGAAGCTGCGGACGTAGACCTGGTAGATGACGGCCGAGCGCCACCAGTCGCGGTCCTTGCGGGCATGGGTGGGCTGTCCCACGGAGCTTGACCTTTCTGTGGAGGAGGCGGCGGCGTCAGCCCTTGGTGCTGCCCGCGCTGATCCCGGCGATGATGTGCCGCTGGAAGAGCAGGAACAGCGCCACCATCGGGATGCTGGCGATCACCATCGCGGCGATGAGCACGGTGAGCTGGATGTTCTGCGACAGCTGGACCAGGGCGACGCTGATCGGCTGCTTGTCGGTGTCGGAGAAGACCATCAGCGGCCACAGGAAGTCCTGCCAGACGGCGACCAGCGCGAAGATCGACACCACGCCGAGCACCGGCCGGGACATGGGCAGCACCACCGACCACAGGGTGCGCAGCTTCCCGGCGCCGTCGATCTCGGCGGCCTCCAGCACATCGCGCGGCAACTGGTCGAAGAACCGTTTGAGCAGGTAGAGGTTGAAGGCGTTGGCGACGGCCGGCAGCCAGATGGCGAGCGGGTCGTTGAGCAGGCTGGTGTGCAGCAGCGGCAGGTCGGCGACGGTCAGGTACTTCGGTACGACGAGGGCCTGCGCCGGGACCATGAGGGTGGCGAGGATGCCGCCGAGGATCACCTTGCCGAACGCGGGCCGCAGCCTGGACAGGGCGTAGGCGGCGGCCGTGCAGAAGACCAGCTGGAACGCCCAGGCGCCGGCGGCCTGCACGACGGTGTTCCACAGGTGCTGCGGGAGCTGCATCAGGTCCCAGGCGCCGGTGTAGCCGCTGAGGTGCCAGTGCTCCGGGACGAGCGTCGGCGGGGTCCGGGCGACCTCGTCCGGGGACTTCACCGCACCGGTCACCATCCAGTAGACGGGGAAGAGGAAGGCGAGCGCGAAGAGCAGGACGACGGCCGTGAACACGGTCCAGTAGACCGCCTTGCCGCGCCGGCGGGCGAGGGCCGCCGGGGAGATCAGGGTGCGGGTGCTCATACGGTGTCCCCCTCGCCGCGGGTGAGCCGCAGGTACACGGCGGAGAAGGCGCCGAGCAGGACCAGGAGCATGACGCTGAGGGCGCAGGCGCCGCCGAAGTCGTTGTAGAGGAAGGCGTACTTGTAGATGAGGTAGAGCACGGTCACCGTGGCGCTCTCCGGGCCGCCGCCGGTGATGACGAACGGCTCGGTGAACACCTGCATGGTCGCGATGATCTGAAGGAGCATCAGCATCAGGATGACGAACCGGGTCTGCGGGACGGTGACGTGCCGGACGCGCTGGAGCAGGCCGGCGCCGTCGAGTTCGGCGGCCTCGTACAGCTCGCCCGGGATGGACTGCAGGGCGGCGAGGTAGATGAGGACGGTGCCGCCCATGTTGGCCCAGGTCGCCACGATCACCAGGGAGACGAGCGCGGTGTCGGTGCCGTTGGACCAGTTCGAGGTCGGCAGGTGCAGGAAGCGCAGCGTCTCGTTGGCGAGGCCGGCTCCGGGGTCGTAGAACCACTTCCACAGCAGGGCGCTGACCACCGGCGGGATCATCACCGGCAGGTAGACCACGACCCGGAAGAACGCCTTGGCGTGGCGGAGTTCGTTGAGGACCAGGGCGAGCAGGAAGGGGACCGCGAAGCCGAGGAGCAGGGCCAGCAGGGTGAAGGTGAGGGTGTTGCGCCAGGCCGCGCCGAACTCGGGGTCGTGCAGGACGCGGGTGAAGTTGGCGGTGCCCACCCACTGCGGCGCCGAGCCCGGCGTGTACTTCTGGAAGGCGATGACGACCGCGCGGATCGCCGGGTACCAGGAGAACAGGGCGAAGCAGACGAGGCCGCCGAGGAGGAAGGCGTAGGCGCGGGCCTGGTCGGCGAGGCGGCGCCGCCCGAGGCCCCCTGTCCGGGGCGGCGCGGGGACCGGGTGGACGGCGGCCTGGGTCACGGGCCGCCGCTCGGCCGTCTTCGTCATGGCGGTCAGCTCCGGGCCAGAATGCTGTCGATCTTGCCTGAGGCGTCCTTGAGGAGCTGGTCGATGTCGGCGTCCTTCTTGGTGAGGACGGCGGAGACGGCGGAGTCGAGGACGGAGTAGATCTGCTGGGCGTCCGGCGGCTCGATCTTCAGCCGGAGCCGGGCGCTGCCGTCGAGGAACGCCTGGTAGTTCCCCACGGGCACGTTGGCGTTGGCCTTCTTGACCTGCTGGTCCTCGGCGTCGGCGGCGCCGGTGAACAGGCGCGGCTCGGGCAGGCCGACCGGGGCGTTGTTCTTCTTGGCGCGGGCGTAGTCGCCGAGGAAGCCGGATCCGGGGGTGAGGAACATGTGGTCCAGCCACTTCAGGCCGGCGCGGATCTGGGCGGGCGTGTCGTGCTTGTTGAACATGTAGCCGTCGCCGCCGATGAGGGTGGCCCTGCCGCCGGGCATGGGGCCGATGGCGATGTCGTCGTAGTTCGCGCCCTTCTCCTTGACCAGGATCGGGATGTTGTCGGGGGCGGCGAGGTACATGCCGAGCCTGCCCGAACCCATCATCTGCTGGACGTCGTTGATGACGAGGAGCTGCTTGCTGCCCATGGAGTCGTCGGTCCACCGCATGTCGTGCAGGTTCTGCAGCACTGCGTGGCCCTCGGGGGTGTCGATGGCGGCCTTCTTGCCGTCGGCGCTGACGACGTCGCCGCCTTGCGAGTACAGCTCGGCGGTGAAGTGCCAGCCGCCCTGGTTCTGCGCGCTGTAGTCGGCGTATCCGACGGTGCCGCCGCCGAGCGCGGCGATCTTCCTGGCGTCGGCGCGGACCTCGTCCCAGGTGGCCGGGGGCTTGTCGGGGTCGAGCCCGGCCTTCTGGAAGAGCTTGCGGTTGTAGATCAGCCCCATGCTGTATCCGGTGCGCGGGATGCCGTAGACCTTGCCGTCCACGGTGTAGATGTCCCGCAGCTGCTTGCGGATGCTGCCGTACGACTTCAAGTCCTTCAGGTACGGCGTGAGATCGGCGGCCTGGTGGATGTCCACGACGTGCTCGGCGTCGGTGAAGTACGTGTAGAAGACGTCTTCCATCTGGCCGCCGGCGAGCTTGGCGTCGAAGGTCTTCGGATCCTGGCAGGGGAAGGCGTCGTGGGCGACGACGTCGATGTCCGGGTTCTGCCTGGCGAAGGAGGCGAGGTCCTCCTCGAAGAACCTGCGGTCGGTCTTGGCGCTCCTGGGCGGCTCGCAGTTGACGGTGATGCGCGTCTTGCCGCTCGCCGAGTCGTCGCCCGAGCCGCAGGCGGTGGCGGCGAGGGCGAGCGACGTGACGACGCCGATCGCGACGACGGTACGGCGGAACCCGGCACTTCTCATCGGTGGACCCCCAGATGGCACTCATGGCAGGAGCGGTGGGCGCCGCACACTCAAGCACCGCCGGCATCTACCCGCAAGATGTCGCGCGGATTCTGTAATTATTCGACAGCCAGCTGGATCTTCTCGATCTCCTCCGGGAACTCAGCGGCGCGGGGCTTGCGCAGTGGATCCGCGCACCACCAGCTCGGGCTCGAACAGCAGCTCCTCGGCGGGGACGGCGCTGCCGCCGATCTGCGCGCTCAGCAGCTCGACGGCCGCACGGCCCATGGCCTCGATGGGCTGGCGGACGGTGGTGAGCGGGGGTTCGGTGCAGTTCATGAAGGCCGAGTCGTCGTAGCCCACGACCGAGATCCGCCCCGGGACGTCGTACCCCTTGCGGCGGGCGGCCCGGATCGCGCCGAGCGCGAGGGGGTCGGAGGCGCAGATGATGCCGGTGACCCCCCGGTCGATCAGCCGGGAGGCGGCGGCGTGGCCGCCCTCGATGGAGAAGATCGCCCGGGCGACGCACTCCTCGGGCAGGTCGCCGGCGACCGCGCGGGCGGCGGCCAGCTTGCGCGCCGAGGGCATGTGGTCGCCGGGGCCGAGCACCAGCCCGATGCGCTCGTGGCCCAGGGAGGCGAGGTGCCGCCAGGCCTGCTCGACGGCGACGGCGTCGTCGCAGGAGACGCCCGGGAAGCCGAGGTGCTCGATGGCCGCGTTGACCAGCACGACGGGGATGTTGCGCTCGGCGAGCAGCCGGTAGTGGTCGTGCGGGGCGTCCGCCTGCGCGTACAGGCCGCCGGCGAAGACGACGCCGGAGACCTGCTGCTGCAGCAGCAGGTCGACGTAGTCGGCCTCCGAGACGCCGCCCTTGGTCTGCGTGCACAGCACCGGGGTCAGTCCGAGCTGGGCCAGCGCGCCGCCGATGACCTCGGCGAACGCCGGGAAGATGGGGTTCTGCAGCTCCGGCAGGACCAGGCCGACGAGCCGGGCGCGCTCACCGCGCAGCTGGGTGGGGCGTTCGTACCCGAGGACGTCGAGGGCCGTCAGCACCGCCTGCCGGGTGGCCTCGGAGACCCCGGGCTTGCCGTTGAGCACCCGGCTGACGGTCGCCTCGCTGACCCCGACCTTCTTCGCCACTTCCGCAAGTCGCCGTGTCATGGACGCAAGCGTAGCGCAAGTCTTGCAAGCGGCTTGCGTAGACAGGCGGCCGGTCGCAGCCGACAGGCCGAAGGGTGGTGTCGTCCGGCGGATGCGGGCCCGATGGGGGACGATCGCGGGTCCCTGCGCCCCCCCGCGCCCCTCGGGAGCGCTCGTCCTTCGACCCGGCGCCGCCGGCGACCTGAACGCCGGCGGTGCCGGATCAGTTCTCGGGGGCCGGGACGATCGTGAGGTGGGCGCCCGGGCCGCGCGGGCGGCGTGGGCGGCGCACCGGCGCGGCGGGCCGGCGGCCCTCGCGCAGGACCAGCGTCAGCCGCCGGTAGCCGAGGTCCCGCAGCACATGGGGCGTCTCCTCGACGACGCGGCACTCGGTGGGGCCGCGGCGCGGGTCGGGGTGGCGCAGCAGCCGCACGGCACCGTCGAGCCGGGCCGCGCTCTCGCCGACGGCGCGGATCCAGTGCGGCAGGCCCTGCCGGTAGGCGGCCTCCAGGAGCGGGTCCTGGGCGAGGTCGCGGCGGATCGCCTGGAGTTCGTGGTCGTGGCCGTACGTCTCCAGGGCGGCCCTGAGGTGGGCCAGCATCGGCAGGCACCAGCCCTGCTCGTGCTCGCCGAGCACGTCGCCCGCGTCCGGATGGAACAGGACGAACCGCAGGAGGTTGTCCTGGGGCATGGCCGTCACGTGCCGGCGCACCCCGCGGAAGAGCGTCTCGAAGGCGCCGTTGGCCATGACGACGTCCCAGCGGTGGTCGACGACCACGGACGGGCAGGCGAGGGACTCCAGCAGGACGGCGTAGTCCTGGAGGTACGCCTGGGTCTCGCAGGTCTCGGGGACGGGCCGCGGTGCCGGCCGCTGCCCTCCTGCCTGATGTGCCATCGGGAGGTCACCCCTCTTGCCTCTGCGGCCTTCACGCGGCCCTGCGATCCTGCGGCCCCCGGCAAGACCGTGTCAACTATCGTGGCATTTCGCGGCCGTTGAAGGCTGAAATTCGCCACAGTTGTGGCGACACCTGGATGTGAGTTCGAGGCACCCGCTACTCTCCGGGAAGTTCACGGCGATCGCTCGTGAGAAGCACCGGCTCAGCAACACGGACACATCGGAAGCCCTTGAGAGACGTAGGAGTTCTGTCGGTGACGGATGGCTACGAGGATCCGGGCGCCACGGCGACCGCCCAGCTGCCGGCCGTCGTCGCCCGCGTCACCGCGCTCGCCGACCGGCTCGGCGTGCCGCATGCCGAGGTCTTCGACGTCGGGCGGCTCTCCTTCGCCTGCGGCGTCCCGGAGCCGGTGGTCAAGGCCCTGCTCGCCGGCCGGCCCGCCGGTGAGCCGGACGTCCAGGCGCGTTTTCTGCAGCGCCTGGGCCTGCTGCGACGCACCCGTCTGAAACCGAACGGCCGCAAGTACACCCAGCAGGAGATCGCCGACGGCGCGGGCATGTCGCGGCAGCAGGCCGGCGCGCTCATCAACGGCGACCGGCGGCCCACCATGGAGCACTGCGACGCGCTGCAGCGCTTCTTCAAGGTGCACGCCGGCTTCCTCACCGCGGAGGACCCCGAGGCGCTGGCGGGCGCGCTGCAGCGCACCGAGCAGGAGCTGCTGACCAAGCTCGCCGACCGGGAGCGGGCCGCGGCCGGGGCCGAGGAGGACGCGCTGGAGCGGCTGCTGCAGGACCACGGGGTGCGGGGCATAGCGTGGCGGGCCGCGCAGTTGCCCACCGACCAGCACCGGGACAAGGTCGCGGAGTGGCTCGACATGCTGCTGGAGAGCGTCAAGCGGCCCGAGTCGTGAGCCGGGGGAGGACTGTGGGCATCGGCAGGGACATGCGCCGGCTGTGCAACGAACTGGTGGGCGGGGTACGGCTGCCCGCGCCCGCGCCACCGGGCGAGCTGTACGGCGCGCTGTGCGCGGCGATGAGCCGCCGCCGGGGCCGCCCGGTGCACTTCCGTGCGGCCGCCTTCCCGCCGGGCACGGCGAGCGGGCTGTGGCTCGACCTGACCGACCGGGACCTCGTGGTCGTGGAGGAACGCACCGCGCCCGACCACCAGTTGGTGATTCTCGGCCATGAGCTGTGGCACATGCAGGCCGACCACCGCGGCCACCACGTCGACGGCGTGGGGGTCGCCACGCGGCTGCTGCACGACGACACCGACCAGGAGGCGCTGCAGGCCACCGTGCAGCGGGTCGCGGCGCGGACCCGGTTCGACCTGACCGAGGAGCGGCAGGCCGAGACGTTCGGTCTGCTTCTGGCCAGCAAGTGCCGTACGTGGCTCGCTGGTTCGGCCCTGCGCGGCCCGGTGCAGCGCGACGACGTGGCCGGGCGCATCGAGGCGTCGCTGGGCTATCCGGGGCCGCAGGGCTGATCCGGACGGCCGTACGGCGCCGGAGTCCGGGGCCGGTACACGGTCACGCACCGCACGGTGTGCCCCCGCGCCCGGGCTCCCTTCCGGACCCCGGTGACAGGCTTCGGGCTGCGCCGAGCGGGCGAACCGGAGCGGAGCCGGGGGGCGTTGTCAGTGGTGGGCGGCAAGCTGGAGAGTGCGCCGCAGGGCGCGCGACCGTGATGCCTACTCGGGGAGAGCCGACCGATGCCCACCGCCGTACTGACCGACCGTGAGCGCACCGCCGTGCAGGCCTACCTTCGGCTGCTGCACACGGTGCGCGCCGCCTTCGACGGGCCGCCGGACGGCGGCCGGCCCGCCCTCGTGCCGCCGGCCGTGCTGGCCGAGGCGGAGCGCGCCCTGGCGCACGCGGGCCTCGCGGGCAACGAGGAGGAGTTCTTCCGCCTGCTGCGCGACTGGTGCCCGCCGGACTGACCGCGCCGGTGCGGACGGCCGCCACCGTGCCTCAGGAGTGCGGGACGGCCACCGCGGTGAGGGCCAGGCCGTCGCGTGCGGCCCACCGGCCCTCGAAGGCCTGCAGCCGGCGGCCGCCGACCTGGGGCCCGGGGACGAGGAGTTCGGCGCGCAGGGTGCCGTGCGGCCGGCCGCCGGGGGCCGCGTGGAGGGTGATGTCGGCCTCGGAGAAGTCCAGCCAGGCGCCGGTCAGCGGGAACCACGCCTTGTAGACGGACTCCTTGGCGCTGAACAGGATCCGCTCCCAGTGCACGCCGGGCTGCCGCTCGCGCAGCCGGGCGATCCGCCCGGCCTCGGCGGGCAGGACGATGTGGCCCGCGTCGTCGGGGAGCGGCTCGTGCGGCTCGGCGTCGATGCCGAGGGAGGCCAGGTCGCCGGCGCGGGCCAGGGCGGCGGCGCAGTAGCCGTCGCAGTGGGTCATGCTGCCGATCAGGCCGGCCGGCCAGCGCGGTGCGCCCCGTTCGCCGCGCAGGACGGACTGCGCCGGCACGCCGAGCTTCTCCATGGCGCGCCGGGCGCAGCCGCGCACGGCGGCGAACTCGCGGCGGCGCTTGGCCACCGCGCGCTCGACGAGCGCTGCCTCCCCGGGGTGCAACCCGGCGTCCCACAGCGGGTCGTCACGGTGCGCCTCCACGGCCACGACCGACTCCGGGAGCAGCTCCTCGATCACCGGCTTCGACCTCCGTCGGCAGGATGCGGCGCAGCCGGCCCGGCGGCTCCGGGCGCTTGCGCCATTCGCGGGGATAGCCGACGGAGACCTCCTCGAAGCGGACTCCGTCGTGCCAGGTGGTGCGCGGGATGTGCAGATGGCCGTAGACCATCGCCGCGACCGGGAACCGCCGGTGCCAGTCGGCGGTCAGCAGGGTGCCGCACCACATGGCGAACTCGGGGTACCACAGCACCTCGGTGGGGTGCCGGTGCAGCGGATAGTGGTTGACCGGTACGACCGGCAGGCCGGCGGGCAGCTCGGCGAGCCTGCGCTCGGTCTCGGCGACCCGCGCCCGGCACCAGGCGTCACGGGTCGGATAGGGATCGGGGTGCAGCAGGTACTCGTCGTTGCAGACGACGCCGGTGCCCTCGGCGTAGGCCAGCCCCTCGGCCTTGGTGGCGCAGCCGGGCGGCAGGAACGAGTAGTCGTACAGCAGGAACAGCGGGGCCACGGCGACCGGGCCGCCGGGCCCCTGCCACACGGGGTAGGGGTCCTCGGGGGTGACGACGCCCAGCTCGCGGCAGAGTCCGACCAGGTGCTCGTAGCGGGCGACGCCGCGCAGGGTGACCGGATCCTTCGGATGGGTCCACAGCTCGTGGTTGCCGGGCGCCCACAGCACCTTTCGGAACCGGCCCGCGAGCTTCTCCAGGGTCCAGCGGATGTCGGCGACCGTCTCGGCGACGTCGCCGGCCACGATCAGCCAGTCCTCGTCGCTCTCGGGCCGCATGTCCTCGACCAGGGCGCGGTTCTCCGGATAGCCGATGTGCAGGTCGCTGATGGCCAGCAGTTGTCCGGCCCCGGCCGCAGACGTCACCCGGCTCCCCTTCCGATCATCCTCTGCCGGGACCACGAGAACACATTTCCGCAGACCGGACAAGACGCTCCCCGGCCGCCGCGCCGGCGGCCCGCGGCACGGGGCGCGCAGCGGCCGTACGGACCCCGGCGCGCCTCCTGGACGGGCGCCGGAAATCCGTAACGTCCGCGTTGCACGCGAGGGCTCTTGAAAGCCGTATGATCGCCTCGACACCATCACCCCAATCCCCCTTTTCGCAGGGGTGCTTCGGTGTCCCTTCCTTCCTCCTGCCCGGGCCCGGGCCGCTGCGCCCTGCCCGCACACCATGAAAGGCGGCCTGCATGCTCTCTCGCGTACGCGTCTGGCTCAACCGCACGTACGCGGAGAACGTGTTCTTCATGGATCAGCTGCGCAGAAATCCCAGCGACCGCGCGGTGGAGATCCACGCCACGCACGCCGACCCGGACTCCCCGGTCCTGGCCGCCGCCGACACCGCCGACCTGGAGCCGGACGGGCTGTCCCCGGCCGCGTACGTCGAGTACGCCCTCGACCAGTGCGCCCGGCGCGGCATCGACGTGTTCGTGCCGCGGCTGCACCAGGCGGCGATCGTGGCGCACCGCGCGGAGTTCGCGGCGGCCGGTACGGCACTGCTGGCGCCGACGCCCGAGGCGGTGGCCGTCTTCGAGGACAAGGCGACCGCGTACGAGGCGGTCCGCTCGGTGGGGGTGCCGGTGCCGCCGTGGTGGCGGGTCCGCACCGCCGACGAACTCCTCGCCGCGGTCGAGGAGTTGGAGGCCGGCGGGCACAGGGCGTGCTTCAAGCCGGCCGCCGGCGCGGGCGGGGTCGGATTCCGCGTGATCACCCGCGCGCCGTTCTCGCTGGCCCATCTCGAGGGGTTCCCGGGCCCGTACGTCCAGCTCGACCTGGTCGTCGAGGCGCTGCGGCGGTCCGGGGAGCCGGTGGACTGGCTGGTGATGCCGCGCCTGGACCAGCCCGAGGTGTCCGTGGACTGCCTGACCGGGACGGACAACCGGCTGCGGCTCGCGGTGGGCCGCACCAAGAACGGGCGCCGCAGGGGCTTCACGCTGGACGAGCGGTGGCTGGAACCGGCCCGGCTGATCGCGGAGGGCTTCGGGCTGCACCATCTGTCCAACGTCCAGTTCCGGATGTTCGGCGACCGGCCCGTGCTGATGGACGTCAACACCCGGCCCGCCGGGGGGCTGCACCAGCTGTCGCTGTGCGGGGTGAACGCGCCGTGGGCGGCGGTGCAGTTGGCGCTGGGCGAGGACCCCGGGGTCCTCGAGCCGCCGTTCCTGGGGCAGGACTACACAGTGGTGGCCGGGCCGCGGTCGCTGCTGCCCGTGCCTGCGGCGCTTCCGCAGCAGAGGGCGGAGTCGGCCGACGTGCTGCTGCCGAAGGTGCCCGCGCCCGCTCCGGCACCCGAAACGGCCCAGGTCCTGCCGCTCTAGACCGCCCGCCGGCCCGGTTCCGGTGTGGCCGGCCGCACCCGCGGCGGAGCGGCATGTCCCCTACAGCCCGCGCCTCTTGAGGCGCGGGCCCCCTTGACAGCCGCATTGGTCCATACCAAATTCTTCAGCGCACCTCCGCACACTCCCGTGCACTCCCGAACACCCTTTTCCCCACAGGGAGATCGCGTGCGCAATCCACTCGGGCGTCACAGACGCCGGCTTCTCGCCCTGCTCGGTGCCGCCGCCCTCGCCGTCGGCGGGGCCGTCGCCCTCCCGGGCACCGCTCAGGCGGCCAACGTCCTCACCAACCCCGGCTTCGAGTCCGGCGGCCTCTCCCCCTGGACCTGCACCGGCAACCTCGGCTCGGTCGTCTCCTCCCCCGTGCACGGCGGCGCCAAGGCGCTCCAGGGCGCCGTGACCGACAGCGACAACGCGCAGTGCAGCCAGACGGTCGCCGTGCAGCCGAACACGACCTACACCCTCAGCGGCTGGGTCCGCGGCAGTTACGTCTACCTGGGCGTGAACGGCGGCGCCTCGACCTGGACGACCTCGCCGACGGCGTACAGCCAGTTGAGCGTCTCCTTCACCACCGGCGCCTCGCAGACCAGCGCCACCGTCTATGTCCACGGCTGGTACGCCCAGGGCACCTACTGGGCCGACGACATCAGCCTGGACGGCCCGGGCGGCGGGGGCGGCGGGGACACGCAGGCGCCGACCGCGCCGACGGGCCTGACCTCCACCGGCAAGACGTCGTCCAGCGTCTCGCTGTCGTGGAACGCCGCCACGGACAACGTGGGCGTGACCGGTTACGACATCTACAGCGGCTCGAACCAGGTGCTGACCGTCTCCGGCACGTCCGCCACGGTCAGCGGGCTCTCGCCCAGCACGTCGTACACCTTCACGGTGAAGGCGCACGACGCGGCCGGGAACGTCTCGGCCGCCTCCAACGCCGTCTCCGTGACCACGAACGCGGGCGGCGGTGGCGGCACCGGGTTCAAGCAGGCCGCGCCGTATCTGTACGAGGGCTGGGGCGATCCGCCGAGCCCGACGACGGTGATGAGCGCGACCGGCATCAAGTGGTTCACGATGGCGTTCGTGCTGGACTCCGGCGGCTGCACCCCGGCCTGGGACGGCAGCCGGCCGCTCACCGGCGGCGCCGACCAGAGCGCGATCAACGCGATCCGCTCCGCCGGCGGGGACGTCGTGCCGTCCTTCGGCGGCTGGCAGGGCAGCAAGCTCGGCGCCAACTGCTCCTCGGCCGCCGCGCTGGCCGGCGCGATCCAGAAGGTGATCGACGCCTACGGCCTGAAGGCGGTCGACATGGACATCGAGAACACGGACGAGTTCGAGAACGAGGCCGTCCAGGCGAAGATCCTCACCGCGCTGAAGACGGTCAAGGCGAACAACCCCGGCCTGAAGACCATCGTCACCTTCGGCACCTCCACCACGGGCCCGACGTACTACGGCAACCGGCTCATCGAGCAGGCGCAGTCGCTCGGCGCGAACATCGACGTGTTCACCATCATGCCGTTCGACTTCGGCGGCGGCTCGGACATGTACGGCAACACCGTGAACGCGGCGGAGGGCCTGAAGAACAAGCTGAGGTCGACCTTCGGCTGGGACGACGCGACCGCCTACGCCCACATCGGCATCTCAGGCATGAACGGCCTGTCCGACCAGCAGGAGACGACCACCCCGGCGATCTGGACCCAGATCCGGGACTGGGCGAACTCCCGCCACATCGCGCGGCTCGCCTTCTGGGCGGTCAACCGCGACCGGCCGTGCGCGGGCGGCGGCGTGGTGAGCAACTGCTCCGGCATCAGCCAGAACACCTGGCAGTTCACCTCCATCACGGCCGGGTTCACCGGCTGACCCCACCGAACCGGCGGCCGGTCCCACGAGGGCCGGCCGTCCCGGCGCGCTCGCCGGGGCCCGTACCGGTCACTTCAGGTAGGCGAGCTGGGGGTGGGCCGCCGTGTAGCCGTCGACCAGCCTGCGGGCCACGTTCACCGAGTCGACCAGCGGATGCAGGGCGAACGCCCGCACGGCCGCCGCGCGGTCGCCGGAGTCGGCGGCGGCGAGCACCTCGCGCTCGACCGCCTTGACGGCGCAGACCAGGCCGGTGGCGTGGCCGGGCAGCGGGTCGACCGCGACCGGGTGCGCGCCGTTGGCGTCGACCAGGCACGGGACCTCGATCACCGCCTCGGCGTCGAGGACGGACAGGGTGCCGCGGTTGCGGACGTTGAGGATCAGGGTCGCGCGCTCGTCCCGCGCGATGGCCCGCATCAGGGCGAGGGCGACCTTCTCGTAGCCGCCGGACAGGTCGTCGGCCTCCCGTTCGCCGGCGCCCGCGGTCTCGCGGTTCTCGGCCATGTAGGTCGCCTCCCGCTCGGCGCGGGTGCGTTCCCACAGCGCGAGGGCGGACCCCTCCGACCGCGCGGCCTGTTCGTAGAACCGCGCCTGCTGGTCGCGCAGGAAGGCGCCGCGGGTCTTCTCGGCCCGCCGGTAGGCGCGGACGGTCTCGCGGTTGAAGTAGTAGTAGTGCAGATACTCGTTGGGGATCGCGCCGAGCGACCGCAGCCACTCCGGCCCGAACAGCCTGCCCTCCTCGAAGGAGCCGAGCAGGCCCGGGTCGGCGAGCAGGCGCGGGAGTTCGTCGCGCCCGGCGACGCGCAGTCCGCGCACCCAGCCGAGGTGGTTGAGGCCGACGTAGTCGATCCACGCCTCCTTCGGGTCCGCGCCGAGCACCCGGGCGATACGGCGGCCGAGGCCGACCGGTGAGTCGCAGATGCCGATGACGCGGTCGCCGAGGTGGCGGGACATGGCCTCGGTGACCAGGCCCGCGGGGTTGGTGAAGTTGATGACCCAGGCGTCGGGGGCGAGCCGGGCCACCCGCCGGGCGATGCCGACGGCGACCGGCACCGTGCGCAGGCCGTAGGCGATGCCGCCCGCGCCGACCGTCTCCTGGCCGAGCACGCCCTCGGCCAGGGCCACGCGCTCGTCCGCCGCCCGGCCCTCGAGGCCGCCGACGCGGATCGCGGAGAAGACGAAGTCGGCGCCGCGCAGGGCCTCGTCGAGGTCGGTGGTGGCGGTCACCTCGGGCGCGCCGGGCGCCCCCGCGGCCTGCTCGGCCAGGACGCGGGTCACGGCGGAGAGCCGGCCCGCGTCCAGGTCGTGCAGCACGACCCGGGTGACCCGGCCCTCGGCGCGGTCCGTCAGCAGCGCCCCGTACACGAGCGGGACGCGGAAGCCGCCACCGCCCAGAATCGTCAGCTTCACGCCCGTACCTTCCCTGCCGCCACGATCACCGCGTCTCCCCGAGTATCGAGCACTCCCGCGGAGGATCACATGATCCCGCGCACCCTGGACGTCCGGGGCGCTCCCCCTGCCCCGCCGGCACCGCCGACCGGAGCCCGGCGCGGCGGCCCGTCGCCGCGGGGGCGGCGGTGGGCTACGATCCGGCGAGGACGTACGGCGACTGGGCGAGGTGCGGGTGAGCGAGCGGTCCGCTGCCGACCGTCTGCTGGCCGTGCTCGCCGCGTTCGACCACGAGCACCCCGCCCTCTCCCTCACCGGCATCAGCCGCCGGGCCGGGCTGAGCCTGACCACCGCGCACCGGCTGGCCGGCGCCCTGACCGCGTGGGGCGCGCTGGAGCGCGACGCGTCCGGGGTGTACCACGTGGGGCTGCGGCTGTGGGAGGTGGCCGCGCTCGCGCCGCGCGGCCTGGGCCTGAGACAGCTGGCGCTGCCGTACCTGGAGGATCTGTACGAGGCGACGCACGAGAACGTGCAGCTGGCGGTGCGGGACGGCACGGAGGTCGTCTACATCGAGTGGCTGTCGGCGCGTTCGGCGGTGGGCGTGCACATCCGGGTCGGCGGACGCTGGCCGCTGCACGCCACCGGCGTCGGGCTGGTCCTGCTCGCCCACGCCGGGCCGGAGCTGCAGGAGGAGTACTGCGCCGGGCCGCTGGCCGCGTTCACGCCGTACACGATCACCGATCCGGTGCGGCTGCGCCGTACCCTCGCCGAAGTGCGCCGGTCCGGCGTGGCGGTGAGCGAGCGGCAGGTCACCGAGGACGCGCTGTCGGTGGCGGCGGCGGTGCGCGGAGCCGACGGTGACGTGGTCGCGGCGGTGTCGGTGGTGGTGCCCCGGGCGACCGCCCAGGTGCCGGCGCTGACCCCGGCGGTACGGCTGGCGGCACGCGGGATCTCCCGGGCCCTGGGCTGGCGGCCGGAGCGGCGCGGAGGCTGAGCGGCGCGGCCCCCACGGAAGGCACCGGCGGGACGGCGGGCGGCGCGCTCTGCGCCGGTACGGGCGGCTTCACCCCCTGAACTCCCGCACAGGGGTGGGACTTTCTTTGTTTCAAGGCTTGACGACCGCGAGGGCGGGGAGCACATTGGCGGCACCTTGAGAGCGCTCTCAGAAACGACCGCGGGAGCGCTCCTCAAGACCCCCCGCACACTCCGTACCCGAGAGGCCTCCCCATGAGCGCATCCTCCGGCATACCCAGACCGCGCCCGCTGCGGCGCGCGCTCGTCGCCGTCGTCGCCACGCTGGGCCTGGCCGCGGCCGTCGCCACGGCCGCCACCGCGCCCGCGAACGCCACCGCCCCCGCGCCTCCCTCCGGCTGGTCCCAGGTCTTCCTGGACGACTTCAACGGCTCGGCGGGCTCCGGCGTCAACACGTCGAACTGGCAGTACGACACCGGGACCTCGTACCCGGGCGGGGCCGCGAACTGGGGCACCGGCGAGGTCGAGTCGATGACCTCCAGCACGAACAACGTCGCCCTGGACGGCAACGGCAACCTGCTCATCACCCCGCGCCGCGACGCATCCGGGAACTGGACCTCCGGCCGGATCGAGACCACCCGCACCGACTTCCAGCCCCCGGCCGGCGGCAGGCTGCGGGTGGAGGCGCGGATCCAGATGCCCAACGTCACCGGGAACGCTGCCGCCGGCTACTGGCCCGCGTTCTGGATGCTGGGCGCGCCGTTCCGCGGCAACTACCAGAACTGGCCGAGCGTCGGCGAACTCGACATCATGGAGAACGTCAACGGCCTGAACAAGACCTGGGCCACGATGCACTGCGGCACCAACCCGGGCGGCCCCTGCAACGAGACCACCGGCCTCGGCAACTCCACCGCCTGCCCGAACACCACCTGCCAGTCGGGCTTCCACACCTACACCATGGAGTGGGACCGCTCGGTGAGCCCGGAGGCGATCCGCTTCTACGTCGACGGCGTCAACTACCAGACGGTCACGGCGAACCAGATGGACGCCACCACCTGGGCGAACGCCACGAACCACGGCTTCTTCGTGATCCTCGACGTGGCGATGGGCGGCGGCTTCCCCGGCGCGTTCGGCGGCGGCCCGACCGGCGCCACGGAGTCCGGCCACCCGATGGTCGTCGACTACGTCCAGGTGCTGCAGTCCTCGGGCAGCGGCGGCGGCACCACTCCCCCGCCGAGCGGCAACCGCGACGCCTACAGCGCCATTCAGGCCGAGTCCTACGACAGCCAGTCCGGCGTCAGCACCGAGGCGACCACGGACACGGGCGGCGGCCAGGACATCGGGTACGTCGCGAACGGCGACTGGGCGCTGTACAAGGGCGTCAACTTCGGCTCCACGGCGGCCAGGCAGTTCTACGCCCGGGTGGCGAGCGGCGCGGCCGACGGCGTGAGCGGACTGGTCGAGGTGCGCCTGGACAGCCGGAGCAACGCTCCCATCGGCAGCTTCGCCGTCGGCAACACCGGGGGCTGGCAGTCCTGGAAGACGGTCCCGGCCAACATCAGCTCGGTGACCGGCACCCACGATGTCTATCTCACCTTCAGCAGCGGCCAGCCGGCGGACTTCGTGAACGTCAACTGGTTCGACTTCGGGCACTGACCGGCCCGTTCGGCCGGTGACCGGGGCGCGCTCCGGTCACCGGCCGTCATCTCATGTCGGCGCGGAAGGCCACCGGTGTCTGCCCGGTGTGCAGGTGGAAGAACTTGGTGAAGTTCGCCGCGTCGGGGAAGCCCACGGCCGCGCCGACGCGGCCGATCGGCATGTCGGTGTGGGCGAGGAGGCGTTTGGCCTCCAGGACGACGCGTTTGTCGATGAACCCCTTGGGCGTCTCGCCGGTGGCGGCGCGCACGGCGCGCACCAGGGTGCGCCGGGAGTAGCCGA
Organism: Streptomyces sp. NBC_00557; assembly: GCF_036345995.1. NCBI lineage: Bacteria > Bacillati > Actinomycetota > Actinomycetes > Kitasatosporales > Streptomycetaceae > Streptomyces > Streptomyces sp. NBC_00557. The sequence continues at coordinate 1,303,184 of NZ_CP107796.1, forward strand.
GCGCGTCGGCGTAGGCGCTGACGCTGTGGTTGGTGGCGAAGCCGTGCTCGACGGCGTCCCGGAAGCGGGTGAAGGTGCTGTCCGTCTGCGGCCGGCCGCCCTCGGCGGAGCTGGCCGCGAGGTGGGCGAGGCGCAGCAGGGCCGCGGTGAGCGTGTGTCTCAGCACGGCGGTGTGCAGGCTGAGCGGGAGCGTCGTGGTGTCCTCGTACTCGCGGCGCAGCTGGTCGAGGGCCGCCCGGAGCGCGGCGAGCCGGTCCGGGTCGGGGTGCAGCAGGGGCGGCAGGTCGTAGCGGTACAGGCCGGTGGCCTCGACGGTGGCGCGGGGCAGGAAGCCGGGCTGCATGGTCAGGACGGTTCCGCGGTACACGGCCTCCCGGGAGAAGCGGTGGACCTGTCCGGGGCGGATCCACAGCAGGTCGCCGGCGCCGGCCTCGTACTCGGCGAAGTCGATCATGTGCCGTACGGGACCGTCGCTGAACAGCATGACGATGTGGAAGTCGATGCGGTGGACGCGGTGCAGGGGGGCGTCGGCGTGCCAGGTGCGGCCCGCGCCCATGGGGCCGATCTGCATGCCGACGCCTGCGACGGACCGGTCGGTCGGGAAGGGGAAGGTCTCGATGCCCTCACCGCCCGCGTGCGCGCCCTCGCCGTGGGGCGTTCTGTCAGCCATGTCCTCTTTACGCCGTCCCTGTCCCGCGATCACTGTCCCAGATTCACCACAGGCTGACACACCCCGCCCTTTCTTCGAAAAAGTCAGACTTTTAAGTTTGAAGGCGTCAGGCCAGCACTTCCGCACGGAACGAGGACTTCTTGAAGATGACCACGCACACATCCGATGGCTTCGAGTGGACCGACCTCGACCGGCGTGCCGTGGACACCGCCCGTCTCCTGGCGGCCGACGCGGTGCAGAAGGTGGGCAACGGCCACCCGGGCACGGCGATGAGCCTGGCGCCTGCCGCGTACACGATCTTTCAGAAGGTGATGCGTCACGATCCCGCGGACCCCGAGTGGACCGGCCGGGATCGTTTCGTCCTGTCCCCGGGTCACACCTCGCTGACCCTGTACACGCAGCTGTTCCTCGCCGGGTACGAGCTGGAGCTGGACGACCTGAAGGCGTTCCGCACGCACGGGTCCAAGACCCCGGGCCACCCTGAGTACGGGCACACGGCCGGCGTCGAGACCACCACCGGTCCGCTCGGGCAGGGCGTCGCCAACGCCGTCGGCATGGCGATGGCGGCCCGCTACGAGCGCGGCCTGTTCGACCCCGAGGCCCCCGCCGGCACCTCCCCCTTCGACCACACCGTCTGGGCGATCGTCTCCGACGGCGACCTGGAGGAGGGCGTCTCCGCCGAGGCCTCCTCGCTCGCCGGCCACCAGAGGCTCGGCAACCTCGTCTTCCTCTACGACGACAACCACATCTCCATCGAGGGCGACACCGCGACCGCCTTCTCCGAGGACGTCCTGAAGCGGTACGAGGCCTACGGCTGGCACACGCAGCGCGTCGAGCCCACCGCCGACGGCGACATCGACGTGCCCGCCCTGTACGCCGCGCTGAAGGCCGCGCAGGCCGAGACCGAGCGCCCGTCGATCATCGCGATGCGCACGATCATCGCCTGGCCCGCCCCGAACGCGCGGAACACCGAGGCCTCCCACGGCTCGGCGCTCGGCGAGGAGGAGATCGCCGCCACCAAGCGGCTGCTCGGCTTCGACTCCGGGCAGACCTTCCAGGTCGAGAACGACGTCCTCGACCACACCCGGCGGGCCCTGGACCGGGGCGCCGAGGCGCACGCCGCCTGGGACAAGCGGATCGCCGAGTGGCGCACCGCCAACCCCGAGCGCGCCGCCCTCTTCGACCGGGTCGCCAAGGGCGAGCTGCCCGAGGGCTGGGAACAGAGCATCCCCGTCTTCGAGGAGGGCAGGTCCGTCGCCACCCGCGCCGCCTCCGGCAAGGTGCTGCAGGCGCTCGGCCCGGTGCTCCCCGAGCTGTGGGGCGGCTCCGCCGACCTCGCCGGCTCCAACAACACCACCATCGACAAGACCAGCTCCTTCCTGCCGGAGGGCAACCCGCTGCCCGAGGCCGACCCGTACGGCCGTACCGTCCACTTCGGCATCCGCGAGTTCTCCATGGCCGCGGAGATGAACGGCATCGCCCTGCACGGCAACACCCGGATCTACGGCGGCACCTTCCTGGTGTTCTCCGACTACATGCGCAACGCGGTGCGCATGTCGGCGCTGATGCAGCTGCCGGTGACGTACGTGTGGACGCACGACTCCGTCGGCCTCGGCGAGGACGGCCCCACCCACCAGCCGGTGGAGCACCTGGCCTCGCTGCGCGCCATCCCGGGCCTGAACGTCGTCCGCCCGGCCGACGCCAACGAGACCGCGGTCGCCTGGGCCGAGATCCTGAAGAGGCACGCCACCCGCCCTGCCCCGCACGGGCTCGCGCTCACCCGCCAGGGCGTGCCGGTGTACGCGCCGAACGAGGACGCGGCCAAGGGCGGCTATGTGCTGCGCGAGTCCTCGACCGAGGTCCCGGAGGTGATCGTCATCGCGACGGGATCCGAGGTTCAGCTGGCCGTGGCCGCGCGGGAGCTGCTGGAGGCCGAGGGCATCGGCACGCGCGTGGTGTCCATGCCGTCCGTGGAGTGGTTCGAGGAGCAGCCGCGCGAGTACCGCGAGCGGGTGCTGCCGCCGGCCGTGAAGGCCCGGGTGGCCGTGGAGGCCGGGATCGCTCTGACCTGGTACCGGTACGTCGGCGACGCCGGCCGGATCGTCTCCCTGGAGCACTTCGGCGCCTCCGCCGACGCCAAGACCCTGTTCGCCGAGTTCGGCTTCACCCCCGAGAACGTCGCCGCCGCGGCCCGCGAGTCGCTCGCCGCGGCGCGCGCCTGACACCGACGCCCGATTCGCCCCGAATCCGATCCGAAAGAAGAATGATCACTGTGACCGAAGCAATCGCGACCCCGGGAGCCCTCAAGCGCCTCGCCGACGAGGGCGTGTCGATCTGGCTCGACGACCTGTCGCGGAAGCGGATCACCTCGGGCAGCCTCGCCGAGCTGGTGGCGAGCGGCAGCGCCGTCGGCGTCACGACGAACCCCTCGATCTTCCAGGCCGCCATCGGCTCCGGCGAGGGCTACGAGGAGCAGCTCGCCGACCTCGCCGTGCGCGGGGTGACGGTGGACGAGGCGGTGCGCATGATGACGACCGCCGACGTGCGCGACGCCGCCGACATCCTGCGCGAGGTGTACGACGCCACCGGCGGCCGGGACGGCCGGGTCTCCATCGAGGTCGACCCGCGCCTCGCCCACGACACGGCGGCCACCGTCGCCGAGGCCAAGCAGCTCGCCTGGCTGGTCGACCGCCCCAACGTGATGATCAAGATCCCGGCGACCAGGGCCGGCCTGCCGGCGATCACGGAGGTCGTCGGGCTCGGCATCAGCGTCAACGTGACCCTGATCTTCTCCCTGGAGCGCTACCGCGAGGTCATGGCCGCCTACCTGGCCGGGCTGGAGAAGGCCCGCGAGCGCGGCATCGACCTCGCCGGCATCCACTCGGTGGCGTCCTTCTTCGTCTCCCGCGTGGACAGCGAGATCGACAAGCGGCTGACCGCCCTCGGCACCGACGAGGCCCTCGCCCTCAAGGGCCGCGCGGCCCTCGCCAACGCCCGGCTCGCCTACGAGGCGTACGAGGAGGTGTTCGGCTCCGCCCGCTGGCTGGCGCTCGCCGGCGCGAAGGCCAACAAGCAGCGTCCGCTGTGGGCGTCCACCGGTGTGAAGGACCCCGCCTACAAGGACACTCTGTATGTGGACGAGCTGGTCGCGCCGGGCACGGTGAACACCATGCCGGAGGCCACGCTGAACGCCGTCGCCGACCACGGCGAGATCACCGGCGACACGGTGACCGGCGGCTACGCGCAGGCCCGCGCCGACCTGGCCGCCGTCGAACGGCTCGGCATCTCCTACGACGAGGTCGTCCGGCAGCTGGAGGACGAGGGCGTCGCCAAGTTCGAGGCCGCCTGGCAGGAGCTGCTGGACGCCGTAGCGAAGTCCCTGACGAGCAAGGGAGTTGACGCCCGATGACCGACAACGCACCCGCCGCCGACGCACCCGAGGTGCGCATCCCGGTGGTCCCGGCCGCCGACTGGGAGAACCCGCTGCGGGACACCCGCGACCGCCGGCTGCCGCGCATCGCCGGCCCGTCCGGCCTGGTCATCTTCGGCGTGACCGGCGACCTGTCCCGCAAGAAGCTGATGCCGGCCGTGTACGACCTCGCCAACCGGGGTCTGCTGCCGCCGGGCTTCTCCCTGGTCGGCTTCGCCCGCCGCGAGTGGGAGGACCAGGACTTCGCGCAGCTCGTGCACGACGCCGTGAAGGAGCACGCCCGCACCCCGTTCCGCGAGGAGGTGTGGCAGCAGCTCGCCGAGGGCATGCGGTTCATCCCCGGCGACTTCGACGACGACACCGCGTTCAAGCAGCTCAAGGACGCCGTGCAGGAGCTGGACGCCTCCCGCGGCACCGGCGGCAACTTCGCGTTCTACCTGTCGGTGCCGCCGAAGTTCTTCCCGAAGGTCGTCCAGCAGCTGAAGAAGCACGGCCTGGCGAGCCCGCCCCAGGGTTCCTGGCGGCGCGCGGTCATCGAGAAGCCGTTCGGCCACGACCTGGCCAGCGCCCGCGAGCTGAACGCGATCGTGCACGAGGTGTTCGAGCCGGACCAGGTGTTCCGCATCGACCACTACCTCGGCAAGGAGACGGTCCAGAACATCCTGGCGCTGCGCTTCGCCAACCAGATGTACGAGCCGATCTGGAACCGGTCGTACGTCGACCACGTGCAGATCACCATGGCCGAGGACATCGGCATCGGCGGCCGGGCCGGCTACTACGACGGCATCGGCGCCGCCCGCGACGTCATCCAGAACCACCTGCTGCAGCTGATGGCGCTGACCGCCATGGAGGAGCCCATCGCGTTCGACGCGGAGGCGCTGCTCACCGAGAAGCTGAAGGTGCTGAAGTCGGTGCGGCTGCCCAGGGACCTGGGCCGCAGCACCGTGCGCGGCCAGTACGCGGAAGGCTGGCAGGGCGGCGAGAAGGTCGTCGGCTACCTCCAGGAGGAGGGCATCGACCCGCAGTCGAAGACCGACACGTACGCGGCGGTCAAGCTCGGCATCGACAACCGCCGCTGGGCGGGCGTGCCGTTCTATCTGCGCACCGGCAAGCGGCTGGGCCGCCGGGTCACCGAGATCGCGGTGGTCTTCAAGCGGGCCCCGCACTCCCCCTTCGACTCCACGGCGACCGAGGAGCTGGGCCAGAACGCGATCGTGATCCGCGTCCAGCCCGACGAGGGCATGACCGTCCGCTTCGGCTCCAAGGTCCCGGGTACCTCTATGGAGATCCGGGACGTGTCCATGGACTTCGCCTACGGCGAGTCGTTCACCGAGTCCAGCCCGGAGGCGTACGAGCGGCTCATCCTGGACGTGCTGCTGGGCGACGCGAATCTGTTCCCCCGTCACCAGGAAGTGGAAGAGTCCTGGAAGATCCTCGACCCGATCGAGGAGTACTGGGCGGCGCACGGCAGGCCGGCGCAGTACGCGTCGGGCAGCTGGGGACCGAAGGAAGCGGACGAGATGCTCGCACGAGACGGACGGAGCTGGCGCAGGCCATGAAGATCGACCTGACCGACACCACGGCAAGCAAGATCAACAAGGCGCTGGTGCAGGGCCGCCGCGCCATCGGCACCCCCGCCGTGGGCATGGTCCTGACGATGGTCATCGTCACGGACGAGGAGAACGCCTACGACTCGATCAAGGCCGCCGAGGACGCCTCGCGCGAGCACCCCTCGCGCACCCTGGTCGTCATCAAGCGGCACGCCCGCACCCTGCGCGACCGCACCCACTCCCGGCTGGACGCCGAGGTCCGGGTCGGCTCCGAGGCGGGCACCGGAGAGACGGTCGTGCTGCGCACCTACGGCGAGGTGTCCGACCACGCCGACTCGGTCGTGCTGCCGCTGCTGCTGCCGGACGCCCCGGTGGTCGTGTGGTGGCCGGTGGAGGCGCCCGACGCCCCGTCCAAGGACCCGCTCGGCGCCCTCGCGCAGCGCAGGATCACCGATCTGTACGCCGTCGACCGGCCGCTGGAGGTCCTGCAGACCCGGGTGCGCAACTACGCGCCCGGCGACACCGACCTCGCCTGGACCCGGCTCACCCTGTGGCGGTCGATGCTGGCCGCCGCCCTGGACCAGGCCCGCGAGAAGGTGATGTCGGCAGCCGTGGAGGCCGAGGCCGACAACCCCAGCGCGGAGCTGCTCGCCCGCTGGCTCGAGGCCCGGCTCCGCCTCCCGGTCGACCGGGTGCCGTCCGCCGGACCGTTCGTCACTGCCGTGCGCCTCGGCACCGAGAACGGCGAGGTCGTCATCGACCGCCCCGAGGGGCCGCTCGCCACGCTGTCCCTGCCGGGCCAGCCGCCGCGCACGCTCGCCCTGAAGGTGCGCCCCACCTCCGAACTCATCGCCGAGGAGCTGCGCCGCCTCGACGCCGACGAGATGTACGCCATCGCCCTCAAGGGCGAGGCCGCCAAGGAGAACGCCTGAGATGGCCCAGTCCGAGTTGCCCCAGCTCACCGACCGGCCCGAGTGGACGGCCCTCGCCGACCACCGCGCCAAGGGGAAGCCGCGCCTGCGCGACCTGTTCGCGGCGGACCCCGGCCGCGCCGAGCGGTACGCCGTACGGGTCGGCGACCTGTACATCGACTACAGCAAGCACCTGATCACCGACGAGACCCTGGCCCTGCTCCGGGAACTCGCCGCCGCCACCGGCGTGTTCGCGCTGCGCGACGCCATGTTCCGCGGCGAGCGGATCAACGTCACCGAGAACCGGGCCGTGCTGCACACCGCCCTGCGCGCTCCGAGGGACGCGGTGATCGAGGTCGACGGCGAGAACGTCGTGCCGAAGGTGCACGCCGTCCTCGACAAGATGGCCGCCTTCGCCGAGCGGGTCCGCTCCGGCGAGTGGACCGGGCACACCGGCAGGCGGATCAGGAACGTCGTCAACATCGGCATCGGCGGCTCCGACCTCGGCCCCGCCATGGCCTACGAGGTGCTGCGCCCGTACACCGCGCGCGAGCTGACCTTCCGGTTCGTGTCGAACGTGGACGGCGCCGACCTGCACGAGGCCACCCGCGGCCTGGACCCCGCGGAGACGCTGTTCATCGTCGCGTCCAAGACGTTCACCACGATCGAGACGATCACCAACGCGACCTCGGCACGCTCGTGGCTGCTGGACGCCTTCGACGGCGACGAGAAGGCCGTCGCCCGGCACTTCGTGGCCCTGTCCACGAACGCCGAGAAGGTCACCGAGTTCGGCATCGACCCGGACAACATGTTCGAGTTCTGGGACTGGGTCGGCGGCCGGTACTCGTACGACTCCGCGATCGGCCTGTCGCTGATGATCGCCATCGGCCCGGACCGCTTCCGGGAGATGCTCGACGGCTTCCGGCTGATGGACGACCACTTCCGCACCGCACCCGCCGAGGCCAACGCCCCGCTGATCCTGGGCCTGCTGGGCATCTGGTACGGCAACTTCCACGACGCCCAGTCGCACGCCGTGCTGCCGTACAGCCACTACCTGTCGAAGTTCACCGCCTACCTCCAGCAGCTGGACATGGAGTCCAACGGCAAGTCGGTGCAGCGCGACGGCCGGCCGGTGCAGTGGCAGACGGGTCCGGTGGTGTGGGGCACGCCGGGCACCAACGGGCAGCACGCCTACTACCAGTTGATCCACCAGGGCACCAAGCTGATCCCCGCGGACTTCATCGGCTTCGCCGAGCCGGTGGCCGAGCTGAGCGGTGAACTCAAGGCGCAGCACGACCTGTTGATGGCGAACTTCTTCGCCCAGACCCAGGCCCTCGCCTTCGGCAAGACCGCCGAGGAGGTCCGCGCCGAGGGCGTCCCCGAGGAGCAGGTGGCCCACCGCACCTTCCGCGGCGACCACCCCACCACCACGATCCTCGCCGGCTCGCTGACCCCGTCCGTGCTCGGCCAGCTGATCGCCCTCTACGAGCACAAGGTGTTCGTGCAGGGCGCGGTGTGGAACATCGACTCCTTCGACCAGTGGGGTGTGGAACTCGGCAAGGTCCTCGCCAAGCGGGTCGAACCGGCCCTCACCGAAGGCGCGGACGTGCCCGGTCTCGACCCGTCCACCACGGCCCTCGTCGCCGCCTACCGCACCCTCAAGAACGCTCAGGAAGTGAACTGATCATGCAGCTCGGTCTCATCGGTCTCGGCAAGATGGGCGGCAACATGCGCGAGCGGATCCGCCGCGCCGGCCACCACGTCATCGGCTACGACCGCAATCCCGAGGTCTCCGACGTCAAGTCCCTCGCCGAACTGGTGGAGAAGCTGGAGGCGCCGCGCCATGTGTGGGTGATGGTCCCGGCCGGCACCGCCACGCAGACCGTCATCGACGAGCTGGGCGATCTGCTGGAGCCCGGCGACACGGTGATCGACGGCGGCAACTCCCGCTGGACGGACGACGAGAAGCACGCCGCCGCGCTCGGCATCAAGGGCATCGGCTTCGTCGACGCCGGTGTCTCCGGCGGTGTGTGGGGCCTGGAGAACGGCTACGCGCTGATGGTCGGCGGCGACAAGCAGCACGTGGAGCCGCTCCAGCCGATCTTCGACGCGCTCAAGCCGGAGGGCCCGTACGGCTATGTGCACGCGGGCCGGGTCGGCTCCGGTCACTTCTCCAAGATGGTCCACAACGGCATCGAGTACGCCATGATGCAGGCGTACGCCGAGGGCTGGGAGCTGCTGGAGAAGGTCCACTCGGTGGAGAACGTCCGCGAGGTCTTCCGCTCCTGGCAGGAGGGCACCGTCATCCGCTCCTGGCTGCTCGACCTCGCGGTCAACGCCCTCGACGAGGACGAGCACCTGGAGAAGCTGCGCGGCTACGCCGAGGACTCCGGCGAGGGCCGCTGGACGGTCGAGGCGGCCATCGACAACGCCGTCCCGCTGCCCGCGATCACCGCCTCCCTCTTCGCCCGGTTCGCCTCCCGGCAGGACGACTCGCCGCAGATGAAGATGGTCGCCGCGCTGCGCAACCAGTTCGGCGGCCACGCGGTCGAGAAGAAGGACTGACCCGCCGTGGGCGACCTCTTTCTCGTCCGCCACGGTGAGACGGAGTGGAGCAGGTCGGGACAGCACACCAGCTACACCGACCTGCCCCTGACCGGGCACGGCGAGGAACAGGCCAAGTCCCTCGCCCCGCTCCTCACCGGCCGGGCCTACGCCCTGGCGCTGTCCAGTCCGCTGGGCCGCGCGCTGCGCACCGCCGAACTGGCGGGCCTCGTCGGCGTCGTACCCGATCCGGACCTGCACGAGTGGGACTACGGCGGCTACGAGGGCATCACCACCGCCGAGATCCACCGCACCCGGCCGGACTGGGACCTGTGGACCGACGGCGTGCCGCCCGGCCCCGAGGGCCACCCCGGCGAGTCACCGGAGCAGATCGGCGCCCGCGCGGACCGGGTGCTGGCCCGCGTGTCCCCGGCGCTCGCGGAGGGGGACGTGGTCCTCGTCGCCCACGCCCACTTCCTGCGGGTGCTCACCGCCCGCCGGCTGGGTCTGCCGCCCGCCGAGGGCCGGCTCTTCCAGCTGGCCACCGGCACGGTCGGCCGGCTGTCGACCGAGCACGGCCGCCCGGTGATCGCCGAGTGGAACAGACGGCCGTAACCGCCCGTCGTCGCGGCCCGGTCCACTTCCGGTGGGCCGGGCCGCAGTCGTCCGGCGTCTCTTTTCAGCGCCGTCCCGCGTGCTGGGCGGCCAGCCGCACGGGTGCGTTCGCGGCGCCGTAGCCCTGGTAGCCGGGGTCGCGCTGGACGAGTTCGAAGAAGACCCGGCCGACGGTCTCGGTGTAGCAGTGGCGGAAGGCGCCGCCGGGGTCCCGGTCGTAGAGGATGCCCAGGTCGCGGTAGGCGTCCAGCTCGGCTTCGGGGAGGTCGTACCGGGCGGCGAGGTCGTCGTGGTAGTTGGCCGGCACCGGCAGCAGGCGGCCGCCCGCGGCGCGGAACGCGCGGGCGGCGGCGACCACGTCGTCGGTGGCGAGCGCGATGTGCGCCGCGTGCACGGTGTCGTCGGTGGGCGCCGCGCCGACGCCGAGGGCGATTCGGACGCTGCCGTCGGCGGTGGTGACCGCGCGGCTGCGCATCAGGCCGTACGGGTCGGCGAGGTCGACGCTCTCGTGCGCGGTGAGGCCGAGGACGCTGCGGTGGAAGAGGGCGGCCTCGTCGAAGTGGTGCCAGGGCTGGGTGAGCGCGAGGTGGTCGATGCGGGTGCGGGTGGCCGGGCCCGCGGGGGTGTCCGTCAGGTCGGCGAAGTCGGCCCGCCAGTCGGGGAGTCCGGGGCGGCCGGTGGCGCAGAAGAACAGTTCCGTGCCGTCGGGGGCGGCGACGGCCTCCAGCGGGGCGTCCCCGGGGGCGCGGCGGCGGGGCAGGACGGGGGCGAGCAGGGCTTCCGCGCGGCGGGCCGCTGCGGCCGGGTCCGGTGACTCGAGGCCGATCGCGGCGAGCCGGGTGCCGTCGCGGCGGGCGCCGGCGGCGGTGCTGACCAGGACGCGGGCCTCGCCGCGCTGCCACAGGTCGACGGGCTTGCCGCGGTGGCGGGCGGCGCGGGTGAAGCCGAGCGCGGCCAGCAGGGCGGTGACGGGTTCGGCGTCCGGGGTGAGGAGTTCGGCGAAGGCCACCCCGGTGGGCACGACGGGCGGCGGCAGTTCGGCGGCGCCGGCGGCCTCGCGCAGGAGCAGCAGGGAGCGGTGGGCGTCGACGGCGGTGGGGCCGGCGTCGGCCTGCCGGAAGACGTCGTTGAAGACCTCCAGGGACAGCGGGCCTTCGTACCCGGCGGCGAGGACGTGCCGCAGCAGCCCGGCCAGGTCGAAGCCGCCCTGGCCGGGGAAGCAGCGGTAGTGCCGGCTCCACTGCAGGACGTCCATGGCGAGCAGCGGGGCGTCGGCGAGCTGGAGGAAGAAGATCTTCTCGCCGGGGATGTCCTCGATGCCCTTGGGGTCGCAGCCGCGCGAGAGGATGTGGAAGCTGTCCAGGCAGACGCCGAGCGCCGGATGCCCGGCGGCCTCGACGATCCGCCACGCGTGCTCGTAGGTGTTCACGTGCCGTCCCCAGGCGAGCGCCTCGTACGCCACCCGGACCCCGGACTCCTGCGCCAGATCGGCCAGTCGGGCCAGCTGGCCGGCCGCCCGTGCGTCGTCGTCCACGGCGTCCGGCGACACGCTGGAGCACACCAGGACGGTGTCGGCGCCGAGCCGGTTCATCAGCTCGAACTTGTGCCGGGCGCGCCGCAGGTTGCGGGCGAAGACGTCGTCCGGGACGCCCTCGATGTCGCGCATCGGCTGGTAGAGGTCGATGCTCAGCCCGAGGTCGGCGCAGCGGGCCCGGATCTCCTCGGGTGCGAGCGGGCAGGCGAGGAGATCGTTCTCGAAGATCTCCACCCCGCCGAACCCGGCCCGCGCGGCGGCGGCGAGCTTCTCGGTGAGGGTGCCGCTGAGCGAGACGGTGGCGATGGACGTGTGCATGCCTGTGCTCCCGGTCGTGCCTGTGTTCCTGGTCATCCGACGGCACTCCCCGTGCGCTCGACGCCCACCAGTTCCTCGAAGTCGTCGAGCATCCGGCCGCTGTCCGGCTCTCTCCCCGTGAACAGCCGGAAGGCGTCCGCGGCCTGGAACACGGCCATCCCGCCGCCGCCCAGAACGGCGCAGCCCCGCGCGCGGGCGGCCTTCAGCAGTTCCGTCTCCAAAGGCCGGTACACCACCTCGGCGACCCACAGTCCGGGATGCAGCAGCCCGGCGGGCAGCGGCAGCCCGGGGTGCGCGGCCATACCGGTCGGTGTGGCGTGCACGAGCCCCCCGGCGCCGCCGGCCTCGGCCAGCAGCTCGGGCAACCGGTCGAGCGTCGCGGCCGCGGCCCGGCCGGGGCCCACGTGCCGTACCAGGGAACCGGCGAGGGCGGCGGCCCGCTCGGGCGCGGCGTCGACGATCGTGACCCGCTCCGCGCCCAGGGTCAGCACGGCGTGGGCCACGGCCGCGCCCGCGCCGCCCGCGCCGAGCTGCACGACCCGCTCCAGCGGGGCGTCGGGCAGACCACGGGCGAAGGCCGCGGCGAATCCCGTCACGTCGGTGTTGTGGCCGACGGCGCGGCCGCCGTCGAAGACCACGGTGTTGACCGCGCCGAGCGCCTCGGCCCGCGGGTCGAGCGCGTCGAGGTGGTCGATGACCAGCTGCTTGCAGGGGTGGGTGATGTTCAGCCCGTCGTAACCGAGGTCGCGGGCCGCGCGGACGAGGTCGCCGACCGCCTCCGGCGCCCGCCCGAGGACGTCGAGGTCGAGGAGCCGGTAGAGGTAGCGCAGGCCTTGCCGGTCCGCCTCCCGCTGGTGCAGGGCGGGGCTGAGCGAGGGGCCGATCCCGGCCCCGATCAGCCCGACGAGATACGAGTCCTTGGCCACGTGACCCTCCCGGGGGCGGAGCTAATGTACGAACCAGTACGTTAGCTATAGCAGCCGCCCGGGCACGCACGGAAGACCCCGGCGTCCTCCGGCGGCCTGCTTCTACAATCACCGGCACGCACACGAGCGCACGCCGCCAGGCGTTCCCCGGCCCGAAGGACAGCGATGACCAGCGTCGAAGAACCGGTACGACCCGGGGGACGGGTGCGCGACGCCGCCCGCACCAAGGCCGAGATCATCGACGTGGCCACGCAGGAGTTCGCGCGGGCCGGCTACGACGGCGCCCGCGTCGACGAGATCGCGGCCCGCACCCGCACCACCAAGCGGATGATCTACTACTACTTCGGCGGCAAGGAGCAGCTGTTCACGGCCGTGCTGGAGCGGGCGTACGGGGTGATCCGGGACGCCGAGCAGCAGCTGGACGTCGAGCACCTGGACCCGGTCGCGGCGATCCGGCGGCTGGCGGAGCTGACCTTCGACCACCACGAGCGGCACCCGGACTTCATCCGCCTGGTCAGCATCGAGAACATCCACGGCGCCGAGCACATCGCGGCCTCCGAGAAACTCGGCAGGATCGGCTCGCCGGCGCTGGAGGTGATCCGCCGGATCCTCACCGCGGGGCAGGAGTCGGGGCTGTTCACGGCCGATGTGGACGCGGTCGACCTGCACGCGATGATCAGCTCGTTCTGCTTCTTCCGGGTCGCCAACCGGCACACCTTCGGCGCCCTGTTCGGCCGGGACCTGGTGGACCCCGCCCAGCGGGAGCACTACCGCACCATGCTCGGCGACATGGTGATCGCCTACCTCACCGCGGAGCGCACGGCCGGCTGACGCCCGACTCGCGTCGCGCCACAGGGACTTCCGCACGGTCTCTTGACAGCGGGGAAACACGCGCGCAACATCCCACCCAACCGCCACTAACTATCCAGTGGGTTAATTAGCCGCCGAGATCCGGCCCTCCGCCCGCTCCCTCCCCCGTCGCCCACCGCGCCCTTCCGTAGGGTGGGGTTTCCCCCGAAGGAGCACCGCCGTGTCCGTCCCCACGCCAGCGCCCGCCGCCGACGCCCCTCCCGGCCAGCCCTGGAAGGCGGCGACGGCCGCCTGGATCGGCAGCGCCCTCGAGTACTACGACTTCTTCGTCTACGGCAGCGCCGCCGCCCTCATCTTCCCGAAGGTGTTCTTCGACTCCTCCGACCCGGCGACCGCGACCCTGCTGTCGCTCGCCACCTTCGGCGTCGCCTACGCCGCCCGGCCGCTGGGCGCGCTCGTCCTCGGGCACGTCGGCGACCGGCTCGGCCGCAAGAAGATCATGGTGTTCACGCTGCTCCTCATGGGCCTGTCGACCTTCCTGATCGGCTGTCTGCCCACCCGCGCCCAGGCCGGCTCGCTCGCCCCGGTGCTGCTGGTGCTGTGCCGGGTGCTGCAGGGCATATCGGCGGCCGGCGAGCAGGCGAGCGCGACTTCCATGAGCCTGGAGCACGCGCCGCCGGACCGGCGGGGCTTCTTCACCAGCTTCACACTCAGCGGCACCCAGGGCGGCCAGCTCATCGCCACCCTCGTCTTCATCCCCGTCTCCCGGCTTCCGGAGGACCAGTTGCTGTCCTGGGGCTGGCGGGTGCCGTTCTGGCTGAGCGTGGCGGTGGCGGTGGCCGGCTACGTCATCCGGCGCCGGCTGCGCGAGACCCCCGCCTTCGCCCGGCAGGCGGCGCGCGGGGGCGTGGTCCGGCTGCCGCTCGCGGTGCTGCTGCGGGAGCACTGGGCGGACGTGCTGCGGGTGATCGCGGGCGCGCTGATCGCCTCGGTCAGCACGGTCTTCACGGTGTGGGCGCTGGCGTACGCCACCAGCGACGCGGTCGGCATGTCCCGTACGTTCATGCTGTGGGTGGGCGCGCTGGCCAACGTCGCCGCGCTGGCCGCGATCCCGCTGTGGGCCACACTGTCGGACCGGATCGGGCGCCGGCCGGTGTTCCTGGCCGGCGCGGTGGGCAGCGCGGCCGCGATGGCCGGGTATCTGTGGGCGATCTCCACCGGCTCCCGCCCGCTGACCCTCGTCCTCGGGATCGTGGCCTTCGGTCTGGTCTACAGCGCCGCGAACGGGGTGTGGCCCGCCTTCTACGGCGAGATGTTCGCGACCCGGGTCCGGCTGTCGGGCGTGGCCGTCGGCACGCAGACCGGTTTCGCGGTGGCCGGGTTCGCGGTCACCTTCGCCGCCGGGATCGCCGGTCCGGGCGGCGACGACTGGTCGGCGGTGGCCCTGTTCACGGCCGCGCTGTGCGTCCCGCCGGCCCTGGCCGCCCTCACCGCCCGCGAGACCCACCGGGTCCCGACGGAACTGCTCGGGGAGCGCGCGGACCGGCAGGACGCGCGAGCGGAGCGGATCACGGCCTGAGACACGGGCGCGGGGCTGCTACGGCCGCGGGTGGCGGGGCTCGTACAGGGCCAGTTCGCCGCCGCCCGGCAGGCGCAGGGCGGTCACCCGGCCCCAGCGGGCCTCCTCGACCGGCCGGGTGAACTCCACTCCGCGCTCGGCGAGTTGCCGCCGTGTCGCGTCCAGGTCGTCGCACATCAGCATCAGCTCGTGCGCCGGCTCACCGTCCGTGGGGTGTACGGCCGCCTCGGCGGGCGGCGCCTGGAAGATCAGCCATCCGTGGCCCGCGTCGACGTGCGCCCATCCGAGGGTGTCGCGCAGGAAGGCGCGGTCGGCCTCCGCGTCCCGGCTGTAGAGCACCACATGTGCACCGTTGATCACGCGCGGAGGCTAGTGCGGCGAGCGGGCCCGGGCAAGCACCGGCGGCCGCGCCGGCCGTCGCGGAGCGGGACACACGCAGGGACCGTCACTCCGGCGGCTCCCGCCCCTGGTGGCGCAGCCCCACCCGTACCGCGCCCGTGAGCACCCGGACGGCCACGCCCGCGAGCAGCAGACCGCCGGCCATCTGGCACATCGCCAGCACCCTGCCCGCCTGGGACACCGGGGTGATGTCGCCGAAGCCGACCGTGGCGAACGTGCTGAGGGTGAAGTACAACGCGTCGGTTCTGGTCAGGTGTGTGCTGAAGGAGCCGGGCACGGTGTGTTCGAGCACGTAGTAGCCGCTCGCGAAGAGGACCAGATACAGGACGACCGTGACGGCCACGGCCTCGACGGCCTTCAGGCGCGGCGAGGGCGACCGGGTGATGAGCCACATCTCCCACCCGAAGAACAGGCCGGCCATCAGCAGGCCCCCGACCAGGACCAGCGCGTCGGCGTCCACGCCGTGCCAGGCCAGCGGCAACAGGTAGTACGCGGCGACGAGGGCGACCGCGAGAACGGCCGACCGGGCGATGGACAGGGCCGTGGCTCCGGGCCCCGGAGCGCCGGGAAGCGGCCGATCCCGCCGCGGTGGGCTCGGCCGCTTCCCGGCAGCCCCAGGATCGGTCATCTCGCGCCTCTTCGTCCGCTCCGCCGGGGCCATTGGCGGCCTCGGCACCCATCCCCCATCGTCGGCGTTCCGCCGAGCCGCGGTGCGCGCGCTGCGCCGGATGGAGGAGCCGGAGGACGACATGGCGGGGAAGACGCTCACCCGCAAGGGGGATCAACGGTCCCGGGCCACCGCCGCGTCCAGCAGGGGGCCGAGTTCCCGTACGGCCGTGGTCAGGGGCCGTACGTCCTGTTCGGCGCGGGCCATCAGGATCGCGCCCTCCAGCGTGCTGATCATCAGCGTGGCCAGGGACTCGGCGCGGGCCTCGGGCACGCCCATGCCGGCCAGCGCCTCGGCGAGCGGGGTGCGCCAGGTGGTGAAGGCGGCGGCCACGGCCTCGCGGGTCGAGCCGCCGGCGGAGGCGCAGTCGACGGTGGCGGCGGCGACCGGGCAGCCGGTCGCGAAGCCGTGCGCCGCGTACTCGTCGGTCCACTGCGCGACCATCGCCGCGAACAGACCGCTCGGCGTCGGCTCCTGGAGCCCCGCGAGGAAGCGCGCGATGCGCTTGCCGGCGTACCGGCCGGCCCAGCCGACCGCCTCGTTGACCAGTTGTTCCTTCCCGCCCGGGAAGTAGTGCTGGAGCGAGCCGCGCGGTGCGCCCGCGTGTGCGGCGACCTCGCGCATGCCGGTCGCGGCGACGCCGTCGCGCCGGATGAGCTGGGCCGCGCTGAAGACCATCCGCTCCCGCGGCCCGTGTCGCGCCTCGCTCATGCGCCGCCCTCCGATTCGTCTCTCCCCACTCTATGACCGGCGTCATAACGGCCGCTACTATGACAGCCGTCATAAGGTTGGGTCCGGGAGCGGAGGACGGTCGCCGTGAACGTCGGTTTCATCGGTCTCGGGGTGATGGGCCGCCCCATGGCACAGCGCCTGGCGTCCGCCGGCACTCCGCTGGTGGTCTGGAACCGCACCCCGGAGCGCGCCGCGCCGCTGCGGGAAGCCGGGGCGAGGGTCGCCGCGGACGCCGACGAGGTGTTCGCCGGGGCGGAGGCCGTCCTGCTGATGCTGGCGGACGAGACCGCAGTCGACACCGTCCTCGGCCGCGGCACGCCGGCGCTGGCCGCACGGGTCGCCGGGCGCACCGTCGTCCACATGGGCACCACCTCCCCCGAGTACTCCCACGCCCTGGAGACCGACGTCCGCGCGGCCGGCGGCCGGTACGTCGAGGCGCCCGTCTCCGGATCACGGGTGCCCGCGGAGGAGGGGCAGCTGGTGGCGATGCTCGCCGGGGAACCGGACGCGGTGGACGCCGTACGGCCGCTGCTCGCGCCGATGTGCCGGGAGACGTTCGTGTGCGGCCCGGCGCCGAGCGCGCTGCTGATGAAGCTGGCCGTGAACCTCTTCCTGATCACCCAGGTGACCGGGCTGACCGAGGCGTTCCACTTCGCCGAGCGGCAGGGCCTGGACCGGCGGCTGTTCCTGGACGTCCTCGACGCGGGGCCCATGGCCAGCGGCGTGTCCCGGATGAAGGCGCCCAAGCTGTTCGGCCGGGACTTCTCGGTGCAGGCGGCCGCGCTGGACGTCCTGAAGAACAACCGGCTCATCGCCGAGGCGGCCCGCAAGGCGCAGCTGGCCTCGCCGCTCCTCGACGTCTGCCACACCCTGTTCGAGGAGACGGTGGCGCAGGGGCACGGCGCCCAGGACATGGTCGCCGTCCTGCACGCCATCGAGACGCGGACCGCCGAAGCGTCGTGACGGGGAACCGGAGCGGGCCGGCGCTTCCGGGCCGGGAGCCGGGGCGGGTCAGCGCTTCGGGATGCCGTACACCCTCTCGACGTGCAGCCGTACCACCAGGCGGCGGTCGCGGACCATGGCCGCCCGGTAGTCGTCCCAGTCCGGGTGTTCGCCCTGGACGTCCCGGTAGAGGCGGATCAGTTCCTCGACGGTGTCGTCGTGCGGGTCCTCGGCGACCGGGGAGAGGTCGGCCGTGCCCTCGGCGACGGTGTACGCCCAGCGGTCGGCGCTGGTGACGTGGTAGGAGGCGCGGGGGTCGCGGCGCAGGTTGCGGGTCTTGGCGCGGTCGTCGGTGACGGAGATCCGGATGACGCGCTCGTCGGGGTAGTAGGCGTGGGTGACGTTGGACAGCTGGGGGCGGCCGTCGCGCTTGAGGGTGACCAGGGTGCCGGCGTGGCCTTCGGAGAGCAGGCCGAGCAGCGCGTCCTGCGCGGGTGCCGAGGTGTCTTCGCTCATGGCACGGTCAACTCCCTGGAACGGGCCTCGCATTCCCCCGCGCCGGCCGCGTCCGGCCCCCGGCCGACGGCCGGCACACGGAGCGCGCGACACCCGACCGGCTCCGGTGGACGGTGTCTGCGTACGCACGCGCTCCTGGGCGCCGCCGGGGAACCGGTCCGGCCCTGCCCGCCCCGGCGGCCGTCGCGGCGCTGGGCGTGCCCTCGGCCCGCAGGCTGCCGACAGCGACGAGGCGGTACCGGGGACCGGCGTCGCCTCCCCGGCGCCACTCACCACGCCTCGCCCGGTGCAGGGCGCCACCGCGCACCGGCCGGCGACGGCTCGCTGCTCGGGGGCGGTCACCACCGTGTGCCGCCGGAGGTCACGGCGACCGTGCGCTGACCGGGGCGCGGGTGGCGATCGCGGGCCGGAGGCGGCCGTAGGCGTCGTGTCGATCACAAAAACCGCTGATGAGCGGGTGCGTGACGGGGTTTCTGGGCGACGATGGAGCAGCGGATGCGTTCCGGCGGGACGCCGGGGGCGTCGCGGACGAGCGACCGGAGGAGAGCGATGGCACGGCTGCGGCAGGAAGTCGACCCGGCTGAGGCGGGGCTGGACGAGAAGGCGCTGGACCGGCTGGACCGGTATGTCACCCGCCTCGTCGACGACGGGCGGCTGCCCGGCTTTCTGGTGGCCCTGGCGCGCGGCGGCCGGATCGCCCACCTCACCACCTACGGCCGGCGCGACGTCGCGGCCGGGCTGCCGGTCGAGGCGGACACGCTGTGGCGGATCTACTCCATGACCAAGCCGGTGACCGCCGTCGCCGTGCTGCTGCTGGTGGAGGAGGGCCGGCTGTCCCTGGACGACCCGCTCGACCGGCACCTGCCCGCGTTCGCCGACCCCCGGGTGTACGTGGACGGATCGGGTGCGGACATGCGCACCCGCCCGGCCGGCGGACCGATCCTGATCCGGCATCTGCTCACCCACACCGCGGGCATGACCTTCGGTTTCTACCACCGGCACCCCGTCGACGCCCTCTACCGCGACTCCGGCCTGGAGTACTCGGTGCCGCCCGGCGCCGATCTGACCGAGACCACCGAGGTCTACGCGCGGATGCCGCTGCAGTTCGAGCCGGGCACGCGGTGGAACTACTCGGTCGCCTCGAACGTGCTGGGCCGGGTTGTCGAGGTGGTGTCGGGGCAGCCGCTGGACGCCTTCTTCGCCGAGCGGATCCTGCGTCCGCTCGGCATGACCGACACCGGTTTCCACATCGAGCCCGGACCGTCCGAACAGGCGGGCAGGCTGGCCGAGTTGTACGGCGAGACGGACGACGGCGGCATCCAGCCGGTGCCGGGACTGCCGGTGCACGGCCGGCCGAGGTTCCTGTCCGGCAGCGGCGGCCTGGTCTCCTCGGCGTACGACTTCCACCGGTTCATGGAGATGCTGCGCCGGGGCGGTGAACTCGACGGCGTCCGGCTGCTGTCCGCGGACAGCGTCGGGCTGATGACCCGCAACCAGCTGCCCGGCGACGCGACATTGCGGTCCTTCGGCGCGCCGGTCCACCAGGAGCCCGGCAACGACGGGCTCGGCTTCGGCTTCAACGTCTCGGTGGTCACCGACCCCTCCCGCACCCTGGCCCCCTCCAGCCCCGGCACCTACGGCTGGACCGGCGCGGCCACGACCGCGTTCTGGGTGGACCCGGCCCATGAGCTGACGGTGCAGTTCATGACGCAGGTGCGCCCGAAGACGCTGAAGGTCTTCCCCGAGCTGCGGCGGCTGGTCCACGAGGCCCTGCGGGACTGACCGCCGCGGCGCCCGCCGCCCATGGGGGAGGCGGCGGGCGGTCCGGTCGACGGCCCGCTCAGGAGCCGTGGGCGACGGCGTCCAGGTGGGGCAGGATGTGGTCCAGCCGCTCCCGCTTGGTGCGCAGATACGTGATGTTGCTCTCGCACGGCTCGATCAGCAGCGGCACCCGCTCGGCGACCTGGATGCCGTGCCGGACCAGCGCCTCCCGCTTGCGCGGGTTGTTGGACATCAGGCGGACCGAACGCACCCCGAGGTCGTGCAGGATCTCGGCGGCGATGCCGTAGTCGCGGGCGTCGACGGGGAGACCGAGCGCGAGGTTCGCCTCCACCGTGTCCAGGCCCTCCGCCTGCAGGGCCATGGCGCGCAGCTTGGCGAGCAGTCCGATGCCGCGGCCCTCGTGGCCTCTCAAGTAGACGACGATGCCGCTGCCTTCGGCGACGACGGCACGCAGCGCGGAGGCCAGCTGGTCGCCGCACTCGCAGTGCCGGGAGCCGAACGCGTCGCCGGTGAGGCATTCGGAGTGCAGCCGGGTCAGCACGTTCTCGGTGCCGATCTCGCCGTACACCAGGGCCACTTGCTCGTCACCGCGGTCGTGGTCCAGGTAGCCGATCGCCTGGAATTCGCCGTACACGGTGGGCAGCGGTGCGTTCACGACGCGTTCCGCGCCCGAACGCCGCGGGGACTTCTTGCCGAGTACGCCCATGTTGACGCCGGTGTTTTCTGTCATGATCTGATTCCTAAACAGAGACGAAAGGCCATGAAAAGATGAGTGGTTCGGGCGCGCGTGCGGCGGCAGGCGAGGTGGCGTACGGCGTGGCCTGCGGCGTGTTGCCGACGGACACCACGGAAGACGTACGGACCCGGGGCGCGGAGGTGTCAGCACAGGTCGCCGTCCTTCCCGTCGGCAGTTTCGAACAGCACGGTCCGTACCTTCCGCTGGCGACCGACACGCTCGTCGCCTGCGCCGTGGCGCGGGAGATCGCCGCCGCGTACCCGGTGCACCTCCTTCCTCCGGTGACGGTCTCCTGCTCGCACGAGCACGCGGACTGGCCGGGGACCGTCAGCATCTCCTCCGTGACCCTGCATGCGGTGGTCCGTGACATCGCGGCGTCGCTGCGCCGCTCGGGCGTCGAGGCGCTGGTCGTGGTCAACGGGCACGGCGGGAACTACGTCCTGGGCAACGTCGTCCAGGAGGCCTCCGCGCGCGGTGAGCGGATGGCGCTGTTCCCGGCCGCGGAGGACTGGGAGGCGGCGCGGGAGCGGGCGGGGGTGCAGACATCGCTGCTCACCGACATGCACGCGGGGGAAATCGAGACCTCGATTCTGCTGCACGCTCATCCCGAATTCGTCCGCCCTGGTTACGAGTCCGCCGATTTCACCGCTGACGACCGTCGTCATCTGCTCACAGTTGGAATGTCCGCCTACACCGAATCGGGCGTCATCGGCCGTCCTTCCCTGGGATCCGCGGAAAAGGGGAAGGAACTCCTGGCGAGCCTGACGGAATCCTTCGAGCCGTGTTTCACGCTGCTCACGTCCGACGAGGCCCGCGGGTAGCCGGTTCCGGGGCCGCTGGTCCCGGCGGTCGCGGAGGGGTCCGCCGGGACGGTCGGGGGGCTGCCGGCGGAGGTGGCCGCGGCGCCGGGCGCGGGGCTGGCCGGAGCCTTGTCCGCGGGACTGGCCGAAGCCTTGTCCGCGGGGGTGATTGGGGTGCCGCCGTCCGCCGGGGTGGCAGGCACCGGTGCCGCCTCAGCGGTCCGGGGGCCGGCCGCCGGAGTGGTCGACGCCCCGTCCGTCCGGGCGGCGGGGGCCGTGTCCACGCGCACGGCGGGGGCGGTGTCCGCGTCGGCGGGCGAGGCTTCGTCCGGCGAGGCGACCCGTGTGCGGAGGCCGGCGTACCAGCGCGCGGCCAGGACGACGACGCCGGGCAGGCTCGCCACGAAGCTCAGCACGCCGTACACCACGGCGACGGCGACTCCGGTGCTCGCGCCGAGTCCCGCGGCGCCGAACGCCCAGGCGGTGACGCCCTCGCGGGGGCCGAAGCCGCCGACGTTCAGCGGCAGGCCCATGGCGACCAGGGCGAGGACCGCGAGCGGCACCAGCTGCGCGACGGAGGCGGCGGAGCCGGCGACCCGGGCGGCCACGGCGAACATCGCCAGGTGCCCGGCCAGTACGACGGCGGAGGACAGCGCGATGCCCGGTCCGCCGTGGCGGGAGAACAGGCCCCGGCGCGCCTCGCCGAGCGCGGCGCGCAGGCCACCGGTCCGGCGGGAGGGCGCCCGGTTCATCCGTACGGCGAGGCCGACGGCGAGCGCTCCCGCCACGGCGAGGGCCGCCAGCGGGGCGAAGTCGCGGGCCTGGGCGCGGACCGGGGAGGGCAGGGTCGGCAGCACCGCCACGGCGAGCGCCGCCAGCGCGAGCTGCCCGGCGACGCGTTCCAGTACGACGGCCTTCACGCCGCGCCGCAGGTCTCCGGCGCTCTGCCCGTGCCGGACCGCCCGGTGCACGTCGCCCAGGATCCCGCCGGGCAGCGCCGCGTTCAGGAACAGCGCCCGGTAGTAGTCGGCGACGGCGGCGCCCAGCGGCAGCCGGATGCCCAGGCCGCGGGCCACCAACTGCCAGCGCCAGGCGCTCAGGACGGTGGTGACCACGCCGATCGCCAGCGCGGCCAGCACCGTCCCGGTGTCGATCCGCCGCAGCCCGTCCACGAGCACGCCCGTGCCCAGCCGCCACAGCAGGGCCCCGAGGATGAGGGCACCGGCGAGGGTGCCGAAGTGCGTACGCAGCGTGTGCAGGGCGGGGCGCCGGGCGGTGGGGGGCTGGTCGGGTGCGGGCGACGCCGGCGACGGCCCGAGCGCTCGCCGGAGCGGGGCCGGCGCATCGGACGTCACGGCGTGTGGCTCCGACGGCGAGGGCGGCGGATGCGGAAGCCCGGTGCCGGCCTCGTGGATCGCCCGCACCGCGCCGGTGTCGGGTACGCGCGCGTGAAGGGTGCCGACGCCGTACGCACACGCCTCGGCGGGGCCGCCGCCGTGCACGCGCGCGTGCGCCGCGTCCCTGCCGCCCACGCGCGCGTGGCCCCCGGTCCCGGTGTTCATGACGCTCCGCCCGTCGGCCGGGGCAGGGCCAGCAGGTCGCTGTGGTGGACCACGACCCGCAGTTCACCGGCGGCACAGGCGGCGAGCCGGTCCCGCAGATACCGCTCCGCACGCTCGCGCAGTCCGGGCCGTTGCTCCACGGCCGCGCCCACCCAGCCGCGCAGCCACTGCTCGGTCAGCGCGGACTCCTCGGGGCCGAGCCGCCACGGGCTCGGATGCACCCGTACGGCGGCCCCGCGCGCGGCGAACGCCTCGCAGGCCACGGTGACCGCGTCCGGTCCGAGCATCCCGTTGCGCCGCTGATGGGCGTTGAACGCCTCGGCGATGTCCCTGTCCAGGGGGTCGTCCGGGGTGAGTTCGACCCGGCCGGCCACGGACAGCGTGAGCAGCGCGGGGCAGCCGGCCCCGGCGCAGGCGTCGGCGAGGGTGACGACCTCCTCGCGGGTGAGCACGTCGAGCAGCGCGGAGGCGGTGACCAGCGACGCCCCGGCCAGCGCGTCCGGTGTCAGCCGGGCGACGTCGCCGCGCCGGGTCTCCACGGTGACGCCGCTGCCGTCGGCGGCGGAGCGCGGAGAGCCCACGGCGGCGAAGTGCAGCAGGTAGGGGTCGTGGTCGTGCAGGATCCAGTGCTGTGCGCCGGCCAGCCGGGGCGCGAGCCAGCGGCCCATCGAACCGGTGCCGCAGCCCAGGTCGTGCACGGCCAGCGCGCCGCCCTGGCCCGCGCAGCCGGCCAGCCGGGCCCGCAGCGGGTCCAGCAACTCCTCGGCGCGCGCGGCCGCGTCGGCCCCCTCCCGCAACCGCAGCCATTCGGGCGCGTACCGGGGCGGCTCCTCCGGCTCGCCGTCGCGCAGCCGTACGGTGGCCCGCTCCCCGGGCCGCCCGACGGGCCCGGCCCCGGCGACGACGGACGCACCCACGCCCGGCTCCACGTCACCGGCGGCATCACCCTCGCCCCCGGGGGCGAGGGAGCCGCGGACGCCGCTCTCCCGGATGTGAGCGGCGGCACCGGACTCCCCGGCGCCGTTCGCCGCCGTCCCCTGGGCCGCCGGGATGCGCGGCGTGACGTTCGTCGTGGTCTCCGGCGTGGTCATGCCGCCCTCCTCGGGGCTTCGGGCAGGCGGGCGAGGACGCCGGCGAGGCTGCGGGCCGTGGTGGCCCAGCCGTCGAGGGCGGCGCGGCGGCCGCGGGCGGCGGCCTTGAGCCGGCGGCGTACGTCGGGTTCGCTGAACCAGCCGCGCAGTTCGGCGGCGAGCGCTGCCGGGTCCTCCGGCGGGACGAGGATGCCGGGCACCCCGCCGTCGGGGGCGCGGCCGACCGCCTCCGGCACTCCGCCGACGTCGGTGGCGAGGACGGGGATGCCGCGGGCCAGGGCCTCGGTGACCGCCATGCCGTAGGTCTCGGCGTACGAGGTGAGCACCATCAGGTCGGCGGCGGCGTACGTGGCGTCGAGGTCGGCGCCGGAGCGGGGTCCGGTCAGGTGCAGCCGGTCGGCGAGGCCGTGCCGGGCGATCAGGTCCCGCAAGTGGGCGACGTACTCCGGGTCGTGGCCGAGTCCGCCGACGAGTTCGCACGTCCACGGCAGGTCCCGGACCGCCGCGAGGGCCTCCACGAGCCGGTGCTGGCCCTTGCGCGGGGTGACGGCGGCCACGCACAGCAGCCGGGAGACGCCGTCGGTGCCGGGTGCGAGGGGCGCGATGTCGGCGCCGGGCACGGCGACGTGCACGCGTTCGGGGGCGAGTCCGTGGTGGGAGACGAGCCGCCGTACGGCCCAGTCGCTGGTGGCGACGACGGCGGGCGCGGCGCGCAGCACGGCGCGCTCGCGGGCGTCGAGGTCGGCCGCGACGGCCGGGTCGAGGCCCGTCTCGTCGCCGAGCGGGAGGTGGACGAGCACAGCCAGCCGCAGGCGGTCGGCGTGCGGGGTGACGATGTCCGGAACGCCGCAGGCGACGAGCCCGTCGAGCAGCACCACGGCGTCGTCCGGCAGGTCGTGCAGGGTGCGGGCGAGACGGTCGCGGGCGGCCTGGTCGGGGCACGGCCAGGCGCCGGGCGCGGCATGGCGGGTGACCTGCCAGCCGAAGCCGGGCAGGTCCAGGCAGACCCGGCGGTCGTAGGCGTTGCCGCCGCTGGGCGCGGCCGGGTCGTCGACGCCGCCCGGCACGACGAAGTGCACCGTGCGAAGGGACATGGGGATGATTCCGGCCTTCTCGGCAGTGGTGGGCTGTGCCGGGACGTACGACAGCCGGGCCCGCCGCGTGATCGCCCCGGTCACAGGCCACGCTCGTAACTCGCCCAGGCGATGTGCGACTCGTGCAGGGTGACGGTGATGCCCGCGAGCCCCTTGGCGCCCTCCCCGAGGGCGCCCTTGTGGACGCGTTCGGCGAGCCGGTCGGCGATGACCTTGGCGAGGAACTCGGTGGAGGTGTTGACGCCGGCGAACTCGGGTTCGTCGTCGAGGTTGCGGTAGTTCAGCTCGGCGGTGATCAGGCGCAGTTCCTGCGTGGCCAGTCCGATGTCGACCACGATGTTGTCCTCGTCCAGCTGCTCGCGGCGGAAGGTGGCGTCCACGAGGAACGTGGCGCCGTGCAGACGCTGCGCGGGCCCGAACACCTCGCCGCGGAAGCTGTGGGCGATCATGATGTGATCGCGGACGGTGATGCTGAACAACGGACGACCCTCCAGGTACGACGCGTCTGGTCCCCCTGCCCTTACCCGTCGGGGGATGCCGTGTAGTACGGCTCTTCGGTTCCCCGTGTTCAGCTCACTCTCACTCTTTTCTCAGGTCAGGCCCGTCTCGGCGTACCGGATCCGGTGGCACAGGGCGGGGATCTCGCCCGAGGCGAGCTTGGGCATGAGGTCCGGGAGTTGTTCGAAGTCGCTCTCCCCGGTGATGAGCGCGTCCAGTGCCGGGTCGGCGAGCAGGTCGAGGGCGAGCGCCATCCGTTCGGCGTAACCGCGTCCGGCCCGGGCGGCCGGGGCGACCGTGCCGACCTGGCTGCTGCGCACGGTGAGCCGCCGGGAGTGGAAGGCCTCGCCGAGCGGCAGGGTGACACGCCGGTCGCCGTACCAGCTCAGTTCCACCACCGTACCCTCCGGGGCGAGGAGTTGCAGGGCGCGGGTGAGACCGGCCTCGGTGGCGCTCGCGTGCACGACGAGGTCGCAGTCGCCGAGGGCGCCGTCGGGCGTCGCGAAGTCCACGCCGAGCGCCTCGGCCGTCTCGGCGCGGGCGGGGTCGGCGTCGACCAGTTGCAGCCGTACGCCCGGGAAGCGGGCCAGCAGCGCGGCCACCGAACAGCCGACCATGCCGCCGCCGACCACCGCGATCCGGTCGCCGATCAGGGGCGCGGCGTCCCACAGCGCGTTCACGGCGGTCTCCACGGTCCCGGCGAGCACGGCCCGCGCGGCGGGAACCGTCTCGGGCACGACGGTCACGGCGTTCACCGGAACGGCGTAACGGGTCTGATGCGGATACAGGCAGAACACGGTCCGCCCGACGAGGCCCGCCGGCCCCTCCTCCACCTCGCCGACGCTGAGGTAGCCGTACTTCACCGGAGCCGGGAACTCGCCCTCCTGGAACGGCGCCCGCATCACTGCGTGTTGGCTCTGAGGAACCCCGCCGCGGAAGACCAGCGTCTCCGTGCCGCGGCTCACCCCGGAGTACAGGGCGCGCACCACGACCTCGTCCTCGCCGGGCTCAGCGAGCGTGATGTCGCGCAGCTCACCGAGGCCCGGTGAGCGGAGCCAGAACGCGCGGGCCGAGCGGTTCATCGGCATCCTCCTGAACAGTAGGGAAGTTGTTCACGTACCGAGAAGTGCACAGGCCGCGCACAGTACGCGGCGTTGATCGACTCTGTCACTCGGCCGGAGGGTGTGCGGTGGCCCTGAACAACACGTATGACGCCAGGCCCCAGCAGGAGACCGCTGTCGGAGCGGGCATACAGCTCCTGCTGCTGGCTCTGCTCGGCACGGCGATAGGCATGGGGCCGGCCGGCTGGCTGACGGGCCTGGCGTTCGCGCTCGCCACCTGGGCGGTCCTGGCCCGGGCCCTGCACCGCTCCTGCCTGCGCTCCTTCGGCCCCGCCAACCGTGTCACGCTCGGCCGGGCCACCCTGGTGGGCGGGGTGACGGCGCTGGTCGCGGACTCCTTCGAGAGCGCACCGCCGGTGACCCTGCTGGTCGGCCTGACCGCGGTCGCCCTGCTCCTGGACGGCGTCGACGGCAAGGTGGCCCGCCGCACCGGCACGTCGACCGCGCTCGGCGCGCGCTTCGACATGGAGGTCGACGCGTTCCTGATCCTGGTGCTGAGCGTGTATGTGTCCATGCAACTCGGCCCGTGGGTGCTGCTGATCGGCGGGATGCGCTACGCCTTCGCCGCCGCGGCCCGGTTCGCCCCCTGGCTGAACGCCCCGCTCCCGCCGTCCTTCGCCCGCAAGACGGTCGCGGCGATCCAGGGCATAGCCCTGCTCCTGGCGGGCTCCGGCCTCCTCCCCCACCTGGTGAACCTCACCATCGTGGTCCTCGCCCTGGGCTCGCTGCTGTGGTCCTTCGGCCGGGACATACGGTGGCTGTGGCGCACCTCGCGGCGTACGCCGGCGGCGGCGGAAGCGGCGGAAGCGGTCCAGCCGGAGGCGGCGGAGCCGCGGTTGGTGGGGCTGGGGGCGAGGTGAGGGCGGGTACGGATGTGCTCTGGGCCGCGCGCGAGGGGCGGGGCGAGGGCTCGGTGCCCCTGTGCCAGGTCCGGGGCGAGCCCTCAGCGCGCCGGCGCAGGCCCGGCGGCCTCCAGTGCCCGTCTGACCTCGGCGGCGGGGAACGGCGTCCGCTTACTCCGCGTGAGCAGCCGGTGGTGGAAGTCGTCGAGGACGATCGCGTGCGGCGCATGCCGGTCGAGGAGCGCGGCGAGACCGGACGGCACACTGCCGGGCCGGCGCCCCGCAGCCCAGGCGCGCAGGAACGCGCCGGGTTCCATCCCGCCCCGCACGTCGTCGGGGAGATGATGCCGCAGCAGGTGGGTGGGGGCGTAGGACCGGTCGTACACCAGATGCCCGGCAAGGAACTCCCGCTCGGGCCCGGACAGTTCGAAGTCCCGGCTCAGGGCGAGCCCGAAGTCCGCGAAGTACACCTGGCGGCCGTCGGTGAGCAGGTTGTCGAAGTGCGCGTCGAAGTGCACGAGCCCGCGGCCGCTCATGAACTGCGTGCCCCGCACCAGCGCCTCCTCCACCCACCGGTACGGCGACGAGCCGTCTCCGTGCCCCGGCTGCCGGGCACCGCCCGCGTCCCGGGTGTCCTCCGCGCCCCGGGTGTCGCGGAGCCAGGCGGAGAGCGTGCGGGGCACATGCTCCAGAAACAGAACCAGGCTGTACGAGGCCTTGCCGATGGCCTCCAGCCGCCGGCGCACGGCTGGTGACCCGTCCCAGTGCGCGACGGCGCCCTCGATCCCGCCGAACACGTCGGTGAACCCGTCCGGCGGGGAGTCCGGCAGGACCCGCCAGTGGTACAGCAGCGGAAACCCCGCGTACTCGTTCTCCAGCACCCAGCCGGTGGTCATCAGATGCGCGGCCAGCTCCCGCCAGGCGCCGAAGCCCGAGGAGCCCACGCCGTACTGGTAGAAGAGGGGCAGCTCGAAGAGGTTGGCGGTGGACCGGACATGTTCCCCGGCCAGCTCGAGGTCCGTGAGCGGCACGCGTTTGACGAAGACCGGTACGCCCTCGACCTCCATCTCGCCCGACCGGCCGCCGACACCGGACCCGAGCACCGGCGCGGCGGCCACCGCGTCGCGCAGCCGGCGGTCGCTGAACAGCGCCAGCCGCGCTGACACGGCCGCGTGGGCGGACACCCGCGCGGCATGCCCTGACTCGGTCGGATCCATCGGCGCACCTTCGATCGCACTCGCACGGCTCTGCACGCGCCCATCCTGACCACCGCCGAGGCGAGCGCAAGCCGTTTTCGGCCGGGCCCGGCGGGGGGAGGACCGGACCCGAGCGCGGATCACCACCGGTACGGCCCTTCCCCCACGGGGCGCGCGTGGCGCGCCATGACCTGTCCTCGGCCCCCTATCGTGATGCCGACAGGTCTCTATGTCGTCATACCGCCTACGGCCGCTAGGACCGCTACGACCGCGCCGACCGGCTCCGTACGATCGCGAAGGCGCCGGCCGCGAGCCCGAGGACACCGACGACCAGACCGGCGATGCCGAGTCCACGGGCGGTGGAGTCGCTGGCGTCGGGCCCCGCCTTGGCGGTGGCTGTGGCTGTGTCGGTGGCGTTCTTGGCGGGCGCGGAGGCAGTGTCACCGGCGGTGAGCTTCAGCACGGGTGCCGGGTTCTCCGGTTCGTCGTCACCGCCGGCGGCCGGCTCCTCGATCCAGCGCGCGACCTTGCCGTCGGAGTAGGTCTGCAGGGTCTTGAACACCAACGTGCCGGTGTCGTCGGGCAGTTGGCCGAAGGCGACGTTGAAGTCCTCGTACTGCCCGGCGCCGATCTTCCCGCCGCTGAAGGTGATTTCGGAGGCGGCCTCGGTGATGGTGCCGTCGTCGGTCTTGACCGGTGTCTTGAGCTTGGTGGTGGTGACCTTGGCGGTCCAGCCGTCCTGCGGGTGCACGAGCACGCCGAGAACGGGGTGGTCGGTGGGCAGGAAGACCTGCACCTTCGTGGTGGAGGCGCTGTCCTCCTCGTTGGGCACGCGGAAGGTCAGCACACCGTCGGTGGCTCCCTTGGCGTAGCTCTCGGGGTGGACGGTGACATGCGCGGAAGCGGCACCGGCGGCGAGGAGCACCGTCGTGACGGCGAGAGCAGCGACAGCGCCGGCGCGGCGGGCGGCGGGATGCGATGCGGACATGGGTGAGTCGATCTCCGTACGGGTGATGTGTCGTTCAGGGGCAGAGCGAGTACGGGATCGGTGCCGGGGGTCCGCGTCTGCTGACGGCGTGCCGCAGCAGGGTCGGCCGGGGCGGTTCGGGGCCCGCCGGGACACCCGGTGCGGCCCCGGCGGGGGCGGGCAGCGGGGTGTCCCGCCACCAGGCGACGAGCCCGGGCACCAACGTCCCGGCCCGCCGCAGCAACGACCACAGCGCGGCCTCGCCTCGCCACAGCCACCAGGAGGCGACCAGGGCGGCGAGGAGGTGGGCGGCGGTGGCGTAGGCAGTGACGTGCGCGTGGGCGGAGGCGTGGGCGGCCATGCGGAGGTGCATCGCGGACATGGATGCCATCACGTGACCGGACATCGGCGGCGCCATGACATGGCCGGACACCAAGCTCGTGGCCGGGGCGCCGATGGCCCCGCCGTGCCCGGGCATGGCTGCCATACCCGGCAGACCGGCGTGCCCCGAACTGGCGTGGGCTGCGTCGAAGCCGAGGT
Organism: Streptomyces sp. NBC_00557; assembly: GCF_036345995.1. Taxonomy (NCBI): domain Bacteria; kingdom Bacillati; phylum Actinomycetota; class Actinomycetes; order Kitasatosporales; family Streptomycetaceae; genus Streptomyces; species Streptomyces sp. NBC_00557. The sequence goes on from NZ_CP107796.1 coordinate 1,333,556, forward strand.
GCAGGCCCGCCTGGACGAGCAGCATGGCCACGCCGATGCCGGGCAACGAGCGCTCCCGGCCGCCGAGAAGCCAGCCGAGAGCGAGCACGGCGGCGAAGGCGGCCGCGTCGGCCCACAGCGGCGGCATGTCGCCCATGGCGAGCCCGTGCCCGGCGGCGGCGAGCAGCACGCACACCGCGGAAAACACCGCGGCACGCAAACCTCTCACCGCCGGGGACGCGCTCATGGTGAGGGATCCTCCCACGGATGGGTGTTACGTACGGCACCGATGCGCCGTTCACCGCCACGGCGGCAAGCGCGCCTACTCCACTCCCGTCGCGTCGAGCAAACGACACCGACAGCGCGGACTTGCCGGCACACGCCGGGTACAGCTCCAGGCGTGCGCCGACCACCCTGTGCGGTTCACTCAACAAGGGCCGGGGTACGCCAAGGTCCGCGGACGTGCATCGGAGTGCCGGACTCGGCGAAGACCTGGCACCGAGTCCGGCCGCTGCCCTGCGGACTCACATGCGCCTTCAGCGCAACCGACACCCTCGGTGCACGCCTCCCCACCAGCACCTTGTGGGCACTCATGTCTGTGAGGCGGTTCAGACCATGCCGACGCCGTTCGAGTACGACTTCATGTTGTAGGTTCCGAAGCCGTTCTCCACAGGGTCACCGGCGTTGTTGATGCAGTGCAGGATGCCGCCGCCGCCCGCGCCGTTGAGGCAGACGGTCATCAGCGAGGTGAAGACGACGCCCGGGGTGTCGGGGACCTCGTAGGCGCGGTCGGTGTAGATGTTCGCGTTGAGGTTGAAGTAGGCGTAGCTGCCCAGGCCCCACGCGTGGTGCTCGGTGACGTGGTCGCCGACCTTGTAGGCGGCGAAGCCGTTGGTGTTGCCGTGTCTCCAGGCCGACTGTGTCGGGACGTCGTAGGGGTGCTCGTTCTGGAAGAAGTAGGTGCGGCCATGGTTGCCGTTCCAGAGCACCTCGTAGTTCTGGTGGTGCTCGACGAACAGGCCGTAGGTGGTGACCCGGTCGCCGTTGACGAGGAAGCCGACGCCCGCGGGGTTGACCGACCAGCCGACCGTGCCGTCGAGGCCGTGGTCGGCGCGCCAGGCCCAGACGTGGTCGACGATCACGTCGTTGCTGTCGATCTGGATGCTGACCCGGGTGCCGCCGGGGACGGCGCCGCCCATGCGCGGGAAGACGTCGAAGAGTGCGGTGGGGCGGTGCGCGTGGTTCCTGCGGCTGCGGCCGTCGCCCACGCGCAGCAGCACGGGGGAATCGGCGGAGGCGGCCTCGAGGATCACGCCGGCCACGGACGCGTCATCGATGTCGGCGACCTCGATGAGCGAGTTGCCCTTGACTGCTTGGAGGGTGGGCAGGCCGAGGCCGAGGACGACGGTGCCGGGCCGGGTTATCCGCAGTGGTGCGGACAGCGGGTAGATGCCCGGGGTGAGCAGGAGGTGCTTGCCGCGGGCGAGCGCCGCGTTGATGCTCGAGGCGGAGTCTCCGGGGCGGGCGACGTGGAACTCGGTCAGCGGGATGCTGTGGCCGGCGGCCGGTCCGTCGGCCCAGGAGGTGCCGGCGCTGTCGCGGCGCAGCGCGGGCACGAAGACGTGGTAGGCCCCGCGTCGGTCCACGGTCAGGAACGGCTTCTCCCGGATCACCGGGGTGCGGTCGACGGTCGTGTAAGGCGGGGTCGGGAAGGACGTGGCGGGTGCGCCCTGGACGCCGACGAAGACCATGTTCCAGTTGGCGCCGGTCCAGCTGCCGATGGTGTCGTTGCGCGACAGCCACTGCTGCTGCGAGCCGGAGTTGATCTGGCCGTCCACCACGGTGTCGGCCAGGAAGCCGCCGCTGGACCAGCCGTTGCCGGGCGGGCTCGGCATGAGGATCATGTTGCCCTTGACGTGGACGCGGCGCATCGGTCCGGCCTGGGCGACGGCCCAGCGCTCCAGCCCGTCCGGCGGGACGATGGTCAGGTTCTCGGCGGCCCGCCAGAAGTCCTGGGTGCCGTTGCCGCCGAACCACTGGGCGTCGACGGTGACATGGCCGTTGATGACGACGTCCTCGGGGCTGGCGCCGAGCCCCAGTACGTGGGTGTAGAAGCCGACGTTGATCTCGACGTTGTACGTGCCCGGCTTGAACGCCAGGGCGTACCGCTCGGTGCCGAACTGGTTGGACTGCTGGACGGCGAACACGGCGTCGATCTGCGCCTGGATCGCCGCGTCGCCCATCGATGTGTCGAAGACCAGGACGTTCGGCCCCAGACCGGCCGTGCCGTGGCCGTCCGTGCCGCCGGCGGAGGCGGGGGACGACGCGAAGGCGGATCCTGCGGTGGCGCCGGCCAGCGGCACCGCTGCGGCAGCGGCCGCCGCTCCGCGGAGCAGGGCACGGCGAGAGGGAATCACGGACACGGCTCTCCCTGAAGGTGGTGGGCAATCGGGACCGCGGCTGGTCCCCAACCGCGAGAGAGCGCTCTCAGCCAGGGAGTGAATCATCGCCGGTATGCAGCGTCAATAAGTCTGCACCAATAAGGCGTTCGGGCAGTGTCGGGTGGTCGGCTGCCGTGGCGGCCCCAGCGCGAGGACCGCGCCTGACCGCCTCTCGTCCGTCCGGACGGAAGCCGTTCCCCTCGGTCTCGGACCCCGCACCACACGCCTGCGCAGCTGTGTCACGGCGCCGAATGCGTGAAGTGCGTGAGGGAACGGAGAGCCCCATGTGAATTGGCGTGGCGCTTCAGGTGTTATTCGCCACAGCAGTGCTGCAAAGCATCGGGGTCGAGAAGTCGCGACGCGGCCCGCACCTACGGCGTCACAGGCGCTCGTATGCATGACATGAGGTTGCTCTGCGTCGCTCAAGTCGAAGAAGGCCCGCTCAGACCCTGTCTTATGATCGTTGAATAGTTGATCTCATCGCGTCTGCAACCAGTCTCGGATGGGTCTTGGCGACCGCACACGCCGACAACTGCGCGCGCCTCGCCGTAGTGACACATGTAAAGAAAGGTGAACAGCATGGCCCTCGGACTGCTCCGACGTCGGCGTTCCCGCAGCGCTGCCGACGCCGCGCCGGGCCTCTCGATACCCCTGCCGGCCGGTGCGGGCGCCTACGGCTGCGAGGTCGTGGATCCCATGGGCCAGCCCATGGGCGGCGCCGAGATCACGGTGACCGCAGTGGACAGCCATCGCGTCGTCGCCCGCGGAACCACCGATCCGTACGGGTTGTTCATGGCGACGCTGTCGCCGGGCTCCTACAGCGTGATGGCCACGGCAGAGGGGCTGACACCGGCCCGTAAGAGTGTCGACATAGCCGCCGGGGTCGTCCTCCCACCGGCGCGCATCTCCCTGCTGCCCGCCCGTCAGCTGGAACTCCCGCCGCCCGGCAGCTGGTTGTTCGATCCTCCGCACACCGCGATCCGGTTCATCGCCAAGCACGTGGGTATGGCCCACGTCCACGGCCGTTTCACCCGTTTCGACGGCGGCATCCGCATCGGACCGGACATGGCCGACTCCCAGGTCTCGGTGCGGATCGACGCCTCCAGCATCGCCACGGGCAACAAAACCCGTGACAACCACCTTCGTTCGGCGGACTTCCTTGACGTCGAGCGCTATCCGTACATCGACTTCACCAGCACCCGGTTCGTCTACCGCGGTGGCTCCAAGTGGACGCTGCACGGCACGCTCACCATGCACGGCACCAGCCGCTCCGTGGCCCTGGACACGACGTACCTGGGTACCGTGAACGGCGGTTACGACCAGGAACTCCGCTGCGCGGCACTGGCGAAGACAGAACTGCACCGCGAGGACTTCACTCTCAACTGGCGCTCGATGCTGGCACGCGGCATCGCGGTCGTCGGACCGACCGTGCAACTGGAACTGGACGTCCAGGCGATGTACCGCACCCCCGAGACCCCCACGCCGCCGGAGTAGGCGCCTCCTCCGGCACCGGCGGTGCGACGGCCGCGCAGCTGCGACCGTCGCACGACCTCCATCCGGGCTACGCGCCTCGATCTGACGGGCCATCAGTCGTCAGCTCGGTGATGCAGGGCGATCGGCCCTGTCCGCTGTCGGGCCCTCACCCCTTCTGCTCCACCCGCACCCAGTCCACCTCCGCCTGCACTCCCCCGGCGGCGATCTTGTCGACGCTCGACTGCGGCAGCCCCCAGTAAGGGCTGGTCGTCTTGTTCCAGCCGGCCGGGTAGGCGCCGCCGAGGGCGAGGTTGAGGATGACGTACTGGTTGTGGTCGTAGACCCACTGGCCGCGCGTCGACTCCAGGACGTTGCGGGTGGTCTCCTGGACCAGGCGGTCGTCGACGTAGAAGCGCAGGGCCGTCGGGGTCCATTCGACGGCGTAGGTGTGCCACTGGTCCGCTGTGCCGCCGCCCGGGTATGTCTGGCGGGCGCCGATGTTGCCGTCGGCCGAGTAGCCGGGGCCGTGCAGGGCGGTGCTGGTCCAGTCGGGGTAGCCGATGTTCTCCATGATGTCGGTCTCGCCGGAGGCCGGCCAGGACACGGACGGGTCGTCCACGTTGGAGCCCAGCAGCCAGAAGGCGGGCCAGAAGCCGTCGCCGACCGGGAGTTTCATGCGGGCGCTGACCCGGCCGTAGGTGAAGTCGACGTGGGTGTGGGTGTCGATGCGGCCCGAGGTGAAGTCGTAGGTGCCGCCGCCCGCCTGGGTGCAGCCCTTGCAGTACTTGGCGTGCAGGATCAGCTCGCCGCCTGCGACGCGGACGTTGTCCGGGGAGTCGACGTACGCCTGCGACTCGCCGTTGACCGGGCCCATCTCGGTGCCGGTGCGCACCACCCGCCACTTGGAGCGGTCGAGCGCGGCGCCGGTGAAGTCGTCGAAGAACGTGGTGCGGTAGGCGCCGGACTGGTCGGCGGGGAGGACCGGGTAGGCGGCGGACGCGCTGCCGCCGGTGCCCCACACCTGGAACTCGTAGAGGGAGTAGCCGAACTGGGCGGTGGCGGGCGCCGGGTTGTAGAAGGAGCGGCGTTCCTTGCCGAGCACGCGGACGTAGCGGGCGGTCACCGGTGAGGGCAGCTTGACGGTGTCGTGCAGGCCGGCCGCGTCGGAGGGGGACGCGACGTTGGCGCGGCGGGCGGCGATGTCCGCCGACGACGGTTCGTAGACCGTCTGCCAGGTGCGGTTGTCGGCCGACACCTGCAGCAGGTAGTCGACCGCGTACGCCGACTCCCAGTACAGGTCCACGCTGTCCACGGTGGACTGTGCGCCGAGGTCCACCGACACCCAGCGGTCCGCGTTCCAGTCGCTCGACCAGCGGCTGGTGTCCCCCTTGAGGTCGGCCGGCCAGCCGCCGTCGGTTACGTAGGCCGGTGAATGGCCCGCGTCCTGGTAGTAGTTCGAGAAGGCGGGGTGGTGCAGGGCGAGGTTGGTGCGGGTCGTGGAGGCGGGCGCGGGTTCGCCGCCGTAGACCTTGAAGTTCCAGAGGGAGTAGCCGTAGGGGGTGGCGCGTTCGACGCCGCGCATCCGTACGTACCGGCCCACCACCTCCTGGGGGTACGTGTGCGCGGTGACCGAGCCGCCGGTGCCCGCGGTCTCGGTGTAGAAGGGAGTCCAGTCGGTGCCGTTCCTCGACACCTCCAGGACGTAGCGCTTGCCGTAGGCGGCCTCCCAGTCCAGGACGACATGGTCGATCCGGATCGCGGAGCCCAGGTCGATCTCGATCCAGGCGTCGTCGGCGAAGTTGCTGGACCAGCGGGTGGAGCCGTTGCCGTCGAAGGCGAGTCCGGGGGCGGTGCCGGCGTTCTCGCTGCCGGAGGCGGTGACGGCGGCCGGGTTCACCGCGTAGGCGGCGGCCGCGCGGTCGGTGTCCCAGCTGACGGCGGCGGGGGCCGCGGAGGCGGGGGCGGTCAGGAGGGGGCCGGTGCACAGCAGGGCCGTGGCGGCGAGGGCGGCGAGCAGGGTGCGGGGGATGCGATGGGATGACATGCGGGTCTCCTCGTGGGGTGGAGGTGCCGGTCAGTCGTGTGTCGTGCGCATGACATGCAGGGGTGGGGGTGGTCTGGCCCAGGGGCTGCTGGTGGGCACGGGCTCCCCTCCCGTGCCCACCAGCCGACCAGCCCATCAGCCGACTGGCCGACGGGGCCGACCAGCCGACCAGCCGACCGGGCCGCACTCGGAACGTTCGGCGCCCGGCCCAGCCCGCCCGGCAGCCCCGGCTCAGCCCGCCCGGCGGGCCCGGCTCACGCCGCCCGGCGGGTCTGCCCCCGGTGGACGCGGACGATGTCCGCGTACCGGTGGCCGCTGCCCTTGATGGTGCGGACCTGGGTCCGGTAGTCGACGTGGACCAGGCCGAAGCGCTTGTCGTAGCCGTACGCCCACTCGAAGTTGTCCAGCAGGGACCAGGCGAAGTAGCCGGCGAGCGGGGCGCCCCTGCGGGCGGCCGAGGCGCAGGCGGCGATGTGGCGCTCCAGGTAGTCCTGGCGTTCGGGGTCGTCCACGCTGCCGTCGGGGCGGACCACGTCGGGGAAGGCGGAGCCGTTCTCGGTGACGTAGATCCTGCGGGCGCCGTACTCCTCCGTCAGCCGCAGCAGCAGGGTCTCGATGCCGCTCGCGTCGATCTCCCAGTCCATGCCGGTGCGCGGAACGCCCTCGCGGCGGACCGCGCGGACGTACGGCGCCGGGGCGTCGGGGGCGTCGGCGACGTACGCCGGGAAGTAGTAGTTCAGGCCCAGCCAGTCCAGGGGGGTGGCGATCGTGTCCAAGTCGCCTTCGCGGAGGGGGAGTTCCACGCCGTACGTCTCGACCATGTCGGCCGGGAAGCCGCGGCCGTGCACCGGGTCGAGCCACCAGCGGTTGACGTGGCCGTCGTGGCGGCGGGCGGCCGCGAGGTCCTCGGGGCGGTCGGTGGCCGGGTGCACGGTGGAGAGGTTGTTGACGATGCCGACCTGGGCGCCGGGGGCGGCGGCGCGGATGGCCTGGGTGGCGAGGCCGTGGCCCAGGAGGAGGTGGACCGAGGCGCGTACGGCGGCCGTGAGGTCCGTCCAGCCGGGGGCCATCGTCCCCTCCAGGTGGCCGATCCAGGCCGAGCAGCTGGGCTCGTTGAGGGTGGCCCAGAGCTTGACGCGGTCGCCGAGGCGGGCGGCGACGGCGGAGGCGTACTCGGCGAGCGCGTGGGCGGTGTCGCGTTCGGGCCAGCCGCCGCGGTCCTGGAGCACCTGCGGCAGGTCCCAGTGGTAGAGGGTGACGGACGGGGTGATGCCGGCCTCCAGCAGGGCGTCCACCACCTCGTCGTAGAAGTCGAGGCCCTTGGGGTTGACCTGGCCCGTCCCGCCGGGGATCACGCGGGGCCAGGCCACCGACATGCGGTAGGCGTTGACGCCCAGCCGGCGCATCAGGGCGATGTCCTCGCGCCAGCGGTGGTAGTGGTCGCAGGCGACGTCGCCGGTGTCGCCGTTCGCGACCTTCCCGGGGGTGTGCGAGAAGGTGTCCCAGATCGAGGGCGAGCGGCCGTCCTCGGCGACGGCTCCCTCGATCTGGTACGCCGCGGTGGCCGTGCCCCAGAGGAAGTCGTGCGGGAGCGCGGCGAGGTCGATGGGTTCGGACACGGAAGTCCCTTCGGGATCAGGGGAGTTGGTCACTCGGTTCACTTGACGGCGCCCGCCGTCAGACCGGCGACGAGATAGCGCTGCAGGAGCAGGAATCCGGCGACCACGGGAACGCTGACGACCAGCGAGGCGGCCATGATCTGGTTCCAGTAGACGTTGTTGAGGGTGGAGTAGCCCTGGAGGCCGACGGCGAGGGTGCGGGTGGTGTCGTTGGTCATGACGGACGCGAAGAGGACTTCGCCCCACGCCGTCATGAAGGCGTAGACGGCGACCGCGACGATGCCGGGGATCGCGGCCGGCACCACGATCCTGAGCAGCGCGCCGAGCGGGCCGCAGCCGTCCACCAGCGCCGCCTCGTCCAGGTCGCGCGGCACCGAGTCGAAGTACCCGATGAGCATCCAGATGGAGAACGGGAGGGAGAAGGTCAGATAGGTGAGGATCAGACCACCTCGGGAGCCGAACAGGGCGATGCCGGTGGCGTTGCCGATGTTGACGTAGATCAGGAACAGCGGCAGGAGGAACAGGATGCCGGGGAACATCTGCGTCGACAGGACCGTGACCGTGAAGATGCGCTTGCCCCGGAAGTCGTAGCGGCTGACCGCGTACGCCGCGAACACCGCGATGACCACCGAGCACACCGTCGCCGAGCCCGCCACGATCAGCGAGTTCGTGAAGTACCGCGCCAGCGGGACGGTCGACCAGATGTCGATGTACGGCCGGATGGTCAGCCCGCTCGGCAGCCAGCGGAACTTGCCGGTGACGTCCGCCAGCGGCTTCAGCGAGCTGGAGACCATCACGTACACCGGGACCAGCACGAAGCCGGTGAGCAGGGTGAGGAAGATCCGGCGCGACCACAGGAAGGAACGCGGCGGCGCCATCGGGGAGTTGCGCGTGGGCCGGGCGAGCGGCGGGCTAGACATCGGCGGCCCTCCGTCCGCGCGAGGTGAACAGCAGGTACGCGCCCGTCACGACGAGCAGGAAGAGCAGCAGCAGCACGGACATCGCGGAGCCGGTGCCGAAGTTCCAGGTGACGAAGGACGCCTGGTAGATGTGGACGGAGATGAGGTCGGCGGCCTCGGGGGCGGACTTGCCGAACAGCACGTACGGGGTGTTGAAGTCGTTGAAGGTCCACAGGAAGAGGACGAGGACCAGCACCTGGTTGACCGGGCGCAGGGACGGCAGGGTGATGCGGCGGATCTGCTGCCACATCCCGGCGCCGTCCAGCGCGGCCGCCTCGTACAGCTCGCGGGGGATGTTCTGCAGTCCGGCCATCACGATGAGGAAGGCGAACGGCCAGCCCTTCCACACCGACACGGTGAGCAGGGCGTAGAAGCTGTTGTCGCCGATGAGCCAGAAGGACGGCTTGCCGGTGAGGTGCAGCTGGTCGTGCAGGACGTGGTTCACCAGGCCGTTGTCGTGCTGGAACATGAACACCCAGGTGATGACGGCCGCGTAGACGGGCAGCGCGTACGGCACCAGGAACAGCGCGCGCAGCAGGCCGCGGCCGCGGAAGGTGTCCTGCATGAAGAGCGCGGCGGCGGTGCCGATGAGCCAGCACAGGCCGACCGAGAGCAGGGTGAAGCCGACGGTGACGAAGAAGGAGTGCAGCAGGGCCTCGCCGACGGGCGCGTCGAAGTCCACCGACACCTTGTAGTTGCCGAGTCCGGACCAGGGGGCGGTGCCCCAGTCGCGGATGTAGAACTGGGTGAGCTCCTTGAAGCTCATCACGATGCCGATGACCATCGGCACCAGATGGACGAGGAGTTCGAGCAGCAGCGCGGGCAGGAGCAGCAGGTACGGCAGCGAGGCGCGGCGGAGCCGTCCGGCGCGGCGGCGGGGTTCGCGCGCCACCGCGCCGGACGGCGCCTGCGTCACCGGCTCCTTGAAGGCGGTGGTCGTCATCGTCTCGCTCACGCCGCCGGCATCTGCTGCTGGGCCTTGGTCAGCGCGGCCTTGACCGTGTCGGTGGTGACGGAGCGTCCGGCGGCGGCGTCGGCGAACAGGTCCTTGACGGCCGTACCGACCGCCGTCTCGAACTGCGACTCGGACGGGACCTGCGGCAGGGCGGCCGCGCTGGTGGCGAGGGTGGTCTTCAGCACGGCGTTCGCGGAGGAGCCGAACGCGGGGTCCGCCTGGGCGGACTTCACCGGCGGGATGGAGCTGTAGGCCTTGTTGAGGATCTTCTGCTCGTCGTCGGAGGTCATGAACTTCACGAACTTCGTGGCGCCGTCGAGGTTGTGGGTGTTCTTGAAGACGGCGAGGTTGATGCCGGCGACCATCGAGTTCACCTGGGTGCCGGTGCCGGGCGTGCCGGAGATCACCGGGACGGGCGCGATGCCGTAGGCGTCCTCGCTCATGCCCTGGGACTTGAGGTTGGCGGCGGCCGACTGCCACAGCAGCATGGCCTGCTTGCCCTTGGCGAAGTCGCTGACGGACTGGTTCTGCGCGTACTCGGCGTCGCCGGCCGGTATGACCTTGTCCTTCGCCATCAGGTCGACGTAGGCCTTCACCGCGTCGACCACCTTCGGGTTGGTGAAGTCGGGCTTGCCGTCGGCGGTGAAGAAGTCGGCGCCGCGCTGCTTGGCGAAGACGAAGACGTGGTGGATGTTCTCCGACAGGTTCGAACCCTCGGCGCCGAGCGGGGACTTGCCCTTGGCCTTGATCTTCTTGCCGTCGGCGACCAGTTCGTCCCACGTGGCGGGCGGCTTGCTGATCCCGGCGTCGGCGAAGATCTTCTTGTTGTAGTAGAGGGCGTACGCCATCGAGTACAGCGGGACCGCGGCAGGGTCCTTGCCCTGTGCGCCGGTCGAGCCGAGCGCGGAGTCGACGAACCGGTCCCTGCCGCCGATCTTGTCGAAGTTCTCGGCGTCCCACGGCAGCAGCGCGCCGGTCGCCTGCAGCGAGGCGCTCCAGGTGTTGCCGATGTTCAGCACGTCCGGGCCCTGACCCGAGGTGGTCGCGGTGAGGATCCGGTTGAGCAGGTCGGACCAGGGCACGACCTCCAGCTTCACCTTGATCCCGGTCTGCTTCTGGAACTTGTCGAGTTCGGGCTGGAGAACCTGCTTGTCGACGGCGATGCTGGCGCCCTGGTTGGAGGCCCAGTACGTCAGCGTCTTCGGCGAGTCGCCGGACCCGCCGCCGCTGGACGAGCCGCCTCCGCAGGCCGTGGCCGCGAGGACGAGAGACAGGGTGACGGCGCCTGTGGCCGCGGCTCGGATGCTGCGCATGGCTCCTGGTGTCCCTTTCCGGGGGTCGAGAACCCCGAGGGTGCTGGCGGAGGCCGGCACGGGTGCGGACCCGTGGGACCCGTGCGGCCACCGAAGCCCCTCATGGCTTAATTTAGGACGTGAGTTAAACCTCAAGAGAAACGCTCGTCAAGGGATCCGGCAACGGCAAGCGGCCGGACAGGCCGGAAAAGGGCGCGGAAATGCCGGAAACCGGGGAGGACAGGTGGCAGCGGTGGGCGGCCGTACGGTACGTGACCTGCGGCGGGAGAGCCGGGGCGCCGTTCTGCAACGGTTGTATCTCGACGGGCCGATGAGCCGGCAGGCGCTGGGGCCGGCGACCGGTCTGAGTTCGGGCTCCGTCAGCAACGTCGTGACCGGGCTGCTCGCCGACGGGCTGGTGGAGGAGGCGGGCGTGGTCGGCGCGGACGCGGGCCGCCCGCGCCGGCTGCTGCGGATACGGCCGGACAGCGGGCGGCTGATCGGGGTGGACGTCGGCGAGACCCGGGTACGGGTGGAGCTGCTCGACCTCGGCCTCGCGGAACTCAGCCGCGCGGAGCGGCCGTTGGGGCCGCGCGGGTACGACGTCGAGGCGGTCGTCGGTCATGTCGCCGACGGCATCGCGGAGGTGCTCCGGACGGCCGGGCTCGCCCCGGCGACCTGCTCGGCGTCGGCGTCGGCGTGCCCGGCATCGTCGAGGACGGCGGTCCGTGCGGCGCCGTGGTGCACGGGCAGACGGTCGGCTGGGACGCCGTACCGCTGGAACGGCTGCTGCGCGCCACCGGCGAACTCCCGCCGCACATCCCGTACTTCATCGACAACGGCGCCAAGGCGGCGGGGCAGGCGGAGATGTGGTTCGGCGGCGGGCGCGGCGCCCGCAACGCCGTGGTGGTGCTGTTCGGTTCGGGCGTCGGCGCGTGCGTGGTCACCGAGGAGGCGGCGCAGGGGCGGGCGGTGGAGTGGGGGCATCTGACGGTCCGGGTCGCGGGGCGCCGCTGCCGGTGCGGTGCGCGCGGCTGCCTGGAGGCGTACGCGGGCGCGTCGGCCCTGGTCGCCCGCTGGCGCGAGGCGGGCGGCCGGCCGTCACCAGGCGCCGGGGAGGAACAGGCCCTGACCGAACTGCTGGCGGCGGCACGGGCGGACGGGGGCGGAGGCGGGGGCGGAGGCGGGGGGAACGGCGCGGGCAGCGATGGAGGCCGGGGGGCCGACTTCATGAGCGCCGCGAGCCTCGACGGCGGTTGGACCGCCGACTCCACCGGCGGAGCGCGCGTCGAGCACGGGCGGGGCGCCGAACTGACCGGCACCGCAAGCGGCGACGGTGGTCGGGCCGCCGACCTCACCGGCGCCGCGAGGCCCGATGACGCCCGAGCCGATGCGCTGGCCGGCGCCGCGATCCGTCGTGATGGCCAGGGCGTCGGCTCCAGTCCCGATCGCAGTCGGGGTTCCCGGCCGGCAGTCGTCGGCGGCTTCGGTAGCGGTGAGCGGCGGGGGCCGGCCGCGACCGGTGCCAGCGGTGAGCGGTGTCCCGATCCGGTGGCCGTGGCCGTGCTCACGGAGGCCGCCGAGTATCTCGGCGCCGGGCTGTCCGACCTGATCAACCTCTTCCAGCCGGAGCGGGTGCTGATCGGCGGCTGGGCCGGGCTCCAGCTCGGTGACGCGTTCCTGGACCAGGTTCGCGCCCACGCCCTGGCCCGGGCCCTGCGCCATCCCGCGGGCCGGGTGCGCATCGAACCGGGCCGGCTGGGCCCGGACGCGGTGACCGTGGGGGCGGCGGTCCTTCCCCTGGCCGCGTTCTTCTCGGCCGGCGGGCACCGCCCCGCGCCCAAGGCCCCACCGGCACCGGCGTGGCGGGCGGTGGTGGAGGGACGGTCGGTGTGACAGGGCGAGCCCGCCGGGTCAGGCGCGGTCCCCGGCTACGTGACGTCCGGGACCGACCTGGCGGCGCGCCAGGTCAGCAGGGCGCCCCCAGTGCCGTACATCAGAAGCAGGCAGCCGTTGCGGACGTCCCGCCACCGCTGCAGGGACTGCAGGCTCCGCTGCTGCTCGTACGTCCGCGTCGCCACCGCGACGGACCCGTCCAGCACGGAACACTGCGTGTCCCCGGGGCGCATCGGGCCCGGGCGCTCCTCCCCGTCCTTGCCCACGTTCTCTCCGGGGCACTCGACCTCCGCCGAGGCCGTCAGGGCGCCGACGAGGCTTCCCGCTCCCCAGAGCGCGGGCAGCAGGAACAACACCACGAGCGCGACCCTGTGCTTCACGGAACTCCCTGGGACGGACCGGCCTTCCGGGCACCGCGCACGGCACACATGTCCGCGGGGACGCCCCGGCTCACGCTACCCGTGCCGGTCCCGCCGCTCCGGGCAGGCCCCCGCCACGACGACCGGGCACCTGCCCGCCACGTGGCAGCGGGGACTGCGCCGCCGGCCGACACGACAGCCGGCGACGCAGTCCCCTCCCCCGGCCGACCCGGCACACGGCCATGCGTCCCCGGCCGACGCCGGACGTGCCGGCGTGCTCCCCCGCCGCCACCGCACCGACACCAGGCGGACTGCCCCTACCGCACCGGCACCAGACGGATCGCCGCACACCGACACCAGGAGGGCTACCGCACCGGCGCCGGGCGGGTTGCCGGGGCCGGGGCGTAGCCGGCGGGGCGGGTGGTGAAGGTGCCGCGGCCCTGGGTTCGGCTGCGCAGGCGGGTGGCGTAGCCGAACAGTTCCGCCAGGGGCACCGTCGCGGTCAGGACGGCCACGCCGCCCCGGGTCTCGGAGCCGCCGACCCTGCCGCGCCGGGCGGCGAGGTCGCCGAGGACCGAGCCCACGGCGTCCTCCGGCACGGTGACCGTGACCTCGGCCACCGGTTCCAGCACGATGGTCGCGCAGGCGCGCAGGGCCGCGCGGAGGCCGAGCCGGCCGGCGGTGCGGAAGGCCGTGTCGGAGGAGTCCTTCACGTGCGTGGAGCCGTCGGTGAGCGTGACGCGCAGGCCGGTCACCGGGTGCCCGTCCAGGGGGCCCTCGGCGAGCGCGTCCCGGCAGCCGGCCTCGACCGCGCGCACGTACTCCTGCGGCACCGCGCCGCCCACCACGGTGGAGCGGAACTCGAAGCCGGTGGCGCCGGCCTCGGGCCCGAGCGGTTCCACATCGAGGACGACATGGGCGAACTGGCCCGTCCCGCCGTCCTGTTTGACGTGCCGGAAGACGAACCCGGTCACGCCCTCGACGACCGTCTCGCGGTACGCGACCCGCGGGCGGCCCACGCACACCTCCGGTCCCCCGTCGCGGCGGATCTTCTCCACCGCGACCTCCAGGTGGAGTTCGCCCATGCCGGACAGCACGGTCTGCCCGGTCTCGGCGTCGGTGCGCACCACCAGCGAGGGGTCCTCCTCGGCCAGCCGCGCCAGCGCCGCCGCCAGCCGGCCGGTGTCCGTGGCGCGCCGGGCCTCGACGGCGACGGACACCACGGGCTCGGCGGACACGGGCGGTTCGAGGAGCAGCGGCGCGCCGGGATCGCAGAGCGTGGAGCCGGCCCGTGCCGACTTCACACCGGCGAGCGCGACGATGTCGCCGGCGACCGCGCGGTCCAGCCGTTCGTGCCGGTCCGCCATGACCCGCAGGATGCGCGCCACGCGCTCGGTGCGGCCAGTGGCAGGGTCCCACACGGTGTCTCCCTTCTCGACGGTGCCCGAGTACACGCGGACGTGGGCGAGCCGCCCGGTGGCGCTCGCGTTCACCTTGAACACGAGCCCCGCGAACGGCGCTTCGGGGTCGGCGGCACGCTCCTGTGCGGCGCCCGCGTGGACGCCGCGCACGGCGGGCACGTCCAGCGGCGAGGGCAGGTACGCCACGACCGCGTCCAGCAGGGGTTCGATGCCGCGGTTGCGGTAGGCGGAACCGCACAGCACGACGACGCCGTCCCGGGTGCGGGTGAGGTCGCGCAGCGCGGCGGCGAGGGTCGCGGCGGAGAGGGTCTCCCGGTCGCAGAACTCCTCCAGGGCGGCCGGGTGCAGCTCCGCCACCGTCTCCTCCAGCGCGCGTCGCCGCCGTGCCGCCTCCGCGCCCAGCTCCTCGGGCACCGGCCCCGCCACGGCCGTACCCGCGCCGTCGTGCCAGACCAGCGAGCGCATCCGGACGAGGTCCACCACGCCGGTGAACGCGTCCTCCGCGCCGATGGGAAGCTGTACGACGAGCGGTACGGGATGCAGCCGCCGCCTGATGGAGTCCACCGCCCGGTCCAGGTCGGCGCCCGCGCGGTCCATCTTGTTGACGAACGCGATCCTCGGCACACCGTGCCGGTCCGCCTGCCGCCACACCGACTCGCTCTGCGGCTCGACCCCGGCGACGGCGTCGAACACGGCGACCGCCCCGTCCAGGACACGCAGGCTGCGCTCGACCTCGTCGGCGAAGTCGACGTGGCCGGGGGTGTCGATGAGGTTGACGCGGCAGCCGTCCCAGGCGCAGCTGACGGCGGCGGCGAAGATGGTGATGCCGCGGTCGCGTTCCTGTGGGTCGAAGTCGGTGACGGTGGTGCCGTCGTGCACTTCTCCCCGCTTGTGGGTGGTGCCCGTCGCGTACAGGATCCGCTCGGTGACGGTGGTCTTGCCGGCGTCGACGTGAGCGAGGATGCCGAGATTGCGGACGGCGGCGAGGGTGGCGGGGGTGGTGGTGTTCGTGCGCACGGCCCAGGGCCTTTCTGCGGACCGGGCCTGACAGCTCAGGCCCGTATCGGGAAAAGGGCAGCGCGATTCCCCGTGCGTCGAGGTCAGCGGGACGTCACGGGCGTCCGGTGCCGGCCGCGCAGCGGGCACCGGCACCACCGGGACACGAGGATCACCTCGAACCGGCAGCGGGGAGCGACGACGGCGGTACGTGCGCGCACGGCCGGGCTCCCCTCGGTGTCGGACGACAGGCGCCGCCGTACGGTCGTGGCGGCGCTCGGTACGGCATGACGGTACGAGAGGCGCGCGGCGCGGGCACGTGATTTTTCCGCCGCGGACCGCACCGCCCGGCTCACCAGGCCATAGGCTGGCCCCGCAGCACACCGGGGAGGGGGCCGCTCATGCGGAAGGGCAGTGTCGGGTACGGACGCCAGGGGACGGAACCTCTCGACGCACGGAAGACCTCGGCGGAGCGGCACACCGGCCAGGTGACGCGTTCCGCGGCCCGGACCTGACGCATCGTCATCGCGCTTGCCCGTACGGAGGGCCGCGCCGCCGAGTACGCCGATGCGCCGCCGCGGGCGGGGAGTCGGGCCGCCGGCCGGCTCCTGCGCGCGCTCGCGGCCGTCCGCTCGTCCCCTGTCTCATCCTGGCCCGCCCGGGCCTGTCCAGTCCAAGGAAGTGCTCGTGAGTGAGAACGGTCCCAGCGGAAGAGTCCGGCCGGCCCGTCCGGGTGACCCCTCCCGCATCGGCCCCTACCGGATCGTCGGCCGTCTCGGCGCCGGAGGCATGGGCACGGTCCATGCCGGTGTCGCCGCCGACGGCATGCGGGTGGCCGTGAAGGTGATCCACCCCGAGCAGGCGCAGGATCCGGAGTTCCGCGCGCGTTTCCGGCGCGAGGTCGAGCTGTCGTCCCGGGTCGCCGGGCCCCATCTCGTCCCGTTGCTCGCCGCCGACCCGGACGCGCCGACCCCGTGGCTGGCCACGGCGTTCGTTCCGGGCCCCTCGCTGAACCAGCACGTCGCCGCGCATGGACCGCTCGACGAGGGAAGCCTGTTCGCGTTCGCGGCCGCCACGGCGCAGGCGCTGGCCGCCATCCACGCCGCCGGGGTGGTGCACCGCGACGTGAAACCGCAGAACGTGCTGCTCACCCCCGCCGGACCGCGGGTGCTGGACTTCGGCATCGCGCACGCCGCCGACGGCACCAGCGTCACCCGCACCGGGGTGACGACCGGCACCCCCGGCTGGATCAGCCCCGAGCAGTACCGTGCGGGCACCGCGGGCCCGGCGGGCGACATGTTCGCGTGGGGAGCGCTCGTCGCCTACGCCGCCACCGGGCGGCTGCCCTTCGGCACCGGGGCGCCCGATGTGGTGGCCTTCCGCGTGATGTCCGGCGAGGCGGATCTGGAGGGTGTCCCGGTCCCGCTGCGCGCCCTCGTGGAGAAGGCGCTGGCGCAGGAGCCGGGTGACCGGCCGTCGGCCGCCGGGGCCGCCCGGGAATGCGCGGCCCTGCTCGCCTCGCAGGCCACCCGGGCGGCGAGCGCCGGCCCGCCGCCGGCGACGCCCGTGGACATGGTCGCCGCCGTCTGGGACGTACCGGCCGGGGAGGACCCCGCATGGCGGCTTCCCTCGGACCGGAACCGGTCGAAGAGGCGGCTGGTCGGCGCCGTCGTGCTCGCGGCGGGCGTCGTCGGCGGCCTGGCCGGAGGGGCCGCGGCGCTGCTGCCCGGGGACGCCGGGCACGCCGCGCACGCGTCCTCGTCCGCGTCGTCCCCGCCCGCCTCGGGCGGAGCCGCCCGGCCCTCGGCGAGCGTGGCGAAGGGCGACACGGCGGCACGCCGGAAGGGCGTCGGCAGCGGTGCGGCGACGGCGCGGAGCTGGCAGGAGGCGCGCGCGGCGCAGGGCGCGGGCGAGCACGACGTGGCGCGCGCGGTGCTGCACGACGAGGGCTCCGTCGCCCAGGAGCTGGGCGACGGAGCCGACTTCACCCCGGATGACGTGCGGTTCCATCCGTCGCGCCGCGAGGTGTACCTGTCGTACCGGCTGACCTCGGACGCGTCCGGGACGATGTACGCCGAGACGCAGATCGCCAGGACCATGTGCCTGACGATGCGTGACGTCGTGCTGCGTCTGCACCCGGAACTGGCCTACCGCACGTACGTGATGGTCAGGGAGGATCCAGGACGTGCCCCGCAGGTGACGTGGGCGGACGACTTCGTGGCGAACTCCGCGTGCCGGTCGGCCGCCGACGACGGCGCGGTCGACGGCGCGGACGACGGCGCCGGGGACGGCACGGGCGCCGCGCAGGACTGGCAGCCGGACGAGGACGGCCTCGGGCAGGCCATGATCCCCAGCACCGACGACGCCGAGATCCGGGTCGCGGACGGCGCCGCCCGGAAGATCATCGCGGCGACCAACGGGATGCGCGGGAGCCTCGGCACCGATCGCGTACTCGGCAACAACGAGATCAAGGTGGGCTTCGACCCCGCGCATGCGGCGATGTACGTCTGGTCGGACTACGTGCAGTGGAACGAGCAGCAGGTCGGAACCTGGGCGGACGTGGCCGCCGGCAAGGCGTGCCGGGCCCTGGTGAGCGAACGGCGGAGCGCGGGCGGCGCCTGGCCGTACACCCGCTATGCCGTGGCGGAGATCGGCGGGTCCGGGTACCTGATGATCCGCTGGGGCACGGCCACGACGCCGGCCGGCTGCCCCGGCTGAGCGACGGGCCGGGGTTGACCCTCGACCTTGTCGAGGGCTCAGGGTTGGGGTGTGGAGAGCGAGATGCGCAGCATCGGCGAGATGGCACGGGACAGCGGACTGAGCGTGAGCGCGCTGCGGTTCTACGACCGTGCCGGTGTCCTCGTCCCGGCATGGGTGGACCCGGTCAGCGGCTACCGCTGGTACGAGCCGGACCAGCTGGAGGAGGCCCGGTTGCTGGCCCGTCTGCGGCGTGCCGGGATGCCCCTCGCGGACATCCGGCTGGTCCTGGCCGGCTGGTCCGGCGCGGACACGGACCTGGTGCGCCGCCTGTTCCAGGCGCACCTGCGCCGCCTCGAACGGGGCCTGGCCGACGCCCGCGGCGAGTTCTCCGCACTCCGAGCCGTCCTCGACCACAGGGAGAACCCCATGACCCCGCTCGCCGCCGCCACCGCCCGTCTGTCCGTCCCCGCGCCGGGGCTGGCCGCCGCGCTGGACGCGGTCCGTTTCGCGGCCGGTACGGACCCCGAGCTGCCGATGCTCGGCGCGGTCCTCTTCGACGTCGAAGGGGAGGAACTGACCGTCGTGGCCACCGACCGCTACCGGATGGCGGTCGCGCGGACCGCCGCCACGGGCCACGACGGGCCGCGCGTGCAGGCCCTCGTGCCGCTTCCGCTGGCCGATGCGATGCGGGCCCTGCTCCGGGGTGAGGAACCGGTGCGGCTCACTGTCGACGGTGACCGCGTGTCCCTGGACGCCGGCGACCGCCGGACGGCCGGACAGTGCCTCGACCACGACTTCCCCGACTACCGCCGGCTGGTCCGGCTGCCGGCCGGCCGCCGGTGCCTCGTGGATGTCGCGGCCTTCCGGGAAGCACTGGGATCCGGTCCGGTCCGCACGAGCGACGCACGCAAGGGGGACGGTGGACCCCGCGCCGTCAGCGTCATCAGGCCGGCGGACGACGGCACGGTGACCGTGTGCGCGGACGGCGGGGAGGACCAGGGCGCCGTCGGTGTCGACCGCGACTTCCTGCTGGACGCGCTCGCCGCGGGCGCCCGCGGCGAGCTGGTCCTCGAACTCGGCGCCCCCACCGCCCCGTTGGCGATCCGCCGCCCCGACGAGGCGCACACCTTCTCGCTCCTGATGCCGGTCCGGCTCGACGACTAGCCGCACCGCTCCGTCACCGGCCCGGCCGCCCGAGGAGGAGGCGTACGGCGGCCGGGCGCAGGTGGTCGGCGACACCTCCGGCGCCTTCACGACGGTCGGCGCACCGGTGACCGACCCGGGCGGGACGCACAAGCTGTACTTCGTCTTCAAGGGCGGCAGCGGCGACCTGTTCAGCCTGGACTCCTTCACGATGAGCTGACACCCGGACATGGCGAAGGGCCCCTGTGCGCAGGGGCCCTTCGTTCGGGTGCCGGGGCCCGCCCCGGCGGGTGCGTCCGCCGCCTCACGCCTCGTCGCGCAAGCGGGCCGCCAGGGAGGTCAGCGCTTCGGTCTCCTCGGTGTGGCCCAGCGTCGTCAGGCGGGAGACCGCCGCGTCGAGGCGGGCCAGGGCCGGGGCGGGGCGCTCGAGGTAGATGCCCTCCACGGCGCCCGCGAGACGGACGCACTCGGCCCACTCGCCGGCCTGGTCCGCGTCGGGGCCGGGCTCGCCGAGCAGGGTGAGGGCCTTATCCAGGGCGGTCAGGGCGGTCTCGTACTCACCGGCGTAGGCGTTGACCCGTCCGTGTTCGTAGGCGAGGGCGCTGTCCAGGGACCGGCCGCGGGCCTGGTATTCCGCGGCGCGGGCCTCGTCGGCGACCCGGCCGGCGTCGGCGAGGAAGGCGAGGGCGCCGGGCAGGCCCTCGGAGCCCTGCCGCTGGGCCTGGAGGCGGGCCAGTTCGCGC
This sequence comes from Streptomyces sp. NBC_00557, assembly GCF_036345995.1. Taxonomy (NCBI): domain Bacteria; kingdom Bacillati; phylum Actinomycetota; class Actinomycetes; order Kitasatosporales; family Streptomycetaceae; genus Streptomyces; species Streptomyces sp. NBC_00557. The sequence continues at coordinate 1,353,576 of NZ_CP107796.1, forward strand.
AGGCAGCTGCTGAGCTGCTCGTAGCGCGGGGCCTTGGCGTGGGCGGCGAGGGCCTGGTCCGCGGCCTCGCGGGCCCGGCCGAACTCGCCGGACTCGCCGAGGAGTACGGCGGTCTCCGCGGCGATCATGGCGTGGCTGCCGGGGTCGTCGTCCCAGCCGGCCGACTCGGCCGCGAGGGCGGCGAACTCCGCCGTGGCCGCCTTGAGGTCCCCGCCCGCGTGCAGGGCGCGGGCGCGGGTCAGGCGCAGCTGGGCGACGAGCCGGTCGTCCAGCTCTCCGGCGGTGACGTCCGGCTCGGCCAGGAGGGAGTCGAGCAGCGCGATGCAGTCCTCGACCCGGCCGAGGTCGAGGCTGAGCCCGGCCGCGTTGCTGTAGGTGCAGAACGCGTCCGTGCGGCTGCCGCGGCGAAGGTCCAGCTCCGCGGAGCGCGTCAGGTGCCGCAGTGCCTCGTCGGGGCGGCCCAGGTACATGCAGGCCTGGGCCAGGTCACCGTGGAGGCGGGCGGTGTCGGCCGTGTCGGACGGCCATGCGGCGGCCAGGCGCAGGCTTTCCGTGAGGTCCGCGTGCGCGGCCTGCGCGTCGCGCAGGCCGAGCCGGATGCGGGCGCGCAGTCCGAGCGTGCGGGGCAGGTGCCAGGCGGGTCCGTGCGCCTTCAGCCGGTCGAGGAGGGCGTCGGTCTCCGTGGCCGCGGCGGGGAGGTCGCCGGCCAGGGCGTAGGTGCCGGCCCGCAGCAGCAGGGCGCCGGAGACCTGGCCGTCGATGCCGTGCCGGGTGGCGAAGTCGAGCAGCTGGTCCACTTCGGCGAAGACCGGCGCGACGTGCTCCTTGTCCCCCGACACCTGCAGCCGCAGGCCCAGCGCGGTCGCCCGCAGCCGCAGCAGCCGGGCCTCCTGGTACGGGGGGAGGCCGGGCGTCTCCTCGTGCAGCCGGACGAGGTCCGTGTGGGCGGCGGTCAGCGCGGCGGCCTGCGCCTCGCCGTCGCCTGCCCGCTCCACGGCCTCGGCCGTCTGGAGCAGGGCGCAGGCGCGGGCGACCACCGCGTGTCCCGGCTCTGCGGCCTCGTCGTACCGGCGCGCGGCCTCCTCGTACAGGGCGGCGGCCTCGTCGAAGCGGTCCCTGTCGGCCGCCCGGCTCGCCTCGTCGGCGAGCAGGTCGGCGCGCAGCCGCGCGAGGGGTCCGACGGCCGGGTCGTCGGGGTGGGCGTAGCCGGGTGCGGCGACGAGGGCGCGCAGCCGGTCCCAGCAGGCCGCCGCGTCCGGGTGCCCCTGCTCGTCCAGCTCCCGTGCGCGGAGGACGAGTTCGGGCAGCGATTCGGGGACGTCCTCGGCGGTGCGGGGAGCGGGCGCGGCGGCCGGGGCCACGTCGTCGAGGGCACGGGTACGCAGGGTCAGTTCGAGCCCGTCGAGGAGGGGGGCGCACTCCAGGCGGGCCCTGCGCCGGTCGGTGTGGGCCGTGGTGCCGTTGCGGGCGTCGAAGCGGGCGGCGAGGTCGTCGGCACGGCGGCGCACCTCGGCGCGCAGCGCGGCCACCGTCCAGGTGCGGCCCGCGTATCCGGCGGCGGGCAGGTCGCCGTGGCCGAGGAGTTCGACGCGCTTCAGGAGGACCTCGACGCCGGTGAGGAAGCCGAGCTGGTCCAGTGGCGAGTCGACCTCGTCGAACAGGGTCCGGTTCTCGGCGAGCAGTTCCAGGCCGCGTGCCTCGTTGCCGGTCAGCGCGCAGAACTCCAGGTGCCGGCCGACCTCCCCGGACATCGAGGGGTCGCGGCGGCAGGCCCGGTAGCCGGCGAGGTGCAGTTCGCGGGCCCGGTCGGCGTGGCCGGTGCGCAGCAGGGGCAGCAGCGCGTAGGAGACGGACCGGGCGGGTTCCTCCCGGCAGGACTCCTTCCCGGCCAGGACGGGCTCCCAGGTGGCGAGGGCCCGCTCGTCGTCGCCCGCCCCGAGGTGGTACAGGGCGCGTTCGCAGGTCTCGCAGGCCTCGCAGTCGCTGAGCCGGGTGCGGGCGCGGCCCGCCCACAGCTCGTAGGCGAGGGTGGTGTCCTCGCCGACGTGGGCGGCGAGCTGGTAGGCCTGTCCGTAGTACGGCTGCAGGGCGAGGCCGGCCTTCTCGTACCGGTCGCGCATCTCCGTCAGCCACTGGCGCAGGCTGGCCAGCGGGATCTCGGGCAGCTGGCGCAGGGCGTTCGCCACCCACTTGAACCGCCAGAACAGCGAGTGCCGCAGGCGCTCGTCGAAGACGTCGGGCTGTTCGTCGAAGAGGGTGAGCAGGCGGGCGAAGACCACGGGCGACTTGCGGGGTTCGGAGCCGTAGGTGTACGCCTCCTGCAGTTCGAGGAGCGCGTGGACGAGCGGCAGGGGCTCGGCGAACTGCTCGGCGGCTTCGGCCAGTTCCTCCGCCGTGACGGTGCGGGTACGGCCGTAGGGGCGCCGGTCGTTCTCCTGGAGCGCCTGGTACAGCTCGTCGATGGTCTGGGGTGCGGTCGGCATCGTCAGCTGTCCTTGCGGAGGGCGTGGGCGAGAAGGTCGAGGAAGGAGCGGTTGATCAGGCTCGACTCGGCGGGCCTGAGGGGGCGCCGGGACAGCATCGCGGCCTGCCCGTAGAGGGCTTCGGCGCTGGTGCGGGCCAGTTCGGGCTCGTCGATGGTGACGGCGGTGCGGACCAGCGGGTTGAGCTGGTTGAGGATCAGCTGGGCGCGCGGGGCCTCCTGGCGCAGGTGGCCGAGGATGTCGCCCCACACGCCGCCCTGCTGCTCGCGGGCGAGCCGGGAGCGGGTGCGTTCGTGCCGGGCCTCGCGGCTGTCGAGGAGCAGGGCGGGGGCGGAGGCGGGCTGGAAGGTGCGCAGTGCGACGTCGCAGTCGAAGACGGCGAGCGCGTCGCGGGCCAGGGTGAGGTAGGCCGCGGCGGCCAGTTCCGTCTCCCGGTCGACGGGGTCGAGGTGGGCGGTGAGGGTGGCCGGGTCGAGGTCGGCGACGCTCACCTCCGGCCTGATCTCCGGCAGCCGGTGGACCAGTTCGCGGTCGTAGGTGTAGCCGCCGTTGACGACGCCGAGTCCGGCGGCCGAGGCGATCGCCGCGATCTGCCGGAACTCCTCCACGCTGGAGGTCACGAGCACGGTGCGGTGGGTGCGGGCGAACTCGTCCAGCGTGGCGTGTCCGTCGGTGGTCTCGAACGGCAGCCAGGGCAGCAGCATCCGCAGGATCTCGTCGTCGTGCACGGCCAGCGACTTCACGGCCAGGTGGTGCGCCTGGAGGAAGCGGCCGAGGAGGTCCGGGTCGCTGGCGGCGGTGCGGGCGATCCACGCGCGCAGCCGTTCGGCGAGGGCGTCGCGTACGGCGGCGAGGGTGTCGTCCTCGTACAGGGCCTCGCGGGACGCCGTCGGGCGCAGGCTCTCGGCGTCGACGACGCAGCGGACGAAGAACGCCCACTCGGGCAGGATCTCCGCCGCCTGCTCGGACAGCAGCATGCCCTTGACGTGCACGCGGTGGCCGTGGCGGCGCCCGGCCGGCACCGCCTCGGGCAGCACGCACGCGATGCCCTTCAGGCCCACGGCCGGCAGGTCCAGCTCGATGGTGTCCAGCGGCGTGAACCCGAAGACCTCCTCGCCGTAGACGGCGAGCGCGCGGGAGCGTGCCCCCGGGGTGGGGTACGTGCGCGCCCAGGGCGCGGGCTCGGGGTTGACGGACGCGCCGGGACCGCCGGTGCCGTCGTCGAAGGTCACCGGGTGGCGCAGCAGGGAGCCGAAGTGGCGGGCCAGCGCGTGCACTTGGGCGGGCCGGGTCCACTCGCCGGCGTCGGCGCGCGGGGTCAGGGTGACGGTGGTGCCGGGCCGGGGGCGGGCGGTGGCGGGCAGGGTGCGGACGGTGTAGCTGCCGTCGCCGCGGCCGCGCCACTCCACGGCGGGTGCGTCGGGGGTGCGGGCGGAGCGGCTCAGGACGTGGATCTCGTCCGCGACCAGGAAGCAGGAGAGCAGGCCGATGCCGAACTGGCCGATGAAGTCGCCGCGTTGCTCGGCGATCTTCTCGGCGCGCTTGCTGCTGCGGCCGATCGTGGCGAGGAAGGTGTGCACGTCGGCCTCGGTGAGGCCGACGCCGTCGTCCTCGACGCGTACGGCCGAACCGTCGGCGTACAGGCGGATGCCGAACGCGCCGGCGGGGGCGGCGGGTTCGAGGCTGTGCCGGGCGGTCAGCGCGTCCACCGCGTTCTGCATCAGTTCGCGCAGGTAGACGCGGGGGCTGGAGTAGAGGTGGTGGGAGAGCAGGTCGACGAGGCCGCGCAGGTCCACCTGGAAGGTGCGGTTGGCGCCGGCCGGGCCGGAAGGTGTGTCGGGCAGAGTCATCGGGCAGTCCGGGGTGAGGGGAATCGTGGAGTGGCGGGCGGGCGGCGGGGTCAGGCGGTGCGCCGGAAGCGGGCGTACGCCTTTTCCGGCTGCGCCATGTACTGCCATGGCCATGGGGTGTAGGCGCCGCCCAGCTCGTGGAAGACACGCGGGGCCGCGATGCTCTCGGCGGACAGCGCCAGCGCCATGGCGAACATGTTGAAGTCCTGCTGCCAGCCCGGGCGGCGCTCGTAGGCGGGGTGGAGGATGCTGTGGTTGGCCGCGTCTCTCAACTCGGCCTGGATCCCGGGCTTGTCGAGGCAGTCCTTGCTGTCCGACTCCACCCAGTCCTCGATGTGCGCCATGGCGATCACACAGCCGAGGCGGTGGCCCTCCGGCGCCCGGGTGAACGCCTCGCGGGCGAACGCCAGGGCCTGGCCCGGCTCGCCGCCCCAGCGGGGCTGCAGCTGCGACACCCACTCGATGTGGGTCTCCAGGTCCAGCGGGTCGCGGCGCAGGGCGGCGTCCCGCCGGGCCTCGGCGACGGCGGGGCCCAGCGACATGCCGCGGGCGGAGGTCAGCAGGCGGCGCCACGGCGTGATCCAGTCCGGCCGCGACTCGGCGGCCTCGAAGAGCTGTTCCTCGGCGATGCGGAGCCGCTCGTGGAAGATCCGCCACTGCTCCTGGGTGACGTCCACGGCACGCGCGGAGGTACGGGCCTCCCAGCCCCAGGCGATATGGCGCGCCCCGGATATCAGCAGGGCCGTCGCCCGGTCGTCCTTGTCCTCCTCGATGGCCCGGCCGATCCAGTCCTGCACACCGTCCAGGTCGGCAAGCTCACCGAGGACCTGATGGTCGCGGCCGAGATCGAAGGGGGCCAGCGCCGCCTTCACCGCCGGCCAGTCGCCCGCCCCGGCCGCCTCCACCAGCGCCAGCACCCGCGCGTCCCCGAGCGCGTGCAGCGTGTACATCCCGTTCTTCGCGGTGCGCGGCACGGGAAGGGCGTGCGGATCCGCCGCCGGTCTGTCCCCGCCCCTGCCGAACAGCTTGCCGAACATGCCGCGCCCTCCCCAGGTTCCGCGTGATCGTTCGGTGCAGCATAAGCGCCACCACCGACACCGCTTCCACAGGGTTTCCACCGCCCCCTTCCCCGCTCCCACGAGAACCGGAGCCCGTGTACGCGGGCGAGGGCCTCGGCCCTGGGGTCGAGGCCCTCGCTGCCGTGCCGAGTGCCGGGCGGTGCCGGTCAGGTCAGGACGAGTTCCAGTACGGTGACCGAGAGCGGCGGCACGGTGCTGGTGAAGGACGCCGCCGCGCCGGTCACGGTGGTCGTCCTGGGCACCAGCGTGTCGGGGGCGGTCAGCGTGTTGGTGGTGGTGCGCGCGGGGCCGGTCAGCACCGTCGCGGTGGCCTGCCTGCTGACCCCCTCGGTCAGCCCCTTCAGCTCGACCGGCACGCTCAGCTTCTCCGTCCCGCAGTTGACGACCGCGAGGTAGAGGCGGTTTCCGGAGCGGGTGGCCACGGTGGCGAGGCCGGGCAGCGCCCGTGCGGTGGCCGGCAGCACCGTGTCGCCGAGCCTGCTCGTCAGCATGTGCTGCGCCCAGTAGCTGGGCGACACATAGCTGGTGAGGTTGTCGTAGGCGATCAGGTTGGTGGCCCAGACGTTGTTCCTGACGTGCGAGAACAGCGGCGCGTAGCACTCCATGAGGACCTGGTCGGAGTTGCGGATCAGCCCGGCCAGCCAGGCGGCGTCGCCGAGCGCCGCGTTGAGGTCGGGGGTCGGGCGGCCCTCCTGCGCGGCCCACTCTCCGACGAACACCTTCGTCGAACCGCGGTCCCGGTTGTCGTACTTGTGCGTGGAGGCCTGGGCGGCGGACGGCGCGAGGTAGTAGTGCTCGTCGATCAGGTCCGGTGTGCGGCTCGTCACCGGCGTCGTGGCGATCAGCTTCAGCTGCGGGTACTTCACCTTGATCGCGTCGTGGAAGGCCGCGAAGCGCTCGTCGTACGACCCCGAGGTGTCGAACCAGTCCTCGTTGCCGATCTCCACGAACTGAAGCGGGAACGGCTCGGGATGGCCGTCGGCGGCACGCCGTGCGCCCCAGGTGCTGGTGACCGGGCCGGTGACGTACTCGATCTCGTCCAGTGCGTCCTGCACGAACGGCTTCAGCGCGTCCCCGGTGACGTGTTCCCCCTTGAGGGAGTAGCCGGCGTAGACGGCCAGGACCGGCTGGGCGTGCATGTCCTCGGCCCATTGCAGGTATTCGAGGAGTCCGAGGCCGTCCGTGGACCAGTAGCCCCAGGCGTCGTCCATGTGGCCGGGGCGCTCCCAGACCGGGCCGATGGTGTTCTTCCAGTCGAACCGGGTCGCGATCGTGTTGCCCTCCAGGTAGTTCCCGCCCGGCAGGCGCAGGAACTTCGGCTTCAGCGCGACCAGTTTCTCCATCAGGTCGATGCGCAGGCCGTTGGGCCGGTTGTGGTAGGTGGGCGGGAAGAGGGACACGTGCTGGAGCCACAGCGTCTCGCCCGCGGCGGCGGGGTCGGCGGTGGTCACGGTCAGTCTCGCGTCACCGGTCACGGGGGTGCGCGCACCGGTGCGCAGGGTCAGTTCGAACGGGCGGCCGGGGAAGGCGGTGCCGATGTGCGGCACACGGGCGGCGGCGTACACGGCCGTGCCGTCCGCCGACTCGACGGCCACCGTGAGCGGGCCGATGCGGCGCGAGGCCTTGGCGAACAGCCGGGCGGTGTACGTGGTCCGGGGCCGCACCGGTATGCCCCAGAAACCGTCGTTGGCGACGCCGGCCCGGTTGCCGGCCCCGGTTCCGCCCGGCAACTCGACCTTGAGGGAGCGGTCGAGCGCGGCGTTGAGCGGGGTCCCTTCGTCGAGTGCGAGGGTCGTGCCGCCGACGGCGGACCAGTGGACGGGCTCGGTGTCGTCGGCCATCATCGAGCGGTTCTGCACCAGTTCGGCGTAGATGCCGCCCTCCCCGGAGTGGTTGATGTCCTCGAACATCAACCCGGGGAGGATGGGCGACACGGCGTGCGCGGGGTGGGCGACGTCCACGCTCAGCAGCGGCGTCGTGGTCTCCACGGGGACCCCGGCCAGCGCCGCGACCTGCTCGGAGGTGAGGGCGGACGGGAACATCCACACGTCGTCGATCAGGCCGTGCCACTGGTCGACGTGCCCGCCGCCGTACAGCGCACGGCCGATGGCGGTGTCGCCGCCGCCGGCCCAGCCCGCGGTGTAGGCGGTCTCCCCCTCCAGCACACCGTTGACATAGAGGCGGATGACGCCGGCGGCCGGGTCGCTGACGCCGGTCAGATGGGTCCAGGTGCCGGTGGACGGGGCGGAGGCGGCGGCCGCCACGGCGGCGTTCTGCGGGGCGTCCGAGGCCAGCCGGGCGAAGGCGAAGGTGCCGGTGTCGTCGCGCAGCCCCAGGTAGAAGGAGCTGACCGTCCTGCCGTCGATGCTGACGGCGGTCTGGTAGCCGCCGAGTTGAGCAAGGTTCACCCAGGCGCCCACCGAGAACGCCTTGGAGGTGTCGAGGGCCGGCCCGGACGCCGTGGCGTTGCCGCCCGCCGTGAGACTCAGGCTGTGGGCGCCGGCCTGTCCGGTGCCCCAGCCGGCCGCGCCCTGCAGCGTGGCGGTACGGCCGTGGCCGGAGGAGTCGGCGGCCGAGGCGCCGGAGCCCTCGTCGAAGGCCCAGTGGGCGGCCGCGGCGGGGAGGTCCGCAGCGGTGGCGCCCGCGGCGGTGCCGGTGAGTCGGGCGGCCCCGGCGGGAGCGGCGGCGGCGAAGGTCCCGGCGAGGGAGGCCGCGCCCAGGACGCTGAGGACGGTTCTGCGCGGCACTCCGGCTTCTGAAGGCATGCGGCTCATTCCTTTGTGACGGACCGTTGCGTGACGCACCGTACGTTCGATATCTCGAACGATGGTCGGTACTTCGAGCAGCAGGGATCCTAAGGTGTCGGAGCGACCCGTCAACACCCCTCGTACGGCAATGCTTCTCGAGGCCTCCGCCGCCTCACCGCCCCCAAGAGGCAGGCGCACAGGAGGACTTCGTCACCGGCGCGTACGGCACCGCTAGCACCGGCGTCACCGCGGCGCGGCCGGCACCAGCGGTCCGGCGGGAGACCCCGGCCGCCCGGGGCGCCCCTCACCGGCAGGAGGCACGGCGCCTGCCGGCGCGCAGGCGTGCGGCGGCGCGGCGCTCCCCGAACCGCCCGCGCAGTCCGGCCGGTTCTAGACGGCGAACGCGTCGACGCCGGTCAGTTCCGCCGACAGCTCCCACAGGCGAGCCGCCTGCTCCGGGTCGATCGCCCAGTCCTTCACGCCGAGCCGCTCCTCGCCCTCCAGCGCGGGCTCGGCGATGTCGCAGTCCTCCAGATAGACGCCGCCGAGCCCGTCCAGCTGCGGCGAGGTCGCCGCCCACACCTGGGTGGCCGCACCCTGCTGCGGCGTCTTGAAGCCCTCGGGGTTGAGCACGTTGCCGTCCTCGTCGATCCAGCCGCGCTCGATCATCTCCTCCTTGGGCAGATGCCGTTGGAGCGGGGTGATGATGCCGCCGGGGTGCAGGGCGAAGGCGCGGACGCCGGCGTCGCGGCCGAGCTTGTCGAGCTGGACGGCGAACAGGACGTTGGCGGTCTTGGCCTGGCCGTAGGCGCCCCACTTGTCGTAGCCCTGCCGCCAGTGGATGTCGTCCCAGCGGATGCCGGAGAAGTGGTGGCCGCGGGAGGAGACGGAGACGACCCGGGCGCCGCCCGGCGCGATCGCGGGCCACAGCCGGTTGACGAGGGCGAAGTGACCGAGGTGGTTGGTGGCGAACTGGATCTCCCAGCCCGGCCCCACCCGGGTCTCCGGGCATGCCATGATCCCGGCGCTGTCGATCACCATGTCGATGGTCCGTCCGGAGGCCAGGAACCGCTCGGCGAAGCCGCGCACGCTCTCCAGGTCGGCGAGGTCCAGCTCGTCCAGCTCGACTCCGGAGATGCCGGTCATCGCCTGCTCGGCCACGGCCGGGCGGCGGGCGGGCACGACCACGTGGGCTCCGGCCTTGACGAGCGCCCGGGTGGTCTCCAGGCCGATCCCCGAGTAACCGCCGGTGACGAGGGCGAGCTTCCCGGTCAGGTCGATGCCCTGCAGGACGTCGTCGGCGGTGCTGGTGGCGCCGAAACCGGATCCGATCTTGTGCTGTGCAGTACTCATGTCCGGAACGCTACGAATTGGAGCGCACTCGAAGTCAAGCGGAGCCGCGAGCCGGCACGGGCACGTCACGGCACCGGCGTTCCCGCAGGCCGAGCGCGTGTGCCGCCTGGGTGACGCCGCGCCCCGTGCCACATCCGTGCCGCGCTCCGGAAAGGCCACATCCGCGCCGCGCCCCCGAAAGCCACAGTGCCGCGCCCCGGACGCCCACACCCGTGCCGCACCCCCGAAAGCCCCAATGCCCCCGGACGCCCACACCCCATAGCGCGCCCCCGAAAGCCCCAATGCCACGCCCCGAAGGCCACACCCGTGCCGCACCCTGGAAGGGCGAGGTGTCACGGTGGAAGAGGTGGCGTGATGCGCACCAGCGACGAGATCTATCACCGCATCCGCTGGGACCCGCGGTTCGACCCGGCCCGGTTCGTGCTGGGGATCAGCCGGCGCGGGGGTGGCTGCACGCGCCTCCCGCTGTCCTCCTTCGTGCCCGGGGGCGACATCCCGTGGCACCGGGTGGTCTTCATCGAGGCGGACGGCGAGGTGGTCTGGGACCGGGCCACGGGCGTGGACCGCATCGACGCGTCGGGCGCCGGCCGGGTGCGGGAACGGCGACAGGACGGGGGCTTCGGCGCGAGCCCCGGCACGGCCGCGTCCGCCGGTGGCCTGGACGTGCCGCCGACGGCCCGTACGGCGGTGGCCTGGATCCCGCCCGCGGAGCTGTGGCCGCCCGTCCAGGACATCCGCCGGGACTACGATCCGCAGATCCACCGCTGGCCGCCGCACGTCAACGTGCTCTTCGGCTTCGTACCGGAGTCCGACTTCGAGCGGGCCGCCCCGCTGCTCACCGCCGCGGCGGCCGCGGTCCCGGTCTTCACCGCCCGGCTGGAGGGGGTGCGCACCTTCCGGCACAGGGCGTACTCCACCGTGTGGCTCGACCCGGCGGCGGCCGGCAGCGCGCCGTGGGCGGAGCTGCACCGCGCACTGCGGCAGCGGTTCCCGCGCTGTCGCGGGCCCGCCGAGGACTTCACCCCGCATCTGTCCCTCGGCCGGACCCGGGACCCGCGGCGGGTCGGCGCCGACTGCGCCGCCCGGCTCGAGGCCATGACGGCGACGGTCTGGGAACTGGTCCTGCTCTCCCGCCGCGGCGACGGCCCGATGCGGCCACGGGCCACGGTCGCCCTGCGAACCGGCGAGATCCGCCGGCTGCCCCCACCCGGCCCCGAAGCGCCGGGCCCGGAGCACACGGCATGGCTCACCCCGATCACCGACAGATGAGGCCGCACGGCCCCGAGCAGCCGGGGCCACCGCGCGACGGGTTCCGGTCCGTCGGCCCATCGGCCTCCGCGTACGTGCCGACGGACCGGCGGTCCCGCCCGCTCAGACGCCGACCGGCCTGGCCGGGCCGGGCACGTTGCGGAAGCGGAACGGCTCCGGCTCGCGGCCGGCCTGGACGAACCAGCACTCCCCCGTGCCGTCGCCGGTGATGATCCGCAGCACGGTGTCCGCGACGGCCTCGGCCGGGATGACCGGCAGACCCTGCTCGGAGAGCATGCCGCGCAGGTGGTCGATGATGCGCGACTCGGCGAACCCGGGGCAGACCGCGTTGAAGCGCACATTGTCCGGGGCGAGAGCCGGCCCCAGGGAGCGCGCGAGTCCCACGACCGCGTGCTTGTTGGCCGCGTACAGCGGGTCGAACGGCACCGCGGCCAGGCCGGCGAGCGACGCGGTCGCCACGATGGATCCTCCGCCGCGGGCCCGCAGCGCGGGCAGCACCGCGTGGGTGCCGAAGACCACGCCGTCGAGGTTGGCGCCCATCGCCCGGCGGTAGCGCGCGGGGTCGAAGTCCTCTCCGACTCCGCATCCGGTCGCCACGCCCGCGTTGAGCAGGGCGATGTCGACACCGCCGTACCGCTCCTGGGTGAACTCCACCAGGGCTCGGTTGGCGTCGAGGTCGGAGACGTCGCAGGCGTGGAAGTGGCCGTCGACCAGGTCGGCCACCTCCCGGCCGCCCTGCGCGTCGAGGTCGGCGACGACCACGCGCGCGCCCGCCCTCGCCAGTGCCAGCGCCGAGGCCCGGCCCAGTCCGCTCGCGGCGCCGGTGACGATCGCCACCTTGCCCCGGAGGACCCCGCCGTCTTCTTGCTCTCCCCGCGGGACGGCGGCCCCGCCGCCGGCGGCGGTCATGCCAGCTCCAGCACGAGCTTGCCGACGTTCTCGCCGCGGAAGAGCATCTGCAGGGTGTCGGGGAAGTCGTCCACGGTGCCGCGCACCACGTGTTCCTTGACCTTGATGCGGCCGTCGCCGATCCAGGCGGCGATCTCCCGTGCGGCCTCCGCGTAGCGCTTGGCGTAGTCGAAGACGACGAAACCCTCCATGCGGGCGCGGCGCACCAGCAGCGACAGGTAGTTGGAGGGGCCCTTGACCGGCGTGGCGTTGTTGTACTGGCTGATCGCGCCGCAGACCACGACGCGCGCGTGCATCGCCAGCCGGGTCAGGGCGATGTCGAGGATGTCCCCTCCGACGTTGTCGAAGTAGACGTCGATGCCGTCGGGGGCGTGCTCGCGCAGCGCCTTCTTCACGTCGTCGGCGCGGTAGTCGATCGCCGCGTCGAAGCCCAGTTCCCCGGTGAGCATGGCGCACTTCTCCGGCCCGCCGGCGATGCCGACGACGCGGCAGCCCTTGGCCTTCGCGATCTGGCCCGCGATGGTGCCGACCGCGCCGGCCGCACCGGACACCACGACGGTCTCGCCCTCCTTCAGCGCGCCGACGTCCAGCAGGCCGAAGTAGGCGGTCATGCCGGGCATGCCCAGCGCTCCCAGGTAGGTCGAGGGCGGGGCGAGGGAGGTGTCGATCTTCAGGGCGCCCCGGCCGTCGGAGACCACGTACTCCTGCACGCCGAAGGTGCCGACGACGTGGTCGCCGGGCTGGAAGCCGGGGTGATGGGAGGCGGTGACCTCGATGACCGATCCGGCGCGCATCACCTCTCCGATGCCCACCGGCGGCAGGTAGGAGGGGCGGTCGTCCAGCCAGCCCCGCATGGCCGGGTCCAGGGAGATGACGCGTGTCCGGCCGGCGAACCGGCCCGGACCCGGTTCCTCGAGGGGTGCCGAACAGTGCTCCCAGTCCTCGGGTTTCACTTCGCCCACGGGTCGGGCTGCCAGACGGATCTGACGGTTGGTCACGGACATCGCGCCTCCTGTTGTCGCGGCTCCCGCGACCATACCGACCAGTAGGTAGGCCTGGCGGCGTGACATTCCCCACAGGTCGTCCGGGCGGCCGCGGGACTGGCGCGCAAAGGCCGTGGACCCTCCGGCGGATCGCCGTCGACCCGATGCCGCACCGAGCCGAAAACGTGATTTCCGGCGGGGTTATCAGCCATCCCAACCAGTCGGTATCGTGCGCCGCCACACCGACGCTTCACCGCCACCTCCCACGGATCCGAGCCGCACCGGAAGGCCATGCGATGACACACCCCGACGACCGGTACCCGCCGCCAGCACCGCCGGGATGGACACAGCGGACCGAGCCCCGTGGCCACGCCCCCTGGCCCCAGCCGTACGGGCAGGCTCCGCGGCAGGAGCCGTACGGCCGGCCGCCCCAGGAGCCGTACGGCCGGCCGCCCCAGGGGCCGTACGGATCCGCACGGCAGCAGTCGTACGGACACCACGCCCCGCAGGACGCCCCCTGGGTACCCGACGCCTTTGACGACGACCGGTACGGGCCGGTCCCCCGGCGTCAACCGCACGCGCACGAGAGCCGTCCGCACGGCGCCGACCTCGCCGCCCTCCGCTCGGCCTACCAGGTGCTCCGCCGGGTCTCCACGCTCACCGCGCTCGGTTCCTTCGCGGTGTACGTGGTCCTGCCCTGCTGCGCGCCGGACCTGATGGGTTCCAGGATCGCCGGAGAGCTCAGCCTGGGCATGGGCCTGGGGATCCTCCAGCTCGTCGTCACCTTCGCCGCCGTCCTGTGGTACGGGCGCAGCGCACGGCGCTCCGTGGACCCGCTGGCGCTGGCCGTCCGGCAGCGAGCGGTCCGGCCGGGCCAGGACGCGGGGGTGGCGGGATGAACGACTTCGGCTCGGGAACGCAGGCGATCGTCCTGGTCCTGTTCAGCACGCTGGTGACGCTGACCCTGCTGATGTGCGTGATGGCGGGTCCGGACCGCGACGACCTGACGAACTTCTACACCGGCTACCTCTCGCTCACCCCGCTCAAGAACGGCCTGGCGATCGCGGGCGACTACATCTCCGCGGCCACGGTGCTGAGCACCACCGGCATCATCGCGCTCGCCGGGTACGACGGTTACGTGCTGGCGGTCAGCACCGCCCTGTCGCTGGTGCTGCTGATGTTCCTGCTGGCCGAACCGCTGCGCAACTCCGGCAGTTTCACCATGGGCGACGTGCTGGCCCGCACCGTGCCCGGACGGGCCGTGCGGATCGCCTCCTGCGTGGTGACGCTCTCGGCGACCCTCCCCTTCCTGGTCGTCCAGCTCTCCGGGGCCGGGTCGCTGCTCACCTTCATCGTGGGCCTGCCGCACGAGACCGGCGCCAGGACGGCGTGCATCGCCCTGGTCGGCAGCCTGATGATCATCTACGCCGCGATCGGCGGCATGCGGGGCACCGCGCTCATCCATGTGATCAAGATCGTGATCCTGCTCGGCACCAGCCTCACCGTGGCCGCCCTGGTCCTGAACCGCTTCGACTGGGACCTCGGCGAGCTGCTGCGGGCCGCCGAGCACGGCAGCGGAACGGGCCCGGCCTTCCTCCGGCAGGGCGTCCAGCTGGGGACGTCGGCAACCGAGCGGCTGGACTTCGCCAGCCTCCAGATCACCGTGATCCTCGGCGCGGCCTGCCTGCCGCACATCACGATGCGCCTGTACTCCGCGCGGGACGTGCCCGCCGTGCGCCGCTCCATGTCCTGGGCGGTCGGTACGGTCACCACCTTCTGCCTGACGGTGATCATCATGGGCACGGGTGCGGCCGCCCTCGTCGGATCGCGCTCCATCACCGCCGTCGACCCGCACGGCAGGACGTCGGTGCTCATGCTGTCCCGGGCACTGGGCGGCGGCGCCGGCTCCGTGGGCACGACGGTTCTCTACGCGGCCATGGCGGGCACGGTGTTCATCACCCTGCTGTCCTCCGTGGCGGGCATGACGCTGGCCGCGGCCTCGTCCCTCGCCCACGACCTGTTCGCCCATGCGGTACGGCGGGAACGGGCGGCGCCGCGTACGGAGATGACGGTGGCGGCGTGGACGAGCGTGGCGGTGGGGAGCGTCGCCATCCTGCTCTCCGTCCTGGTGCAGAACTGGGACGTCGCCGTGCTGACCACGCTGGCGGTCTGCATCGGGGCGTCAGCCGTGGCCCCGGCGCTGACCTACTCGCTGTTCTGGCGCGGGTTCACCCGCACCGGCCTGCTCGCGAGCCTCTACGGCGGCACGGCCTGCGCGGTGGTGCTGATGGTCTTCTCCAAGGCCGTCTCCGGCACCCCCGCCGCGGTCTTCCCGCACACGGACTTCCACTGGTTCCCCCTGCAGTCCACCGGCCTGGTCTCGGTCCCGTTCGGCTATCTGGCGGGCTGGCTGGGCAGCCGTCTGGACCACCGGCGCCGCGCCGCCGACAGCCAGGAGAACCGGCGGCTGTACGAGGAGAGCGAGGCACGGCTGCTGGCCGCGGCCGAATGACCCGGTCACTGTGAACTGCCTCACCGGGCGGGGCTGTCGGCACCTGCGAACTGCCTGGTCGACAGCTCCCTCCCGGCCCCGGCGGCCGCCTGATGGCCGGATGCGTCAATAATCTGTCATTGCAGCCAGTACGGCGGCCGATACAGGCTGTGACCGTGGCAGAGCGACGTGTTGTTGTGGTGGTGTACGCGGGCGCCATGGCCCTGGACATCACCGGACCGATCGAAGTGTTCGACACCGCCAACCGGCTCCTTCCGCCGGCGGCCGCCCCGTACCGGATCGACCTGGTCTCGGCCGACGCGCCCCTGGTGCGCACGAGTTCCGGCGTGAGCGTGGCGGCTTCCCCGCTTCAGGACGGGCGGGGCCCCATCGACACCCTTCTCGTGCCGGGCGGGTGGAGTCTCGGCGACGCGCTCCGGGACCGGGCGCTGGTGTCGTGGATCGGCGAGGCGGCGGCCCGGTCGCGCAGGGTCGCCTCCGTCTGCGGCGGATCCTTTCTGCTGGCCGAGGCGGGCCTCCTGGACGGCAGACGCGCCACCACGCACTGGGCGTACAGCGAGGCGATGGCCGGCCGCTACCCGGACGTGACGGTGGACGCCGAGCCGATCTTCGTCTGGGACGGCCCCTACGTGACCTCCGCGGGTGTGTCGACCGGGATCGACATGGCGCTGGCCCTGGTGGAGGCCGACCACGGCGCGGCGCTCGCGCTGGAGACGGCGCGGTTCCTGGTGCTCTTCCTCAAACGGCACGGAGGGCAGTCCCAGTTCAGCGCCGTCCTGGACGCCCAGCTGGCCGACCATCCGCCGATCCGGACCGCGCAGGAGTGGATCCTGGAGAACCTGCACAACCCCTTACCCGTGGCCGAGATCGCCCGGCGGGCCAACATGAGCGTGCGCAACTTCGCCCGGGTCTTCCGCCGCGAGGTGGGCACGACCCCCGGCCAGTACGTCGAGCGGACGCGCATCGCCCGCGCGCGTGAGCTGCTGGAGACCACCGATCTGCCGATGAGTCAGATAGCGGGCCGCTGCGGGTTCGGCGCCCCCGAGACGTTCTGCCGCTCCTTCGGACGGACCCTGGGGCTCACCCCGAAGGAGTACCGGCACCGCTTCCAGACCATCTCGCCGTCCGGCCTCGTCGACCGGCACCACGAGACGGAGAGGACCCCCGTATGACCACCACGACCCCGTTCTTACC
This sequence comes from Streptomyces sp. NBC_00557, assembly GCF_036345995.1. Lineage (NCBI taxonomy): Bacteria > Bacillati > Actinomycetota > Actinomycetes > Kitasatosporales > Streptomycetaceae > Streptomyces > Streptomyces sp. NBC_00557. The sequence goes on from NZ_CP107796.1 coordinate 1,369,955, forward strand.
CACGGCAGGCACGGTACGCCTGGTGGACCACCTGGCCGCGGAACTCGCCAGGGCCGGCGTCACCCACCTGTTCGGCGTCGGCGGCGCGAACATCGAGGACCTGTACGACGCCGTCCACCGCGGCGGCACCCTCCGCCCCGTCGTGGCCAAGCACGAGTTCTCCGCCGTCACGATGGCCGACGGTTACGCGCGGACCACCCGGCGCCTGGGCGTCGTCGCCGCCACCTCGGGCGGCGGTGCGATGAACCTGGTACCGGGCCTGGCGGAGGCGTACGCGTCCCGGGTGCCCGTGCTGGCCCTGGTGGGCCAGCCGCCGACCGGCCAGGAGGGACGCGGGGCGTTCCAGGACTCCAGCGGCAAGGCGGGCTCCTTCGACGCCCGCGAGGTCTTCGCCCCGGTCTCCCGGTTCTGCGCCCGGGTCGAGGACGCGGACGCGCTCCCGGAGTTGCTGCCCCGGGCGGTGGCGGCGGCCCGGGCCGATCCGCGCGGACCGGCGGTGCTGCTGCTGCCCAAGGACGTCCAGCAGGCCCGGATCCGGTGGCCCGGCCGCGTCCCGGCGCCGGCGCCGACGGCACCGGCGGCGGCACTCGACGGCGCGGCGCTCACCGCCGTGGCGGACGCCCTTCGCGGGGCCGGCCGCGTCCTCGTGATCGCCGGAGAGGGCGTCGCCGCCGCGGACGCGCGCGCGGAACTGGCCGGACTGGCCCGGCGCCTCGGGGCGTGGGTGGCGGTCACCCCCGACGCCAAGGACGTCTTCGACAACCGTGACCCGCGCTTCGCGGGTGTGGCCGGAGTGATGGGCCATGCCAACGTCGAGGACTGTCTGCGGCGGGCCGATGTGTGCCTGCTGGCGGGCACCCGGCTGCCGCTCCTGGCGAGCGCCGGCCTCGACCGGGCGCTGGACGCCGCCGACGTCGTGTCCCTCGGCGCGGAACCGCCGTTCGTGCCGGGCACCGTGCTGGCCGGGGACCTGCGCGAGGCGCTGCGCGCGGTGACCGGCCGGCTCCCGCCCCGCTCCCCCGCCTGCCCCGCGCACTCCGGTCCGCTGCCGGACCCTGCCTCCCCGGCCGTCCGCGGGCGCGCCGTCCCCTACGCCCGGGCGATCGCCGCGGTGGCGGCGGCACTCCCCGAGGACGCGCACGTCTTCGTGGACGCCGGCAACGCGGGCGCCAGCGCGGTCCATCTCCTCCCGGCACCGCGCCACGGCCGTTTCGTGGTGGCGGTCGGCATGGGCGGCATGGGCTACACCTTCGGCGCCGGCATCGGGGCCGCGCTCGCCACCGGGCGGCGCACCTACGTCCTCGCCGGCGACGGGGCCTTCTTCATGCACGGGATGGAAGTGCACACCGCCGTGGAGCACGCCGCACCCGTGACGTTCGTGATCTTCAACAACAACGCCCACGCCATGTGCGCGCTGCGGGAGGAGTTCCTCCAGGGCGGCGTCCGCGGCGACGACCTGTTCGGCCGGACCGACATCGCCGCCGGGGTGGCCGCCGCCTTCCCGTCCCTCGACGTCACCGCGGCCGCGGACGCGGCCCAGCTGCGCGAGGCGCTGCTGCGCGGCAACGCGGGCGGCGGCCCGGCGTTCGTCGCGCTGGACTGCGACCCGCGGGAGATACCCCCGTTCCTCCCCTTCCGGCCCTTCGCCGAAGCCGCCGGCCGTACCGGACACCCCGACAGCAAGGAGAACCCCGATGAGCGACGAGTCGTCCACGTTGGCTGACATCCCCGGCCTGATGCGGATCGAGAACACGGGCAGGGAGGAGCTGACCGCCCACTGCATGGAACTCACCCACGCCGTCTACCCCCACCATCAGGTGTACGGGCGGTACTGCACCATCCACGAGTACGTCGACTGCCCGCCCGAGCAGGCCTACGACTACCTGCGCCAGGGTCATCACCTGGAGGAGTGGACCTGCAGCCTGCGGGACTTCGCGCCGTCCGGCACGCCGGGGCTGTGGGTCGGCCGCGACCGGCTGGAGGACGACACCAGGATCTACTGCAGGGTGGCCGCCCAACCCGAGGCCATGACCGTGGACTACCACTGCGCCTGGGACCAGGGCGACACACTGTGGATGATCTACCTGATGCGCGTCGTGCCGGCCCGCCTGGTGCTCGGCAAGCCGGGATCGGTGATCACCTGGACCAACTGCCGGCACCCCTACTACGACGCCAACCCGCACCCCGAGAAGGCGCCCCGCCCGGACCGGCCCTGGGTGGGCGACTACTGGGACCTGTTCTACGCCGGGCACACCGTGGAGATGAACAACCTCAAGGCCATCCTGGAACACCGTCACCGGCGCGGCCTGCCCGTCGGCGTGGCCCCGGCGCGGGCGGTGGAGCGGTGACCGGGGTCAGTCTCACGGACGTCGCGAGCTACCTCCCCGGCGATCCGGTCCCCGCCGCGTTCTACACCGACCACCCCGGAGCGGAGGACAAGCTCCGCGACCACCCCATGTTCAAGGTCCCGCCGTCACGGCACCACGTGGCACCGGACGAGACCAACGCCGACATGGTCGAACGCGCCGTACAGCCGCTGATCGACCGGCACGGCAGGGCGGAGATCCAAGCGGTGGACGTGCTGCTGGTGCACAGCCAGCTGCCGGACCTGCCGTTCGTGGGCGCCGGGACCGAGGTGGCGCGCCGGCTGGGCCTGAACCCCGAGTGGCTCGTCGACGTGGCCAACGCCGGCTGTGCGTCCTTCGTGTACATGCTGAAGCTGGCCCGGCAGATCCTCACCACCACCTCCGCGAAGCGCGCGCTGATCTGCAACGCGCAGAGCGCCGCGGGCCAGTGGTTCACCCAGTCCGAGGTGCGCAAGCTGGCCCAGGCCGCCATCCCGGGCGACGGCTGCGGCGTGGGATACGTGACGACGTCGGCCGGCGCCCCGGTGCTCGACGTGGAGACCCGGCACATCGGCGCGTACGCCGGGGACATGACGGTGGCGGTCGACGACGGCCGCAAGTACTGGGAGCCGGGCGAGTCCCAGCTGCGCATCGGGTTCACCGACGCGAGCGTGGCCAAGGTCCTGGCACGCGGCAACCGCCTGGTCCCCGAGGTGGTCACGGACCTGTGCCGGCGGCTCGGCGTGCCGCCCGCCGGCATCGACGTCCTCATCACCAACCAGCCCAACCGCACCTTCCTGCGGAACTGGCGGGAGGCGCTGCAACTGCCCGCCGAACGGCACCCGAACACCTTCGACCGGTGCGGGAACCTCTTCGGAGCGGCGATCCCGGTCACCCTGGACCACGCGGTCCGCTCGGGCCGGGTGAAGGACGGCGACCTGGTGGTGCTGGGAGGGTTCGCCCACGCGGGCGACTTCGCCGGGGCGGCCGCCGTCCGCTGGCACGGCGGGCGGGGATGACGGCCCATGGGCGTTCCCGTACTGCACCGGCTGGCCCTGAACGAGAGCCCGTACCCGCCGTTGCCCTCGGTGCGCAGGGCGATGCGGCGGGCCGTGGCCCGGGCGCACCGGTACCCGCAGTTCCATCCCGACGGCCTCACCGAGCGGATCGCCGCCTGGTGCCGGGTGGCCCCCGACAGCGTCGCGGTCGGCAGCGGATCGGTGGGGGTGGCCCTGCAGCTGCTGCAGGCGGTCGTCGAGCCGGGCGACACGATGGTGCACGCCTGGCGGACCTTCGACGCGTACCCGCTGCTGGCCGGGATGACGGGCGCCCGGCCCGTCCCCGTGCCCCTGTCACCGGACGGACACCAGGATCCGGACGCCCTGCTGGCGGCGGTCGACCACCGCACCCGGGTCGTGGTGGTGTGCAATCCGCACAACCCCACCGGAAGCCTGATCGCCGCCGACGCCCTGGCGGCGTTCCTGCGCCGGGTCCCCCGGCACGTGATCGTGCTCCTGGACGAGGCGTACGTGGAGTTCGCCGGACCGGTCCCGTCAGGTGAACGCGCCGGTCAGCGGCTGCTCGGTCCACACCGTCTTGCCCTCGCGCGAGTAGCGGGTGCCCCAGCGTTCGGACAGCTGGGCCACCAGGAACAGGCCGCGCCCGCCCTCGTCGGTGCTGCGGGCGCGGCGCAGGTGGGGTGAGGTGTGGCTGGTGTCGCTGACCTCGCACACCAGGGACCGTTCACGGATCAGCCGCAGGGTCGCGGGGCCGCCGGCGTACCGGTAGACGTTGGTGACCAGTTCGCTGGCGATCAGCTCGGTGGTGAACGCCAGGTGCTCCAGGCCCCATTCGGTCAGCTTGGCCGAGGTCAGTTCCCGGGCCAGGGCGGCGCTGGCCGGCTCCGGCGGCAGCCTCCAGGAGGCGACGTCGTCCGGGGGCAGCATGCGGGTGCGCGCGATCAGCAGGGCGACGTCGTCGGTGGGGCGCGAGGGCACGAGCGAGTCGACCACCGCCTGGCAGGTCCGTTCGAGGGCCTCCGCAGGACGGCCGAGTGCTGCGCACAGCCTGGTCAGGCCGATGTCGGCGTCGATGTGGCGTTCGCCGACGAGTCCGTTGGTGTACAGGCACAGCAGGCTCCCCTCGGCGAGTTCGGTCTCCTGCGCCTCGAACGGCAGCCCGCCCAGGCCGAGCGGCGGGCCGGCGGGCAGGTCCAGCGGGGCGGCCTGTCCGCCGGGAGCGGTCACCACCGGCGGCGGGTGGCCGGCGCGGGCCATGGAGCACAGCCGGGAGACCGGGTCGTACACGGCGTACAGGCAGGTGGCGCCGACGACCTGCTCGCCCACGGGCCGTTCGCCCACCGCTTCCTGCTCGGCCGCCAGCAGGCCGACCAGGTCGTCCAGCCGGGACAGGACCTCGTCCGGCTCCAGGTCGAGGCTGGCCAGCGTGTGGACGGCAGTGCGCAGCCGGCCCATGGTGGCGGCGGCGTGGATGCCGCGTCCCACCACGTCGCCGACGACGAGGGCGACCCGGGCCCCGGACAGCGGGATGACGTCGAACCAGTCGCCGCCCAGGCCCGGCGCCGCGCTGGCCGGCAGGTACCGCAGGGCCACCTCGACGGCCGACTGGTCCGGAACCGCCCGGGGCAGCAGGCTGCTCTGCAGGGTGAACGCGGCCTGCTGCTGCTGGGTGAAGCGCCGGGCGTTGTCGATGGCGACGGCGGCGCGCGAGGCGAGTTCCTGGGCGAGGGTGAGATCGTCCGGCTCGAAGGGGTCGGGGCGCCGCGAACGCCACAGGGTCATCACGCCCAGCACCAGGCCACGTGCGGCCAGAGGGACCACGATCAGCGAATGGACGCCCAGGTCCGGAGCGTGGGCCCCCTCGTGGCCCTCGCTGGAGAACCAGTCGGGCGGGAGCACCGGTTCCAGCACGGGCCGCCCCTCGGCCAGGCACGTGGCCTGCGGCGTGCCGGACCCGAACTCGACGGGCTCGCCCTGGGGGTGGGGCGGGCCGGCCTGCTGGGCGCCGACACCGCAGGTCCCCACGCGTACCACGGGCCCGGCCAGGGCCCGCGCCGGTTCCTCACCCCGCGTCACCGGCTGCAGCAGGTCCACCGACGCGTGGTCGGCGAGATGAGGCACCATCACCTCGGCCAGTTCCCGCGCGGTCTCGGCCACGTCGAGGGTGGTTCCGATACGGCTGCCGGCCTGGTCGAGGAGTGCGAGCCGACGCTGGGCCCGGTGGCGTTCGGTGATGTCCTCGATCATCTCGGCCACGCCCAGGATGCGGCCGGAGGGGTCCTCCATGCGGAACGACGACACCATGGCGACCCGCTCCCGGGCCGGATCCCGCTCCAGGCGGGCGAACTGCTCGGAGTAGATCAGCGGTTTGCCGGTGTCGATGACGTGGCGTACCCGGTCCACGGCCCTGCGCGCGTCGTCGGGCAGGAGCATGTGCCCGGTGGGCAGACCCCTGAACTCCGCCGCCGGGACGCCGGTGAAGCGTTCGATGGCCCGGTTGACGCGGAGAATCCTCAGGTCGGGGCCGTGGACGACCAGGCCGATCGGGCAGCGGCGGTACAGTCCGTCGAGTACGGCGCTGTCCCTCTGCCACTCCAGGACGTCGGCCGCGGGGGCCCCGGCGAGAAGCCACTCACGGACCCGGTCGTCGCGGGTCAGCGCCTGGGCCCGGAGTCCCAGCTCCACGAGCCGTCCGTTTCGGTGCCGCACCGTGAGCATCCCGGACCAGCCGCCGGCTCTCCTGCAGTCCGCCGCGGCCTCCCGGACACCCGGCAGGTCCTGCGGATCCACGAGCACCTCGCAGGCCGGACGGCCGATCACGGCCGTACCCGGATGGCCCAGCAGCTCCTCGGCCCGCCGGCTCCAGCCGACCACGGCTCCCCCGTCGTCGAGCACCGCCAGGGCGGCGAGGTGCGGGGCGAACGGATCGTCGTGGCTCGCGCCGGGCTCGCTCGTCCGCTTCTGCACCGCTCGACACCACCTTGTACGGTCACCGATGTTGTGCCGCAGGTCCCTGCCCCGGCCGGTGACCGGCGCGGCGGCGGCCGGTGCGGTGACCCGGCGTTCCCCGGGCCACGCCGACCTGCTGATGCCCTGCAAGCCTATTGAAACCGGAGATCGGCCGCGCTCCCGTCCGCCGCGCGCTCCGGCGGTGGACGCTCCTTCCATGAAGCGCAGTCCGCCGGGCGAGCAGGATGCTGTGTGGCTGATGCCGTTCCCCGGCCCGGCGCGGGGAGGGCGCCGTGGACGGCGCCTGCGGTGTCAGACGGCGGACGATGCCCGCCGGGGAGCGGCGGCCGCCCGGCGTGCCGTACGGCGGGGGCCGGGGCGCCAGGTGGCGACCAGGGCGGCGGCCAGCAGGAGTTCGGCGATGTCACCGCCGTAGTACATGATCTCCGCGCCTGCCTGCACCTGGTCGACGGGTACGTGGATGTCCACCCAGAAGCCGCCGTACATCAGCTGGGCGATCACCGCGTGCGCCGCGATGGCGACACCGAGGCAGACCAGCCGGTCGGGCACGCCGGGGCGGGAGGGCGCGGGGTCGGGTCCGGCGATGACGTGGGCGAACAGGCATCGGGAGAGCAGGAAGTGCGTGTGCAGCAGCCGGTGCGCCGCCGGGTCGCCCGTGGTCGCGCCGTAGACAGGGGTGAAGTAGAGCACCGCGAGGCTGCCCGTGGACAGCGCGAGCGCCACCGCCGGGTGGGTGATGACGCGGGCGGGCGGGCTGTGCAGCACCGCGGTCAGCTGCCGCGCCCGGGGTGCGGGCAGCGTGCGCAGCAGGAGGGTGACGGGGGCCGCGAGGACGAACGCGAGGAGCGCGTACATGCCGATGACCATGTGCTGGGCCATGTGTCCGCGGAAGTCCTCGTGGGCGAACGGGGCCACCGGCGGCAGCAGTGCGACGGCGAGCAGGACGGTCCCGCTCAGGAATCCGGCGGTCCGCCACCGGCTCCAGCCCAGGGCCGGATTGCGGCGGCGCGCCCGGCGGGCGAGCAGCAGGTAGGCGCCGGCGGCGGCCGTCAGGACGAGCGCGGGCGGCAGGCACTCCACGAGGCCGTGTCCCGCGGGCTGCCCGGGCAGGTGATGGTGGTCCATCAGGAGCGCCGGGTCTCGTGCCGGCCGGCGGGGTGGGCCGGGCCGAAGGGCCGGCCGCTGCGCTGCAGCAGGAGGCCGCCGATCACCAGCAGCCCGCCCAGCACGAGGAATCCGGCGTCCCACCATGCCTGGTACGGGCCGCCGTGGACGTGGTGGATGCCCAGGATCTGGTGGTCGAGGACGCCCTCGGCCAGATTGAACAGGCCCCAGCCGGCCAGGATCCAGCCCCACAGCACGCGCGAGGTCCACACCGCGCGCCGGTGGTGCGTGACCCGGGAGTACAGGATCGCCAGGCCGGTGAGTACGGCGATCCAGCACACGGTGTGGAAGACGCCGTCCCACACGGTGTTCATCTCCAGCCCGGACACCGTGTGGGGGTCGTGGTACTTCACCCCGATGCGATCATGGTTGGTGCTGGTGAGCATGTGGTGCCACTGGAGCAGCTGGTGCAGCAGGATGCCATCGACGAAGCCGCCCAGCCCCACGCCGAGCACGATGCCCGGCAGCCGGATGCTCCGCGGCTGCGGGCAGGCCCGCGCCTCGCCCGTCGTGGTGGCCATCGCCCGTCTCCGCTCCTGCCTCATGCAGTCCGCTGAAGTCGCCTCAGCGGCAGGTTCCCCGCTCCGCGGCGCTCACGCCCGGGCGTGTCCGCCATCCGGCCCCGCGGCGGCCGGCGGCCGTCTCCCCCTGGACCGGTCGTCGGTCAGTCGCGGGGGCGGAGGCTGGCCTCTTCGAGGTCGAGTTCGTGCTGGATACGGCGCCGGGTGGCGTTGCTGATCTTGTTCGCTTCGTAGAGGTGCTGCAGCTCGGCCGCCTCGATCGCGATGAGGGTCCGGCGGATCTCGCGGTAGGCGTCGGCAGGACGCGCGTCCGGGTCGCTGTAGTGGGCGTCTTCCACTTGGTGGATGCGCGCTTCCAGATGGCGCCGGGCCTGTTTCAACGCGGCCTGCGCGGCGGCGCCCAGCTCGGCGAGCTCCTCCGGATCGCCGACCTGCTTGAGCTCTTCGAGAGCGGCAGCGGCGATGCGCCGGCGGGTCCGCGCCTCCTCGCGGGCGGTGTGCTCCGGTTCCAGGGCGATGCCGGAGCGGCGGACGACAGGAGCAAGGGTGAACCCCTGGAAGACGAGTGTGAGCGCGACGGTCCCGGTGGTCAGCGTGAGAATGAGGGCCCGGTGCGGCAGCGGCGCGCCCGTGTGCGTGACCAGCGGGATGGACAGCGCGGCGGCCAGCGGCATGACACCCCGGGTGCCCGCCCAGGACAGGACGGCCGGAACGCGCCAGGACAGGCGGTTGTCGCCCAGGCTGTGCCGGTGATGGATCAGGGCGGACAGCGGGAAGATCCACAGCAGCCGGATCGCCAGCAGGGTGAAGGCGATCACCGGCACCCACAGCGGCCAGCCGTGCTCATCGGGCGCGAGATGGCGGACGGCCGAGGGCAGCTCGAGGCCGATCAGGGCGAAGACGACGCTCTCCAGCAGGAAGCTCACGGTGTCGTAGACGGTGTGGACCTGGAGGCGGACGGAGGCGTCGCTGAGCTTGTGGCCGGTGCTGCCGAGGACGACCCCGGACACGATGACGGCGGTCACGCCCGAGGTGTGCGACTGCTCCGCGATGACGTAGGAGGCGTAGGGGGTGACCAGTGCGATGACGGTCTCCAGCATCAGGTCGTCGGTCCGTCTGCGGACCAGGGTCACCACGGTGGCGACCGCCGCACCCATGAGGGCTCCCCCGCCTGCGAGCAGCAGGAACTGCAGGGCGGTCCCGGGCACGCTGATGGCGCTGCCGGTCACCGCGGTCGCCACGGCGACCTTGTACAGGACCAGCGAGGTGGCGTCGTTGAACAGGCTTTCCGCCTGCACCAGGGCCTGCACGCGCGGCGGCAGCGCCAGACGCCGGCCGAGCGCGGTGACGGCCACCGGGTCGGTGCTGGCCAGGACGGCGCCGAGGATGAGCGCGGCCGCGGAGGCGAGCGGAGTGATCGCGGCGGCCACGTACGCGACGCCGACGGCGGAGGCGAGGACCAGGCCGAAGACCAGAACGCTCACGGGCCTCCACACGGTGCGCAGGTCACGGACGGAGATCTCCCCGGCCGAGGCGTACAGCAGGGGTGGCAGCACCAGCACGCTGATCACATGAGGCGCCAGCCGCACCTCGGGGACCCACGGCATCAGTCCCACGACCACACCGGCGATCACGAGAAGTGACGGGGCGGGCAGGCTCCAGCGCCGGGCTCCGGCCGCCACCGCCGTGGCCAGGATGACGAGCAGCAGGACGACGATCAGGCCGGTCATGGAGCGTCCCCGGGGGGTCGACGGTCAGTGTTCCTGGGCTGTGGGGCGGACCATGATCTCGTTGACCGCGACATGCCGGGGCTGAGTGACCACGAAGGTGATGGCGCGGGCGATGTCCTCGGCGGTCAGCCAGTCGCTCGGCGGCACGCCCCGGGCGGCAGCGGCTCCGGGGCCGGCCGCCATCTCCGTCGCCGTCAGGCCCGGCTCGATCAGCCCCACCCGGATGCCTCTTCCGGTCACCTCCTGGCGCAGGGCCTCGCTGAACGCCCCCACCGCGTGCTTGGTCGCCGAGTAGACACCGTTGTTCCTGCGCACCACCCGGCCGCCGACCGAGCTGACGTTCACGAGATCGGCGACCCCGCGCGGGCCGTCCGCCGCCGCGCGGAGCAGGTGCGGCAGGGCCGCCTGCGACAGGTGCAGGACGGCGGTGAGGTTGAGACCGACCATCCGTTCCCACTCGGCCGGGTCGCCCTCCTCGATCGTGCCCATGGCCACGTAACCGGCGTTGTTCACCAGCACGTCCAACCGGTCCAAGCACTCCACGGCGTCCTCGACGGCCCGGCGTGCCTGCGCCGCGTCCCGGAGGTCGGCTGTGAGCACCCGGCACGAGCCGCCCCGGTCGCGGATCACCGCGGCCAGGTCCTCCAGCCGCCCGGCACGGCGGGCGACCACCGCCACGGCGGCGCCCTGCAGGGCGAGCGACAGGGCCGTGGCCGCACCGATGCCGCTGGACGCGCCCGTCACCAGCGCCGCGCACCCCGCCAAGGGGGCGTCGCCGCCGGCGGCGTCGCCTGCCGTCGCAACGCCCTGATCCGCAGCTGCCGCGCGCCCGGCGTCCGGATCCCTCACACTCATGACCACCCTTCGCAGGTCATCCCGCCCAGGGCAGGCCGCGGTTCCGCGAGCCTCGCACCGCCGCCCGCCGACGAGGTGCCGCCCTGTTCTTCGAAGCTTGCACCACCTGGTGCAAGACCGCCTCCGCGCCTGCTTCGAGCGTGCCGTCGGCCGCCTCGAACGGGGGTATCCGCCGGGCGCCCGCCGTCGGCCGCACGGAGGCGGGCGCCCTCCCGGCCGCGCGACCCGGCCGCTTCCCGGTGCGACCGGGCCCCCGCGGCTTCCCGGGCGCCAGGTCACGTTTCGGTATCCCCGCGCACACCCCTAGGCCGTACCGACTAGTCGGTACTAGCCTCTGCGCACATTCCCCGTCCGGACACAGACCCCGGGGTTCGGCCCACCTCGCCGAACAGTGCTCGTACCCGCCCCACCGCAAGGCGTGGACTGTCCGCACCCACCGCACCGGGCCCATGGGGCCCGAACCCAGGAGCCGCCGCATGACCGCCATGCCCGCTTCGCCCGACGACACGAATGTCAGACCGGCCGATACCGGCACGCCGGAATCCCCCCGCCGCGTCGCCCGCCTGTGGCGCCGCGAGTTGCACCACTACCCCGTCACCGCACACCGGCTGGCATACCTGGGGATCGTGGTGCTGACCACCGTGGTCCTCTACTACGCCCTCTACGTGCAGTACGCGGTCGCCACATCGATCATCACCCACTTCCACATGACCTACAGCTACTTCGTGTGGGTCAGCGTCATCGGCAACGCGGTCGGCGCCTTCGCCTCGCTCGTGGCGGGCCTCGCCGACCGCTGGGGCCGGGCCAACATGGTGGTCTACGGCCTTCTCATCGCCGCCCTGCTCAGCCTCCTCGGCCTGCCGAACGCGCCGAACAAGGGCACCTACCTGGTGCTCTTCGCCGCCCTCAGCTTCATCGAAGGCATCGTGCTGGTGGCCACGCCGGCACTGATCCGGGACTTCTCCCCCCAGCTCGGCCGGGCCACCGCGATGGGCTACTGGACCATGGGCCCGGTCATCGGCAGCCTCGTCGTCACCGTCGTCACCAGCAGCACCCTGTCCTTCGCCAGTTGGCAGGACGAACTGCGCTACTCCGGCTGGGCCGGGCTCGCCGTCTTCGTGCCGGCGCTCGTCGGGCTGCGGGAGCTGTCGCCCCGGCTGCGCGACCAGATCATGGTCAGCCTCCGCGACCGTGCGCTCGTCGAAGCGCGGGCCAAGGGCACGCATCCGGAGACGGCGGCCGCGGGCCACTGGCGGCAGATGCTCCGGCTGGACATCGTCGGCTCGGCCACGGCCGTCAGCCTCTTCCTCCTGCTCTACTTCGGCGCCGTGGGAAACTTCGTCGTCTATTTCGCCGCGACCTTCGGCTACAGCGAGCAGCGCACCAACGGGCTGGCCAACTGGTACTGGGCGGCCAACGCGGTGGCACTGGTGGTGGCGGGTCTGCTCTCCGACAAGCTGAAGGTGCGCAAGCCGTTCATGCTCGCCGGAGCCCTCGGATCGATCGCGGTCACGACGCTGTTCGCGCTGCACGCCACGGAGCCGCGCACCGGTTACTACACCTTCGCCGCGCTGTTCGTCGCCATCGGTGTGCTCACCGGGGTCGCCTACGCCCCCTGGATGGCGAGCTTCACCGAGACCGTGGAGAAGCGGAACCCGGCCGCCACGGCGACCGGTCTGGCCGTGTGGGGATGGATCATCCGGGCGGTGGTCGCGATCTCCACGGCGTTCGTCCCGGTCGTGGTGACGTCGGCCACGCCGCTGGTCGAGCACGGCGCCCAGGTGAAGGCCGCGAGCGTCCAGGCAGCGCCCGCTCTCGCCATCATCGACGCGCACCCGCGGCTCTTCGCCAGACTCCAGGCGTATCCCCCGAACGAGGTCCCGCCGGCCCTGGCGGCCCAGGCGGCACGCGAGGTCGGGGCGGACGGCCTGGCGACCGTGCGCAAGGCCCAGCCGCAGCTGGCGCTGCTGCAGCGCTACGGCGCGAAGGTGAAGAGCGCCGCCGCCCAGGGCCCCGAACAGTGGCGCACCTGGTGGCTGATCTGCGTCGCCGGGCAGATCGTCTTCCTGCCGTTCATCTTCGTCATGGCCGGCCGCTGGAGCCCGCGCAAGGCCCGCGACGAGGCACTGGAGCACCAGCGCGCGGTCGACCGCGAACTGGCGGCCCTCACGGGTAAGGACGACTGACCCCACGCCCACCCTCCCGCCCGGGCAGGCAGCCCCCACACCGCCTGCCCGGGCTGCGGCATCGGCGTTCCCTTCACAGCACGCGAGGCGTGTGGCATGATCTGCGGGCTCTTAGATCTCCCTGCCGTCAGGTAAGGGGGTCCCTTGCCGAAGGAGACTCCCGTGCCTGCCCTTTCTCGATCCGCCGAGCCCGCGCAGTGGGCGAACTACCTGCGTGCGGTAGTGGACATCGCCTTCTGCTCGCACAACGTTCGCGTGACACCGCATCGTTCAGGCGAGGGGCCGGGGCTTGCGTACCCGCTCGACAGCGCGCACACGCTCCACATCGTCACCGCCTTCAATCCCCGTGGACGCAACGCCACGGTGCGGGCCAACCTCCGGGCGCAGCACGAACTGCTGCGGATCCTCGGTCTGCGGGGCCTGCAGTGGTGGCCGGCCGTCGGGGGTGACGCGGCCGGTACCCGCGCCGAAATCAGCGCGGCCGTCCTCGGCATGAACGACGCCCAGGCCAGGGCCCTGGGCCGGCGGTTCGGCCAGGACGCCGTGTTCGCCTGGTCCCCGACCGCCTGGCGCCTGCTGGACTGCGCCGACACGACCCACGACACGGTCGTCAGCGACTGGCACGCCGAGCTCCTGGGCCGCGAACGCGGGTGAGTCCTCGGTGTAGCCGGCACCGGAAGTCTCGCCGTTACGAAGGCGTCCGCCCGGTCCGCCCCGATTCGTGCGACGGACCCGCCCTCCGGCCGCGTAGAGCAGTCGACGGACTCATCCACGGAGGGGACTGCACAGTGACAGGGCGTGCACTGAAGGGGGCACTGAGGGGTGCCAGGGGTACGGCGGTCGCGGCGGCGGCGATGGCGGTGCTGACCGCTTCGCAGGCGCCGGCGGCGGTGTCGGCCGGGGCCGCGGCGCTCGCGCGGAAGGCGGCGCCCGCCGAGCACGGCCCCAGCGTGTCCGGCGACACCCCGTACCGCACCGGTCTTCCCCCGCTGCGGACGCGGGGGAAGGGCCCGGCACGGGAGGCGACGGGCGGCGGGGCCCTGCCCGCGACCGTGTTCGCCGCCTACCGGCGTGCGGAGGAGGAGCTGGCGCGCAGCGCGCCCGGCTGCCGGCTGCGCTGGCAGTTGCTGGCCGCGATCGGGCAGGTGGAGTCCGGGCAGGCATGGGGCGGCCGGGTGACCCCGGACGGTACGACCGTGACGCCCATCCTCGGCCCCCGGCTGACCGGCGGCGCCTTCGCCGCCGTGGCGGACACCGACGGCGGCGCGTACGACGGCGACGCGGTGTACGACCGCGCGGTCGGCCCGATGCAGTTCATCCCGTCCACCTGGGCCCGCTGGGGCGCGGACGGCAACGGCGACGGACGGGCGGACCCGGACAACGTCTACGACGCGGCGCTCGCCGCCGGCCGCTACCTGTGCGCGGGCGGCCGGGACCTGTCCGACCCCGCCGACCTGGACCGGGCGATCCTGGGCTACAACCACTCCGACGCCTACCTCGACACCGTCAAGGCCTGGTACGCGTACTACCTGACCGGGCACCGCGTGGTGCCGGACGCGTCCGGCGGGTCCCGGTCGGACCGTCCGGCGCCGGCCCGCCCGAAGCGGCCGAAGCCCTCGCCGTCGAAGCCGTCGGACGACCGGAAGCCGACCCCCGGTCCTTCGCGCACGCCCTCGGCGCCGCCCGCCTCGCCGTCACCCGGGCCGTCCCGTACGGCGAGCGTTCCGAAGGCGTCCCCGACGCCGCCGGTGCCCGTGCCCGAGCCTACCCTCACGCTGCCCGGCGGCGGCGTGCTGCCCGGCACCGGGCCGCTGACCATCGGCAACGGCTAGAACACGATGGGCGCCTCCCCCTCCACAACCGCGCCTACCCGGCGGTAATGTCGCCACCCGCCGGGAAGCACAGGACCGGCGGGTGAGTGCGAAGGGGCCCTCATGGCGACGGACATGCCTGCGGACACAGCGGCCGCCGACGAGCGTTGGCAGCGTATGTGGAGCCATCGCGAGCAGTTGCTCAAAGTGGCCCGGCGGCGCTCCATGAGCCAGGAGGACGCCGAGGACGCCGTGCACGAGGCGATGCTGCGGGCCGCGGAACGCCCGGACCTCGACGACGAGCGGCTCGGCGCCTGGCTGACGACGGTGACGATGCGGCTGTGCGTCGACCGGTACCGGCAGGTCAACCGCGAGGCCGAGGTGGGCAGCCGCCCCACGCTCGTCTCGCCGGGCCCGGTACCGGTCGAGGAGGTGGTGTGCGACCGGGCCGAGGCGAAGTGGCTCGCCGTGCGCAGCGGTGAACTGCCCGCCCGGCAGGCGGAGGCGCTCCGGCTGAAGTCCCAGGACCTGGACGTCGGCCAGGTCGCGATGCGGATGGGGCTCAGCTACCGGACCGTCGAGTCGCTGCTCGCCCGCGCCCGGCGGACGCTGCGCGCCTCGCTGGCCGGGACGCTCGCACTGGCGCTGTTCCTCGTCGGGCGCGGCCGGCTGCGCGGCGGCGGCAAGGCCCAGGCGGTCGCGGTCGCCTCGACGGCGGCGACCCTGGCGGTGGCGGGGTTCCTGCTGCCGTACGCGCTCGACGCGGGCGGACACGGCAAGGCTCCGGCGCCGCGGCCGGCGGTGTCCGGTGACGCGCGGATCGTGAGCGGCGAGGCCACGGGGCCAGGGCCCGCCCTCGGGACGCGGACTCCTCCGGCTCCGGCGGCCGGGCCCGGGGCCCGGAAGCCCTCACCCTCCCCGGAAACGTCCCTGCCGGTGTCCGTGCCGTCCCTGCCGGACGCGTCCTCGCTCCCGGACCTGCCGGCGCCGCAGGTCCCGCGGGTGCCCGACGTGCCGGCGGTGCCGGGCCTGCCGACCGCCGTACCGGACCTGCCGGCGAGGCCGGCCGCCCCGTCGGCGCCGTCGCTCGCGCCGATCCCGGCCGCTCCCGCCGTACCGTCCGCACCGCTGTCCGCCCCCGCCGGCGTCCCCACCCCGAGGACACCCACCAGCACGCCGTCACCGAAGCTGCCGTAACACCCCGGTAAGCGCGTCCGAACGCGTCCGAAAAAAATCTCCGTTCCCCGCGACGGACGCCCCGCCCCTCCCCGTAGAGCAGATGTCGGAGCTGCTCACGGCGCGAGTACGGGCGAAGGGTGGAGCGGATGGGTGTCGAGATCTGTGTGGAAGGGCTGACCAAGTCCTTCGGCCACCAGGTCATCTGGCAGGACGTCTCCCTGACACTGCCCGCCGGTGAGGTCTCGGTGATGCTCGGCCCCTCGGGGACGGGCAAGTCGGTGTTCCTCAAGACGCTCGTGGGACTGCTGAAGCCGGAGCGCGGCTCCATCACGATCCAGGGCCGGGACATCACCAGGCTCCGGGAGCACGACCTGTACGAGGTGCGGAAGCTGTTCGGCGTGCTGTTCCAGGACGGCGCTCTGTTCGGCTCGATGAACCTGTACGACAACATCGCCTTCCCGCTGCGCGAGCACACCCGCAAGTCCGAGACCGAGATCAGGCGGATCGTCCTCGAGAAGATGGACATGGTCGGGCTGATCGGCGCCGAGGAGAAGCTGCCCGGCGAGATCTCCGGCGGTATGCGCAAGCGCGCCGGGCTCGCCCGCGCCCTGGTCCTCGACCCGGAGATCATCCTGTTCGACGAGCCGGACTCGGGCCTGGACCCGGTCCGGGTGGCCTACCTGAACCAGCTGATCGTCGACCTCAACGCGCAGATCGACGCGACCTTCCTGATCGTCACCCACGACATCGCCTCGGCCCGCCAGGTCCCGGACAACATCGGGCTGCTGTTCCGGCGGGAGCTGGTGATGTTCGGGCCCCGCGAGGAGCTGCTGACCAGTGACGAGCCGGTCGTACGGCAGTTCCTGAACGGCCGGATGCAGGGGCCCATCGGCATGGCGGAGGAGAAGGACGCGGCCCAGGTCGAGCAGGAGCTGGCCCAGATCGACGAGGGCCCGCGGCCCGAGGGGCTCACTCCCCGCCTGCTGCCCGGCCCCGGCATCGCCCGTCCGCCCCGCTGGGAGGCGATCGCCAGACGCGAGGCCCAGCTGCACGGGACGGGGGTGACGGGCTCGTGAGGCTCTCCCCCACGGGTGCGCTCCGGCACTCCGGCAACCTCTTCGCGATGGCGCTGGACGTCGTCCGTACCCTTCCGCGACGGCCCTTCCAGGCACGGGAGTTCATCCAGCAGGCGTGGTTCGTCGCGAGCGTCACGATCCTGCCGACGGCGCTGGTCTCGATCCCGTTCGGGGCGGTCATCGCGCTGCAGATCGGCAGCCTGACCCGGCAGCTGGGCGCGCAGTCCTTCTCCGGTGCCGCGTCGGTGCTCGCGGTGCTGCGCGAGGCCTCGCCGATCGTCACCGCGCTGCTGATCGCCGGCGCGGGCGGCACGGCGATCTGCGCCGACCTCGGGGCGCGCAAGATCCGGGACGAGATCGACGCGATGCAGGTGCTCGGCATCGACCCGATCCACCGGCTCGTGGTGCCGCGCGTGCTGGCGTCGATGGTCGTGGCGGTGCTGCTCAACGGCCTGGTGTCGGTGGTCGGCGTCGCGGGCGGCTACTTCTTCAACGTCGTCCTCCAGCACGGCACGCCCGGCGCCTACCTGGCGTCCTTCACCACCCTCGCCCAACTGTCCGACCTGTGGGCGGCGGAGATCAAGGCGCTGGTGTTCGGGGCCATCGCGGCGATCGTCGCCTCGTACAAGGGGCTGACGGCGCAGGGCGGCCCGAAGGGCGTGGGCGACGCCGTCAACCAGTCCGTGGTGATCACCTTCATGTTGCTGTTCGTGACCAACTTCGTGATGACCGCGGTGTACTTCCAGGTCGTCCCGCAGAGGGGTTAGCCGATGAGACCTCACAAAGTCCTCGACCGCCCCTTTCGATCGCTCGAAGAGCTGGGCGCCCAACTGTCCTTCTACGGGCGCTCGCTCGCGTGGACGGGCCGCACCCTGCGCCGCTACAAGAAGGAGATCCTTCGGCTGCTCGCCGAGGTGAGCTTCGGGCGGGGGGCGCTCGCCGTGGTCGGCGGCACGGTCGGCGTGATCGCGTTCCTGTCCTTCTTCACCGGCACCGAGGTCGGCCTCCAGGGCTACGCGGCCCTCAACCAGCTCGGCACCTCCAACTTCGTGGCGTTCCTGTCGGCGTACTTCAACACCCGGGAGATCGCCCCGCTGGTGGCCGGACTCGCCCTGTCCGCGACGGTCGGCGCCGGGTTCACCGCGCAGCTCGGCGCCATGCGGATCAGCGAGGAGACCGACGCGCTTGAGGTGATGGGCGTCCCGTCGCTGCCGTTCCTGGTGACGACCCGGATGATCGCCGGCTTCGTCGCGGTGATCCCGCTGTACGTGATCGGGCTGCTGTCCTCCTACCTGGCCGCCCGCACCATCACCACCGGCTACTACGGGCAGTCGACGGGCACGTACGACCACTACTTCCACCAGTACCTGCCGCCCGTCGACGTGTTCTGGTCCTTCGGCAAGGTGATCGTCTTCGCCGTGCTGATCATCCTGGTGCACTGCTACTACGGCTACCACGCGAGCGGCGGCCCGGCCGGAGTCGGCGTCGCGGTGGGCCGGGCGGTGCGGACCTCGATCGTCGCCGTCAACGTCCTGGACTTCTTCCTGAGCCTCGCGATCTGGGGCGCCAACACGACCGTACGGATAGCGGGGTGAGAGCGGTGCGCACGCACAGATGGAGACTCAGGCTGTACGGCATCGCGTTCCTGGCCGTGCTCGCGCTGCTGCTGTCGCTCGCGGTGGCCGTCTACCAGCAGGCGTTCACGCACGTCGTGCCCGTCACCCTGCAGGCCGGCACCCTCGGCAACCAGCTCGATCCGCGCGCCGACGTCAAGCTGCGCGGGCTGCTGGTCGGCGAGGTGCGCGAGGTGCACGCGGACGGCAGGAAGGCCACGCTCGACATCGCGCTCAAGCCGCAGTACGTGCCGTACATCCCCGCGGACGTGCGCGCGCGGCTGCTGCCCAAGACGCTGTTCGGCGAGAAGTACGTGGACCTGGTCCCGCCCGCGCGCACCTCTGCGCGGCCCATCCGCGCCGGGGACGTCATCACCCAGGACCGCACCAGGGCCGGCATCGAGGTGCAGCAGCTGATGAACGACCTGCTGCCGCTGCTGCGGGCCGTCCGGCCGGGCGAACTCAACGCCACACTCTCGGCGTTCGCCACCGCGCTGGAGGGCCGCGGCGACCGGATCGGCGACAACCTCACCCGGGTCGGGGCTTACCTGCGCCGGCTCAACCCGCACATGCCCTCCCTCAAGGAGGACATCTCGCGGTTCGCGGACGTCGCCGAGGTGTACGGCGACGCCGCGCCCGACCTGATGCGGATCCTGCGCAACACGGTCACCACCAGCCGGACGATCGTGGAGAAGCAGGACCGGCTGGCCGCGGGGCTCCGCTCGACCGCAGCCGTGGCGGGCACGGCGAACGACTTCCTGTCCGGCAACGGCGACCGGCTGATCACCCTGGGCCGGGTCTCCCGCCCCACGCTGGAGCTGTTCGCCCGTTACTCCCCCGAGTACCCGTGCCTCTTCCAGGGCCTGGTCCGGCAGGAGAGGGCGTCGGAGGACGCGTTCCGGGGCGGCGAGATGCGGATCACCCTCGAGGTGGTCCGGCCGCAGGGGGCGTACCGGCCCGGTGAGGAGCCGGTGTACGGGGAGCGGTCGGGGCCGGACTGCCGTGGTCTGCCGCATCCGCCGGTGCCCGGGCCGAAGCCCCGTCTCAACGACGGTACGTCGGCCGGAGGTTCCGGCGGCGCACTCCCCGGAGGCGCCCCCGTGTCCGCCACCCGGGCCGAGCAGCGGGCCGTCGGCTCCCTCGTGGCCCCCGTCCTGGGCGTCCCCGCCGACCGGGTGCCGCCCGTGGCGACCCTGCTGTTCGGCCCGCTCGCGCGCGGAACGGCGGTGAGCGTCGCATGAGCAGGTCAGGAGCCCGGCAGACCGCCGCCCCGCTGATCAAGTTCAGCCTCTTCGCCCTGGTCACGATCGCGGCGACGGCGCTGCTCGCCGCCACCGTCGTCAACATCTCCTTCACCCCGAAGGACACCTACCACGCGGTGTTCACCGACGTCACCGGGCTGGAGACCGGCGACGACATCCGGGTGGCCGGCGTGCGGGTGGGCCAGGTGGAGGACATCCGGATCAAGGACCGGACCCTGGCGGAGGTCACGTTCACCGTCGACGCCGACCGGCCGCTGCTCGCGGGAACCCACGCGGTCGTGCGCTACCGCAACCTGGTCGGGCAGCGGTACATCGCGCTCACCGAGGGCCCCGGCGACGTCACCGCCCGGCTGCGGCCGGGCGGCACCATCCCGCTGTCCAGGACCCGGCCGGCGCTGGACCTCAACGCCCTGCTGAACGGCTTCAAGCCGCTGTTCGCCGCGCTCAGCCCGAGCGACGTCAACCAGCTCGCCACCGAGATCGTCCAGACCCTCCAGGGCGAGGGCGGCACGGTGAACAGCCTCCTGGCGCACACGGCCTCGCTCACCACCACCCTCGCCGACCGCGACAAGCTGATCGGCTCGGTGGTCGACAACCTCAACACCGTCCTGGCGACGCTCGACAAGCGCGGCTCCCGCTTCTCCGACCTGCTCACGCAGTTGCGCCGGCTGATCTCGGGACTGTCCGCCGACCGCAAGCCCATCGGGGAGTCGCTGGTGAGCATCGGCGACCTCGCCGACGTCACATCGGGGCTGCTGAAGGACGCGCGTCCGCCGCTGAAGGACGACATCGCCGGGCTCGGCGATCTGACCGGAACGCTGAACAAGAACCAGAACACCGTGGAGGGCGTCCTGAAGCGGCTGCCGAACAAGCTCGACAAGCTGACGGGGACGGCCTCGTACGGCTCGTGGTTCAACTTCTACCTCTGCGACTTCGACGGCCGGATCGTGCTGCCGAAGACCAAGCAGGTGATCACCCCGGAGCTGCACGTGGCGCGGGCGAGGTGTGGCGGATGAGACTGCGTGTCCCGGGACGGCGGCGCCGCCCCGAGCCCCTGGTGAAGGTACGGGTCCTGCCGCCGAGGCTGCCGAGAATCCCCCGGCTGCTGCCCAGGCGCACCCCCCGCCCCCAGCCGTTGGTCAGGGTACGGGTCCTGCCGCCCCGGCTGCCGGGACTCCCCAGGCTGCTGCCCAGGCGCGCGCCCCGCCCCCAACCCCTGGTCAAGGTGCGCGTCCTGCCGCCGAAGCTGCCCAGGATCCGGTTCGGGCGTCCACGCCTGAAGCCGTTCCGGGAGCGGAACCCGGTCGTCGTCGGCGCCGTCGGCCTCACCGTCCTGGCGCTGCTCACGTTCGCCGCCTTCAACGCCGACAGCCTGCCGCTGATCGGCGGCGGCGACACCTACAGCGCGGCCTTCTCCGAGGCCGGCGGGCTCAAGCCGGGCGATGAGGTACGGATCGCCGGGGTCAAGGTCGGCAAGGTCGAGGGCGTCGACCTGGACGGCGGCCACGTGAAGGTCACCTTCAAGGTGAAGGGCCACCCGGGGTTCGGCACCGACACGGGCGCGGCGATCCGCGTCAAGACGATCCTCGGCGCCAAGTACCTCGCCCTGTACCCGAAGGGGCCCGGCCAGCTGCGGCCGGGCAGTGAGATCCCGCTCGGGCGGACCGTGTCGGCGTACGACGTCGTACAGGCCTTCAGCGACCTGACGACCACCAGCGAGAAGGTCGACACGGACCGGCTCGCGAAGGCGCTGGACACCCTCTCCCTCACCTTCCGGGACTCCCCCGCGGAGGTGCGGGCGTCGATCAGGGGACTGTCACGCATCTCCCGGACCGTCGCCGCCCGTGACAAGGCGCTGCGCGGGCTCCTCCACCACGCGCACGGCGTCACCAAGGTGCTGGCCGGTCACACGAAGGACTTCTCCGCGCTGGTGAAGGACGGTGACGCGCTGTTCAAGGAGATCGACCAGCGGCGCGCGGCGATCCACACGCTGCTGAAGAGTTCCGCGCTGCTGGGCGTCGAGCTGTCCGGCCTGGTCGACGACAACAGCAGGGCGATCGGGCCCGCGCTGAAGAACCTCAACACGTTCCTGAAGATGCTCGAACGCAACCAGGCGAGCCTCGACCGCAGCGTCGAGCTCCTCGCGCCGTACGTGCGGCTCTTCACCAACACCCTCGGCAACGGCCGCTGGTTCGACTCCTACGTCCAGAACCTGGTCGCCGCCCCGGTCACGCCACGGACGGGAGGCACCCGATGACCCGCAGACTCCTGGCCCTGTTCACCGCGCTCGCGGTCGTCGCGGGCCTCGCCGTCGCCCTCTGGCCGGGCCCCGGCCCGGTCCGCGTCACGGCCTACTTCCCGCGCACCGTCGGCATCTACCCCGGATCCGACGTCCGCGTCCTCGGCGTCCGCATCGGCGAGGTCAGGAAGATCACACCGCAGGGCGACCGGGTGAGGGTGGAGCTGGAGTACGACCGGGGCCGCAAGGTCCCCGCCGACGCGCGGGCCGCCATCATCAACTCCTCGGTGGTCAGCGACCGTTACGTGCAGCTGCTGCCGGTGTACCGCAAGGGCGCGGTGCTGCGGGACGGCGACGTCATCCCCGAGTCCCGTACCGCCGTCCCCGTCGAGCTGGACCGGATCTTCGACAGCCTGCACACCACCGCCGAGGCGCTCGGCCCGAACGGTGCCAACAAGCAGGGCTCGCTGTCCCGGCTGCTCGGGGTGAGCGCCGACAACCTCCAGGGGCAGGGCAGGAACCTGAACCAGACGGTGGCGGACCTGTCCCGGGCGGTCACCACGCTGTCCGACGGACGCGGCGACCTCTTCGGCACCGTACGGAACCTGCAGGTGTTCACGGCGGCGCTCGCGGCGGACGACACCAGCGTGCGGTCGTTCACCACCGACCTCGCGACCGTGGCCGGGCAGCTCGCCGGGGAGCGCGAGGATCTCGCCGCCGCGCTGAAGTACCTGGCCACCGCGCTCGGGGACGTGGCCGGTTTCGTCAGGGGCAACAAGAAGGCCCTGACGTCGGACGTCAAGGGCCTGGCCAAGGTCACCAAGGTGCTCGTCGCCCAACGGTCCGCGCTGCAGGAGCTGTTGACCGTGGCCCCCACCGGCCTGTCGAACCTGCAGAACGCCTACAACCCCGCCGCCGGCACCCTCGACACCCGCAACAACGCGCAGGGCCCGCAGGATCCGGCGTCCCTGCTCTGCTCGATCCTGAAGACGACCGGCGACGACCACGGCAGCTGCGCCGGGCTGAGGAAGCTCTTCGACTCCCTGCCCGAGGTGCCGTCGGCCCCGGCGTCGACGGGCACGGTCGACAAGACCCTCGGCGGGCTCCTGGGGGCACCGGCATGAGCGCGCGGCACCTGGGAAGGGCGGCCGCCTGGGCGGCGGCCGGCTCGCTGCTGCTGACCGGCTGCGAGTTCAACGGCTGGTACGACGTCCCGCTCCCCGGCGGCGCCGCCTCGGACGGCCACGCCTACCACGTCACCGTCGAGTTCCGGGACGTCCTGGACCTGGTGCCGCAGTCGGCGGTCAAGGTCGACGACGTCACCGTGGGCGCGGTCGAGAAGGTGCGACTGGACGGCTGGCACGCGCGGGTCCGGCTCAGGATCGCCGACTCGGTGAAGCTGCCCGGCAACGCGGTCGCCGATCTGAGGCAGACCAGCATGCTCGGCGAGAAGTACGTCGCCCTGTCCCCGCCGGCCGGCACCGCTCCCGTCGGACGGCTCCACGACGGCGACGTCATCCCGCTGTCCCGCAGCGGCCGCAACCCGGAGGTCGAGGAGGTGCTGTCGGCCCTGTCCGCGCTGCTCAACGGCGGCGGGGTGGCCCAGCTGAAGACGATCACCGTCGAGCTGAACCAGGCCCTGAGCGGCCGCGAGGACCGGGTCAGGTCCCTGCTGAAGCAGCTCGACACGTTCCTCGGCGGCCTCGACCGCCAACGGGCGCAGATCGTGCGCGCGCTCGAGGGCGTCGACCGGCTGGCGAAGCGGCTGAAGAAGGAGAAGAAGACGATCGCCCTGGCCGTCGACACCATGCCGCCCGCCCTGAAGGCCCTCGCCGGCCAGCGCAAGGACCTGACGAAGATGCTCACCGCCCTGTCGACACTCGGCAAGACCGGCACCAAGGTGGTGAACGCCTCCCACGACGACACCGTCGCCAACCTCAGGAAGCTCCAGCCCATCCTGCGGGAGCTGAACAAGGCGGGCGACGACCTGCCCAACTCGCTTGAACTCCTCACCACCTACCCGTTCCCGCGCAACGCGACGGACGCCGTCAAGGGCGACTACGTCAACCTGAGGATCACCGCCGACCTCGACCTGGCGGACCTGTACGGCAACGTCACCGGCAAGCCGGGCAAGGGCGGGAAGTCCCCGGCCCCCAAGGCCCCGCACCTTCCCGGCCTCCCCACCCCCGCCCCGCTGCCGTCCGTGCCGTCCCTGCCGGGCACCCCGTCCGTGCCGCCCGTGCCCTCCACGCCCTCCGCCCCCGCCGTGCCCTCGACGCCCTCCGGCGGCAGCACCCTGCTGTGCCCGCCGGTGTGCACCGCCGGCTACGGCACCGGGGCCGGCTCGCGTCGCCTCCCGCCCGGGACCGACCTCGGCCTCGCCGAGCTGATGCTGAAGGGGATACTGCCGTGATCACACGTACGGTCAGGGCCCAGCTGCTCGCCTTCGCGGCCGTCACCGCCCTCGGGGTGTCGTACGTCGGCGCCCGCTACACGGGCCTCGTGGACGACGTCCTCGACCGCGGGTACACCGTGCGCGCCGACTTCGCCGAGTCCGGGGGCGTCTTCCCCGGCGCCGAGGTCACCTACCGGGGCGTGCCGGTGGGCCGCGTGGGCGATCTGCGGCTGACCGGGTCCGGGGTGTCGGTGGCGCTGAAGATCGAGGACGGCGCGCCGAGGATCCCGGCGGACACGCTCGCGGTGGTAGCCGACCGTTCGGCGGTGGGCGAGCAGTACGTCGACCTCCAGCCTCGGCGGTCGGGCGGGCCGTACCTCATGGACGGCAGCCCGATCCCGCGCAGCCGCACCCGGACCCCGCTGCCGGTCACCGACCTGGTCCTCAGCCTCGACCGGCTGGTCGAGTCGGTCGGCAAGGACGATCTGCGGGTCACCGTGGACGAGCTGGGCAAGGCGTTCGCCGGCACCGGACCGAACCTGAGCCGGCTGGTGGACTCCGGCAACGCACTGGTGGAGTCCGCGTCCGCGTCGCTCCCCCAGACGGTCTCGCTGATCGAGGACTCGCGGAAGGTGCTCAGGACCCAGGCCGGCCAGGGCTCGGCCATCAAGTCGTTCTCCCGCGACCTGGCCACGCTCACCGCGCAGCTCAAGTCGAGCGACGGCGATCTGCGCCGGCTGATCGGCAACACGCCGCCCGCCGGCGAGCAGCTGGACTCCCTGCTGAAGTCCACCCGGCCGCACGTGCCGGTCCTGCTGGCCAACCTCATCAGCGGCGGCCAGATCACCCTGGCCCGGCTGCCCGGTGTCGAACAGGCCCTGGTGACGCTCCCGCTCACGGTCGCGGGCAGCTACACGGTCATCCCCGGCGACGGCACCACCCACTTCGGGCTGACCGTGAACGCCGACGACCCGCCCGCGTGCACCCAGGGCTACAACACCCGGCGGCGCGACCCCGCCGACACCGGCACGCGCCCGGCGAACACCGCCGCGCACTGCGCGGCACCGCGCGGCAGCAAGACCTCGGTGCGCGGAGCCCAGAACGCGCCGGGCGCGACGACCGGTCCGTCCGGCGCGCACCGGGCCGCGTTCGTGGCGCCGTACGACCCGGAGACCGGCACCGCGACCGGCCCGGACGGATCGCCCGTCGAGATCGGCTCGACGGGCGGCGAACAGACCGTGTTCGGAAAGGAGTCCTGGCAATGGCTGCTCGTGGGACCGATGGCGTGACAGGCACACGCGTCAGGCTGCTGTCGGCGGGACTCGTCGCCGCCACCGTCCTGACGACCGTCGTGGCGGTCTGGCTGGGCCTGAAGCTGTCCGACCAGCGCGCGGCGGAGCAGCGCCGCCAGGACGTCCTGGCGGCGGCCCGCCAGTCGGCGCTGAACTTCACCTCGCTCGACTACCGGCACTACGACCGGGACAGCCGCGCGGTGCTGCAGGGCGCCACCGGCGACTTCAAGAAGCAGTTCGCCGCGCAGACCGCCCAGCTGACGAAGCTCGTCGCCCAGAACAAGTCGGTGTCCGAGGGACAGGTCCTGGAAGCGGGCATCGTGCGGTCCGACGCGCACGCGGCCCGGGTCCTGGTCGTGGCCGACAGCAAGGTGACCAACACCGCCGCGCCCGACGGCCAGGCGCGCACCTACCGCCTCCAGCTCGACCTGGTGCGCGTGGCCGGCCGCTGGCTGACGTCCGACGTGACGTTCGTCGGCTGACCCGCCCCTGAGGCCGTCGATGAGCCATGACCGAGGCCATCGCCGAGACCGTCCATGACTGAGGCCATCGTTGAGGAGAGACACCGTGGCGAACCCGACCTCCCGCACCCGCGGCACCGGCTCCCCCGCCCGCCGCACCATGACCGCGGCCGCACGGGCGGCGGCCAAGCGCGCCGCCCGCCATGAAGAGGAAGCCGCCTCCGGCCGCACCCTGCTCGTCGAGCCCCCGGCGAACGGCTGGGTGGACCCACAGGAGCCCGCGCCCGTCGACGAGGAGCCGGAACCCACGCCCGTCGACGAGGAGCCGGAGCCCACCCCCGTCGGGAACAAGACGGATCCCGCGCCCGTCGAGAACGACCCGGAGAAGATCGCACCCTTCGAGGACGGCCCGCGGAAGACCCCGCCCCCGCGCAGGATCGGACGGCGTGTGCTCACCGCGGTGCTGGGCGTCCTCCTCGTGACGGCCCTGGCCGTGGCCGCCGTCCTCGGATCGCAGTACCGGCAGGGCCGGCAGGCGGAGCAGGCCCGCGGCGAGGCCCTCGCGGCCGCGCAGAAGGCGGCGCCGGTCGTGCTGTCGTACGACTACCGCCACCTGGACCGTGACTTCGCCCGGGCCCGTGCCCTGCTGACCGGGCACTTCCGCGACCAGTACGGCAGGACCACGAAGACGGTGGTCGCGCCGACCGCGACGAAGTACCACGGCGTGGTGAAGGCGACCGTGGCCACCCCCACCGACGGCGGCGCCCCCGCCGCCTCCGTCGTCTCGGCCACACCGGACAGGGCCGTCGTCCTGCTCTTCGTCAACCAGGTCACCCGGAGCACCCGGCTCCCGCAGCCCCGGCTGGACCTGAACCGGGTCCGGCTGACGCTCACCCATACCCCCGACGGCTGGAAGGTGAGCGGCGTGGACGCACTGTGAAGGCGTATGCGCTTGTCTCCTCCCGGGCTGGCTGGACCAGGTCACGGGATCCACGATCACGCAGGTGCCCACGGCAGCCACCGAGCGATCGTCCCGCCGGCGCAGGACCAGACCGCTACACGTTCAGTTACTGCAGCTTGGATCAGGCAATGTTACGGGCCCTGACTTCTCCAGCTCCGATTCAATGCCGGCGGCCTTGTTTCAGGCTCCGGCCCTACAACTCAGAAACAAAGCGACATTCATCACAGACCGGAATTATTAGCACGGCGACACGCCTCCCTTAATGTGGTCGGACATCAGGCCTAAACCGGATGTACCAGCCATCTCCATCGACAGCGGGGGTCCGGGGCCGGGCGACGAAGCCCGCCGCCAGACCGACCCCCGGAGCACTTGGAGCGGCCTGTAACCCCTGGGCGCCGACGCACAGGGAAGTAGGTCACCAGCGGACCCCGACTGCGGATGCCGCTGTGCCGTCGACCGGCAGCGCGCCAGCGCTCAGCCCTGCCTCGACGTGACCAGTACCAGCACCGATGTGCGCACCGAGTGGTGCCGACGGAGGTAGATCTGTGGCGTTGGCCAGAATCAAAGTGACGACGGCAACCGCCCTCATTGCGGCGATCACAGGAGCCGTGATCACGGCGTGCGGGCACCACTCAGGCGGGCACACGCCTCAGAGCTCGCCCCACAACGTGACTCCCCCGACGACGCGGTCCTCTTCCAGGGCGCACTCGTCGTCCCAGGAGCCGTCGCCCTCGTACGCTTCCCCGTCCGCGTCGGCATCCGACCGCGCGGCAGGAGCAGCGCAGTCCGGCCGTAATGGAGGCTCGGCCGCGGTGCCGTCCAGGCCCGCTTCGCCATCGGGCTCGGCGAACACCTTCGGGCAACTGCCGAGCGCTCCGGCGGGCTCCGACGCGCTGGTCGGCCACGGGGTGGAAGGCAGCGGCAGGTCCGTAGCGCTCACCTTCGACGACGGCCCAGACCCGCGGTGGACCCCGCAGGTACTCGCCCTCCTCGCTCAGCACCACGCCAAGGCCACCTTCTGCGAGATCGGGCCGCTCGCCCAGCGCTACCCGTACCTGACCAAGGCGATCGTCGCGGACGGGGACCGGCTGTGCGACCACTCGGTCCATCATGACGAGCAGCAGGACCGCAAGTCGGTCGAGTACAACATCCACGAGATCGTCGACGCCAAGCGCGAGATAACAAACGCCGCGGGAAACGACCTGAAGCTGATGTACTACCGGGCACCCGGCGGCGACTGGAGCCCGACGATCCGGGGGATAGCCGGCGCCAACCACCTGCAGCCGCTCGGCTGGAGCGACGACGCCAACGACTGGCGGCGCCCGGGTGTGGACGGCATCCTGCGCAACATCAACCAGGACTTGCGACCCGGCGCGATCATCTTGATGCACGACGGCGGAGGTGACCGTTCGCAGACGGTGCAGGCGCTCGCCCGTCTCCTCAACCAGCTGGACACTCAGGGCTACGGCTACGGCTTCCCGGCCTGAGCTCGACGCTGTCGGCATCTTGCCGTCTGCGAGGTCATCCGCCGACGTCCCGCCGGCTTCCCAGCGCGGGACTCGTGGCGGTCCAGGAAGTCGTATATGGCGTCCACGGGGCGCTCGCCCGTGCCGAGCGCCTCAGCAAGCCGCACCGCAAGGCGGGGAGGCGGCCCCCGGACTTCGCTCCGCGGTCCGTCAAGATCGGCTACGTCGCCCAGCAGAAGCTCACCGCCCACCATCGAGCCTGCCGGTTCTGCCGACCGGAGTGGGGCATCGACCCGCCGTGAGCATCCGTCGTGTCGACGAGCTGCCCCACTCATGTAACCGGTCATGCATGCGGACCCATGCACCAGGTACCCAGACGCATCGACCATCTGTGGAACAACCTAAGAGAGGCCATCGAGCGGGCCGTCGCCCAGCACCGCCGCTGCCTGCGCGTCCTCGTCCCCCAGGCGCCGCAATCAGTGGCCGAAGCTGCCCCAGCCGATGAGCCCTCCGGCTCACCGTGGCAAGCCGGGCACCGTTTGGCCGACCGTACTCGGGCCCGACACGCTGCCGTCCGCGAACTGCTGGAGGCTGGCCACAGCCGACGCTCCGTCCAGAGGCAGCACGGCATGACCTACCGCACTGTCCAACCTCTTGCCGACGCCGCGGCGCCAGAAGAGCTCCTCAGCGGCCCGTGGTGCAACCGGACCTCCGTCGTCACCGAGTACAAGCCCTACCTCCTCCACTGTCCGGAGAGTCTCGCTGAGACGGAAACGCTCCAGCTCGAGACCGTCCGAGCCCACTGCCCCGACCTCGACGCAACCACCCGGCACGTCCGGTCCTTCGCGGCCATGCTCACCGATCGCCAGGGCCAGCGTCTGCCCAACTGGCTCGACTCCGCGTACGGGCACGGCGGCACCTGAACGGGCCCGGCGGGCCGACGACGTGCTGGACATGCAGCGCGCAGCCCGAAAGGGCGGGGCCGCAATCGCTGCTCCGCTGGCCGGCCGTACCGGGGCCGCCGTCCTCATCGGGTCGCGATGCCGGGGCGGGAGCCACGTCGTACGTCGTCGCGCACCGTCGGCGGCGAGCTGCGGCACGCGGTGCTTCCTGGAGCGTGGTTCGGTCACCGGCGGGTTCGATGGTCGGCCGACCAGCCGTCCGTCACCGCCGTCCGCCGAGAAAATCGAGGATGTGCCCGAAGACGTCCACGGCGGCGCCCCGGCCGAGGAATGTGTCCAGGTGGCCGTAACCGGGGATCTCGGTGTAGGAGACGTCCAACTGGGGCTGGCGGTCGGCGAGTACGTCGTGGCAGAGCCGCTGGGAGTCCAGCCACAGCCCGTTGTCGCTGCCCGCGAGGAGCAGCACGGGGGTGTCGATGCGGCCGGCCGCGTCCAGCGCATTGGGCGGCAGGTCACGGTAGCGGTGGTCGGTTTCGTGCCAGCGGACCACGCTGCGGGCCAGCTCGATGCGGCGCAGGTGGGGCAGGATCCACAGCGGCGCGGGGCCGAGGAGGTCGGCGAGGCGGTCGTGGGTCGCCTCGGACAGGTTCTCGTGCAGGAAGAGCGAGGCGCCCGTGCCCCAGGCGGAGTTGTGCAGGATCTGGCAGGTGGGGTCCGGGCAGCTCGCCTTCCGTGACGCCAGCGCGAACAGCGGGGTGTACTTCGACCACAGGCCCACCTTGCGGAAGTCGACCGGGATGTGGTCGATCCGCGTCTTCAGCAGCTCTCCCGCCAGCGACATCCGCAGCGATGTCCGGCCGGCGAGCTTCGGCGTCAGGAACACACCCTGGGACACCACGCCGGCGAGGCCCGGCACCAGTCCCGCCGCCATGCTCAGGGACAGCGTGAGCGAGCCGATGCAGTGGGCGACCACGAACAGCGGGCGGTCGCCCGTGCACTCGCGGACGTACTTGACGGCCGCGGGGATGTCGTACAGGGCCACGTCGTCGTACGTGTACCTCTGGCCGGTCTCGTTGTACGGCAACCGGCAGCTGCCCCGCCAGTCCAGCAGCCAGGGCTCGTAGCCGTCGTCGAGGAGGACGTCGACCAGATTGCGGGTCTCCGGCAGCAGGAACATGTCGGCGGACGCGGTGTGTCCGTGCAGGATCAGCACGGCGGGACGGTCCGCGGCACCCGTGTGGATGCGGGTCAGGCCGAGGCGGACGCCGTCGTCCGCCCGGAAGGGGATCTCCTCGACACGGGCCGGGTCGAGGCGGTGGCGGAGCGGACGCAGGGCCGCGGTGGTCCTGACCCGGCGCAGTGCCGGCCCGCCGGCGCGGGAGGTGGTCGTCCTGAAGATCATCGGTGGTGCTCCGTGAGGGTTGGGGTGCGGCGCAGGTCGAGCAGGTCCGCGGTGGCGCGGGCGAAGGGGCCGAGCAGGCCGCGGCCCATCTCCAGGCCGAACCAGGCGAGCCAGGTCAGCTTGGCGGCCCGCTTCTCCTGACCGGTAAGACGCGGGTCGACCTTGATGCCGTCGATCTGGTCGCGGACGTAGGAGTCCGCGGGCACGACGACCTCGCCGGCCACACTCGCCGGTTCGCCCTCGCGGCCGATCCGCACGGTCAGCGTGCGGGTCTGCCGCCACAGGTCGCGGCGGGCCCGGGCGTACTTGTGGCCCTCCAGCCACCAGTGGCCGCCGTCGGCGTCGCGCAACCGCAGCCGGTAGCGCAGCAGCTGGTGCCTGAGCCCGTGCTGCTGCGGGATCCCCTCCTCGGGGCGGACCCATAGGTCGCCGCGCTCGACGGTCAGCGGCTCGGGATGTACGGCGGTGCAGACGACCTCGCCGGTCACGTCCACCCTGCGCTCCTTCACCAGCTGGTACATGCTCGCGATGGAGAGCGTGAGCTCCATGGAGCAGGGGCTGTCGGCGGGGGCGCCGACCGGCCCCACGCTGCCCTGTGTCGTCTCCGAGAACCACAGATAGGGCTGGTCGTCCTTGTGCGGCAGCCGGGCGAGGCCGTCCTCGGCGAGCCGCTCGAAGGTCCTCAGCTGGGCCTGCGCGTCGTAGCGGGCCGCGGGCGGCAGCCCAAGAGCCTCGACCAGCGCGGCGGTGCGTGCGCCTTCGGCCACCGGGCCCTTCAGCGTCGCCTCGCACAGCTTGAGAGCAGTGGGGCTCTGCAACACCCTGGTGAGGAAGGCCAGTTCGGGTACCGGGTCGGCCTCCAGGCGGGCCAGGGCGTCGGTGCGCCACTCGTCCCAGTCCTGGACGTGCACGTGCATGCCGCCGAACGCCATGTCACGGACGACGTCGTCGAGGGTGTTGGGCACGCCGGTGAGGTTGTAGTCGTAGCCCCAGGCGTCGGGCTCGCAGACGGCGGCGACGGCGACCCGGCTCACCCAGTCCACCGGAGCCGCGTTCAGGTAGCGGAAGGCGGGTACGGTGCGGAAGCGGCCGAAGGCCGAGATCAGGCCGCTGCTGAGGTCCTGCGGGTTGCAGGCGCCGGTCTTCGTGTGGCCGCCGATGCCGCCGGGGCGCAGCGCGGTGACGACCAGGCCGTGGTCCCGGGCACGGCGCAGGGCGACCTCGGCGGCCCACTTCGACTGGTCGTAGCCCGAGATGAGCCGGTCGACGTGGGCGAGTGGGTCGTCCTCGCCCATGGAGGTGATGCCGACCTCGTTGAAGACGGCGATCGAGGAGATGTGGTGCAGCGGCTTGGGCCGCCCGGTGGCCGCGAGTTCGGCGAGGGTGAGCGCGCCGAGGACGTTGCTCGCCCGCAGCGACTGGTAGCCGCGCAGGAAGTCCACGGCCGCGGCGACGCCGACGACGCTGTCCAGTTCGTGGGCGAGCGTGTGCCACAGGTCGTCGGACAGGCCGAGCCGCGGCCGCCGGATGTCGCCGGGCAGCACGGTCACCCGGCGCCGCACCTCGGACGACCAGGGCAGCCGGTAACTCTTCAGCGCCTCGCCGAGCCAGGCGACGGCCGCCTTCTCGTCGGCCGCGCGCACCAGGCAATAGACATGCGCGTCGCTGTGCCGGAGCAGGTCGAGCAGCATGTGGCTGCCGAGGAAGCCGGTGGCGCCGGTCAGCAGGATCCGGCGGGGCGGCAGCGGCTCGGGCACGTCGGCGAACGGCAGGCGGTCGGCGAGGCTCAGATCGGCGAGGATCTGCTCGAGGTCCTCGTGGCGGGCCCTGGTATACCGTTCGTCGCCACTGCCGGCACGGGGGCGGAGCGCCGGTGAGGTGCGCGGGGTCGGGATCGGAAGGGTACGGGGGGCGGGGGGCGCGGGAGCGCCCGCCGCGGAGAGCGGAAGGGTGCCAGGGGCCGGGGACGGAACGGCGTCCCCGCCGGGAAGCGGCAGCGCGCCCGCGGTCGGGAGCGGAGCAGCATCCGCACCGGAGGACGACAGCGTCCCGGGGGCGGCGTCCGCGACAGCGTCCGCGCCGGCGGAGGGCGGAAGCGCACCGGCGGTCGGCGCCGGCAGAGCGCCCCGGGCGGTGGGCTCCTGGGTGTCCGTGGGCACGGGCGGCACGGCGGCACCGCTCGGCGCTTCCGACCCGGCCGCCTCCAGCCAGCGCCGGGCGAGGCTGATCGGACGGGCGTCGGCGAACACCTCGTCCAGGTCGAACTCGATGCCCAGCTCGCCCTCCAGCTCCGCGACCAGCTCCACGGCGTGCACGGACGTGCCCCCCGCGTCGAAGAAGTCGGCGTCGGGCGACAGGTGTCCCGCGGGCAGGTAGCGGCCGGCCGCGGCGGCGATGGCCGCGGCCAGGCCGTCCACGTCCCGGGCCGGGGTGGGGGCGGCACCGGAACCCTCACCGGTGGCGGCCTGCATCACCCTGGCCAGCAGGTCGTCCACGCCGAGCCCGCCGCCACCGCGCTCGATCGCCTCGGCGGTCGCCCGCTGCCCGGAGTCCTCCGTCATGTCACGCATGAGACCCTTTCCACGATGTGCACGTCCTTTCCCTTGCTCGGCAAGGTCCTTGCTCCTTCAGTGCTGCTCCCAGGACTTGAATGTCCTCAGGTGGTCCGGGGTGACCACGGCCTCCAGGCGCTCGTCGTCCTGGTCGCCTCCGCCGAGCGCGGCCACCAGACGCCGCGCCGGTAGGTTGCGCGACGTGCGCTCCGCCGTCAGCCGGACCTTCGTGCAGCCCAGTTCCTCGGCACGGTCGGCCAGCCACCGCAACAGGCGTTCCTCGACCCCTCGGCCGAGCGCCCGGCAGCTCATCAGCCAGCCCAGGACGTCCAGTTGGTCGCCGTCCGCATACAGGGCGAGAAGGGCGACCTGGCCGTAGTCGCCGAACCGGTCCCGGGCCGCCGCCGTCCACACCTCGCCCCGCTGTCGCCACCGGGCGACGTCGCCGCCGTCGGCCGACCGGGGGTGGAGCGTGAACTGGTTGGTGCGGCGGACGAGTTGCTCGGCCCGCGGCCCGTCCTCATCGGACAGGGCCCGGATGTCGACCTCCAGTTGCAGTTGCGCGAGGAACTCCTCGAAGCCGGCGGTTTCGCGGACGGCCTCCCGCTCCTGCTCCTGTGCGTAGAACCGGGCCCGCAGCGCGTCCTCGGCGGTCGCCGCCACGGGGACCAGCGGCCACAACCGGCCCAGGAACTCCTCCAGTTCGTCCGCGGCCGGGCAGGTGACCGACAGCACCTGCGGCAGCGCGGCGCGCACCTTGGCGATCTCGGCCGGGTTGTCGTCCAGGAACAGGAAGCTGTCCAGGCCGAGGTTGAGCGTGCGCGCCGCCTCGGCCAGGCGGCCCGGCTTCGGTCCCCAGGCGGCCGACAGGACGCTGAAGTGCTCCGCCTTCAGCAGGCTGTCCGGGCGGTCCAGAACGGCGCGGACCGTGGCCTCGTCGTTGTTGCTGACGAGAGCCAGCAGCGCGCCCGCCTCCCGCCACTGCAGCAGCCTGCGGGCGAGCAGGGCGCGCGGGCCGGTCAGGTCGACGGCCTCGGGGCCGATCTCGCCGGCGACCCCGCCCCACAGGGTCTCGTCGCCGTCCACGGCGATGACCTTGGGTGCGGGGCGCAGCACCGCGCGGACGGCCTCGGCGAGGCGCAGTGCCACGGCCGCCTGGAAGTGCGGGGTGAAGGGCAGGTGGGCCAGCCGCTCGGTCCGCTCGTCGAAGCGTTCTGCCACGGGGTGGTACCGGGTCCAGTCGTCGGGGCCGAGCACCGCGATGCCGGGCAGGCCGGCGAGGTCGGCGGCGACCTCGCGCTCCCACCGCGTCAGGCGGTCCTCCTGGCGGGTGGCGGGCAGGAAGCCGACGATCAGCGGCTTGCGGGTGCGTTCGGCCAGGGTCTTGAGCGCGGCCGGGTAGCCGGTGCGCAGCTCGGCGAGCAGCGCGTCGTCGACGGGTCCGAAGCGCTCCAGGTCCACCGCGCGCAGCAGCACTGCACCCACCGCCGTGGCGGGGTCGGCGAAGACGCCGGAGGGGTCCTGGAGGCTCGCGAGCACGTGGTGGTACGGCGCCTCGGTGACGGCCAGTCCGCCGTCCTCGGCCCTGTCCTCGACGGCTGCCTGGCACATCAGCGGGAGGTTGCCGAGGGCGAAGGTGGCGGCGAGGGCCAGGGACCGGCGAGGCGCGGGCCGCGTACCGGCGGGAGCCCGGGTGCCGGCGCGCGCCGGCACCGCCGGGTCCTCAGCCGTCTCCCCCAGCAACCGCAGGAACTCCTCACCCAGTCCGGCGGTGGTCGCGGCGTCCAGGATGTCAAGGTTGTGGTCGAGCCGGATGCGGGCCGCGTCCGGGGTCATGGTGATCATCAGGTCGAGGTCGGAGTAGCCGGTGCCGGCCGGCAGTACCTCCAGCCGGGTCAGGCGCCGCGAGGACCGCGCGTAGTTGAAGTAGACCTCGACGAGCGGCGCGTTCTCCCGGTGCAGGCCCTGCCGGGCCAGGGTGGCCAGGACGTCGGAGAACATGGCGCCCTTGGCCAGGACCTGCTGCAGGCGCGCGTCGGTGCGGTGCAGCACCTCGGCGACCTGTTCGCCGGCGCGGACCTCGGCCGGGAACGGCACCGGCACGCCGAAGAAGCCCACCGCGTCGTACGCGTCGGCGTGGATGCGGGTGTCCACGGGCACGGCGAGCACGAACCGCTCCCGTTCCCGCTTCCTGGCCAGCAGCGCCGTCAGGGTGCCCAGGCAGAAGGCGGCGGGAGTGATGGCCAGCCTGCTCGCGGCCGCCGCTACTCGTTCCATGAGCCCGTCGGGAATCGTCACGGTCACGCTGCCGGCCCGGTAGGACCGGGTCGCCGGGCGCGGCCGGTCCGGCTCCAGGTCGAGCCGTTCGCTGCCGTGGAAGTGCTCGCGCCACTCGGCGCCCGCGCCCTCACCGCCCTGCTGGGCCTCGATGAGCAGGGCGATGTCGCGGTTGGTGAGGGCGGCGTCGAGGGGGGTGCCGGACAGTTCCGCGTCGATCTCCCCGGCCACGAGCAGCAACGACTGCAGGTCGCTGACCGCGTGGTGGGCGCCGAACACCAAGGTCTGGCCGTGTGGGCCACCGTCCACCAGCTCGAACCGCCACAGCGGTGTCCCCGCGAGGTCGAACGGCGGCTCCAGCAGTGCGCGCAGCCGCTCGGCGGCGTCGACCGGGCCTTCGACGGCCGTCCAGCGCAGCACCGGCTGTGCCGGCTCCCGGTCCACGCGCAGCTGCCGGACGCCTTCGGCGCCGGTGACGATCGCGGTGCGCAGGGCCGCGTGCCGCGCCACGAGCCGGGTGAGGATGCCGGTGAGCGTCTCGGCGGTGGTCGGCTCCGTCAGCCGTACGGCGAGGCCGATGCCGTGTGCCGCGTCCGGCATGTCCGGCCGGGCGCTGCGCAGCAGTCGTACGACGTCGCGCGTCGCGGGCCGCAGTTCGGTCTCCGGTACCTCACCCGCGGGATCGCCGGAGTCCTGCCGCGTCACGGCCCCCTGCTCCGGAAGGCCCTCCGCCAGGGCCTGGGCGAGGCCGTGGATGTCGGAGGCGGCGAACACGTCCGCGGCCGGGAGCTCCACGCCCAGTTCGCGCACGAAGGCGTTGCGCAGCCGCACCAGCATCAGGGAGTCCAGGCCCAGTTCCTTCAGGGCCGTGGCCGCCGACACGTCGGCCGCTCCCCCGGAGACCTCGCCGACCCGGGCCCGGACGTACGCCTCCAGCCAGGTGGCGCGGTCCTGGTCGGTCGTCGCGGCGAACACCTTCTTGACGAGGTCGTCCGAGGCGGCGCTGCCCGTGGGCACGGTGACCAGGTCGCCCAGGATCGGGCGGGTGCGCACGGCGTCCGGGACGAGGGTGAGCATCTCCCAGTCCAGGGCGATCGGCGCGAGCTGGCGGCGGCCGGTGGCCAGCACCCGCTCGAAAAGCTCGCCGCCCTCCTGCGGCAGGAAGGCGACCAGTCCGGAGCGGCTGGTCTCGGCGGCCCGGGTGCCGGACCCGGCGACCATGCCCACACCGGCCCAGGCGCCCCAGTCCAGGCTCAGCGCCCGGCGGTCGGTGCGGGAGAGGTGGTGTGCCCAGGCGTCGAGGAAGGCGTTCGCCGCCGAGTACGGGCTCTGCCCGGCCGACCCGAGGAGTCCGGCCGCGGAGGCGAACAGGACCAGGTTCCGTGCCTCCGGGACCAGTTCGGTGAGCAGGGCGGTGCCCAGGACCTTCGGGGCGAGGACGCGCAGGATGCGTTCGTCGGTCAGGTTGGCCACCGTGGCGTCGTCGAGCACGCCGGCCGCGTGCACGACCGTGGCGATCGGGCCGCAGGCGTCGCGTACGGCGTCCAGGGCGGCCGTGAGACGTGCCCGGTCGGCGACGTCGGCGCGGGCCAGGTGGACGGTGACGCCTCGCTCCTCGAGACCCGTGATCCAGTTCCTGGTCTCGGCGTCCGGCGTGCCCCGGCTCAGGAGGGCCAGCCGGCGGGCCCCGCGGCGGACCAGCCGCTCGGCGACGACGCGGCCGAGGCCGCCCAGACCTCCGGTGATCAGGTGCACGCCGTCCACGGAGGTCTCGCCGGCGCCGTCGTCCGGGCGGGTGCGGGCCAGGCGCGGCACCAGGCGGCCGGTGCCGCGCAGGGCGACGAGCCGTTCGTCGTCGGCGTGCCTGAGCTGGGTCCACAGGGCGTCGACGCCGCCGGTGGGCGGCAGGTCGATCAGCGTGGTCGACAGCTCCGGGTGCTCCTGCGCCACCGCGAGCCCGAAGCCCCAGGCGAGCGCCTGCTGCGGGTTGGTCACCGTGGTGCTGTCACCGGCGGCCTGGCTGCCGCGTACGACCACGAACAGGCGCGGGGCCCGGCCCTGCGGGCGGCCCGCGAGGGCGCGCACCAGGTGCAGGGTGCTCAGGCAGCACAGCCGCGCCGCCTGCTCGGCCGATCCGGCGTCGCCGATCGCCGGGGCGTCGAGCGCGGTCAGCTGGACCACCTGCTCGGGCGGCCCGTCCGCGAAGGCCTCCTCCAGCAACCGGGCCAGGTGGCCGGGGTCGGCCGGATCGAGGACGTAGCGTCCTGGTCCCTCGGCGGCGAAGGCGCTGCCCCTGCGGGCGACGACGTGCGGTACCGAGGAGCCGAGCCGTTCGCCGAGCGCGGCGGCCACCCCGGTGTCGTCGGCCAGGATCAGCCAGCTGCCCTTGACCGGCGGTTGCTGTGCCGCCGGGCGCGGCTGCCAGCGGGTCTCGAAGAGGGCGCCGTCCAGCGGCGAGAGCGCGGCCAGCCGGAACTCCTCGATCTCCAGCAGGAGTTGCTCGTCCTCGTCCCAGATCCTGAGGTCCAGGGTGGCGGTGTCGCCGGACACGGAGCGCAGTGCGCAGCCGGCCCAGGCGGGCGTGGTGCCCCGGCCGGTGAACCGCAGCCTTCCCATCCCGGCGGGTACGAACGCCCGGCCCTCGGGAGCGTCCCCGGGCAGGGCGGCCGTGTGGAACGCGGCGTCGAGGACCGCGGGGTGCAGCAGATGCCCCGCGGCGGGCCTGGCGGCCAGCCGGCCCAGAGCCGTCGCGTGCCCGCGGCGGCCGTGCTCCAGCCCCCGGAAAGCGGGGCCGTAGTCGATGCCGAGGGCGGTCAGACCGGCGTACACCGCCGGCAGGTCCACGTCCTGCGTGCACTGCTCACGCACGGCCGCGAGCGGTACGTCGTCGAACCGCGCGTCGGCCGGGGGATGCTCTCCGGTCACCGCGATGCGGCCGCTGGCGTGCCGCTCCCACCGCGGGCTCCGCTCACCGGCGGCCGCGGAGGCGACCGTGAAGGACCGCAAGCCCTCCCGGGCAGGCCGCAGCACCAGCTGCACCCGCACGGGCCGTTCGGCATCGAGCCGCAGCGGCTGCACGAACTCGACTTGTTCCAGGCACACTTGGCCGCCGTCCTGCACCGCGGTGGCGGCCTCCAGCACCATGTCGAGGAAGGCGGCGCCGGGCAGCCAGACCTCGCCGCCCACCTGGTGGTCGCCGAGATAGGCGAAGCGGCTGTCGCGCAGGTCGATGTCGGTCTGGAAGAGGTGCCGGTCGGGCTCGTCACTGGACTGGACGTGCGTGTCGGACAGCGGTGAGGAGCCCGTGGCGGTGGCCGGGGCGGGCGCGAGCCAGTGGCGTTCGCGGGCGAAGGCGTACGTCGGCAGCTCGACGCGACGGCCGTGCGGGAACAGCGCCGCCCAGTCGGGCGTGTGCCCCGCGACGTACAACTCGCCGACCCTGCGCAGCAGTACGTCGGACCCGTCCTGCTGACGGCGCAGGGAGCCGACGCCGGCCACGTCGATCCCGGCCTCGGCCGCCACCGCCTCGATGGAGGACAGCAGCGACGGGTGCGGGCTGAGTTCCACGAAGTAGCGGTAGCCGTCGTCCAGCATCCGCCGGACGGTGTCGGCGAAGCGGACGGGCCGGCTGAGGTTGTCGTACCAGTAGGCGGCGTCCAGCCGGTCGCCGGCGACGGGTTCGGCCAGCACCGTCGAGTACAGCGGGGTCGACGCCCGCGTGCCCCGGATGCCGGAGAAGCGGTCGAGCAGTTCCTCGCGCAGGGGTTCCATCAGCGGGGTGTGCGAGGCGAACGGCGTCGACAGCGGTCGTACGGCGATGCCCCGCTCCTCCAGGTGGCGGCGCAGGTCTGCCAGCGCGTCGGCGTCGCCCGAGACGGCCGTGGAGCCGGGGCTGTTGACCGCGGCGACGAACAGCCGGTCCGTGTAGGGGGCGAGCAGTTCCTCGGCCTGCGCCCGCGGCAGCTCCACCGCGACCATGCCGCCCTGCCCTACCAGTGGGACGACGGCCTGGGCCCGCCCGGTCACCACGGCCACAGCGTCGTCCAGGCCGAGGGCGCCCGCGCTGTACGCGGCGGCGATCTCGCCGAGGCTGTGCCCGACCACGGCGTCCGGGGCCACGCCGAGTGCCCGCCACGCGGCGGCCAGCGCCGCGTTGACCGCGAACAGCACCGGTTGCAGGTACTCGGTGCGGTCGAGCGGGGAGAACTCCTCGGGCGCCCGCAGCACGTTGAGCACCGACCAGCCGACGTGCCGCTGCACCGCCTCGTCGACCCGGGTCAGCTCCTCGCGGAACGCCTGCGATTCGGCCAGCAACTCCAGCCCCATGCCCGGCCATTGACCGCCGTGCCCGGGGAAGACGAAGGCCACCTTGCCCGTCTCCTCCTCGCGGGGCGTGGCCGGCCGGGCCCGGCCGCTGCCCACCGCGTCGAGCACGGCGCGCAGTTCGTCCCGGTCGCTCGCGGTGACCGCCGCCCGCCAGGCGAAGTGGCTGCGGTGCCGGGCCAGGGTGTAGGCGACGTCGGGCAGCGCGACGTCCCCGGTCAGGTGCCGTGCCAGCCGTGCGGCCTGCCCGCGCAGCGCGGCCTCGCTCCGCCCGGACAGCACGAACAGCCGTTCGTCTGACGGGAGTTCGCCTGTCGGCTCGGGTTCCGGCGCGGACGGTGGGGCTTCCTCTACGATCACATGGGCATTGGTCCCGCTGATCCCGAAGGCGCTGACCCCGGCCCGCCGGACCCGCTCGGCCTCCGACGGCCAGGGCACGGCCTGCTGCAGCAGGTGCAGGCCGCTGCCGTCCCACTCGACGTGCCGGCTGGGTGCGCCGGCGTGCAGGGTGGCCGGCAGCATCCGGTGGCGCAGCGACTGCACCACTTTGATCAGCCCGGCGACGCCCGAGGCGGCCTGGGTGTGTCCGAGGTTGGATTTGAGCGAGCCCAGGTACAGCGGGCGGTTCCGGGGGCGGGGGTCGGCGAAGACCTGGGCCAGGGCGTTCGCCTCGATCGGGTCGCCGAGCGTCGTGCCCGTGCCGTGCGCCTCCACGTAGTCGATGTCGGCGGGTTCGAGGCCGGACAGCGCCAGGGCCCGCCGGATCACCTGTTCCTGCGCCGGGCCGTTGGGCGCGGACAGGCCCTGGCTGCGGCCGTCCTGGTTGACGGCCGTGCCGCGCAGCACGGCCAGCACCTCGTCGCCGTCCCGCCGCGCGTCGCTCAGCCGCTTCAGTACGAGCATGCCGGCGCCCTCGGCCCAGATGGCGCCGTCGGCGTCGTCGGAGAAGGAGCGGCAGCGGCCGGTCGGGGACAGGCCCCGCAGCCGGCTGAACTCCACGAAGGTCTGCGGGGTCACCATGAGCGTGACACCGCCGGCCAGC
Organism: Streptomyces sp. NBC_00557; assembly: GCF_036345995.1. NCBI lineage: Bacteria > Bacillati > Actinomycetota > Actinomycetes > Kitasatosporales > Streptomycetaceae > Streptomyces > Streptomyces sp. NBC_00557. Next base: position 1,410,998 of record NZ_CP107796.1, read on the forward strand.
GCCAGGTCGCACTCGCCGGACCGCAGCGCCTGAGCCGCCAGGTGCACCGCGACGAGCGACGACGAACACGCCGTGTCCACCGTCAGCGCCGGGCCGTGCAGGCCGAGCGCGTACGCAAGCCGGCCCGAGGCCACGCTGAGCGCCGACCCGGTGCCTACGTAGCCGTCCAGCTGGTCGAGCCGGGAGCCCGACAGGTAGTCGCTGCCGAACATGCCGACGTACACGCCGGTGGTGCTGCCTGCCAGTTCGGCGGGGACGATCCCGGCGCGCTCCAGCGCCTCCCACGCGGTCTCCAGCAGCAGCCGCTGCTGCGGGTCCATGGCCGCGGCCTCTTTCGGGGTGATGCCGAAGAAGCCCGCGTCGAAGGACTCGATGTCGTCCAGGAAGCCGCCTTCGCGGGCGTAGGACTTGCCGGGGGCCTCCGGGTCGGGGTCGTACAGCGACTCCACGTCCCAGCGCCCGGCCGGGAACGGGCCGACCGCGTCCCGGCCCTCGGCGACCAGCTGCCACAGGTCCTCGGGGCCGCCTACGCCGCCCGGCAGGCGGCAGGCCATGGCCACCAGGGCGACCGGCTCGCCGTGCGACGCGGTGCGGGTGTGCGGCGCGGCTGCGGGGCGGCGGGGGGCGGGGCCGCTCGTCGCGAGCACGGTGGCCAGCAGGTGCTCGGCCAGGCGGGCCGCGGTGGGGTGGTCGAACAGCAGGGTGGCCGGGAGGCGTGTGCCGAGGCGGGCACCGATGCGGTGACGGAGCTCCAGCGCCGTCACCGAGTCCATGCCGAGGTCGCGCAGCGGCTGGTCGTGGCCGACGGAGTCGGCCGAGCGCAGGCCGAGGGCGCGAGAGGCCTCCTCGCGGACCAGGTCCAGGACGCGGTCGGCGCGCTCGGCCTCCGGCAGCCGGGCCAGGCGGTCCGCCAGTGCGTCCGCGCCGTCCCGCCCGGTGCGGGGCGCGGGCAGCAGCGAGCGCCACAGCGCGCCCGCGCTGCCGCCCGCGCCGGCCGCGCTCTCGCGCAGGCGGGGCAGGTCCAGCGCCCAGGCGACCAGGTGCGGGGCGCTGCGGCGCAGCGCGAGTTCGACGAGGTCGCGGCCCTGTTCCGGGGTGAGGGCGCGGTGGCCGAGGCGTGCCATCCGCTCCAGGTCGGCGTGTCCGGCGGCCAGGCCCTCACCCGCCCAGGCGCCGAAGGAGACCGACACGGCGGGCAGTCCCAGGGCGCGCCGGTGGTGGGCGAGCTGGTCGAGGAAGGCGTTGGCGGCGGCGTAGTTGGCCTGGCCGGCGTTGCCGACGACACCAGCGGCGGAGGAGACCAGCAGGAACAGGTCGAGCCGCGCGTCCGCGGTGAGCCGGTGCAGATGGGCGGCGCCGTCGGCCTTGGGGCCGAGCACCCGCGCGAGGCGTTCGGGGGTCAGTTCGGCGACCACCCCGTCGTCCAGGACGCCGGCGCAGTGCACGACGCCGCGGAGGTCGCCGGCGACGTCGCCGACGAGGCCGGCCAGGGCGGTGGCGTCGGCGACGTCGCACGCGGCCACTTCCACCTCGGCGCCGAGCGCGGTCAGTTCGGCGGTGGCCTCGGCTGCGCGAGGGTCGTCGGCGCCGCGCCGGGACGTCAACAGCAGGCGGGGCACGCCCCGTTCGGCCAGGAGCCGGGCGATGTGGCGTCCAACGGCGCCGAGGCCTCCGGTGATCAGTACGGTGCCGTCGACGGGCGTGCGTGCGGAATCGGTGCCGTCGGCGCGGGCGCGCACGAGCCGGGGCACGAGCAAGGTGCCTGCCCGCCCGGCGAGTTCGGGCTCGTCCCCGTGCGTCACGGCGGCGAGCAGGGCAGCCGCGGGATCACCGCCGTCAAGGTCGAGCAGCGTCAGCCCGAGGTCCGGGTGCTCGGCGCGGGCGCTGCGTGCGAGACCCCACAGCGCCGACTGGGCGAGGCCCGGCACGGTGTCCCGCTCACCGGCCGCGACCGCGCCGCGCGTCACCCAGACGGTCCGGGTGGGCGGCTGCTCCTGTGCGAGGAGCGTCTGCAGTTCGGCCAGCGCCGCTTCCGCCAACTCCCGTGCCGCGGCGGCAGGTTCGGCGTCCTCGGCCGGTCGTGGCCAGAACCGTACGAGCACCTCGCCGCCCGTGGCCGAGCACGGGATCCGCGCGGCTTCAAGGCCGCGCAGGGCCCCGGCGACGTCCGGGTCGGACGGGTCGCCGACGACGGTCCAGTCGCCGGCCGGCGCCTCCGTGGCCGGCGCGGGCGCGGACGTCCAGGCCACCTCGTACAGGTGCCGTCCGTTGCCCGAACCGCCGGCGAGATCCGCCGGGCTCGCGGCCCGCAGCCGTACGCCCTCCAGCCGGCCGGCCGGGAAGCCGTCGGCGTCCCACAGCGTCACGTCCAGGGTGAGATCCGTGTCGCCGCCGCCGGTGCGCCGCACGGACACGGTGAGGTCGTCGGCGCCGGCGTGCGGGAGCGCGGCGCGGCCCACGGCGACCGGCAGGAGCACCCTGGCGTCGGAGGCGGCGGCCCCTTCGAGGGCCGCGGCCACGTGCAGCGCGGCGTCCAGCAGCGCCGGGTGGACCGGGTAGGGGTCGGCCAGGTCGCGGGCGACGGGCGGCAGCGACAGCCGGGCCAGCAGCTCGCCCGCGCCCGTCACCACCGCCTCCCGTGCGCCCTGGAAGGCCGGACCGTAACCGAGGCCGAGCCCGGACAGGTGCTCGTAGGTCTCCGGGCTCCAGGCGGGCTCCGCCGCCTCCGGCCAGACCGGCGGCTGTCCCGCCGCCTCGGTCGCCCCGGCCGCCGAGGCGGTGGCGTGCAAGGTCCAGCCGGTGGCCTCCTGCCCGCGCGGGCGGCCGTGCACGGTGATCTCCGGTACCGGCCCGGCGGTGACCACCTCGACGGACACCTCCACCGTGCCGGTGGCGGGCAGCACGAGGGGTGCGAGCAGCAGCAGGTCGGTGACGTCGGCCGGGTCGTCCGGGCGGGCCACGGCGAGGGCGGCCCGGCACAGCTCCAGCAGGGTCGTGCCGGACACCACGGTCCGGCCGAACACGGTGTGGTCGGACAGCCATGCGGCGGTGGCCGGGGACCACTCGTTGCGGAAGGTCCAGCGGGTCTCGTCGGCCGACTGCAACTGGACGCCGAGCAACGGGTGCGCGGCGCGGTCGAACAGGCCGGGGCCGTGCGACGCGGGCTCGGGTGCGATCCAGTGGCGCCGGCTGTCCCAGGCGTAGGTCGGCAGGTCCGCCCAGGTGGTGTCGGGGACCAGGCGCCGCCAGTCGATCCGGCGTCCGTGGACGTGCAGTTCGGCGGCGGCGCGGTCCAGGCAGGCGGGTCCGTCCTCCTCGCGTCGCAGGGAGCCGACGGCGACCAGCTCGTGGCCGCAGTCCTCGCCGATCGTGTGCAGGGCGGTGAGCAGGGAAGGATGCGGGCTGAGTTCGACGAAGTGGCGGTAGCCGTCGGCCGCCATGCGCTGCACGGTGGGCGCGAAGCGGACGGGTTCGCGCAGGTTGGTGTACCAGTAGCCGGCCTCCAGTTCCTCGGTGACCGGCTCGCCGGTGACGGTGGAGTACCAGGCGACCGGCGTGGGGTACGTGGTCACGCCGTCGAGCTCGTCGAGGATCGTCGCGCGGACGGGCTCGACCTGGGCGCTGTGGGAGGCGTAGTCGACGTCGAGGCGGCGGACGAAGACCTGTTCCCGCTCGAGGTCGGCGAGCAGGTTCTCCAGCGGCTGCACGTCACCGGCGATCACGGTCGCCCGGCCGCTGTTGACGGCGGCGACCGAGACCCGGCCGCCCAGAGCGTCGAGGCGGGTCGCGACCTCGCTGTGCGGCAGGGCGACGACGGCCATGGCGCCGGTGCCGGACAGCTCGGTCAGGGCCCGGCTGCGCAGGGCGACGACCGCGGCCGCGTCGCTGAGGCTGAGCGCGCCGGCGACGCAGGCCGCGGCCACCTCGCCCTGGCTGTGCCCGATCACGGCGTCCGGCCGGACGCCACGGGCCCGCCATACCGCGGCCAGGGACACCATGACGGCGAAGAGCACCGGCTGGACGACATCCACGCGGTCCAGGGACGGGGCTCCCGCCGCGCCGCGCAGAACCGCCGCCGCGGACCAGACGGTGAACGGCCGCAGGGCGGCGTCGCAGCGGTCGAGTTCGTCGGCGAACACGGGATCGCGTTCGAGCAGGTCACGTGCCATGCCGGCCCACTGGGCGCCCTGGCCGGGGAAGACGAAGGCCACCTTGCCCTCTGGCAGCGTCCGCCGGGGGCCGGCGGTCAGGCCGGGGTCGGGCCGGCCCTCCGCGAGGGCCCGCAGCGCGGTCAGCAGTTCGTCCCGGTCGGCCGCCTGGACGACGGCACGGTGCTCGAAGTGGGTGCGGTGGTGGGCGAGCGTCGCGGCCACGGCGGGCAGCGGCGACTCGGGCCGGGCAACGAGACGTGCGTGCAGTCGATCGGCTTGTCCCTGGAGCGCGGGGAGTGTGCGGGCCGAGAGCGGGAAGAGCGTCGGGCCGGGCAGCCCCGCCTCCGCCGGGGCCGGTGCGACGACGTCCCGCGGTGCCTCTTCCAGCACGACGTGGGCGTTGGTGCCGCTGATGCCGAACGCGCTGACCCCGGCCCGCCGCACGCGGTCGCCGTCGCGCGGCCACGCCTGGGCGCTGCCGTGCACGGCCAGGCCGCCGAGCGCCCAGTCGATGTGCTCCGTGAGGGTCTCGGCGTGCAGGGACGGCGGTATGAGCTCGTGCCCGAGGGCGAGCACCGTCTTGATCACGCCGCCGATGCCCGCGGCGGCCTGGGTGTGACCGATGTTGGACTTCAGCGAGCCGAGGCCGAGAGGCCGGTCGGCGGGGCGGCCCGGTCCGAAGACGGCGGCCAGTGCGCGGCCCTCGATGGGGTCGCCGAGGCGGGTGCCGGTGCCGTGCGCCTCGACGTGGTCCACGTCGTCCGGTGCGAGTCCGGCGGCGTCGAGGGCGGCACGCAGCACGCGTTCCTGCGCCGGGCCGTTGGGGGCGCTCAGCCCCTGGCTTCGGCCGTCCTGGTTGACGGCCGAGCCCTTGACCATGGCGAGCACCCGGTCGCCGTCGCGGCGGGCGTCGGCGAGCCGCTTGAGCAGCACCACACCGCAGCCCTCGGCCCACACCACGCCGTCCGCGTCGGCCGAGAAGGGGCTGCACCTCCCGGACGGCGACAGCCCGCGCAGCCTGCTGAACTCCACGTGTGCCCGCGGGGTCACCAGCAGGCTCGCTCCGCCCGCGAGCGCGAGGTCGCACTCCCCTGCTGCCAGCGCGCGGGCCGCCAGGTGCAGGGCGACGAGGGAGGAAGAACAGGCGGTGTCGACGGTGACCGCCGGGCCCTGCAGACCGAGGGTGTAGGCGATGCGCCCGGAGGCGGCGCTGGTCGCCGAGCCCGTGCCGACGTGCCCGTCGAGCTGGGCCAGCGAGGCGGAGGCGAGGTATCCGCTGTCGTACAGGCCGATGTAGACGCCTGTGGGGCTGCCGTGCAGGGTCTCGGGGACGATCCCGGCCCGCTCGATCGCCTCCCAGCTGGTCTGCAGCAGCAGCCGCTGCTGGGGGTCCATGGCGTCGGCCTCGCGGGGTGAGATTCCGAAGAAGGGGGCGTCGAAGCGGTCGATGCCGTCGAGGAAGCCGCCGCGCAGCGTGTACGCCTTGCCGCGGGCCTCGGGGTCGGGGTCGTAGAGGCTCTGGGTGTCCCAACGGTCCGCCGGCACCTCGGAGATGGCGTCCTCGCCGGCGGCGAGCAGGCGCCACAGCCCTTCGGGGTCGTCGGCGCCGCCGGGGAAGCGGCAGGCCATGGAGACGATGGCGATGCCGTCGTCCGCCGCCCGCGGCGGAGCCGCGGCGGAGACCGGGCCGGCCGCCGGGGCGGGCGGCTCGCCGAGGGCCGCTTGAGCCAGCGCGGCGATCGTGGGGTGGTCGAAGACCAGCGATGGCTCCAGTGGTCGGCCGGTCCGTGCGGAGACTTCGCCGGCCAGCGTCACCAACTGGCGTGACCCCAGCCCGAATTCCGCGATCGGCCGGTCCGGGTCGACGGCCAGCGGGTCGAGTCCGGCGGCCTCGGCGACGGCCGACCCCAGCCAGGCCCGTACGTCCTCGGCCGTGGTGAGGGGCGTGATGGTGGACTGCTTCCGGGGCTCGTTCGCAGGCATCTGGGCAGGTGTCCTCAAAGCAACGGTGACGCGGGCGGATTCCGCACGACCGCATGCGGCAGCGGCGTACGGCTGACATCGGGTGACGTACGGCCGAAGTCGACGGACGTACGGCCGCGGAGGGCGGACGTGCGGCCGGCGCGGGCGGGCGCGCCGACGGCGGTGGGGTCATCCCGTGCCGGGCACGTCCACCAAGGCGAGGGTTCCGTCGAGGTAGGCCGCCCGGGAGTCGCGGCGCTGGATCTTCCCGCTGGACGTCTTCGGGATGGTGCCGGGGCGGACCAGCACCACCTCCCGCACCGACAGGCCATGGGCCTGGCCGATCGCGCTGCGCACCAGGTCGTTGATCTTCTCGGCCTCGCCGGCCGTCTCGGGGGCCACCTCGGCCACCACGACGACCTGTTCGCCCGCCATGCCGTCGGCGTCGACGGAGAACGCCGCGGTGCAGCCGGGCCGCAGTGCAGGGTGGGACAACTCCGCGGACAGCTCCAGGTCCTGCGGGTAGTGGTTGCGCCCGTCGATGACGACGAGGTCCTTCAGGCGGCCGGTGACGAACAGTTCGCCGTCACGCAGGAAACCGAGGTCGCCCGTGCGCAGGAAACGGCCCTCGCGGCCGGACAGGGTGGCGCGGAAGGTCTCTCGGGTGGCAAGGGTGTTGCGCCAGTAGCCCCGGGCCACGCTCGCGCCGGCGACCCATATCTCGCCGACCTCGCCCTCGGGCAGTTCCTCCTGCCGTTCGGGGTCGGCGATCACCACGGTGATCCCGGTCCCGGGCCGGCCGCAGCCCACGGCGGCCGCGTCGGCCTCGCCGGCGTGCGGACCGGTCTCGGCGGCCTCCAGCAGGGTGGGCGGGGCGTCCACCGCACCGCCGGTGACCATCAAGGTGCCCTCGGCCAGGCCGTAGCAGGGATAGAACGCCTGATGGCGGAAGCCGGCCGCGCGGAAGGTCTCGCTGAACCGTCGCAGCGTGGCCGCGCGAACCGGTTCGGCGCCGTTGAAGGCGACCTTCCACGCGCTCAGGTCGAGGCTGTCGACCAGGTCGGCGGTGGCGTGCTTCAGACACAGCTCGTAGGCGAAGTTGGGGCCGCCGCTGGTGTGCGGCCGGTAACGGCTGATCGCGGTCAGCCAGCGACCGGGGCTCTGCAGGAAGTGCAGCGGCGAGAAGAGCGTGGCCGTGGCGCCCAGGTACAGCGTGTTCAGCACCGGGCCCATGAGGCCCATGTCGTGGTAGACGGGGAGCCAGCTGAGGATCAGTTCCCGGCCGTGCTCCGCGAGGGCGTCCGGGGTGTGCCCCATCCGCTCGGTGATGATCCGCTCGTTGTCCAGCAGGTTGCCGTGGGTGACCACCACACCGCGCGGGGCGGAGGTGGAGCCGGAGGTGTACTGGAGGAAGGCCACCGAGTCGGCGGTGAGGTCGGGGGCGTGCCAGGAGCCGGCCGCGTCGTCGGGAATGTCCTCGGTGGCGACGCGGGTGACCGCGTCCAGTCCGGGCAGGTCCTCGCGCCATGTGTCCAGGGCGCCGATGACGTCCCGGCCGCCGAGGATCACCTCGGCGCCGGAGTCGGCGATCAGACGCTTCATCCGGATCAGTGCGCGGTGGTTCTGCGACCGTCCCTGCGGGGGCACGCCCGGCACGGCGACCACGCCGGCCGCGAGGCAGCCCAGGAAGGCGGAGATGAACTCCAGGCCGGGCGGATGGAGCAGCAGGGCGCGCGAGCCGGCCAGACCGCGGTCCTGGAGCCAGGCGGCGAGGGCCCGGGAGCGGTGGGCCAGCTGCCCGTAGGAGATCTCCTGAGTGTCCCCGTCGCAGTCGCCGGTGAGGAGGTACCGGTAGGCGGTACGGTCGGGCTGTTGCTGGGCGTGTACGGTCAGTAATTCGACCAGGGAACGAGCCATGTGTCGAGTCCCCCCTGTCCGGGTCAGCAGGTGCGGGAACTGGAGTTCGATGGCTGCGTGACGCCCCGCGCCCAGAAGCCGTTGACCCGGCCCCCTTGCCAGGTCGCCCGTCTCGCCACTTGCCCGGCGGCGAGATGGCCACAGGTCTCCCCCGTGCCCCCCACTCAGCTTGCTACCAATGAGTAACACCATAACAAGTCCCGCCGGTCGACGGGTCGAACGCACGTAAACGCTGCGTGTCCAAACGGAGTTGACTGTCCGCCGCCTCCGCCGGGGCGACTCACCCGTCCCAGCTGCACATGTACGGCTTCGACGCCGTTGACCTCGACCACGCACAGGAAACGCCGTGGCGCAGCGGCGGAAAAGGAGTACGAGGGATGGGCCTGGCCGGCCCACCAGAACAAGCAGGCACGGGACGGCTTCTGACGCGACGGCGTGACAGCCACCGTCCGCGCCTGGGAACCCCCGCCGCACCACGGGTCCGCAAGCCTGCGGCGCGGCGGGCACCCTTTCGGCACCGCCACTGCCGAGACCCGGGCGCCTTCAAAGGGCCACCGAGACAGCGACCTTTGTTCAGGGCTGAACCAGCTCGGGAGCGGGAAAGACGAACCCGCCCCGCCGAGGCTTGCGGACCTACGGCAGGGCGGGAGCTATGAGACCACTGGGTGCTCAAGTGGTTGCGGAATGCAGCATTGCACTTTTACCAGCGCTGGTAAAGACTTCTGATCTTCTGTCGTTCAGCGTGATCAAGTGCCTCTCGACCCCATGCCCGACTGGGTGTTAACCCGCCGCCGGGAGATCGGGGAGCGCATCCGAGTCGCCCGCTCCGCAGCCCGGTTGAGCCAGGTGGAGCTGGGCGAACGCGTCGGCCGAGACCACAAGACCGTCCATCGCTACGAGACGGCCCAGACCGCCCCGAACCTGACCGACCTTCTGCTGATCGCCGAAGCTCTCAGCATGCCGTGTCCCGCCTCGTGGAATGAGAAGCCCCGCCCATCCGCCTCGGGGGGAGCGGACGAGCGGGGCCGCATGGGGGCGCCCGGCGTTCAGACGGCGAGCGTCTGACCGCCGATTAGCTCGATCTCGATCGCGAGGGCGCCGAGCGCCTCTTTCTCCGGCGGGTAGATCTCCCGGATGTTGGCGAGCTGCTGGGCGCGGCTTGCGGTGGGGTTCACGTTCGCCGGCCCCTCGCCGTCGAGCAGCGCCTCGAAGTCGTCGTACGCGGTGACCCGCTTCACGAGCACGTCGCACGTCTCGGCGGTGCCCTTGATCCGGAAGCGGATCGTGTCGCCCGCGGCCATGTCGGCGAGGTGCGGGTACCGCACTCGTACCTCGATCGTCTTCTGGCCGGCGGCAACGAGGTCGAAGTACCTGCGGTACAGATTCAGCTCGTGCCTGCGGGCGGTTGTGGTGTCGCTCATAGGGCGGTGACGCTCCTCGTCGGTTGGGTCATCAGCCGGCCGAGTTCGCCAGCCGAGTACGAGCGGAAGAAGTGGCGCGGGTCGGCCAGGAGCACGTCGGCCATCTCGAGCAGCCGGTCTGCGTAGTCGGACAACGAGCCGGGCCACATCCTGGTGTCGAGCATCCACGGCGCGGAGCCGTCGGGCAACGTGGCCTTGCCGTCTCGGATGAGGCTCTTGGAGAGTTTCGCCCCGGTGTCTGTGACGACCTGCGGGCAGAACAGCCGGGTTGGGAGCTGCCCGGCCATGAGTCCGATCGCGGTCAGCGCGTTGTCGACGAGGCTGGAGCCGAACATCCAGTCGCCCCCCTTGACCATGACGGACAGCCGGTCGCGATCCACGCTCGCGGAGAGTTCCTTCACGAGGTTGCGGTAGAGAGTGGCGAGGTCGAGGTATCCGCCGCCGTCCGGTGTGATGACGACCTCGTACGGCCCGTGATGCAGGCAGACGGGGTTCACTTCGGCGTGCTCGTCGCCGAGGAGAACGCGGGTCCGCTGGGCGTATTTCTCGGCCCATCCGCAGCCCGGCGTGGGGCAGGGGACACGGACGTGTGGGGTGCCGTGCGCGGGGTCGAGCCACCAGCGGGCGGCGTCGATGCGGCGGTGCGCGCGCAACCAGGTGCGCCGGTAGTGCTCGTCGGCCTGCTGCCTCGAGTACATCTCGATCGCGTAGGGGATCGACAGCCGCTCGGAGAGGGCGTCGAACAGCGGCCGGTACAGCTCGTCGACGGTGGCGGCGAGGGCGTCCTCGCCGAGCGCCTGGGCGATAGGCCCGCTGGTACCGGTGCCCGGACGCCGGGTCGACGACGACCTCGTGCGGCGCGTTGTCGAGGGCACCGAAGATCACTTCGACGGGCGTGCCGAAGCGTTCCCGAACTCGGGCAGCAGCGGCGAAGGAGAGGGACTGTACGAGCGAGGTACCCAGGTGAGGCACCCCGTTGATTTGGGTGCCGACTACAAACGCCACGCGCGACGGGTCGGTCACCCGTATGCAGGGCGCGAGAATGTCCTCCGCAGCGCCGAGCGCGTTCGCGAGCACCGTGTTCGGTGAAACGGGATAAGCAGTCATGCTCGACTCCCAGGTGCATGAACGGGACTGGAGTGGTCAGCGGGTCTGTCGCTGAGCTGCCGTACGCCCGCCGAGGTTTGATGGACCCGCCCTGGCGCTCGACCTGTCCAGGGTTGGGGGCCAGGGCGGGGGTCTGGAGACCCGTCCCGCCGGCGTCTTGCGGAACACCGACGGGACGGGCGGGCCCGCCTCACCAGGTCTTGCGGAGCCTGATGAGACGGGGTCTGCGGGGTGCGGCCCTTAGCCAGAGCGGCCGCCAGGGGGGTGCGTCAGTGCGGGGTCCGCGCCAGCACCAGGGCGAGGACGGGGCCGGTCACGGCCGCCACGTACAGGGCGAGGCCGGTGACCGTCTTCACGCGGGCTCCGTCGCCGTGGTGGCAGGTGCAACGGCAACGCCCAACGAGCAGGATTCCGCGACCAAACGGCAGCGGCACGTCCTCGGTCTGGCGGCACTGGCCGTGCACCATCTCGTAGCCGGGCTGCCATGCCAGCGTGCACTCGACGGACAGGTCCGTCGCCTGCTCGGTGGTCGTCATGGGCACTCGCCTCGCGACCGGGCGTTGGCGGCGGCCACTCCGGCGCTGAGCGCCTCCTCGCCGCCGACCGGCCGCAGGGCGCGCGCCTCCGCGTCCCACTCGCGGCCACCCCCGAGGGGCCGCAGCTGCACGTAGCCGCCGATGAAGTCCACGACGCGGCCGATACGTCGCGTCGCCGTGTCCTCCACCACTTCGTGCAGGTGCGGCGTCCCGTCGGGGAGAAGGACCTTCTGGTGGTGACCGGGGCCGGACCCTGTATCCCGCCATTGCCACTCGATACGCTGTGCCATGTCGACGCTCCCTCGTAGCGTTGGCCGTGCCCGGGGCCGTGTCAGCGGTCGCCGGGCTTCGACATCTGTGGCCGGGCGCAGCGCAAGTGCTTTCTCTGTGCGCTGGAACGGCACGAAAAAGAGACTGGACCGGTGGACCGGTCCAGTCAAGCACGCACGGAAGCGCTCTACCGCATCGAGTACGTCTCGGTCTCCTCGAAAACGTGCGACGGCGTCACCCCTTCCTCGCAGACCAGCGGGCGATGTTCCTGGTCATAGGCGGTATGCAGCACCACAGCGACCGCAGCAGGCGGTTGCAGTTCCAGCAGTCGTGCCTCCTCGTCGCTGGCCAGGCGAACTCTGGTGATGTCCACCCCTTCGCAGGGCGCACGACCTGTTTCCCGTCGCACGTAGTGCGTCGTGCCCTCGGCGATCGGGCCCGGAAGCGATAGGCGGGGCGCCGCGTCGGCAACGTCCGGCGGGAACCAGGCGGTTACCAGCGTTCCGGGTGCGCCGTCGTCGAGGAGCACCAACCGCGCGCGCCGCAGGGCGGCCACACCCGGTTTCAGTCCGAGCGCCTCCGCGATGTGGGCGGGCGGCACGGGACGGTCAGGCGTGCCGAGTCGGCGGAAGGGTGCGCCGCCAGCGACTCGGCTGGTCCCGGCACGACGGCCGCCTGCGGGCCGGGCGATCGGTGTCTCGACCACCGTGAAGCCTGCGCCCTGCCGGGCGACGACCAGGCCGTCGGCCCTCAGCACGTCGTACGCCTTCACTACGGTGGCCCTGGACACGTCCCACTGCTCGGCGAGGTCACGGCCGGAAGGCAGCAGGTCGCCGGGGCCGAACTCGCCAGCAGCGATCCGCGTCCGAAGATCGTCGGCGATCTGTTCGTACTTCAGTAGGGCCATAGGCGCGTTTCCGATCACTGGACTGGTCCACTTGTCGCGAACCAGAATGCCTGCATGACACTTCCCGAGCTAGCGCCGGAGATCATGAGGTTCTACACCGAGACCATCGACGAGGCAGACAGGCTGACCACTACAGCCGACGGCCGCCTGGAGATGGTGCGCACCCAGGAGCTACTGCGCCGGCACCTACCGACACCACCGGCCAGCATCCTGGATGTCGGAGGCGGCCCCGGCGCCCATGCTCGCTGGCTCGTCGAGGACGGCTACAGCGTGCACCTCGTCGACCCGATCCCCCAGCACGTCGCTCAGGCTAAGGCAACCGGCGCCACCGTCGAAATCGGTGATGCCCGCAGCCTCACGGCCGCGGACGCCTCCTTCGACGTGGTCCTGCTACTCGGACCGCTCTACCACCTGATCGCCCGCACCGATCGCGACCAGGCGCTCGCCGAGGCATACCGCGTACTCAAGCCGGGCGGCCTGCTGGCGGCGGCCGGCATCAACCGGTATTCCAGCCTGTTCGAGCACGCCGCGTTCGGACACCTCTACAAGGAACCGATGCAGAAGAGCATCGGCCACATCCTGGCCTCGCAAATCCACGACGGGAAGAAGGCGTTCACCGCGGCCTACTTCCACAGCGGCGAGCAGCTGCGCGACGAGGTGGCCACCGCCGGCTTCGTAGACGCCGAGGTCTTCGGTATCGAGGGGCCGGCCTGGTCCATGCTCGCGGCGGCCGAACGAAACACCGGCGGCGACTTCAGGGACAGCCCGCTCTTTGAGTCGGCACTGACCGCGGCACGCATGGCCGAGCCGTATCCCGAGCTGTTGGCCGCCAGCTCGCACCTGCTGAGCATCGGGCACCGACCAGCCTGAGATCCGTCACCGCGCCAGCCGGATGCTGCGCGGCTGCCAGCACTCGCGGACGATGACGCCCTTTTTCTCCAGCTGCTTCAGGTGGTAGTGCACCGAGCCGATGCTCCCGAGGCCGACCTGCTCACCGATCTCGCGGAGCGTGGGGCCTTCCCCGCGCTCCGCGATCGCCTCATGGATGCCCTGCCGATCTGCTGCTGCCGCTTGCTCAGGTACTCCACTCGGTGCATGTGTCAATTAGATCTGGGGTTCGATTTTCTACGCAAGGCTACGAGGGGCTGCAAGCCCCGCGACTCCCCGCGCGTGAAGATGCGAGAAAAATCGAACACATGATTGCCTCACCCGCGCACAAGAGGAGTGGCGCGCCGCCTACCAGCAGCTCGCCGTACGCCCACGCACCGCACTGCGCCAGCGCCTGATCCACCTGTCAGCCGAGGTGCTGTTCCATCCGTATTGGCAGGGCCGGCGGTCCGCGGGCTGGGCGGCGCTGCACGGTGCACGCCATGTCCGATCTGCCCCCTGACCCGCCCCGGCTTCGGGCGATCCTGGCGCACCTCGACAAGCAGCTCGCCGAGAACGAGACCGTCGGCATCTACCTGCAGCTCCAGCGGCAGGCCGTCCTCGTCGCGCTCGAGCACGCCGCACGGCCTCCCCGGCAGCAGCGGCCGGCACGGAAGGTGAAGGGCGGTGGCCCACTGCCCGGCTTCGCCCCCCCGCCGGTGACTACCGGCTACGTCGTCCAGCAGAAGCGCACCCCGTACGGCCCCGAGCCCGCCGTCATCCACCTGGCTGACGGCACGATGATCGAGGGCACCCCCCACAGGATCCGGCCCGACGAGGCACGGGCAGCCCTTACCGACCCGACCATCGAACCGTGCCAGTTCTGCCGGCCGGACACCGAGCTGGGGATCCTCGAGTGAACGACGCCTGCCAGGCCCCTGCCCGTACGACAGGGGCTGTGACCAGAGCCTTGAACCAGCGAGAGTGATCGGCGGCTGCCCCGAAAGACCGCAGCTTCAGACCCAGAGGGCTTGGGCAAGGGCGACGCCGGTGAACGCGGCGCCCAGCCCGGCTACGACGCTGGCAACGACGTTAGCGGCGGCGAAGAAGCGCGCCCCGGACTCGGCCAGCCGCAGCGTCTCGTAGGAGAACGTCGAGTAGGTCGTCAGCGCCCCGCACAGCCCGGTGCCGATGAGCAGCTGCATCGAGTGGGAAGCGCCACCGTAGGAGACCGCTCCGCTCAGCACACCCAGGATGAGGCAGCCGATGACGTTGACGGCGAAGGTGCCCCAAGGGAAGACCGTGTCGTGGCGGGCCTGGACGGCCCGGTCGGTCAGGTAGCGCAAGGGCGCGCCGACCACGGCACCTGCGATGACCAGCAGCCAGTTCACCGCTTATCCCTTCCGTCGCGGCCGGCGTAGCGGATGACCTCGCAGTCGTCGAGGATGACCAGGCCCTCGGTGACCAGTTCGTCGAGCTGAGGCAGGAAAGCGCGGATGCGTTCCTCGCTGTCGACGATGACGATCGCCACGGGCAGGTCTTCGCTCAGCGACAGCAGCCGGGTGGTGTGCACGAGCGAGGAGGCGCCGAAGCCCTCGATGCCGCGGAAGACGCTCGCGCCAGCGAGCCCGGCCTTGTGGGAGCGGTGGACGATCTCGTTGTAGAGCGGCCGGTGGTGGAAGGCGTCGTTCTCCCCGATGAAGATCGTCACCCGCAGGGCAGTGCCGTGCAGTCTGGTCATGGCTGCCTCCTGGAGATCACGCGGCGGGTAGCGGTCGCAGCGGCCCACACTGCTGCGAGAGCAGCCACGATGGTGACCGCCAAGTAGACGAGAGCGGTGCGGGCGTGGCCGGCGTTGACGAGGCGCTGGATGTCGACTGCGTAGGTGGAGAAAGTGGTGAAGCCGCCCAGTACGCCGGTACCGAAGAACGGTCGCACCAACCGGTGAGCAGCCCACACATCGCTGATGATCACCATGAACACGCCGATCACCGCGCACCCGACCGTATTCACGGCCAGCGTGGTCCAGGGGAAAGCGTCGGGGCCTGTGTGCCATAGCAGCGAGGCTTCGTATCGGGCGGCCGCGCCGATCGCACCGCCGAACGCAACGACAGCCACAACCGGTGCCTGCCCGCGCCCGAGCTCGCGGCGCTGGGCGGGCACCGACAGGTCAACGTCCGGGTCGGTCGGCTCCGTGGCCTGACTACGGGGGGATGTCACTCACGTCTCCTACTCGCCGGGCACCCGCACACGAGTGCGCGCCATCGCAAGTAGGGACTGTTGGCGGCATCAATGCCGCGGTTCGGGTCCGGCGAGCCCCACCGCCGTACGACGGCCGTGTACGGGCCGCCGTCGCCTACGAGGATACCGGCTGTCTCTCACGACCCACACCTCTTCCCAGAGAACCAGTTATGCCGGGCCTGCCGCACGGCCGAGGCCGACAATCCCGGTCAGCGGGCATGACGAAATGCCCCCGCCTCGCGATGGCGGCGGGGGCGCTGTCTGTCGGCTTCACACCGGTCACTCGCGCAGGTACGCGAGCACTGACATTCCGGCGGTGAACACGGCGAAGGCGGCTCCGGCCCCGGCGACGCAGGTCAGGTAGAACGAGAGGCCGCCCACAGTGCCAGCGAAGATTCCGGTGACGAGCCCGGCGATTCCAGCGATCAGGCCGAGGACTGTGACGCGCATCCCTTTGGGAAGCAGCACGCCCGAAGCGGACGGCTGTGTACCGTGCATACGTGGTCCTTGTCTCTGCGAAGTGACACATGACCCGTGAAGAGCCCGCCGGTTGCCGTAGGAAGCCCGGCGGGCTCTCTGTTGAGCCCACTGAAAATTGTGGCGGGTGAGTGTCGGGAAGTCCCAACTGAACCGCGTGTTACTGCTGTTACTCTCGCCTCACTCTTTCGAGGGGTGGAACATGTCTGCCCGCTAGTGGTACTGGCCCTCTCGCTGCCACGCCCATCAGTCCCGCGTGACTTCTGACTATTGCCTGCACAGGGTCGAAAGCCCCCGCTGCCCGAAGGCGGCGGGGGCTCAGTGCTCAGAGGTACTGGCGGCGATGCGGGTCGAGGCCGAGGGCCTGCGGTGTGGTGGGCGTGTTGCTGTCGCTCGGCTGGGGCGCGCCGTCCTTCCGGCAGACCAGGGCGTCTGGGTCGTAGCTGGGAGCCTGCAACGAGTAGCCGTCGGGGCAGGTGCCCGTCCCGGCCGTCCTTGCCTGGTGGCCCCTGCGGCCCTGCAGGCCCTGCCGGTCCTGGCGGGCCTGCCGGCCCCGAAGGACCGACCGCACCGGGCAAGAATCTTCAAGTACGACGCTGTAGTGCTCAACGCCCACGTCGCTCTGCAGCAGCCGACGTCCCACGGCCCGAGCAATTCGCCGCACGTCGCTCGCGCCTGACTTCTGCGCTCTGCATAAACGCGAGCACGGTCAGGAGACCGCGGCGTGGCATCGTGAGGATGGCGTGTGACCTCCGCTGCGCCCCGCCCGTCAGTCCTCCCTCTGCGCCCGGCCTGCTCGGCGCTGAGCGTGGAGGCCCCGGCCGACGCGCAACAACAGCTCCAGGCCTCCCGACCCCCCGCCGTGCCGATCGCCGGCCCCAGCCCGCCCCAACCCTTCTCTTTCTGCTTCAGGGTCGGCTGCGAGAGGCGCATAGGGGGATGTCGGGCTCCCGATCACCGTCGGTAAGGCGTGGTGACCTGCGGCTGCGTCGTCCAGGGTGCGGCGGGGCGCGGTCAGTTGTCGGAGGAGATATCGGCGGGGATGCCAGCACGGTCGGGGGCGGTGTTGTTGCATCGTGACCGTGGTCGGGCCTTCGTGGTCGGTCCTTCGGTCGAGGTCGCCTGCTGCTGTAGCCGGTATACGCGGCGCCGGGCAGGACGGCGCCGCCCCGTACGAGAGAGGCGGGCCGACGATGACCCACGTGGACGCGGGCGGTGGCGACCGGCTAGCGCTGGCGGTGCTGACGCAGTACCGGATGGCCACCACCGAACAGATGCACCGGGTGATCGCCCCCGAGGTGCGCATCGAGCAGACCCGGCGGCGGCTGGCCAAAATGCGCGATGAGGGACTCATAGACCGCATCACCCTGCCCCAGGCCGGACGGCTGCGCGCGTGGTTTCCCACCTCCTACGGCGTGCAGATCGCCTCGGAGTGGCCGGAGTTGCGCGGGCGGCGGCCGCCGAAGACGGTGTCCGATCCCACTGCCGCGCGACTGCGGGTCGGACACACTCTGACGGTGACCGAGGCCGCGCTCCTCTTCCTCGAAGACGCGCGCCGCCGCGGCGAGTCGTGCCGGCCGCTGGACTGGCTGCCCGAGGTCTACCACCCCATCGGCGGTGGTGAGGCCGTCATCCCCGACGCGCTGATGTACTACCGGCGCGGACCCGCCGACGGCGAGGGGGCGATGCTGCGGGCATTCGTCGAGGTCGACCGGGCCACCATGGGCCCGGAACGCCTGGCAGCAAAGCTCACCGCCTACGCCCGCCTCTACCACTACGTGCCCGCCGCCCCGGGTCGCCACCGGCCGACCATCGGGCAGGAACCGGTGCAGGAGGAATGGCGAAGGCGCTACCCGCTCTTCCCCCGCATCCTGTTCGTCCTCGACGGTACCGGCCCCGCCGGCATCACCACCCGCATCCACGCCCTGCACGCGGCCGCCGTCGACCCGGCAGTGGCCGGGTTCGTGCACGCTGTCCCCGTTGTGGCCGCTTCCCTTGCCGACCTACGCAACAACGGCCCGTCCGAGCCAGTGTGGCGCCCCATACGAGACCCCGACCGCACAGTGGTCTGGAATCAGGCCCAGAACGTGTAAACCGGCCTGCGCAGCCGCTGCGCAGCACCCACCGCCTCCATGCGACAGCTGCGCAGAGTTTTCCAACCACAGGCCCGACCACCCCGACCGTGGACCCGACCACAACCCCGACCGCAGCCCTGCGCAAGGAACTGCACACCGAGCACGCAGCAGATGCGCAGTACCGGTGGACGGCTGCGCAATCTGCACACGCAGACGAATCGCAGCCCACGCAGCCGCGCTCCTGCCTGCCGTGGTCGGGCCCATGGTCGCCCCAACCACCAGGCCTTTGCACACCCGCCGTCTCAACGGGCACATGGTGGTTGCGCATCCTTGAGCGGGCGATGCGCACCTGGCTTCACAACCGACCGAGGGCCCTGCGCAGTCGGACCTGCCGACGGTGCCGGCATCCCCCATTGCTGGGACAGAAGGTGGTTCCCCACGTCCCATTGGGTGGTGCGGCCTGCGCGCGGCCCGCACCCCCTCAGGAGTCTCAGGTCATCGGGCTGAAGCAGGTCTCGAGTTTCCTCTGTGCATCCCCACGACAGCGTGACGCCGGCGCCTCCGTGCCCATAGTTGTGCACAATCAGGGTGCCGTCCTCCCAAAGGTCCTTCTCCACACGGAATCGTGGCACGGGGCGGTCGAGCACCGATCCGGTGCTCCAGCACGCGGGCCTGGGCCAGACGGGGTTCGACCTCTGCGCAGCGGACGAGGATATCGGCCGCCGCCTTGTCGTCGGGGGCCAGGATGCCCTCACTGTCGATCGCTGTGCCGCCCAGCACGACGGTGTCGCCATGAGGATAGAAGCACAGCAGGTCCGGGGAAAGGCCGGTGTCCTCGGAGAACAGGCACACCCAGCTCCCACGCGAGCCTGGCCAGTACATCGGGCGACGGCGTCTTCTTCCCGGTCTCGATCAATGACAGATACCGCTCGGTGAACCCGCACAGGCCCGCGACGGCAGACTGTGAGCGGTTACGTTCTTACGCCTGTAGTGCCTGACCTGTCGCCCGAGAGGCAGCTTCGGTGAATTGGCCATCAGCCCTTCCGTCATTCGTCAGGGTAGGGCTGTCTTCCGCGTCGGGGATACCGTCCGCGGCGATTGGGGGACTCAGCGCATCTGCTTGGACGTTCCGTACGGAAGGGCCCGTCGCATGCCACAGCTCGTCTTGTGGGGCATCGACCACACACTCATCGACACGCGCGGAGTCGGACGCAGGCTGTCCGCCGCGGCGTTCGAGGAAGTGACCGGTGAGGCGATGCGCCGACGAGCAAAGATCGACGGCATCACCGAAGCCGTGATCTTCCGGGAGACCGCCAAGCTCCACGGCCTCACCACCGACCGAGCCGACTTCGAGCCTTTCGCTGCGGCACTCACAGCGCAGCACCTCCGGCACGCCAGCGAACTGCGCGAGCAGGGGCACGCCCTGCCCGGTGCGGGAGCCGCCCTCGACGCCCTCGACGCTGCCGGGGTGCGGCAGACTGTGGTCAGCGGCAACGTGCGTGCTGTCGCCGAGATCAAGCTAAGCATCTTTGGCTTGGACACCCACATCCAGTGAGACGGGGGCGCCTACGGCGAGGACGCCGACCTTCGTCCCGAGCTCGTGGAATTGGCGCTCCTCAGCTCATCCGCCGTGCTCCAGGAGACCGTTCTGATCGGGGACACCCCCGCCGATGTAGAGGGCGGTCTGGCCACCGGTGTCCGGGTCATCGCCGTCGCGACAGGCCGTAGCTCCGCTGAGGACCTGCGCGCGGCAGGTGCCCACGCTGTGATTCCCGACCTGACGGCCACCGAGGGTCTGTTGAAGCTGGTCACCGGTAGCAGCCTGTAGGTGCGGCCCGCCGATCTCTGCGGTGCCTGGCAGCCGCAGCCGGACGGGGCCACAGATGCACACGGGAGCGTTTCCGAGGTGGACCCGGGTGCTGGGCGACTGTCGACGATCATGTAATTCCGTGATCATCCGCAACGGAGTTCCTAAGCCTCGCTGTCCCCGCCGCGTAGGGATGACAGGACCAGGCGTCCGTACCGTGTGGTGAGTGCTCCGGCTGTGGCGGCGATCGACAGTGCCAGAGCGATGAGTAGGTCTGTCACAGAGTTGTCGGCGAGGACTTGCAGGATGCTGAGGGCCGTGCCGAGTGGCAAGCCGAGGATGGTGAGGACACCCAGGGCGCCGCTGATCTGCTGGCTCTCCTGGGTCTGTACCAGTCTGCTGTAGTCGGCTGCTTCAGCGAGGATTTCGTGGAAGCGTGCAGGGAGCCTGTGCTGGTTCTGGAAGGCGAGCAGCAGGTCGTTCGCTGGCCCGTGTGCGGTGAGGTGCTGTCGCCAGTAGGTGCTGCGAAAGACAGCGATGTTTCTCTCCAGTGCGCCGACCCGACGTGCGAGCTTTGAGTTGAACACCTCGGACAGCTCGTCGGTGAGCTCATCGATGTGATCGCGCTGGAGTGCGCCGAGGAGCAGGGCGTCGAGATAGACGGTACGGGAGTGCAAGGCGGCGAATTCGAAGAAGTCTCCGGCGCCGGTGTCGGTTCGGTGGCCGAGGAACGCTGCGCCTTGGCGTAGAACGAGGGCGCTCCAGTCTGCCGAGATCCTGACGACGTCCTTGAGCTGTTCGCCGGCCGTCTCTGGGGGGAGGGGGAAGTCCTCGGGGGTGGAGCGCGATGCCAGCTGCCACAGCCAGCGATCCGCGCTCGCAGGCAGTGCGCCTTCCGGGCCGGGGCGGAGGGCGGGGGTCTGTTGTGACGTTGGGGTCATGAAGGCGATGGTGTAGGGCCTGGCTATCGCGAAGGGTGCGCCGGGGTCACGGACGTCGGCGATGCCGGCGAGCAGACCGGCTGGGTCAAGGGGCCCTGTGAGCGGGTCCGGGGTCGGCTGGCGGCCGGCCAGAGCGCGAAGTACGGGTAGCAGCGGTCCTTCCACGCTCAAGTGCAAGACCGCCAGGGCGTGTTCCGGGTTGCGGGCTGTGGCGGCGCGGAGGAGTTCCATGCCCAGCAGGTGCAGCCCGTCCTGCTTGATGTCCAGGGGCAGGTGCCAGCGACGCGGCCGCCCGGGCGCCCCGTAGATCGCGCGGGCTGAGGCCGGGGCGAAGTAGGTGGACCGGGTGCGGGCGTCGGTCCTCCGACTGCCCAGCTCGAAGGGGAAGGGGCCTTCGGGCCAGTTGGGGACGTGCAGCAGCCGTACGGGCAGGATGACGGTCAGTTCCTGGCGCGCGCCCGTGACGTTCTCAAGAAGGGGAGCTCCGTGGGGATTCACCGGTAGTACTCGGCTGGGTCGGGCTGGTTGAGGCGGATGACGAATTCGGCCCGGTCGGGGCTTTCGGTGCTGACGTGGAAGCGGACGCGTTCGCCGGTGCGGATGGTCCGGAATCCCTCGGTCACGACCTGCCGGTAGTCGAAGCTGTAGTACCGCTCGTCCTCGTCGTCGCGGACGATGTAGGAGCCGAGCGCACCGCTTATCCCGCCGCCGCTTGGTCGTCGGTCCACAATGGTTCCGTGACGCTGACCGCCTCCGCTCATGCCCTCGTCTCCTCTGCCTGTGGCGTGTCGAGGTCTTGCACGCACCGGAAGCCGACTGCATTGCTGGCGCCGCGCTTGCGGTAGATGCCCTTGCTGCTCGCCTGCACCGCCCGCATCGGGTTGTCGTAGCTGCCCCCGCAGATGACGGCCTCGCCGGGGTCGTCCAGGCTGGTGGACGTCCATTCCCAGCAATTGCCCACCATGTCGACGACGCCGAACGGGGAGCGGTTGCCTGGTCGCTCGTCCACGGGGGTCGCCCCGGCCCGCCGTACAGCGTCACCTGCGAAGTCCCGGTACCACGCCTGATACGTCACCACAGGCCGGCCGACCCATGCGTCGGCGCAGTTGACACGGGTGGCGTCGGGGGCGTCGCCCCATGGGAACAGGCGCCCGTCGGTGCCGCGGGCGGCGGCCTCCCACTCGAGTGAGGTCGGCAACCGTTTGCCTTCGAACGTAGCGAAGGCGTATGCGCTCCACCAGCTGACGCAGATGGCGGGGTGGGCGTCGTAGTGCGGGTTCTCGTAGTAGTCGGGCCGCCGCAATCGATCCGTCCAAGGGCGGTGTGTGACGCCGGGCGGCTGGTCGGGGTGGTCCCACTGCGAGGTTCCGTCCGCATCGAGGCTGTCGAGGAAGCGGCGGTAGCGCGCGACAGTCACCGCGTGGCGATCGAAGCGAACGGGGCGCTCGACTCGGCGGATCAGAAGCCGTTCGGCTGGCCCGACCAGGTAAGCGCCCGCAGGCAGCACGCAGTCGTCGGTCTCCGGGCCGCTGGGCATACCGGCGACGAATGCGCGTACCTGCTCGGTGAGGAAGGCGCCGCTGGGAAGGCCGGCTGCCAGATCCCGGTTCGCCGGCTCGGTCAGAAACCTGGCAGCCAAGAGTTCCTGGTAGGCCGTGTGCACGAAGGCGACGTGATCAGGGCCGGCGGGCCGCAGCAGCGGGTCGAGGACACAGGCGTCGAGGTCGAGGCGTCCGTCCTCGAAGGCATCAGCACCCAGCTGCCGGTGGATGTCGAGGAGGGAGAAAACGGTGCGGTCGGTGAGGAAGGCATGCCCGAACGCGGCGGGCAGCCGCCCTTCCAGTTCGGGGCGACCGCGCTCGGCCAGCGTCCGTTTGATGTGAGCGCCCAGGATGTCCGCAAGCGGCTTGCCCGCCGGAAGGTTCAGCATTGTCGCGACGCGCTTCTCGAGAGGGGTCGCCTCCGGTTCGATCAGGCGTACGACATGGAAGTGCGGTACGCGGGAAGGGTCGAGGCCGTTGGCGTACATCTGCTCGACCAGCTGCTCGGAGCGGCCCGCGCCGCTGTCCAGCAGCTGACGTACCTGCGGCGAGTCCGCGAGGAACGACACCCGGGAACTCATGACCACCGCCGATTCCGCGGACAGGACGGCCGCCAGATCAGTGAAAAGCCTCAGGAAGCCGGCGGGGCTCGGTTCGCCGACGCCTTCATCGACGGCGTCCAGCACGCACAGCGCGGTACCGGAACGGATGAGGTAAAGGAAGAGGTCGTAGGCGCGCGAGCGGTCCGATGTCATGGCCGGCGCGAGGAGGCGGGCCGCGTACTCGGAGAAGGGTTCGTCCTTCGGTTTGAGACTCAGGTCGAAGTAGAAGCGGAAGCGGCGGATCTCCGGGTCGGCGGCAAGGCAGCGCAGCAGTGTGCTCTTGCCGCTCCCCGGACGACCGGTGACCAGGACGTTCGCGCTACCGCGGGCCAGGCGCGCCACGAGTTCCGCCGCGTCGCCGGACTGCTCCACCTTCGACTCACCGGTGCGCGGGTCGGTCGTCAGCGCCGCCGCGGCAACAGGGGCCCGGGGCTTTCCCAGGCTGTCGGCGGAAGTGAGATCGGCGAGGTGGGCCTCGAGACTAACGAGGGTGTCGACGAACCCGTCGTACCGCACGATCCGGAAGTCCAGCCCCAGCATCCGATGGAGGGCGCCGGGCTCCGCACCGCCGTCGTCGTCCAGGACGACGAACCGCGTGAACTTGGGCAAGCGAGTCCGCAGCAGTTCCCCTCCCTTCGACGCAAGGACGGTACTCAGGTCGCCCGCGTCCCTGGAGAGCATCAGCTCCACGTACTCCAGCCGCATCCCCGACTCACGGCAGAACAGCTGATACACGGTGTCCGGACTGAGGACGAACCGCTTGGCCTGCCGATAGCCGAGGGTGACGTACAGCCCGGCAAGGAACTCACAGCGACGCGCCACCTCGGGCGCCACATCGGGCTCACCACCGAGGAGCGCTGCGCTCCCGGTGTCGGTGAACCAGACCAGCACGTCGACGAGCCTGCGGACCGCCAGCAGCCCGTCCTCGTCGCTGATGTCGTATCCGTCGTGCGTGGACCGGTTGCGCAGCCGCCGAATGTCGTCGAGGGCATCCAGAACCGTGCTGCTGCGAATGTATGGACGGCAGCGCTTGACCAGGTCGTTGAGGGCTTTCGTCGAAGGATCGCCCTCGACACCGTGGTGACGCCACAACTCTTTTAGAAGCTTCTCGGTGAGCTTGCCGACCAGGGCCACCGCGTTCTCGGGATAGCCGTCATTGAGAGACCGTAACGGCCGCTCCAGATCGAGTCCGAGTCGATCAGCGATCCGAGAGTGATCGTCCAGCTCACTCCGCAGCCGCCGCAGCCGTTCATCGACCATCGTGCTCACACCGACTCCTCACGCCGCCGGCCGAGAACGAAAGCGAACCGATCGGGAAACACCAGCACCGGCTCCGGATGAGCGACGCGCATCTCCTCGACGCCCTTCTCGATCTCGCTGTCGCTGAAGGTGGAGAGCAGGGACATGTAACGGGCACTCACCATGCCGAGGTACTTGTCCCGGTCGATACGCAGTTCATGCTCGACATAGCTGAGACTGGCTTCCAGCCCGGCCGCCCGTAGATGTCCCTCGATCACGGCAGGGTCCGGCTGCAACTCCTCGAAGCGCGCGAGGGCCGCCTGGAACAGCGGGTACTGGATGGTGGCCGGGAGCATCACCACCAGCAGCCGGCCACCTGGGGCAAGCTGATCGGCCAGGCCGCGCAGCGTGCGAGCCGGATCAGCCACATGGTGCACCGACTCTTTTAGCCACATCGCATCGAGCCGTTCGTACGGCAGGCGCCTGCGACCTTCGGCGATGTCCTCGGCAGAAGCAACGATCGGCATCAGGTCGGCCGGACGCGGCGTGCCGAGCTGGCTGAGCATTGCCTCGGACGGATCAACGCACAAAAGAGGATGACGAGGCCGGAGCTGGTTGGCCACTTCTTTGGCGAACAGACCCGTCCCGGAGCCGACGTCGGCGATCCGGTCCGTGGGGGCGAGCCGCAGCGCTTCGACGATCCGGCCGGACATCCAAGGAACGTAGTGCGGACCGTAGAGCCAGTGCTCGTCGTACTCGGCCGCCAACCTCTCATAGTGTCCCCGCACGTCGCGCCGCTCCACGATCCCCCTCGGTGTACTTCGTGTCTCGCCAGTGATGCCGCACAAGGCATCGGACAGGCTATCGCGCGTGGTTGTCCGGCAACAGTGCGTAATTGGCCGGTTGGACATTGATCGACCGGTTCGACCTCCTCGCGCCTGAAGCAACCTCACTTCATCGGTCAAAGGTCAAGGCGGACGACCTCGTTCCGGAGGCCGGAACGGCCCACGACAGCCACCCCATGAACAAGATCACGCCAAGTCGACTTGTTTCGCGTTGCGTCTGCAACGCAGGGTACGAGAGGATGTTCGATGCACTGCGCACTCTGGGTGGTCTCAGATGAAGCTGCGGCGACTGAGCAGTCCCAGCGCACAACACGCTTACGGGGTGGGTGGATGAAGTTCGACATGGGGTCGACGACCCTGTCGCAGCTCGGGAAGAGCACCGCCGGATCGAGTGACGACCTGGGCACGCTGATCAGGTTGCTGATCCAGGCGGCCGAACCGTTGGAGGGCAAGTTCAACGGGGCGGGCAAGGCCGCGTTCGACACGTTCAAGGCGCATGCCGACGAGATCACGGCGGAGCTGAACAGCTCGCTGGGCGCGATCCTCGGCGGCCAGTCCGGTATGGACACGGCGTTCGGCAGCGGTGACGTCGAGTTGGGCGACAACGCACACCAGAACATGGGGATGGCCAACTTCGACGCCGCCCGTTTCGGCGCGCGATAACCGTCCTCGAAGAGCAAGTCACCGCTGACGCCACCGTTTCAAGGGGGACTCGATCATGGCCCAGAACCAAGACCGCCGCTCGTACGACACCGGCGCCTCCGCCGACGTACAGACCAGCCTGTCCGGCATCATCGGCCAGTTGGAGCGCGTGCTGACCGACCGCGACCGGGCGGTCAAGGCGGCGATGGCGGACTTCGAGGCCGACGGTGTCTCGGACGAGTACCACGGCAAGGAGGTCCGCTGGCACAGGGCCGCAGCTGAGGTGCGCGAGATCATCCGTCTGGTCCGCAACACGCTGGAGCAGAACGACGGCACCGCTCAGGCCACCCTCGCCAAGGCGAAGGCGGCTGTCGACAACATCGGCTGATGCCAGGGGCCTTGACGGGCGAACGAACGCCGACAGGCACGTAAAGCGGGGACGAGGGGATTTCCGTGACGGGGTGGGACATTCACCCGACCGGGGTGTACAAGGTGCTGTCCGAGTGCGGCACCGCCGCGAAGAACATGTCGGACGCCGGCAGTGCGATGCAGAGCAACCTGGAGGAGGCCGCTTCCGCAGCCGGCACACTGACCAGCCAGTACGGCCCATACACCAGCACAGCCGGGCTGGTCGGCTCGGCGCTGGGCCTGTTCATGCAGCACTGGAGTCGGGACCTTGTGTACATCGCCAAGCGCACCTCGAACGCTCTCCACGGGGCGGATCAGGCCACCCGCCACTACATAGCCGGTGACCTCGAGCACGCCGCGAACGCGCAGCGAGAGGCGGCCAAGGAGCCGACGGTGGATCTGCCCGGCGTGGGTAAGACGGGCCACGGCGCGAAGGGCCGGTGACGGTGAGCAACGAGGCGAAGCTGATCGACCCTTCGGGCATACCGCACTTCATCGGTGACCTGGACACCCTGGACACCGATGTGATGCTGCTGACCGCGGACGCGGGCCAGTTCCGCGCGTCCGGTTCAGACGTGCACACCACCTTCCAGCATCTGTCCTCCTTCTACTCGGCGCCCGAGGCCGAGCAGTTGTTCAGCACGACCGTCCCGGTGCAGAAGAAGTCCGACGCCTTCGCCGGCGATCTGGAGAAGGTCGCAGGCACCCTGTCGGACTACAGCCTCGAAGTCCGGCCTCTGGTGAAGAAACTCGACTCACTGAAGGCGGAGGCGACCGCCTTCGTGAACTCCGTTTCCGGGGACGACGGCTGGCGCAAGGACCAGGACAAGGTCAACCACAACAACGACCTGTGGCACGACGTCAATCACACGGTGGCCGCCTTCGAGGCCGCCGAGCGCAGGGCCTACAACAAGATCATGGCTCTGATCGGCGGCAGTCCATTGATCGCCGACGACGGCTCCCACAGCTGCAACATGTACGGCTTCAACGCCGCCGACCTGGACCATGCGAAGGAAACTCCCTGGGGCGCGCCGACAGAGCGGGAGTACGAGGGCTGGGCCTGGCTGGCCCACCAAGGCAAGCAGGTATGGGACGGCTTCTGGCACGACGGCGTGGTGGCCACCGTCCACGGCCTGGGCACCCTGGTCGGCTGGGACGGCGCGGACGCCGCCGGGCAGGCATGGACCAACCTCGCCAAGCTCAGCACAGCCGCCGGCCTGACCAGCGCCACCATGGGCGCCTGGTACCTCATCCCCGACAAAAACCTCCCGTCCTGGCTCCGCGAATCGCGTACCGCCCAGAATCAGGCCGCCAAAGGCCTCGTGGCTTGGGACGAGTGGAAAACCAACCCGGGCCGAGCCGCTGGCGCCTTCGGCTTCAACGTGCTGACCCTGGTGGGCACCGACGGAGTCGGCGCCGCCGCCTCGGACGCCGGCAAGGCCGGTGCGGCAGTCCGTGCAGTGTCGGCCGTAGGCAAGGTCGGTCGCTTCATGGACCCCATGACGTACGTCGGCAAGGCAGGCACGTTCGCCCTCACCAAGGTCGGTGACGCCTTCACCACGCTCAAGAACCTGCACACCGGAGTCACAGCCGACCTCCTCAAACAGGCCGACGCCGTCCGCTCCCCCAAGATCCCGGCCAACGCGATCCCCTACGTCGACAACTCCACCGGCAAGATCCTCTACCTCACCGACGAGGGTCACGTCCTCAACGCCGACGGCAGCCTGCGGCAGCACGTCGACGAAGCCACGCACGAACTCTCCTCGGACGACCGCCAGGAGCTGAGTGGGCCACGGCTGGCGGACCACTCACATGATTTGGTCGGTGCCGGCGCCCGAGCCGAACACACCAGCCGCTCCACTCACGTCGGCGAGCAGACACCAGCGGAGACAGGTAGCAGTGGCGGCGGCCACGTGGCTTCACACGAAGGCTCGTCCGGTGGAACCGCTGGAGCACAATCGTTTGACCGCCCGGGAGCCAATGGCGGGAGCGGCAGTCACGGTTCTTCTGGATCAAGCCACGGCGATGGCACCCATGACGATCCCCACCACGAGCTGACTCCAGCAGAGCGAAAGGCCATTCAAGACGAACACGTCCGGAAGGCCAACGAAGATCCCGAGTGGCGAAAACAACATTACGATATTCTGGGACGCAGGAAGCCCAACGTCGGGCTGGTAGACGGGGTCGAGCTCCCTCAGCTCGCAAAGGATGCTCATGGGCGTTTCATCGCCAAGCACGACTTGCCAAGCGGTCCGTCCGAAATTCGCCTTGGCGCTAAGCCGCTCGCTCGCCACACCGCACCCGCCGACGTTCTGCCGACTCTCGACAAGAGAGCTGCCGATCGCCAAGCCTATCGAGACCTCACAAATGCTAAAAGAGCGTTTGATCTGACACCCTCCCCCGAGAACCACACCACGCTTACCGATGCTCAGAAGGCATACGCAGAACAGCTTGGTGATGTTCCTCCCAACAGCAAGATCTCCGAAAGGCTCGGGGAGGACGCCTCCAGGCTTCATGCGATTCCCATCACGTTCCGGGATCCAAAACCCATCCCGCTTCCTAAGACACCCAACGGAGCCCATTCGTTCGACGCTGCGTACAGGATCGAGAACGATGAAATCCTGATCGTCGAGGACAAGGCGCCGGGGAACGACCTCGACTGGCGCTTGGGGCGGGCTGACCCTGAGGACCCTGAGAATCCACACATAGGCGATGATGGCGGCGCAGAAGGCATGAGGGTCAAGCAGGGCACAACCCTGTACCTGCGGACCATCATGGCCGAGATGACGAAACGCGGTGGCCTTGACGCCAAGCTCGCACGCGAGTTCCGAAACGCACTGAAGGCGGGAAAGTTGAGGTATGTCCTGGTTAAGGTCCAGGAACCCAACGGTTCCCTCTATGCTGGGGCCGTAGTGGAAGAAGTGCAGATCTACTGAGAGAAGAGCACGTGGTCAACCGCATCCCCCGCCACGACTTCCCTGTGGAGGACGTGGACGAAGCCATGGAGCCGATCGTCCAGAGTGTCGAAGAAGCGCTGTCTGAGCTCGAAACCTCAGAGTTCGATCGTTTCGACGCCCTGGATTACTCGCTGACCCTGGCCAAATGGTCCTGCCTGGCGGATCCCATGGTAGAGGAGTTCGCGACGTGGGGGACTTGGGTCACCGCAATGCAAGTTGGTTCAGGCCTGTTCATCTCGGGCACTGCTGCGGAAGGCCCGGTGCCATGTCACATCGGAATCAATGGCGAGGTCAAGAACCTCCCAGCGACCGGCCCTCAACAATATCTGCACGCAGGTAACTGGCTAACCTCGTACTACCTAGCCGTTATCTGCCGTGAAAACGATCGACTCGACCAACTCGCCCGCGTTCCTGTGTCATTTCTTCGAGAATCCGGAGCCGAGTTCGATGAGTACATCTATGCATGGGTGGAAACCCTGCAGAACGCCTGGTTCGGTCGCCGAGAGACTTGGGATACCCTGCTCACCGCCATCAACGGCACGGACCCTGCGGCACCCCACATCGCCAGTGCCGAACTCATGTTGAAGATCCTCTACCCACCACTTGAAGTTTTTCATCGCTACCAGAGGCGAGAGCCAGAACGGTTCAATGCGGCCCTGGCAGACGCACTCATCTGGCACCGCGAGTATTGGTCTGCCGACCAGGCGCGCGCCAAGAGCGGTGAGGGGTTGGTGGCTCTGGGTCCGCTCGCCGTCGCCTGCATGGCCTTCGACGCGGATATCCCTGTTCAGGTGGAGTCCGAGTACCTACCCAAGTATCTCTTGGAACGTAGGTGGGTCGGACATATTCCCACCTGAACGGAAGATCAAGATGTTCGAACCGCTCGCTGGACTTCTCCCCGGTTGGGGCAAGGTGGTCAGGAGACAGAGTGACGTGGCTGGGGCGTCGTCGGCCTGCGTCGCTGGCGCCGGTACCGCATTGCGTCTGCAACGCGGTATGAGAGAGCATGTTCGATGACTGCGAGCCCCGCACGGCCCGGTGAGGGATCCCGATCGGCCAACCGCAGTGGATAACTCAGTGGCCCCCAGCGAACCGGAATCATTACGTGTCAGCCCAGGACTACGACAGTCAGCTTCTTGAGTCGGTGGCGGTCCGCCGGCGTCGGTTGCGTGATGCCGTGTTGTTCGGTGCGCAGCGGCAGCGGCGCACCGTGGATGAGCGGCTCGGGAAGGCGTTCGCGGGTGTGGTGATCGCCGCGGTGGTGTGCGCCGGTTGTGTGGGGTGGTCGTTCATCTCGCACCGGGTGATCGGGAAGGGGCCTTACGGGACGTCGGTGCCTGCCCCGGCCGTACCCTCCGCGCCCGCCTCCGGTAAGGCCGACGGAGCACCGCAGTCTGCGAATTCGGCTCGATGATAGGTTCGAACGCGTGATATCCCGGGGGATTGTGAACCGTACGGCGCTGAGTCGGGTGACGTTGGTCGGTGAACGACGGCGGGTGGATCTGGTGCTGCCGTCCCGGGAGCCGGTCGGGCTGTTGCTGCCGGAGGTGATGCGGCTTCTCGAGGACCGGGTGGACGAGCGTCCCCTGGTCCGGCATCTGGTGAAGGCCGACGGCAGCGCCCTGGAGCCGGATGACACGTTGGAGTCGGCCGAAGTGCCCGACGGTGCTGTGCTGCGTCTGGTGCGGGTCGAGGATGCGCCGTCCGCGCCGGTGGTCCATGACGTGAGTGACGAGGCGGCCGGCGATCTGGATGTGCGGGGCTGGCGGTGGGACGCGCGGGCGCGGCGGATCGCGGCAGCGGGCGCGGGCGTGGTGTGGGCACTCGCCGCCGGGTTCATCGCCCGGCAGGGTTTCGAGGCCAGGGCCGCCGGATGGGGACTCCTTGTGAGTGCCGTGGTCGCCGCGGTGGCCGGTGTGCTGCTGGGCAGGGCCGGGCGCAAGGGACTGGCCGCGGCTCTGGTCGGGGTGAGTGCCGCTGTGGGCGCCCAGGGTGCTTGGGCGTTGGCCGACGCCCAAGCATGGTCGGGGGCGGTACGGCTGGCGGCGCTGCTCTCGGTCGTCGTGATGGCATTGCTGCTGCTCGGCTGGTTCTCGTCGTTCGGGCGGGGTGCTCTGCTGGGGGCAGGGGCCGTGGCCGGCGCCGGTGCGTTCTGGGAGGTCGCGCTCGCCTTCCAGGCGGGTGGTACGAGTGCGGGTGAATCGGCTCGCGCCGGGGCCTTGCTGGCCGTGGTGTCCGTGGTGGCGCTCGGGGTGCTGCCGCGGTTGGCGCTCGCCGCATCCGGACTGTCCGGGTTGGACGACCGGCGCTCCTCGGGAACATCGGTCAGTCGTTACCAGGTGGCCGCCGCCCTGGCCGCCACGCACCGAGGGTTGGCGCTGGCGACGGTCGTCACCGCGGTCTCCGGTGCCGTCGCCGGAGTGCTGGCGGTGCGTGCCATCACCGTATGGACGGCTGCGCTGGCCGTCACCGTCACGTTCGTCCTCGCGCTGCGGGCGCGCGCCTACCCGCTGGTTGCGGAGGTGGTTGCGCTGTTCGCGGCGTCCATGGTGGTGGCGTTGCGGCTGGCCTGGTTGTGGCTGGAGCACTCCGGACCGACAGCTCCGCTCGCCGTTCTCGGCGTACTGGTCGTGCTGTCCTTGGGTGTGCTTGCCGTGCAGCCCGCCGAGCATGTGCGGGTGCGGCTGCGCAAGGCCGGCGACGTGCTGGAGTCGACCGCTGTGATCGCTCTGTTCCCGCTGCTGCTCGGGGTGTTCGGGGTGTACGGGCGGCTGCTGGGCACCTTCGCCTGAGGAGGGGGCAGTGATGACGACTCCAGGCCGCTGGCAGGACGACGTGCTGCGCGACCTGAACCGTGCTTCTGCCGAGGACGACGCCAGGCAGGAGTCCTCCTCTGAGGACGCTCGGCCTCCGCTGCCCGTACGCGACTTGGATGAGGAGCGTCCGCGTCCGGGGCAGCCCGGCACCGCCTCCAGCGCGGGGCGTGCCACCGAGCCTGATCCACGCACGGATGCCCCATCGCCCCTCCCGCTTGCGCCGCATCAGGCACCATCACGCCCTGCGGCCGAAGCCCGCCTGCGCCATGCCGCGCCGTCTCCGAGCGCCCCTCCCGCCGTACGGCCGCCCCGTCAGGTCCGGCTGCCGATGGCGACGCCGGAGCCGGTGCCGACGCTCGACCCGCGCCTCGCCATCGCACTCGGTTCCCCACAGCATGGTGATTCGCTGGTCCGGCGTTCGGGCCGGTCGCTGCGCAAGCTGGCCTCGTCGGCCGCGCAGGAGGTCGCCGAGGAGAGCCGACTGGGCGGCATGGTGCAGCAGCCGGTGACCACGGGCCGCGTGATCGCGGTGACGTCGATCCGCGGCGGTGTCGGCAAGACCACGACCGCCGCGCTGCTGTCGCGGGCGTTCAGCCACTACCGGCACGATCCCGTACTCGCCCTCGAGGCGGACGCCGCCCTTGGCACGCTGCCGGTGCGGATGGGCGCGCAGTCCGTCCGCTGGTCATGTGTCGAGCTCGCCCGGATCCTCACTCCGTCGATGCAACTGACCGACGTCACCGGCTACCTTGTGCCCGTCGCGGACGGTGGCTGGCTGCTGCCCGCCAGTCAGGGACGGGTGGGCGCCCCACTGGACGTTGCGACCTACCGCACCGTCACACTCGCGCTACGACGCTACTTCGCGGTCACGGTGGTCGACTGCGAGACACTGCCCGGCGAGGTGGCCCGCACCGCGATGGACACCGCACACGCGCGTGTGGTCGTCGCCCCGCTCACCGCGGAGGGCGTGGGCGGTACCCGGATCGTCCTGGACTGGCTCGGCGGGCTGCCTCATGCCGCGCTGGCCTCCACCGTGGTGGCCCTCACCTCGAACACTCCCGACGCGAACCTCGACCTGAAGGCCGCCACGGCCCACCTGCGGGAAACCGGAGTCACCCTCGTGCATCTGCCCTACGACCGGCACCTGGCCGGTGGCGGACCGATCATGACCGACCGGCTGGGTGCGGCCACGCGCCGCGCGGCCACCCAGCTCGCCGCCGAGTCCCTGCACAGGGCGGTGCGGGTGCGGTGACACAGCAGCAGGTCCACCGTCCGGCCCGCTCGACGCGCCCCCTGCTCCCGCCGCCGGCCCGCACGATCGAACCGCCGCCGAACCTGCCCGAGGGCAAGACCGGCAGCCCGGCGACCGCGCTGTTGCCGATGGCCGGTGTCATGAGCTCGGTCGTGATGATGACGGTGATCCGGTCCAGTCAGTTCGCGGGCCTGGGCGCCGTCGTGCTCGTCATCGCGCTGCTCGGTGCGGTCGCTCTGTTCCTGTCGCAGCGTGGCAAGGCCCAGCGGCAGCGGCGCGTCCAGCGCGAGCGGTACCTGGAGTACCTGGAGGAACTACGCGCCGAGTTGGGCGCGGCCGAGCGGGAGCGCCGCCGCGTGGCCCGGGTTCTCCACCCCGCGCCCACCGCCCTGTACGACGTCCTGCGTGATCCCGCCCGGCTGTGGGAGCGGCGCCGCACGGACACAGACTTCCTTCACGTGCGGGTCGGTGTCGGCGACGTACCCGTGCAGGAGCTGACCATCGGCCAGCAGGCGGTCGGAGGCGTGCTCACACCGCCCGACCCGTTCATGCTGAACGAGGCGCGCGCCCTGCAGGCCCGCTACACCACCGTGTCCGACCATCCGTTGACCGTGCCACTGGACCGGGCCGGCAACGTCAGCATCGTCGGCGACCGGGAGGGCGTCCTGCGCGTCGCCCGCGCCCTGCTTGTGCAGGCTGCCGTGACCCACGCACCGGACGACGTGGCCATCGCGCTCGCCGCCCCCGGGGACCGTATCGAGGAGTGGGAGTGGGCGAAGTGGCTCCCGCACGTCCTCGACCCGCACAGCCATGACGGCGCCCTCGCAGCGCGTCGTGTCGCCCCTGGCATGGCTCAGCTGGCTCAGGTGATCGGTACGGATCTGGGACGGCGCGCCTCGTACGCGGCCGAAGTGCGCCGGGGGCTGTCCGACAACAAGGCGCTCGCTCTGACCGACCGGCTGCTGGTCCTCAGCGACGCGCACGGGGAAAACGCCGTCGAGCTTCCGCGTCCGGATGCCGCCGTCGCCCTGGACAACATGGGCGTCACCGTCCTGCACCTGCTCGCCGAACAGATCCACGAACCCGATCACGTCTCCGTACGCATCACCGTCGACGGCGACCAGGTCACAGTGGAGGACCTGCGCGGACAGCAGGTTGTGACGATGCACGGAGCGGCCGACCGCACCAGCCTCGCTGAAGCCGAAGGCCTCGCACGGGCGCTTGCGCCGCTGAGGCTGTCCGCGGAGTCTGCCGCGGAGGGCACGCCCGTCTCCGGCCCGGTCGACTTCCCGAAGCTGCTCGGCATCGACGACATGGCCGCCCTCGACCCGGCCCGGCAGTGGGCGCCGCGCGGGGAACGGGACTTTCTGCGGGTGCCGATCGGCCTGGACGACCGGCACCAGCCGGTGCTGCTCGACCTGAAGGAGTCCGCCGAACTCGGCATGGGCCCGCACGGGCTGTGCGTCGGCGCGACCGGCTCGGGAAAGAGCGAACTGCTGCGCACCCTCGTCCTGGCTCTGGTGACGACGCACGCGCCGGAGGACCTGGCGATGGTGCTCATCGACTACAAGGGCGGTGCCACCTTCGCCCCGTTCGCTTCTCTGCCACACGTGGCAGGTGTCATCACGAACCTGGAGAACCAGGCCGGACTGGTAGAGCGCGTCCACACCTCCCTCGCCGGCGAGATCAAACGACGCCAGCAGGTCCTCAAGGACGCGGGCAACGTCGCCGACATCGGCCACTACCGCACCCTGCGCGCCACCACCCGGCCCGACCTCGAGCCGCTGCCGCATCTGTTCGTCGTCATCGACGAGTTCGGCGAACTCCTCACCGCAAAACCGGACTTCATCGACCTGTTCCTGTCGATCGGCCGCATCGGCCGCTCCATCGGTGTCCACCTGCTGCTGTCCAGCCAGCGCATCGAAGGCGGCAAGCTCAAAGGTCTGGAGACGTATCTGTCGTACCGGCTCGGTCTGCGCACGTTCTCAGCGGACGAGTCGCGTACGGTCCTGGAGACCACCGACGCCTTCCACCTGCCGCCCCTGCCCGGCTTCGGCTACCTCAAGGTCGACACCTCCACCTACACCCGCTTCAAGGCGGGCTTCGTCTCGGGCGCGTACCGCGGCCCCGCCGTACGAGACAGCGGTGCTGACGCCGACCCGCTGGCCCAGCCCTATCCGGCGTTCAACACCCCCGTCGCAGAGACACCTATGCCGGGCGAGGACGCCCCGGTGCCACGTGAGCGCGAGACGGGGCCGACGGTCCTCAGCGTCGCGGTCGGCCGGCTCACCGACGCCGCCGAACCGGTACGACGGATCTGGCTGCCCCCGCTGCCCGAAACCCTCACGCTCGACACGGCCGCCGGCCCGGTACAGGCATCCGCCGACGGCCTCGGACTCACCCACGCCGGCAGCGCGTTGCAGGTGCCACTCGGCGTTCTCGACGATCCCGCCCGGCAGTGGCAGGGCCCGTGGCTGCACGACATGAACACCGCCGGAGGCCACACCGCCGTCATCGGCGGCCCGGCCTCCGGCAAAACAACCCTGCTACGCACCCTCACGCTCTCCCTCGCCCTCACCCACACCCCACGCGACGTCGCCGTCTACGGCCTGGACCTGGCTGGCGGCGGACTGACCGCCCTCGCGAACCTGCCGCACGTCGGCGGCATCGCGACCCGCACCGACCACGAGCGCGTCGCCCGCACCGTCGCCGAGGTACGCGCCATGCTCGCCGAGCGCGAGGAAATCTTCCGCGAACGGGGCATCGACTCCATCGAGCAGCTGCGGGCCTTGCGCGAACGAGGGGAACTTCCCCAGCTCGGCTCCACCGACGTGGTGCTGCTCATCGACGGATTCGGCGCCCTGCGCGACGAGTTCGCCCACCTCGACGACGACATCGCCGACCTCCTCAAACGTGGCAGCGGCTACGGCATCCACCTCGTGGCGGGCATGCTCCGCTGGAACGACGTACGCATCGCCACCCAGTCCCTGTTCGGCAGCCGCATCGAACTGCGCCTCAATGACCCCGCCGACTCCTCCGTCGACCGCAAACTCTCCGTGACCCTCTCGGCGAACACCCCCGGCCGGGCCCTGACGGACGGCAAACTGTTCGCACAGGCGGCACTCCCCCGCATCGACGCGCAAGCCACCACGGACGGCCTCGGCCCGGCCCTGGAGCAGGCAGCGGCCACCCTGCGCGCCACCTGGCACGGTGAGCCCGCCGCCCCCGTGCGGGTGCTGCCGACCAGGCTGCCCGCGCAGCGCCTGCCCTCCACCGTGGCGGAACCGCGCGCGATCCCGATCGGCGTCGACCAGGACACCCTCTCCCCGACCGTCCTGGACCTGTTCGGCACGGACCAGCACCTGCTCGTCCTCGGTGACAACGAGTGCGGCAAGACGAACCTGCTCAGGCTCGTCTCCCGCTCCCTCATCGACCGCTACGACAAGGATGAACTGGTCTTCGGCATCTTCGACCCTCGGCGCGGTCTGCGCGGCGTCATCCCCGAGCCCTACCGCGGCGGCTACGCGCACAACACCGCCCTCTCCCAGGCACTCGCCACCGGCATCGCCACCGAACTGGTCAAACGCCTGCCGGAAGCCCCCGACCCCGACGCCCTGACCGACGAGCCGTCCTTCACCGGCCCTCGGATCGTGATCCTCGTCGACGACTACGACATCCTCACCGCGGCCGGGCAGCAGCCCCTTGCCCCGTTCCTGCCGTACATCTCATCCGCCCGCGACATCGGCCTGCACTTCGTCGTCGCCCGCCGGGTCGCCGGAGCCTCGCGCGCCCTGTATGAGCCATTTCTGACGGCCCTGCGTGAAACCGGCACCACGGCCCTGGTGATGACGGGTGACCGCACCGAAGGCCAGCTCTTCCCCGGCCTGTACGCCTCCCCCCAGCCGCCCGGCCGCGGCACCCTGGTCCGCCGTGGCCGCCGCCACCAGCTGATCCAGACCGCCCTCGCACACGAGACGGAACCCACGGAGACGCCCGCATGACCAAGGACGTCATCGCGCTCACCGAGAAGACGCCCGACGCACGGACACTGCTGGCCGCCCTGTACGCCGGCGGCCCCGACCTGAGCCTGACCACCACGGACGACGGCGCGGTCATCCACCTGTGCTCACCGGCCGGCCGCCCCCTGGTCTCCGTCGAGTCCCCGCTCCTTGTCCACGTACCGGGCGAGGCCGAACGCCTCCTCAGCCCGCACATCACCCCACCACAGCCGCCGTACTGGTGGACCGAGACCCGCGCCTCCACCGCCATCCCCGCTGCAGAACCACTCGCCGGATCCGTCTGCGGACGCCTGACGATGCTGCTCGGCGGAACAACCTGGCCGCCAGAGGCGGCCCGCACTGCAGTCGTGGAGACACCCCAGGACGGCGACGACGTCACAGCGACCCGGCTGCCGGACGGCGCCCTGCCTGCCGTCGACGTCCTCACCGAGTCCACCGCGGTGGTCATCGCCGACCGCTCGATCCTGCCTCTCACCACCTGGCTCTCCGACATCCTGCGCTCAACGGCAGCGACCGGCCGTGCCCTGCACATCGTCACCCCGCCCCACGTCCGCCTCACCCTGCCCCTGCGCATGACCCTCGTCGGCGCACCGAACCGCTGGGTCGTCAAGAATCCGGAAGGCGGCTACTACGACGGCCTGTCCGGCGCCGTACTCGCCTGGCAGAACGGCACCTTCGCACCGACGGTCACTCCGGCCAAGGTCGCGGACGCCTTCACGCGAGGGGCACAGCACACCGAAGAACGCCGACTCACCCTCGCGCTGCGCACCGTCCGCTCCCCCAATACCGACCTCGTGCTCGGCACCGCGCTGGAAACAGCATGGCGCCACCTCACCGGTGCCCCACCCACCGGCTGGGGCACAGCCGAGCCGATCAACCTCCCCTGGTCACCCCGTCAGCTGACCGAACTGGCCCGGAGCCGCTCCCCACAGCCCACCCACGCCTTGGTTATCGGTCCCCCTGACCAACCGGCCATAGCGACCCACCGCACCACCCGCACCACGGCCGGCATCGCAGAGGACGTCACCCTCACCATCGGCTACCCGACAGCCGAACAAGCCCCCCTGGACGCCATCGAGCCCCTAGCCGCCGAACTCGTCGACGCCCACGGCCTGGCCACCATGCTGACCACACTGACAGTAGCCAGCGCCGACCTGACCTTGGCCCCCGTCCTTACCGCCCCACCGATCCCGATCACGTTTACCCTCGGTGCCAGGGACGTCGGAGCCATAGGACTCACCCACGCCCGCCGCCCCCCGCTCCCGATAAAGCCCGTACAACTCGGCACAACAACGAACCCGGCCCTGCACTATCCCCTCGGCAACGGAACCGACGCCGACGCCTGGCCAGCGCTGCAGACCCTCACCGCGCACTTGAAGTCCGGGACCCCGAACACGGTGTGAAGGCCCTCGCCCTCGCGTGGGAGGCGGCTTTCTCGGCCTCGCCGCATTGCTGTGCTGCTACACGCGACTGGTCCCGCCCACCACGTAGGGCACCGTCTAAAGGCCCCATGGGGCCCCGGGTCGGCTCAGGCATCGGCGGACCCGGACGATCCGGACGGCGGTCCGTCCTGCCTGAGCAGGTCAGTGGCGCGGTAGGAGGTCTCGTCCGCGTCGGACGGGAGAAAGCGGCTGGCTCTGCCGCTCCAGGTAACGACGAGTTCGTCGCGGGCACGGGTGGCGGCGACGAACACCAAAGAGAGGCCCGCTGTCCCTCCTGCCGGTAGCGGTCCGGATTCGTGAGCCGGTACTGCTCGATCCGCTGGTGCGGCACCTGGCCCTCGCCTACAGACGTCAGGAACACACGCTGGAACTCCAGCCCTTTGAAGCGGTGAATGGTGCCGATACGGACGGCGTCCAGGCCGGGACGGACTCCGTCCTTACCGGGTTCCACGGCCAGCAGCCCGAACTCCCTGACGAAGACGTTGGCGAACTCTTGCGCGGAGCCCCCGTCGGGAACGCTCACGGCCATCGCCGAATAGGGCGTGCCGTACGCTCGTGGCGTTCCTTGATCAGTACGGCGCCAGCGCGCATCTCGGTCCGCCGATCCGGAGCACACCAGAGCTGGCGCGAGGCCCGTCAGCACGGACCGATAGCCGTCGAGGCTGTCGGTGCCGGTGTCCAGGTCGTCGAAACGCTCGCCCTCGATGAGACGGTTGGCGCTGCCCAGGATCTGCCGGGTGGTGCGGTAGTTAAAAGTGAGGCGGCGTGAGGCCCGGCCACGCACCTCCATGCGCCTCGTCGACAACGATGTGCCGGTAGCGGGGCTTCAGCCACATCCCGCTGCCCGCCTCCCGGTGGACGAGGTCCCGACCACCCTGCTCTTCCTTGTAGCGGGCCTGCTCCTCGACGCGGGCCATGCGGCGCTGCTCGAGTCCGGCCGCCCGGTCGGCGATGAGCGCATACGTGGTCCGCCGCGTCGCGTCCAGGTGAGCTCGGTAGGCCTGGACGAGCTGCCACACCTCATGGCGCTGCGCCGTGCTGATGCGGGGGCGTCCCGACCGGGTGACGCGCCGGTAGGAGTCCCAGCTGCCGCACCCATGGGCGAGGATTACATGCCTGAACTCGGCGTCCAGGAAGTCCGCGTCGCACGCCAGTAGGTCCGTCTCGGTGAGCACGGTGTGCCACAGAGCCATCGCCGCATCGTCGTCCAAGGGCAGGCCCAGGTCCAGGCGGGACTCCGAGACGACCTCGTGGGCGAGTGCGTCAACAGACTCGACGTCGACGCGGCGCAGCAGCTCGTCGCCGCCGAGTTGGCGCAGTCGCTCCTTCAGGTCCAGGGCCAGATTGGTGTTGTAGGTGGTGAGAAGAACCGGGCGTGAGTGGCCGGGCGGCAGCCTGTCGACGAGATGGCAGACGCGGTGCAGCGCGACGACGGTCTTGCCGGTGCCGGGGCCGCCGGTCACTTTCGCTGAGCCCTTGACGTCCGCTGTAGCGATGCGGTGTTGCTCAGGGTGGAGGAACAGCCGCCAAGCGTCGAAGCTTCTACCCAAGGCGTCGAGCACCGCATCGTCGTCGGTCTCCGCCTGGAAGACGGCACGCTTGGCTGCCCGCGCCCAGTCGCCGGTGTTGACCTCCTCGTCAGCCCGCCACTTGTCCGTGATGTGCCAGCGTACGTCGTCCGGGTCCATACCGCCGCGCAGGGCGAGGAGGACGTCACGGGTGAGTTCGGGAAGATTGTGGGCGAGCAGTTTGTCCCGCTGCTCGCCCTGTGGTGACCTTGTCGAGGGTCGGCAGCAGG
This sequence comes from Streptomyces sp. NBC_00557, assembly GCF_036345995.1. Taxonomy (NCBI): domain Bacteria; kingdom Bacillati; phylum Actinomycetota; class Actinomycetes; order Kitasatosporales; family Streptomycetaceae; genus Streptomyces; species Streptomyces sp. NBC_00557. Next base: position 1,451,238 of record NZ_CP107796.1, read on the forward strand.
GACGGCACCACGCTGAGGTCGGTGAGGGCGCGGTGGCCGTACCGCGCGAAGAGTGGGACAGCCCGGTCGCCCAGCGGGACGACGTTCTCGCTGACCTCGCTCTGGTCGACGACTTCGACACCGCCCGAGACGGGGTTGATCTCCACGGTGAAGCGGGCGAGTTCGTCACGGGCGCGTGCTCCGTCGCGGACCGCGAGGACCTGCATCACGTCTCCGCCATCCGTCGGCAGCAGCAGCACCATGCAGTGGCTGTCGGCCCAGGAGCTGGAGTAGGGGGCCGCCCCGGACGTCCTCGCCTCAGGCGGAGCCCCGCAACGGCTACCTCGGCCCCGAACGTCGCGCCAGCTCCGGCACCTACTCCCATCCCAAGGAACGCCACCAGCACATCCTGGCCCGCTCTACCTTCTCCGAGATCGAGACTGCCCACTGGGACCACACCCTCGTCCGGGACCTCAACTCCGTGATCGGGTGGGTGTTCAGCCTCTCCTACAGCAGCCCCGCCCAACTCGGCGACCAGATCGACGCCATCGAGCGTGACCTCCGACAGGCACACGGCCCGAGCAATCCACTTCCTCTGCGCAGCGTTGTTGCTGTGAGCCACGGATGGCCTCCACCTGTGTACCGTGCGCCAGACCGATCACCACTGGCAGGGCACTGGGGGGCTTCGCGGTGACCGAACTGAACATCCCGGACATCTACTGGGACGATGAGAACGCTGTACGTCTGCTGGTCGAGTACTTCACCGCCGGCGCGCAAACGGCGACCTGTTCTACTCCGGCGCGCACTTCGAGCGCCTGGGCGGGGGCGGTGACGCCGAACAGGTCGCCGACCGCTTCGACTCCAACGACTTGGTGGCCATCACCATGCTCAGCGTTTCCCTTGACCCGCACGGGGCCATCAACTTGCTCACCGAGCATGACGGCCACTGGGCGCGGCTGCTGTCACTCATCCTTCGCAACGCCCGCTTGGAGGATCCTAGGAACGACGCCCTCATTGCACAGGGCGGCCCCGCGTGGGAGCTGTGGGAACGCCTGGCCGACAACAAGCATCCGAACAAGCCCGACGGCAGCGGCCCCGTGATCGCAGGCAAGCTACTGGCCCGCAAGCGTCCCCACCTGATCCCGATCTACGACATCCGTGTCAAACAACTCTTCCAGCTCCCGAAGAACGATCACTCCTTCTGGGCCTCGTTGGCAGTGACCCTACGGGCGGACAACGGCACCTTCTACAACCAACTGGTCCACCTCCGTCGCAAGGCAGGCATCGGGGAAGACATCAGCGTTCTGCGCGTATTCGACGTCATCGCTTGGATGCACCAAGGCAAGCAGAGCCAGGCTGTAGCAACCTGAGCTGCCACGGCCGTGATTCCGGCCACGCTCAAACCAGGCTTGTCGACCGACGCGATTCTCTGCTGGTCTGCGACGGTGGCAGGGCTGCTCGCCCACATGACGGAGCGAGCCGGAGGACCGCGGCTCCCGCCGAGGACTCGTGCCCATGGCCAAGCGCTGACCGCGTACCGGTTCAATCGGCGTATGGTCTGGATCACTAGCTGGGTGCCGCCGATCAGCGGATTTTTCCGATGCCATGTTCTGTCCCCCGCCGCCGGGACTGCCCGCCTGCGCACCATCCCGCAGCCCGACGGCCCCCGGCACCAGGACCAGCGTGCACATCCCGTGCACAATCCCCCCGGCAACAAGCGGGAAGCCCAACCGTATGCAAGGGGGCCCCGACCAGGTAGCTTCCCCTGGTCAGAGCCCCAATGGCAGACGAGTCGGGCTGTACGCCGGGTATTCCTGGGGCACCTTTCTGACCTGCGACTTTGGGGGATTGGACCGGCTGTGACCTGCTAGGACAGGTTGCAGAGGCGATCGGAGGCAGTCAGAGGAAACCGCTCTGATTCGACCCGAGCACTCGGTCGAGCCGCGATGTGGACGCCTGCCTCCGCTGAGGAGCCAGGCAACGGGAGGCTACGGCAGGCTCCGCTCCGAGGCCCGAACTGTGGTAGGCGGCACTTGGCGCGGGCCACGGAGCGCTCCCCCAGCAAGAAGACACCATGACGAGGAGGTCAACATGGATGGCAGACGAGACAGATCGCCTGGGCTCAGGGCGCGCATGGCCAAAGGCACACACTTATCACCCCACGTCTCGTACAGCCACTTCAAGGGATCGCCCTCCACTCGGGCTTGGGACCTGCCCACCGGCACATGCGACCGCCTGGGACCGGCCGAGCGAGCAGTGCGAGGTGCGCAGAGTGGGACCAGCATGTGCGTAAACTCAGTCAAACAATGCGCCCCCTCATACGCAGGTGATCACAGATACATTGGGCGCGAGGCCGCCACGAGCCCCGGAGGAGATCATGTCCACGACCGCAGGGTCGCCCCCGGTCGTCGTCACCCTGGCGGAGATCGCCCGCATCGCGGGAGTAGGGCGCGCCGCCGTCAGCAATTGGCGGCGACGGTACGACAACTTTCCCTCCCCTGTCGGCGGCACCGAGACAAGCCCGCACTTCTCACTTCCGCAAGTCGAAGAGTGGCTCAGGCGGGAGAACAAACTCAAGACGGGGGTGAACCCGCTCGACCGGCTCTGGCCGGAATACGAGTCCCTGGGCAACCGGGAAACGACGGGCCTGCTGGTGGCCCAGGTAGGACTCCGGCAGAGCAGCGTCAAGGCAGGCAGGCCGGCGGTGGAGCCGCTCCTTGATCAGCGTCAGGCCCGCCTTCTGGAGCGCACTCTCGAACTGACTGAGCCGGACGAGAAGCACAGCATCTTCGACCTCCTTCTGGAGCGGTGGCTCCGGACCCACGTGCGGCAGATCACGACGACTCCGGTGCAGCTGGCCCGGCTCATGGCCCAAGCCGCAGCCATGAACCACCCAGGACCAGTACGGACCGTCCTGGATCCTGCATGCGGGGTGGGGACGTTGCTCGTCGCAGCCGGCCGACAGTGGGGTGCTGACCGTGCGGCGGGATTGTCTTTCCTAGGCCAGGACAGCGACGCGGTTCTTGTGGAGCTGGCCAAGGCGCGCCTGGCGGTCGGCGGGTTCGCCGAGCGTGACCTGTCCAACGTCTCGTTGGCAGTGGGTGACACGTTGCGGGCTGATGCCCACCCCGGAGCGCAGGCCGATGTGGTCCTGTCCAACCCACCCTCGAACGAACGTGACTGGGGTCACGCGGAACTCGCCACAGACCCGCGTTGGGTGTACGGGCAGCCTCCGCGCACCGAGCCGGAACTCGCCTGGGTTCAGCATGCTGCGGCAACTCTGGCTCCTGGCGGCGTCGCGGTTCTCGTGCTGCCGCCCGGTGTGGCGGCGCGCCGCGCGGGTCGCCGGATCCGGGCCGGTCTCCTGCGGTCCGGCGTGCTCCGGACCGTGATCGCCCTGCCGCCCGGTGCCGCCCCGCCTTACGGTGTCGGGCTGCATCTGTGGATCCTGTGCGCGGATGGTGCCGAGGGCCCGGGCGGAGCAGACCGAGCGGAGCTCACGTTCGTGGACACCACACACGGCGGTGGTTCCGTGTCCGTCGACAGAGGCGGCGTCGACTGGTCCGCCGTGACGGCGCAGATCGTGGGGGTCCTCGGCGGCACAAGCACGCAGGGAAGCGTCTCGGTTCCCGTGGTCGACCTGTTGGACGACCAGGTGGACCTCACGCCCGCACGGCGTGTTCCGAGGACGCGGGCCGCCACCATCGTCGACCTCAGGCGCCTCTGGACGCGGTTCGACGCGCATATGAGGGAACTGCGCGATGCCGCCGACGCCCTGTCCGCACTCGTACCCGCCGACGGCGACGAGACGGTTCCCCTCATCAGCGTCGGCGAGCTGGAACGAGCCGGAGCCCTGGAGATCCGGACCGGGCAGGGGCTGCCGGAGTCTCTGGTGCGCCGCGGGGAACGCCAGGAGGACGAAGCGCGCGTTCTCACGGGTGCTCCGCTGTCCGGGCAGGCGCAGCTGTGGCTCCCGACGTCGGCCGTCGCGGCGGGCGAGCAGGACGGCTCGCTCACGGTCACAGCGTCCCAGGACGTCATCGTCTCGGTGCTGGCCCGGGCCTTCGACGTACGGGTGGACACCGACGCCCCGTCCGTCCTGGGGCCCCAGCTCGCGGCGCTCAGGGCGAATCCCGCGGTCCTCGACCCATGGTTCCTGTCCGGCTGCCTGCGTGCCCCGGCCAATGTGCACAGGGCCGGCACCCACGCGTCCACCACGTCACGCATCGACGTACGGCGTCTGCACATCCCGAGGCTCACGCTGGAGGAACAGCGGCAGTACGGCGAGATCTACCGGAAGATCACCACCTTCGAACGCGAACTCACCGACATGAAGAGCGTGGGCGGCGAGCTGAGCCGCGCGCTGGGGGACCTGCTGGCCGCGGGGCAGCTTCCTCGGGCATGATCCGCCTACGGCTCGGGCAGCCGGGCGAGGATGTCGGTCACCTGCGCTTCGTAGCCGGATTCGGCCAGCTCGGCAGCGACCTCACGGCAGCGGCTCGTCAGCCGGTCCGAATCCGGTACGGCGACGAGAGAGAGACTGTGCACCACCGCACGCCAGCCGCGGAACGCCCCGGTGAAGTCACCCTCGGGCATGAGGCATTCGGCAACCCCGAGGCGGGCCTCCAGCACCAGAGGATCCGAGGGATCTCCGTCCTGCGCCACCTGCTCGTACTGCTCTTTCGCCTCACCTGTACGACCGTCGAGCCGGGCGGCGTCGGCACACACCAGCCGCCCCTCCAGGACGACCGGCTCGCGGGCACCCCAGTCCGACACCGCCTTGGGCAGCAGGTCGAGGAGTTCGGCGCAGCGGTCGCCAGGACCGTCGGCGAGCAGTTCCGCCCGGGCCTGGGCGATCCGTCCCGCGAACTGGTTGCGTCCCAGCCACCCGCCACGACGGCGGGCCGGACGTCGCGATGCGGCACGGGGGGTGAGCCGCGTGCCCGCCGCGTCTGCCACTGACCCCTCCCGCAGGCGATAGCGTGCGGTCGGGTCCGGATCCAGTTCCGGATCCGGGGCCGGGTCGCCCGGCTTCGGCAGGAAGTCACGAAGAACGTCCAGCACTTCGTCGATGGTCTCGGGGCGGTCGGCTGGGGCCTTGGCGAGGAGGTCCCAGGCCAGGTCGTCCAGTTCCTCGGGAATGCCGATGTTGATGCTCCGCAGGCGCGGCGGCAGGTCCTCGAGGTGCTGGGTGTCCCTGTTCCGGTCCGGCTTGTCCTCGAAGGGCCTCTCGCCGGTGAGGAGTTCGAACAGCACACAGCCGAACGCGTAGAGGTCCACCGAGGCGGAGATGTCCTGCTGGCCTCGCAGCTGCTCCGGGGCCATGTACCCGGCGCTGCCCGGCGTCGCACCGAGTGCGGTGTAACGGGTCGCGTCGGGGTCGGTGAGGTAGGCGATACCGAAGTCGAGCAGCTTCACCGCCCCGTCCGCGAAGGCGATGACCACGTTGCCCGGTTTCAGGTCCCGGTGCACGACACCGTTCATGTGCGCGTGCCCGAGGGCTTCGGCGACCTGGACGGCGACGGCGACAGCGGCGTCGAACGGGAACGGCCGGCGCATGTCCAGGAATTCGCGCAGGCTGACCCCTTCGACGTATTCCATGACGAGGTGGGGCTCCTCGCCGAGGTAGCCGCGGTGCAGTAGGCGCGGGATCCCAGGGTGCTTCAGTTCCTCGAGAATCGCGCCCTCGCGTTCGAACCGTTTCAGCAGCTCGACCCGGCGTCGCGCGCGCTCTGCCGGAGTGAATCGACCCTGTGTGTAAGCGTCGAGCCGCAGCACCTTGACGGCGACCGACTGCCCGGTTTCCAGATCGGTGGCCGACCAGATGGTGCCCATGCCGCCCTGGTCGAGCGCCTCCTTGACTCGGTAGCGGTCGTCGAGGACTTCCCCGGCTTCCACGCCTCACCCCCGGCTGTTCATGACATGGTGTCAGCCACACTGTAGCGGTTCACGGATCACATCGAGTCAATCGCTTGACTATGTTCACAAACATACGCTTCCCTGGGTGCGTTGACGCTCTCGCCTCACCACGCCCGTAAGGGGTGCATCGTGTCGCTCCACCTGCCTCCGCCCGGAACGAACGGAGACATCCGACTCATCCGCACTTCGCTGCCACTGCTGCGCGAGGACCCTCAGGACTGCCCGCGCGGCAACGCCCTGCGCGCCCGGGCCCTGCTCGCTCAGGTTCCGCCGCGCCCGCGGGGCAAGCCCGTCGAGGACTTCGCTCTCGGGCCGGTTTTGAGCGTCCTGGACGCGGTCGAGCACGAGGGAGAGGACATCGACAGTGCTTTGACGCGGCTTCTGAAGAATCAGAAGTACCACGGGGGTCACGCGAGTTGGACCGAATCAGCCGTTCGCTCCTACCTGCTGGCGCGCACGGCGCTCGAAACGCAGCGGCGCGTGCTCGGGCGTCCGCCGACCCTGCCGGTGCGCGCCCAGTGGACGGCCAGCACCCAGAGCGAGGTACCGGATGCCCGCGGGGCGATCCGCTACGAGCGCACGGCGTGGGGACGCCGGTACGCGTCCGCCGACGGGTCGGAACGCGAGCTATGGCTGCTGTCCGTGAATTCCGTGAAGCGGGACCGGCCGCCCGCCGAGATCGCGGAGGCGGCGGCCGTGGCACTGACGGGCATCCCTTCCCAGCCGGCATTCAGGGACATCTTCCGTCCTGCGCCCGGCAGCACCGTCCGCCCGCAGCGCGTCCGGATCGTAGGCATCGGCTGCGGCAGCGGCGATCACGACGTGCTGGCCGACTGGGACGCCGATGAGGTCGAGCGGCGGTTCACCGAGCACGCCAAGCCCGTGCTGCGCCGGGTAGTCGAGAACGACCGGCTCAACCCCGGCTCCAGTTGCACCCGCTGCGAAGGTTTGGTGGGTTGCGAACAGCTGCCCCGGGCTCCCGGCGTTCTCGGGGTCCCCGGGCCACGCCGCCCCCGCGCCCGCCGCTCCGTGTCCGCGAGCGACCTGCGTGTCCACGCGCGCTGCCCGGCGCAGTTCCACCTCACCCGCGTACTGCACCTGAAGTCGGGGGATCCGGAGAGCGAGCCGATCCGCAGGGGCCGCGCGGTCGACGAGTGGCTCAACCTCCGTCACGAGAAGGGATGCTGTCGCACGGCTCCCCTCCCAGACACCCTTCCCGGCCTCTCCCCCGCCGAACTGCCGACCGCCCTCGCCCTGCTCGCAGAACACCGGCGGGCCTGCCCTCTCGACGGCCTGCCGTCCGACGAGGTCGTACGGGTGCAGCCGCGCCTGACCGCGTACGACCCCGAACTGGACGTCGTCCTGATCGCCGACCCCGACCTCCTGTACACCCGCTCCGGAGGCTGGATCTGGCACGAGACGAAGACGGCTGCGAAACCCCCTTGGGAAGGGCGCGCGTTGATGGAGACGTATCCGCAGCTCGCCTTCGCGGTGCTGATGATGTCCGCCGGAGTGCCCGGTGGTGATCCACGCCGGTCGCTGATCGAGCTGGAGGTGCTGTACCTGGACGCGGAAGGGACCGGGAAGTCGCGCTGCGAGGAGATCGATCCCGGCGATCCCGACACCCTGGCCGAAGCGCGCCGCATCATCGCCGGGCTCGCCGGCCCCTGGGCGGTGGACGAGACCTACGCGCCGACGCCCGGCGGCCACTGCGACGGCTGCGACGTGCTCAGGCACTGCGCGGCCGGCCGGGCGCACCTGGAGGCACGGTGACCACGACGACCGGCAACGGAGTGCCGCTGCACGACACCGACTGGTCCGCCCATCGCGGCATCCCCCTCATGCGCGCACTCGCCACCGCTCTCACGGTGCTCGACGCGGCCACCGGCCCCGAAGCCTTCACCCTGCCCTATCCGCCCGAGGTGCAGCGCGCCCTCGACCGGACGGTGCTGGCCTGCCTGGAGCGCGGGGCCGAGCCTCCGGCGAGCCTTCCGGACCTGCTGTCCTGGTGCCGCGAGCGACCGGTGGCGGACTGGCCGGTGGACCTGCCGGCCGAGGCGGCCGGACCGGACGACCTGCTGCTCGACCCGGACTCCTCGCGCCCCACCGAGTTGTGCTACGAGTGGGCGGAGCAGTTCTCGGACAGCGCGCTGGTTCTCTACGACCGTGAGATCATCCGCGCCGCGCTGCGGTTGTGCCGCGAGTACGGCGAGGAGGACGCGTACACCGAGTTCCGGCGGCTCCTGGTCACCCGGCCCGTCCTCACCTCGGCCGAGGAGTGGGCCGTGTCGATGGACCATGTGCTCGACCCGGTGAAGGAGCTTTTGAGCCGCATCTACCGTCCCGTCCCGGACAGTTATCTGCGCGGTGACGTCTACGCGACCTGCGGCCGGTGTCTCACCCTGCTGACGCCGCTGCACGACGGCGGCTGGTGGTGCGAGCGGGATCGCTGCCGCCGTCGGGGCCGGCCGCCGGTGGGGCGTCGCATCGCGAAGGAGGAGGCCGGTGAGCTGCTCCAGTTGGCCAGGCCGTTGCGCCAGTTCGTCACCGGTCCCGGGCAGGCGGAGGTGCGCCTGGAAGGGCGCCTGACCGAGCTCGGGCTGAAGGTGCGGATGTGGCCGACGTACGACGCCTACGACGTGCACGTCACCTTCCCCGACGGCTGGGTGTGGGCGGTGGACGTGAAGGACTGGGCCCATCCGGCGTTCCTGGGGCGGGCCGCCCGGCCGGTGCCGCAGGAGCCCCGGTACGACGAGGCGTTCTGGGTGGTGCCGCAGGACCGCGTCGACGACCGGCCGGGCTACATCGCCACGTACGAGCGCAACCGCCCGGCCGCCGCCCGCCGGGTTCCGTTGCTCACCGACACCCAACTGCTCGCCCGCGCCGAGGACCGGCTCGCGCGCGTCGGCACAGCCACGCACCAGGAGGAGACCGGCGATGCGTGACCGCGACGGCTGGCACCACCCGGTCAGCAAGGAGCTCGCCCGCCTGTGGGACGAGGTGCCCGCCGAGCTCGGCGACGTGAAACCCGGCCTGCTGTGTCAGACGGAACTGGCCCTGCGGATCCTGGAGCACATCGCGCCCCACGAACCCGTCCGCGGTGCCTACGTCCTGTTCGGCGGCTACCGGTTCGCCGACGCCCGGGGATACGTGTCCTGTCCCGAGCACGAGGTCATGCTCCTCGCGGGCCGCCATCTGCTGTGGCACCTGCGCCGCGGCCGCGCATGGGAGCGCACGCTGGAGACCTACCGGAGTCTGCCGGACCGGCTGCGGGCCTATGAGGTCCTCGCGCTCGACCGGCCGGCCCGGCGGCGCGAGCCGGCCGTCGCCTCGGACCGGTTCGCCGTGTACGACGCCGCCCTCGCGGCGCTGCCTCCGCTGGCCCGCAAGGCTCTGCCCCTCGCGCCGGCCGGCCGCGCCACCTTCGTCGACCGGCGCCGTCCCACCTCCGTGACGCTGCCTGAGGAGCTGCGTTTCGACCCCGTTCCCGGTCATGACCCGGAGGCGGGACGGCCGGGGAGGGGTGAGCCGCTCACGATCAGCCAGGCCGAACTCGTCGAGACCGCCCGCTGGATGGACGCGACGGAGCGGGCGAACGAGGTGGAGAACCCCGGCCACTGGGAGGACCGCCTCACCGAGCTGCGCATCTTCCCGCGCGACGCGGACGGGCTGGGCTTCTCGCACGAGGGCGATCTCCGGCTCGACGGGCTGCTGCACCTGGCCGGCATGGTCGGCGCGGGCAAGTCGACCCTGATGACGCTGCTCGCGGTCTGGGGGGCCCGCCGGACTCCGGCGCTGCGCACCACGCTCGTCGTGGGCGACGTGGCCGAGCAGTTGCGTCTGACGGCCCTGTTCCGCGATCTGGGGCTGACCGCTACACCGGTGCTGGGTCTGACCACGCGGGAGACCCATGTGCAGCGGCTGCACCGGCGGCTCGCCTCCCGCGGCGTGCACAATCTGCTGGACCACGACGACCCGGGCTTCGACCACCTGAGCACGGTGTGCGTGGTGGACGCTCTGCGCGGCACCGAGGCGGCGCAGCCCCTGCGGTTCGCGGACGCGCCGTGCACCTCGCTCTATCCGGAGAAGAAGCGCACGCAGGACGAGAGGGCGGACTCCGGCGCGCTGCCCGAGCCCTACCGGCCGGGGCGGCGGCGGTCCCCGTCCGAGGAGGACCGCCCGACCGAGGTGAAGGGAACCCCGCACGGGTGCCCCTTGTGGTACGTGTGCCCGCGTCACCGTGCGGCCCGGGAGCTGGTCGACTCCCTGATCTGGGTGGCCAATCCGGCGAGCCTGGTGCAGTCGGCCGTGCCGCGTCACCTGGGCGACGAGCGGCTGCGCCACCTGGAACTGGCCTGCCTGCGCAGCGACATCATCGTCGTGGACGAGGCCGACTCGGTGCAGATGAAGCTGGACGAGATCTTCGCGCCGTCGGCGACGCTGGTCTCTCCCGGCCCCGAGTCCTGGCTGGATCAGGTGCAGACGCACCGTATCGAGGAGCTGTCCCGGCAGGGCCGGCTGCCGCTCACCGACCAGGAGGTCGAGCGCTGGTCCGCCTCGCTCACGGTGGTCCACGCCGCCACGGACCGCCTGTACAAGCTGCTGATCTCCGACGCGGACCTGCGCGAGTGGGCGGACATCGAGTACTTCAGCCCCTGGACGCTCCAGGAGAAGCTGCTCGGCTCCTGGTTCTCGCAGGGCCCCGATGCCGGCACTCCGGACGGCGTGTCCGACGAATCGGAGCTGTACGAGGCATACGAGGACGACGCTCCGGAGCCCGAGTCGGCCGGGCCGGAGGTGGATGCCCACCGCGCCGAACTGACCGAGCGGTTCGACGACTTCCGGGACGATCCCCTGGGCGGCCGAGGCCCGTACGGCAACGTGACGGACGAACTGGTGCGCCTGGCCCAGGATCTGCTGACCACGCTGTCCTCCACCGACACGCGCGAGCGGGTCCTCGCCGTGCTCCGCCCCCTGCTCGAGGGCACCCCCGCGTCCGTCCGGGCCCAGGACGAGGAGTGGCTCGATCTGACCGCTCGGCGCCTGGAGTTCATGCTGCTGCTCAGTGCCCTGCACCAGCGTCTCGACCGGCTGGTCTTCCTCTGGCCCCAGGTCGAGGCGGCCCTGCACCTGGACTCGACCGGCAACGAGCTGTCCCGCCGTCCGCCGCTCGACTACGCCCCGCTGGTCCCGGAGGCGCCGATGGGCAACGTCCTGGGGTTCCAGTACCTGCCCGACGAGCGGGAACGCGATGTCGAGGGGCGGCACAGCGGCACCCTGCGTTTCTTCCGGTGCGCGGGCGTGGGCCGCGAACTCCTGCTCTCCCTGCCCGAGGTGGGGGCCGACCCGGGCCGCGGGCGCAGAGGACCGCACGTCGTGCTGATGTCCGGCACCAGTTGGGCGGGCACCTCGACACGCGCGCACGTGGTCGCCCCGGTGGGCGCGGTACTGACGCCTTCACCGCGGTCCCTGGCGGCCGTGAGCGAGTCGGAGTTCAGCACGCACTTCCTGTACGACGACGAGGGACGTCCCCTGAGCCTGTCGGGCACCGAGCCGAAGGCCCGGCCCGCCGCCTGCCGGGCGATGGTCAGCCGGCTCGGCTCCCCCGGCCGGGGCGGTGCCCCGAGCCCGCTGGAGCAGGAACTGGCCAGGGTCGCCGACAGCCGCCGACGCCGGGCGATCCTCCTGGTCGGCAGTTACAAGGAGGCACACACCGCGGCGGAGGTCCTGCACGGGATGGAGCGCTGGCACGGCCGCGTCCGGGTGCTGGCCGCCGACGACGCCGACCTGGAGCAGGCCGTACGCGGCTCGGCACCGCCCCGGTCGGAGGCGGACCGGGTCACGGCGCTGCGCCGGGGCGACCTCGCCATGTTCGCCCAGGACCCCATGGCCGAGGTTCTCGTGGCTCCGCTGATGGCGGTGGAGCGCGGGCACAACATCCTCAACGCCCAGCGCAACGCGGCTTTCGGCACGGCGCTGTTCCTGGCCCGGCCCCATCCGCGCCCGGACGATCTCGCCCTGGCCGTGTTCGCGATCAACGACTGGGCGACCCGGTTCGCCCGTGACGAGCCCGGGCTGCCGCAGGGCACGTTCAGCAAGCTGGTCACGGACGCGGCGGACCTGAACGCGGCCGGGCTGGCCTTCCGGCACGTGGCACGCGCCGAGTGGCGCCGGCTGCTGTCCCGCCGCTACATCTACTCCCGCCTGTCCGACCATGAGAAGACGTCCTTCACATGGGACCAGTTGGTGACGATCTGGCAGGTCATCGGCCGTCTGGTGCGGGGTGGGGTGCCCGCCCGCGTGGTCTTCGTGGACGCCCGGTTCGCGCCGCGTACGGCCAAGTTGCTGTCCCCCGGCGCCGCGGCGGCGTCGCTCCCGCGGGACGACGGCCTTCTGACTGGTCTGCGTGACGTGCTGGCCCCCTACTTCGCGGAGGGCGCACCGCCGCCCGACTGCCCCGATCCGGCGGACCCCGCGGTCGCCCGGCTGCTGTACGCGCCGCTGTACAAGGCGCTGCGCGCCATCGAACACCACACGTCTTGACCTTCACCAGAAAGGCCCCGACCATGGCTCGCCGTTACGACTCCATCCGCACCGCCGCCGCACGTCCCGTCTCCGCGGACGCCTCGGTGGTCGAGCGGTACCGCGTGCTGCCTTTTCCCGAGGAGTGGACCGGGGCTCTGCTGGCCCTGTGCAACGCGGGCCGTGACAAGCCGCTGGAGACCGTGCCCACGTTCCGCATGGACCAGGTCGTGCAGGCGCTCGCCCCCGACGTCCTGGTGCGGCCCCGCCCCAACCGCCGCCGCGGGGAGGGCCCGGACTTCTGGCTGTACGCCCCCGAGGACGTGCCCGATCCGCTGCCCGACGCGGCGCTCAGGGGGCTTCTCGGCGCCTGGCTGAAGGACCTGCGGCCGGAGCCCGAGTTCCGTTCGCTGCTGTCCGAGACCCGCTCGTCGCTGCTGGAGAACCCTCCCCGGTGGCAGGAGGGCGTCCCCGTGGAGCTGCTGCGCCACGAGCGGCCCACCGGCGGTGGTACGGCCGCTCCGGAGCCGCGCCAGTTCCAGCTGTCCACCGACTGGCTTGCCCGGCGGATCCTCGCCCTGGAGCCCTATGACTTCGCGGGCGGCCGACTGCGTTTTCGGGCGATGCCGCGCGGGCCGATGGACCGGGGCGCCGAACTCGTCTCGCAGGCGCTGGAGTTCGAAGGGAGCCGGGGTACCGAGTGGTACTCCGTCGTCCTGAACATCACGCTGCACACGGTCCCCTTCGACCCGCTGCCCCGCTTCCATGTGCACAGCCACATCCGCCGGTACGCGACCCGCGTGAGCGCCAGGACGGGGCGGCTGTACCTGCCGTTCGGCCGCCGCACCACGGTGCTGCTGCGCCCGCGCGTGCCGTGGCTGCCCGGAGCGCCGGCGAGCGACCGGTTCGCTGTGGCGCGGTTCGCCTGGAGCCGGGACGGGTACGACTGGGTCGGCGGCGGGCCCGCCGGGATGCTGCGGAGCATGTCGCTCACGGAGTCGTTCCCGGACGCCGACGCCATCCTCACCGACCCGGCCGGCTGGCTGGCGGACGACATGCGGGCGGCGGTCCTGTACAGCACGGCCATGGGGTCGCACGAGGTCGGAGCCGGCCTGATGACGGACCAGCGCTCGAAGATCGTGGAGTGGGCGCTGCAGGCCCTTCCGGAGCAGCTGGAGCCGGTGCCCGCGCTGGTCCGCACCCGCCTGTCGGGCAGCACGCCCGGCAACCCCCGCCAGGAGCCCTCCAAGGAACCGGCGAAGACCGAGGAGGAGCGCAGGCGCGCGGAGGCCCGGCGGAGCGGCACGGCCTTCGCGCTGCGCCACCTCCCCCATGACATCTCCCCGGGTGAACTTCCCACCCTTGAGGCGCAGTTGCTCTGGCAGACCCCGGTCATGCGGGACACCGCGATCAACGCGCTCGTCGCGCACCTGGATCTCAAGAGCGACGGCGGCGCGCCGGCGACCGAGGAGGCTTACGACGGCACGGTGGTCCTGGAGTGGCAGTCCCCCGAACTCACCGTGCGGCTGTGCTGCCGCCGGCTCTCCCGCTCCCTCGGCCAGGACCTCGCCCTGCCGGAGGGGACCCGGCATTCGCGGGCCGCGGTCACCACCGCGATCCGCGACCGCCGCCGGGAGATGACGGCCTTCCTCACCGAGGAGGGTGCCTCTTCGCCCGCGCCCACGCTCGCCCTGGTGGAGATCGACCGGGCCAAGGACTTCTCCTCCCCCGACCACGACGCGAAGTTCGCGCTGCGGCTGGGTTGCGCGGACGCGGGCGTGCTCACCCAGTTCATGGCCGTGCCGAAGAAGGCCAAGGGCTACAACAGCGAGAAGAACAAGGAGTTCCGCGCGGCGAAGGCCTGGGACGACGGACTGCGGCAGCTGGGTGTGCGGGTCCACCCCGAGCACAGTCTCGGCGAGCGTCTGCCCGTCGGCATGCGGTACGCGGCGGTGTGGATGGTGCGCAAGAACCGGCGCAGCCGCACCCGGTGGGCGGGGCATGTGCCCGTTGCCGTGCTGGTCACGCCGGATCCGTCCGGTGAGGGGCTGGCCCGGGTGGAGGGCTGGGACGACGAGGCGCGTGCCTGGGTGCCGTACCCGGTGATGCTGCTGAAGCTGACCAGGCAGTGCGAGGTGCCGAAGGGCCTCGTCCCCGCACCGCGCGACGGCGAGGACCCGGTGGCCCGGCCGTCCTGGTGGGCGGACATGGCTCAGCAGCGGCGGGCGACCGAGGAGTGGCTCCAGCGGGTACGCCGCACCCTGCGCGGCACGCCGACCATGTTGCTGGCCCACGGGCAGAACATGCGCTCGCACTGGACGTGGCTCCAGGACGGCACCGTGGTGGCGGACAAGTTCCGCGACGGTCACGCCCCCTCGCGCCGCCTGGACCCGGACCTGCGGCTGGTGCGGGTGCGTACGGCACGCAACCGGGAGACCGCCCAGTGGTGGGGCGTGAACCCGGACGGCCCCAACGGTCTGGCCGCCCACCTGTGGACGGACCCGACCGCGGACCCCGACAAGGCCCGCGTCTTCTGGTCCACGACGCCCAAGGCCCGCACCTTCAAGCTGTCGGTCGCCGCCGACAAGCTGGCGCCCCGCGTCAACACCAAGGGCAAGGTGACCATCGACACGGACAAAGCGGCCTGGAACCCCGGGCTGGTGGAGATCGCCGTTCTGGGGTGCCACCCCGGCGACGGCGACGTCCCGGAGGCGCTCGCGCTCGCCGTGCACCAGCTGCGGCAGGCCCCCGACCTGCCGGACGCACTGAGCCTGCCGCTGCCGCTGCACCTCGCGGGACTCGCGCAGGAGTACGTCCTGCCGACCCAGAACGAGGACGGCGGGGACGGGGCCGACGCCGTCGACTCCGCATCCGACGCCGACCCGGACACGGGGGCGGCCCCGGGCGTCGAGACGGCTCCCGAGCCGGAGGGGGCGGATTGGGAGCAGCTCGCATTCGGGATCCCGGCGCAGCCCACCTCTGCGGAAGATGTGAAGGAGACCGAGCCGCGCTGAGGCCCTGCTACCGCGGCCCGTCCGCCTCACTGGCCCACTGGCGGACGGGCCGCGCGTCCGGCGCCATGGGGAAGCGGAACGGCCGGCACGGATCCGCCTCGGCCCAGGGGACCAGGGCCCCCTCCGGGTTTCCGGGCGTGGGCAGGTGAGCGGCGAGACGCCGGTACACCTCACCCGCGTGTGCGGGGCGGTCGCCCGGTTTCTTCGCGAGGAGTTCCAGTACCAGGCGCTCGACGTCCTCTGGGACGTCGGGCCGCAGTGCCCGCAGTGGTTCGGGCGCGGCCTCGGTGTGCAGGCTCGGCACCATCAGCGGTGACTCGTGCTCGAAAACCGGTCGGCCGGTCAGCATTTCGTGGATCAGACAGCCCAGGGCGTAGAGGTCCGTGCGACGGTCCACGGGTTCGCCCAGCACCTGTTCCGGCGCCATGTACTGGAAGCTGCCGAGCCGTTCGCCGGTCGTGGTGAGCTTCTTGGTGTCCGCGTCGAGGATGGCCGCGACGCCGAAGTCGAGCACCTTGACAACACCGTCGGTGCGGATGCGCACGTTGCCCGGCTTGAGGTCCCGGTGGACGACGCTCCGGGCATGGGCGGCGGCCAGCACCGAGCAGATCTGCACACCGACGGCGGCGGTCTCCTCCAGGGTGAGCGTCTCGTGTTCCGCGATGTAATCACCCAGGTCGAGGCCCTGGACGTACTGCATGACCAGGTAGTGCGTGCCCGTTTCGACACCCAGGTCGTAGACCGCCGCGAGCCCGGTATGGTCGAGCCGCGCGACCGACTTCGCCTCGCGCTCGAACCGCCCGGCATCGTGGGCGATCTGATCCGGCGTCAGCCCGCTCGTCGGCGTCATCGTCTTGACGGCGACCGGCCGGCCCAGGTGTTCGTCGTCCGCCATCCACACCTGTCCCATGCCGCCGCGGCCGATGGGGCTCTTGATGCGATAGCGCTTGGCGATGAGCGTTCCGATGTCCATAGGTGACTGAGTGTGCCACTCTCATGCACGGCCAGGAATCACCCAGCGGACCCTGTACACAGCTCTCAACACTCGTACACGTTGACTGAGTTCACAAACAGTGCTCTCATAGGGTCTCAGGGATTACCGGCCCGTCACGAGCACCCGAGCCGCTACGGTGAACGGTGCAGGTCGGCGTGGGAACGAGTGAGGGTTTTGTGGACGTCTTCAAGGTGCACGAGCAGCTGATCGCCGACTACCAGGACTTCACCACGGGCTCCGTCGTCGTGAAGAACGAGCGGATCGAGGAGACCGTCCGCGAGGCGCTCGTGCAGGGCAACCAGTGGCCCGACCCGTGGCTCTCCCTGAACCCCAGCTTCGCCCCCGGCGGCACCGTCGGTCAGCTGGTGACCGAAGGGCTGCTGCACCCGGAGTGCGAGCGGATCTTCCGCGTGGGCAAGAAGAAGAACGGCCCGCCGGAACAGGGACGCCCCATCGCCTTCCACCGTCACCAGCGCGACGCGATCGAGGTGGCCCGAGCCGGCGGGAGCTACGTGCTGACCACGGGCACCGGCTCCGGCAAGAGCCTCGGCTACATCGTGCCGATCGTGGACAGTGTGCTGCGCGCCAAGCAGCAGGGAGCCACCTCCGGCGTCCAGGCGATCATCGTCTACCCCATGAACGCCCTGGCCAACAGCCAGAAGTACGAGCTGGAGAAGTTCCTGCAGCACGGCTACGGCGAGGGCCGGGAGCCCGTCACCTTCGCGCGGTACACGGGCCAGGAGAAGGAGGACGAGCGCGAGAAGATCCTCGAGAGCCTGCCGGACATCCTGCTTACGAACTACGTCATGCTGGAGCTGATGCTCACCCGGCCCCGGGAGCGCAAGGCCCTCATGCGCGCCGCCCAGGGGTTGCGCTTCCTGGTCCTCGACGAGTTGCACACCTACCGCGGCCGCCAGGGCGCGGACGTCGCCCTGCTCGTGCGCCGGGTCCGCGACGCCTGTGCCGCACCGGACCTGCAGGTGGTGGGTACCTCGGCGACCATGTCGACCCAGGGAACGCTGGAGGACCGGCGGCGGGCCGTGGCGGACGTGGCGACGACCCTCTTCGCCACGCCGGTCACCCCGGAGCGTGTCGTGGGCGAGACCCTGGTGCGTGCAACGCGCGACCAGGACCCGTTGGACGCGGAACTGGCCGAGCGCATACGGACGCAGGCGCCGTCGACCGACTACCACGTCCTCGCCGCCGACCCGCTCGCCTCCTGGATCGAGACCGAGTTCGGGCTGCGCACGCTCACCGACGGCCCGGACAAGGGCGCTCTGGTGCGGGCCGAGCCGACGACGGTCCAGAGGGCGGCCCGCAAGCTGGCCGGGCGCACCGGAGAGTCCTACGAGGACTGCGTGGCCGCCATCCGTGACACGCTGCACGCCGGCTCGCAGGCCCGGGACCCGGAGACCGGCCGTCCGCTGTTCGCCTTCCGGCTGCACCAGTTCCTGTCCAAGGGCGACTCGGTGTACGTCTCCCTGGAGGACGAGCAGACCCGGTACATCAGCCGCACCTACCAGGTGCGGGTGCCCGGCGCCAAGGACAAGATCCTGCTGCCGCTGTCCTTCTGCCGTGAGTGCGGCCAGGAGTACCTGACCGTGGCCCGCGAGGAGCGCGCGGACGGCTCGTACCGCTTCCGGCCGCGCACCGAGGACGACGAGGACAACGGCTACCTGTACGTCAGCGCCGACAACCCCTGGCCGGACGAGACCGGCAAGGCGATCGACGAGCAGCGCTTCCCCGACAGCTGGCTGAAGTCGGACGAGGACCGGGGTGTCCAGATGCTCGTCGACAGCCGCCGGAAACGCGTGCCGCAACCGGTGTGGGTCAGGCCCGACGGCTCGGTCGTCGACCGGGATCAGGGCCTGTACGCGGCCTACATCCCGATGCCGTTCATGTTCTGCCTCAACTGCGGGGTCAGCTACGAGTCCGCGCGCGGTAAGGACTTCAGCAAGCTGATGACGATGGACCAGGAGGGCCGCTCCACGGCCACCTCCGTCATCAGCTCCAGCATCGTGCGCCACCTCAAGCAGCTGCCGCCCAGCGAGCTCGACGAGGACGCCCGCAAGCTGCTGACGTTCGTCGACAACCGCCAGGACGCAAGCCTCCAGGCCGGCCACCTCAACGACTTCGTCCTGGTGACCCAGTTGCGCGGGGCCCTCTACCAGGCCATGACGGAGGCCGGCGAGGAGGGCCTGCTGCACGAGGACCTGGCACCGGCGGTGGTCGCCAAGCTGGGCCTGAAGCCGCAGGACTACTCCGCGAACCCCAAGGAGGGGTCCCGCCAGGCCCGGCGTACCCTGGGTGCCCTGGCCAAGGTGGTCGAGTACCGCCTGTACCTCGACCTGGAGCGCGGCTGGCGGGTCACGATGCCCAACCTGGAGCAGACCGGCCTGCTGCGGCTGGAGTACGCGGACCTGGAGGAGATCACCGCGGAGGAGGACCGCTGGGCGCAGGCGTCCAGGCCGCTGCGCACCGCCGATCCGGCCACCCGCGCGGAGCTGTCCCGCATCCTCCTGGACGAGCTGCGGCGCGTGCGCGCCCTGGACTTCCCGTACTTCGAGCAGTCCGACTTCGATGAGCTGCGCAGGCTGTCGTATCTGCTGAACGACGCGTGGGGGCTCGCCGAGACCGAGCGCACCCCGCCTCCTCCGGGCACGGCGTACGTGCGTCCGGGCCGCCCGAACCGGTCCCGCAGCGAGATGAACATCACCGCCCGGGGTGCCTTCGGCAAGTTCCTGCGCCGGCCCGGCCGGTTCCCGGCAATGGACCGCGCCCTGACCCTGGACGAGGCGCAGCAGGTGATCGTCGACCTGGTCGAGGTGCTGGAGGACGGTGGCCTGCTGACCGAGGTGCCCGCGGGGCGCGGGGAGTCGCCCGGGTACCGCATCAACCACACGGCGGTGGTGTGGACGGCCCGCGACGACGAGTTCGGCGCGGTGGACCGGCTGCGCCGGACGTACGGCAAGGACCGGGGTCCCCGGGTCAACCCGTTCTTCAAGAACCTCTACAAGAACGTCGCCGGCACGCTCGCCGGGCTGCTCGCGCGTGAGCACACCGCGCAGGTGCCCGCGCCGGTCCGGGAGAAGCGCGAGGAGGACTTCCGCAACGGCACCCCGCTGCCCCTGCTCTACTGCTCCCCCACCATGGAGCTGGGCGTGGACATCGCGAGCCTGAACGCGGTGGCGATGCGCAACGTGCCGCCGACACCCGCCAACTACGCCCAGCGCAGCGGCCGGGCCGGCCGGCAGGGTCAGCCCGCGCTGGTCACGACGTACTGCGCCACCGGCAACAGCCACGACCAGTACTACTTCCGTCTGTCCCACCTGATGGTGGCCGGCGAGGTGGCCCCGCCCCGCCTGGACCTGGCCAACGAGGACCTGGTGCGCTCGCACGTGCACGCCATCTGGCTGGCGGAGACGGGCCTGGAGCTGGGCCGGCGCATTCCGCACATCCTGGACGCCGACGGCGAGACGCCCTCGCTGCGGCTCTTCCCGCACGTCGTCGAGCAGATCCGGGACCCCGCGGCGCAGCGGCGGGCGCTGAAGCGGGCCACCGCGGTGCTGAAGGAGTCGCTGGACCGGCTGAGCGCCACCTCCTGGTGGGACGAGCAGTGGCTGGAACGCACGGTGGAGAAGGCGCCGGGCGGATTCGACAACGCGCTCGGCCGCTGGCGGGAGCTGTTCCTCAAGGCGCTTCGGGAGCGGGAGGTCCAGCACCGGCGCATCCTCGACAACACGCTGGGCAAGGAGGCCTCCGCGCAGGCGGAGCGCCGCCGGCACCAGGCGGAGACGCAGCTGAAGCTGCTGAAGAACGAGGACACCTCGGGCAGCACCCTGCTGTCGGACTTCACGCCCTACCGGTATCTGGCCTCCGAGGGTTTCCTGCCCGGGTACTCCTTCCCCCGCCTGCCGCTGGCCGCGTTCATCCCCGGCACCGGGCGGGCCGCGCGCGGCGGCCGGGACGGCGACTACCTCCAGCGCTCGCGCTTCATCGCGATCCGCGAGTTCGGCCCGGGTGCCTTCATCTACCACGAGGGGAGCCGCTTCCAGGTCGACCGCATCCAGCTGCCCACCAGCGCCTCGGGTGATCTGCAGACCGAGGAGGCCAAGGTCTGCGAGCACTGCGGCTACCTGCACACCGGCGAGACGCTGGAGAACACCTGCGACTTCTGTCACCGGGAGCTGACCGAGGCCCGCTACAACCTGCTCCAGCTGCGCACGGTGTTCACCAAGCGCCGGGACCGGATCTCCTCGGACGAGGAGGAGCGGCAGCGCACCGGCTACGTCGTCGAGGTGTCGTACAAGTTCAACAAGCACGGCACGCGGGACGGATCGCTGAACGCGGCGGCACTCGATGCGGACGGTGCGCAGCTCGCCGAGCTGACCTACGGCGACAGCGCCACCGTCCGCCTGACCAACCTCGGCTACCGGCGCAGCAAGCAGCGCTCCGGCTTCTGGCTGGACCCGGTCGAGGGCAAGTGGCTGGACGCCAAGAAGGACCAGGACAAGCCGGGCAAGGAAACCACCGAGGAGCAGGACGGGCTGGAGAGCGCGGAGAAGGCGGACCGCAAGGTGCCGGTGATCCCGTACGTCCAGGACACCCGCAACATCCTGGTCCTCCAGCTCGCCGAGAAGGTGGCCCCCGAGGTGGCGGTGACGCTGCAGTACGCGCTGGAGCGGGGTATCGAGGCGGAGTTCGAGCTGGAGGACGGCGAGCTGGACACCGAGCAGCTGCCTCCGCTCGACGGTCCGCGGGACCGCATCCTGTTCATCGAGAGTGCCGAGGGCGGGGCGGGCGTGCTGCGCCGCCTGCAGGCCGAGCCGGACGCGCTGCGCCGGGCCGCGGCCCGTGCTCTGGAGATCGCCCACTTCGAGCCCGACGGCAGGGACAAGGGCGGCCGGGACGGCGGCCCGCGCTGCGAAATGGGCTGCTACGACTGCCTGCTGTCCTTCGGCAACCAGCGCTGGCACCAGGTCATCGACCGCAAGCTGGTGAAGGACCTGCTGCTGCGCTTCGCCGGAGCCAAGGTCGCCGACGCGGGCCCGGGCGTCTCCCGCGACGAGCGCGCCAAGGCCCTCACGGACGGCGCCGACAGCTCGCTGGAGCGCCGGTTCATCGCCTTCCTGTCCAGGAAGGGCCTGAAGCTGCCCGACAAGCAGCAGGTCTTCGTCTCCAGTGCGCTGTCCCGCCCGGACTTCGTGTACGAGACGAAGACCGGCCCGGTGGCCGTGTTCATCGACGGGCCGCACCACGACGACGACGTACAGGCCCAGCGGGACGAGGACGCGCAGGAGCGGCTGTACGACGACGGCTGGGACGTCATCCGCTTCCGTCATGACGACGACTGGTCGGAGGTCGTCGGCCGCTACCGTTCGGTGTTCGGCTCCGACGCCTCCTGACCTGCCTCTGTCCGCACCACGCACGTTCTTCCGAAAGGTCCACCGATGACGTCGTCCACCACCGCCGCGCCCTCCCGGGACGGCGAACAGCGGTTCGCGGTCGGCTCGCTGGTGCGGGCCCGCGGCCGGGAATGGGTCGTGCTGCCCGAGTCGAAGCCCGAGTTGCTCGTCCTGCGCCCGCTGGGCGGCACCGACGACGACATCGCCGGGGTGCTGCCCGCCCTGGAGACGGTGAAGCACGCCAGTTTCGCCCCGCCGAGCCCCGCCGACCTCGGTGACCAGGCGGCGGCCGGACT
This sequence comes from Streptomyces sp. NBC_00557, assembly GCF_036345995.1. Classification (NCBI taxonomy): domain Bacteria; kingdom Bacillati; phylum Actinomycetota; class Actinomycetes; order Kitasatosporales; family Streptomycetaceae; genus Streptomyces; species Streptomyces sp. NBC_00557. The sequence goes on from NZ_CP107796.1 coordinate 1,473,367, forward strand.
GCTGCGCAGCGCCCTGCGGATCGGGTTCCGCTCCAGCGCGGGCCCGTTCCGCTGCCTGGCCGGCATCTCCGTGGAGCCCCGCCCGTACCAGTTGGTGCCGCTGCTGATGGCGTTGCGGCAGGAGACCGTGCGGCTGCTGATCGCCGACGACGTCGGTATCGGCAAGACGGTGGAGGCCGGGCTGATCGCCAAAGAGCTGCTGGCCCAGGGCGACGCCCGCGGGCTGGTCGTACTGTGCAGCCCGGCGCTCGCGGAGCAGTGGCGGGCGGAGCTGCGCGGCAAGTTCGGCATCGACGCCGAGCTGGTGCTGGCCTCCACGATCGGGCGTCTGGAGCGCAGCCGCCTGTACGGGAAGTCGGTGTTCCGCCCGGACCGCAACTACGTCGTCTCCACCGACTTCATCAAGTCGCCCCGGCACCGGGACGAGTTCATCAACAACTGCCCCGACCTGGTGATCGTCGACGAGGCGCACACCTGCGTCGCGGACACCTCCCCGGGCGGCGGCCGCCGGCAGCGCCAGCTGCGCTACGCCCTGCTGCGCACCCTCGCCGACGACCCCGCACGCCACCTGGTGCTGGTGACGGCGACCCCGCACAGCGGCAAGGAAGAGCCTTTCCGTAACCTGCTCGGCCTGCTGGACAAGAGACTGGAGTCGGTCAGCCTCGACCACGAGGCGGGCCGCACCCTGCTCGCCCGGCACTTCGTGCAGCGCCGCCGCGCCGACATCCGCGACGACTTCCGCGACGACGCCAACTTCCCGAGCGACCGGCTCTCCCGCGAGGTCTCCTACACGCTGCACCCGGAGTACCGGAACCTCCTCGACGAGGTGCTCGGCTACGCCCGCGAGACGGTGCGCAGCGCGGACGGCGCCCTCCAGCAGCGCATCCGCTGGTGGTCGGCGCTGGCCCTGCTGCGCGCGCTCGGCTCCTCCCCCGCCGCCGTCGGCAAGACGCTGCGCACCCGGGCCGGGGTGCAGGACGCCGACTCGGTGACCGAGGCCGACGCCATCGGCAGCCGCACGGTCACCGACCCCGCCGACGACGAGTCGGCCGAGTCCGCCGACGCTGTCCCCGGCACCCTGCTGGTCCCCGGCGACACCGACCCGGACGCCCAGTCCCTGGACGAGGAGGACCGCGCCCGTCTGCTGACCATGGCCGAGGCCGCCGAGGCGCTCGCCGGCCCGGCGAAGGACCGCAAGCTGAAGCAGCTCATCGCCACGGTGCAGGAGCTGCTGGACGAGGGCTACAACCCCATCGTCTTCTGCCGTTTCATCTCCACCGCCGAGTACGTCAAGGCCCACCTGGACGCGGCCCTCAACAAGGGCGGCAAGGGCAAGAAGGGCAGCGGGAAGAAGGCGTACGCCATCGAGGCGGTCACCGGCGAGCTCTCCCCCGACCAGCGGGTGGCCCGTATCGCCGCGCTGACCGAGGAGGACGAGGACGGCGAGACGCCCCCGGAGCGCCGGGTGCTGGTGGCCACCGACTGCCTCTCCGAGGGCGTGAACCTCCAGGAGAGCTTCGACGCCGTCATCCACTACGACCTGGCCTGGAACCCGACCCGGCACGAGCAGCGGGAGGGCCGCGTCGACCGCTTCGGGCAGCGCCGGGACGTCGTCAAGGCGGTCACGCTGTACGGCTCCGACAACGCGATCGACGGCATCGTCCTGGACGTGCTGCTGCGCAAGCACGCCCGTATCCGCAAGGCGACCGGCATCTCCGTCCCCGTCCCGGACTCCTCCGAGAACGTGATGCAGGCGGTCCTGGAGGGGCTCATCCTGCGCGGTGAGCGGGCCGAGTTCGAGCAGGAGGGCCTATTCGCGGTGGAGTCGGTCGCCGGGAAGCAGGCGGCGGACCTGCACGAGGCCTGGCAGAGCGCCGCCGAGCGGGAGAAGGCGTCGCGCTCCCGGTACGCACAGCACGCGGTGAAGAAGGAGGAGGTGGCCCAGGAGGTCGCCGAGGTTCGGGCGTCGCTCGGCACGGGTGAGGAGGTACGCCGCTTCACCCGTCACGCCCTGACCGCGTTGCGCGGCGTCGCGGGCCCGCTGCGCGGCGAACCGGACGGCTTCACCCTGCACACCGACGCCCTGCCCGCCGCCCTGCGCGACGCCTTCGGCACGCTGCTCGGCCCGCGCCATCCCCGGCCGGTGGCGTTCCACAACGCGCCGACCGCCCCGCGCGGTGAGGTGGCGCTCACCCGCACCGACCCGGTCGTGGCGGCCGTCGCCCGTTTCGTCCTCGACGCGGCGCTCGACGACCGGATGCCGCAGTGGCAGCGCCCGGCCCGCCGCTGCGGAGTGGTCCGTACGACGGCGGTGGCCAAGCGCACCACGCTCCTGCTGGTCCGCTACCGCTTCCAGCTCACGCTGCCCCGCCGCGACGACAAGAACCCTCAGCAACTGGCCGAGGACGCCCGCCTGCTGGCCTTCCGCGGCGGCGCGGCGAACCCCGAGTGGCTGCCCGAGGAGGAGGCGTTCGCACTGCTGGACGCCCGTGCGGCGCAGAACACGGAACGCCAGTTCGCCGAGGACCACATCACGAAGATCCTGTCCTCTCTCGACTCCCTCATGCCCACGCTGGAGCAGCACGGCGAGGAGCTGGCGACCCGCCTGCTGGAGTCGCACCGCCGGGTGCGCGGCGCCTTCCGGGACGTGCGCGGCGCCTCCGGCCCGGCCCGCCGCGGCCTGCGCGTCGCCGTCCAGGGCCGCCCGGACGTGCTCGGCGTGTACCACTACCTGCCGGTCCCCGTCCTCACCGGCACCACCACGAACGGGGAAGCCCGCTGATGAGCCTCGCGAAGACGATCGTCACCGACTCCGTCCTCACCGTGGGCGGTCTGCTGCCGCCCGACATGCTGACCCGCGTCCGCGACGGCAAGGACGTGACCGGCGCCCAGCCCTCCGACTACGGCCTGTTCGCCGCCAACGACACCGTCCGGGACGCCGCCGAGCGTTCCTGGTCGTACCTGAAGGGCGTGTGGGCGGCCTTCCAGGATCAGCTCGCCAAGGACGGCGCCGACAGGAACGACGGCATCCCGGCCGTGGGCGTCACCGTCGAGCGCTGGCTGCTGCCGCTGTTCGAGCAGCTCGGCTACGGCCGCCTGCCGGACGCGCCCGGGGAAGGCCTGCCGTCGGCGGACGGCGAGAAGCGGTTCGCGGTCAGCCACGTGTGGCAGGGCACGCCCGTGCACCTGACCGGCTGGAACGTCGACCTGGACCGCAGGAGCGCCACGCTGCCCGGCCCGGCCCCGCAGTCGCTGCTCCAGGAGTACCTCAACCGCAGCGGCGACCAAGCCCTGTGGGGTGTGCTCGCCAACGGCCGGCTGCTGCGCCTGCTGCGCGACTCCACCTCCATGGTGGGCTCGGCGTACGTCGAGTTCGACGTCGAGGCCATCTTCGAGGGCGACCGCTTCGCCGACTTCCTGCTCCTGTGGCGCCTGACCCACCGCTCCCGCGTCGAGGTCCACGGCGACAGCGGCCCGGCCGGCTGCTGGCTGGAGAAGTGGCGCACGGAGGCCATCGCGAGCGGCACCCGCGCCCTCGACCAGCTGCGCAAGGGCGTGGAGAAGGCCCTGGTCACCCTCGGCACCGGCTTCATCTCCCACCCCGACAACGGCGGGCTCCGCGAGAAGCTCCACGAGTCCGAGGTCACGGTCCGGGAGATGCGTCCGGCGCTGCTGAACCTGGTGTACCGGCTGCTGTTCCTGTTCGTGGCGGAGGACCGCGGCCTGCTGATGCCGCCGGACGCGCCGGCCGAGGCCCGTGAGCGCTACGACGCGTACTTCTCCACGGCCCGTCTGCGCCGCACGGCTACCCGCCGCACGGGCGGCCCGCACGGCGACCAGTGGCACGCCCTGCGCCTGGTTCTGGACGGCCTCGGCAAGGAGGGCGGCCTGCCGGAACTCGGCCTGCCGGGCCTGGGCGGCCTGTTCGAGCGCACGGAGAAGGACGCGGTGCTCGACGGTCTGGAGCTGTCCAACGAGGCCCTGTTCACGGCGGTGAAGGCCCTGTCCGTCGTGGTCGACCCCAAGCTGAACCGCCCGCGCCGCGTGGACTACCGCCACCTCGGCGCCGAGGAGCTGGGCTCGATCTACGAGTCCCTGCTGGAGCTGGAGCCCCGGTTCAACCCCGCGGCGAACAGCTTCGAGCTGCGCACGCTCGCCGGCAACGAACGCAAGACGACCGGCTCGTACTACACGCCCTCCTCGCTGATCGACTGCCTGCTCGACTCCGCCCTGGACCCGGTGATAGACGACGCGGTCAAGTCGGGCACGACCCGGGAGGAGCAGGAGGCGGCGCTGCTGCGCCTGACGGTGTGCGATCCGGCGTGCGGCTCCGGCCACTTCCTGGTCGCGGCGGCCCGCCGTATCGCCAAGCGTCTGGCGGCCGTGCGGACGGACTCCCCTGAGCCGAGCGCGGAGGCGACGAGGACGGCCCTGCGCGATGTCATCAGCCGGTGCATCTACGGCGTGGACCTCAACCCCATGGCCGTGGAGCTGGCCAAAGTCTCCCTGTGGATCGAGTCCCTGGAGCCCGGCAAGCCGCTCAGCTTCCTCGACTCGCACCTCAGGCACGGCAACGGCCTGGTCGGTACGACGCCGAAGCTGCTGGCGGAGGGGCTGCCCGACGACGCGTTCAAGCCGATCGAGGGCGACGACAAGACCTGGGTGACGGCACTGCGCAGGCGCAACGCGGCGGAGCGGGTGGCGTGGCAGGCCCGGTCGTCGGGCGTCCACCAGGGCGAGCTGTTCACGTCGGTCACGGCGCTGGCGGGCTCGAACGTGAAGCTGGCTCGGGCGGCGGCGGACATCACCAACGCGCGCAACGACGACCTGGAGCACGTGCACCAGCAGCGGGACGCGTATCTGGCGCTGACGGCGGACCCCGAGTCGGAGTACGTCCGTGAGCGGGACCTGGCCGACGCGTGGTGTGCGGCGTTCGTCTGGGAGAAGAGGAAGGAAGCGCGTCCGCCGGCCCTCACGCTGGAGAGCCTGCTCGCGTTGCGGGAGGGCGGCTGGGAGAAGCTGCCGGAGGGCACGCGGGACGAGGTCTACCGACTGCGGGACGAGTACCGGTTCTTCCACTGGCATCTGGAGTTCCCCGAGGTGTTCTCCGTCCCGGAGGACTCCGACTTCTCGGCCGCGGGGGTGGATGAGCGGACCGGGTGGGGCGGGGGGTTCAGTTGTGTGCTGGGGAATCCGCCGTGGGAGCGGGTCAAGCTCCAGGAGCAGGAGTTCTTCGCGACGCGGAGCGAGAAGATCGCTGGCGCGAAGAACAAGGCGGCCCGGGAGCGGCTGATCAAGGCGCTGATGACGAGCGAGGAGTCGGCGGAGCGCAAGCTGTACACGGACTTCGTCGAGGCGAAGCGCCAGGCGGAGGGCATCAGTCACCTGCTGCGCGACTCCGGCCGCTTCCCGCTGGCGGGCCGTGGTGACGTGAACACGTACGCCGTGTTCGCCGAAACGGCGTCCCTGGGCATCACCCCGCACGGGCGCTTCGGGCTGGTGCTGCCGACGGGCATCGCGACGGACGCGACGACAGCGCCGTTCTTCTCCGACCTGGTGCGCAGTGCGCGACTCGCGTCCTTCCTGGACTTCGAGAACGAGGCGTTCCTGCTGAGCCGGGCCGTGGACCACCGGGTCCGCTTCTGCCTCCTGACGGTGGCGGGCCGGGAGGAGCGGGTGCGGGAGGCGTCCTTCGCCTTCAGCACGCGGTACATGGAGGACCTGCCGAGCCGCCGCTTCGCGATGCCACCCGAGGAGATCCTGCTGGTGAACCCCAACACCGGCACGCTGCCGGTGTTCCGCTCACGCAGGGACGCCGAGATCACGCTGGGGATCTACCGCCGGGTGCCGGTCCTGATCAGGGAGGACGACCCGGACGGCAACCCGTGGGGCCTGTCGTTCATGACGATGTTCCACATGTCCAACGACTCCCACCTGTTCCGCACGCAGGAGGAGTTGTCGGCGGACGGCTGGACCCTAAACGGCAACGTCTTCGAGCGGGACGGGGAGCGGTACCTGCCGCTGTATGAGGCGAAGATGCTGCACCACTTCGACCACCGACTGGGCACGTACGAGGGCCAGACGGAGGCGCAGGCCAACATGGGGACGCTGCCTCGAGTGACGGCGGAGCAGCATGACGATCCTGCGTTTGTGCCGATGCCTCGGTACTGGGTGCCGGAGCTCGACGTGCACGCCGGGAAGAAGGACAGGAAGGGCAAGCCGGTCAAGGAGCCTGGGGTGGCTTCGCGGTTGGCGGAGCGGGAGTGGCACCGTGGGTGGCTGATGGGGTGGCGGGACATTGCTCGGTCGACCGATACGCGCACGATGATCGGGGCGGCTCTTCCGGCACACGGCGTCGGCCACAAGTTCCCGCTCATGCTTGTGCAGTCCCAAGCCGCCACGCTTCAGGCCGTCCTTGCCTCTTTCGCCTTCGACTACGTGGCCCGGCAGAAGGTCGCTGGCACGTCCATGACGTACGGCTACGTCATGCAGTTCCCGGTTCCCGAGCCGGATGCCGAACTGCCCTTCCCGGACCCTGAGCCGACAAGCCTTGCCGCCTGGTGCACGCCCCGTGTGCTGGAACTCGTTTACACCTCATACGACATGGCCGACTTCGCCACCGACCACGGCCTCGGCGGCCCTCCGTATCGCTGGAACGACGAGCGCCGTACTCTCCTCCGCGCCGAGCTGGACGCGGCCTTCTTCCACCTCTACGGCCTCGACCGTGAAGAAGTCGAGTACGTCATGGACACCTTCCCGGTCATCAAGCGCAAGGACGTAGCCGCCCACGGCACCTACCGCACCAAGAACCTGATCCTCGACATCTACGACCGCATGGCCGAGGCCAAACGAACGGGCACCGCCTACCAGACCATCCTCGACCCGCCCCCCGGCCAGGGCCCCCGCCACCCGGCGTGACCCGACCGCGACCACACCACCGCGCCTGAGCAACCCCCCACCGGCGTACCGCCCAAGCGGTGCGCCGTACTCGGCGTCTCCATTACCACCCCGCACCGCCCAGGAGCCGCCCGTGGAACCACGCAACTACCGCATGGTCGTGTCGACCAAGCAGGACTTCGTCACGGCCTCCGCCATCGCGGATCGCCAACTGCACCACTGGCTGGGGGTGATGAAGCGATACGACACCTCGGCCCTGGACGAGGGCCGCAACGAGATAGCCGAGGGGGTGACCCTCGACTACGACACCGTTTCCGGCCGGCACGGCGCCTACTCCCGCTGGCGCCTGCGCGAGTGGAAGGAGCGGCCGGTCCCGGGCACCTGGCAGTCCACGCTCGTCGTCCGCTCGGACCCCCGGGAGGACGACCGCCGCACCTGGATCCAGGTCGACATCGAGCACCTTCCGGCGTCCTCGACCGTGCGGCCCATCCGCGCCAACATCCCCGGTATAGCCAAGCTGCTGCTCGACGCGCTCGACACCCAGGACGGTCTCGCCGACGTCGGCACGGTCCCGAAGTTCATCGAGCCGGACGACGTTGAGGAGGTGATCGAGGAACTCTGCGACCTGGACCGCCGGCTCCCCATCGTCGTGGCGAGCGTGCCGTTCGGTAAGGACCCGGAAGCCTGGACCGAGAAGGTCGTCGAACCGGCCTTCAAGCACCTCACCGGCCTCGCCGTGATGTACGTGCTCCCCACGGACGCCCAGCAGTTGTTCGACGACGCCTTCGACTACCACCGCGTCTTCGGTGGCGGCATCCGCACCTACCTCCCGGGCGTGGACCCGGCCTGGCAACCCGACGCCCAGCGCCACCTCGTGATGTCACGGGCCACGCTGGAGGCGAACCCGAAACGCGCGGCGGCCATCCTCGCGGCCCTCCCCCAGCGGCTGGCCTCGCGCCTACCGCTCCCCGGGCCCCTGGACAACCTGCCCGTCCAGCGCACCCGCCCCCGCCCGGCGACCCACGGTTCCGGCCTGAGCGAACTCCGCGCGGAGAACGCCACCCTCACCAAGATGCTCGAAGAGGCCGAGCAGCGCGAGAACGCCTACGGGGACGTCCTGAGCGACCTGCGCCAGCAGCTCCAGATCGCTGCGGAGCAGGAGTTCGACCAGGCCGCCGAGAACCAGGACCTGTACGCCAAGCTCAAGCACGCCGAGCGCCAGGTACGGGCCCTTCAGATACGGCTCGAAAAGGCCGGTCAGTACGACCTCGCGCACGCACCCGTCGAGGAACCCGCCGACTACCCGGCCACCTTCGCCGAGATCCTCGACCGGATGGGCAAGTTCCCCCACCTGAGCTTCACGGGCAACCGCAAGATCACCAGGGAACTCGACGCCCAGTGCATCGGCAACTGGGTCGAGGTCGCCTGGGACGCCCTCCACGCGCTCAACGACTACGCCGCGGCGTCAGCCGACGGAACGGCGGGCGGCGACTTCCGCTACTGGTGTTCCCACCTGCCGGACGACTGCGAGCACCCCTTCCCGGCGGGCAAGGTCAAGATGAAGGAGTCCAAGACCGTGGGGAGCCGCGAGGACTGGCGCCGTGAGCGCACATTCCCGGTTCCCGAAGCCGTCGATCGGAGCAAGAAGCTGTTCATGGAGGCCCACCTCCGCATCGGCGGCGGCAACACGGTGGCCCCACGGCTCTACTTCCACGACGACGGCCCCAACACCGGTTTTGTGTACGTGGGTTACTTCGGCCCGCACCCCACCAACACCAAGACTTGACGGCTCAACGTCCGGAGGCGAACCGTACGAACGCGTCCCACTCCCGGCGCCGGAAGGCGAGCTGGGCACGGGCAGGGTCCTTGGAGTCCCTCACGTGCACGGCACCGGGAGCGGCGGCGACCTCCAGGCATTCGCCGCCCTCCGCTCCGCTGTAGGTGCTCCTGAACCAGGCGAGTTCGGGCGAGGTTGCGTCAGTGCTCATCTCTCTCCCAACAGTTCCTTCATCAGGGCGAGGGACTCACGCGGGGTAAGGGCCTGCCCACGAATGCTTCCGTAGCGCGCGGCCAGGATACGCACTTCCTCCACGTCAGTGATCAGCTGACCGACACCCTGCACCTCCAGGTAACCGACTTGCTGCTTCCCTTTCGGGGTCAGCAGCACGAACGGCCCGTCCACCCCTGAGTTCTCCTCACAGTCGAGCGGCAGCACTTGCAGAGTGATGTTGCGCAGCCGACCGAGCTCGACCAAGCGCTCCAACTGCCCTTGTCGCACCTTGCGTCCTCCGAGTTTGCGCCGCAGCACCGACTCGTCGATGACGGCCGTCACCATGGGCGGCGGCCACCGCGTGAGGATCTCCTGGCGGGCGAGCCGCGAGACCACCCTCTGTTCGATGGTCTCCTCGGACAGCAGGGGCTGTCGACCGTTCAGCAGGGTCCGGATGAAGTCCTCGGTCTGCAACAAGCCGGGCGGTGCAACCGTGCTGAAGAAGTTGATCTCAACCGCACCCGCTTCCAACCGCGCATAATCCCGAAACCAAGCCGGATGCCGAACCCTCGCCTTCGCCTTGGCCTTCTCCACATCCCCAACCGTGGCCTTCAACAGCCCCCGCCCGTCGAGGACTTCGTCCGCCGCCTCCAGCAACTCCCGCTGCGGCGTCCGCCGTCCCCTCTCCACCGAGGAGATCAGATCCTCGCTGTACCCCAGCCGATCCCCCAACTCCCGCTGAGTGAGCCCGGCCCGCTCCCGCAGCACCTTCACCTGCTTGCCGACCGCCCGCATCAGGTCGCTGCTCAGCTCCCCCCTCGTCATACGACTCTTGGGACTCCTCCGTCTCCGTCACGTCACCGCCATCTCACGTCACGCCCGACATCCCGTACGGAACACCATCCGTACCGGTACACGCACCCTCCGTACCGAAGGGATTCCTGGTCAGCGTAGACCGAGCCGACCACGCTCGGTGACATGCAGTCACAGATCTCCACCCCAGGGGCGACCCGGCATTTCACCCAGCTCCTCAGCGCCACACCGCGCGGGGCCCGCCTGGCCCGTCTCCTGGCGGTGCAGCAACTCGCCCAGTGGGGCTGGCCGCCCTCCTGCACCACCAGCGAGTCCGCGGCCCTTGTGGTCGCCGAGCTGGCCGCGAACGCGGTGACGCACGGCCGGGTGAGAGGCCGCTGCTTCCGCCTCAGGCTGACCGTCGAGGCGCCGGGCACCCTCCGTGTCGAGGTCGCCGACCCTCGCGGTGACCGTCAACCCCAGCCCCGTACCACCACCCTCCCCGACCCCGATGCCGAGTCCGGACGCGGCCTGCTCCTCGTCGACGCGCTCGCCACCCGCTGGGGCACGGAGCCCCGGCCGCCCTCCGGGAAAACCGTGTGGGCATGTCTCCCGCTCACCTGACGGGGAATGCGAGACAGTCCGTCCACAGACGGACACACGGCGTGGACAACGGCCGGGGAGGTGGAGAGAATCCTGATCACACCGTCGTGCTCAGCAGTGGCCGGACGCACCACCCGGCCCGGCCGGGCGGTGGCACAGGGCCGGCACGGGGGTGCCGGGTGGGGGGAAGGACGTACGCGTGGGGGAAGGCAGCGCCGCACCGCGCATCCCGCAGGGGATCGAGTTGTACGGCGGCACAGACGGAGCCGTGACATGGAGCGGTGTCGGGCTGACGGCCGAGGTGATGCGGGAGTTAGGTGCTGGGCCGTGGGCCGAGCGGGCCGGCGACCTGGCGGCGACCCGGGACATCGTCACCGAGTTACGGTCGCTGGCCACGACCGACATGGAGACCGAGTTCATCGGCGCCCTGCTGGCGACCGAGCCGGAGCCGAAACCCTGGCAGTTCGGCGAGGCCCTGGCCGAGGTGCTGCTGGAGCACTGGCACGGCGCGGTGTGGCTGTGGGACGGCGCCCGGGACCGGCGGACCCGCAAGGCGAGTCTGCCGGGCGCCGACCTGGTGGGCTTATGGGTGGCGGACGGGACGGCGACGCTGCTGTTCGGCGAGGTGAAGTCGTCGTCGGAGGGGAAGAGTCCGCCGAAGGTGATGACCGCCCGGCCGGACGGCATGATCGAGCAGCTCAAGCGGCTGTCGCAGGGGAACGACCACTTCACGCTGATGAAGTGGCTGCGCCATCGGTGCCGCAGCGCCGAGCATGTGAGTGCGTACCAGATCGCGGCCCGTCGCTTCATCAGCTCGCAGGGCAGGGACTTCCGGCTGTTCGGCTGCCTGGTGCGGGACACCGCTCCCGTGGCCGCGGACCTGAGCGGACCGGCGGCCGAGCTGGCCAAGACGGTCGTGGAGCCGATGCACGCGCTGCTGACCGCCTGGTACCTGCCGATCGGCATGGCCGCTTGGCCCGCCCACGCGGGGGTGGGTGACGGTGGCTGATCTGGGCTGGCTTGAAGGCGCGCTCGAACCGGGTCTCGTACGGGAGGCCGGTGAGCGGGCGCAGCGGGTGCTGATCGGCTCGGCGCTGCGGGCGGTCGACGCGGAGGTTCCCCAGGGTTCACCGGACAGTCACGAGGCGGTCGACTTCGCGGTGGGGGCACTGGATCTGCTGGCGTGGGACGCCATCGCGGAGGATCCGAAGGCTCCGGCCACGCGGCGGCTGTGCGGGCAGATGTTCGCCCTGGCGCGGGCGCGGCTGCCCGAGGTGGACTCTCCCGAGGCGCGGTTGGAGCTGCTGCGTACCGCCTGCCTGGGCTGGATCGCCGACGAGACGCCGCTCGCGGCCCGGCTGCTCGCGGACGTCGAGCTGCCCTCCGTACCGGATCCGGAGGAGGACTGGGAGGGCCGGGTGCGGCGCGGTACCGCGGACGCGTGGCTGCTGCTGCTGCGCAAGCGCGGGTGGGAGGACCTCGACGCACTGGACCATGTCATCGCCGGGCTGCGCGACGACCAGGCGGCGTGGGAGGAGGCGTACCTGGCGGGGGCCGGGGACGACGCCCGGCCTGCCGCTTGGTCGCTGGCCGCCCATTACCACCTGCTCAAGACGGCGGAACTGCTCGCCGAGTATCTGGCGACCGGGCACCTGATGCGGGAGAAGCGCCCCAGCCGTCACTACGGGGTACGGCAGCGCGTGCAGGCGCACTGCGACCGGGCGCTGGAAGCGGCGGTGGCCTCGGCCGACCCCGATCTGGAGGTGCTGGTCCGGCTGCTCACGGCCACGGCGGACCAGATCGTCGACAACAGCCTGTGGACGGTGGCCCGCGCGGTCAGCCCGGAAGTGAACGCCTTCGTCGCCTCCCTCGTCGACCGGGGACGGCCGCGACCGATCTTCGAGGTGCTGCCGCCGCAGCGCGTGGCCCTCGCCGAGCAGGGCCTGATCAGGACGGCGCACCGTAGCGTGGTCGTCAGCCTGCCCACCAGCGCGGGCAAGACCCTGATCGCCCAGTTCCGGATCCTCCAGGCGCTCAACGCCTACGACAAGCAGCGCGGCTGGGTCGCGTACGTTGCCCCGAACCGTGCGCTCGTGAACCAGGTGACGCGGCGACTGCGCCGCGACTTCGCCGGCCTCGGGATCGGGGTGGAGCGGGTCAGTCCGGCCCTGGAGTTCGACGGTCTCGAAGCGGACATGCTCACCGACCGCAGCGAGCGGCAGTTCCGGGTGCTGGTGTCGACACCGGAGAAACTGGACCTGCTGCTGCGGTCCGGCTGGCAGGAGAAGATCGGGCGTCCGCTGTGTCTGGTCGTGGCCGACGAGGCGCACCACCTGGGCGTGGACAAGCGCGGGATCAAACTGGAGCTGCTGCTCGCCACGGTCAACCGTGAAGCCCAGGACGCGGGATTCCTGCTCCTGACGCCCTTCATCGACAACGGGGACGTCATCGCCGAGTGGCTGGACAGCGGCAGCCGCCAGTCGGTCGGCCTGTCCGTGGACTGGACCCCGAACGACCGCATCCTGGCACTGGCCCGGCGCGAGCGCGCCCCGGGCAGCGGCGGTTTCCGGGTCGCCCTGGAACCCCTGGTCACGAGCCGGAGAACACTCAGCGTGCCGGACCTGCTGCCCCTGGACGGATACCGGCCGCTCGGACTGTCCTGGTCGCAGGTGAACAGCCCGGGCAAACTCGCCGCGGCCACGGCGACGGTTCTCGCGGCCCGCGGCCAGACCATCACGCTGGCGCAACAGCCGGGCCACGCCTGGTCGATCGCGCAGACCCTCGCGGGCGGGCGGGCCGAGCTGACGGACGAGGGCGAAGACCTGCGGGCGGTCAGGGAGGTGGTCGAGGAGGAGTTCGGCGCGGACTTCCCGCTGATGGGCCTTCTCGCCAAGGGGATCGGCGTCCACCACCGCGGTCTCCCGGACGAGATCCGGGTCGTTACGGAGTACCTGATGGAGACCGGTGACCTGGCCCACCTGGTGTCCACCACGACCATCGCCCAGGGCGTCAACTTCCCGGTGGCGAACGTCGTCCTGGCCTCGCACCAGTTCCCGTACGGCAACGACATTCCGGCGCCCGACTTCTGGAACCTCGTCGGGCGTGCCGGACGGGTCGAGCAGGGGGAGGTGGGCCTGATCGCGCTGGCCGCGGAGGACGAGCTGCGCGCCGGGAAACTGCGGCAGTTCGTCGGCCGGCAGGTGGCGGAGCTGAACTCCACCCTCGTCGAGATGGTGCGCAAGGCCATCGAGGAATACGGTCGCCTCGACCTGCACACCCTGGCGCACATCCCCGAGTGGTCGTCCTTCGTGCAGTACCTGGCCCACACCTACCGGCAGATCGGCGACCACGAGGAGTTCGCCGAGGAGGCCGAGCAGATCCTCCGCGGCACGCTGGGCTTCCAGGACCTGCGTCAGGCGAACCGCGACTGGGCGGCCCAGCTGACACGCAGCGTGCGCGAGTACGCGGAACGCCTGTCCGGAAAGGCACTGGGACTGGTCGACAGCACCGGCTTCTCATGGGAGAGCGTCGCGGGCACGCTGCAACGGCTCGGCGAGGCGCAGATCGACCGCGACGTGTGGGGCAATCCCCTGTTCGAGGGGGACCGCCGGCCCCTCGCCCAGCTGATCGGGGTCATGCTCCAGGTGCCCGAACTGCGGGAGAATCTCCAGGACATCACGGCGGAGCACGAGGGCCGTGCTGGTGACTACATCGCGCGCGTCATCCAGGACTGGGTGGGCGGCGCTTCCGTACCGCAGCTGGCCGAAGACCACTTCATGAAGGACGGTGAGAAGGACAGTCTCAAGGCCATCACCCGATGCTGCCAGCGACTCTTCGGGGAGATGGCCCCCACGGTCTCCTGGGGCCTGTCGGCGCTCCAGTCACTGACCCTGGGCCAGGAATTCGCGACCCTCACCGCCGAGGCGCAGCGCGAGCTACGGAACATCCCGTCGTACGCCTTCTACGGCGTCCGCTCCGAGGACGCCATCGCGATGCGGCTCGCCGGCGTACCGCGGTCGGCGGCGGCCCGCATGGCCGCGACGATCGCCGCCGAGGACCGCACGAGCGGCCTCGCGGCGGCGCGCAGCCGGCTCGCCGCTCTGCCCGAGACGGCCTGGCGGTCGGCCCTGGGTTCCAAGGGCCCGGCGTACCGGACGGTCTGGCGGATCCTCGACGGGGTGCAGTGACTTACCGGACGCAGGACACCCACAGCTCGTACGCCCGGCGAGCCTCCGCGAGCAGTGCGGCCGTGGCGGCCGGAGTGCCGTAGGAGTCCACGGCCCTCGCGGTCACCGTGCGCAGGTGGTCGGCTGCGATTCCGGTCCGCTCGCGCCGGACCTCGTGCTGCCGTGAGGCGAGCGCCTGGTCCCGCTCCCACATGTCCTCCAGCGTGCTGTCCCCCGGGTCCTCCACGTCGTGCACCGTGGGGATCCGGGGCAGGTCGTCCGCGGTGAGGCGCGGGACCGCGCATGCGCCGACGGCGTCGGGGAGTTCGTCGTCCTCTTCCTCGCCGAAGAGAATGCGACGCACCACCGTGCGGTCCGCCTCCGACCTGGCCACCTCGGCCGCGAGCGCGTCGAGCCGGTCGAGGAGGGCCGGGACGGCCGCATGCTCGCGGCGACGCAGCACCACATCGAGTTCCTGGACCGCTTTCTCACCGGATTCCTGCGCGTGAGCGAGCAGTTGGTTGCATCGGCCGATCTCGTCGAAGGCCCGCTGTGCGGTGCGCACCGCCTGCTCGATGTTCCGCAGTGACTGGTTCAGGTCGTCGTCCTCGCGGTCGCCCTGAACCTCCGCGTCGGGCGTTGTGCCGTACGTCGTGGTCACGCCGTTCCCCCTTTTGTTCCAGTCCCCGCGACTGATCATAAGGACACCCAGCGATCGCCTGACGACACGGGCAAACGCTGGAACGCCGATCACCTTGACACCCAACGCAGCTTGAGCATTATTAGCACTATGCCGTCTATTGAGCTCGATGAGCAGACTCACGAGAAGGTCGTGTTCGCCGCGCGCCTCATGGCGTGCACACCGTCCGAAGTGGTACGGCGGCTAGTGGAGTCATGGAGCACCCCCGAGGAGCCCGACGAAGAGCCGGACGGCGTCCGCGTCCACGCGGTGTACCGGGGCGAGCGGATCCAGGGCCTCTTCCACCCGGAAACACGCTCCCTGACGGTCACCCGGGGACCGGGGGCCGGTCAGTCCTTCTCCTCGCCAAGCGCCGCCGCCATGGCGGTGATCCAGGAACTCAACCCGGACCGGTCCCCCAACACGAACGGCTGGTTGTTCTGGCGTGTCACGAGCAGCGGCGACGAGCTGAAGTCCCTGCGCAGGTAGTCGGACTCACGCAGCAGCCGATTCTCCGCAGCCCTCCGGCAGAACCTCCACCTCTCACAAGGACACAGCTTCATGACCACCTCGGACGCACCCGCCACCCACCTGCTGATCATCAACGCCCACGAGCCCCTCGCCTGGGTCCTGGAAAACCAGCGGATGGCCTTTCCCGCCGGCCGCAGCCAGCAGTCCCTCTCCCTCCGAAAGGGCGACGAGCTCCTGCTGTACACCACACGCGGCTGCTTCGGAAATCCGACCCGGGACCTCGGACGCGTGATCGGCCTGGCCACCATCACCAGCGAGGTCCATACCCTGGACGCCCCCGTCGTCTTCCAGGAGCGCCGCTTCACCGAAGGGTGCCGGCTGCGCGTCCACGGTCTCACGCCCTTCCGCGAGGGCGTCGTCCTGCGCGATCTCGTCAACGATCTCCAGGTTTTCCCCGACCCCGCTCACTGGAGTTTCCGCATGCGCCGGGCCTCGCTCCGGCTGCCGGACGCCGACGCGGCCCTGATCAAGCGGGAGCTGCAGCCGCTCCTGAAGCCCTACGGCTCAGTGGTGGGTGACTACTCCCTCAAACGCCGGTAACGGGGCGGCCTACGCTACGACAAGGCGCCACGACACCGCCGTCCGTCCAGTGGTCGTCACGGGCGGCGGTCTCACCCGCCCGGCAGCGGAGTTCGCCGACAAGGCCAAGGCGTACGCCTTTCACCTGGGCCGGACGACAGGCAGGCTGACCCCACTCAACTCCCGCGCTCATGAGGTGTCGCTGCCCACCGAAGCACCCGGTACGCGGGAGCTCGAACCCTGGTGACCGCACAGCCGGGACGGGACGGGCTCCACCGGGGCTCCCCGTTCCGGCACCGGCCACGGAGTTCCCCAGCCCAGCCCCCGGGTGCCGATGATCCGGCATCATGACCTTCATGGCGGACGAACCGGACCTGCAGGCGGCAGCAGCGCAATTCGACCGAAGCACGGTGACGGAGGCCGAGAGGGCCGCCGAAGACGAACGCAAGCAGGTGCTGTCGCAGTTCCCCCTGGAAGAGTGGGCGACGATGCCCTTGTCGCGCTACGCCTTGGGGCAGCCCGCACCTTCCGCGGACGGACCGACGTACTGCCGGCTGCTGCAGTTCGGTACCCCGAACCTCGGCAGCATCAAGGGCGGCAGCGCCGCGAAGCACATCATGTACTACCACAACTCCGGCGAGTGGCGACTGGCCGCCCCGCTGCGTGGGATGGAGCCGCAGGAAGCGTGGGAGGCACTGCGCGGGCAGTTCGTGCGAGCCTTCGAGGCCGTGGGTGCCGGGTACTTCGACGCTGTGGACGACTTGGAGGTGCTGCGCTTCGGACCGACACTGGTGACCAAGTCCCTGGCCACATACTTCCCCGAGCATTTTCTGCCCATCTACGCGGCCGAGCACCTGCGCCGGTTCATCACCCTGCTCGGAGGCGCCGCCCAGAGCGATGCACCGGCCTGGAGCAACAACCGTCGTCTGCTGGAACTCGTCCGCTCCCGCCCGGAGTTCGACGGATGGAGCGGGCAGGAGGTCATGCGCTTCCTGTACCTGAGATTCGATCCGCGCCCGCGGCAGAACACGATCTGGAAGATCGCCCCTGGTGAGCGCGGCCGGCTGTGGGAGGAATGCCGTGACGGCGGGGTGATCCGCGTCGGGTGGGACGAGCTCGGTGATCTGGGTCAGTACCAGAGCGACACCGAGCTCAAGCAGGCGCTCGACGCGCGCTGGCCGCGCAGCAGCGGAGGCAGCCTGACACTTGCCCGGCGGTTGCTCGCCTTCCGGGACCTGGAGCCGGGAGACCGGATCGTCGCCAACCGCGGCACGGACGAGGTCCTCGCGACCGGCACCGTCAGCGGGAGTTACCGCTTCGAACCCGGCTATGCCGAATACCGGCACGTCGTTCCGGTGGCGTGGGACGTTTCGCACGCACGGAAGTTGTCGGAGCCGCAACACGGTTGGCGGTCCACGTTCGCCAAGGTCGACGCGGCCTTTTTCGCGCAGATCTCCGCGGGTCTTGCAGTTCCGGGCACACAACCCGCGCAGTCACACGTGGGTGATCCCGTCATGCTGCCCGAGGACGTCGAGAGCGTACTGGAGGCCCTGGAGCGCAAGGGGCAGGTGATCCTGCACGGGCCTCCAGGGACGGGCAAGACCCGGCTCGCGCTCGGCACCGCCCTTGCCCTCACCGGCCGGGCGGACGCTCTGAGTTCTCCGCCTGAGGAGCGCGCAGCCGCCCATGCGGAGATGTTGCGGGCCGGTCGTGTCCACATGGTGACCTTCCATCCCTCCTACGGATACGAGGACTTCGTCGAGGGCTTCAAACCGGACATGAACGTCACGGGCCCGGGACTGGCTCTCGCGCTCATCGACGGTGTGTTCCACACACTGTGCGCCCAGGCCTCTGCCCGCCCGGACGAGAAGTTCCTCCTGATCATCGACGAGATCAACCGAGGTGACCTGCCGCGCATCTTCGGCGAGTTGGTGACGCTCCTCGAACTCGACAAGCGCGGCCTGCCCCTCACGCTGCCCGTCAGTCGACGCACGTTCTCCGTACCGCCGAACGTGCGGATCATCGGGACCATGAACACGGCGGACCGCAGCATCAGCCACCTGGACGCCGCCGTCCGCCGCCGCTTCGCGTTCCTGCCGATCGACCCCGACCCGGATGTCGTGTCCGGCACCGTCGGTCCACTGGACCTGGCGCAGTTCTTCGAGTCCCTCAACACCCGGATCGCCCGGCACCTCGACGCCGACCATCAGATCGGGCACGCCTACCTGCTCCGCGACGGCGAGCCGATCGCCACCGAGGACGACCTGGCCGCCGCCTTCCACCACGAGGTGATTCCGCTGCTGGAGGACTACTGCCTCGGTCGCGCCGACCTGCTGCACCGCATCCTCGGCGGCCTCGTCGACCCGGACACCGGGCGCCCCGCGCTGATGTCGCCGCAGGACCTCGTCGCCGCGCTGGCGAGCGAGTTCACCAGTGGTACACCGGGTCCCGATGCCTGATCGCACCGAGGTACGGATCGGGGAGTACGGCTCAGCCCTGCTGGCGTACTCACAGCTCACGCCCCGTGACGTCAAGCGTCTGCGTGCCCTGCAGGCGCACGGTCGTCTCGGCTTGGACCAGACCCCGACAGGATGGCGGCTCAAGGCCGGTGCGACGGTCGGCCTACTGGTCCTCGACCGCGTCCGTCTGGTCATGGAGCCCAAGTTCGCCCTTCCCGGCGATCGGCTCATGGACTGGCTGGCATACGCCCTCGGTGCGCCGGCTCCGCTTCCGGTGGCGTCACGGCACTGGGCCACCGGCCCGGAGGGCTACGCCGACCTTGTGGCCGCGGCCCTACTGGAGCAGTGCGAGCGACTGCTGCGGGAGGGACTGCGTCGGGACTACGTACGCCGCCAGAGCCTGGAACCGGTCCTGCGGGGACGGTTGGACGTCGCGGCCCAGGCGACTCTCCGTTACGGACAGCTGGACAAGCTACACATCCGCACCTTCGACCGGGAGACGGACATCTGGGACAACCGTGTCCTGGGAACCGCGCTGCAGGTGGCCAGCGCCCTGACCACGAGTCCCGACCTGACCCGCGACCTCCACACCATCGCCGACGCGTTCCCGAAGGCCACGCCTCCCGACGCCGCCCTCCGCGCCCTGGACCGAACCCGGTACACCCCGTTGAACGCCCGCTACCGCGCCGCACACATCTGGTCCCGGCTGTTGCTGCGCGGCGGCGGCGTGACGGACATCCTCACCGACCGCGGCACCGCGGCGGACGGACTCCTGCTCGCCATGCCCGCTCTCTGGGAGGCCGTCGTCCGGCGTCTGGTCACCGACGCCGCCGCCCCGCACGGCGGGCGCGGCGTCCCCAGCAGCGGCGCGGCAGGCATCACCGTGCGGGGCGACCTCGGTATCACCTCTGCCTTCCGGCCGGACGTACTCCTCAGCCTTCCCGACCGGGACCCGACCGTGCGCGCGCTGCTACCGGTGGACGCCAAGTACAAGCGCTACGACCGCCACGGCGTCGGCGCCGAAGACGTTCACCAGCTCCTCACCTACAGCGCCGCCTACACCCCCGGCGACGATAGGCGTGCCGTAATCGTCCACCCCCGCGCCGGTGGGCACTCCTACCGTGCCCTCCGGGTCGACAGCCCGCGCGGGCGCCTCGGAAACATCCATGTCCTCGGCATCGGCACCCACGCACTCCCCCAGGAGGCGGCGGCATGGGTGGGATCGGTGCTGCCGTTGACCGACGGGTGATTCTCTCAGTATCTCCGCGGTGCTCATGAGGCGACCGTATCCGCGCTCGGATCCCTGACCAGCTCTGTCTCCGGAATGTGCGCCAGCAGCGGCGGCTCCTTGTCCCCCGCGTATCCCAAGAGCAGCCGGGTGCGGGCCCGGGTGACCAGGACGTAGTACAGCATCCGCAGACCGGCGCTGGTCGGGTCGTCGCCCGCGTCGAGATGGGTGTCAGGGACGAACACCGTGTCGAACTCCAGGCCCTTGGCACTCTTCCGGTTCAGGACGGTGACGCCGGGGCGGGTCAGGTCCAGCGTGCGGTAGCGGCCCGTGCCCTCCCCCACGTAGGTCTGGAGGCGTGAGCTGGGCATCAGGCGCTCCAGACGCTCTGTCAGGTCCATCTGGTGCCGTGTGTGGCGGAGGATGACCCCGACGCGCTCACCGGGACGGGTCCCGGCGTACTCGGCGACGTGTGCCGCCACCTGCTGTGCGTGGTCATAACGGCGCAGGGTCGGTGTCGGGCCCGCACGGTCCGGGAGAGCCGGCCGGGCTCCGCCGATGTGGAAGCGGGCTGCCAGGACTGCCACCGGGCGGGTGGTGCGGTGGGTTGCCGTCAGGTCGTGGCGGTTAGGGCCGGTGAGCAGGGAGCCGATCTCGGCGAGCGTGGACTGGGTGTCCGTGATGCGCTGGCACTCGTCGGCGAAGACGGTCGTACGGGCGCCGATCAGCCGGCACAGCCGGTAGAAGTCCAGCGGCAGGTCCTGGCCCTCATCGATCACCAGGAGCGGACCGGGGCGGCGGTACTCAGACGCGGCCACCTGAAAAACGGCTGCCCAGTCGAACCAGCCGTCGCCCTCCGTGCGCGGAGCCGGGCGGCCCGTACGGGCGCGGTGCCAGGAGTACAACCAGCCGTGGACGGTCGACACGTCCAGGCCCTGGTCCGGCCCGAGGGCCGCGGCCAGTGGCTCGAGTGACTGGCGGAGCAAATTCGAGCGGGTCAGGAGGGTGACCGGCTCTCCGGTCAGCGCGAGCATCACCGCGCGCTGTACCGCGAGGACGCTCTTGCCCGATCCCGGTGGCCCGGTGACCAGATGATGGCCGTCGAAAGGGAGGGAAGCCAGTACGTCCTGCTGGTCCGGGTCCAGCGAGAGAAAGTCCAGTACCAACGGCCCTTACTCCTCCTGGTCCACCGCGGTCGCACGGGCAGAAGTGATCACGTCCTCGAAGAAGCCGGGGACCTCGCCACCGCCGACCACGAGCACCCGGTCCAGGAGGGTGTTGCCCGTCTCGCAGCTGGTCTCCGGGAGCAGGGCGCAGGCGTGGCAGGCACCCCGGTTGAGGTTGCCGAAGCCCTGCCCGGAGTGTTCGGCGCACAGCGGGTCGGCGGAACACCAGGCCGCGGTCTCGATCATGCGCAGCAGGATCTCGGCGAGGTGCGGCGGCTCGCCCTGCTGGACCAGGCCGCCGAGGGTGCCGGCCGCGTCGCCGGCCGCCGTGTAGACGAGCAGCCCTGCCTGGTCACGGTCGGCGCGAGCGTAGACACGCTCCCGCAGACTCGCAGTGGTGTAGCCGGACTCGAACGACAGCTGCCGGATGAGCAGGTGCGCGAGCGTGTGAAGCAAGACGAATCGTGGAGCCAGCACCGTGCCGGTGTGGGCCTCCAGCCGGTCCTTCTGGAAGCTGCGGTCCAGGTCGGCCCGGATGCCGAACACCCTGTTGCGTACGGCGATATCGCGTTCCCAGTCAGCCAGACGTGCGGCGTCGAGGGTGAGGAAGACGCCCTCGCCGTAGACCTCGACCGCCGGTAGCCAGCGTAGGCGGCGGGAGGTGTCGGCAGGCACGAAGGTGGCGTCGGGGGCGACCCGGGTGAACCCCTGCAGCGCCCGCACCTCCCGCAGCCGGTCGACGAGCACCACCTTGCCGAACCGCTCCCGCAGGGTCGTCCACGGCGCCTGGTTCTCCCCGGCCAGCCCCAGGTCGGTATGCCGGACCACGAAGTCGCGGGTGGCCTCGGGCGCGGGCGCGGTGAGCGCCGCCCACTCCTCGCTGCTGAGGTCCGGGTAGACCGGCTTGTCCGGGGCGGCGGCAGTGACGGGCGTGCCGACTTCCTCGGCCAGCAGGGCGTCAAGGAGCGCGTCGTCGGCCTGGGTCTCCTGCTTGATCATCTCGCGCAGGGCCAGCGCGTTCGGGCCGTCCGGCGCGCTGCACAAGGCGAGCCACAGGGTGCTGGCCCGCACCCGTTCGGCCGCCTCGCCCTCCCAGGCCGGAGGTCCCTCGGCCTCCGGAATGTCCAGCGCGGAGTGCACCACGGGGTAGTAGAGGTTTCCGGCGGTGCGCTGCACGACCTGAACGGTCTCGCGGCAGTCGACCCGTTCCGCCGCGCGCTGCCACGGGTTGCGTCCGGAGCAGCGCAGGCCGTGCGTACCGAGGATGTCGAGGAGGTCCCGGGTGCCCCGGCACTTCGGCGCCGTACAGACGACCGAGAGAGCCTCCAGGCCCGCGGCGCGCTGTTCGACGCGGAAGCTCAGCTGTGCCCGGGAGTCCCGGGACTCCCGGGACGTGCAGGCCTGACGGTCCTCAGGGTCCAGCCGGGAGTGCGCCCAGAACCACCAGTCGACGTCGGAGAGGTGTCCCACCTTGCAGATCTGCACGAACCGCATCGGGACGAGCGGGCGCCTCGGTGAGCACTGGGGGCACTGCGGAGGCGTGCCCGGGGTCTCGTCGGCGATGCGCCAGCGCCGCATGCGGCGGCAGCTGCCGCAGAACAGCCAGGTCGGGAACCGGATGTACGGAGCTCCGGGCGCATCCTGGTTGTCGTAGCGGTCGTTGAGGGTCGGTGGGGCCGCGAAGAAGCCACTCACTCGCAGCCGTGCGGCCAGCCGGGGTGAGTCGACCGGCTGCCGTTTGCGCGGCCAGTCCCCGATGCCGGTGGCGACGAACGATTCGCCCTGGATGTCCAGGACGGCCCCGACCCCGAACGGCAGTACGGTCTGCGCCTGGCGCACCCTCAGTTTGCGGCTCACCGGTCGGCTCCCTTCACCGTGACCTGGCACTCGCGGTCGACCGTGCGCAGGGAGTGCGGGGTCTCCCACAGCCCGCCGTACTGCTCGAAGTTCTTCAGCAGGTTCAGGTGCCCCTTGCCCTGGCTCCGGTAGTACAGGGGCTTGTTCGCGTCCCGGGCCTCCTGGGCGCGCTGCTGCCATGCGGCGAGCAGCCCGTCGAGTTCGTCCCGCACGGCCTGCGCGGCACGCGGGTCGCTCGCCCGCACCCAGGCGACGAGTTCCTCGGCGAGCACCACGGCCCCCGGCAGGTGGTCCAGCAGCTCACCCGCCTGGTCCTCCGCCGCGAGTCCGAGACGGTGCCGGACGAGTACCACCAGCGCGGCGTGCAGGGCGCGCCGGCGGGCCGGCACCGACCAGGGCGTGACACTGGTCGGCTCGACGTGCCGGTACAGCGAGCGGTGGTAGACGCCGAAGGTCTCGTAGTGCGACCGGTCGCGCGGGCGGGTGGCGTTGAAGAAGGTGACGACGAGACCGGGCACCTTGTCACGTCCCACGCGGCTGGTGGCCTGGATGTACTCGGCGGTCGTCTTCGGCTGCCCCAGCATCAGCATCAGCGCGAGCCGCTTCACGTCCACACCCACCGAGAGCATGTTGGTGCAGGCGAGGAAGGAGATGGCACCCGGCTCGGTCCAGGGCTTGGCCAACCGGTCCAGCAGCACGGGCTGTTCGGCTCGGTTCAGGTTGCTGGTGAGTTCCTGCACCTGCTGGTCGGTCAGCTCCCGGGTACCTGCGGCACCGCCCATGCCGGCGAGCTGGGCGGGGATGTCGTCCCCGGTTGCGGTGATCGTCCGGCCGAGCTCGCGCAGGCTGTGGTGGTAGGCGACGAGGGTCCAGTACGCGTCCCGGTGCTCCTCCGGCAGTTCGTACGCACCCTGCAGCATCGCCGCCGCGGTGGCGACGGAGGCCCGGCCCGCGGTGTGCCCCTGGGCCATGACGCCAAGGTAGCGACGGCCCCGCCGGCCGCGATGGCTGGTGTCGGGTTCGGCGAAGTACGAGTGGCGTGCGTCGAGACCGGCGGACGGGAACAACTGCACGTCCCGGCCGTACAGCCGGCGCACCTGCTCTCCCGAACGACGGATGGTTGCCGTCGACGCCACCACCTTCGGGCCCCTGCCCCCATGCACGCACAAGGACAGCACCGCCGACTCGTACAGCCCGGTCAGCGAGCCGAGCGGGCCGGTGAGCAGGTGGAGTTCGTCCTGGATCACCAAGCTGGGCGGGCGGTTGCCCACTCCTTCGGCGCCGAAGAGCCGTCCGGCCCTGGCCTCCCACGCCAGACGCGCGAACTTGTCGACGGTGCCCAGGACGAAGGTCGGCGGCCGATCGTAGAGGTGGTCGTCGACGACGGCGACGGGCAGCTCCTTGTGAAAGAAGCACTCGTCGCGCGGACAGTAGAACGCGAAGGACGTGGCCGTGGCGCGGATGCCGTAGTCGCCCCGGTCCGCGGACTTGGCATGCGGCAGGATGCGCGTACCGCACCAGGGGCAGCGGTCGAGGATGAAGGCCTCCCCCGGGTGCGCCGCGTCCCGTAGGTCGTCGAAGGCCTGCTCCGCGTCCGCGTAGCGGTTGGGCACCGTGGTGTCGCCGACCCACAGGCCGATGGAGAACGGTTCGCTGCCGAGCCGGCGCTCGTCCGGGCGGCGCAGCCGTTCCAGAGCGCAGACCATGGTGGCGGCCCGCTGGAACTGCTGGGTGGTGAGCAGGCTCAGGGTGTAGCGGCTGAGTACGGCGGTACCGCCGCCGTACTCCTGGAAGCGGCGCAGCACCATGACGAACGCGGCCAGCAGCAGGTAGGCCTCGGTCTTGCCGCCGCCCGTGGGAAACCAGATCAGGTCGACGGTGTCCCGGTCGGGGTGGCTGGGATCCACCGTGCCGTCCAGCGCCAGCAGGAAGAAGGCCAACTGGAAGGGACGCCACGCCGCTTCCGGATCGGGGTCGGGCTCGAGGAGTATGGCCGTGCGGCGTTCCCGGCGCTCACCGGCCTGATCGCGTGCACTGTGTCGCATCTGGAGCGCCATGGCCCGGTTCGCGATCCTGAAGGCCGCGAGGATCTCCGGGCGCCGCGGATCGCAGAGCGTCTCGATGCCCGACTCGATGCGCGCGACGGCGGCCTCGATCCTGGCCAGGATGCGGTCGGCGGCCGAACGTCCCCAAGGCGGGACGTCGAGACTGCACTGCTCCTCGTACCAGGCCCGATAGCCGGCAGCGAACGCGCGAAGTTCCTCACGCAGGTCGCCGACGGCCACCTGGTCGTCCGCGAGACGGGCCAGCCGCAGGACGGGAAGATCGGTCGGCCCGGCGGCCCGGACGTCGGGAACATCGACGTGCGGCAGCAGCTCGGTCTTCAGACCCACCACTCGCCCGTCGGCGAGCACCTCTCCGACCGCGCATCCGTGACCGATGGCGTAGGTGCGGACGTGGCGGTACTGCAGGCGCAGCTCCTGCTCCTCCTCGTCCCGGCTGATCAGCGTGATGCTGGGGTACTGACGGATCCGGCCGCCAGGCACGGTGACACCCAGGCACGCCTGGAACAGCATGCGGTCCCAGGCGGGTGTGCGACTGTCCTCGTCACCGGCCCGAACGGCGTTCGCCAGGCCCACGGTGACGAGGTGCCCTTCGCTGAACGGCCGCCAGTGCACGGTCAGTTCACCCCGCCCGTCGAAGACCTTTTTCGGGTTGTCGTCCTTGGGCCCGAGGGGGATGGTCTCCTCGGGCAGCGGCTCGCGCCGCCACTGCCGGGCCCGTTCCCCCTGTTCGGTGAGGTAGCGGGCCGCGGAGCAGGTGACCTGAAGTTCCGTGGCGTCGGTGTAGAAACTGATGCCCAGTGAGGAGGGCAGCCAGGAGTTGACGGAGGGCAGCGGGTCGACGGCCGGGTTCGTGTCCTCGCGGGCCTCCTCCGTTCCACGGCCCTCGTCCTCGTCGTCCATGTCGCCCACCAGGCGCAGCTGCCCGTGCAGGTCCGCATCGCGTGGGTAGAGGGTGCCGACGAGGTACTGGCGGTCGGGCGGGAACAGCAGGACCTCACGTTCACCGTCCGCCGGACCCATCAGCTGCCCGCGCAGGTACGCGGTCAACTCGTCCCGTGGATCCATCATGCCCCCTTGCAGCGGCCGGTACGTGCACGGCCGTTCCCCACCCGGCGTCCCCACGCCGGGGCCAGGGATCCTAGCGTCGATTCCGGCACGTCAGGGCCAGTTGTCGTATCCCCGTGGCACAGTCGTCCCATGGCAGGCATGACGCCGGGCTTCCGGGGGGACAGGGAGCAGGGGCTGCGGCTGGCGCTGGGGGCGCTGCTGAGACGGCTGCGAGAGCTGGCGGCGGACGGAGCGGTGACACGCGAGGAGTTCCTCGCGGCCGCTTCCGGCCTCGGTCTCAGCGACGCCGAACTGGACCGCTTGACAGGCGAGTTGAAGAAACTGGGCATCAGAGTCGCGGCTCCTCGCCATGCGGCGGCCGAGGTCGGCGGCCGCCCGTCGCCGCTGCGGGCTGCGGCAGTGACCAGGGCAGCGACGGCGGTCCACACTCCGACGCGGAGCAGGACGGCTCACACCGGCCCGGCCGGGGCGACCGACGTGGGGCGCGCCGCCGAAAACCGGTCGCCCGACCCGATCGAACCGACAGTGCGGAGGGAAGATCTCGGCCCGAGGATGACGGCAGTCCTGAAGCTGGCGCAGCGCTACGTCGGCTCTGCCGCCCCTGCCTCTCGTTTCGTACCGGGACTGGCGCGACTGTGCGGGCTCGACGACAACGAGACCGACCGGCTGGCAGCGGCGCTGGCTGGTCCGGCACACGTGGAGTCGCCGGTACCGGTCCATCGGCCAACCGAGCCGCGGCAGGCCGGGCACAACGCGACGCACGCGGAACGACCGCGCCCGGCGCCCAGCCGCGACGAGCAGACGAAGCAGGCCGGGCGGGCAGCCACACCCACGGAGCAGCCCGCGCCGGCGTCCCCGTCGCCCACTGCGCAGCCGCAGCAGGCCGGGCAGAAAGCGAAACGGGGCCTGGAGCCCTTGCCCGCCATCCCTACCCAGCCTTCCCCACCCGTCAGGGAGAAGCAGCCGGCCGAGATCTCCGCCGCCAGATCACTGCTGGCGGAGCGCCGCTTCCTGCGCCGCCCGGCCAAACGCATCCTGACGGCACAGGAGGAAACGGGGCTGACCCTTCTGATGCGCGGGTGGCCCACCACCTCACCATCCCCGGAGCCGGCCGAGGAGGAACTCGCCGCCCTGCCGCGCAGCGACGTCCGCCGCCAGGCCTACGAGGCTCTCGTCGAGCACAACGTGGGCCTTGTCCACGAGCTGCGCAAGAAGTACACGGGCCAGGGCCTGGAGGACGAGGATCTACTTCACCACGGCGTGCTCGGCCTGATGCACGCGGTCTGCAAGTTCGACCCCGCCCGGGGCTTCAAGCTCTCGACCTACGCCTACCACTGGATCCGCCAGGCGATGACACGCGCGATCGCGGACTTCGGCAGTGCCATCCGCATTCCGGTGCACCTGCACGAGGAGATGCACAAGGTGGCCGCAGCCGAAGCAAAGCTGCATGCGCTGGGCCGTGCAGCCACCAAGGAGGCTGTCGCCGTCGCCACGGGTCTCACCGTGACCCGCGTAACGGAGATCCGTGGGATCAGCAGGGTGACCGCCTCTCTCGACCGTGAACTGTTCGAGGGCGCCAACCTCGGCGACGCCCTCTCCTACGACCTGCCTTCCCTCGGGCCCGAAGAGCTGCTGTACCCGCAGTGGTCGCGGGAGGACATCGAGCAACGGCTGCTCGCCAAGCTCGACGTCAAGTCGGCGGACATCCTGCGGCGGCGCAGCGGCCTGATCGACCAGGAAGTGCAGACCCTCGACGCGATCGGCTCCGTGTACGGCGTCACCAGGGAACGGATCCGACAGCTGGAGACCAAGGCCCGCAACCGGTTGAAGGAAATCCTCACGGAGGAAGAGCAAACCCCCTCACGCCCCGCCTCCAGGCAGCGGCCGGAGCGTCGCCCACGCACCGCGGAGCCGCGCCCCCGCGCGTTGCGGCCCGCGGCCGGAAACGACGACTTCTCAGCGCAGGGAGTGGAGCTGGCCGCCCGGCGCATGGCGTCCCGCCTCGGTCGGACTGCCCTCATCCGGCAGGCGGGACACCACGGTGCACACATCATCCGTGCGATGGCGGACGGCAGACTCTCCGGTTCGGCGGCGTCCACACGACTGCGCAGGATCCTGCTGGAATACCGATAGCGCCTCGTCGCCGCCGGTCAGGGGCCTGCCGCCCAGCAGGTCCCTGAGTAGGGTGTGCACATCGCACCGCGTGGGGAGGACGGTCCGTTGCCGCAGCTGGCATTCGCCAACACCTTCTGGGACAAGTACGAGCAGCTGGAGAAGCCGGTCCGGGCAGGGGTACGGAAGGCGATGAAGAAGTTTCAGCAACTCACCGTCGCCGAACTGCACGCCGACAAGGGTCTGCACCTGGAGTCCGTGGAAAACGCCCGCGATCCGCGCCTGCGGACCATCAGGATCACCGACTTCTGGCGGGGCGTCGTCCTCGCGCCCGAGGACGGTGGTGACACCTTCCTCCTGGTGAACGTCGTACAGCACGACAAGGCTTACGAGTGGGCCGCCAAGCGGCTCTACACGGTCAACACCGCGACGCGTGGCCTGGAGGTCCGCAATGTCGTCGCCATCGAGCAGCTCACCCCGGTGCTGGAGCAGACGGCGGCGAAGGCACAGGAGCGTTTGTTCGACGGCTTCGCGGACGCATCCCTGACCCGGCTCGGCATCGACGAGGGAACGCTGCGCGCGGCCCGCACCATCACCGACCAGGCCCAGCTGGAGGCGTTCGCCTCGCTGTTCCCCGAGGACCAGTTCGAGGTACTGCAGTTCCTCGCCGAGGGGTTCGACGAGGACACGGTCTGGCGGGAGGTCGTAGCCGTGCGCCGTCCTGCGGACGCCGGGCCCTACGACCCCGACGACCTGTCGTCCGCCATCGCCAACACGCACAGCCGTATCACCGTGGTCACGGGAGCGGAGGAACTGGAGGACATCCTCACCAAGCCGTTCGCCGCCTGGCGCATCTTCCTCCATCCCGCCCAGCGCCGGGTGGCCTACCGGGCGACCTATGCCGGCCCCGCCCAGGTCACCGGGGGCCCTGGCACGGGCAAGACCGTGGTGGCCCTGCACCGCGTCAAGCACCTGCTCCAGAGGTCGCCGCACGCAGGCAGGATCCTTCTCACCACGTACACGACCGCGCTGGCGAAGTCCCTCAGGGAGAACCTCGCGCTCCTCCTGGAGGACGAAGCCCTGCTGAAAAGGGTCGATGTCACCACGGTCGACGCCCTGGCCCGGGACGTCGTGCGCCGCCGCCGGGGCTCGGTGCCCCGGTTGTGCGACGACGCGGACGAACGCTTCCGCTGGCGCAAGATCCAGCAGATGCTCGGCCTGGAGTGGAACGAGCAGTTCCTCTCCCAGGAGTACCGGCACGTGGTGCTCGCCCAGTCGATCTCCACCGAGGACGAGTATCTGCGAGCGGTGCGGCGGGGCAGGGGCTCGGCCCTGGGTCCGGTCAAGCGGGCGCGGGTATGGCGGGCCATGAAGATGTTCGAGCAGGGCCTGCGCAAGGACGGGAAGTGCACCTACCTGCAGTTGTGCGCGGAGGCCGCCAGACTCTTGGGCGAACCAGGAGCAGGTGACCCGCCGTACGCCCATGTCGTGGTCGACGAGGCGCAGGACCTGCACCCGGTCCAGTGGCGGGTCCTGCGCGGAGCCGTCGCGCCGGGGCCGGACGACCTGTTCATCACGGGGGACCCGCACCAGCGCATCTACGACTCGCGCGTCTCGCTGGGTTCTCTCGGTATCCCGGTCGCGGGCCGTTCCAGTCGGCTGCGCATCAACTACCGCAGCACAGAGGAGATCCTCCGCTGGGCGGCGGCCCTGATGGAGGACGAACCGGTGGAGTCTCTGTCGGGCGACGGCAAGGACTCATTGGCCGGTTACCGTTCCCTCCTGCACGGCCGTAGGCCCGCCCTGAGGGATTTCGGGAGTGAGGACGCCGAACTGAGCGCGGTCGTCGCGAGGATACGTGAGTGGGTCGCAGGCGGCGCGGCGCCGGCGGAGATCGCGGTAGCCGCCCGGTTCCACCAGACGCTGGACAAGGTCAAGGCGCGACTGGAACGCGCCGGGCTGCCCGCGGCTCTGGTCAGGGAGGGGCCAGCCCAGCAGGACGTGGGGGTCCGGCTGGCCACTCTGCACGCGATGAAAGGCCTGGAATTCCGCTGCGTCGCGGTGATCGGCGTGACGGCAGGCGCCTTCCCGTTCCCGCCAGCTGTCACACCACCGGATGTGGACCGACTGCAGCACGAGGCGGACATGCTGGCCGAACGCTGCCTCCTCTTCGTGGCCTGCACGCGCGCCCGCGAGGAGCTGTATGTCTCGTACAGCGGCCAGGTCAGCCGATTCCTGCCGGCGGCATCCGAGGCGGGAGGCTGAGTCTTCCGCTGCACGGGCTCACAGCACGATGGTTGGTGGAGTCAACGAAAGGCAGACGAGTCGGGCTGTACGCCGGGTTCAGTCCGACCGGGAATGGACCAACGGGGCCCACAGCCAGCCGCTTACCCAAACGATCATTGGCCGACACAGGACGTCAAAATCGACGTGCGACATCTCTATACGGGATGTGTCAGCACTGACGAGTCACCTGGCCACGGCGTCCAACAGCGCATGCCCCAGCCCGCATCCGAGGGCCGCCCTCCTACACCTCCTGCACGCCTTGGTCGCCGATCCCGTCCAGGCGTGCCCCGAAGCCGGAAACGGCTAGCAAGGGCGGACCGCTGGCTCTTCTCGCCCATCCGAGGTACGACAGAGCGCCACATAACACCCGCAAAGCGCTCCACGCCTACACCCCGGGGGTCTGACCGGACATGATCCATTTCGCGTTCGCCGGCCGCTGCTCCACCGAGGACCTCCAAGACCCGGAGGCCTCCAGAAACTGGCAGCTCACCCGCGCCCGCGCCCTGATCGAACCCGCCGGCGGCCAGATCGTCGCCGAGTACTTCGACGTCGGACACAGCCGCTCCCTCCCCTGGAAGCGCCGCCCCCGCGCCAACGAACTCCTCCAAGCCCTCCGCGACCCGAACCGCGGATTCGACGCTGTCGTGATCGGGGAGCCGCAGCGCACGTTCTACGGCAACCAGTTCGGCAACACCTTCCCTGTCTTCGTCCACTTCCGCATCCCCTTGTGGGTCCCGGAGGTGGGCGGCCCCATCGCCCCGGACAACGAGGCCCACGACCTGGTCATGTCCGTCTTCGGCGGCATGAGCAAGGGGGAACGCAACCGCATCAAGATCCGGGTGCGGACCGCGATGAGCTCTCAGGCCCAGCTTCAGGGCCGCTATCTCGGCGGGCGGCCACCCTACGGCTACCGGATCGCCGACGCAGGCCCCCACCCCAACCCCTCGAAGGCCGTCGTCGGCCGGCGCGTCCACAAACTCGAGCTGGACCCCGCCGCCGCACCCGTCGTGCAGCGGATCTTCCGTCTGTACGTGGACGGCATGAGCTACAGCGCCATCGCCACCCAGCTCACCCGGGAAGGCATCCCCTGCCCCTCCGCCCACGACGCCACCCGCAATCCGCACCGCAAGAAGACCGCATGGCAGCAGGGCGCCGTTCGCGCCATCCTCCTCAACCCCCGCTACACCGGCCACGAGGTCTGGAACAAGCAGCGCAAGGAAGAACGCCTCCTCGACGTCGACGACGTCACCCTCGGCCACCGCACCCACATGACCCACAACCCTCCTGAGGAGTGGATCCACTCCAACGAACCCGCCCACGAAGCGATCATCAGCCCCGACCTCTTCGATGCCGCCCGCACCGTGCGCACACAGCGCGCCCGCAACCAGGGGCGGCAGGAGCGCGCCGGGAAGCGGGGCGCGCTCCCCTACGCTCTGCGCTGTCGGGTCCGGTGCAGCCTGTGCGGGCGCAAGATGCAGCCCGCCACCATCCGGAACCGCGTTTACTACCGCTGCGTGTTCAAAGAGGAAGAAGCCGCCCTCTATCCCGACCTCACCCACCCGCGCACCGTCTACCTGCGGGAAGACATCGTCTGCCAGGCCCTGGATGAGTGGATCGCCCGGGCCTTCGCCCCCGACCGGCTCTCCGCCACCATCGAAGCGCTCACCCATGCCAGCGCCGCAGCAAGCACCGCAGAGCCCCAGACCCCCGAGCAGACTCAAGCAGGCCAGGTGATCAAGGAGTGCGAGCGGCGCCTCGCCCGCTACCAGGCAGCCTTGGACGCCGGAGCCGCCCCCGCCGTCGTCACCCAGTGGATCAACGAGGCCCAGCGGGACAAGGACGCGGCGCAGAGGAAACTCGACGCGCACCCCGCCGTCACTCGGAAGAAGCAATCGCCGCTCGACGCGCGACAGATCCGGGAGGTCACTGAGAGTGTTGGAGATATTGCACGGAACTTCCAGACTGCCGCCGTCGAGAAGAAAGGCCCGCTCTACGACGCCCTGGGCATCACTATCAGCTACGAACACGCAACGAGGACCGCGACCGTTAAGTCGAGGCCCTCGTCGCCGTATCGTCAATCGTTGTGTCCGAGGGGGGACTTGAACCCCCACGCCCGATAAAGGGCACTAGCACCTCAAGCTAGCGCGTCTGCCATTCCGCCACCCGGACTAGGTGTGTGTCGCCTTGCGGGGGTGGTCCCCGTGGCGACAGGAACAACAATACCAAGGTTTCGGAGTGCGTTTCACCTGCGTATTCCGTCCTGTGGGCGGCGGCCCGCAGGGAGCGGGCCGCCGTGCCGGTGAGGGTGTACGCATGGCGAGATCGCGTGTGCGGGCCGTGAGGGTCACGGCATGAGCTGGTACTCCGGGAAGTTCCCGGGCAGCCGCTCCCCCGCCGGGCCCCGGGTCACGGCGCGTACGAGGAGGTCGCCGCCGACGAAGGCGCCGCGCCAGGAGGCGCCGAAGCCGCCGAACAGTTCGTCGCGGTCGCCGCGTGAGCGGGGAACGCCGTGCCCGGTCTTGAAGGCGCGGATCTGCGGGGTGAGCCGGTCGTAGGCGGCCCGGTCGTCGGTGGAGAGGGTGGCGACCAGCGCGCCGTTGGACGCGTTCATGGCGGCCAGCAGCTCGGCCTCGGTGTCGACCAGGACGATCGTGTCGACCGGGCCGAAGGGTTCCGCGTGGTGCAGGGGGGAGGACGGCGGCGGGTTCAGCAGGGTGACCGGGTGGACGTAGGCGGAGGTGTCCTGGCCGGGCAGGAACCGTGTGCTGTCGGGGCGGCCCCGGTACAGCGGTACGGCGCCCCGGTCGACGGCCTCGGCGACCTGGTCGGTCAGCTCCTTGGCCTTGGCCGCGTTGATCAGCGGGCCGAAGTCCAGCTCGGGCGGCGGGTCGGCCGGGTCGGCGACGGCGAGGGGGTGGCCCACGCGGACGGAGCGGACGGCGGGGAGGTAGGCGGCGAGGAACGCGTCGAACAGGGACCGCTGCACGACGAAGCGCGGGTAGGCGGTGCAGCGCTGCTTTCCGTAGTCGAACAGCTTGGGTATCACCGCGGTCAGCCGCTCCCAGCCGGAGAAGTCCCAGATGCCCCAGGTGTTCAGGCCCTCCTGTTCCAGGATGTGCCGTTTGCCCAGGCCGGCGACCGCGGTGGCCACGTCGGCGCCGGTGTCGCGGCCGCCGACGAAGGACACGCAGCCGATCTCCGGCGCCCGCACCAGAGCCTGGTTCAGCTCGCGGCCGCTGCCGCCGGCCAGGGTGACCGGCACCCCTTCGCGGGCGGCCAGCGCCATGGCGAGGGTGAGGCAGGCCACGCCGCCGTCGGTCGGGGTCTTGGCGATCACGGCGTTGCCGGCCAGCGCCTGGACGAGGGCGGCGTGCACGAGCACGCTCATCGGGTAGTTCCAGCTGGCGATGTTGGAGACCGGTCCGTCCAGCGGGGCCCGGCCGGCGAGCATGGGCTCGATGCCCTCGACGTACCAGCGCACGCCGTCGATCGCCCGGTCCACGTCCGCGAGGGCCAGCCGCCACGGCTTGCCGATCTCCCAGACGAGCAGCAGGGCGAGCAGGTCGCGGTGGGCGGCGAGCGCGTCCAGGGTGGCGGCGATGCGCGCCCGCCGCTCGGGCAGCGGGACGTGCCGCCAGGCCCGGTGCTGGTCCAGGGCGGCGCGTACGGCCCGCTGGGCGGTGGCGCCGTCGAGTCGCGGGGCGCCGGCGATCGGGGTGCCGTCGACCGGCGTGGTCGCGGAGGCCGTACGGCCGTCGGGCCGCCAGTCGGCGCCCCAGAGGGTGAGGACGCGGTCGTCCCGGAAGGCCTCGGGCGCGGCGGCGAGACAGCGCCGCCAGGCGTCGGGGTAGGCCGTGCCGGGTTTCAGGAGGGTGGGGGCGGTCGCGGGGGTCGGCGGCGGGTTCGGGGTGAGGGTGGGTGGCATTGTCGGCTCCGCTCTCGGTGCACGGTCGGGGCGGGGTGGGGCACGTTTTCGGAACTGGGGCGCGTTGCGGTGAGCGGTGGTGCCGCACCGGCGGCAGGGGCCGGCCCGGTGGGTGTGTCCGGTGTCAGCCGGTGCGCAGGGTGTCCAGGACCAGTCGGGCCGTCTCGGTGGGGGTGCGGCCGACGCGGACTCCGGCCGCTTCCAGCGCCTGCTGCTTGGCGCGGGCGGTGCCGGCGGAGCCGGAGACGATCGCTCCGGCGTGGCCCATGGTGCGGCCCTCGGGCGCGGTGAAACCGGCGATGTAGCCGACGACCGGTTTGGTGACGTGGTCGCGGATGTAGGCGGCGGCGCGTTCCTCGGCGTCGCCGCCGATCTCCCCGATGAGGACGACCAGTTCGGTGTCGGGGTCGTCCTGGAAGGCGGCGAGGCAGTCGATGTGGCTGGTGCCCGTCACGGGGTCGCCGCCGATGCCGACGCAGGTGGAGAAGCCGGTGTCGCGCAGCTCGTACATGAGCTGGTACGTCAGTGTGCCCGACTTGGAGACCAGGCCGATCGGGCCCGGCTTGGTGATGTCGGCGGGGATGATGCCCACGTCGGACTGGCCGGGGGTGATCAGTCCGGGGCAGTTGGGCCCGATGATCCGGGTGCCGGTGCGGCGCGCGTGGGCGGTGAAGGCGACGGTGTCGTGGACGGGGATGCCCTCGGTGATGACGACGGCGAGGGGGATGCGGGCGTCGGCGGCCTCCAGGACGGCGGCCTTGGCGAACGCGGGCGGCACGAAGACGACGGTGACATCGGCTCCGGTCGCGCGCACGGCGTCGGCGACCGAGCCGAAGACGGGTACGGCCCGCCCGTCGAAGTCGACGCTCTGGCCGGCCTTGCGCGGGTTGACCCCGCCGACCACGTCCGTGCCGGCCGCGAGCATGCGCCGGGTGTGCTTCATGCCCTCGGCGCCGGTCATGCCCTGGACGAGGACCTTGCTCTCCTTGGTCACATAGATGGCCATGTCCGGGCTCCTCAGGCGGTGTGGGCGAGTTGGGCGGCACGGCGGGCGGCGCCGTCCATGCCGGTGGCCTGCTCGACGAGCGGATGGGCGCGCTCGGCGAGGATCGCGCGTCCGCGTGCGGCGTTGTTGCCGTCGAGGCGGACGACGAGCGGCTTGGTGAGGCGGACGCGGTCGACCGCGGTCACGATCCCGTGGGCGACCGCGTCGCAGGCGGTGATGCCGCCGAAGACGTTGACGAACACGGACTTCACGGCCGGGTCGGACAGGATCACCGACAGTCCGTCGGCCATCACCCGGGCGGAGGCGCCGCCGCCGATGTCGAGGAAGTTGGCGGGGCGGGCGCCGCAGCCGGCGACGACGTCGAGGGTGGACATGACGAGGCCCGCGCCGTTGCCGATGACGCCGACCTCGCCGTCGAGCTTGACGTAGGTGAGGCCGCGCTCGGCGGCGGCCGCCTCCAGCGGGTCCCGGTGCTCCTCGTCCCGCGCGCCCGAACCGGCTTGTCGGAAGCGGGCGTTGTCGTCCAGGGTGACCTTGCCGTCGAGCGCGAGGATTCCCCCCTGTGCGGTGCGGACCAGCGGGTTGACCTCGACGAGCAGCGCGTCCTCGCGGACCAGCACCTGCCACAGCCGTACGAGGACGTCGGCGGTCCGCGCCGGCAGCCCGGCCGCGCTCGCGATCTCGCCGGCCTTGGCGGAGGTGACGCCCTCGGCCCGGTCGACGGGGATGCGGGCCACCGCTTCCGGCCGGGTCGCGGCGACCTCCTCGATCTCCATGCCGCCCTGGGCGGAGGCGATGGCGAGGAAGCCGCCGGACGCGCGGTCGAGGACGTAGGACACGTAGAACTCCTCGGCGATGTCGACCGGTTCGGCCAGCATGACCGTGCCGACGCGGTGGCCGCCTATGTCCATGCCGAGGATCTGTCGTGCCGTCATTTCGGCCGCGGCGGGGTCGGCGGCGAGCCTGACCCCGCCGGCCTTCCCCCGTCCGCCGGTCTTCACCTGGGCCTTGACGACGGCCCGGCCGCCGAGCCGGCGGGCGATCTCGCGGGCCTGCTGCGGCGAGTCGGTGATCTCGGCCCGGGGCACGGGGATGCCGTGTTCCTGGAAGAGCTGCCGTGCCTGGTGTTCGTACAGGTCCATGTGCGGCTCCTGTCCGGCGGGTCGTCACGGCCTCCGTGACGCCTGCGCTGATGCGGGTGGGTCACCGCCGGGCCGGTGACGGGGAGTTGGCCGGTTCCCGGCGACCGAAAAGTGTGTCCGCCCCCTGGACACCACCCACCGGGATGGGGGATAACAAGCTTCATACAGTATTCGTCGACTGTATGCAATCTACTGCATACAGCATGCCGAGCAGTGCAGACCGCTGCCGTAGTGCGCATACAGGGACACCGCGAGCCGCCCAACCCCCTACGAAAAGGACAGGACTCCGCCATGCCCGACGACACCCAGGAAGTGATCTCCGGTGGTCATCTCGTTGCCAAGGCGCTGAAGGCCGAGGGGGTCGACCGCATCTACACCCTGTGCGGCGGCCACATCATCGACATCTACGACGGCTGCGTCGACGAGGGCATAGAAGTCGTCGACGTACGCCACGAGCAGGTCGCCGCGCACGCCGCCGACGGCTACGCCCGGATCACCGGCAGGCCGGGCTGTGCGGTGGTCACGGCCGGCCCCGGCACGACCGACGCCGTCACCGGGGTCGCCAACGCCTTCCGCGCGGAGTCCCCCATGCTGCTGATCGGCGGCCAGGGCGCGCTCACCCAGCACAAGATGGGGTCCCTGCAGGACCTGCCGCACGTCGACATGATGACGCCGATCACCAAGTTCGCGGCGACCGTGCCGGACACCGCACGCGCCGCCGACATGGTGTCGATGGCGTTCCGCGAGTGCTACCACGGCGCGCCCGGCCCCTCCTTCCTGGAGATCCCGCGCGACGTCCTGGACGCGAAGGTGCCGGCCGCGAAGGCACGGATCCCGAAGGCGGGCGCCTACCGGGCCTCCACCCGCTCGGCCGGCGACCCCGAGGCGGTCGAGAAGCTCGCCGACCTGCTGGTGCACGCCGAGAAGCCGGCGATCCTGCTGGGCAGCCAGGTGTGGACGACCCGGGGCACCGAGGCCGCCGTCGAGCTGGTGCGCACCCTGAACGTCCCGGCGTACATGAACGGCGCCGGACGCGGCACCCTCCCGCCCGGCGACCCGCACCACTTCCAGCTCTCCCGCCGGTACGCCTTCTCGAACGCGGACGTCATCGTGATCGTCGGCACGCCCTTCGACTTCCGCATGGGCTACGGCAAGCGCCTCTCCCCCGACGCGACGGTCGTGCAGATCGACCTGGACTACCGGACGGTGGGCAAGAACCGCGACATCGGCCTCGGGATCGTCGGCGACGCCGGCCTCGTCCTGAAGTCCGTCACCGAGGCGGCCTCGGGACGCGTCAACGGCGGGGCCGCCCGGCGCAAGGAGTGGCTGGAGGAGCTGCGGGCCGCCGAGCAGACCGCGATCGACAGGCGGCTGCCGCAGCTGCGGTCGGACGCCTCCCCCATCCACCCGTACCGGCTGGTCAGCGAGATCAACGACTTCCTCACCGAGGACTCGGTCTACATCGGCGACGGCGGCGACATCGTCACCTTCTCCGGGCAGGTCGTCCAGCCCAAGTCGCCCGGCCACTGGATGGACCCGGGCCCGCTCGGCACCCTCGGCGTCGGCGTGCCCTTCGTGCTCGCCGCCAAGCAGGCCCGCCCGGACAAGGAGGTCGTCGCGCTCTTCGGCGACGGCGCGTTCTCGCTGACCGGCTGGGACTTCGAGACGCTGGTCCGCTACGACCTGCCGTTCGTCGGCATCGTCGGCAACAACTCCTCGATGAACCAGATCCGTTACGGCCAGGCCGCCAAGTACGGCAAGGAGCGCGAGCGGGTCGGCAACACCCTCGGCGACGTCGCCTACGACAGGTTCGCGCAGATGCTGGGCGGTTACGGCGAGGAGGTCCGGGACCCCGCCGACATCGGCCCCGCGCTGCGCCGGGCCCGCGAGTCGGGCAAGCCGTCGCTGATCAACGTCTGGGTCGACCCGGACGCGTACGCCCCCGGAACCATGAACCAGACCATGTACAAGTGAGGAGCGCCAGTCATGACCAAGGCTCTTGACGGCATCCGCGTGCTGGACATGACGCACGTCCAGTCCGGGCCCTCCGCCACCCAGCTGCTGGCCTGGCTCGGCGCCGACGTCATCAAGCTGGAGGCGCCGGCCGGGGACATCACGCGCAGGCAGCTGCGCGACCTGCCGGACGTCGACTCCCTCTACTTCACGATGCTGAACTGCAACAAGCGCAGCATCACCCTGAACACCAAGACCGCGCGCGGCAAGGAGATCCTGACCGAGCTGATCCGGCGCAGCGACGTCATGGTGGAGAACTTCGGGCCGGGCGCGGTCGACCGGATGGGGTTCACCTGGGAACGCATCCGGGAGATCAACCCGCGGATCGTGTACGCGTCCATCAAGGGCTTCGGCGAGGGGCCGTACACCGGTTTCAAGGCGTACGAGGTCGTCGCGCAGGCCATGGGCGGGTCGATGGCGACCACCGGTTTCGAGGACGGGCCGCCGCTGGCGACGGGCGCGCAGATCGGTGACTCCGGCACCGGGGTGCACGCGGTGGCCGGGATACTGGCGGCGCTGTTCCAGCGGGAGCGCACCGGGCGCGGCCAGCGTGTCAACGTCGCCATGCAGCACGCGGTGCTCAACCTGTGCCGGGTGAAGCTGCGCGACCAGCAGCGCCTGGCGCACGGGCCGCTCGCGGAGTACCCCAACGAGGACTTCGGCGACGAGGTGCCGCGCTCCGGCAACGCCTCCGGCGGCGGTCAGCCCGGCTGGGCGGTCAGGTGCGCGCCGGGCGGGCCGAACGACTACGTGTACGTCATCGTCCAGCCGGTCGGCTGGCAGCCGATCACCGAGCTGATCGGCCGGCCGGAACTCGCCGACGACCCCGAGTGGGCGACCCCCGAGGCCCGGCTGCCGAAGCTGAACAAGATGTTCCAGCTGATCGAGGAGTGGTCGTCCACCCTGCCCAAGTGGGAGGTGCTGGAGAGGCTGAACGCGCACGGCATCCCGTGCGGGCCGATCCTGTCCACCAAGGAGATCATCGAGGATCCCTCGCTCGCCGCCAACGAGATGGTGGTGCGCGTCCCGCACCCCGAGCGCGGCGAGTTCATCACGGTCGGCAGCCCGCTCAAGCTGTCCGACTCGCCCGTGGAGGTGACCGGTTCACCGCTGCTGGGCGAGCACAACGAAGAGGTCTACGTCGGCGAACTCGGTCTCGGCGACGAGGAGTTGCGCCTGCTGAAGTCGAACGGGGTGATCTGACGTGATGGCGGAGGACCGGAAGCTGAGGGTGCGTGCACTCTTCGACGCCGTGCGCGCCGAGGGCCGTACCGCGCTCACCGCGCCCGAGGGCAAGGTGATCGCCGACGCGTACGGGATCGCCGTGCCGGGCGAGGTGCTGGCGAGGGACGTGGACGAGGCGGTGGCCGCGGCGGCGCGGTTCGGCGGGCCGGTGGTGATGAAGATCGTCTCGCCGGACATCCTGCACAAGACCGACGCCGGTGGTGTCGTCGTGGGGGTGGAGGGCGCGGCGGACGTCCGGGCGGCGTTCTGCCGGATCGTCGGCAACGCCCGCGCCTACGACGCCGGGGCGCGGATCGAGGGCGTGCAGGTGCAGGAGCTGCTGCCCGAGGGGCAGGAGGTCATCGTCGGCGCGGTCACCGACCCGACGTTCGGGAAGGTGGTGGCGTTCGGGCTCGGCGGGGTGCTGGTCGAGGTGCTGAAGGACGTGACGTTCCGGCTGGCGCCGGTCACGGCCGACGAGGCGCTGTCGATGCTGGACTCCATCCGGTCGGCGGAGATCCTGCGCGGGGTGCGCGGGCAGGCCGGCGTGGACCGGTGGGCGGTGGCCGAGCAGATCCGGCGGGTCTCCCAACTGGTCGCGGACTTCCCCGAGATCGCCGAGGTCGACCTCAATCCGGTGATCGCGACGCCGCACGGGGCGACGGCCGCCGACATCCGGGTGATCCTCGCCGAGGGGCAGCCTGCGCCGAGGAGGACGTACACGCGCGAGGAGATCCTCACCTCCATGCGCCGGCTGATGCAGCCGTCCTCGGTCGCCGTGATCGGCGCCTCCGACAAGCCCGGAAAGATCGGCAACTCGGTGATGCGCAACCTCGTCGACGGCGGCTTCTCCGGGGAGATCCATCCGGTGAACCCCAGGGCCGACGACATCCTGGGCCGCAAGGCGTACAAGAGTGTCACGGACGTTCCCGGTGAGGTGGACGTGGCCGTCTTCGCCATTCCCGCCCGGTTCGTGGCCGCCGCGCTGGAGGAGGTGGGGCGGAAGAAGATCCCCAACGCCGTGCTGATCCCCTCCGGCTTCGCGGAGACCGGCGAGCACGAACTCCAGGCGGAGATCGTGGAGATCGCCGAGCGGCACGGCGTGCGCCTGCTCGGCCCGAACATCTACGGCTACTACTCCACCTGGCAGGACCTGTGCGCCACGTTCTGCACGCCGTACGACGTCAAGGGCGGTGTGGCGCTGTCCTCGCAGTCCGGCGGAATCGGCATGGCCATCCTGGGCTTCGCCCGCACCACGAAGACGGGTGTGTCGGCGATCGTCGGCCTGGGCAACAAGTCGGACCTGGACGAGGACGACC
The DNA here is from genome assembly GCF_036345995.1 of Streptomyces sp. NBC_00557. Lineage (NCBI taxonomy): Bacteria > Bacillati > Actinomycetota > Actinomycetes > Kitasatosporales > Streptomycetaceae > Streptomyces > Streptomyces sp. NBC_00557. Next base: position 1,514,415 of record NZ_CP107796.1, read on the forward strand.
TGCTGACCTGGTTCGGGCAGGACCCGCACACCGAGTGCATCGCCATGCACCTGGAAGACCTCAAGGACGGGCGGGCGTTCGTGGCGGCGGCGCGGGCGACCGTGCCGAAGAAGCCGGTCGTGGTGCTCAAGGCGGGCCGTACGGCGGCGGGCGCGAAGGCGGCCGGCTCGCACACCGGCGCGCTCGCGGGCGACGACGCGGTGTACGACGACATCCTCAGGCAGGCGGGTGTCATCCGGGCGCCGGGCCTGAACGACATGCTGGAGTACGCCCGCGCCCTGCCCGTGCTGCCCGCCCCGAAGGGCGGCAACGTCGTGATCATCACCGGCGCGGGCGGCAGCGGGGTGCTGCTGTCCGACGCGGTGACGGACAACGGGCTGTCGCTGATGGAGATCCCGTCCGATCTGGACGAGGCGTTCCGCCGGTTCATCCCGCCGTTCGGTGCGGCCGGCAATCCGGTCGACATCACCGGGGGCGAGCCGCCGTCGACGTACGAGGCGACGATCCGGCTGGGCCTCGAGGACCCGCGGATCCATGCGCTGGTGCTCGGCTACTGGCACACCATCGTCACCCCGCCGATGGTCTTCGCGGAGCTGACGGCGCGTGTGGTCGCCGAGTTCCGCGAGCGCGGGATCGAGAAGCCGGTCGTGGCGTCCCTGGCGGGCGACGTGGAGGTCGAGGAGGCCTGCCGGTACCTGTTCGAGCGGGGGGTCGTGGCCTACCCGTACACGACCGAGAAGCCGGTGGCCGTGCTGGGGGCGAAGTACCGGTGGGCGCGGGCGGCGGGGCTGCTGTGACGGCGGCTGCGGCTGCGACCGCGGTCGGGTCGGGGTCGGGGTCCGGGGGTGTCCCGGAGCGGAACACCGGCCGCCGGGCGCGAGCGGCGGGGCTTCTGGAGGGGTGGTTCATGGGCTGAGTGACGCGAGGGGCCGGCGGGCGGTGCGCGTCGGCCGGTCCCGGGACCCGCGCGCGCACGAAAGGCAAGGGACAGGGGGCGCCGGCCAGAACTTTCGACGCAAAGGGGTGCACATCGCGATGGTGACCATCGATCCCCCCGCCTCCGTGCTGTGCAGGGAGGTGCGGGACCGCAGGGGCCGCGTGTACCGGGTCGGTGAGAGCGACGCCGATCTGCTGGGCCGTGGCCGGATCTGGATGGCCGTCCTGCCCTGGGCGGGCATGGCGGGCATCGGCTGGGCCGCGTGCGCGTTCTTCGCCGCGCAGGCCGGTCTCCGTGCCGCCCACCGGTGGGACGGGGACCCGTACTGGCCGGCCGGACTGTGGGCGCTCGCCCAGGCGGCCGTCGCCGTTCCGGCCGGGCGGCTGCGGGAGAGCGGCCGGCTCCCCGTCCGTCGGGCCATGGCGGTGGGGGCGCTCGGCACCCTCGCCGGGTACCACGTGCTCGCCCTCGCCCCGCATCAGGCTCTTGCGCGGCTGGTGTTCGCGGTGTGCGCCGGTGCCGGGGCCGGACTGGTGCACGCCACCTGTCTGACGCTGCCGGGCCGCTGGTGGCCCGAACGCCGGGGCGGCCCCACGGCGGTGGTGGCGAGCGGGCTCGCCGTCGGGGCCGTACCGTTTCTTTTCCGTCCGGTCGTGGACGCCGGCCCGCGGGTGCTGCTCGCGGTGGCGGGCGGCGCCGCGTCCCTGGTGGTGGCCGGGTCCGGACTGTTCTTCCGGGATCCGCCGCGGAACTGGTGGCCGCCGCGGCCCGGCCCGCTGTCCGTGCCGGCGGACCCCGCCGTCCGCCGCGCCCTCGAGAAGAACCCGCCCGCCGTACGCCACCGCACCCTCCGCCAGGCCGCGCGCACCCCGGCGTTGTGGCTGCTGTGGCTCTGCCTGCTCGGCGCGGCCGGGGCCGCGGTGCTGGGCATCGTCGTGCAGGCGCGGTACGGCGGGCGGCTGGGCGTGTCCGCGCAGTCGCTGCGGGCGGTGGCCGTGGCGGGCGGCGCCGCGGCTGCACCGGTCGGCGCGCTGTCGGACCGGTCGGGGCGGCGTGGCACGCTGATCGCGGCCTGTGTCCTGCTGGGCGCCGCGCAGTTCGGCGCCCTGGCCGCGGTCCGCGCGGGGAGCGGTGCGCTGCTCCTCGGGTGCGCGGCGGCCACGGCGGCCGCCGGCACGGCGGTGCCGGTGCTGGGCACCGCACTGGCCGCGGACCACTTCGGTGAGAACCACCTTCCGAGCGTCCACGGACTGCTCACCGGCGCCTGGCTCCTGCCGGTCGCCGCGGCCTGCGACACGGACGGCGCCGGGTACGCCGCCCGGTTCCCGCACACCGCGTTCCTCCTGGCGGGCTGCTCCGGGCTCGCCTGCGCCGTAGTGGCGCTGTTCCTCAGAGCGCCGGGCAGGCAGAGCATCCGGCGCATCGTCCCCAATCCCCACCCCCTCGGCGAGGAGATGGCCTGACATGACGGCTGATCCGGCAACACGGAAGACACCGGCCGATCCCGGCGCGGCGAACCGCTCGTACCGCGAAGTCACCGACTCCCGGGGGCGGGTCTACCGCGTCGGCGAGACGGACCGCGACATCCTCGGCCACTCGCGCAGGCTCATGGTGTACCTGCCATGGATAGCGATGATGGCCATCAGCGTCTCGGAGTACGCCTATGGCTCCGCCGAGGACACCCTGTCCGACGCGCACGGCTGGACCCAGTCCAACACCTTCTGGATCCTCAGCGTCTGGGTGTTCTTCCAGGCCGGCATCGCCTTCCCGGCGGGCTGGCTGCGCGAGCGGGGCATCCTGACCGCGCGCCGGGCGATGTACACCGGCGCCGCGATGTGTCTGCTGGGCTTCCTGGCGCTGTCCCACCTGGACAACGTGTTCCTGGCGATCCTCGGCTTCGGTGTCGTCGGCGGTGCCGGCTCCGGGCTGATCTACGCGACCTGCATCAACATGGTCGGCAAGTGGTTCCCGGAGCGGCGCGGCGCGAAGACCGGCTTCGTCAACGGCGGCTTCGCCTACGGTTCGCTGCCGTTCATCTTCATCTTCAACTACGCCTTCGACACCGGCAACTATGACGAGGTGCTCGATCTGATCGGCCTGTACGTGCTGATCGTCGTCGCGGTGTGCGCGTGGTTCTTCAAGGACCCGCCGAAGAACTGGTGGCCGGCCGGCATCGACCCGCTGTCGTTCGCGGGCAACGGCAAGAGTGCCGCGAGCCTGGGCAAGAACCCGCCCGCGGTACGGCAGTTCACGCCGAAGGAGGCCATCAGGACCGGCATGCTGCCGCTGATGTGGGTCAGCATCGTCCTGACCGCCGGTGTGTCGATCTTCGGTATCTCCTTCCAGGTCGACTACGCCAAGGAGATCGGTTTCGGCCCGCTGGTCGCGGCGTCCTCGATGGGCGTCATGGCGGTCGTCAACGGCGTCGGGCGGGCCGTCGTCGGCTGGCTGTCGGACCTGTGGGGCCGCAAGACGTCGCTGGTCTTCGTCATCGTGGTGCTGGGTCTCTCCCAGTTCGGCGTCATCTGGGCCGGTGACATCAAGAACGAGTGGCTGTTCCTGTTCTTCGCCTTCGTCTCCGGCTTCGGCGGCGGCGCGTTCTACCCGATGTTCGCGGCCCTGACCCCGGACTACTTCGGCGAGAACTACAACGCCACCAACTACGGCCTGGTGTACAGCGGCAAGCTGGTCAGCGGTCTGTTCGGCGGCGGCCTCGGCTCCATGGTGGTCGGCGCCTGGGGCTACGACGGCGCCTACGCGCTGGCCGGCGGGGTGTCGATGGTCGCGGCGGCGATCGCGCTGCTGCTGCGCCAGCCCGGCCGGGGCCGGGCCGGCGGCGAGGCCGTCACGGCGCCGAGGACACAGCCGACGGCCTGATCGGCGCCCTGGGTGTCTCTCTGGGGTGTCCCTCTGGGGTGTTCCCCTTGCGGTGATCCGCTCGCGGTCCGCCGGAAGGGGAACACCACGTGCGTGCCCTGCGCGCGCGGCGGTCAGGCGCCGCCGCGCTCGTGGTAGGAGCGGCGGGTGTGTTCGGTGTGGATGCGCATCAGGGTGGCGGCCCGCTCCTCGTTCCCCTCGGCGATGGCGGAGATCAGCTCCCGGTGTTCGATCCACGACTGGCGGCCGCGCTGCCGGGCCACCGGGGTGTAGTACCAGCGGACCCGGCGGTCGACCTGGGCGGCGAGTTCGGCGAGGACCGCGTTGCCCGCCAGTTCCATGATCTTGGCGTGGAAGGCCGCGTTGAGGGCGACGGCGCGGTCGACGTCGTCGGCGGCGACGGCCCTCTCGCCCTCAGCGCACAGCTCCACCAGCGCACCGATCTTCTCGGCGGTGGCGTCGGCGGCGGCGAGCCGGGCGGCCTCCGCCTCCAGCAGGGTGCGGACCGTGAGCAGCTGGTCGGCCTCCTGGGCAGTGGGCTCGTGCACGAACGCGCCCTGCGCGGGCCGCAGATCGACCCAGCCCTCGGTGTTGAGCCGCTGCAGCGCCTCGCGCACCGGCTGCCGGGAGACGCCCAGGTGTCCGGCGAGTTCGCTCTCGACCAGGTGCTGGCCGGGCTGCAGCGCGCGGGTGGTGATGAGCTCCAGCAGTGCCTCGTAGACACGCTCGCGCAGCGGCCCGGGGCGTTCCAGCTTGGGCACGGCCCCCTGCGGCAGTCCGGTCGACAACATCGCGGTCCCCCTCCGGGCAGGTCTGGCGCCGGTCATGCTGGACGCTCAGTATGGATTGTTTTTTGTCTACAGTCTACTGCGCACAAAATCCACCTCCGTCCGCCCGCCCGTCGCGTCACGGGCAGCGTACGACCTGCCCGGCGTACGACAGGTTGCCGCCGAAGCCGAACAGCAGCACCGGATCGCCGGCGCCGAGCGCTCCCTGTTCGAGGAGCTTGGAGAAGGCGAGCGGGATGCTGGCGGCGGAGGTGTTGCCGGATTCGGTGACATCGCGGGCGATGACCGCGTTGACGGCGCCGAGCTTCTCGGCGAGGGGTTCGATGATGCGCAGGTTGGCCTGGTGCAGGACGACCCCGGCGAGCTCCTCGGGCGCCACGCCGGCCCTGTCGCAGGCGCCGCGGGCGATGGCGGGCAGCCGGGTGGTGGCCCAGCGGTAGACGCTCTGCCCCTCCTGCGCGAACCGCGGCGGGGTGCCCTCGATCCGCACCGCGTGTCCCATCTCCGGCACCGACCCCCACAGCACCGGCCCGATCCCCGGGTCCTGCCCCGGCGGACACGCCTCGACGACGGCGGCGCCCGCCCCGTCGCCGACCAGGACGCAGGTCGTGCGGTCGCTCCAGTCGGTGACGTCGGACATCTTGTCGGCGCCGATGACGAGCGCACGCCGCGCCGCGCCGGCCCGGACGGCGTGGTCGGCGGTGGCCAGGGCGTGCGTGAACCCGGCGCACACCACGTTGACGTCCATCGCGGCGGGCCGCGGAACGCCGAGCCGGGCGGCGACGCGGGCGGCGGTGTTCGGGGAGCGGTCGATCGCCGTGGAGGTGGCGACGAGGACCAGGTCGATGTCGCCGGGGCTCAGGCCGGCGCCGGCCAGGGCCTTGGCCGCGGCGTGCGCGGCGAGTTCGTCGACGGGCTCGTCGGGGCCCGCGATGTGCCGGGTCCGGATGCCGACGCGGCTGCGGATCCACTCATCGCTGGTGTCGACCATGCCGGACAAGTCCTCGTTGGTGAGCACCCGGGCGGGCTGGTAGTGGCCGATGGCGGCGATGCGCGAGCCGTTCATGGCGGGGATCCCCTCGTTGCCGTGGTAGCGGGATCCACCAGTGTGATCAGTGACCCACCGGTACGACGGCAGGCGACGCCACAGGAATCGGGCGCCGGGGTTGTCGGCTCCCCTCAGGTTGGTGGACGTCCTGGTGCTTCGGCCGTGCGGCACGGAGTTTCGCGCGGACCCTTGTCGACCCAATCCTCATACTGTAGACAATATTTCGTCGACAGGATTCAGCCGACCACGTTCTTTCAGCTCCTCTTCTCCTTCCTCCTCCGCGGTATCCCTCGACCGAACGGAGTGCTCCCGTGAAAGTGGCAGTTCTCGGCGCCGGCGCCATCGGTGCCTACGTCGGCGCCGCGCTCCACCGCGCCGGCGCCGACGTGCACCTCATCGCCCGTGGACCGCATCTGGCAGCCATGAGGCAGCACGGGGTGCGTGTGCTCAGCCCGCGCGGCGACTTCACCGCGCACCCCCACGCCACCGACGACCCGGGCGAGGTCGGTCCGGCGGACTACGTCTTCCTCGGCCTGAAGGCCAACGCGTACGCGGCGTGCGGGCCGCTGATCGCACCGCTGCTGCACGAGCGCACCGCCGTTGTCGCCGCGCAGAACGGCATCCCCTGGTGGTACTTCCACCGGCACGGCGGCCCGTACGACGGCCACCGCCTCGAAAGCGTCGACCCGGACGGCGCGGTCAGCCGGGTCCTCGCCCCCGAGCGGGCCGTCGGCTGCGTCGTCTACGCCGCCACCGAACTCCAAGGACCGGGCGTCGTACGGCACCTGGAGGGCACCCGGTTCTCCATCGGCGAGCCCGACCGTAGCGTCTCCGCGCGCTGTCTGGACTTCAGCGAGGCCATGCGGACCGGCGGGCTCAAGTGCCCGGTGGAGAAGGAGCTGCGCGCGGACATCTGGGTCAAGCTGCTCGGGAACATCTCCTTCAACCCGATCAGCGCCCTGGCCCGCGCCACCATGCGGCAGATGTGCCGGCACGGCGGCACCCGCCGGGTCATCGAGACGATGATGCGCGAGACGCTCGCGGTCGCCGAGGCCCTCGGCTGCACGGTCGGCGTCTCCGTCGAACGCCGCCTCGCGGGCGCCGAACGCGTCGGCGACCACCGCACCTCCACCCTCCAGGACCTGGAGCGCGGCAAGCCGCTGGAACTGGACGTGCTGCTCGCGGCCGTCGTCGAGCTCGCGGAGATCACCGGCGTCGAGGTGCCCACCCTGCGCACCGTGCACGCCATCTCGGACCTGCTCGCGCTGAGGAGCGCCGCATGAGGAACGTGCCTGAGGAGCGCAGCATGAGGAAACGGCAGACGAAGACCTACACGCGGCTGACCCACCCGCTGGTCCGGGACGGTCGCGACGAACCCCTGAGGCGAGCGAGCTGGGACGAGGCGCTGGACCGGGCGGCCCGGGGCCTCGCGCGCAACCGGGGCGCGTTCGGGATGTTCTCCTGCTCCCGCGCCACCAACGAGATGAACTACGTGGCGCAGAAGTTCGCCCGGGTCGTCATGGGCACCCACAACGTCGACTCCTGCAACCGCACCTGTCACGCGCCGAGCGTGGCGGGCCTGTCGGCGGTGTTCGGCTCCGGCGGCGGCACGTCGTCGTACGAGGAGATCGAGCACACCGACGTCATCGTGATGTGGGGGTCCAACGCCCGGTTCGCGCACCCGATCTTCTTCCAGCACGTGCTGAAGGGGATCAGGAACGGCGCCCGGATGTACGCGGTCGACCCGCGGCGCACCTCCACCGCCGAGTGGGCGGAGAGCTGGCTCGGGCTGAACGTCGGCACCGACATCCCGATGGCGCACGCGATCGGCCGCGAGATCATCCACGCGGGGCTGGTCAACGAGGTGTTCGTCGAGCGGGCGACCACCGGCTTCGAGGAGTACCGCGAACTGGTCGCGCCGTGGACGCTGTCGCTCACCGAGAAGGTGACCGGCGTACCGGCCCGTGCCATACGGGAGCTGGCGCACGCGTACGCCCGCGCCGAGCGCGCGCAGTTGTGCTGGACGCTCGGCATCACCGAGCACCACAACGGCACCGACAACGTGCGGGCGCTGATCAACCTGGCGCTGCTCACCGGCCACGTCGGCCGCTACGGCTCCGGGCTGCAGCCGCTGCGCGGGCAGAACAACGTGCAGGGCGGCGGCGACATGGGCGCCATCCCCAACCGGCTGCCCGGCTTCCAGGACATCCTCGATCCGGACGTGCGGCTGAAGTTCGAGTCGGCGTGGGACACGGTCATCGAGCCGCACCACGGGCTGAACCTGACCGAGATGTTCGAGGCGATGGAGGACGGCGGCGTGCGGGCCGTCTACTGCGTCGGGGAGAACCCGGCGCAGTCGGAGGCCGACAGCGAGCAGGCCGTACGGCGGCTGCGGGCGCTGGACTTCCTCGTCGTGCAGGACATCTTCCTGACGAAGACGGCCGAGCTGGCGGACGTGGTGCTGCCGGCGACCGCCGGGTGGGCGGAGACCGAGGGCACTACCACGAACAGCGAGCGCCGGGTACAGCGGGTGCGGCGGGCCGTCGCCCCGCCCGGCGAGGCCCGCGACGACATCGGCATCATCTGCGCGCTGGCGGCCCGGCTGGGCCACGACTGGAAGTACCCGGACGCCGAGGCGGTCTGGAACGAGCTGCGGTCGGTGTCCCCGGACCACTACGGGATGACGTACGAGCGGCTGGAGGAGCACCGGGGCATCCAGTGGCCCTGCCCGAGCACCGACCGGCTGGAACCGACGTACCTGCACGGCCGGTTGTGGGAGGCGGACCCGGCACGGCGGGGCCGGCCCGCGCCGTTCGGGCTGGTGCAGCACGATCCGCCGGTGGACCTCACCGACGAGGAGTACCCGATCCGGCTGACCACCGGGCGGCGCCTGGACTCGTACAACACCGGTGTGCAGAGCGGGGGTTTCGCCTCCCCGCTGCGCCGCGGCGAGTACGTCGAGCTGTGCCCGGAGGACGCCGAGCACCTCGGCGTGGTGGTCGGCGAGGAGGTGCGGGTCGTCTCGCGGCGCGGGGCGGTGGTGGCGCCGGTGTGGATCGATCCCGCGCTGCGGCCCGGTCTGGCCTTCATGACCATGCACTTTCCCGACGAGGTGGACACCAACCGGCTGACGATCGAGGCGAACTGCCCGATCGCGGGGACGGCGGAGTTCAAGGCGTCGGCGATCCGCATCGAGAAGCTGCCCGCAGTGACCTACGTGAGGTGACCCGAGTGGACCTGCACTTCGGCGACGGCAAGCCGACGGACGAGGAACGCGCCGCGGTGGACGCCCTGCTGGGCCCGCCGGAGTCCTCCTGGGAGGGCGCCGACCGCAGCGACGCGGACCTGAGGTGGGCGCGCGGCGGCCGGGCGGCCCGCGACCGGCGCGATCTGCTGCTGCCGGGGCTGCACGCCCTGAACGACCGGGTCGGCTGGATCAGCGAGGGCGGCCTCGGCTATCTGTGCCGCCGGCTGACCGTGCCGCCGGCCGAGGCGTACGGGGTCGCCACCTTCTACGCCATGTTCTCCGTCAGGCCGCGCCCGGCGACCGTGCTGCACGTGTGCACCGACCTGGCCTGCACCGCCGCCGGGGCCGGTGATCTGTGCGCCGGTCTGGAGGAACGCGCGGGCAGCGGGGTGAGCGTCGAGCGCAGCCCCTGCCTGGGCCTGTGCGAGCGGGCTCCGGCCGCCCTCGCCGTCAGGGCGGGCGATCCGGTGCGTACGGCGGTGGCGGCGCCGGCGACCGTGGACGAGGCCGTACGGGCGGCGGACGCGCCGGACTCGGCGCCCGAGGAGCCGCCGGCCGTGCTGGCCGTGCCCCAGGCCGGTCAGGACGGCCTCCTCCTGCTCGGCCGCGTGGGCGTCGTCGACCCGGCCTCCCTGGACGACTACCGCGCGCACGGCGGGTACACGGCCCTGCGGCGGGCCTTCGAGCTGGGGCCCGCCGGGGTGATCCGCGAGGTCACCGACTCGGGCCTGGCCGGCCGGGGCGGGGCCGCGTTCCCCACCGGCCGCAAGTGGCAGGCCACGGCGTCCCGGCCCGACCACCCGCACTACCTCGTCTGCAACGCCGACGAATCCGAGCCCGGCACCTTCAAGGACCGCGTGCTCATGGAGGGCGATCCGTACGCGCTGGTCGAGGCGATGACCATCGCGGGGTACGCGACCGGCGCCCACAAGGGCTACCTGTACCTGCGGGGCGAGTACCCGCGCGCCCTGCGCCGCATGGAGCACGCGATCGCGCAGGCACGCGCGCGTGGCCTGCTCGGGGACGACGTCCTCGGTCAGGGCTACGCCTTCGACATCGAGATCCGGCGGGGCGCGGGGGCGTACATCTGCGGGGAGGAGACGGCCCTGTTCAACTCCATCGAGGGCTACCGGGGCGAGCCGCGCTCCAAGCCGCCGTTCCCGGTGGAGAAGGGGCTGTTCGGCAGGCCGACGGCCGAGAACAACGTGGAGACGCTGGTCAACGTGCTGCCGATCCTGACGATGGGCGCCCCGGCGTACGCGGCGGTCGGCACGGAGCGCTCCACCGGGCCGAAGCTGTTCTGCGTCTCCGGGAGCGTCGAGCGGCCCGGCGTGTACGAGCTGCCGTTCGGGGCCACGCTCGGCGAACTGCTGCGGCTGGCCGGGGTGCGCCCTGGGCTGCGCGCGGTGCTGCTCGGCGGCGCCGCGGGCTCCTTCGTACGGCCCGACGAACTGGACGTCCCGCTGACCTTCGAGGGCACCAGAGAGGCGGGCGCCACGCTCGGATCCGGGGTGGTGATGGCCTTCGACGCCTCCGTGCCGCTGCCCCGGCTGCTGCTGAGGATCGCCGGGTTCTTCCGGGAGGAGTCCTGCGGGCAGTGCGTGCCGTGCCGGGTCGGGACCGTCCGGCAGGAGGAGGCGCTGCGCCGGATCGCCGAACGCACCGGGGCCGCGGCCGCCGACGACATCGCCCTGCTGCGGGAGGTCGGCCGGGCCATGCGGGACGCCTCGATCTGCGGTCTGGGGCAGACCGCGTGGAACGCCGTGGAATCCGTCATCGACCGTCTGGGGGCGTACACATGACCGTCACACCGCTCGGCATCCCGCGCCGGATGCTGGAGTTCACCGTCGACGGCGCGCCGGTCCGGGCGCCGGAGGGCTCGACGATCCTGGACGCCTGCCGGGCAGCGGGCAAGGACATCCCGACGCTGTGCCAGGGCGACACGCTGCGACCCAAGAACGCCTGCCGGGTGTGCGTGGTGGAGGTCGAGGGCTCCCGGACGCTGGTGCCGGCCTGCTCACGCACGGCCGAGCCGGGGATGGTGGTGCGCACGGGCACCGAGCGCGCCCGGCACAGCCGGAAGATCGTCCTGGAGCTGCTCGCCTCCAGTGCCGACCTGTCGACCACACCGGGGGCGGCGGAGTGGATCAAGGAGTACGAGGCGAAGCCGGACCGGTTCGGCCCCGACGCGGCGCGCGTGAACGAGGAGCCGAGGATCGACAACGAGCTGTACGTGCGCGACTACGCCAAGTGCATCCTGTGCTACAAGTGCGTCGACGCCTGCGGCGAGCAGTGGCAGAACACCTTCGCGATCTCGGTGGCCGGACGCGGTTTCGACGCCCGGATCGCCGTCGAGCACGACGCCCCGCTGCCCGACTCGGCGTGCGTGTACTGCGGGAACTGCGTCGAGGTGTGCCCGACGGGGGCGCTGGCGCCGAAGACGGAGTACGACATGCGGGCGGCGGGCACCTGGGACGAGTCACGGCAGACGGAGACGTCGACGGTGTGCGCGTACTGCGGAGTGGGCTGCACCCTCACGCTCCACGTGCAGGACAATGAGATCGTGAAGGTCACCTCGCCGCACGACAATCCGGTGACCCACGGCAATCTCTGCATCAAGGGCCGTTTCGGCTACCAGCACGTACAGAACCGGGGCTGATCAGGACATGGGACGAGTCACGGAACGACGCAAGGTCCTCCGTATCCGCGACGGGGCGCTCTCCTCCCGGCCGGACACGCTCGTCGCCGAGGAACCCCTGGAGATCCGGCTGAACGGAAAACCGCTCGCCGTCACCATGCGCACCCCCGGCGACGACTTCGCGCTGGCGGCCGGGTTCCTGGTGAGCGAGGGAGTCCTGGCCACCGCCGACGACGTGCGCAACATCGTGTACTGCGCGGGGGCGACGGTGGACGGGTCCAACACCTACAACGTGGTCGACGTGACGACCGCGCCGGACGTGGCCCTGCCCGACTTCACCCTGGAGCGGAACGTCTACACGTCCTCATCCTGCGGCCTGTGCGGCAAGGCCAGCCTGGACGCCGTCCGGACGACCGCGCGCTTCCCGATCGCCGACACTCCCCCGCTCCGGGTCACCCCGGAGCTGCTGGCAACCCTCCCCGGCCGGCTGCGGGCGGCCCAGCGGGTGTTCGACCGCACCGGCGGCCTGCACGCGGCGGCCCTGTTCGACGAGGACGGCGAGCTGCTGGACGTACGGGAGGACGTGGGCCGGCACAACGCGGTCGACAAACTGGTCGGGCGGGCCCTGCGCGACGGGCAGCTGCCGTTGTCGCGGGCGATCCTCCTGGTCTCCGGCCGGGCGTCGTTCGAGCTGGCGCAGAAGGCGGTGATGGCGGGCATCCCGGTGCTGGCGGCGGTGTCGGCGCCGTCGTCGCTGGCGGTGGACCTGGCCGCGGAGACGGGGCTGACCCTGGTGGGCTTCCTGCGGGGCAGCTCGATGAACGTGTACGCGGGCGAGGACCGCATCGCCCTGCGGGCGGCGGCCGCCCAGGGCTGACGCCTGTTTTTGGCTTCGTTCGCCTTCGGGGGCGCTTCAGCCGGCGCGGAGAGACCGAACGTGCTCAGCGCTTCGCGCCGCCTCTTTTCGGCTTCGTTCGCCTTCGGGGGCGCTTCAGCCGGTGTGGAGAGACCGAACGTGCTCAGCGCTTCGCGCCTGCGCGCGTTCGGTCTCTCCACACCGGCGCGCCCCCTTCGGCTCTCTTCGCGGCCGGCGCGTAGGGACAGGCGGACTTGGTGGGCTCTTGCCGTGGGCGGGTCCGGGCCCGGTCGGGCTGGGCGCGGTCAGGTGAAGGCCACGTCGGACGACCTCGTCACCGTGCCCAGCCTGGGGAAGTCCAGCCGGACCGACGCCTCGTGCTCGGCGGCGGTGAAGGCGGCCATGGCGTCCTCGACGAAGACGAGGTCGTAGCCGAGGTCGGCGGCGGCCCGGGCGGTGGACTCGACGCCGAGGTTGGTGGCGACGCCGCCGAACACCAGGGTGGCGACGCCGCGTTCGCGCAGCCGCTCGTCCAGGCCGGTGCCCTGGAAGGCGCCGATGGTCCGCTTGACCACCTCCAGGTCGCCGGGCCGAGCCAGGCCGGGCACGAACCCGCTGCCGGGCGGCTGTTCGGCGACCGCGGGGCGTTCGACCCGGACGAGGACGACGGGCGCCCCGGCGGCACGGAAGACACCGGCCAACTCTTCGGCGGCGGACAGCACTTCGGTGCCTTTGCGGGGTTCCAGGGGCAGCGCGACGATGCGTTCCATCAGGTCGATCAGGACCAGGGCGGTGCGCTGCGGGTCGAGGAGGGGAGCTGCGGTCATGACGGAACGTTAGCCGCCGTCAGCCGTCCGTGCCGGAAATCCGGATCAACAGCCCCATGAACTGATCGCGTTCGGCGGCCGACAGCGGGGCGAGCAGCTCGTCGTTGGCGGCGCGGGCGGCCTTCTCGCAGCGGGCGAGGAGACGGGCGCCGCCGTCGGTGAGGGTGACGGCGTTCTTGCGCCGGTCGCGTGGGTCGGGGGCGCGCAGCACGTGGCCGGCGGACTGCAGGTCGTTGAGGACGCCGACCAGGTCCTTGGGGTCGAGGCCCACGCTGCGGCCGAGGTCGGCCTGGGCGACGGGCTGCAGGTCGCGGACGGCGGAGAGGACGACATGGTGCCACATCTTCTGCCCTTCGGCCGCGAGGGCGCCGGCGACCAGGGCGCGGCCGCGGGCGGCGGCGCGGCCGAGGAGCCAGCTGGGCAGGGAGCGGATCGCGGGCAGGGGTGCTTCGGCCATGCCGGGAGCCTAGCCGAGAAAACGTTGGAGTCCCCAACGAAACTCCGCTACCGTTGGGGCTCCCAACGAATTCGTGGGGAGTCCCAACGGTCGGAGGCCGGGCCTGTCCGGCGTGGAGGTGTGTGCGATGCGTCGCGTCCGGTACGAGTCCGCCGGCGGCCCGCTGTTCCTGGAGCAGGTCCCCGTGCCCGAGCCCGGCCCCGGGGAGCTGCTGGTGCGCTGCGCGGCGGTCGGGGTCACCCTGCCCGTGGTCCGCAAGGTCACCGAGGCGGCCGAGCCGATCGCGCTCGGCGGAGAGATCGCCGGCGAGGTGGTGGCGGCCGGCGAGGGCGTCACCCGCTTCCGGGTGGGCGAGCGGGTGACCGGGCTGTGCTTCGGGCACGGGTACGCCGACTTCGCCCTGCTGCACGAGGCCATGGCCTCCCCGGTACCGGACGGCGCCGACGCCGTGGACGCGATCGCCCTGGTGCGCAGCGGCCTGGTGGCGTACGGGGTGCTGGAGGCGGCGCGGCCGGCACCGGGCGAGGCGGTCCTCGTGACGGCGGCGGCGAGCGGGATCGGCCACCTCGCCGTGCAGCTGGCGCGGGCGCGGGGCGCCGGACGGGTGGTGGGGGCCGTGTCGGATCCGGGGAAGGCGGAGTTCGTCCGCTCCCTCGGCGCGGACGACTGTATCCGGTATGGCGACGACAGTTGGGGGGATCCGGTCGACTGTGTCCTGGACGCCGTCGGCAGTGACCTGCTCACCCCCGCCCTCGCCGCCCTGGCTCCGCACGGCCGGCTCGTCGCCTACAGCTCGGGCGGCGGCACCGTACGGGCGTACGACCTGCTGGTGGGCGCCAAGTCGGTGATCGGGTTCCAGATGGCCCTGATCGCCCGCGGCCGGCCCGACCTGTACGAGCAGTGGCGCCAGGAACTGTGGCGGTTGTTCGCCGAGGGCACCCTGAAGCCCGCCGTGCACGCCGAGTTCGCCCTGGAGGACGCGGCGAAGGCGCACGAGGCGATCGAGCGGCGGGCCAACCTGGGCAAGGTCGTGCTGCGCCCGTAGGGGCTGCGCGGGTTCTGTGCGCTGCACGCTTCTTGTGGGGCGCCACGGGCCCCAACTACCGTCGACGGTGCGCACGTTGGACATGGGATGTCCGGATGACCAGATGTCCGGCCGACGAAGGGCCAGGTCCCGTCATGCCGTCAGGTCTACGCGCCCGCCTCAGAGCCGTACTCGCCACCGCGCTCAGCACGGCGGCACTGCTCCTGGTGCCGCTCGCAACCCCCCACCCCGCACACGCCGACTCCCCCGCAGCCGCCCCCGAGTTCGACCAGCAGATCCTGTTCAAGGCGTCCCAGGACCCCGGCTACGCCTGCTTCCGCATCCCCGCGCTCGTGCGGGCGACCGACGGCACACTGCTGGCGTTCGCCGAGGGCCGGGTCCTCAACTGCGGCGACGCCGCCGACATCGACATCGTGGTGAAGCGCTCCACCGACGGCGGCCGCACCTGGGGCCCGCTGGAGGTCGTCAACGACGGCGGCGGCGACACCCACGGCAACCCGGCGCCGGTCGTGGACCGCGCGACGGGCCGGATCTGGCTCGCCGAGACGTACAACACCGGCCGTACCGACAGCGCCAGTTGCCCGGTCCCCTGCGACCGCAGCCCGCACCTGCAGTACAGCGACGACGACGGCCGGACCTGGTCCGCGCCGCGCGATCTGAGCCCGGAGATCCTGCCCGCCGACTGGAACTCCTGGTACGCGACCGGTCCGGTGCACGGCATCCAGCTCACCAGGGGCCGCTACGCGGGCCGGCTGGTCTTCGGGGTCAACGCCGAGACCTGGGACGGCACCCGGGTCACCGCCAACCACGCGGCGCTGATCGTCAGCAACGACCACGGCGGCCACTGGCGGGTCGGCGCCACCGACACCTGGCCCATCGCCGAGGACGGCACCTTCCGGCAGAAACCGTCCGAGCTGACCCTCGCCGAGCGCGGCGACGGCTCGATCCTGGTCAGCGGCCGGGAGCAGGACGGCACCGATCTCGGCCACCGCACCCAGGCGGTCAGCCGCGACGGCGGCACCAGCTTCACCGCGCCCTTCCACGGCCTGCCCGACCTGTACACCCCGCAGGTCCAGGGCTCGCTGCTGCGCCTCGGCGACCGCCTGCTGCTGGCCTGCCCGGCCGACCCCGACCGGCGGCGCACGATGATGATCCGCTCCTCCTACGACGGCGGCCGCACCTGGGACGGCGTGGACCGCGGCACGGTCGTCACCACGGACTGGTCCGGCTACTCCGACCTGGTGCGCGCCGACGCGGACACGGTGGGGCTGGTCTACGAGGGCGGCGCGGTGGACGCCCGCGACGAGATCCGCTTCGCCCGCTTCACCGAGGACTGGCTCGCCCCGCGCCGCGGCCCCGACCCGGTCACCGCCGACCTCGCCCCGCGCGCCCGCCCGGCCGCGGTGCTCGGCGGTGCGGAGGAGACGGACGGGGTCTTCGGCGGTGCGCTGCGGTTCGACGGCGCCGACGACGCCGTACGCCTGCCGTTCCGCTCCACGCTCCCGCTGGACGCCGGGGACTTCACGGCGTCCCTGTGGTTCCGGTACACGGCCACGGGCGGGGAGCAGCCGCTGCTGTGGATGGGCGGGGTCGGCACCACGCAGCCGCAGGTGTGGGTGCGCGGGGAGCCGGCGAACCACCGCATACAGGGGCTGATCACCGTACGGGACGGGGCCGTCGCGCCGCAGACCGCGTACGTGCGCACGGACAGTGCGTACAACGACGGCGGATGGCACCACCTGGTGCTGCGGCGGGGCGGGGGCCGGCTGACGCTGCTCGTCGACGGTGCGCAGTCGTCCGTCGCCGGCCTACCGGGTTCGGTGAGCCGCAACTCCCCCTTCGGCGTGCACCTCGGTCAGCGCATGGACAGCCGGGCCTTCTTCACCGGCGACCTCGACGAGGTGCACGTGTGGGACCGGGCCCTGACCGACGCGGAGGTGGCGGACCCGAAGGCGCTCAGGTCACCGAAGGACACGGTGCTGTGGCTGCCCCTGGACCACGTGAGCGGCTGACCCGTGGCCGGTGCCCGGGGCCTGCTCCGGGTCCCGGGCCCGCCGCTTGGCGATGACCGCGCACACCATCAGCTGCATCTGGTGGAACAGCATCAGCGGCAGCACGGCCAGGGAGGCGTGCGCACCGAACAGCACGCTCGCCATGGGCAGACCCGAGGCGAGGGACTTCTTCGAGCCGGCGAACTGGATCGCGATCCGGTCCTGTCTGCCGAAGCCCAGCGCCTTGCCGCCGTACCAGGTCAGGGCGAGCATCACGGCGAGCAGGACGGCCTCGACGGCGAGCAGCCCGCCGAGCCGGACAGGGCTGACCTGGTGCCAGATGCCACGGATCACGCCCTCGCTGAACGCCGTGTAGACGACCAGCAGGATCGACCCGCGGTCGACCAGCCCCAGGATCTTCTTGTGCCGGGCTACGAACCCCCCGATCCAGCGCCGCAGCACCTGGCCCGCGAGGAACGGCACCAGCAGCTGGAGCACGATCTTGACCAGCGAGTCGGCGGAGAACCCGCCGCCGCTGTTGCCCAGCAGCCCGGCCGCCAGCAGCGGGGTCAGGACGATGCCGACGAGGGAGGAGAAGGAGCCCGCGCAGATCGCGGCCGGCACGTTTCCGCGGGCGATCGAGGTGAAGGCGATGGACGACTGGATCGTGGACGGCACCAGCGTCAGGAACAGCAGGCCCTGGTAGAGCGGCTGGGTCAGCAGCACCGGCACCAGGGCGCGGGCGGCCAGCCCGAACACCGGGAAGAGCACGAACGTGCAGACCAGCACGGTGACGTGGAGCCGCCAGTGGCGCAGTCCGTCCAGCGCCTCGCGCGTGGAGAGCCGGGCGCCGTAGAGGAAGAACAGGAAGGCGATCGCGGCCGTGGAGGCTCCGGAGGCGACGTGGGCGGCCGTGCCGTGCGCCGGGAACAGCGCCGCGAGGCCCACCGTCCCGAGCAGCAGCACGATGTACGGGTCGACCGGCATCCAAGTCGGCCAGCGCAGGCGTTTCACGGTGCTCCGATGCAGTGTGGTCGTTCGGTCCGGGGCCGAAAGGGCCCCCTTCCATGATCCCCGTCGGACCGCTGTTCGGGAATCCCGTATACCGCTCTGACTGTCATCATGTTCCGCGATTACAGCGTAGGCTGACGGGCGTGTACGACCCCACGCAGCTGCGCACCTTCCTGGCGGTGGCCCAGACGCTGAGCTTCACGCAGGCGGCGCGCCGGCTGGGGCTGCGCCAGTCCACGGTCAGCCAGCATGTCCGCCGCCTCGAGGACGCGACCGGGCGGCAGCTGTTCACCCGGGACACCCACGCGGTGGAGCTGACCGGGGACGGCGAGGCGATGCTGGGCTTCGCCCGCCGGATCCTGCAGGTCCACGAGCAGGCGACGGCGTTCTTCACCGGCACCCGGGTGCGCGGCCGGCTGCGGTTCGGCGCGTCGGAGGACTTCGTGCTCACCCGGCTGCCGGAGATCCTCGAGAGCTTCCGCTACGACCATCCCGAGGTCGACCTGGAGCTGACCGTGGAGCTGTCCGGCACCCTGCACGAGCAGCTGGCCGCCGGGAAGCTGGACCTGGTGCTCGCCAAGCGGCGCCCGGAGGATCCCCGCGGCGAACTGGTCTGGCGCGACGACCTCGTCTGGATCGGCGCCGAGCGGCTGCGCCTGGACGCCGACCGGCCCGTGCCGCTGATCGTGTACCCGCCGCCCGGCATCACCCGGGCCCGCGCGCTCGACGTGCTGGAACGCCAGGGCCGCGACTGGCGGATCGTGTGCACCAGCGGCAGCCTCAACGGGCTGATCGCGGCGGCCCGCGCCGGGCTCGGCGTGATGGCCCACTCCCGGCGCCTGATCCCGCCCGGGCTGTTCCGGCTGCCCGACCGCCACGGCCTGCCGGACCTCGGCAAGGTCGACTTCGTCCTCGTCCACGGCCGCCGCCGGGGGACGGCGGAGGAGGCCGCGAACGCGCTCGCGGCGGCGGTCCTCGCGGGCGGGGAAAGGCTCCGGCGGCAAGGCGGCTGAGAGCTCCGGGAGGCGAGCGCCGGCGGGGGCGGGCGGCTGCGGTCGCGTGAGCGGGCCGCGCCGCCGGGGCGGCCGGCTCCTCGTGGTCCGGTGCCGGTGTTTCAGCGGGGCGCCGGGTACGTCAGTTGTTTGACGCGGCGCAGGAACGGCGTGGTCTCCACGTGCTGGACGCCTTCGAGCCGGCCGAGGGGGCCGCTCAGATAGGCGTAGAGACCGGCGGCGTTGCGGGCCAGCACGGTGACGAGCAGGTTGCACGGGCCGGCCGTCGCGGAGACCCACGCCGTCTCCTCGTGCGCGGCCAGGGCCTCGCCGACGGAGTGCAGGGCGGCGGGGGCGGCGGTGATCCACAGGATGGCGGCCACGGGGTAGCCGACGGTCTCCGTCTGGTACTCGGTGTCGATGTAGACCGCCCCGGAGGCCCGCAGCTGCGCCAGCCGCCGCTTGACCGCCGACTCCGAGCGGCCCGTCGCCCGCTGCAGCTCCGGGTAGGAGGCGCGGCCGTCCCTTTCCAGCACCGCCAGCAGGGGTTCGTCCTCGGGGTCGAGGCGGGGCGGTACGGGGTGGGCCTCCGGCGCGGTGCGCAGGGCCGCGATCTGTTCGCCGGTCAGCGCGCCGAACTTGCGGATCCAGCCCGAGGAGCCGCCGTAGAAGCGGTGCAGGAGCTGGTGGGCGCGGATCTCGACGACGCTCGGGGTGCGCGGCAGCTTTCCGAGCAGCAGGTCGTCGTGGTCGCCGGGATGGCGCGGCCGGGTCGCGCACAGCACCTCGGTGCCGCCCGAGGCGAGCCCGACCCAGGAGGTGTCGCGGCGCTTGGCGAGGGCCTCCGCGATGGCCAGGGCGCTGTCCGGGGCGCAGCGGATCCGCAGCATCCACTGGTCCTGGCCGAGCGCATAGCCGTCCCGCATGGCGACGACCCGCAGACCCGCTTGCGCGCACAGGCGGCGGTAGCGGCGCGCGACGGTCTGGTCGGACACGCCGAGCACGGCCGCGATCCGGCTGAAGGAAGCCCGGCCGTCCGTCTCCAGCGCGGCGAGCAGCTGCAGGTCGAGCCGGTCGAACGTGTCGGATTCCATCTGTAGCACTGGCTCTCCTGTCGGATTCCGTCGGCTGCGGGCCGCGCACTCCGGAAATCGGCCGTGACGAGGCCATCGTACGGAGCGACACAAGCAGTCGTACGGCGATGCGGGGAGTGGGACATGCGGAGATGGGGGACGCTCACGGCCGTGTGCCTGGGCACGTTCATGTTGTTGCTGGACGTGACGATCGTGGTGGTGGCGCTGCCGGACATGGCCGGCTCGCTGCACGCCTCGCTGGGCGATCTGCAGTGGGTGGTGGACGGGTACGCGCTCGCCCTGGCCGCGCTGCTGCTCAGCGCGGGGGCGGCGGCCGACATCCTCGGGCGCCGCAGGGTGCATGTGGCGGGTGTCGTGCTGTTCGCGGTCGCCTCGCTGCTGTGCGGGGTCTCCACGGGTCCGGCGGTGCTGGTGGCCGCGCGGGCGGTGCAGGGCGTGGGGGCGGCGGCGATGTTCGCGACGACGCTGCCGTTGCTGGGCTCGGTGTACCAGGGCAGGCAGCGGTCGGCGGCGCTCGGTGTGTGGGGCGCGGTGAGCGGCGGGGCCGCGGCGGTCGGCCCGGTCCTGGGCGGCCTGCTGACCGAGGGGCCGGGCTGGCGGTGGATCTTCTTCGTGAACCTGCCGGTGAGCGTCGTCGAGGTGTGGCTGACGCTGCGGGTGGTGCCGGAGTCGCAGGGGCTGCTCGCGGCTGGGGGCGCCCCGGGCGAGCGAGGCGGTGTGTGGGGCAGGGTCGACTGGGCGGGCATGGCTGCGTTCGCCGGTTTCGGGGGCGGGGTGACGTACGCGGTGGTGCGGGCCGGTGAGGACGGCTGGACGGCGCCGGGGGCGCTGGCGGCGTTCGGGTGCGCGGCGCTGGCGCTGGTGCTGTTCGTCGTGGTGGAGCGGCGGGCGGCGTATCCGCTGCTGGACCTCGCGCTGCTGCGGCGGCCCGCGTTCGCCGGGGTGCTGCTGGGGGCGTTCGCCTTCAACGGGGTGGCGTTCGGGATGACGCCGTACCTGTCGATCTGGATGCAGACGCTGCTGGGAATGTCGCCGGTGCGCGGCGGGCTCACGCTGCTTCCGATGACGGTCGCGGCGATGATCGTCGCGGTGCTGGTGGGCCGGCTGCTGCACGGTGTGCCGGCGCGGCTGACCATCGGCGGCGGCCTGCTGCTGATCGGCACCGGAAACCTCTGCCAGGCCGTGCTGGACGCGGGTGCCTCCTGGACGGCGCTGGCGCCCGGGTTCGTGCTGGTCGGCGTCGGCACCGGGTTCGTCTCGCCGACGGTGGCCGGGGCGGCTCTGGCGGCGGTGCCGGCGGAGCGGGCCGGGATGGCGGGCGGCGCGGTGAACACCGTGCGGCAGCTCGGGTACGCGCTCGGGGTGGCCGTCTTCGGCACCGTCGTCACCTCCCGGATGACCGGCACGCTGCCGGGCGGCGCGGCGCACGCGCTGGCCGGCGGCGCGGCGGGCGCGTTGCGCGGCCGGGTCCCGGAGCACACCCTGCGCGCGGCGTTCGCGTCGGGCCTGAACGGTGCTCTGCTGACGGCCGGCCTCGCGGCCATGGCCGCGGGGGCGCTGGTGCTGCTGCTGGTGCGCCCGGGCCGCCCGGCGACGGACCAGACCCAGGAGCCCCGAAGCCCGCTGCCGGCCCGCCGGTGACGGCCGGTCCCCGGGCGCGGCAGCCGACACCGGGACGGCACGGCGCCCCGAGCGGGGCGGCACCGGGAAGGCGCGGCGTGGCCTTGCCCCCAGCGAGGCGGCACCGGTGACTCCCGGCCCCCAGCGAGGCGGCACCGGGACGCCACGGCCTGCCCTGAGCGGGGCCACACCGGGAAGGCGCGGCCCGGCCCCAGCGGGGGGCACGGGAACCAACGCCCCGGCACCCGGCGAGGGCGACACAGGCGACGCGGGCCCCGGGCCCCAGCGGGGCGGCATCGGGAAACGCACGGCCCGGCCTGGCGCCCGGCGCCCGGCGCCGGGAAGGCAAACGCACGGCCCGACGCCCGCGGGCGGCACGGCGAAGCACGGCCCGCCCCCAGCGGGGGCAGCGCTGTGAACGCACGGCGCCCAACCTCGGCGGGGGCGGCACCGGGAACCTCCCGGTGCCGCCCCCGCCTGCGTGCTTTCCGGTCCCGGCGACCGCCGGGTATGCGGTGATGGCGGTGGTGTGGGCCGTAATCGCCGCGTACAGATTCGGTGGAGATTACGGCACCGAAACTTACTGACCCGTCAGTATTGTGTCCGGCCCCTCCCCTTGTACGGGCATTTTCCGGTCACTGCCCTGGGGAAACGTGATGTTTATGCGGTTTCCTACCCTCTCCCGCCCCGTGACGGCGTGGGGTAGCTTTCACCGCGCTGTGCCGAGCATCACGGGCGTGACCATGCAGCGAGGATCGGGGAGCGAGGTTTGCGCGAGTTCACCAACCCGCCGCTCACGTCGGCACCGCCGGTGGGCGGTCTGGCCGATGTGGTCTTCGAGCATGCCCTGACGGACCCGACGCACGTCGCCCTCGGCCGCAAGGACGCCGCCGGACGGTGGCGCGACGTGACCGCCGCCGAGTTCCGCGACGAGGTCATGGCGCTCGCCAAGGGCCTGCTGGCCCGCGGCATCCGCTTCGGCGACCGCGTCGCCATCATGTCCCGCACCCGCTACGAGTGGACCCTGTTCGACTTCGCCCTGTGGTCGATCGGCGCCCAGGTGGTGCCGGTGTACCCCACGTCCTCGGCCGAGCAGTGCTTCTGGATGCTGTACGACGCCGAGGTGTCCGCGGCGATCGTGGAGCACGAGGACCACGCGATGACCATCGCCACCGTCATCGACCGCCTCCCGCAGCTGCGCCAGCTGTGGCAGCTGGACTCGGGCTGTGTGCAGGAGCTGTACGACGCCGGGGCGCATCTGGACGACGACGTGGTGCACCGGCACCGGCAGGCGGTCACCCCGGAGTCGACCGCCACCGTCATCTACACCTCCGGCACCACCGGCCGCCCCAAGGGCTGTGTCCTGTCGCACGGGAACTTCATGTTCGAGGCGGACACCATGATCGGGCGCTGGGAGCCGGTGTTCCACTCCAAGAAGGGCGACGAGGCGTCCACGCTGCTGTTCCTGCCGCTCGCCCACGTCTTCGGGCGGATGGTGGAGGTCGCCGCGATCCGCGGCCGGGTCCGGTTCGGGCACCAGCCGCAGCTGAACGCCGCCGCCCTGCTGCCGGACCTGCAGGCGTTCAAGCCGACGTTCATCCTCGCGGTGCCGTACATCTTCGAGAAGGTGTTCAACGCGGCGAGACGCAAGGCGGAGAAGGAGGGCAAGGCGGGGCCGTTCGAGAAGGCGGTCGACATCGCGGTGAAGTACGCGGAGGCCGTGGAGGCCAAGGCGTGGGGCATCGGGCCCGGACCGTCGGCGGGCCTGCGCATGCAGCACCAGATCTTCGACAAACTCGTCTACTCCAAGGTCCGCGCCGCGATGGGCGGCCGTATCCGCAACGCGATGTCCGGCGGCTCGGCGATGGACCGCCGGCTGGGGCTGTTCTTCGCGGGCGCGGGTGTGCAGATCTACGAGGGTTACGGCCTGACCGAGTCGACCGCCGCGGCCACCGCCAACCCGCCCGAGCGCACCCGCTTCGGCACCGTCGGCCAGGCCATACCGGGGACGACCGTGCACATCGCCGACGACGGCGAGGTCTGGCTGTACGGCGGGCACGTCTTCCAGGGCTACCTCAACAACCCCAAGGCCACCGACGAGTCCCTGCACGACGGCTGGCTCGCCACCGGCGACCTCGGCTCGCTGGACGAGGACGGCTATCTGACCATCACCGGCCGCAAGAAGGAGATCCTGGTGACCTCCGGCGGCAAGAGCGTCTCCCCCGGGGTGCTGGAGGAGCGGGTCCGCGAACACCCGCTGGTCAACCAGTGCATCGTCGTCGGCAACGACCGCCCCTACATCGCGGCCCTGGTCACCCTGGACCTGGAGGCCGTCGAGCACTGGCTGCAGATGCGCGGGAAGCCCGGCATGAGCCCGGCCGAGCTGGTGCGCGACCCGGATCTGGAGACGGAGGTGCGGCGCGCGGTGGTCGCCGCCAACACCCTCGTCTCCCAGGCCGAGTCGATCCGTACCTTCCGCATCCTCGCGCAGCCGTTCACCGAGGAGCACGGTCTGCTCACCCCGTCGCTGAAGCTGAAGCGGAAGGCGATCGAGAAGGCGTACGCCAACGAGGTCGAGGCGCTTTACCGGACGTGAGACATCGTCGGCGCCGTCAGGAATGCGGTGCGGCCCGTGATCGTTGACCATGGGAGTACCAGCTGTCGACAACCGAAGGATCAAGAGGCTCGTGAGCAGCAAGGTCCCCCCGATCATCCTCAACAACGGCATCGAGATGCCCCAGCTGGGCTACGGCGTCTGGCAGGTGCCGGACGACGAGGCCGAGCGGACCGTCGCCCTGGCGCTGGAGGCCGGGTACCGCAGCATCGACACCGCGGCCGTCTACGGCAACGAAGAGGGCACCGGCAGGGCCATCGCCGCCTCCGGCCTGCCCCGCGAGGAGATCTTCGTCACCACCAAGCTCTGGAACGCCGACCACGGGTACGACGCGGCGCTGCGCGCGTTCGACGCGTCGCTGGCGCGGCTGGGCCTGGACTACATCGACCTGTACCTGATCCACTGGCCGCTGCCGGCCCGTGACGCCTACGTCGACACCTACAAGGCGCTCGAGAAGCTGCTCTCCGACGGCCGGGTCCGTGCCATCGGCGTGTCGAACTTCCTCAACGAGCACCTGGAGCGGCTGATCGCCGAGACCTCCGTCATCCCGGCGGTCGACCAGATCGAGCTGCACCCGCACCTGCAGCAGCACGCCGCCCGCGAGTTCCACGCCGAGCAGGGCATCGCGACCGAGGCCTGGTCGCCGCTGGGCCAGGGCAAGGGCCTGCTGGAGGTGCCGGCGATCGTCGCCATCGCGCAGAAGCACGGCCGTACGCCGGCGCAGGTCGTGCTGCGCTGGCACATCCAGCTCGGCAACATCGTGATCCCGAAGTCCGTGACGCCGTCCCGGATCAAGGAGAACATCGAGGTCTTCGACTTCAGCCTGGACGACGAGGACCTCGCGGCGATCAGCGCGCTCAACGAGGACCGGCGGCTGGGTCCGGATCCGGCCACGTTCGACATGGGCTGACGCCGGCGCCCGCGCACCGAGGCCGTCCGCCCCGCGGCACAGCGGGACGGACGGCCGTACGCCGTCGCGGGCGGGTCACTCGTCCCGCACGTCCGCGTGCAGGACCTCGAACTCCTCCAGGGTGACCACCGTGGCGTGCGCCTTGGCCGCGCTCTCGCGCCGTACCGCGGCCTGGCGGGCGCGGCTCCCGGCGAGCGAGGGGCGGTCGGCGAAGAGGACGCCGGTCATGCCCCGGCCGCGTTCGCGGTCCAGGAACAGGGCCGCGCCGGCGAATCCGGGCAGCACCTCCAGCCGGGGCAGCACTCCGGCGTGGAAGGTGTCGGCGGCGAGGTCCGCGTCGGCGGGGTCGCACTCGAACCGGGTGATCCGCACCCCGCCGCCGGTGAGGGGCCCGCGTCCGGCGTGCAGGACGGCGGCCTCGAAGTTCTCGACGGCGACGGTACCGGCGAAGGGCTGCAGCAGCTCCGGCCGCCGCACGCTCATCACCTCGTCGCTGTTGCGGCGCGCCTCCGCGGACTCCCACCAGCTGACCGTGAGCAGTTTGCCCAGCTCGCGGTCGACGAAGAGGCCCGCACCGCGGTAGCCGGGCCGCTCCTCCAGCAGGTCGCGCCCGCGGGTGTTCAGGGCCCCGACGGCCAGGCCCAGCCGTGCCGGATCTCCGGTCGCGTACACCGTGCGTACGAACATGCGCCTCGCCTCCCGGAACCGCGACCGTGTGGCCGACGGTGGCTTATATATCCGGAATAGTGGTTTTCTCCAGTCTTGCCACGGTCACAAATCGCCGCAATGCGCAGAGGTTTCGGGAGCCGGCAGCCGAAGGGTTGACGCGGACATGCACACGGGTCCACGGTGTACGGCACAAAGTAAGGAAACTTTCCTAACAGAAGGGCCCCCACAGTGCGCCTTCGAACCCTGACCTTCGCCGCGGCCTCCTCGGCCGCCCTGCTCGCCGCGGGAGTGCTGCCCGCGCACGCCTCCGCCGGCTCGGCGGCCCGCACCGCCCCGGCCTCCGCCCAGGAGGGCTCGGTCAGCGCGGCCGACCTGCTCGCCAAGGTCACGTCGTGTTCGCAGATATCGAACGGCAAGTACAAGACCGACGACGAGACGTCGGCCACCGTCCCCGTGTGCGGCAAGAACGGCGCGGTGTTCTGGAAGGCCGACATGGACATCGACTGCGACGGCCAGCGCACCACGAACTGCAACGAGAACCGCGACCCCTGGTACCAGGACGACACCGCCTTCCACCAGTCCGACGGCAAGCCGCTGAAGGCGGAGTCGCTGCCGTACGTCGTGGTGCCCAGCTCCAGCGGCATCTGGAACTACTCGAGCGCCGGCATCAAGGGCGGCGGCGTGGTCGCGGTCATCTACCACAACAAGGTGGAGTACGCCGTCGTCGGCGACACCGGGCCCACGAAGATCATCGGCGAGGCGTCGTACGCCACCGCCAAGGCGCTCGGCATCGACCCCGACCCGAAGACCGGCGGGGCCGACTCCGGCGTGACCTACATCCTGTTCAAGAACTCCAAGGTCTCCCCCATCGAGAGCCACAGCGCCGCGGTCTCTCTCGGCGACCGGCTGGCCAGGCAGTTCATCGCTAACAACTGACCTGCGGCGTACGTCAGTTGGGCTGGCCCAGCGGGCGTACGACCACGGTGTTGACGTCGACCCCGGCCGGCTGCCGGATCGCCCAGACCACCGAGTCGGCGATCTGGTCGGCGGTCAGCAGGTGCCCCGGGGGCAGGCTGCCCAGGCCGTCCCAGAACGGGGTCTCCACCCGGCCGGGGGCGACCAGCGTCACACCGATCCCGAACTCGGTGACCTGCCGCCGGGTGTTCTCGGCGAGCCCGGTGACCGCCCACTTGGTGGCGCCGTACAGGTTGCCCGGGGTGTTCACGAACCCGGCGACGCTGCCGACCAGCACGATCCGGCCGCGGGACTCCTTCAGCGCCTCGACCGAGGCCCGGATGAGCAGGGCGGGACCGAGGACGTTGGTGAGCACCATCTCGGGCCAGCCGGCCGGGTCTCCGTCGGCGACGGTGTCATGCGTGGCGAAACCGGCGTTGGCGACGACCGTGTCCAGCCGGCCGTACGTCTTGAGCGTCCGGCCGACGGCGTCCTGCACATCGCCGAACACCGCCGCGTTCCCGGCGACCGTCAGCAGCTCCCCGGGATTCCCGAGCGCCTCGGCGAAGTCCCGCAGCCGGGACTCCGTGCGGCCGGTGACGGTGACCCGGTGCCCTGCGGCCAGCAGCTGCCGGGTCACGGCGGCCCCGATGCCGGTGGCGCCGCCGGTGACGAGTGCGACCGGAGAGTCGTTCATGGTGAGGTCCCCCTGTGCGTCGGTGAGACGGGGAGTCCATCACTTGGAGCGCTCTCCATGTCAAGCGCGGTCGCCGGCGGCACGGGCCCGCGGCTGCGGGCGTCGTCGCTCACACCGGCCGCACCGCCCGGTGCACCGTGTGGGCCGCCAGGACGAACACGTCGGGGCGCCGGTGGACGCTGCGGGGGTCGGCGGGGTCGAGGAGGCGGTCGAGGGTGGCGATGTCGTCGGCGTCGAGGGTGTCGGTGAGGACGTCCCGGAAGCGGGTCAGCGCGGCGGCGACGAAGGCGCGGGCCCGGTCCGGTACGGGGGCGGGGATGTCGAGGAGGAAGCTGCGGGTGCCCGTGTGCTTCAGGCCGGCCGCGGTCAGCAGGGCCGGCCAGTCCTCGGTCTCGGCGACCGCGCCGGGCAGCTCGGCGCGCATCCGGGCGAAGCGGTCCTCCTGGGCGGCGTCGAGCCGGGCCTGCAGTCCCGGGCGGCCGAAGCCGATGTCACGGGGCAGATAGCGGGCGGGCAGGCCGCCCTCCAGGATGGCCAGCGTGCCGCCGGGGGCGAGCCGGGCGCCGAACGCGGCGAGCGCGGCCCTCTGGTCGCCGAGGTGGTGCAGGCTGCGGCTGGCCCACAGCAGGTCCGCCGGGTAGTCCAACTCGGCGAGGGATTCCGGCAGTTCGCCGGTGAGCGTGTCGAAGCGGTCGGCGACGCCCTGGCGGGCGGCCCGGTCCCGGGCGCGCTCGAGGAGCGGCGCGGAGCCGTCGGCGGCGACCACCCGGGCGCCGGGAAACGTCTCGGCCATCAGGCAGGAGATCACCCCGGGCCCGCTGCCCGCGTCCACGACCAGACCGGGCTCCGTCACCTCCTTGCCCAGCCAGGCCAGGGCGCGCGCGTACGCCGGGGCGAACACCTCGGCCTCCGTCTCCAGTGTCGCGGCCATCGCGCCCCAGTCGATGTCGTCGCCGTGGGCGTGGCCGTGACGGGCGTCGTGCCCGGAGTGGGCGTGGTGGTCGTGTGCCATGGCGGTCAGCCTCTCGCTCGGGTGCGGCCAGGGTGCGACGGCGCACGGCGGGGTGCCAGTTTCGTTGCCGGTGCCGCAAAAAGTTGCGGGTGCCGCAAAAAAACGGGATGCGCGGGAGCGGGGAGGGGACCAGCATGGGGCTCCGTGGACGACGCACTGGTGCACCGCTTTCTCACCGACGGCTTCGTGAAGATCGAGGGCGCGGTCCCGGCCGCCGTCGCGCGGGAGTGCGCCGCGCTGCTGTGGCGGCAGACCGGGTACGACCCGGACGACCCCGGTACCTGGAAGGACCCGGTGGTGTGGGTCGGGGACATGGCCCAGGAGCCGTTCGACGCGGCGGCCAACTCCCCGGTGCTGCACGAGGCGTTCGATCTGCTCGTGGGTGAGGGCCGGTGGGCGCCGCGTCACTCGCTGGACTCGTTCCCGCTGCGCTTCCCGCACGCCGAGGAGCCTGAGGACGCGGGCTGGCACATCGAGGGGAGCTATCTGCCGGAGGGCGAGAGCTGGTACTTCGCCAATCTGCGCTCGCGGGACCGTGCGCTGCTGATGCTGTTCCTGTTCAGCGAGGTCACCGACGCCGACGCCCCGACGCGGATCCGGGTCGGCTCCCATCTGGACGTGCCACCAATGCTGGCGCCGTACGGCGAGGCGGGGGCGTCCGTCCTGGAGCTCGGCCCCCGGCTGGCCGAGGCCTCGGCCCACCGCCCGCTCGCCCACGCCACCGGGCGCCCCGGCGACGTCTACCTCTGCCACCCCTTCCTGGTGCACGCGGCTCAGCCGCACCACGGCGCCCGGCCGCGGTTCATGGCACAGCCGCCGCTGTATCCGGCGGCGCCCTGCGCGCTGGAGCGGGCGGACGGGGCGTACTCGCCGGTGGAACGCGCGATCCGCCGGGGCCTCGGGCGCTGACCCCCGGGGCCCCGGCGGACGTTCACCGCGTCAGGGGGTCACGACAGCGGCGGGTAGGCGTTCTGCATCAGCTGCTGGAACTCGGCGGAGAACCAGTGCCCGGCCAGCGGCGCGTTCGGCAGGGCGCCGGTGGGGTTGTTGCCGTTGCGGGAGTTGCCGCCGTACGTCGGGTCGCACATCTGGTCGAAGCCCTTGCCCTCGTCGTTGGAGATGGCGGTGCTGGACCCGTCCGACTCCCCCGGCGGCTTGACCCACACGTAGGCGTCGATCCCGGCGGCCGGAGCCGCGGCAGGGCGTTCGCCGAGGCCGGCGCCGCTCTGGTTGCACCAGTTGCCGACGTGGACGCGCCGGTCGATGCGGCTGCCGTTGACGTAGTCGTCGACGGAGGTCAGCGGGCCGGGGCCGGTGGGCCGGGCGGAGCCGCCCCAGCCGTTGCGGGAGGTGTCGATCAGCATGCCCAGACCGGAGTTGAACCCGGCAGCGACGAGCTTGTCGCGCAGTCCGAGGGCGTACGACTGCTCGTCCACGTACTGGTTCCAGTCCACCCACTTCGACTGGCGCACGGTGGTGCCGTTGACGGTGTCCGTGACCTTGAAGTACGGCTCCTTGGTGGGGCTGTAGTTGGCGGTGTTGACGATGAACCCGGTGACGTCGTTCACGCCGGCGCCGTTGGTCGTGGCGACCTTGTAGAACTCCTGCACGGACGGGCCGAGGTTGGTGTCCCAGCCGAGCCAGCCGTGGTGGCCGGCGTCGATGTAGTTGTAGACGTTGGGGATGGCGCCGAGCTTCTGCAGGGCGTAGCTGACGCCCTTCTCGTAGTTCCCGTTCGCCTTCATGGTCTCGCAGTTGGCGGTGCTGGTGTTGGTGCCGCCGGCGTTGGTGACCAGGTTGGGCAGCGAGTCGGGCTCGATGACGGTGGCGATCCTCAGGGAGGCGTAGGCCGGGTCGGCGAGGATCGAGGCGATCGGGTCGATGTACTGGGTCTTGTACTTGTCGATGTCGTTGGGGCCGAGTTCGCCGTTGGAGGCGAGGGCGGCGCAGTCGCGGCCGGGGAGGTCGTAGATGACCAGCTGGACGACCAGGTCGCCGGAGCCCTTCTGCTTCAGGGCCTCGTTCAGGTGGTCGCGCAGACCCATGCCGCCGCCCACGCCGTTGATGGTGGCGATCCGGTCGAGCCAGACGGCGGTGGGCTGGTTGGAGATGCGGCTGCCGCCCGGTTCGGCGGCGGCGTGGGCCGACCACTCGGGGTTCACGTAGACCTTGGCCCCGGCGTAGGGGTTGTCGACCTTGCTGCCGGTGCCGCCACCGCCGGTGCCACCGCCGCCCGTTCCGCCGCCGCCGGAGCCGCTGCCGGAGCCGCTGCCGTCGTCGACGTTGCAGGTGACGCCGTCGAGCGTGAACGTGCTGGGCACGGCGTTGGTGCCGCTGTAGGAGGCGTTGAAGCCGAAGCTGACCGAACCGCCGGTCGCCAGCGTGCCGTTGTAGCCGGCGTTGGTGGCGGTGACGGCGGTGCCGCTCTGGCTGATCTGGGCGTTCCAGCCGTTGGTGACCTTCTGGTTGCCGGCGTAGGACCACTTCAGCGACCAGCTGGACTTGGCGGCCGCGTTGTTGGTGAGGGTGACGGCGGCGGTGAAACCGGTGTCCCACTGGGTCTGCACCTTGTAGTCCACGGTGCAGGGGACGGTGGCGGCCGCGGCGGAGGCCGGGCCGGTGCTGAGCGCCGTCCCGGAGGCCCCGGCGACCAGTGCCAGGGCGGCGAGCAGCGTTGTTCTGGTACGACTCATGAGTGCGGGTTCCTTCTGTCGTCCGGTACGGATCTGGGGGTGCGGAACTAGGGGTTGAGGGCGCGCAGGTGGTCGCGCAGCCCGGCGCCGTAGGCGGTGGCCGGATTCCCCGTGGGATCGGACGGCTTGTACGCGCTCCACCGGCTGAGGTCGTTGGAGTACGCCAGGCCGCCCGCCATGACGGCGTTCTTCGCGCAGGCGCCGCGGACGGCGTCCACGAGGTCCTGCATGCCGGCGACCTCGTAGGAGATCCCGGGGCAGGTTCCGCCGTCCCGCCAGCACGTCCAGGCGTCGGCCGCGCCGGCGGTCGCCCGGTCCGGGTAGGGCTCGTTGAACAGGTCGAACACCACAGCCGGGTCATCCTTGAAGGTGCTCGCCACCGACGCCCGGAACGACGGGCTGTACTGCATGTCGGGCATCGGCTTCCGGCAGGTGGCGTGCACGTCGGAGCAGCCGGCCGAGTTGCCGGTGTACTGCCCGTAGGTCCAGTGCAGGTCGAGGACCGGGGTCATGCCGTGCGCCTCGACCCGGGCACCGTGCACGCGGGTGTGGCTCCCTGCGCCGACACGACCGGTACGACCGCGCTCCCGACGAGCGCGACCGCACCGGCGGTGGCTAAAGGTACTGAACGCGGGGGGTGTCGCATGAGCGACTCCTTGCAGTTGGGCGCGCCGTGACAGGCGCGTCGACTGACTGGAACCGCTCCCACTGGTGCGAAGGAAGGTAGCGCCAAGTAGCCGGCTTGCACAGGGGAGTTACCGACTTTTCCGCAACGGTCCAGGTCGAATCTTTTCGACTCTTCAAGCACCTTGACCGCTCACAGGGTCATCCTCACTATGGGAGCGCTCCCACTGGTTCAAGCCTTGACCTCTCCCGAGGACATCCCTCCCGAGCAGCACCCCCACCGAGGAGGAACCAGCACATGGATCCCGGACGCAGACGCAGAGCCGTGCGGCGGTGGTGGACCGCCGTGGCGGCCGCGCTGGCCCTGCCCCTGTCGATGCTCGCCACCGGTGCGACGACCGCGCACGCGGCGTCCGTGCAGTGCAGCGTCGACTACAAGACCAACGACTGGGGCAGCGGTTTCACGGCCGACCTGACCCTCACCAACCGCGGCGCGGCCGCCATCGACGGCTGGACGCTGAGTTACGCCTACACCGGCAACCAGACGCTGTCCAACGGCTGGAACGGCAGCTGGTCCCAGTCGGGCAAGACGATCACCGTGAAGAACGCCTCGTACAACGGCACCATCGCCGCCGGGGCCGCCGTCTCCACCGGCGCGCAGTTCAGCTACAGCGGCACCAACACCGCGCCCGCCTCCTTCACCGTCAACGGCACGGTCTGCGCCGGCGCGCACCAGCCTCCGGTGACGGTGCTGACCAGCCCGAGCGCGGGCGCCGTCTACAGCCAGGGGGACGCGGTGCCGCTCGCGGCCACGGCCGCGGCCGCCGACAACGCGTCGATCAGCAAGGTGGAGTTCTACGACGACACCACGCTGCTGGGGACGGACACGAGCGCGCCGTACACGCTCTCCGTCTCCGATCTGACCGTGGGCAGTCATTCACTGGTGGCGAAGGCGTACGACAGCCTGGGCGCCTCCGCCGCGTCCACGCCGGTGGGCATCACGGTCGCGTCCGGTCCCGCGGTGGTGGCCTCGCCCACCCAACTGGGCGTCCAGCAGGGCAAGTCGGGCACGTTCGGCGTGAAGCTGTCGAAGCAGCCCAGCGCGAACGTCACGGTGAGCGTGGCCCGCACGGGCGGCAACACCGGACTGTCCGTCACCGGCGGCTCCTCGCTCACCTTCACGCCGTCGAACTGGGACACCGCGCAGTCGGTGACCGTCACGGCGGACTCCTCCGGCACCGGCAGCGCGACCTTCACCGCCTCGGCCACCGGCTACGGCAAGGCCACGGTCACGGTGACCGAGCTGGCCGCGTCGAAGGCGTACGACGCCCGCTTCCTGGACCTGTACGGCAAGATCACCAACCCGGCGAACGGCTACTTCTCCCCGCAGGGCATCCCGTACCACTCGGTGGAGACGCTGATCGTGGAGGCCCCGGACTACGGCCACGAGACGACCTCGGAGGCGTACAGCTACCTGCTGTGGCTGCAGGCGATGTACGGCAAGGTCACCGGCGACTGGTCGAAGTTCAACGGCGCGTGGGCGCTGATGGAGAAGTACATGATCCCCACCCACGCCGACCAGCCGACGAACTCCTTCTACAACGCCTCCAAGCCGGCGACCTACGCACCCGAGGAGGACACCCCGGACCAGTACCCGGCGAAGCTGGACACCTCGGTGTCCGTGGGGACGGACCCGATCGCCGGTGAGCTGAAGAGCGCGTACGGCACGGACGACGTCTACGGCATGCACTGGATCGAGGACGTCGACAACGTCTACGGCTACGGCGACACGCCGGGCGGCACCTGCGAGGGCGGCCCGACCGCGAGCGGTCCGTCGTACCTGAACACCTTCCAGCGCGGCCCGCAGGAATCGGTGTGGGAGACCGTCCCGCAGCCGACCTGCGACGCCTTCAAGTACGGCGGCAGGAACGGCTACCTGGACCTGTTCACCGGCGACAGCTCCTACGCCAGGCAGTGGAAGTACACCGACGCCCCGGACGCGGACGCCCGCGCGGTGCAGGCGGCGTACTGGGCGGACGTGTGGGCCAAGCAGCAGGGCAGGGGCGGCGACGTCTCCGCGACCGTCGCCAAGGCCGCGAAGATGGGCGACTACCTGCGGTACGCGATGTACGACAAGTACTTCAAGAAGATCGGCAACTGCGTGGGCCCCTCGGCCTGCCCGGCCGGCACCGGCAAGGACGCCTCGCACTATCTGCTCTCC
Organism: Streptomyces sp. NBC_00557; assembly: GCF_036345995.1. NCBI lineage: Bacteria > Bacillati > Actinomycetota > Actinomycetes > Kitasatosporales > Streptomycetaceae > Streptomyces > Streptomyces sp. NBC_00557. The sequence goes on from NZ_CP107796.1 coordinate 1,548,237, forward strand.
TGGTACTACGCCTGGGGCGGCGCCACCGACACCTCCGCGGGCTGGGCCTGGCGGATCGGCTCCAGCCATGTCCACGGCGGCTACCAGAACCCGCTGGCCGCGTACGCGCTGAGCAGCTACCCCGACCTGGAGCCCAAGTCGGCGACCGGCGCCTCGGACTGGGGCAAGTCGCTGCAGCGGCAGCTGGAGTTCTACCAGTGGCTGCAGTCGTCCGAGGGCGCGATCGCGGGCGGCGCGACCAACAGCTGGCAGGGCCGGTACGCCAACCCGCCGGCCGGCACGCCGACGTTCTACGGCATGTACTACGACGAGGCGCCGGTCTACCACGACCCGCCGTCCAACCAGTGGTTCGGCTTCCAGGCCTGGTCGATGGAGCGGGTCGCCGAGTACTACCAGCAGACCGGCAACGCCACGGCCAAGGCGGTGCTGGACAAGTGGGTGAAGTGGGCGCTGTCCAAGACCACGATCAACCCGGACGGCACCTACCGGATCCCCTCCACCCTCCAGTGGTCGGGCCGGCCCGACACCTGGAACCCGTCGAGTCCCGGTTCCAACAGCGGGCTCCATGTCACCGTCGCCGACTACACCGACGACGTGGGTGTGGCGGCCGCGTACGCCAAGACGCTGACGTACTACGGCGCCAAGTCCGGTGACGCGACGGCCAAGTCGACCGCGAAGGCGCTGCTGGACGGCATGTGGAACAACGACCAGGACAGCCTGGGCATCGCCGTCCCCGAGACCCGCAGCGACTACAGCCGGTTCGGCGACGGCGTGTACGTGCCGAGCGGCTGGAGCGGCACGATGCCGGACGGCGACAAGATCGATTCCTCCGCCACGTTCAGCTCGATCCGCTCCTTCTACAAGAACGACCCGGCGTGGTCGGAGATCGAGTCCTACCTCAAGGGCGGCGCCGCGCCCGTCTTCACGTACCACCGGTTCTGGGCCCAGGCGGACATCGCCCTGGCCATGGGTTCGTACGCGGAGCTTCTCGAATAGCCCCAGCCCCGCAAAGGCTCCGCGTACCGCGCCGGGCGGCCCCACCCGCACAGGGGGGCCGCCCGGTCGTCGTACCTCGGCCCGCCTACGGCCGGTACGGCTCGTGCTCCGTGACCGGTTCGACCGGCTTGCGGAACGCGCGCAGTGCGAACACCGGGTCCGGGCGTGGGCGGTCCTGGTCGGGGAGACGGGCCAGGCGCGCGGCGAACTCCTCGGTGCGCGGATCGCCCGGCGGCAGCTGGGTGAACCAGCCGCGGCGCAGGTCGGCGATGGTGGTGCGGGGGCTGCGGCCCTGGCCGACGCCCCGGAACGAGGCCTCCCCGGCCGGCCGGAGCCCGTGCCGGACGGCGTGCGCGGTGACGGCAGTGGTGTCGTCCCGGGCGGGCCGGCGCGGGCGGGAGGCGAGGACGGCGTCGATGTCGCTGCCGACGTCGTGGGCCGCGGCCTTGTCGACGGTGGTGACGTAGATGCCGCCGGGGCGCAGCACCCGGGCGCACTCGGCGATGACCCCGGCGACGTCCTCGGGGTCCAGGAGGTGCAGCAGCCAGACGCTGGTGACGGCGTGGAAGGTGCCGGCGGGGAACGGCAGGCGGCGGCTGTCGGCCCGTACGACCGCGCCCGGCAGCCGTGCGGCCGCCCTGCGGACCATGGCGGCGGCGAGGTCGGCACCCGTCACCCGCAGCGCGGGGCGGCCGGCGGCCAGGCGGCGGGTGACGATGCCGGTGCCGCAGGCGACGTCGAGGAGACGGCCCGGGGCGTCGGGTATCAGGTCGAGGACGGCATGGGCGGCCGCCGCTGCGCGGGCCTCGCCGCCCCGGGACGCGTCGTAGGCGTCGGCTTCCTTGTCGTAGTCGAGCACGCCCCTCAGTGTGCGCCGTGACCTGGGGCGATGTCCTCCACCCTGCGGGCGAGCGCGAAATCCTTCTCGGTGAGGGCGCCGCCGGCGCTGTGCGTGTGCACGGTGAGGGAGACGGTGTTGTAGCCGAGGGCGAGGTCGGAGTGGTGGTCCAGTTCGTCCTGGACGGCGGCGATGTGCATGACCAGCGCGGCGGCCGCGACGTGCGAGCCGAGGCGGTAGGAGCGGGCGAGCCGGCCGGCGTCGTCGACCGACCAGCCGGGCAGCTCGGCGAGCCGGTCCTCGATCTCCTTCTGCGACAGCGGTTCGACGGCCATGGCCGCGCTCCTTCCCGGTGGTACGGCACGGACTCCCAGCGTGCCACAGCCCTGCCGGGACGGCCCCGGCCGACTCACCCCGGACCGAACAGCCACCCACCGCCCCGAGGCCGTCGGCGAGCCCGGCGCCCCTGGCCCGGCAGGCAGCCGCGCACCCTCGCGTGGTACTGCGCCGCGCCGTCCCTGTCCCACGGCCCGTACATGCGGGCACTCCTCGACTACGGTCGTCGTCATGACCATTGTCGCGACCGGCAAAGCCGCCTCCTGCCCCGCCCCGTCCGACAAGGGCGTCGGCCCGCTGCTGCGCGCCTGGCGGGAGCGGCGCCGGGTCTCCCAGCTGGAACTGGCGCTGCGCGCCGACTCCTCGGCCCGGCACATCAGCTTCATCGAGACCGGCCGGTCCCGGCCGAGCGAGGAGATGGTGCTGCGGCTCGCCGAGCATCTGGACGTCCCCGTGCGCGAGCGCAACTCCCTTCTATTGGCGGCCGGTTACGCCCCGCGCTATCCGGAGACCCCGCTGGACGACCCGGCGCTGGACGCGTTGCGCGACGGCATGGAACGCCTCATCCAGGGCTACGAGCCCTATCCGGCCCTGGTGGTCGACGCCGGTTACACGGTCGTCGCCGCGAACCGGGGCATCGCGATGCTCCTGGAGGGCGTGCCGGAGACCCTGCTGTCGCCGCCCAACGCGATGCGGCTGACGCTGCATCCGCAGGGCCTCGCGCCGCGCATCCGCAATCTGCGCGAGTGGCGGGGGCATCTGCTGGCGCAGATGGAGCGGGAAATCGCGCTGCAGCGCTCGGACCGGCTGCGCGCCCTGTACGAGGAGGTGGCCGCCTACCCGGTGCCCGAGGACGCGCCGGGCGGCGAACCGGCCGAGCCCGTGCCGTACTTCGCACTGCCGCTGCGCATCGAGCACGACGGCCGCGTCCTGTCGTTCGTGTCGTCGATCTCCACCTTCAACACCCCGATGGACGTCACGGTCGCCGAACTCGCCATCGAGACGTTCCTGCCCGCCGACCCGGCCACCGCCAAGTACCTGCAGACACTGGCCGGTTGACCGCTGCCCGGGCCCGCCGTCCGGCTTCCTGCCGCGCCCGCCGGGATCGCCTCGGACCGGTGTGCGAAGCGGGATCGCATGGCAGACTGCCGGGGGTGATCCGGCGCGTGGGGAGGGCGTGGCGTGAGTGAGCGGCGGGCTGCGCCCACGGTGGGCCAGGTGGTGCTCGGGAAACGGCTGCAGGAACTGCGCGAGGCGGCGAACCTCAGCAGGGAGGAGGCCGCCCAGGTCCTCAGGGTGGCGTCGGCGACCGTGCGGCGGATGGAGATGGCCGAGGTCGCGCTGAAGATCCCCTACGTGCAGGTGCTGCTGGACACCTACGGGGTGCCCGAGGAGGAGGCCGCCGCGTTCGTGCGGCTGGCCGAGGAGGCCAACCAGCCGGGCTGGTGGCAGCGGTTCCACGACGTGCTCCCCGACTGGTTCAGCCTCTATGTGAGCCTGGAGGGCGCCGCCCGGATCATCCGCTCCTACGAGCCGCACTTCGTGCCCGGTCTGCTGCAGACCGAGGACTACGCGCGCGCGGTGCTGGAGGCCGGGACGGTCGGGCAGGCCTCGCCGGAGTCCGTGGAGCGGCACGTGTCGCTGCGCATGGAGCGGCAGCGGCTGCTGGACCGGGACGACCCGCCCCACCTGTGGGTGATCATGGACGAGACGGTGCTCAGGCGCCCGGTGAGCATGCGCTCCGGCGTGATGCGCGCGCAGGTGGACCGGCTGCTGGAGTACGCCGGGCGGGACCGGGTCACGCTGCAGATCGCCGAGTTCGCGGCCGGCCCGCATCCGGGGACGTACGCGCCCTTCACGCTCTTCCGGTTCGCCGAACCGGAGCTGCCGGACATGGTGTTCACCGAGTACCTGACCGGCGCCCTGTATCTGGACTCCCGCCGCGAGGTGGCCGCGCACCTCGAGGTGCTGGACCACATGACGGCCCGCGCCGCCTCCGCCCAGCGCACGCTCACCCTGCTGCGGGAGTTCCGGAAGACCTTGTGACACAGGGGCGTTGTGACCGCACGCCCGCACCGACCTCAGGGGGAACAGCATGACCGCTCGCGATGCCACGCCCGCGCCGATCGACACCAGCCGTCCGCACCCCGCCCGGGTGTACGACTGGTGGCTGGGCGGCAAGGACAACTACCCGGTGGACGAGGAACTGGCGCGCAGGATCCTCGCCGTGGACGACACGGTGGTGCGCGGGGCGCGCGCCAACCGGCGGTTCATGCACCGGGCCGTGCGCACGGCGGCCGAGGCAGGGGTACGGCAGTTCCTGGACATCGGCACCGGCATCCCGACCGAGCCCAACCTGCACCAGGTCGCGCAGGGCGTCGCCGCGGAGTCCAGGGTGGTGTACGTGGACAACGACCCGATCGTGCTGCGGCACGCCGAGGCGCTGCTGCGCGGCACCGACGAGGGCAGCACGGACTACGTCCACGCCGACGTCCGCGACCCCGGCACCATCCTGCGACTCGCCGGTGAGACCCTCGACTTCACCCGGCCCGTCGCGCTGTCCCTGGTCGCGCTGACCCATTACCTCGGCGAGCGGGAGGACGACGTGTACGGGCTGGTCGAGCGGTACGTCGACGCGCTCGCCCCCGGCAGCTTCCTGATCCTGTCCCAGGTCACGCAGGATCTGAGCCCGAAGGGTGTGGCCCGGGCAGCCGAGCTGTTCCGCAGCAGCGGCACGCCCTTCCATCCCCGTACGCTCCCGGAGTTCTCCCGCTTCTTCACCGGCCTCGACCTGCTGGGCCCCGGCGTCATCCCGGTGTACGGCTGGCGCCCGGAGCCGGTGGACGTGGCGGCCCAGGCGGAGGGGGTCGTGCCGGTCTACGCGGGCGTGGCGGTCAAGCGCTGAGCCGTACGTCGTCCGCCCGCGCGTCCGGGTGGGGCCGCCGGGGCTCCGGTAACATCGGGCGGCGCGAGCGGACGGTGCCACCGGCGAGCACGGCGGGGGAATGCGGACATGGTGAGGCGGTACGTGGTCGCGCCGGGCGGGCGGTGGGGCGCCCATCCCGACATCGGGTCCGCGCTGCGTGCCGCCGGCAGGCGACCCGGCCCGGCGCGGGTGGAGATCGAGCCGGGCAGTTACCCGGAGCGCCTGATCGTCCGCGGCGAGATCGAGCTGGTCGCGCGCGGCGCACCCGGTTCCGTGGTGCTGAACCCGGCCCGGGGCACGGTGCTGGACGCCGCCGGGTCGGTGACGGTGCGCGGGCTGCGGCTGATCGGACGGGACGCCGACGTCGTCGACGCGCACGCCGGCGCCCTGGTGCTGGACCAGGTGGAGGTCCGGGCCCACGGCGGGGTGTGCCTGCACGCCCGGCGCGACTCCGCAGCCGTCCTGACGGACAGTCACTTCGTCTACGGTCGCGTGCTGTTCGCGGGCGGCACAGGCACGGTGGAGCGGTGCCGGCTCACGGACGCCGCCGACAACGCGCTCGCGGTGACCGAGGGCGGCCGGGTCACGGTGCGCGACAGCCGCATCGAGGCGAGCCGTATCCACGGGGTGCGGGTCTGCGACGCCCGGGCCGAGCTGACGGGGTGCGAGCTGACCGGCACCGGCCGGGCGGCCGTGTGCGCGGACACCCGCGCCGAACTGACCGTCGCCGACTGCGTGATCAGGGCCGTACACGCCGAGGGCGTGCTGTTCATCGAGCAGTCCCGGGGGCTGGTGCGGGGCTGCCGGGTGAGCGACGCCGAGCACGGGGTCGCGGTGACGACCGGCAGCGATCCGGTGGTCCGCGACTGTGTGTTCACCGGCTGCCGGGACACCGGCATCAACGTGCCGGACGGAGGGCGGGGCACGTTCGAGGACTGCGAGGTCCTCGACGCCGGGGCGGTGTCGGTGTTCGCGACCCGGGGTGGCGCGCCGACGGTCACCGGCTGCCGGATCGCCGGGGGCAACGTCGGGGTCGCGCTCGTCGAGCAGGCGCGGGGCCGCTTCTCGCGGATCACCGTCCGGGACCTGACCAACGTCGCCCTGCGGGTGCGGGAAGGGGCCAAGGCCGTCTTCGAGGACGTGCGCGTCGAACGCTGCGCGGCGGGCCTGGAGACGCTGGGCGACACCTCCACCACGGCAGAGCTGACCGGCGGCCGGTTCGACGACTGCCACATGGGGTCGGTGGCCTGCGGCGGCCAGTCGCGGGCCACGGTGCGCCAGGTGACCGCGCGGCGCGGCATCGTGGGCTTCTCCGCCGTCGAGGAGGCCACGCTGCACCTGCACGACTGCCGGGTCGCCGAGATGGGCATGGGGCTGCTCGCCATCGGCAGATCGACGCTGTCCGCGCGCAACCTCGTCGTCGACGGACCCGGGGGACCCGGCCTCGGCGCCATGGACTCCGCGTACCTGGACATCACCGGCACCCGTTTCACCGACTGCGGGAAGGTGGCCGTGTCGGTGCAGGGCATGAGCGCCGGACGGCTGGTGGACTGCAGCGTGACCGGGGCGCCGGGCGGCGTGGCCGTCCAGCACAACGGCCGGGTCGCCCTGATCTCACTCGACTCCGCACTGCGGGTCGAGGAGCAGGCCCCCGAGCCGGCCCCCGCTCCGACGACCGTCGTCAACCACTACAACGCCCCGGTCTTCAACGGCGCGATCCAGCACTCCCAGATCGCCTTCGGCAACAGCCATGTCATCCAGCGGCAGACCACACAGGACGGAGCCGGCACATGACCGACCCCCAGCGGCAGGACGTCTCCGGAGGGCCGGTGTTCCACGGGCCGGTCTCGGGCAGCCAGTTCGCCTGGAACAACGAGACGGTCACCCAGAACCAGCGCAACGACACCGCCGCCGCGCCGGGTTTCGAGGAACTCGTGCGGTGCGTGGGCGCCCTGCTGCGGGAGCTGCCGCGGGCGGGCCTCGCCGCGCAGGACCGGGCGGACGCCCAGGCCGCGGCCGAGGAGGTGCTCGCCGAGGTCACCGGCCCCGACGCCCCCGAGCCTGGCCGGCTGCGCCGGGCCCTGAACGGCCTGAAGGGCGTCCTCGCTCCGGTCGCCACGGGCGCCGCGGCCGGGGCGGAGGCGGGCGCACAGGAGTGGGCGCACGAGGCGATCAGAAACCTCACCGCCCTCATGTGAGCGACAGCGGACGCCCGTTCGCCGGCAGGCGGAAGTCCCCGGGCCGCCGCGCGGGGACTTCCGCCCCGGAAGCGGGGATGCCGCGCCCCGCTGCGGGGCGCGGCATCCGGGGTCGTGCGGGGGTCAGGCCAGCTCGGCCGTCAGCGTGATGGTCGTGCCGGACAGGGCCTGGCTGACCGGGCAGTTCTTCTTGGCGTCCTCGGCGGCGGCGGCGAAGCCGTCCGCGTCCAGGCCCGGCACCTCGCCGCGCACGGTGAGGTGGATGCCGGTGATGCCCTCGCCCGGCTGGAAGGTCACGTCGGCCTTGGTCTCCAGCCGGGTGGGCGGCGTGCCGGCGCCGGCCAGGGCGTGCGAGAGGGCCATGGAGAAGCAGCTGGAGTGGGCGCCGGCGATCAGCTCCTCGGGGCTGGTCTTGCCGTTCGCGTCCTGGGAGCGCGAGGCCCACGTGACCGGCTGCTGCGCGATGCCGGAGGAGTCGAACGTGACGACGCCGTTGCCCTCGAGCAGGTTGCCTTCCCAGACGGTGTGCGCGGTGCGCGTGGTGGCCACGGTGGTTCCTTTCTCGTGGGATCCCGTGACGTGAGGTCCGTAACGGGGTTTTCCGTGCCCCCTATCCGATCACATCCGGGCTCGTCGCACTCCGAAGACGGGCCCACGCGGGGTGAACAGGAGGTGACGCGGGTACCGGTGCGCCGGGCGGGAAGTCCTCGGTCCGGTGCGGCAGGTCGCCGGGTCGTGGGCGTCCGGCCGGGCGGGCGCGGCCGGTTCTCAGGCGGCCCGCTCGTCCTCCGTGCCGCGGGGCTCGGCGTCGGCGGGCTCGGCACCGGCGGGCGCGGGGGCGGGGCGGGCTGTTTCGGTGCCGCCGTCCCCGGTGTCGGTCAGCGGCACCTGGGGGCCGTTCAGCTCGTCCAGCCAGCGGCGCAGTATCCGGTGCACCTGCTCGGCGCCGGCCGGTTCCTCCTCGCCGGCGGCCGGTGCGGACAGCTCCAGCGGCGAGAGCAGGAACGGCCGTGACTGGGCGCCGCCGAGACCGCCGTGCGAGCCGATCTGCTCCTCGAAGGCGAGGACCTCGCCGTCGGCGGGGTCGAACGCGGAGTTCACCATGATGTCGGCGGTGTGCGGGAAGGAGTGGGTGCGGCGGACCGCGTCGGCGGCGCCGGGCCCGAAGCGGGCCAGCGGACCGGGCTGGTCGTCGAGCTCGGCGAGCGGGATCTCGGCGCCGTGAGGGCCCAGCACCACGCCGTCGTGCTCCTCGCTCGCCACCAGCACGAAGCCGATGCCGGGGTGGTTGGCGAGGGTGGTGAGCAGCGCGGGGTGGCGGGCGTCGATCTCCTCCTTGGTCAGGCGGTGCGGCACGTCGGGGAAGGAGACCAGGCCCAGGTTGCCGGAGGCCAGCACGATCGGCTCGGAGCCGCGGGCGGGCCGCTGCTGCTCGCCCTTCTCCTCCACGGGCCGGCGCAGCGCGGCCCGGACGGCGGCCCGTGCCTCGGCGCCGCTGCGGGTGCCTTCGGCGCGGCGCGGCACGTGCAGTCCGCAGCCGGCCCGCACCAGGTCGGCGAGGGTGAGGCCGTAGCGGGAGCGGAAGGTCTCGCCGGGGCTCTGCCCGTGGTCGGAGAGGACGACGATGCGGTACGGCCGGGGGGAGTGTTCGGCGACCCGCTCCAGGAGGGCGAGGCAGCGGTCGAGGCGCTGGAGCACCTTCCCGGCGTCCCGGCTGCAGGGGCCCGAGTGGTGGGCGACCTCGTCGTAGGCGACGAGGTCCGCGTAGACGGCGGTGCGGCCGGCGAGCATGTCGCCCATCACCGCCGCGACGACGACGTCCCGTTCGACGACTGTGGCGAAGGCGCGGACCAGCGGGTAGAGGCCGCCGCGGCTCACCCGGGGGCGCTGTCCGCGGATCCGGGCGCGGACGGACTGGCCGATCTCGCGGGCCACCTCGGCGACGAACGACAGCGCGGTGCGCACGGCGTTGGCGGGGTCGGAGAAGTAGGCGAAGTAACCGGCGCGGGAACGGTTCTCCCGGCCCCGCCGGCGGGCGGCGATGGACAGCACGAGGGCCTGTTCGCCGGCGCCGCCGCTGAAGAGGTTGCCGCGGCTGGCGCCGTCCACGGTGAGCAGCCCGCCGCTGCCCGTGCGCAGCACGGCGCGGCGCTGCAACTCGGCCGCGCTCGTCGGCCGGTTGCACACCATCACCTCCCCGCGGTCCTTCTCGTACCAGCGGAACGCCGGCACGTCGAAAGTGCTGCCGTGCAGGATGCCGAGCTGGCTGGCGCCGGTCTGGCTCGACCAGTCGGTGCGCCAGGGGGTGAGGCGGTGGGTCGGCGTCGGGCTGTCGCCGGTCGGCCGTGTGCCGTCGACGTCGGACCGGTCACCGGTGGACCGTGTACCGTCGACGGCGCACAGGTCGTCCGTCGGCCGTATGCCGTCGCCGGTCGGCCGTATGCCGTCGCCGGTGGACCGTATGCCGTCGCCGGCCGACAGCCAGCGGGCCACCGTCGGCATCAGTCCCTTGCCGACCGCGTCCAGGAGCACGTCGCGGCCGACGCCGTCGAGTTGGACGAAGACCAGGCCGGGCGTGGTGGGGCAGGGCGGGTCGGATCTGCGGCGGCGGGCGGCCAGGCGGTGCAGCCGGCGCCGGTAGGCCTCGTCGTCGCGTACGGCTAGGGCGGCGCCGGTGGCCGACGCCACGGCGGACATCACCGCGGCCACGATGACGGCGGTCTCCGGGGCGGCCTCGCCGTGGCCGGAGGGGTTGATGCGCAGGGCGAGCAGCAGCAGCGAGCCGTTGAGGAAGAAGACCAGCAGGCCGAGTACGAGGGCGGGCACCAGCAGCAGGAGCCTGACCAGCAGCGGCCAGACCACGGCCGACAGCACGCCGAACGCACCGGCGCCGCACGCGGCGGTGACGGCGATGCGGGTGGCGCTGTCGCCGTCGGCGGACTGGAGCCGGAAGTCGGGCAGGACGGCGGCCAGTGCCAGCATGGTGAGGGTGGACACCGCCCATACGGCGATGATCCGTCCGAACTGACCGGCGACCCGCCGCCACCGCACCCCTCGCACGCCTCGTCCACCTCACGTCCCGGCCCTCCCCGCCCGCGCGGTGAAAGGGCCCTCTCCGGCTTCGCCGGCCCACCGGGCCGGGACCCACCTTGTCATACCGGACACGGCACGCCGGGGGCCGTAGTCGGCGTGAGCGGCCCGGCGGACGGTGAGGCCGGGGTGTCAGCGGCCGTCGTAGCCGGCCGTCGGCATGGACAGCCGGCGGTGCACACGGGCCTTCATCTGCGCGTCGTACGACGGCTCGGCCCGCCCGACGGTCTCCACGCGCACGCCGCGGCGCGCGCACTCGGCGGTGAACGCCTCCACCGAGGACAGGGCGCGTCGCAGGACGCGCATGCTGGGCGCGACGAACACGTCCACGCCGGGCCGGACGCCGTCCCACAGGGCGCCGTGGTCGAAGCGCAGTCCGCCGACGAGGAGCTCCCGGGCGATGACGTATCCGCGTTCGGCGGCCCAGCGGGCGCACATGGCGTGCTGGCTGCGGGAGTCGACGAGGAAGGGGTCGGCCTCCAGTTCCTCCAGGGGAGCCAGGCTGGCGATGGCGATGACCCGCACCGGCGCGGATGCGGGCGTGTGGGAGGTACCCCGCGTCTGTCCCATGGCGTCCCCCTCACCTCCGGGTTTCGTCGCCGACCCTACTCCTGCCCGTAGGCTTCGGGGAGTCGCGTGAAGGAGGCGTAGAGGGTGCCGGTGGAGATCACCTGGTGGGGTCACGCCACCTGCACGGTGCGGGACGGGAACATACGTGTGCTCACCGATCCTCTGTTCGCACGCCGGCTGGCGCATCTGCGGCGGCGCCGGGGCGCCCTGCCGCCGGCCGGGGCCCGTGCGGCGGACGTGGTGCTGGTCTCGCATCTGCACGCCGACCATCTGCATCTGCCCTCGCTCGCGGAGCTGGCCCCGGGCACGCGCCTGCTCGTGCCCCGGGGCGCACCACGGGCGGTGCCGGGTCTGCGCCGGCTGCGGCAGCTGCGGGTGACGGAGGTGGCGCCGGGGGACGAGGTGCGGATCGGCGAGCTGCTGGTGCGGGTGGTGCCGGCGCTGCACGACGGGCGGCGGCTGCCGGTGGGCCCGCACCGCTCCCCCGCGCTCGGCTTCGTGGTGGAGGGCGAGGCGCGGACGTACTTCGCCGGGGACACCGGGCTGTTCGACGCGATGGCGGAGCGGGTCGGGCCGGTGGACGTGGCGTTGCTGCCGGTGGGCGGCTGGGGGCCGTATCTCGGCGCGGGACATCTGGACGCGGGGCGGGCGGCGCGGGCGCTGGCGCGGCTGGCGCCGCGGGCGGCGGTGCCGGTGCACTACGGGACGTACTGGCCGATCGGGCTGGACGCGGTGCGGCCGCACGAGTTCCACGCGCCGGGTGACGAGTTCGTGCGGCTGGCGGCGGTGGCGGCGCCCGGGGTGGCGGTGCACAAGCTGGGGCACGGGGAGAGCGTGCGGCTGGAGGTCGCGCGGTGACCTGGCTCGCCGAGGCGTCGAGAGCGGCGACGGCCGAGTCCACGCGGCAGGCGGTGGGCTATCCGTCGCTGTTCCTGCTGGTGCTGATCGGCGCGCTGGTGCCGGTGGTGCCGACGGGCGCGCTGGTGAGTTCGGCGGCGGTGGTGGCGTTCCATCAGACGGCGCCTCTGTCGCTGGTCCTGGTGTTCGTGACGGCGTCGCTGGCGGCGTTCCTGGGGGACGCGGCGCTGTACTGGCTGGGGCGGCGCGGCATGCGGTCCCGGAACGGCTCGCGGTGGCTGGAGGCGATACGGTCCCGGGCGCCGGAGGAACGGCTCGCGCAGGCGCGGGAGAAGCTGGCCGAGCACGGGATCGCGGTGCTCGTGCTGTCCCGGCTGGTGCCGGCCGGCCGCATACCGGTCATGCTGGCCTGCCTCATGGCGGACTGGCCGCTCAGGCGGTTCTCGCGGGGGAACCTGCCCGCGTGTCTGGCCTGGGCGGCCACGTATCAGGTCATCGGGGTGCTGGGCGGGTCGTTGTTCAGGGAGCCGTGGGAGGGGGTCGCGGTGGCGGTGGCGCTGACCGTTCTGGTCGGCGCGGTGCCGGGTGTGGTCCGGCGGTTCCGGTAGCGGCGCCTCAGCCCGACGCCTCCAGCACCCGTGACGCCCCGACCGGCAGGTCCCACAGGTCCTCCCGCTCCAGCCCCGCCTTCTCCCAGGCAGCCCGCACTCTGGTGAGCGGTTCCAGGACGGGCTCCGCCGAGAGGATGAAGGTGCCCCAGTGCATGGGGGCCATGCGGCGGGCGCCGAGGTCGAGGGTGGCCTGGACCGCCTCCTCCGGGTCGCAGTGGACGTCGCTGAGCCACCAGCGGGGGTCGTAGGCGCCGATGGGCATGAGGGCGAGGTCGATGCCGGGATAGCGGCGGCCGATCCGGGAGAACCAGTGGCCGTAACCGGTGTCGCCCGCGAAGTAGAGGCGCTGTCCGCCGGCGTCGGTGAGGACCCAGCCGCCCCACAGGCTGTGGCAGGTGTCGGTGAGGGTGCGCTTGGACCAGTGGTGGGCGGGCACGAAGTCGAAGCGGACGCCGGACAGTTCGGCGCCCTCCCACCAGTCCAGCTCGGTGACGCAGGTGAACCGGCGGCGGCGGAACCAGCGGCCGAGGCCGGCGGGCACGAACACCGGTGTGTCGTGCGGGAGTTGCCGCAGGGTGGGCGCGTCCAGGTGGTCGTAGTGGTTGTGGCTGATGACGACGGCGTCGACGCGGGGCAGGGAGGACCAGGGCACGCCCACGGGGGTGATGCGGGCCGGGGTGCCGAGGATGCGGCGGGACCAGACCGGGTCGGTGAGGACGGTGAGGCCGCCGATCCGCACGACCCAGCTGGCGTGCCCGGCCCAGGTGACGGCGAGGGTGCGGGCGTCGACGCGGGGCAGCGGGGCGGGTGCGCACGGGAGCCGGGGGATGTCGGCCAGGCCCGCCGCGCCGGGACGTACGGCGCCCTCGCGGGCGAAGCGGGCGAGGGCCTTGAGGCCGGGCAGGGGGGCGGTGAGCCGGTCGTGGAAGGTGCGCGGCCAGACGCGGTGTTCGCCGAGCGGGCGGGGCTCGGCCAGCGGGGGGAACGGGGGCGCCAGGGGGTCCTGGACGCCGGCGCCGCGGCTGGGCGCGGCGGTCGCGGTCGCCGTGGCCGGTGCGGCTGTCGCGGTGGCGGTGGCGGTGGCCGTGGCGCTCGCCGGGGTGGTCTCGCTCGCCGGAGCCGTGGGGGGCGCAGGAGTCGTGGTGGAGGCCGGAGTCGTGGTGCTCGTGGGGGTCGTCGGGGCCGGTGCGGGCTCGTGCGTCTCGGGCTCATGCGTCTGCTGCGTCATCGAGGAGGCTCCCATCGCTGAGCGTCGTCGCGGAGATCGTCGAGGACCGACGTCAAGGAGGTCAACGCGCGTTGCACGTGTGGCAGTTCCAACGGCGCGGGTGAGGTGAGGCATTCCATGCGTTCGTCGTCCGTGCTTCCCAGCAGGGGGCCGGTGGCGAGGCGTACACGCAGCGCCCCGAGGTCGTCGCCGAAGCGGTGGCCGCCGGGCGCGGGCATGCCGAGGCGGGCGGTGAGGAGGTCCTCCAGTTCCTGGGCGTCGCCGATGCCGTGCCCGGCGAGGGGTTCGCGCCACGGCCCGAGGTCGGCGTACAGATGGCGGCCGGCCTGCGGCGGGCGGGCGAGCGCCCCGGCGGCGACGACGGCTGCGTGCGCGGCGGCGGCCACGCGCGCGTGCAGGCGTACGGCGGCCTCGCGGCGCTCGGTGACGGGCGGGGGTTCGTCCAGGGCGTACCCGGCCGCGGCGGCGACGGGTGCGGCGATGCGGGCGCCGAGGGCGGTGAGGATGTCGAGCACGCGCGCGTGGAGGTGCCGTCCGGACTCGGCGGCCGGGAAGCGGGCGACGGCGGCGGGCCAGCCCGGCGGCAGCAGGGAGCCGGCGAGATCGGTGACGACGGTGACCCGGTCGGGCGCCATCTCGGCGGGACTGAGCAGGACGGTGTCCTTGGGGTGGTGCAGGGTGTCGCGCCACGTCTCGTCGCTGACCAGGTGCAGGCCCTCGGCGGTGGCGGCCTCGACGGTCTCGTGGAGCAGTTCGGGCGGGGCCACGGTGGCGGTGGGGTCGTCGGCGACGGACAGCACGAGCAGCCGGGGGTCGCCGCCCTCCGCGCGGACCCGGCGGACGGTCTCCAGCAGGGCGTAGGGGTCGGGGGCGCCGCCGCTCTCGGCGGGGGTGGGCACGTGGTAGGCGGGCCGGCCGAGCACCCGGGCGTACGGCGCCCACCAGGCGGCGCAGGGGCGCGGTACGAGGACGTCGCCGCCGTCCGAGGCGAGCGCGGCGGTGAGGGCGAGCAGCAGCGCGGGGGCACCGGGTCCGGCCGCCACCTGGTCGGGGACGGTGGGCAGTCCGCGCCGGGTCCAGTAGCCGCAGGCCGCTTCGAGGAGCGCGGGGGCGCCGCCGACCGGCTGGGCGTCGGTGCGGCTCGCGGCCGCGGCGAGTACGGCGGTGAGTTCGGGCAGGACCGGGAGGCCGTCGCCGGGGAGCGGCGGGCCGTAGCGGACGGGGCCGTGGCCTTCGGGGTCCGTCCGCCGCATGTCCGCCTCCGCGCGGTCCTCGTGCCGTGTGCCGCCGGTCCGGGCCGGGTGGCCGGGCCGGGCTGTGTCCTGGTGTGCTGCCGTGTGCGATGGGGGGTGGGTCGGGCTGGGGGTTCCTTCGCGTCGGTGGTGGCTCGATGGTGAGCTGTGGAGTCCGTCGGTGCGAGGGCCTGCCGGTGCCCTCGGGAGGGTGTGTACCCGCGGGGCGGCACTCCAAGGGCGTGCCGGACGTTGTCCGGGTCACACGTCCGCTGACCTGCCCACGGAGGCGCGCCAGCGGCCGTACAGGCGGTAGCCGGCCCCGCCGCAGGCCGCGGCGATGAGCGTGGCGCCGGCGGCGAGGGCCGGGACCGAGTCGGTGAAGCTGCCGCCGGTACCGGCCTCGACCCCGTACTGCACGGTGGGCGGCTCGGCGTCGGGGCACGGTCTGGGGCCGGTGCAGCCGCGGCCGTCGCCATGGCCCGGGCCGACACCGTCGTGGCCGGGTCCCACGCCGTCGTGGCCGGGTCCCACGCCGTCGTGGCCGGGTCCCACGCCGTCGTGGCCGGGTCCCACGCCGTCGTGGCCGGGTCCCACGCCGTCGTGGCCGAGGCTGAGGCCGTCGTGGCCGGGGCTGAGGCCGTCGCGAGTCGGTGCGACGCCGTCGTGGCCGGGGGCGATGCCCTGCGGGGACGGGAGATAGGGGTCACGGCCGGCGGCGAGGCCCGGGAAGGACGGAGAGGACGGAGCTACCTGAGAGGGCTGGACAGCCTGTGGGGGCTGAGGTGGTTGCGCCAGACCGAAACCGCCGCTCGGAGCGGCGCCCGGGGCCCAGCCCTCGCGGGTCGGCGTGACTCCCTGGAGGCTCGGGGCCCCCTCCCCACGGCCCGGAAAGGCGGGGTCGTAGCTCGGTGCGGCGGCGCCGTCGGGGACCGCTGCCAGGCCGCCCGGGACCGCGGCCGGGTCGCCCGGGACCGCGGCCGGAGCGCCGGGGAGCGCGCACTGCTGCGGTGCGGCGCACGGGCCGGGGACCCCCTCCGTGGTGGCGGTCTGCGCCGCGGGCGGGGCGCCGGGATCGATGTCGGCGGCTGCGGCGGGCCCCGCCACGGCGAGCACGGCACCGGCGGCGAAGGCGACGGACAGGGCACGGGCGGTGCGGCGGCGCATGGGGAGGGCTCCTCGGGAGGCACGGCGGTCGGCGGTGGTAGAGGTGGCGGGCGGTACGCGGGACGCCGGTACGGCGGCACCTCGGGCACCGCCTCCGGTAGGACGGATACGGCGGTGCGCGGGCACTGCCCTGCGGGCGTCGCTGGTACGGGGCACGGGCGTGCCCTCGCTGCCATCACAGCCCGCGCTGCGGCGCGGCGCGCGCGGCCGGGCCCCATTCGCGGGACGGGGACGTCCAGCCGGGTGACGCGCGCAGCCCGCCCGTTTCGGCCCCGGCGTACACCGTTGCAGTTCCAGGCCCGGCGCCGCTCGCCGCTCCCTGGAGCCCCCGTCTGCACCCCTTCGGGGAGGTTTTCCGTCTCCCGTGCAGGTGACTCGGTGTGTGCTGACCGGATCGTCCGCTCGCACCCCATCGGGGAGGTCCCTTCATGAGCACCAAGGTCTCCGACCACATCCTGGAGCGCCTGCGCGCCTGGGGCGTGGAACAGGTCTTCGGGTATCCAGGCGACGGCATCAACGGGCTGCTCGCGGCGTGGGGACGTGCCGAGGACCGGCCGCGGTTCATCCAGTCGCGGCACGAGGAGATGTCCGCGTTCGAGGCCGTCGGGTACGCGAAGTTCAGCGGCCGCATCGGGGTGTGCGCGGCGACCTCGGGACCGGGCGCCATCCATCTGCTCAACGGCCTGTACGACGCGAAACTCGACCATGTGCCGGTGCTGGCGATCGTCGGCCAGACCAACCGGACCGCGATGGGCGGCTCCTACCAGCAGGAAGTCGACCTGCACACCCTGTACAAGGACGTCGCCTCGGAGTTCGTGGAGACGGTGACGGTGCCCGAGCAGCTGCCGAACGTGCTGGACCGGGCGATCCGCACCGCCTACGCCCGGCGCTGCCCCACCGCGATCATCATCCCCGCCGACGTGCAGGAGCTGGACTACTCGCCGCCCACGCACGAGTTCAAGATGGTGCCCTCCAGCATGGGCATGAGCGAGTACACCATGACCCCGACGGACGAGGCGCTGCGCCGGGCGGCGGACGTGCTCAACGAGGGCGACAAGGTGGCGATCCTGATCGGCCAGGGCGCGGCCGGCGCGGTCGCGGAGGTACAGGAGATCGCCGAACTGCTCGGCGCGGGCGTCGCGAAGGCGCTGCTCGGCAAGGACGTGCTGAGCGACGAACTGCCGTACGTCACCGGGCCGATCGGGCTGTTGGGCAGCCGGCCGTCGTACGAGCTGATGCGGGACTGCGACACGCTGCTGACGATCGGTTCGTCGTTCCCGTACACCCAGTTCATGCCGGACTTCGGCAAGGCGCGCGGGGTGCAGATCGACATCGACCCGCACATGATCGGCATGCGTTTCCCGTACGAGGTGAACCTGGTCGGCGACGCGAAGGCGACGCTGCGGCGGCTGATCCCGCTGCTGAAGACCGACCGGGGCGGGCGCGAGTGGTACGACACGGTGTGCGCGAACGTCAAGCGCTGGCACGAGACGATGGAGCGGCGGGCCCATCTGTCGGCCGACCCCGTCAACCCCGAGTACGTGGCGCGGGCGCTGGATCCGCTGCTGCCGGACAACGCGATCCTGACGTCCGACTCCGGGTCGGTCGCCAACTGGTACGCGCGGCACATCACGATGCGGCCGGGCATGCGCGGTTCGCTGTCGGGCACGCTGGCGACGATGGGGCCCGGTGTGCCGTACGCGATCGGCGCGAAGTTCGCGCATCCGCACCGGCCGGTGTTCGCGCTGGTCGGCGACGGGGCGATGCAGATGAACGGCCTCGCGGAGATGATCACGGCGGCGAAGTACAAGGACCGCTGGTCGGATCCGCGGCTGGTGGTGGCGGTCTGGAACAACCATGACCTGAACCAGGTGACGTGGGAGATGCGGGCGATGGAGGGCTCGCCGTCGTTCCTGCCGTCGCAGGAGATCCCGGACGTGCAGTACGCGGCGTTCGCCCGGTCGCTCGGTCTCACCGGCATCCGGGTGGAGAAGCCGGAGGGCGTGGAGGCGGGCTGGCGCGCGGCGCTGGAGGCCGACGGTCCGTGCGTGATCGAGTTCCTCACCGATCCCTCCGTGCCGCCGATCCCGCCGCACGCCACCTGGGAGCAGATGGAGGCGACGGCCTCGTCGATCCTGAAGGGCGACGCCGAACGCAAGTCGATGATCAAACAGGGACTGAAGGCGAAGGTGCAGGAGTTCCTGCCCGGCAAGGACAAGAGCTAGCGCCCTGGAGGAAGACATGCAGCGAGGCAGTGACCGGCTCAACGTCCACCGGGACGACGAGATGAAGCACGAGCTGAAGGGACTGCTGAGGTCCGGGCATCCGACGCGGGTCGAGGAGTGGCACGACCCGGAACCGGCCGCGGACGACGACCCGGAGGTGTGGAGCGGACCCGTGGGCGGCCTGGGCGCGCCGGCGTCGCTGGAGCGGGTGCGCTCGGAGCTGGCCCGCACCCTGAGCCGGGGTTCCTTCCCGGCGACCGCGCGGGACCTGGCCCGGATGCTCCGCCGGCAGAACGCGCCCGGCACGCTGGTCGACGCGGTGGCCCGGCTGCCGCAGTCGGCGCGGTACGAGAACGTCCAGCAGCTCGCCGAGGCTCTGGTGGGGGGCGCATGAGGCAGGGCCAGGCGGCCGAGATCGCACAGGGCGCCGCTGTCGACGCCGACGTGGCGACCACCAGGTTCCTGCTGTACGGGCTGTTGCCCGGCTGGTTCGCGCCGGGGCTCGCCGACTGGGCGATGCACCGGCGCACCCGCATCGAGGAGACGGCGGGGACGAAGGAGTCCCTCATCCACGCGCTGATGATGGCCGAGGTCGGCGTGCCGATCATGCTGACTCTGCGCTACCGGGTCAATCCCCGGCTGCTGAGCCTGCTGCTGGCGGGCGCGCTGGTGCACGAGGCGACGGCGTTGTGGGACGTCAGGACGGCCGTCGACAGCGACCGGGAGGTCCGGCCGGTGGAGCAGCACATCCACAGCTTCCTGGAGTCGCTGCCGTTCGGCGCGCTCGCCTCGCTGATGTGCCTGCACGCCGACCAGGTGCGGTCGCTGGTGCGGGGAGGCCGCGGGGACCCGGACGCCTGGCGGCTGCTGCCGCGCCGGCGTCCGCTGTCACCCGGTTATCTGGCGGGCATCGGCCTGGCCGTCGGCCTGTGCGTGGTGCTGCCGTACGGCGAGGAGCTGCTGCGGTGCCGACGGGCCGCACGGAAACGGAAGGGAGATCGGAAGTCATGCGTATCGCGTTTTTGGCGGCACCGGAGGGTGTCGAGCAGGTCGAGCTGACCGAGCCGTGGAAGGCGGCCTCGGACGCCGGGCACGAGCCGGTGCTGGTGTCGACGAAGCCGGGGAAGCTCCAGGCCTTCGACCATCTCGACAAGGGGGACACGTTCGACGTGGACGAGGTGGTGGGCGAGGCCTCGGCCGCCTCGTTCGGTGGTCTGGTGCTGCCCGGCGGGGTGGCCAATCCGGACTTCCTGCGGATGGACGACAAGGCCGTGGCGTTCGTGAAGGAGTTCTTCGAGCGGGGCCGTCCGGTCGCGGCGATCTGTCATGCGCCGTGGACGCTGGTGGAGGCGGACGTCGTACGGGGCCGGGTGCTGACCTCGTGGCCGAGCCTGCGGACGGACATCCGCAACGCGGGCGGCACCTGGGTGGACGAGCAGGTGAAGATCTGCGACCACGGCCCGAACGTGCTGGTCACGAGCCGCAAGCCGGACGATCTGAAGGCGTTCTGCGACGCGTTCGTGCACGTGTTCGCCGGGGATCCCGGCTGAACCGCCGTATCCGGGAGAGAACCGGAAGAGCGAGAGAGAAACGGAAGAGAGGGGGCCGGCCCGTGCGGGCCGGCCCCCTCTTTCAGGTCCGGGTCCAGGCCGCGCCTCAGGTGCCGGAGGCCTCCGGAGTCGCCTCCTCGCCGCACCGCCGTTCCCGGGCGCCCTCCCGGGTGCGGGCCGCGCTCACCAGGCGGCGCGGGTTGCGGCGCAGATACTCGCCCTCCAGCTGCGCCATGCGCTCGTTGTGGGTCCGCAGCGCGTCGTTCGAGCCGTACAGGAGGGTGTCGTGGCGCGTGCGGTGGATCGTCTCCAGCTCCTTCATGAGCTGCTGGTCGTCCAGCCGGCTGGGGTCGACTCCGGTCATTGGTACCCCGCTCGTCGTGTCCGTGTCCGTGGGTCCCGGTCCGGGTACCCGCCCGGCAGGCAAGGCACTGCCCCCGAGCGGTTTCCGGGAGGAATCCATGGAGCTGGCGTTCCTGAATCCACTGTACGAACATCCGGGGTCCTGGGCCTCCGCATACGTCGACACCTCCCTGCACACGGAGGACCAGCAGCAACGGCGTCATCTGAACGCGGAAGCGGTCGCCCGGGAGCTGGCCCGGCAGGGTGCGGACGAGCCCACGTGCCGGGCGGTGCACGACGCCCTGGACGCGCTGCAGCGCTCGCCCGAGCCGTACGGCCGGGCGGTGTTCGCCCGGGACGGCGAGGTGGTCCTGGAGGTGCCGCTGACGCGGGGTCCGCAGGACGCCGAGGCGTACTGGGGTCCGCTGCCGCGGGTGACGCCCCTGCTGGACCTGGCCGGCGAGGACCCGCTGTCGCTGGTGGCCTACATCGACCGGACCGGGGCCCGGATCGAGCTGCGCAGCGCGCTGCTGCACGAGGAGGCCGGGCAGGTGACGGGCCGGCAGTGGCCGATGCACCGGTCGAAGGCCTCGGACTGGTCCGAGCGGCACTTCCAGCTGAAGGTGGAGGACACCTGGGAGCACAACGCCCGCGAGGTCGCCGAGGCGCTGGCCTCGTGTCAGGAGGAGACCGGCGCCGACCTGCTGATCCTGTGCGGGGACGACCGCGAGCGCAGGTCGGTGCACGAGCAGCTGCCGAAGGCGCTGCAGGACCGGGTGATGGAGACCTCGCGCGGCAAGGACAGCAACCTGCTGCCGCAGGAGGTGGAGGAGATTCGCGCCGAGCACGTACGGCAGCGGGTCCTGGCGGAGGTGGAGCGGTTCCGGGCGGCGCGGACGCCGGACGAGGAGCAGCGGGCGGCGGCCGTCGACGGGCTGCCGCGGCTGATCGAGGCGGCGCGCGAGCACCGGCTGGCCGAGCTGCTGATCCGCCCGGACGCGCCCGACACGCGCCGCGAGGTGTGGATCGGCGAGGACCCCGACCAGCTGGCGGCCCGCCGGGAGGAGCTGAAGGCCATCGGCGAGCGCCAGGCGTGGCAGGCCCGCGCGGACGACGCCCTGGTCCGGGCGGCCGCGGTCACCGGCGCACCGGTGATGTCGCTGACGCCGGTGCTGGAGGACACCGGTGACGAGCTCGCGGGCGGCCTGGGCGCACTGCTGCGCTGGAAGTGACCTCACCGTCACGGCACCGGACGCACGGGCGAGGGGCGCGGGGCGGTACCGATGTGCGGCTCCGCCGTGTGGGCGCGAGCCCCCACGACGGACCGGCACACGCGGTACGGCCCGCGCCCCGACGGCGAGAGGCCCGTGCTCCTAACGGACCCGCTCGACCCGGCGCTCGTCCCACACCGGTTCCGCCGTCTCACGCACGCGTCCGTCGGCGCCGAAAACGAGGTAGCGGTCGAAGGAGCGGGCGAACCAGCGGTCATGGGTGACGGCGAGGACCGTGCCCTCGAACGCCTCGAGGCCCTCCTGCAGGGCCTCGGCGGACTCCAGGTCGAGGTTGTCGGTCGGCTCGTCCAGCAGCAGCGCCGTCGCGCCGGCCAGTTCCAGCAGCAGGATCTGGAACCGGGCCTGCTGGCCGCCGGAGAGCCGATCGAAGGTCTGCTCGGCCTGCCCGGTCAGCTCGTAGCGGCGCAGCCGGGACATGGCCGCGCCGCGGTCCTGTGCGTGTTCCTGCCACAGGATGTCGAGCAGGGTGCGGCCGCGGAGTTCGGGATGCGCATGGGTCTGCGCGAAGTGCCCCGGTACGACGCGTGCGCCCAGCTTCCACCGGCCCGTGTGCGCGACGTCCTCGCCGGCCAGCAGCCGCAGGAAGTGGGACTTGCCGGAGCCGTTGGAGCCGAGGACCGCGACGCGTTCGCCGTAGAAGACCTCCAGGTCGAAGGGGCGCATCAGGCCGGTCAGTTCCAGTCCCGTGCAGGTGACGGCCCGTACGCCGGTGCGGCCGCCCTTCAGGCGCATGGTGATGTCCTGCTCGCGGGGCGGCTCCGGCGGCGGGCCGGCCTCCTCGAACTTGCGCAGCCGGGTCTGGGCGGCGGCGTACCGGGAGGCCATCTCGTGGCTGACGGCGGCGGCCTGCCGCAGGTTCAGGACCAGCTTCTTCAGCTGGGCGTGTTTCTCGTCCCAGCGGCGGCGCAACTCCTCGAAGCGGGCGAAGCGTTCGCGGCGGGCCTCGTGGTAGGTGGCGAAGCCGCCGCCGTGCACCCAGGCGTCGGCGCCGGCCGGGCCGGGCTCCACGGAGACGATCCGCTCGGCGGCGCGGGCGAGGAGTTCGCGGTCGTGGGAGACGAACAGGACGGTCTTGCGGGTCTGCCTGAGCTGTTCCTCCAGCCACCGCTTGCCGGGCACGTCGAGGTAGTTGTCCGGCTCGTCGAGCAGCAGCACCTCGTCGGTGCCGCGCAGCAGCGCCTCCAGCACGAGGCGTTTCTGCTCGCCGCCGGAGAGGGTGCGCACCTGGCGCCACTGTGCCTTCTCGTACGGCACGCCGAGCGCGGCCGTGGTGCACATGTCCCACAGCGTCTCGGCCTCGTAGCCGCGGGCCTCGGCCCAGTCGGCGAGGGCCTGCGCGTAGGCCAGCTGGGCGGCTTCGTCGTCGACGGTCATGATGGCGTGCTCGGCCTCGTCGACGGCCTTCGCCGCCTCGCGGATCCGGGGCGGGGCGACGGACACGAGCAGGTCCCGTACGGTCGTCTCGTCCCGTACGGAGCCCACGAACTGGCGCATCACGCCGAGGCCGCCGCTGACGGCGACGGTCCCGGCGTGCGGTTTCAGCTCACCGGAGAGCAGCCGCAGCAGGGTCGTCTTGCCCGCGCCGTTCGGGCCCACCAGCGCGGCGGTGGACCCTTCCGCCACCCGGAAGGACACATCCCCGAGCAGGGTCCTGCCGTCGGGGAGGTGGTACTCGAGGTGCGCGGCTTCCAGATGTCCCATGGGCAGGGATTCTCCGGGGCGGCGCCGGTGCCGGGCAAACGCTTATCGGCCGGCCCGCCGTCAGCACTCCCCCGCACTACCTCGCCGTGTCCACCGGCTCCCCCGTCGGCCCCGTCTCTCCGGCGGGCTGGACGGCGGCGCCCTCCCAGGACAGGGCCTTCCAGCCGTCGGACGGGGAGCCCTCCAGGACGACGACGCCGGTGTTGCTCAACGGGTGGGCGGCGGCGAAGGCGACGTCGACGTTGGCGGCGCGGGCGGCGGTCCACATGCGGATCGCGGCGCCGTGGCTGACCATCGCGACGGTGCGGGCGCCGCTCGCGGCGGCCTCGGCCGTCACGGCGTCGTACCGGGCCAGGGCCTCCTCGCCGTTCTCCCCGCCGGGGATGCGCGCCGCGGTGTCGCCGGCCGCCCAGGCGAAGATCGTGCGCATGTACACGCGGCCCTCGGCCGACTCGCCGGGCAGCATCTCCAGGTCGCCGGCGGACACCTCGCGGATGCCGTCCCGGACGATCACCTCCAGGCCCCGCTCGGCGGCCAGCGGCGCGGCGGTGAGCCGGGCGCGCAGCAGGGTGGAGGCGTACAGCGCCTCGATGTCCTCGCCGGCGAGCGCCTTCGGCAGTGCGGCGGCCTGCGCCTCGCCGAGCGGCGTCAGCGCGGGGCCCGGCACGGCGGTGTCCAGCAGGTGGCCGATGTTGGACGGGGTCTCGCCGTGTCGGACGAGGAGCAGGCGCATGCGCGGGGACTCCTTACGGCGCCGGCCGGGCGCCCGGCACGGACGCGCACGGCCCCGGCGCGGGCGGGCACAAGGAACGGGCACTTCAGGGTAACCGCACCTCATGAGCCCAGATGTGGACCTGACCGCGCGCATGACGAAGCGCAGCCCGCTGTGCCGGCTGCTGGACCTGGACGGCCGGCTGTTCGAGGCGGCGGCCGCCTGGCACTGGCCCGGCGCCGAACGGGTGCTGCCCCGCCTGAGCCGGGGGGCCAACCACGGGGTGCTGTGGTTCGCGACGGCCGCGGCGATGGCCGCGGTCCGCACCCCGAGGGCCCGCCGTGCCGCCGTCCGCGGCCTGGCCTCGCTCGGCGTGGCCTCGCTGGCCATCAACACGGTCGGCAAGCGCTCGGTGCGCCGGGCCCGGCCGGTGCTGGACCCGGTACCGCTGGTGCGCCAGTTGAAGCGGCAGCCGATCACCACGTCCTTCCCGTCGGGGCACGCGGCGTCGGCGGCGGCGTTCGCGACCGGCGTGGCCCTGGAGTCCCCGGCGTGGGGCGCCGCGGTGGCGCCGGTGGCGTTCTCGGTGGCGGCCTCCCGGGTGTACACGGGGGTGCACTTCCCGAGCGACGTGCTGGCGGGGGCGGCCCTCGGCGCGGGCGCGGCCCTCCTGGTACGGCGGCTGGTGCCGACCCGTGCACCGGCGCGGCACGGGGTCCGGTCGCGGGCCGAGGTGCCCGCGCTGCCGGAGGGCGAGGGTCTGGTGATGGTCGTCAACCGGGCCTCGGGGACGGCGGACCGGGTGCGCGCGCTCGGCGACGCACTGCCGCGGGCGGAGATCGTGGAGTGCGCGCCGGACGACGTCGGCGACGCGCTGACGAAGGCCGCGGACCGGGCCCGGGTGCTGGGCGTGTGCGGGGGCGACGGCACGGTGAACACGGCCGCGCGGATCGCGCTGCGGCACGGCCTGCCGCTCGCGGTGCTGCCCGGCGGAACCCTCAACCACTTCGCGCTCGACCTGGGCGTGGAGGACGAGCGTGACCTGGCCCGTGCGGTCCGGCACGGCGAGGCGGTGCGGGTGGACGCGGTCCGGTACGTCACCGGCGACGGCGAGGGCGTGTTCCTGAACACGCTGAGCCTGGGCGTCTATCCGGAGCTGGTGCGGGTGCGCACCCGCTGGTCGCGCCGGATCGGCGGCTGGCCGGCCGGGCTGCTGGCCGCGCTGCGGGTACTGCGCGCGGACCGGCATCCGCTGGAGGTGGAGCTGGACGGTACGCGGCGGCCGCTGTGGCTGCTGTTCGTGGGCAACGGGGTCTACCACCGGATGGGGCTCGCGCCCGGCCGCCGTACCGATCTCGCGGACGGGCTGCTGGACGTGCGGGTGGTGCACGGCGGCCGGCGGCCCGCGCTGCGGCTGCTGGCGGCGGCCGCGGCGGGCCCGTTGACCGGTTCCCCCGGGCACGCGGCGGTGCAGGTGAAACGGCTCCGGCTGACCGGCCTCGCACCGGGCACCCCGCTGGCGTACGACGGCGAGGTGACGGCCGTGTCGGGCGAGGTCACCGTGGAGAAGCTGCCGGAGGCGCTGACCGTCTACCGCCCGCTCACCACCGGGTCCTGACGAAAGGTCAGCGCTCCCACCTGACTACACATCAGTCCATTATGCAAAACAGCGGTCTCAACATTCGGCATGCGCGCGTACGGTGGGGCGTACCAGCGGTGACGAGGGTGAAGGGGAACAGCCATGCCGAAGGCACGGGAGACCGCCGTCTACACGCACGGGCACCACGAGTCGGTGCTGCGGTCGCACGTCTGGCGGACCGCGGAGAACTCCGCGGGCTATCTGCTGGGCGTCCTCAAGCCCCGCATGAGGATCCTGGACATCGGATGCGGGCCCGGCACCATCACGGCCGACCTGGCGGAACGGGTCCCGGACGGCCATGTCACCGGGGTCGACCACGCGCCTGACGTCCTGGAGCGGGCCCGGGCCACCGCCGCCGGGCGGGGTCTGACGAACGTGGACTTCGCGGTCGCCGACGTGCACGCCCTGGACTACCCGGACGACACCTTCTGCGTGGTCCACGCCCACCAGGTGCTGCAGCACGTCGGCGACCCGGTGCAGGCGCTGCGCGAGATGCACCGGGTGACGAAGCCGGGCGGGTTCGTCGCGGTACGCGACGGGGACTACGCGGCGATGACCTGGTACCCCGCGCTGCCGGGCCTGGACGACTGGCTGGACCTGTACGAGCGGGTGGCCCGCGGCAACGGCGGCGAGCCGGACGCCGGGCGCCGGCTGAAGGCGTGGGCGCTGGCCGCCGGGCTGACGGACATCACCGCCACCTCCAGCACGTGGACCTTCGCCACGCCCGAGGAGCGGGCCTGGTGGAGCGGCCTGTGGGCGGACCGCACCCTGGCCTCGGCGTACGCCGAGCGGGCCGTGGGCGGCGGTCACGCCACCCCGGAACAGCTGGCGGCCGTGTCCGAGGCCTGGCGGGAGTGGGGCCGGCGGGACGACGCCTGGTTCGCGGTGCTGCACGGGGAGATTCTGTGCCGTAAAGCTGTCTGATACATGGAAACAGTGCGCCGGAAAGAAGCCTGATCCGCGAAATTCGGGAAACACGGATCGCAGGAGGTTCACACTATGGTTCCCATCCTTCTGGTACTGCTTCTGGCGCTCATTCTTTTCGGCGTCGGATTTGCTGTAAAGGTTCTCTGGTGGGTCGCCCTGGCAGTGCTGGTGATCTGGCTGCTGGGCTTCCTGGTCCGCAGCACCACCGAGGCGGGCGGCAGGGGCCGCTGGTATCGGTGGTGAGTGAGCGGAGCGCCCCCGGCTAGTCGCGGGGCAGCAGCGGTCCGAGCGGCCCGAGGTCCAGATTCAGGTCCTCGGGCCGCAGTCCGTAGTGCTCGCGCAGTTCCGCCATGCGCTCGGCCAGCAGCATCAGGGTGAGCCCGATGCGCTCCTCCTGCTCCTCGGTCAGCTCACCCGTGTCGACGCGGCGCAGGGCCTGGCGTTCCATCAGCTGCCGCAGCAGTTCCACCACCGTCAGCACCAGTTTCACCAGTTCGCGCTCGACGGATTCGGGGTCCAGGTCGAGGTGGTTGCGGGGGGTCACAGGCCCTCCTCACGGCGGCCGGCGGGGAGCTCGAAAGGCGAGGGGACGGAGGCGTTCACCGAGCTGATCAGCGCGTTCAGATCGATCCGGACCAGGTCGACGTCCGCGATCCGCAGGGTGATGTCGCCGGTGATGACGACGCCCCCCGCGAGCAGTCGGTCCAGAAGGTCGACGAGTGCGATCTCGCGCCGTTCGACAACGGTCACGGCGCCGCCTCCCCCACGAACGAATAAGCGGCCCAGGGACCGGTGAGTTCCACCCGGATTCCGGGTTCCTCGTCCTTGGTGCGGTCCACCAGTTCCACGAATTCCTCGCACTCCTTACGGGGCACCAGATAAGCGGCGTTGAGAATGTTCCGGCCGGGCTCCGTGGCCAGCGCGGAATTCTGCGGTGCGTGCAGCCGGGAGTCCTCGGCGTGCCGGGAGAGGAGTTCGTGCAGCGAGTGGGCGAAGGCCTCGGCCCGCTGCCACCGGCTCTCCTGCGCCCGGCTGCTCTCGCGGCGCCGGCGCAGATAGTCCCGGCCGCTCGCGGGCCGCGCGGCGGCCTCGGGGGCGGGCTCGGCCTGCTCGGCGGGCTCGGGCTCCAGATACAGCTTGACGCCCCACTCCACCCGGCCCTCCAGCCGGTCCAGGGTGCGCCGGAAGTCGTCCTCGCGGGCCTCGATCATGGTGCGCACCCCGCTGCAGTCCCGGAACACGGTTCCGAGCCGGAGCGGCAGCGGTGTGGTGACCGTGGTGAGCGCGTCGATCACCCCCTGGTGCGCGCGGGCGGTGGCGGACAGCCAGTCCAGATCCTCCAGGTGGGCCTTGAGGGCCTCCTCGCCGAAGTCGGCCTCCGGGACCTGGCTGACGACCGCGACCAGCCCGTGGTGGTGCAGCAGCGCCGGAGGCGCGCCCCCGACGCCGGTCAGCTGTGACTGCAGGGGGGTCTCGAAGGGGCGGCAGACGGCGTAGACGTAGCGCAGCCCTGTCATGGTGCCTCCCTCGGTTCACGGCCGTGCTCCAGCGCCTCCAGCCGCTCCAGCCGCGCTCTCAGCTCCGCGTTCTCCCGGGTCAGCTCGTCGCGGCGGGCGCGGGAGGAGAGCGCCGGGTCGCTCTCCCACCAGTCGATACCCATCTCCTTGGCCTTGTCCACCGACGCGACGATCAGCCGCAGCTTGATGGTGAGAAGTTCGATGTCGAGCAGGTTGATCCGGATGTCGCCCGCGATGACGATGCCCTTGTCGAGCACCCGTTCGAGGATGTCGGCGAGGTTGGCCCCCGAGCCCTGCCCATAGGGCTCGGGGAACCGGCCCGGCGCCGCCCGGTTCGGTGTCGTCATCGACGGCTCCCGCGCTCGGCGTACTCGGGCTCTTCCTCCTCGTACTCCTCTTCCTCCTCGCCCTCATAGGGCTCTCCGGCCTCGTCCTCGTACTCGTCGGACTCCTCCCCGGCGCCCTCCTCGCCGCCTTCCTCCTCGTCCTCGTATTCGTCCTCGTCCTCGGCCTCGTAGCCGGTGTCCTCGCCCTCTTCTTCCTCGGCCTCTTCGCCCTCTTCCTCCTCGCCGGCGGGCTCCTCGGACTCCTTGCGCTGCTCTTCCTCCTCCTCGGCCACGGCGTCCTCGTGGCTGCGGACGACCTCGGCGTCGCGGATCTCGCCGCGCCAGCCCTCGTCCACCTCGCCCTTCATCGTGACGAAGCGGGCGAAGTGCTTCAGGTCCAGCCGGACCCGGCGGCCCTGGGCGCGCCAGATGTTGCCGGTCTTCTCGAACAAGCCGCTCGGGTAGTACTCGATGACCAGCAGGACGCGGGTCAGGTTCTCGCCGAGCGGGTGGAAGGTGACCACGCCCTTGGTGCTGCCCTTCGCGCCCTCCGAGGTCCACTCGATGCGCTGGTCCGGGACCTGCTCGGTGGTGGTGGCCTTCCAGCTGCGGCTGGACCAGAAGATCTTCGCCTGCCAGTCGGAGTGGGTGTCGTCGGCGCGGCTCGCGCTCTTGACGCCCTTGGCGAAGCTGCTGAAGTCCTGGAACTGGGTCCACTGGTCGTAGGCCGTGCGCACCGGGACGCCCACGTCGATGGACTCCATGATGACGGTCGGCTTGTTGCCGCCGCCCTTCTTCTTCCCCTTTCCGCCGCCCCCGAGGCTCTTGACCGCGCCCATCACGTTGTCCTTGGCGCGCGATGCCCCGAGTTCCAGTGCCGTGCGCAGCGGGCCCTTGCCCTCGGCGAGCTTGCGCCCGCCGTCGAGCGCCAGCTTGGCGAAGCCCGGGCTCCTGCCCTCGGCGATGTCGTTGAGCTTGCCGGTGGTCTCGCCGAGCTTGCGGCCGAGGCCGACCAGCATGCGCTGGGCCTGTGCGCCCAGGTACTCCTGCGCCTCCGCCTTCAGGCGGTCGGCGGCCTCGCTGTGGGCGAGGTCCTTGAGCGGGCCGGCCAGGTCCGACGCGGTGCCGGTGGCCTTGCCGGCCGCTCCCGTGGCCCGTCCGGCCGCGCCGGTGGCCGATCGGAGGGCTTCGGTCATCGGTCGTCACCGCCCTTCGCCGGCCGGGAACGGCCGCCGCGGGCGGCGCTTCCGGCCCCTGCCGTCTGCTTCGCGGCCGTCTTGCGGGCCGCACCGGTCTTCTTGGCCGTCTTCTTGGCGGCCGTCTTGCGGGCAGCGGCACCGCGCTCCCCGTCCTTGCGGCCGGGCGCCTTCTTCTGCGCGGCCTTCTTGGCCGGGCGCTCACCACGCTGCTCGTCCTCGCGGCCTTCGTCCGCGTCGCCCGCCCGGTCGCCCGTCCCGGACTCGCGATCGGCGGAGTCCTCGCGGCTCTCCCCGCGCTCCGCGTCCTCGCCGGTCTCCTGCTCCTCGTCCTCGCCGGTCTCCTGCTCGTTCTTCGAGCCGGTGCCGGGCACCGATCCGGAGACCTGGCCCCGCACCCGCTCGGTGCGGCTGTGCAGCCGGTCGGCGAGCGCGGTCATCTGCCGCTCGACCAGGGCCCCGGACGCGGCCTTGCCGACGCCCTGCAGGTCCTGGCGCAGCTGGTCGCCGATCTCCTTGAACTGCGGGTTGTCCCGCAGCTGCTGGTTGACCAGCTGAGCCACACCCCGCGGGGTCAGGTTCAGCTTCTTGCCCGCCACGACGGAGCCGACCGCCATGGCCATCTTCAGTTTCCTGGTACGCCCCAGGAGGTATCCCGCTCCCAGGGCGAGACCCAGTGCCGCACGGTTCATCGTGTCGTCCCGTCGCCAGTGGTGTCGGCGGAGTGCAGGGCGATCTCCAGCCGGTCGAGCAGTTCGTCCTCGCGCCGGTCGAACTCCTCGTCGGTGATCTCGCCCGCCTCCAGCTGTTCTTCGAGGCGAGCCAGCTCGGCCCGTACGGTGGCGGGGTCGTAGTAGATCCGTTCCGCCTCACGGAGCACCTGCCTGATCGCCCACGCGCTGCCCCGCACCGGCGCGAACGGCAGCAGCAGGACCTCGCTGATCAGTCCCACGGTGTTCCTCCCTTCCGTCCGGGTCCGTACGAGCCCGGGCCCGTCACGGTGCGCCGTGTCCGGCGCCGGCCGTGCTGCCGGCGGGCTCGGCGGGGCCGGGCTCGACGAAGCTGTACGGCGGCAGCGGCCCGTTGACGCGCAGCTCCAGGTGGGGGTGGCTCTCGCGGACCGCCTCCACGGCGGCGAGGAAGTCCTCGGCCGCGGTGCGCGGGACCAGGAACGACACGTTCATCAGCCAGCCGGTGGACTCCGGCCCCACGGCCACCGCGGCGGCGGACGGCTCGAGCAGGTTCTGCACCTCGTCGGCGTCCTCGGTCTCCTTGGCCTTCACGGCGGTGGCGACCATCTCGCCGAGCCGCACCTTGTCCTCGTACGTGCCGCCGCCCGCCTTCCGGTTGGCCTCGGCGAGCGCGCGCAGTTCGGCGTTCTCGGCCATCACACGGTGCAGGACCGCGTCCTCGACGTGGGTGGCCTTGACGTTGTACTCGACCTTGCCGTCCAGTTCGCGCAGCCGCTCCAGATAGTGCTCGGCCCGCTCCGTCAGCACCTGGGCGACGGTGTCGTCGTCCGGCGAGACGCTGCCGAAGCGCATCGGCAGCACACAGCCGGCCGCGCCGGTCTCGGCGAGCACGTTCTGGTGGGCGAGCAGGTCGCGGCGTTTGGGGCGCAGGTCCTCGGGGGCGTCGCTGACCACGGCCGCCAGATCGCCGGCACTGATCACACGCACCGGTCGGGGCGGCTCCCCGATCCCGGCCATGCCCTCGGGGAGGGCCGGGTGCGACCGGGCGGTGATTCCGTAGACGTACGTGCTCACTCCTGCTCCTCCTTACGGCGCACCGTCTTGCGGGGACGCGGCCGCTCGGCCTCTTCCTGGTCGCGTTCGCCGCGGGCCTGCTTGAAGGCGTCGGATATGGTCTCGGCGGCGCCGGACAGGGCTCCCTTCGACTTGCCCTGGGCTCCGGACTCGGTGACCTCGCCCACGATCTCGGGCAGCCCGGGGCTCTTGCTGGGTCCGGCCTCGAGGTCGAGGCGGTTGCACGCCTCGGCGAAGCGCAGGTAGGTGTCGACGCTGGCCACGACGACCCGCACGTCGATCTTCAGGATCTCGATACCGACCAGGGAGACGCGCACGAACGCGTCGATCACCAGTCCCCTGTCCAGAACCAGTTCCAGTACGTCGTAGAGGCCGCTGGTGCCGCCTCCGCCTCCGGTCTGCTGTGCCGGGACAACGGTCATGCCGGCCGTTCCTCCTCGTTGTCGGTCGGGGTCACGGGCGCTCACAGGCGCGGCGGGCGGTGCGGCGGCCTAGCGGCCGCCGGGCCGACGTGCGTCGGACCGCCCGCGTTCGTAGCGCTGGACGCGCCGGTACCCGGTGATCAGGCCCTGCTGGTCGAGTTCGACCAGGTAGCTCGCCATCAGGCTCATGGTGTCCGGGACCCGTGCGAGTTCGAGGACCTCCATCTCGAGCGTCCATCCGTCCTCGGTCTGCTCGAAGGAGGTCACCGATTCGGGGGCGAGTCCGGTGAGTTCGGCGAGCTGGGCGCGCGCCCCGCGCAGTACTTCCATGGGCGTGGGCCGTCGCTCGTCCGCCGTGCTGCGCTCGTCCGTGGCGTGTGACTCCTGTGAATCTTGGTCTTCTTGTGAGCTTGGTGACTGGGATGTGTTCTTTGTGTTCGACATGGCCACCTCCCTCTGCGGGTGGCCCCTCATCCCATGGCCAAACCTTCAGGAGCCGAGGTCCTCCAGCCGGCGCCGGGCGGGGCCCAGCGAGCGGCCCCGGCCCGGCAGGCCGGCCCAGGGGTCGGTGCGGGCCTGTTCGGCGGCGTCGGCGAGGGTCCAGCGGCGGGCGTCGAGCCCGGGATCGTCCAGCTGGTCCCAGGACAGCGGTACGGCGACGGGGGCGCCGGGGCGGGCGCGGACGGTGTAGGGGGCGACGGCGGTCTGGGCGTAGGCGTTGCGCTGCACGTCGAGGTAGAGACGGTCGCCGCGGGCGTCCTTGCGGGCTGCGGTGGTGAACCGGTCCGGGTATCGGGACGCCAGCAACCCGGCGGCGGCGCGCGCGAATTCGCGGACCTCGTCGAAGCCGGCGCGGCCGTCGAGGCGGACCACGACGTGGAGTCCGCGCGAGCCGGTGGTCATGGGGGCGGCGGGCAGCTCCAGGTCGTCCAGCAGCTCCTTGAGCCGGCCGGCCGCCTCGCGCACCGGGGAGAAGTCGTCGCCGGGAGGGTCGAGGTCGAACACGAGCTGGTCGGGGTGGTCCGTGCCGCCGGCCCGGTCGGTGCGCGACAGCCAGCGGTGCAGGGTGATGCAGGCCTGGTCGGCCAGGTAGAGAAGGGTGGCGGTGTCGTCGCAGACGGCGTGCGTGACCGTGCCGCCCTCCTTGGCGACCACGGCGCGGGTGATCCAGTCCGGGTAGTGCTCCGGGACGTTCTTCTGCATGAACCGCTGGGCGTCGATGCCGTCGGGATACCGCTCCAGCATCAGCGGGCGGCCCCGCAGATGCGGCAGCATGGCCGGTGCGACGGACCGGTAGTAGTCGGCGAGGTCGCCCTTGGTGTACTCCTTGGCGCCGGAGCCGCCGGGGAAGAGGACCTTCCCCGGCCGCTGGATCCGCACCGTGCGGCGGCCCGCCCGTATGGACCGCGCGTCGCCGCTCATCGCACGACCGCCTCCTCGACCAGGAGTTTCGCCGCCGCCGTGATGCCCGCTGCGTCGATGCCGGCCGCGTGCAGCTGCTCGTCGGGCGCGGCCGAGCCCGGCATGGTGCGCACCGCGAGCCGGACCAGCCGGGGCACGGGACGGCCGTCGGCGAAGACCTCCGCGACCGCGTCGCCGAGGCCGCCCTCGGCGTGGTGGTCCTCCACGGTGAGCAGGCAGCCGGTCTCCTCGGCGGCCCGGCGCAGCGTGTCCGCGTCGACGGGCTTGACCGAGTACAGGTCGATCACCCGGACCCGGATGCCGTTCTCGGCCAGCCGGTCGGCCGCGGTCAGCGCCTCGGGCACGGTGACCCCGGCCGCGACGACCGTCAGCCGGTCCTCCTCGCTCTCCCGCAGCGTCTTGCTGCCGCCGACCGGGAACTCCTCGTCGGGGCCGTAGAGCACCGGGGTCTTGCCGCGTGAGGTGCGCAGATAGCGCATCCCGTCGAGGCCGGCCATGGCCGCGACCAGCCGGGCGGTCTGGTTGGCGTCGCACGGGTACAGCACGGTCGAGCCGTACACGGCGCGGAACATCGCCAGGTCCTCCAGGCCCATCTGCGAGGGCCCGTCCTGGCCGATGGCGACGCCGGCGTGCGAGCCGACCAGGTTGATGCCGGAGCCGCTGATGGACGCCATCCGCACGAAGTCGTGGGCGCGGGTGAGGAACGCGGCGAACGTCGAGGCGTACGGCAGCCAGCCCCGGGCGGCCATGCCGACGGCTGCGGCGACCAGCTGCTGCTCGGCGATGTAGCACTCGAAGAAGCGGTCCGGATGGGCCTTGGCGAACTCCTCGGTGCGGGTGGAGTCGCCGACCTCGCCGTCCAGGGCGACGACATCGCCGCGGGCGCTGCCGAGCGCGGCGAGGGCCGCGCCGAAGGCGTCCCGGGTGGCCACCTGGTCGCCCTGGTCGTAGCGCGGCAGCTGGAGCACCTCGGTGGTCAGGTCGCGCAGCGCGGCGGCGGCCGGCGGCTCGTGCACCCGCACGTGCAGGGAGCGCGGCCCGCCGAGCTCGGCGACGGCCTCCTCGGCGTCGGGCAGCGGCTTGCCGTGGTGGCCCTCGAGGTCCTCGACGGCGGCGACGCCCTTGCCCTTGAGGGTGCGGGCGAGGATCGCCACGGGCTGCCCGGCCGTGGACAGCGCCTCGCCGTAGGCCCGGTCGATCTTGTCGACGTCGTGGCCGTCGATCTCGACGGTGTGCCAGCCGAAGGCCTGGAAGCGGCGGGCGTAGGCGTCCAGGTCGTGCCCGTGCCGGGTGGGCCCGCGCTGGCCGAGCCGGTTGACGTCGACGATGACGATCAGGTTGTCCAGGTGCTCGTGCCCGGCGTGTTCGGCGGCCTCCCAGACCGAGCCCTCCGCCAGCTCGCTGTCCCCGCACAGCACCCACACCCGGTACCCGGTGCGGTCCAGGCGCTTGCCGGCCAGGGCGATGCCCACGCCGACCGGCAGGCCCTGGCCGAGGGAGCCGGTGGCCGTCTCCACCCAGGGCAGCCGCCGGGGCGTCGGATGCCCCTCCAGCCGGCTGCCGAGCCCCCGGAAGGTGAGCAGCTCGCCGTCCTCGATCGCCCCGGCCGCCTTGTAGGCGGCGTACAGCAGCGGTGAGGCGTGCCCCTTGGACAGCACGAACCGGTCGTTGGCGGGGTGCTCGGGGCGTTCGAAGTCGTAGCGCAGATGGTGGGCGAGCAGCACGGCCATCAGATCGGCGGCGGACATCGAGGACGTGGGATGCCCGGACCCCGCGGCGGCGGACGCCCGCACGCTGTCCACGCGCAACTGCTGTCCGAGTTCGACGAGTTCGTCGGTGTTCATGGATCTCCTTGTGATGAGTCGAGGGGGGTACGGCCCCGAAGGAGCCGGGCGGCCGGGCACAGTGGGCGGGGTCACCCGTCGGCCGGCTCCCCGGGCGCCGGGGGATCGGTGCGCCTGACCGGGCCGGGGGCGGGGTGGTCGCCGGGCTCGTGCCCGGCGGCGGGCGGCTGCGCCGCCCGTTCACGTCCCTGTTTCCCCTCCGGTCCGCCGGGGACGCGCGGCAGCTCGGGGGACGCCGAGTCCAGGGGCACCGACCAGGACCGTACGAGGCCCAACTGGACGCCCTGGCGCGGCAGTACGGCGTCCAGCAGCCAGTCCGCGGCCACCCGGATCCGGTTGCCGGGCAGCGCGGCCAGGTGGTAGCCGCGGGTGACCGCGCCGGCCGCCGGGCCGGACAGCGGGACGCCGAACGGGTTGGCGGCGGCCCGCGCCCCGCCCAGGTCGACCGCGAAGCCCAGGTCGCGATGGCGGTACGGCCGCCGGCGCCTGCCGAGGCCGAGCGAGGCGGCCACGTTCTCCCCGGCCACCCGGCCCTGCCGCCAGGCGTGCTGGGCCGTCATCGGGGTGAACGACCCGGGCTGCTCCAGGTCCGGTACGGCGGCCGCGTCCCCGCAGGCGAACACCTCGGGCCGGCCCGGCAGCCGCAGATACGGGTCGACGATCAGCCGGCCCCGCTCCAGCGGCTGTCCGACCGCCTCCACCAGCGGGTCGGGCCGTACCCCGACACACCACACCAGCGTCCGGGACGGCACGAACTCCCCGTCGGTGAGCAGCACCCCGTCGTGAGTGGCCTCCTTCACCGAGGTGCCCATCCGCACGTCGACGCCCCGCCCCCGCAGCACCCGGTCGGCGGTGCGGGACAGCCGCTCGGCCAGCTCCGGCAGCACCCGTGGCGCCACGTCCAGCAGGATCCAGCGCGGCCGGACGGGCAGCCGGTGCCGGCGCGCCAGCCGGTCGGTGAGCAGCTGCATCTGCGCGGCCACCTCGGTGCCGGTGTAGCCGGCGCCCACCACGACGAAGGTGCAGCGGGCCGCGCAGACCTTCGGGTCGTCCTCGGTGGCGGCCAGCTCCACCTGGCGGGTCACGTGGTCGCGCAGGTACAGCGCCTCGGGCAGCCCGCGGAAGCCGTGCGCGTGCTCGGCGATCCCGGGCACGGGCAGCAGCTTGTGGACGCTGCCGACGCCGAGCACCAGCCGGTCGTAGCCGAGGGTGCCGATGCCGCCCTCCGGGTCGGCGTAGTGCACGGTGCGGGCGTCGAGGTCGACGTGGTCCGCCTCGCCGAGCACCATCCGCACCCCGCGCAGGGTGCCCGGCAGCGACACGGTGACCCTGCGGGCCTCCAGGCTGCCGGCGGCGACCTGGGGCAGCAGCGGCAGGTACAGGAAATAGTCGGTCGGGTTCAGCAACGTGACGTCGGCCCGGTCCCGGGTCAGCCGGGCCAGTGTGCGGGCGGCCCGGTACCCGGCGAACCCGGCGCCGACGATCACGACATGAGGTCGGCTCACGGTGCGCCTCCGGCGGTGCGGCTCGTCCGAGGCTTTCCGCGTAACCGGGGCCGGGGCACCCAAACGCCGGGCGGGTCACCCGTACGCGCCCCGCGGCACCCGAACGCCGCTCCGCGTTTTGTGCCGTGCGCCCCGGTTACCCGGGCCCGGACCGGATCACGCGGAGGTGCTTTCCATGCCCGAGTACGGCTATTTCCTGGCGAGCGAGGAGCACAGCCCGGCCGCGCTCGTCGAGCAGGCCCGGATGGCCGAGCAGGCCGGATTCCGGGCGCTGTGGATCTCCGACCACTTCCACCCGTGGAACGACGCGCAGGGGCAGAGCCCGTTCGTGTGGTCCGTGATCGGCGCCCTGTCGGAGGCGGTGTCCCTGCCGATCGAGACGGCGGTGACCTGTCCGACCGTGCGGATGCACCCGGCGGTGACGGCGCAGGCCGCGGCGACCAGCGCGGTGATGACCGGGGGCCGCTTCCGGCTGGGCGTGGGCACCGGCGAGGCGCTGAACGAGCACATCCTGGGCGACCGCTGGCCGCCGACGCACGTGCGCCTGGAGATGCTGGAGGAGGCCATCCAGGTGATGCGCCGGCTGTTCACCGGCGAGGAGGTCAACCACCGCGGCACCCACTACACCGTGGAGAACGCCCGCCTCTACACCGTCCCGGACGAGCCGGTCCCCATCGACATCTCCGGATTCGGCCCGAAGGCGATCTCGCTGGCCGCCCGGGTGGGCGACGGGTACATCAGCATGATGCCGGACGACGAGATGGTGACTCGGTTCCGCAAGGGCGGCGGCGGCGCGAAGCCGGTCAGCGGCGGGACGAAGGTGTGCTACGGCACCGACCGCGAGGAGTGCGTCCGTACGGTGCACCGGCTCTGGTACAACGAGCTGCTGCCCGGCGAGATGGGCCAGGTGCTGCCGTCGCCGCGGCACTTCGAGCAGCTCCACGAGCTGGTCACCGAGGACATGGTGCGGGAGAAGGTCGTGTGCGGGGACGACGCCGACCAGCACGTGGCCGTGCTGAAGTCGTTCGCCGACGCCGGGTTCGACCGGGTGTATGTGAACCAGATCGGGCCCGATCAGCAGGGGTTCTTCGACTTCTACCGGACGAAGGTGCTGCCGCAGCTGCCCTGATCCGCGGTGCCCTGCACACGTCCGCCCGGTCCAACTAGGCTCTGGCGCATGGAGATTCTGGGCGCCTCGCTGCGCATCTGCGTCGACGACCTCGATACCGCGATCCCGTTCTACGAGCGGCTCGCCGCCGGCAGAGCCCTGCGGTTCGAGCGCGGCGGGGTGCAGGTGGCCGCGATCGGCTCCTTTCTGCTGATGAGCGGGCCGGAGGAGGAGCTGGAGATCCTGCGCAAGGTGGCGGCGACCATCGCGGTGAAGGACGTCGAGGAGGCCCACCGGCTGCTGACGGAGCTCGGCGCCCGGATCCTCGCGGGTCCGGTGCCGACGCCGGTGGGCCGCAATCTCCTCGCCATGCACCCGGACGGGTCGGTGTTCGAGTACGTCGACCAGCGCGGCTGAGCCCGTCGAAAACCCCGGCAGAGCACCCTGTCAGGGCACCCCGTCAGGGCGCGTCGGGCATCCGGAAGTCGTAGCGGGCGGGAAGGGGCTCGTCCGTGAGCCGGGACCACAGCCGGCCCAGCGCCTCCTCGCCCTCCCGCAGGTCGGCCACCTCGAACCCGGCGTCGAACACCGCCCGGGCCTCGGCGGGCCGGCCCTCCGCGAGCAGCAGCCCGGCCTCCAGGAGCCGGAAGCGGCCGCGCTCGCGGACGGCGGGCAGCAGCCGGTCGAAGACCGCGCGCGCCTCGGCCGTCCGCCGCACCCGGAGCAGCGCCTCGAGGGCCTCCCGGCCGAGCGCGGCCACGGCGGCCGTCCACGCCTCGCCGTCGTCGCGCCGCTCGCGGCACAGGTCGTCGAAGGCGTCCGCGCACCGGTCGGCGGCCCGCTCGTGGTGGCCGGCCTCCTGGTCGGCCACGGCCAGGCAGCGCAGCAGCGGCCACAGGGACGGGGCGAGTCCGAGGGCGCGCTCCCAGCTGCGGACCGCCTGCGCGCGGTCGCCGGCGTGCCACTGGGCGACTCCGAGGTGGTACTCGGTGTGCGGGGTGGCGGGCGCGGTCTCCAGCATGTCCCGCCAGTGCGGGGCGACGAGGGTCTCGCCCGGCGGCCGCACCCGGCGCGGCTCCGGCAGTGAGCCGGTGCGCAGCAGTTCCCGCCACGGCGCCTGGGCCTCGCCGAGAGTGGATTCGGGGAACGGGGTGCCGGGCAGCTTCCAGTCCGCGCGCAGCACTTCGAGCGCCCCCCAGCCGGAGCCGGCGGCCAGGATCTCGCCGGGCTCGGTGTCGGCGCACGGCTGCCACGCCGCGTACGCCTCCTCGACGCGGGCCCGGGGCAGGACGGACTCGAGGCGCTCCTCGGCGTCCCGCACCACCCGGTCCCACTCCCCCTCGGGCGGGGCGTCGAGCGGGCCGTACGCCTCCAGCCAGGACACCTCGCTCTCCGCCTCCAGCCGGACGTGTTCCAGCTGGGTGCGGGCGAGCCCGGCCTGGATCTCGCAGTAGCCTCCGGTGCCGGGTTCGGTGAGCCACTCCTGCCAGCGCCGGCCGCCGGGCAGATGGCCCCACACGAACAGCTTGCGGCCGCGCAGGGTGTCGGTGGACGTCTGCACCAGCCCGTGGCCGCCGGCGTCCAGCGCGGCGATCCAGCGGCGGCGGCCGTCCGGCACCTCGTAGAAGTAGTCGGCGGCGTAGGGGCTGTTGAGGGGGTAGGTGCGGTCGATGCCGTCGTACGACGGGACGGGGACCCTGCGCAGCCGGCGCTCGTAGCCGATGGGGGTACCTCCCACGCCCTTAAGGCAGTGGGGGAGCCAGGCCTCCTCGGCGGGGGCCAGGACCCGGCACTCCTCCGGCACCGCGATGTTGGACCACCAGTACGTGGGCGCCGGCCGCTCGTGCGGGTTGCGGACGCGGACGCCGACGTAGAGGAAGTCGGAGCCGTCGGGCAGCCACAGGTCGACCTGGAAGGGCAGGTCGCGCAGCCGCTCCCACTCCCACAGGCGCAGCATCTCCCCGCCGTCCGGGGCCGGGACGCGGGCGGCGTGCAGGGGTGCGCAGGACAGGGTGGTGTGGCCGGTGGCGCCGATGTTCCATTCGATGCCGCCGGAGTACCAGGCGCCGTTGAGGGCGAAGTTGGCGGGCTGGAACACCGGGTTGGCATAGAGGAGTTCGCGTCCGGTCGGCAGGTGGACCAGGGAGGCCACGCGGCCGCCGAGGCCGGGCAGGACGGTGGCGCGCAGCCGGTCGTTCTCGATCACCAGGGCGTCTAGGGGGCGGGGCTCGCGGGTTCTGCCGTAGCCGTCGCGGACGCGGACCGGGAGCAGGCTGCGCAGCGGCTCGTAGCCCAGCTGGCGGGCCATGTCCCTGGGCATGCCGTCCCGGTCCCGGTCGTCGATGCGGTGGACCTCGTCGAGGGGGCGCAGCGGGGGCAGGGGGTTGTCCGGGCCCAACGGCGCGGCGGGCAGCGTCAGTACCTCACGTCGGATCCTCGTCACGATCACCATGGAACCCGGCGCGGGCCGTCCCGGCCAGGGGACGTGCCGGTCAGGATTGCGCAAAGGGTGTGCTCAGGCGGTGGACTCCCGTGTCCCGGCGCGCATCTCCACGGTGAGCGCCCAGCGTTCGTGGTCGCGCCAGGCGCCGTCGACGAAGAGCATGGCCGGGGAGAACCCCTCCAGCCGGAAGCCGGCACCGCGCGCCAGCGCGATGGAGGCGGTGTTGCCGGGCTGTACGTTGATCTCCAGCCGGTGCAGCCCGAGCGGCCCGAAGGCGTGGTCGACGACCAGGCCGAGGCCCTCGCGCATCAGACCGCGCCCGGCGGCGTGCGCGAAGGCCCCGTAGCCGAGGGCGCCGCACTGGAAGGCGCCGCGCACGATGTTGTTGATGTTGATGTATCCGGCGATGTCCCCGCTGTCCCTCTCGCACACCAGGAAGCCGGCCTTCGCGGGGTCCTCGATCAGCGGGCGCGTGTAGGCGGCGTAGGCCTGCTCGTTGTCCGGCGGGAACAGCCAGGGCCGGTGCAGGTCCTTGCTCTCGCGGACCCGCGCGGTGAACTCGGGGCCGTCCTCGAGGGTGAAGTGGCGGATGGCGACGCGGGGACCCTCGGCGAGGTAGTGGGGCGCGGTGTGCGGCATCCGGCCAGGGTAATACGGCGTTCCGGCCGGGGCCGTCGGCGCGACGGGTCACCGCGTACGTGCCGCGGTTCAGCGCAGCGCGGGCTCCTCCAGGGTCAGCGTGCCCGCGTCGGCGTCGAGTTCGGCCGCCACGCCGAAGGGGATCGTCAGGGCGCCCGCGCAGTGCCCGAAGCCGAACTCCTCCGCCACCGGCACACCGAGCGCGCCGAGCCGGTCGGCGAGCAGCGGGCGCACCTCGGCGTAGGCGGAGCACTCCTCCCAGGAGCCGAGCAGCACCCCGCGCACCCCCTGAAGCCAGCCCGCGCGCAGCAGCTGGGTGAGATACCGGTCCAGCCGGTACGTCTCCTCGCCCACGTCCTCCAGGCACAGCAGCCCGCCGGCCGCCGAGGCGCGCGCGTGCGGAGTGCCCAGCTCCGCGGCGAGCAGGCTCAGACAGCCGCCGAGGGTGATGCCGCGCGCCCGGCCGGGCACCAGGGCGGTGCCGCGGGAGGCGATGGTGCGCACCGTCTCCGGGGCGAACAGCGTGGCCCGCAGATGCTCCTGGGCCGCGGCGTTCTTGAGGAAGTCGACGCCGGCCGCCATCGGCCCGTGCAGCGTGGCGAGGCCCAGCCGGGCGGCGAAGGCCTCGTGCAGCGCGGTGATGTCGCTGAAGCCGACGAACACCTTCGGTCCGGCCGCCCGCATCGCCTCCCAGTCCAGCAGGTCGGCCATGCGCTGCGCGCCGTATCCGCCGCGGGCGCACAGCACCGCGTCCACCGACGGGTCGCACCAGGCGTTCTGGAGGTCCGCAGCGCGGTCGGCGTCGCGGCCGGCGAGGTAGCCGAACTCGGTGTGCCGGTCGAGCACATGGGGCGCCACGACCGGGTCGAGGTCCCAGCCGCGCAGCACGTCGAGCCCCGCCTGGAGGCGCTCCTCGGGCACCGGTCCGCTGGGGGCGACGACGGCCACCCGGGCGCCCGGGGCCAGCCGCGCCGGCCGCGTCAGTTGCTTCACGTGTGCAGCTCCAGTCTCGGGACGCCGGGCACGTCCAGCTTGAACACCTGGGCGTACAGGGAGAGTTCGGCCTCCAGGGCGCGCACCATGGTCTCCGCCCGGCGGAAGCCGTGCCCCTCCCCCTCGAAGGTGAGGTAGGCGTGCGGCACGTCACGGCCGGCGATCCGGGCGAGGAAGTGTTCGCACTGGGCGGGCGGGCAGATCACGTCGTCCAGGCCCTGGAGCAGCAGGAAGGGCGCGGTGAGCCGGTCGGCGTGGGCGGCCGGGGAGCGCTCGGCGTACCGGGCGGGCACCTCGGCGTAGGGGCCGATCAGCGACTCCAGGTAGCGGGACTCGAAGTCGTGGGTGTCCCCCGGGCCCCAGGCGGTCAGGTCCAGCACCGGGTACAGGATGGTGCCGCAGGCGTAGACGTCGGTGGTGGTCAGGGAGGCGGCGGTGGTCCAGCCGCCCGCGCTGCCGCCCCGGACGGCGAGCCGGGCGGGGTCGGCGGTGCCCTCGCCGGCCAGGGCCCGGGCGACGGCGGCGCAGTCCTCGACGTCGACCACGCCCCACTGCTCGCGCAGCCGCTCCCGGTAGGCCCGGCCGTATCCGGTGGAGCCGCCGTAGTTCACCTCGGCGACGCCGATGCCGCGGGAGGTGAAGTAGGCGATCTCCAGGTCGAGCACGAGCGGCACCCGGCTGGTGGGGCCGCCGTGCGCCCAGATGACGTAGGGCGGCAGCTCGCCGTCGGGGGCGGTGTGTCCGGGGTGGTGCGGGGGGTAGACGTGGGCGTGCACCTCGCGGCCGTCCGGGCCGGTGAAGACGCGGATCTGCGGCTCCGGGTAGTACGCGGGGTCGACGGCGTCCCGGTGCCGGGCGCCGATCGCGCGGGCCCGGCCGGTGGCGGTGTCCAGTTCGACCACCTCGTAGGCGGTGCGCGGACTGGCGCCGACCGCGATCACCCGGGTGCCGTGGGCCGCGAGATGGGCCGGGAACTCGGTCCACGGGCCGGCGGCGTCGACGATCTCGCCGGATTCCGGGTCCAGGACGCCGAGTACGGCCGGTCCCTTGCCGTGGACGACCGCGATCAGCCCGTTGTCGAGCGGCGCGAACCAGCGCAGCCCGAGCTGCCAGAGGGGGCCGCCGAACTCCTCCTCGCGCGGGCACAGCGGGGTGCCGTCGCGGTAGAGGTTCCACCAGCCGCTGCGGTCGCTGCTGTAGAGGAGCCTGCCGTCCGCGTCCCACTCCACCTGTGCGACGGCCTCCTCGGGTCCGCCGGCGACGGTCCGCACGTCGTGCAGGGTGCCGTCGTCGGCGACGTCGGCCACGAGCAGTTCCGTGCCGTCCCACGGCATGCGCGGATGGTCCCAGGCGAGCCAGGCGGCGCGCCGGCCGTCGGGGGCGAGGCGTGCCCCGGTGACGAACCGGTGCCGGTCGTCGGTGAGTTCCCGGACGGCGCCCCGGTCCTCGGCGGCCGAGCCGTCCAGCGGCACGGCGGCCAGGACGCGCCGCAGGTCACTGGGGCCGTCGCCGGTGAACTCCTCCAGCACGCACCAGACCTCTCCGCGCTGAAGGTCCACGCGCG
Source organism: Streptomyces sp. NBC_00557 (assembly GCF_036345995.1). Classification (NCBI taxonomy): domain Bacteria; kingdom Bacillati; phylum Actinomycetota; class Actinomycetes; order Kitasatosporales; family Streptomycetaceae; genus Streptomyces; species Streptomyces sp. NBC_00557. The sequence goes on from NZ_CP107796.1 coordinate 1,591,420, forward strand.
GGTCGGCCCAGCGCAGCCCGCCGCCCACGGCCGACACCGGGGTGAGCGGGCGCGGCTCGGCGCCGGGTTCGTACCGGCAGAGCCGCTGGTCGGCGAAGTGGACGAAGACGACGAGGGGGTGCCCGTCGTGTACGGTCCCGGCCCAGGGCCGGCCGCCGTACTCGATGACGCGGCTGCGCACGTTCCAGGGCGCGGGCAGCACGGACTCCTCGGTGCCGTCGGCGCGGCGCCGTATCAGGGCGCGGCGGCCGCCCTCGGTGGGCCGGGGCTCGGTCCACCAGGTCTCGTCCCCGACGAATCCGGTCCACTCCGGCCGGCCGTCGTGCGCGGCGGCCAGGGCCGCGTCGACGGGCGACGGCCAGGAACCGTACGGTGTGGTGATCATCTCGTCCCCCATCCCCTAGGCCGTGCGCAGGAACCGGTCGAGCACCCGCACGCCGAAGTGCAGCGCCTCGACGGGCACGCGCTCGTCCACGCCGTGGAACAGCGCCTGGTAGTCGAGGTCTTCGGGCAGCTTCAGCGGGGCGAAACCATATCCGGTGATGCCGAGCCTGGAGAACTGCTTGGCGTCCGTGCCGCCCGACATGCAGTACGGCACCACGTGTCCCTCGGGCGCGAACTCCTCGACGGCGGCCCGCATCTTCGCGTACGTCGGCGAGTCCACCGGTGCCTGGAGGGCCACCTCCCGGTGCGCGAACTCCCAGTGCACGTCCGGACCGGTCAGCCGGTCGAGGGTGGCGGTGAACTCGTCCTCGCCGCCGGGCAGATACCGTCCGTCGACGTGGGCGACGGCCTCGCCGGGGATGACGTTCAGCTTGTAACCGGCGTCGAGCATCGTGGGGTTGGCGCTGTTGCGGATCGTCGCCTCGACCAGCTTGGCGGCCGGGCCGAGCTTCTCCAGCAGCCGGTCCACGTCCCGGAAGTCCGGCTCGATGCCGTACAGCGCGGCGAGTTCGGTGAGCGCGGAGCGGACGGTGGGGGTGAGCCTCAGCGGCCACTCGTGCTCGCCGATCCGGGTGACGGCGGCGGCTAGCCGGGTCACCGCGTTCTCCCTGTTCACCTTGGAGCCGTGTCCCGCCCGGCCGCGCGCGGTGAGCTTGAGCCAGCCGGTGCCCCGCTCCCCCGCCGCGATCGGGTAGAGCTGCCGGCCGGCGCCGTCGTGGAAGGTGAAGGCGCCTGACTCGCTGATGCCCTCGGTACAGCCCTCGAAGAGGCCGGGATGCTGGTCGGCGAGGAAGCCGGAGCCGTCCTCGGCGCTGGCCTCCTCGTCGGCGGTGAAGGCGATGACGAGGTCCCGGCGGGGCCGCACGCCCTGCCGGGCCCAGGACCGGACGACCGCGAGGATCATCGCGTCCATGTTCTTCATGTCGACGGCGCCGCGCCCCCACACCACCCCGTCGCGGATCTCCCCGGAGAAGGGGTGCACGCTCCAGTCGGCGGCCTCGGCGGGCACCACGTCGAGGTGGCCGTGGACCAGCAGGGCGTCGGCGGCCGGGTCGGTGCCCTCGATCCGGGCGACGACGTTGGTGCGGCCCGGGGTGCGCTCCAGCAGCACCGGTTCCAGGCCGGCCCCGGCCAGCCGCTCGGCGGCGTACTCGGCGGCGGGCCGCTCCCGGCAGTCCCCGCCGCCCCGGTTGGTGGTGTCGATGCGGATCAGGCCCGAGGTGAACTCCACGACCTCGTCGAGGGCCTGCCGGTCGGGCTGCCGGTCAGCCATACTGCTCCTCCACGGCGGCGGAGACCACGGTGGTGACCGCCTTGAACGCCCTGATCCCCTCGTACATCGTGGCGCTCGTGTACGCCACCTTCCGCTCCCCGGTCCGGGCGACCCCGGGCACGACGGTCGCGGCCATCGCCAGGTGCTCGGCGTCGAACTCGACGGCCACGGTGAACGGCCCGGCGTCGACGGGTTCGTGGCGCACCGCCAGCCGGGCGGCCTCCTTGGCGGCGGCGCGGATGTCGGCGGCCGTGCGCGCCGGTGTCCGGCACACCGCCGCATACCGGGACACATGGTCCTTCACCGCGACCTTCAGCGCCTCGGGCGCGTAGCCGAGCGCGTCCTCGCAGGCCACGTCGTCGCCGGTGACGAGGACGACGGGGACGCCGTACTCGGCGACGACGCGCGCGTTGAGCAGTCCCTCGCTGGCGCGGACGTCGTTCAGCCAGACGCCGGTGATCTGGTTGGCGAGGTAGGTGTGGGCGAGGACGCCCTCCATGCCGGCGCCCGCGTGGTAGCCGACGAACGCGATGCCGTCGACGTCGCCGTGCTGCACGCCCTCGACCATGGACAGCGCCTTGTGCCGGCCGGTGAGCATCTCCACCCGCTCGTCGAGGTGCTCCAGCAGCAGGTTGCGCATGGTCCAGTGGGCCTCGTTGACGAGTACGTGCTCTGCCCCGCCGTCGAAGAAGCCCTGTACGGCGGCGTTCACGTCCGAGGTGAACATCGACCTGCACCGCTCCCACTGCGGCGTGCCCGGCAGCACGTCGGCCGGCCAGGTGACGCCCGTGGCCCCCTCCATGTCGGCACTGATCAGGATCTTCATGCTGCGTCACGTTACGCGCCGGACGGCGGCAAGGCTACGACTCGGAACGAGCCGTCACGCGGCGCGCTGCTGCCGGACCCGGATCCCGGACGGCCGCGCGACGGCCGGGGATGTGCAGGTGAGCGGGGCCGTCTTCGGCCATGCGGCTCCACAACGCGGGCAAGAGTGCGCGGGACGGCGCTCCCGCGCACCCTCCGGGCCTACGCTCCGGCGAGGACGAACCAGTGGGCCGGCAGGTCGATGCGGGTGCCGTCGGTCAGGTGCTCGGTCTGCGGCACGACCGTCTCGCCCTCGGCGAGGACCTTCAGACCGGCCTCGCCGAGCAGCCGCGGGATCTCCGAGTCGTCGGCGTCGGCCGGCTTGAGCCCGTGCTGGAAGACCCGCTGCAGCTTGGGCCCCGGCCCGCCCTCCTGGGACACGGCGCGCCTGAGCACGTCCCGGGAGCCGGAGGTGAGTTCCACGACGAACGCGCGGCCCTCGGCGCCTATGAGTTCGGCGACGGCGGCGGCGACCGCCGGCCGCGCCTCGGGCTCGCTCTGGTGGATGACGGCCCGCATGTAGACGTTGACGTCGCCGAGCCGCTCGTGCAGGTCGCGCACCGCCGCGGAGTCGGTCAGGTCGAGCTGCTCGAACTCCACCGCGCCGTCGGACGTGGCGCGGCGGGCGTGCTCGACCGCGGCGTGCGAGAGGTCGACGCCGACGGCGCGGGCGAACCGGGTGGCGAGATGGCGGGTCTGGGTGCCGTTGCCGCAGCCGAGGTCGACGATGGTGCGTGCCGGGTCCGCGTGGGCCAGCAGCAGGGCGCTGTGCGGTTCGGCGGAGAGGGCGGGATCGCTGTCCCAGATCGCCTCGCCGGTGTCGTCGGAGGTCTCGCTCCAGTAACTCTCCCAGTTGCTGCGGTACTTGTCCGAGACGTTCATGCGATCTCCCCACGGTTCGGTTCCGTGATCGGGATATCGCGGGCGCCCGGAGCGGGGCAAGGGGCGGGAGGCCGCCTTCACCGGATGTACGGGCCCCGGACAACCTGGCAGGGGCGCACGTCAGCGCACTGCGCGCCCCCGCTGGTCATCTGCGTCCGGCGACGGCCTGTTCGAACCACACGGTCTTGCGGTGCCCGGTGGCGCTGGCGCCCCACTCCTGGGCCAGCCGGCTGACCACGCGCAGGCCGCGCCCCGACTCGTCGTACGGTCCGGCGGAGAGCATCTCGGGCAGGGCGGGCTCGTCGTCGGTGACCTCGAACAGCAGCGCCTCGGTGCGGACCACGCGCAGTCCGACGGACTCGCTCACGGCATGCCGTACGGCGTTGGTGACGACCTCGCTGACCAGCAGCTCTGCGGTCTCCACGGCCTGCGGCAGCCCCCACTCCAGCAGCTGGTCGCGGACCAGGCGTCGGGCCCGGGCGACCTCGCGCGGATCCGCGTCCAGCCGCCACTCGGCGACATGGTCGTCCGGGATGCCGTTGAGGCGGGCCATGAGCAGGGCGACGTCGTCCTTGCGGCCGCCGCGGGTGTTCAGGGCGCGGATGATGGTGTCGCAGGCGTCGTCCATCGAGGCGGCGGGATGGGCGGCGGACTCGCAGAGGGCGGCGAGACCCTCGCCTATGTCGGACCCGCGGACCTCGACCAGGCCGTCGGTGCACAGCACCAGCCGGTCGCCGGGCGAGACCTTCACCCGGGTGGCCTCGAAGGGCACGCCGCCGACGCCGATGGGCGCGCCGGTGGGCAGGTCGAGCAGTTCGCTGCCGCCGTCCTCGGCGCGCACCAGCACCGGCGGGATGTGGCCCGCGTTGGCGAGGTGCAGTTCACCGCGGATCGGGTCGTAGACGGCGTACAGACAGGTGGCGAGGTAGTTGTCGCCGAGCCGGCGGGCCAGGTCGTCGAGGTTGCGCAGCAGTTGGGCGGGCGGCGTCTCCATGGTGGCCATGGTCTGCACGGCGGTGCGCAACTGGCCCATCATCGCGGCCGAGTTCAGGCCGTGGCCCATGACGTCGCCGACCACGAGCGCGGTGCGCGAGCCGGGCAGTTTGATGGTGTCGAACCAGTCGCCGCCGATCCGGCCGAGCCGGGTGCCCGGCAGATAGCGGGTGGCGACGTCGCAGCCGGCCATCCGCGGGGTGACCTGCGGGAGCATGCTGTCCTGCAGGGTCTCGGCGACGTTCTCCTGGTAGGTGTACATACGGGCGTTGTCGAGCACGAGGCCCGCGCGGGCGGCGAGTTCGGCGCCCGTGGTGCGGTCCATGTCGTCGAAGGCCGGGCGGTCCGGGCGGCGCATCAGCACCATGAAGCCGAGGACGACGTTGCGGGCCTTGAGCGGCACGATCAGCAGGGAGCGCCCGCCGATGAGCGGCCTGAGGTCGCGCTTCTCGAACTCGCCGGCGATGCGCTCGGACAGCTCCTCGGTGACCCGCGGGATCAGCACGGGCTCGCCGGTGCTCATGCACTTGTAGAACGGCGTGTGCTCGGGGAAGGCGAAGGCCTCGCCGACGGGCACCGTGTCGTCCCAGCGGCCCGGTTCGTCGTTGTGCTCGACCCACACCCGGAACATCACGGTGCTGGCGTCGGGCGGGCCGTCCGGGAAGCCCTCGCCGGCGAGGACGGCGGCGCGCAGATGGGTGCCGGCGAAGTCGGCGAACCGGGGTACGGCGGCGCTGGTGACCTCGCGGATGGTCTCGCCGAGGTCGAGCGAGGAGCCGATGGCGGAGCTCACCTCGTTGAGGAACTCCAGCCGCTCGCGCGCGGCGGCGTACTCCAGGTCCTGCTCGGCGCCCTCGGGGACGACGGCGGCCGGCGCGCTTCGCTGCGGGGGCACGACGGCCTCGGCGCGCCTGCGCCCGGGCCGGCGGGGCACGCCCCAGTACGGGGTGACGGGCACCCGGTCGAACTGGCTGAACTCCAGCACCGGATAGCCCAGTTCGAGCACCTGGGAGACGATGCGGCCGCTCAGTCCCGGACCCATGTTGGGCAGGATCTCGGGCAGCCGGCGTGCCAGCTCCTCGGAGGCGGGCAGTTCGGTGTGGCGGGCGAAGCCGGGCGAGATGCGTTCGGCGGTCTCGTCGTCGTACCCGCGCTCGTCGCGCAGCCGGGTGGCGTCGGCGGCGAGCACGAGCAGCCGGGACGGGCCGGGGCCGACCAGCGGGTAGGCCCACCAGAGCACGTCGAGCCGGTCGTCGTCGGGCCGGTGGCCGTGCGGCACGACGCGGGCGCGGCCGGCGGTGGGGTAGGCGGTGCGGCCGCCGAGCGAGGCCTCCAGGTCGGGGCCGAGCCCGTCGTACTCCTCGTAGGCGTCCGGCATCGCGCCGTGCAGCTCCTCGGGGAGGGCGCCGGAGACCGGCAGCAGGTCGGCCGCCGGGCACCCGACGGCCTCCTCCCTGGCGGCGCCGAACAGACGCCGTGCGCCGCTGCTCCAGTGGGACACCAGACCGTCGCGGTCGACGACGACCACGGCCAGCGGAATCCGGCCCGCCGCCGCGTCGCCGGCGCCGCTCCCGGGAGGTGTGTCCCGCTCGCTGCCACGGTCCATGGCCCAGGCCCTCTCTCCCCACGGCTGTACGCAAACGATCTGTGCCGCCCGCCACTACGGTAAGACGGCGGCCGGTCGCGATGTGTGGCAATCCCGGAATTGCCCTGCACCGGATCGCACCGGCGCGCGGGCGGGCGCCCCGCCGGGCGCCTCCGCACGGTCCCGCTCAGTCCTCGTGGCCCAGCTGCAGGTCCCGTTCGGTACGGCCGCCGCCCGCGACCTGGAGCACGGTGGCGACCGGCGGGTAACCGGCGGCGATGACGGTGTACTCGCCGGAGGACAGGTCGACGAACCGGAACGTTCCGTCCGCCGAGGTGGTGAGGGTGTCCACGACGTTCCCGGCGGCGTCGAGGAGCGTCACGCGCGCGTCCTCCACGGGCCGTCCGCCGCTCGCCCGGACGGTGCCGCGCAGCACGGCGCCGCCCGCCAGTTCGACGTCCTGCCGGGTCTCCCGGGAGGCCTGCACGGTGACCGGGAGGGCGGCCGGGCGGAAGGCGGGGGCGCTGGCGGCGAGGGTGTACTCGCCGGCGACCAGTTCGGTGATGACGTAGCCGCCCTCGCGCCCGCTGCGGGTGGCGGCGACGACCTCGCCGTGCACGTTGGTGAGGGTGACGGTGGCGTCGCGCACGGGGCTGCCGTCGGCGGTGAGGACGCTGCCGGCGAGGCGGCCCGCGCCGCCGAGGACGACGTCGAGTTCGACGGGCCGCTCGCCGACGGTGACGGAGACGGCCTGCGGCTGGTGACCGCCGGCGGCGGCGATCAGCACGTACGACCCGGAGCCGGGCGTGCTGAGTGCGTACCGCCCGTCGTCGCCGCTGGCGCCGCGCCCGATCTGCTGCCCGGCGACGTCGATGAGGGTGAGCGCGGCGCGGGGCACCACGGTGCCGTCGGGGTGCTGGACGGTGCCGCAGACGGGGATTCCGGCGGTGTGGGGGGTGCGGGCCTGCGGGATCGCGGTGCCGGCGGTGCCGGGCTCGGTTTCGGCGGTGTGGTGGGACACCAGGGGTTTCTCCTTGAGGAAGAAGGCGATGAGGAGGCCGAGGACGAGCACCGGGACCAGGTAGAGGAAGATCCGGGGCATCGCGTCGGCGTAGGCGCGGATGTAGGCGTCGCGCAGGGCCGGGGGCAGCGCGTGGACGAGCTGCGGGGTGATGGACTCGGGGTCGGGCAGCCGGACACCCGTGCTCTCCGGCAGTTCCCTGCGCAGGGAGTGGGTGAGCCGGCTGGCGAACAGGGTGCCGAAGACCGCGGCGCCGACGCTGCCGCCGATCTGCCGGAAGTAGTTGCTGGCGCTGGTGGCGGTGCCGAGGTCGGCGGGCCGTACGGAGTTCTGCACGGCGAGGACGAGGACGGGCATCACCATGCCGATGCCGGCGCCGAGGACGGCCATCCAGATGCTGTAGTGGAGCCGGGGCGTGTCCACGGCGAGCCGGGACAGCAGCCACATGCCGACGGCGGAGACGGCGCCGCCGAGCACGGGGTAGATCCGGTAGCGGCCGGTGTGGCTGATGAGCTGGCCGCCGATGACGGAGGCGACGACGATCCCGGCCATCATGGGCAGCATCAGCAGCCCGGACTCGGTGGCGCTGGCCCCGTCGACCATCTGCAGGAAGGTCGGCAGATAGCTGGCTGCGCCGAACAGGGCGACGCCGATCACGAGGCCCACCAGGCCGGAGACGTTGAAGACGGAGTCGCGGAACAGCCGCAGCGGGATGACGGGTTCGGCGGCGAAGCGCTCGGCGACGAGGAACAGCACGACCGAGGCGAGCGCCCCGGCGCCGAGGCCGGTGATCTGCCGCGAGCCCCAGGCGTACTCGGTGCCGCCCCAACTGGTCAGCAGCACCAGGCAGGTGGAGGCGGCGGCGAGCAGCAGTGCGCCGAGGATGTCGAGCCTGCCGCGGCCCGCGGGTCTGGGAAGTCTGAGGACGAGGGTGACGACGGCGAGGGTGACGAGTCCGAAGGGGACGTTGATGTAGAAGCACCAGCGCCAGGAGAGGTGGTCGGTGAAGTAGCCGCCGAGCAGGGGGCCCGCGACCGAGGCGAGGCCGAAGGCGGCGCCGATCAGGCCCATGTAGCGGCCGCGCTGCCGGGGCGGCACGATGTCCGCGATGATCGCCTGCACCCCGATCATGAGCCCGCCGGCGCCGACGCCCTGCACCGCGCGGAAGGCGATCAGCTGGTCCATGGACTGGGCCCGGCCGGCCAGCGCCGAGCCCAGCACGAAGACGGCGATGGCGAACTGGAAGACGCCCTTGCGGCCGAAGAGGTCGCCGAGCTTGCCGTAGAGCGGCAGGCCGATGGTGGAGGTGAGCAGATAGGCGGTGATCGCCCAGGACATCCGGTCCAGGCCGTGCAGTTCGCCGACGACCTTCGGCAGCGCGGTCGCGACGATCATCTGGTCGAGCGCGGCCAGCAGCAGGGCGAGCATCAGTCCGAAGAAGACCAGCCCGACCCGGCGCGGGCCGGGCGCGCCCGCGGACGCGGAGGCCTCGGGCGCGGCGGCGGTGTGCTCCGCGGCCGGTGCGACCACCGGCTCCTGCTCCACGAGTGTCGTGCCGCCCACGTACCGCTCCCCTCGTCACACCTGTCACATTTCCCGCATTGAGCGTCAACTGTGAACAACTGCGGTGAGTCACGGCATCGTTCCGGACGAGGGGGAGATCCACTCGAACCAGTGAAGGGGCGCGCCGTGGAGGCAACACCCCTTCAGCGGTGGAGCCTTGGGGTTACTTCTCGACCTCGGCGGCGAGCTTGGCCAGCACGGCGTCGTAGATCCGGGCGAGGCCCTTGGGGGCGAAGGTCTTCTCGAAGAAGCCGCCGATGCCGCCGGCGCCCTTCCAGGTGGTGGTGACCACGACCCGGGACCTGCCCTCGCCGGCGGGGGTGACGCGCCAGGTGGTGACCATGGAGGAGTTGCGGTCCTTCTCGACCAGCTCGCCGTCGGTGGGCTCGCTGACCTCCATCAGGCAGTCGCGCACCCGCTTGCTGGTGGCCTGGAGCTTCCAGTGCACGAGGGTGCCCTCGCCGTCGCCGCCCTCACGGACCTCGTACTCGCTGAAGTGCTCGGGCAGCAGCCTCTGCCGCGTGCCGCGGTAGTCGGCGAGGGCGTCGAACACCTTCTCCGCGTCCGCCGCGACGACCCGCTCCGTAGTGGCCTCGACCTGCGCCATTGCGTTCCTCCAGGACCTGGTTTCTCGGGGTTGGGGCAAGCCAACCACCCCGGCGCCCGGCCGCCCAAATCGGGGGGTGCCGTCCGGGGCTCCCACCAGGGCCGCACGATCATGGGAACAGATGTTCTATTGTGAGCCCAGTGCTACCGAGGAGGCGTCATGCGCTGGGAGAACCTCACCGAGGACGGCGAACACGGCCGGGCCGACACCGCGCTGTTCGGCGCGGACGCCGTCACCACCCGCACCTTCGACACGCCGGAGTTCGCCGGGATCACCTTCCACGAGGTCCGGGCGCGCTCGGTGCTGAACCGGGTGCCGGGCGCCTCCCGCATGCCGTTCGAGTGGACCGTCAACCCCTACCGCGGCTGCACGCACGCGTGCGTCTACTGCTTCGCCCGCAAGACGCACAGCTACCTGGACCTGGACACCGGCATCGGCTTCGACACCCAGATCGTGGTCAAGGTGAACGCCCCCGAGGTGCTGCGCCGCCAGCTCGCCTCCCGCCGCTGGCAGGGCGACCACGTGGCGATGGGCACGAACGTCGACTGCTACCAGCGAGCGGAGGGCCGCTACCGGCTGATGCCGGGCATCATCTCCGCCCTCACCGAGCACGCCAACCCCTTCTCGATCCTCACCAAGGGCACCCTGATCCTGCGCGACCTGGACCTGCTGGTCCGGGCCGCCGAGGTGACCGACATCGGCATCTCGGTCTCCGTCGGCTTCCTCGACACCGAGCTGTGGCGCACGGTGGAGCCGGGCACGCCCGCGCCCGAGCGCCGCCTGGACGTCGTACGCGCCCTCGGCGAGCGCGGCATCGGCTGCGGGGTGCTGATGGCGCCGGTGATCCCGTTCCTCAGCGACCACCCGGCGCAGCTGCGCGCCACGGTACGGGCGATCGCGGCGGCCGGGGCCACCTCCGTCACGCCCCTGGTGCTGCATCTGCGGCCCGGCGCGCGGGAGTGGTTCACGGCCTGGCTCGGGCAGCACCACCCGCACCTGGTGCGGCGCTACGAGCGGCTGTACGCGGAGGGCGCCTACGCACCCCGGTGGTACCAGCGCCGGATCACCCGTCAGGTGCACGAGCTGGCACAGGAGTACGGCATCGGGCCCACGCGTCCGGGCCTGGCCCGCCGGATCCGCCCGGCCGAGGCGGCCGAGCCCCCGCTGCCCGCCGAAGCGACCCAGCTCACTCTGATGTGACGGTGTGTCAGGCCCTCGGGTGAGGGCGTTCGAGCGCTTCGCGCACGCCGAACGGGTCAACTCCGCACGGCGTGCGTGGTCCAGGGCGCCGATTCCGGGACGATGCGGCGAGAGACGTGGCCCTCGCGGTCCGCCGACACCGCCGTCCCGGGAGGACGCATGAGAACACGCGCAGCCGCGCTGTGCGCCGCCGCCGTACTGTCGGGCTCGGTCGCGGCCCTTCCCGCGCAGGCCGCCCCGGCGGCGCACCTCACCTGGAGGTCGTGCGCCACCGACGACTACCCGACGCTCCAGTGCGCGTCCCTGAAGGTGCCGCTGGACCACGCACACCCGTCGGGCCGGCAGATCACCCTCGCCCTGTCCCGCGTCCCGCACACCGCGCCGGCCTCGCAGGGGCCGCTGCTGGTCAATCCCGGCGGCCCCGGCGGCAGCGGGCTGAACCTGGCCGGGTTCGTCGCCTCGGCGCTGCCCAGGAGCGTGGCCGCGCAGTACGACGTCATCGGCTTCGACCCGCGGGGGGTCGGCCGCAGCCGCCCGGCCCTGGACTGCGCGCCGGGCCACTTCAGGACGGTGCGCCCGGACACGGTGCCCGCCACGGCCGCGGTGGAGCGGACCAACCTCGAGCGCGCCCGGTCCTTCGCCGCCGACTGCGGCCGCCGGCACGCCGACGTGCTGCCATACATGGACACGGTCAGCACCGTGCGCGACCTGGACTCCATCCGCGCGGCCCTGGGGGCGCCGCGGATCAGCTACTTCGGCTACTCCTACGGCACCTACCTCGGCGCGGTCTACGCCAAGCTGTACCCCGCGCGGGTCCGCCGTCTGGTGCTGGACTCCGTGGTCGACCCGACCGGCGTCTGGTACCGCGACAACCTCGGCCAGGACTACGCCTTCAACGAGCGGCACCGCGCGCTGATGGCCTGGATCGCCCGGAACGACTCCGTCTACCACCTCGGCAGGGACCCCGAGCGGGTCGAAGCCGAGTGGTACGCGATGCGGGCGGCCCTGGCGAGGAAGCCGGCCGGAGGCACCGTGGGCGCCTCCGAACTGGAGGACACCTTCATCCCCGGCGGCTACTACGACGGCTACTGGCCCTACCTCGCCCAGGCGTTCGCGGCGTACGCGCGCGACAGGAACACCGCGCCGCTGATGGCGGCGTACCGGAAGTTCGGCGCCGTGGACGGCTCCGGGGACAACGGCTACAGCGTCTACACGGCGGTGCAGTGCCGTGACACCTCCTGGCCCGGCAGCTGGAACCAGTGGCGGGCGGACACCTGGGCGGTGTACGGCAAGGCGCCCTTCATGGCCTGGAACAACGCCTGGTACAACGCGCCGTGCGCGTTCTGGCCCACGGTGCGCCGCAGTCCGGTGAACATCGCCAACGCAGGGCTGCCGCCGGTGCTGCTGTTCCAGGCGACCGAGGACGCCGCCACGCCGTACCCGGGCGGGGTCATGGCGCACCGGCTGCTCGCCGGCTCCAGCCTGGTAGTCGAGGAGGGCGGCGGCAACCACGGCGTCACGCTGAGCGGCAACGCCTGCCTGGACGCGTACCTGTCCGCGTATCTGAGGGACGGCAGTGTTCCGCGCGGCTCGGGCACGGGCGTCGCCGACGCGGTCTGCCCGAAGTCACCGGATCCCACGCCGCCGACGGCGAAGGCGGCCTCCCCGTCGTCGCGCGGCTCGGCCCTGCACGGCCTGCTGGGGTTCCGCCGGTAGCACCCCGAGCGGCCCGTCGGGGGCGTTGTCGGTGGGCTGGTCCATCATGGCCCCATGAGCGATCACCGCGGCTCCCGCACGGACCCAACACGCATCCCCGCCCCCGGTGGCGTGGCACCCGCGGCCGGCGCCGCCGGCATACCCGGCGACCGCCGTCCGGGGGACGACGAGGCGCCGGCGGTGGGCGCATGCGCCTCCCTGATCGTCAGGGAGATGGGCCTCGCCGACTGCGGGCGCGTCTCCGAGATCCGGGTCCGGGGCTGGCAGCACGCCTACCGGGGGTTGATGCCGCAGTCGTATCTCGACGGGCTCAGCGTCGCGGCGGACGCCGAGCGGCGGCGGAGCTGGTTCGCGCAGAGGGACGGGTCCGTGGTGAACCTGGTCGCCGAGCACGCGGGCGAGATCCTCGGCTGGGCGGCGTACGGACCGTACCGGGACGGTGACGTGCGCACGGCGGACGCGGAGTTGTACGCCCTCTACGCCGATCCGGCGCACCTCGGCCGCGGTATCGGACGGGCGCTGCTGTCGGCGTCACTGGAGCGGTGCGCCGCCTTTCCCCGCATGTTCCTGTGGGTCCTGAAGGAGAACGCCGCGGCGCGCCGGTTCTACGAACGCGCCGGATTCCGTGCGGACGGCGCCGAGGAGCCCTTCGAGGTGGACGGGGTGCCCGTGCCAGAGGTCCGCTACGCGAAGGTACTGAGCGGCTGACCGGCCGTCAGGTCACCTCTGTGCGCTGCGGGGGGATCCGCGCCAGTGCCCGTGCCGCCGCCTCGGCGAGGGCCGGCTGGGCCAGGGCCTCGGTGAGGACGCGGCGGGCCCGGGGGTCGCCGAGGGCGCCGAGGCCCTCCACGCAGGCGAGGGCGACGCGGCGGTAGGGGTCGTGCGGGCGCAGGCGGCGCTCCAGGGTGGTGATCAGCGCGGGCACGGATTCCGGGGCGCGCAGCTCGGTCAGCAGCCGTACCGGGTGCAGGGCGTAGGCCACGCGGAGTTCGTTGGTGGCGAGGGCCGCCGCCGCGCGGGCCGTGCGGGGGTCGCCCAGGCGGGCGAGGGCGTGGGCGGCGGAGGCGCAGCGCGGGGGGTCGCGGTGGTTGAGCAGCAGCACCAGGGACTCGAAGGCGCGCCGGTCGCCGGCGACACCGAGCCGGAACGCGGCCAGCTCCCTGGCCCACAGCGGCTGTCCGGGCGCCGTGAGCACCTCGGCGAGTTCGTCGTGGTCCTCGGTCGCCAGCAGCCGGTCGAACGCCGCCGTGCCGCGCGACTCCTGCCGTAAGCGCTCCGTGAGCGATCGCAACTCTTCGTCCACGAAGTCCAGCGTAGGCGGGTGGCGGGGTCCGGGGGAGCTACATCACAAACTCCGGCCGGACTCAGGGCTGGCGCGCTCGTTACCGGCAAGTTAAGCTCAGACGAGCGAGTTACCCACTCGCATCCGCTGGCGACGGTCTGGTGACGCGGCCGTCGCGAGCAGGTCGGTTCGGTACGGACGTGTACCGCAGTACGACCCGGCTCCGGGACAGGGCCGGTCGGTTTCCTGCCGTGTGCCGACCGCGGGCGACGTGCATCGCCCGTGGCACCCGGCAGCACCGGGCGTGTGCGCTCGCAGCCCGGCAACACCCGCACCCTTTCCGCTCCGTGGTGCGCCCCTCGGCGCACCCGGCGCGCTCCTCGTCGTCACCCTCTTCCTGGAGTCCCGCGATGGCCACTCCCCTGTCCCCCCAGTCCGGCACCCCGCAGCCCCTGAAGACGATCGCCGTGGTCGGCCTCGGCACCATGGGCACCGGTATCACCGAGGTCCTCGCCAAGGCGGGCCGCGAGGTGATCGGCATCGACATCAGCGAGGCCCAGGCCGCCCGCTGCGTCGCCACCCTTGAGGCCCGCACCGCCCACTGCGTGGAGCGCGGCCGGCTCACCGAGCAGGAGCGCGCCGACGCCCTGGCCCGGGTGCGCACCGGCACCGACCTCGCGGCGGCGGCCGACGCCGACCTCGTCATCGAGGTGGCCCCGGAGTCGTACGAGATCAAGCACCGGATCTTCCGCGAGCTGGACGGCATCGTCCGTCCCGAGACGATCCTCGCGACCGGCACCAACGCCCTGTCCGTGACCCGTCTCGCGGCCGACTCGGCCCGCCCCGAGCGCGTGCTCGGCCTGCACTTCTTCAACCCGGCGCCGGCGATGAAGCTCGTCGAGGTCGTCTCGTCCGTGCTGACCGCGCCGGGCGCCGTCGCCGCCGTCACCGACCTCGCCATCGAGCTGGGCAAGGAGCCGGTCGCCGTCGGCGACCGGCCCGGTTTCGTCGCGGACGGCCTGCTGTTCGGCTACCTCAACCAGGCCGCCGCGATGTACGAGTCGCGTTACGCCTCCCGCGAGGACATCGACGCGGCGATGCGGCTCGGCTGCGGCCTGCCGATGGGCCCGCTCGCGCTGCTGGACCTGATCGGCATCGACACCGCCCGTACGGTCCTGGAGGCCATGTACGCCGAGTCCCGCGACCGGCTGCACGCCCCGGCCCCGATCCTGAAGCAGCTCAGCGAGGCGGGCCTGACCGGCCGCAAGGCGGGACGCGGCTTCTACACCTACGCCGCCCCGGGGAGCGCCACCGTCGTGCCGGACGCGCTGACCCCGGCCGAGGGCGGCTCGGCGGTCCGGGGACGCGAGGTCCGCTCGGTGGGCGTCGCCGGCTCCGGCACCATGGCCTCCGGCATCGCCGAGGTGTTCGCCAAGGCGGGCTACGGCGTGGTGCTGGCCGCCCGCAGCGAGGAGAAGGCGCAGGCCGCCAAGGCCCGTATCGGCAAGTCGCTTTCGCGTTCTGTCGACAAGGGGCGGCTGACCGCCGAGGCAGCCGCGCAGATCCTGGACCGGATCACCCCGGCCGGCTCCTACGACGCCTTCGCGGACGTCGAACTGGCCGTCGAGGCGATCGCCGAGGACCTGGAGGTCAAGCGGCAGCTGTTCGCCACGCTGGACAAGGTCTGCAAGCCCGGCGCGGTCCTCGCCACCACCACCTCCTCGCTGCCCGTCGTCGCCTGCGCCCGCGCCACCTCGCGCCCGCAGGACGTGATCGGCATGCACTTCTTCAACCCGGCGCCCGCGATGAAGCTGGTCGAGGTCGTGCGGACCGTGCTGACCGGCGACGACGTCCACGCCACCGTCCGCGAGGTCTGCACGAAGATCAAGAAGCACGCGGTGGACTGCGGCGACCGGGCCGGCTTCATCGTGAACGCGCTGCTGTTCCCGTACCTCAACAACGCGATCAAGATGGTCGAGGAGCACTACGCTTCCCTGGACGACATCGACGCGGCCATGAAGCTCGGCGGCGGCTACCCCATGGGCCCCTTCGAGCTGCTGGACGTGGTCGGGCTGGACGTCTCGCTGGCCATCGAGCAGGTGCTGCACCGCGAGTTCCGCGATCCGGGCCTGGCCCCGGCGCCGCTGCTGGAGCACCTGGTGGCCGCGGGCTGCCTCGGCCGCAAGACCGGCCGCGGCTTCCGCGAGTATGCCCGGCGTTGACGGCGCCGGCGACTGGTCGCACGCGGAGACGGACTGGGGCGGACTGCTCGGCCCGGTGGACCCGTCCCCGCCCTCCTGGGGCGGGGCGGGCCCCCGGGCCGGCAGAACCCCCTCACCCGCGCACCGAACTGCGCACATGCAGTACGTTCGGGGCATGTCCCAGCCCGCCAAGTCCTCACGTACACCAGCTACGCCCGACGCGCCGGAAAGTGCCGCAGGCAGTCGCGCCGCCGCCCAGCGGCTCAAGATGCGCCGAGAACTGGCGGCGGCAGCGATGGAGCTCTTCGCGACCAAGGGGTACGAGGCGACCACCGTCGACGAGATCGCGGCCGCGGCCGGCGTCGCCCGCCGTACCTTCTTCCGTCACTTCCGTTCCAAGGAAGAGGCGATCTTCCCGGACCACGACGACACGCTGATCCGCGTCGAGGCGGTCCTGAACGCCGCTCCCGCGCACGAGCATCCGCTCGACGCGGTGTGCCGCGGCATCAAGGAAGTCATGAAGATGTACGCGGCCGCCCCGGAGGTCTCGGTCGCCCGCTACAAGCTCACCCGCGAGGTGCCCACCCTGCGGGAGGCCGAGATCGCGTCGGTGGCCCGCTACGAGCGTCTGTTCACCCGCTACCTCCTCGGCCACTTCGACGAGCGCGCGCACGCCGACGACGCCAACGA
Source organism: Streptomyces sp. NBC_00557 (assembly GCF_036345995.1). NCBI lineage: Bacteria > Bacillati > Actinomycetota > Actinomycetes > Kitasatosporales > Streptomycetaceae > Streptomyces > Streptomyces sp. NBC_00557. Next base: position 1,607,741 of record NZ_CP107796.1, read on the forward strand.
CGACCCGCTGCTGGCCGAGGTGGCCGCCTCCGCGGTCGTCACCGCCCACAACCACGTGCTGCGGCGCTGGCTGCGCGCGGGCGGCCAGGGGGACGTCGAGGCACAGCTGGACCACGCCTTCGCCATCGTGCGCAAGACGTTCGGCAACGGGATCGGCGCGGGACGCGGCACGGCGCCGCGTCCGGCCGCCTCCACGGCGTCCGCGCAGGGCGAGGTGCTGGTGACGGTCGCCCGCACCGACGCCCCGCTGCACGAGGTCATGCGCACCATCGAGCAGGCGCTCAAGGAGCGCTGACCCCGCTCGCCCCCTGTGACAACGGCCACCCCACGGGTGGCCGTTTTTGCATGTCAGCGCCCCTTTTCGCCCACCCTTCGAGGCCCGTTCGATCGATCATCGCTCATCTGTCAAGTAAAGATTTCATCTGAGAGCAATATCTGGCACTCAGTGCCTTGCCGACTGACACGCGGTGTCATACGTTGAAGGGGTCCGGGCGGCCGGCGAGCAGAGACCGATCGCTCGCCGGCTGTCCCCAAAGGCCCCATGGCCCGAGCGCCCGGACGCCTGCGTCACAGGCAACCCTCCCGCGCCACAAAGCGCTGCCGAAGCACCACCGAGCCGAACCGACGGCACACCCGCGAAAACCCTCAGCAGCACTCACCGCAGCACCGACGATCCCTCAAAGCGCCCCTCCCTCAGGGCGCTCACCGCCGGAGGCAACACCGTGACCGTGAAGGACATCCTGGACGCGATCCAGTCGCAGGACGCCACGTCCGCCGACTTCGCCGCCCTGCCGATCCCCGAGTCGTACCGCGCGATCACCGTGCACAAGGACGAGACGGAGATGTTCGCGGGCCTGGAGACCCGCGACAAGGACCCGCGCAAGTCGATCCACCTCGACGAGGTCCCCGTGCCCGAGCTGGGCCCGGGCGAGGCCCTGGTGGCCGTCATGGCCTCCTCGGTGAACTACAACTCGGTGTGGACATCGATCTTCGAGCCGGTGCCGACCTTCGCCTTCCTGGAGCGTTACGGCAAGCTCTCGCCGCTGACCGCGCGGCACGACCTGCCGTACCACATCATCGGCTCCGACCTGGCCGGCGTCGTCCTGCGCACCGGCCCGGGCGTCAACGCCTGGAAGCCCGGCGACGAGGTCGTCGCCCACTGCCTCAGCGTGGAACTCGAGTCCCCCGACGGCCACGACGACACGATGCTCGACCCCGAGCAGCGCATCTGGGGCTTCGAGACCAACTTCGGCGGCCTGGCGGAGATCGCGCTGGTCAAGACGAACCAGCTGATGCCGAAGCCGAACCACCTCACCTGGGAGGAGGCGGCGGCCCCGGGCCTGGTGAACTCCACCGCCTACCGGCAGCTGGTCTCCCGCAACGGCGCCGCCATGAAGCAGGGCGACAACGTCCTGATCTGGGGCGCGAGCGGTGGCCTGGGCTCGTACGCCACGCAGTTCGCGCTCGCGGGCGGCGCCAACCCGATCTGTGTCGTCTCCTCGCCCCAGAAGGCGGAGATCTGCCGCTCGATGGGCGCCGAGGCGATCATCGACCGCAACGCCGAGGGCTACAAGTTCTGGAAGGACGAGCACACCCAGGACCCGAAGGAGTGGAAGCGCTTCGGCAAGCGCATCCGCGAGCTGACCGGCGGCGAGGACATCGACATCGTCTTCGAGCACCCCGGCCGCGAGACCTTCGGCGCCTCGGTCTACGTGACCCGCAAGGGCGGCACCATCACCACCTGCGCCTCCACCTCGGGCTACATGCACGAGTACGACAACCGCTACCTGTGGATGTCGCTGAAGCGGATCATCGGCTCCCACTTCGCCAACTACCGCGAGGCGTACGAGGCCAACCGCCTGATCGCCAAGGGCAAGATCCATCCGACCCTGTCGAAGACGTACTCCCTGGAGGACACCGGCCAGGCGGCGTACGACGTCCACCGCAACCTGCACCAGGGCAAGGTCGGCGTGCTGTGCCTCGCCCCCGAGGAGGGCCTGGGCGTGCGCGACCACGAGATGCGAGCCAAGCACATCGACGCCATCAACCGCTTCCGCAACGTCTGAGAGCCGCAGATGACAGAGCGTCAGCCTTCGGGCAGCCGGAGGGAAAAGGACCGTCCGTGGCTCATGCGGACCTACGCCGGTCACTCGACGGCGGAGGCGTCCAACGAGCTGTACCGGCGCAACCTGGCCAAGGGGCAGACCGGTCTGTCGGTGGCGTTCGACCTGCCGACGCAGACCGGTTACGACCCCGACCACATCCTCGCCCGCGGCGAGGTCGGCCGGGTGGGCGTGCCCGTCGCCCATCTGGGCGACATGCGCCGGCTGTTCCAGGACATCCCCCTGGAGCAGATGAACACCTCGATGACGATCAACGCCACCGCCATGTGGCTGCTGGCGCTCTACCAGGTCGTCGCCGAGGAGCAGGGCGCGGACATCACCAAGCTCCAGGGCACGACCCAGAACGACATCGTCAAGGAGTACCTGTCCCGGGGCACCCATGTGTTCCCGCCGGGGCCGAGCCTCCGCCTGACGACGGACATGATCGCGTACACGGTCTCCCACATCCCGAAGTGGAACCCGATCAACATCTGCAGCTACCACCTGCAGGAGGCCGGGGCCACGCCGGTGCAGGAGATCGCGTACGCGATGTCCACCGCGATCGCCGTCCTCGACGCCGTGCGCGACTCCGGCCAGGTGCCGCAGGAGCGCATGGGCGACGTGGTCGCCCGCATCTCCTTCTTCGTGAACGCGGGCGTCCGCTTCATCGAGGAGATGTGCAAGATGCGGGCGTTCGGCCGCATCTGGGACAAGATCACGCGTGAGCGGTACGGCATCGAGAACCCCAAGCAGCGCCGCTTCCGCTACGGCGTCCAGGTCAACTCGCTCGGCCTGACCGAGGCGCAGCCGGAGAACAACGTCCAGCGGATCGTGCTGGAGATGCTGGCCGTGACGCTGTCCAAGGACGCACGCGCGCGTGCCGTGCAGCTGCCGGCCTGGAACGAGGCCCTCGGCCTGCCCCGCCCCTGGGACCAGCAGTGGAGCCTGCGCATCCAGCAGGTGCTCGCCTACGAGAGCGACCTGCTGGAGTACGACGACATCTTCGAGGGCTCGAAGGTGATCGAGGCGAAGGTGGAGCAGCTGGTCGCGGACGCCCTCGCGGAGATCGAGCACATCCAGGACATGGGCGGCGCGATGGCCGCCGTGGAGTCCGGCTACCTGAAGTCGCAGCTGGTCGCCTCGCACGCCGAGCGCCGGGCCCGGATCGAGTCCGGCGAGGAGAAGATCGTCGGCGTCAACATCTTCGAGGGCACCGAGCCGAACCCGCTCACGGCCGACCTGGACACCGCGATCCAGACGGTCGACCCTGCGGTCGAGGCCCGGGTCGTGGAGTCCCTGCAGCGCTGGCGGGACACCCGCTACCAGCCGCCGTTCAACCACCCGCGCCCCTGCAAGGCGCTGGAGCGGCTGAAGGAGGCCGCCAAGGGCACCGAGAACCTGATGGAGGCCACCCTGGAGTGCGCCCGCGCCGGGGTCACGACCGGCGAGTGGGCGGCGGCCCTGCGCGAGGTCTTCGGCGAGTACCGGGCACCCACCGGGGTGTCCTCCGCGCCGGTGGCCGTCGCCGCCGAGCCGGGCTCCGCGCTCGCCGACGTGCGGGCCAGGGTGGACGCCACCGCCCGTGAGCTGGGCGTCGGCAAGCTGCGCTTCCTGGTCGGCAAGCCGGGCCTGGACGGGCACTCCAACGGCGCCGAGCAGATCGCCGTACGCGCGCGGGACGCCGGCTTCGAGGTGGTCTACCAGGGCATCCGGCTGACGCCCGAGCAGATCGTGGACGCCGCCCTCGCCGAGGACGTGCACGCGGTCGGCCTGTCGATCCTGTCCGGATCGCACGCCCAGCTGGTCCCGGACGTACTCCAGCGGCTGCGTGTGGCCGGTGCCACAGATATACCGGTGATCGCCGGTGGCATCATCCCGAATGGTGACGCCGAGCAGCTCAAGGAAGCCGGAGTGGCCGCCGTCTTCACCCCGAAGGACTTCGACATCACCGGGATCATCGGCCGCATCGTCGACGAGATCCGGAAAGCGAACAAGCTCGACCCTCTGGAGGTCCCCGCATGACGACCGTCAACCGCCTTCGCCCGCGGCGCTCCTGCCTGGCCGTTCCGGGCAGCAACCCGCGCTTCCTGGAGAAGGCGCAGGGCCTCCCGGCGGACCAGGTCTTCCTCGACCTGGAGGACGCCTGTGCGCCGCTCGCCAAGCCCGAGGCGCGGCACACCATCGTCAAGTTCCTCAACGAGGGCGACTGGACGGGCAAGACGCGGGTGGTGCGCGTCAACGACTGGACGACCGAGTGGACGTACCGCGACGTCGTGACGGTCGTCGAGGGCGCCGGCCAGAACCTCGACTGCATCATGCTGCCGAAGGTGCAGAACGCCCAGCAGGTCGTCGCCCTGGACCTGCTGCTCACCCAGATCGAGAAGACCATGGGCTTCGAGGTCGGCCGGATCGGCATCGAGGCGCAGATCGAGAACGCGCAGGGCCTGAACAACGTCAACGAGATCGCGCAGGCCTCGCCGCGCATCGAGACGATCATCTTCGGCCCGGCCGACTTCATGGCGTCCATCAACATGAAGTCCCTCGTCGTGGGCGAGCAGCCGCCCGGCTACCCGGCGGACGCCTACCACTACATCCTGATGAAGATCCTGATGGCCGCCCGCGCCAACGACCTCCAGGCGATCGACGGCCCCTACCTGCAGATCCGCAACGTCGACGGCTTCCGCGAGGTGGCCGGCCGCGCCGCCGCCCTCGGCTTCGACGGCAAGTGGGTGCTGCACCCCGGCCAGGTGGACGCCGCCAACGAGGTCTTCTCGCCCTCCCAGGAGGACTACGACCACGCCGAGCTGATCCTGGACGCGTACGAGCACTACACGTCCGAGGCGGGCGGCAAGAAGGGCTCCGCGATGCTCGGCGACGAGATGATCGACGAGGCCAGCCGGAAGATGGCGCTGGTCATCGCGGGCAAGGGACGCGCCGCCGGCATGCAGCGCACCAGCAAGTTCGAGATCCCGGAGGGCTGAGCGCGATGCAGTTCGGACGGACCTACGAGGAGTTCGAGGTCGGGGCGACGTACAAGCACTGGCCGGGCAAGACGGTCACGGAGTACGACGACCACCTGTTCTGTCTCCTCACCATGAACCACCACCCGCTCCACATGGACGTCAACTATGCGGAGAAGACGACGGACTTCGGCAAGAACGTCGTCGTCGGGAACTACGTCTACTCCCTCCTGCTGGGCATGAGCGTGCCGGACATCTCCGGCAAGGCGATCGCCAACCTGGAGATCGAGTCGCTCAAGCACGTGGCGCCGACCTTCCACGGCGACACGATCTACGGCGAGACGACCGTCCTCGACAAGTGGCCGTCGAAGTCGAAGAACGACCGCGGCATCGTCTACGTCGAGACCAAGGGCTACAAGCAGGACGGCACCCTGGTGTGCGTCTTCCGCCGCAAGGTGATGGTGCCCACCGAGACGTACATCAAGGAGCGCGGCGGCGAGCAGCCGGGCCGCCCGGAACTCAAGCAGCAGGAGAAGTAGGCCATGGCCCGTCTCGCCCAGACCGCCGGTCTGACCGACGTCCAGCAGGAGATCCTCTCCACCGTCCGGGACTTTGTCGACAAAGAGATCATTCCTGTCGCGACCGAGCTGGAGCACCGCGACGAGTACCCGCAAGCGATCGTGGACGGCCTGAAGGAACTCGGCCTGTTCGGTCTGATGATCCCCGAGGAGTACGGCGGGCTGGGCGAGTCGCTGCTCACCTACGCGCTGTGCGTGGAGGAGATCGCCCGCGGCTGGATGTCGGTGTCCGGGATCATCAACACCCACTTCATCGTCGCGTACATGCTCAAGCAGCACGGCACGCAGGAGCAGAAGGACTACTTCCTGCCGAAGATGGCCGCCGGCGACATCCGGGGCGCCTTCTCCATGTCCGAGCCGGGCCTGGGCTCCGACGTGTCGGCGATCACCTCCAAGGCGGTCAGGGACGGTGACGAGTACGTCCTGAACGGCCAGAAGATGTGGCTGACGAACGGCGGCACCTCCTCCCTGGTGGCCGTTCTCGTCCGCAGTGACGAGGGTCACCCCGAGGGCACGGCCCCGCACAAGTCCATGACGACCTTCCTGGTCGAGAAGGAGCCGGGCTTCGGCGAGGTCCGCCCGGGCCTGACCATCCCCGGCAAGATCGAGAAAATGGGCTACAAGGGCGTCGACACCACCGAGCTGATCATGGACGGCCTGCGGGTACCGGCCGATCGGGTGCTCGGCGGCGTCACCGGCCGAGGTTTTTACCAAATGATGGACGGCGTCGAGGTCGGCCGGGTCAACGTGGCCGCGCGCGGCTGCGGCGTCGCCCAGCGCGCCTTCGAGCTCGGCGTCCAGTACGCCCAGCAGCGGCACACCTTCGGCAAGCCGATCGCCCAGCACCAGGCCATCCAGTTCAAGCTGGCGGAGATGGCGACCAAGGTCGAGGCCGCCCATGCGATGATGGTCAACGCGGCCCGCAAAAAGGACTCCGGCCAGCGAAACGACCTGGAAGCCGGCATGGCGAAGTACCTGGCCTCCGAGTACTGCAAGGAGGTCGTGGAGGACGCCTTCCGGATCCACGGCGGCTACGGCTTCTCCAAGGAGTACGAGATCGAGCGCCTGTACCGCGAGGCCCCGATGCTGCTCATCGGTGAGGGCACCGCCGAGATCCAGAAAATGATCATCGGGCGCAGACTGCTCGAAGAGTATCGATTCCAGGGCTGAATGTCCTAGTACGGGGTGTTTTCTTCGAGAAGAAGATCACACCCCGTATGCGTCGTTCCGCCGGTCTTCGGCCGCCGACTCGGCTTCCCAGCTTGCCCAGTTGCGCCCCGCGACCGGTACGATCCCGGAAAGCCGCCGTCCCCCGTCTTGTGCGGCATCATCCGCTACGAAGGTCATCCATGCCCCACAGCCAAACCTCTGCACCTCGCGACAGCCGAGCCGGCGTCCGTCTCGCGCGCGGAGCATCGCCGTGGCTTCTCCCGACCGTCGCCACCGCAGCCCTCAGCCTGGCCCGCGCCCGCCGCTCCGGCGCGGCCCGGGCCGTGGCCGTGCCCGCCACCGCGCTCGCGGCGGGCATGCTGTGGTTCTTCCGCGACCCCGAGCGCGAGATCGGCTCCGGCCGGGTGATCTCGCCCGCCGACGGCGTGGTGCAGAGCATCATGCCGTGGAAGGACGGCCGCACCCGCGTCGCGATCTTCATGAGCCCGCTGAACGTCCACGTCAACCGCGCGCCCCTCGCGGGCACGGTGACGTCCGTCGAGCACATCCCCGGCGGCTTCGTTCCGGCCTTCAACAAGGAGAGCGAGAACAACGAGCGCGTAGTCTGGCATTTCGACACCGAACTCGGCGACATCGAGATGATCCAGATCGCCGGCGCGGTGGCCCGCCGCATCGTCCCCTACATCCCGCGGGGCACGAAGGTCGAGCAGGGCGACCGAATCGGTCTGATCCGCTTCGGCTCGCGTGTCGACCTCTACCTGCCCGAGGGCGTGGAGGTCGCGGTCGAGGTCGGACAGAAGACCGTGGCTGGGGTGACTCGCATTGACCGTGATTGATCCGGAGACCCAGGCGGGCTGGGTGCCCGAGGCCGACGACGTGGACGACGAGGAGGAGATGCCCCTCTCGCTCCGCCTGTCGATAGCGGACACCCTCACCCTGGGCAACGCCACGTGCGGGTTCATGGCGGTGTACTTCACCACCACCGGCATCCTGATCCCGCACCTGACCGGGAACGACGAGTCCGCGGGCATGGCGCGGCACAGCGCCGCCACGGCCGTCATCCTGATGCTCTGCGCCGCCGTCTTCGACCTGTTCGACGGCCTGGTCGCGCGCAAGCTGCGCTCCTCGCCGATGGGCGCCGAGCTGGACAACCTGTCCGACCTGATCAGCTTCGGGCTGGCGCCCGCGTACTTCGTCCTCGTCTACGGCATGGTCGCGGACGACGCGCACCAGAGAGTGGCGGCGCTGGGCGCGATCGTGGTGCTGCTGGCGGTGGTGCTGAGACTCGCACGCTTCTCCTGCGTGACCATGAAGGACGGCATGTTCCAGGGCATGCCCTCGCCGTTCGGCGCGCTGACGGTGGTCTCCATCGTCCTGCTGGAGCTGCCCTTCGTGGCGACCCTGCTGGCGATCCTCGGTACGGCGTGGCTGATGGTGAGCCGGGTGGAGTACCCGAAGCCGAGGGGACGCCTCGCGGGTGCGATGCTCTCCTGGATCGTGCTGTCCATGGGTCTGCTGGCGGCGTGGGCCTTCGACGCCCCGAGCGGCCAGCTGCTCCTCCAGACGGGCTGCGCGCTGCAGCTGGTCATGGGCGCGGTGATCCCGCTGTTCGCCACGGCTCGCCGGGTGAACAACTTCCGCGACAACCGGCGGGAGGCGCGGGCGGCGCAGCTGCCCTGAGCCTCGCCGGCACCGACGGGTGTGGCCCGGGCCCTCGCGGCCCGGGCCACACCCGTTGTGCGTTCAAGATCTGCCCGGATTCCCCGTTGAGTTGTCAAGCGCTCTACCACGCCATTCAGGGCGACGACGGGCCGGCTGCCCGGCCCGTCGGGCGGCCCGGCCCGTCGGGCGTTGCGCCCGCTCAGACCAGCCGGTCCCGGGCGATCCGCTCCGCCACGTCCTCCAGGATCGGACCGGCTTCGGCGATGCACCGCGCCACGTCCGGCTCGACCGAGGTGAGCGGGTAGGCCTGCCGGATCCCGGCCCGGTCCAGCGCCTCCGCGGACAGGGCGAGCCGGCCGCAGACCGCGACGACCTCCTTGCCCGCGGCCCGCGCCGCGGCGGCGACCCCCGCCGGCGCCTTCCCGTGCAGCGTCTGCTCGTCCAGCGAGCCCTCACCGGTGATCACCAGCGAGGCCCGCTCCAGCGCGGGCGCGAAGCCCAGGACGTCCAGCATGACCTCGATACCGGGGCGGAAACGGGCCCCCAGCAGCAGCGCGCCGAAGCCGATGCCGCCCGCCGCGCCCGCGCCCGGCGACGCCGCGTACCGCGCCGCCGCCGGCCCGGCCTCGGCCTCCAGCACCTTGGCGAAGCGGGCCAGCGCCGCGTCGAGGGTGTCCACGTCGTCCGGCGAGGCGCCCTTCTGCGGGCCGTACACCGCCGGCGCGCCCTTCGGCCCGGTCAGCGGGTTGTCGACGTCGCTGGCGAGGACCAGTTCGACGGAGGACAGCCGCGGGTCCAGGCCGGACAGGTCGGCCCGGGCCAGGTCGGCCAGTCCGCCGCCGCCCGGCGGCACCGGCTCACCGTCCTCGTTCAGGAACCGGGCGCCCAGCGCCGACAGCATCCCCGCGCCGCCGTCGGTCGTGGCGCTGCCGCCGACGCCGAACACGATCGTCCGGGCGCCCGCGTCGAGCGCGGCCCGCAGCAGCTCGCCGGAGCCGTACGTGGAGGCCGTCAGCGGCCCGAAGACGCCCGCCGGAAGGCGCTGCAGGCCGCTGGCCTCGGCCATCTCCACCACGGCGGTGCCGCCGCGCAGCGCGAACGCGGCGGTCACCTCCTGGCCCAGCGGGCCTGCGACCCGTACCTCCCGCCGCTCGAAACCGGCCGCCACCGCGGCGTCCACGGTCCCGTCGCCGCCGTCGGCCACGGGCAGCGCCTCGACCCGGAGGTCCGGCACGACCCGGCGCAGCCCGGCCGTCACCCGCTCGGCGACCTGCACGGCCGTCAGCGAGCCCTTGAACTTGTCCGCGGCGATGAGCACCCGACGGGTCTCGTTCACTGCAGCGTCCGCCACCTTGCTTTCCCCTTGCTCTCCGGGCCCCGCGCACGTCAGGGCCAGTCGCGCCGCTGCGACCCTAACCGCAGGACGCCCTCGCCGTCATGCCCCGCCCGAAGGCTGGGAAGCGCCTGGGAGCCGCCTGGGAAAAACGGGTAGACCCCAGCCATGACCAGCACAGGACCGGACGTCGCCGACCGCGTCCACGGCGGCTGGCTCGGCCGGATCGCGGGCAACATGCTCGGCAAGCCGGTCGAGCAGGGCGAGGTGTGGACCCGCGAGCGCATCGACCGCTATCTGCGCGGAGCCGGGGCGCTGCCGCTCACCGACTATCTGCCCGAGCCCGCCGACCCGGCCGAGACCGCCGTGCTGCGCCCGGAGTGGCGCGGTTGCGTGCGCGGCCGGATCCACGGCAGCGTGCGCGACGACGATGTCGACTACGCGATCCTCGGCCTGCACCTGCTGGAGACGCACGGCTTCGGCTTCAGCACCGAGCAGGTCGGCGATCTGTGGCTGCTCAGGCTGCCGTACCTGCAGACCTTCACGGCGGAACGGGCGGCGTACCGCAACCTCGCGAACGGGCTGAAGCCGCCGCTGACGGCGACGTACGACAACCCGTACCAGGAGTGGATCGGCGCGCTGATCCGCGCCGACGTCCACGGCTGGACCCGTCCGGGCGACCCGGCCGGCGCCGCAGCCCTGGCCCGCAGGGACGCCGTGCTGTCCCACACCGGGAACGGCGTGTACGGGGCCATGTGGGCCGCGGCGCTGATCGCCGCGGCCTTCACCGCGCCCACGGTGCGCCACGCGCTCGACGCGGCCCTCGGCGTGATCCCGGCGAGCAGCAGGCTCGCCCGCACCGTACGGCGGGTGATCGGCCTGCACGAGACCCGGCTGCCCTGGGAGGAGACCCTGGCCACGCTGGCCGCGGAGACCGCGGGGCTCGGCTGGATCCACACCGTCCCGAACGCCGCCGTGCTGACCGCCGGGCTGCTGTACGGCGACGGCGACTTCACCCGGACCATCGCGCTGACCGTGCGCGGCGGCCTGGACACCGACTCCAACGGGGCGACCGCGGGCTCGGTGGCCGGGGTCCTCACCGGTGCGGACGCGATCCCGGCCCGGTGGAAGGACCCGCTCGAGGACACGGTCAGGAGCGCGGTGTTCGGCTTCGACGGCGTGCGGATCAGTGCGCTGGCCGAACGCACCCTGCGCCTGGCGACGACCTGAACGTGGCCGCGCCGCCGCTGGTTACCCTTCCCTCCATGACCACCACTCCTGACTTCGCCACGTACATCGCGAGCCTGCCCCGGGTCCTCGCCGGCGCCGCCGTGCTCTTCCGGGACGCCGAGGGGCGCGTGCTGCTGGTCGAGCCCAACTACCGTGAGGGCTGGGCACTGCCGGGCGGCACGATCGAGTCGGACGACGGGGAGACCCCGCGTCAGGGCGCGCGCCGGGAGACGCTGGAGGAGATCGGCCTCGACCGGGAACCGGGCCGGCTGCTGGCCGTGGACTGGGTGCACGGGGCGGGCCGCCCGCCGCTGGTGGCGTATCTGTACGACGGCGGCGTCCTCGACGAGGCCGACCTGAAGGCGATCCGGCTGCAGGAGGAGGAACTCCTCTCCTGGCGCCTGGTCCCCCGCGAGGACCTCCCGGCCCACCTCCCGGGCGCCCTCGGCCGCCGCGTCCTGACGGCTCTCGACGTGCTCGCGGACGGCTCCGGCACGGCGGAACTGGAGAACGGCCACCGGGTGCCGTGAGCCCGGCGTCCCGGAGCAGGCCCGCTCGGACGCGGTGCGGAAATCCGCGGACGGGAACTCGCGGATGCGGTGGAACAGACGTAGGCCTCGCGACCGGCCCCAGCCCCTGCCCCTGCCCCTGCCCCTGCCCCTGCCCCTGCCCCTGCCCCTGCGGGCGATATCCGCTCGCCCCGCGCAGAGCGGCGTCCTACCCTCGGCCCCATGGACAGGCCTCTCGTAGCCATTCTCAGCGGCGCCGGCATCTCGACCGACTCCGGAATCCCCGACTACCGCGGTCCGAACGGACTGTGGCGGCGGGATCCGGAGGCGGAGAAGCTCGTCACGTACGAGTACTACATGGCCGACCCGGAGATCCGGCGGCGGTCCTGGCGGATGCGGCGCGAGAACCACACGCTGAAGGCCGAGCCGAACGCCGCGCACCGGGCGGTCGCCGAGCTGGAGAGGTCCGGCGTCCCGGTGCGGGTGATCACCCAGAACGTGGACGGGCTGCACCAGTTGGCCGGCCTGCCCGCGCGGAAGGTCCTCGAACTGCACGGCAGCGCGCGCAGTGTCGTGTGCACCCGGTGCCACGCGCGCGGGACCATGGAGGACGCCCTCGCCCGCGTCGAGGCCGGTGAGGACGATCCGCCGTGCCGGACGTGCGGGGGCGTCCTCAAGTCCGCCACCGTGATGTTCGGCGAACGGCTGGACCCGATGGTCCTCGGCCAGGCCATGGCCGTCTCCAAGGCCTGCACCGTCTTCATCGCCGTCGGCAGCAGCCTCCAGGTCCACCCCGCCGCGGGCCTGGCGGGCGTCGCCGCCGACCACGGCGCCCGCCTGATCATCGTCAACGCCGAGCCCACTCCGTACGACGACCGGGCCGACCAGATCATCCGCGAGCCCATCGGCACCGCCCTGCCCGCACTGCTGCGCACCCTGAGCGAGGGTGCCCGCGTCCGGGAGGCGTGACGGCGGGCCAGCCCGCAACTCGGCTGCGGGCGGCCGCCGTTCACAGACGGGAGTACGGGGCCGGGCACGTCGGTACGGGTTGACGAAAGGCCTACTCGGGGAGCATGCCTGCGAGTATCGTCCGGTCATCGGGCAGCCGTCGGAGGGAACGGTGGGGGATGCTTGCTGAGACGTTGACGGCCCTGGCGGCGGCCGGGGGTGCTGCCGTGGTGCAGGCGGCGGGTACGGATGCGTGGTCCGGGTTCCGGCAGGGGATGGCGCGGCTGATCGGGCAGGGCGACCCCGAGCGGGAACGGGACGCGGCGCGGCAACTGGAGCGGACCGCGGCCCTTCTCGCGGCCGAGCAAGGCGACGACCAGGCCCGGATGCTGCGGCAGGTGGAGCAGAACGGCGTCTGGCGGGGGCGGTTGGAGTCCCTGCTGGAAACGCTGGACGACGCCCGGCGCCGGCAGGCGGCGGCCGATCTCCGGGCGCTCCTGCAGACGCACGCCGAGCCCGCGGGCGGAGCGTCCGCACCGGGCGGGGTGGCCGCGAACAGGGACGTCACCATCCGCGCCGAGGCGCCCAACGGGGTGGCCACCGGCCTGAACTACGGAGGCTTCGTCTTCTCGGTCCCTCAACTGCCGGATCCGCACCAGGGCTGAGCGGACCGGCACGGACAAGCCCACCCTCCACCGCGGTCGACGGCGCCGACACGGCCGGTGCCGGTGGCATCGTCGATGGCTTGCGCACCTTCACCATCAACAACACGCACATCCACGCGACTCTGCCCGGGAACTCCCCGGACAAGGAGAGGGAGAAGGGCGAGCCGGGTTCCTCCGGGGACCGGCAGCGCGCGGAGGGCGCGCTGGCCCGGAGCGTGCTCAGGAAGATCTGGGCGGAAGGCAGTTCCTTTCCGCTCGTGTCGTCCCGTCGCGATGCCGCACCGATCGTGTCGCTGGGGTTCCTCCACGACGACAGCCGTCTCGCGAGCTGCAGCGCATCAGGGACGGTACGGCTCTGGGAGTGCGCCGGCCTGCGCCAGTCGGGCGGTTCCATCGACGCTGCCGGGCGGGCGATGGCGCTGTCGCCGACGGAGAGGATCCTCGCCGTCGGCAGCACCCGCGGTTCCGGGGAGTGGAGCGTGGCGTTCTGGGACGTCGAGGCCTGGCAGCCGATCAGGGCGGTCCCGGTGCCCGGATCCGTGCAGGCGCTGGCGTACGCGCCGGACGGGCGCACGGTGGCGGTGCGGTCGGCGGGGGACGCGCGGGTGCACCTGGTGAGCCCTCTGACGGGAAAGCGCCTCAGAGCCCTCGGGCCCGAGCACGACGACGGCCCCCCCTTCTTCGGGAGGGCGTCCGCTGGTGGCCTTCTCGCCGGACGGGAGACTGGTGGCCACGACGAACCGGAGTGGCACCGGCGTCGTCTTCCTCGACTTCGTCACCGGGAAAGCGGTGGGACCGCCCCTGGTGGGCACCGTCCAGCACAGCAACGCCGTGGCGTCCTTCCTCTTCGGGGAGCGCCCGTTGAAATTCGAGGCACTGGCGTTCTCCCCCGACGGCCGGATCGCCGCCACCTGCGGCGGGGACAGAACCGTACGGCTGTGGGACCTCGAGCGGCGCGAACAGATCGCCGACCCTCTGACCGGTCACCGCAGGTCGGTCAATGCCGTGGCGTTCTCACCGGACGGGCGTCTCCTGGCCAGTGGCGGCAACGACAAGAAGGTGCTCCTCTGGGACGTCGCCCAGCACAAGCAGGCGGGTCCCGCGCTGACCGGTCATACCAAGCCGGTCGTCTCGGTGGCGTTCTCGTCCGACGACCGCGTGCTCGCCACGGGGAGCGCCGACAGGACCATCCGGGTCTGGATCGCTCCCCCGGCGTCCCGCCGGTGAAAGGGCGGGACGCGGCGGCTGCCGTGCCCGGGTGGGCGTGGCTGGACGCCCGGGTGAGCGTGGCTAGAACAGCGCCGCCTCCGTTCGAAGTCCAGCAGGCGGCGTTTGCGGTCCAGGCCGCCGCCGTAGCCCGTGAGGTCGCCGTTCGCGCCGACGACGCGGTGGCAGGGGACGATGATGCCGATCGGGTTGCGGCCGTTGGCGAGGCCGACCGCGCGGGACGCCTTGGGGTTGCCCAGGGCCTCGGCGAGTTCGCCGTAGCTGCGGGTCTCGCCGTAGGGGATGCGGGTCAGCTGGTCCCAGACCCGGCGCTGGAACGGCGTGCCGTGCAGGCGCAGTTCCAGGGTGAACTGCGTCAGCTCCCCCGCGAAGTAGGCCGACAGCTGCTCCTCGGCCTCGGCGAAGGGCGTGTCGTCGCGGCTGCCGAAGGTCTCCTCGGGCGGCCGGTGGCGCTGGTCGGTCATGTACAGGCCGCAGAGGGCGCCGTCGTCGTCCGCGACGAGCGTCAGCGGGCCGTAGGGGCTGTCGACGACGGTGTGCCGCTTCTTCGAGGCATCCATGATCTCATCCGTGATCGCGTCCGTGATCGCATCCATGTTCGGGAACGTCCTTACACCGGAAGGAAGTTGATGGGGTGGCCGTCGGTCGCCCAGAGGTACTGCACGGCGTACGCCCGCCAGGGCCGCCACGCCTCGGCACGGGCGGTGAGCGCGGCCGGGGTGGCGGGCAGGCCCAGCTCCGCCGCCGCACGCCGGATGCCGAGGTCGGTGGGGAGGAAGGCGTCGGGGTCGCCGAGGGCCCGCATCGCTATGACGTCGGCGGTCCAGGGACCGAAGCCGGGCAGGGAGAGCAGCCGGGCCCGGGCCTCGGCCCAGTCGGACTCGACGCCCAACTGCAGGGTGCCCTCGGCCAGTTCGCGGACGAGCGTGGTGAAGGTGGTGCGCCGGGTGCGGGGCATCGCCAGGGTCTCCGGATCGACGGCGGCGAGGGCCTCCGGGGACGGGAAGAGGTGGGTGAGGCCGCCCTCGGGGTCGTCGAGGGGCTTGCCGTGCGCCGTGACCAGGCGGGCGGCGTGGGTGCGGGCGGCGGCCGTGGACACCTGCTGCCCGAGGACGGCGCGGACGGCGAACTCGGCCTCGTCGACCGTGCGCGGCACCCGGCGTCCGGGCGCCTTGTCCACCAGCGGCGCGAGCAGCGGGTCGGTGCGCAGATGGTCGTCCACCGCGACCGGATCGGCGTCCAGGTCGAGCATGCGGCGGCACCGGCTGATGGCCACGGGCAGGTCGCGCAGATCGCTGAGGGTGAGGCGGCAGGCGATGTGGTCGGGGCGGGGGGTGAGGGAGGCGGTCCCGTGGCCGTACGGCAGGCGCAGCGTGCGCCGGTAGGCGCCGTCCCGCCATTCCTCGACACCGGGTACGGCCGTGGCGGCGAGGTGCCCGAAGAGGTTGGACGGATTGAGCGGGGCGCGGAAGGGCAGCCTCAGGCCGATCCCGGCCGGAGTGCCGACGCCGGACCGGGGCGCGCGGGCGCGCAGTTCGCTCGGGGTCAGGGCGAAGACCTCGCGGACGGTGTCGTTGAAGGCGCGGACGGAGGCGAAACCGGCCGCGAAGGCGATCTCCGCCATGGGCAGGGCGGTGGTCTCGATGAGCAGCCTCGCGGTCTGGGCGCGCTGGGCGCGGGCGAGGGCCAGGGGGCCGGCACCGAGTTCGGCGAGCAGCTGCCGCTCGACCTGGCGGGCGCTGTAACCGAGCCGGGAGGCGAGTCCGGGCACGCCCTCGCGGTCCACGACCCCGTCGGCGATGAGCCGCATGGCGCGGGCGACCAGGTCGGCGCGGTGGTTCCACTCCGGGGAGCCAGGGCTGGTGTCCGGGCGGCAGCGCTTGCAGGCACGGAACCCGGCCTGCTGGCAGGCGGCCGCGCTCGGGTAGAACGTCATGTTCTCGGGCTTGGGCGGGACGACGGGACAGCTGGGGCGGCAGTAGATCCGGGTGGTCAGGACGGCCGTGAAGAACCATCCGTCGAACCGGGCGTCCTTGGACTGCACGGCCCGTACGCAGTGCTCCCGGTCGAGGTGCGTCGCTGTCTGCATGGGTCCAGCATCGGCCGGGCGGCCCCTCCTGTGCTGGCGGAAATCCGACATCAGCGTCCGCCGGCCTGCCGGACTTGCGTTCCACCAACGGCCTTGGCCACCCCGCGCCGCTCGGGGCCGTAGCGCTGGGCGGGCGCGTGCAGGAAGCATGGTCCACACAAACAGGGATGATCATCGCAAAGAGGTGGAAAAACTCGCGTCTAAGCACGATCAACAGCCCATGGTCCTCCGCGTCCCGGACACGACCGGAGCCCAAGCTGGATGAGCGGGGGACGGCTCGCCGCCCCACGGCAGCGCCGTCCGCCGCACCGGCCGGGCCCAACAGCAGGCCCTGCCGGGGCGCCCGGGGCACGACACAATCGTGCGCTCCGCGCACGGCGTGAACCGCACCGGCTCGTGCTCGGACAAGGCGTGGACCGACCCGAGCACGAGCCGCACGCTGTCCGCGCGTGCCGCTCGCACCTTTTGGATTCGGGTGCCGCTCCCCGGCCATGACCCGCGTACCGCCCGCACCTTCCGGACCCGGGTGCCGCCCGTCCGCCATGGACCCACGTGCCGCTCCCCGGTCGCGGGCCGCGTGTCGTCGGCCGGTTATGGACCGGTCGCACGCACCGGGTTTGGCACTGGTGACCGGACCACGAGCCCGGCAGGGTGGAGCTCCCGAACTCGAGGAGGTCCCCGACCATGCGATTCCGGCACGCGGACACCATCTGGGCCGCGTTCCCCGAACTGGCCTGCGGCGCGCTGTACGCCACCGGCGTCGACGCCCGTGTGGACACCGGCCCGCGCGCCGCGCCGTACACCGCCCGCGCCCTGGCCCGGCTGGCCGGCGCCACCGAGGGCGAGTTCCCCGAAGTGCTGGCTTGGCGGCGGACGTTCAGCCGGCTGGGGGTGAAGCCGACGCAGTACCGGTGCGCCTCGGAGTCGCTGCTGCGGCGGCTGCGGAAGGAAGGCGCGCTGCCCCGCATCCACCCGCTGGTCGACCTGTGCAACGCGTTGTCGGTGGCGTACGCGGTCCCGGTGGCGGTCCTCGACGTCGACCGGATCACCGGGCCGCTGCTGGAGGTGCGGCCCGCCGCGGGCGACGAGACGTACACGGCGTTCGGCGGAGGCGTCGAGCATCCCGCACCCGGCGAGGTCACGTTCGCCGACTCCGCGGGACGCGCGCACGCCCGGCGCTGGACCCACCGGCAGAGCGGCCACTCGGCGGTCGGGGAGCACACCGGCCGGGTGCTGGTGGTGGCGGAGGCCATGCACGACGGCGGCGCGGAGACCGTGCCCGAGCTGCTGAAGGCGGTCGAGGAGGAGGTGGCGGCGCACTGGGGGTCCGTCACGGAACAGGCCGTCCTCACCCGGGCGGCTCCGGACTTCGTCTTCGGCGGCTGATCACCCGCGGATGACACCATGAGAACGGTGGACGAGGAGCGAGGGGCACCCGGCGCGGGGCGTGAACTGCCGGGCCGCGGCTCGGACTTCCTGCAACTGGCGGCCGGTGACGTGCCGGCCGGCGGGAAGGCCGAGTGGCTGGCGGGGCGGCTGCGGCAGGCCATAGCGGACGGCCGCCTCGCGGTGGGCAGCCGGCTGCCGCCCACCCGGGTGCTGGCCGCGGAGCTGCGGGTCTCACGCGGGGTGATCACCGAGGCCTACCGCCGGCTCGCCGAGGACGGTCACCTGGAGGGCCGCCGCCGCGGGGGCACGGTGGTGGTGGCGGCACCGTTCGCTTCGGGGGGCGGGGGTGTCCGCGGGGACGTACCGAAGGGCACGACCGTGCCTCGTGCCGACGGCACTGCGAGCGGCGGGGCGCCGGGGAAACCTCGGCACGGCACGCAGGGCGGCCCCCTCGACCACCTCTCCCGAAGCGGCAGTCCCGGCACGCCCGGGCTGCCGGGCGCGCACGCGACGGGCACCGCACCGCCGCGAGCACCGCGCACCCGCACGCCCGGAAACACGCCACCCGGCACCTCGGCCGCCCGCGGGCCCGGAAGCGTACCGCCGGGCTCGTCGGACGCGCCGTCGTACGGCGGGTCGGCCACCTCCCCGCCCGCTCGCCCGTCCCGGTACCTCCCCCCAGGCGCCCCCGTCTCCCCCGTCTCCCCGGCCTCCCCCGCTTCGCCCTTCTCCCGCACCCCCGGTCCCGATGTCTTCGACATGCTGCGGGAGGCGCCGGCCGGTGTGGATCTCACGCCCGGGCGGCCGGATCTGGCCGCGTTCCCGCGGACCGCCTGGCTGCGGGCCGAGCGTGCCGTGCTCGCGGAACTGTCCGCGGAGCACTTCGGCTACGGCGACCCGCGGGGTGCTCCCGCGCTGCGGCGGGCCGTCGCCGGGTGGCTGGCGCGGATGCGGGGCGTGCGGGTGGAGCCGGACGAGGTGCTGATCGTCGCCGGCACCGCCCAGGCGCTCACGCTGCTGCGCCAGGTGCTGCGGGCGGACGGCGTCGACGCGGTGGCGGTGGAGGACCCGGGCTCGCTCGGCGGCCGGCAGCATCTGCGCAACGGCGGCCTGGACACCCCGCCGGTACCGGTCGACGAGGACGGGGTGCGGGTGGACGCGCTGCGGGCGACCGGCGCCCGTGTTGTGCTGCTCACGCCGGCCCACCAGTTCCCGACCGGGGTGGTCACCAGCGGCGAGCGGCGGCGGGAGCTGCTGGGATGGGCCGCGGACGGCGGGCTGATCCTGGAGGACGACTACGACGCCGAGCACCGGTACGACCGGCCGCCGGTCCCCGCGCTGCGGGCGCTGCTGGCCGACCGGGTGTGCTACATGGGCAGCGTGTCGAAGCTGCTCGCGCCGGCGCTGCGGATCGGCTGGCTGGTGGCCCCGGCCCGGTATCGCGAGGAGCTGGTCGACGCCAAGCGGTTCGACGACCTGGGCAACGCGGTGCTGCCGCAACTGGTGCTCGCCCGGCTGATGGAGTCCGGCGGCCTGGAGCGGCAGTTGCGGCTGTTGCGGCGCCGGCACCGCGACCGCCGGGACGCCATGATCGCGGCCCTCGCCGAGCATCTGCCCGGCGGCACCGTGCACGGCGCCGCCGCGGGCCTGCATCTGACGGTGACGTACCCGGCCGACGTGCCCGACACGGAGGTCGCCGCGGCCGCGCTGGCCCACGGCGTGAAGTGCCAACCGCTGTCCTGGCACCGGCAGTTGCCCGGCCCTCCCGGACTCGTCCTCGGCTACGCGGCCACCGCGCCGGGAGCCGTCGCCGAGGGCGTGGCCCTGCTCGGCCGGGTCCTGCGCGAACTGGCCTGACCATCCGGGGAAGACCGACTGCGTCTACTGCCGGCCGACTTGGCGGGCGAACGCGTCGTACGCCCGCTGGTCGAAGAGGACGAAGCGCACCTCTTCGACCGACGTGTCCGTGCCGCGCACCGTCTCCACGGCGATCCGGGCCGCGTCGTCCATCGGCCAGCGGTACACGCCGGTGGAGACGGCCGGGAACGCGACCGTGCGGGCGCCGAGTTCGTCGGCGACCTTCAGGGACTCGCGGTAGCAGGAGGCGAGCAGGCCGGAGCGGTCCTCGCTCCCGCTGAAGACCGGGCCCACGGTGTGGATGACCCAGCGGGCGTCGAGATCGCCCGCCGTCGTGGCCACCGCCTGTCCGGTGGGCAGGCCCTTGCCGTACCGGGAGGCGCGCAGGGCGCGGCACTCCTCGAGGATGGCGGGGCCGCCGCGCCGGTGGATCGCGCCGTCGACGCCACCGCCGCCGAGGAGGGAGGAGTTGGCCGCGTTGACGATCGCGTCGGCGCTCTCCCGCGTGATGTCTCCCTGGACGAGGGTGATGGTGGTCATGTCTGCCTCAGTCTTCGCCAGACGGCCTTGGCCGCGTTGTGCCCCGACATGCCGTGCACGCCGGGGCCCGGCGGGGTGGCCGAGGAGCAGATGAAGACGGCCGGATGCGGGGTGTGGTACGGGAACAGGGACAGTCTGGGACGCAGCAGCAGCTGGAGTCCGGACGCCGCGCCGCAGGCGATGTCCCCGCCGACGTAGTTGGCGTTGCGGGCGGCCACTTCGGCGGGGCCGGCGACGGCGCGGGCGAGGACGCGGTCGCGGAAGCCGGGGGCGAAGCGCTCCAGCTGGCGTTCCATGGCGTCGGTGAGGTCGCCGGACCAGCCGTTCGGGACGTGGCCGTACGCCCAGAAGACCTGCTTGCCCTCGGGGGCGCGGGTGGGGTCGACGATGCCGGGCTGCACGGTGATCAGGAACGGCCGGTCGGGGGCGCGGCCCTCGCGGGAGGCGGCGCGCAGGGCGGTGGCGATCTCGGCCTTGCTCGCGCCGATCTGCACGGTCGTGGCGACGCGGGCCTCGGGCGCGGTCCAGGGCACCGGGCCGTCCAGCGCGTAGTCGATCTTGAAGACGCTGGGGCCGTAGCGGTAGTGCGCGTAGGTGTCGCCGAACCCGGCGATGCGGGCGAGCGCGGTGGGCGAGGTGTCGAAGACGTACGCCCGCGCGGGCGGCAGGTCGTCCAGGCGCTTGACCTCGTAGTCGGTGTGCACGGCGCCGCCGAGGTCCTTCAGGTACGCGGCGAGGGCGTCGGAGATCGCCTGGGAGCCACCGCGGGGCACCGGCCAGCCGCGGGCGTGCGCGGACAGGGCGAAGACCAGGCCGACGGCGCCGGTGGCCAGGCCGCCGAGCGGCGCGATGACATGGGCGACCAGACCGGCGAACAGGGCCTTGGCGCGTTCGTCCCGGAAGCGGCGCAGCAGCCAGGTGGACGGCGGCAGCCCGGCCAGGCCGAACCGGGCGAGGGTGACGGGGTCGCGCGGGAGCGCGGTCAGCGGCAGGGACATGAAGTCCCGCACGAGGGTGTCCCAGTGGGCGAGGAACGGCTCGACCAGCCTGCGGTACGCGCCCGCGTCGCGCGGGCCGAAGGAGGCGGCCGTCTGCGCCACCGAGCGGGCGAGCACGGCCGCGGTGCCGTCGGGGAAGGGGTGCGCCATCGGGAGCTCGGAGTGCAGCCACTGCAGGCCGTAGCGCTCGAGGGGGAGGGCGCGGAACGCCGGTGAGTTGACGCCGAGGGGGTGGGCGGCCGAGCACGGGTCGTGCCGGAAGCCGGGCAGGGTCAGCTCCTCGGTGCGGGCGCCGCCGCCGACGGTGGGCTTCGCCTCGAACACCGCGACGGAGAAGCCGCGGCGGGCCAGCTCCACGGCAGCGGTCAGTCCGTTCGGCCCCGCACCCACCACGACCGCATCGAGCATCGACGGCACCTTCGGACCCCTTCGTCAGCCGATGGCCACTCGGGCCCAGGATATGCCGGAGGACTGACACTCCCCCGGGCCGGGTCGCCGGGAACCGGTGGCCAGGGAGGAACCGGCGGTCGGGGGGCGGTGGAGCAGGCCGGACCCGGCCGTCAGGCCGCCGCGCGCAGCAGGCCGGCCACGCGGCGGGCCGTCGCGCTGTTCCGGGCCGCGGTGAACGGAAGGGTGTTGCCGCCGGTCACGCGGAACGGCTCGCCGGTGCGGGTGAGGTGCGCGCCGCCCGCCTCCTCGACGAGGAGCAGGCCGGCCGCGTGGTCCCAGGCCGCCTCCCAGGAGAACGCGACGGCGTCCAGCTCGCCCCGGGCGACGGCCAGATACTCCAGGCCCGCCGAGCCGCAGGGCCGCGGGGCGAGGCCGTCGGTCCACAGGGCGCTCAGCGCGCGCTTCTCCTCGTCGGTGGTGTAGTCCGGGTGGGAGGTGGCGACGACGAGGTCCCGGCCGGGCTCGGGCGAGCCCGCGGACAGCCGCTCGCCGTCGAGGAAGGCGCCCCGTCCGCGGATCGCGGTGGCGAACTGGCCGCGCGCCGCCGCATACGTCCAGGAGGCGAGGACGACACCCCGGTGGGCGAGCGCGACCAGGGTGCAGAACCCGTCGTCGCCGTGCACGAACTGCCGGGTCCCGTCGACCGGGTCCACGATCCACACGGGCGCCTCGCCCCCCAGCGCCGCGTACGTCGCCGGGTCGGCGTGCACCGCCTCCTCGCCGACCACGACCGAGCCGGGCAGCAGGGTGCCGAGGTCCTCGGTGAGCCGCAGCTCGGCGAGCCGGTCGGCGTCCGTCACCAGGTCGTGCGGGCCGTTCTTCTGGTCCACCTCGTGCGCGGCCAGGCGGCGGAAGCGGGGCAGGATCTCGGCCGCGGCGGCCCTCCGGACCGCGTCCTCCACATGGGCCGAGCAGCGGGTGAGAAACTCGTCGATGGTTTCCGTGGTTGCTTCGATCATGTCCCCCATGAGAGCACGCCCCGCTGACAATCCCCGCCCGCCCGGTGCACACCGGGTGGAATCGGCATGAAGAACAGGTGCCGAAGATCGGTCAGCGGCCCACCGCGTAGCCCTGCATGCCGCGCGGGTTCGCCGCGGCCGACAGCACGCCGGTCTCCGGATCCCGCGCCACCGCGCACAGCCGCCCCTCGGACCAGGCGGGGCCGACGGTGACGTCGTGCCCGCGCCGCCGCAGCTCCTCGGCCACCCCGGTGTCCATGCGGGACTCGACGGTGACGCTGCCGGGGCGCCGGCCGCGCGGGTGGAAGGAGCTGGGGAAGCTGTCGTTGTGCCAGTTCGGGGCGTCGATCGCGCCCTGGAGGTCCAGGCCGCCGCGGACCGGGGCGCGCAGGGCGGCGGCGAGGAAGAAGTGCAGCTGCCACTGGTCCTGCTGGTCGCCGCCGGGCGTGCCGAACGCCAGGACCGGCACGCCGCCGCGCAGCGCGAGGGACGGGGTCAGGGTCGTACGGGGGCGGCGGCCGGGGGTGAGGGTGTTCGGCAGGCCCTCCTCCAGCCAGGTCATCTGCAGCCGGGTGCCCAGCGGGAAGCCCAGCTCGGGCACGACCGGGTTGGACTGCAGCCAGCCGCCGCTGGGCGTGGCCGCGACCATGTTGCCCCAGCGGTCGGCGACGTCCAGGTGGCAGGTGTCGCCGCGGGTCGTGCCGTCGGCGGCGACGTGCGGCTCGCCGGGGAGCTGGGCGACCGTCGGTTCGCCCGCTCCCATGGGGTCGAAGCCTCGGTCGTCGCCGCTCTCCACGCGCGCGTACGCCTGCGCGGGCAGCCGCGGGGTGCGTCCGCCGGGGCTGCCGGGCCGCAGCTCCCAGGAGGCCTTGGCGCCGATCAGAGCCCGCCGGCCGGCGTTGTAGTCGTCCGAGAGCAGATCGGCGAGGGGCACCTCGGCGGCGTCGCCGTACCAGGCCTCGCGGTCGGCCATGGCGAGCTTGCAGCCCTCGACGAGCAGGTGGACGTACGCGGCGGAGCCGTGGGCGGGCAGTTCGGGCGGAAGCAGGGCGAGCTGCTGGAGGAGGGCGGGGCCCTGGCTCCAGGGGCCGGCCTTGCACACGGTCCAGCCGTTCCAGTCGTACGTCACCGGTGTCTCGTAGCCCGCCGACCAGCCGGCGAGGTCGGCCTCGGTGAGCGTGCCGGTGTGCCGTTCGCCGCTGGTGTCCCTCGTGGGCCGCCGCGACTGCCGTACCAGGGCCTCGGCGATGAATCCGCGGCGCCACACCTCGCGCGCGGCGTCGATCCGCGCCTCGCGGTCGCCGGCGCCGGCGGTCTCGGCCAGCAGCCGCTTCCAGGTGGCGGCGAGCGCGGGGTTGCGGAAGAGCCGGCCGGGCCGGGGCGCCCGGCCGCCGGGCAGATAGACCTCCGCCGACGAGGTCCACTCGGTCTCGAACAGCCGCCGTACGGCCTCCACGGTGGCCCCGAGCCTCTCCACGGGCGCGTGCCCGTGCTCGGCGTATCCGACGGCGTACTTCAGGACGTCGTCCAGGGACTTGGTGCCGTGGTCGCGCAGGAGCAGCAGCCAGGCGTCGAAGGCGCCGGGCACGGCGGCCGCGAGCGGTCCGGTGCCGGGTACGAGGTCCAGTCCGAGGGCGCGGTAGTGGGCGGCCGTGGCGCCGGCCGGGGCCACGCCCTGGCCGCAGAGCACGCGTACCGCGCCGTCCGCCGGGGCGAGCAGGATCGGCACCTCGCCGGCCGGCCCGTTCAGGTGGGGCTCCACCACGTGCAGCACGAAGGCGCCGGCCACGGCGGCGTCGAAGGCGTTGCCGCCGTCCTCCAGGACCGCCATCGCCGACTGGGAGGCCAGCCAGTGGGTGGAGGACACCATGCCGAACGTGCCCTGAAGGGTGGGGCGGGTCGTGAACACAGGAACGCTCACCTCGCTGATTCCGTGCGTCCGCCCGGCTGCCGGGCGCTCGGACCGGTCCCTGGAAGGCTATCGGGCGCTCTCTTCCTGCGAGGGGCGTTCGGGGGGCGCGTGCACCCCGGGGTCGTCAGACGGCGACGTGCGGCTGTGCCGGGCCGAGGCAGCGCACGGCGGTCTGGCCGGCGTGCGGGGCGAGGAGGGCCAGGAGTTCGTCGGCCGCGACCTTGGGGAGGTCGCCGTCGCGGTCGGCGTGGAGGGTCTCGAGGACGAAGGCGACGCGCGAGGAGTCCTCGGTGACGCGGGTGCGATGGGCGTCGCGGTGGTTCCAGTGGCGGGTGAGGACGCCGGTGGCGCCCGTGTAGACGATCTCGCCGGGCCCGGGGTTCTCGACGGTGTCCGGTTCGCCGAGCGGGGTGAAGGTCTCCGTGCCGTCGGCGTACCGGATGTCGACGTCGCCGGTGACCTGGTCCAGGTCGAAGGCGCCGGCGGGCAGGCCGTGGCGGACGGAGACGGTGTTGCAGGAGTCGACGGCCGGGTTGATACGGGGCGGCGTGCCCTTCTTGGCGAGGCGGCGGCCGAGCGCGTCGACGCTGGGGCGGCTACGGCGGGGGTTGGTGCCGAAGGACAGGTACGCGGTGTGCCAGGCCCCGATCCGCGGGTCGCTCTCGTCCGCCGCTGCCAGGTGCCGTCGGCGAGCCGCTGCTCCAGCTGGGCCCGCCTCATGCTGACGACCTCCGGGCCGGCGCCGGTGGAGGTCTGGCGCCGGCGCCTGGAGCCGGGCGAGGAGTATCCGAGCCGTCCCCATCAGGCCGGGGTCGTGGAGACGATCAGCGTCGTCGCCGGCCGGATGACCCTGGTCGTCGACGGCACCGAGCACCCGCTGGAGGCGGGCCGCACCGCCACGTTCGAGGGGGACACCGCGCACACCTGCCGCGGCTCCGGCACCGAGCCGTGCGAACCGATCATGACGGTGCACCTGCCCCCGGCCCCGTGACGGCGGCGTGAGCCCGGCCGGAAACCCCGGTTCAGCAACGGGTCAAGGGTTGCTCTGCCGTCTGCCAAGCGGGCGTATGGGTTCGGTGTGTGCCCGGCGGCAGGTCCCGACATGGCTGGATTTGCCCTCTTGCCCGGTGGCTACCGTGGTCGGGCCCGATCGGCCACGAACGCACGGGGAAGAAGGTGACGGCGATGGGGGCGCCGACTCGATCACGCCTGCTCGACTTCGCTGAGCCGGATCCGCCCGGGACGAGCCTCCCGCAGCAGACTCCGCAGCCGCCCCGCTCGGCGCTGCGGGACTTCGCGGAGGCCGCGCCGCCGCCGCGAGCGGACACGGACGGCCGGCCCGGCCCGAAGCCGGGAGTCCCCGCCTACCACACGCCGGTGTGCGTGCCGGCGCATCCGCGGTCCGTCGCCGGTACCGGCTCGGACGGCCGCCCCGCGCGCGTGCCCTTCATCGTCCTCGAACTCTTCCGGCACCCCGAACACGGCACCGTGGCCTACGCGTTCACCTCGCCGGCCAGGCTGGCGCAGGCGCTCGGCGAGGCCCAGCCGTGGGTCGCCGCCTCCCTGGGCCCGCTGGCGGAAAACGTGCGCGAGCAGGGCGTCACCGTCCTGCTGGACCCGCGGGTGGCCCCCGGAGAACCCAACTGGCGGCCCGAGGACCTGGCCGCGTACGCACGGGAGGTGCGCCGGTGAGCGACTTCAAGGCGGTCTACGACGACCTCGCCGCCATGGCGAAGACGTTCCACACCCAGGCCGACGACTACCGCAGGCTGCACCCCGACGTGGCGCCGCCCGTGGTCAGCGGCGGCGACCCCGGCCTGGACTCGGTCATCAAGGAGGCCGCGAACCTCATCATCGCCCTGCACACCGGCATGGCGGACCGGCTGGACGACCACGGGGACAAGGTCGCGTACGCGCGGGACTCCTTCCACCGCCACGACGTGGACGTCCACGGCGTCTTCGAAGACCTGATGGGATGAGGGCCGATGGGTGACAGCTGGGTCGGCGGCGACATCGGCGGACTGCGCACGATGGCCGAGACGTACAAGAGCGCCAAGGACAAGCTGGACGGCGTGGTCAAGCCCCTCAGCACGGCGGTCGACAAGCTGGTCGGCGACGCGGGCTGGAAGGGCGAGGCGGCCGAGAGCTTCCGCGCCAAGTGGAGCGAGGACGCGCTGACGGCCGGCGGCTTCGCCGAACTGGTGCACTCGGCGGGCGAGATCCTCGAGACCCTCGCGAACGCGCTGTCCACGTGCGAGACGTCCCTGCAGAACGCGCAGCACATCGCGGCCGGCAAGGGCGTCTCCACGGACGCCAAGGGGGCGCCGCTGCCGATGGTGACGGCGAATCCCCCGAGCGCGGAGGACCAGAAGGCCATCTCCGCGATGAACGACTACGCCAAGGCGCGCGAGGAGATCCTGCACACCGCGCAGCACGCGCGGCTGGTGGCGGCGAGGGATCTGCAGAGCCTGTGCGACCAGGTGACGAAGGGCGACGCGACGTCCCCCGGGGACAAGGTCACCCTCGCCGACTATCTGCGCGGCCTGTACGCGTACGACGCCGAGGACGCCCGGGCGGGCGGCATCGAGGCCCGCAAGCGCATCGACGCGGCCAAGGCCGAGGCGCAGGCCGCCAAGAAGGAGCTGCGGGCGGAGCGCAAGGCCTACCAGAAGGCCGGCAAGGCGCTGCCCAAGGACCTGCCCGCCAAGAGCGCCTACCGTGACGCGGTCACCAAGGTGGACGCGCTGGAGCAGGATCTCGCGCGGGCCGACCACGGCAGCACCGCGCTGCCGTACGACCGGGCGCTCAACGTGAAACTGGCCGACGCGGCCGAGGCGTTGCGCGTGGGCGAAGGCCTGGAGAAGGTCCCGGACTTCCTGAAGGAGATTCCGGTGCTGGACGTCGCCGCGGCGGGTGCCTGCGGGCTGCTGGAGGCGTCCGACGACCACGACAAGGGCTGGTCCTGGCAGCACTCGATCGCGGTGGACGGCGGCGCGAACCTCGCGGGCCTGGCGGCCGGCACCGCCGTCACGGCGGGTCTCGTCGCGCTCGCTCCCGTCGACGTGCCGGTCGCCGTGGTGGCCGGGGTCGGCGGTGGCATCGTGATCGGCGCGACCGGCATCATCGACCACTCCTTCCACGAGCACTGGAGCGAGGACATCCACGACCACGGAGTGGTGGGCGGCATCCTCCACGGCTCGGGTCACGTCCTGTCCGAGACCGGGGACGACTTCGTGCGGCTGAAAGACGACGTGTGGCATGGCATCAAGAGCATCTTCTGAGGGCGCGGCCTCGCCGGCCCCCGTCCGGATCCCCGCGGTGCAGGGGCTCGGCACCACGTGGTACGAGCGCGGCCCGCGCTACTGGCTGCGCCGGTGCCTGACCGCCCTGGTGTGGCTCGCGGTGCTGGCCTTCTGCTGCTACATCGCGCTCGTCCTCTACGGCAGCTTCCGCACCGGACTGCCGTCGGGCGTCCGTACGGTGTGGGACTGGGCGCAGGCCGTCGCGTCCGCCGGGGCGCTGGTGTGGGGATGGCTGGTGCAGCGCCGGGACCATCGCAGGAAACTCCTCGACCCGCCCGCCCCCGAGGAGTTCCGCGCCGCGAAGCGGGACCAGAGCCGCCGTACGCCCGGCCTCGTCGTCGCCGGCCGCGTTCTGTGGCTGGTCGCGGCGCCCGTCGTCCCGGCGCTGGCCGCCTGGGTCGTCGGCTGGAGCGTGGCCATGCTGACCGTCCGGGAGTACCCCAGCGAGGTCGGCACCCGCCGTTGGCTCGAGGAGCAAAGCGGGCGGAACCGTACGTCGTGACCGTGCCGCCGTAACCGCCCGCGCACGCTGCGAGTTTCCGCTTCCGCCCCACAGGGAGTCGTGTGACACTGGCGTCCCACGTCCACCTGCGGGCCCTGTCCGCACCCCCTCCCCCACGAGAAGTGCGCCGTGCGATCCCTTCCCCTGCCGCTCGCCCTGACCGCGCGGATCTCGCCGGTCGCGGTCCTCGCCTGTGCCGGCTGGGCGCTGACGTCCGGCGCCGCGCCGCACGCCTCCGCCGGGCACCAGACGGTGCAGAGTTCGTCGACCCAGACCTCCTCCTCGTCCGCCGGTCCGTCGTCCACGGCGGCGGCGAAGGCGTACGGCACCGCGCCGTCGCCCTGCACCAGCGTGCCCGCGGCGACCGTGAAGTCCCTGGTGCCCGGGGCGAAGACGGACGGCAAGGAGATCCCGTCCACGGACGCCAAGCTGCGCCGCACCTGCTCCTGGAACGCGCTGCAGGGGTACAGCTACCGCTGGCTCGACGTGTCGTTCGAGATCAGCGGCTCGGAGCAGGAGGCGACGCAGGAGTACCAGCAGCGGGTGAAGGAGAAGAGCGGCGGCGGGGACGTGCCGGGGCTCGGCGACAGCGCGTACTCCGTCGTCAACCTCACCACGGAGGACAAGCAGCAGACCCGCGAGGGCGTCGTCGTGGTGCGGGTGTCCAACGCCCTGGTCGTCGTCACGTACAACGGAAGCGACTTCGACACCAAGAAGGCGCCCGGCACGGACGAGATCAACAAGGGTGCCATCCAGGCGGCCCGCGCCGCGGTGGGCGCGCTCGGGGGCGGGCGGTCGCAGTCCGGCTGACCGCCCGCCCCCGCGTCCTCAGACCGCGGCCCGCCGGGCGCCGGTCAGCGCGGTGAGCGCCAGGTACAGCACCAGGGACGTGCCGAGGCCCACCGCCCAGCCGTAGTCGGCGAGGGAGGCGAGGGACGGGATGGGGCGGCCGTCGATCAGGGGCTTGAAGCTGGCGCCGCCGATCGCGAGGACACCGCCCGCGAGGAAGGACACCACCGCCCGCCAGTTCCAGCCGGCCGCGTACCAGTAGCGGCCGCCGGTGCGGTACAGGTCGGCGAGGTGCAGCCGGGTGCGGCGCAGCAGCCAGTAGTCGGCGACGAGGATGCCCGCGACCGTGCCGAGCAGGCCGCCGACCAGGCCCAGCCAGGTGAAGATGTAGCCCTGCGGGTCGGAGTAGAGCTTCCACGGGAAGATCAGCACCGCGAGGACGGCGGTGATCAGGGCGCCGGCGCGGAAACTCACCTTTCTCGGCGCCACGTTGGAGAAGTCGAACGCCGGGGAGACCAGGTTGGCCGCGATGTTCACGGACAGCGTGGCGACGAGGACGGTGACGAGCGCGTAGAGCAGGCCCACCACGTTGTCCGTCTTGGCGGCGAGCTGCACCGGGTCCCAGACCGGCTGGCCGTAGACGGCCTGGGAGCCGGAGGTGACCAGGACGGACAGGAAGGCGAACAGGGTCATGGTGGTGGGCAGGCCGAGGGCCTGGCCCCAGGTCTGCGCCTTCTGGCTCCTGCCGTAGCGGGTGAAGTCCGGGATGTTCAGCGACAGCGTGGACCAGAAGCCGATCATGCCCATGAGGGACGGCCAGAACAGCTTCCAGAAGCTGCCGCCCCAGCCGAGCTTCGATGGCTGGTCGAAGAGCGGGCCGACCCCGCCCGCCTTGCTGCTCATCCACCACAGCATGACGAACGCGCCGACGAGCACGAACGGCGCGGCCCAGTTCTCGAAGCGGCGGATGGTCTCCATGCCCCGGTAGATGATCGCCACCTGGAGCACCCAGAAGATCGCGAAGGACAGCCACATGGTCCAGGCGTAGCCGCCGACGTGCGCCGCGTTCGACCAGCTGTCGCCGATCAGTTTCCCGGCGAGGAAGTAGATGGCCTCGCCGCCGATCCAGGTCTGGATGCCGAACCAGCCGCACGCCACCAGCGCCCGTACGACGGCGGGCAGGTTGGCGCCGCGCACGCCGAAGGAGGCGCGGGCGAAGACGGGGAAGGGGATGCCGTACTTGGGGCCGGCATGCCCGGTCAGCAGCATCGGCACCAGGACGACCAGGTTGGCCAGGGCGATGGTGAACACGGCCTGCTTCCAGTCCATGCCGACGGCGATCAGGCCGGAGGCCAGCGTCCAGGAGGCCGTGTTGTGGGCCATGCCGACCCACAGGGCGGAGAAGTTGTACGTGGTCCAGGTGCGCCGTTCGACCGGGACCGGGAGGAGGTCCTCGTTGGCGTAGGGACCGCTGGGCGGCAGGGTGCCGGGTGCGAGTTCCACGCGCCCGTCGGAGCGGGTGACTTGGCCGGACGGGGGTATGGCCGTGGGAGCGGTGTCGGTCATGGGCTGGCCAATCGGGTGAGAGGGAGCGGGAGTTGCCGTGCGGGCACCAGCCCCCTCCCCGCCGGCGGCGGGGAGGGGAGACCAAGAGGGGGCGTGGGGGGCTCGTACGTGGGGCGGGGGCTCAGGCGTTGAGGGCCGGGATCACCGCCCTGCCGTAGGCGTCGATGGTGGCCTCCTGCGCGTCGTGCATGTCGTACACCGCGAACTGGTCGACGCCCAGCGCGCGGAGCGCGGTCAGCTTCTCGATGTGCTTCTCGACCGGTCCGATGACGCAGAACCGGTCGACGATCTCGTCGGGCACGAAGGCGGTGTCGGGGTTGCCGCTGCGCCCGTGGTGGGCGTAGTCGTAGCCCTGGCGTGCCTTGATGTAGTCGGTGAGGGCGTCGGGGACCTGTGCGGAGTGCTCGCCGTACCGGGCGACGAGGTCGGCGACGTGGTTGCCGACCATGCCGCCGAACCAGCGGCACTGCTCGCGGGCGTGGGCGAGGGCCTCGGGCGAGTCGTCCTCGGTGACGTACGCCGGGGCCGCCACGCAGATCGTCACCTTCGCGGGGTCGCGGCCGGCGGCGGCGGCCGCGTCCTTGACGGCCTTCACCATGTACTCGGTCAGATACAGGTCGGACAGCTGGAGGATGAACCCGTCGGCCTCCTCGCCGGTCATCTTCAGCGCCTTGGGACCGTACGCGGCCATCCAGACCGGGAGTTCGGCGCCCGGCTTGATCCAGGGGAACCTGATCACCGTGCCGCCGCCGAGGTCGGCCTCCTCTCCCCTGGCCAGGGCGCGGATGACCTTCATCGCCTCGCTGATGCGGGCGAGGGTGTTGGGTTTGCGGCCCGCGACCCGCATCGCGGAGTCGCCGCGGCCGATGCCGCAGACGGTGCGGTTGCCGAACATGTCGTTGAGGGTGGCGAAGGTGGACGCGGTGACCTCCCAGGTGCGGGTTCCCGGGTTGGTGACCATCGGGCCGACCTTCAGCTTCGTCGTGTTCGCGAGGATCTGGCTGTAGATCACGAACGGCTCCTGCCAGAGCACGGCGGAGTCGAACGTCCAGCCGTACGTGAACCCGTTGCGCTCGGCCCGTTTCATCAGGCTGACGACGCGGGAGGCCGGCGGGTCGGTCTGCAGGACGAGTCCGAAGTCCATGGGCGCTGCTCCTAGTTGAGGTACTGACAGGTGGAGCGCGGGGTGAAGACGCCGTGGCCGGCGTGCCCGGTGTACTCCCGCTCGGTGATGACGGGCACGCCTCGCGAGAGCACGGTCTCGACCCGGCCGGTGGTGCGCCTGCCCTCGTAGGCGGAGTAGTCGACGTTCATGTGGTGGGTCTCGGCCGACATGACCTGCTCGGCGTGCGGGTCGTAGATCACGATGTCGGCGTCGGCGCCCGGCGCGATGGTGCCCTTCTTGGGGTACATGCCGAACATCCGGGCCGGGGTGGCGCAGGCGATCTCGATCCAGCGGCGGCGGGAGATGTGCCCGTCGACGACGGCCTGGTGGAGCAGGTCCATGCGGTTCTCCACGCCGGGCAGGCCGTTGGGGATCTTGGAGAAGTCGCCGCGGCCCAGCTCCTTCTGGCCCGTGAAGCAGAAGGGGCAGTGGTCGGTGGAGACGACCTGGAGGTCGTTGGTGCGCAGCCCCTGCCACAGCTTGGCCTGGTGCTCCTTGGGCCGCAGGGGCGTGCTGCACACGTACTTCGCGCCCTCGAAGTCCGGCTCGGCGAGGTTGTCGGTGGACAGGAACAGGTACTGCGGGCAGGTCTCGCCGAAGACGTTCAGCCCCTCGTCGCGGGCCCGCGCCAGCTCGGCGACCGCTTCCATCGCGGAGACGTGGACGACGTACAGGGGTGCGCCGGCGACCTGTGCGAGCCGGATGGCGCGGTGGGTGGCCTCGGCCTCCAGCAGGGCCTTGCGGACCTCTCCGTGGTAACGCGGGTCGGTCTCGCCCCGGGCGAGGGCCTGTTCGACCAGGACGTCGATGGCGATGCCGTTCTCGGCGTGCATCATGATCAGCCCGCCGTTCTCGGCGGCCCGCTGCATGGCGCGCAGGATCTGCCCGTCGTCGCTGTAGAAGACACCGGGGTAGGCCATGAACTGCTTGAAGGAGGTGACGCCCTCCTCCACCAGCAGGTCCATCTCCTTCAGCGTCTCCTCGTTCACATCGGAGACGATCATGTGGAACCCGTAGTCGACGGCGCAGTTGCCCTCGGCCTTGGCGTGCCAGGCGTCCAGGCCCTCGCGCAGGGTGCCGCCGACGCTCTGGATGGCGAAGTCGACGATCGTGGTCGTGCCGCCCCAGGCGGCGGCGCGGGTGCCGGTCTCGAAGGTGTCGGCGGCGGTGGTGCCGCCGAACGGCATCTCCATGTGCGTGTGGCCGTCGACCCCGCCCGGGATCACGTACTTGCCGGTGGCGTCGATGACCCGGTCGGCGGTGAACGCCTCGGCGGCGGGGGTGCCGGAGGCGGCGAGGGCGGCGACGCGGCCGTCCTCGATCAGGACGTCGGCGTGGATCTCGTCCGAGGCGGTGATGACGAGACCGCCGCGGATGACGGTACGGCTGCTCATGCTGCTCCCTTGCGTCGCTCGGTTCCGGTCAGGGCGCGGTCAGCGGTCCGTACGCCCCGGGCGCCCGGTCGCGGTAGAACTGCCAGCGGTCGCGGACCTCGCGGAGTTTGGCCAGGTCCAGGTCGCGTACGACGAGTTCGGTCTCCTTGTCGCTCGCGACCTCGCCGACGAACTGGGCCTCGGGGTCGACGAAGTAGGTCGTGCCGTAGAAGTCGTTGTCGCCCAGGTCCTCCACGCCGACCCGGTTGATCGCGCCGACGAAGTACTCGTTGGCGACGGCCGCCGCCGGCTGTTCCAGCTGCCACAGGTAGCGGGACAGGCCGCGCGAGGTGGCCGAGGGGTTGAAGACGATCTCGGCTCCGGCGAGGCCCAGCGCCCGCCAGCCCTCCGGGAAGTGCCGGTCGTAGCAGATGTACACGCCGATCCGGCCGGCGGCGGTGTCGAAGACGGGCCAGCCGCTGTTGCCGGGGCGGAAGTAGAACTTCTCCCAGAATCCCTGGACCTGGGGGATGTGGGTCTTGCGGTACTTGCCGAGGTAGGAGCCGTCCGCGTCGATCACGGCGGCGGTGTTGTACAGGACGCCCGGCTGCTCCTCCTCGTACATGGGCAGGATCAGGACGATGCCCAGCTCGCGGGCGAGGGACTGGAAGCGCTGGACGGTCGGGCCCTCGGGGATCCGTTCGGCGTACTCGTAGAAGGCCTTGTCCTGGACCTGGCAGAAGTAGGGGCCGTAGAACAGCTCCTGGAAGCAGAGGACCTGGGCGCCCTGCGCGGCCGCGTCGCGGGCCGCCTGCTCGTGGACCTGGATCATGGATTCCTTGTCGCCCGTCCACGCGGTCTGGAACAGGGCGGCTCGGATCACTCGGCTCATCGGGACCTCCGGTAGCTCGGTGTGCCGTGAGCGTAGAAAGCCCGCGCGGGCCGGTTGAGTGGCAGCGTGTCACGTCTGCGGGCCCTCGGCGTGTCACCGTGTCACGTGTGCGCAGTCCCATGTTTCACCGCCGTTTTCCCAGGTCGTCGCATGTTTCACCGCAGTTGCGCGTCGTGCGCGAGGAGCGCGATGTGCACGGAGGCCGCCTGTTCGAAGTCGTCCAGGTCGACGCCGAGCCGGGCCTGTATGGCCTCCAGGCGGCGGTAGAGGGCGGGCCGGGAGACGTGGTGGAGCTGGGCGGTGCGGGACTTGTTGCGGCCGGTGGCGAGGTAGGTGCGCAGGACGTTCAGCAGCTCGGGCTCGGCCTCGCCGAGCAGCCCGTCCAGTTCCCGTTCGGCGAAGGACTGCACGTGCGGGTCGTCGCGCAGCAACCGGACCAGTCCGCGCAGGTGCACGTCCTTCAGGCGGACCACGGCCGGCAGGTCGAGCGCGGCCGGGGAGTCGGCGACGGCGTCGGCGACGTGCCGGGCCTCGCGCAGCCCGGCGGGCACGTCGTCCCAGGCGGTGCGGGCGTCGCTGGCCGCGACCACGGCCCGTGACCCGGCGCGCAGCCGGGCCGCGAAGTGGGCGGTGAGGGCGTCGGCGTCCTGGTCGCGCGGGAGGCTGAGCAGGACGGCGGCGCGGCCGTCGGCGAGTTCGGCGACCAGCCCGGCCAGCCCCAGCAGACGCAGCACTCGGTCGAGTTCGCCGGGGGCGCGGCCGAGGACTACCAGCGGCACGAAGGTGCGCCGGTTGACCGGCAGCCCGGCCGCCCGCGCCCGGGGCAGCAGCTGCCGGGCCGGTACGGCGCCGGAGACCAGGTCGGTGAGCAGGCTCTGCGCGGACTCCTCCTCCCAGGACGGCGCGGAACCGCCGCCGAGCATGCGGTGCAGGACCAGCGCCTCGGCGGCCCGGTCGGCGAGCAGCCGGCCGGTGGCCGCCTCGCCCCGGTAGCCGCACAGCAGCAGCCGGCCCCAGCGCTCCCCGCGCCCGCCCAGCTCGGCGCTGATCCACTCGTCGCCCGCCGCCGCCCCGGCCTGCCGGGCGATCCGCTCCCAGTCGCGCAGCACGTCGTCCACGGCGGACCGCTCCCCCGCCGTGGCGAGGACGCGGTGGGCGAGGTTGGTGAGCACGACCGGGCAGCCGCCGTGCCGGGCGACCTCGTCGAGCAGCCGCTGCACGGGGGCGCCGGCGGTGATCAGGGCGGTGAGTTCGGTGCGTACCGTCTCCGAGAGGCTGACGGCGGCGAACTTCCGCCGTACCAGCCGGCACTGGACCTCCTCGGTCAGCTCGGCGAACGGGAAGGGCCGGTGCAGGACGAC
Organism: Streptomyces sp. NBC_00557; assembly: GCF_036345995.1. Lineage (NCBI taxonomy): Bacteria > Bacillati > Actinomycetota > Actinomycetes > Kitasatosporales > Streptomycetaceae > Streptomyces > Streptomyces sp. NBC_00557. The sequence goes on from NZ_CP107796.1 coordinate 1,643,269, forward strand.
CATGGGCAGCCCGCACCGCTCGGCGGCCCGGCGCATCACCTCGGGCGGCGCCGGGAAGGCCCGCCCGAGGCCGAGCACGACGGCGGCGGCCTCGGCCCGGTGCAGCGACTGGATGTACTCGGCCTGCTTGGCCTCGTCGCCGGCCAGGAGGACGCCGGTGGTGAGCACCATCTCGCCGCCGCTGAGCATCACGCCGACGTCGGCGGCCTCGGCGACGTGCACCCAGCGCACCGGCCGGTCGAGCTGCCCGGCGCCGGCCACCACCTCGGGTTCCCCGGCGAGGACCCGTTCCAGGGTGAGCACCTGGCGGACGGAGAGGGCGGGTTCCCAGCCGTGCCGGGACTCCAGGGTGGTGGTCATGGCCGTACCGCCGTTCTCTAGTGCGTACTCCTGAGCGCCCGTTCCAGGATCGCCGCGCCCTCCTCCGCCTCCGCGACCGTGAGCGACAGCGGCGGGGCGATGCGCAGGGCGCTGGTGTCGTGGCCGCCGCCCTTGCCGATGAGCAGCCCGCCCTCGCGGGCCGCCTCCAGGACGGCGGCGGCCGCCTGCGGGTCGGCCTGGTCGGTGCCGGGCCTGACCAGCTCGATGCCGATCATCAGGCCGCGCCCGCGCACTTCCCGGACGCCCGGCAGCTGGGCGGCGACGGCGCGCAGCCGTTCGATGAGCAGGCCGCCGACCCGGCGGGCGTTGCCCTGGAGGTCGTGTTCGAGGAGGTAGGTGAGGTTGGCGAGGCCGGCGGCCATGGTGAGCTGGGTGCCGCCGAACGTGGAGATGCTGTTGGCGTCCAGGCAGTTCATGATGTCGGCGCGGGCGATCACGCCGCCGATCGAGGTGCCGTTGCCGATGCCCTTGGCGAACGTGACGATGTCCGGCGGGCCGCTGCGGGCGTGTGCCTGCCAGCCCCAGAAGTGGTCGCCGGTGCGGCCCCAGCCGGTCTGCACCTCGTCGGCGATCCACAGGATGCCGTGCTCCTTCAGGACGTCCCGGAAGGCGGCGTAGAGCCCGTCGGGCGGGGAGGTGAAGCCGCCGACGCCCTGGATCGGCTCGGCGATCAGCGCGGCGGGCGGCCGGGTGTGCCCGAGGACGTCCTTCAGGTCGGCGACACAGGCGTCGATGAAGGCGCGGTCGTCCAGGCCGGCGAACGGGCCCCGGGTGCGCACGCCGCCGTGCACGTACAGGGTCTGCAGCGGGGACAGGGAGGTCGGCGACCAGCCGCGGTTGCCGGTGATGCCGACCGTGCTGAAGGACCGCCCGTGGTAGCTGTTGCGCATCGCCAGGACCGTGTTGCTGCGCCGGTAGGAGGTGGCGAGCAGCAGGGCGGTGTCGTTGGCCTCGGTGCCGGAGGTGGTGAAGAAGACCCGGGCGTCGGGGATGCCGCTCACCTGGGCGATGCGCTCGGCGAGGTCGACCATGGGGCGGTTGAGGTAGAGGGTGGAGGAGTGGATGATCCGCCCGGCCTGCTCGGCGACCGCCTTGGTCACCTCGGGCAGGGCGTGCGCGGTCATCGTCGTCAGGATGCCGCCGAAGAAGTCCAGGTACTTGTTGCCGGCGGAGTCCCAGACGTGGCGGCCCTCGCCGTGGGTGATCTCGATCGGCTCGTCGTAGTAGAGCGCGAGCCAGTCGGGCATGACCTGGCGGTGGCGGGAGTAGAGGTCGTTCACGGCTGTACCAGTCCTTCGTAGGCGTCGGGGCGGCGGTCTCGGTAGAAGGCCCACTGCTGCCGCACTTCCTCGATCAGGTCGAAATCGAGGTCGCGGACGAGGAGTTCCTCGGAGGTGTCGCTCGCGACCTCGCCGACGAACTGCCCGCGGGGGTCGACGAAGTAACTGGTCCCGTAGAAGTCGTTGTCGCCGTACTCCTCCCGCCCGACCCGGTTGATGGCGGCGACGAAGTACTCGTTGGCGACGGCGGCGGCGGGCTGCTCCAGCTGCCACAGGTAGGCGGACAGCCCTCGGTGGGTGGCCGACGGGTTGTAGACCAACTGGGCTCCGTTGAGACCGAGTTGCCGCCAGCCCTCCGGGAAGTGCCGGTCGTAGCAGATGTAGACGCCGACCTTGCCGACGGCGGTGTCGAAGACGGGCCAGCCGAGGTTGCCGGGCTTGAAGTAGTACTTCTCCCAGAAGCCCTTGACCTGCGGGATGTGGTGCTTGCGGTACTTGCCGAGGTAGGTGCCGTCGGCGTCGATCACGGCGGCGGTGTTGTAGTAGAAGCCGGACTGCTCGACCTCGAAGACGGGGACCACGACGACCATCCCGGTCTCCCGCGCGAGCTCCTGCATCCGCCGCACCGTCGGCCCGTCCGGCACCCGTTCGGCCCAGCGGTAGTGCTCGGGCTCCTGGACCTGGCAGAAGTAGGGCGAGTTGAAGACCTCCTGGAACCCGATGACCCGGGCGCCGCGGCGGGCCGCCTCGCGGGCGTGCTCCTCGTGTTTCGCCACCATGGACTCGGTGTCGCCGGTCCACGTGGCCTGGACCAGTGCGGCGCGTACGACGTTGGCCATGAGCTGCTCCTTCGACGGGCCGTCAGAGCCTCTACGCCCGTAGAGCAGGCCGTAGAGGGACGAAAGTAAGCCTCCGGGAGGCCCTTGCCAAGACCATCGTCGTCATCCCGCGGAGTCGATCAGGTGGGGCGCCCCTGCGGGTGAGCCTGAGGGTCGCTCCAGGGGGTGAACCGGAGCATACCGGGACGATGCCCCCTGGTGGCCGTTCACGTGGCGTGTCCGGCGACCCGCAGTGCGTGCACCAGGTCCCAGTGCCGCTCGTCGGAGACGGCCCGCGCGGCGCCGAGCAGCAGCGGCACCAGCCGGCGGGGGTCGGGGGCGACGCCGCGGGCCGCCTCCTGCGCCGTACGGCCGCGCACCACGGCGTCGAGCAGCACCGCCGCCTCCCTGCCGCGCCCCTCGTCCTCGAGCCGCAGCACGGCCGCGCCGATCTCCTCCGCCGGGCGCGCGACGCCCTGCCGCAGCATCTGCCGCGCGTCGGCCTCCCGACCGGCGGCGACGAGCGCGTCGGCGGCGGCGACCAGCCGTTCCGGGGCCAGCGAGGCGGTCTCCCACAGCAGCGTGGCCCAGTCGGCGTCGAGCCCGGCGCGCTGCAGGCTCTCCGCGAGCGCCGGGAACCGCGCGGGGGGCCACTGCGCGACCTCCACCAGCAGCACATGCGCCTCCCCGCTGCGCCCTTCGGCCCGAAGCCGGGCGAGCCGCTCCACGGCCCCGGCCACGACCGCGCCCGCCTCGGCGTCCACCACCTCACCGGGCGCCGCCGCCACACCGGCCTCGGCCCCCTCCCCCACCCCGGCGAACCGCGCCCCACGCGGCGCCCGGTCCCCGGTACTGCTCTCGCCCCCGGCCGGCAGCGGCACCACGGGTACGACGGCGGCGCCCTGCTCTTCCGCCATCCCGGCGAACCGGGCGCTTCCCCGACGGCGTTTCCGGGACTTGGCGGACTCTGCGGCGGGTGCCTGAGGCGTGGCGGGCGCGGGGGCGGCGAGCGGTGGGGCGGGAGGCGGAGTGGTGGCTGGACGGGTGAGCGGCGGCGTGGTGGGCGCGGTACCGGCGGGGCGGCCGGACGGCACGGGGGCGGGGGCGTGGGCGGGCACGGCGGCCGGAGGGACGGAAGCCGCGGCGTCGGCGGGGCGAGCGGAGGGCACGCGGGTGGGGGCGGAACCGTGGACGGGCGCGCTGACCGGCGGGGCGAGAGGTACGGCACCGGGGGCGTGGTCCGGCGTGGTGGCCTGGATGGCCGGAGCCTGTTCTTCACGCCCGGAACCACTCGCCCCTCCCCACCAGTCCCGCTCCCCCGAGCGGCCACCGGGGTCGGCACGCCGGAAACGCGGCGCCGGCTCCCCCGCGGCCTGGGCACCCCCCTTCCGCACCGGAGCGGAGTCACCACCCCTCCGCTCCCCGCGCGCCCTCTCCGCCTCCCGGAGGTCCAGCTCCGCGATGCGGGAGCGGAGTTCGGCGCACCGGGCGGTCGCGCGGGCGTGGTCGTCGTCGGTCCAGGCCAGGTCGAGGCGGACGGACTCGGCCTCCGCCGTGGAGGCCGGCAGGGACAGCCGGCGGGTCAGTGCGGCCCGGCGTTCGGCGGCGCGGTGCTGTTCGCGGAGCATGACGTCGAGGCGGGCGAGCAGGGCCTCGCGGGCGCCGGGGCGGGCGTCGTGCGCCGTGAGCGCGGCCCGGTGCAGGGCGCGGGCCCGTTCCCGCTCGGCGGCAGCGGCGGCGGGGCCGTATGCCGCCGCGAGGTCCTCCAGCAGCGCCTCGACCACGTCCCACGGCGGCACCTCGCGCCCGTCCAGGCAGGCCCGCAGGCCGTCGGGGTCGCGCCGCCAGAAGACCCCGCTCCAGCCTCCGTCCTGGTCCAGCCGTGCCAGCAGGCCGTCCAGGTAGCCCGCGAACTCCTCCGCTCCGCCTGGGAGTCGTTCCACCGCCATCGCTCAGCTCCCGCCCAGCCGCCGGTACTCCGCCGGTCAGGCAACACCAGATGTGTTACGGCGCTGCTACACAGGGTTTTCCGGCAGGGCGCGGGCGGATCATCGCCCGGCGCCGCGCGCTGTGCGGACCCGGCCTCTCAGGCGGGTACGAGCAGGGACCGCGCGACCAGGTCGTCCATCGACAGTCCGAGGGCGCCGGCCAGCGCGGCGACGGTGAAGAACGCCGGCGTCGGCGCCCGGCCCGTCTCGATCTTGCGGAGCGTCTCGGCGGACACGCCCGCCCGCGCGGCGACCTCGGCCATGCTCCGGTCCCCGCGCGCCTCGCGCAGCAACCTCCCGAGCCGCTCGCCGCGTTCACGCTCTTCGGGGGTCAGGGGGGTGCGCACCATGCGCCCATTCTAATACCGGTCCGCACGCCGGCACCGGCCCGCACTCGGGCACCCCATTCAAATACCGGTATAGTAATTGGCATGGTGGAACTGAAGACGGACACGTCGATCGACGCGATGCACGCCGCCGGCCAGGTCGTCGGGCGGGCCCTGACGGCCGTACGGGACGCCGCGGCCGTGGGCGTCAGTCTGCTGGAGCTGGACGAGGTGGCACGGGCGGTGCTGCGCGAGGCCGGGGCGTCCTCGCCGTTCCTCGGCTACCGGCCGTCCTTCGCGCCGACCCCCTTCCCCGCGGTGATCTGCGCCTCCGTGAACGACGCGATCGTGCACGGCATCCCCGGCCGCTACCGGCTGCGCGACGGCGACCTGGTCTCGATCGACTGCGGCGCCGTCCTGGACGGGTGGGCCGGCGACTCGGCGATCAGCTTCACCGTGGGCCGCCCGCGCCCGGCGGACCTGCGGCTGATCGACACCGCCGAGCGGGCGCTGGCGGCGGGCATCGCGGCGGCCGTCCCGGGCAACCGCATCGGCGACATCGCCCACGCCGTCGGCCGGGTCTGCCGCGAGGCGGGGTACGGCATCCCGCACGGCTTCGGCGGCCACGGCATCGGCCGCCGTATGCACGAGGATCCCGACGTCCCCAACGAGGGCCGCCCGGGGCGAGGGCTCCCGCTGCGCCCGGGCATGGTCCTCGCCATCGAGCCCATGGTCATCGCGAGCGGCGAGGACGGCTACTACGAGGCGTCCGACGGCTGGACCCTCCGCACGTCCGACGGCTCCCGCGCGGCCCACGCGGAGCACACGGTGGCCGTCACGGAGTCCGGTCCCCGGATCCTGACGGCAAGGGAAACCCCCTGACTCCCTGAGGGAGCGCGAGGCCGTGCCGAGGCGCGGTTCCGCCGCGACGGGGGTCCCCCGGGTTCGGGCGCGGCCGAGAATCCGGGGGCGAGCGACCACGGACCACCCGCAGCCGCCGACGTGCGGAAAGCCCCTCCCCCGCAGGCGGACATGCCACCCCCCACGGTTCATGTCATCGTGGGCATGAACAGCCCCCATCCGGTTACCCGGCGGAGCCAGTCGTCAGCGAAGGAAGCGCATCGCCATGACCAACGGCTACCCTCCTGACCCCTTCGGCGAATTCCTGGGCCGTTTCTTCGGTGGTCCCCCCAGCGGAGCCAAGCGCCACATCGACATCGGCCGGCTGCTCAGCCAGCCGGCCCGTGAGCTGGTCAGAGGGGCCGCCGTGTACGCCGTGGAGCACGGCAGCCGGGATCTGGACACCCAGCACCTGCTGCGCGCGGCGCTGGAGTCCGAGCCCACCCGGAGCCTGCTGAGCCGCGCGGGCGCGGACCCGGACTCGCTGGCCTCGGAGATCGACGACCGTGCGGGCCCGGTGCAGCACCCGCCGGGCGAGGCCCCGCCGCCGACCTCGCTGTCGCTCACCCCGGCCGTCAAGCGCGCCCTGCTGGACGCGCACGATCTGGCGCGGGCGAGCGGCGCGGGGTACATCGGCCCGGAGCACGTGCTGAGCGCGCTGGCCGCCAATCCGGACTCGGCCGCCGGGCACATCCTGAACGCGGCCCGGTTCTCGGCCGGCTCCCTGCCGCCGGAGGCCCCGGAGAGCACCCAGACGCGCCCGGAGCGGCCGCGCGCCACCGGCACCCCCACGCTGGACAAGTACGGCCGCGACCTGACCGACCTGGCCCGGCAGGGCCGGATCGACCCCGTGATCGGCCGGGACACCGAGATCGAGCAGACCATCGAGGTGCTCTCGCGCCGGGGCAAGAACAACCCGGTCCTCATCGGCGACGCCGGGGTCGGCAAGACGGCCATCGTCGAGGGGCTGGCCCAGCGCATCGCCGACGGGGACGTGCCGGACATCCTCTCGGGCCGCAGGGTCGTCGCGCTGGACCTCACCGGGGTCGTGGCCGGCACCCGCTACCGGGGCGACTTCGAGGAGCGCCTGAACAACATCGTGGAGGAGATCCGCGCCCACTCCGACCGGCTGATCGTGTTCATCGACGAGCTGCACACGGTCGTGGGCGCGGGCTCCGGCGCCGAGGGCGGCGCGATGGACGCCGGGAACATCCTCAAGCCCGCCCTGGCCCGGGGCGAGCTGCACATCGTGGGCGCGACCACGCTGGAGGAGTACCGCCGGATCGAGAAGGACGCGGCGCTGGCCCGCCGGTTCCAGCCGGTGCTGGTGCCGGAGCCGACGGCCGAGGACACCATCGAGATCCTGCGCGGGCTGCGCGACCGGTACGAGGCCCACCACCAGGTCCGCTACACCGACGAGGCGCTGGTCGCCGCCGTGGAGCTGTCCGACCGCTATCTCACCGACCGGCGGCTGCCGGACAAGGCCATCGACCTGATCGACCAGGCGGGCGCCCGGGTGCGGCTCGGCGCGCGGACCAAGGGCACGGACGTGCGCGCCATGGAGCGCGAGGTCGAGCAGCTCGTGCTGGACAAGGACCAGGCGGTCGCCGGGGAGGACTACGACAAGGCCAAGGAGCTGCGCGACCGGATCGGCGAGCTGAAGCAGCGGATCGCCGAGGCGAGCGGCGACGACAAGGCCGACGAGGGCCTGGACCTGGAGGTGACGGCGGAGGCCATCGCCGAGGTGGTGTCCCGGCAGACCGGCATCCCGGTCAGCCGGCTCACCCAGGAGGAGAAGGAACGGCTGCTGGGCCTGGAGGAGCACCTGCACCAGCGGGTGGTCGGCCAGGAGGAGGCCGTGGCCGTGGTCTCGGAGGCCGTGCTGCGCTCCCGCGCGGGGCTCGCGAGCCCGAACCGGCCGATCGGCAGCTTCCTGTTCCTCGGCCCGACCGGCGTCGGCAAGACCGAGCTGGCCCGGGCGCTCGCCGAGGCGCTGTTCGGCAGCGAGGACCGCATGGTCCGGCTCGACATGAGCGAGTACCAGGAGCGGCACACCGTCTCCCGGCTGGTCGGCGCCCCGCCCGGGTACGTCGGCCACGAGGAGGCCGGGCAGCTCACCGAGGTGGTGCGCCGGCACCCGTACTCGCTGCTCCTGCTGGACGAGGTGGAGAAGGCCCACCCGGACGTCTTCAACATCCTGCTGCAGGTGCTGGACGACGGCCGGCTGACCGACTCCCAGGGCCGGACGGTGGACTTCACCAACACGGTCATCGTGATGACCAGCAACCTCGGCTCCGAGGCGATCACCCGGCGCGGCGCCGGGATCGGGTTCGGGCCGGGCGGCGCGGAGGCGGACGAGGAGGCGCGGCGCGAGCAGATCCTGCGGCCGCTGCGCGAGCACTTCCGGCCGGAGTTCCTCAACCGCATCGACGAGATCGTGGTGTTCCGGCAGCTCACCAGCGCGCAACTGCGGCAGATCACCGACCTGTTGCTGGAGAGCACCCGGCGGCTGCTGGACGGGCAGGGCGTCTCGGTCGAGTTCACGGACGCCGCCGTCGACTGGATCGCCGAGCGCGGCTACCAGCCGGAGTACGGCGCCCGGCCGCTGCGCCGCACCATCCAGCGGGAGGTGGACAACCAGCTGTCCCGGCTGCTGCTGAACGGCAAGATCTCCGAGGGCAGCCGGGTGACGGTGGACGTCCGCGACGGCCGGCTGGACTTCCGCCCCCAGGAAAACCGGCCGCCCGCGACGGAGTTGCCCGCGCCGGAGTCGTGACGCCGGCCGCCGCTTCGGGCCCCGGGGCCGTCCTCGCTCGCCTACGGCGCCGGGTCCACCACCATCGCCGAGCCGCCGCCGCGCCGTACCTTCTCGGCGGCCGCCAGCCACTTGCCGCCCGGCAGCCGCTGCACGCCGGTCGCCGCGCCGATCTCGGGGTTGAGGGAGAAGGAGTGGCCGATGCCCTCGAGTTGCTTCCTCAGGTCGCTGTCGTAGAGGGCGGGTTCGAGTTCGGTCTTGGCCGCGTTGCGCTGGCTGGCCCTCGGTGCGGCGATGGCGTCGACCAGCGGAAGGTGCCGGTCGAGGAACTCGGTGAGGGTCTGCAGCACGGTGGTGATGATGGTGGCCCCGCCGGGTGAACCGAGCGCCACCACGGGGCGGTTGTTCCGGTCCAGCACGATCGTCGGCGAGATCGACGAGCGCGGCCGCTTGCCCGGTCCCGGCAGGTTCGGGTCGTGCACGGCCGGGTTGGCCGGGGCGAAGGAGAAGTCGGTCAGCTCGTTGTTGAGCAGGAAGCCCCGGCCGGGCACGGTCATGGCGCTGCCGCCGGTCTGCTCGATGGTGAGCGTGTAGGAGACGACGTTGCCCCACTTGTCGGCCACGGTCAGATGCGTGGTGTTCTCGCCCTCGTACGTCGTCGGGGCGGCCGTACCGCCCTGGCCGCAGGCCGCGGGGTGGCGGGGGTCGCCGGGGGCGAGGGGGCTGGTGAGGACCGCGTCGTCCTTGATCAGGCAGGCGCGCGAGTCGGCGTACCGCTGGGACAGCAGCTCTTTCGTCGGCACGTCCTCGAAGGCGGGGTCGCCGACCCAGCGCCCGCGGTCGGCGAACGCGATCCGGCTCGCCTCGATGAAGTGGTGCAGGTACTGCACCTCGCTCGCCTTCGACAGGTCGGTGTTCTCCAGGATGTTCAGGGCCTCGCCGACCGTGGTGCCGCCCGAGGAGGAGGGGGCGATGGAGTACACGTTCAGGCCGCGGTACGAGGTCCTGGTGGGCGCCTGGAGCTTGGCCCGGTAGACGGCGAGGTCCTTCTCCTCCAGCTTGCCGGGGCGGGCGTTCCAGCCGGAGGCGGGGTCGACGGGCGGGTGCTCGACCGTCTTGACGATGTCGTCGCCGATGTCCCCGCGGTAGATCGCGTCGACGCCCCTGCGGCCCAGTTCCTCGTAGGTGCGGGCCAGTTCGGGGTTCTTCAGCCTGGAGCCGACGACCGGCAGCTGCCCGTTCGGCAGGAACAGCTTCGCGGTGTCGGGGAAGTAGCGGAACCGGGTCTCGTTGGACGCGGTCTGCGAGCGGAAGGTGTCGTCCACGGTGAAGCCGTCGCGGGCGATCCGCTCGGCCGGCTTCAGGACCGTGCCGAGCCGCTCGCTGCCCCATTCGTCCAGCGCCTGCTGCCAGGTCGCGGGCGTGCCCGGGGTGCCGACGCTCAGGCCGCTGCTGACGGCGTCGGCGAAGGAGAGCGGCTTGCCGTTCTCCAGGAACAGGTCGGAGCCGGCGCTCAGCGGCGCCGTCTCCCGGCCGTCGATGGTGTGCACCGTGCGGGACCTCGCGTCGTAGTAGACGAAGTAGCCGCCTCCGCCGATGCCGGCCGAGTAGGGCTCGGTGACGCCGAGCGCCGCGGCGGTGGCGACGGCCGCGTCGACCGCGTTGCCGCCGTGTCTGAGGACCTCGATGCCGGCGGCGGAGGCGTCGGCGTCCACGCTGGCGACCGCGCCGCCGTAGCCCACCGCCACGGGAACCTTGGCGGGCGTGCCGCTCGTCGTCGCGGCGGGTGGCGCCGCCGCCCCCACCGACACCATGGCGGCCGAGACCGCCAGAACCGCCAGTTTCCGCGTGCCAGGACGACCCATCCGTACCTCCCGTAGGGACACGTCCGCGCAGCGTAACGAGATTGCCGTAGTACCGACAGTACGCCTGGGTCACTCGCCACACGACCGTCACAGTTCGAACAGGGGTACGCGACGGTTCTCCCCGGCCCGCTACCATCCCCGGCCATGAACGACGACGTGCGCAACATCGTCCTCGGCCTGGTGGCCACGGGCATCTCCGCCTCGCTGGGCTGGCTGGCCCGTACGTATCTGTGGCGCCGCAAACTGCGCCGCAAGCAGGCGTTCTTCGGGCTGCCGGACCACTCGGAGTCGCTGCTCGTCGTCAACCGCGCGGCAGGCGGTCCGGAGCTGACGGTGATGCGCTCCGACATGTTCGCCCTGCTGGAACTCTCCGCCCTGATCAAGGACTGCCACGCGCGCGCCCAGCTCGTGGCGCACGACGCGACCCAGCAGGGATTCGGCGAACGGACGGAGTTCTGCGTCGGCGGCCCCTACTCGAACCACCGGATGGCGGCCCACCTCTCCTCGCTGCTGCCGGGAGTGTGGGTCAACACGGAGACCGAACCGGTGCAGGAGCGGGGCGCGTTCCGCATCGGCGGAGAGCACTACCGGATGGAGCGCGGCCGCAGCGAGTACGTCCTGCTCGCCCGGCTCTCCGCGGACGGGCACGGCGCCGGACGCCCGGTGTTCCTCTTCTGCGGCCAGCGGGCCGTCACCAACCAGGCCGCCGCCCGCTATCTCGCCCGCCACCACGAGAGGTTGCACCGCAAGTACGGCACCGGCACCTTCGTGCTGCTGCTGAAGGTGGTCAACTCCCAGGCGTACGGCCCGGACGTGGTCGAGCTGGTCGCGGACGTGACCCGGGCGGCGCGCACACCCCTGCCCGAGACGGCCGCCGCCGACACGGCCGCCTAGCGCGTTTCAACAACCTTTACCGGCACGTAACTTGCCGACGGGTTACTTACGGTAAGCGGTCAAGGTTACCGTCGGGTCACTTTGGACTGGAACAGTTGAAGGAGTGGCCCATGGGACACCGCCGCGCCTCCGTGCGCACCGCCGCCGTCACCGCCGTCTCGGCAACGCTGTTCGCCGCTGCCGCCGGCCTGGCCCCCGCCGCCCGGGCCGGCACGCCGAGCGTCCGGTTCGTCGACATCACCGGCGACGGCGGCACCGTGCTGAAGGCGAACGTCGTCACGCCCGCCGGCGCCGACGGCACCCGCAGCTACCCGCTCATCGTGCTGCCCACGAGCTGGTCCCTGCCGCAGGTGGAGTACCTCGCCCAGGCCCAGAAGCTCGCCGACGCCGGCTATGTGGTGCTCACCTACAACGTGCGCGGGTTCTGGCAGTCCGGTGGACAGATAGAAGTGGCCGGTCCGCCGGACGTGGCGGACGCCTCCAAGGTCATCGACTGGGCCCTCGCGAACACCCCGGCCGACCCGCGGCACGTCGGCATGGCGGGGGTGTCGTACGGCGCCGGGATCAGCCTGCTCGCCGCCGCGCACGACAAGCGCATCAAGGCGGTGGCGGCGCTCAGCGGCTGGGCGGACCTGATCGACTCGATCTACTCGGGCCGCACCCAGCATGTGGAGGCGGCGGCGCTGCTGGACGGCACGGCCACCCTCACCGGCCGGGAGAGCCCCGAAGTGCGGGACGTCTTCGACCACTTCTACGCCTCCGACCTGTCCCGGGAACAGGAGATGATCGCGTGGGGGAGGAAACGTTCCGTTGCGACCTACACGGACCAGCTGAACCAGAACGGCACGGCCCTGATGCTCGCCAACGCGTGGGGCGACACCGTCTTCCCGGTGAACCAGTACGCCGACTTCTACGAGAAGCTGAAGGTGCCCAAGCGCCTGGAACTGCGTCCCGGCGACCACGCGACCCCCGAACTGACCGGCCTCTTCGGGCTGCCCAACGACATCTGGACGGACACCGAGCGCTGGTTCGACCACTACCTCAAGGGCGCCGCGAACGGCATCGACCACGAGCAGCCCGTCCAGCTGGAGTCCCGCAGCACGGCGGGATACGAGGGTTACCCGGACTGGAAGTCGATCGCCGCGACCCGCCGGAAGCTCGCGCTCGCCGGCTCCACCACCCTCCACACCAACGTCGACTCCGGCGCCGACGGCGGCGTCGTCTTCCTCTCCAGCATCCTCGACCAGGTCGCCCACCTGCCGCCCATGGCGGCGATCCCGCTGCTGCCGCGCCGCTGGGCGGCCGTCTGGCAGTCGGAGCGGTACGGCAGCACCCAGAAGGTGCGCGGCACGGCCACCCTGCACACCACGCTGACCCCGACCGCGGAGAGCGGTACGTTCATCGCCTATCTGTACGACGTGGGGCCGCTCGGCCTCGGCAAGCTGGTCACGCAGGCGCCGTACACCTGGCACGGGCGGACACCCGGCGAGCCGTTCGGCGTGGACCTCGACCTGTTCTCCACGGCGTACGACGTGCCCGCCGGGCACCGTCTGGCGCTGGTGGTGGACACGGTCGACCCGCTCTACATCGAGCACAACCCGTCCGGCGCGCAGCTGACCTTCTCCTCGCCCCCGGACGACCCGTCGTACGTGTCCGTCCCGCTCGGCGAGCAGTGATCTCCGGCTGCCGCCGGACGAGCCTGGCCCGTGAACTGCCGCCCCCCGAGAGCAGCGTGCACGTCCCGGTGTGGCTCGGCGGGGTTCCCCCTTCACCACAGGGATGAACGGCACATCGTAGTCGAGGTACGGCGGGTTGGTCCCCGCCGTCCTCGTACGGCCGGAGAGTGAGGGGGCGTCAGCTCACGGGCGCGGCGTCAGTTCTCCGCGATCTCCGCGTACAACTGGGAGAGTTCGGGGACGCCGCTCTCGGCCCAGGCCTGCCCGGCGCCCACCACCTCCACCTCGCGTCCGGAGGCCAGCCGCACCACGGGCTCGCCCTCCGGGCGGAGCAGCCAGGCGGCGCCGGGCACGGTGCGCACCACGACGGTGCCCAGATACAGCCCCGCGTCATGACCCAGCCAGGGCAGGGTCTCGGCGTCGTCGCGCCAGCGCGGGACCAGCTGGTCCAGGGCCTCCAGGGAGCCCGGGGTGTCGTCGAGGCGGACGCCCGCCCGGGCCGCCTGGGAGCGGAGCAGTTCGCACTCGGACAGCAGGGCGGCGATCCCCTCGGGATCGGCAGGGGGCGCCGCCTCGCCGTGCTTCTTGTGCCAGTGGCCCAGGAACGGAAGGTTCATGGACCCAGCGTGGCATCAGACGTCGAGGTCGACCACCACCGGTGCGTGATCGGAGGCGCCCTTGCCCTTGCGCTCCTCGCGGTCGACGTAGGCGTCCTTGACGGCCTCGGCGAACGGCGCGTTGCCGTACACCAGGTCGATGCGCATGCCGCGGTTCTTGGGGAAGCAGAGCTGGCGGTAGTCCCAGTAGGTGAACGGGTGGTCGTACTTCAGCGGGCGCGGCACCACGTCGCTCAGGCCCGCCTCGCGCAGGGAGGCGAGGGCGGCGCGCTCGGCGGCGGTGACATGGGTGGAGCCCTCGAAGGCGGCCGGGTCGTAGACGTCGTCGTCGGTCGGCGCCACGTTGTAGTCGCCCATCACGGCGAACGGGCGGCTGCCCTGCGCGTCGCCGTACACCGCCGCCTTCAGGGCCTCGAACCACTGGAGCTTGTACGCGTAGTGCGGGTGGCCCACCTCGCGGCCGTTCGGCACGTACACCGACCAGACGCGGACCGGGCCGCAGGTCGCCGAGATGGCGCGCGGCTCGGTCACGCCGTCGAAGCCGGGGTCGCCGGGCAGGCCCCTGACGACGTCCTCGATGCCCACGCGGGAGAGCACCGCCACGCCGTTCCACCGGCCGGTGGCGTGGACCGCCGACTCGTAGCCCAGCTCGCGGAGCTGGTCGAACGGGAACTGCTCCTCGGCGACCTTGGCCTCCTGCAGGCACAGCACGTCGGTGCCGCTGCTCTCCAGCCAGGCCAGCAGCCTCGGAAGGCGGGCGGTGATCGAGTTCACGTTCCAAGTGGCGATGCGCATGCCTGACAACCTACCCGGCGCCACTGACAACGGGCTCAGACCTCCGCCGAGGCCCCGGGCGTCAGCCGCCGGTGGTCGGTGCCGCCCAGGGCGCCGATCTGTCGGTCGTAGATCGGGCGGGCCAGGTCGGTGAGCAGGGCGTCGTGGACGTCGTAGGCGCGCTGCGGCCTGACCTCGCGGACGTAGTCGATGACCTCGGAGATCTTGTTCCAGGGGGCCATCACCGGCAGCATCAGCGTCTGCACCGGATGGTTCGGGACGGTGAGGGCGTCGCCGGGGTGGAAGACCGTGCCGCCGTCGATGAGGTAGCCGACGTTGGTGATCCGCGGGATGTCGGGGTGGATCACCGCGTGCAGTTCGCCGTGGACCTGCACGTCGAACCCGGCCGCGGTGAAGGTGTCGCCGTGGCCGACGGTGTGCACCCGGCCCGGGAAGGCCGCCGTGATCCGCTCGGCGACGGACTTCAGCGTCCAGATCCGGGCCGCGGGGTTGTTCTCCATGGCGGCCCGGAGCCGGAACTCGTCGAAGTGGTCCGGGTGCTCGTGCGTGATCAGGATGGCGTCGGCGCCGAGCGCGGCGTCCTCCTCGCTGAACCCGCCGGGATCGATGACGAGGGTCTGTCCCTCCTTGTCGAGGCGGACACAGGCGTGCGACTTCTTCGTGAGCTTCATGTCTCCCCATCCTGCCCTGCGCGACGTGGCGGGGCTCACCCGGCGGGGCTCACGGGCCGGGGTTCACTCGGCGGGCGTGGTCTCCTCCCGGATGACCTGCCGGGCCACCCGGAAAGCACGGTTCGCGGCCGGCATCCCGCAGTACACGGCCGCCTGCAGGAGCACCTCCTTGATCTCGTCCGGGGTGAGCCCGTTGCGCAGGGCGGCCCGGGTGTGGACGGCCAGCTCCTCCAGGTGACCGCCCGCGACCAGTGCGGTCAGCGTGATGCAGCTGCGGGTACGGCGGTCCAGGCCCGGCCGGTCCCAGATCTCGCCCCAGGTGCAGCGGGTGAGGAACTCCTGGAAGTCCCGGGAGAAGTCGTCGGCCTCGGCCAGCGCCCGGTCCACGTGCGCGTCGCCGAGCACCTCCCGGCGGATCTTCAGCCCGGTCTCGTACCGGTCGGGCCGCGCGGCCGGCTGCTCCGGTACGGCGGCCGGGGCTATCTCCGCGACCGGCACGGGCTGCGGCGGCACGGCCGGCACCGGCACGACCGCTGCCGGCGGCAGGACCGTCTGCCCGGTGTCGTAGGGCTGCTGCCAGGCGGTGGAGAAGTGGTGCACCAGCAGGTCGGTGACGGCAGCCGGCTGCTCGACCGGGACCAGGTGGGAGGCGCCGGGGACCACGGCGAGCCGGGCGTCCGGGATGCCGGCGACCAGACCGCGGGCCTCGGCGGGCCCGGTGACCTGGTCGTCGGAGCCGACGAGCACGAGCGTCGGCACGCCGACCCGGCCCAGCTCGCCGCGGACGTCGAAGGAGGCGAGCGCCTCGCAGGCGGCGATGTAGCAGCCCGGGTCGGTGGTGCGGACCATCTGCACCGCCCACTCGGTGATCGCGGGCTGGGCGGCGGCGAAGGCGCCGGTGAACCAGCGGTCCGGCGAGGTCCGGGCGATCGGGTCGAGCCCGTTGGTGCGGACGATCACTCCGCGCTGGCGGAACTCGTCGGCGGTCCCGAACCGGGGCGAGGCCGCGACCAGCGCCAGGGAGGCGAGCCGTTCGGGGTGGCGCAGGGCGAGCTCGATGCCGACCGCGCCGCCCAGCGCGCAGCCCGCGTAGCCGAAGCGCTGCACGCCGAGCGCGTCCAGCGTGGCCAGCAGCCGGGCGGCCAGCTCGGCGACGGAACCGGCCGGGCGGGCCGGAGCGCCGCCGTGCCCCGGCAGGTCGAACCGCAGGACCCGCCACTGCTTGGTCAGCTCCGGCACCTGGCGGTCCCACATGTGCCATGTGGTACCCAGTGAGGGACCCAAGATCAGGACCGGAGCGTCTTCTGGCCCGTCAAAGCGGTATTGCAGGGTGTTCGGTGGTGTCTCACTCACGCCCCAGACCCTCTCACGTCTCACGGACGCCCCTATAACGCGGGGGCGCGGGAAACCGGTCTGACCAGGTTGAAGACCTCGCGGGCGACATACCGCTTGAGGCATCGGATGATCTCGCGCCGGGTCTTGCCTTCCTGGGTGCGGCGTTCGTAGTACGCCTGGGTTCGGGGGTCGTGGCGCAGGCGGGTGAACACGATGCGGTGCAGGGCGGCGTTGGCCTGCCGGTCGCCGCCGTGGTTGAGTCGGCGCGTGCTCCGACGGCCGGAGGAGTACTCGATGGGGCTGACTCCGCAAAGGGCAGCAAAGGACGCTTCGGTGTTCAGCCGCTCGGGGTTGTCTCCCATGGTGATCAGGAGAGTGACGGCGCTGTCCGGACCGATGCCCACCGGTACGAGCAGCTGTGGGGCGTGGTGTTCGACGAGCTGGGTCAGGCGTTGGTTCAGCTCATTGATCTGCCCGGTGAGCTGTTCGATGCGTTCGGAGAGCATGCGCAACGTCATGTGGGTGGCCTGGGTCACCGCGTCTTTGTCTCCCTCGCTGTCGGGTGGGCTGAGGCGTGCGCAGGTGCGGAACAGCTCGGCATTGCCCAAGCTCGACAACCGTTCCCGCAGGGCGGGGTCGGCGATCACTAGGACGGCCTTGAGCTGGTTGATCGCCTGTGTGCGGGCCTTGACCGCGGAGTCCTTGGCGAGTTTGTAGATCCGGGCGCCTTGCACGGGTCCGTCGCCGGACTTGGCCTGGGCCCGGGTGCGACCGCTGAGCACGGCTCGCGCGGCGGCTTGCGCGTCGAGCGGGTCTGACTTTCCCAGCAGCCGGCGGGCCGAGCGATCGGGCCGGTTCACCTCGTATACCTCGACCTGCTGCGCCAGCAGGTAGCGGGACAGGCCCGCGCCGAAGGTGCCGGTGCCCTCCACACCGGCCCGACGCACCGTCCCCCGCTTGCGGGCCCAGACGAGCAGCCGGCGGTAGCCGGCCGCCGTCGCCGGAAAGGACTCGGTACCCAGAACCTTCCCCAGCGAGGACACCACGGCGGCGACATGGACCTCGCCGTGCGTGTCCACGCCCAGGACGACCTCGCCCCGAACAGGAGGATCCGCGCTGGAGGAGGTGCTGTGCTGTCTGGTCGTCATGGTGTTTGGCCTCCCGCGTGGTGACCTGCTGGGCGGATGGCACCGGCCCGCTCGGGCGGTCTGAACCGTGATGGCGCCTGGAACTCGGCAAGGCCCCTATTGGGACACGCCCTGTGGCTCGGTGACAGCAGAAGCCAGCCCGCAACGACGGTCGACAAGCCTGTGACTGGACACTTCGGTCAAAGATCTCAAGAGTCAGACCCCCGTCCGGGACGGCATCGCGCAACCGTCCCATCGATCCCGGCGTATCGGCACCTACCGACCACAGCCGGATGGCTTCGCCCGAACCAATGCCCAACCTGGCCGGAGCAGGCTGAGAATGAGTTGACTCCCCGCCCACTCGCGACCGGCAATGACGGACAGCCTGTGACCCGCCTTACTGGTCGCCCTCCATCAGCCATCGCACGAACGGCTTCGAGCCCTCATTCTGGTGCACGGTTGTCCGCAAGTCATGGAGCGGGCTGCCAAAGAGACGGCCTAGCAACTCGGCAAGAGCACCGGCGAGTGCTGGGCGGCGGCCAAGAGCGGCCGGTGTCGGCCGGTCAGTCGGGAACAGGCGCTGGATGCCCTGCGGCAGAACGTGGCGCCGTGCATCCACTGCGGACCGGATACGGAACTCGGCCTACTCGAGTAACGGGGAACCAGCAGCACCGCACGAAGGGGCGCCCGCGTGGAAGGCATGGCGCATGTGGGCGCTGCCGGACCCGATGCTCGCGGCCCCCGTCTCCGACCCGGCGCCGCCCGATGGGTGGGCCGCCGAGGAGAAGTGGGACGGTTCTCCAGACACCTCGTGATGTCTCATTCGCGTTGGCACCGTTCACCTAGGTCACGACTGGTCCTTCGTGCGTGCGGCTGAGGCTTGCCGGGTGTCTGCGCCGGCGCTGACGTGCCGCTGGGTCTCCTGGGGGCCGTGCCAGTCCAGGCAGACGGCGGTGGCATCGTCTTCGAGCCGGCCGTCGGCGGCGTCCCGGACCGCGGACGTCAGCGCCAGCACGGTCTCCCTCGGGTGCAAATTCCGGGTGCGCGCCAGCAGGGCGGGCAGATCGACCTTCTCTCCGTGACGTTCGAGCATGCCGTCGGTGAACATGAGCAGACGGTCACCGGGCCGCAGGTCGAGGTCCTGCGCACGGTACGGGTGGGGAGTCAGCTCAGACAGCCCGAAGGGATGGTCCACCTCGCAGGTGATCGTCTCCACAGCCCCGTTGCGCATGCGCAGTGGCCAGGGATGACCGGCGTTGACGAGTTGGGCCCGCCCGGTATGGAGATTGATGCGCAGGAGCTGCCCGGTGGCATGACCGTGGCCGTGTTCGATCAGTGCCTGGTCTGCCCGGTGGGCCTGTTCGGCCAGGCCGGTGCCCGCCCGGCGGGCACCGCGCAGGGCGCCCACCAGGACCGTGGCGGCCAGGGCGGAATCCATGTCGTGGCCCATGGGATCGGTCACCGACACGTGCAAGGTGTCGCGGTCCACGGTGTAGTCGAAGGTGTCGCCGCTGAGGTCCTCGGAGGGCTCCAGGTTCCCGCACAGGGTGAACTGTGCGGCCTCGCACGACAGCGACAGGGGCAGCAGCTGGTACTGGATTTCAGCTGCCAGGGTGGGGGGCTTGGAGCGTTTGCCCCAGGTGTAGAGATCGGTGAAGTGGCCGTTGGCGATCACGATGTAGGCCAGGATGTGGGCGGCTTCCCCGACTGCGTCGAGCACGTCCTCGCCAGGGCCGGTCGGCAGGAGCAGTTCCAGCAGCCCGATCGCATCCCCGCGGTTGGTGACGGGCACGATCACCCGCTGTCCCTCGCCGGTCGCGTCCTGATACAGGCGCTGGGTACGGATCACCTCCTCGTAGACGCTGCCGAACAGGGGAATCCGCTCGGCCTGCCGCCCACCCTGAGTGGGAGCGGTGGACAGCCGAGCCACCGCCTTCCCCGTCAGGTCCACGATGAGGAAAGAGACCTTCGTGGCCTCGAAACGCCGCCGCAGGTCCTCCGCGATCACGTCGACGGCGTCCGCCGGCGCCGCTGTCTCCGCTGCCGTCAGCAATCGGGGGAGCCCACTCTGTCGACCACTCACGACCGCAGTCCCTTCCACAGCCCCCCACCAGCTTGGTAGTCGCCGCAGTGAGCGTCAATCCGTGAACAGTCACGCTCCGGCATTCGCCCGCGGACGCGGCCGCCACGGCTGCTCTGTACAAAAGCGGCTCGACGGGCCCATGTCTTAGGAGACACGCCAGAGTCTGGATAACGATGGCTGGAGAGCGCTGCTCTCTCTGGATGCCGGGCGTTTGGTGTTGCGCTCGCGCAGGGACAGGAACCTCGCACCCTCCTTCCCCGAGGTTCGTTCCGGGCACGGTCCAGCCGCCGACGCGACGGCCCTGGACGGCGAGCTGGTCGTACGGGAAATCCAGCAGGCTCGCCTTCGAGCGACTCCGGGGTCGCCTCCAGCGGCGCGGTGCCGGCGCTGCCCGGCTCGCCGAGCAGTGGCCCGCCCACTTCGTCGCCTTCGACTTGTTGCGCCTGGCGGGCACCGACACGACCAGATGGCCGTACGCGGGCACCGCAGGGCTGCTCTGGAACGCCTCTTTGCCGAACAGAACCTCACCGCGCCGTGGGCGCTGTGCCCGTCGTTCCCGCTGACCTGGGGATTCACGAAACTGCGGACAGAGCCCTGAAAACGGCCAGGGCTACTTGTCGCCCCACTTGGTCCGGCGTTCAACGGAGTGGGGAGTTTCAGCGAGCGTCGCGCCCGCTGCCGACCACGCGGCCGGTACGTTGGCGGCCACCGGTCCCGGCTGACGTGGACCCGCAACGCAGCCGGCCCGCAATCCCGCAGTTCAGGGGCGGCCACTCCGCCGACCTGACCGCCGAATACCGAGCCGGGTCCCATGGCCGGCCGCTTCACCGTGCCGTCGGGCCCGTTCCGCGGGGAATTCCTCGATACCGATGACCCGCAGCAGTTCCAGCCGCTCGCGAGCCTCGGCGACGCCGAGCGCGGCGCCGTGGTCGGCGAGCAGAAGACGGATGCCGCACCGGCCGCTCCCAGGAAGGCGCTGTGCACGGTGGCCAGCGGGGAGTCGGGCGGTGCGTCCAGGTCCACCCGCTTCTCAAGGACGGGAGCGCCTCCGTTCAGTACCTGGACCAGGGGCGAGTGGGTCGCCTCCCCGACCGGGGGCAGATGACCGCGCCAGTCCTCCTGCCGGGCTTCACGGCTCTCCGGGCCGGTCACGGCAACTCGGTGCACCTGACGGGATCCGACCCGCGGGTCCACCGCGGCCCAGTCGGCGAGGCGGGGAGCAAGGCTGCGGCTCAACCGGGCGAGGGCCTCGTCCACCTCCAGGGTCTGACCGAGCACCTCGGTGATCTCCGCGACGAGTGTCAACCGCTCGGCGAGACTCTCCAGAGCGCTCGCACGAGCGGCTCGTTCCGCCTGTTCCATCCGTTCTGACTGCCCCGCACGTTCCGCGCGTTCCCTACCGGCACGGCGGTCCGCCGCGGTCTCGACAATCAGCACGACCAGGCCACGCAGACGCCGGAGACGTCGTCCGCCAGGGGTGGCCGACGAGGAGATCGGGACCAGCCGTCCGTCACCACGCAGGCATCTGTCGTCGTCCCCGCGTGCCGAACGCCTCTCGGCCAGTGCCCACAGCAGCGGGCAGCGCTCCCGCGGGACGAGGGCACCTCCCGGGTCGCGATGGCACAGGGTCGTGCGTGGAACTCGCCGTCACCACCCGCCACACCAACGGCGGGGCCATGGGCGCCATCGTGGGGCGCCACCACTGCGGTCCCGTCAGCGGCTCCCCCGGCTCGTTGGCTGAACCGGAGGAGCCTGAGTCGAGCCAGCCCCATGGATACGCTGCTGAACGCGGCCCACCTCCGGGTCCCCCTCCCGAGTCCCCCACCCACACCCGAATGCCTGCCGCGATGTGCGACAGGCGCTCAATCGAAGCCGCGACCGGTCGTGCGCAGGGCCCCGGGAGGAGGGGATGCTCTGGGACGCCGCGATCAAGACGTCTTCTTCCGGCTGGGGTTGATGCACTCCGAACGCACGGCCGTCCGCGCCCCCACCGGAGACCCTCGAACCGACTCTGAAGACGGTCAGCCGAGCCAGGACGACACCCGGCCTCGTGATCCTGCCCCGGTATCTGATGGTCGAACAGTCCTCCGCCCGGATCAGGCGCGCCGGCAGCCACCCGCGACCATGGACGGCACATCCCGCGATCCGAGCGGTACTGATCGTCCGACGGGCAGGTCCCACCGTCATGGCCGAGTGGAACCCCGAGTGAGCTCCGCTCCACCGGCCGGTGCGCGCCGTGGAACGGGATGCACGAGAACGGCAACCTGGGGTAATAGTCGAACTGTCGTCCTCGCAATTCCGTACGGCACCGGCGGCCCGGACGGGAAACCCGAGGTCTGGGATGTGATCATGATGGAAGACTCTCTGAACGGCACCCCGATGCGGCTCGAGGGGGACTTGGTTCCGCCACGGACACCGCTCCTGAACAAGATCAGCGAGTTGCAGACGGAAATCAGTCAGCTGCAGGAGGCCGTCGTCTCCCACACCGTGGTGGACCAAGCGATCGGTGTGGTCATCGCCCTCGGTGGCCTGCGTCCCGTGCAGGGCTTCCAAGTGCTACGAGAGGTCTCACAGCACACCAATACGAAACTGCGGCAGGTCTGCGAACTGATCGTGGACTGGGTACACGGCGAACAGCTGCCCGACGAGATCCGCACCTCCCTGGACAAGGCACTGGCCACCGCACGGTCCATCTGAACGCAGCACAGCTCTGCCGCCCGCGTTCTGAGCCGGACGGCAGGGCGGGCGGACGAGTTGAATGCCAGCTCACTTTCGAACCCGCACGCGACGCGACCTCCGCTCAACGTGTCCCCGCACCCATCTGACCAAAACGTCGCACGCCAGACTTTCCGGCGGTCGCTGATCACGCACGCTACGAAGCGCCGGGGCCAAACCGGAACGCCGCTCGGGACAACGTCGTAGCCGGTCCGTTCTCGTCTGCGTCATGCGCTGAGCGAGACGCCGTATGTACGCGGCCGGTGCCCGCCGAGGCCGCGTACCGGCACCGGGCGGCAGGCCGGCGCGGGCCGAACAGCCGCTCAGTACGCCTGGGACCTGTGCGCTGGAGATCCTCCAGGGCGCCCGGGATGACGGTGCGTCGGTGTCATGCCAGCCAGCTGCCCACCACGTCGGCGGTTTCGCGCAGGGCCGCGAGCTGGCTGCGGGTGAATCCGGCGATGGGCCGGGCGTGATGCGTCGAGATCGCTCCCAGCAAGGCACCACGCTCGTCGAGCAGCGGGATGCTGTGACAAGCGCGGCTGCCGGCGTGCAGGATCACGTGCCGGGAACATCGGCGAGCCGCACATGGCCCATGGCGGTCTCGGTGATCTCCAGTACGCGGCGCAGCCCCGCGCCGAGGACCGCGCCCTGCGGAGCCGTCGGGCTTGTGCTGCCGGACAGGCGGAGCCCCGGAAGCCGGGGAGCGGCCGCCCGGGCGCGGTGGGGAAACCAGCCGCCGGTCCGCTCATCCGGCCCGGCGATGCGGTTGACCGCGTCCGCAAGACGCCTGGCCGGACGGACTCGGATGGCTGCTGACGTGAGTGTCGATCTCCTGGCCCACGGGTGGCCGCCTCGCCCTCCTCGCTGCTCGGCAGGCCCCCGTACATGATCCGGGCTCTTGCGGTGTCTCCTTGCCGGCGCGCGCACCTAGGTGTCACGGTCGCAGGATCATCGCGTACGGCCTGCACTGCCTGGCCTCAGGGTGAGACGCCGTCTCCCGGCCGTGGCAGTCGCAGGGCGAGCAGGGCGATGTCGTCGTGGGCCCCTGCCACGAGTCCGTTCATCAGCTCGTCGCTCAGCTCGTCGATGTCCTGGCCGACCAGGGCGGCAGCGCGCTGCCGGAGCCGGGTCATGCCGTGATCCATGGATTCGCCGCGCCGTTCGATCAAGCCGTCCGTGTACAACAGCAGGGTGCTGCCCTCGGGCAGGGGCAGGCAGGCACTGGGCCGTTCGGCGTGCGGGTCGACGCCCAGCAGGAGGCCGTGCGCTTTCCAGAGGTAGGTGGTGTCGCCGTCCGCGGTGACCAGCAGGGGTGGTGGATGTCCGGCACTCGCCCATTCCAGCTGGTACGGCCCTCCTTCCTGGCCCTTGAGCAGTGCGTACACACAGGTGGCGGTGCGGTGGCCGTAGAGGGCGTCGACTGCGACGTCCAGGCGGCGCAGGATCATGCCGGGCGGCTCCCGACGGTCGCAGGCGATGCCACGCAGCATGTTCCGGATCTGGCTCATGGTCACGGCGGCATGCAGATCGTGGCCGGTGACGTCGCCGATGATCAAAGTGGTGTCACCGCTTTCCGGCAGGACGAAGCTGTCGTACCAGTCACCGCCGATCTGCGCGGTGGCGAGCGCCGGGGAGTAGCGGGCGGTGATGCGCAGACCCGGTACGACGGGCAGGTCCGGCAGCAGGGAGCGCTGGAGGCGCTCGGCGACGGCCTGGGTCTCGGCGTAGAGCCTGGCGTTGTCGAGGGCCAGCGCGATGCGGTGAGTCAGGTCCTCGACCAGTTCCAGGTCAGCCTCGGCCCACGGCGGGTGTCCCTCACCCCTGACCAGGGTCAGCGCACCGAGCACTCTCCCGCGTGCCCGCAAGGGTGCCACGATCACGGAGTCTCCCCCGAGTCGCGCGAACGGTTGCATGGTTGCCGTGTGCAGCGGATCGGACGCCTCCTGCGCGGTCGGCAGCCGCCCGGCCGACAACAGCAGCGGGCCGGCGCCGCGAAGCACCCGGGACAGCGGGCCTGTCGCCGTCTCCGGCACCGGCGGCAACGGTCCCGTCAGGCCGGTCAGGGCGGTGTTGGGGTCACGGTGTGAGAAACAGACCCGCTCGACGGCGCCGTCCTCGTCCATCAGATCGGCCGCGGCCCAGTCGGCCAGCCCCGGCACCAGCACGCGGCACACCCGCCTGAGCCCCTCGACCGCGTCCAGCGTGCTCGACAGCGCCGCCGCGCTCCGGGTGGCGAACGCCAGCTGGTCGAGCGCCGCTCGCAGCGCCGCGTCCGCGTCATCCTCGTCCATGGCGACCACCTACCCGCCTGGGGGCTCTACGGCCGCTTCCGCCCTGGGAAACCACTCCCCGGGCAGTGCACCGCGTCCGTATACGGCAGGGGCCCGGGCATGTCCTTACGGTCTCCCCGGGGCCGAGTCTCCTGCTTCCGGCGTGTTACCGAGCGTTCTGATCGGCCGGTCCGGCCGGCTCTCGCTCTACGATCGCAGCATGCGCGGACGTCGCACGGCCTGTCGGACACCCTCTGGACGCCTCCGGCCCCCGTCGTGGGTCAGGTCTCGGGCCTGACCGACATCCAGTCGGCACGGCCGCCCGCCCCGAGCACGTCGGCCTCGGCCCCGAGGTCGTCGGTCGATCCCTCCCGCAGTTCGCGTCGGGCGATGCGGCCGACCACGAACGGGAAGAGCGGCCGCAAGGGCTGGCACCAGCGCAGCCACGGGGGCGCGTAGATGCTCCGGGCACGGTGTGTGATGCCGGTGGCGAGCCAGTCGGCCACCTGTGCGGGACTGTGGACCCGCCGAGCGAAGGGCGGCTGGTGTCGGCGGAGGACTCTCAGCACCGGGTGCTCGTCCATTCCGGCGATCATGTCGGTGCCGGTCCAGTGCAGGTAGGCGATGCCGACGGCGACCCCCTCGGGGGCGACCTCACCGCGCAGCGCCAGGGCGAAGGACTCCGCGCCTGCCTTGGACGCGCAGTACGCGCTCATCATCGGAGCGGAGCCGAACGCGGCGGTCGAGGCGATCTGGAGGAAGTAACCTCCGGTCCGCGTGAGTTGGGGAAGGAAGGCCCTGGCGGTGTTCGCCGCCCCGACCAGGTTGACGCCGACGACGCGTCGCCACAGCTCGGCCTCGGTGCGGGTGAAGGGGCCGCCGACGGCGATGCCGGCGTTGGCCACGACGACGCCGGCCGGTCCGAGCCGCTCCTCGACCTGCCGCGCAGCCCTGTCGAGGGCGGCCTGATCGGTCACGTCCGCCTCGATGCAGACGGTCATGACGGCCAGTGACGCCGCCACCTGGGACAGCGTCTCCTCCTCACGACCGAGCAGAGCGATCCGCATGCCCTCCGCGGACAGGCGCCGCACCAGTGCCTCGCCGACGCCGCGCGCCGCCCCCGTGACCACAGCGACCCGGCCCCGCAGTGGGCCGTCGCGCATGGCGGGAGGCGGGCGGCTGCCGAGGACAGTACGCATGCGACCCTCATCTCTCCCGCTGCCGTGGTCGGCTGCCTCCCCGCGTGGTCGGCCGCCTCCCCGCGTACCCGTAACTCACAGCCGGTCACCGCGCACGAAGGCTGGATCGTCGGCGGCATCGAGGCTTGAGCCGCGACCGCCCATGTAGGACTTCCGGACGGGAGCAGCGTGCTCCCACGGTCGGCGACCTGCTGCTTGCCGAACGACGGTTCGCGGGGCCCGTGCCCGCGCCGCCGCTCATGCCGCGTCGCGCCAGGCGGCGATACGGGTCACCGTGACCGCGACGGTGACCGGCTCCGCGGCACCGTGGGTGGCGAGGTGGGTGACGAGGGCGGCTGTCACCCGGTCGTGGACGTTTCGGGCGATGTCCAGCGCCCGCCGACCCTCCGTCAGGACGCAGCGCACCTCGATGTGCCATCCGGAACCGTCCGGCGCCCGGTCGGCGCGTATGCCGGCCTCGGGCGGCGTGGTGTCCGCCCGGGTGGGCGCGGCGGCTGCCGCGAGGCGCCGGGCGAGGCGGGGTTGCAGGGCGGCCACGCCAGGAACCGCGAGGGCTGCCTCGGCCGCGACGCCGAGGAGCGCGGTGGTGCCGGTGGCGGTCATCATGCGCCACCGCCCGTCGGGAGGCGGGGACCAAAGGTCGGTCCCGGTTCCAGTACGTCGGCCACGGTGATGTCGACGGCTGTCACCGTGAGCCCCAGGTCCTGTCCGGCCGAGTGGAGGACCGATCGGCGTACCTGGTGGACCCGGTCGGGCAGCGGGCGGTCGAGGGCGGCGGCCAGGGTCATGGTCACCCGCACGTCGGTGCCGTTGCCCTCGGGTACGAGCCGGCAGGTCGCGGCCCTGGCACCGGGGACCGTGTCCGCGGCCCGCCTCAGCACCTTCGCCGCGGCGCTCTCGGCGATCCGCAGGTCCCGGTCGGGGTCGGCCAGGGGCAGCAGCCGCCCGAACCGGACCTCTGCCCTGACGACGTCCATGACCCGGTCGGCGAGTGCGTGCAGGCCCGGAGGGTCCTCGTCGCGCAGCGCCCGGGCGGCCGCGTTCACCGTGGCCAGTCCCTCAACCGCCTCTCGGCAGTATGGACAGGACACCGGGTGCGGGTCCGCGGCCGGTGGTGCGTCCCGCGCCTGTTCCCAGACCCGGCTGAGCAGGCGGCCGCAGGGCAGTACCTCATCGCCTGCGATCGGGGGCATGTCGGCGGCGGCCCAGCCGTTGCGGGGCCCGTCGGCTCCGGGCGGTTCGGGAGGCCGCGTGTGCGGGTCGTCTAGCGCCATGGGCCCATCGCCTCCTGCAGGGATCGGCGTGCCCTGAACAGTCTGCCGCGTACCGTCTGCTCGTCGGTACGCGTCACGTGCGCTATCTCCTTGTAGGGCAGGCCCTGCACCTCCCTCAGGATCCAGCAGACCCGCTGTCCGGCGTCCAGCTCGGCGAGCGCGCGGAACAGGGCGGCCATGGCCGCGTCCTCCTCGGCGGTCCGGGCGGGCTGGCTCCACGCGTCGCCCGCCGCGGGTTCGGCGACGGTGTCCAGGGGAACGGGCGGCGGCCGGCGGTGGCACATGGTCTGACAGCGGTTGACGGTGATCCGGTACATCCAGGTGCGGAACTCCGCCCTGTGACGGTATTCCGGCAGGTGGCGCCAGGCACTGACGAAGGCGTCCTGAACGGCCTCTTCGGCGTCCTGGGGGTTGCCCAGAATGCAACGGGCCAGGGTCAGCAGGGACCGGCTGTGCCGCTGGACGAGGACGGCGAAGGAGTCCTCGTCTCCCTCGGCCGCCCGTACCGCCAGCAGACGGTCGGGCAGGTCGCACCCCAGTCGTGGGCAAGCAGTGCGTTCGATCATGACGCTCCCACGCAGGCTCGGAACGATCGTGTACCCCCGATACGAGTTGTGACGCACATCACATGCCAGACGTGTGAGGATTGTGCCGCCCGGTATGTCCAACGTTCGACGGGCACCATTCCGGTGTCCGGCCGACCGATCGAGGCGACCGCCATGACGGACAACATCACCAGCGTCGGCGGGGGCAGTCGGCCCGAAGCCGGCGTGAGCGCGCTCAAGGGCCGCACCGGGGCCGGGGCTCCGGCCGAGACACGGGGCAGGACCACCATCGCGGACGGTGTGGTGGCCAAGATCGCGGGCATGGCCGCCCGCGAGGTACCGGGCATCCACAGCCTGGGCGCCGGCATGGCCCGCGCCTTCGGAGCCATGCGGGAACGCGTCCCCGGCGCAGGCGGAGGCGGAGCGGTCACCCGCGGCGTCAAGGTCGAGGTCGGGGAACGGCAGGCCGCGGTGGACCTGGACGTCGTCGTCGAGTACGGCGTCTCCATCGTCGACGTCGCGGGCGGCGTACGCGTCAATGTCATCAGCGCCGTGGAGCGGATGACGGGCCTGGAGGTCGTGGAGGTGAACATCGCCGTCGACGACGTCCACCTGCCCGACGACGAGGAGCAGCAGACCGAACCGGACGAGGGCCGCGTGAGATGACCGCTGCCGGGACCACCGCCGTGTTCTCGGGCCCGAGCGGATGATCACGGCGAGAGGGACGCTCGCGAGACGGGTGAGTGCGAGATGAACACAGCAACGACGGGACTCGCGGCCGGCATGGCCCTCGGCTTCGCCGGCTACTTCGGCGGCTTCTGGGCGTTTTTGCTGGTCCTGGTCCTGGGCGCGGCGGGGCTGATCGTCGGCCTCGTCGTACAGGGCGACCTGGACCTCCGGACACGGAGGCAGCGGTGAAGACCCGGCCCGGTTCCCCCGGCGAGGGGTCGGGCCCGCCGGCGCCGGCCGCCGGGCTGCCGCCCCCGGCCGAGCGGGGCGCCACCGTCATCCCGGACAGGGTGGTCGCCCGTATCGCCGCGCAGGCCGCGCGCGCGGCGCAGTCGCGGCGCGCCGCCGTACCGCCCGATCGGGGCGGACCTGCGGCACCCCGCGCCTCCGCCGCCGTCCGTACCGGATCGGTGCGCCTGCATCTGACCATGGACCTGCCCTACCCCACCGACATCCCCCGTGTCTGCGAGCGGATCCAGCGGGACGTCGCCGAACGGGTCGCCCAGTTGACCGGGCTGCGGGTGGGAGAGGTCCTCCTCACCGTCCGGCGGCTGGTGACCGCCGCCGACCCGAGCCGGGGGCGGGTCCGGTGAGCGGCCGGGCGGCCCGGGTCACCGGGCACGCCGTGCAGGAAGGGCGATCGCGATGACATCCGGTCCACGTCCCCCGGGCCGCGGCCCCGCGTCGTCCACGCACCGTGCCGCAGTACCGCTGGCGAAGGAGCCCGATCCTCCCGAACGCGACGAGTCCACCTCGGACCTCACAGCTGGTGAGCGCGAAGGAGGGCACCGAACCCGTCGCAAGTGGTCCGCGCGCCGCATCACGGCGGCGCTGGTCGCCGCGGTGATCCTCGTGGCCGCGGTCGCGACGCTCGTCGACGTTATCGCCGTACGGGCGGGACGTCCGGCCGCGGCCTGGCGACGGCACCTGGCCGACGAACTGGCGACCCGCCCGGTGGACGACGTGTGGATGCTGACGGGGGCCGCCGTGGCCGCCGCCGTCGGCGTCTGGCTGATCGTCCTGGCCCTCACCCCCGGTCAACGCCGTTGGCTGCCCCTGCGCTCACCCGCCGGCTGCCCGCGCTTGCGGGCCTTCGTGGACCGCGACGGAGCCGCCGTCCTGCTGCGCGACGCCGCCATGCGGGTCCCCGGAGTCGGCGCGGCACACGTCCTGGTGGGCCGCCACCGCATCAAAGCCCGCGCGGACGTCCGCTTCCGAGACCCCCGACAAGTGAAGGACGACCTCACCGCCGTCCTCGACGAGGAGCGCGACCGGCTCGCCCTCGCCCGTCCTCCCCGCATCGCCGTACGGACGCGGCGACGCACCCGCTGACACAAACCCGCAGCACCGGAGCCCGCCATGACGCCGAGATCCGCTCTCAACCGCACCCTGCTGGCCCTCGCCGGGCTGGTCCTCCTCGGCGGCGGACTGCTCATCCTCTTCGCCGGGCTTGACCTCTACCGGCGGCACGATCTGGCCCCACCCGCCGGCTGGCCCCTGACCACCCCGGCCGACGTCCTGCTCGGCTCCGCCGACCGGGCACGCTGGAGCAGCCAGGGCTGGTGGTGGCCCGCGGTCATCGCCGCCCTCGCACTCGTCGCCCTGCTCGCCCTGTGGTGGCTGCTCGCCCAGCTGAGCCGACGCCGCCCCGGCTCCCTGCCCGTCGGCGGCACACCCCCGCAGGAAGGCGTCGAACTGCGCGACCACGCACTCAGCGAAGCGATCGCGAACGAAGCCGGTGCCCTGCCAGGGGTAGGCCATGCGGCCGTACACATCACCGGCCGACCGGCCCGCCACCGCACCCGCATCGACCTCACCCTCACCCCCGAGGGCACGCCCGGCGCCACTCTCGGCGCCCTCTGCGAAGGCCCGCTCAGCACGGCTCGCCGGTCCACCGGCCTCCCTGACCCGCCTACCGAGGTCCGGCTACAGGTCAGCCGCCACGGACCACACCGCGTGGAGTAAGGAGGAGATCAGCCGTTCCCGCCGACGCCCTTGCGGCCCACCGCGGTTCGCGGGCGTGCCGGCACCACTCCCCGAAGGAGACATCATGATCATCCTGGGCGTCATACTGCTCGTCGTCGGCTTCCTCACCGGCCTGTCCATCCTGTGGACCATCGGGATCATCCTGCTGGTCGTCGGAGCCATCCTGTGGATCCTCGGCGCGATGGGACACGCCGTCGCCGGTCGACGCCACTACTGGTAGGCGGAATCGTCGCCCTGCAGGGCAGTGATCCAGGCTGCGGGCAGGCCGGCAGACGTCGCGGACCCCACCCGGACGGCCACAGCGGCGGACGACGACGGCGAAGAGGTCGATCCGCCTGAGGCCGCCGCCGGTGCCGGCCAGCCGCCTCGGCTCGGACGCGGGGCGCCCGGTGGCCGTTGTGCCGGTCCTCGCCGCACGAGCACACGGCTGACTCGTTGGGGAGTCGGTGGATCGGCCCCCACGGTCCGGGCGGGAGTTCCCACCGCGTCGACCGGTGAGTCTCCGTCGGGAGTTCGTATGCACAGCACCTTCGTGAAGATCCGCCAGAACGCTCCCCCCGGGCCACGGCGATGACGGGTGGTGAGCGGCAAGGACCCGGGGAAGGCTCCGCCCGGTCGGAGCGCTTCGGGGAGGAGTTCCTGGGAGTCCTGCTGGACCAGGGGCACGAGTTGCCGCCGCACGAGCTCGGTCCGCTCGTCGCACGGCAGACCGGCATGCTCGACGGCCGCGAGACCTCGCTCTTCCTGCAGGACTACGGCCAGGTGTGGCTCGTCCCCCTGCCGGGTGACGGGCTGGTGGCCGGGGAACCGCAGCCGATCGACGGCTCCGATGCCGGCCGTGCCTTCCAGGAGGCGCGTCCCGTCGAGGTGCCGCAGGCCGGCGGTGTGCGGGTCTATCTGCCCCTGCTGGACGGTGGCGACCAGGTGGGCGTCCTGGCCGTCACCCTGGACCGCCTCCAGGACGACGACCGACGGCTGCTGCGCAGGCTCGCCTCGCTCGTGGCCGACATGCTGGTGACCAAGCACGGTTACACCGATCTGTTCTTCCGGCTGCGCCGCAGGGAGCCGATGAGTGTGGCGGCGGAGATCCAGTGGTCGCTGCTGCCACCGCTGGCGATGTCCACGCCCCGGGTCGAGCTGGCCGGGATGCTGGAACCCGCCTACGACGTGGCCGGCGACAGCTTCGACTACGCCCTCAACGGCGATGTCCTGCATGTGGCCATGGTCGACGCGATGGGCCACGGACTGGATGCCGCCACGATGGCCACGGTGGTCATCGGAGCCTACCGGCATGCCCGGCGCATCAGCGTCGGCCTGTCGGAGATCTATACGTTCATGGACCGGGCCGTCGCCGAGCAGTTCGGCCCCGACCACTTCGTGACCGCTCAGATGATGCGGCTCAACACGGCAACGGGCAGGCTTCAGTGGGTCAACGCCGGACATCCCGCTCCTCTGTTGATCCGTGGACACCGTGTCGTACGACGGCTGCAGGGCCCGACGACGCTGCCCGTCGGCTTCGGCGGTCACGAGCCCCGGATCAGTGAAGTGGCTCTCATCCCCGGCGACCGGATCCTGTGCTTCACCGACGGACTGATAGAGGAGCGCGATGTCGGCGGTGAGGAATTCAGTGAGGAGCAGCTCATCGGGTGGGTGAACCGCCTTGAGCCCACGGCCCAGCAGATCCGGACGGTGGCGCGCTCCCTCTCCCACACGCTGCAACGGGCGCGGGGCGGGATCACGACGGACGATGCGACGCTCCTGCTGATCGAATGGCGCGGGAGCGCCACCGACGACCTCGCCTTCCTGGAGTGAGCCGGCAGCGCACCACCATGGACATGGCCGACGGCACACTACGTTCCTCTCCCGCCGCTGTTTGCGAAAGTCCTACCGGCGGGGGCGGCTCCGCGATCCCCCCTTGGAGCGGGTTGACTTCCCCGTGCGTGGCGAGAACCGCCACCGCCGGGTACGGCCGGAGGTCAGGGTCTCCATGCGATCATCGTGGCTCGCGGTGAACAGCTGAATCACGATCACACCGAAGACGATCACCGCGAACAGCACACTCACCGTCACGAAGGTGCCCATATCTCCCGCACTCCTACTGCCGTGGTGGGCCCGTGACCGGTGACCGGTCCGTCAGGAGTGCGTGAGGCGGGGTGGGGGGGCGTCGTGTCCGCCTTCGGAGTCCCAGACCGCCTCCCGGAGCGAGTCCGAGTCGGCCGCTGCCTCTGCCGCGGCCCGGAAACGTTCGGCCTCATGGATCAGGCCGGTCGCCGTGAGGCTCCGCGACGGGTCGGTGGCCGTGGCCATGAGCCGGGCTGCGGTGGCAGGGGCTGTCTCCGGTGGGATCACCAGCAGGTCCCAGCGGCCGAAGGTGTGGGACAGCAGCAACAGCTTGTGCGGGTCCTGCCCGGCGTTGGACCAGCCGACGCGCACCATGTGGCCGTGCGCGGGCACTTCACCCGGGATGACCGGCCACAACGTGCGACTCACCGCTATCCGGGTGATCCGCCCCCACAGCGGGTCGAGACATTCGACGAGCGCCGGGAGCTCCTCCGTCAGGTTGCGCGAACGGGGCCACCAGGCACCGTCGATCAGGGCCGGAGGGGCGCCGGCCCGCGCCAGCGTGAGTCGGAGCGGTGACGAAGAAGGGGCCCGGTCTCCGACTGCGGGTGTGAACGGAATGGTCGCGGTCATGACGCGGACCCAACCCCGGGCCGGTCACGGCCGGCCCGGTTGCCATCAATCGCCGAGAACGACCCGGCGTGGAAGCCGGTGTACGAGATGCTCTCGGTAATCACCAGGATACTCCTCGCCCGCGCCCGGCGGACCGATGCGGAGCGAGGGGTTGAACGGAACACGAGGAAAACCTCCCGCGCAATACAGCCAAGGAGTGCCGGCCAGGGCATGCGAGCCGTCGGGCGTGAGACCGGTCCGGTAGCCGGCGTACGGCGTGCCCCGGCGCCCTCAGCCCACTTCCCGCCGGTATCGACAGCCGCTTCACCGAATGCGGCGGCGTCTCCACAACCGCCCCGGCGTGTGCGGAGTACCGTGGACAGCACCGAGGGCATTTCGCGCACCGGCTTCCACGCCGGGTCGTCCTCGGCGAGAGACGAAACCCGGGGCGCCGCCAAGGCGGCCCGGAGACGGGTCCGCATCATGCCGGCGACCTTGCACCAACCCCTGCCACAGCACGAGCCCGTCGCAGCCCCGGCCGCGCGTCTCGCGATGAAGACCGACGGCCCGTCGCGCGGCCTCCTGGACGGTGCCTGGTGGCCCCGCTCCCGGGACCTGCTGAGCGAGCTGCCCGCACTGACCGATGTGCTGGACCCTCTGTGGGGCCGCATCACCCGCATCGCCGTCAACCCGAAGTACTGGCCGGTCATCCCGCACGAGATCCCCGTGGGCGGTCATGTCGTCAAGGTCGGATGGTTCACCCCGGAGATCGACCCGCACAAGCTGCTGCTGCTCTCCTACGGCACCGGCCGCTGGGACCTGCTGGTCATCCCGCCCGAGACCGAGACGGAGTCGGCGGCCCGCCTGATGGCGGCCGCGTCCGACTACGACGGCCCACCGCTGACCGCAAGCGCTCTCATCGCCGCGGACGAGACCCGGCACGCCATCTCCGCCGCCGACCGGCCACTCGAACCCGACGAGGCAGGGAAGCACGAGGAGGACGGCCCCGCCTCAGCGGCCGTTCCGGCAGGGACGGATCGTGCCAGTCGCCTGGTCATCGGCATGTGAGACGGCCGCCCCGACCGGTGCCTTCCCGGGTTTCGGCCCTGCCTCGCGGACGGGCGCAGGCACATGCAGGGGTCTCGACCGGCGGATCCCCGCCCCCGTGGTCCTCGTCCCGAGGAGCAGTACATGCAAGCCCTGATCGTTCTCATCGTCGTGATCGGTCTTCTGGCCGTCCTGGCCCTCGCCCTGTCCGTGAAGGTCGTCAAGCAGTACGAGAAGGGAGTGCTGTTCCGCTTCGGCCGACTCGTCGGAACACGCTCCCCGGGGCTGCGGTTCATCATCCCGTTCGTCGACGCCCTGCACCGGGTGTCGCTGCGGGTCGTCACCATGCCGATCCAGTCCCAGGGCATCATCACCCGGGACAACGTGAGCGTGGACGTGTCGGCGGTCGCCTACTTCCGGGTCGTCGACGCCGTGAAGTCGGTCGTCGCCGTGGAGAACGTCAACGCGGCGATCAACCAGATCGCCCAGACCACCCTGCGGAAGGTCGTCGGCCGGCACACGCTCGACGAGACGCTGTCGGAGACGGACCGTATCAACCTGGACATCCGCCAGATCCTCGACGTCACCACCGTCGACTGGGGTGTGCAGGTCACGCTGGTCGAGCTCAAGGACATCCAGCTGCCCGACACCATGAAGCGCGCCATGGCCCGCCAGGCCGAGGCCGAGCGGGAGAAGCGAGCGAAGATCATCAACGCGGAGGGCGAGTCCCTGGCCGCAGCCGCGCTCGGCGACGCCTCGGACACCATGATGGCCCACCCCCTGGCGCTTCAACTGCGCAATCTCCAGAGCCTGGTGGAGATCGGTGTCGACCAGAACACCACCGTCGTCTTCCCGGCCCCCCTCATGAGCACGATCGGCGAGCTCGGCTCCTTCCTCGCCCGGGAAACCGCTGCCGCCGCACCCGCCGCGGCAGCGCCACCGGCCGGCACCGGCCGCACCGACACGTCCCTCAGCCCGGCAGACAGCGCGTCCGGCACCGCGGCGTGAAGTTGGCTACGGCCCGAGCGATCCGTGGCACCAGGGAGGATTCGTGACCGTCGCCTGTCGCGCGCATCCTCCGGGCACCGGCTGATGATGGGGGTACGGCCGAACACGCGGAGCTGATCATGACGGGTTGGCGGGTCAGGGACTACACCCAGGACGATCTCGAAGCGGTGATCCGTGTCGACATGCAGAGCGGCACGACCGAGGAGCCGCCGCTCTTCCCGCTCTCGGACGCCGTGACGGCCCTCCAGACCCGCCACCCGGCCGTGGTGGCCACGGCCGACGACGTGCTGATCGGCGCCGCGGTGAGCAGGGTGGAGGGCGAACGGGCATGGATCCTGCGCATCTGCATGGCGCCCGGCTGGCGGCAGCGCGGGCTGGGGAGTGCCCTGATCACCGCCCTTGAGCAACGGCTCTTCGCCGCCGGCGTCCGCGCGGTGCACGCCGTCCTGCCCGAGGGCGAGACCGGTGCCACCGCCCTGCGCAATTGCGACTTCGGCGCCCGCCCCGGGCTGGTCTTCTTCGAGAAACGCGGTCCGGTGACCCCGCAGTCGGCCGGCACGCTGTCCTCGCTCGGAGCGGAGCTGCCGCCAGGGGGGCTGTGGCAGAAGGTCGCGGGCATGCAACGGGAGAAGCAGCTCATCGAGCGGCGCCTGGTCCTGCCGCTGGCCCATCCCGAACTGGCCGCCCAGCACGGAGTGGAACTGCCACGGGCGGTGATGCTGTTCGGCCCGCCCGGGACCGGCAAGAGCACGTTCGCGCACGCGATCGCCAGCCGCCTGGGATGGCCCTTCCTCGAACTGTTCCCCGCCCGTCTGGCCGCCGAGTACGGCCTGGCGACCGGGCTGAACCGGCGCTTCGACGAGATCGCCCGGCTCGACCACGTCCTTGTCTTCATCGACGAGGTCGAGGAGGTCGCCGGCGAACGCGGCGGCGCGGACGCCACTGCTGTCGGCGTCGTCAACGAACTGCTCAAGGCGATCGTCCGGTTCCGAAGCCAGGACGGACGGCTGCTCGTCTGCGCCACGAACAACGTGACCACGCTCGACTCCGCGTTCCTGCGGCACGGCCGCTTCGACTACGTGCTGCCGATCGGCCCTCCCGACCACACCGCCAGGACCGCGCTGTGGGAGAGCTACCTTGCCCGAGCGGGCGCGCGGGCCGACAGCGCGGTACTCGCGTCCGCCAGCGAGGGGTTCACCCCCGCCGACATCGCCCACGCGGCGCGCACCGTCTCCCAGGCCCAGTTCGAGCGCACCTTCGACACGGGAACCCGGACCACCCCCAGCACCGACGACTACCTGGACACGATCCGCGACACCAAGCCCACGGTCAGCGCTGCCATGGCCCAGGACTTCGCCCAGCAGACGGAGGAGTTCGCCCGCATCTAGCGTCCAGGCCGATGGGGAGTCGATCTGCGACGGACGTGTCAGGCCGGCGCAGGTGGCGTGTCGCTGCCCGTATCGATGAGGATCTGCCTGGCCTCGGTGACGTTGTCGGCCCGTACGGCCCTGGCCATCGCGGCGCGTGCCGCATCGGGCGACGTGTCCGGAGGGACCAGCAACAGAGAGAAAAGGTCCCCTTCGCCTCGGGTGATGAGGACGGTGTCGTCACCGACCGGGAAGGAGTCGATGTGCACGACCCGGTCGTCGACCACCACCCGGGTCGGCAGTCCGTCCCAGGCACTGCCGTCCAGACCGACCCGGGTGACAGGTCCGAGGTGCTCGGTCAACGCGGAGATCAGCGAGGGCAGCTCCGCACCGATGTCCCGGGACCGCGGCCACCATGCGCCGTCCAGGATTCCCTCGCGTGCGTGTGTCGTCTCCAGCCGCAGCAGGGCCGTCCCGGGGTGCACCGACCGGTGGACGGCGTCCGGCAGGAGCCTGGGG
Organism: Streptomyces sp. NBC_00557; assembly: GCF_036345995.1. NCBI lineage: Bacteria > Bacillati > Actinomycetota > Actinomycetes > Kitasatosporales > Streptomycetaceae > Streptomyces > Streptomyces sp. NBC_00557. Next base: position 1,680,115 of record NZ_CP107796.1, read on the forward strand.
AAGTCGGGGGTGTCTGAGTCGGCCATGGTGTCCGCCCGTCCGTAGAGAGCAGTGCGACCGCAGGGCGTGCGACCACGATACGGCCCTGCCACCTCACCGTACTCCGCACGACGCTCGCGCGAGCGCCTCGCCGCAGGGCGCGGTTGCGGAAACACGCAACGGCTCCGGCGTATACCCGCCGGAGCCGCCCTTCCGGGTCACTGCACGTGAGCGTGCGCCGACCCGCTTTCCAGGTTACGTCAAAGGGATTAATCCGCCATAAGCAATCCTCGCGAGGGTTCACTTCGGTCCGAGAAGCCGACGCGGCGGTTCAGCCACGCCCTTCCTCTTCCGTCTCCATCTGCCGGATCCCCTGGTGCGTCAGCGTGATCATCGCGGGCGTGTTGCCCCTCTCCCAGTCCACGACGACCCAGCCTTCGGCAGCCAGGTACATACAAGCAGCGGCCATGTCCTGCTCAGGGATACCGAGCTCGGTGCGGAGCTTCGCCCCGTCGATGCCCAGGAGGCGATTGCCCTCGGCGGCCTGGTACAGAGCCTGCATGATCCTCTCGCGGTACGTCTTCCGGTCTCGCAGTATCGCCATGACGCGCCTTCCTCTACTGCCCACGGTCGGGCCGAAGTCGATGTCCTCCGCAGTCGCCGTCGCGGTGGGGCGCGTCGGAACGGTCGCGTCCACCGCCGGCCGACCGTGCCTCCGGGGCCGGCGCCCGATCCCCGGCAGAGCATCGCTGTAGTGGAAGGCAGCGATCCGTTCGGCGTGCTGGCCGTTGAGCCGGTGGATCAGAACGACTCCGACGGCGATCAGGACGAGCAGCACGGCCACGGCGATGACGAGCATGGGATCTCACCTCCGCCGACCGGCGGGCGAAGGCCCTGCCGAGCCGATGGGCCGGGGTGGGAACGACGACGGCCGGCCTGCTCCGCCGTCGGTCTCCCACGCTTCTTCCCCGATCCGGGCGTCGATCCTGTCTGCCGCTTCCTCCCGTGCCGGGGCCTCGGTGCCGTCGCCCGTCATCAGCTGCGCGGCTGCCCCCGCACCGGTTTCCGGCGGAATCACCAGGACGTCTCGGCGACCGTCGGGTAGCGAGAGAGTCAATCTGTGCGGATCCTGGGCCTCGGTGGACCAGCCCACCTGCACGGTACGCCCGGCGACGGACACCCAGTGCGGGATGACGGGCCAGTAGGCCGGGTGCACGGTGACACCTGTGACGCGGCCCCAACGCTCGCCCAATGCGGCAGTCAGGGTGGGCAGCTCACGCGTGAGGGCACGGGAACGCGGCCACCAGATGCCGTCCAGCCCGCCCGGTGCGGGCGTCAGGGACAGCCGGGCCGGCTGGGGCGGCGCGCGCCTGCTCGATGTCGTACGGTCAATGGTCACGGGCATGGCGCGGACCTGTCCCCGGGCTCGGCTGCGGCCCGGCATTGTCGATCACCGGAAACGGCACCCGCAGCGGAGCCGGTGCGCGAAGAACTCCCGGTGTCTTCAACACTACTCCGCTCACCGGTCCGAAAAGCCCGGGATGACCAGGCAGTTTCCTGCCTTCAGGACCTGGTCGCCGGTGCCGATGCCGGTCAGAGCCAGTCCTTGCGCTTGAACGTCAGATACAGCAATGCGGACAGGAGCACGATGACGGCGGCGGAGGTGACGAATCCCGACTCGCGGCCGAAACCGGGATAGGGGAGGTTCTGGCCGTAGTAGCCGGTGATCGCGGTGGGTACGGCGATGATCGCGGCCCAGCTCGTCACCTTCTTCATGATCAGGTTCATGCGATTGGCCTGGACCGAGAGGTTCGTCTCCATGACCGAGGCCACCAGGTCCCGCAGCGATTCCGTCCACTCGGTGGCACGCAGCACGTGGTCGTAGACGTCCTGGTAGTACGGGGCGAGAGGGTCGTTGATCAGGTGCAGGCCGGGGCGCATGAGGGTGTTGACCACCTCACGCATCGGGAGCACGACGCGGCGCAGCTGGACGAGCGACTTACGCAGTGCGAAAACCCGGCGCTGCACGGCTTCGATCTCACGGCGTCCGGCCGCGAAGAGCAGGCCCTCCAGGTCCTCGATGCTGTCGTCCAACTGTTGGACCGCGGCGAAGTGCCCGTCCACGAGATGGTCGAGCAGACCGTGCAGCAGGAATCCGACGCCGTGGCCGGCCAGGTCCGGGCTCTCGTCCCAGCGGGCGACGACGTCCTCGATGTCGAGGCCGTCGTCCTTGCGGACGGTGATCATGGCCTGGCTGGTGAGGAATACGGCGATCTCGCTGTACGTCAGTTGCGCACCGTCCGGGCTGACGGTCACGGCATAGGCGCTGAGGAACTCGTGGGTGCGATAGCGGTCGAGTTTCGGCCGCTGTCCACGGTGAGCGGCATCCTCCAGAGCCAGTTCGTGGATGCCGAACTCCTGGCCGATCATGGTGAACTCGGCAGGCCCGGGCCGGTACAGGTCCAGCCACAGGACCGACGCCGGATCAGCCAGATGCGCGGCGACATCACTGGCGGGAAAGTCCTCCAGGACGAGAGTGCCGTCGTGATACAGCCGGGTGCGCGTCACCATGGCCCGAGGCTAGTGTCTTACACCCAAATCGTGCCGTTTTGCCTCAACTGCCAGTGCGGCAGGTTTGCCGCCGCGGACCGCCTGATCGAGGCTCCAGGCAGCGACCTGGACAACGGGCTCGGACGACTGCGCCACGCCATCCCCTCCCCTCGCCGACGAACCGCTGCACACCCTGTGCGACCGGCTGTCCGGCTGATTGCCACCCGGCAGCACCGACGGCGCTGCTCACGCCCCCACAGACAGCACCAGCACGCGGCACAAGCCGGGTGGTCCGGCCGTGTGGGTGTCGTCCTCGGCGCTCCGCCACCCCCACGACCTCAACGTCTCAGCCATCCCGGCGTCCCGGGCTTCCACCCATCTGACTCCGAGCGCGGCGCCGTGGTCGGCGAGCAGTCACCGCTGGAGGCGCCGGGCGAGGTTCCGGGCACGGCCTTGGTTCTCCCGACGCACGCGGGAGGGGACGACGATCCCGGAGACGACGAAGAGCCGCCCGGGGCGACGCGGCGGAGCAGGCTCTCCCGAACGTGTCCGTCGAAGCCCGCCCGCCAAGGACCGGCGCCGCCCACGGGAAAGCCGTAGGCGTATCCGGTCAGGACCGTGACCTCCGCGATCAGCAGCGAGAACCCGGGGCGTCGTGCGTCGGCCTCGAGGTGTCGCAGGAAGGCGGCACGCGCCTCGTTCCACGCCCAGGGGCCGCGCCGGAGACCTCCGCGTACAGGTCACCCAGCTCCTGCAGGTGGTCCTCGACCTGGCCTCGCGTCAGCGGGCGGAGGCGTTCTCCCTCGTGGGGCGAGGATCCCCGCTCCCGCACCGGTCCGCCCGGCCTGCGCGTGCGCGACCTGCCCGGTGCCGACCGGGGCACGGGGAGGTCCGAGGTCGTCGGGAGGAGCATGTGCGCGCTCATGGATCGAACCCTGCCCCGGGCGCGGACACCCGGCGTCGCCGATCACCGAGAGCGGCACCGGTGTCGGAGCCGGTGCGCGGCATGCCCTCGGTGTCTCCACCGTACTCCCGGCCGGTCCCGCCACGGTGGCACGGTGGCGGCCGACGACGGCGACAACCCACTCCGGGCGAGCGCCGGTCTTCCGCGAGGGGTCGGCCGTGGCACGCTCGCTCCCTTGCCCGGCATACCCTTGAAAAGGGGGCTACCGCGGCGACGCGCCGCAGCCCCGGGCCGTCGACGGGCGTCGGGCAGTGGCCTCAGCGGTGGTCGCACCCCCACCTGCCAGGAGGTCCGTATGACACACGAGCCCTTTCCGTCCGAAGGCCACGCCGAGGTCCGCATCGTGGCCGCGACGCCAGAGGTCGCCCGGCGCGTCGCCGAAGTGCTCCGGCGCTGCTTCGCCTCGACCGAGCAGCGCAGCTATCCCGTGGGCCCCGCAGGAGGGACCCGCCTCCACATCACCCTCGACACCGCTCAAGCGGCGGAGCCCGCACTGTCCTGGCTCACGACCAGCGCCTCGACAGAGCAGACACAGCCGCACGCCGACGAGGTGTGACCCGGATCCGAGCGGCCCGGGGATCCGCCGTCGCCTCCGTCCCCGCGCGGCCGTCGAACCGGAGAACGACAGCCATGACGAAACTCCGCGAACGCAAGAACAACCGGAAGGCGGTCCTGCGATCCCTGTACGGGGCCGTCGAGCACAACCGCCCCGAGGTCAACGGTTCGGCGCTGCGCGCCGAGCTGGGCCTGCCCGACGAGGATCTCTCCGCCGCCTGCGCCTATCTGGCCGACGAGGGCCTGATCAGTGTGGACTGGACATCACACCACACCCCCGCCACCGTCGCGCTGACACATGAGGGCATCCGTCTGATGGAGGAGCAGGAGGAGGAACAAAGAGGAGCATGAGGATCGGGCGAAGCCGGAGGAGGCACCGCCGGACGACTGACCCGTCCTCTTCTCGCCCGTCCTCTTCTCCTCGTCCAGAGGTAAGCTGACCGCACCGAGAACTTTTCGCGCAGCGCGACCGGCGGTGCCGTTCCCGGCGAGCGACGAAACGGGCAGTCGTCCGACGACTCCCGGGACGGAACCGCACGAGGGAACCCGACGGAACACCGGCCGAAGGCGCTTCCTCGGCCCATGCGCACACGTATCGCATGCCCACGCCTCGCCTGGCCTCACCCCGGACGTCCGCCACGGCCCGCTGGACGGGACCTGGTGGCCGCGCTGCGCTGCACTGGAGCTCGAACTTCCCTCGCTCGCCGGCTCCTTGGAACCGGACCCGGACATGACGGTACGGGTCACCGTGGACCCCGCCGAATGGCCCGACACCCCGCGCAGCGTCATGGCGCCCGGACGGGTGATCGCCGTGGAGCCGGCCGGCCCCGGAGGCGAGACGCACGTCATCTCCCTGGACTGCGGCTCCGTGGGACGCTGGGTGCTCCTGGTCGTCCCGCCGGATGAGCCGGCCGGAACAGCCGCCCGGCTGCTGGCCGCCGCGGCCGACCCCGAGAACCCGCTCACCGCGGCCCGCATGCTGGCCCTCTCCGAGACCGATCGCCTCGGGGACACGACAGGGGAGGCGGAATGAGGCACGCCGGCCCTGGGGCGCCCACGGCCGGCACCCTCATCCCGCCGTGCCGCCCATCCCTACGCGAGCCGTTGACCGCGCGAGGTGGAGCGCCCGCACTCTTCGAGGAATACCCATCGTCCGCGCACACGGCGAGCTGGACAGGCAGACGGTAGCGCCCCTGGCCCGCGCTCCGGCCGAAGCCCGACCAGCCATGCCCGGCACTTCGCATCCGCGTCGGCGAGAAGCTGGTACCCCCTAGGCCAGGCGGCGGCAGGCATCCCCTCAAAGACCTCCCGGAGGCATTCAACTTTGCAAAAGCGAATGACATGGCCTGCTGGTCGCCGAGGTACGCGGGACGCATCTACCGCAGGCGTGTGTCATCACTACGCCCTCGCGTCAAGTGCTCGGTGGAGGAGAGCCCGGGGGGGTACCGTGCCACCGCCGGAGCTGCAGCACACCCGCCCGGAAGCCCCCGCCGGCCGCGCCTGTAGGGGCTTGCCTTCGAACGCACCTCTCACCGGCGCTCTCACATGTCTGTCACCAACTACGTCGACTTCCCCGAACCGCGATGCCCTGACCTGCTATCATACGCCCGGGCTGGACTGGCGTAGACGCCCCTGGACGGTCTCTACAACCTGTGCCATGTGGTACCCAGTGAGGGACCCAAGATCAGGACCGGAGCGTCTTCTGGCCCGTCAAAGCGGTATTGCAGGGTGTTCGGGGGTGTCTCACTCACGCCCCAGACCCTCTCACGTCTCACGACTGCCCCTGTAACGCAGGTTGCGACTGCACAGGTCTGACCAGGTGAAAGACCTCCCGGGCCGCGTAGCGCTCGAGGCTTCGGACTATGTCGCGCCGGGTCTTGCCCTCCTTGCTGCGGCGTTCGCAGTAGTCCTGGGTGCGCGGGTCGACGCGCAGGCGGGTCTGCACGATCCGGTGCAGGGCCGCGTTCGCTTGCCGGTCGCCACCCCGGTTGATGCGCCGGTAGTGCCGACTGCCCGAGGAACGCTCGACGGGGCTGACGGCCGAGTCCGGACCGATGCCCACTACCTCGAGCAGCTGCGGAGTGTGGTGTTCCACCAGCCGGGTCAGGCGGCCTTTCAAGTGCTGGACCTCTTCGCTGAGCTGTCCAATGCGCCGGGCCAGGAGTCCCAGGGTCACGTGGGTGGCGTGGAGCATCGATCCCTCGCCGGCCTCGTCGTTCAGGCTGTTGTCGGCGAGCCCTGCGCAGGTGCGGAAGAGCTCTGCGTTGCCCAGCCCGGCCAGTTCCTCCCTCAGCTGCGGATGTGCACGGATGAGGACGGCCTTGAGCTGGTTGATCGCCTGGGTGCGGGCCTTGACCGCCGAGTCCTTGGCCGGCTTGTACATCCGGGCGATCTCCACCGGCCCGTCGCCCGCCTTGGCCTGGGCGCACGCCCGCCCCCTCAGCACCGCCCGCGCCGCGTTCTGGGCATCAAGCGGGGTCCGACTTGCCGCGCCGACGGCGGTCAGGTAGCGGGACAGGGCCGCACCGAAGGAACCGGTACCTTCTACTCCGGCCCGGCGCACCGTACCCGGCGGCTTATCGCTAGCCGGCACCGGGCCGTGCGGACGGTCAGAATCGTGAGGACGCCTTTCCGGCAAGCCCCTATCGAGACACGCCCGGTCAGCCCGAGACCAGCAACGCACCGTCCCCGGCCGGTGGTCGACACAGTGTGAGCAGGACACTCCGGTCAGGCATCTCAGGAGTCAGACCCCGCCGTAGGACAGCACCCACCCATTGTTCTCCGTCTAACCGGCTTGCAGCCACGTCGGCTCGCTCGTTCGGACGAAGTGAGTCGAAGCACCGGCCGCCTACCAACCGAACTGGCACCATGCCACCGTCGCACGTCACTTCGAGTCCAGGGCGGGCCATTGGAATGGCGGGTCAACGAGCGGCAGCTCTCGGTGCTGCAGTGGGTGGAACCCGGGCCCCGCACGGCACGTACCCCCTCGGATGACGACTGTGGAAGGCCGCCTATGTCGACGACGACATGGACAAGCTCTACCGGCGCGCCCAGGAAGAGGACTGAATTCAGCCCATCCGCACCCCGCTTACGGCGCAGGACCCGGCCGAGAAGCCTGCTGGAGAGGCGCTTTGCGACGCAGAGCTGCCCCTGAAAGATTTTGAGGGCCTGAGGGTGGCCCTGACCGTCCCGCCCTCCTCGGTCACCTCCACCGGCACGGTGCCGGCGCGCGTGGCGAACACCAGCTTCCCCGGGCCCGGTAAGGAACGCGGACTCCGAGTAGCCGAGGTCGGCGGCGATGGCCAGCATGTCGCTGTCGTCCAGGGCTGCGGCGTCCAGAACGACGCCGGCGGGACTTCCGCCGTCGGGGACGCTGGAGAAGGCGGTGTATCGCAACACCCCGGGCTGGGGCGCATTCGTCGTCATGCTCGCAGCAACCATGATCGGCGCGCGGCTATTTCCGCGGGGCAGCCGAACCGCAGGAGCCGCCGCAGCTTGCCGAACACGGTCCGGTCACTGACGCGGAGCCCATGGCGCCGATTTCCCGTCCCATCCGATCCGGCGGGATTGTCGCGTTCGGTACGACATGCCGGCGCTCCTCTGGCAGCCCCTGTCGACGAAGGCATGACGAGGAGAGCGGGGGCAGGGATGGATGAGGTGGTCCTCGACGTGGCCCGGGCCATCCGGCCGTATCTTCCGGGCCTGGTCGGAGAGGACGCGCCGCGGTGGGACCTGCGGATCGTCGCGCTGCTCGACCGAGCACGGGACGGCGTGGACGTCGGCGAGGCCGTCCTGGAGCTGCTCGGCGAATCGCCGGCGACGCTCGCATGGGCGGCGTCCGTGCTGGAGGACGAGCGGCATCTGCCTCCGGACCTGCAGCACAGAGCCGTGCGCTCGGGGGACAAGACGGGATATTCCCCGCTGGCCAATCCGCACGGCGGCGATCCCGTGGACGCCCAGCGGTACCTCTGTCCCGAGGACGGCGCCTACGCGTGGTGGCGCACGTCGGTGGGGCAAGAGATACCCGAGTGTCCCGATCACCCGGGTGTCAGGCTGGTCGCGAGTTGAAGGCGTACTGAGCATGGGGACGTTCTGGTCGGGGGTGGGCGGCAAGCTCGCCGAGCGCTGGGCCACGGTCGCGTTGCCCGCCCTGATGTTCTGGCTGGGTGGGCTGCTCGCCTGGACACGCGCCCGAGGCGGGCCCCACGCGTGGGAGGCACCCGCACACTGGCTCGGACGGCAACCCGCCGGTGGGCAGGCGGTGGTACTGCTCGCGCTGCTCTGCGCCGTCGGCGCCTGCGGAGTCGTCGTCGACCGGTTGACCGGACCCGTCCTCGCACTGCTGGAGGGCTATTGGCCCGCGCCGCTGCGGCCGGTCCGCCGACGGCTGGTCCGGCGGGCGTCGCGCAGGGCGCGCGCTGCCGGGGAGGAGTTCCAGTCACTCGCCGAGGCGATCCACGATGGCAGCGCTACTCCCGAACAGCGCGAACGCTACACGTCCGTCGACAAACGCCTGCGGCGCCTGCCCACCGGGCCGCGCATGCTGCCCACGCGGGTCGGCAACGTTCTGCGGGCCGCGGAGACCCGCCCCATCGACAAGTACGGGCTGGACGCGGTGGTGGTCTGGCCCTGTCTGTGGCTGCTGCTCCCAGACACCGTACGGGCCGAACTGACCGCCGCTCGCCGGTCCTTGGACACCTCGGTCGGCGCCTGCGTGTGGGGACTGCTCTTCCTCGGCTTCACCCCCTGGACACCGTGGGCCCTGCCCGCCGGGCTCGCCGTCGCCCTCTCCGCGGTGTTCGTATGGGTTCCGGCCAGGGCCGAGGTCTTCGCCGACCTGCTGGAAGCCTCCTTCGACCTGCACCGGGGCGCGCTGTACGCCCAGTTGCGCTGGCCGCTTCCGGCCAATCCCGCCGAGGAACGCGTCACGGGGCGCAGGATCACGACGTACCTCCTGCGCGGACTCGATGGGACGAGTCCGACGTTCACCAGTGCCGAGCCCCCGAACCCGCCGACACCCTAAAGGTCAGGAGGACCGACGAAGGATGACGGAGAACGGCCCGGCCGACCGGCTCGCCGCCCTCATCGGCGCCGGCACCCTCGACGAGGCGGAGCAACTGGTACGGCACCACGGCGAGTTGACCGACCACGCGAGCATGGACCTGCTGCGGGAGTGGGAGGAGCGGGCGGTCGACGCCCAGGACCGGCAGACCGCTGATGTCCTCTCCTTCCACGCGCGGCTGCTGTACCGCTGCCGTGTCGTCGGCGTGGCCGAGACCTTCGGGGAAATCCGGGGACACCCCACGGGAGTCACCGACACCTGGGAGACCGCCCTCGCCGCCACTGCCGCCTTTGAGGACGGCGGTAGCGGGACCGAACGGGCACTTGCCGAGGAGGCATGGCGGCGCGTCCTGGAGCTGGTGCCGTACGACGCCGACCGTGTCTCCCCGCAGGCGCGCACGGCTGCCCTGGACGGACTGGCCCGTCTGCTGTTCTCCCGTCTGATGACGGACACCGAGCCGGACGGACCCACGCTCGACGAGGTGGTGGCGCTGTGGCGCCAGGCTGTCCGTGAGGCCGCCGATCCCGCGGAGGCCGCCGGTTACCGCACCAACCTGGGCGCGGCCCTGGCACGCCGCTACGAGCTGAACGGCGACCTCCAAGACCTGGCGGAGGCGGTCGAGGCCTTCACCGCCGCCTCGCGGACCCCCTCGGCCGAGGCCCTCACCCGGGCCGGCGCGTTCACCGGGCTGGGAAACGTGCTGATCGCCCTGTTCGAGGCCAAGCAGACCGCTGCCGACGCGGACGCCGCGGTGCATGCCCTGCAACAGGCCGTGGACCTCGTTCCCGAGGGCGATCCGGCGCGGGCCGAGTTCGTCAACAACCTTGGCCTCGGCCTGCTCAACCGTTACGAGGCAGCCGGCGCGTTCGAGGACCTCGACCGCGCGGTGGCGGCCCTGGAGAGCGTGGTGGACGCCTTCGACGAGGACGCCCCGCAACGGCCCGGTGCACTGGCCAACCTCGCCAACGCCCGCCTCCAGGCGTACGAGAGCGGTGCCGACGCGGCCGACCTGGAGCGCGCCGTCGACGCCGTGGAGCAGGCGCTGTCCCACCGGGAACTCACCCCCGCCGAACGGCCGGGGTGTCTCAACACCTACGCGGGCTGCCTGTTCGCCCGGCACACCCGCAGCGGCGACCTCGACGACCTCGACCTGGCGATCGACGTCGGCGAACAGGCGGTCGAGGCCACCCCTGCCACCGCACCCGAGCGGGCCATCTACCTGGACACTTTGGCCTCGGCCCGACGGGAGCGCTTCCTGCGCACCGGCGACCCCACGGAGCTGCGCCGTGCCGTCGGGCACGCCGAGCAGGCGGTGGGAATGACCGGCGCCGACGCCACCGAACGAGCCCGCCGCCTGGCAACGCTCGCCGGCTGCCTGGCGACCACACACGACGGGGAACGCATCCGACCGGACCTGCTGGACACCATCGTGGCTCGTTCCCAGGAGGCGTTCGACCTCACCCCGGACCACTCCCCGCAGTGGTGGCTCCACGCAAGCAACCTGGCCGCCGGTCTGCTCGACCGCTACGAGACGCGCCGGGACCCGGCAGACCTCGATCGCGCATGTCACCACTACGAACGGGCGATCGCCGCGGTCCGGCCGCGCAGCCCCGAGCTGGCCGCCCTCTCGTACAACCTGGCGGTCGGCCTCCGGTTGCGCCACGACCGCGGCTCCCACATCCGGGACCTGCGCCGGGCCGTGGAGGCGCTGCGCCGCGCCGCTCGGATCGGACTCGTCCACAGCCCCCAGGTCGCGCTGCTCGCCGCCCGTACCCTGGGGGACTGGACCGCCGAATGGGAGGCGTGGGACGAGTCCGCCTGCGCGTACGCCATCGGGCTGAAGGCCATGCACCAGCTGGTGCGCGCGCAGACCACCCGGGCCCAGCGCGAGACCTGGCTGCGCGAGGCACGGCGGCTTCCGGCCCGAGCGGCCTTCGCCATGGTCAGTGCCGGGCGGGTGCCCCAGGCCGCTGCCGGCTTCGAACACGGCCGGGCGCTGGTCCTCTCCGAAGTCCTGGAACGCGAACGCGTCGACCTGTCCCGTCTGCGCGCCCAGGGACACGAAGACCTCGCCGACCGCTACCAGTTGGCCGCGCAACGCGTCACCGCCCTCGAACGAGCCGCTCCCGGCGACTCGCGCCACCCGTTCACCGGGCCGGCAGCACCTCGCAGACGGGACGCCCATGACGCGGCGCGGAAGGAACTGGACCAGGCGATCACCGCGATCCGTGCGACCGGCGGCTTCTCCGGTTTTCTGCGGAATACGGACTCCCATAGTCCGGCCCGGCCCCCGGACGGTCCGGCCGTGGTCTACCTGGTGACCGCTCCGGTCGGCGGTCAAGCCGTCATCATCGGCGATGATCTCCGCACGGTCCCACTGCCTGCGCTCACGGAGGCCGCCGTCGCGTCCAGGGCCAGCGACTTCCTGGCCGCCCAGGCCACGCGCTCGGCGTCGGCCGCCGTGTGGGAGACCTGCCTGGACGACGTCACGCGATGGCTCTGGGACGCGGCCATGGCACCCGTGCTGACGGCGCTCGACGGGTACGAGCACGCCGTTCTCGTGGCCGCCGGCGAACTGAACCTGCTGCCGCTGCACGCCGCCTGGCGGCCCGCGTCCACGGCGAGCGGCCGCTGGTACGCCGTGGATCAGATGCTCCTCACCTACGCGCCCAACGCGCGAGCCCTCGACGTGGCCCGCCGACTCGCCGCCGAGGCCGATCCGACGAGCTTGCTGATGGTCGACGCCGTCGGGTCCCAGTCGACCGCGGATCTGCCTGCGATCAGCCATGAGGTGAACGCGGCCCTCGGCTGCTTCCGCCACCACCGGCGACTGACCGGCCCCGACTGCTCCTTACCCGACGTCCTGGCCGCGATGACGGAGCATCACGTCCTGCACTTCGCCTGCCACGGCCTCGCCCACCTCGATCATCCGCTCGACAGTGCACTGCTCCTGGCACAGGGCGAACTGACCCTGCGTGACGTGCTGGAACAGCGCCTCACGTCGGTGAGGGTCGCCGTGCTGTCCGCGTGCGAGAGCGCGCTGTCGGGCACCGTCCTGCCTGACGAGGCCGTGGGACTGCCGACCGGCCTGAGCGAGGCCGGCGCAGCGGGGGTGGTCGGCAGCCTGTGGCGTGTACCCGATATCACCACCACCCTCCTCGTCTCCCGCTTCTACCAGAGCTGGCGGCAGGAGGGACTGGAGCCCGCGCAGGCACTGCGCCGGGCCCAGATCTGGGTGCGCGACAGCACGAACGGCGACAAGGCGCACCGCTTCCCGGACATTCCGGAGGTGACCAGGCCGGGGATGCCCGCACTGCACCGCCGCTTCTGGCAGAAGGCCCGGCCCCACACCGGCCCCGCCCACTGGGCCGCGTTCACCTACACCGGCATGTGAACGGCGGGCGCCCCGCGCCACGGCTCACTCGCCCACGTACACGAACGCGGCCCAGCAGGACGGCGAACGGTGCGCCCGCGCCCGCTCCCACAGGGGCTTGGCTCCGGCCGGCACATGGTCGCCGCTCAGTTCCCCGATGCCGGGGCACATGTCGCGCTTCACGCCGTTCGGCGTGTCGCGGACCCATTGCTGCGCCCGTCGCAGTGCTTCCGGCGGATCCAGCCCGTCCGAGCGCCACAAGGCGTAGAAGCGGGCCATCAGCACCATCGTGCTCAGGTCGGAGACGGCCCACAGCGATCCGACGACACCCGCCGCACCGGCCTGGAGCAGCCCGGTGGGCAGGCTCACGACCTCGTCGGGCAGATCGACGCCGGGCACAGCGGTCTCGCAGGCCGACAAGACGGCCAGCCGGGCGTCGAGCGGGCTGCCCCTCAGCAGGTCGCGAAGGGTCAGCGGCTCGTCGCCGGCGAGCAGGAGCCCGCTGGCCAAGGGCTGGTCGACCTTGGCGAAACCATGGCAGGCGAAGTGGAGTACAGGGTAGTCGCCGAGCGCGTCCCGGACGGCCGTCAGGGTGGCCCGGTCACCGCCGAGACTGCACGTGCGGGTGAAGTGGCCGAGAGCCTCCCGCACTTCAGGGCCGGCAGCCAGCAGCGGCCGCGCGGACACCGGATGGGGGTCCTCCACCGCCAGCAGCCCCTCCTGGCTGACGGTGGCGGCCCGCTCCGCAGCGGCGACGCGGGCGCGCGCGTTGGGTACGCAGGTCAGCAGCAGATCGTCGAGTGCGTACCGGCGCCCGGTCGGCGCCGACGCGTCCTCGCGCCAGGCGGCGTGCAGCGGGACCAGGCCGAGCAGGCCCGCGGGCACCAGCACCGCCCGGCCGGCGGGCGCCAGGGTCGCGACGACGGGCTCCATGACGGCGTCCCAGAGCCATCGCGTGACCTCGTCCAGACGGTTCTCCCAAGCGATGGGATCGCTCGCTCGCGCACCGTACGCCCTCAGATACGACTCCACCCGGGCGCGCAGTGACTCCTCGGTCAGCGACGGCAACCAGCGCACCTCGACGTGGTCGCCGGTGACGAGCAGGGCGAATCCGGTCCGTTCCGCCGCCGCCAGGTAGACGAGCGGGGTCGTCGCGGCCGCCCGAATGTCGTCGAAGCGCGGCGGGTCGAGGAACCTTTCGTAGCCGTCGACCCGCCGGATGGCGGTGATGGCGGCCTCCAGTTCGGCTCGGGCGGCGCGCAATGCGTCGGTGACTTCGGGATCATGAGCCGGTACGTGGTGCGCCGGCGCCGGGCCTGACCCGTCTGCCGAGGCGAGCGTCTGGCGCTCCAGTGCCGCCAGGGCCGCACTGCCACGCCGGTAGCGTTCGACGAGGTCCGCGTGACCGGTGGCGCTGAGCTGTTCCAGCCCGACCCGGCCACGTTCGAGCGCCTCGGAGAGGAGCAGGGCCCGGCCGCGTTCGAGCGCCACCGCCGCCCCGGTCGCGTCACCGGTCCTTGCCAGCGCATGGGCGGCGGCCACCGCTAGTCCCTGCGCATCACGCAGCCGCGACTCCTTCGTCGCGCGGGTGAGCTGCGCCCGGAACAACTGCTCCATCGCCCGCAGGCCGTAGCCGTACGCTTCCGCCGCCTCGCTCCAGGCTTCCCGCCGGGCGGCCCACCTGCCCCACGCCATGCTGTCGGCGCGGGCGAGGTCCGGACACATGACCAGCCCGGCGGTCACGGCCCGGCGGAACAGCGCTCGCGCCTCGTCCCGGTCGGCCGCGTGGCCCACCACGTCGACCTCGTACCGGCAGGTCAGCACACGCGCCAGACTGCTGGGCAGGAACATCCGGCCGTGCACGCTGCCCTGGTCCGCCTCGATGCCACCGCGCAACAGTGTCGCGGCCTCGTCGAGATCTGCGGGGTCGCCCGCGCTCAGGAAGCTGTCCCGCAACGCGCGAGCCAGGAGGTGGGTGGCGTTGGGATAGGACGCCGACGACGGTGGGACGAAGTCCAGTCCCTTGCGGGCCAGCCCGATCGCTTCCTGGAGGTGTGCCCGGTCACCGGTGTGCCGATGACGGTCGAAGAGGGCGACGGCGAGACCGCTGAGAGCCACTGGGAGAGCCTCGTCAGGGGAGTCGTCCTCGAGTGCCTCCCGCCACTGCGCGATCGCCTCGTCCAGGTCGGACAGCGCGCCGCTACGGGTGTACTGCTGGCGCAGCGCGACACCGAGGCCCGTCAGGTGCAGCCATCGGCCGGGAGTGCCGGGTGGTGAGAGGGCTAGTGCGGCGCGGGCCACTTCGACGGACCGGGCGAGATCGGCGAGGTCGCCGTCGCGGAAGTAGCGGTCGCGCATGACCATGCTGAGCGCGCCCAACGCCGCATCCCGGAAGTCCGTCCCGGGCGGGGAGAGCGCCACGGCCTGCTCGATGAGCGTGACGCTCTCGGTGAGGTCGTCAGGCCGTTGTGCCAGGTCGTAGCGGGCGTTCAGTGCGTGGCCCAGCCGAAACAGGGACCGCGCGCGCTCCGGGACCGTGGCGGGGGTGAGGGTCAGGGCCTCGCGGGCGGCCTCGATGGCGTGGTCGAGGTCGGCCGGCCGACTGGTGGCCTCGTAACGGCCCTGCAACGCGGAGGACAGCTCTCCGAGCACAGCGGCGCGGACGGGGGACGGTTCCGGCGTGTGGCCGAGCGCCTCGCGGCCACGGGCGATGGCGTCGTCCAGGTCGGCGAGGTCGCCCAGTCGCTCGTACCGTACGGTCAGCGCCGCGGACAGTTTGCACAGCACCGTGAGCCGGCCGGCGGCGTCGGGCGGTGTCAGCTCCTCGGCCGACCGCAGTGCCGCCAGGCCGGCCTCCAGGTCACGCAGGTCGCCGTCGGCGAAGTGCCGGGCCCGCCGGTAGTTGCTCAGCCGCAGGAGGAACCCCGGGCGTAGTGGTGAGTCGGGCGGGAGGAGGGCGGTGGCCCGGTCGGCCAGTGCGATCGCCTCGTCCAGGTCTTCCCGGTCACCGCTCTCCACGTGTTGCTGGTAGAGGCCCTCGGCGAGCGTGGTCAGACAGTCGGCGACAAGAGGGGAGTCGGGCGGCAACACGGCCGCGGCCTGCCGGTGCGCGTCCATGGCCTGGGCGCGGGCCCGCGGATCCCGGACCCGGTCGTGGTAGCTCCACAAGGCGTTGCCGAGCAGGGCGAGGACCTCTCCCCGCCATGTCGAGGACGCGTCGGTGGACCGTGCCGTCTCCTCGGCATGGCGCAGCGCGAGCCGGAGAGTGTCGCCGTGGCCGGTCCGCCCGTACTCGGCCAGCAGCCACACGCCGACGGCCACGCGCTCCCGCGCCGGATCGAACCGCATAGAACCGTTCGGCACGTCCACCACGAGGTGCTCGTCGTGCTCGTCGTGCTCGTGGCCCTCATGGTCCGCGTGGCCCGCATCGTCCGCGTCGTCCTCGTCGGCCTGCGACAGACGTACCTCTCGGACGCATCGCGCCAGCCGGGGAAGATCGACCACGCTGTCGACCGGGAAGATGCCGTGCAGGTGGTTGAGCAGGCGGCGGAGGATGTCGATCGCTCGGCGCAGCTCGGCGTCCGTGCCGGTCGCCAGCAGCAGGAGGGTTCGCTCCGTGTCGACCGCGATGATCCGTGGCCTCGGGTTACCGGTGAAGATGTCGAGGGCCTGCCGGAAGGTGGCGCGCGCGTGCGAGGCGTTCTCCTCCGCGTTACCCCGCACCCGCTCCATGTGCGCCCTCGCCATGTCGTTCATCGTGATGGCCCACAGGATCGGCCGGGCGGTCCTCGACTGCCGGGACAGGGACGCCTGGAGCGCCGCGAGCGCGTCCTCGACGTTCTGGGCGCGATCGCCCGTGCGGTCGTCGAGCAGGGCGTCACCGAGCATCGCCTGCAGCGAGCGCCAGACCTTCGGCGCGCTGTCCGGCGAGGCCGACTCCAGGGCATGCCGGATGCGCGCGATATGCCCGGGCGGGTCGTCGGCGGCCGTGGGCGCCTGGGACAAAGGGGCAAGGGCAGACCGCAGTTCGGCGGGGAGGTCGTCGCCACTCATCTCGGCGATCGCGGCCTCGACGCCGGTGTGGCGGGCCAGCACCAAGAGGTCGAGGTACTGGCCGTAGAGGCGCGTCCCGGCGGGGTTTCCCTCCTTCCGCAGCCCTTCGGCCAGATACTCGAGGAGTTCCACACCGGTGTCACTCAGCAGTTCGGGGTGCTGGTCGAACGCGCGCCGGACGTCGTCCCAGCCTCGGGCGAACGTCAGCTTCCGTATCGCGTCGCCCAACTCGTCCCAGGCCGAATCGACCGGTTTCCCGCTGTGAGCGGCCTCGGAACTGTGGCGAAGTGGCACCAACTCAGCGTACAGGCGCAGTCGCGGAGTGTCCGGGACTTTGCGTTGCTCGACGTCCGGAGGCCGACGCTCCCTGCAGGTAGCGGTAGCCGGTGGTCTGAAAGATGCCGGTGTTCCGGATCAGGCAGTGCACGCAGCCGCGTTCGCGTAACCAGCGCGGCACCAGCACGGCCTGACGGCACGGGCCGAGCGCCCGCTACGGCTACGAAATCTCACCTGGTCCGAGTGGCTCGCCCGCAGCGCGGTACGGCACGGGGCCGCCACCACCAGGCGACCGCGCACCCCCAACGTCCCCCGGTGCGGCTGCCCGGTTCTGGTCGAAGTGACTGTCTCTGCCGCCTTGCCGCACCAGTCGACCCATCCGGGCGGCTTCGGCTCTGGGCATGAGAGTCCACCTGCCGTCGCTACGGCGCAAGGCGGCGGAGTGCCAGGGGGTTGTCCAGGCGTCGGGGCGTCGAGGAGGCGGATGCCGAATTTCGGGGCGCCGACGGGCTGTGGATGGATGGAGAGGCGTACCGCGCGGGGGTGGTGTTCGGCGATCAGGGCGCCCCAGGCGCGGCTTACGTCCACCTCGACGTAGCAGGTGCCGTAGTACGGGCTGGTGGCGGAGTTGTCGCAGACGATCCACTCCTTGTCGTAGCCCTGGCCGTCGTTGCTGACCGCGATCACCAGGTTCTGCCAGCTCGTGCCGTTCGTGGAGCGGCTGACGCTGCCGCCGGCGCGACCTGAAACCCTTCCTCGGGCACTGGAGCCCCTACGGCCCCACCTACTAAAGATGGCCACAGGGCGTGATCAGTGGGCGCGCGTGATCGGCTGTTCGGACCAGATGGTCTTGTGGTTCTGGCCGTGGCGGCAGCCCCAGCGCTCGGCGAGTTGGGCGACGAGGAACAGTCCGCGTCCACCCTCGTCGGTGGTGCGAGCGCGGCGCAGACGGGGTTGGGCGGTGTTGGAGTCGGTGACCTCGCAGACCAGAACGTGGTGCCGGATCAGTCGCAGCTCCGCCGGCGGACGACCGTAGCGGATCGCGTTGGTGACCAGTTCGCTGACGATGAGCTCGGTGGGGAAGAGGAGGTCGTCCAACCCCCATGCGGTGAGCTGGCGGGTCGCCCATTCCCGGGCGTCCGAGACGGCAGCCGGATCAGCCGGTATCCGCCAGCGAGCGGTGTCGTTGGCGGGTACGGCGCGGGTGCGTGCCAGCAGCAGGGTCGCGTCGTCACGTGGTGCTTCGTCCACCAGATTGTCGAGGAGGGTCCTGCCGGTCTCCTCCAGCGCGCGGTCCGGGCGGCAGGAGGTGGCGAGGGCACCGGTCAGCCGCTGGAGCCCGTCGCAGACGTCGTGTGTGGCTTGCTGGACCAGGCCGTCGGTGTAGAGCGCGAGGACGCTGCCCGGCTCGACGTCGATCGTGGTTGTCTCGTACGGCATGCCGCAGACGGCGAGGGGCGGCCCCGGGAGTATGTCGACGGCTTCGGCACTCCCGTCGGGCCGCACGAGCACGGGCGGCGGGTGCCCGGCACTGGCCATGGCGCAGCGTCGGGTGACCGGGTCGTAGACCGCGTACAGACAGGTGGCGCCCATGGCGTCATGGTCGCCAGGGGGTGCTTCCGCCGCGAGGCGCTGGACCAGGTCAGCGAGGCGCGTGAGCAACTCGTCCGGCTCCAGTTCGAGGTCGGCGAGGGTCTGGATGGCAGCGCGCAGACGGCCCATGGTGGCACTGGCGGGTATGCCGCGGCCGATCACGTCTCCAGCGACGAGGGCCAGCCGGAGAGCGGGCAGGGGTATGGCGTCGTACCAGTCGCCGCTGGTGCCGCCCCCACGGTCTGTGGGCAGGTAGACGCCGGCGGTCTCGGCTGCCGGAGTGTCGGTCGTGGCCGGGGGAAGGAGTCTTTGCTGCAGGGCCATGGCCGCTCTGTGCTCGCGCGTGTAGCGGCGGGCGTTGTCGATGGCGAGTGCTCCCCGTGAGGCGATCTGCCTCATGAGATCCACCTCGTCCTCGGTGAACGGTTCGGACGGACCGGTGCGCCAGACCACGATCGCTCCGAGGGTGAGGCCGCGGGCGTGCAGCGGTGCCACCATCACCGCCTGGACGTCGTGCGGGAGGAACTGCTCGGCCGGATGTGGGCCGCCGATCAGGGCGATGTAGTCGTCCCGGTCGTAGACGACCGTCTCGCCGTGCTGGAAGCGGCGCAGGAGGGGGTGGTCGGACAGGGACGGGACGAGGTTGCCGCGCTGGATGCCGGGCGGCCAGTCCGCGGTGGCCGGCGCCAGGGCCGCGTTGCGTCGATGCGGATCTCCTCCGCCCAGCCGCTCGGCGGGTTCGTCACCGTCGAAGACGGCTTCCGCAAGGTCGACTGCCGCGAGATCACCGAAGGTGGGTACAAGGGCGTCCGCGAGATCCTGGGCGGTCCGCACGGCATCCAGGGAGCCCCCCACCCGCTCGGCGACCGCGTGGGCAAGATCCAGCTGTCGGCGGGCACGCAGTTGGTCGGTGTCGTCTATGTACAGGGCTGCGACTCCTGTGGGGTGTCCTCGCGCGTCCTCCAGCCGGAAGGCGGACAGCGACAGCGCGTGCCGCCGCCACGGACGGTGTCGCCAGCTCACTCGCTGGTTCCTGTGGATCACCGGGACGCCCGTCTCGAGCACCTGCCGCAGTACCGCCTCGATGGTCTCGGCGTCCCCGGCGCACAGCACGTCGCTCAGTCGGGCGCCGGGCTGTATGGGACGGCCGTCGGGAGTGTCCGGCATGGCGTTCGTCTGCACGGTGGTGAGATCCGTGTCGTGCAGGGCGATCGTGATCCGGTTCTGTGCGGACAGTGCGCGCAGGAGGGCTGCGCCGTGCCGGTGGCCGGCGACGTGAGGAGTGGGGGCTGCGAGCACGAGGAAGTCCGCCGAGCCGCTCACCCGTGTGGTCCGGAATGTGACGTCGATCGTGTTGCCGCACTGGTGACGCAGTCGTACCCGGCCGGTCGCCGGCACGTGTGCGGCCCTGTGCGCCCCGTGCGGGAGGTCGGCCACGAGCTCCCGCACGGGGCGGCCGTGGACCTCGTCGGCGCAGAACCCGGTCAGGTCCTGTGCTGTGCCGGTCCACCCCACCACCGTGCCCCGATCGTCGAGCACGGCCGCGGCCAGACCGTCGAAGGCGGGCGGCCGGCCGCCGGGGCCGGCGCCGGAGACGCTCGTCGCACCTCGAAAGGCGCCTGCCGGGTCGGCGTTTTCAACATCCGATGGGTCCATGTCTCTGGCTTTCATTACGAGGTTCCGCGACTACGGCAGATGGGGATCCTGTGGCGGCTGTCGGCGCTCAGCGGGCGCCTGTTGGGGACGGCAGGTCCTGTTCGGCCCAGACGACCTTGCCGTCTGTTACGGAGCGGGAACCGCACCTGCGCGACAGCCGGCCGACCAGGTGAAGGCCGCGGCCGTGCTCGTCGAGATTGCCGGGATGGCGGGAGCGTGGCCGACCGGTGTTGGTGTCGGAGACTTCGCAGGTAAGCACCCGGTGCTGGATGAGCCGTAGGCGGACCGGGCCGTCGCCGTGGCGGATCGCATTGGTGACCAGTTCACTGACGAGCGACTCCACGGCCGTCACCAGCGGCTCCAGACCCCATTCACGGAGCTGACGGGCGGCCAGACGCCGGGCCGTCGGGACGGTGACGAGTTCGTTCGGCAGATCCCAGGACGCGACTTGGGCGGGTGGCAGGGCGCGCGTCCGCGCAAGGAGCAGGGTGACGTCGTCGGCCGGTGCCTGCGCCGACACGTTCTCCATCGCCCGCGAGCACAGGTCCTCCAGGGCGGCACCGGGCTGTGCCAGGGCGGCGCCCAGACGCCGCAGGCCGACGTCGATGTCCTCGCCGCGGGACTCCACCAGGCCGTCGGAGTAGAGGGCGAGCACGCTTCCTTCCGGCAGTTCCAGTTCCACGGACTCGAAAGGCACCAGGCCGAGACCGAGGCCCAGCGGGGCTCCGGCCGGCAGGTCGGGGACGGTGACCCCGCCCTGCGCGTCGACGACCAGGGGCGGCGGATGCCCGGCCCGTGCCAGCGTGCACCGTCGGGAGACCGGGTCGTAGACGGCGTACAGACAGGTGGCACCGACGACCGCTGGAACCCGGTCGGTGTCGTCGGCGTCCTCGTCGTTCAGTCGCCGGACCGTGTCGTCGAGGTGCGTCAGCAGTTCGTCCGGGGGCAGGTCGAGGGCCGCGAGCGTGCGTACGGCGGTGCGCAGCCTGCCCATGGTCGCCGCGGCGTTGATGCCGTGTCCCACCACATCGCCGACGACCAGGGCCACCCGTGCGCCGGACAGCTCGATCACGTCGAACCAGTCGCCCCCCACACCGTGGTCCATGTCGGCGGGCACATAGCGCGAGGCGACCTCGACGGCGGCGCCGCCCTGCACCCGGTGAGGGAGCAGGTCGCGTTGCAGCGTGAGAGCGGCGGTGCGCTCGCGCGCGTACTGGAGCGCGTTGTCCAAACAGAGCGCGGCCCGGGTGACCAGCTCCTCGGCGAGGAGCAGGTCGTCCTCCTGGAACGGCGTCTGTTCCGTGGAACGGCCGAACAGCGCCAGGCCCAGCACGCAGCGCCGCGCGCGGATGGGTACGACCATCAAAGAGTGGACGCCGCTGTCGCGTACCTTCTGCGCACGCGTCGGATCGTGGTCGACCCAGGGGCCGGCATGAGTGTCCAGCACCGGTTCCAGGTGAGATCTGCCCGTGCGCAGGACGGCGGCGAACGACGAGGTCGGGGGGACGTGGATCACCTCTTCACGCACCGCTGGCATCTCCAGGACACCCTGGTCGACGGAGGCCACCCCGGCACGGCGCAACACAGGGCGGCGTCCGCTCGTCGTGCTGATCCGTGCGGCGGGCTCGAGTCCGAACGGAACCGACTCCACCAGGTCGACGACGGCGTGGTCGGCCAGCAGGGGCACGGTGAGCTCTGCCAGTTCCTGGGCGGTCTGCATCACGTCGAGGGTGCTGCCGATGTGCGTGCTGGCCTCGCTGAGGATGGCGAGGCGCTCGCGTGCCCGCTTGTTTCCGGTGACGTCCACGGTCATGGAGCACACGCCAAACGGGGTGCCGTCCGCGCCCTGGAGGCAGAAGAAGGAAGCCGAGAACGCATGCTCACGGCGCCGGTCCGCAGGCGGCCACGCACGGTACTCGTGCACCGTCGTCGTGCCGCTCTCCAGCACCTGTCGCATCACGACCTTGAGCGCTTCGGCCTCGACGGCGGGCAGGGAGTCCTTCAGGCCGCGCCCGAAGCGCCGGTGACGAGGCACGCCGTCGTGCCGCTCCATGGCGTCGTTCGCCCAGACACAGCGCAGCTGCGCGTCATAGACGACGATGCCGATCGGGGCTCGGGCAAGGAGCGACTCCCGCACCGGTCCCCCGGTCGCCCCCGAGGACAGGGAACCTATGTCCGTCACGGACGCCAGCCACCGGGTGTCGTCGCCCTGTCCCCGTAGCAGCGAGACCCGCAGCGTCATCCTGAGCGTGTGGCCGTCGCGGTGGCCTATCGCGACGGTGCCGGACCAGCCGCCCCGCGCACGGCACTGCTCGGCGAACGCCAACGCCCTCCGGGTGTCCTCGGGAGGCGGCAGCACGTGTGCGGCGGACCGGCCCACCACCTCACCGGCCGAGTAGCCGACGAGCTGCTGAGCGGCGTGCGTCCACCCCACGACGATGCCCTCGGCATCGATCATCGCTATCGCGGCATCGGGCACCTCAGGAAGGCTCACCGGCTCGGCGAGGAGGGTGTGGTCAATGTTGGTCATTCGCGGTCCATCTCATCGGTGCGGAAGTAGGAGCGTCGGCCTGTGGCCTGCCGGCCCTGTGTGCAGCGGTGGTGAACAGCGATGTCCCGGTGAGCGGCACACGGTGCGGTATGTGTCAGATCAGAGCAATTTGCCCTTTTCTGATGAAATCATCAGATGTAATGGCTTGTACGTCAAGACCCTCATAGGTGATCGAAAGGTCAGATACTGCCGCTCCAGGTCACGGCTTCGCAGGTGAACGGACGGGTAGCGGCTTCCGCCGAGCATGCGCGGTGAGCGGGAGCGGCTCCCCGAGGTTCAGACCACCCGCCGGATGGCGGCCCACCCCGGCGATCGCTCGGCAGGCTGGGCGCCGGGACGATGCCGGGGAATCCATACCCGGAGTGCTCGAGGGCTGATTTGACACCGCACGGGAGTCGGCAGTCTGACGGCTTCGCCGTCCAGCCCGGCGGGGGGGCCGGGGCGGCGGCGTAGACGACGACGTCGTCGGGCGTGGCAAGACCGGCGAGGTTGTGCGGTTGTCCACCGCGCAGCCTCGCGGCCGTCTCGGCGGGCGTCTCTGCCCTGGCGGTCAGCACTCCCAGCAGGCCGGAGTCCAGGTGCGCACGCCTGCCGAGTCCGGCCGGGTCGTCGAACTGGTAGGGATTGCTGCTCACCAGCACGGCATCCGGCCCGTCAACGGTGAGCAGCCCGGTGCGGACCACCAGCTCCGGGCCCTCGTGCCGGGCCGGCAATTCCGGAAGGATGCGCACTGCCGTGCCAAGCTTGTCGTCCCGATAAGCCGGGTCCTGCACAAGGGCGGCACAAGCACCGAACGAGACGTTGTTGACGAACGCCCGCTCGCCCGCGTATCCCAGACCCACGCGCAGCTCGACGCCGTCCCTGAGGGCCTCCAGCGCGGCCGAAGGGTCCTCACGGTCCAGGCCGAGATCCATGGCGAAGTGGTTGCGGGTACCCGCCGGAATGACCACGAAGGGCAGGCCGCTCTCCGCGGCCACCTCGGCGACAAGCGCCTGTGTACCGTCTCCGCCGGCCACGCCCAGCAGATCCGCACCGTCGTCCACCGCGCGTCGGGCGACGGTCGCCACGTCCTGGGGCAGGGAAGGATCGATCAGGAACACCTGGGCTCCGAACGCGCAGGCGCGTTCCGCGATCCGGAACCGGCTCGCCTTCCCTCCACCCGAACGCGGATTCACGATCAGCCAGGGCCGCCGCGCGCCGGTCGTCGGCCGCGCCGCGTTCTCGCTCACGGCGCGTACCCGAAAGTCGCATGCATCAGCCGCGCGCACCTCACTGGCGACAGCACGACTGCCGCGAACACGCCCGCGGCTGACGGCTCCCTCCCCCACCGGGCCGGCGGTCCGGCGATTGCACCTGCGGCCACCGCCACCATGACACTCCTTCGACGGTTACGGCCTATGGCATCAGCTTGCAGCTCGGCCTGTGATCCGCACCTGGGATCGGCGGTGCCCCGAACGCCTTCACCACCGCCGAGCCGACGCCTTCTCCCCAACCTGCGTGCCCGGGGTCGGACTGGCGCACCAACAGCATCTCGTTACCCGTGGTGCCCTTTTCATCCACGGCGTACGGATGAGAGCCCGGCCGGGGCCTTCTCCAGCGCCAGCCGAACAAGGCGGGAACGCCCAGGACGTGACGGACGCGGCAGCCTCGGGGTGATCCGTTGCGGACGGCCGAGCACCATTGGTTGTCTCTGACTCCGTCCCTGGTGGCCGGTGGCGACTCACCGCAGCCCGTGTTGGAAGGGGTCAAGTGCGACAGTGCCGGGAAGCATCGCCCACCGGGCGAAGAGGTCTCCTCGTTTTCCCGTGACCGGGGCTGGGCACCCGATGCCCATGGCGACGCGTCCGGTTCCGGTGCGGACCATCCTCGCCACCATCGGCCTGGTGCTCGCCACCTACGTCGTACTCGAGCTGGTGGTCCAGGCTCGCCGGGTCCTGATCTGGGCGGTCATCGCGTTGTTCCTGGCCGTCTCACTTCATCCGGCGGTCGAAGCCCTGCAGCGACGGGCGCCGCGGTGCCGACGGCCGGTGGCCACCTTGCTGGTCTTCCTGGCTGCGGCCGCGGCCGTCGGCGCGGTGATCGCCCTGTTCGTCATCCCCCTGGCCCAGGAGGGAAGCCGGTTCGCCGGTCGCCTACCCGCGATGATCAGGGACGCCCAGGCCGGCCGCGGGCCAGTCGGCAACCTGCTGGAACGGACGCACGCTCTGCAGTATGTCCAGCACCATCAGGCGCAGATCCACGGGTTCGCCACCGGCCTGAGCACGCCCATCGCGAAGTTCCTCCGCGGTGCAGCGAGCACCGCGGCAGGCGCTCTCACCATTTTCGTGCTGGCCTATCTGATGGTGCTGGAGGGCCCCAAGGCCATAGACCGGTCCCTGGCCCTCGTGGACGAGGCGCCCGCGGCCCGCATACGCCGCGTCGGAGCCGCGTGCGCCCGTACCGTCAACGGCTATCTGACCGGGAACTTGCTGATCAGCGTCATCTGCGGGCTTCTGACCTACGTCGTGTTGCTGGTTTCCGGAGTGCCGTTCGCCGGCCTGCTGGCCCTCTTCGTCGCCGTGACCGACCTCATTCCCCTGGTGGGAGCCACCATAGGAGCTGTCGTCGCCTCCGCAGTGGCGTTCGTCCACTCCCTGCCGGCCGGCATCGGGGCCATCATCTTCTTCATCGTCTATCAGCAGGCCGAAAACCACCTCCTGCAACCGGTCATCCTGTCTCGGACGGTGAAACTCAACCCCCTCACCGTGCTGCTGGCCACCCTGATCGCCGCCGAAGTCGCCGGGATCCTCGGTGCCCTGCTGGCGATTCCCGTCACCGGCATCATCCAGGTCGTCCTCGGTGACATCTGGGCTCACCGCGGCGGTCGGCCACTGGGGCTGCCGACACGGGCAGACAACGGCCCCGAGAACGCCGACCGGTCCGACGCCCCCGGATGACGGCCCCGTGGAAGCCGGCCGCCACAAGCGCAGCGAGGAGTTCGCCCGGGTCGACGGCTGGGCCTTTCCTCGTCAGGCGAAAGATCGTTTGACAGGCCGGTCGGGGTTGCAGGGCACAGCTTGAACGGACGGGCGAACTGGACGCATCCGTGACTTCGAGCCCTCACTGCCCGGGCTGAGGCGAACTCCGGGCCGGTGAAGCCACCGATCACCAGGCCCCGCTCCGGCCGCCGTCCCGCCGCCGGGCCAACCCGACCGCGTCCTGGCGCTTGCGCCGAGGGGACACACACTGCCGCGGCCAAGGCGAAGAAGGCCGGCGTGCCGAGAGGACGGCGACGGGCAGCTCGCGCCGAAGAACGACATCTGCTGGCGCTCGTGCCAGCCGGTCAACGGTCACCTTCGTCACTTCGACATTTCCATACGGCGTATGGTAAGAATGAAAGCGCACTTCCATACAGCGTATGGAAGTGCTCGCTCGGGCCGCGCCGGGCGTCATACATCGCCTGGCAGAACCGCCGTTGGCCCAGATCACCCCCTCGGGAAGGAAAGATCATGAACAAGCTCGCGAAGCGCATCGCCCTCGCTGTCTCCTCCGTCGCGGTCGCCGGTGCCGCCGTCCTCGGTGCCGGTGGCACCGCCTCGGCCGCGCCCCTTGCGTCCACGCACGCCCAGCACCGGACCGACGGGGCCGTGGCCGCTGATTACAGCTGGGACCACGGTGTCGGCTACCTGCTCGAGCGGGGCTACTCCTGCGACGAGACCCGCGGCTGGCACCAGGACCGCCACGGCAGCGATTCGACCCGGCACGACTGCGACGGGCTCTACTACCGCGATGGTCACTTCTACCGCTGGGAGGGCGAGGGACACGGCTGGACGTCCGACAGGTCCTACCGCCACGACGGGGACCGCTGCGCGCACGACGGCGGGGGCAGGCACCACCATGACGTGAGCCGCGACGACCGGTGAGACGGGTATCGGCCATGTGCGCAAGTAGTTCCCCTCGGCCCTGTCCCTGCCGGCGGCGGGGGCCCGTCCGGCGGTCGGGGGGTGGCATCCCCGACTGCCGGCCGAGTGAGTGCAGCGCCACTCCTGATGCGGTGCGCCGGTGCCGTCCGGCGCCCGCGCCCTGCTGTACCGCCTCCGCCCGCGCTGCCTCTTCGCCACCGGCCGGTGTGAGGCACCGCCGAGCCATACCCGGGAGCGGAAGCCGATGAAGAAGTCCTTGAAGGTCGTAGAACGGCGGGTGGCCGTGCAGCTGGTCGTCTCGCACGTCTACTCGTTGCCTCTATGTGTACGTCTGCGCTACGAGCCCGCTGATCCCTATGTCGTCCGTGCCGCCTTCTTCGTCGACTGTGACGAGCCGGTCGAATGGATCCTGGGGCGGGATCTTCTGGCTGACGGCCTGGAGGGTTCCGCAGGCCACGCGGACGCCCGGATCTGGTCGGCCGCAGGGCGGGGTGACGAGTCGATCTACATCGCCCTCGGTTCTTCCGCAGGCACCGCCTTGCTCGACGTCCCCGTGCAGGACATCTCGTCCTTCCTTCAGGACACCCAGGCTCTGGTGCCACGGGGGACCGAGTCCGGACTCATCGACTGGGATGCCGAACTGGCACACCTCCTCCCCCGAGGCTGACCGCCGACCATCCATGCTCAGAAGTAAAGGAACCAGTGTCATGTCCCAGTACCAGCTTCGCGTCTACACCCTGCGCAGCTCCGACGCGCTCACCGCCTACGAGAAGATCTGGGCCCAGCACATTCCCGGTATGGCCAAGCACCGGATCACCACCCACGGCGTCTGGACGGTGCCCGCGGCGCCCGGAAGCGACACTCCCCGGCTGTACGCCCTCGTTTCCTACAGGGACGCCGACGACGTGCAGGAGCGGCTGGAGACATACCTGTCGAGTCCTGAATTCCGCGCGGACATGGCGGGCTTCGACATCAGCCAGATCGTCGGCCTCGACGAGACCCTGCTGACGCCCACCGTGGACTCTCCCTTGCGCTGACGGTCGCCCTGCGACGAGTGACGCGGCCGGAAGGGCCTGTATCCGGCGGCTCTGCCCTGCGTGACCGGGCCCCGGCAACCACGGCCGGCGTCGAGGTGGGGACCGTGACGAGTCGGTTCACTGCAACCACGACCGGTACAGCGTCGATCGCTGAGACCAAGGGCGCCCTTTGTCCGGCAACCACCGTTGGCCACATCTCCGTGATGGCCCCGGCCAAAAGTAGTGGCCTCGCCTGCTCCCGTCGGCCGGGCGCCCTTGCCGACGGCACGAAGAACTGCTCCTGCGGGTGTCCTCGTGCCGACCGCCACCGGTCCTCGCAGTAACCGCGTCTCTGTGCAGCCCTTTTGAATCCGTCGACAGCCCTTCCGATGCCCTCCCCGGATGACTCGAAGCACCAGGAGTAAGACCCGATGAAGTCATTGAGAACTGTGATCCAGGGGCTGCCTGTGAAGCTTGTCGGCGTGCATGCGACGTCCTTGCCCATGATCATGAATCTGCGGTACGAGCCGAGTGATCCCTATGTGGTCCATGCCGCATTCACCACCGATGTCGACAGCCACGAGCCGGTGGAATGGATCATCGGGCGCGATGTGCTGATCGACGGCCTGGAGGGCCCCGCCGGCGAGGGAGACGTTCGCATATGGCCCTCCGGCGAGGAGGGCCGCCGCGACTTGTACATCCTTCTCAACCCGCCATCCGGTACGGCCCTGCTCAAGGCCCCAGCGCAGGAGTTCAAGGCGTTCCTGCAGGAAACGGAGGCAGTGGTGCCCCGGGGGGCCGAGCTCGCCCACAGCGACTTCGACCGCTTGCCGGCGCACTTCCTCGCCGAAGGGTGAGTCCTGTCAGGGTGCGACCTGAGGCAGGCACACGGACGTCTGCGCCTCGGTGTTCACCGCCATGGTGAGTGGAGGTCCGCAGTCGTGGCGTCGAGGACGGCCGGGCCGAAGCCGGCCTCGGTCTTCACATCGGAGCCGCTGTCGCCCTGCTGAAGAGTGCGGGTCCATCCGTAGGCCGAGGCGCGGGGGCCGACACGAGGCTGACGGTCGCCGCCGTACCGAGCGCGGCCGTCAGGCCCAGCGCGCCGCGGAGCATGGTACGCCGGTCCAGGCCTCGGCCGGAGTCTGCTGCAGGGTTCACGAGCCCTCTCTTCGGTGTGCCCGTCAGGACCGGTAGGCGTTGCGGGTGCAGGTGAGGCTGAGCGGAGCGGTGTTGGCGAAGAACTGGGAGATCAGGTACGCGGAGTCAGGCGCGATCGAGCCGTCCTGCAGATCGCTGCCGTCGTCCCCGTCGTCCCAGGCCCAGGGCGTGTGCGCGGCGTTGTCCTCACCGTTGTCGCCCGCGAACGTCCCCCAGGAGGCGAAGGGCGGGTTGGCGGAGCGGCGCTCCCACAGGCCGCGTGTGACCGCCGCCTTCCGGGCGGCGGTCACGTGCGTCGTCAACGCTCGGGAGAGGGAGGAGGACCTAATACACGCTGACGCCGTACGCGCTCAGCGCCTCGGTCACCGGCTGGAAGAAGGTCGTACCGCCGGAGGTGCAGTCGCCGCTGCCGCCGGAGGTCAGACCGATCGCCTTGGTGCCGTCGAACAGCGAACCGCCGGAGTCGCCGGGCTCGGCGCAGACGTTGGTCTGGATGAGGCCGTAGACGACGTCGCCGCCACCGTAGTTGACCGTGGCGTTGAGGGCCTGGACGGTCCCGCCGTGCACGCCGGTGGTGGAACCGCTGCGCTTGACCGACTCGCCGACGTAGGCGTTGGCGGCGGACGTGATGTCCTGGCTGGTGCCGTTGTAGAGGTTGACGGTGCCGGGGTGGCTGACGCCGGTGTTGTCGTAGCGGACGATGCCGTAGTCGTTGGTGGGGAAGCTGGAGTCGATGGTCGGGCCGACGTAGGTGGTCAGGCCGGAGTTGGTGTACCAGTTCGGGTAACCGTCGGTGCAGTGACCGGCAGTCAGGAAGTAGTAGGCGCCGCTGCTGCTCCGGACGTTGAAACCGACGGAGCAGCGCCAGCCGGCGTCGGCGTAGATGGCGGTGCCGCCGTTGAGCAGCTTCCTGAAGGTGCCGCTGACTCGTTTGACGGTGACCGCGTCGCCGTAGGAGGCGATGGCGGACTTGAGCTCGGCGAGGCCGGCGCGCGAGACGCTGCTGTCGGCGCTCACCACGAGTTTGTTGCTCCTGGGGTCGACGGCCCAGGCGGTGCCGGGGATGTCGGCAGCCTTGGTGGCGGCGCCGGCCTTGGCCAGCTGCGCTGAGCTGTGGGTGACGAGCCTCGGCACGGCACCGGCCTCGCGGACGGCCTCCGCGGCCTTCCGCGTGGTGACGTTGACCACCACGGACTTGGTCTCGGCGTCGTAGTACGAGCCGGCCGTCGAGGTGGTGCCGAGGGTCTTGGTGAGCTTGGCCGCGGCCTCGGGCGAGGCCTTGGCCGAGGGGGCGGCCTGGGCGGTGGGCGTGGTGAGCGACACCGCGAGGAGCCCGGACGCCAAGGCGATCAGCCCGGAGCGTCTGGCGGTGCGGAGGGTCTTGACCTTCACTCGTTCCTCCTGGGTGGGGACAGGCGAGACCCGTCAGGGCGGCACTAGATGTATTGCCCTGAGAGGTTGGGGACGCGGCTGGCGGGTGGGTGGCCCTTGAGTGCGGTGTGTCCGCGGTGGTGATTGTAGGTGTGCAGCCATTGTGGGAAGGCGTCGCGTCGTTCCTGCTCGGAGCGGTAGGGGCGGGCGTAGGCCCATTCGTCGAGCAGGGTGCGGTTGAAGCGTTCGACCTTGCCGTTGGTCTGGGGCCGGTAGGGCCGGGTTCGCTTGTGGGTGATCCCTGCCGCCGTCAGCAGGTCTCGCCAGTCGCGTGAGCGGTAGCAGGCGCCGTTGTCCGTCAGGACTCGTTCGACGGTGACCCCACAGCCGGTGAAGAACGCCTGCGCCCGAGTCCAGAAGCCGGTGGCAGTCTCCTTCTTCTCGTCCGGGTGGATCTCGCTGTAGGCCAGGCGGGAGTGGTCGTCGACGGCGGTGTGCAGGTAGCTGTAGCCGGCGTTGGCGCGGGTCTTGCGGCCCGTTTGTCGGCCGAGGACCTTGTGGCCGCCGCCATCGGGGATGTTGCCGAGCTTCTTGATGTCGACGTGCACCAGTTCACCGGGGCGGTCGCGTTCGTAGCGGCGTATGACACGGCCCGTGGCCCGGTCCAGGTGCGTGAGGCGGGCCAGGCCGTAGCGGGTCAGCACGCGGTGCACCGTCGAGGGAACCAGGCGGAGCAGGTGTGCGATGCGGGCCGGTCCCCACCGGCGCAGCACGCGGACCTTGATGATCCGGCGCTCGGTGCGGGTCGGAGTACGGCGCGGGCTTGTGCGCGGTCGGGAGGAGCGGTCGCTCATACCCGCCTCGCCGAGCTGGCGGTAGCGGTCGGCCCATCGCTGGGCCGTGGTCGGTGAGACCTGGAAACGTTCGGCAGCCCGGCGCAGGGGCCAGCCGTCCTCGACCACACAGCGGGCCAGGCGAAGACGGCCGGTCTCGGTCAGCGGTGCATTACGGTGGGGCAAGAGGGCCTTCTCGGTGCTCGGTGGAGATGTCGCAATCCACACCGAAGCCGGAAGGCCCTCACCCGTTCAAGACCACCCAGCCGTGCCGTCCGTCACCAACCTCCCTGGACAGAACAACTAGAGCCCTCGCGAACAGCGTGTCCCTGACAAGTTCCGACGGGAGTATTCCGTGCCCCGCGGTCGGTGAACAAGAAGCCGGAGGCAGAATTTACGCGCGTAACACATTGGTACGTACCCACCGGTCGAAGCGGCAAATTAACTGCTGTCACCAGTAATTGAGGCGCGGTCAGGAGACCGTCGGAGAGCTGCGCCGCGTACACGGCGAGTCCGAGGAACTGGCTCTCGGTGGCCTGTGGCGGCGACGACCGGGGTCAGGGGCGGGCCACGGTACCGTGTGCTCGTTTTCGGTCGTTGGCGTCGACTCTCGAATGCGCAGCCGGCCCCCGCAGGCCATCGCGGCGCTCTGATCTCACGCCTTAGCGGGTCCGTGGTCCGGAGCGAGCGACCCGAACGCCGGCGCCCAGGGTCCTGGCCACTGCCAGACGCTGCGTTTCCTGGAGCCCTACGAGACCGGGGCCATGTACACCGCCCAGGCGAGCAGAGCATCGGCGAACATGGTCGGCGAAGCCGCTGCGGAAGCAAGGCGTAACCCGCTGCGAAGAATTGAAGGGCGGAGACCTTGTCGGACGGATGGCCTGGCTTGCTTCGCGGCCGCAAGCCGCTACACCTGGGACCAACCTCGCAAAGCGGCGTCCACGACGGCGTTCACGGTGTCGCGTCCCAGGTTGTTCCCGACGAAGAAGCGCTCGAAGAACAGCGGCCCCGGCGGTGGCCATGGCGTTCTGGGACATGGGGGCAGCCCTCCGGACAGCGGATGGGGGGATGGGGGGATGGGGGAAGAGAGAAAAGAAGGGATCGAGAGATCGGGTAGGGCTCATCCGGTACGGGGCGCCACTTCGCGCTCACGGGCGGGAGCACTCGGCGGCGTAGCCGCCTCGGTGAACGCGGGTGATTCAGCTCGACGAGGCCGACGGTCCCCCTTCCGGGAGGGAGACCAGGAACAAGCCGACGACCATGGTGATTTCACGGTGCGGCGTCGGCATACGGCTGCCGTGTAGAGGCTGGATGTGGAACCACCCCGCCGGGCGGTCTCACCCGATGTGACGGGGGGCTCCCGTGTGTCGCAGCCTGAGATCGCCCTACTGCGGGGCGCGCCTCAGGCGGCAGTGCCTGGGCGCAGCGCCTCAGGATGACTGGCTCAGAGGTCGGCGCCCCGGCCGTCCCGGATCGCCGGCGAGCCGGCTTTCCAGGCCCGTGATCAGCGTGTCCATCACGAGGCGGAACATGTGGTCCTGGTCAGGGCCTTCAGGGGCCGCACTCGCAGAGCCAGGGTGTGCGTCCGCGGCCCCGTC
Organism: Streptomyces sp. NBC_00557; assembly: GCF_036345995.1. NCBI lineage: Bacteria > Bacillati > Actinomycetota > Actinomycetes > Kitasatosporales > Streptomycetaceae > Streptomyces > Streptomyces sp. NBC_00557. The sequence continues at coordinate 1,712,605 of NZ_CP107796.1, forward strand.
CTCGTCGGCTTCAGGGCCGTGGGGCTTGAGGGTCGACCACTGGTGGAGAGCGCCGTTGAGTTCGGCGGCGAGGACACCGACGACGACGGCGGCGATCAGCGCGGCGATCTCCGCGGCCTTCGACCGCGGTACCCCGGCGGCCGCCACGATCGCGGTGAGCGCGGTCCAGAACGGGTCGTCGGGCTGGATGAAGTCCGGCTGGTGGCTGAACGAGTAGGCCATCAGCTTGGGGTGACGGTGCGCCAGGGTCCGGAAGTCCGTGGCGAGCAGGCGGATCCGCTCCTGCCAGGGCGCGTCCTCCAGTGTCACGGTGCGGAACTGGGCGCCGACCATTCTCGTCACGCCACGCAGCACGGCTTCCTTGTTCGGCACGTGGTGGTACAGCGACATCGGATTCGCGTCGAGCTCGGTGGCGAGTTTGCGCATGGTGAGCGCCTCGACACCGTCCGCGTCGATGAGCCGCAGGGCGGCGGCGTAGATCCCGGCCTCGGTCAGAGGCACGTCTCTCTTCCTCGTTCCCCGCGGGGGACGTCTCACCTTCTTTTCCATACCTCGTACGGTACCAGTTCCGTACACAGTATGGAAATGAGCTTCATCACGGTTCCACCTGGAGACCCGGGGTTGCACTCCACTTTCCGTACCGCGTATGGTTCCAATTCCATACGGCGTATGTTTCCGTACGGCGCCACGGCATCGACCTGCGCAGCGCGCCCTTGCCCACCCCCTCCACCCTCCGCAGAGGAGCAAGACATGACCACGCACTCCGCGAACGACCTTCGCCCCATCCGGTCCCCGCGCGGGATCCCCCTCCTCGGCAACACGCCGCAGATCCCCGACACCAATCCGGTGGAGTACTTCGGTGAGCTGTCCAAGCAGTTCCCCGAGGGCATCTACGGCATGGACATCGCCGGCATCGAGCAGGTCTTCGTCTACGACCCGGACCTGGTGGCCGAGGTCTGCGACGAGACGCGGTTCTTCAAGCAGATCGACAAGACGCCGCTGAGCCATGTGCGGGACTACACGGGGGCGGGCCTGTTCACGGCCCACCAGCACGAAGAGGAATGGGCCATGGCCCACCGGATCCTGCTGCCGGCCTTCAGCCAGCGGGCCATGAAGACCTACTTCGGGCAGATGCTGGAGATCGCCCAGAACCTCGTCGGCAAGTGGGAGCGCCGGGAGGGTCAGCCGGTCAACATCACCGACGACTACACCCGGCTCACCCTGGACACCATCGCCCTGTCCGGCTTCGGCTACCGGTTCAAGTCCTTCGACAAGGAGGAACTGCACCCCTTCCTCAACTCGCTGCTGGAAGCGCTGATCGAGTCGATGCGGCGCTCCCAGGAGCTGCCGATGATGACCAAGCTCCGCAAGGCGGACGACAGGAAGTACCGCCAGAACATCCAGCTGATGCGCGACCTGGTCGAGAGCGTGATCAAGGAGCGCCGCGAGGGGAAGGGCACCGGCGAGGAGGACCTGCTCGGCCTGATGCTGGAGGCCACCGACCCTGAGACCGGCAAGCTGCTGGCGGACGACAACGTCCGCGACCAGGTGGTGACCTTCCTGATCGCCGGTCACGAGACCACCAGTGGCCTGCTGTCGTTCGCCACGTACTCGCTGATGCGCAACCCGCACGTCCTGGCCCAGGCGTACGCCGAGGTGGACCGCCTGCTGCCCGGTGACACGGTCCCGGACTACGACACGATCATGCAGCTGGACGTGATCCCGCGGATCCTGGAGGAGACCCTGCGCCTGTGGGCTCCGATCCCGCTGATCGCCAAGGCGCCCATCGACGACACCGTCATCGGCGACCGGTACGAGCTGAAGAAGGGAACCAGGGCCAACATCCTCATGGGCGCGCTGCACTCCCACCCCAAGGCGTGGGACCGGCCGGAGGAGTTCGACATCGACCGGTGGCTGCCGGAGAACCGCGCCCAGCAGCACCCGCACGCCTACAAGCCGTTCGGCAACGGTGTGCGTGCCTGCATCGGCCGGCAGTTCGCGCTCACCGAGGCCCGCCTGGCGCTTGCGCTCGTGCTGCAGAAGTTCAGGTTCTCCGACACCACCGACTACAAGATGGACGTCCGCGAGGCGCTGACGCGCAAGCCCGGCGACTTCCAGTTGGTCGTCCGTAAGCGTCAGGACCACCAGCGGACCGTTTTCGGCGCCGCGGACCTGCAGACCGGCGACACGCAGGCGCAGGCAGCGGTCAGCGGCGTCGGGGTGAACCTGACCGTCGCCTACGGCTCCAGCCTCGGCTCCTGCGAGGACCTGGCCCGCACCATCGCCGACCGCGGCGAGCGCTCCGGCTTCGGCACCATCCTCGTCAGCCTGGACGAGCTGGGCGACGACCTGCCCACCGAGGGCCTGCTCGTCGTCGTGGCCGCCAGCTACAACGGCAAGGCCCCCGACAACGCCCAGCGCTTCGACGACCTGCTCGCCGCCGGACTGCCCGAGGGCTCACTGTCCAACGTGCGGTACGCGTTGCTGGGCGCCGGCAACACCCAGTGGGTGGCCACCTACCAGGCATTCCCCAAGCGGATCGAGGAAGGTCTGCTGGCCGCCGGCGCCACCCCCATCGTCGAGCGCGGCATCGCGGACGCCGCCGGAGACTTCGACGGCATGGCCACACGGTGGATGGACACCCTGTGGGCCACCCTGGCCGAGGAGTACGCCGCCGACACCTCCCAGGCGAGCGGCCCGCGCTACCAGGTCCAGCTGCTCACCGAGGCCGACGTGCGTCCCGCCATCGTCTCCGAGCAGGCGTACCCGCTCACCGTGGTGGCCAACGAGGAGCTCGTGGCCGACGCGACCGGACTGTGGGACTTCAGCATCGAGCCGCCGCGCCCGTCCGCGAAGTCCATCGCCTTCGAGCTGCCCGACGGCGTCACCTACGACACCGGCAACCACCTGGCCGTCTTCGCCAAGAACGAACTCGCCCTGGTGGAACGCGCCCTGAGGCGGCTCGGCGTCGAGTACGACCAGGTGCTCCGGCTCGACCAGCCGGCCGGTGGCCGCACCCACCTGCCGGTCGGCACCCCGGTCACCGCCGGCATCCTGCTCACCGAGTTCCTGGAGCTGCAGGACGTCGCCACCCGGTCCCAGATCCAGACGCTCGCCGAGTACACCGAGTGCCCGTGGACCCGGCCGCAGCTCCAGGCGTACACCGCCGACACCCAGGAGGCCGAGGAGCGCTACCAGAAGGAGATCCTCGGCAAGCGCATCTCGGTGCTGGGCCTGCTGGAGCGCTTCCCGGCCGTCGAGCTGCCGCTGGCGGTGTTCCTGGAGATGATGGGCCCGATCCGGCCGCGCTTCTACTCCATCTCCTCCGCCCCGTCCGCCAACCCGCGCCACGTCCGCCTGACCGTCGGCCTGCTGGAGGGCCCGGCCCTGTCCGGGGACGGCCAGTACCGCGGCACCTGCTCCGCCTACATCGCGGGCCTCGAACCCGGTGACGTCGTGTACGGCTACGTCCGCGTGCCCTCCCCGACGTTCGCACCGCCGGCCGACCCCGCCACGCCGCTGATCCTGATCGGCCCGGGCACCGGCATCGCGCCGCTGCGCGGCTTCCTGGAGGAGCGGGCGACACAGCACGCGAACGGCACCCAGGTGGGCCTGTCCCAGGTGTTCGTCGGCTGCCGCCACCCGGAGCACGACTACTTCTACCGCCAGGAGATGCAGGACTGGGAGCAGGCCGGCATCGCCCGGGTGCACACCGCCTACTCCGCGGTGACCGGCCACCCGGCCCGGTTCGTGCAGAACGCCATAGCCAACGCCGCCGACACGGTGTGGCAGGCCATCCAGGACGGCGCGTACATCTACGTCTGCGGTGACGGCCGCCGCATGGCACCCGCCGTCCGCGAGGCCCTCGCCGCCATCCACCGCCAGAAGACCGGCAGCGACGACGAGACCGCCCAGCAGTGGCTCGCCCAGCTCGAAGCGGAAGAGCGCTACCAGCAGGACGTCTTCGCCTGACCGTCGCACGCCGTCAAGGCGCGCTGACCCCCGACCGCCGGGAGGCGTGCGGACGTCCTGCCTCCCCCGCACGCCTCCCGGCCCCACCAGCCATTCAGACACCCCATGGCACCCATGGCCCGCACCACCGGGCCGTGCCGCTCACAGAAAGCAGATCACCATGGACACCATGCTCGCCGGACGCTTCCACCTGGACAGCAAGAAGTTCGCCGTGGAAGAGGTCCCGATCCCCGTGCCGGGCCCGGGCGAGGTCCTCATCGAGGTCAAGGCCGCCGGCGTCTGCCTCTCCGACGTCCACCTGCTCGACGGCTCCCTCGTCCCGCTGTTCGCCACCTCCGACACCATCACCGTCGGCCACGAGGTCTCCGGTGTGATCCACACGCTCGGCCCCGGCCTCAAGCGCGGCCTGCCCGTCGGCACCCGCGTCACCCTGGAGGCCGGCAAGACCTGCGGCACGTGCGCCGGGTGCGTGCGCCATCGCCCCTGCACCCGGATGCTCACCGCCGGCATCGACTACGACGGCGGCTGGGCCGAGTACGTCGTCGCCCGGGAGGACACCCTCATCCCCATCCCCGACAGCCTCCCCTTCGACCAGGCCGCGATCATCCCCGACGCGGTCTCCACCCCCTACGCCGCCGTCGTCGCCACCGCAGGCGTCCGTGCCGCCCAGTCCGTCGGGGTGTGGGGCGTGGGCGGGGTCGGCGCGCACAACGTACGCCTCGCCCGCCTGGTCGGCGCCGCCCCGATCATCGCCGTCGACCCGCTGCCCAGCGCCCGCGAGCGCGCTCTCGCCTTCGGCGCGGACCTCGCGCTCGACCCGGCAGCCCCCGACTTCGCCGACCGGGTCCGCGCAGCCACCGGCGGACGCGGCCTGGACTTCGCCTTCGACTGCGCCGGCGTCCCCGCCGTCCGCGACCAGGCCGCCTCCGTCCTCGGCCTGGGCGGCTCCCTGATCCTGGTGGGCATCACGCCCCGGCCGCTGACCATCACCGAGGGCCTGACCTTCAACTACCTGCAGAAGCAGGTGCGCGGCCACTACGGCGGCTTCCCCGAGTCCGTCTCCGAGCTGGTGCAGCTGACCGCGGCCGGCCGCCTCGACCTGGCCCCCTCCATCACCGACCACATCCCGCTCGTCGAGGCCGCCGACGCCGTCCACCGACTGGAGAACAAGATCGGCGACCCGATCCGCCTCATCCTCGTCCCCTGACGCCTGTCAGCAGGACGACAAGCCACCCTGGGCAGGGGTGAGTGGGCGCCGGTGCGTGAGGGAGCACCGGCGCCCACGGCTTTCCGGCAACCGTGGAGAGACAGAACCATGCAGACGACCGACACCCCGGGCCGTACTTGGCGGCGCAAGGATGCTCACTCCGACCGCCGACGCATCCTCGCGGCCGCCCGGCGGAAACTGCGGGAGGACCCGGACGCGAGTCTCGACAGCATCTCTCAGGCGGCCGGCGTCGCCCGGCGCACCGTGGCAACCGCGTTCCTCCTCGCCGCCGGCGTAGCACCACAGAGGGCCGCGTTTCAGGTGCAGGAGGTCATCGGGCGAGATCGGGCAGCGGGCGCCGGGTGACCTCGTGGGCGTCGTCCGCAGCGAGGCCGAGCATGCGCAGGACCATCTCGGCCAGGTCGGAGGCGGCCTCGTCGCCGTCGAGGTCCGGGCGGTCCAGCCGCAGAGCCACCAGGGACAGCAGGGTGCCGCCCAGGGCGGACAGGGCGGTGGTGGCGTTGCTGCAGGTGAAGCGGCCCGAGGCGATGCCGATCTCCAGGTCGCGCAGGGCGCGTGGGGCGAGGCCGCGGTCGGAGTGGATGTGGGACAGGCCGCGGTCGCGCAGGATTCGCATGAGTTCCGGGTGGGAGTCGGCCATCCGGGCGGTGAGCCGGAAGCCGGCCGCGACCAGCTCGGCCGGGTCGTCGATGCCTTCCACGCGCGCGTCGATGACCTGCCCGAACTCCTCCAGGGCGTCCGTCACCGCCGCGTCGAACAGCTCCGTCTTCGATTCGAAGTGGTTGTAGAAGGACCCGAAGCCGACATCGGCGCGCTCGGCGATGGCCTGGATGCTTGCGCTCGTGTCCCCGGTCTCCGCGAGGATCTGCCGGGCCGCGCGGACGAGCGCCTGGCGGGTCTCGGCACGGCGCCGTTCGAAGCGGTTCTTGGGCGGAGCTGACGTCGGCATACGGCCCAGTGTAACCGTCGCCACGATGACTCTGCCATTACTGATGAGATCCTCAATTATTTGGGCTGCACCTATTGACGGAGAGAAACGGCAGAGTTGATGATTTCCTCATTACGGCAGTGTTGCTTGGAGGACACCATGTCCCACATCCCCGTTAACAAGGGCGGTCCTCTGACGCCCCACCAAGACCTCCACAGCGAGCAGGGCGCCCTACGCGGTGAACACCCCGGACGAGCCCGGAATCCCGTGATCAAAGTGGCGGACCTGGCCTGGCTGGAGTTCGAGAAGCCGGACCTGGACCGGGCCGAGGTGTTCGCCCGTGACTTCGGCTTCGCGATCGCCGCCCGCACCGATCACGAGCTGTGGCTGCGCGGCACGTTCGCGGGCCCTCCCTGCATGGTCATCCGGCGCGGGCAGGCGTCCCGCTTCGTCGGGCCGGCGTTCCGCGCGGCCGAGCGGACCGATGTGGACCGGCTCGCCGCCGCCGTAGGAAACACCGTCCGGGACATCGACGTCCCCGGCGGCGGCCGGTCGGTCGCCCTGTTCGATCCCTCGGGACTCCCGGTCCGGGTGGTGCACTGCGCCGAACCGCTTCCCGCGCTGCCCGGGCAGCAGCCGCTGATCCTCAACACCGGCATCGAAGGCCGTCGTACGAACACCACCCAGCGCCCGCCCCGTGAGCCGTCCCGCATCCAGCGCCTCGGCCATGTGGTGCTGGAGACGCGGACGTTCACCCGCACACTGGACTGGTACCTGGACACCCTCGGCATGATCGTGTCCGACTTCCTGTTCCTGGACGGGCAGCGCCAGCGCGGGCCGACCATGGCGTTCATCCGCTGCGACCAGGGCAGCCTGCCCGTCGACCACCACACCCTCGCCCTGCACCTCGGGCCGGGCACCGGCTACGTCCACTCCGCCTACCAGGTCACCGACCTCGACGCGATCGCCGCCGGCGGCGAGTACCTCGCCGAGCGCGGCTATCAGCGCAGCTGGGGCATCGGCCGACACATCCAGGGCAGCCAGCTCTTCGACTACTGGCGCGACCCCGACCGCTTCATGCTGGAGCACTTCGCCGACGGCGACCTGTTCTCCTGCGACCTGGAACCCGGCTGGGCGCCGATGTCGGCGAGCGGCCTGGCCCAGTGGGGCCCGCCCGTCACCCGCGACTTCCTGGGCACCAACCCCTCCCCCGCCAAGCTCCGCGAGGTCATGACGGCCCTGCGCGGCGACAACGAACTCGACCCCGCACGCCTGCTGGGCCTGATGAAAGCGATGAGCTCATGAGCACCAACGTCCTGCGCACCCCCGACGGCTGGTGGGCCGTCCTCCCCCAAGCTCTCGACTCCGCCCGAGCAGGGGGGACCACCACCGAGCGCGCCGTCCGCGTCGAGACCAAAGCCGTCACCACCGCCGAACTGCTGGCCGACCGGGCCGCGGTGCAGGAGGCCGCCGCCTCCGGCGAGAACGGCACGCCCGTCGCCGACCTGGTGGCGCTGCCCCCGGTCACCACCCCCTGCCGGGTGGTCGCCCAGATGGTCAACTACCGCAGCCACGCCAAGGACTCGGGCTTCACGGGCGACATCCCGCCCACCTTCTTCCGCAAGGCGTCCGGCTCGGTCAGCGGCCCGCACGACACGATCGTCCGCCCGGCGCACGTGAAGTTCCTCGACTACGAAGTCGAACTCGGCCTCGTCATGGGCGCGACGCTCCCGGTGGGCACAGTTGTGGAGGAGCAGGACCTTCCTTCGTACGTCGCCGGGCTCGTCCTCACCAACGACGTCAGCGCCCGCGACGTCCAGCTGACCAAGACCCAGTTCTACGAGAGCAAGTCCTACCCGACCTTCACGCCGACGGGTCCGTACCTGGCCCTGCTGGAGCCGGAGGACTTCGACCGTCTGATCGACCTGCGACTGCGGCTGTCGGTGAACGGCGTAACGCGTCAGGACCGCACCCTGGCCGACATGATCGTGCGGCCCGCGCAGGCGCTCACCCTGCTCGCCCGTTTCCAGACCCTCGACCCGGGCGACCTGCTGCTGACCGGTACGCCCGGCGGCACGGCCTTGAAGGCCCCGCCCAAGCCGGTCGAGAAGATCGCCGCGCTGCTTCCGCCCGCGCTGAAGTGGAAGGCGTTCTTCAACGGCCAGGCCAAGAACCCCCTGTACCTGCGCGACGGTGACCTCGTCACCGCCACGATCGCCACCCCCGACGGGCGCATCGACCTCGGCGAGCAGCGGACCGCTGTGGCGGACGCGACGTGAGCGCCGCATCCCGGAGACCGGTAGTGATCATCGGCGCGGGACCCGTCGGAGTCACGGCCGCGCTCCTGCTCGCCCGGCACGGAGTGCCCAGCCTGCTCCTCGAACGCCACCGGGACATCTACCCCCTTCCGCGCGCCGTCGTCGTGGACGACGAGGTTCGCCGGATCCTGCAGAGCGTCGGCGTCCACGAGGAGTTCGCCACCCTCGCCAGGCCGGCGCCCGGGTTGCGGCTGCTGGACGCCCGGCGCCGCGTGATCGCCGAGTTCCCACGGTCCCTGCGCGGCCACCACGGCTTCCCGCAGACCAGCATGTTCGACCAGCCAGAGCTGGAACGGCTGCTGCGCGACGCCCTGGCCCGTCGCCCCGAGTGCGAGCTGCGGGGCGGGGTGGAGGTCGTGTCCGTCAGCCAGGACACCGACGGAACGGCTCCGGTCCGGGTCACCTTCCGCCGCGACGGCAGCGACGAGGACGAGCACGTGTGGGCCGACGCCGTCCTCGGCTGCGACGGCGCGGGCAGCATCACCCGCGACGCCATCGGCGCCGTGTGGGAGGACTTGCGTTTCGAGGAGAGCTGGCGGGTCATCGACGTGCGCACCAGCCTCCCGGTGCGCACCTGGGAAGGCGCCGAACAGATCTGCTGCCCCACCCGCCCGGCCACCTTCATGCGAGTCGGCGAAGACCGCTACCGCTGGGAGTTCCGGCTGGCCGAGGGTGAGCCCTTGGACGGCCCGGAAGGGCTGGAGCAGCTGCACGAGCTGGTCGCCCCCTGGGTGGATCTGCCGTCCGACGGGTCGGAGGACGACGACTTCGAGGTGATCCGGCAGGCGCAGTACACCTTCCGGGCCCGCCTCGCCGACCGCTGGCGCCGGGGACGTGTCTTCCTGCTGGGCGACGCCGCCCACCTCACCCCGCCCTTCATCGGGCAGGGCCTGTGCGCGGGCCTGCGCGACGCCCGCAACCTCACCTGGAAACTCGCCCGCGTCCTTCAGCAGGGCGCGGACGACCGACTGCTGGACACCTACCAGCAGGAGCGCAAGCCGCACGCCCGCCATGTGATCCGTCTTGCGGTCGCCGTCGGCTGGGCCATGACCGGCGGACAGGACCGCGGTGCGGCCATCCGCCGGGCCGTGGTGGGCGCGGCCTGCCGCATCCCCGGTGTGACCGCGGCGGTGAGCCGCGACCTCAGTCCCGCACTGACCGCCAATCCGCTGGTACGACGCCGCCCCCGGCTGACCGGCCGCTCACTGGCCGGCACCTTCTGCCCGCAACCCTGGGTGATCGTCGACGGCAGGCGAGAGCGCCTCGACGACATCCTCGGGGACTCCTTCGCCGTGCTGACCGCCCTGCCGCCCACGGCACGGATGACGGGCGTGGCCACGGCCCTGGGCGCATCCGTGATCCATGTCGGCGACCTGGACGACGACGGCACGCTGGCCGCCTGGCTGGCACGCGGCCGGGCGGACGCCGTCCTGCTGCGCCCCGACCGCGTCGTGATGGACACCGTCCCCACCGGCACCGGCGACTTCACCGACGCCGCCGCCTGGGCTCCCCTGCTGCACACGGCCCGCCGCCCCGCCGAAGCCCGGCCCGACCCCCTGCCGAGGAACACCACACCATGACCACCCCGCACTCCACGCCCTGTCCGGAGCCCTTCCTGCCGCCCGACCCCCCAGCGGCCGCCGGCAGCCGCATCGCGGACTTCGCCCGCTGGGCCGCCCGACACCAGGGCGCCGAAGGGATTCCGGACCCGACCGACTACCAGGCCCTGCACCACTGGTCCGTCACGGACCTGGAGGGGTTCTGGGCCGCGGTGTGGGAGTACTTCGACATCGACGCCGCCACTCCGTACGAGCGGGTGCTGGCCGAGGAAACCATGCCCGGCGCCCGCTGGTTCCCCGGCGCCACCCTCAACTACGCCCACCACGCACTGCGCAACCCGCATCCGGACGCCCTCGCGATCACCGCGCTGGACGAGACCGGCGCCTGCTACGAGATCACGGGCCGGCAGCTCCGCGCCCAGGTCGCCTCCGTCGCGGCCACCCTGCGCGACCTGGGCGTCGGACAGGGCGACCGGGTGGTCGGCTACCTGCCCAACACCCCCCACGCCGTCATCGCCTTCCTCGCCACCGCCAGCCTCGGCGCGGTGTGGTCCGTGTGCGGCCAGGACTACGCGCCCCAGGCCGCCGCCGACCGCTTCGCCCAGCTCGAACCGACCGTGCTCATCACCGCGGACGGCTACCTCTTCAACGGCACCCGCCACGACCGTCGCGCAGCCTCCCTCGACCTCGCTGCCGCCCTGCCCACGCTCAAGGCCACGGTCCTCGTGGATCACCTGGGCCTCGCGTGGCCCGCGACCCGGGCCGCGAAGCTGACGGTTCCCTGGGAGGACGCGGCCGGCCGCACCGAGTACCTCACCATCACCCCGGTTCCGTTCGACCACCCGCTGTGGATCGTCTTCTCCTCCGGCACCACAGGCCTGCCCAAAGGCATCGTCCACGGCCACGGAGGCGTCCTGCTGGAACACCTCAAGACCCTCGGCCTGCACTGCGACCTGGGCGTCGGGGACCGCCTGCTGTGGTACACCACCACCCACTGGATGATGTGGAACCTGGTCGTCTCCACCCTGCTGACCGGTGCCGCCACCTGCACCTACGACGGCAGCCCCGCGCCGGTGACGCGCCCGGACGTCCTGTGGGAGCTGGCAGCCCGGCACAGGGTCACCGTCTTCGGCACCAGCCCCCAGTACCTGCTGGCCATGGCGAAGCTCGGCGTCGACCCGGCCGTGCACGACCTGTCGGCGATCCGCGTCATCGGCTGCACCGGCTCCGCCCTGCCCGCCTCCGCGTACCCCTGGGTCCGCGACCACGTCGGCGCAGGCGTCCAGCTGGCCTCCACCAGCGGCGGCACGGACGTCGTCTCCGGCTTCGCCGGCAGCGCCCCCACGACTCCCGTCTGGGCGGGCGAGCTGTCCGCCCCCAACCTCGGCGTGGCGCTCGCGGCGTACGACGGCGCGGGACGGCCGGTCGTCGACCAGGTCGGGGAACTGGTCGTCACGCGGCCCATGCCGTCGATGCCGCTGTACTTCTGGAACGACCCCGACGGCAGCCGCTACCGCGACGCCTACTTCAGCGCCTACCCGGGCGTGTGGCGGCACGGCGACTGGATCACGGTCACCGGTCACGGCTCGGTGATCGTGCACGGCCGCTCCGACGCCACCTTGAACCGCAACGGCGTACGCCTGGGCAGCGCCGACATCCATGACATCGTCGAACGCCTCCCCGAGATCGCCGAGGCCCTCGTCATCGGCGCGGAGGAACCCGACGGCGGCTACTGGATGCCGTTGTTCGTCGTCCCCGCCCCCGGCGTCGCCCTCGACGACGCCCTGCGCGACCGGATCCGGGACGCGATCCGCACCGGCGCCTCCCCCCGCCACGTCCCCGACGAGATCCTCGCCGTGCCGGCCATCCCGCACACGAAGACCGGCAAGAAACTCGAGGTCCCGGTCAAACGCCTCCTCCAGGGCACACCCGCCGAGCAGGTCCTCAACCCCTCCGCGGTCGACAACCCGGACCTGATCGCCTACTTCGCCGGCCTGGGCGCCGAACGCCGCCGGCTCCGCCACCCGCACACCCCCGAGGGCGTCTCGTGATCCTCTCCGCCTCGCTGACCTGTCTCATCGCGTTGGTCTTCGCCCTGCTGGGCGTGGCCAAGATCCTGGCCCTGGGCCCGATGCCCGAGCTGGCCGCCCACGCCGGCTTCACAACCGCTGCCTACCGGGTCATCGGCGGCCTGGAGCTGGCGGGCGCCATCGGCGTGGCCCTCGGCCCGGTCGTACCGCTGTGCGGCGGCCTGGCCGGTATCGGGCTGCTGATGCTGCTCGCCGGTGCCGTGACCACGCACGTACGCAAGGGCGACGGGGTGCCCAAGCTCGTCCCCGCGGTGGCGTGCGCGGCCCTGGTCGCCTGGTATCTCGTACTCCTCGCCGACCTGTGATCTGTTCCTGGGGAATGGTCCGCGGCCACTCGTCCTGTGAGCGAGCCCACCACGGGACTGGCAGACTGAATCTGTGGTTCCGCTGATGGTCGCGGCGGATCAGATCGCGTCCTCATCGCTTACCGGCGCCAGTGTGGTATCAGTCTGCGCACTGCTGTTCACCGTCGCGTCGTTCTGGTGGCTCAACGCCCGACAGGGACGCCTGAAGGCGTGGGAACCTCATGCCTTCGCGGCGATCATCCACGGTTCCACGGCACGCCTACGACTGCCGCTCGTCGTGCACAACACCGGTCCCAAACCGATCGTCGTGCAGGACCTCATCCTGACCTTCCCCGATGAACCCGCCTCTCATCTGCCACTCCTGTGGGTGTCCTCCCCGTCCCGGCTCCAACCGGGGCCGGACGAGGAGACGAAGCTGCCCGCCGGATTCGTCGTGCCCGGCAGAGAAGCGCAACAACTCTTCCTGGAGTTCGAGGCCCCGTTTTCCGGATTCCTCCCGGAGGCCCGTGACTACAAGGCCCAGATACAGGTGCGGGTCGGCCACCGCAAGGGATGGCGCCCCCTGCTGACATTCATCCTGAGGGCCGCCAACATCATCGATCCAGGTCGCTACACCGTCTACAACAACGCACCGGTCGAGCTGACGAAGGAAGACCAGAGAAGAGCGGATGCCGCGCTCCTCGAACTGCTGGAAGAGCACGGGAACGGCTCCCCTCCGGGCGGCAGGAGACAGGGAGAGCCTCCGAACGACGACGGCGACGCCGACACGAACCGCTGACATCGCCGTCCGCCCTCTGACGTGAGCAGCGGTGACACCGGCCCAGCCGGTGCCACCACAGCCACCGCACCGATCACTCGCGCCAGTCGGCGCAACCGGCCGCCGCGAGGTCGAGCAATCGTTCGGGCCATACTCCACCTCCCCCAACCGCTGGCGCAGGCGTCCCGCCCGCCAGGCCGGAGGCGACGACACTCACGGAGCGCGCGGCGCCCAGCGGCTCCGTATGCCGGCCACCGTGCAGGCGAAGCCGGGTGCCCTGCGCCCCGGACAGCGCGTCAATCCGAAGAAACGTGAAACTCGAATTCGGGACGGTCCCACGGCACGGCGGGCGGGTTCGCGAGCGCGGTCCCGATCCGCACCGCACCGGCGCGGTGGTAGAAGTCCTCGGCGGGACGATGCGACACGACCTTGACACGGTCGAGCCCAGCGGCACGGGCCTCGGACCGCATGTGCGCGACGAGCAGCCGTCCAATACCCCGTCCTTGCACTTCGTCGGCGACGAACAGCAGGTCGAGTTCCGGTGGAGCAAGGACGAGCGAGTAGAACCCGAGGACCCGGCCTCCATGCGCGTCGGCACCGACGGCCACAAAGGCGCGGTGGGCCTCGATGTAATCAGGACCGACCCGGTAGCCCGCGACGGCGGCTGCGTACTTACCCTCGTAGGCGCCTGAGCCACGCACGAGCCGCGTGAGCCGTTTGGCATCCCGCGCAACGGCCCTCCGTATCGTGATCGCCTGGCTGATCGGGAAAGTACGTGAACTCATCGGGAGAGTATTTCGCACCGGGACGTGCCGTCGTGCGTCGGGTCGGCAGCTCGGTCAGGATTCCTGCACCGCTCCGGGGACCGAGTGCTCGTGGAACTCAGCCCCTACGACCTCACCCGCGGCCGGATCCACTACCGGTACAGGGCGTGACGGAAGGAGCCGGCGCCCATCGCCCTATCGGGAGCCGTAGGGCAGGAGCGCCATCTCGCGTGCGTTCTTGATGGCCTGTGCTATCTGCCGCTGCTGCTGACGCGTCACGTGGGTCACCCGACGGCTGCGGATCTTTCCGCGGTCGGAGATGAACTTCCGCAGCAAGTCGGTGTCCTTGTAGTCGATGTAGGTGATACCGGCGGCGTCCAGCGGGTTGGTGCGCTGACGCTTGACAGTCTGGCGCCGGATGCTTGTGCGTCGGGTCATGGGGAGGTCGGTCCTCTCCTTCAGGTCACGGGGTCGAGCAAGTCGTCGAATGCGTCCGGGAGTTGCTTCCAGCGGTCCCTGCCGGCCGCGTACTCGTCGTCGGTGAGCAGGCAGGAGTCGAGCAGGGCCGACAGGCCGTCGCGGTCCAGGCCGGGCGAGGTGAAGGTGAGGTGCTGGCAGCGGTCGCCGTGTTCCGGGTGCCAGTCCACGGAAGCGGCGAGGCGGCGCTCGGCGGGCACCATCTCCCAGGCGGCGTCGGGCAGAGCTGCCAGCCAGGGGCCGGCCGACTCCACGCACAGCGCGCCGCCGGCGGCGTCCCAGGACAGCAGTGTGTCGGGGCGGTCCGCCAGCCAGAACCGTCCACGACTGCGCGCGGCGGCACAGGTGAGGTCCTCAAGCGCCGCGTACAGGCGCTGCGGATGGAAGGGCCGTTCGCGCCGCCAGACGAAGGTGCTCACACCGTGCTCGTCGCACGACTGCGGCAGCAGCGCGCACGCGGGATGCACACGGGCGGCGGCCGCTGCCACGTCGAAGCCCGCCAACAGCGCTGCCCCCAGGGCACCGTCACTCCCCACTCGTACGCTTCGTGCGCCTGGTGTGAGCTGAGCGAGCAGCGCGTGGTCGGTGTCGTCGGCGACCTCGCCGCAGGAATCGTCGTGGCCGAGGGCGATCACCGTGGGGTACTCCAGCTGCCGGGCGAAGGTGTCGGCGACCGTGCGCTGGTCGGTCGGCGCGGCGGCGAGGCCGACGTCGGCCAGGTCGTCGCCGTTGGACAGGTACGGCAGCACGAGTGCCGGATCGACCGCGGTCGCGACCCCGGTCAGGGCCGGCGGTGCGCCCGCGGCGGCGATGACTGCGGCCATGGCCTGGGGCTCGACGGAGTCCCACAGTTCCACGACGGCCAGCCGGTACGTTCCCTCCGCTGCGAGCCGCAGCAGTTCGGGGACGAGATCCTCGCGCAGTGCGCAGCACGCGCAGTCGTTCACCAGGGGCGCGTCGCCACTGCCCAGCAAACCGCCGGCGTCGCGCACCGTTCGGCGCACCGAGCTGTCGGCGGCGGACGTCAGGTCGTGGTGCAGCGCGACCGAGCCGGGGACCGTACGCAGGATCACCTCGACGGCGGCCCGGCGGGCGTCCGCGTGCAACCCGGCGACGATCGCCACCGGCAGCCGCGCCTCGTGCCCGCTCACCGCTCGCTCCGTCCGCGTCCGTAGCGCCGCTCGAAGCGCTCGACCCGCCCCGCGGTGTCCAGGACCCGCTGGGTGCCGGTGTAGAAGGGGTGACTCGCCGAGGAGATCTCGACGTCGATGACCGGGTACGTGTTGCCGTCCTCCCATTCGATGGTCTTGTCGCTCGTGGCCGTGGACCGGGTGAGGAAGGCGTAGTCGGCGGCCCGGTCACGGAAGACGACCGGGCGGTACTCGGGGTGGATTCCGGGCTTCACGGCTCTCAGCGCTCCTCACGGAAGTCGACGTGGCGGCCGGCGACCGGGTCGTACTTGCGCAGGGTGAGCCGGTCGGGGTTGTTACGGCGGTTCTTGCGGGTCACGTAGGTGTAGCCGGTACCGGCGGTGGACCTCAGCTTGATGATCGGGCGCAGTTCGTTACGGGCCATGGACAGCACCATACAAGAGATTGGTTTTCATTTTCATCTGACGCTAGTGTGCTGCTGCATCCACCCCAAGGAGGAACAGCCATGTCCGCCCACTGCCAACTCACCGGCCGACAGCCCGGCTTCGGCCATCACATCTCCCACTCGCACCGGCGGAGCAAGCGCCGTTTCGATCCCAACGTCCAGAGCAAGCGCTACTGGCTGCCGAGCGAAGGCCGCCACGTCCGGCTCACGCTCTCGGCCAAGGGCATCAAGACGGTCGACACGATCGGCATCGAGGCCGCCGTGGCCCGCATCCGCGCCCGTGGAGGGAAGGTCTGATGGCGAAGAAGAGCAAGATCGCGAAGAACGACCAGCGGCGCCCCGTCGTGGCCCGATACGCCGCGCGCCGCGCCGCGTTGAAGGCGATCATCGCGTTCCCCGGAAGCTCCGACGAGGACCGCGCCGCCGCCCAGCGGGAACTACGCCGGCAGCCCCGCGACGCCAGCGCCACCCGCCTGCGCAACCGCGACTCGGTGGACGGCCGCCCGCGCGGCTACCTGCGCGCCTTCGGCCTGTCCCGTATCCGCGTACGCGAGATGGCCCACGCGGGCGAGCTCCCTGGCGTGACCAAAAGCAGTTGGTGACCCGGCACGACAGGGGCTCACAACGGGCGCGCCAGTGACGCAGCCCGAATCTGTATCCGGCTCCGAACGCGCCATGGGCGCGCACCAACTACGACCCGGCGGCCATGAACAGCAGCACCGACGATCCGAACTGCGACGAGTTCACCTTCAACGCCTCGTACAACAGCGGAGGACAGCCGGCCGGCCTCGACGGACTCAACCCCGTCTCCACCGGCGCCGAGTGCATGCAGACATACGCCCAGACGGACAACGGAACGATCCATCTGAGAAACCTTCCCGGAACGATGCCGAGCTTCAGGGAGGTATGCGGAAGGCCGTCCATCTCAGGCGCTCAGAACAGTGGGTCCATGGCAGCCTTCTCCGCGGGATTCGCCGATGACCACTGACTGGAACGGGAGAAAACAGTGAGGGCGGCTGGTCCACCAGCCGCCCTTCGCATGTCACATGAACGGATCCAGCAGCAGCGCCACGGGAAGATCGCCCGACTCGACCGCGTCCCGGGGAATCCTCAGACCGGTGTGCTCGCCGACCGACCTCCACACGGCTGCGTGAAGTCCGGCGGAACTCTGCTCCACGAAAGCACGCCATGCCTCACGGGAGGGAAACTCATCCGGGTCCGGCCATACGGCGCCGTTGCTCCGCATCCTGCTGTCGAGCCGGCGAGCCCTGTCGGACTCACCGGCCGGAGCAGGACCCGTCAGGGTGTGCCGGAACTCCGCCCGCAGAAGGCCACCCTCACCAGGCGCGTAGAACAACCACGACGGCTGCACCGCGGCATTCGCATACAGGCACACGAACTCCTCACCCTCGTGAGGCATCACGGAACTGCTGCCATCGGCCCAGTGCTGATACCAGGCGCACACCCCGGAGTCCTCCAGGACGTACGACCACTCACCGGACGTGCCGTACATGCAGGGCGTCCACGGGTCATCCACGGACAGCGGATCGAAGTCACGGTAGTGCGCACGTACGCCGATCTGGTCGTCCCCCGCACCCATGCGCCGCAGGAGGTCCTCTGACGGAAGACCACGCACGGCGGTCAGCGACACTCCGCCACGCATACCGGGACCGCCCATCGGTTTCTCGAAGCAGTGGCCGCCAAGCCACTCGATGCTGTCACTCATGTCGGCTCCTGTTCGGGGCGCTTCGGCGGCGAGGCCGGCAGGGCTGCCCCGGACGGGCAGGGCGTCGTGGATCCGGGCGGCGGTGTCCGGCCGGAGCAGCGTGCAGGCGTAGAGGGTAGCGGCCGAGGCCACGCGCGCCCGTGCCGCCCGGCGGTGGGAGCGGGCGGCGACGCATTCGTCGAGCTGCGTCGTTTGCACGCAGGGACGGACTGGCCTGCGTGCAGGCCGTTCGCGGTGGTCTGCCGGCCGCGGGCGGTGATGCGTACGATCCGCCCCATGGATGCCCTGTACCCTCGGCTGCTCGTCGAGGACTTCGGCACCGCGGCCCGCTTCTGGACGGAAGGGCTGCGCGATCTGCTGGGCATCGAGCCCGTCAAGGTGGTACCCGCTGCCGGCTACGCCAACTGGGACCTGGACGCGGAAGCCGTCCTGGTCCTGTACGCGCGCAAGGCCATCGCCCAGGCTGTCGGCACGGAGGGCCTGCCCTCGGCCGCGCCCGCCCAGGACGCCGCGATGCTGGTCCTGCGCGTCGACGACGTCGACGACGCGGCGCGCCGCCTGACCGGTCACGGCGCGTCGGTCCTCGCCGAGCCCCAGGACCGCCCCGAGTGGAATCCCGGCCTGCGAACCGCGCACCTGAGGACGCCGGACGGCACGCTCGTGGAACTGCAGTCCTACTAGGGCCTGTTCCGGAGGCGTGGACCAGCGCCCGCCGGGCATGGGCGCCGCGTGCCGAGCGAGTCGCCTGCTCGGTCGCCTCCCGTGCGGCTCTGCCCGGCGGTCGGTCCGGTTCGCGTTCGCCCCGTCGCCCCGCCGGTGACGGGCGCGGTGTCGCGCAGGAGTCGGGCGAGGCCGGTCGCGGTGGCGGACCGGCCCGGCCCCCCTGTCATCGTCGTGCGGACTCCGGCTGGTAGACGGCCAGGGACCAGATCACGAACACGTCGATGGCCATCATGATGACCGACCACACCGGCGCGTACGGCAGGAACAGGAACTGGGCGATCAGGCTCAGCGACGCCAGCGCGATGCCGACCACGCGCGCCCATGCGGCGCCGGTGAGGATGCCCCAGCCGGCGAAGGCGGCGATGACGCCGAGGACGAGCAGGATCCACCCCCAGCCGGTGAGGTTGATCTTGTAGACGTAGTCGCCGATGCGGGCGTAGACGTCGTCCCTGGCGATCGCGGAGATCCCCTGGAAGACGGCCAGGACTCCGTTGAGGAGCAGCAGGACGCCGGCGAAGGTGGCGCCGCCGGTGGCCCAGGGGCTGTTGCGGGTGGGGGCGGGTCCGTAGCTGCCGGAGGACGTCCGGGAATGGGGCTGTGCCGTCATGGTCGCGCTCCGTTTCTCGCAGGGCGGGCGGTGTGGGTGTCGTCCGCCTGACCTCCTTTGACCTTCCGCGATGTACGGCGGTGCAGCCAGGAGGATGGGGCCGTTCGGGTGAACGGACTCCCGTGTGCGGCGGCACAGCAGGTTCTGCGGACGGATGGCGGCAGTCTCGCCATGCTGCACCCCCTGCACGCGAGGCACGCCAAGCACCCCTGGCACGTCACGTACACCTGGCACGTCACGCACCTCTGGCACGCCACGCACTCCTGGCACCCCCTGCACCCCCGCACCGGTCCACCGCGGCACGGACCGTATGGCGGGGTCCCCACCGGGTACCCGGCTGGACGAACCGACCGCCAGGGACAAGGGGGCCAGGGAGGGCATGCTCTCTCACGCGTTCGAACAAGGAGTGCTCGTCATCACGGTGCACGACGATCCCGGCGCCGGCGGACGGGCATCGCTTCTGGCCAGGATCAGCGACCTGATCCAGGCTTTTCGGCCGGCCTCCGTCGTCATCGTGCTGGACGAGCCGGCGGCCCGAGCCTCCATCGCCGGCGTGATCCTCCGGGTGCAGCGTCTGTGCAGTCGCCTCGGGCTTCTGATGTCCGTGGCCACCCACAACGCCCCGGCACGCCACCGGCTGGAGGCCGCGGCCGACGAGAGCGGTACCAGCCTGGTCATCCACGCCCGCATCGACGCCGCCATCGCCGGCGCCGCCGCGCTCAGCATGGCCGCGTGACGGCCGGCTCCGTGCTCGGCACCGACCGCTTCAGGCGGGCAGCGTCCGGGTGAGGCGGCGGCTTCCTGGCGCGAGCCTGACCCAAGGCCGGCGCGAGCCTCACGGGGTGGTCGAAGAACACGGAACTGCCGGCGGCGAGGGTGCGTGAGCAGTCGGCGCCGGGAGAGGCGGCCGGGGCCGCCCGGCTCCCCGTCGCGGCCTGCGCAGGCGAAAGCCCCGCCGGCCGGTTCCGGCGGGGCTGGGGGCGCGGTCGCTCCTGGGTCCTGTCGTCACACTCCCGCCGTCCGCCCGGAGGGCGGGCCTCGCGCCCGCTGCGGAGCAGCTGATGCATGCCGTAGGTGCGTGCTCTGGGGGCCCCCGGCCGAAGGCTGGGGGAGGGAGTTTGACGACTGGGCCTAGCGGGGCTGCTCCTCGTGGGACAGCTCCAGGTCGAAGTCGGTGACGCCGCTGCCGTCCAGGTGCAGCGACGCGGCGACCGGGGCGTAGCCGCTGGCGATGACGGTGTACTCGCCGGTGTCCAGGTCGGTGAACCCGTACGCGCCGTCGGGGCCGGTGACGGTGGAGCCGACCACGTTGCCCGCCGAGTCCAGCAGGGTGACCTTGGCGTCGTGGAGCGGGAGGCCTGCGGGGGTGCTGACGACACCGTTGATGCGGGCGCCGGGCTCCAGGCCGACCTCGTACGGGTCGGTGGCTCCCGGGGCGACCTCGACCGGGAGCGCGGCCGGGCGGTGCCCGGGCGCGTTCACCACGAGGGTGTAGCCGCCGGGGACCAGGTCGGCGAGGACGAAGCCGCCGTCGGCGGCCGAGGTGCCGGAGGACACGACCTCGCCGCGCACGTCGGTGGCGACCAGCAGGGCGCCCGCCAGCGGCTGCCCCTCGACGGCGTCGCGGACCGTCCCGGTGAGGGCGACGGTGCCGCTCAGCGCGAGGTCGCACTCGGCCGGCTCGTCACCGACGAGGACCGTCACGGCCTGCGGCTGCCGGGAACCGGCGGCGCCGATCAGCACATAGGTGCCCGGTGCGGTGACGTCCAGGGCGTAGGCACCGTCCGCGCCGCTGACCGCCCGGCCGAGCTGCCGTCCGCCGACGTCGATCAGCGTGATCACGGCCTGCGGCACGGGGGCGCCGGTGCCGTCCAGCACGCGGCCGTGGACGCGGTGGCGGCTGGGGTTCTGGACGGGCGCGAAGCGGTCGCCGGCCGGCTCGACGGGCTGGGCGTCATCACCGGCCGGGCTCGCAGCGGCGGAGTCCGCGGCGGCGGGCGTGGTAGCGGCGGCCGTGGTGACGGTCGGCTCGGGGGCGGGGCCGGTGGACTCCTCCTCCGCGGCGCGTGCCTCCAGTCCGGAGACCTTCCGCAGCGGCACCTCCTTGGTCCATACGGCGACCAGGAATCCCAGCACCATCACGGCCGCCGCGATGATGAACACCAGCTGCATGGAGTCGGTGAAGCCGACCTTGAACGGCTCCGCCAGGCGCGGGTCGAGCCGCTGGATGAACGAGGAGTCGTCGAGCACGCCCGAGCCGCTGCCGCCGCCCGCGCCGGGGTGCCGGAACATCTCCAGCACCGGCTTGTTCGCGGGGTTGGCCCGTACGGCCGGGTCATGGAGCGCGGCCTGGAACGCGGGCGTCCTGTACGCGGCCCGGAACGCCGAGCTGATCTTGTCGCCGACGGTACTGAACAGCACGGAGAGGAAGACGGCCGTACCGGCGGTGCCGCCCATCTGCCGGAAGAAGGTGGCCGACGCGGTCGCCACGCCCATGTCCTTGGGCTCGACGGCGTTCTGCACGGCCAGGGTGAGGATCTGCATGCATCCGCTCAGGCCGATGCCGAAGAGCGCCATGTAGGCCATGGTCTCGGGGAGGGCGGTGTCCCACTGCACGCGGTAGTGGAACAGCAGCATGGCGGCGATGATCAGCAGGGTGCCGATGACCGGGAAGACCTTGTACCTACCGGTCTTCTGGATGATCCGGCCGACCACGATGGTGCCGGCGATCATGCCGACCATCAGCGGCAGCATCAGCAGGCCGGACTTGGTGGGGCTGACGCCCTTCACGATCTGCAGGTACAGCGGGACCATCATCATCCCGCCGAACATGCCCATGCCGATGAGGATGGACAGCAGGCTCATCTTGCTGAACACCGCGCTGCGGAACAGCCGCATCGGGATCAGGGCCTCCTCGCCCATGGCCCGCTCGACGAGCACCCAGACCAGCAGGCCGAGCACGCCGACGCCGTAGCAGACGTAGGCCCTGGTGGAGGTCCAGCCCCAGTCCTGGCCCTGCTCGGCCACGAGCAGCAGCGGCACCACGCCGACGGCGATGGTGAGCGCGCCCCACCAGTCGATGCGGTGCTCGCGCCGGGTGTGCGGGAGGTTCAGCACCTTGGCGACGACGAACAGCGCGATGATGCCGACCGGCACGTTGACCAGGAACACCCAGCGCCAGCCTGCGATGGTCAGGATGCTGCTGCGGCCCGCGAGGAAACCGCCGATCAGCGGGCCGAGCACGCTGGAGGAGCCGAACATCGCGAGCATGTAGCCCTGGTACCGGGCGCGCTCGCGGGGCGGCACGATGTCACCGATGATCGCCAGCGCCAGCGACATCAGGCCGCCCGCGCCGATGCCCTGGAAGGCCCGGAAGGCGGACAGCTCCGTCATCGAGGTGGCGAACGAACAGGCCGCCGAGCCGGCGACGAAGATCGTGATGGCCGCCAGGAAGAAGGGCTTGCGGCCGTAGAGGTCGGAGAGCTTTCCGTACAGCGGCGTGCTGATCGTCGAGGTGATCAGGTACGCGGTGGTGACCCACGCCTGGGCGCTGAGGCCGTGCAGATCGTCGGCGATGGTGCGGATCGAGGTGCTGACGATGGTCTGGTCGAGCGCCGCGAGGAACATGCCCAGCATCAGGCCGCTGAGGATCGTCATGATCTGGCGATGCGTCAGTCTGCCGGCCGGCGCCGGTGCCGATATCGCTTCGGTTCCCCCACGGGCCGGGGATGCGGACGTGGTCATGCGTGCGGATCTCCTTGCCTCGCCTCGCCGGCCGGGCGCGGCCCGGCTCCGAGGCTGGTGTACGTGCGGGCGGCCAGGTCGCCGTCAGGTGCTTCAGCGGACGAGTGGGACGGCCATCACTCACGTTCCGTTGCTTGCGGCTACCAACTGAGTGTAGATGCCGCCGGCGGCCGCCCGCACCGCGCCCACGCCGGCCGAACAGAAGGCCGCCGTTTCCCCCCGCGTCGGCGACGCGGAACCCCGGAAAACGGGGGTGTGCGTGTGATGCCACCCATAGGAGGCAGATCACATCTTAAGGAAGGTCGTAGAACCGGCACTGTGCTGAGCTGCACAGATGGCTCTATAAGAGCTCATTTCGGACATTACTCCGTAATTGCGTAGTACGTCACATCATTGCGCGGCGCCCAGCCCGCCGCTAACTATTGCTGTCGTCGCCGGGAGCGAGGGACCGGACGAACGGCACTCCGCCGGATCCGCCCCGCTCACGACGGCAACCACCCTGATGTCTCCCCTGGAGGATTACTTCCGCATGGCCAAGACCACCCGCACCCGCATCGCCCGCCTGCGCACGCTCGCCCTGACCGGCATCACCACCACCGGCGCGGCGGCCGCCGCCCTGACCCTGATGCCGACCACCGCACAGGCCGCCGAAGCGAACCAGGTGCCCGCCCACACGGTGGTCACGGCCTCTTCGCACGACGCCGGCACCGCCGCCAAGGGCCAGACCGCCGGCACCGGCAACCTCGACGCCTGGATCAAGAAGTCGCTGAGCATCATGAAGGCCAAGGGCATCCCCGGCAGTTACGAGGGCCTGAAGCGCAACATCATGCGCGAGTCCGGCGGCAACCCCGGCGCCCAGAACAACTGGGACGTCAACGCCAAGCAGGGCACCCCCTCCAAGGGCCTGCTGCAGGTCATCGACCCGACCTTCCACGCCTACCACGTGTCCGGCACCGCCAACAGCATCACCGACCCGGTGGCCAACATCACCGCCGCGGCCAACTACGCCGCCCACCGCTACGGCTCCATCGACAACGTCAACTCGGCCTACTGAGCCGGGTACTGCGCCTGCTGAGCCGGGCACCCCAGCACCGCGAGGCCGGTGCCGGCAGCGACCACCGCTGCCGGCACCGGCCTCGTCGTGCCGCGGGCCGTCATACGTCGTCCGGTGTGCCGAGGCCGGTGAGCGCGCCCACCGGGTCCAGGTCGGGGGTGCCCCGGGGCCACCAGTCGTCCCGGCCGGGCTCCGACTCGTAGGCGTACCACAGGCCGTCACGGCCGAGGCGGAGCTGGACGTGGCCGCGCGGATGGGTCAGGCGGTTGCGCCAGGGGCGGAACGCCGGGAGGTCGGCGGCGAGCAGCAGCGGGCGGGCCCGGTCGAAGCGGCCGGCCGGCGGATCCCACGGCTCCTCCAGGGCGGCCAGCCCGTCGGGGCCGCCCTGCCGCCAGGCCGCGACGGCCCGCGCGAGGTCGGCCGGGCTGCGCCCCACGGCCGCGGCCAGCGCGGCGTAGAGCGCGCGGGTGGCGGCGGTGAGCCCGGAGCCGGGGCGGGCCGCGGCCAGGCGCACCGCGTCCTGCCACAGGGTCAGCTCCCCCACCGGGTCGCGTCCGGTGGTGAGCAGCGCGTGGGCGCGGGCGGCGGCGTCGGTCGCCAACTGGTCCAGCGCGAAGGGGTCCGGGCCGCCGGGCGCCGCCGGATACACCGGCGGCTGCTCGGGGTGCGGCGGCACCGGCAACGGCGGCGGCACCGGCGGCAGTTCGCGCGGGGCGAGGGCCTCGCTGGCGCGTACGCCGGGCAGGGTCTCCGGCTGCCGGTCCCGGGCGGCGCGGGCCGCGCGGGCGGCGCTGCGCCGGGACAGCGCGTCGAGCAGGCTCCGCTCACCCCGGCCGCGCAGCAGGAGCAGCACGAACGGGTCGGCGTCGAGCAGCCGCGCCGTCTGGTAGCAGAGCGCGGCCGCGTGCTTGCAGGGGTGTCCGGAGTCGGGGCAGCTGCACCGCGGTACGAGATCGCCGGGGCCGGGCAGCAGCGGCACACCGCAGTCGGCGAGGGACTGGGGCAGCTCCTTGTCGAGCAGCGCGGCGATGTGGCCCGGCCGGTCGGCGGCCGCGTCCAGGAAGCGCGCCCAGTCCTCGTCGTCCAGCGTGCGGACCCGCACCTGTACGCGGTAGGGGCGCGGACGGCTCCCGCGGACGTACGCCAGCACGAGCCCCGGGGTGACGGTGATCGCGTCGACGTGCCCCTGGTCGGCGTAACCCCGGCCTCTCGCCAGCCTCTTGGGATCCAGCGCCCCCTGCTCCAACGCGTCCACCCAGGCGTTCCCCCACCAGGTGCCCGCGAACGGCGCACCCTCAGCGGTGGCCTCCCGTGGCCCGAACTCCGGGAAGGTACGGCGCAGTTCCCCGTCACGGTGGGGGGTCGCCATGGTGGTGGGCAGGTGCGGGGGTGCTGCGGCGGGGGTGGCAGGTGGGTTGTGGAGGGGGGTGGCGGGGTGGCGAGTCGATTCTGGGTGCGGGTCTGTCTCTCGGCCTTGGGCCGGGTCTGGGTCTGGGTTCGTGGTGTGCGGGGTGGTGGGATCCGGGCCGGTGCGCGGGGACGTCCGCTCGGCGGGTGTGGGGTCCGGCCCGGCGGAGACGGTTCCGGGGGTCCGTGGGCCCGGTGGGGACGCCTTCGCGGGTCCCAGGTCGGGCGTGCCGGTGGTGCCGGTGGTGTCGGCGGTCTCCGGGTGGTCCTCCTCCGTGTCGGACCACGCCGGCATCCGGAAGGCGGTCTCCAGGTAGCGCCGCATGTCCTGGACGGCCTTGAGCCGGGCGGCCCGCGCGGCCGAGCCCGGTTCGGAGCCCGGGGTGGCACGCGCCGACGAGCGGCGGTCGGAGCCACCCGCCGCCGCTCGGGCCCCGCGCCATGCGCGCGGCCCCGCCGCCCCCGTCCGCCCACGAGCGGCGTCCTCTCCCTCGGCGCCCGCCGCCTGCCGCCGGGCCGCACGCAGCGCTTCCCTGGCGACATCGGCGGGCCGGGCCTGCGGCCTGGCCGCTCCGGGCTCGGGCGTGCCGGTCCCGGCTGCGCGGGTCTCGGGTGTGCCGCCCGTCCCCGCCGCACCGGTCTCGGCCTCGTCCGTCTCCGCTGCGTCCTTCTCCCCCGCCGGGCCGGTCCGGGGTGGGTCCTGGTCGAAGGTGCCGTTCCCGCGGGTGCCGTTCCCGAAGGTGCCGTTCGCGCCGGGGGCGGCCGGACGCACAACCGACGCGTCTTCGCCCCTCTCCCGTCGCGCGGCCGGCCCCCGCTCCCCCTCCGCGCGCTCGGCCGGCGCCCGCTCCCCGCCCTCACGCTCGGCCCTCGCCCGCTCTCGGGCGGTGCGCAAGGCGCGGCGGGCGGCGGCTGCGGGGCTTTCGTCCTCGGGGGTCACGACGGCCTCCTCAGTGAGACGAGGTCGGACAGCTCGCGGTCGGTGAGCTCGGTGAGGGCCGCCTCGCCGGAGCCGAGGACGGCGTCGGCCAGGGCCCGCTTGGCGGTGAGCATCTCGGCGATGCGGTCCTCCACCGTGCCCTCGGTGACCAGACGGTGGACCTGGACGGGCTGGGTCTGGCCGATGCGGTACGCACGGTCGGTGGCCTGCTCCTCCACCGCCGGGTTCCACCAGCGGTCGAAGTGGATGACATGGCCCGCGCGGGTGAGGTTCAGGCCGGTGCCCGCCGCCTTCAGGGACAGGACGAGGACCGGCGTCTCACCGCTCTGGAAGCGGTCGACCATGCGCTCGCGCTCCGGCACCGGCGTGCCGCCGTGCAGCAGGTCGACCGGGACCGCGCGGGCGGACAGGTGGGCGGTGATGAGCCGGGCCATGCCGACGTACTGGGTGAAGACGAGCGCCGAGCCGTCCTCGGCGAGCAGCGTGTCCAGCAGCTCGTCGAGCAGGGCGAGTTTGCCGGAGCGGTGGACCAGGCGGTCCCGGTGCGCGTCCTCCTTCAGATACAGCGCCGGATGGTCGCAGATCTGCTTCAGCGCGCCCAGCAGCTTCAGCACCAGGCCGCGCCGCGCCATGCCCTCGGCGGTCTCGATGGCCAGCATCGACTCGCGCACCACCGCCTCGTACAGCGCGGCCTGCTCGCGGGTGAGGGGGACGGGGTGGTCCGTCTCGGTCTTCGGGGGCAGCTCGGGGACGATGCCGGGGTCGGACTTCTTGCGGCGCAGCAGGAAGGGACGGACCAGGCGGGCCAGGCGCTCGACCGCCTCCGTGTCCTCGCCGTTCTCCACCGCTCGCGCGTGCCGGGCGCGGAACGACTTGAGGGGGCCGAGGAGCCCGGGGGTGGTCCAGTCGAGCAGGGCCCACAGCTCGGAGAGGTTGTTCTCCACCGGGGTGCCGGTGAGCGCCACGCGCGCGGGGGCGGGGATGGTGCGCAGCGCCTTGGCCGTGGCGGAGTACGGGTTCTTCACGTGCTGGGCCTCGTCGGCGACGACCATGCCCCAGGGGCGGTCGGCGAGCTGGGCGGCCGCCGACCGCATGGTGCCGTAGGTGGTGAGGACGAAGCCGCCGTCGACGCCCTCCAGGGTGCGGTCCGGGCCGTGGAAGCGGCGGACGGGGACGCCGGGGGCGAACCGGGTGATCTCCCGCTGCCAGTTGCCGAGCAGGGAGGCCGGGCAGACCACGAGGGTCGGCTCGGTGCGGGCGCGCTTGAGGTGCAGGGCGATGAGGGTGACGGTCTTCCCGAGGCCCATGTCGTCGGCGAGGCAGCCGCCGAGGCCGAGGGAGGTCATGAGGTCGAGCCAGGCGAGACCGCGCAGCTGGTAGTCGCGGAGGGTGGCGTTCAGGCCCGGAGGCGGGTCCGCCGGGCGCAGGCCCGCGGTGAGCCGGTCGCGGAGGGCGGCCAGCGCCCCGACGGGCACGGCCTCGACGGTCTCGCCGTCGACGTCGGCGGTGCCGGTGAGGGCGACGGACAGCGCGTCGACCGGGTCGAGCAGGCCCAGTTCGCGCTTGCGGGCCTTGCGTACGAGGGCCGGGTCGACCAGCACCCAGCGGTCGCGGAGCCGTACGACCGGGCGGTGGGCCTCGGCGAGGGCGTCCATCTCGGCCTCGCTGAGCGGGTCCCCCCCGAGCGCCAGCTGCCAGCGGAACTGCAGCAGGTCCTCGCTCTCGAAGAAGCCGGTGCCGTCGGTCGCCGAGCCGGGCGCCGGGCGGACCACGGCGGCGGCCGTGAGGTCCCGGGCGAGGTCCCGCGGCCAGTGCACGGCGACGCCGGCGGCGGCCAGGCGGGCGGCGCCGGCGCCGAGCAGCTCCCCCAGCTCCTCCTCGGACAGGGCGAGGACGTCCGGCACGTCCTGCTCGGCGAGCCGCTCCAGGGGCGGCCACACCCGGGCCGCGCGCCGCACCGCGAGGGCGGCGTCCACGCGCGCGCGGGGCCCGAACGCCGTGTCGGCCTCCCCCGCCCACAGGGCCGCCGCGTCGGCCACCAGGGTGGGGTCGGCGAGGCTGTGCACCTGCACGATCGCGGCTCCGGCGGCACGGGTGCCGTCGCTCTGGCCCGCGTCGAAGACGTCGTACGCGGACAGGTCGAGGCGCAGGGAGATCCGCACGCCGGCGTCCATGCCGGCGGCGACCTCGGCCGCCCAGTCGTGGGCCTGCGGCAGGGCGACGGGCTCCCGGGCGGCGAAGGGGCGGCCTGCGGTGTGCGGGGCGGCCGGGGTGCGGGGCAGGGTGTCGGCGACCGCGTCGAGGAAGGAGCGGATCAGGGCCTCCGGCTCGGGCAGCCGGAGCGGCCCGGGACCCGCCAGCGGCACGGCGTGGCCCTCCGGGGGCAGGGCCGCGGCGATCGCGCGCAGATGGGCGATGTCCTCCGGCTCCAGCGGGCCGGCCCGCCAGGCGTCGTGTCCGGCCGGGGTGAGGCCCGGCAGCAGGCGGCCGCGGGCGGCCAGGCGCAGCGCGTGCAGTGCGGCGGCGCCCCAGCAGGCCGTGGCCGGATGGGCGGCCGGGTCGCGGCGGGCCCGGACCAGCAGGGGCAGGGCCTCGGCGAGCGGCAGGGTCAGCGCGGGCACCTGCCGGCGGCGCACCGCGGCGCCATGCCGCCGTACGACCGTGATTTCGTCGGTGCCGCCCTCGACGGGCCCGGCGCCGGGGTCCCAGAAGGCGACGCGGCCCTCGCGCGGGAGGGGCGCCGGGAGGTAGACGGACGCCAGGCGCGCCGGAACCGGAGCCCCGGTCCGCCCGGAGCCCGCCGTGCGCTCGGCCGGCGCTGCCGTGCCGCCTGTGCTCATACGTCCTGCCACCTCCCGCCCCTGTGCCGGATCAGACGTCTTCGACTCTACGGGCGGGGTCTGACAATCGGCCCCGGGCAGCGGCCGGGGCCCGCTGGTCACGGGACCGTGCGGGAGACGACGTAGACCATCGGGTAGTTCGGGTCGGACATGTTCACGACCACGTCCTGGGTGGGCGCCGGGTTCTTCTGCGCGTGCGTCAGGCCCCACCAGGGGCCGGTGCCGGTGAAGCGCCAGCCGCTGACCTTCTGGTCGCGGGCGCCGATGGCGATGTCGCCCTTCTTCAGCTGCTCCCGGCGGGTGCCCATGGTCTGCAGGAAGGCGTCCAGGCCGGCGTCGTTGGTGCGGAACTGCACGTACAGGCGGCTGGTCTTCCAGTTGTTGGTCTCGTAGTAGGCGATGGAGTCGGCGGGGTGCGGGACGTCCACCTGGTACAGGCGGCGCTGCACCTTCGACGGCCAGCCGGGGGTCAGGCCGGTCGCCGAGTACTTGGCCTCCTTGTCCTTGCCGCTGTTGCGGCTCTGGTTCGCGGAGATCACCAGGTAGCCGGCCGGGACGCCGATCAGCAGCACGATGATCAGCAGGGTGAGCGCGCGGCGTCTGGCCTTGTGCCCGGGGTTCTCGGCGGGGTGGCGCGGCTCTTCCGGCGCGGCCTGGCGGGGCAGGGCGGCGGTCATGCGGTGTCCCGGTCGCGGCGCGCCTGGGCGTACCGCTCGTAGCGTTCGTAGCGCTCCACCCGGCGGCGCTTGGCCCGGCGGAACCGGCGGGCGACCAGCCGGGCCAGGTCGGCGGCGCCCACCATGCCGGCCTCGGGGCCGAGCTGGGCGCGGGTGATGCGGGCCTCGGGGCGGTAGCCGCGGCCGGTCAGGTGGCGCTTGAAGGCGTCCCGGGCCGGGCCGATGAGCAGGTCGTCGGCGGCCGAGACCCCGCCGCCGATGACGAAGCAGGACGGGTCGAGGGCGGCGGCGAGGTTGGCGATGCCGACGCCGAGCCACTGGCCGATGTCCTGCAGCAGCTCGACGCACATGGCGTCGCCCTCGCGGGCCAGCTCGGTGATCATCGGGCCGGTGATCTCGTGGATGTTGCCCTTGACGCGCTCGATGATCCCGTAGGCCACCGGCGAGTCGGCCGCGGCCAGCTCCCTGGCCTCGCGGACGAGCGCGTTGCCGGAGCTGTACTGCTCCCAGCAGCCGCGGTTGCCGCACGGGCAGCGGTGCCCGCCGGGCACGACCTGCATGTGCCCGAACTCACCCGCGACGCCGTACTTGCCCCGCTTGACCTGGCCGTCCTCCAGGATGGCGCCGCCGATGCCGGTGCCGAGTGTGATCATGACGAGGTGGTCCTCGCCGCGGCCCGCGCCGAACCGCCACTCCGCCCAGGCGGCGGTGTTGGCGTCGTTGTCGACCAGGACCGGGACCGCGAGGCGGCCGGCGATGCGGTCGCGCAGCGGTTCGTTGCGCCAGGACAGGTGGGGCGCGAACAGGACGCGGTTGCGGTCGGCGTCGACCCAGCCGGCCGCGCCGATGCCGACGGCGTGCACGTCGTGCCGGTCGGACAGGTCCAGGACCAGTTCGACGATGGTGTCCTCGACGACCTTGGGGCTCTTGGACTTGTCCGGGGTCTCCGTGCGGAGCTTCTCCAGGATGTTGCCGTCGGCGTCCACGACGCCCGCCATGACCTTGGTGCCGCCGATGTCGATGCCGACCGTCGGCACCCGGGGTGCGGTCAGGTGGGAGCGGCGTTCCCTGGTGCCGACCGTGCGGAGCACGGGGGCCCGGCGGGAGCCGATGGGGGCGGTGAGGTCGCGGTAGGTGCTCATCGTTCGTCGATTCTGCCGCACGCTCACGCTGAGTGCGGCGCGGGGCAACGAGAGCGAGTGCGCGATCGTT
Source organism: Streptomyces sp. NBC_00557 (assembly GCF_036345995.1). Taxonomy (NCBI): domain Bacteria; kingdom Bacillati; phylum Actinomycetota; class Actinomycetes; order Kitasatosporales; family Streptomycetaceae; genus Streptomyces; species Streptomyces sp. NBC_00557. The sequence goes on from NZ_CP107796.1 coordinate 1,743,529, forward strand.
GCCGGGTGCGGGCCCGTCGTGGTTGATCGCGCAGTTCCCCGCGCCCCTCAACCACGTTGCAGTTCATGGCGCAGAGCCTCGAGGTCGCCTCCCCCGGCCATCTGTTGCGTCAGCTCGTCCACCGTGATCTCGTCCCGTGTGCAATTTCCCACCATCGTGCCCCGGCGCAGCAGCACGAACCGGTCTCCCACCAGGTACGCGTGATGCGGGTTGTGGGTGATCAAGACAACACCCAGTCCCTGGTCGCGTGCCGCGGCCACATATTTCAGGACCACACCGGACTGCTTCACGCCCAGTGCCGCCGTCGGTTCGTCCAGGACGAGGACCTTGGCGCCGAAGTGGACGGCGCGGGCGATCGCCACGCACTGGCGTTCACCGCCGGAGAGGGTGCCGATGGGCTGGTCGACGTCCCGCAGGTCGATGCCCATGCGCAGCAGCGCCTCGCGGGTCGTACGGCGCATGAGGCCGGTGTCGAGGCGCTTGAAGGGGCCCGTGCCCTTGCGGGGCTCGGAGCCCAGGAAGAAGTTGCGCCAGACCGGCATGAGGGGGACCACCGCCAGGTCCTGGTAGACCGTGGCGATGCCGCGGTCCAGGGCGTCGCGCGGGGAGGTGAGGGTGGTCTCCTCCCCTTCGATGCGCAGGGTTCCGCCGTCGTGCCGGTGCAGGCCCGCGATGATCTTGATCAGGGTGGACTTGCCGGCCCCGTTGTCACCGAGGACGCAGGTGATCCGGCCCGCGTGGACCTCCAGCGAGACGCCCTCCAGGGCGCGGACGGTGCCGTAGTGCTTGCTGACGTCGGTCAGCTGGACGAGCGTCATGCGTCGGCCTCCGCGCGCTTCTTGACCCAGGCGTTGAGCAGGGTCGCGAGGAGCAGCATCGCTCCCAGGAAGAACTTGAACCAGTCGGGGTTCCACTCGGCGAAGACGATGCCCTTGCTCGTCATGCCGAAGAGGAGGGCGCCCACGGCGGAGCCGATGGCGCTGCCGTAGCCGCCGGTGATCAGGCAGCCGCCGATGACGGCGGCGATGATGTAGATCAGCTCGTTGCCGACGCCCTCGCCGGACTGGACGGCGTCGTAGGAGAACAGCAGGTGCTGCCCGGAGACCCAGGCGCCGAAGGCCACGCCCATGTAGAGGCCGATCTTGGTCCTGGCGACCGGGACGCCGACCGCGCGGGCCGCGTCCTGGTTGCCGCCGACGGCGAAGATCCAGTTGCCGGCCCGGGTGCGCAGCAGGATCCAGGAGGCGAGGGCGACCAGGCCCAGCCACCACAGGATGGTGACCTTGACGTCGACGCCGCCGACGGTGAGCGTCGAGGCGAAGACGGCGTGGGCGGAGGGGAAGCCCTCCATGTCGCCGATGGTCTTGGTGGACACCGTGCCGTCGATCAGCTTGGTGAAGCCGAGGTTCATGCCGGTCAGCATCAGGAAGGTGCCGAGCGTGATGATGAAGCTGGGCAGCCCCGTGCGGGTGAGCATGAAGCCGTTGAAGGCGCCGACGGCCAGGGTGACCAGGAGCGAGACGCCCACGCCCACCCAGGTGTTCGCGGTCATCTGGTAGCTGGACATCGAGGAGACCAGCGCGGAGGAGGTCACCAGGACGCCCGCCGACAGGTCGAACTCGCCGCCGATCATCAGCAGCGCCACCGGTACGGCCATGATGCCGATGGCCGAGGAGGCGTACAGGACCGTGCTGAGGCTGGAGGCGTTGAGGAAGCCGTCGGCGGCGAAGGCGAAGAAGACGAAGACGGCGAGCGCGCCGACGACCGAGCCCAGTTCCGGCCGGGAGAGCAGCTTCTTCAGCGGCGAGCTCTGCAGAATCCTTTCGTCAGCGGTCTTCGGGGGTTCCGCGGACGTCTTCTCGGCGGTCGCGCTCATCGGGTGCCCCGCTCGGTGTACGCGGCCAGCGCGGCGGCCTGGTCCCTGGTGACGATCTGCGGGCCGGTCAGCACCGGCCTGCCCCCGCCGAGGACGTCGCCGTTGTACTTGTAGGCCCACAGCAGGTCGACCGCCTCGTAGCCCTGGAGATACGGCTGCTGGTCCACGGCGAAGCCGAGGGTGCCGTTCTTCAGCTCGGCGGCGACCTGGGCGTTGAGGTCGAAGGTGTCGATCTCGGCCTTGCTGCCCGCGTCGTTCCTCGCCTTCACGGCGGTGTCGGCGTAGGGGGCGCCGAGGGTGACGACGGCGTCGACGGAGTGGTCGGCCTGGAGCTTGGCCTCGACGGCGGACTGGACGTCGGGCATGTTCGTGCCGTTGACGTAGAGCTTCTGGAGCGTGCCGTGGAAGGTCCTGGCGACGCCGGCGCAGCGCTGCTCGTGGCCGACGTTGCCCTGCTCGTGCAGCACGCACAGGGCCTTCTTCCTCCCGCGCCTGTCCAGCTCCTCGCCGACGGCCTCGCCGGCGATCGTCTCGTCCTGCCCGATGTGGGCGAGGGCGCCGAAGGCCTTGGACTCCTCCGAACCGGAGTTCACTGTGATGACCGGGATGCCGGCCTTCTCGGCGCGGGCCACGGCGGCCTTCATGGCGTCGGGCTTGGCGAGCGTGACGATGATGCCGTCGACCTTCTTGTCCACCGCCGCGTCCACCAGCTGGGCCTGCTGCTGGGCCTGGTCGTCGTGCGAGTAGAGGAAGTTGATGTTGTCCTTCACGGCGGCCTGCCGGGCGCCGCTTTGCACGATGTCCCAGAAGGTGTCGCCGTCTCCCGAGTGGGTGATCATCGCGAAGGTCCAGCGCGGGGTGTTCACCGCCGCCCTCCCCTGGGCCGCGGCGGCCTTGCGGGCGTCCTCGGCCCGCTTGCCCCCGGTGCTGCTGCACGCTGCCAGAGACAGCGAAAGTGCCCCGGTCAGCGCGATGACTGCCCAGGTCCGAAACCGTGCCACGAGGCGATGCCCCTTCTTGCCGTGTCCGTCTTGCTGTGTTCGTACGTGCGCAAGGGCCGGCGATCAGCTCGGCGGCCCCAAATGCATCAGTATCAAACACCGGTCACACTCATGACACGGCGGGGAGCGGAGGCCCGTTCGATTGTCCGGACATTGCGACGAATCCGGGCCCGCGATCAGGACCGTACGAGCAGCTGGAACTCGAAGGAGTAGCGCGTGGGGCGGTAGACGTGGTCGCCGAACTCGACCGCCCGGCCGGTGTCGTCGAAGGTGGTGCGCTGCATGGTGAGCAGCGGCGCGCCCTCGGCCTCGGCGAGCCGCTCGGCCTCGGCGGCGGTGGCGCCGCGGGCGCCGATGGACTGGCGGGCGCTGTGCAGGGTGATCCCGGCGGAGCGCATCAGCCGGTACAGGCCGGTGGCCTCCAGCTGGTCGGTCTCCATCTCGAGCAGGCCGGTCGGGAGATGGTTGATCAGGTACGCCATGGGCTCGCCGTGCGCGAGGCGCAGCCGCTCGACGCGGTGCACCTCGCCGCCCTCGGGCACGCCGAGCGCGGCGGCGACCGCGGCGGAGGCCGGCACGAGGGTGTTGACCAGCACCTTGGTCGCGGGACGCTGACCGGCCGCCTCCAGGTCGTCGTAGAGGCTGCTCAGCTCCAGCGGGCGCTTGACCTGGCTGTGCACCACCTGCGTGCCGACGCCTCGGCGGCGCACCAGGAGACCCTTGTCGACCAGGGACTGGATCGCCTGGCGGACGGTCGGCCGGGACAGGCCGAGCCGTGCGGCCAGCTCGATCTCGTTGCCGAGCAGGCTGCCCGGAGTGAGGGCGCCGTGCTCGATGGCCGCCTCCAGCTGCTGGGAGAGCTGGAAGTACAGCGGCACCGGGGAGCTACGGTCCACATGGAGGTCGAGCGACACGGTGGGGTCCACATCTGGTTTCGGCACGGCCCGAGCGTAGCCCCGTGGCCGGTTGACGGGAAGTCGTGAAGTCCGATTGTCCGGACATACGCATTGACAGGGTACGGGGTCCGACCGCACTTTGTTTCCATGCGCATCGGGGTCATCGGTACGGGCCGCATCGGCACCCTTCACGCGAGAACGCTCAGCCGGCACCGCGACGTCGGATCGCTGATCCTGACGGACGCGGATCCCGCACGGGCGCAGGGCCTGGCGCACCGGCTGGGCGAGACGGCGGCGCCGGGGGTGGACGAGATCTTCACCTGGGGCGTGGACGCCGTGGTGATCACGACGGCCACGTCGGCCCACGCCGAGCTGATCGGCCGGGCGGCACGGTCGGGCCTGCCGGTGTTCTGCGAGAAGCCGATCGCGCTCGACCTGCCGGGCACGCTGCAGGCGATCGCCGAGGTCGAGGCGGCGGGAACGATCCTGCAGATGGGGTTCCAGCGGCGTTTCGACGCGGGATACGCCGGCGCCCGCGAGGCCGTGCGCTCGGGACGGCTTGGCCGGCTGCACACCGTGCGCGCGCTGACGTGCGACCAGTCCCCTCCCCCGCCAGAGTGGCTGCCGCTGTCCGGCGGGCTGTTCCGGGACACGCTGATCCACGACTTCGACGTGCTGCGGTGGGTGACGGGCCGTGAGGTGACCGACGTCTACGCCACCGGGTCGGACGCCGGGCCCGCGATGTTCCGCGAGGCCGGGGACGTCGACACGGGCGCGGCGCTGCTCACGCTGGACGACGGCACACTCGCCACGGCCACGGCGACCCGGCTGAACGGCGCCGGGTACGACGTGCGCATGGAGCTGGCCGGGGAGCGGGACACGGTCGTGGTGGGCCTGGACGACCGTACGCCGCTGGCGTCCACCGAGCCGACCGGGCCACCGCCCGCGGACAAGCCGTGGCCGGGCTTCCTGGAGCGGTTCGGCCCCGCGTACGAGGCCGAACTGAACGCCTTCGTGGACGTGATCCGCGGCGAGCGCCCCAACCCGTGCGACGGCCACGAGGCCCTTCAGGCGCTCCGCGTGGCGGAGGCCTGCGAGATCTCCCGCCGGGAGCGGCGCCCGGTGGCCCTGGCGGAGATCCCGGACGGGACACGGACGGCCGGCGGCTGACCGGCTCCCGCGGGGCCGGCCGCCGACCGGGTGGGTGTCTGGCGGCTGACCGGTGAGGTCATCCGCCGGTGCGCCCGGACCGTCGGCCTACCAGCGCACCGGCAGGGTGCGGACGCCTCTCATCAGCAGGCCGGGGAGCCATTCGCCGGGCGGGCCGTCGAGGGCGAGGGCGGGGGCGCGGCGCAGGAGGGTGCCGATGGCCGTGCGGCCCTCCAGGCGGGCCAGGGGTGCGCCCAGGCAGTAGTGGATGCCGTGGCCGAAGCCGAGGTGGCCGCGGGTGTCGCGGCGGATGTCGAAGCGGTCGGGTTCGGCGTAGCGCGCGCCGTCCCGTCCGGCGGCGGCGAGGCCGATCACGACATGGTCTCCCTGCTCGATGGCCGCTCCGCCGACCTCCAGCGGCTCGGCGGCGAACCGGTAGGTGGCGCTGTGCACCGGGCCCTCGTAGCGCAGCATCTCCTCGACGGCGCCGTCCAGGAGGCTCATGTCGGCGCGGAGCGCGGCGAGTTGGCCGGGGTGGGTGAGCAGGGCGTGGACGCCGTTGCCGATGAGGTTGACGGTGGTCTCGTGGCCCGCGACCAGCAGCAGGAAGGCCATGCCGCGCAGCTCCTGCGCAGAGAGCCGGTCGCCGTCCTCGGCGGTGGTGCGGATCAGATCGCTGAGCAGGTCGCCGGTGGGGCCGGAGGCGCGCTTGTCCTCGATCAGCTCGGTGAGGTACGCGCCGAGGCGGACGACCGCCTCGTACCCCGTCTGCTCGGTGGTCGGGGCGACCACCTCCGTGGACGTCTTGCGGAACTCCTCGCGGTCCATGCCGGGGACGCCGAGGAGTTCGCAGATGACGGTGATGGGCAGCGGGTAGGCGAGCGAGGCGATGAGGTCGGCGCGGCCGGCCGGGAGCATCTCGTCCAGCAGTTCGTCGGTGATCTGCTGGACGCGCGGGCGCAGTTGCTCCACCCGGCGCATCGTGAACGCCCGCGCGACCAGACCGCGCAGCCGGGTGTGCTGGGGCGGATCGGTGGCCAGCAGATGCCGGCCGATCATCTCCTGGTCCATCACGGTCACGCCGATCCTGCTCGCGTCCTTGGCCAGCCGGGTGTCGGCGAGGGCCGCCCGCGCCTCCGCGTACCCCACGATCAGCCAGGACGCGTCCTGCCAGCCCGGCAGCCGGACCCGGTGCACGGGGCCCTGCTCGCGGAGCCGGGCGTACACCGGATGCGGATCCGTGCGCAGCGCCTCCTCGAACTCCCCCAGTTCGACCACGTGTTGCCCGTCCATCGCTCCCCTTCCGGACGCCCCCGGGGCCCACCGGGCTCCTCCCGGTACCACGACAACGCACGGCGCCCGGGCTTGGTGCCCGCCACGGCCGAGAAGCGCGATCCACGCTCACGAACGTGCAGACGGCGTGTGCCCGGTTAACTCCCCGAGAACTCATGGGACGTGCCGGAAAACTCCCCATGATTGTCATTGACATGCCACCTTCTACGCGCGTCATCATGAGGCCATGAGATTCCCCCCACACATCACGCGTGTCGGCGCCGCAGCCGCCGTCCTGTCCGCTCTCCTCGTCGGCGGCACCGTCGGCGCCACCCCGGCGTCCGCCGCGGTCGGCAGCGTCTGCTACAGCGACCTGCCCTCCCAGGCGTACGACACCCTGGACCTGATCGACCAGGGCGGCCCCTTCCCGTACTCGCAGGACGGCACCGTCTTCTCCAACCGCGAAGGCGTCCTGCCGAGCGAGCCCAGCGGGTACTACCACGAGTACACGGTGATCACGCCCGGCTCCTCCACCCGCGGCGCGCGCCGCATCGTCGCCGGTGAGCAGTACCAGGAGGACTACTACACCTCCGACCACTACGCCACGTTCGACCTCATCGACTTCGGTTGCTGAGGTCCGGCATCCCGACAGGACGACCCCGCGTGCGCGTGCCCTGACAGGGCACGCGCACCCGCGTTCCGGGCCGGCCGGCTCACCGGCGCTCAGCCGTCCCAGGTCCAGTCGGCGACCTCGGGCAGGTCCATGCCGTGCTCGCGGATCCAGACGTGGTGCCGCTGGCGGGCGTCCTCCATCCGCTGGCGTACGGCGGCGGCGCGGACCGCCAGGCCGGGGACGCGGTCGATGACGTCCATGACCAGTCGGTAGCGGTCGAGGTCGTTGCGGACCACCATGTCGAACGGCGTCGTCGTGGTGCCGATCTCCTTGTAGCCGCGCACGTGCAGGTGCCTGTGGCCGCTGCGGCGGTAGGCCAGGCGGTGGATCAGCCACGGGTAGCCGTGGTAGGCGAAGATCACGGGCTTGCCGGCGGTGAACAGGCCGTCGTACTCGAAGTCGCTCATCCCGTGCGGGTGTTCCTCACCGGGCAGCAGCCGGGCGATGTCGACGACGTTCACCACCCGCACCGCCAGCTCGGGCAGGTGCCGGCGCAGCAGCTGGGCGGCGGCCAGCACCTCCTGGGTGGGGACGTCGCCCGCGCAGGCCAGTACGGCGTCCGGTTCCCGGGTGCCGTCCTCGGTGCCGGCCCACTCCCAGATGCCTGCCCCGCGCGCGCAGTGGACCTTCGCCTCCTCCATGGACAACCAGTCGAAGCAGGGCTGCTTGCCGGCGACGATCACGTTGACGTAGTCCCTGCTGCGCAGGGCGTGATCGGCGACCGACAGCAGCGTGTTGGCGTCCGGCGGGAGGTAGACCCGCACGGCCTCGGGGCTCTTGTTGAGGATGTGGTCGACGAAGCCCGGGTCCTGGTGGGAGAAGCCGTTGTGGTCCTGGCGCCACACGTGCGAGGTCAGCAGGTAGTTGAGGGAGGCGATGGGGGCCCGCCAGGGCAGCCGGCGGGTGGTGCGCAGCCATTTGATGTGCTGGTTGACCATCGAGTCGACGATGTGCACGAACGCCTCGTAGCAGGAGAACAGCCCGTGCCGGCCGGTGAGGAGGTAGCCCTCCAGCCAGCCCTGGCAGGTGTGTTCGGACAGGATCTCCATCACCCGGCCGTGCCGGTCGAGGTGCTCGTCCACGTCCAGCGTGCCCGCCTGCCAGGCCTTGCCGCTGGCCGCGTAGACCGCCTGAAGCCGGTTGGAGGCCGTCTCGTCCGGGCCGACGAGCCGGAAGTCGCGCCGGTCCGCGGTGGCGGCCATGACGTCCTGGAGCATGTCGCCGAGGACCCGGGTCGGTTCGTGCAGGGTGGCGCCGGGCTTGTCGACCTCGACGGCGTACTTCTCCAGCGGCGGCAGCGGCAGTTCACGCAGCAGCAGGCCTCCGTTGGCGTGCGGGGTGGCGCCGAGCCGGCTCCTGCCCTCGGGGACGCAGGCCAGCACGTCCGGGCGGGGGGCGCCGTGCTCGTCGAACAGCTCCTCGGGCCGGTACGAGCGCAGCCACTGCTCCAGCTGCCGCAGGTGCTCGGGGTTGTCGCGGACGGCGGCCAGCGGGACCTGGTGGGCGCGCCAGGTGCCCTCCACGGGCAGGCCGTCGACCTCGGCCGGGCCGGTCCAGCCCTTCGGGGTGCGCAGCACGATCACCGGCCAGCGCGGCCGCTCGGTCGCGCCGTCCTCCCGGGCGGCGCGCTGGATCGCCGCGATGCGGTCCAGCGCGGTGTCCATCGCCCCCGCCATCGCCCGGTGCACGGCCGCGGGGTCGTCGCCGGTGACGTGGACGGGGTCGTGGCCGTAGCCGCGCAGCAGGTCGTCGAGTTCGCCCTCCGGGATCCGGGCCAGCACGGCCGGGTTGGCGATCTTGTAGCCGTTCAGGTGCAGGATCGGCAGCACCGCGCCGTCGCGGACCGGATCGAGGAACTTGTTCGAGTGCCAGGAGGCGGCCAGCGGCCCCGTCTCGGCCTCCCCGTCGCCGATCACGCAGGCCACCAGCAGGCCGGGGTTGTCCAGGGCGGCGCCGTAGGCGTGGGAGAGCGCGTAGCCCAGCTCGCCGCCCTCGTGGATCGAGCCCGGCGTCTCCGGAGCGACATGGCTGGGCACCCCGCCGGGGAACGAGAACTGCTTGAACAGCCGGGCCATGCCGGCGGCGTCCCGGGTGATGTCGGGGTACGTCTCGGTGTACGAGCCCTCCAGCCAGGAGTTGGCCAGCACGGCCGGGCCTCCGTGGCCGGGTCCCCACACGCACAGCGCCTCCAGGCCGCGGGCCTTGATCACCCGGTTGAGGTGGGTGTGCACGAGGTTCAGGCCCGGAGAGGTGCCCCAGTGGCCCAGCAGACGCGGCTTGACGTGCTCGGGCCGCAGCGGCTCGGTCAGCAGGGGGTTGGCCATCAGGTAGATCTGGCCGACGGACAGGTAGTTCGCCGCGCGCCAGTGCGCGTCCAGCGCCCTCAGCTCGTCCTGCTCCAGCCGTGCGGGCACCTGCTGCGTGTCGGCGGACATCGGGGTTCCTTTCCGTGTCGGGGCAGCGGTCGGGTGTCGTGCGCGGGGTTGCCCTCTCCACCCTCCGCCGCAGCGCCGGGTGCCCGACAGGGCCGTTCGGGTCACACCCGCCGACGGCATCCGGTGCCGTCCGGCCCGGATCGGGTGCGGGGCCGCGCGGCGCCGGCGCCGGCCGGGGGCCCGTACCGCGTCGACGGCCTCTGGGCGCCGGGCACGGGCAGGGCGGCGACCCTCCCCCGGCCGCAGCGCCGAGACCGTCTACGGCGGCCAAGTGGGAGGCCATGGCCGGCGACCTGCTCCTCGTGCCGCCCGCCCGGCACAGCGTGCAGGCCCTGGAGGACTCCGCCGTCCTGCTGACGGTCGCCAAGCCCCGCTGACCCGCCCCGGCCGCCCGCACACGGGGGTCGTCGGCCCGCGAGCCGAGCACCACCGGGAACGTCAGCAGGTGCAGGGTGTCGAGGAGCCTGAGGTCGATCAGGGAGCGGACGAGGGCGCCGGTCCGGTGGTGCGCCGGCTGGAGGAGGCGCCGGAGCCGTTCGACCCGCGGCCGCACTGGGGGAAGGTCTTCGAGATCCCCTCGGCCGCGCTCCGCGGGCGGTACGCGCGGTTCGACGACTTCGCCTCACTGGTCCGCCGGACGGACCCGGGCGCGGAATCTGCTGTCACCGTCTCAGACCCCGCCGCCCGTAACTCATCGGCTCAGCCGGCGTGGGTGGAGAACAGTCCGCCCGTCGGGCCCTGCTTGTCGCCGCCCTGGGCCTTCTTCAGCGCGTTGGCGAGGCTCTCGATGGTGAGGGACTGCAGGATCACCCGGCCGTTGCCCTCCAGGGTGGCCAGGGACAGGCCCTCGCCGCCGAACACGGCGTTCATGATCCCCTGGCGGTTGAGGCCGCCGACGCGCTGGACGCCGTACTGGATGCCCTCCTCGAAGGCGACCACACAGCCGGTGTCCACCTCGATGCGGCCGCCGAAGTCGGCCGGGTTGAGGTCGATGAAGTTGCCCGCGCCGGCGATGATCACCGTGCCGTACCCGGTGAACTTCTCCAGGATGAAGCCCTCGCCGCCGCTCATGCCGGTGCGGCCGCCGGCGAAGGCGATGCCGAAGTCGACGGTGGACTCGGCGGCCACGAAGGCGTCCTTCTCGGCGAACCACGCGCGCGTGCCGTCCAGTTCGAGGGCGCGCATCTCGCCCGGGAGGACGCCCGCGAAGCCGACCGTGCCCTGGCCGCCCTGGGAGGTGAAGTACTGGAACGCCAGCGACTCGCCCGCGAGCATGCGCTGGCCGACCTGCATGGCGGTGCCCATGGCCTGGCGCAGCAGGCCCCCCATGCCGCCGCCGGAGCCGCCCTGCTGCTGTCCGCCGTTGTTCGACGGGCCGGACAGGCGCGTCTCCATGGTCACGTTCGTCGTCTTGAACAGGAACTTTCCGGCCTCGCAGTACACGGTCTGGCCGGGCTGCAGGTTGACGACCGCCATCTGCATGGCGTTGCCGACGATCTCTTGCTGAAGGGTCACGCGGTGAGAACGCGGGAGCCGGACCCGTAAGTTCCAGCCGCCGGGAATCGGGTCCGTGCGGGTGACGCGCGGAGCGCCCCGGTGCTGTCCGGGCCGGGGCGCCCCGCGCGTGTCAGGGGGCGGGTCAGCCGCCGAGTTCCTGGTGTCGGGCGGCGAGGCCGGCGGCGCCCTGCTCGGTCAGGGAGCCGTACAGGCGCAGGCGGGAGATGCCGCCGTCGGGGAAGATGTCGATCCGCGCGTGCGTGCCGACGGCGGGCTCGGGGAGCACGAAGCGGTGGTTGGTGTCGGGCTGCAGGCGGGTGCGGGGAAGGATCTCGCTCCACTCGCCGTTCTCGCCGTTCTTCACGGACACCGACGCCCAGCCGGCGCTGTTGCCCTTCAGGCAGGCCGTGTCGATCTCGATCGCGCGGATCCGGGACTGGGCCACGAGCCGGTAGCGGATCCAGTCGTTGCCCTGGTCGCGGCGGCGGCGGGTCTCCCAGCCGTCGTCCATCTTGCGGGAGCGGCCCGGCTGGATGGTGTTGGTGGCGGGCGAGTAGAACAGGTCGGAGGCGTCCTCGACCCGGCCGCCGTTCTCCAGCGCGACCACGTCGAAGGTGCCCAGCACCGACAGCCACCGCGGGTCCGGGACGACCTCGCCGTACACGCGCAGGCGGGCGATGCCGCCGTCGGGGTGCTGGTTGACGCGCAGGTGCGTGAAGCGCTGCTCGACGCCGACCTCGAAGCCGTTGGCCGCGTGGCCGCCGACGGCGGTGCGCGGGACGATCGTCGTCCACTTCACGTCCTCGCCCAGCAGTTCCTCCGGGGACGGCGCGCCGGGTACGGACGTCGCCTCGACCGAGACCGCCTGCGGGTAGTTGCCGCGGAAGTGGGCGGTGTCCACGACGATCCCCCGGATCACGCCGGGCGCGCCGAGCCGGACCAGCGCCCAGTCGTGGTCCTCGGCGGTCGGCCAGGGGTGCTCGGCGGAGACTCCGCGCCGGCGGCGGGTCTCCCAGCCGTCCATGATCTTGCCCTTGTGCCCGAAGTGCTCGGGGTCGAACTCCGCCCGCTCGGGCACCAGCAGGTTCTCGCGCTGGGCGAAGAACTCGTCGTTGGCGGCGATGACACCGGCGCCGAGCTGCCGGTCGGCGAGGTTGGCGTACCGGGTGAAGGGGAAGTCGGCGGTGCGGTAGTCCGCGTACGGGTCGCCGCCTCCGTAGGGGTTCGCGTCGCCGGTGAAACTCGCCGAACTCGATTGATGCAGCGCCGTCACGGTGATCAGGGGGTCCTTTCCGGAGTCGGCCGGGTGCGGATGCGGGGGTGGCTTACTGGGGGCGGGCGAGCAGGGCGCCCTTCGGGGCGGTGAACTCGCCGCCGTCGACGATGCGTTCGCCGCGCAGCCAGGTGGACTTCACGACGCCGCGCAGGGTCTTGCCGGCGTAGGCGGTGACCCGGTTGCGGTGCTGGAGGCCGGCCGGGTCGACGGTGAAGGTCTCGTCGGGGGCGAGGACGGCGAAGTCGGCGTCGTGACCGGGCGCGATGGCGCCCTTGCGGGCGCCGAGGCCGGCCAGGGCGGCGGTCTTCGCGGACATCCAGCGCACGACGTCCTCCAGGGCGTACCCACGCGCGCGTGCCTCGGTCCAGACGGCGGACAGGCTCAGCTGGAGGCCGGAGATGCCGCCCCAGGCGGTGGCGAAGTCGTCGGTCTTCAGGTCGGCGGTGGAGGGCGAGTGGTCGGTGACGACGCAGTCGATGGTGCCGTCGGCCAGCGCCTCCCAGAGCAGGTCCCGGTTGGCGGCCTCGCGAATCGGCGGGCAGCACTTGAACTCGCTGGCGCCGTCGGGGACTTCCTCGGCGGTGAGGGTGAGGTAGTGCGGGCAGGTCTCGACCGTGATCCGCACGCCCTCGGCGCGGGCGGCGCGGATCAGCGGCAGCGCGTCGCTGGAGGACAGGTGCAGCACGTGCACGCGCGCGTGGAGGCGGCGGGCCTGCGCGATGAGGTTCGCGATGGCGGTGTCCTCGGCGTCGCGCGGCCGGGAGGCGAGGAAGTCGGCGTACCTGGGGCCGCCGTGCTGGGGTGCGGCGGCGAGGTGGTGCGGGTCCTCGGCGTGCACGATCAGCAGGCCGTCGAAGCCGGCGATCTCCGCCATGGACCGGGCCAGCTGGTCCTGGTCGAGGTGCGGGAACTCGTCCACGCCGGACGGGGACAGGAAGGCCTTGAAGCCGAAGACGCCGGCGTCGTGCAGGGGACGCAGGTCCTTGACGTTGTCGGGCAGGGCGCCGCCCCAGAAGCCGACGTCGATGTGCGCCTTGTCGCGGGCGACGTCCTGCTTGATCCGCAGGTTCTCGACGGTCGTGGTGGGCGGGAGGGAGTTGAGCGGCATGTCGATCAGGGTGGTGATGCCGCCGGCCGCCGCCGCGCGGGTGGCGGTCCAGAAGCCCTCCCACTCGGTGCGGCCCGGGTCGTTGACGTGCACGTGGGTGTCGACCAGGCCGGGCAGCAGGACGTGGTCGCCGAGGTCCTCCAGCCGGGCGCCGGCCGGGGCCGGTGCGTCGTAGGGCAGGACGGCCGTGATCGTGCCGGCGGACACGGCGACCGTGGCGGCCCGCGTCCCTTCCGGAGTGATGACGCGCGTCGAGCGCAGGACCAGTTCAGCGTCGGACACCCGAACCCCTCTCTGTACCGCCGTTTTACGCCCAGGAAACGGATTTACACCCACGTAACGGATTTCAACGTTCTGTTGAAGGAGTCTTCACTCCCGCCTGTCCGCCGTCAAGGGGCACACTGCTGGACAGGGCGCCGGCCGTCTCCGCTCTGGACGTTTCCACAAAGCGGAATTACCATTCCAGCAAGCAGAACGTAGCTACGTACAAGCAGGGAGTCAACCGGCCGCCGGGTAGGCTTCTCACCTCCTGCCAGTCCCGAAAGGAACGCGCCGTGCCGACGTCCAGCGCCAGCACCACCGACTCCGCCAAGCCCTCCGCCGCGGGCGGGGTCCAGTCCCTCGAGCGCGCCTTCGACCTGCTCGAGCGGATGGCGGACGCGGGCGGCGAGGTCGGCCTGAGCGAGTTGTCCGCGACCAGCGGGCTGCCGCTGCCGACCATTCACCGGCTGATGCGCACCCTGGTCGCCTGCGGGTACGTCCGCCAGCAGCCGAACCGGCGGTACGCGCTCGGACCGCGGCTGATCCGGCTCGGCGAGTCGGCGTCCCGGCTGCTGGGCACCTGGGCGCGGCCCTATCTCGCCCGGCTGGTCGAGGAGACCGGCGAGACCGCGAACATGGCGCTGCTGGACGGCGACGAGATCGTGTACGTCGCCCAGGTGCCGTCGAAGCACTCGATGCGCATGTTCACCGAGGTCGGGCGCCGGGTGCTGCCGCACTCGACCGGTGTGGGCAAGGCGCTGCTGGCCGGGGTGCCGGACGACGAGGTGCGGGCGCTGCTGGCCCGTACCGGGATGCCGGCCGCGACGGAGAAGACCATCACCACGCCGGAGGGCTTCCTGGCGGCGCTCCAGGACGTACGGCGGCTGGGGTACGCCGTCGACGACAACGAGCAGGAGATAGGGGTCCGCTGCCTGGCGGTGTCCGTACCGGACTCCCCGACGGCCGCGGCGATCTCCATCTCCGGGCCGGCCGGGCGGGTCACCGAGGAGGCGACCGGGAAGATCGTGCCGGTGCTGCAGCAGATCGCCCTGGAGCTGTCCCAGGCGCTGGCCAGTTCGGGCGCCTGACCGTCCGCCTCCGGGGGACCGCGGTCAGCCCCGCTGCGTCGGTCCCCCGAACAGGTCCACCGCCTGCCGGACCTCCCTCAACCCCCTGGACAGGGCGCTGACCGAGCCGATGGCGCCCGCTATCAGTAAAAGGGAGCTGCGCAGGCGGGGAATCTCCGGCGAGCCGCCGGTGGCCATGGCGGCGAGGGCCGCGAGTTCGTCCTCGGCGATGGCGCGGTCGGGGAAGTCGGCCGGCAGCGCGGCGAGTTCACGGCGCAGGCGGGCCACCGCGGTCCGCAATTCCGCCACCCTCGGGTCCTCGCCGCTGCCGGTCACTGGCTTCTGCCCCAAGCTCCGCAACACAGCCCTCCCCCTCACACTCCGTCGTGCGCGGGCCAGTAAACGCCACCGCGTCCGGGAGCGCCACAGCGCGGACCGAAATTCAGCCCAAGGAAAGCGGCCCTCCCCCGCCGCGTCAGGTATGCAGGAACCATGACGCGCGATCCACACGGGGAGGTCGCCGGGCTGCTGCTCGCCGCCGGCGGGGGCCGGCGGCTCGGCGGACGGCCCAAGGCGCTGCTGGAGCACCGGGGAAGGCCGCTGGTGGAGCACGCGGCCGGGGTGCTGCGCGCCGCCGGGTGCGCACGGGTGCACGTCGTGCTCGGCGCCCGCGCCGGGGAGGTGCGGGAGCGGGCCGACCTCACCGGCTGCGCGCTCGTGGACAACCCCGGCTGGACCGAGGGCATGGGCTCCTCCCTGCGCGCCGGACTGGCCTCGCTCGCCGGGACGGGGGCGCGCGCCGCCCTGGTGAGTCTCGTCGACCAGCCGGGCATCGGGGCGGCGGCCGTGGCCCGTGTCCTGGACGCCTACGAGGACGAGACGTCGTTGGTCTCGGCCGCCTACGACGGCGTGCGCGGGCATCCCGTGCTGTTCGGCTCGGCCCACTGGCCGGGCATCGCGGCGGCCGCCGCGGGCGACCAGGGAGCGCGCGCCTATCTGCGGGACCACGCGGCGCGGCTCCGGCTCGTGGAGTGCGCCGACGTGGCCGAGCCGTACGACATCGACACCGAGGCCGACCTGCGCCACCTTGAGTGAACGGGGTGGCACTGCGCGCCACCTTGCCTCGACCCAGAGAATCTCGACATCAACAAACCATTGAAGTTCCACGATGAGGAAACTAGTATCCACTTTTCTGAAGCGCCTGCCCTCCCCCACTCTCGGCTTCGCTCGGGCGGGGGGACCCCATCGTTGGCGCTGTCCGCCCTGTACGTGCCGCCAGGCACCCGGTGCCACCGCTGAAGGAAGTGACAGCTCATGTCCGCACCAGCGCCGTCCCCGCTGGCCATCGTCGACGCCGAGCCCCTGCCCCGGCAGGAAGAGGTCCTCACGGACGCGGCGCTCGCCTTCGTGGCGGAGCTGCACCGGCGGTTCACCCCGCGCCGTGACGAACTCCTCGCCCGCCGGTCCGAGCGCCGCGCCGAGATCGCCCGCACCTCCACGCTCGACTTCCTGCCCGAGACGGCCGCGATCCGCGCGGACGACTCCTGGAAGGTCGCCCCGGCCCCGGCCGCGCTGAACGACCGGCGCGTCGAGATCACCGGCCCCACCGACCGGAAGATGACCGTCAACGCCCTCAACTCGGGCGCGAAGGTCTGGCTCGCCGACTTCGAGGACGCCTCCGCGCCCACCTGGGAGAACGTGGTCCTGGGCCAGCTCAACCTGATCGACGCCTACACCCGGAACATCGACTTCACGGACGAGCGCACCGGCAAGTCGTACGCCCTGCGCCCGGACGAGGAGCTGGCGACCGTCGTCATGCGCCCGCGCGGCTGGCACCTGAACGAGCGGCACCTCGTCGACGCCGACGGCCGCCAGGTCCCCGGCGCCTTCGTCGACTTCGGCCTGTACTTCTTCCACAACGCCCAGCGGCTGCTGGACCTCGGCAAGGGCCCGTACTTCTACCTGCCGAAGACCGAGTCGCACCTCGAGGCCCGCCTGTGGAACGACGTGTTCGTCTTCGCGCAGGACTACGTCGGCATCCCGCAGGGCACCATCCGCGCCACCGTCCTGATCGAGACCATCACGGCCGCCTACGAGATGGAGGAGATCCTCTGGGAACTGCGCGACCACGCCTCGGGGCTGAACGCCGGCCGCTGGGACTACCTGTTCTCCATCGTCAAGAACTTCCGTGACGGGGGCCCGAAGTTCGTGCTGCCGGACCGCAACGCGGTGACGATGACGGCCCCGTTCATGCGGGCGTACACCGAACTCCTGGTCCGCACCTGCCACAAGCGCGGCGCGCACGCGATCGGCGGCATGGCGGCGTTCATCCCGTCCCGCAAGGACCCCGAGGTCAACAAGGTGGCCTTCGAGAAGGTGCGCGCCGACAAGGACCGCGAGGCGAACGACGGTTTCGACGGCTCCTGGGTCGCCCACCCCGACCTGGTCCCGATCGCCATGGAGGCCTTCGACACGGTCCTCGGCGACAAGCCGAACCAGAAGGACCGGCTGCGCGAGGACGTGCACGTGACGGCGGCCGACCTGATCGCCGTCGACTCGCTGGACGCGAAGCCGACGTACGCGGGTCTCGTCAACGCCGTGCAGGTGGGCATCCGTTACATCGAGGCCTGGCTGCGCGGGCTCGGCGCGGTCGCCATCTTCAACCTGATGGAGGACGCTGCCACCGCCGAGATCTCCCGCTCCCAGATCTGGCAGTGGATCAACGCGGGCGTCGAGTTCGAGAACGGCGAGAAGGCCACGCCCGAACTCGCCCGCAAGGTCGCCGCCGAGGAACTGTCCGCCATCCGCCAGGAGATCGGCGAGGAGGCCTTCGCCGCCGGCCGCTGGCAGGAGGCCCACGACCTGCTGCTGCGGGTCTCCCTGGACGAGGACTACGCCGACTTCCTCACCCTGCCGGCGTACGAGCAGCTGGGAAGCTGAGCCTCACGACGAGCGCTCCGAGTGGCCCAGGGCCCTGCCCGGGGCCACTCGGTCGCGTACGAGGCGCTTGACCGCGGTGGGCTCCGGGAAGCCCTGCTCCCTGCGGTCCCACACCACCTCGCCGTCGACGCGGACCACGAAGACGCCTCCGGTGCCCGGCTTGAGCGCCAGCTCGGTCAGCTCGGCCTCGAAGGTGGTGAGCAGTTCCTGTGCCAGCCAGGCGGCGCGGGGCAGCCAGCGGCACTGTGTGCAGTACTCGATCTGTACGCGATGGCTCATCCGATGTGCCTCATCCCAGGTGCACCGTCCAGTCCTGTTCCGCCGCCGGCTTGCCGTGCAGGTCGGGGACGCGCTTCAGCCAGTCCGGGCGGCCCGCCTGAGTCCTCGCCGCGCGGGCGGCCTCCTCGGCCGCGAGCTGCTCGCGGCTCGGGAAGTCGGTGGGCAGCCACTCGTGCGACAGGCGCACACGGGCCAGGAGGTAGTCGGCGTAGGCGGCGCGGACGTCGTCCGGGGCGGCGAAACCGGCGTCCTCGGCGAGCCAGGCGTCCGGGACCTCGGCGAGGATCCCGCGCAGCAGTTCCTGCGTCAGCTTCGGGGCGAGTTCGGCGTCGGCGGCACGGACGTCGGGGCCGTAGTGGCCGAGGGCGTGGTGCCGGAAGTCGTACCTCTTGCCCGGGTCCGTGGTGTCCCAGCGGTGGTGGAAGACGAGGGCGGCGCCGTGGTCGATGAGCCACAGGCGCGGCGGTGCGGTGCCGAGGGTGGGCCAGACCATGAGGTTGGAGCTGTGCACCGTGCGGTCCACGTTCACGGTCAGCGCGTCCAGCCAGACGATCCGTCCTGCCTCCAGCGGGTCGACAGGGAACACCGCGGCGATCTCGGGAGTGAAGTCCCGGGCGCCCGGGAGAAAGTCCATGCCGAGGTTCACGCCGGCGCTCGCGCCGTGCAGCTCGCGCACCTCCTGGTGCGGCTCGCCCGCGGCGATGGCGGGGTCGAAGTGGACGAGGACCAGCTCGGGGAAGCGCAGGCCGAGCGCGCGGGCCAGCTCACCGACGATCACCTCCGCGACCAGCGCCTTGTGGCCCTGCGCCGAGCCGGTGAACTTCACGACATACGTGCCCAGGTCGTCGGCCTCGACGACACCGGGCACGGAGCCGCCGGAGCGCAGGGGCGCGACATAGCGGGTCGCGGTGACCTCCCTCAGCATTTTCGAAGGCTCCACCGCTTGTTGCCCGTGCATTCCACGGCCACCTCCCAAGGGCTGCAATCGGAGCATAGTAACCAGGCGTGACAGCCCGGGAGGGTTGGCCGAGCCGTCGCCCCCGCGTCACTGGGGAAGTCCCCCCGCCTCCGGGCTGATCGGGGGGCGGACGTGCCGGAGCCCCCTGCCCCGCGGGCGGCGGAGCGCCTCGGCAGCGGTGGCAAGAGCTTAGACGAGCAAACGGGCCGTCCCGCTTCCCCTCTACTCCGGCCGCCTCGCGGCGTTCACGGCGTCGCAGGCGGGCGTGTCGACGGTGTGGAGCAGGAGGACGGCGATGTCGTCGGTGTGGCGGCCCTGGGGCCAGGTCTGGTGTACCAGGTCGTCGATCAGCTGATCGAGATCGGCTGCGCCGGTGCGGGAGAGGTGGCCGGCGAGAGCGGCGGTGGTGTCGTCGGTTTCCTGTCCGGGGACTTCCACCAGCCCGTCGGTGTAGAGGGCGAGGAGGGTGTTCAGGGGCAGCGGCACGGTGGTGAGGGGGTACTGGGCGCCGGCGTGGATGCCGAGCAGGGGGCCGGGTTCGATGGTGAGAGGGGCGGTGTGGCCGTCGGGGCGGCGCATGAGCGGGGGCAGGTGGCCCGCGCTGGCGAGGGTGACGCGCCGGCCGGTGAGGTCGAGGTGGGCGGAGAGGCAGGAGACGAGGAGGTCGGGTCCCAGATCGGTCAGGACCCGGTTGGTGCGGGCAAGGACCTGGTCGGGGCCGGCGCCCGCGGTGGCATGGGCGTGGACGGCGGTGCGGACCTGCCCCATGAGGGCCGCTGCGGCGGTGCTGTGGCCCTGTACGTCGCCGATGACGGCCGCGACGGTGTGGCGGTCCAGCCGGATGACGTCGTAGAAGTCGCCCCCGATGTCCATGCCCTGGCTTGCGGGAAGGTAGCAGGCGGCCACGTCCAGGCCGGCGATGCGGGGCAGGCTGCGGGGCAGCAGAGCCTGCTGCAGGCTGTGGGCGAGCTGGTGCTTGGCGTCGTACAGGCAGGCGCGGTCCATGGCCTGGGCGATCAGCCCGGCCAGGGAGGTCAGGACGGCGCGCTCGTCGGCGGTGAAGGCGTGGGGCCGGTCGTAGGAGAGGACGCAGCAGCCGACGGGCCGCCCCGAGACGATCAGGGGGAGGAACGCCCAGGCCTGTTTGCCGCTGATCCTCGGTGCCTGCGGATAGCTGCGCGCCATGTCGTCCGGGTCGGTGATGAAGGAGGGCACGCCACGGGCGATGACCTGCCCGGCGGGCGTGAGGGCGGTGTCCAGCGGCAGGCCGTCGAGCCGTTCGACGGCCTCGGGCCGGTAGCCCCGGTGGCCGGTGATCCTCAGGCGCCCGGCGTCGGCGACGGACAGGACCAGGCCCTGGGCGCCGAAGACGGGCAGGACCTCGGCGGCGACCAGGTCGACGACATCGCGTACGCCCACGGCCTCGGTCAGGGCCGCGGACAGGTGCATCAGCTGGTACATGCGGCTCACGCCGACATGCCCGCCGACGGTGGGCGGCCTGATCGGCACCGGGACCACGGGCGGCCGGTCGGCGAGCGCGGTCTCGACGATGCGGACGCTGGTTCCGTCGGGGCCGGGGAAGAAGTAGAAGTCCAGCCAGGTGGCGGGCGGGCGCAACGCGTGGAAGAACGTGGGCTCCTGGCTGAGCAGTGCGGTGCGGTACTTGTCCGCGTAGGACGGCTCGTCGAGCCAGGGCAGAGCCCGCCAGGGCGGCCGGCCCAGCAACTGAGCGGCGTCACCGCCCAGCAGGCGGGCGGCGCCGGAGGTCACCAGTGTGATCCGGCCCTCCGTGTCCAGGGCGAGGCTGCCCCCGGGCAGGCGTTCGGCGAAGCCGGCCACGGCCTGCGAGCCCTGCTCGCCCTGGCCGTGGACGTCCACGAGCCGTGGCCGGTCGGGGATGACGGGCGGCCCGTCGGCAGCCTGGAGCAGGCCGCCCATGCGGTGGGCGGCATGTGTCATACGTGCGCGCTCGCAGGCGTCCATGTACGGCGCGTGCGCGGCGGGCCACAACAGCAGCAGGGCGCCCCGGCGGGCGCCCCGGCCCGGAAGGGGCGCGGCGGCCATGCAGAAGCGATAGGGAAGCGCGGCGGCGGCGCGCGGGTAGCAGCGCGCCAGATCCTCCAGGCCGCCGATCCACACCAGGCGGTTCTCGCGTACGGCGTCGGCCACCGGGTCCGGGGCGGCGAGCGCGATGCGGGTCCAGGGCTCGGCATACTCGGCCGGCAGGCCGCCGGTCACCACCAGGCACAGCGCCCGCTCGTGCTCGTCGAGCACATAGACGCCACCGCCCGAGGCCCCGGTGCGGCGCACGGCCGTGGCCAGCGCCTCGTCCAGAGCCCGCTCCGGCGTCCGTGCGGCGGACCGCTCACCGTGTCGGGACATCGCCCGGTCCCGGTCGGTCCCTGCCGGCGCACCGGCGGATGAAGCGGAAGCGGGCTCCGCCGCTGACGCCCGGCGCACCGGCGGCCGGCGCCAGCGGGCGCCGGGCTGCCTCGGACCGGATACGGCGCCACCGGGTCGGGCAGTCCGCCCGCGGGGGCCCGGCATGGCGGTACCGGCGGCCGGCACCGGCGGGCTCCGGCGGGGACGGCCGGCACCGGGCACGGCGTCCGTCGCACATACCAGGACAGTACGCCCGCGCAGCGACGACGGCGCCCCATCAGTCCGGGAGGTACGTCCGTGACGGGGTGCGACGGCCGGGGAACAGTGCCCGGGGCCGTCACGGCGAGGCGGCCACCGAGGGCGCCGCGGTCTGCTCGGCTGGGACCGGATCCGGTGCGGGCGTGCCCGGGGCGGCGTCCGGCTCCTCCGTCTCGGCAGCGCCGCAGGAGGCCAGAACCGAGGCGGTCAGCGCCGCGGCGAAGCTGCGTCCGCTGCTCTTGAGGGTGCGGATCTGCTGGATGTCCATAGCTGATGCCTTCTGCAGTGGCCCGGCGACATCGCAACCGGCGCCCGGGCGCCGAGTCGAGGGCGGCTCTACCGCGACAACCCGCCAACGATCCGCCCGCGCGCACGATGCGCAACACCACCCGAACAGGCCAACGTCTGCAGGAAGAGGCCGGCGCCTGCCCCGAGAGGCCGGCCCCTGCGCGAAGAGGTGACGCCCGCGCGCCGCCCCCTCACGGCACCGCCCCTTATTCGCCGCGGGAGTTGAGCACCGGAGTCCGCGCGGCGGGCCTGTCCACGCCGCGCCCGGCATGCGGAAGCCGGGTGCCCGGTGCTCCGCCGGAGGGGGCGTGGCGCGTCATGCGGCGCCGCAGCAGTGCGATCTCGGCGCTCAGCCGGCCGGTGACCAGCCTGCTTCGGGACGGCGGCAGCGGCAGACGGTTCTGCCGGACGTACGCCCTCCACTCGCGGTACACGCCGGGCGCGAGGACGGCGAGGAGCAGGATCAGGGGGACCACGACAGCGGATATCACGACAGGTTGCCCTTCCGGGATCAGGGTGTCGGACGGTTCGGCTGGAGTGGGTCTGCGCCGGTGGACGCTCTTTTCTCATATACGACGCGGCAAGGAATATGACAACTTGACGAGTACTTTCTTGACAGTAGAAGACTCAACAAGGAGGTGGTGGGCCGTGCGGATACGGGCGCGGG
Organism: Streptomyces sp. NBC_00557; assembly: GCF_036345995.1. Lineage (NCBI taxonomy): Bacteria > Bacillati > Actinomycetota > Actinomycetes > Kitasatosporales > Streptomycetaceae > Streptomyces > Streptomyces sp. NBC_00557. The sequence goes on from NZ_CP107796.1 coordinate 1,765,812, forward strand.
CAGCCGGTGATCAGCTCCTCGTCCGTCTGCCGTGGCGCTTGGCCGTGGCCGCGCGGTGCCGGACTGTGCACATGCCGCTGGAACCCGTGTCGGAGGTCCGGGTGGAGCCGTCGTGGTGGCGGGCGCTGCGGATCGGCACGCCGGGCCGGCACTTCCGTTTCCGGCCGGGGCGGTGGTGCGCCGGAGAGCTGGTGCACGCCAGGGGCCGCGACTTCGTCGCGCTGACGGAGGGCGAGCCCGTCCTGGTCGTCGACTTCCGCCCCGGGCAGAGCCCGTACGCCCGCGTCGCCCTGTCCGTCGACGACCCGCACGGGCTGGCGGCGGCCCTGCGGCGGCTCAGCACGGAGTGGCGAGACAGCACGGAGAAGCGGCGCGGTGCGCAGAAGCTGCGCAGCCCGGGGAAGCCGACGGGCACCGGGCCGAGCCGTGGCCCCGCTCCGGGCGGCCCGGCTGCCGGCGACGCACGGGCGCCCGGCGAGGAGCCGGTCACGGCGGCGCCGGAGCGCGCCGGCGCCGACGGGCTCGTCACGGTCGGGTAGCGCGGGGTCCCTCCGGCCGCCGCAGCCGGAGGGAGCGGCCCCGGTCAGCGCGGGCTGGAGCCGAGCCGTTCGATGGCCTCCAGGACGCCCTTGCGGTGGGCGTGGGCGCGCTCGTAGCCCTCGAGGACGTGCAGGTCGGACTCGGACAGCCCGGGGAGGCGCCGTTCGATCTCCTCGACGCTGAGCTGGCTGAAGCCGATGATGGGCAGGCTGTCCTCGGTGCTGACCGCTCCCTGGATCTGCTCGGCCGCGGCGCCCACCTCGGCGGTCTCCGTCACCCGCTCCTCGTCGGCGCCGGGATGCTGCCCGGGGTGGGTCATCCGGCGCAGCCGCTCGGCGACGGCCCGCAGCGGGCGGGTGGCCGTGTGGGCGAGGCCGCCGTCCGCCGGCTGTTCCACGCGGAAGCCGTCGCCCGCGGCGGCCACGGTGCGGGCCTGCCGGTCGAGGCTGTCCTCGAGCGCGGCCAGCAGTTCCTCGTCCTGGTGGCTTATCTCCCGCAGCAGGTCGACGGCGGCGCGGTCCTGGGCCTGACCGGCGAGGACCTCCCCGACCCGGGCCGCGGCCAGGGCCCGCGCCGCGGCGGCGTACTCGTCCTCGGTGTTCTTCAGCACCTGGCGCTCGTCGGCCGGCCCGCGCCCGCGCATCACCCCGGTCACCGTCTTCTGCCCGAGGGTCAGCGGCAGCGTGGCCGTTCTCCAGGTGAGGCGGGCGGCGAACCGCGTCACGTCGGTCGCGCCGCCGAGCAGTCCGCGCGGCCGCAGTCCGCGGACGTGGCGGTCGATGCGGTGCACATGCTCCTGCATGTCGTCGGCGCGGCGTTCGAGCAGCTGCCGGTGCGGTCCGGGCGGCGCGAGGGCCGCGTCGGCCCGCAGCCGGTCGCGCGCTGCGGCATGGGCATGGTGGGCATCCTCGAGCGCCGGTATCAAGGTCTGCGTCATCGCCATGGAGGGCTGCTCCCTGCGTGCGGGGATCGGGCGGCGTTCAGCGGCCGCCCGGCCGGCCGTACCCCTGCGGCTGGGCAGCCGGCATCATCCTGCGCGTCCCGCGCCAAGATCACCCGTCGGGAGCACCCCCGGCCAGGGACGGTGACATGCGGAAGCCCGGCCCGCGCCGCGTCCTCCCGGCCCCCGGAAACGGGCTGCCGGCATTCGGCCATCCGGGTGAGGGCGGCTGCCCGGAGAGCTTCAGGACCGGCCCGGGCGCTCCGGCTCCCCGCCGTCGGCGTCGAACACCCTGGTGAAGGTCGCGCCGCAGCGGCAGCGCGAGTGCTCGACCAGTTCGCCGTCCTCCGACACGCTCAGCCCCTGGCTGAGTCGCACATGCACATGATCACCCATGATGAGCTGCTTTCCTCGAGGCTCGTGGTCCGCCTCATCGTGCGGGCTCGCTTCTGCCCCCGGCAATGCCGCAGCTCACATACTTCGCGCATGCGACCATGACGCCTCGCCGACGCCTCGACGGACGACGCCTGGACGGCGCCTCGGCGGAGACCGATCCGGAGCGCGCCGGGCCGTACCGGGCCCGGGTCCGGTAGGGCCCCGCGCAACCCGCCCCCGGGCGGTGCGCGCCGCGCGGGGGCGGAAGGGCAGGTCGCTCAGGACCGGTGCGTGGACGGCTGTTCGGCTCCTGCCTGCGGCTGGGGATGGCCGGCGGCGTGGAGCATCGGTGCGGCGTGCCGCTCCGGGCGGTCTGCGCCCTCGGCCGGGACGCGGCTGCGGGGCGCGGCGGCGTCGCCGGGCAGGGGCACGGGGCGGCGGGCCACGAGGCGCCCGACCCAGCGCCGGCCGCAGTGTGCGCACGGCGGCGCGCCCTGCGGGGTGTACGGGGAGGGAACCGCCGCGTTGTCGCGGTAGAAGACCTCCCACTCGGCGTCGAGGGCGTCCCGGTAGCGCTGCACGTCGTAGTCGACGCTCCAGCGGTGCCAGCACGAGCCACAGGTGAACTCGACACGTTCGACGGCAAGTTCGGTGATCACGGCACGGCACCTCCTGTCGGGTCGGCGAGTGTGGTCTCCAAGGCGTACGAACAGCCCCTCGGACCCTCTGGCAATCCCTATACCTCCCCGCCCCGGATCTTGACAAGAATCGGCTCAAGTTTTATTTCATGGCTGTAGGCAACCAATGGCGAAACCGCAGCTCGCGGCGGGCGAGGAGGTGGCCGGGATGCAAGCGCGGGATCAGGGAGCGGACCTGTACGCCGTGCTGGGGGTGGAGCCCTCGGCACCGTCCGAGGTGATCACCTCCGCCTTCCGCGCCAGGGTGCGGGAGCTGCGCCCGGACACCCGCGTCGACGCGGTCACCGCCGAACGGTTCGGTGAGGTGCGGGCGGCGTACGAGACGCTCCGCGATCCGGTCCTGCGCGCGGCCTACGACCAGACGCACGAGCACACGGGCGGGCGGGCCGGGCCGGCGCCCGGACGCGGTCCCCGCTCCGCGCGGCCGCCCCGGGCCGCGCGGCGTTACCTCGTGGTGCTCGGGGCCGCTCCCCCCGAGCCGCCCCTGCGCGCCGGTCCCGTCCGGTGGGAACCGCCGCGATGACCCCGTGCGGCACGCAGGGCACACGGACAAGGCGCGCACAGCACCAGGACAAGGAGGGAGAACCAGATGGCGCGCTCGGTCGGTATCGACCTCGGTACGACGAACTCGGTGGTCTCGGTCCTGGAGGGCGGCGAGCCCACCGTGGTCACCAACGCGGAAGGCGCCCGGACGACGCCTTCGGTGGTGGCGTTCGCCAAGAACGGCGAGGTGCTGGTCGGCGAGGTCGCCAAGCGGCAGGCCGTGACGAACGTGGAGCGCACCGCGCGCTCGGTCAAGCGGCACATGGGCGACCACAACTGGCGGTTCCCGGAGCACGGCGACGTCGACGGCAAGCGGTACACCGCGCAGGAGATCTCCGCGCGCGTGCTGCAGAAGCTCAAGCGGGACGCGGAGTCCTACCTGGGCGAGGACGTCACGGACGCGGTGATCACGGTGCCCGCCTACTTCGACGACGCCCAGCGGCAGGCGACCAAGGAGGCCGGTGAGATCGCCGGTCTGAACGTGCTGCGGATCATCAACGAGCCGACCGCGGCGGCGCTGGCGTACGGCCTCGACAAGGAGAACGACCAGACCGTCCTCGTCTTCGACCTGGGCGGCGGCACCTTCGACGTGTCGCTGCTGGAGATGGGCGAGGGCGTCATCGAGGTCAAGGCGACCAACGGCGACACCCACCTCGGCGGCGACGACTGGGACCAGCGGATCGTCGACCACCTGGTGAAGCAGTTCAAGAACCACTACGGCGTGGACCTGTCCCAGGACAAGATGGCCGTGCAGCGGCTGCGCGAGGCCGCCGAGAAGGCGAAGATCGAGCTGTCCAGCTCGTCGGAGACGACGATCAACCTGCCGTACATCACGGCGTCCGCCGAGGGCCCGCTGCACCTGGACGAAAAGCTGACGCGCGCCCAGTTCCAGCAGCTCACGGCGGATCTGCTGGACCGCTGCAAGGCGCCGTTCCACAACGCGATCAAGGACGCCGGGATCAAGGTCTCCGACATCAACCACGTCATCCTGGTGGGCGGCTCGACCCGTATGCCCGCCGTCACCGAGCTGGTGCGGGAACTGACCGGCAAGGACCCGCACAAGGGCGTCAACCCCGACGAGGTCGTGGCCATGGGCGCCAGCCTGCAGGCCGGTGTCCTCAAGGGCGAGGTCAAGGACGTCCTGCTGCTCGACGTCACCCCGCTGTCCCTCGGCATCGAGACCAAGGGCGGCATCATGACCAAGCTGATCGAGCGCAACACCACGATCCCGACCCGCCGTTCGGAGATCTTCACCACCGCCGAGGACAACCAGCCCTCGGTGACCATCCAGGTCTACCAGGGCGAACGGGAGATCGCCGCGTACAACAAGAAGCTCGGCATGTTCGAGCTGACCGGCATCGCGCCCGCCCCGCGCGGAGTGCCGCAGATCGAGGTCGCCTTCGACATCGACGCCAACGGCATCATGCACGTCTCCGCCAAGGACCTGGGCACCGGCAAGGAGCAGAAGATGACCGTCACCGGCGGCTCCGCGCTGCCCCGGGACGACATCGACCGCATGGTCCGCGAGGCCGAGCAGCACGCCGAGGAGGACCGCCGGCGCCGGGAGGCCGCCGAGACCCGCAACCAGGCCGAACAGCTCGTCTACTCCACCGAGAAGCTCATCAGGGACAACCCCGACAAGATCCCGGCGGACGCGAAGAACGAGACCGAGACCGCGCTGGCCGATCTGAAGGAGAAGCTGAAGGACGACAGCGCGGAGACGGCGGCGATCCGGCAGGCGATCGACCGTACGGCGCAGGCCGCGCAGAAGCTCGGTGCGGCCCTGTACGACAGGACGCGGGCCGAGCAGCCGGCGGGTGCGTCCGGGGCGTCGGCCACCGGCGGTACGGCCGGCGACGCGTCCGAGGACGAGGTCGTGGACGCCGAGATCGTCGACGACGACAAGTCCGCGGTCGGCTGAGAACAGGGACGTGGCCGGCCCGCCCGGCCGCCGTACCGTGCGGCGTGGCGCGGGCCGGGTTCCCTTGCCGTCGGGCATCCCGAAGTGCTAAACGAACACTTGGCACTCTCCCCTCGAGAGTGCCAACGGCTGGGTCGGGTGACGTGCTCGTGCGGCCGTGAGCGAGCCTCCGGTCGCGTGGGCGATCGTCGCGGGCGTCACCCCGGTCCGCCGCCGTCGACTCAGGATCATGCGGAGGAGACTCGCACCCGATGAGTGCCAAGATCATCGCTTACGAGGAGGAGGCGCGCCGCGCCCTGGAGCGCGGCATGAACCAGCTCGCGGACGCCGTGAAGGTGACGCTCGGCCCCAAGGGCCGCAACGTGGTCCTGGACAAGAAGTGGGGCGCGCCCACGATCACCAACGACGGTGTCTCCATCGCCAAGGAGATCGAGCTTCAGGACCCGTACGAGAAGATCGGCGCCGAGCTGGTCAAGGAAGTCGCCAAGAAGACGGACGACGTCGCCGGTGACGGTACGACCACGGCGACCGTTCTCGCCCAGGCCCTGGTCAAGGAGGGCCTGCGCAACGTCGCCGCCGGCGCCAACCCGATGGCTCTGAAGCGCGGTATCGAGAAGGCCGTGGAGGCCGTCTGCACGGCCGTGCTGGAGCAGGCCAAGGAGCTGGAGACCAAGGAGGAGATCGCCAGCACCGCCGCGGTGTCCGCGGGCGGCGACCGGCTGATCGGCGAGCTGATCGCCGAGGCCATGGACAAGGTCGGCAAGGAAGGCGTCATCACCGTCGAGGAGTCCAACACCTTCGGTCTGGAGCTGGAGCTCACCGAGGGCATGCGCTTCGACAAGGGCTACATCTCCCCCTACTTCGTCACCGACCCCGAACGCATGGAAGCGGTCCTGGAGGACCCGTACATCCTGCTGGTCGGCTCCAAGATCAGCGCGGTGAAGGACCTGCTGCCGCTGCTGGAGCAGGTGATGAAGGAGAGCAGGCCGCTGCTGATCGTCGCCGAGGACGTGGAGGGCGAGGCGCTGGCGACCCTGGTCGTCAACAAGATCCGCGGCACCTTCAAGTCCGTCGCCGTCAAGGCCCCGGGCTTCGGCGACCGCCGCAAGGCCATGCTCGGCGACATCGCCATCCTCACCGGCGCGACGGTCGTGTCCGAGGAGGTCGGCCTGAAGCTGGAGAGCGCCGACCTGGGCGTCCTGGGCCGGGCCCGCAAGGTGGTCGTCACCAAGGACGAGACCACCATCGTGGAGGGCGCCGGCGACGGCAGCGCGATCGAGGGCCGGGTCAAGCAGATCCGCGCCGAGATCGAGCGCACGGACTCCGACTACGACCGCGAGAAGCTGCAGGAGCGCCTGGCGAAGCTCGCCGGCGGTGTCGCGGTCATCAAGGCGGGCGCCGCCACCGAGGTGGAGCTCAAGGAGCGCAAGCACCGCATCGAGGACGCCGTCCGCAACGCCAAGGCCGCCGTCGAGGAGGGCATCGTCGCCGGTGGCGGCGTGGCCCTGCTCCAGGCGTCGGAGAAGGCGTTCGAGAAGCTGGAGGTGGACGACGAGGAGCGGACCGGTGTGGAGATGGTCCGCCGCGCGCTGACCGCCCCGCTGCAGCAGATCGCCCGCAACGCCGGCCTGGAGGGCGGTGTCGTGGTGGAGAAGGTCCGTACGCTGCCCGTCGGCCACGGCCTGAACGCCGCGACCGGCGAGTACGTGGACATGCTGGCCGCCGGCATCATCGACCCGGCGAAGGTGACCCGCTCCGCGCTGCAGAACGCCGCGTCCATCGCCGCGCTGTTCCTGACCACCGAGGCCGTCATCGCCGACAAGCCCGAGGAGAAGGAGAAGGCCGGCGCCGGCGCCGGCGCCGATCTGTGACCGTCGCCGTCCGGTGACGGCCCGGGGCGGGTGCCCGGCGGTCTCCGCACAGGACCGCGGACACCCGCCTCGCGGCGCGCGCCGGCGCCCGTCACGGCGCGGACGGCTCTTCAATCACGCGAACCTTCTGAACACGGACCGGGGCCTCGCATCACGCCCCCTCTCGGGTCACGAGCCGGTGCGCTGCGTCATGCGGCGAGCGGGGCGGAGCCGGATCAGAGGACGGTGACGGCACTGGCCTGGGGGCCCTTGTGGCCCTGGGTGACCTCGTACTCGACCCGCTGGCCCTCCTCCAGGCTCCGGAAGCCGGTGGCCTTGATCTCGGAGTAGTGCACGAAGAGGTCGGGACCGCTGTCCTGCTCGATGAAACCGAAGCCCTTGTCGGCGTTGAACCACTTGACGGTGCCCTGCGCCACGCTCGCTCCTGCTGTGTCGTACCGGTGTCAGCGGCGACATTCTCGCCGGGGATTCCTTCCGGACGCCGGGCGACACGCCTGGCCGGACGCACACCGAGCCCGCCGCGACGGGCGGGCTCGGTCGCCGGGTGCGGGCACGGCCGTCAGCCGGTGATCTCGATGCGCCGGGGCTTGGCCTTCTGCGCCTTGGGGACGGTGACGGTCAGCACGCCGTCGGCGAGTTCGGCGCTGATGTGCTCTTCGTCGGTGTCCTGCGGCAGCGTCACCCGGCAGTCGAACCGGCCGGTGCGCCGGGTGCGGTGGCGCAGCACGCCGGTGCGCTCCTTCTCCTCGATCTCGCCGTGCACCGACAGCTCGCCGGCGTTCAGCTCGACCCGGATGTCGTCCTTCTTCACACCGGGCAGATCGACCTCGAGGAGGTAGGCGTCGTCGGTCTCCTCCAGATCGGCCGGCGGCGCCCACGCCTGACCGGCCAGGCCACCGCCACCGGGGACGGCCGTCTGCCACAGCCGGCCCATCCGGTCGTACAGGTCCTGGAACTCCCTGAACGGGTCCCAGACCGCACTGCCCTGCTCGTGCCGCACAGGAAGCGTCATTTCCGATCATCTCCTTCCGAAAGGCTCCGGGACCGCTCGTACGACGGTCCGTCGGCGTTCCGGAAGTCCCCCTGACCGGGACCTCCATTAAGGGACAACCGACGTACAGGCGCCCATATTCCCCGTGACGGACAGAAGGGGAAAGGCGTCACCGGCACACGAGGTGGTCACGGTGACATCCCTCACAGCGCGAGCGGCACCTAGGCGCCCGGCTTAGTAGGCGCGGCTCCGCCGACATGGGGGACTTGTCCGGCTTGCCGTCGGCGCCGGCCATCCGCCGGGCCGGGAAACCGTCTCCGCCCGGCTCGGTCCCGTATCCGCCGCCGTAGGCCCTTCCTGACGGCCCGCCAGGCGAGAGCAAACATCGCGGACGCGAACCCGGCACCTCTGCGGCCGCCTGACAAGAGGCGTCCTCCCCTACTACCGCTCCTCGTAGAAACGCCCTTTGCGCTCCTTGTGAAGCCCTCCCGAAAATGAGCGCCCCGCGATCACCGAACGAGGTTGACGAATGGCCCAGCACCGCAAGACGAAGCCCTACCGGCGCATAGTCGTCGCCGCCGTCGCCATCGGAGCCGTGGGCGTGCCGTCCGTCGCCCTGGCCTGCACCGACTGGCCGCACGGCGGCACGGACCGGCCCGACGCCGCCGCGACGACCACCCACCGGCCGCACCACCACGGCCACCGGCACCATCACCACCGCAACGCCGCCCCCGCGTCCCCCGCTCAGCGGCCCACCGCGTCTCCCACCCAGCGGCCCACCGCTCACCCCAGCACCAGCACGAAGACCACGGCCCCCGCGCCGCGGACCACCACGGCCGCCCCCAGCACTCCCAAGCCCACGCCCTCGGCCACGGCCACCGCGTCCTCGGCCACCGCGCGCGTCGTCCAGCTGGTCAACGCCGAGCGCGCCAAGGTCGGCTGCCACCCGCTGACCGTGAACGCGAAGCTGACCCAGGCCGCGCAGGCGCACAGCGCGGACATGGCGGCGCACCGGAACATGTCGCACACCGGCTCCGACGGGTCCACTCCCGGCGACCGCATCACCCGGGCCGGCTACACCTGGAGCGCCTACGGCGAGAACGTCGCCTACGGCTACGCCACCCCGGAACAGGTCATGACGGGCTGGATGAACAGTCCCGGCCACCGGGCGAACATCCTCAACTGCTCGTACAAGGAGATCGGCGTCGGCCTCGCCCAGCCGGGCAGCTACTGGACGCAGGACTTCGGCACGCCCCGGTGACCTAGGTCAGCCGCCCGCCAGCGGGTTGGGCAGGGGCAGATAGCGGGCGTCCGCGCCGTCCGCTCCCGTCCAGCGCAGCAGCAGGTTGGTCTTGCCGGGCAGGGTGGGCGAGGCGAGCAGGGCGGGGATCTCGGGCAGGGCGTGCCGGGCCAGCTCCCGGCGCGCCGCGGGCCAGGGGTCGAATCCCGGATGGTGGTCGGCGAGGGCGGCGGCGATCTCGGCGAGGTGGTTGACGACCAGGCAGTACACCAGCCGTTCCCAGCCCGCCGCCCGGGTCACGTCGGGCAGCGTCTTGGCGCCCTCGGCGTCCCGGAACAGCGCCTGCACGGGCGTGCCGGAGCCGTCCACGGCGACGAGGGTGTTCTGCAGATGGGCCTCGAGGACGACCCCGTGGTCGTCGAACGCCGTCAGGGCGGGCGGCACGACCTGGCCCAGATAGGCCTCCCACCAGGCCGCCGGGTCGGCCGCGGCGGCCAGCGGGCTGCCGTCGAAGCCCTCGGCGAGGGCGGCGGCGAGCAGGGGTGTGGCGCCGGGCAGCAGATGGCCGCGCAGGCCGTCCCTGACGAGGACGGCCAGTTCCTCGAAGGCGAAGGCGGCCGTGCGGTAGCCGCGGTCGCCGAGCCAGGCCGCGGGCGGCCCCAGTGCCGCGAAGGCGTGCCGGGCCGCCGCGTCCGTGCGGCGCAGTCTGCGCAGGTCGTGGCGCCACAGGCGGCGGATGTCGTTGGTGATGCGGACGTCCAGGCTGAACTTCAGGAACAGGTCGCGCCCCGGCTCGTACACCGTGCGGACCGCCGCCGTCGGCCAGGTGTTGAAGCCGGTGGCGCCGAGGCGGAGCAGGCGGCCGTCGGCGAAGGCCGGGGCGAGGTCGCGGCCGACCAGCTCCAGCTGCCAGGGGTGGGCCGGCAGCAGCCGGTAGCCGGGCGGGGCCGTGCCGAGCGCGTCCAGGGCGCGGGTGTCGCCCTCCTCGGCCACCTGGTCCTCGCGGACGCCGAGCAGCGTGAGCGGGAAACGGGCGTGCGCCTCGGGGGCGTACGGCAGCCAGGAGGCGACCGGGCCGCCGCCGCGCGCCTTGGGCGCCGGGTGGTAGGGGTGGCCGGTGATCAGGGACTGCTCGGAGCGCAGGTAGGGGTCCGCGGGCGGGGTCGCCCGGGCCCGGGCGGCGAGCAGGGCGGCGACCGCGTCCCGGCTGTCGATCATCTCGGCGGGCAGGTCGCCGCCGGGCAGCCCGGTGTGCCGGCGCAGTTCCTCGGCGATCAGTTTGACCAGTTCGGTGTGGCCGACGCGGTGCCAGGTGCCGGCCGCGCGCACCTCGGGGTCGGCGGGGCGCCGGCCGCCGCGCACCCGCAGCAGCCGCCCGCTGGGCAGCCGGTGGACCCGGCGGTCACCGGGGCCGTCGAGCGGCACGGCCACCTCGCGCAGCAGGCAGTTGAGCAGGGGCGCGACCGCGTAGGCGTCGGCGCCGCCGCCGGCGGCTCCGGCCCGGGGTGCTCCGATGGGGGGTGAGGAGTCCACGCGATCCATTCGTTTCGTCCGGGGTGGTCACGATCAGTATGTCTGTCGTCGCCGACAATCGTCCTGCGCGCCCGCGTACCCGAGGAGCCGACCGTGCACCGTCCCCCCACCGCCGAGGCCCGGGTGGCCGAGGAACTGGCCGCCGTCCGGCCCGCGCTGCTGCCCCGGTTCACCGCGGAGCTGCCCGGCGCGCGCGCCGCGGTGCTGACCCGGCTGTGGCGAGCGCTCGCCCATGAGCCGCTGCCGTGGATCACCGGCCGGGTGAGCGGGGCGCACAGCCTGGCGCTGCGGCTCGTCGACGGCCGCACGCTGTACGGCCCGCACGCGGACCCGTACGCCACGGGCGCGTACGTCACCGAAGTCCGCCTGGACCGGGCGCGCGAGGTGGATCCGGCCGCGCTGGTGACCGCCCTCGGCGTGCCGGACGGCGCCTGCTTCGCCGCCGAACTGGCCGACAGCGTGGCCTCGTTGGCGCTGTCACGGGCCGGCGCCGGTCAGCCGGAGACGTGGCCGGAGCATGACTGGGAGTGGGAGCAGCGGGTGACCGACGGGCATCCGTACCACCCGAACTGCCGGTCCCGGCCCGGTTTCTCGGTGGCGGACCAGCTGGCGTACGGCCCCGAGCACCGGCCGGTGGTGGAGCTGGGGACGGTGCCGGTGCCGGCGGACGGGTGCCTGGTGACCGGGGACTGGCCGGCGGAGCTGCGGGACGGCCGGCGGCTGCTGCTGCCGGTGCACCCCTGGCAGGCCGAGCACGTGCTGAAGCGGTCGTACGACCCGTGGCGCCCGGCGCGTCCGCTGCTGTCCCTGCGCACCCTCGCGCTGCCCGACGGGCCGCATGTGAAGACCTCGCTGAGCGCCCGGCTGACGTCGTCCGTGCGGGACATCTCCCCGTACTCCGTCGAGGCCGCGGCCCCCCTGTCGGCGCTCGGCGAAGAGCTGGCCGCCCGCACCGGCGGCCTGCTGCACGTCACCCGCACGCTCGGCGCGGTCTCGGCCGGCTCCCCCGATCTCGCCGCGCTGCTGCGGGAGTCGCCCGAGGTGTACGCGGCGCCGGGGGAACGCGTGCTGCCGGTGGCCGCGCTGGCCACCACCGCCCTGCCCGAGTCCCCGGGCTGGTTGTCCGCGTTCGCCCGGCTGGCGCTGACGGTGGGGCTGCGCCTGCTCGACCTCGGGGTGGCCCTGGAGGCGCATGGCCAGAACCTGCTGGTGGTCCTGTCCGCCGACGGCGCCCCGCTGCGGCTGGTCTACCGCGACCTCGCCGACATCCGGATCAGTCCGGTCCGGCTGGCCCGGCACGGCATCGCGCCGCCCGCGCTCACCGGCCGCCTGGTCACCGACGACGAAACGGCCCTGCGCCGCAAGCTGTTCGGCTCCCTGGTGGCGGGCGCCCTGGCAGGTACGGCGGGTTCGGGCCCGGCGCTGGGAGCGGCGCTGGCGGCCGCCGTACCGGACCTGCCGGACACTCCGGACCTGCGCGCACTGCTTCGAGGGCCGCTGCCCGCGAAGGCGCTGACGCTGATGCGGCTGTCCCCGCGGACCCCCGGCGACCAGTGGACGTCGCTGCCGAACCCGCTCGTTTTGGAGCCATGCCGGTCCGGTCAATAAGATCCGGCGATGATCACAAGACAACGGCTGGCGGCGGGCGTCTGTGCTCTGCTCGCCGCCCTGGCGGCCGGGATCGCGTTTCCCGGCGGGGCCGTCGCCGACGAGACGCGGGCGGCCGCCCCGAAGGTCGAACTCGTGCTGGACGTCAGCGGTTCGATGAGGACGCGGGACATCGACGGCGACTCGCGGATGGCCGCCGCCAAGCAGGCGTTCGACGAGGTGCTGGACGCCACCCCGCAGGAGGTCCGGCTCGGCATCCGCACCCTGGGCGCCCAATACCGCGGCAACGACCGCAAGGAGGGCTGCAAGGACACCGCGCAGCTGTACCCGGTCGGCCCGCTCGACCGCACCGAGGCGAAGACGGCGGTGGCCACGCTGCAGCCCACCGGCTGGACGCCGATCGGGCCCGCCCTGCTGAAGGCGGCGGACGACCTCAGCGGCGGTGACGGCACCCGCCGCATCGTCCTGATCAGCGACGGCGAGGACACCTGCCAGCCGCTCGACCCGTGCGAGGTGGCCCGCGAGATAGCCGCCAAGGGCATCGGCCTGACCATCGACACCCTCGGCCTGGTGCCGGACGCCAAGACCCGCGACCAGCTCAGCTGCATCGCGGACGCGACCGGCGGCACCTACACCGACGTACGGCACAAGGAGCAACTGTCCGGCCGGGTCGGTCAGTTGGTGGACCGGGCGGCCGATCCGGTGGTGACGCCGGTGGCCACGCAGGGCGCCGCGCAGTGCGCGACGGCGCCGACGCTGAAGTCCGGGCTCTACACGGACCGCGAGGAGTTCGGGCAGCAGCGCTGGTACAAGGTCGACGTCGACCCCGGCAAGGAGCTGCGCGCCTCGGTGAGCGTGGCCGACGACCGCGCGGTGAACCCCGACTACGGGGTGCTGCTGCGGGCGGTGACCGTGCACGGCCGGGAGATCGTGCGCGGTGAGGCCGCCGGCACGGGCCGGACGGACGCCGTCTCGACGGGACTTCGCTACCCGAAGCCCGCGAGCGACGACGACACGGCGACGCCGGAGACGGTGTGCCTGGAGGTCACCCACTCCTTCTCGGCAGCACCGGGTGTGAAGAGCACGCCGGGCCTGCCGCTGGAGCTGACGGTCGACGTCGTGGACGGGCCGTCCGGCCACCACGACGTGGCCTCCTTCGGCCTCGGACGAGGCTGGTGGCTGCTGGGGGCGCTGGTGCTGGCAGGCTTCCTCGCGGGTCTGCTGTGGGGCTGGCTGTCGCGCTGGCGGGTCGCGGTCTGGAGGACGAACTGATGCGGATCACACGGCTGTTGGGTGCCGCGCTGCTGGCACTGGGGCTCGCGGCCGGACCGGCCGCGGCCGACTCCCCGAGCCCGTCGCCGAGCGCCTCCGGCGACGGCGGCGCGCCCACCCAGGCGGGCACCTCCTTCCGCACGGCGACGGAGATCCGGCAGGGGCAGCAGGCCACGGCGTCCGGGTCCACCGGCGACTACCTCTACTGGTCGTTCCCGGCGGACACCGGCCAGCGCCCCACCGTGAGGGCGACGGTGAAACTGCCCGCCGCGCACGGGGCCGAGACCTGGCAGATCGACGTGTACGACGGGCTCCGGCGCCGCCAGGCCTGCCAGTACGGGGCGGCGAGCCGGACGGCCGGGCCGGAGGCGTCCTCCGTGGACCTGGCCTGCGTGCTGCGGACCGTGCGCGGCTGGTCGGAGCCGTGGGCCAACGACCCGCTGCCGGGCACGTACTACATCCGGCTGACCGTGGTGGACCTCGGCGCCGCCGACCTCGGCAAGCCGGTGAGCGCCGACGTCCGCGCCGACTCCGAGGACATCGGGGGCGCGGCGGCGGTGGACGGCTCACTGGGCAAGCCGCTGGTCCCCGGCATCGCGGCCAAGTCCCAGGAGAGTGGGGACGGTTCCAGGACGGCCGTGCTGTCGAGCTTCGGCTCCGACGACGGCTGGTCCTCCGGCTGGTGGAGCGACCGGTGGGTGTGGACCGCGATCGGCGGCGTCCTCGCGGCTCTCGCCGGTATCGGCGGGTACGCGCTGACGCGGGGATCCGGGCGGCCGTCCCGGATACCGCCGGACGCGTGACACGCCTGAAGGCCCGCCCCCTCGGGGCGGGCCTTCTGCTTGCGGGGCCTGATTGCTTACGGGGCCCTGCGCTTGCTTACGAGGCCTTCCGCATGCGGGGCCTTCGGCGGGCGTCAGGCCTCGCGCAGCGCCTTGGCCAGGGCGCCGTCCCCGGTCACCGTCACCCGGCCGTCCCGCACCGCGTCGGTCAGGCCCACCTCACCCCGGGCCACCGCCTCGCACGTCGCCGCGTCCATCGCCAGCCGGGCGTCGGGCTCGGCCGGCGCGGGCCCGTCGCCGTACACCGGGCCCTCCTCGGCGCCGACGCGCAGGTGGAAGTCCCCCTCCTCCAGCCGGACTTCGACCAGTCCCTCGCCCTCCAGTCCCCGCAGCAGCGGCAGGGCGAACCAGTGTGCGCGGACCGCGTCCGTCGGGCGGCGCCGTCCCAGCTCGGCCTCGCCCCACCGGCCGAGGGCCTGGAGCACCGGCAGCAACGCGCGTCCTCTGCCCGTGAGTTCGTACACGTAGGCCGCGCCGGGCGGGGGCAGCCGGCGGCGGGTGGCGAGGCCGTCGCGCTCCATGTCCTTCAGCCGGGAGGCGAGTACGTCCGTGCTCACGCCGGGCAGGTCCGCGTGCAGGTCCGTGTAGCGGCGGGGGCCGGCCAGCAACTCCCGGACGATCAGCAGGGTCCAGCGGTCGCCGACGAGGTCGAGGGCGCGGGCGGCGGAGCAGTACTGGTCGTAGCTTCGGCGAGGTGACATGCGACGCAGTCTAGACAACACGTTGGACTTTCCAAGCGCCCACTTGGTAAAACCAAGCAACACGAGTTTCCGGAGGGGCGCATGGAGTTCCGGCAGTCGAACAAGCTCAGCGAGGTCTGTTACGAGATCCGCGGCCCGGTGATCGAGCACGCCAACGCGCTGGAGGAGGCGGGTCACAGCGTGCTGCGCCTGAACACCGGCAACCCCGCGGCCTTCGGGTTCGAGGCGCCGGAGGAGATCCTCCAGGACATGATCCGGATGCTGCCCCAGGCGCACGGCTACACCGACTCGCGCGGCATCCTCTCGGCCCGCCGGGCGGTCGCCCAGCGCTACCAGACCCTGGGCCTGGACGTCGGCGTGGACGACGTCTACCTCGGCAACGGCGTCTCGGAGCTGGTCTCCATGGCTGTCACCGCCCTGGTCGAGGACGGCGACGAAATCCTGGTCCCCGCCCCGGACTTCCCGCTGTGGACGGCGGCCACCACCCTCGCCGGCGGCAAGGCCGTCCACTACCTGTGCGACGAACAGGCCGACTGGAACCCCGACCTGGCCGACATGGCGTCGAAGATCACGGACCGGACGAAGGCCGTGGTCATCATCAACCCGAACAACCCGACGGGCGCCGTCTACCCGAAGGAGGTCGTCGAGGGCATCCTCGATCTGGCCCGCCGGCACGGCCTGATGGTGTTCGCCGACGAGATCTACGACCAGATCCTCTACGACGACGCCGTGCACCACTCGGCCGCCGCCCTCGCCCCCGACCTGGTCGTGCTCACCTTCTGCGGCCTGTCGAAGACCTACCGGGTGGCGGGCTTCCGCTCCGGCTGGCTGGTGGTGACCGGCCCCAGGCAGCACGCGAAGGACTACCTGGAGGGCCTGACCATGCTGGCCTCCATGCGCCTGTGCGCCAACGCGCCCGCCCAGTACGCCATCCAGGCCGCGCTCGGCGGCCGCCAGTCCATCCGCGAACTCACCCTGCCCGGCGGCCGGTTGCACGAGCAGCGGAACGTGGCCTGGGAGAAGCTGAACGAGATCCCCGGGGTGTCCTGCGTGAAGCCCAAGGGCGCGCTGTACGCGTTCCCGCGCCTGGACCCCAAGGTGCACAGAATCCACGACGACGAGAAGTTCGTGCTGGACCTCCTGCTCCGCGAGAAGATCCAGGTGGTCCAGGGCACCGGCTTCAACTGGCCCTTCCCCGACCACTTCCGCATCCTCACCCTCCCGCACGCGGAGGACCTGGAAGCGGCGATCGGCCGCATCGGGCGGTTCCTCGGCGGATACCGGCAGTGACGTCCGGCCGCGGACGGCTTCGCACCAGAGGGTCGTGGTGCGCGGGTCCCGGCATGCCGAGAGGCCGAGCCGGAGCGAGAAGCCGCGCGTCCCGGACGCCCCGGCGGCATTGGCCGCTCCGGTGACGTCTGTGCGAAGATCGCGCCCCATGATCGGGAACGGACCAGGGGGAACGGTGTCGTTGTCGTACCGAATACGCTGGACCGCCGTGGCCGTGGCCATGGCGTGCGGGGCCGCCGCCGGGCTCGCGGTGCCGGGTGGGCGCGCGGCGGCGTCCTCGTCGCCGGGGCCGGCCGCGGGCCGTCAGGCCCGGCAGGCCGCGCGGTTCTGGACCGCGCGGAGAATGGCGGAGGCCGGACCGCTGGACGCCGGGCGGGCCGCGCCGGGCGGGAGCAGACCGGGGGCCGCGGGGGCCGGGCGGCCGCAGGGCACCCTGTTCAAGGGGACGCCGCTGGTGGGGACGTTCTTCGGGTCCGACGGGCCGAGCGGCACCACCTGGCGCTGCACGGGCAGCGTCATCGACACCGCCGTACGGGACGTCGTCCTCACCGCGGCCCACTGCGCGCTGAACATGAAAGGCGACTACGTCTTCGTCCCGCAGTTCGCGCGGGGCGCCGGTCCCGACCGGCAGCCGTACGGCATCTTCCCCGTCCAGCACCTCTACATCGACCCGCGGTACACGCCCGACAAGGGCGCGTCGACCACCAAGGGCCCCTCGTCCGACCTGGACACGGCGTTCGCCCGGGTCGCGCCCAACCAGAGCGGGCAGAGCGTCCAGGACGCGGTGGGCGGCGGGCTGACCTTCACCCGGCCCGGCGGCTACACGCAGAAGAACGTCACCGTCGTCGGCTACCCCTCCTACGCGCACAACAGCACCGGCCAGGCCGTCAAGTGCACCGTGCCGACGGCCCAGTTGCCCGGCTACCGGCAGATGTCCATGACCTGCGGCGGCTACTACGGCGGCACGTCCGGCAGCCCCTGGATCACCGACTACCAGGACGGCGCCCGCACCGGCCACGTCATAGGGAACCTCGGCGGCTACAACGGCGGCGGCAACGACGCGAACGCCGACTACATCAGCTACGCTCCCGCGTTCGGCGCCGACGCCGCGAACCTGCTCGCGGACGCGGTGGCCGGGCAGGACCCGCCCTCCGGTCTGCCGCCCTACCAGGGACTGCAGCTGCCCGGCGGCGCGCGCCGCTGGAAGAGCGCCGCGCTGATGACCTCCGCCGACTACACCGGGGACGGCCTCGGCGACCTGCTCGTCGTCTGGTCCGACGGCGCGGTCACGCTGTATCCCGGAGACGGCCAGGGCGAGTTCGGGGCCGAGAAGCGGCTGCTGAAGGCCAACTCCACCTGGACGCACGCCCGCGGCCTCGCCGGCGGGACCTTCGGCGGCGACCGGCCCGGCCTGCTGGTGCGCTGGTCCGACGGCGAGGTCACCCTCTATCCGGCCCCCGGCCCCTCCGGGATGGGCCGGGAGGTGCGGATGGCCAAGCAGGGCTCCGACTGGAAGAACGTCGTCCAGTTCACCGCCGGGCAGTTCCACGGAGGCAAGGGCACGACCGACCTGCTGGCGCGCCGCACCGACGGCAGCCTGGTGCTCTACACGGGGATCCGCTCCGGCTCCTTCGGCACCGGCAGGCGGCTCCTCGGGGCGAACGGCGCCTGGACCAAGGCCGCGCTGCTGAGCGGCGGCACCCTCAGGGGCACGGCCGGCGCGGACCTGCTCGTGCGCTGGTCCGACGGCTCGCTCGACACCCGCACCGGCGTCTCCGCCTCCGGCATCGGCACCCGGGCGCAGCTGCGCGGCCCGAACGGCACCTGGCAGCACGCCCAGGTCATGACCACCGGCGACCTCACCGCCGACCACGTCCGCAACGACCTGGTCGTGCGCTGGTCCGACGGCGAGACCTCGCTGTACGCCGACACCGGAGCGAAGTCCCTCGGCACCGAGAACACCCTGGTCCCGGCCGGCACCTGAGCGGCGGTGCGGCTCACGGGAATGCCCGGCGGCGGCCCCTTGTTGTCGATCCCCGTCGCCGACGGACGGACAGGGGGAACGACACATGACGATCGATGTGCACGGGACGGTGGCGGACGGATTCGAGGGCGTGCGCGAGGAGTTCGCGGCCGTGCTCGCCGGGGAGCGGGACGATCCGGGCGCCCAGCTGGTGGTGTACCGGCACGGCCGGCGCGTGGTGGATCTGTGGGGCGGCGACGGCATCGACGGGGACTCGCTGACGACCCTGTACTCGATCGCCAAGGGCGCCGCCCATCTCGTCGTCGCCCTGCTGGTGCAGGACGGGGTACTCGACCTGGACCGCGAAGTCGCCGCCTACTGGCCGGAGTTCGGTGCGCACGGCAAGGACCGGCTGACGCTGGGCGAGTTGCTGGAGCACCGGGCGGGTCTCGTCGGCGATGCGGAACAGGCGTTCACGACCGAGGAGTTGGCCGACGACCGGGTGATCGCGGCCCGGCTGGCGGGACGCGCGCCGCTGTGGGAGCCGGGTACCGCCTGGGGCTACCACGCCTTCGTCATCGGCGCCCTCACCGGCGAGGTGGTGCGCCGGGTGACCGGCCGGTCGATCCAGGAGCTGTACGAGGAGCGGATCCGGGCGCCGTACGGCCTCGACTACTACCTGGGGCTGCCGAAGGATGCGGAACCGCGCTGGGTGGACGTGCAGCCGCTGGTGCCCACCCCGGAGGAGGCCGTACTGCTGAAGGAGCGGGCGGCGGCTCCGGACAGCCTGCGGGGCATCGCGTTCAGTGCGCACGGACCGGAGCCGATCGACCTGGTGGCCTTCGGCAACCACCCCCGGGTGAAGGCGCTCGGGCCGGCGTCCTCCGGCGGCGTCGGGAACGCGCGCGGGGTCGCCGGGATGTTCGCGGCCGCCATCAGCAGCGTCGACGGCAGGCCGCCGCTGCTCACCCCCGAGACCGCGGCCCGGTTCGCCGAGCTGCGCACCCCGGGCGGCCCGGACCTGGTCACCGGCAGCGAGAACCACTTCGCGCGCGGCTTCGAGCACATCCCCGCGCTCTACCCGTTCCTGGACGCCGGCACCTTCGGGCACAGCGGCGCGACCGGCTCGCTCGGCTTCGCCGACCCGGCACACGGCATCGCGTACGCCTACACCCGGCGCCGGTTCGCCTTCCCCTCCGGGGTGGGCGCCGCCCTGGAGAACGGCCGTCTGGCCGAGTCCGTCCTGCGGGCGGCCGGTTCCCTGTGACACGGTACTGACGACACGAGCGGGAAGGACGCGGACGTGGGCGACCTCTTTCTCGTCCGGCACGGCGAGACCGAGTGGTCGCGGTCCGGACGGCACACCGGGCGGACCGACGTACCCCTCACCGAGCACGGGCGGGAGCAGGCGCGCCGGCTCGCGCCGCTGATCCGCTCCCACCGCATCGCCGCCGCCTTCGTCAGCCCCCTGCAGCGGGCCCGGGAGACCTCCGGACTCATCGGCCTCCCGGACGCCCGGGTCGACGCCGACCTGCAGGAATGGGACTACGGCGGGTACGAGGGCGTGACCACCGCGGAGATCCAGCGGAGCCGGCCCGGCTGGTTCCTGTTCACGGACGGGGTCGCGCCGGGGCCGCCGGACCGCCCGGGCGAGACGCCGGAGCAGGTCGGCGAGCGCGCCGACCGGATGCTGGCCAAGGCCGACGCCGCCCTCGAGGGCACCGACGGCGCCGTCGTCCTCGTCGCCCACGGCCACATCCTGCGCGTCCTCACCGCCCGCCGCCTCGGCCTGCCGGCCCGGCACGGCGCCCTGTTCCTGCTGGGCACGGGGGCGCTGGGCCGGCTCGGCACCGAGCACGGGCGGCCGGTGGTCGCGGGCTGGAACATCCGGCCGCGCGAGGAGTGAGGGCGGCGGCGGGCGACGGCCCCGCGTTGTCGGACCCCCGCCGTACTCTGCGCATGGGCCGTCCCGACGGGCCGCCCGCGGCAGGGCACGGGAGCGGAAGGGGTGCATCGTGAGCCGACCGCCGACCGCCGCGCAGCGGCGGGTGATCGAGGCCGCCGATCCGGTGACCGGGCGGCTGCGCGGCACGCAGGCGCAGCTGGCGGCGCTGGTGAAGCGGGGGCTGGCCTTCCGGCATCCCAGACCGCCGCACGACCACTTCCTGACGCCGGCGGGCCACCGGATACGCGAGGCGGCGGCCGCGGAACCGGCGGCCGGGGAGACCGCGCCGGACACGGGCGTGTTCGCGGCCCGGGTCGGGGGCGAGGAGGAGCCGCCCGCGGACGGCGGGGCGCGGCTGCGCGAGGTGCACAGCGCCTGGCAGGGGCTGCTGGAGCTGCGCCGGATGACCAACCCGGACGGCGCGGCCGACCGGCCCTGCGGCTGGGAGCGCACGCATCTGGTGCGGGCGGCCGCGCTGGCCCTGGAGGCGGCCGGGCACCGTCCCGCGAGCGGGGACGCGGACGGCTACCGGGTGCGGGCGACCCCGCAGCCGGAGGCGGTCGCGGTGTACGCGCCGGACGCGGAGAGCCTGGCGGCGTGCGCGGCCACGCTGGAGCGCGCGGGCTGGCAGGCCGGCGAGTACACCGAGCCGCGCACGCGGGTGCGCTATCTGCTGGCCTCGCCGCGCCGGGTCTGAGCGCCGGGTCTGAGCGGCGTGCCAGGATCGACCGACCGGAGAATCGAACACGAGAAGGGCTGGCAGTGGCCGAACCGTTTTCCGTCCGGGTGACCGTCCGGGGCTACGAGACCGACACCCAGGGGCACCTCAACCAGGCCGTGTACCTCAACTACGCGGAGCACGCCCGCTGGTCGCTGCTCCAGGCGGCCGGGATCAGCCAGGCCCGGCTGGTGGGCCGGGGCGTGGGCCCGGTGGCGCTGGAGACCACGATCCGCTTCCGGCGCGAACTGCTCGCCGGTGACGAGGTCGACGTGACCTGTGCGTTCGAGTGGGGCGGCGGCAAGACGTTCCGGATCGTGCAGGAGATACGCAAGACCGACGGCACCCTGGCGGCCGAGGTCAGCGCGGTGGGCGGCCTGATGGACCTGAAGGAGCGCAGGCTGGTCGCCGATCCCCGGGAGGTGTTCAAGGAGCTGACGACGGACCTCGCCCTGTTCGGCCTGTAGGGGCCGGGGGCCTGCGCCGGAGGCCGGCGGGGGCGGTGCCGCGGCCGCGCGCATCGCCCGGTGCGGCGGACGCGTGAATCCGGATGCGCGGCACCGGCCGTCGCTGCCATGCTGCGGACCCATGTCCGCACCACGTGTCAGACCCAGCCGCTGCATCTCCGTCGACATCGAGGCCGACGGGCCGATCCCGGGGCCGTACTCCATGCTGAGCATCGGTGCGGCCGTGGCCGGCACGCAGGACGCCGGCGGCTTCACCCCGGCCGATCCGCAGCGGCAGACCTTCTACCGGGAACTGCGCCCGATCTCCGCCGAGTTCGTGCCCGAGGCGCTGCGGGTGAGCGGCCTGGACCGGGAGCGGCTCGTGGCGGAGGGCGCCGAACCGGCGGTGGCGCTCGCCGAGTTCAGCGCGTGGGTGCGGGAGGTGAGCGCGGGCGCCCAGCCGGTGATGTGCGGCTATCCGGCGTCGTACGACTGGACGTTCCTGTACTGGTATCTGATCCGGTTCACCGGCGAGAGCCCCTTCGGGCACTCCGGCTGTCTGGACATGAAGACGCTGTACGCCACCAAGGCGGGGCTGCCGCTGCGCGCGGCGGCCAAGGGCACCATGCCGCGCCACCTGCTCTCCCGCCGCCCGCACACGCACCATGCTCTGGACGACGCCGTCGAGCAGGCGGAACTGCTGGCGAACCTCATGGCGTGGCCGGGTCCCGGCGCAGCGGTACCGGAACCTGGTTGAAGCCGTAGTAGAGGGCGAGCAGGCCGTGCGCGGCCAGGGTGAGGGGCGCGGAGACGAAGGCGAGGCCCACCGTGAGGGGGTAGCCGAGGGAGCCGAGGGCGAACCGGGCGCGGGTGGCGCGGGCGGCGGCGGTGTCGACGCGTTCGTCGAAGAGGTGGCCGGTGCGGGTCAGGTGCCACCACAGGGCCTGGAAGGTGAGCGCCATGGCGACCATGACCAGGCTGTAGACCGCGGCCGCCGCGTGCGAGGCGGCGTCCTCGCGCAGGTACGCGGCGAGCATGGCGGTCGGCCAGGGCACCACGGCCACGACCATCAGCACCAGCAGGTTCAGGAACATCAGCGGCCGGTCGACCCGGGTGACGTAGCTGAACAGCTGATGGTGGTTGACCCACATGATGCCGATCACCAGGAAGCTCACCGCGTAGGCGGCGTAGGACGGCCACTGCGCGCCGATCGCGTGCCACAGGCCGCCGTGGTCCCCCGTCCTGGGCACCTTGATGTCCAGCACGAGCAGGGTGATGGCGATGGCGAACACCCCGTCGCTGAAGGCCTCGACGCGGCCGGACTCGTTCACGGGCATGCGCCAAGACTGCCGTACGCGAGGGCGCGGGGCACGGTGATCGCCGTCGATCGCCGTGCCCCGCGCGGGCGTTCAGTGGGCGGCGGTCAGTTCCTGCCCCGCCTCCATCGGGTGCGTGACGTCCTCGGCCTCCCCGCCCCTGCCGATGTGGTTGAAGACGAGATTGAGCAGGACGGCGGTGACACAGCCGGTGGAGATGCCCGAGTCCAGGACGATCTTCGCGGTGTCGGGGAAGGCGTGGTAGAAGTCCGGCGCGGTGATCGGGACGATGCCGACCGCGAGGGACACGGCCACGATCAGGACGTTGTTGTCCTTCTCCAGTCCGGCCCGGACCAGGGTCTGGATGCCGCTGGCCGCGACCGAGCCGAACAGGACGACGCCGGCGCCGCCGAGGACCGGACGGGGGACGACCGCGATGAGCGAGGCGGCCATCGGGCACAGGCCCATGAGGACCAGGAAGCCGCCGCCCACGGCGACCACGAAGCGGCTGCGGATCCGCGTCATGGCGACCAGGCCGATGTTCTGGGCGAACGCGCTGCACATGAAGCCGTTGAACAGCGGGCTGAGGGCGGAGCCGAGGGTGTCGGCGCGCAGGCCGGCCGCGATGGTCCTCTCGTCCGCGGGGCGTTCGACGATCTCGCCGAGCGCCAGCATGTCGGCGGTGGACTCCGTCATGGAGACGACCATCACCACGCACATGGACAGGATCGCGGCGATGTGGAAGGTCGGGGCGCCGAAGTGGAACGGGGTGGGGAAGCCGACGACGGAGGAGTGCGCGACGGGGCCGAAGTCGGTGACGCCGAAGGGTATCGCGACGAGCGTGCCGGTGATCAGGCCGAGCAGGACCGCGATCTGCTTGACGAAGCCGCGGGTGAAACGGCGCAGCAGCAGCACGATCGCCAGGGTGATGCCGGCCAGCGTGAGGTAGGCCGTCGAGCCGTAGTCGTGCGCGGCGGGGTTCGGTCCCTGGGCCCAGCCGAAGGCGACGGGCAGCAGGGAGACGCCGATCAGGGTGATGACCGAGCCGGTGACGACGGGCGGGAAGAAGCGGATCGCCTTGCTGAAGAAGGGCGCGCCGAGGAAGCCGAGGAGTCCGGCGACGATCACGGCGCCGAATATCATCGGCAGGGCGTCGGACTTGTCCTTCGCGGAGGCGACGATCGCCGTCATCGGGGCGACGCCGGCGAACGTCACGCCGTTGACGAAGGGCAGCCGGGCGCCGATCTTCCAGAACCCGAGGGTCTGCAGGAAGGTGGCGAGCCCGGCGGTGAACAGACAGGCTCCGGTGAGGAAGGTGAGGTCTTTGCCGGACAGGCCTACGGCCGCTCCGACGATCAGGGGCGGGGCGACCACTCCCGCGTACATGGCGGCCACGTGCTGCAGGCCGCTGGTCGCCATTGTGAGGGCGGGGAGTTTCTCGTCAACAGGATGGGCGGCCACGGCGGGTCCTCCGGGCGGTTAACACGTCGTCGTCGACGTGGGTTTCATGGAGGTGGGGCATGGGGTCGTGGGGGCGCCCCCGGCTCGAGCGGAGTCGAGAGCCGGGGGAGGGACCGGGGACGGGGTGGTGCTGAGCGGTTCGGGCGGTGGACCGTCCGGGGCGCGTGCGTCGTACACGCGCCCCGGACGGCTGCCGTGGACCCCGCTCGGGTCCACGGGCCCCGGCCGGGAGCCGTCCCTCCCGGCCGGAGTCCCATCCGGTGGGCGGCCGTGAAGCGGAGCCGTCCACCGAGGTGTGCGGGGATCAGGCCTCGGCCGTGATCCTGGCGAGGCGCCGGGCCTCGTCGCGGGTGGCGCGGGCGACGGCGTCCTCGTCGACGGTGAGCAGCCGGCCGTTCTCCACGATCTGCCGGCCGCCCACGAAGGACGCGGTGACCGGGGCGGCCGCGCCGAGGACCAGCGCGGCGACCGGGTCGGCGATGGAGGCGTGGGCGAGTGTGTCCATCTTCCACAGCACCACGTCGGCCAGCTTGCCCGGCTCCAGCGAGCCGATCTGGTCGGCCCGGCCGAGCACCCGGGCACCGCCGTGGGTGCCGAGCCTGAGCGCCTGGCGGGTGGTCAGTGCGGCCTCGCGGTGGGTGCCGAGGCGGTTGATCAGCAGGGCGTTGCGCAGCTCGGTGTGGAGTTCGCCGGACTCGTTGGAGGCGGTGCCGTCGACGCCGAGGCCGACGGGGACGCCCGCCTGGAGCAGGTCGGGGACGCGGGCGATGCCGGCCCCCAGCCGGGCGTTGGAGGACGGGCAGTGGGCGACGCCCGTCCCGGTGCGGGCGAACGCGGCGATGTCTGAGTCGTTCATGTGGACGCAGTGCGCCATCCACACGTCCTCACCGAGCCAGCCCGTGGACTCGAAGTAGTCGGTCGGGCCCATGCCGAACTGCTCGTGGCAGAACTTCTCCTCCTGCACGCTCTCGGAGCCGTGGGTGTGCAGCCGTACGCCCAGACGGCGGGCCAAGTCGGCCGCCTGGCGCAGGAGTTCGGTCGTCACCGAGAACGGCGAGCAGGGTGCCACGGCCACCTGGGTCATGGCGTCGAAGGAGGCGTCGTGGTGCTTCCTGACGGTCTCCTCGGTGGCGGCGAGCGCGCTCTGAAGCGTCTCCACGGCGAAGTCCGGCGGCAGCCCGCCGTCCTTCTCGCTGCGGTCCATCGAGCCGCGGGCCAGCGTGAAGCGGACGCCCGTCTCGGCGGCGGCCCGGATGATCGAGCCGGACAGGTCGCCGGAGCCGTGCGGGTAGACGTAGTGGTGGTCCATGGCGGTGGTGACACCGCCGCGGGCCATCACGGCGAGTGATCCCTGCGCGGCCGCGTAGGTCATCTGCTCGTCGATGCGCGCCCAGACCGGGTAGAGCGCGACGAGCCAGTTGAACAGGTTGTGGTCGGTGGCGAGGCCGCGGGTGATCCACTGGTAGAAGTGGTGGTGGGTGTTGACCAGGCCGGGTGTGGCCAGATGGCCGCTCGCGTCGATCCGGCGCGCCACGTTCTCGAGGCCGTCGGGGGCCCTGCCCGCGCCGACCGACTCGATGCGGTTTCCGGCGAGGACGAGGTGCCCGGAGGCGTACTCGGTGTCGGTCGCGTCCACGGTGGCGATCGCGCAGTTCTCGATGACGATGCGCTGGGCTGCCGGTGGTGCCATGTGCTTCCTCGTCTTTCGGGGGCGGTCCGTGGGCGGGGCGCGGTCCGCGGATCTCGGTGGCGGTCCGGGACGGGATGGCGTCCGCCGGATCTCGGGGCCGCCGGGGGCGGTGAGTCCGCGGAGCGGATGGCGGGATCCTAGGAGGATCCGAGGGCCGGAGCCGGGCTGCCGCGCCGGGCGCCGAGATGGTGGAAGAACAGGTTCAGCAGGACGGCGACGAGCGCTCC
This sequence comes from Streptomyces sp. NBC_00557, assembly GCF_036345995.1. Taxonomy (NCBI): domain Bacteria; kingdom Bacillati; phylum Actinomycetota; class Actinomycetes; order Kitasatosporales; family Streptomycetaceae; genus Streptomyces; species Streptomyces sp. NBC_00557. The sequence continues at coordinate 1,791,943 of NZ_CP107796.1, forward strand.
CGCGCTGATGCCGGAGCCGGGCACGGTCTGCGCCCAGACCGGGAAACCGGCGTAGAAGGACGGTGCTGGTGGTCCCTCCGGTGTGGCGTGCCCCCGGCCGGCGGGGCCGGGGACGCGCGTCCCGCGTCAGAGGTTGGTCATGTCGACCGGGATGAGCTGCTCGGCGCCGTCGCGCAGGATGGTCGCCTCGATCAGGCCGTACGGGCGGTCGGCGGCGTAGTACACGGCGCCGTCCTTGGCCTCGTTGTCTATCCCGAAGGGCGACAGGTCCGAGCGGAAGTGGTGCTTGTTCGGCATGGAGAAGCGGATCTCGTCGACCTCGTCGCGCGAGTTCAGCACCCGCACGCCCATCTCGAAGAGGGTCTGCTGGAGCGAGTACGAGTAGGTCTCGGCGAACGCCTGCAGCGCGTGCTTGCGGACCCCGCTGTAGGAGCGGTCCCAGTCGGGGGCGTGGGAGTCGATGCCGTCCCAGTTGTGCCGCCACCAGGTGGAGACGGTGGTGGCGAGGATGCGGTCGTAGTCCTCCTGGAGGGTGGTGTACCTGTCCTTCAGGAAGCCCCAGAACTCGGAGTTGGTCGAGTTCAGGACGGTCAGGTCCTTGAACCCGGAGAGCACCTGGACGCCGTGGCCGTCGTAGGTGATCTGCGCCACGCGGGTCTCCTGGCCCTTGCGGACGAAGGAGTGGGCGATCTCGTCGGCGCCGACGAAGCGGGCGCCGCCCTTGGAGGTCTCGATCCGCTCCCAGGCGTACTCCTCGATGCGGATGCGGGCCCGGTGGATCGGCTCGGTGTCGTCCACGAAGTGGCGGGCGAGCTTGATGCCGAAGTCCTCGGCGCTCTCGATCCCGTGCTCCTTGGCGAAGGCGAACACCGTGTTCTTGGTGGTGTCGGTCGGCAGGACGTTGGCGTTGGAACCGCTGCGGTGGACCTCCTCCATGTCGCCGGAGAGGGCGACGGAGACGTTCAGGTCCTTGATGTGGTGCGTGTCGCCGCCACGCGTGATCTTCACGACGCGGTTCTCTGCCTTGCCGTACTGGTTCTGTCCCAGGACGAAGCGGGTCATGGTGTCGGTCAGCTCCCTCGGTAAACGGAGTAGCCGAACGGGTTGAGCAGCAGCGGAACGTGGTAGTGCTCACCGGGCACCACCGCGAAGGCGACGGTGACCTCGGGGAAGAACACGGGCCGGCCGTTCTCGCTGTCCCGGAGCGCGGGGGCGTCCTGCTGGGCCGCGGCTTGTTTCTTGGCGAAGTACGTCTCGGTGTCGAAGTCGAGGCGTACGTGGGTGGTCCCCTCCGGCAGGGCCGGGAGGTCCTTGCACCGCCCGTCCGCGTCGGTGGCCGAACCGCCGAGCGGCTGCCAGTCCGCGCCGGGCCCGGAGCGGGCCGAGAGGCGGACGGCGACGGCCTGGGCGGGCCGGCCGACGGAGGTGTCCAGGATGTGCGTGGACACCGAACTTTTCGGCGGGGCCGCGGTGCTTGTGCTCATGGCTGCTGTCAGTCCTCTTCGACGAGTCGTGCCAGTCGGATGCGGTTGATCCTGCCCAGCTCGGCGCGGACGATCTCCCGCTCCTGCTCCGGCGAGTTGCCGATCCGCTCCTTGACGGCGTCCCGCATCTGCTCACCGGTCCTGCCGGTGGCGCAGATCAGAAAGACATGACCGAACTTCTCCTGGTACGCCAGGTTGAGTTCGAGCATCTCCGCCCTGAGCTCCTCGGAGGCGCCGGCCATGCCGCGCTGTTCCCGCGCCGAGGTGGGATCCCCCGGCTTGGGGCGGCCGATCGGCGGGTGCCCGGCCATGGCCTCCTGGAGGTCCTCGGCGGTCAGCTCCGCCATGGCGGCGTCACCGGCTGCGTAGAGGTCCTCGGGGGCGGCGTACGGGCGGGCGGCGAGCAGCCGCCGGGCCCATGCAGTGGAGCTGCACGTCTCGAGGAGCGCGGCGAGTGCCGCGTCCTCGTCCAGGGCGTTGAAGCGGGCCAGGCCCGGCGGCGTGGAAGTCGAAGTCACGGGTGCCTCCGTGGCCTTGTGCTGAACGGGCTGCCGATAGCTAACGCCCTCCGGAACACCGCGTCAACAGTTTGTTGAAAATTCGGAGTAACAAATACGAGGGCCCGCCGGGGCGTCCCCGGTGGGACCGCCGTGAACGGCGCGAGCCGCCGCCCGGTCCCCCGGACGACGGCTCGCGGTACGCCCGCCAAGGCCTCTGATCAGGCCTCTTTCTGCCGGTTGAGGTAGTTGTAGACGGTGAAGCGGCTGACGCCGAGGGCGCTGGCGACCGTCTCCACGCCGTGGCGGACCGAGAAGGCGCCGCGCGCTTCCAGTATGCGCACGATCTCCTGTTTGGCCTTGCGGTCCAGGTCGGCCAGGGGCATGCCCTTGCGGCGCTCCATCGCGGCGAGGATGTGGTCGAGGGAGTCGGCCAGCTGCGGCAGCCGTACGGCGACGACGTCCTGACCCTCCCAGGCCAGGACCACGTCGTCGGGACGGGCCTCGTCCGGCGGCACCATCTCGCCGCCGATCGCGTCGACCAGCGGCTTCACGGCCGCGATGAACGGCTCGTCCCCGGTGCCGGTCACGCGCCCTCCCCGATCACGTTCACCTGGAGGGAGATCCGGGTGGCCCCCGCCGCGAGCGACTTGCGCAGCAGCGCGTCCACGGCGGTGAGCACGGCGTCGGCACCGCCCTCGGCCGTGTTGCCGAACGGCCCGACGTCCACGGCGTCCAGTTCGGCCGCCTCGACGACCTCGCGGGCGACCACGGCGTGCGGCGGCGCCTCGTCGAGGTCGAAGGGCTCGGTCGTGAACTCCACTCTCAATCGCACGCGCACAACCTAACGCCCGGCACGCGTTTTGGGGCGCCCGCCGGCCGGCCCCTCTTGACAAGCACCGACACGCGGCGGCAATCTTCCATTACGCAGAAACAAACTTCCGCTATACGGAAACTCGCTCGACTACGGAAGGGAGCGCGGCCCCCGATGGGATTCGCAGACCAGCGCTTCAACGTCAACCTGTCGATCCTCTTCACGGAACTCCCGCTCCTGGAGCGTCCCGCGGCCGCCGCCGCGGCCGGCTTCACGGCGGTCGAGCTGTGGTGGCCCTGGACCGAGACCCCCACCCCCGAGCGGTCCGAGCTCGACGCCCTGAAGAAGGCGATCGAGGACGCGGGCGTGCGGCTGACGGGCCTGAACTTCTACGCCGGGCAGCTGCCCGGCCCGGACCGCGGCGCCCTGTCGGTCCCGGGCGCGGAGTCGGAGAGGTTCCGCGCCAACATCGACGTGGCGATCGCCTTCGCGCAGTCCCTGGGCTGCACGACGTTCAACGCCCTGTACGGCAACCGCGTCGACGGCGCGGACCCGGCCGAGCAGGACGCGCTCGCCCTGGAGAACCTCACCCTCGCGGCCCGGGCCGCCGCCCGGGTCGGCGGGACGATCCTGATCGAGGCCCTCAACCGGCCCGAGTCGCCGAAGTGCCCGATCGTGAGCGCGCCCAAGGCGATCGAGATCGTCGACAAGGTGAACGAGGCGACCGGTCTCGGCAACGCGAAGTTCCTCATGGACCTGTACCACCTGTCCATGAACGGCGAGGACCTGCCGTCGGTCATCGAGCGGTACGCCGCGAAGACCGGCCACGTGCAGATCGCCGACAACCCCGGCCGCGGCGCCCCCGGGACGGGCTCGCTCCCGCTGGAGGAGCTGCTCGACCAGCTGAGGAAGGCGGGTTACGACGGCTGGGTGGGCCTGGAGTACAAGGCCGGCGACCGCCCGAGCGCCGAGTCCTTCGGCTGGCTCCCGCGCGAAGCGCGTGCCGCGCGCTGACCCCCTGACTTTTCACGGCAGTTGAGAGAGGCATCCCCATCATGAACAACCTTCCCAAGATCGCCTGGATCGGCCTCGGCATCATGGGCTCCCCCATGTCCGAGAACCTGATCAAGGCCGGCTACCAGGTCACCGGGTTCACGCTGGAGCAGGAGAAGCTGGACCGCCTCGCCGCCGCCGGCGGCACCGCGGCCGGCTCGATCGCCGAGGCCGTGCGCGACGCCGACGTGGTCATCACGATGGTGCCCGCCTCCCCGCAGGTCGAGGCCATCGCCTACGGCCCGGACGGCATCCTGGAGAACGCCAGGTCCGGCGCCCTGCTGATCGACATGTCCTCGATCACCCCGCAGACCTCCGTCGACCTGGCCAAGGCCGCCGGGGAGAAGGGCATCCGCGTCCTGGACGCCCCGGTCTCCGGCGGCGAGGCCGGCGCCGTCGAGGCCGTGCTGTCGATCATGGTGGGCGGCGAGCAGGCCGACTTCGACGAGGCCAAGCCGATCTTCGAGGCGCTCGGCAAGACCATCGTGCTGTGCGGCCCGCACGGCTCCGGCCAGACCGTGAAGGCCGCCAACCAGCTGATCGTCGCCGTGAACATCCAGGCGTGCGCCGAGGCCGTGGTCTTCCTGGAAAAGTCCGGCGTGGACCTGAAGGCCGCGCTCGACGTCCTCAACGGCGGCCTGGCCGGCTCGACCGTGCTGACGCGGAAGAAGGACAACTTCCTGAACCGCGACTTCAAGCCGGGCTTCCGCATCGACCTGCACCACAAGGACATGGGCATCGTCACCGACGCCGCCCGCAACGTCGGCGCGGCCCTGCCGGTCGGCGCCGTGGTCGCCCAGCTGGTCGCCTCGCTGCGCGCCCAGGGCGACGGCGGCCTGGACCACTCCGCCCTGCTGCGGGCCGTGGAGCGCCTCTCCGGCGCCCAGGTCTGACCCGGACCCCCCGCACTTCCGGGCGGCGCCGCCGCCGACACCTGTCCTGTCGCGCCCAGGCGGCGGCGCCGCCCGGAACCACCCCCGCGCTCCACTTCAACAAAATGTTGACATACGGATCGCCTGCTCCTGGGCTCCACGAAGACTTCTAGGCTCCACAAAGCGGAAACAGTTTTCCGCTGCCACCGCACGGAAGGTCCCCGATGTCGCAGCGCGTGCTCACCACCGAGTCCGGCGCCCCGGTCGCCGACAACCAGAACTCCGCCACCGCCGGCGTCGGCGGGCCGCTTCTGATCCAGGACCAGCAGCTCCTGGAGAAGCTCGCGCGCTTCAACCGCGAGCGCATCCCGGAGCGAGTGGTGCACGCCCGCGGCTCCGGCGCCTACGGTCACTTCACGGTGACCGGCGACGTCACCGGTTTCACCCACGCCGGCTTCCTCGGCGAGATCGGCAGGCGCACCGAGGTGTTCGTGCGCTTCTCCACCGTGGCCGACTCGCTCGGCGGCGCGGACGCCGTCCGCGACCCGCGCGGTTTCGCGGTGAAGTTCTACACCGAGGAGGGCAACTACGACCTCGTCGGCAACAACACCCCGGTGTTCTTCATCAAGGACCCGGTCAAGTTCCCCGACTTCATCCACTCCCAGAAGCGGGACCCGTTCACGGGCCGTCAGGAGCCGGACAACGTCTGGGACTTCTGGGCGCACTCCCCCGAGGCCACGCACCAGATCACCTGGCTGATGGGTGACCGCGGCATCCCGGCGTCGTACCGCCACATGGACGGTTTCGGCTCGCACACCTACCAGTGGACGAACGACAAGGGCGAGGCCTTCTTCGTCAAGTACCACTTCAAGACGGACCAGGGCATCCGCTGCCTGACCAGCGAGCAGGCCGCGGAGATCGCGGGCAGGGACCCCGACTCCCACCAGACGGACCTGCTGCAGGCCATCGAGCGCGGCATGCATCCGTCCTGGACGCTGTACGTCCAGATCATGCCGGCGACGGAGGCGGCGAACCACCGCTTCAACCCGTTCGACCTGACCAAGGTGTGGCCGCACAGGGACTACCCGCTGCAGCGCGTGGGCCGCCTGGTGCTGGACCGCAACCCGGACAACGTCTTCGCCGAGGTCGAGCAGGCCGCGTTCTCCCCGAACAACTTCGTCCCCGGCATCGGCCCGTCCCCGGACAAGATGCTCCAGGGCCGGCTGTTCGCCTACGCCGACGCCCACCGCTACCGCCTGGGCGTCAACCACACCCTGCTGCCGGTCAACGCGCCGAAGGCGGTTCCGGGCGGCGCGAACAACTACGGCCGCGACGGCTTCATGGCGCTCAACCCGCAGGGCCGCCACGCCAGGAACTACGAGCCGAACTCCTACGACGGTCCCGTCGAGACCGGCCGTCCGCTGTCGGCGCCGCTGCCGGTGTCCGGGTACACCGGCAACCACGAGGCCCCGCTGCACACCAAGGACGACGACTTCGTCCAGGCCGGTGAGCTCTACCGCCTGATGTCGCAGGCGGAGAAGTCCCGCCTGATCGCGAACATCGCCGGGGGCCTGTCCCAGGTCTCCCGCAACGACGTGATCGAGAAGAACCTGGCCCACTTCCACGCCGCCGACCCCGAGTACGGCAAGCGCGTGGCGGAGGCGGTCCGCGCCCTGCGCGAGGACTGACAGGGCGAGGACCGTGGTGGCCTGCGAGCCAGTGCGGTGGTGAAGGACCGGGGCCCCTTCTCGACCAGAGGGAAGGGCACCCCGGCTCCGTCGTAGCCACCGCGGTCCCGCCCAGCCCCCTTCGACGGGGGCCACCCGCTCCGTCCGGCGGCGCGAACGACCTGTCGCGCCCGGCCTCGCGCCGCCGGACGGTCACCACGCTGAACGCTCCCTGCGCCGGTTCGCTCCCTCCGGCGAGGGAGCGTTCGGCGTTGCCGGGCAGTTCCCCACGGCCCCGGCCGCCGGTGATCACGGAGGCCGCGCCGCGCGCCGGCACGCTGCTGCGCATCGGCGACTCCGCGGTCCTGGAGGTCACCGGCCTGCGCACTCCCTGCCTGCAGATCGACAACTTCCGGCACGGGCTGCTGAAGCAGGTCGTCGGCGTGCGCATCGCCGTCCCGCGCCGCACGCTGAAGACATGGGCAATACGCAGTACCCGCACATCGTGGTGCACTCCCCCGCTCTCGACGGGTCGCGGCGGGTGACCGAGGGGCACGTGACGCTGGGGATCGCCTCGCATCTGGACGATGTCGTGGAGATCCTGCGGCTGGCCGATCTGGACCGGATCGAGGTGGAGGAGAGCGATCTGATCGAGTGGCAGGGCGGCGGGCCCGACGACTGGCCGGGGCTGTCGGAGTACGAGCTGTAGCGACAGGGTGTACGACAGCGGTCGTAGACGGGCTACGGCACCCTCAAATCAACCTCTGAAGACGGGGCTGGAGGCGTCAACCGCCCCCGCGGTAGGGCAGATTACGTGCACCAGGGCCCGCCGGCACGGGGGCGGCGGGCCCCTCACGGGGGAGCACGACGGGGGATGCCACGGGGGACGCGAAAGGGCGGCCCGTCCAGCGGGACGGGCCGCCCTTGGTGTGCCCGGCGGTGTCAGACCTTCAGCGGCCTGATCGACGTCGGCGCGTGGCCGGGCTCGGTGGCCGGCTCCTCGAACTCGGTGATGTCGCTGATGTCCATGGTGCGGCTCATCGAGATGTTGGTGATCCGCTCCAGGATCGCCTCGACCACGACCGGCACCCGGTACTCGGCGGCCAGCTTCTTCGCCTGCTCGAAGGCGGCGCCGAGCTGGTCCGGCTCGGTGACCCGGATCGCCTTGCAGCCGAGGCCCTCGGCGACCTTGACGTGGTCGACGCCGTAGACGCCGATCTCGGGCGTGTTGATGTTCTCGAACTCCAGGTTGACCTGGAAGTCGATGTCCAGGCCGATCTGCGCCTGGCGGATCAGGCCCAGGTAGGCGTTGTTCACCAGCACGTGGACGTAGGGGATCCTGTGCTGGGCGGCGACCGCCAGTTCCTCGATCATGAACTGGAAGTCGTAGTCGCCGGAGAGCGCGACGACCGGGGCGTCCGGGTCGGCCTTGGCGACGCCGATCGCGGCGGGAACGGTCCAGCCGAGCGGGCCGGCCTGGCCGCAGTTGATCCAGTGGCGCGGCTTGTAGACGTGCAGCATCTGCGCGCCGGCGATCTGGGAGAGGCCGATGGTGGTGACGTACCGGGTGTCCGGGCCGAAGGCCTTGTTCATCTCCTCGTACACGCGCTGCGGCTTCATCGGCACGTTGTCGAAGTGCGTACGGCGCAGCAGCGTCGCCTTGCGCTCCTGGGTGGAGGCGACCCAGTCGGAGCGGTCGGGAAGCCTGCCGGCCGCCTTCAGCTCCTTCGCCACCTCGACGAACAGCTCCAGCGCGGCCTTGGCGTCGGAGACGACACCGTAGTCCGGCGGGAAGATCCTGCCGATCTGGGTGGGCTCGATGTCGACGTGGACGAACTTCCGCTCGCCGCGGTACACGTCCAGCTTGTAGCCGGTGTGGCGGTTGGCCCAGCGGTTGCCGATGCCGAGGACGAAGTCGGACTCCAGGAAGGTGGCGTTGCCGTACCGGTGCGAGGTCTGCACGCCGACCATGCCGGCGTGCAGCTCGTGGTCGTCGGGCAGCGCGCCCCAGCCCATCAGGGTCGGGATGACCGGGGTCTGCGTCAGCTCGGCGAACTCCACCAGCAGGTCGGCGGCGTCGGCGCCGATGACGCCGCCGCCGGCGACGATGACGGGACGCCGCGACTCCAGAAGAAAGGTGATCGCCTTCTCGATCTGGGCGCGGGTCGCGGCCGGCTTGTAGACGGGCAGCGGCTCGTACGTCTCCGGGTCGAACTCGATCTCGGTGAGCTGGACGTCGATCGGCAGGTCGACCAGGACCGGGCCGGGACGGCCGGAGCGCATCAGGTGGAAGGCCTGCTGGAAGACGCCGGGGACCTGGGCGGCCTCCAGGACGGTCACCGCCATCTTCGTGACCGGCCCCGCGATCGAGGCGATGTCGACGGCCTGGAAGTCCTCCTTGTGGATCACGTGGGTGGGCGCCTGGCCCGTGATGCACAGGATCGGGATGGAGTCGCCGATGGCCGAGTACAGGCCGGTGATCATGTCCGTGCCGGCGGGGCCGGACGTGCCGATGCAGACGCCGATGTTGCCCGGCCTGGTGCGGGTGTAGCCCTCGGCCATGTGCGAGGCGCCCTCGACGTGGCGGGCGAGGGTGTGGTGGATGCCGCCGCCCTCCTTGAGGGCCTTGTAGAACGGGTTGATCGCCGCACCCGGCACACCGAAGGCGTCGGTGACGCCCTCGCGCTTGAGGATCTCAACTGCCGCGCGGGCAGCGGTCATTCGGGCCATCGAGTACTCCTGCTCCGGCTTCTCGGATGCGTACTCCCGTCGCGCCCCGCGGTGAGCACAGTCTCCAGGTCTCCTGTTATTCCGCATTGCGGAAGTTACTTTCTACTATCTGGAAGCAATGTAGAAGCGCGGGACCATGTCGTCAAGAGCGGCCGGGACGGGACAAGAGCCGGACAAGCGGGGCCCGGAGGGAGGACGATGGGAGCCGCTGTCCCGCGACGGATCCGACGCGACGCCTGGGAGATGGGTCATGCCCGAGAGCGTGCCGGTGCGCTGCCCGGCCTGCCGGCGCGAGCACTTCTACACCGCGCCGTCGTACCCCTGCGCCTGCGGCGCGCCCACCGCCCCGCGCCTCGACCCGGCCGCCGAACCGGCCGTGGCGGCCCACCGGGCCTGGGACGACGAGTGGCTCACCGTGCCCTGCGCCGCCTGCGGACGCCGCAACCAGTGGCCGCGTCCGGAGCTGGGCTGCCCCTGCGGCACGGTCCTGCGCATCCCGGTGACGACTGCGGCGGACACCGGCACACCGCCGGGGGCGGCCGAGACGTTCCCGGCCGCCCTGGGCACACCGCCGGCGGGACCCGGGCCGGAGCCCGCCGCCCGCCGCCCCGCCTTCCCGCCGCGCGCCATCCGCACCGCCCTCGACGCCGTGACCGTCGCCGCGCTCCATCTGCGCCGGCTCGGCTACGGGGACGTCCGCCGCGCCGACCAGCGGCCCCCGAACGGCATCGGGCTCGCCGCGCCCGGCCTCCTCGCCCAGGTCGACCCCACCGTGCGCCCGGCGGCGCCCCGCGATGTTGAGTGCCTGTGGCTGACCGCGATGACGGAGTCGGCGGACTGCGTGTACTTCTCCCTCGCCGGGTACACCGACGCCGCCCGCAGCGGCGCGGACGCCCTCGGCGTCCCCCTGTTCGTCCTGGACCTCGCGGGCGTCGCCCGGCCGGTGAACGAACCGGCCGGCACACTGAACACCACCGGCGCACCGGGACGGGGCACGCGGCCGGCTCCCGACGGCCTCTGAGAACCCGTCGGCGCAAAGAAGCCGATGCTCGCTCAGCGGCGTTTCACGCTTCTCGCCCAGCGGCGTTTCACGCCTGGTACATCTCCCGCAGTTCGACTTTGCGCACCTTTCCGGACACCGTCATCGGGAAGGAGTCGAGGATCCGCAGCCTGCTGGGGATCTTGTAGTGCGCGAGCCGGCCGTGGCAGAAGGCGCGCAGTTCCTCCAGGGTGAGGGGGTCGGCCGCGTCCTGCGGGATCACGCAGGCCAGCACCTCCTCGCCGTAACTCTCGTGCGGCACCCCGACGACCTGGACGTCCCTGATCTTGGGGTGGGCGTAGAGGAACTCCTCGATCTCGCGCGGGTAGATGTTCTCGCCGCCCCGGATGATCATGTCCTTGATCCGGCCGACGATCTCGACGTAGCCGTCCTCGCGCATCACCGCCAGGTCCCCGGTGTGCATCCAGCGGCCCGCGTCGACGGCCTCGGCGGTCTTCTCCGGCTCGTTCCAGTAGCCGAGCATCACGCTGTAGCCGCGGGTGCACAACTCGCCCGCCGTGCCGCGCGGCCGGGTGACCCCGGTGGCCGGGTCGACGACCTTGACCTCCAGGTGGGGCAGGACGCGGCCGACGGTGCCGGTGCGGTGCTCCAGGTCGTCGTCGCGGCGGGTCTGGAGCGACACCGGCGATGTCTCGGTCATGCCGTAGCAGATGGACACCTCCGCCATGTGCATCTCGGCGACCACCCGCTTCATCACCTCCACCGGGCAGGGCGAGCCCGCCATGATGCCGGTGCGCAGCGAGGAGAGGTCGTAACGGGCGAAGTCCGGGAGGTTCAGCTCGGCGATGAACATGGTCGGGACGCCGTAGAGGGACGTACAGCGTTCCCGCTGGACGGCTTCCAGGGTGGCCTTCGGGTCGAAGGAGGGGGCCGGGATGACCATGCAGGCGCCGTGCGAGGTGGCCGCGAGGTTGCCCATCACCATGCCGAAGCAGTGGTAGAACGGCACCGGGATGCAGATCCTGTCCTGCTCGGTGTAGGCGACCAACTCCCCGACGAAGAAACCGTTGTTGAGGATGTTGTGGTGGGAGAGGGTGGCGCCCTTCGGGAATCCGGTCGTCCCCGAGGTGTACTGGATGTTGATCGGGTCGTCGCAGGACAGCTCCTCGTACGCGGCGTCCCCGGTGCCGCGCGCGAGCAGCGCCTCCCAACCGGGGTCGCCGATGTACACGACCTCGCGCAGCGCCGGGCAGTGGTGGCGGACCTCCTCGACCATCGCGCGGTAGTCGCTGGTCTTGTGGCTCAGAGAGGCGACGAGCAGCGAGATCCCGGCCTGGTTCAGGACGTACTCGACCTCGTGGGTGCGGTAGGCCGGGTTGATGTTCACCATGATGGCGCCGATGCGGGCGGTGGCGTACTGGACCAGGACCCACTCCGGGCAGTTGACGGCCCAGATGCCCACCCGGTCGCCCTTGGCGACTCCGCTCGCCGCCAGCGCCTGCGCCAGCTCCTCGACGGCGGCGCCGAACTCGGCGTACGTCCAGCGCCGCCCCGAGGGCACGTCGACCAGCGCCTCGCGCTCCGGCCACTTAGCCACGGCCCGGTCGAGGTTGGCGCCGATGGTGTCGCCGAGCAGGGCGGTGGCACCGGTTCCGTGGGTGTACGACAGCTCGGCGGTCACCGGAAGTCCTCCTCGCGGTACTCGTTCCCGGAGCCCTGGGCCGTCGCCTCGCGCAGCTCGATCCGGCGGATCTTGCCGGAGACGGTCTTGGGCAGCGGGCCGAACTCCAGCCGGCGGATGCGCTTGTAGGGGGCGAGCACCTGGCGGGAGTGCTCGAAGATGACCTTCGCGGTGTCCGGTCCGGGCTCGTAGCCCGCGGCGAGCACGACGTACGCCTTGGGCACGGCGAGCCGCAGCTCGTCCGGCGCGGGCACGACGGCGGCCTCGGCCACCGCCTCGTGCTCCAGCAGCGCGCTCTCCAGCTCGAACGGGCTGATCTTGTAGTCGCTGGCCTTGAACACGTCGTCGGCGCGCCCGACGTAGAAGATGTATCCGTCCTCGTCCCGGCGTCCGATGTCCCCGGTGCGGTAGTAGCCGCCCGCCATGGCCTCCGCCGTGCGGTCCGGGTCGCCGTGGTAGCCGGTCATCAGGCCGACCGGGCGCTCGGCGAGGTCCAGGGCGATCTCGCCCTCGGCGGCGCCGGGCGCGCCGGAGACCGGGTCGAGGAGTTCGACGCGGTAGCCGGGGCTGGGCCGGCCCATGGAGCCGGGCTTCAGCGGCTGGCCGGGGCTGTTGGAGACCTGCACCGCGGTCTCGGTCTGCCCGAAGCCGTCCCGGATGGTGACGCCCCAGGCCCGCCGGACCTGCTCGATGACCTCGGGGTTGAGCGGCTCCCCCGCGGCCACCACCTCGCGGGGCGGGGTGCGCAACTGGCCGAGGTCGGCCTGGATGAGCATGCGCCACACGGTCGGCGGGGCGCAGAAGGTGGTGACGCCCACCCGGTCCATCTCGGCCATCAGCCGGGCGGCGTCGAACCGCGTGTAGTTGAAGAGGAAGACGGTCGCCTCGGCGTTCCACGGCGCGAACAGGTTGGACCAGGCGTGCTTGGCCCAGCCCGGCGAGGAGATGTTCAGGTGCACGTCGCCGGGTTTCAGGCCGATCCAGTACATGGTCGCCAGATGCCCGATCGGGTACGAGGTGTGGGTGTGCTCGACCAGCTTGGGGCGTGCGGTCGTACCGGAGGTGAAGTAGAGCATCAGCGGGTCGTCGGCGAGGGTGGGGCCGTCGGGGAGGAACTCCGCCGGGGCCGTGTACGCGTCCTCGTACGGCTCCCAGCCCTGCTCGGGCAGGCCGCCGACCGCGATCCGGGTGTAGGCGCCCGGCACGCCGTCGAACTTGGCGGTGTCCTCGGCCCGTACGATCACGTGCCTGACCCGGCCCCGGTCCACCCGGTCGCACAGGTCGGCCGGGCCGAGCAGCGGGGTGGCCGGAATGACCACGGCGCGCAGCTTCATCGCGGCCAGCATGGTCTCCCACAGCTCGGTCTGGTTGCCGAGCATGACCAGGATCCGGTCCTCGGCGGCGACACCCCGGTTGCGCAGGTGGTTCGCGACCCGGTTCGAGCGCTCGGACATCTCGGCGAAGGACAGCCGCCGTTCGGCGCCGTCCTCCTCGACGATGTGCAGCGCGGTCCGGTCGTTGCCGGCGGCGATCGCGTCGAACCAGTCCAGCGCCCAGTTGAAGTGCGCGGGCCGCGGCCAGGCGAAGCCCGCGTACGCGGCCGCATAGTCCTCGCGGTGTGCCAGCAGGAAGTCCCGCGCCCCGCGGAACTGCTCGGTCGCCGTCGTCATCTGTCCTCCTCGTACCGGACCATTGCCGGGCGGCTCTCTGGCATCGTCTAATCCGTGATGCAGGTCTCACCACCCCCGAACGGGGGTGTGGGCGGCAGAAAGGGCGAGCAGGTGACGGCAGACGCGGCGGAGGCGGTGGAGATCGGCGGCGCGCTGGGCCGGCTGCGGCGGGCCACGGGCCTTCCCGTCGCCTTCGGCGGCCTCGTGGAGTCCGGCCGGCCGCAGATCCGGATCAGCGAGCTGAGCGGCACGACGACCACCGCCCTGCGCTCCCTCGCGGTGACCTCGGGCAACGGGCTCGGCGGCAAGGCGGTGGCGCTGGCCCGGCCGTGCGCCGTGACCGACTACTCCAGCTCCCGGCAGATCAGCCACGAGTACGACGCCCCGGTGGCCGCCGAGGGCATCCGCTCGGTGCTCGCGGTGCCGGTGGTGGTGCGGCGCCGGGTGCGCGGGGTGCTCTACGGCGCGCTGCGCTCGGCCCAGCCGCTCGGTGACCGCACGCTGGGCGCGGCCATGGCCGTCGCGCGGGACGTGGAGCAGGCGCTGGTGGTGCGGGACGAGGCCGGGGAGCTGCTGGCGGCGGCGCGGCCGGAGCCCGCCGACCGCGACCGGGGCGCCGCCTGGGAACAGGTCCGTGAGGCGCACGCGGCGCTGCGGGCCCTGGCGCCGCGGATCGGTGATCCGGACCTGCGCGCGGAACTGCTGGCGGCCTGCGGCCTGCTGACGGCGCCGCCACGCTCCGGTGGTGTGACCCTGGCGCCGCGGGAACTCGACGTGTTGTCCTGGGTGGCGGCGGGGGCGACCAACGCGACCGTGGCCGAGCGGCTGGGGCTGCGCCCGGAGACGGTGAAGGGCTATCTGCGCTCGGCGATGCGGAAGCTGGGCGCGCACACCCGAGGGGAGGCGGTGACCGCGGCCCGCAGGGCGGGGCTGTTGCCGTGACGCGACGGTCGTCAGGAAACCTTCTCGTTCCGGCCTGGGCGCCTTTAATTTCCTCGTCCTTGACCGTCTGTTATTTCCCTCACCACAGCCTCCGTCCGAATTTCCAGGATCGTTGCCTAGAATTTGGCCCGGACACGACACGAGGGGAGCGGTGACCGTGCGACGGGACTTCCAGGAGCCTGCCAGGTGCCGCCCCGACCTGGTCATCGGCCGCGAGGACCTGTGCGCCGGCGCCCGTGAGCAACTCGCCTCGGGCGGCAGTGTGCTGCTCCACGGTCCCGCCGGAATTGGAAAATCCACGGTCCTGCGCGCATTGGCCGAGGAATACGGCGCCACCGCCCGCACCGTCCTGCGCTGCTCCGCCACCGAGTCCGAATCGCATCTGCCGTTCCTGGCCCTCGCCGACCTGTTCGGCCTGGTCCTCGACGACGTCGCGCCCCGGCTGCCCCTCGCCCAGCGCACCGCCCTGGAGTCCGCGCTCACCGGCCGCGGCGAGTCCAGCCTCCAGCGCGACGGCCTCGCGCTGCGCCTCGCGGTGCTGTCCGCGCTGCGCGCGCTGGCCGGGCACGGCGGCGTCCTCGTCGTCGCCGACGACCTGCAGTGGCTGGACCCGGCCAGCGCCGAACTGCTCGGCTTCGCGGCGCGCCGCCTGGAGGGCACCCCGGTGCAACTGCTGTGCGCGGTGCGCACCGAGGGCACCGGGAGCCAGGAGTACGACCGGTATCTGCGCGCCTGCCCGCCGGACACCCTCGCGGTCCGCCTCGGCCCGCTGACCCGCGCCCAGGTCGCCCAGCTGCTCGACCACCGCGGCCACGGCGGCCTGCCCCGCTCCACCGTCCGCGAGATCCACCGCACCTCCGGCGGCAACCCGCTGTTCGCCCTCGAACTCGGCCGCGCCCTCGCCGACCGCCCCACCCCGCCCCGGCCGGGCGAGCCGCTGCCGGTGCCGACCAGCCTGCGCGCCCTGGTGCTCAGCCGCCTGGACATGCTGTCGGTCGAGGCCCGCCGCACCCTGCTGGTGGCCAGCGCCGGCGCCCGTCCCACGATGGCGCTGCTGCACGCGGCCGGCCGGGACAACGCCGAGGCGGAGTGCGCCCAGGCCGCCGAACTGGGGCTGCTGGCCACCGAGCCGGACGCCCCCGCCGTACGGTTCGCGCACCCGCTGATCTCGGCCGCGCTGTACGCGGAGGCGCCCGCGCCCGAGCGGCGGGCCGCGCACGCGGCGCTGTCCACGGCCGCCTCCGACCCGATCGAGCGCGCCCGGCACCTGGCCCTCGCCACCACCGGCACCGACCCCGAGGTCGCCGCCCGGCTCGCCGAGGCTGCCGCCCTCGCCCGGGACCGCGGCGCCCCCTCGGTCGCGGCCCACCTGGGCCTGCTGGCCGCCCGGCACACCCCGGCCGAGGGCGCGCCGAGCCCTCAGGAGCGCCGGCTGCAGGCCGCCGAGGACGCGATCACCGCGGGCGAGATCGACCTGGCCCGGGACATCGCGCGCGAGGTGCTGGCCCGCACGAGCGTGCCCGCCGAACGGGTGCGGGCCTGGATCATCGTCATCGACAGCGCCGGCCACACCATGGCCGAGGTCGACGCCGTCTTCCCGCAGGCCCTCGCCGACGCCGGCGACGACCCCCGGCTGCTGGCGCTGGTGCACTACCAGCTGGCGTGGCGGGCGCTGATCGTGGAGGGCGACTTCACCGAGGCCCGCCAGGCCGCCGCGCACGCCGCCGAGCTGGCCGCGCGCGGTGAGGACCGGCGCACCGAGCAGCTCGCCCTCGCCTTCCAGGCGCAGACCGAGACCCTGATGGGCCACCCGGACGCGCCCCGCACCATCAAGCGCGCCCTGAAGGAGCCTCAGGACCCCAAGGTGGCCTGGCACCACAACGGGGCGGGCAGCGCCCGGTTCCGCTGGCTGGTGATGAGCGACCAGCTCACCGAGGCCCGGGCGACGGTGACCGCGCTGCTGCGCGAGGTGCGCCGGCGCGGCTCGGTGGAGAGCGAGGTGCACTTCCTGCGCGGGCTCGCCGAGACCGAACTGCGCGCCGGGCACTGCGGGCGCGCCCTGGAACTGGCCCGCGAGAGCCTGCGTCTGGCCCGGGACTCCGGGATCGGCGAGACCGCCTCGGCGATGCTCACCTCGCTCGCCGAGGCCTCCGGCGGCGACGTGGACCGGGCGCTGGCGCTCGCCCGGGAGGCGGTGGAGCACGCCGAGGAGGACGGCGACCAGATGTACCTCTCCCGGGCCCTGGGCGCGCTCGGCTACGCCCAGCTGGTGGCCGGGGATCCCGCGGGCACCGTGCGCTCGCTGCGCCGGGTGCGCGCGCTGGAGCTGGCTCTCGGCATCACCGACCCGGCGCGCGGCCGCTGGCAGGGCGACCTCGCCGAGGCGCTGGTCCGGATCGGTGAACCGGCCGAGGCGCAGGACGTCATCGACAGCAGCCGCGAGCACGCCCTGCGGCTCGGCCGGGAGAGCGTGCTCGCGGTCCTCGACCGGTCCGAGGCCCTGGTGCGGGCCGCCCAGGGCGACCTGGAGGCGGCCGTGGCCCAGCTGACGTCCGCTCAGGACCGGCTCGGCAAGCTCGGCTACGGCCTGGAGGAGGCACGGGCGGCGTTCGCCCTGGCCCGGTTGCGCGGCGGGCGCCCGGGGGCCACGGCGTACGACCAGGCCACCCGCATGTTCCGGCGCTGCCGGGCGCTGCCCTGGCTGCGCCAGGTGGACGAATCCCTCACCGCCCCCGAGCCAGAGCCCGGGCCGGCCGTGCCGGAGGCCCTGGACGCGCTGCAGGTGCTGGCCGCGATGGAGCGTCAGGTGGCCGCGCTGGTCATGGAGGGCGCCACCAACCGGGAGATCGCCGCCCGGCTGTTCATCAGCGTCAAGACGGTGGAGGCGACCCTGACCCGGGTCTACCGCAAGCTGGGGATCCGGTCCCGGGTGGACATCGTCCGATTGGCGGCGGCTCGACGGGCGCGCTGAGCGCCGCCCTAGTTAACTGAGCCGGACCGAGGGTTTTCCCTCACCCGACCCCCTAGGGGGTTCCCTCATTGGGAGCCGGGGGTTCCGGGACCTAGCGTAGTGGGCGTGCCGCTCGCCCGGGCACACGGGGTCGGATCCTCCCCCACGCTCCGCCGAGCGGGGGAACCCGCCCCGTGCTCCACCCCGTGCGATCCCCCACCGGTGCAACCCCCCACTGAGGAGACTCATGTTCGGGTTCAGACGTGCCAGACAGACCGCCGCGACGCTGGTGGCCACCGCCGCCGCCGCGGCGACCACGCTGCTCGCCTCCCCCACGGCGAGCGCGGCCCCGCAGCCCATCGTCGGCGGTACGACCACCACGACGGCGGCCTATCCGTTCGTCATGCAGATCACCGACGCGTCCGGCAACCAGTTCTGCGGGGGCACGCTGGTGGCCGCCACCAAGGTCGTGACGGCGGCGCACTGCATGGCCGGCGCGTCCCCGAGCGGGGTGCGTGTGGTCGGCGGCAGGACCTACCTCCACGGCACCGACGGCACGGTCAGCAAGGTCAGCAGGATCTGGGTGAACCCCGACTACACGGACGCCACCACCGGCAAGGACGTGGCCGTCCTGACCCTGTCGACGTCGATGCCGTACAAGCCGGTGCCGTACGTCTCCTCCTCCCAGACGGGCGTCTACGCGGCCGGCACCACGGCCCGGATCCTCGGCTGGGGCACCACCTCGGAGTACATCAGCTCCTCCAACCAGCTGCGGACCGCGACCGTCCCGGTCGTGTCCGACTCCAGCTGCCGTTCCTCCTACGGTTCGGACTTCGTCCAGTCCGACATGGTATGCGCCGGATACACCTCCGGCGGCGTAGACACCTGCCAGGGCGACAGCGGCGGTCCCCTGCTCATCGGGGGCGTCCTGGCAGGGATCACTTCCTGGGGCGAGGGGTGCGCGGAGGCCGGCCGCCCGGGTGTGTACACCCGGCTGGCCGCCTTCTCGGACCTGGTGACCGCGCAGGTCGGCGCATGACCGCGCAGGTCCGCTCGTAACCCGGAAGAGGGACACCTGAGCACCCCTCAGGTAGATGCCAGGGGGGCGTTGCGAGCCACCACGAGCGGCCCGCAGCGCCCCCCTCTCCACGTCCAGTGAAACGGCGCCGCGCCTGCCGTCCGGGCGCTCCGGCCCGGGGTGGCGCCGGGCGGCCTCAGGGCCGGTCCACGGTCCCGAAGCGGATGTCGTACGGCGTGTCCGGGTGCAGGACGCGGAGCATCCGCTCCCCCTCCGCGGTCACCTCGTCCCGCAGGCTCCGGGTCAGCCCGGCGAAGGGCTCGATGACCAGGGCGTCCGCCTCCAGCTTCCACAGGCCCGCGAGGAAACCGTCCACCAGGAGCGTGCGGTAGGCCTGGTTGCCCCGCCAGTGCCGGCCCCGGTACGCGGGCGGTACGACGCGGGCGCGGTCGGCGTGGGCGAGCAGGAGGTTGTCGAACTCGGGCAGGAAGCGGGGCGGGGCCGGGGTGTCCGGGTGGGGGCGCGGCGCGCCGGGGAGGTCGAACAGCTCGGTGCCGGAGGGGTCCTGGAAGACCAGCAGCCGGGGGCGCAGCCGCTCGAAGGCGTCCCGCAGGCGGGTGAGCCCGGCCCATGTCTGCATGTCCTTGACCGACGCCGGGCCGAACGCGGCGAGATAGCGCAGGACCACGGAGTCAGGTTCCGGGGCCTTCGCCGCCGGGCGGCCGGGCCAGTGCTCGGCGGTGGTGAGGGCGACCTGCCCGCTGCGGCCCCACAGGCCGCGCGGGGTGACCTGGACCAGCGGCAGGGTGCAGCGGGCGGCGACCGCCAGGGCCCGCGGATCGGCGTCGGGCCACCGCGCGCTCAGCGTCTGCCGCAGCTGGGCCATGGTCCGCGGCTCGTCCTCGACCGACTCGCGGACGACGGCGGCCAGGACGTCCAGGTCGACGCCGGTCAGGCCCGCGCGGAACTGGCCCAGCTCGCGGTCCCGGGCGGGCTGGACGAAGGGCCGCAGGGCGAGGCAGTCGTCGGCGGTGTGGGTGTGGAGGGTGGAGCGCAGGGTGACGATACGGGCGGCCTCGCGGCCTGCCATCAGCGCGGACAGCTGCTGGGGCCGGAAGCCGTCGAGGCGGGCTGCGAGGGCGTAATAGGGCGGCCGGACGTTCTGCGCCTGCAGCCCGAGCAGGTGGGACACGGCGTCGAGGGGGGCGAGCGCGGAGCGGCGCAGCAGCAACTGCCGTTCCAGCGTCGCCCGGTTGAGGGCGCGGATGTCCAGGAGGGGGGCCTTCGTCGTCCTGCTCTTCGTCATGGCCGCACGCTAACCCCGATCGCGGACGCCCTCCGTCCGCGACTCCGGGCCCGCCCCGCGCACCACGACGTCGGCCCGTTCCGGCGCCCCGCGGATATCCTTCTGCTCCGGTACCCGTGGGTTCCTCCGATCCATCCCTGTGCCCGCTCAAGTGGTCAGGTTCGCCTGACGCGACGGAGAGGCGGCCGATGTCCGAGCGAGAGAACGGCAGGAACGGCGGGCGCAGGCCCGTCTGGCGCCGCGCCCCCACCCCGCCGCCGTCACCCGCCGCCGAGGCGCCCGCACCCGCCGCCGGGGAGGGAGCCGAGCCGGCGAGCATCGTGCAGGCGGCGCTCTACCGCGACGGCGTCCGCCTGTCCTCGCCCGCCACGCTCGCCGAGACCTACCGCGAGCTGCGCGAGCAGCCCTCGGGCATGGCCTGGATCGGCCTGGCCCGGCCCACCGAGGCCGATCTGCACTCGCTGGCCGCCGAGTTCGGCCTGCATCCCCTCGCGGTGGAGGACGCGATGGAGGCGCACCAGCGGCCCAAGCTGGAGCGGTACGGCGAGACGCTGTTCGTCGTGCTGCGCGCCGCCCGCTACCTGGACGCGCCGGAGGAGGTCGACTTCGGTGAGCTGCACGTGTTCGTCGGACCGGACTTCGTCATCACGGTCCGGCACGGCGCGGCCCCGGACCTGTCGGCGGTCCGCCGCCGGATGGAGGACTCCCCGGAACTGCTCAAGCTCGGACCGGAAGCGGTCCTGTACGCGATCCTCGACGCCGTCGTGGACGGCTACGCCCCGGTGGTCGCCGGGGTGCAGAACGACATCGACGAGATCGAGACCGAGGTGTTCCGCGGCGACCCCGAGGTCTCCCGCCGCATCTACGAACTCTCCCGTGAAGTGGTCGAGTTCCAGCGTGCCACCCGCCCGCTCGTCGGCATGCTGCACGCCCTGATGGCCGGCTTCGCCAAGTACGAGACCGACGCGGAACTCCAGCGCTATCTGCGGGACGTCGCCGACCACGTCACCCACATCAGCGAACGCGTCGACGGCTTCCGCCAGGCCCTCTCCGAGATCCTCACGGTCAACGCCACCCTGGTGTCCCAGCAGCAGAACGCGGAGATGCGGGCGCTGGCGGAGGCCGGCTTCGAGCAGAACGAGGAGGTCAAGAAGATCTCGTCGTGGGCGGCCATCCTCTTCGCGCCCACCCTCGTCGGCACGATCTACGGCATGAACTTCGACCACATGCCGGAACTGCACTGGCTGTTCGGCTACCCGTTCGCCGTCGCGCTGATGGGCGTGGTGTGTCTGACGCTGTACGTCGTCTTCAAGAAGCGGGACTGGCTGTAGCGGGCGGCGCCCGGGAATGACCGTGCCGCGGCGGGCGCTTCCGATCAGCGAGAAAGCGTCGACCGGCGAGGAGTTGGGGATGACCGAGGCGTTGGTACTGGGCGGCGGCGGGGTGGGCGGGATCGCCTGGATGACGGGACTGCTCGCCGGGCTGGCCGATTCCGGGCAGGACGTCAGCGGAGCCGGTCTGCTCGTGGGCACCTCCGCGGGGTCCGCCGTGGCCGCCCAGCTGGGCAGCGGGCTGAGCCTTCGGGAGCTGTACGACCGGCAGGTGGACCCCGCGTTGCAGTCCGCCGAGATCATGGCCGAGCTGGATCCGGAGAAGTTCGTGGCCGAACTCGGCGCCGCGACGGGCTCGGCCGCCTCCCCGCGGGAGCTGCGGCGCGCGATGGGGCGGATCGCGCTCGGGGCGCGCACCGTGTCCGAAGCGGCCCGGCGCGGGGTCATCGAGTCGCGGCTGCCGTCGCACGGCTGGCCGGAGCGCGCGCTGAAGATCGTCGCGGTGGACGCGGAGAGCGGTGAGCCGGTCGTCTTCGACCGTGCGTCGGGCGTCGCGCTGGTGGACGCCGTCGCGGCGAGCTGCGCCGTGCCGGGCGTGTGGCCGCCGGTGACGATCGGCCGGCGCCGGTACGTCGACGGCGGGGTGCGCTCCGTCGCCAACGCCGACCTCGCCGCCGGCGCGGACCGAGTGCTGGTGATCGTGCCGCTCGGCGCCGCCGAACCCCTCCCCAGCGAGTACCCGCTGGAGCGCTCCGTCGAGGAACTCCGCGCCCAGGGCGCCGAGGTGGCGGTCATCGCGCCCGACGAGGCCTCGGCCGCGGCGATCGGCGCCAACCCCCTGGACCCCGCCACCCGCGCCCCGTCCGCCGCGGCGGGCCGCGCCCAGGGCCGCGCGGTCACCGTGCCGTGGGGCCGGCCGTCCGACTGAGCGGCGACGGCGCCGATCCAGGCAC
Source organism: Streptomyces sp. NBC_00557 (assembly GCF_036345995.1). Lineage (NCBI taxonomy): Bacteria > Bacillati > Actinomycetota > Actinomycetes > Kitasatosporales > Streptomycetaceae > Streptomyces > Streptomyces sp. NBC_00557. The sequence goes on from NZ_CP107796.1 coordinate 1,813,911, forward strand.
GGCGACGGGCACCGACCATCCGGGAGCGGGTGGGCAGCCGGGGCGCGCCCCCGGCGCAACGACCGGGGCCGGCGGCGCTCCGGGCGCCGGCTCCGCACCGCCGCCGCGAGAGCGGCCGGCGTCCTCCACCGCGCGCGGCGCCGGACCCCGGGTACGCGCGAGCGGCGCGTCCGGGACGGGCCGCCGACTGCGGCCGCGCGGCGCCGGATCCCTGGCCCCGCACGCGCACCGGCCCGCACCGGTGGAACGCGCGCGGGTCAGGGGACGTGGTCGCAGACGGAGGGGAGCCAGGTCAGGTCCGGGGCGTGGCTGAGGGTGTCCAGGGAGGCCAGCAGGGCGTCGAGCCGGCGGGGGCCCGCGAGGTACTCGATCGTCGCCTCGGCGAACGCGTCGCGGACCGAGGGCGGCATCGCGTCGGAGGCGTCGAAGCAGTGCACCGCGCGCTCGTCGAGAAGGGTCCGGGCCAGTGAGCGGTGCCAGGCCGGGCCGGCGTCGGCGGGCGCCGGCTGGGCCTGCGGATCGACCGAGAAACCGGACTCCTTGGCGTTCCAGGCGCGTTGCGCGCCGGCCGAGGCCAGGTACCGGATCAGCGTCTTGGCGTGCGGGGTGTCGTGCAGCAGCGCGACCAGGTCCCCGGAGACCTCCCAGGCGCCGGTGGCGGTGGCACCCGGGATCAGCCGGGCCGAGTGCTCGTAACGGCCGTCCACGCGCTGCCAGGCGCTCTCCTGGCTGCGGATGAAGGACGCCTGGTGCTCCAGGGTGCAGCCGCGCGGCTGAGCGGTGACCGGCTTCGCCGCGTCCTGGTACGGCGTCTTCAGCGCCCGCCGCACCAGTCCGCTGTTCCCGCCCGCGCCCGCCACCAGTCGCCCCCAGGTCGTCCAGGCCGACCGCACCTGCCGGGACCGCCAGGACAACTCCCCGCGCGCCCACCGCTGATAGACGGCCGGGCCGTACTTCTGGAGCAGGATGTCCTCGATCCAGTCGGTGCCCGGCCAGCCGCTGGTCGCCCCGGAGCCCATGCCGACGCACCACTGGCCGGGCCGGTGTGCCGCCTCGGTGCGCTGCCGCTCGCCGGTGCCGGCCGGGTACCAGACGATGGACTTCAGGTCGGCCTTGAGCGGGAACCAGTACACGTGCCCGTTCAGCGGCGTGCTCCAGGACGCGCCGAAACCGGCGGCGGGCACGAGGCCGTCGAGCGGTTTCAGCTGCCCCTGCCCGGCGTAGTCCGCGAGTTCGCCGGGACCGGTCAGCACCACCACGTCCGGCGGCGTGCCGGCCTCGACGTCGGCGCCGAGCACCTGGCTCTCGGCGGAGCTGCCCTGGTAGTCGACGTGGATGTGGTACTTGCGCTGGAACGGCGCGATGACCGCCTGCCGGAAGTTCCGCTCGTCGGTTCCGGTCCAGTTGGCGAGCAGCGTGACGGTCGGCTCCTGGCCGAGGGCGCGTACGGCGAACACGACGGCCGCCGCGAGCAGGACCAGGCAGCTCGCCAGCACGGTCAGGGTGCGCAGGCGGCGGGGTCGGCGGCCGGCGGCGGTGCCGCCCTGCGGGGCGCTCACCGGGGCCTGAACCGGTAGTCGTCGATGTGCCGCCGCAGTCCCGTCTCGGCGAGGGCCATGAGCAGGACGCCTCCTATCAGGATCCAGACCGCGGCCGAAGCGCGGAAACCGGTGTCCGCCAGGTACGACGCGGTGTTCCGCCCGGCGCCGGTGATGAGCGGGCCGCTGGTCAGTTCGCGGTCGAGCAGGTCGCGGGTGTGCGCCATGCCCTGGTGCGTCCACACCGTGAACAGCAGTGTGGCGGCGGTTCCGGCCGCCAGCAGGGCGCCGGCGGCGAGGAGTCCCCGGTTGTACCGGCGGCGGAAGCGCCGGCGCAGGAACAGCTGGGTCTCCACCAGGGCCGCGGCGAGGGCGAGGGCCAGCAGCAGGGTCACGGTCCAGCCGAGCCACAGCAGCGGACCGAACGAGGTCTGCTGCCGTACCGCGTCCCGCTCCTGCCGTTGCAGGGCCTTCAGCCGGGCCTGGATGCCGGAGCCCCGGTCGGTCAGGACGCTGGTGGCGTAGCTGAGGTAGGCCTCGCGCAACATGCTGCCGGCGGGCTGCAGTTGGGCCTGCTGGACCTTGACGGCGTACACCGTGATCAGTCCGGCGACCGTCTGCAGGGCCTGCCGGCCCGCCGTCCCGCCGACGTCGTCCCCGGCGGCGGCTGCGAGGCTCTGCGCGGCGACCGAGATCTGCTTCTGGAAGTCGCTGGTGGGCGCCGCCGCGCCGGCGTCCCGCTGGGCCTGCCCGAGCGCGTACAGCGCGGTGTCGATGGACAGCACGGCGGGCGCACTGGAGGTGCGCAGCGGGTTCGCGTCGCCGTGCACGCCCTCGTACGACAGGAACAGCGACAGCGTCAGCAGCGCGGACAGGGTCAGCAGCAGGCGGTGGCGTACGGCGAGGTCGTGCGCGGTCGTGCTCTCGCCGCCCGCTGCGCGCCGCCCGGGAGGCAGGAGACGGCGCGGGCGGCGCGGGGGCGCCCCGGCGCGGGTGCGGCGGCCGGCGGGCGAGGCCCGGTGGGCGGCCGGCGCGGCACCGGGCGCTCCCGGACCGGGCCCGCCGTGTCCGCGGCCCGGCCCGGTGCCGGGAGTCCCGGCGGTGCGGGGCGCCTCCCGGGGGTGACCGTCCGGGCCGCCGGGACGGCGGCCGGGGCCGTCGCCGGGCCGTGCGGCGCCCGTGTCCGCGGTCACGACTCCGGCTCCTTCAGCCGGCGTCCGCACTCGCCGCCGCAGTACACGGAGTCGGCCGGGCCGAGCCAGCCGCACTCCGGGCATTCGGTCAGGGCCTCGGCGCCGGCGGGGTCGGGGATGCCGGGGCCGGGCGGCGCTTGCGCGCCGGGGGGCGGCGGGGTGGTCAGGGCGCTGGAGAGGATCAGGTGCTGCCAGTCGACGTCCTTGAGGCCGGAGCGGATCCGCCCGGTGCCCGCGCCGTTCCGCTCGTCCTCGATGGCCCGCAGGGCGTCCAGCAGTTGGGTGTCGCCCAGCTCCCCGGCCACGGCGAGGGCGCGGGCCAGTGCGCTGTCCGCCGCGTCCCGCCCGTCGTCGCCGCGCAGCCAGGCCCGGTAGGCCTCCGCGACCGCGGCGCTCGCCCGCTGGTACAGCTCGCTGCGCCGGACCGCGGGATGCCGCCGGGAGGCGTCGAGCGGGTGGTCGGTCCAGCGGACCAGGACCGGCCGGGGCGCGGGCAGCCGCACCGGTCGCCCGAAGTCGGGTACGGCGACCTCGACGGCGGCCAGTTGCAGGTCCTCGCCGAGCTCGCGGCCGGCGGGGTCTGCGGTGAGCACGACCTGGTAGTGCCGCACCTCCTCGCCCCAGGCGCGGGTGACGTACTCGGCGCCGGGGCCCGCGGGGACGGGCGGCAGTTCCTGCTCGCGCGGGACCACCTGCTTGACCCGGCGGATCGCGGTGCCGGGGGTGGGGGTGATCCTGATCCGCAGCTCGGGGATGGTGGTGCCGAGCAGCCCGGTCATCAACTCCTCGTAGGCGGCGGTCAGCTGGGACTCCTCGCGGACCGCTCCGGCGCGGCCGTGGAGCCGCCGGGCGATGCGCAGCAGCAGGTCGGCGTCCCAGTCGTCGCCGATGCCCCAGGCGTCGCAGACGAACCGGCCCTCGCAGGCGTCCAGGGCGGTGTCCAGCCGCACGGCGGCCCGGTGGTCGTGCTCGTTGCGCCCGTCGGTGAGCAGCAGGACGTGCTTGACGGGGGCGGGCTGGTCCTTCAGCAGCCGGCGGGCGAGGTCGAGCCAGGTGCCGAGGGCGGTGCCGCCGTCGGCGTCCAGGATGTGCACGGCCCGCTCGGCGGCCTCCCGCTCGGCGGGTCCGGCCACGGCCATCGGGGCCCGGCCGGGGCCGGGATGGACCACGGTGGCGTCGAACCGCCCGGACAGCACGGCGAACGCGGTGCCGTCGGGCAGCAGCCGGATCGCGGCGGCGGTGGCGTCCTTCGCCGCGCGCAGTTTGGCGGCGGGGTGGAGCATCGAGCGGGAGGTGTCGACGATCAGCACCTCGGCGAGCGCGGGCGCCGCCCCGTGCGCGGGGCCGTCGCCGGCTTCCGGGCCGCCGGGGCCGCGGACGCCGATCTCCAGGATGGCGTGCATCTCCCGGTCGGCGGGCTGCCCGGGCGCGGGCACGACGGGCAGCTCCCTCTGCTGGCCGACCGCGAGCGTCACCTCGATCTGCTCGGCCACGGTCATCGTGTGTCCCCTCGGTGGTCAGGGTGTGCGCGGGCGTCGGAAGGGTGTCAGAAGGCGGTCATGGGCCGTACCTCGTGGGCGAGGTCGAGGAGCCGGCCGTGCTCCCCGGCGGTGCGGGCCTGCGCGGCGAGCTGCCGGAAGGAGTGCTCCAGCAGGCGGCGCAGGCTGTCCTCGTCACCGGGTCCGAGCAGGTCGCCCGCGGGGAACTGAGGCCCCCAGCCCTGTTCCGGGCGGCAGTGCAGGGCGTTCTCGCGGACCTCGGCGACCAGCCGGGCCCGGGACTCGCCGTCGGCGGCGCCGCCGTCCAGGCTCAGTCCGGGCAGCCGGCGGGCGGCGTCGCGCAGATCGGCCGGCGTGGGCGGGCTGCCGTACAGGACGCCGGCGCGGACGCGGACGGCCGCGATCCGGGCGGTGTCGTGGTGGCGGGAGGTGGCGGGCACGTCGTCGAGGACGCGGACGGCGGCGTCCCGGTCCCCGGCGGCCAGATGACCGCGGGCCAGGCCGAAGGCGGCGGCGGTGTGCGCGAAGTCCCGTTTCCAGACGGCCTCGTAGAACCGCATGGCCCGTGGGCTGCGCCGCGGGCCGGCCTCGTGTTCGGCACAGTAGGCGAGGGCGAGCTTGGGCACGTACTCGCCGGGCAGCGCTCGGTGGACGGCGTCGAAGGCGGCGCCGGCCTGCCGTACCTGTCCGCCGCTGAGGTGGAGCACGCCGCGGTGCCAGGCGATCCGCCAGTCGTGCGCGGCGGCGCGTTCGCCGAGCTGGGTCTCGGCCTCCGCGAGCCAGCTCTCGGCCTGCTCCCGCTCGCCCTTCCTGAGGTAGGCGCGGCACAGCCACAGCGCGGTCTCCGGGGTGCCGAGGCGGGACTCGCGGGGCCACTGCCGGGCGATCCGGTCGGGGGCGTCGGGCGGGAAGCTGTCCAGCAGCAGGGCGGCGCCGTCGTCGGGGTCGGGGACCGGCTCGGGGAGGGCGCCGGCGACCTCGGCGGCCGGCGGCGGGGAGACGTCGAGGTCGCGCGGCCGCCCGCCGGGGCCGGCGGTCCAGTGGTCGAGGGCGGGGATCGCGCCGAGCCCGGCGTCGAGGCTGGCGCCGGTGGCCCGGAACCGGGTGGAGCTCTCCGGCAGCTGCTCGCCGAACTGCAGCGAGCGGAACTCCCGCAGCACCTCCCAGAGCTGGCGGGACATCTCGGCCGCGGACCTGAACCGGGCCCGGGGTTCGGGGTGGACGGCGCGGTCGATCAGCCGGCGGAAGGAGTCCGGGGCGAGGCCGCGGGCCGGTTCGGTGCCGCGGAAGAGCGCCTGGAGGGTCATGCCGACGGTGTAGAGGTCGCTGTCGACGTGCCAGCCGCGCCGCTCGATCTCCTCCTCGGGCGGCGCGTACGCGGCCGTGTAGACGTAGCGGGAGCTGCGGTCGCCGATCGCGCGGACGGCGCCGAGGTCGATGACCTTGATCGCGCGGCCGAAGTGGATGACGTTGGCCGGCTTCATGTCGCAGTACAGCAGCCCCCGCTCGTGCATGTACTCCAGCGCGCCGAGGATCTTGCAGCCGTAGGTGAGGACGTGGTCCAGGCGGGGGCGGCCCTGGAAGATCCGTTCGACGTCGTCGGCGTCGAACAGCTGCTGCAGGGAGCGGCCTCCGATGTAGTCCATGACCAGGTAGCCGGTGGGCGGGCCGTCCGGGGGAGTGTGGTCGGCATAGGTGATGATGCGGACGATGTCGGGGTGGTGCAGGTCGGTCAGGGAGCGGCGCTCCTCGACCGCGGTGCGGCGGGCGAGCGCGTCGTGGGCGTCGATCTGGGCCTTGAGGACCACCCGGTACCCCTCGGCGCGGGTGTCCTCCGCGAGATAGACCCAGCCCAGGCCACCGCGGGCGAGGCAGCCGAGGACACGGTAGTGGTCGGCGACCACGTCGTCCTTCTTCAGCTGCGGCACGAAGGAGTAGGGCGTGCCGCAGCGGGGGCAGCGGCCGGTGTCCCGGGCGGGCTGGCCGCCGTAGCCGACGCCGACGGTCATGGTGCAGCCCTCCCCGCGGCACCGGCGGCCGCCGGTGGGCGGGCGGAAGTCGGTCATGATCACGTCGTCGGGGACGGGGACCTCGGGCAGGACGACCAGTCCGTGCTGGTCGAGGTCCCCTACACCGGCGACGGCGTGCACGGCCGGCGGGCCGGGGCTCTCCTCGGCGGAGGTGTCCGGGGGCGCGGTGCGGCGGGGTGCGGCCGACGGCGCGACGGCGGGACGCTCCTCCGAGCGCGGCTCGATGTGCCGCCGGCCGCAGGTGTCGCAGTAGCCGGTGGCCATGATGTGGCCCGCGCAGCCGGGCCGGACGCACGAGATCACGGCGCGCTCTCCTTTCCGGGTGCGCCGGGTCTTCCGGGGACGTCGGGGGCGTCGGGCGTTCCGGGGGCGTGGGATGCGGCGGGCGTGTCCGGGACGCCCGGCGGTGCCGGGGCCGCCGGTGCGCAGGCCGAGCAGAAGCCGACGAAGCGGCCGACGGCGGCCTCGGCCCGCTCGATGTCGCAGGGGGTGTGCCGCAGGAGGGACAGGGCCTGTTCGTAGAGCCGGTAGGCCTCCATGAGCCGGTCGCCGTGCGCGGCGCGTTCGCGGCACAGCGGCCATTCGGCGCTGACCCGGCCGAGGAGTTCCTCGCGGCGGCGCAGCCGGGCCTCGAGCGCGCCGATCGCCTGCTCCAGGCGCTGCCGGCGGCGGTCGGCGGCGTCCTCGAAGGTGAACAGCAGGTCGGCGCGGGCCGGTTCGCGTTCCCGCTCGGGGGTGTGGTCGACCCAGGCGCGCAGCATCCGGGTGCGCCGTACGCCCGCCTCGGCCTGCTCCACCAGCCGCCCGGCGCCGGGCCCGGGCAGCACGCGGTCCCGGAGCCGGTCGAGGATCGGGCTCAACTCCTCGGTGATCCGGTTCAGTTCGGTGTCCAGCCGGTTCCAGCGGTCGCGCAGCGGATGGCGTACGAGCAGCTCGTCGGCCTCGTCGGCGCGTACTCCGCGGCTGCGGAAGACCAGCAGCAGCCGCGCCCCCTGCCGGGCGAGCCGGTCCGCCAGGCCCAGCAGGGCGACGGGTTCGGCGCTCTGGTCGACGCCCACCAGGACGGCGGTGAGCGGGACGCGCAGGGCGCCGAGCCGCTCGGGCCGGATGTCGTCGCGGATGCCCAGGCGGACGGCGATCCGGTCCATGACGTCGGCGGCCGTCAGTCCCTTGACGTCCAGGGCCAGGTCGTGCGCGCCGGCCGGGGGCACCGTCTCGGGCGGGTCGTGGCTGAAGCCGCTGGTGTTGCGGTCGGAGCGCAGTTCCCGGTCGGCGAGGGTGACGGCCCGGTTCAGGGTCCAGGCGCGGTCGCTGTGCGCGGGGGCCACGGCGACCAGCACGGGCCAGCCCTCGCCCCGGAACCAGGAGGCGAGCTGGGTGGCGAACGGCACGTCGAGCGCGCCGCCCGCGGCCGAGGCCGCGGTGCGCAGCCGGGGGTCGACCGCCTCGGCGCCGTCGGTCCAGGCGGCGACCTGCGGCAGATGGCGGAGGATGGTCTCGGTGGGGCTCATGTAGCTGAACCCCTCGTCCACGCCGAGGACGATGCCGATGACCTGGTTGATGCCGTGGTCGACCACTCCCCCGCCGCTGAATCCGGGGACGGCCAGCTCGCCCTCCACGGGCCGCAGCTGCACCTGGCTGTCCCGGCCCCGGGCGGCGACGAGGGTGGCGCCGTGCCAGCGGCCGCCCTCGTGGCCGGCCGGAAAGCCGTACATGCTCACCGGTCCGTGCGGGGTGGCGAGCCGGTGGAGCCGGGTGGTGTGCTGGGCGGGCAGGGGCTCGGTCAGCCGCAGCAGGGCGAGGTCCCCGCTGAGGTCGCCCCAGCGGTCCTCGTGCGGCGGCACGTGCTCGTCCTCGCCCACCGTGCCGGACACGGCGGCGAGTTCGGGCACGCCGACCAGGCGGACGACGTAGTCCAGGCCGGGCCGGACGACATGGCCCGCGGTGAGCACCTGGTCGGGGGCGAGCAGCACCCCGGCACCGAGGACCCGCCCGTCCGGCGCCTCGATGCGCGCGATCCAGGACGGTGTCCGTAACCACGACTTGACGGCTCGCTCCCCCGTGCGCGTCATGACCCTGAGGTTACTCCGCGTACCGGTCCGGTACTACTGGTGTGCACGGGGGCGTTACGCAGGAACGGTGCCGGAGTCCGCCGAGAGACACCGGCGGTGCGGGGTGCGGCACGGTCCGCCCCCTCAACGCCCCAGCGCGGCCAGCACTTCCGTGTCCGAGAGCTGCTCGAAGTCCTCGTACCACTGCCCCACCGCGCTGAACCCGGCCGGCTGGTGCGGGCACACGACCCTGTCGGCCTCCTCGGCGAGCCGCCGCACGGAGTCCGGCGCGCCGACGGGCACGGCGAGGATGAGCTGTGCGGGCCGCCGGCGCCGTACGTGGCGCAGCGCCGCGCGGGCGGTGGCGCCGGTGGCCAGGCCGTCGTCGACGACGATCACGGTGCGGCCCGCCGGATCCGGCGCCGGACGCCCGCCGCGGTAGCGCTCCTCGCGGCGGCGCAGCTCCTGCCGTTCGCGTTCGACCACCGGGGCCATGGACTCCTCGGTCAGCCCGAGCCGTTCCAGGGTGCCGGTGTTGTAGAGGGGCGGGTCGTCCCCGACGAGCGCGCCGACGGCGAACTCCCGGTGGTGCGGGGCGCCGATCTTGCGGACGACGAGGACGTCGAGGGGCGCGTCGAGGGCGCGGGCGACGGGCTCGGCGACGGCGATGCCGCCGCGCGGCAGGGCGAGGACGAGGGGGTCGGCGAGGGCTCCCCGTGCGCGCAGGTCACCCAGCACTCCGGCGAGTTCCCGCCCGGCTTCGGCACGGTCCCGGAAGCGCATGGCCGTCCTCCTTCGCGGTGCCTCTCCTTCCATGGTGCTACCGGTGGGGCGGACGAGGCATGCGGAGCCTGCGCGGTATTCGAACGACCGAACTATACACTGAGTGTATAGTCACCGCATGCCTCAATCGACCGACAAGATCCCGACCCCGCTGCACGCGCCCAGGAAGATGCGCGAAACGGCCCGCAGGTTGCGTCCGGCCGCGCTCGCCTCGGCCGCCCTGGCACTGGCGCTCACGCTGTCCGGCTGCGCCCAGGTCGACACGACCGCACCGAGCACCGCGCGGGCCGCGGCGGCACACGGCGCCCCGGCCAGGTTCGGGACCGTCGACTGCCGCGAGGCCAAGTGCATCGCGCTCACCTTCGACGCGGGCCCCAGCGAGAACTCCGCCCGGCTGCTCGACATCCTCAGGCAGAAGAAGGTCCCGGCCACCTTCTTCCTGCTCGGCAAGAACCACATCGAGAAGTACCCGCAGCTGGTCAAGCGGATGGCCGCCGAGGGGCACGAGGTGGCCAGCCACACCTGGGACCACAAGATCCTCACGCGGATACCGGACGCGCAGATACGCGAGGAACTCAAGCGCCCCGACGACGCGATCGAGCGGCTCACCGGACGCAGGCCCACGCTGATGCGCCCGCCGCAGGGCCGTACCGACTCCGACGTGCACGAGATCGCCAAGGAGGAGGGCCTGGCGGAGGTGCTGTGGAGCGTGACCGCCAAGGACTACACCACCGAGGACTCGGCGCTCATCACCCGGCGGGTCCTGGACCAGGCCTCGCGCGACGGGATCATCCTGCTGCACGACATCTACCGGGGGACCGTGCCCGCCGTGCCCGGCATCATCGACGCGCTGAAGGCGCGCGGCTACGTCTTCGTGACGGTGCCTCAGCTGCTGGCGCCCGGAAAGGCGGAACCGGGCAAGGTGTACCGCCCCTGACGCCGCCACGCGCCGGGTCCCGCGCACGCCGGGCGTCCGGCCCGACGGCAGGCATTGCCTACGATCGTGCCGTGCCGATCTTCTCCCTCTCCCGTACGGCCCCGCTCCCCCTCGACGAGGCGTGGCGCCGGCTCACCGAGTGGCCCCGCCACGCCGACGCGGTCCCGCTGACCCGGATCAGGGTGCTCACCCCCGGGCCCACGGGTGTGGGGACGCGCTTCGTGGCCCGGAGCGGCGTGGGCCCGCTGGCCGTCGACGACGTGATGGAGGTGACGGTGTGGCGCCCGCCGGCCGGCGGCGAGGGCGGCCGGTGCCGCCTGGAGAAGCGCGGCCGGGTGCTGCTGGGCTGGGCGGAGATCGAGGTCCTGCCGGGTCCCGGGGGCCGCAGCCGGGTGCTGTGGCGCGAGGAGGTGCGGGTGCGCTTCCTGCCCCGCGCCGTCGACGACGTACTGCAGGCCCCGGCGCGGTACGTGTTCGGACGCGCCGCGAACCGGCTGCTCAGGCAGGCGTGAACCGGTCGCGGGCGGCGCGGGCGGGCGCGGCGCCGGGACGTGCGACGGGCCGGCGGACGGCCGCCGGCCCGTTGACGGCCTCCCGGCGGGGCGGCTGGCTAGTGCACGCCCAGCAGTTCCCGGATCGGGTGCAGCGAGAAGTACACGACGAAGAGCACCGTCAGGCCCCACATGAAGACGCTGATCTCCCGCCACTTGCCCTGCGCGAGCTTGATGACGACGTAGGAGATGACGCCGGCGGCGACGCCGGGGGTGATCGAGTAGGTGAACGGCATGATCACGACGGTCAGGAAGACCGGGATCGCGACGGAGCGGTCCGCCCAGTCCACGTGACGGGCGTTCATCATCATCATCGCTCCGATGGTGACCAGGGCGGCCGAGGCCACCTCGCGCGGCACGATCGCCGTGATCGGGGTGAAGAAGAGACACAGGGCGAAGAAGCCGCCGGTGACCACCGAGGCGAGTCCGGTGCGGGCGCCCTCGCCGACGCCGGTCGCGGACTCCACGAACACGGACTGGCCGGAGCCGCCCACGACACCGCCGACGACACCGCCGGCGCCGTCGATGAACAGCGCCTTGGACAGGCCCGGCATGCGGCCGCGCTCGTCGGCGAGTCCGGCCTCGGTGCCGATGCCGATGATGGTGGCCATCGCGTCGAAGAAGCCGGCGAGCACGAGGGTGAAGACGATCATGGTGACCGTCATGTAGCCGACGTCGCCCAGGCCGCTGAAGGACACCTTGCCGATGAGCGAGAAGTCCGGCATGGACACGGCGCCGCCGTGCAGCGCGGGGCTCTCGCCGTTGGCCCAGGACGTGGCGTCCACGAGCCCGAACGCGTTGACGACGATCGCGAGCAGGGTGCCGGTGACGATGCCGATGAGGATGGCGCCCGGGACGTTCCGGGTCTGCAGCGCGAAGATGAGCAGCAGCGTGACGGCGAAGAGCAGGACGGGCCAGCCGACGAGTTCGCCCTTGTCGCCCAGTGTCACGGGGGTCGCCGTACCGGCGTGCACGAACCCTGCCTTGACCAGGCCGATGAACGCGATGAACAGGCCGATGCCCATCGTGATGCCGTGCTTGAGCGGCAGCGGGATCGCGTTCATGATCATCTCGCGCAGGCCGGTGACCACCAGGAGCATGATCACGACGCCGTAGGCGACGCACATGCCCAGGCCCTGGGCCCAGGTGAGGGTCTTGGTCCCCATGACCAGACCGGCCAGCACACCGGAGACGGAGAGTCCGGCGGCCATGGCGAGCGGCACCTTGCCGACCCAGCCCATGAGGAGGGTGGTGGCCGCGGCGCCGAGCGCGGTCGCCGTGATGAGCGCCTTCTGGCTCAGGGAGTCGCCGGACCTGTCGGCGCCGCTGAGGATCACCGGGTTGAGCAGAAGGATGTACGCCATCGCCATGAAGGTGGTGACGCCACCGCGGACCTCGGTCGCGACGGTGGATCCTCGTTCGGATATGTGGAAGTACCGGTCGAGCCACGACCTGCCGGCCGAGGGACGCGAACCCGCGCCCGCGTCCTCGGCGGTGGTCGTCGGCTCCACTGACTGCTGGGTCATGGTGCCATCTCCCAAGGTTCATAGGGACACCCGTACACCTGTGCCGGGTACGGGATTTGGGAATGGACGACCCGGGGGACGGCCCGAGACGAACAAAGGGGTGGTGCTTCGGGGCCCGCGAGCGGTGCGGAACCGAAGGGGGTTCCTCCGGGCGGCGCGGCGGAGTGTGTGACGTTCCCTGCGCCGCCCGGAGAGCTGTGGGGTTACGCGGTCCCGTACGGTGGCCGGGCCGCACCGGAGTGCCGGCGGGCTCCGGCCCGGTCGCGTCCCGGATCGCCGCGGGGACGGCGGGCGCGGGCGCGCGCCTCCTCCCGGCCGGCGGGGCGCAGGAAGTCCATGACCGGCTCTCTTCTTCGTCTCGGGGGGTCGTACGGATCGAGCCACTCCGCGGGCGGCGGGCCCGGCTCGTTCATGTCCTGTTCACGTGGAGCGGACTCAGTACACCGTCCGGCGCTCCGGCCGGGTCAGTCACCGAAAACATGAAGGAGTTGGCTGGCCACGGCGGGCATCTTGTAGATTCGTATGAACGGAGGTCGTCGGTCACCTCTCCGATTTCCCGCAGAACCGCAGGAAACAGTGCGGAGACCCCGGAGACGCCCTGTGCGTCCGATTCCGGGCGACTCCCCCGTCACCCTCCAAGATCATCGTAGGTTTCGAGACAAAGAACGGCGGCGACGAGATGCGGCTGCGCGCACTTCTGGACACCGATGCGCTGGGCCTGCGGCTGCTCGGCGGCGAGGAGGAGCTGGACCGGTCGGTGCGCGGGGTCATGACCACCGACCTGCGCGACCCGAGCCGCTACCTCTCCGGGGGCGAGCTGGTGCTCACCGGCCTGGCCTGGCGCCGGGACGCCGACGACTCCGAGCCGTTCGTACGGATCCTGGTGCAGGCCGGGGTGGCGGCGCTCGCGGCCGGCGAGGCCGAGCTGGGCGACATACCCGACGACCTGGTCGTGGCCTGCGCCAAGCACCGGCTGCCGCTGTTCGCGGTGCACGAGTCCGTGGCGTTCGCGACGATCACCGAGCACGTCGTACGGCAGGTCTCCGGCGAGCGCGCCGGCGACCTCGCGGCGGTGGTGGACCGGCACCGGCGCATGATGACCTCCGGCCCGGCGGGCGGCGGCCCGGACGTGGTCCTCGACCTGCTCGGCTCCGACCTGGACCTGCGCGCCTGGGTGCTGGCCCCGACCGGGCGGCTGATCGCCGGCTCCGAGGCGCACGGCCCGGCCCTGTCCGCGGAGACCTGCGCGCAGCTCGCCGCGGAGCACCTGGCGGCCACCCGCACCGGCCGGCGCGGCCCGCACCGGGTCCTGCTGGGCGGTACGACGTACTCGCTGTTCCCGATCCGCTCCTCCGGCCGCTCCCCGCAGGGCGCCCGCGACGTGCGCGAGACGGTGCTGTCGGACTGGCTGCTGGCCGTCGAGGCGGACGCCGGCGACTGGCCCGAGGAGCGCATGGACCTGCTGCACGGCGTCACCCAGCTGATCGCCGTCGAGCGGGACCGGAGGGACGCGGCGCGCACGGTGCGGCGCCGGCTCGCCCAGGAGGTGCTGGAGCTGGTCCAGACGGGCGCCGCGCCGGCCGAGATCGCCGCCCGCCTGAGGGTGGCCGCCCCGGTGCTGCTGCCCGGCCTCGGCGCGGCCCCGCACTGGCAGGTCGTGGTGGCCCGGGTGGAGTGGGAGGGCGGTCAGGTCGAGGGCGGCCCGGTCGCCCAGTCCCTGCTGGAGGAGATCCTCGTCGACCCGCTGGCGACCGGCCCGGAGCCGTCGGACCGGATCGCCGTCGCGCACACCGGCGACGAGGCGGTCGCCCTGGTGCCGCTGCCCGCGGTCGCCGCCGAGCACGACGGCTCGGAGACCGGCCTGCTGGCCGACGCCCTGCTGCGGTCGGTGGGCGAGACGCTGTCCGCCGGCCTGAACGACGACGGCCGGCTCACCCTCGGCGTCAGCGCGGCCGTGCACTCCGCCGAGGCGCTGCGCGGCGCCCTGGAGGAGGCCCGGCACGCCCGCCGGGTGGCTGCCGCCCGGCCGGGCCGGGTCTGCGCGGCCGGCCACCAGGAACTGGCCAGCCACGTCCTGCTGCTCCCCTTCGTGCCGGACGACGTCCGCCGCGCCTTCACCGCCCGCCTGCTGGACCCGCTGAGGGAGTACGACCGCCGCCACCGGGCCGAGCTGATCCCGACCCTGGAGGCCTTCCTCGACTGCGACGGCTCCTGGACCCGCTGCGCCACCCGGCTCCACCTGCACGTCAACACGCTGCGCTACCGGGTGAGCAGGATCGAGCAGTTGACGGGACGGGACCTGTCGCGCCTGGAGGACAAGCTCGACTTCTTCCTCGCCCTGCGCATGAGCTGAGGTCAGCGGGGCGCGGGGCGGCCGGATACGGCCAGGCCCGCGCCCCGCCACTTTGTGAAATCTTTCACCCACCCTCTTGGCCCGGCCCCGCGATTGGTGCTGGAATGCCGCCACCACTCAACAGCTCGATGGCGTGCTCGGGGAGGGCAACGTGGCGCATCCCGCCATGTCTGGGAACGGAACGACCGCCGGTGACGATCCTCTCCAGACCGCGGTATGGCGGCTGCGCTCGCGGGCCTGCTGGGCCGACGCGGCGGCCCTGCTGCCGCCGGACACCCCCGCCACGGCCCTGCAGCGAGCCGCGCTGCTCGTCGAACGGTGCCTGTACACCGAGCGGGGCTGGGCGGACGCCGAGGACGCCCTGCGGACGGCGGAGGCGCTCGCGCACACCGACGAGGAACGGGGGGCGGCCGCCTGCGAGCGCGGCCAACTCGCCTACACGGCCACGCTGCACGGCGTCCGGGACCGAGCGGACGAGGCGCGGGCCGCGCTGGGGCGGGCGGCGGCGCTGATCCCTCCGGGGGCGCCCCTGCGGGCCCTGCTGGACTTCCGCCGGGGTCTGATCGCGGAGAACCTGACCCGTTCCCCGCAGGCGGCGCGCGCCGCGTACCGCCGGGCGCACGCGGGCGCCGCCGCGCACGCGGACGCGCTGCTGCTGTCCTTCACCTGGCGCCACCTCGCCGGACTCGCGCTGCGGGACGGGGAGTTGGCCGAGGCCCGGCACGGGTTCGCGGAATCCCTGCGGATCCGCGAGGAACTGGGCTACCTGGTGGGCACGGCCCCCGCGCTCGCCTCGCTGGCCGACGCGGAGTCCGAACCGGAGGCGTCCCGGCTGCGCGAGGAGGCCCGCCGGCTGTTCCGGCTCCTCGGCGGCGTGCCGACCTGGCTGGCGCGGCAGCTGGCCCCGCCTGCGCCGGGGGTGGCCACGGCGTAGGTCCTGTCGTCAAACTCCCTCCGTCCGCCCGGAGGGCGGGCCTCGCGCCCGCTGCGGAGCAGCTGATGCATGCCGTAGGTGCGTGCTCTGGGGGTCCCCCCCGCCGAAGGCTGGGGGAGGGAGTTTGACGACAGGGCCCAGGGGCCGGTCGGCGCCCTCGCGTCGCGGGCGCGGGTCAGTGGGGCACTCGCGCAGTGCCCGCACCCCTTCGGGGCGGCTTGGCTCAGCGCGCGCCTGCGAAGTGCTCGGTGACCAGCGTCCGCACCACGTCCACGTCGCCGGCGATCAACGCGTCCAGCAGGGCCATGTGTTCGGCCGCGTCCGCGACCAGGTACGCCCGGCCCTGCCGGACCGGGGGCCACTGGGCGCGGCGGTGCAGGTCGGAGGCGATGCGGACCAGCTGCTCGTTGCCGGACAGGGCGAGCAGCGCGCGGTGGAAGGCCCGGTCGGACTCGGCGTACGCCGCCGGGCAGCCGGAGGCCGCCGCGCGTGCCGTCTCCTCCGCGAGCGGACGCAGTTCGGCCCACCGCTCCCCCGGCACGCTCCGGGCCAGCCGCAGCATCACCGGCACCTCGATGAGCGCGCGCACCTCCGCCAGCTCGGCCAGCTCCCGCGCCCCGCGCTCGACGACCCGGAAGCCGCGGTTGGGCACGACCTCGACGGCGCCCTCCAGGGCGAGCTGCTGCATGGCCTCGCGCACCGGCGTGGCCGAGACACCGAACCGCTCGCCGAGCACCGGCGCCGAGTAGACCTCGCCCGGCCGCAGCTCCCCGGTCACCAGGGCCGCACGCAGCGCGTCCAGGATCTGCCCCCGTACCGAGGAGCGCTGCACCGCGGGCCGCACGCCGGGGACCGGCCGCTCACCGTGCGTGTGCTCGCCCCGGGCCGCGGGCACGGCGGTGTCCCGCTCGCGGAAGCCGTCGAGGGCGTCCGCCGCGCGCGCCTGCACGGGCACCCGGGGCCGGCCGGGCGGGGTCCCCGCGCCGGCGGAGCCCTGCGCGCTCTGCTTCACGGGTCCCTCCTGGCGGCTTGTCGGCACTTGGGTCATTAACGGCGGGTTGTCGTTTCTCCGTCAAGCACCATAGGCCGCCGAGGCGCCAGGTCAAACTCACCGAGGGCAAGCGAGGCAAGCCTTGCCTGAGTCCTCCGCACCGCGCGGCGTCCACTAAGATCATCGCCGGTACGGCCGCCCACTCACCCCACCCCCTCCGACAGGTGATTCACAATGTCCTCACCCGTCGCGGGAACTTTCCGAGGAACCACCCGTACGGGTAGTCTTATTCGAACTCAACTCCCGCCCCTCACGCGGTAGTTCGAGCAGAACGCCGTCCTGGGCATCCCCTTGCGCTTCCGTGGCGGCCTCTTGCCCCGAAACCCCTTGAGGGCCCTCGGGAGTGGGCCACTATGGCGGGCGTTACGCCCTATCCCCATGCAAGGGACCCTCTGATGAGACTGACCGACATATCGCTGAACTGGCTGCTTCCGGGCGCCGTGCTGCTCCTGGGCATGCTGGTCGCGGTGGCGGTGCTCGCACGCGGCAAGCGCACCTCCGGGGAGAACGCGAGCGCGGACGACTCGTGGGAGCGCAGCGAGGAGCGCCGCAGGCGCAAGGAGGCCGTGTACGGCACCGCCTCCTATGTGCTGCTGTTCTGCTGTGCGGCGGTCGCGGCCGCGCTGTCCTTCCACGGCCTCGTCGGCTTCGGCGAACAGAACCTGGGGCTGACCGACGGCTGGCAGTACCTGGTCCCGTTCGGCCTGGACGGCGCGGCGATGTTCTGCTCCGTGCTCGCGGTGCGCGAGGCCAGCCACGGCGACGCGGCGCTCGGCTCCCGGATACTCGTGTGGATGTTCGCCGCGGCGGCGGCCTGGTTCAACTGGGTGCACGCGCCCCGGGGCGCCGGCCACGCGGGAGCGCCGCAGTTCTTCTCCGGTATGTCGCTGTCCGCGGCCGTGCTGTTCGACCGCGCGCTGAAGCAGACCCGCCGGGCCGCGCTGCGCGAGCAGGGCCTGGTGCCGCGTCCGCTGCCGCAGATCCGCATCGTGCGCTGGCTGCGGGCCCCCCGCGAGACCTACAAGGCCTGGTCGCTGATGCTCCTGGAGGGCGTGCGCAGCCTGGACGAGGCGGTCGAGGAGGTCCGCGACGACAAGCGGCAGAAGGACCAGCAGCGGCAGCGCCGGCGCGAGCAGCAGCGCATCGAGCGCGCCCAGCTGAAGGCCATCAGCCGGGGCCACCGCGGTTTCGTGGGCCGCGGCGGCCGCCAGGTCGAGGTCGAGGTGCAGGCGGTCGAGCGCGGCCCCGCCCCGGCGACCGCGGAGCCTGCCATATCGGCCGCGGAGCAGCTGCCCGTGCGCGCCCGCCCCTCCCTGCAGCCGGTCCGCAGCGCGTCCGCTGAGCCGGTGACCGTCGACCTCACCGCCGAGGACGACACCATGGCGCTGCCGCGCCTGGACTCCCTGGAGCGCAAGCTGAAGGACCTGGAGCAGCAGTTCGGCTAGAACCGCCGCTCGGCGCGGGCCGGCTGGAGGCGCCGCTCACGACGGGCCGGGGGCGTGACCGCACGGGTCACGCCCCCGGCCCGTCCCGCCGGTGAGCCGGCGTGCCCGCCGTGTGTCACGCCGCCTCGGCGCCCAGTTCGAACCACACCGACTTGCCCACCCCGTGCGGCCGTACGCCCCAGGCGTCCGCGAGGGACTGCACCAGCAGCATGCCCCGCCCATGGGTGTCGTCGTCCGAGTCCGGGCCGGTCAGCTCGGGTCTGCGGGCCACGAAGTCCCGTACCTCCACGCGCAGTCCGCCCGGCTCCACGACCGCGGTGAGGACCGCGTCGTCGTCGGTGTGGACGAGCGCGTTGGTGACCAGTTCGCTGGTGAGCAGTTCGGCGATCTCCGAGCGGCCCGGCTTGCCCCAGTGCCGCAGCAGTTCGCGCAACTCCCGGCGGGCCTCGGGCACCGCCCTGAGATCGGCCCGGCCCAGCTTGCGCCGCAGCCGGTGTGCGTGTGCCCTGATGGTGCCGGCCTCTTCCCCCGTCGCCGCCGAGGAGCCCCCGACGACCGCGGGACCGCCCCCTCGTGCCTGACTCTTCATGACCCCCGCCCGCACGCCGCTGGACCCTGCCCCTCCTGGTCGAACACGTTCACGGGGGATGCTTGCCCAGCGCGCACACAGCCAGTCATCACCCGTGCGCGATGACCGGCGGTTCGGCCACGGCCGTACGGCGTCCCGGGGCGCCCGCAGGGCCGTGCCGCGCCCGGCGCGCCGGCCCTCCACACGGCGCGGGCCGCCTCGAACGCCCCGGGACGCCAAGGCAGATGCGCCCGGCACCGGCCGTCGGCACACCGTCACACGCCGTGAAACTGGCCGAAATCCGCTCCCCGGGGCCGGGTTTCCGCACGGCGCGGCGCGGCGCGCACCGCCCGCTCCCCTGGACGCACAGGGGAAACGGTCACGCCTCCCACACGGCCCCCGCCATACGGTCGGGGAAACGGTCACGCCTCCCACACGGCGGCCGCCGTACGGTCGTCGGCGTAGCCCTTCACCCGCACCTGGGCGTCGGCGAGGAACGCGGCGAGCCCCGGCGGGGTCCGGCCGGACCAGCGGCGGGCCAGGTAGGCGCAGAGGGCGGCCTCACCGTGCAGCGGATCGGCCAGGCCCGCGGTGCACATCAGCAGGGCGTCGCCCGGGCGGGCTATCGAGGCGCGGAACCGGAAGGGCTCCCGGGGCGGCTCGGGCGCCGGCTCGTACGGGCTCGGCGGGGTCGGGATGCCGAAGTCCATGGTGAGCCGGTCGCCGTCGGGGGTCTCCGCCGGGGGCGAGCCGAAGCCGACCACGGGCACGCCGGTGCCGGCCTCGGCGGTGACCTGCGGCTCGATGTCCTGCCACGCGCCGTCGCGCAGCCGGAACAGGCCGCCGCCGCCCACGCCGAAGAAGACGCGGGTACGGCAGCCGGGGTCGGCGGGCAGCAGCAGGCAGCGCAGGCTCGCCGTGTACTGCTCGGGGTCGACGCCCCGTTCGGCGGCGCTCGCACGGAGCTTGCCGAGGCTGCGGTCGGTCAGCCGGTTCAGGCCCGACTTCAGGTCGCCGCGCCGGGCCGCCCGGATGTCCTCCACGAGCCGGTGATGGCTGCGGCCGACGGCCCGCCCGATCCACCGGCACGCCTCGGCCGCCGCCAGATGCGCGTCGGGGGCCCCGCGCACGCCGGTCGCCATCGCGACGAGCACCAGGGCGTTCTCGCCGGTCCCGAACCGCGCGGTCAGCAGCGAGTCCCGCCGCGGCTCGCCCCGGAACCGCGCCGAGTCCCCGCGCAGCGACACCGCTCGCAGTGTGCACGCCCCGTACCGGGCCCCGTCCAGCACGGTGTCCGCGACCAGCTCCCCCAGCCCGTCCGGATCGGCGACCGGCAACGCGGTGGGCTCCGGGTCGTAGGTGGGCGGCCCCGAACCGACGTAGTCGACGGAGGAGGGGGGTGGGGGCGGGGTGGTGGGGGCCGCAGGGGCCGGGGACGCCTCCTGCGGCTCGGCGGGCGGCGCGGAAGCGGTCGGCTGGGCCGGGGCCTGCGGCTCTTGCGCGGGCTGTTCCGCGGGCGGCGCAGGGGGTTCCGGTTCCGCCGGACGCAGGGGCTCGCGGGGTTGCCGCTCCGTCGGCCGGAGTGGCTCGGGCGGGGTCGGGCGGCGGGGTGGCGGTACGTCGCTGGAGGCGGCCGGAGGGGCGGGGGCGGGAGGCGGTGGGGCGGGCGGGGCCTCGGGCGCGCGTTGGGCCGGCAACGCCGGCCCGGGGTGAGGCGGTGCCGGTGGATTCCCGGGGGCCGTGTCGCCCTCGGTGTCGTCGCCGGGTTCGGCCTGGGCGGGAGGTGGCGTGAACGGACGGCCCGTCACCGTGCGCTTGGCGGAGGCGAAACGGTCGTCCAGGGAATCGGCCGCGGCCGCCGGCCCCGTGTCCGCGGTGGAGTCGTCGTACAGCTGTCCCCACCAGTCGTCCTCGGGACGGGCGGGCCTTCCCCCCTGCTGGCTCATGCCCCTGATTGTCCACCGCGCGGGCCGTCTGAAAACGGGGCATCGGGAAAATCCGGCGCACCCGGCGCCGTCGAACGGCGCGTCGAGTGAGGGGTGGGACAGCAGACGACGAGCGACGGCCGAGGGGCGCAGGAGGCCGCCGGGCGGCCCCACCCCCCCCACGGGAGGGCCGCCCGGCGGCGTCCGGAGTGGCCCGGCCCTGGATCCCCTTCGCGTGGCTCGCACAGGTCCGGGCCCGGGCCACGGCCCAGGGCGGCCGGGGCCGTAACAGGGCACCCGGCCGACTGGCCTGATGGTGGCTTGGTTTCCCGGGACGCGGCTGTGCCTCGGGTGCACGCTCGCGTTCCGTGATGCTGCCGCCTTGGCAGAGTCACCACCGGTGCGGCGATGATGTTGCGCGGCGGGTTTGCGCCGTGGCCGGTTTCCGCCAGGCCGGGCCCGTCATGGCGGCTTCTCGGTGGCGAGTTCCCGGGCCCGGCGCCGGGCCTGTTCCAGGGGAGGGGACGTGAGCCGATGCTGGCGGCGATAGGGCTGGACGAGACGCACGAGGCGGCGTACAGGGCGCTGGTGTCCGTGGGCGCGGCCGACGTGACCGATCTGGCACGGCGCCTGGCACTGTCGGAGCCGGAGGCGGAGCGGGCGCTGCGCCGGCTGGAGCGGCACGGGCTCGCCGCCCAGTCCCCGGCGCGGCCGGGCCGCTGGGTGGCCGCGCCGCCCGGCGTGGCCCTGGGCGCGCTGCTCACCCAGCGGCGGCACGAGTTGGAGAAGGCGGAGCTGACGGCGGCGCTGCTGGCGGAGGAGTACCGGGCGGCGGCGGCCGAGCCCGCGGTGCACGACCTGGTCGAGGTGGTGACCGGCGCCGCGGCGGTCGCCCAGCGCTTTCTGCAGCTGCAGCTGGGCGCGGCCGAGGAGGTGTGCGCGCTGGTCACCGGCAATCCGGTGGTCGTGTCCGGCGTGGAGAACGAGGCGGAGGAGCAGGCCGCCGGACGCGGGGTGCGCTACCGGGTGGTGGTGGAGCGCGCGGTGCTGGAACTGCCGCACGGGTTCACCGAGTTGTCGGCGGCGCTGGCCCGCGACGAGCGGGTGCGGGTGGTGGACCGGGTGCCGGCCAAGCTGGTGATCGCCGACCGTGCGCTCGCGATGGTGCCGCTGACCTCGCGCACGGGCGAGCCGGCCGCGCTGGTGGTGCACGCCAGCGGGCTGCTGGAGCTGCTGGCCGGGCTGTTCGAGTCGGTGTGGCGGGAGGCGCTGCCGCTGCGGCTGGAGGCGTCCGAGGTGGTCGAGGAGGAGCCGGACCAGCCCGACGCGACGGACCTGGAGGTGCTGTCGCTGCTGCTGGCCGGGCTGACCGACGCGAGCGTGGCCAAACAGCTCGACCTGGGCCTGAGGACCGTGCAGCGCCGGGTACGGCGGCTGATGGAGCTGGCCGGGGTGACGACCCGGCTGCAGCTGGGCTGGCACGCGTACGAGCGGGGCTGGGTGACCCGTGCCTAGGCCCTGTCGTCAAACTCCCTCCCCCAGCCTTCGGCCGGGGGGACCCCCAGAGCACGCACCTACGGCATGCATCAGCTGCTCCGCAGCGGGCGCGAGGCCCGCCCTCCGGGCGGACGGCGGGAGTTTGACGACAGGACCTAGGGCCCGGACGCGCTTGCGGCACCCCTGCCGGCCGGCGTGGCCGCCGCGCACCGGACACCCGTCACCCGCGCACCGGCCACACCCCACCCCCCACCGCGCCACACCACCACCTCATCCCACCGCGGACCCACCCCGCACCGTCACCCGGTGCAGCGCGCGCAGCACGAGGTCGGCGAGCTTCGCCATGCCCGTGTCGTTGAAGTGCAGGTGGTCGCCCGGGTCGTAGGCCGGACGGAGGCGGGTCGGGTCGGCCGGGTCGCGCAGGGCGGCGTCGGCGTCGGCGACCGCGTCGAAGGCGCCGCCGGTGCGGATGAACGCGTTCACCCGCCGCCGTACCGCCTCGCGCGCGGCCGTGTAGGCCGGGAAGCCCCGGTACGGCGTGAGGGTGACGCCGACGACCCGGACGCCCCGGGCGTGGGCGCGGGCGACGAGCGTGCGGTAGGCCGCGGCGTACGCGGAGACGTCGTCGGCCGCCGGGAAGCCCTTGATGTCGTTGATGCCCTCCAGGACGACCAGCACCCGCACCCCGGTACGGTCCGGGGCGTCGGCGTCCAGGCGGGCGAGGGCGCTCGGTCCGGCGCCGTCCCGGAGCAGACGGTTGCCGGAGATCCCGGCGTTGAGGACGCCGAGCCGGTCCGTGCGGAGGCGGTCGGCGAGCCGGTCGGGCCAGCGGTGGTTGGTGTCGGGCGTGGAGCCGTTTCCGTCGGTGAGGGAGTCGCCGAACGCGACGACGCTGCCGGTGGCGGGGCCGAGGACGTCGACGCCGGTGACGTAGTACCAGCAGCCGACCATCGTGGTGTAGGCGGCGCCGTCCTCGTCCGCGGCCCGGCCCGCGCCCTGCGGGGCGATGTAGCTGGTCTGCAGGGCGGTCTGGTGGAAGGTGGCGGGCCCGTCGTCGCCGGGGGTGGCGACGCTGACGAGGAGGTCGGCGGCGGGCCGGACGGGCAGCGGCACCGGGTCGGTGACCGTGTCCTCGCCGGGCGGCACGGTGACCGCGCGGGCGCCGCCGAACGTGGCGACGCGCAGGGTGCCGGGCAGGGCGCCGGGACCGGCCGCGCGGAGTGCGACGGTGACCGCGCCGAGCCGCAGCGGCCCCCTGCCGAAACGGTTGCTGAGCCGCACGCGCACGGCGCTGCCGCCGACGCTGAGGTGGACCACGTTGCGCACGGCGGCACCGGGCAGCGCGGCGGCGGCGCCCGAGGGCGCACTCTCCCAGCTCCCGGTCCAGCGGCCCGCCGACACCCCCACTCCGGGACCGCCCGCCCGGCGCACCGGCGGCCCCTCGACGCTCCGGCCACCCGCCCCGTACGGCGGCGAGCCCTCGGCCCTCCGCCCACCCGCCCGGCCAACCGGCTCCACCACCCGGCCGCCCACCCGACGCGGCCTCGCCGACTCCCCCCGTACCGCCCCCGGCTCCACCCGCCGGACACCACTCACGGCCCGGCAACCGCTCACGGCCCGGCCACCGGTGGCGGCCCGTGAGACCACCCCGGCGACGGCCCCCGGACCGTCGCCCCAGGCCCACGACGCCGGCGCCGCGGCGGCCGGGTGTGCCGGACCCGGCAGCATCGCCATCACCAGCACCGCGAGGATCCGCCCGACCCCGGTCATCCGCGCACCCGACCTTCCCCGTCGCCCGTCGGTGCAGACCGTGCCACACGGCCGGGCCGTGCCACCGCACCCTCGGCGGCCGGCCACCCGCTCGGCGCAACCGGGCGTAGGGCGGCGGCTCTAGGGCGGAGAGCCGATGTGCCGGGCGGGCGGGCGTGCTTGGCTGGCGGTATGACCGAATTCAGCGAGGCGGAGCGCGCGTATCTGGCGTCGCAGCGGCTGGGGCGCATGGCCACCGTCGACCGGCACGGCCAGCCGCAGGCGAACCCGGTGGGCTTCCACCTGCAGGACGACGGCACCATCCTGATCGGCGGCTACGCGATGGGGACGACGAAGAAGTGGCGCAATCTGCGGCAGAACCCCAAGGTCGCCCTGGTCGTCGACGACATCGCGAGCCTGCGGCCCTGGCGGGTGCGCGGCGTCGACATCCGCGGCGAGGCGGAACTCCTCGTCGGCCCGCACGACTTGGGCCCGCACCTCAGCGAGGAGGTGATCCGCATCCATCCCCGCAGGGTGCACAGCTGGGGATTGGAGGAGGAGTAGCCGCGCCGCCGGCGGCCGGCGGGCCGGGCATCAGCCGGCCTGCCCCGCGTCGCTGGCGGGACGCCGGGCTGCTCCGCCCCTGCGCGCGGCAGGACCGCCCGCGGACGGCGCCGCCTGCGCTGTGTCCGTGAGCGCGCCCTCGAGGGTCAGCAGCCACACCTTGCGTTCGACGCCGCCCGCGTACCCGGTCATCGCCCCGTTCGCGCCGATGACCCGGTGGCACGGGCGCACGATCAGCAGCGGGTTGGCGCCGATCGCACCGCCGACGGCGCGCACCGCCGCGCGGGACGCCCCGGTCCGCGCGGCGATCTGCCCGTAGGTGGCGGTGGCGCCGTACGGCACCTCGTCCAGCGCCGCCCACACACGCTGCCGGAACGCGGTGCCGCGCGCGCGCAACGGCAGCCGGAACTCCCTGAGTTCACCGGCGAAGTAGGCGGCCAGCTGCTCCGCCGCCGCCCGGAACGGGCCCCTGTCGCACCGCCACCCGTCCCCCGCGTTCCGCAGGCTCTCCGCGCTCCGCCCGCCCTTCTGCCCGGGCAC
Source organism: Streptomyces sp. NBC_00557 (assembly GCF_036345995.1). NCBI lineage: Bacteria > Bacillati > Actinomycetota > Actinomycetes > Kitasatosporales > Streptomycetaceae > Streptomyces > Streptomyces sp. NBC_00557. Next base: position 1,838,645 of record NZ_CP107796.1, read on the forward strand.
GGACAGCGAGGCGAGCGCCCCGTCCGCGTCGGCGGTGAGCACCAACCGGCCCACGGGGGAGTCCAGTTCGGTCCAGTAGCCGGCCGTCATCGGCTCCACTCCCCTGCCACCCGCAGATGCTGGACGGCGTACGAGCGCCAGGGCCGCCACGCGTCGGGCACCTCCGCGCCGGGCGGGGCGACGTCCGGGTCGCCGAGGGCGCGCACGCGTACGGCGGCCACGGTGGCCGGGTCCATGCCGGGCAGGGCGAGCAGGGCCTCCTGCGCGTCGTCCCGGTCGGCGCCGGGATCCAGTCGTACCGTGCCGTCGGCCAGGGCGGCGGCGAGCGCGCCCAGCGGGCCGTCCGGCTCGGCCTCGGCGAGGACGGCGGCCTCGGGGAAGAGCCGGGTGAGGCCACCGCAGGGCGCGTCGAGCACCTTGCCGTACCGCCGCACCAGCTCCTCGGCGCCCTCCTTCCCGGCCAGCGCCCGGACGGCGGGCTCCAGCGGGTCCACGGCGCCGGGCGAGCGCAGTCCGGGCCGGGCGGCGACCAGCGGGCCGAGCCGCGGGTCGGCGCCGAGCCGCTCGTCCACGGCGTACGGGTCGGCGTCGAGGTCGAACAGGCGCCGCAGCCGCTGCACCGCGGTGGTGAGGTCCCGGGGGTCGGTGAGGTGCAGCCGTGCGTCGAGCCAGCCGCCCGGACGGGTGCCGGTCCCCGGCCGCGTCGTCCGGGTGCGCTCCGCCACGGCGACGATCCCGGTGCCGTACGGCAGCCGCAGCGTGCGCCGGTAGGTGCGGCCGCCCGGCGGGCCGGTGACCTCTTCGACACCGGCCAGCGCCTCCCGCGCGAGCTGGTCGAAGACGGCGCCGGCCTGGTAGGGGCCGCGATGGGCGAGCCGCAGCGGGATCCCCGCGCCGGGCGCCGTCCCCCGGCCGGCCCGGCGCCGGGGTGCGGCGGCCCGCAGCTGGGTCGGGGTGGAGGCGTACACCTCCCGTACGGTGTCGTTGAACTGGCGCACGCTGGCGAACCCGGACGCGAACGCGATCTCGGTGACCGGCAGCTCGGTGGTCTGCAGCAGCACCCGCGCGGTGTGCGCCCGCTGGGCCCGGGCGAGCGCGACGGGTCCGGCGCCCAGCTCGGCGGTCAGCTGCCGCTGGACCTGCCGCGCGCTGTAGCCGAGCCGCGCGGCGAGCCCGGCGACGCCCTCGCGGTCCACGACGCCGTCGGCGATCAGCCGCATGGCCCGCCCGACGACGTCCGCCCGCACGTTCCACTCCGCCGACCCCGGCACCGCGTCGGGCCGGCACCGCCGGCAGGCCCGGAACCCGGCTCCCTGCGCGGCGGCGGCCGTCGGGAAGAACCGCACGTTGTGCCGCTTCGGCGTCACCGCCGGGCAGCTGGGCCGGCAGTAGATGCCGGTGGTCTCGACGGCGAAGAAGAACACCCCGTCGAACCGCCCGTCCCGGCTGCGCACCGCCTCGTACCTGGAGTCCTCGTCCATCACGCTCCCAGTGTCGGACGCCCGGAGGAGCCCCGGCCAGCGGAAAACGGACATGACGCTGACGGACGGCACGCCGGAGGAACGCGGGCCCCTACTCCCAGCGCCCCCGCTTGAGCTCCATCGCGGCCTTCCCGGCGGCGCCCTTGCGTTTCCAGTCCCGTCGCAGCTCCGCGCGGACTCGCGCATCGGTCTTGGCGACGATCCACTGGTTCTCGCGCAGCAGTTTCCGGTAGCTCTCCAGCCGCCGCGGCGCGAGGTCGCCGCTCTCCACGGCCGACCGCACCGCGCAGTCCGGCTCGGTCTCGTGGGCGCAGTCGTGGAAGCGGCACCGCTCGGCCAGTTCCTCGATCTCGGTGAACACCTGGCCGACCCCGCTCTCGGCGTCGTACAGCCCGACACCCCGCAGTCCGGGGGTGTCGATGAGGACTCCGCCGGAGGGCAGGGCGAGCAGGTTGCGGGTGGTCGTGGTGTGCCGGCCCTTGCCGTCGACGTCCCGTGCGGCCCGTACGTCCATGACGTCCGCGCCGACCAGGGCGTTGGCCAGCGTGGACTTGCCCGCGCCGGACTGGCCGATCAGCACCGAGGTGCCGGCGCCGACGAGCGCGACGAGGACGTCGAGCCCCTCGCCGTGCAGGGCGCTGACGGTGAGCACCGGCACGCCGGGCGCGCTCGTCTCGACGTCCTGCACCAGGTGGGCGAGGGTGACCGGGTCCGGCACCAGGTCGGCCTTGGTCAGCACGACGACCGGCTGGGCGCCGGACTCCCAGGCCAGCGCGAGAAACCGTTCGACCCGGCCGAGGTCGAGGTCGACGGCGAGGGACACGGCGACGACGGCGTGGTCGACGTTGGCGGCGAGGATCTGCCCCTCGGACCGCTTGGAGGAGGTGGACCGCACGAAGGCGGTGCGGCGCGGCAGATACGCGCGCACATAGCGCGGGTCGCCGTCGGCGTCGACGGCGACCCAGTCCCCGGTGCACACGACCTTCATCGGGTCCCGGGGCACGACGAACTCGGTGTCGGCACGGACGGTCCCGGCCGGGGTGACGATGTCGCACAGGCCGCGGTCGACCCGTACGACACGGCCGGGCAGCAGCCCGTGGGCGGCGTGGGGCGCGAACGCCTCGGCCCAGGCGTCGTCCCAGCCGTAGGCGGCCAGAGCGGAGTACACAGCAGAGGTGGCAGTCAAGGGAGACCCTTCACAAGGGTGGCCCCGGGCGGCGCGTCGGGCGCGCGGTGGGTTCAGCCGGTGGCCACGGAGGTGGACTGGATGGATTCCTGGATGCGGGCAGCGCCCATCGCAATGACAGCCATCGGTCGACACCTCCTCGTCCCACGCGTGCTTCGCGCACACCACCTCGGTGTGCCCGCAAACGGTAGCCCGCCGCCTGGGCCCCTCGTCAACGCATTATTTCTTCCGGATGGTCAGCCGGCCGCGCAGGGTGCCCCGTTGAGCGTGAACCCGTACGGGGAGCGGTTCTCGGTCTGCCAGGTGCCGGTGAAGCCGAAGGACAGGGTGCCGTGGGCGGTGACGGCCTTGTCGTAGTCGGTGGCGGTGGCGGTGACGCGGGCGCCGTTCTGCTGGACGGTGGCGTCCCACATCTGGGCGACCCGCTGGCCGTCGGGATAGGTCCAGGAGACGCTCCAGCCGTCGAGGGGGCGGTCGGTGGTGACGGTGACCGCGGCCTGGAAGCCGTCCCGCCACTGGTCGACGAGGTGGTAGGCGACCCGGCATTCGGCCGCGGGGGCGCTGCTGCGGGCGGGGCCCGGAGTGTGGGCGGCCGAGGAGGTGCTGCCCTGGGGTTCGGGGCGGGGCTTCCCGCCGCCGGTGCGGCGGGCCGTGCGCGTCTTGGAGGGGGCGGGGGTGGGGGCGGGCGCCTTCGGGGAGGGGGGCCGGCTGGTGGTGCGGGAGACGCTGGGGTCGGCTACCGGCTGCCGGTCGTCGCGGGCGGCGGCGCTGTCGTCGCCGGAGCCGCCGAACGGCATCATCGACACCCCCAGCGCCAGCGCCGACAGCAGTACGGCCGCGGCGAGCAGGCCGCCGCGCAGCGCCCGGTGGCGGCCGGCGCCGCCCTCCTCCGGTTCCCCGCCCGCCGCGTCGGCGCCGGGGCGGCCCGCGCCGAGGCGGACCTCGGCGGCGCGCCGGCGGCGTTCCAGGTAGGCGAGGCCGCCCCAGCCGATGACCCCGCCGGCCAGCGCGGCGGGCAGTCCGCCGCCGTGCAGGCGCAGGCACGCGGCGGCCTCGGCGCACCGCACGCAGGTCGCGAGGTGCCGGGAGAGGTCGTCCGGGGTGTCGGCGGCCGCCGAGCGGGTGACCGCGTCCAGCAGGCGGGCGTAGGAGCGGCACTCGGCGTCCATCGGGGTGTCCAGGTGGGCGCGGTGGCAGCGGTCCCGGAACAGGGTGCGGACCTGGTCGAGTTCGTCGGCGACGGTCGCCGGGTCCAGACCGAGCCGCCGGGCGACGGTGGGCAGCGGCAGCGCCTCCACCTCGGCGAGCCACAGCAGCGAGGCGTCTGCCTCCTGCAGGTCCCGGAGGCCGCGCAGGGCGACCGGCCGCTCCAGCGGCGGCCCGGAGAAGCGGGCGGCGTTGCCGGAGTTGAGCCACAGCCGCAGATCGGGGTCGAGCTTGTGGCCCTGGCCGTCGGCCTCCCAGGCGGCGGCGGTGTCGCGTACGGCGGTGAGGAGCGCCGGAATCGTGGGCAGGCGCGGGGTGCGGCGGCCCGCGCCGCGCACGTGCGTGCGGGCGGCGGCGCGGACCTCGCGCATGCCGAGCGCGAACGCCTCGTTCGCCAGCTGATGGGCCGTCAGGGACCCGGAGGTGCACAGGTCCGCATAGCTGAGCACCGCGTCCCAGCCCTCCGAGAACAGCGCGGCCTCGGTGGCGTCCTTGGGGGTCGGCAGGTCGGGCATCGGACTCCTGCATCCACGAGCGAGGGCAACTCACCATAGAAGGAAAGGAGTTGCGGGGTGCCTCGCGGCAGGGCACAGAGCCTTTCACGTCCCTGACAGAACTGACAAGCGGCCTGTTCACACCCGCTTACCGACGGTGGCGGCCAGGATGCGTGACGCGACGGGCCCGCGACTCCGGCCTCCTGTACGGACGCCGGAGCCGTTTCGCTCACCGCACGGCCGGCCCGGTGCGCGGGATCAGGCCTCGGCCGGCGTCCGAGGGGCGTCCGCCACCGGTTCGTCCGCCGGCAGGCTGTCCATGAAGGAGCTGACGGAGAAGACGGCGCGGCCGGGTCCGGGCGGGCCGTAGCCGGGCGGGGAGGAGAGCCCGAAGTCGTCCATGGTCTGGCGGTAGGCCTGGAGCAGCCGGATGTGGTACTCCAGCGGCGCGCCCTGCGGATTGGCCTTGCCGAGCGGGGTGGTGGGCTCGGGGCACCAGGTGGTGAAGCGGGGCGTGATGCCGTGCGACATGAAGAAGCGCAGGCCCTCGGTGGTGGACGCGATCGCCTCGTCCACCGTCGTGAAGCCGAACGGCTCGGCCATCTCCACGCCCGCGACGAAGTTGGGGATCACGTTGCGCGCGCCGAACACCTCCGCGGAGTCCAGGATGCGCCTGTGCCACTCGTCCCGGCCGACGTACCGCTCCTTGCCGGGGCAGTACAGCTCGAACAGGCGCCGGTCCCACACCTCGAAGTTGGGGTGGTAGATCTGCACGCCGTAGTCCTTGAAGCGCTGCACGTCCGCCTTCGGCAGCGCCTGGGCGACGACCTTGCCGATCCAGCGGCCGGGGAAGCGCTCCTCGATGGCCTTGGCGTAGTGGCCGTAGAAGTCGGCCTCGTCGCGGCCCGCCACCTTGGAGGTGATCGCGCCGCCGGTGAGGGTGTAGGCGGTGGACGCCTTCTGGGTGTCGTACCGGTCGATGATCTCGAGGGCCTCCAGCACCTCCTCGACGTCCTTGACACCGGTGTACGGCCGCCCGGCCGCCTTGTGCTGGCGCCAGTTGTGGTTGATGTCGCAGTACTGGCACTCCTCCTTGGCGCCGAAGTACTGGCAGACCCGGAAGACGGTGAGGTAGATCAGGTAGCCCCACTGGATGGTCGGGGCCACCTCCATCACGGACTTCCCGTTGGACAGGGTGTGCCGGTAGTACTCCGGCATGGGCGGCACCCCGACGTCGGCGATGCGCCTGCCGTCGAGGTAGAGCCCGAGCAGCCCCTCCTCGTCGGCGGCCACCCGGTACGGCGAGGCCGGGTTCACCCGCACGGAGACGACGGTGCGGCGCAGGTCGTACGGGCCGCCCGTGAGGATGATCTCCTCGGGCGGGCGGCGCAGCGCGGCCTCGCCCAGTTCGGGCAGGGTCCCGTGGTCGAAGGAGAAGATGAAGTACGACTTCGGTTTGACCTCGCCGTCCTCGTTGTCGCTGAGGGCGGACGGGTCGAAGGCGACGCCCCCGCGGAGCAGGTCCTCCTTGAAGACGGCTTCCCGTGGCACATGCGGGAACCGCTCCATCAGATCCTCGACCAGCGCGGTACGACTGCCCATCCGTCTGTCTCCTCCCGGTTCAGGCGTACGTCTCACACCGTATGCCCCCGCCTGCGGCTCAGCCGTGCCGGGTCCCCGCACGACGGGCGATGTGCTCCGGTACGGCCGTCCCGGCGGGCAGCGCCGGGTCGGGCTCGGGGTCGCCCCAGACGGTGGTCAGCGGCAGGACGCCGGCCCACAGGCCGAGGGCCGCGTCGGGACCGTCGCCGTCGTCCGGGGCGCCGGTGCGGATCTTGCCGGACGCCTCCTGGAGGGAGAGGGCGAGGAGGGTGGTGGCGGCCAGCTCCTTGCGGCTGGGGCGGCGGGCGTACGACCACTGGCCGGGCGCGCAGTGCTCGGTGAGCCGGCGCAGGCCGGCCAGCTTCTCCTCGGGGTCGGTGACCTTGCGGGCGGTGCCGTGGATCATGGCGCTGCGGTAGTTGACGCCGTGTTCGAAGACGGACCGGGCGAGCACGAGCCCGTCCACGTGCGTGACGGTCACGCACACCGGGGTGTCGCCGGCCAGGCTGCGGCTGGCCACGGATCCGTGCAGATAGAGCCGGTGCTCGTCCCGCCCGTACACCGTGGGCACGACGACGGGCCGCCCCTCGACCAGCACGCCGAGATGGCACACGAAGGCGGCGTCGAGGATCGCCTCCAGCTCGGCCCGTTCGAGGCTGCCCTGCTCGCGCAGCCGATGGTGCCGCGTGCGGTCGGTGACGGGCAGGCGGGCGGGAAGCGGTTCCTGGATCATGAGCCGAAGGTACCGATATCGCAGCGATCAGACCAGGGAAATGTCGATCACATCGACACTCATCCTCACGGCAACGAAATCCGCAGCAGGCCTCCCGGTCGGCCCGTGCCGGATGAGAGGGTCGGCGCAGAACCACTCTGCAGGAGGACGCAACGGTGACAGGGACGGCCGAGACCGCCGGGACGGTCAGCAACTGGGCGCGCACCATCACGTACACGGCGCGGGAGTTCCACCGTCCGCGCACGCTCGACGCGCTCGCGGCGCTGGTGGCGGCCAGTGAGCGGGTGCGGGTGCTGGGCAGCGGGCACTCCTTCAACCGGATCGCCGACCCCGGCCCGGACGGCGTGCTGGTGTCCACCGCCGGCCTGCCCCGGGTGATCGACGTCGACACGGCGGCGCGCACGGTCCGGGTGTCCGGTGGCGTCCGCTACGCCGAGCTGGCCGAGACGGTGCACGCGCACGGTCTCGCCCTGGCCAACATGGCCTCGCTGCCGCACATCTCGGTGGCCGGCTCGGTGGCGACGGGCACGCACGGCTCGGGCGTCGGCAACGGCCCGCTGGCCTCGGCCGTGCGGGAGGTGGAGATGGTCGTCGCGAGCGGTGACACCGAGGTGATCGGCCGGGACGACGCGCGGTTCGGCGGTGCGGTGACCTCGCTCGGCGCGCTCGGCGTCGTCACCGCGCTCACGCTCGACCTGGAGCCGGCCTACGGGGTGGAGCAGCGGGTCTACACCGAACTGCCGCTGGAGGGGCTGGACTTCGGCGCCGTGGCGGCCGCGGGGTACAGCGTGAGCCTGTTCACGGACTGGCGGAAGCCGGGTTTTCGGCAGGTGTGGGTCAAGCGGCGCACGGACCGGCCGGCCGTGGACTTCCCGTGGGCGGCGCCCGCCGCAGTGGCGCTGCACCCGGTCCCGGGCATGCCCGCGGGCAACTGCACCGAGCAGTTCGGGGTGCCGGGACCGTGGCACGAGCGGCTGCCGCACTTCCGGGCGGAGTTCACGCCGAGCAGCGGGGAGGAGATCCAGTCGGAGTACCTGCTGCCGCGGTCGGCCGCGCTCGACGCGCTGTATGCGATCGACGGTATCCGGTCGACGGTCGCCGGTGTGCTGCAGACCTGCGAGGTGCGTACGGTCGCCGCCGACGCCCAGTGGCTCAGCCCGGCCCACGACCGGGATTCGGTCGCGCTGCACTTCACCTGGGTGCGGGACGAGGCGGCGGTGCTGCCGGTGGTGCGCCGGCTGGAGGAGGCGCTGGAGCCGTTCGACCCGCGGCCGCACTGGGGGAAGGTCTTCGAGATCCCCTCGGCCGCGCTCCGCGGGCGGTACGCGCGGTTCGACGACTTCGCCTCCCTGGTCCGCCGGACGGACCCGTCCGGCACGTTCGCCAACGACTTCGTGCGGGACCTCCTCGGGCTTCCCGGGCAGCGGTAGCCGCCCGCCCGGCCGGACTTCCTCCATCCCCTTTCCTAAGCCTTGTCGAATCTCCCTTCCAGCCCATAGCCTGGCGCCCGCGCCGGTGCCGAGACCGCCGGCCGGGTCCGGCTGGACGGGAGGGGAGGCGCAGCCGCGTGAAGCGCACATCACGTGACATCCGCACCGCGAACCGCTACGAGGTGTTGCGCCAGATCATCGCCGGGTCTCCCACCTCCCGGCAGGAGCTGGCCGCCGCCACCGGGCTGAGCCTGGCCACGGTCGCCACCCTGGTCGGCGAGCTGCTCGACCTCCGCATGATCACCGAGGTGGGGTTCGAGGACTCGGCCGGCGGCCGGCCGCGGGGACTGGTGGCCGTCAACGCGTCGGGGGGCGCGTTGATCGGCGTCGACATCGCGGAGACGTACGTCCATGCCGAGCTGTTCGACCTGGCGCTGAACGTGCTGGCCCGCGCCGACGAGGAGATGCGGCCCGGCGAGAGCCGCCCGGAGCAGGTGGTGGGCCATGTGGCCGCGGCCGTCGGCTCCGTGGTGGCGCAGGCCGGCATCGAGGCGGCCCGGGTGCTCGGTGTCGGGGTGAGCGTGCCGGGCCAGGTGGACCGGGACACCGGCGTCGCCGAGTACGCGCCCAACTTCGACTGGCACGACGTGCCGTTGCTCGATCTCCTCGCGGAACACATCGCCTACCCGCTTCATCTGGACAACCCGCTGCGCGCCTGCACGGTGGCCGAGCTGTGGTTCGGGGCCGCGCGGGGACGCGGGGACGCGGTCGTGGTCAATCTCGGCACGGGGGTCGGCGCCGGTCTGGCCCTCGGCGGCGGGCTGCACCGGGGCGTGAGCAACAGCGCCGGCGAGTGGGGCCACACCACGCTCGTGCTGGACGGGCGGCTGTGCCACTGCGGCAACCACGGGTGCGTCGAGACGTACGTGGGCGCGCCCGGCATCATGCAGAACCTGCGCGAACTCAGCCCGCAGTCCCCGCTGTTGCACCCCGAGGACCAGACGGCCACCATCGACGCGCTGGCCCGCGCGGTCGCCGCCGAGGACCCGGTCGCACTGAAGGTGGTCCGGGACACCGCCCGCTACCTGGGCGCCGGCATCTCCGACCTGATCAACCTGCTCAACCCGGAAGTGGTCGTGCTCAGCAGCTGGGTCGCCGCCCGGCTGGGCGAGCCGCTGCTCGGCGAGGTCCGCCAGGCCGTCGCCCGGCACGCGCTGCGCCGGCCGCTGGCCGCCACGGAGATCGTCCTGTCCCCGATCCCCACCGACCCGGTGTCCCTGGGCGCGGCCACGTTCGCGCTGGAGGGTGCGCTGCAGTCCGTCGCGCACAGGTCCGCGAAACGCGGCGCCGCGCACGCGAGGGGCCGTACCGCACCGTTTTCGTGACGACGGCTGTTCGTCTTCCTCTTTCCAGCGCCGGCTGGTGCAGGGGGATCGCGCAGACCGGCATCAAGGGCTGAGCTAGGAGACCGATGTCCTTCCGCAACCGCACCGTCACCGCTTACGTCGAGGACGTCTCGCCGGGCTCCGGGGCGCTCCCGCCCCGCGCGTGGTACGCCTCCTCCGACGCCGACTCCCTTTCACTGAACGGCCGTTGGCAGTTCCGTCTGTCGCCGGCCGCCGACGCCGAGGACGACTCCTTCGCCGCCGACGGGTACGACGCCGGTGACTGGGCGGAGGTCCCGGTCCCCGGCCACTGGGTGCTCCAGGGGCACGGCTCGCCCATCTACACCAACCACCTCTACCCGTTCCCGGTCGATCCGCCGCGGGTGCCGACCGAGAACCCGACCGGCGACCATCTGCGCGTCTTCGACCTGCCGCGGGACTGGCCGGCGGACGGCGGCGCGGTGCTGCGCTTCGACGGGGTGGAGTCCTGCGCCCGGGTGTGGCTGAACGGCACGGACCTCGGCGAGTTCAAGGGCTCGCGGCTGCCGCACGAGTTCGCCGTCGGCCCTCTGCTCAGGCCCGAGCGCAACGTCCTGGCGGTCCGGGTCCACCAGTGGTCGGCCGGCTCCTATCTGGAGGACCAGGACCAGTGGTGGCTGCCGGGCATCTTCCGGGACGTCACCCTGCTGCACCGCCCGGCGGGCTGCGCCCTCGACTTCTTCGTGCACGCCTCCTACGACCACCGCGCCGGCACCGGCACCCTGCGCGTCGACTCCGACGTGGACGGCCGGGTGACCGTGCCCGAACTCGGCGTCGACGTCGCGACCGGCGAGTGCGTCACCGTGCCGGTCGAGCCCTGGTCGGCGGAGACGCCCCGGCTGTACGACGGCGTGCTGGCCACCGCGGGCGAACGGGTGCCGCTGCGCATCGGCTTCCGCACCGTGGAACTGGCGGACGGCCTGATCAGGGTCAACGGCAGGCCGGTCCTCTTCAAGGGCGTCAACCGGCACGAGTGGCACCCGGAGAAGGGCCGCGCCCTGGACCTGGAGACCATGCGCGAGGACGTGCTGCTGATGAAACGGCACAACGTCAACGCCGTCCGCACCTCCCACTACCCGCCGCACCCGGCGTTCCTCGACCTGTGCGACGAGTACGGCCTGTGGGTGATCGACGAGTGCGATCTGGAGACCCACGGCTTCACCGAGCAGGGCTGGCGGGACAACCCCGTCGACGACGACCGCTGGACCCCGGCCCTGCTGGACCGGGCGTCCCGCATGGTCGAACGGGACAAGAACCACCCGTCGGTCGTGATCTGGTCGCTCGGCAACGAGGCCGGCACCGGCCGGGGCCTGACCGCGATGGCCGAGTGGATCAAGGGCCGGGACCCCTCCCGGCTGCTCCACTACGAGGGCGACATCGGCTGCCGTGACACCGACATGTACTCCCGGATGTACGCCGCCCACGCCGAGGTCGAGCGGATCGGCCGCGGCCTGGACGGCGGCACCCTCAAGCGACGCGGGCTCCCCTTCATCCTCTGCGAGTACGCGCACGCCATGGGCAACGGGCCCGGCGGACTCGCCGACTACCAGCGGCTGTTCGAAGCGTACGACCGGCTGCAGGGCGGCTTCGTGTGGGAGTGGATCGACCACGGCATCGCCCATCCCGGACTGGGCTACGCCTACGGCGGCGACTTCGGCGAGGAACTGCACGACGGCAACTTCGTCTGCGACGGCCTGCTCTTCCCCGACCGGACGCCCTCCCCCGGGCTCGCCGAGTTCAAGAAGGTGATCGAACCGGTCGGTATCACCGGCGACTTCGGCGACGGCACGGTCCGGGTCACCAACAAGCAGGACTTCGCGGGTCTGTCGGCACTGGCGTTCACCTGGTCGTACGAGGTCGACGGGGAACCGGTGGAGTCGGGCGCCCTGCCGGTGCCGGCGCTGGCGCCCGGCGAGTCCGCCGACGTCAAGCTGCCCGCGCCGCCGGCCGGGGCGCCGGCCGGCGAGGCCCACTGGACGGTCCGCGCGGCGCTCGCGGAGGACACGGCCTGGGCGCCGAAGGGCCATGTCGTGGCCTGGGGCCAGGTCCCGGCGTCGGAGCGCCGGGCGCCCACGGTCCCGGCGACCGCCCGTCCGGTGCCCGGCGACGGGGTGATCACGCTCGGCCCCGGCACCTTCGACGCCCGCACCGGCGCCCTGACGGCCGTCGGCGGCGTGCCGGTCTCCGGGCTGCGCCTGGACGTGTGGCGGGCCACCACCGACAACGACGACGGCGCGCCCTGGCAGCCCGACCTGCGCTACGGGCCGGTGTGGCGGCGGCTCGGCCTGCACCGGATGCGGCACCGGCTGGACGCGGTGGAGACCGGCGAGCACACCCTGACGGTCCGCACCCGGGTGGCGCCGGCGGCGCGGGAGCTGGGCCTGTCGACCGAGTACCGCTGGACGTCGGACGGCGACCGTCTGCGGCTGACCGTGTCCACCACCCCCGAGGGCGACTGGACGGTCCCCCTGCCCCGGCTGGGCATCCGCTTCGCGCTGTCCGCGGCCGACGGTGTGCGGTGGTACGGCGGCGGCCCCGGCGAGGCGTACCCCGACACCAGGGCGGCGGCGATGGTCGGCCGCTGGCAGTCGACGGTGGACGGTATGCAGACGCCGTACGTCCGCCCGCAGGAGAACGGCGCCCGCATCGACGTCCGCTGGGCGGAACTCGGCGGCCTGCGCATCGAGGGCGACCCGGCCTTCTTCCTCACCGCCCGCCGCTGGACCACCGAACACCTGGACGCCGCCGCACACCGCACCGACCTCACGCCCGGAAACGCCGTCTGGGTCAACCTGGACCACGCCCAGCACGGCATCGGCTCCCAGTCCTGCGGTCCCGGCCCCCTGCCCCGGTACCAGCTGCACGCGGAACCGGCGCGGTTCTCCTTCGTGTTCTCCGCCGCCCCCGGCCCGAAGGCCGACTGACCACCACGGCCCCGGCACCACCCCGGCCGGCCGGGTCTCCCACCCGGCCGGCCGCGCTCACACCGGCGCCCGCCCGCTGCGCCGGCGCGCCGGGACGGGCCGGTGCGGGACCGGCCGTGCGCAGTTCAGGGGGCCGCTCACCTGCTATACCTAGGGCCTCAACCAGGGCTCCCAGGACAAGGAAAGGCAGGCTTGCATGGCCCGGGCCGGCGTCACCGTCGAGCGGCTGGTCGCGGCGGCTGCCGAGCTTGCCGACGAGGCGGGCTTCGCGCACGTCACGCTGTCCGCGCTGGCCCGGCGGTTCGGGGTGAAGGACGCGAGTCTGTACTCGCATGTCCGGGGGCTGGACGACCTGCGTACCCGGCTCGCGCTGTACGCCGGCGGTGAGCTGATCGACCGGATCGCGCCGGCCGTCGCGGGCCGCGCGGGCAAGGACGCGCTGGCCGCCTTCGCCGGCGCCTACCGGGCCTACGCGCTGGAGCACCCCGGCCGGTACGCGGCCACCCAGATCCGTATCGACCAGTCGCTCGTCGCCGACTCCCCCGCGATGCGCCGGACCGCCGAGATCACCTACGGCATGCTGCGCGGCTACGGCCTTCAGGAGCCCGACCTGACCGACGCCGTACGCCTGCTGCGCAGCACCTTCCACGGCTACTGCGCCCTGGAGTCCTGTGGCGGCTTCGGCGCCGACCGGGACGTACAGGCCTCCTGGGACAAGGCGGTCGACGCGCTGCACCTGGCCCTCACCCACTGGCCGCGCGAGACGGCGCGGGGGGACGCCGGCGCCGGCTGACGTCACCCTTGGGTCGCGGGGTGTCCCTTGCCCAGGCCCGGACCTTCCTGCCGCGGGGCAGCGTCGCCCGGGCAGGGCGCACCCCTGTGCGTCTGACGCCCTGTCACGTCGAGGCGATCACCGCCCGGGTGCGGGCGGCCGAGCGCCTGCACCTCCCCGTAGGACGGCGTGGCGCCCTCCGGCGCGCGCCCGTCCGCCACGGCGGCCATCGCCTCCACCGCCGCGCCCAGCGCCCGCCGGTAGAGCAGCGAGCCGACGCTGACCCGGCGCACGCCGAGGCCGGCCAGCTCGGCGACCGTCGGCCCCGCGGGCGACCAGAGGATGTTCAGGGGCAGATCGAGGTGCCGTACGAGGGCGGCGATGCGCCCGGGATCGGTCAGACCGGGCACGAACACCCCGTCGGCGCCCGCCTGCCGGTAGGCCTCCAGGCGCCGCAGGGTGTCCCGCTCGTCGCCGTCGCCGCACCAGTGCGTGTCGGTGCGGGCGTTGACGAACAGGCCCGGTGCGGCGGCCTTCACCGCGGCGATCTTCGCCGCGTGCCGGTCGGCCGGCCCCAGCGCGTCCTCCAGGTTGATCCCGGCCGCGCCGGCCGCCCACACCGCGCGCGCCAGCTCCGCCACGTCGTCGGGGTCCCGGCTGAAGCCGTCCTCGGCGTCGACCGACAGGAGGAAGGGTTCCGCACCGAGGGTCCGGGCGAGCCGGACCGTCTGCTCGCGGGTCGCGCCCCGGCCGTCGGGCAGCCCGTCGGCCGCCGCCACGGCCAGGCTCGTGGTGCCGATCGCCGGGAAGCCGCGCGCGGCGAGCGCCGCCGCCGAGGCGTGGTCCCAGGCGTTGGGCAGCAGCAGCGGCTCGCCGGGCCGGTGGTGGAGCGCGGCGAACGGGGTCCGGGGGTGCTCTGCGGTCATACGGCCACGCTAGGACCGGAACCCTTCGGCGCCCGCCGAACCGTGGCTCCGCCCGCCCCGCGCCCCTCACCGGCGCGCCACCGCCCACTGCGGGTCCGCGCATCCTCCCTCCGAGGCCGTGAAAGCGAAGACGTGTTCCGCTCCGGAGGCCCAGCGGACGCTCACCCGGCGGTCCTCCCCCACCGCCACGGACACCAGCTCGGCCAGGGGCCGGGGATGCGGCTCGCCGGTGAGCCGGGCGAGTGCCACGAGAAGTGCGGTCCCGTCCGCGCCGGTGTGCCCTGTCGGTCCCTGCACGCCCTCCGACAGGCCCGACACCGGCAGGAGTTCGGCCCGCAGCCCGTCGGGAGCCTGCCATCCCGTGATCCGCACCGGGGTCCCGGGCGCGGCGCCGGCCACGAGATGGGCGCGCACCTCCGCCGCACCCTCGGCGACCACGAGGCTGGTGACGGTGATCCCGTCGCGCACGGTGTGCCGGGAGGCGGCCCATCCCTCGCCGGCGCCGAGCGGCTCGATCCGGGTACGGCTCGGATCGCCGCCGACGATCACGCTGTTGTCGTACGACGCCGAGGGGGCGGTCGCCGTCGAGTAGGCGAGCCGGGTGTAGTAGGGGTCGTAGCGGACGTCCTCGCTGCCGTGGTTGTGCAGCCGGACCACTCCGTCCGAACGGGTCGACTGCAGCAGCCAGTTGGGGACGGGTACGGGCCGCACCCCGTCGGCGCGGTCGACGGGCCCCGGCTCCTCCGTGGCCGTCCACACCTCGTGCTCCGGCGGCAGCAGCAGGCCGAGGAACCCCTTGCCCGCCCAGTACGGGGAGGCCGGGCCGGAGTAGGTCTGCGCGACGGAGTCGTCGGGGCCGAGCCAGCCCAGCGGGAGCAGCCCGCGCTCGTCGACCGCGCCGCCGTCCAGGAAGTACCGCAGCGCGCCGGAGGCCAGGCGCCGGGTCTCGCCGGGGGTGAGGGGGGTGTGTCCGGTCAGGGCGCCGAGCCAGAACGGGGCGGCCGTCGCGAAGCGGTAGGTGAGGGAGCGGCCCTGGTGCAGGGGGGCGCCGTCGCCGCCGAACAGGCGGGCGTAGTCGGCGAGGTGGCGGGAGAGCCGTCGACCGTATACGGACAGCAGTTCACCGTCGCCCGCCAGCCATGCGTGCAGGACGGTGTACAGGTGCATCGCCCAGCCGTTGTAGTAGTCGAACTTCCGGCCGTCGCCGTCGGTGTACCAGCCGTCCCCGAGGTACCAGCCCTCGATCCGCTCCAGGCCACGGTCGATCGCCTTGCGCGCCGCCTCGGGCCGGTGGCCGATCTCCTGCAGGAAGCCGCCGACGGTGACCGGGAACAACTCCCAGTTGCACGGCCAGGGTTCGGCGGTGAGGGCGTCCGCCAGCCAGGCGGCGGTGCGCTGCCGTACCGGGTCCTCCAGCCGGTCCCACAGCAGCGGCCGGGTCAGCCGCAGGGCGAGCGCGACGGAGGCGGCCTCGACGAGCGGCTGGCTGCGGTCCTCGATGCGCGGCCAGACGCCGCGCGGTCCGGCGGCGAGGCCGTCGGCGTAGCGGCCGAGGGCGTTCTCGTCGCGGCGGAAGGCGGCCAGCAGCAGCGTACGGGCGTACCCCTCCAGGCCGTCGGAGAGGTGCCCGGAGTGACTGACGTGGTCGCCGGGGAGGTGGTAGAGGGCGCGGTCGGGGGTGGCGTAGGGCGCGACGGCGGCCAGCAGGGCGTCGGCGGCGGCCTCCCAGTGGGCGCGGGTGTACCCGGTTACGGGGCTCGTCTCTCGGTCGTCGGCGGGCAGTTCGATCACGGCTGCGGCGTTCCTTCCTGACGTGGCCCGGGACACCCCGGTTCCGGTCGGGGCGCCCCAGGGCTTCATCCCAGCCGTACGGCGCCCCGGGCGCCAGACGCAGGGCGAGAAGTCCGTCGCGGACGAGGCCGGCGCAGACCGTGGCGCCGTGCACGCATGCCGAGACCGCAGCAGCGCGTCGATGATCTGCCGCCGGGCTGCTGGACAGGGCGGTGCACGGGCGTGCGGTGTGGACTAGCGTCGTGGCATGACCAGCGACACCTCCCCCAGCCTTGCCGACGCCCTCGCCGCAGGGACGGTCGTGCTCGACGGCGGCATGTCCAACCAGCTGGAGTCGGCCGGGCACGACCTGAGCGACGAGCTGTGGTCGGCGCGGCTGCTCGCCGAACGGCCGGAGGCGGTGACGGAGGCGCACCTCGCCTACTTCCGGGCCGGCGCCGACGTGGCCATCACCGCCAGCTACCAGGCCACCTTCGAGGGCTTCGCCCGGCGCGGGATCGGCCATGCCGAGGCCGCGCGGCTGCTCGCGCTGAGCGTGGACCTCGCGCGTGAGGCCGCCCGGCAGGCCGCGGACGCGGGCGTCGGCCGGCCGCTGTGGGTGGCGGCGTCGGTCGGGCCGTACGGGGCGATGCTCGCGGACGGCTCCGAGTACCGCGGCCGGTACGGGCTGAGCGTGGACGAGCTGGAGCGCTTTCACCGGCCGCGGATGGAGGTGCTGGCCGCCGCCGCGCCGGACGTCCTCGCGCTGGAGACCGTGCCGGACGCCGACGAGGGCGCCGCGCTGCTCAGGGCGGTGCGCGGGCTGGGGGTGCCGGCCTGGCTGTCGTACACCGTCGACGGCCGGCGCACACGTGCCGGGCAGCCGCTGGAGGAGGCCTTCGCCCCGGCCGCCGACAGGGACGAGGTGATCGCGGTCGGCGTGAACTGCTGCGCGCCCGAGGACGTGGAGCCCGCGGTGGAGATCGCGGCACGGGTCACCGGCAAGCCGGTCGTGGTGTATCCGAACAGCGGCGAGTCGTGGGACGCCGGGGCGCGTGCCTGGACCGGCCGGACCCGGTTCGGCGCCGAGCAGGTCAAGGCGTGGCGGGACGCGGGCGCGCGACTCGTCGGGGGCTGCTGCCGAGTGGGGCCGGAGGCGGTCGCGGCGATCCGGCAGGCGGTGGACGCGGCGGTCTGACGGCGCGCGCCAGGTTCCGCTGAGGTTGCCGGAGCACATGGAACGGCCCGCAGGGACGGCGACCGGCAATCGGCAACCAGCAACCGGCGACGATCAGCGGCGGCGCATCGGTCCTGTCGAGCGGCGCAGGCGTCGTACCGCCGCCGCCAACTCCGCGCCGGGGGCCCGGACTTCCGCGGTGGGGGCCGGTTCGGGGACGGTGGGGGCGAGCGACCAGAGGGCGATTTCCGCGTCGCGGGGTCCGTACGCGGTGTGCGGTGCGCCGTCGCCGAAGATCCGCACCGGGTGGGTCGCGTCCCAGGCCTGCCAGCCGGGATCCCCGGTGGCCGCGAACCGCACCCAGGCCGCGTGCATCGTCTCGGCCAGCTCCTGCGGCGCGCCCTCGCCGGCGAGCTTCTTCGACTCGGGGATGTCCCCGGAGTCGAAGACGAATCCCAGCTCCAGGGCGTGGCAGGCGCCGAGGCCGGGCAGGCGGGAGGGCCAGGCGAACTCGTAGACGTAGGAGTTCGCGGCGTGGGCGTCGGCGAGGCGGTGGAGCGGGATCCGCAGCAGGTGGTCGGTGACCATCTGGCCGACGATCTCGGCGGCGCCCGCGTCGGGGTTCAGGGCGCGGTACCCGCGGGGCACCTCGTGGCCGGTGCGGCAGCGGGCCATGGCGCCGGCGAGGGCGACGGCTCCGAGCCGGTCGACGTGGTCCACCAGTCCGCCGGGCACGAGCCAGAGCCGGTACTCGTCGCGGGTCCAGCCCATGAGCAGGTCGACGTCCCGGGCGGCGCCGTCGATCAGCGCGGCCAGCGGGTCGCGGGGCACGAGGTCGCCGTCCACGACGATGCCGAACGCGGGTCCGCCCAGGACCGGGCTGCTGAGCCGGCCGACCTCGGCCTGGGTGCGCAGCAGCAGGTCGCGGTCGACGGCGGCGAAGGCCTCGGCAGTGGCGGGGATCTTCAGCCGGCCGGCCATGCGGCGCACCATCCGCCGTACCTTGTCCCGTTCGGACGACTCGGGCGGTCCGCTCTGCAGGACCGCGCGCCGGATCAGGCCCCGGCTCGCGGGCGAGGCCAGCAGGGCGCCCGCGCTGATGGCGCCGGCCGACTGGCCGCACAGCGTGACCAGGTCCGGGTCGCCGCCGAAGGCGCCGATGGCGTCGTGCACCCAGCGCAGCGCCGCGAGTTGGTCGCGCAGGCCGGGGTTGGGCGGTGAGTCGGGGAACAGGCCGTAACCCTCCACCCCGAGGCGGTAGTTGACAGAGACGCAGACGACGCCGTCCCGGGCGAAGGTGGCGCCGTTGTAGACGGGTACGGCCGAGGATCCTCTGGTGAGGGCTCCGCCGTGGAGCCAGACGAGGACGGGCAGGCGGGCGCCGGGATCCGGATCGGGGGTCCAGACGTTGAGGTTGAGGCAGTCGTCGCCGGGGATCTCGGGATCGGACAGGTACTGGGCGAACGCCTCGGAGTACGGCGGTTTGGGCGCGGTGGGCCCGAAGTCGCCGGCGTCGCGCACCCCGTCCCAGGGCTCGGGCGGCTCGGGCGGGCGGAACCGGCGGGGACCGAAGGGTGGGGCGGCGTACGGGATGCCGCGGAACACCGCGACACCGTGCTCGTACCGGCCGCGTACCGCCCCGTACGGCGTTCTGACCACGGGATCCGTCTGGTCTGCCGTCATCGCCCACCAGCCCTTCGCCGCGCGCTCGTGCACTGCACCGTGCACCATCAGAGCACCACAAGAACGCCGGGTATTCCGGTGCACGGGCGCACGGGAGGGCCGTTCGAGCGACGTCCGGCACGGTGAGTCACCACAGTGTCACACATGCGATCACCCACGGGGGAGCCGATTGACCGCCTCTTCCGGGCACACCTACCGTAGAAGGCGCTTTCTGAAAGCGTTTCTCCTTCCGGTTCGTCAGGAGAGCCATGCCGCCCAGCGCCCAGCCGCCGCGAGCCGTGTTCGCGATGGATCCGGTCCACCTCCCGCTGCTCTTCCCGCCGCCGCTCATGGCCCGGCTGCGCCGCACGGCCGCCATCGACACGGAGCTGGTCGTACGGGACTTCGCCGATCCCGCGGTGGCCGACGCGCTGGCCCCGGCCGAGGTGCTGATCACCGGCTGGGGGTGCCCGCGTCTGGACGCCGGGGTCCTCGCCGCGGCCCCGGAGCTGCGTGCGGTCCTGCACGCCGCGGGCTCGGTCCGCTCCCTGGTCGGCGAGGCGGTGTGGGAACACGGCGTCACCGTGTCCAGCGCGGCCGCCGGCAACGCCGTACCGGTGGCGGAGTACACGCTCGCGATGATCCTCCTCGCCGGCAAGGACGCCTTCGGCCACCGCGAGCGCTACCGCCGCACGCACACCCCGCCGGCCCCCTCCGACACGGCGGCCACCGGCAGTCTCCGCCGTCGCGTCGGGATCGTCGGCGCCTCCCGCGTGGGCCGCCGGCTCCTGGAACTGCTGCGGCCCTTCGACCTCACGGTCCTGCTGTACGACCCCTATGTGAGCCCCGCCGAGGCCGCGGCTCTGGGCGCGGAACTGCTGCCGCTGGAGGAACTGCTGCGCCGCAGCGACATCGTCAGCCTGCACGCCCCCGACATCCCCGAGACCCGTCACATGCTCGACGGCGCCCGGCTGGCCCTCGTCCGGGACGGCGGCGTGCTGATCAACACCGCGCGCGGTGCGCTGGTCGACCACGAGGCGCTGACCCGGGAGCTGGTCTCCGGCCGTCTGTCCGCGATCCTGGACGTCACCGAGCCCGAGCCGCTGCCCGCCGGTTCACCGCTGTACGGGCTGCCCAACGTCTTCCTCACCCCGCACATCGCCGGCTCCCTCGGCAACGAGCTGGAGCGGCTGGGCACGATCGTCGTGGAGGAACTGGAGCGGCTGGCCGCGGGCCTGCCGCCGCTGCACGAGGTACGGCACGCGGATCTGAGCCGGGTCGCCTGACCCGCCCGCCGCGTGACACCAGCGACGCGCGCCGGCCGTCACTGCCTTCTGCGATCCCCGGCGCTCGACCGCGCCCCGGACCACTCCCGCGTCGCCGCCCCGCGTTGATGCGCACGCCGCCGTCCGGAGACCAGCCAACTGCGTGACGTGCGGCGTCCGTTCGGGCCACGGCGGTGACCGCGCCGCCCGCGAGGGCGTTTTCCGGTCATGAACCTCACCACGCGCACCACAGCGGCCCTCGCCGTGGCCGCGGTCGCCCTGATCGCCGCCTACGGCACGGCCGACGCCTCCTGCCACACCCTCGCCCCCGGCCGGCACCGGGCCACGGTGGCCGCGCCCGGCGGTGGGCACGACCCGGCGGAGGACGCGGAGGCGGACGAGAACGGCCGCCCCGGCCTCGCCGAGAACTGACGCCCACGACAAGGCGATGGCCGGACACCCCGTGCGGAGGCGCCCGGCCATCACCGGCGCACCGGCTCCTCGGCGACACCGGCTCGCCGCCGACCGGCCTGCCGGCTACGCCGACTTGTCGGCAGCGTCGGCTCACCGGCCACGTCGGCTCGCCGCAGCGACCGGTCGCAGCCCGGCAGCCCCTCACCCCTCCGACATC
Organism: Streptomyces sp. NBC_00557; assembly: GCF_036345995.1. Taxonomy (NCBI): domain Bacteria; kingdom Bacillati; phylum Actinomycetota; class Actinomycetes; order Kitasatosporales; family Streptomycetaceae; genus Streptomyces; species Streptomyces sp. NBC_00557. Next base: position 1,859,328 of record NZ_CP107796.1, read on the forward strand.
CGGCACCGGCACCGGCACCGGCAACCGGTCATCGCCAGCCGCCGATCGCCGTCCGGCAACCGGCCCACCAGCCGGTCGCCTCCGACAGCCCGAGGCGTACGTCCCTGTCGCTCAGTCCCAGGCCTCCCGGTGCCGGCGGCTGCCGCCGACGAGGGCCTGGACCGCGTCCACGGCGCTGCCGTCGTGGTCGCTGCCGGCCGTGCCCCTGCCTGCCTGGAGGTTGGCCGTGCGGTCGACCTCCAGCCAGGAGTCGGCGTGGGAGTTGTCGATCACGGTGATCAGGTTCCCGGACGCGAGCGCGGGTGCGGCACCGGCCCCGAGCAGTGCGGCCGCGGCCGCGGTGGCCGCCCCGAGGCGCGGTACGACGCCCGTCACACGCCCACGCCCTCGGGGACGAGCCGGTCGCGAGCGATGTTGCGCTCCAGGAGGCTGGTGGAGGCCTTCACGCCGACCCCGCTCGCGGGATCGACCTCCGGCAGCCGTCCGTCGGCCGCCTTCAGGTCGGCGAGCGCGGAGTCCATCGCCTCGTGCGCGGCGAACAGACAGGGGGTGCTGTAGATGGCGACGTCGACGCCGAGGTCGGACAGCTCGCCGAGGGAGAGCCGGGGCGACTTGCCGCCGGCGATCTGGTTGAACAGCAGCGGCTTGGACCCGACGACCTCGCGGATCCGCTTGATCCACTCGACGCTGCGCACCCCGTCGACCAGGACCACGTCGGCGTCGGTCGCGGCCAGCCGCTCGGCTCGGTGCAGGATGTCGTGCTCGTCGGTGGCGTCGGTGCGGGCCACCACGACGAGGTCCTTGCGGGTCTCGAGGACCTTGTGCAGTTTCTCCAGGTACTCCTCCAGCGGCAGCACCTGCTTGCCGTCGGCGTGGCCGCAGCGGCGGGGCCTTTTCTGGTCCTCGAGGATCACTCCGGAGGCGCCGATGCGTTCCAGCCCTTCGACGACGTGGCAGGCGACCTCGGGGTCCACGTACCCGTCGTCGATGTCGACGAGCAGATGGTGGTGCGGGAACGCGCCCCGCAGCCGCTGGACGAAGGCCACCATGTCGGGCCAGGCGATGAATCCGATGTCCGGCAGCCCGTAGTACGAGGCCGCGAAGCCGAAGCCCGAAACGAACATCCCGTCGTAGTGCTTGGCCGCGATCGACGCCGAGTACATGTCGTACACGCCGATCAGCGGTGTGGTCCCGGGCCCGGCGATGCGCTCGCGCAACTTCTTACCGTAAGTCAAGGTCCGGCTCCTCCTGTGGGTGGGTGACGCGGGGCCGGATGGCCGCACGTCTCGACGCCCTTTGCCAAGACAAGAGCATCTCTAGATATTCACGTGACCCTCCATGGATGCGACCTTTACTCACCCGAACGGCGGAGCCGGTTCACCGCAGAAACGTCACGGATGGGCCCGTCCCGCCCAGCCGAGTCCGCCGTCCAGGTGAGCCAGGAAGACGGGATCGCGGTAGGCCTCGGCGGCGTGCCCGAGCGCGGTGTAGAAGACGCGGCCGCCGCCCGCCCCGTGCTCGCGGCACCAGGCGAGCGGGTGGTCCGCACCCATCCCGCCGCCCTCGTACGACGTCTCGTCGGCGCTCAGCAGCACCCGTGCCCGGTGCCGGGGGCTGGCGTCGAAGTCGTACCACTCGTCGCTGACGTCCCAGACCGCGGGCAGCGAGCGGGTCGCGGGGTGACCGGGGTCCTCGACGACAGCCCGGCCCGGCTGGAAGTCGGGGTGCCGTACGAAGCGGGCGCCGAGGAGTTCGCCGTAGTACGGCCAGCCGTACTCGGTGCAGGCCGCCGCGTGCACCCCGGCGAAACCGCCGCCCGACTCCACGTACCGCGCGAGCCGCTCCCGCCCCGCGGGGGTCAGCACCTCCCCGCTGGTGGAGAGGAAGACGACGAGCGCGTAGCCGTCCAGCGGTTTCTCGAGGTCGGCGGGGTCCTCGGTGTGCTCGACGACGAACCTCCCGAGGCCGCGCACGGCGGCGACGGCGTCCGGGATGGAGTCGTGGCGGTAGTCGGTGGTGCGGGTGTAGAGCAGGAGCCGGCGAGTCATACGGCCGAGTCTCACCGCTCGGCCCCTTCCGTGTCTGCGTCTCCTCGTCCGCCACCAGCCCTTGCCCCTTGCTCCCTTGCTTCAGCCTCTAGCCTCTGCGGCATGAACCCCGTTCCCCCGTTCCTGGACCATCTCGTCCTGGCCACGCCCGATCTGGCGGCGACCGTCGCGGAGTTCGCGCGCCGGACCGGAGTGACGCCCGCGCCCGGCGGGGTGCACCTCGGCCTCGGCACGCGCAACCATCTGGTGGGGCTGGGCGGCCGGAGCTACCTGGAGATCATCGGCCCCGACCCCGAGCAGCCGGAACCTGACGCGCCACGGCCGTTCGCGGTCGACCGGCTGTCCGGGCCGCGCACGCTGACCTGGGCCATCAGCCCGCCCGACCTGAACGCGGCGATCACGACGGCACGCGCTCGGGGCTACGACCCGGGCCCCGTGCATCCGATGAGCCGCCGCACCCCCGACGGCGCCCTCCTGCGGTGGCGGCTGACCGACAGCGGCCACGCGCATCCCTCGGGTCTGGTCCCGTTCCTGATCGACTGGGGCGACTCGCCCCACCCCACGGCCTCCGGGCTGCCGGTCACCCCGCTGCTGCACCTGTCCGGCACGGCCCCCGCTCCGGCCGACCTGCACGGCCCGCTGACGGCCCTGGGCACCGCTCTGCCGCTCGCCCCCGGCCCCACCGCCCTCTCCTTCACCGTCGACACCCCGAACGGGCCGGTCACCTTCGGCTGAGGCGGGGCAGAGCGAGGCGAGGCGAGGGACGGGCAGCCGCGAGCGATCGCCGGGGAAGGCCTGCCCGGACCAGCGGACCGGGCCCCCGGTGTCCGATTCCTTCAAGACCGGGCGCCGACCGCGCACCTACGGTGACGGCATGACTCCACGATTCGCGCTGATCGGCGTGGTGACGTCCGACATGGCCGCCGCGCTCGCCTTCTACCGTCGCCTCGGGCTCGTCTTCCCGGAAGGGTCCGAGAAGGAGCCGCACGTCGATGCGGAGCTGCCCGGTGGGCTGACCTTCGCGCTGGACACCGAGGAGACGATCCGCTCCTTCCACTCCGGCTGGCGTCCGCCCGAGGGCGCCGGACGCGTCGGGCTCGCCTTCCGCTGCGGCTCGCCCGCCGAGGTCGACGCCCTGTACGAGGAGCTGGTGGCCGCCGGCTACCACGGGGAGCTGAAGCCGTGGGACGCGTTCTGGGGACAGCGGTACGCCACCGTGCACGACCCCGACGGCAACGGCGTCGACCTGTTCGCCCCGCTACCCGGAGCCGAGTAGCCGCCCGAGCGGCATGCCCGTCAGCTCCCTCACCTCGCGGGCGAGGTGGGGCTGGTCGGCGTAGCCGGCGCGGGCGGCCGTCTCGGCGTACGGCGTTCCGGAGCGGGCCAGCGCCAGCGCCCGCTGCAGACGCAGGATGCGGGCCAGCGTCTTCGGGCCGTAGCCGAACGCGCCCAGGCAGCGGCGGTGCAAGGTGCGCGTGCCGAGGCCGAGTTCGGCGGCGGTCGCCGACACCGGGCGGCCCTCGTCCAGGCGCTGCACCAGCCGGTGCAGCAGCGGGTCGGGGGGCGTGGTGCGCGCGGCCCGGTCCAGGGCGATGTCCTCCAGTGCCGTCGCCGGGTCGGCCGCCGCCTCGACGCGCCCGCTGAGCCGCCGGACCCGGGCGGCGGGCCAGAGGTCGGCCAAGTCGACCCGCAGGTCGCGCAGTTCGTGCGCGGGTACGCCGAGCAGGGCGGGTGCGGTGCCGGGGAAGAAGCGGAGGCCGGCCCAGGGCCGGGGCGGGCCCTGGGGCACGTACGGCCGCGTGTCCGGGCCGGCGACCAGCAGCCGGCCCTCGCTCCACAGCAGGTCCATGCAGCCGTCGGGCAGCACGGGGCCGCCACCGGTTCCGTCGGGGACGTTCGTCCACACGACCGCACCGGCCAGCCGGGACGCCCGCTCCCTGTACACGGGGGCCAGCCTACGTCGCGGGCGACGCCGGGACCCACTGCCCGAGCTCTCCGGTCAGCGCGACTGCGTCAGCCCCCGCTCGGCGACCCGCTCGCCGGCGCCGGCTGCCGTGCCGGGTGCGCCGAACAGCGGGATGCCGTGGCGGGTGCGGAAGGCGCGGGCGTAGGCGACGGTGGCCCCGGCGGTCAGGACCAGCAGGAGGAGCGAGAGGGCCCGGGCGAGCAGCGGCACGACGTCCGTGGGCAGGGTGGCGGCGGCGAGCGTGCCGAGGCCGCCGTCGAGCAGTTGCTCGGCGCCCCAGACCAGGGTCAGGACACGCAGCGCGCGGCGGAACTCGGCGGAGTCCCGCCATATGCCGGCCCTCGTCCCGGCCACGGGGCCTCGGTGCAGTCGCTGGCCCAGCTGGAAGGCCAGCGGCCTGCCGGTGAACCCGGTGACGAGTATCCAGCCGCCCACCACGAGGGACAGCGCGGCGTCCTTGGCCAGCAGAAGGCGGTTGCCGCCTCCGATCAGGGCGGTGAGCGCGGCGGCGGCCAGCAGCACGGTGCAGAACAGGTCCACGCCGTCGATCCGCCGCTGCCGCACCGCACCGGACACCAGCCGCAGGGCCGGGGGTGCGCCGCTGAGCAGCAGCGCTGGGCCCTGGCCGACCCCGAGCCCGCGGGCGGCGTAGTAGACGAGGAGCGGTAACAGGATGCCGGCGGCGACGGTCAGCAGCGGGCCGTAGGCCGGGCCGCCCGTCCTCGCCCCCGTGCGCGGGCGCCGTCCCCGGCCGGACACACCGGCTGCATCCGCCTCCCCCACGTCCGTCATGTCCGCCCCGTCGGTCGTGCCCACCGCGTTCACCATGTCCTCTGCCTCCTTGCCCGCTGCGACGCCTCCGGCCGGACGGCGCCGGCCCACGCGAAAACGCTAGGTCCCGGGCGGTGCCGGGCGGATCGGAGCAGGGGTGGAGCACCGGGTGGAAAGAGGGTGGACAGCAGCGTCACTCACCGGGTGGAGACCACCGGGTGGAGACGCGGTGGCGGCGCCCGCACCCGCGGCGGCCGGCTACTGCCGTCCCGTTCCGGCGTCCCCGTTGGCCCCGTGCGCATGCCGTTCGCCGGGCTCGTGCGGATGCCGGTCATCGGGCTCGTGCGGCTCCCGGCCATGGGTCTTGGGGGCGTGCTTGGCGTGGGTGCGCAGGCGGGCGGTGACGTCCTCCGGGGGGAGGAAGCGGGACCAGCGTTCGGGGAACTCGGAGGGCATGTCGGGGTCGTCGGGGTCGGCGTCGCGCTGGGCCGCGGCGCGGGCGACGTACTCGGCGACCTGGGCCTCGCGGATCCGCTCGTTCGCGGCGCGGGCGGCGGCCGTGGCGGCGGCGGGCCAGACCCGGTCGATGGCGGCGTTCACGGCCGCGCCGACGAGGACGGCGAAGGCCGACACGCCGATCCAGAGGAGGACGGCGACGGATGCGGCGAGGGAGCCGTAGATGGTGGCGCCCTCGATGGTGTGCACGAGGTAGATCCGCAGCAGGAAGCTGCCGAGGACCCACATGGCCAGGGCGACGAGTGCGCCGGGGACGTCCTCGATCCACGGGGAGCGGACCGGCACGGAGACGTGGTAGAGGGTGGTGAGGAAGGCGATGGACAGCACGATCACGACCGGCCAGTACAGGACCTGCACCACGGTGGCCGACCAGGGCACCACCCGCACCACCGCGTCGGGGCCTGCGACCATCAGCGGCAGGGCCACCGAGCCGATCAGCAGCGCCACGATGAACAGCACGAACGACATCACCCGCGTCTTGACGATGCCCCGGACGCCGTCGAGGCCGTACATGACGGTGATGGTGTCGATGAAGACGTTGACCGCGCGGGAGCCGGACCACAGGGCGAAGAGGAAGCCGATGGAGATGACGTCGGGCCGGCCCTTCATCACATCGTGCAGGATCGGCTCGGTGATCTCCTTCACGCCCTTGTCGGACAGGACCGTCCGGGAGGCTTCGAGGATGTTGTTCTCGAGGCTGCTGATGGTGTGGGCGCCGGTCCAGGTGTCGACGTAGGCGAGCAGCCCGATGAGGCACAGCAGCAGCGGCGGCACGGACAGCAGCGTGAAGAACGCCGCCTCGGCAGCCAGGCCCAGGATGCGGTACTCCATGCAGGAGTTGACGGTGTCCTTGAGCAGCAGCCAGGCGGTCCTGCGCTTGGAGACGTTCCGGTAGAGGACTCTGGCGCGGTGGAGGCGGCCGGCGGGCCGCTCGGGGGATTCACTTGCCTGCTGCACGAGCCAACGGTATCCGCAGCACGGGACCGGCCTCACCTTCCGGGGCAGGTGAGCGCATCCGGCGCGCCCGGGGGCGCCGGTGTGCCACTCTGGAGGTCATCACCGCCGCTGCCCCGGGTAGGTTCGCAAGCATGGCAGGCACCCCCACGCATTCCGTGACGAACCAGCCGCCGCCCCTGGCCGGCTACGACGTCTTCGCCGCCGACCGGGCCCTGGTGGAGGCCGTGGAGCGGCACGCCGGTCCGGACGTGCTGGAGGAGGCGAGCTCCGAGCTGTCCGCGCTGGGCCGGGCCGCGGGGTCGGCGCAGCTGCAGGAGTGGGCCGTGCAGGCGAACGAGCATCCGCCCCGGCTGCGCAGCCACGACCGGTACGGCCACCGGATCGACGAGGTCGAGTTCCACCCGGCCTGGCACCGGCTGCTCGGCAAGGGCGTGTCGGCGGGCCTGACCGGCGCCTGGGTCAGGCCGTCCGGGCACGTCCGCCGGGCCGCCGGTTTCCTGGTGTGGACGCAGGTCGAGGCGGGGACCTGCTGCCCGCTGTCGATGACCCACGCGGCGGTGCCCGCGCTGCGGGCCGATCCGCGGCTCGCCGCCGAGTGGGAGCCGCGGCTGACGTCCACGGTCTACGACCGCGAGCTGCGGCCCGCCGCGCAGAAGTCCGGCGCGCTCATGGGCATGGGCATGACCGAGAAGCAGGGCGGCAGCGACGTCCGCGCGAACACCACCGAGGCGCGGCCGCTCACCGATCCGGGCGCATACGAGCTGACCGGGCACAAGTGGTTCTGCTCGGCGCCGATGTCGGACGCCTTCCTGGTGCTGGCGCAGGCCCCGGGCGGCCTCACGTGCTTCCTGGTGCCGCGCGTGCTGCCCGACGGCTCCCGCAACGTCTTCCTCCTGCAGCGGCTGAAGGACAAGCTCGGCAACCGGTCCAACGCCTCCGCGGAGGTGGAGTTCGCCGGCACCTGGGCGCGCCGGGTCGGCGAGGAGGGCGCCGGGGTGCGGACGATCATCGGGATGGTCGCGGCGACCCGGCTGGACTGCGCGCTCGGCTCGGCGGGGCTGATGCGGCAGGCGGTGACGCAGGCCGTGCACCACTGCACGTACCGGGAGGCGTTCGGCGGGAGGCTCGTCGACAAGCCGCTGATGCGCAACGTCCTCGCCGATCTCGCGCTGGAGTCGGAGGCCGCGACCACGCTCGCGCTGAGGCTCGCGGCCGCGTACGACGACGGGGGCGAGCAGGAGCGCGCCTTCCTGCGGCTGGCGGTGCCGGCCGCGAAGTACTGGATCACCAAACGCTGTGCGCCCGTTGCGGTCGAGGCCGCGGAGTGCCTGGGCGGAAACGGTTACGTGGAGGAGTCCGGCCTGCCCCGGCTGGTCCGGGAGTCGCCGCTGAACTCCATCTGGGAGGGCGCGGGGAACGTGCAGGCGCTGGACGTGGTGCGGGCGCTGCGGCGGGAGCCGGGCGCGCTCGACGCCTGTCTGACCGAGATCGGCCGCTCGCACGGCGCCGACCACCGTCTCGACCGCGCGGTGAAGGACCTCTTCACCGAACTGGCCGATCTGAGCGACGTCGAGGGCCGGGCCCGGCGGCTGGTGGAGCGCCTCGCGCTGGTCCTGCAGGGCTCCCTGCTGGTCCGGTACGCGCCCGCGGAGGTGGCGGACGCCTTCTGCGCCTCGCGACTGGGCGGCGACCACGGGGCGTCGTTCGGCACCCTGCCGACAGGGCTGGACCTGACGTCGATCGTCGAGCGGGCACGTCCGGCACACGCGGACTGAGTCGGCCGGCCCAGGGGCGCGGGGCGTCTCACCGTGCCGCGCACGCTCTTCCGTGAACGGCCGGGTCCCCGGCGGGGGTGGTGCTGCGCCGACACGGCACCACCCCCACCACCTGGGCCCGTTGAAGCCCGCGGACGCGGCCTCGCCGGGACGAGTCGCGCCGGAGTCAAGTCTTGGCCACGCTCCGACCGGCCACCAGGGTTGCAGGGGGTTGCAATTCGTCGGCGCACGTGCGCGGAGTGTGTGCCTCCGGCCTGCCCGCAGCGGCAAGATGAGAGGGCACAGCCGGACCGGAAACCGCCGCCCGGACGGCTTGACAAGGATGTTCGACGCCCTTCCGGGAGGACCCCCGTGGTGAACCCGCCGATGAACGTGGCGCGCCTGGCCGCCGTGGACGCGATGCAGGCGGCGCGGCTGCTGAGCGAGGTACGCGACGCCACCCTTGCCGGTCAGCGGGCGAGGATCGCGCCCCGGCCGGTGATCGAGCAGTCCTGGGGCCGGATGCTGCGCAGCGGCGTGGACCCCGACCGCGACTTCAGGTCGGGGCTGCTGTCCGGCGACGAAGTGCGGCGCCGGCGTGAGGAGTCACCGCTCAGACATGTGCTGCCGGTGCTGCGGCAGGGTCTGCTTTCGGTCGCCGACGCGGCCCAGCACATCATGGTCGTCGCGGACGCCGACGGGCGGGTGCTGTGGCGCGAGGGCGCCTCGCCGGTGCTGCGCAAGGCGGACGGGCTGGGTTTCGAACTCGGCGCGGACTGGCGGGAGGACGTCGTCGGCACCAACGGGGTGGGCACCGCGGCGGTCGTACGGCGGCCCGTGCAGGTCTTCGCGTCCGAGCACTTCGTGCGCTCGCACACCTCCTGGACGTGCACGGGAGCGCCGATCACCGATCCGCGGGACGGCCGGCTGATCGGTGTGGTGGATGTCAGCGGCCCGCTGGAGACCATGCATCCGGCGACCCTCGCCTGGGTGGACTCGGTGGCCAAGCTCGCCGAGGCGCGGCTGCGGGAGCTGCACCGGGACTCGCTGGAGCGGCTGCGGGCGGTGGCGGCGCCGGTGCTGGCCCGGCTGGCGGGGCGGGCGCTGGTGGTGGACCGGGACGGCTGGTCGGCGGCGGTGTCCGGGATGCCGTACGTGCGGCGGGTGGCGCTGCCCAAGTCGCTGGCGCCGGGCCGCCGGTGGCTGCCGGGGCTGGGCTCGTGCGCGGTGGAGCCGCTGGCCGGGGGCTGGCTGCTGCGGGTGGCCGAGGAGCCGGCCGGGGCGCCCGCGCGGATCGTGCTGGATCTGGCGCGGCCGGGGCACGCCGCGCTGACGGTGTCGGGTGCGGCGGGCTCCTGGTCGCGGGAGCTGAGCCCCCGGCACGCGGAGTTGCTGTATCTGCTCGCCGTGCACCGGTCCGGCCGCGGGGCGGCGGCCCTGGCGGAGGATCTGTTCGGGGATCCCTCACGCACGGTGACGGTGCGGGCGGAGATGTCCCGGATCCGGCGGTACTGCGGGGAACTCCTGCAGCACCGGCCGTACCGGTTCCGTGAGGACGCGGAGGTCGAGATGCTGCTCCCCGACGATCCCCGTGACCTGCTGCCCTTCTCGTCGGCGCCGGCGGTCACGCGGGGGCGGGCGGCCGCGCCGGGCGGCGGGCGCGGGGCCAGGTGAGGGTGTGTTCCGGGTATTTGCGGGGTCTTCGCCGTGCGCGGGCCGTTGCTGCCGTAGCATCGCTTGCGGGCCTCGCAGCCGCTTCACGGGTCAACGTTCGGATCATCGGGCGCAGTTGGCACGGCACCGGCCGGTGCGCCCCGGCGGCGAAAGGGCCCCGGAGAAGGGGACGAGATGAAGCATCGCGGCAGACACCGCCGGCGCCGCAGGGGCGCCGCGCTGCGCGCGGTCCTGACCGGGACCGCGCTGGCGCTCACCGCGGCCGCCACCCTGATCAGCGTGTCCCAGGCGGACGTCACGGACAGCCCCGGCGCGCTCAAGCCGCTCTCCTCCCCCGCCGGCACCGGCCGGCTCCGGCTCCAGGAGCGGCTGGTGCCCGCCCGCACCCTGGACCGGCTCTCCGCCGCGATGGGCCGCCCGGTCGGCGTCGACGCCGTGCTGGCGAGCGCCGACCGCGCGATGCGCACCTCCGCCGGCTGCTCCTCCGCCGACCGGGCGTCGCTGCCGGTCGCCCCGGCTCCCGCCCGCGCCTGGTGCTGGGACCGGGCCGACTCCGCCGGCACCGCCTGGCGCCCGGCGTCGGTGACCACCTCCGGGGACGCCGACGACGACGGCGTGTGGGGCGCGCACCGGGTCGTGCTGGCGGGCTGGACCCACAGCACCACCACCGGCCGGGCCGCCGAGCGGGGCCTGGCCCGGGTCGCCTTCGTGAACGCCGACGATCCCGCCCGCCTCGCCTACCGGTGGGTGCTGCTGGTGGTGCCGGTCGACGGCGGCCGGGACTACCGGGGGCTGTCCTCGGGGATCTCCGGGATGGTCTGGTACCAGGACAAGCTGCTGGTCACCGCGAGGACGGGCGGCGCGGACGCGCTGTATGTGTACGACCTGGACCGGATCCAGCGCGTCGGTGTCGACGGGCCCGCGATCGGCCGCGTGCCGGGCGGCTGGTCGGCCGACGGGTACCGGTACGTGATGCCCGCGATCGGCTCCTACCGCTTCACCGCGGGCCGCTGCACCCGCTCCGGGCCGCCCTGTCCCGGCGCGCTCGCGCTCGACCGGGGCACCGTGCCGGACAGCCTCGTCGCCGCGGAGTGGACCGCGCCGGACGGCGGCCGGAACGCCCGGCTGTGGCGCTATGCGTTCAGCACCTCCCCGGCCCGCGCGGGGCTGCTCGCCACGGACGCCCGGGGGCGGGCGGCGGCGGTGGAGGCGTACCGGACCCGGGCGGCCGGGATCCGGGGTGTGCTGTCGTACCGGCAGCCCGGAGCGGACGGCGCGTCCTGGTATGTGGGACGGCTGCCCGGCTCCCGGGACGGCCACGGCGCGCTGTGGCGGCAGGACGCCGCCGGGGCGAAGGCCGCGTCCTGCGGTGCGGACGGCTCGCACCGCTGCTGGGCCGAGGCGGCGGGCTCCCTGTCCTACTGGCAGGCGACGGGCGAGGTGTGGTCCGTGTCGGACCGGATGCTGTTCAGCACGCCCCTGGCCGACCTGGACAGATCCCTGAGGTGACCGCGGGCGGCGCCGGGACGCAGCCGATCGACAGACCCGGCGGCGGGATGGTTCCCTGACCCGCATGAGCAGCGTTCCTGTCACCACCTGGTCTCTGGAGCAGACCTCGCCGGACGATCTCCTGCCCGCCGCCGCGCCCGAGGGCGATGTGCGGATCGTGCGCGCCGAGGTGCCCTCCCCCGAGTTCAGCCGCTTCCTGTACGCCTCGGTCGGCGGCGACATCCGCTGGACCGACCGGCTCGGCTGGACGTACGCGCGGTGGCGGGAGTACCTGGAGCGGCCCGGCGTGGAGACCTGGGTGGCCTACGAGCGGGGCACCCCGGCCGGTTACGTGGAGCTGGAGCCGCAGGACGAGGGCGTGGTCGAGATCGTCTACTTCGGTCTGCTCCCGGCGTTCCGCGGCCGGCGCATCGGCGGCCATCTGCTGGCGTACGGCACGGCCCGCGCCTGGGACCTCGCCGAGCGGTGGCCGGGGCGGGCGCCGACGAAGCGGGTGTGGCTGCACACCTGCAGCAAGGACGGCGAGTTCGCGCTGGACAACTACCGGCGGCGCGGCTTCACGCTGTTCGACACGAAGGTCGAGCTGGAGCCGGAGGTGCCGGCACCGGGGCCCTGGCCGGGCGCGCACCAGGCCTGACCTCCGCCCGATACCCCGCCTGACCAGCCGGGACAAGCCCCCCGGCGACGCATGTGAGCGACGACACCCTCGTCCCATATTCCGAGACCAGGGTGTCCGCATCATGGATAAAGCTGGACTGTGTCCAGATCGCCGTGACACGCTTCCGTCATGTCTGGAACTGGAATTGCCTTGGTGAGTCGGCGGCACGTCGACCTCGGCCGCATGTCCAGCGCCATCTGTCCGGCCCGCTGACCGCTCCAGCACCGCCGAGACACCCCTCTTTCCGAATCCGCCTGCGCAAGGACGCGCACGCCTGTCCGCGTGCGCCCATACGCGCTGGTCAAGTGCCGATGCCCACCGGTCCCGAAGGACGTAGAACCATGGCCGCCACTCCGCCGAACCCCGCCGCCTCCGCGCCCCGCCGCAAGGTGAGCCGTCACCGCGGCGAGGGTCAGTGGGCCGTAGGCCATTTCACCCCGCTCAACGGAAACGAGCAGGTGAAGAAGGACGACGACGGTCTCAATGTGCGGACACGCATTGAGACGATCTACTCCAAGCGCGGTTTCGACTCCATCGACCCCAGCGACCTGCGCGGCCGGATGCGCTGGTGGGGGCTGTACACCCAGCGCAAGCCCGGCATCGACGGCGGCAAGACCGCGGTGCTGGAGCCGGAGGAGCTGGACGACCGCTACTTCATGATGCGGGTCCGCATCGACGGCGGTGCGCTGACCACCCGGCAACTGCGCGTCATCGGGGAGATCTCCCAGGAGTTCGCGCGCGGCACCGCGGACATCACCGACCGGCAGAACGTGCAGTACCACTGGATCCGGGTCGAGGACGTGCCCGAGATCTGGGAGCGGCTGGAGGCCGTGGGCCTGTCCACCGTGACCGCCTGCGGTGACACCCCGCGTGTGATGATCGGCTCCCCGGTGGCGGGCATCGCCGAGGACGAGATCATCGACGCGACGCCGGCGCTGGAGGAGATGAAGCGCCGCGTCCTGAACAACAAGGCGTACTCGAACCTCCCCCGGAAGTTCAAGACGGCCATCTCGGGTTCGCCGCTGCTGGACGTCGTGCACGAGATCAACGACGTGGCGTTCGTCGGCGTACGGCACCCCGAGCACGGCCCGGGCTTCGACCTGTGGGTGGGCGGCGGCCTGTCCACCAACCCCAAGCTCGGTGTGCGACTGGGCGCCTGGGTGCCGATCGACGAGGTCCCGGACGTCTACGAGGGCGTCATCTCGATCTTCCGTGACTACGGCTACCGCCGGCTGCGCAACCGGGCCCGCCTGAAGTTCCTCGTCGCCGACTGGGGCGCGGAGAAGTTCCGTCAGGTGCTGGAGGACGAGTACCTGGGGCGCAAGCTGACCGACGGGCCCGCGCCCGAGCAGCCCGTGCAGCAGTGGCGCGACCACATCGGTGTGCACCGGCAGAAGGACGGCCGCTACTACGTCGGTTTCGCCCCGCGGGTCGGCCGCGTCGACGGCGCCACGCTGACGAAGATCGCCGATCTCGCGGAGGCGCACGGCTCGGGCCGGGTGCGCACCACCGTCGAGCAGAAGATGATCGTCCTGGACGTCGAGCAGGACAAGGTCGACTCGCTGGTCGAGGGCCTGGAGGCGCTGGACCTCACCGCGCGTCCGTCGTCCTTCCGGCGCGGCACCATGGCCTGCACCGGCATCGAGTTCTGCAAGCTCGCCATCGTCGAGACCAAGCAGCGCGGCGCCTCGCTCATCGACGAACTGGAGCGCCGCCTGCCGGACTTCGACGAGCCGATCACCATCAACCTCAACGGCTGCCCGAACGCCTGCGCCCGTATCCAGGTCGCGGACATCGGTCTCAAGGGCCAGCTGGTCCTGAACGACAAGGGCGAGCAGGTCGAGGGCTACCAGGTGCACCTCGGCGGCGCGCTCGGGCTGGAGGCCGGCTTCGGCCGCAAGGTGCGCGGCCTGAAGGTCACCGCGGAGGAGCTGCCCGACTACATCGAGCGGGTCCTGAAGCGGTTCCAGGCCGAACGCCAGGACGGCGAGCGCTTCGCGACCTGGGCGGCCCGGGCTTCCGAGGAGGCGCTGTCGTGAACCAGGCGAACCGGGCCGCGCATGAAGGGGAGGCGCTGTCGTGAGTGAGCGTGCCGCGCCGTTCTACTGCCCCTACTGCGGCGACGAGGACCTGCGTCCGAGCGAAGAGGGCCACGGCGCCTGGGAATGCGGGGCGTGCAACCGCGCATTCCGGCTGAAGTTCCTCGGGCTGCTCGCCCGGGGCCTGCAGCGAGCCGACAACGGAGGGGACGAGTCATGACGACCGCTCAGCAGGACCGCACCGCCGAGGAGTTGCAGGCGCTCGCCGAGCAGGCGGGCCGGGACCTGGAGGACGCCTCCGCGCTGGAGATCCTCCAGTGGGCGGTGGACACCTTCGGCACGAAGTTCTGCGTCACCTCCTCCATGGAGGACGCCGTCGTCGCCCATCTCGCCTCGCGTGTGCGCAAGGGCGTGGACGTCGTCTTCCTCGACACCGGCTACCACTTCCCGGAGACCATCGGCACCCGTGACGCCGTGGCGGCCGTGATGGACGTCAACGTCATCACGCTCACCCCGAGGCAGACGGTCGCCGAGCAGGACGCCGAGTACGGCCCGAGGCTGCACGACCGCGACCCCGACCTGTGCTGCGCGCTGCGCAAGGTCAAGCCGCTCGAAGAGGGGCTGAAGGCCTACCAGGCGTGGGCGACCGGCCTGCGCCGCGACGAGTCCCCGACCCGGGCGAACACCCCGGTCGTCGGCTGGGACGCCAAGCGGCAGAAGGTCAAGGTCTCCCCGATCGCCCGCTGGACGCAGGACGACGTGGACGCCTACGTCGCCGAGCACGGCGTGCTGACCAACCCGCTGCTGACGGACGGCTACGCCTCCATCGGCTGCGCCCCGTGCACCCGCCGGGTCCTCGAGGGCGAGGACGCGCGTGCCGGCCGCTGGGCGGGCCGCGCCAAGACCGAGTGCGGACTGCACGGATGACGACCGACCAGAACCAGGAGAACGACGTGACCACCGGAGCCACCGTCTGGCTCACGGGTCTGCCGAGCGCCGGCAAGACCACCATCGCCCACGAGCTGGCCGGCCGGCTGCGCGCCGGGGGCCACCGCGTCGAGGTGCTCGACGGCGACGAGATCCGCGAGTTCATCTCGGCGGGCCTCGGCTTCTCCCGCGAGGACCGGCACACCAACGTGCAGCGCATCGGCTTCGTCGCCGAACTCCTCGCCCGCAACGGCGTGAAGGTGCTCGTCCCGGTCATCGCGCCGTACGCGGACAGCCGGGACGCGGTGCGCAAGCGGCACGAGGCGAACGGCACGACGTACCTGGAGGTGCACGTCGCGACCCCGGTCGAGGTGTGCTCCGTACGGGACGTCAAGGGCCTGTACGCCAAGCAGGCCGCGGGCGAGCTGACCGGGCTGACCGGCGTCGACGACCCGTACGAGGAGCCGGAGACGCCCGATCTGCGGATCGAGTCGCAGAACCAGACGGTGCAGGAGTCGGCCGCGTCGGTGTACGCGCTGCTGAGCGAGAGGGGACTGGCATGACGACCGTGACCGAGGTCGAGGAAGGTACGGAGAGCCCGTACGCCCTGTCGCACCTGGACGCCCTCGAGTCCGAGGCGGTGCACATCTTCCGCGAGGTGGCGGGCGAGTTCGAGAACCCGGTGATCCTGTTCTCCGGCGGCAAGGACTCGATCGTCATGCTGCACCTGGCGCTGAAGGCGTTCGCGCCGGCGCCGGTGCCGTTCTCGCTGCTGCACGTGGACACCGGGCACAACTTCCCGGAGGTGCTGGAGTACCGGGACCGTACGGTGGCCCGGCACGGCCTGCGTCTGCATGTGGCCTCGGTGCAGGACTACATCGACCGGGGTGTGCTCAAGGAGCGCCCGGACGGCACCCGCAACCCGCTGCAGACGCTTCCGCTGACGGAGAAGATCCAGAGCGAGAAGTTCGACGCGGTGTTCGGCGGCGGCCGCCGGGACGAGGAGAAGGCCCGCGCCAAGGAGCGGGTGTTCTCCCTGCGCGACGAGTTCTCCCAGTGGGACCCGCGCCGGCAGCGCCCGGAGCTGTGGAACCTGTACAACGGCCGGCACGCCCCGGGTGAGCACGTGCGGGTGTTCCCGCTGTCGAACTGGACCGAGCTGGACGTGTGGCAGTACATCGCCCGGGAGGGCATCGAGCTGCCGCAGATCTACTTCGCGCACGAGCGCGAGGTGTTCCGGCGGGGCGGCATGTGGCTGACGGCCGGTGAGTGGGGCGGCCCGAAGGAGGGCGAGACCGTCGAGAAGCGGCTCGTGCGCTACCGCACCGTCGGGGACATGTCCTGCACCGGCGCCGTCGACTCCGACGCGACCACGCTGGACGCCGTGATCGCCGAGATCGCCGCGTCCCGGCTCACCGAGCGGGGCGCGACCCGTGCCGACGACAAGCTGTCCGAGGCCGCGATGGAAGACCGCAAGCGCGAGGGGTACTTCTAAGCATGAGCACGACCACGACCGAGGCGCTCTCGGCCACCACCCTGCTGCGGTTCGCCACCGCGGGCTCCGTCGACGACGGCAAGTCCACGCTCGTGGGACGGCTGCTGCACGACTCCAAGTCGGTCCTCGCCGACCAGCTGGAGGCCGTGGAGCGGGCCTCCGCGAGCCGCGGTCAGGACGGCCCGGACCTGGCGCTGCTCACGGACGGCCTGCGCGCCGAGCGGGAGCAGGGCATCACCATCGACGTGGCCTACCGCTACTTCGCCACGCCGCGGCGCCGGTTCATCCTGGCGGACACGCCGGGCCATGTGCAGTACACCCGGAACATGGTCACCGGCGCCTCCACCGCCGAGCTGACCGTGATCCTGGTCGACGCCCGCAACGGCGTGGTCGAGCAGACCCGCCGGCACGCGGCCATCGCCGCCCTGCTGCGCGTCCCGCACGTGGTGCTCGCGGTCAACAAGATGGACCTCGTCGGCTACCAGGAGGGCGTGTTCGCGGCGATCGCCGAGGAGTTCACGGCGTACGCGCTGGAGCTGGGCGTGCCCGAGGTGACCGCGATCCCGATCTCGGCGCTCGCCGGCGACAACGTGGTGGAGCCGAGCGCGAACATGGACTGGTACGGCGGCCCGACCGTCCTGGAGCACCTGGAGACCGTGCCGGTCAGCCACGACCTGGCGCACTGCCACGCCCGGCTGCCCGTGCAGTACGTGATCCGGCCGCAGACCGCCGAGCACCCGGACTACCGGGGCTACGCGGGCCAGATCGCGGCCGGCACCTTCCGGGTGGGCGAGGAGGTCACGGTCCTGCCGTCCGGGCGGACGACGCGGATCTCCGGCATCGACCTGCTGGGCGTGCCGGTGGACGTGGCGTGGACGACGCAGTCGGTGACGGTGCTGCTCGAGGACGACATCGACGTCTCGCGCGGCGACCTGATCGTGCCGACGAAGGACGCGCCGCCCACCACGCAGGACGTGGAGGCGACCGTCTGCCATGTGGCCGACGCCCCGCTGACCGTCGGCCACCGGGTGCTGCTCAAGCACGGCACCCGCACGGTCAAGGCGATCGTGAAGGACATCCCGTCCCGGCTCACGCTGGACGACCTGTCGCTGCACCCGCACCCGGGGCAGCTGGTCGCCAACGACATCGGCCGGGTGAAGATCCGTACCGCCGAGCCGCTGCCGGTGGACTCCTACGCCGACTCCCGGCGCACCGGCTCCTTCATCCTGATCGACCCGAGCGACGGCACCACGCTGACCGCGGGCATGGTCGGCGAGTCGTTCGCCACGCCGGAGCCGGTCAAGGACGCCGCCGACGACGACGGCTGGGACTTCTGAGCATGACGACGACCGACGTCTACTCGACGTTCGCGAAGGAGGGCGGCCGCGTCGGCAGCGGCGCCCTCGGCAGCGGGCAGGGCGGGGTGGCCCGATGTGTGCGCTGACGTACGCGCACCGCTTGCGCGCCCCGTCCCCCCACCCGGTGTCGTCCCGGAAACGACGAAGACCCTTTGCCGAACTCCCGGCCACGACCTGAGAGACCGTGACCGCCGGGCCAACGAGAGGAAACCCTCCCGTGCCTGCCAACCGCTCAAAACTGTTCCGCCGCGGCCTGGCCGCGTTCGCCGCACTCCCCCTGCTCACCCTCGCTGCCTGCGGCTACGGGTCCGAGTCCAAGAACGACGACACCACCAAGGTCGCCGCCGGCGCCAAGAAGATCGACGGACTCGACTCCGTCAAGATCGGCTACTTCGGCAACCTGACCCACGCCACCGCGCTGGTCGGCCGTGAACAGGGTCTCTTCCAGAAGGAGCTGGGCGCCACCAAGGCGGACTACGCCACCTTCAACGCCGGTCCGTCGGAGATCGAGGCCCTCAACTCCGGCTCCATCGACATCGGCTGGATCGGCCCCTCCCCCGCGATCAACGGCTACACCAAGTCGAACGGCAAGAGCCTGAAGATCATCGGCGGTTCGGCCTCCGGCGGGGTGAAGCTGGTCGTGAACCCGAAGAAGATCTCGTCCCTCAAGGACGTCAAGGGCAAGAGGATCGCCACCCCTCAGCTGGGCAACACGCAGGACGTGGCGTTCCTCAACTGGGCGGCCGAGCAGGGCTGGAAGGTCGACGCGCAGAGCGGCAAGGGTGACGTCACGGTCGTCCGCAGCGACAACAAGGTCACCCCGGACGCGTTCAAGGCGGGGTCGATCGACGGCGCCTGGGTGCCGGAGCCGACCGCGTCCAAGCTGGTCGCCGAGGGCGGCAAGGTGCTGCTGGACGAGTCGTCGCTGTGGCCGGACAGGAAGTTCGTGATCACGAACATCATCGTGCGGCAGGCCTTCCTGAAGGAGCACCCGAAGGCCGTCGAGGCGGTGCTGAAGGCATCCGTCGAGGCCAACAAGTGGATCAACGCCAACCCGGACCAGGCGAAGGCGGCGGCGAACAAGCAGCTGGCGGCGGACTCCGGCAAGGCGCTGCCGGCGAACGTCCTCGACCCGGCCTGGAAGTCCATCCAGTTCACCGACGACCCGCTGGCCTCCACCCTCAACACGGAGGCGGCGCACGCGGTCAAGGCCGGCCTGCTGGACAAGCCGGACCTGAAGGGGATCTACGACCTGACGATCCTCAACAAGGTCCTCAAGGCCGCGGGCGAGAGCCCGGTCGACGCCGCCGGTCTCGGCACCAGCTGACGCCCGTTCCCGATCAGTTCCCAGGAGGTGACGACCGTGGCCACGACCCTCGCCAAGGCCGCTGAGTCGGTCGAGTACGCCGCACGCCTCGAGCACGTCTCGAAGTCGTTTCCGACACCCGGCGGGCAGCAGCTCGTCCTGGACGACATCAGCCTCGATGTCGCGCCCGGCGAGTTCGTCACCCTCCTGGGGGCCTCGGGCTGCGGCAAGTCCACCCTGCTGAACCTGGTGGCGGGCCTGGACCGGCCCACCGCCGGGTCCATCACCACGGACGGCCGCCCGGCTCTGATGTTCCAGGAGCACGCCCTGTTCCCGTGGCTGACCGCGGGCAAGAACATCGAACTCGCCCTGAAGCTCAGGGGGGTGCCCAAGCCCGTGCGGCGCGGCAAGGCCGAGGAACTGCTCGAACTGGTCCGGCTGAAGGGCGCGTACGGCAAGCGTGTCCACGAGCTGTCGGGCGGTATGCGGCAGCGGGTGGCGATGGCCCGCGCGCTGGCGCAGGAGAGCAGTCTGCTGCTGATGGACGAGCCGTTCGCGGCGCTGGACGCCATCACCCGCGACGTGCTGCACGACGAGCTGACCCGGATCTGGTCGGAGACCGGCGTGTCGGTGCTGTTCGTGACGCACAACGTGCGCGAGGCGGTGCGGCTCGCCCAGCGGGTCGTGCTGCTCTCCTCCCGTCCGGGCCGGGTGGCCCGCCAGTGGGAGGTCGGCATTCCGCAGCCGCGCCGCATCGAGGACGCGCCCGTGGCGGAACTGTCCCTGGAGATCACCGAGGTACTGCGTGGGGAGATCCGCCGCCATGGCCAGCACTGAGACGACGACCTCTCCCGAGACGGGGAGCGTGGAGGCGGGCCTCGACGCGCTGGAGACCGCGCAGCCGGGCGGTACGCCGCTGCGCCGGACCTTTGTCGACAAGGTGGTCCCGCCGATCACCGCGGTCGTGGTGGTCCTGGTGGTCTGGCAGGGCCTGATCACTCTGAAGATCGTCGACGACCCGACCAAGCTGCCCACCCCGGGTGCGGTCTGGCACGCCTTCCGCAACGACTGGCTGCAGGGCAAGCTGCTCGGCTACATCTGGACCAGCGTCTCGCGGGGTCTGCTCGGCTTCTGCTTCGCGCTGCTGATCGGCACCCCGCTGGGTCTGCTGGTGGCCCGGGTGAGGTTCGTGCGCGCGGCCATCGGCCCGATCCTGTCCGGCCTGCAGTCCCTGCCGTCGGTGGCGTGGGTGCCGCCCGCGGTGATCTGGCTGGGCCTGAACAACTCGATGATGTACGCGGTGATCCTGCTCGGCGCCGTGCCGTCCATCGCCAACGGGCTGGTGTCCGGCGTGGACCAGGTGCCGCCGCTGTTCCTGCGCGCGGGCCGCACCATGGGCGCGACCGGCGTCAGGGGCACCTGGCACGTCACCCTGCCGGCCGCGCTCCCCGGGTATGTGGCCGGCATGAAGCAGGGCTGGGCCTTCTCCTGGCGCTCGCTCATGGCCGCCGAGATCATCGCGAACTTCCCCGACCTGGGCACGGGCCTCGGCCAGCTGCTGGAGAACGCCCGCACCGCCAGCGACATGGCCATGGTGTTCGAGGCCATCCTGCTCATCCTGTTCGTCGGCATCGCCATCGACCTGCTGATCTTCAGCCCGCTGGAGCGCTGGGTGCTGCGCAGCCGCGGGCTGCTGGTGAAGGGCTGACATGAACGAGCCCGTGCTCCTCGTCATCGCCCACGGCAGCCGTGATCCGCGGCATGCCCGCACCGTGCACGCCCTGGTGGAGCGGGTCCGGTCGATGCGGCCGGGGCTGCGCGTGGAGACCGGGTTCCTGGACTTCAACGTGCCGTCCGTGCACGGGGTGCTGCAGTCGCTGGACGGCGACGGGGTGCGGGACGTGGTGGCGCTGCCGCTGCTGCTGACCCGCGCCTTCCACGCCAAGGCCGACATCCCGGCCGTGCTGCGCCAGGCGCCGTCCCGGCTGCGGATCCGGCAGGCCGATGTGCTCGGTCCGTCACCGCTGCTGCGGGCGGCGCTGGAGCGGCGGCTGTACGAGGCGGGGCTGACGCCCGCCGACAAGTCCTCGACCGGGGTCGTGCTGGCCTCGGCGGGGTCCACCGACCCGGAGGCGATCGCAGTGATCGCAGCAATCGCGCGGGAGTGGCGGCACACCGGTTGGTGCGCCGTGCGGCCTGCGTTCGCCTCCGCATCCCTTCCGCGCACCGAGGACGCCGTGGCCGAGCTGCGCGCCCTCGGGTGCGCGCGGGTGGCCGTCGCGCCGTACGTCCTGGCCCCCGGCTTTCTGCCGGACCGCATCGCGCGGGGCGCGGCCGGGGCGGACGTACTGGCGGACGTGCTGGGCCCGGCGCCCGAGGTGGCGCGGGTGCTGCTGGAACGCTACGACGCCGCGCGCCGTCCGGCGCTGACGGCCCTGGGCGCCTGACCGGTCCCCGGCGTCCTCAGCGGGTCACAGATCGAGCCCGGTGAGGAGCTGCCGGGTGTAGTTGAGGCTGGCGGTGCCGGCGCCCGCGGTGATGGCGACGTTCTCCAGCGCGGTGCGGATCCGGCCCCGGTTGGGCGGCAGGCCGTCCTCGGCGGACAGCGCCAGCTCCGCCTGGATGACCTCCCCGTTGCCGGCGATCCCCGGGTACTCGGCCCGCAGGGCCTCGGTGAGCCGGTCGGCGACGGCCATGAGGGTCTCGAGGTCCGGCGGTCCGTTGCGGAGGTCGATGTGACTGAAGTCGGCGGGGCCGTTCCCGAAGGTGTAGCTGCTCATGCGGTGTCCTCGCTTGTGGTCCGAAGGAGTCTTCGGCGGTGGGATGGCTACGGCTTCGCCGCGGGCGGCCGGGATCTGGCTGCCGAAGGCGTTGGGGCGGCCGACGTCACCGGTGTCGCGGGCCGGTGCCCGGCGGCCAGGGGCCGCCATGCAGCGGGCCGGTGAGGGGTGGCACCCGCATACGCGGCCGAGAAGGCCGAAAATCGCCACCCGTCCAGGTGATCGGTGTCCGTTGACCAGGCACCGGAGGCGGTGAGGGGCGCGCGGGGCACCGCTGTCACGCGGCGCACGAGCCGGTGGTCGGGCGCCCCGCGTACGCTGCCGCGCCGCGCCCATGCTCCCGGCCGCCGGGCCGCCGCTCGCCCGGGATGCCGTGCCGGCGCCGGTGGTGGTCCGCCCAACACGCTCATCCGCCCCTCGTCCCCTTCCGGCCGTCTGCGCGCTTCACCCTAGGGACCGCGGGACGCGTTTGTCGCGCGGTTCGGCGACGGCTGGCCCGGGAGGCAGGGCGCGTGGTAAAGGGCAGGGGCCGCCGGGTCCGGCGCTCCCCTGTGACGTCGGACCGCGGCGGCTCTTCGTTCTGCGCCGGGCGCGGTCCGCGTGTCACACGCCCGGCGGGGACGAGGGGTGGTTATCGGCCACCCCCGGATGCCGTCAGTCGAAGCGGAGGGCGCCGGTGCGGGTGCGCTTGAGCTCGAAGAGGTCGGGATGGCGGGCCAGCACCCGGAAGCTGTCGAAGAGTCCGGCCGCCTCCTCGCCCCGCGGCACGGCGCGCAGCACGGGCCCGAACCACACCGTGCCGTCGACGTGGAGGGTCGGCGTGCCCACATAGCCGCCCGTCTCCGGCTCGGCGCCGGCCTCGTGGCTGCGGCGCACCGCGTCGTCGTACGACGGATCGTGCGCGGCGGCCGACAGCTCCGCCGGCAGCCCGAGCTCGGCGAGTGACTCGGCGACGACCCGGTCGAAGTCCTCCGTCCGGGCCTCGTGGATGCGCGTGCCGAACGCGGTGTACAGGTCGCGCAGCACGGTCTCGCCGTGCCGTTCGGCGGCGGCCACGGCGACCCGCACCGGGCCGATGGAGCGGTCGACCAGGTCCCGGTACCAGCCGGGGAGTTCGTTGCCGGTGTTGTGCAGGAAGAGGCTCATCACGTGGAACCGGAGATCGAGGGGGCGCAGCCGCTCGACCTCCAGCAGCCAGCGGGAGGTGATCCAGGCGAAGGGGCAGGCCGGGTCGAAGTAGAAGTCGACCCGGGTCGGTGCGGGTCCGGTGGCGGTGTCGCGGTGCGTCATGGCAGTGACGCTAGTGCCCGATTGGTTCAGCGTCCCGGGCCAATGCGGGATCGCTTCACCGGTCCAATTCCGTCACCGGGCCGGAGCGGTCAGCTCGACCAGTTTGAGCACCGTGTTCCAGTTGCGGCTCGTGGCGATCAGGCCCTTGGTCACCGGCCGGCGGGACAGGGCCTCGGCGAGCTTGGAACGGCCGAGGCCCTCGGGGGCGTACAGGTACAGGCAGCGGTCGCCGAGCCGGAACTCCTCCGGGAGATGGGCGGCGGGGTCGATCTGCGCGAACCGGTCGGGGGTGACCGGCGCGGAGAAGTACGTGACGTGCAGCTGCCTGGGCGCGAGGTCGGCGGCCGGGAACGGGCAGGCCTCGGCGACCGCCTTCAGATAGGCGTGGTCGCGCACGATCACGTCGACCGGGAAGCCGAACCGCTCCTCGATCGCCCGGCTCAGCTCCGCCGCGAGCGAGGCCTCGTCGCCGTGGCCGGCGGTGAACACGGCCTGGCCGCTCTGCAGATGGGTCCGCACACCGGTGTGGCCGAGGCCGGCCAGCAGCGAGCGGAGGTCGGCCATGGGCACCTTCTTGCTGCCGCCGACGTTGATTCCGCGCAACAGCGCCGCGTAGGTCGTCATCCGGCCAGCCTAGAGCGGCCGTCGTGCCCCGTGGGGGCGGGCACGACGGCCGGGGCCCGCGCGGGGCGGGCTCCGCGAAACTCTGGCCGATCCGGGGGTGCCGTATCAACCTCTCCACGCGCCTGTGACTTGTTCAACAAGGTTTCGTAATCACACATCACCGCACCGGCGGCAGATCGGACAGCCCACGTCCCACGGCCGCCGCGACCCCGAGGGTCCTCCCGGGGAAGCCCCGATAGGTGTAAGGGGCCGTCGTCCTCCCCAGTGCCGACACCCGGGCCGCCGAGTTCACCGGGCAGCACGACGAGCCGTGCTCGGGCGGCTCATACCGTCGTACGGAGCAAGCGCAGACGTGGCGGCACCCGGTCGCCACCGCACACGAGGGGGAAGGCCCGCGATGGGGAACAGGGATGTGCGGGTGCGGGGGCTGGCCGCCCGCGCCGGCGGCTGGAGTGCCCGGCACCGCTGGGCGGCGGTCGGCATATGGGTGCTGTTCGTCGTGCTGGCCATGGGGCTGGGCTCGGCGGCGGGCCGGGTCGACGTCGACGAGAACAACCAGCTCAAGGGCGAGACACACACCGCCGCGCAGATCATCGACGACGCAGGCATCAAGCAGCCGGCCGGGGAGACCGTGCTGATCCAGGCGAAGTCCGGTGGTCTCACGGCGACTTCGGCCGAGTTCCGGGCCGCCGTCGCGGACGTGGTGAAGGCGGTCGAAGGCACCGGGAAGGTCACGGCCGTGACCTCGCCGTACGACACGCACACCGTCTCCCGCGACGGTCGCAGCGCGCTGGTGCAGTTCGACATGCGCGGCGACGCGAAGACGGCCGTCGACCGGGTGGAGCCGGTGCTGAACGCCGTCGCCGGGGTGCAGAAGGCGCACGGCTCGCTGCGGATCGAGGAGATCGGCGGCGCCAGCATGCAGAAGCAGTACAAGGACGCCTTCGGGGACGACTTCAAGCAGGCCGAGTACTCGGCGGTGCCGGTGGCGCTCGGCATCCTGCTGATCGCCTTCGGCGCCCTGGTGGCGGCGCTGCTGCCGGTGGCCCTCGCGATCACCGCGATCATGGCGACGATGGGCCTGATGGGCGTCGTCAGCCATCTGCAGCCGATGAGCGACACCGCCAACTCCGTGATGCTGCTGGTCGGTATGGCCGTCGGCGTCGACTACTGCCTGTTCTACCTGCGCCGCGAGCGCGAGGAGCGGCAGGCCGGGCGGGACCCGGGCACGGCCCTCAGGATCGCCGCCGCCACCAGCGGACGGGCGGTCATCGTCTCCGGTGTCACGGTGTGCGTGGCGATGGCGGGCATGCTGTTCACCGGGCTCGCCGAGTTCGAGGCGATGGGCCTGGCCTCGCTGATGGTGGTCGCGGTCGCCATGGTCGGGTCGGTGACCGTCCTGCCGGCGCTGCTGTCGCTGCTCGGCGAGCGCGTGGAGAAGGGCCGCATCCCGTTCCTGAGCCGGCGCGGCGGCAAGCGGGCCGCGGGCGACGGCAGCCGGCTCTGGACCGCCGTGCTGCGCGCCGTGCTGGCCAGGCCGCTGGTCTCGGTCGTGGTGGCGGCCGGTGCCCTGCTGGCGGTCGCGGCGCCCGCGCTCGGCATGAAGACCCAGCAGCTCACCCTGGACCAGGAGTTCGGCACGTCGCTGCCGATCGTGCAGACCTACAACCGGATCAACGACGCCTTCCCGGGCGGCAGCGAGCCGGCCCAGGTCGTCGTCAAGGCCAAGGACATCGGCGCGCCCGAGGTGCGGCAGGCCCTCGCCGCCTTCCAGCAGCGGGCGATCTCCTCGGGTGCCTCGCGCGGCCCGATCGACATCCGGGTGCACGACGCGCAGAACGTCGCCGTGGTCTCGGTGCCGCTGGTCGGCGGCTCCGACATGGACCGGGCGGTCAGGAGCCTGGACAAGCTGCGCGACGAGGTGCGGCCCGCCACGCTCGGCACGGTGGACGGCGTCGAGGCGCCGATCACCGGGCAGGTGGCCGGCAACCACGACTTCAACGACCAGCTGCTCGGCTCCGTCGTCCCGGTCTTCGCCTTCGTGATCGTCTTCGCCTTCCTGCTGATGCTGCTGTCGTTCCGCTCGCTGACCGTCGCGATCACCTCCATCGTGCTCAACCTGCTGTCGGTGGGCGCCGCGTACGGCATCCTCGTCGCGGTCTTCCAGCACGGCTGGGGCGCGTCGCTGGTGGGCGCGCAGGGCGTCGGCGCGATCGTGACCTGGCTGCCGCTGTTCCTGTTCGTGATCCTGTTCGGGCTGTCGATGGACTACCACGTGTTCGTGGTGTCCCGGATCCGCGAGGCCCGGATGAGCGGCCGTACGACGAAGGACGCGATCCGGCACGGCGTGGTCACCACGGCCGGCGTCGTCACCAGTGCCGCGGTCATCATGGTCGCCGTGTTCGCGATCTTCGGCACACTGTCGATGCAGTCCATGAAGCAGATGGGCGTGGGTCTGGCCGCGGCGGTCCTCATCGACGCGACGGTCATCCGCGGTGTGCTGCTGCCGGCCGTGATGGCCCTGCTCGGCGAGCGCAACTGGTACCTGCCGAAGTGGCTGCACCGGCTGCCCGACCTGACCCACGACGAGGGGCCCGACGCCGGAGCCTTCCGGCAGGCACGCGGGGAGGGCGAGCGGGAGCGGCTGCCGGTGTGACGGTGCGCCCACCGGGTGGGACGGTTACGGCCCTGCGCGGATGCGGGGCGTGGGGGCTGGTCGCGCCCGCGCGGCGGAGCCGCATGTCGACACGGCCCCGCGCCCCTTCGGGGCACGTCCGTGCTGGGCGTGCCTGATGGGTGACCTGTGCCAATGCGAGACTGGGCGGATACGGCAGACGGCACAGCGGGACGGTGTGGAGGCGGCGGGATGGACGAGGCGCGGGCGCGGGGTGTACTGGCCGCGGCGGGGGTCGTGCCGGGGCCGGCCGGGGACGCGGCGCTGCTCGCCCTCGGCGAGAACGCGGTGTTCGCGGCCGGTGACCTCGTGGTGAAGGTGGGCCGGGACGCCGAGTTGCTGGAGCGGGCCCGGCGCGAGGTGGAGATCGCCGGCTGGCTGGCCGAGGCGGGCGTGCCGGCGGTACGGCCGGCCGAGCCGAAGCCGCGGCTGGTCGAGGGCCACCCGGTGACGGTGTGGCACCGGCTGCCGGATCCGGTGCGGCCCGCCGAACCGCGCGATCTGGCCCGGCTGCTGCGCCTGGTGCACGCACTGCCCTCTCCTCCTTTCGCCTTGCCGCCCCGCGAGCTGCTGGGCGGCGTGGAGCGGTGGCTGCGGCTGGCGGGTGACGCGATCGACCCCGAGGACGCCGCCTACCTCCGCGCGCGCCGGGACGGGTTCGCGGCGCAGGCCGCCGCGCTGACGCCCCATCTGCCGCCGGGGCCGGTCCACGGCGACGCGCTGCCCCGCAATGTGCACGTCGGACCGGACGGGCCGGTCCTGGTCGACCTGGAGACCTTCTCCGCCGACCTGCGCGAACACGACCTGGTGGTCATGGCGCTCTCCCGCGACCGGTACGGGCTGCCGGCCGAGGCGTACGACTCCTTCGTCCGGACGTACGGGTGGGACGTGCGGGAGTGGGAGGGCTGTGCGGTGCTGCGCGGCGCCCGGGAGACGGCGAGCTGCGCCTGGGTGGCCCAGCACGCGCCGGGCAATCCGAAGGCGCTGGCCGAGTTCCGGCGGCGGGTCGCGTCGCTGCGGGACGGGGACGAGACCGTCCGCTGGTACCCGTTCTGACGGGCTCCGGTGTTTTCAGGCACCCGGTGTCCGAGCCGAGCCCTGGACGTCGCGCAGCCCGGCTATACCGGCCGGCTCTCGGCCGGCTCCTCCCGCAGGGGCCATGTCGCGTCCACCACCGCCCCCGCGTCCCCCTTGCTCCGCAGGAACGCCTGGAAGTCCGCCGCCCACTGCGCGTACCACTCGATCTGCCGCAGGTGGAGGTCGGCCGGCGGCAGGGACGCGATCTTCGGGTGGCGGTCGGCTATCGCGGACGCGAGCCGCGCCGCGGCCAGGGCGTCGGCCGGGGCCGTGTGGGCGGCGTCGAGGGTGATGCCGTACTCGGCGCAGACCGCTTCCAGGTTCCGCTTGCCGCGGCGGTAGCGGTCGACCCAGCGGTCGATGGTGTAGGGGTCGATGACCGGGGCCGGGGCCAGGCCGCCCAGGCGGTCGGCGAGGGACGGCAGGGCGTGCCGCCGGAGTTCGGCGGAGAGCAGGGTGAGGTCGAAGGCCGCGTTGTAGGCGACGACCGGGACGCCCGTCCTCCAGTAGCCCACCAGGGTGTCGGCGATGGAGTCGGCCACCCGGTCGGCCGGGTGGCCCTCGGCCGTCGCCCGCGCGGTGCTGATGCCGTGCACCGCCACCGCGTCGGCCGGGATCTCCACGCCCGGATCGGCCAGCCATTCCCTGCGGCCCATGGGCTCACCGGCCCTGACCTCGATCACCGCGCCGGTGACGATGCGCGCCTCGCGCGGATCGGTCCCGGTCGTCTCCAGGTCGAAGCCGATCAGCAGCTCCCGGTGCCAGCCCATGGGCGGCCCCCCTTCTTGGTGGTGCGTTCCCCCAGTGGCCTCCACCCTCGCACGCGGCACTGACAATCAGAGGATCGCGTTCCGCTTGCGCCGGTGGACAGTTCAGGACACCGGACGCGAATCGGCCCAGGCCAGCTCGAACTCCTCACGGTATGTCGGAAAGAGCCCCGCTTCGCCCGCGTCATCCGACTTGACCAGCTTGCTGCCGTTGCGCAGCACCAGCACCGGCGACTCCATCCCGCGCGCCCCGCGCAGATAGGACTGCACCACGGCGATGCCGTCGGCGCCGTCGCCGTCCACCAGGTAGGCGGTGAAGCGCGGTGTCTCGTCGTAGACCTGGATCTCGAAGGCGCCCGGGTCGCGCAGCCGGGAGCGCACCCGGCGCATGTGCAGGATGTTCATCTCGACGGACCGGCTCAGTTCGCCCCGTTTCATCCCGAGTTCGCGTTCGCGGCGTTTGACCGAGCTGGAGGCCGGGTTGAGGAAGAGCAGCCGTACCCGGCAGCCGGATTCGGCGAGCCGGACCAGGCGGCGGCCGGAGAAGTTCTGCACCAGCAGGTTGAGGCCGATGCCGATGGCGTCGAGGCGGCGGGCGCCGCCGAAGAGGTCCTCGGCGGGGAACTGGCGCATCAGCCGCACCCGGTCGGGGTGGACGGCGACGACGTCGGCGTACCGGTCGCCGACCAGGTCCTCGACGGCGTCCACGGGCAGCCGGCGCGCGGAGGGCACGTCGCCGCCGGCGCCGAGCATCTCCAGCAGCCGGGCGGAGGCCCGCTCGGCCTGGCTCAGGACCGCCCCGGACAGCGCCCGGTTGCGGGAGACGACGTTACGGGTCACCTCGAGCTCGTCCAGGGCGAGTTCGAGGTCGCGGCGCTCGTCGAAGTACGGCTCGAAGCAGGGCCAGTGCTGCACCATCAGCTCGCGCAGCTGCGGCAGGGTGAGGAAGCTGAGCACGTTGTCGTCGGCCGGGTCGAGCAAGTAGCCCTTGCGGCGGCTGACTTCACGGACGGCGACCGCGCGCTGCACCCACTCCTGCCCGGCCGGGCCGGCCGCGGCGACCACCCAGTCGTCCCCGTGGACGGGTTCGTAGACCGGGCGCAGCACGGCGGCGACGACCGCGCGCAGCCGCTGTTCGACGAGGTTCAGCCAGATGTAGGCCCGGCCGGCCCGCTGGGCGCGGGTGCGCACCTCGCGCCAGGCGTCGGCGTCCCAGTCCAGCTCCGGCCCGATGGACCCCGCGTCCATCGGGCGGGCCAGGGACACCGCGCCGGGCGGGACGTCTGTGGAGTTCCCCTCGTGACCCTCGTCACCAGGGGGCAGCTCCAGGCCTCCCGAGCCCACCCGTGCACCGCCTTCCGCTCCCCCGGGCCTTTCCCAGTCTCAACGATCAAGGAAGGGTACTCCGCGAGCGGTGGGCGGTGCAGCCGGATGGACAGGTCGGTTTCTCAACTGTTTTGCTCAACTCCGCGTTGTCCAGTGGCCGTTCCGCCGTGCGAGGTCACGCGGAGTGAGCGGATTCATAGCCGTCCACGCCGCGGGCGCGTGCGGCAGACCTCGGCGGGTGGACCCCCGGGAGCGCCGGCCCCGGTCACGCGCAGTGGGGGCGGGAGCCGGGGTTCCACCGGATCGTCGCGGTGCACGGCGACCGGCAGCCGCGGGTGGGGGAGGTGAGCCGCCGATCCTCCTGGTAACCCCATCGGAGTACATGTCGTCCCCACTGAGGCGGCTCACAGCGGGTACCGGAGTCGCCGGGTGCGCCGGTCGGTGGGTAAGAAGTCACGGAGGTTCCGTCAATTCGGGGAGACTCGGGGGCCAAGGCGGCCCCGGGGCGGCGGCACACCTGGGAGAGTCGTAGCCATGCAGGTCTGGCCTGGAGAGGCGTATCCGCTCGGCGCCACCTATGACGGCGCCGGAACCAACTTCGCGGTCTTCACGGAGGCCGCGGACCGAGTAGAGCTGTGTCTGCTGCACGACGACGGCTCGGAGACGGCGGTGGAACTCCGCGAGAGCGACGCGTTCGTGCGGCACGCGTACGTGCCGGGCGTGATGCCGGGGCAGCGGTACGGGTTCCGGGTGCACGGCCCGTACGACCCCGGGCGCGGGCTGCGCTGCAACTCCGCGAAGCTGCTGCTCGACCCGTACGCGAAGGCGATCAGCGGCACGGTCCGCTGGGGCGAGGAGGTGTACGGCTACCACTTCGGCGCGCCGGACAGCCGCAACGACCTGGACTCGGCTCCGCACACCATGGCGTCCGTGGTGATCAACCCGTACTTCGACTGGGGCGACGACCGGCCGCCGCGCACCGAGTACCACCACACGGTGATCTACGAGGCGCACGTCAAGGGCCTGACCATGCGCCACCCGGGTCTGCCCGAGGAGCTGCGGGGCACGTACGCGGCGCTCGCGCACCCCGCGGTCATCGAACACCTGACCAAGCTCGGGGTGACGGCGCTGGAGCTGATGCCCGTCCACCAGTTCGTGAACGACCACCGGCTGGTCGACATGGGCCTGAGCAACTACTGGGGCTACAACACGATCGGGTTCTTCGCCCCGCACAACGCCTACGCCTCCTGGGGCGACCGCGGGCAGCAGGTGCTGGAGTTCAAGTCGGCGGTCCGGGCGCTGCACGAGGCCGGGATCGAGGTCATCCTGGACGTCGTCTACAACCACACCGCCGAGGGCAACCATCTGGGCCCCACGCTGTCCTTCAAGGGCATCGACAACCCGTCGTACTACCGGCTCATGGACGACCGGCGCTACTACATGGACACCACGGGCACCGGGAACTCGCTGCTGATGCGGTCCCCGCACGTGCTCCAGCTGATCATGGACTCGCTGCGGTACTGGGTCACCGAGATGCACGTCGACGGGTTCCGGTTCGACCTCGCGGCGACCCTGGCCCGGCAGTTCCACGAGGTCGACCGGCTGTCGTCGTTCTTCGACCTGGTGCAGCAGGACCCGGTGGTCTCCCAGGTGAAGCTGATCGCCGAGCCGTGGGACGTGGGCGAGGGCGGCTACCAGGTGGGCAACTTCCCGCCGCTGTGGACCGAGTGGAACGGCAAGTACCGGGACACGGTGCGCGACCTGTGGCGGGGCGAGCCGCGGGCGCTCGCGGAGTTCGCCTCGCGGCTGACCGGCTCCTCGGACCTCTACCAGGACGACGGCCGCCGCCCGCTCGCCTCGATCAACTTCGTCACCTGCCACGACGGCTTCACCCTGCACGATCTCGTCTCGTACAACGACAAGCACAACGCGGCCAACGGCGAGGACAACCGGGACGGCGAGAGCCACAACCGGTCCTGGAACTGCGGGGTGGAGGGCGAGACCGACGACCCCGGCGTGCTCGCGCTGCGCGCCCGGCAGATGCGGAACTTCATCGCCACGCTCATGCTGTCCCAGGGCGTGCCGATGATCAGCCACGGCGACGAGTTCGCCCGCACCCAGCGCGGCAACAACAACGCGTACTGCCAGGACAACGAGCTGTCGTGGCTGCACTGGCCGGAGCCGGCGGACGGCGACCTGCTGGAGTTCACGCGCGCGATGGTGTGGCTGCGGCGGGATCACCCGGTCCTGCGCCGGCGCCGGTTCTTCCACGGCCGTCCCGTGGAGGGCACTCACGACGACCTGTCCGACATCGCCTGGTTCACCCCGGAGGGCACCGAGATGACCCAGCGGGACTGGGACTCGGCGCCCGCGTCCGCGCTGACGGTGTTCCTCAACGGCAACGCGATCTCCGAGCCCGGGCCGCGCGGGGAACGCATCACCGACGACTCCTTCCTGCTGATGTTCAACGCCTCCCCGCAGCCGCTGGACTTCCTGGTGCCGGTGAACCACGGCCGGCAGTGGCAGGTGGTGGTCGACACGGCCCGTCCGGAGGGGGTGCCGCCGGGGTCCGGGCCGAAGGTCGGGGCCGGCGACCGGCTCACCCTGCCGGACCGCAGTCTGACGGTGCTGCAACGGCCGGCGTGAGCCGGGCCGCGCGGCGGGCGGCCCCGCCGGGCGGGGCCGCCCGCCCGGTACGCGCGCGTGGCGGACGTTTTCGCCCGGTGGGCCGGATGGGCGAGGATGCGTCCGTTCAGGCGGCGATGACACGAAAGGCGGCGGGCTGGGTACGTAGGTTTCCATGACTTCCGCCCGACCCGGACCGGCAGTGCCCACCGCCACCTACCGGCTGCAGCTCCAGCCCGCGTTTCCGTTCGCGGCCGCCGCGGCGGCCGTACCGTACCTGGCGTCGCTCGGCGTCTCGCATCTGCATCTCTCGCCCGTCCTGGAGGCCGTGCCCGGCTCCCCGCACGGCTACGACGTGGTGGACCACACGCGCGTGCGCGAGGAACTCGGCGGCGAGGAGGGCCTTCGATGGCTGGCCCGGACCGCGCGCGAGCACGGTCTCGGCCTCGTGGCCGACATCGTGCCGAACCACATGGCCATGGCGCCCCGGCACAACGCCCCCCTGTGGGAGGTGCTGCGCGAGGGGCCCGGCTCGCCGTACGCGCGCTGGTTCGACATCGACTGGGAGGCGCAGGGCGGGCAGGTGCTGCTGCCGGTGCTCGGCGGCCCGCTCGCCTCCCAGCTGGAGCACCTCGTGGTCGACGGCGACGTGCTGCGCTACCACGAGCACGCCTTCCCGCTGCGCGCGGGCACCGCCGGCCTGCCGCTGCCGGAGCTGCTGGACGCCCAGTGGTACCGCCCGGTGTGGTGGCGGCTGGCCCGTACGGAGCTGAACTACCGGCGGTTCTTCAGCATCTCGGAGCTGATCGGGGTGCGCGTGGAGGACCCGGAGGTGTTCGAGGCCACCCACGCCAAGATCCTCCAGCTGCTGCACGAGGGCGTGCTCGACGGACTGCGCGTCGACCACCCCGACGGGCTCGCCGACCCCGACGGCTACCTCGCGCGGCTGCACGAGGCGACCGGCGGGCGCTGGACGGTGGTGGAGAAGATCCTCGCCGACGGCGAGCGGCTCCCGGCGTCCTGGCCCGTCGCGGGCACCACCGGCTACGACGCCCTCCGGCAGATCGACGGCCTGTTCACCGACCAGACCGGGGCGTACGAACTGCTGGGCCGCTACCGGGCGTTCGCCGCGCCGCAGACGGACCGGGGCGGCAACTGGGAGGCGACGGTACGGCGCGCCGCCTACAAGGTGCTCACACACGAGCTGGCCACCGAGACCGACCGGCTCACCCGGGCGGCCACCCGGCTCTGCGCGACCTCGCCGGACCTGGACCTGCGCGACCGGGCGCCCTGGGCCCTGCGCACGGCCGTGGAGGAGCTGCTGGTGCGGATGCGGGTCTACCGGCCGTACGCCTCCACCGACGCCGCCTCCGTCATCACCGAGGACGCCGCCGAGGAGGCCCGGCTCGCCTTCGTGGTGCCCGAGGAGGCGGACGCCGTCGGCGTCGTGCGCCGGCTGCTCGTCGAGCCGCCCGGCGATCCGTCGGCGCCGGACCACGCCGGCCGGGTGGAGTTCCGCACCCGGTTCGCGCAGACCGCGTCGGCGCTGCGCGCCAAGTCGGTGGAGGACACGGCGTTCTACCGCTACGTGCCGCTGCTGTCGGCGACCGAGGTGGGCGGCGACCCGGGCCGGCCCGGGGTGTCGCCGGAGGACTTCCACGCGTACTGCGCACGCATGCAGCGCGACTGGCCGGACACCGGCACGGTGGTCTCCACGCACGACACCAAGCGCAGCGCCGACGTCCGCGCCGCGCTGGCCGTCCTCACCGAGTGCCCCGACCGGTGGGCGGAGCTGCTGGCCGAGGTGAACCGGCCCGAGGAGGGCGTGGGCGTGCCGGACGGGCAGCTGGCCTGGGCGGCCTGGCAGACGGTGTTCGGGCTGGGCCCCGCCGAGGAGGAGCGGGTGCAGCAGGCGCTGCTGAAGCACGCGCGCGAGGCGGGCATGTACACCAGCTGGACGGAGCAGGAACCGCCGTACGAGGAGGCGGTGGCGGCGTTCGTCGCGGCCGGGCCGTGCGGCCCGCCCGGCGAGCGCGTGGCCGCGTTCCGCAAGGCGCTGGAGCCGCACATCCGGGCCAACGTGCTCGGCACGGCCCTGGTCCATCTGACGATGCCCGGAGTGCCGGACCTGTATCAGGGCACGGAGGGCGAGTACCGGGCGCTGGTGGACCCGGACAACCGGCGTCCGGTGTCCTTCCCGCCGGAGGTGCCCGGCGAGAAGGACGCGCTGACCGCGGCGGCCCTGCGGCTGCGCGCCCGGCGTCCCGCCGCCTTCGGCGCGTCCGGGTCCTACGACCCGCTGACCGCCGAGGGCCCGGCGGCCGGGCACTGTGTGGCGTTCGCGCGCTCCGGCGAGGTCGTCACGGCGGTGACCCGGCTCTCCCTCCGGCTCGCCGAGACGGGCGGCTGGCGGGAAACCCGCCTCACCCTGCCGCCCGGCCGCTGGACGGACGTCCTCACCCCGGACCGGGAGTTCACCGGCGACACACCTCTGGCCGACCTCTTCGACCAGTGGCCGGTGGCACTCCTGGAGCGGACGGAGGATGCGTGAGCCCCCGGGCTCAGCGCAGCTCTTGTGGGGCTGGCAGGTCGTCGACCCCATGCCCCTGCACGCCGGGCGCGCCGTCGGCCCCCTGCTCTGCGTGCCGGTCGATGGGCGTGGCCCGGCCGTCGGGCGGCGCTGTCGGCGTGGGCCATGTGGTGCGCAGGAGGTCCACGAAGGCCTCGGCGGCGCCGGTGGGCGGCACGCGCGCGTAGACGGCGAGGGGGCGCTTCCAGGCCGGGTCGGGGGTGAGGATGGCGCAGTCCTCGCCCACCGCCCCGCGCACGACGTCGGCCGACGCCACGCACACCCCGACCCCGGCGGCGGCCATGCGCACGGCCGTCGAGGTGTGCTCGGTCCACACGGCGGTGCGCGGCCGGAACCCGGCCTTCCCGCAGGCCCAGTCGAGGAACCGCTCACCCTGGACGACGGGTTCCAGCGCGCAGCGGACCCAGGCCCGGTCCACCAGCTCCGGCAGCCGCACCGTCGTACGGCCCGCGAGCCGGTCGTCGAACGGGACCACCAGGACCAGCTCCTCCTCGCCGACCGGTACGACGGTGCCGGGCGGGTCGGCGGGCACCGGGCCGAAGGCGAGGTCGGCGGTGCCGCGCTGCACGGCCTCCTCCAGGGCCTCGGCGGTGGCGTACTCGTGCAGCCGCAGCAGGACCCGGGGACGGGCGGCGCGCCAGCGGGCGAAGACGTCGGGCAGGACGCCGACGGCGAGGGAGTGCAGGGTGGCGACGTGCAGTTCGCCGCCCTCGGCGCCGGCGGTGGCGCGGGCCGCCCGGCGGGCCTGCGCGGCGCTGCGGACGGCGAGTTCGGCGTGCGGCAGGAAGGCCCGCCCCATCGGGGTGAGGCGCACACCGCGCGCCATGCGCTCCAGCAGGGCGCCGCCGACCGACTTCTCCAGGGCCTTGATCTGGTGCGAGAGCGCGGGCTGCGTGACGTGCAGGACGTCCGCCGCACGGGTGAACGACGCCTCCTGGACGACCGTCACGAAGTACTCCATCTGCCGCAGGCTCAACTCCCCGCCCTCCCATGAAGATCCTGCATGGCTTCCACAAGAACATTGCCTTGGACGCATGGCAAGCGAGGGGCGCAGGGTGGTGCCCATGACCATCACCACAGCGGATGTCCTCGTCATCGGCGGCGGCACCGGCGGGTACAGCACCGCCCTGCGCGCCGCCGCCCTCGGTCTCGACGTCGTCCTCGTCGAACGCGACAAGGTCGGCGGCACCTGTCTGCACCGCGGCTGCATCCCCAGCAAGGCGATGCTGCACGCCGCCGAGCTGGTCGACGGCATCGCCGAGGCGCGCGAGCGGTGGGGCGTGAAGGCCACGCTGGACTCGGTGGACTGGGCGGCGCTGGTGGCCACCCGGGACGACATCGTGGTGCGCAACCACAAGGGCGTCGAGGCGCATCTGGCGCACGCCGGTGTGCGGGTGGTCCGGGGCAGCGCCCGGCTGACGGGGCCGCGGACGGTACGCGTGGAGGAGGCCCCGGTGGATGCCGCGCCCGGCGTACGGCCGCAGTCCGCACCCGGCGCGCGGGAACTCACCGCCCGTCGCGGGATCGTGCTCGCCACCGGCTCGCGCCCGCGCACGCTCCCCGGCCTCACGCCCGACGGGCGGCGCGTGGTGACCAGCGACGACGCCCTGTTCGCGCCGGGCCTGCCGGCGTCCGTGCTGGTGCTGGGCGGCGGCGCGATCGGCGTGGAGTACGCCTCCTTCCACCGGTCGATGGGCGCCGAGGTCACCCTGGTCGAGGCCGCCGACCGGATCGTTCCGCTGGAGGACGCCGACGTGAGCCGGCATCTGACGCGCGGCCTGAAGAAACGCGGGATCGACGTGCGGGCGGGCGCCCGGCTGCTGGACGCGGAGGTGCTGGCGGACGGCGTACGCGCGCGTGTGCGCACCGCGCGGGGAGAGGTGCGCACCGTCGAGGCGGAGCGGCTGCTGGTGGCCGTCGGCCGGGCGCCGGTCACCGAGGGCCTGGACCTGGCCGCGGCCGGCCTTACGGCGGACGCGCGGGGGTTCGTTGTACCGGCGGACTGGAACCGGCTGGAGACGGCCGTGCCGGGCGTGCACGTCGTCGGGGACCTGCTGCCGCCGCCGTCGCCCGGGCTCGCCCACGCCTCGTTCGCGGAGGGCCTGCTGGTCGCCGAGACGCTGGCCGGGCGGGTGCCGGCCCCGGTGGACTACGCGGCCGTGCCCCGGGTGACGTACTCCGCGCCGCAGACCGCCTCGGTGGGGCTGAGCGAGAGCGAGGCACGCGCGCGTGGGCGCGAGGTCGAGGTGAACACGATGCCGCTGACCGCCGTGGCCAAGGGCATGGTGCACGGTCAGGGCGGCATGGTGAAGGTCGTCGCCGAGGCCGGCGGCGGTCGGGTGCTCGGTGTGCACCTGGTCGGCCCGCACGTGTCGGAGATGATCGCCGAGAGCCAGCTGATCGTCGGCTGGGACGCCGAGCCCTCGGACGTGGCCCGGCACGTGCACGCGCACCCGACGCTGTCGGAGGCGGTGGGCGAGGTGTTCCTGACGCTCGCGGGACGCGGCCTGCACCAGCAGTGACCGCACGGCACGCACCGCCCGCGCAGCGCCCCGGGCCCTGTGCCCGAGCGCTCCCGGAGCCTCCCCTCCGCATGCTTGACAGTTCACCTCGAGCGTGCGGGACTGGGAGGGCGAAGCCGGGCGGAACAAGTCGGGGGTGAGTCTTCTGCCGGAGCTGCGCTACCCCACCGTTCCCGAACTGGTCGCCTCCGCTCAGGCGTTGGCCGCTCAGGAACCCGGGCTGTGCTCGCTCAGGCAGGTCGGCGTCTCCCGCGCGGGAAGGCCCCTGCACCTGCTGTCGGTGGGACATGCCCGGCGGGCGGTGTTCGTGGTCGCCGGCGCGCACGCCAACGAGCCGGCCGGCGGCTCCACCCTGCGGGTGCTGGCCGAACGCGTCCTCGCGGAGCGCGAGTTGCGCGCCGACACGTCCTGGCACTTCCTGCTGTGCGCGGATCCGGACGGCGCGAGCCTGCATGTGACACCGGCGCCGCGCAGCCTGCTCGACTACCACCTCGGCTTCTACCGGCCGACGGGCGCCGAGCAGCCGGAGTGGTCGCCGTCCGTGCTGCCGCCCGACCGGCTGCCGCC
Source organism: Streptomyces sp. NBC_00557 (assembly GCF_036345995.1). Lineage (NCBI taxonomy): Bacteria > Bacillati > Actinomycetota > Actinomycetes > Kitasatosporales > Streptomycetaceae > Streptomyces > Streptomyces sp. NBC_00557. The sequence continues at coordinate 1,897,148 of NZ_CP107796.1, forward strand.
CGAGACCCGGACGCTGACCGGGGTGATCGACGAGCTGCGGCCCTACCTCCAGGTCACCCTGCACGGCACCGATCTCGGCGGCAGCTGGGTGCAGCTGACCAGGGACGTGCCCGGGCTCGCCGAGCCGTTCGCCAAGTCGGCCGCGCAGCTGCACATCCCGGTGGAGACGGGCGCCTCCGACGCCGCCGGCTGGCCGGCCTCCGCCCCCGGTGTGCATGTCATGCCCGGCCCGGAGACGGGCGCCGCGTACCCGAGCATGCCGGACGACGCGCGGCACAGCACCTGGTACCACGCGCACCGGTACGGCGGTCTGACGGCCGTGGTGGAGGTGCCGATGTGGGCCAGCGACCTGGTCGACGACCCGGCGCCGCACCCGGCGCCGGCGGCGGCGATGCGGCGCCTGGCGAAGCGGCTGCTGCGGGACTCGAGGGAGGTGGAGCGGATCCTCGCCGAGGCGCTGCCCCGCCTCGACGGGGTGGACGGCCCGCTGCTGCGGGCGGCGCGCTGGGCGCTGGAGCTGGTCCCGGGGCTCGCCGAGGACTGGATCCACACGCCGCCCGCCGGGACGACGATGGCGTACGTCGGCAGTGTGGACGCCTTCGGACGGCGGCTGCCGCTGCGCGCGGCGGCGATGCTGCTGCGGGTGCTGCGGGAGGCGGACGACCGGGCGGCGCCCCGGCTGGAGCGGCTCGTGGCCGACTGGTGCGACGCCTTCGCGGAGCGCTTCCGGGCCCGCTGGGTGCCGCTGGAGCACCAGGTGGAGCACCAGTCGCGGACGGTCCTGGTGGCCGCCCAGCAGGCCCGCGAGCGGGCGGTGTGAGCGGCGTGGACCCACACCACCCGCCCGGCACGCCGTCCCCGCCCGGCACGCCGTCCCCGCCCGGCACACCGTCGCCGCCCGGTCGGCCGTCAGCCGTCAGCCGTCCAGCTCGAACACCGCCCCCGTGCGCGCCTCCATGGTGCACGTGTTGGCGTAGGTCTCCTGGAAGTCGACCGGCCGGCCGTTCCAGCGGCCGTACGCGCGGGCGGTCACCGGGGCGTAGATCATCGGACAGAAGACGTGCTTGGGCGGGATGCGGCCGATGTCTCCGCCCGCGGCGGCGAGTTCGGCGCAGGCCTCTTCCGAGTGGGCGTCGCGCCGGGGCAGCCCGCACAGCAGGAGGGCGTGGCGGGTGGCGCCCCTGCCCGCTTCGGCCCGGGTGACGGTGAGGTAGAGCCAGTTGCCGTGTCCGTGGGCGCGGGTGGCCGCGGCGGCCGGGCCCGCGGCGAGGAGCCCGGCGGCCGCCAGCAGGGCCCCGCCCGCCGCCGCCGCTCTGGTGAGATACGTCATGCCCCCTTGCATCGGCACACCGGCCGGTGTTCCGCAGTGCGGCTCACCCGATCGGGACGGCACGCGCGCGTGCGTTCGAACAGCGCCGGCCGGCGCCGGTCAGCTCGCGGCGAGCCGGTACGCCACCCGGCCGAAGGCGACCTGGTCGCCCTCGCGGACCACGACCGAGCCGATCACCCGGCGGCCGTTGACGGTGGTGCCGTTGGTGGAGCCGAGGTCCCTGAGGACCCACACACCGCCCTGCCGGCGCAGCTCCGCGTGCACGCGGGAGACCGTCTCGTGGTTCAGGCGCAGCCCGTTGGCCGGGTCGCGGCCGATGCGCAGCGGGTGGGTGTGCGCGGGGTGCGGCAGCAGCAGCTTGGGCAGCCGCTCGGCCTGCCAGGCCCGGCGCAGCCGTACGGTGAACCCGGAGACGGCCTCGACGGTGCCGAGGACCGCGCGGGAGAAACGGTTCTCGCGGGGCAGGTCGGCGACGAGGGCGGCCAGTTCGTCGGCGCGGCGGGCGGCCAGCGCCAGCTCCATGCGGCGCACGAACGTGTCGTGCGAGAGCCGGCCCATGGCGACGCCGTCCCGCAGCACCCGCAGCGCCTTGTCCCGTTCCGCGTCCGACAGCCGCGCGGGGTACGTGGAGAACTCGAAGGACGACGTCACGCTGGTGATTGTCGGGCAGTGGACCCCGGGTGTCCAGAAAACGGGGAATCGGCGCCGGTCTGCGGGTACTTCCACGACACCCGGCGGGAAAGGACGGATTCGACGCCTGATTGATCGTTCCGGCGGGCACGATGGGGACGCGGGACATCACGGTGAGCAGGCGAGAGATCACAGACGAAGGGGAACCGTCCGTGCAGTTCGAGGTGTGGGCACCGCAGGCAGACCGAGTGACGCTCCATTGCGAGGGCGGCGCGCGCGCGTTGGCGCGCGATCCCGAGCGCGCCGGCTGGTGGACGGGGGAGGCGGAGGCCGCGGACGGCACCCGGTACGGATTCGCGCTGGACGACGGTCCCGTGCTGCCCGATCCGCGCTCGCGCCGCCAGCCGGACGGCCCGGACGGGCTGAGCGCGGTGCTGGACCACGGACGGTACGCGTGGCGGGTGCCGTGGGCGGGGCGCGGGCTGCCGGGCGCGGTGCTGTACGAGCTGCACGTGGGCACGTACACCCCCGAGGGCACTTTGGACGCGGCCGCGGCCCGTCTGGAGCACCTGGCGGAACTGGGCGTCACGCACGTGGAGTTGATGCCGCTGTGCCCGTTCCCCGGGCGGCACGGCTGGGGGTACGAGGGGGTGTCGCTGTGGGCGGTGCACGAGCCGTACGGCGGCCCCGAGGCGCTGAAGCGTTTCGTCGACCGGGCGCACGAACTGGGGCTCGGGGTGGTCCTGGACGTCGTCCACAACCATCTGGGGCCTTCCGGCAACTATCTGCCGCGGTTCGGGCCGTACTTCACCGACACCCACACCACGCCCTGGGGTTCGGCGGTGAACCTGGACGCGCCCGGCTCGGACGAGGTGCGCGCGTTCCTCGTCGGCAGCGCGCTGGCGTGGCTGCGGGACTACCGGATCGACGGCCTGCGCCTGGACGCGGTGCACGCGCTGTACGACACGCGCGCGGTGCACTACCTGGAGGAGCTGTCCGCGGCGGTGGACGGCCTCGCCGGGGAGCTGGGGCGCCCGCTGTTCCTGATCGCCGAGTCGGACCTCAACAACCCCCGGTTCATCACCCCGCGCGCGGAGTCCGGCCTCGGGCTGCACGCGCAGTGGAACGACGACTTCCACCACGCCCTGCACACCGCGCTGACGGGCGAGTCGCAGGGCTACTACGCCGACTTCGCGCGGGCGCCGTTCGCCGCGCTCGCCAAGACCCTGACCGGCGGCTACTTCCACGACGGCACCTACTCCAGCTTCCGCGGGCGGCACCACGGCCGGCCCCTGGACCGCGCGCGGGTGGCCGGGCACCGGCTGGTCGGCTACGGCCAGACCCACGACCAGGTCGGCAACCGCGCCCAGGGCGACCGGCTCTCCGCCCTCCTCTCCCCCGGCCTGCTGGCCTGCGCGGCCGCGCTGACGCTGACCTCGCCGTTCACGCCGATGCTGTTCATGGGCGAGGAGTGGGCGGCGGGCACGCCCTGGCAGTTCTTCACCGACCACACCGATCCCGAGCTGGCCGAGGCGGTACGGCAGGGGCGGCGGCGGGAGTTCGCGGCGCACGGCTGGGCCGAGGAGGAGGTACCGGACCCGCAGGACCCGGCGACCCGCGAGCGGTCCTGCCTGGACTGGTCGGAGCCGCAGCGCGAGCCTCACGCGCGCGTGCTGGACTGGTACCGCAGGCTGATCGCGCTGCGCCGCGAGCAGCCGGACCTCACCGATCCGGACCTGGCCGACACCAAGGTGGCGTACGACGAGAACGCCCGCTGGCTGGCCTTCCGGCGCGGTGACGTGTGCGTGGCGGTGAACCTGGGCAAGGCGCCGGCGTCCATCCCGCTCGGCACCCGTCCCGCGGAGGTCCTGGCGGCGTGGGAGCCGGTGGCGACGCCGGACGAGAACGGCCTGCTCCAGGTGCCCGCGGAGTCCTGCGTGGTGCTGGCGCAGCCCTGAGACCGCGCGGTCCCCGGCGCCGGCGGGCTACGGCTCCGGTCCTCGGCGCCGACGGGCTACGGCTCGGTTCCGTCCTCCTTGAAGTCGGACAGCCGCTCCAGCAGGATCGGCTCCCAGGCGCGCCGCAGTTGCGTCCGCAGCAGGACCGGGGAGCCGCCCCCACGCCCCTCCAGGTGGTCGGCGAGGCGGATGACGGCGTCGCAGCGGGCCAGCCACAGGCCGCGCAGGCAGGGGCGGGCGCCGTAGCCGGCGAGGGTGGCGGCGCGGACGGCCGCGGGCGAGCCGACGGCGACGGCCAGCCCGGCGATGTCCTCGGCCGGGTCGCCGAGGGCCGCCTGGGTCCACTCGAGGATGCCGCGCACCCGCCCGTCGGCGCTGACCACCACGTGCTCGCCGGTCAGGCCGTGGTGGGTGAGGACGGCGGTGCCGGGCTGCGCGGCGAGCTGGGCCGCGCCCGCCGGGGGCAGCTGGAGCAGCCGGGCGGCGTCGAACTCGTCGGCGGCGGCGAGCCGTTCGGCCGCATGCACGGCCATGCGGCGCAGCGCCTCCAGGGAGCGCGGCGCGGTGCGCGGCACGCCGAGCGCCTCCGCCTGCCGTGCGGGCACCGCGCGCAGCCCCTGCAGCAGCCCGGCGAGGTCGGCCTCGCCGACTGCGGAGACGTCGTGCTCGTCGGCCGTGCCGCCGGGCACCTTGGTGTCGAGGGTGCAGGCGAGTCCGGGCGCCCACTCGCCGTGGGCGACGCTGACGGGGACGGTGACGGGGACGTGCGGGCGGACCAGGTCGCGCACCCGCAGCTCCCGGCGGCGCGCCACCGAGGCCTCGCGGTCGGGCGCGAGGCGCAGCACATGGCGGGTGCCGACCCACCAGGTGTACGCGCGGTCCTCGGTCACGGGCCGCACGTCCGGTCCCTTGGTGCCGTCGCCGTCCTTGAGCAGCGAGCGGACCAGTCTGCGGACGCTGTCCGCGGTGGGTGTCGGTGCCTGGGTCATGGATCGCGGGTCGCCGTTCCGGGTGTCGTCGAGGGGTGTCTCCTGGGCCTCTCAGTCCACTATGACCATCTCACGGGTGGTGTTGTTCAAACGGCGGACGCCGTCCTCGGTCACCGTGACGATGTCCTCGATGCGCACCCCGAAGCGGCCGGGCAGATAGACGCCGGGCTCGACGGAGAAGCACATGCCGGGCACGAGGGGCTGCTCCTCGCCCTCGATCATGTACGGCGGTTCGTGCGTGGTGACGCCGATGCCGTGCCCGGTGCGGTGGATGAAGTACTCGCCGTACCCGGCGTCGGTGATCACCGCGCGGGCGGCGCGGTCCACCTCCTGGCAGGCGGCCCCGGGCCGTACGGCCTGGCAGCCCTGCTCCTGGGCCTCGCGGACGATGTCGTGCACCCGGCGCTCCTCCTCGCTGGGCTCGCCCACGTGCACGGTGCGGGTGGTGTCGGAGCCGTAGCCGTCCATCAGGCCGCCGAAGTCCAGGACGACCATGTCGCCGCGCCGGATGACCCGGTCGCCGACCTCGTGGTGCGGGTTGGCTCCGTTGGGGCCGGAGCCGACGATGGTGAAGTCGACCTGCTCGTGGCCGAAGCGGCGCAGCAGGCCGGCGAGGTCGTGGCCGACGTCGGACTCGCGGCGGCCGGCGAAGGGAACTTTGCGGATCTCCTCGAACGTGGCGTCGGCGGCCGCTCCGGCGGCGGCGAGGAGTTCCAGTTCCGCGGCGTCCTTGACGGCGCGCAGCATCGGGAGGGCGTCGGTGAGAGCGGCGTAGGAGGTGTCCGGCAGGGCCCGCTGGAGGCCCAGCAGGTGCATGGCCCAGGTGTTGTCGCTGATGCCGAAGCGGCCGTGGCCGTCGAGGAGGCCGGCGGTGACGGCGTAGGGATCCGTGCCGTCGGTCCAGTCGCGCAGGGTGAGCGCGGACGCGCCGGTGGCGTGCTCGGCGTCCGGCGCCTCCAGGGTCGGCACGACGAGCACGGGGTCCTGGCCGGGCGTGAGCACGAGCAGGGTGAGCCGTTCGGTGACGGCGGTGGGCGTGTAGCCGGTGAGCCAGACCATGTCCGGCCCCGGCGCCACGAGCAGCCCCGCGAGACCGGCGTCGGCCGCGGAGCGCGCGGCACGCTCCATGCGGGCCCTGTAGTCGGCGGCGGTGAAGGTCGCGGGCGTGCTACCGGTCATCCGGGCCTCCGGGTGCGGGTGGGGAAACGGGCGTCGGCGTCTCGGGCAGCATCCTGCCCGGCCGGACAGGGTCGCGCGAGCCGGTCGCCGCTGCTCCCCGCGGGGCGCGGTCGGCTCGGAAGGGACTCGGCATGGGGCCATCATGGCGTGCAGGGCCCACGGTGACCAGCGGGTTTCCCGGGGTGACCGAGAACGTGTGGGGCGGCGGCCGGCGCCGGTCCGCTCAGGTCACCACGCCCGGGGAAACCGTCAACTGCTGGTAGCGCCCGCTGCTGTGACGCACGGTGAGGAGCACCTGCCGGCCGGGCCGGGCACCGGCGACGGCGCGGGCGAGGTCGGCCGCGCCGTCGACGCGGGCGGAGCCGAACCGCAGCACGACGTCGCCGCGGACCAGGCCGGCCGTATAGCCGGGTCCGGGCACGTGCACGCCCACGACCAGCGCGCCCGCCTTCTCGGCGTCGACGGCCTCGACGCCCAGGGTGGCCCCGGGCGCGGCGGCCGGGGCGGGGCCCGGGCCGGCGGCGGGGGCGGTGGGCGCGGCCCGGTCCGGGGGTGCGGCCGGCGGGGCCTGGTGCCGCAGCTCGGCGAGCCTGCTCAGGCCGATCACCGTGGCGCCGACCGTGCCGATGCCGACGCCGGCCAGCACCAGCAGGGTGCCGGTGCACACGCCGAGGATCAGCGCCCGCAGCCGCCGCGCGCGACGCGGCTCGGCGTGCGGGCGGTGCGGCGCGCCGGGCGCGGGGCCGCTCTCCCGCGGGTCCTGCCCGGGCATCGCCTTGGGACGCAATGCTGTGTATTCCATGGTTCGCTCGCCTCCGGCTGATGCTCTACCCGGGGCGCCGGCCCGCGACGATACACGAACGAGTGAGACTGGCCGAAGGCCGACGGAGGGTAGTCATGGCAGGCGGGGGCGGGCGTGCGGGCGCCGGCGCGGGCCCGGGGCCGGGTCGGCGGCGGGCCGGCTCGCCCGGCCGGGGTGACGTCCGGCGCCCGGCGGTCCGGGGCCCGGCGGTTCGGGGCCGGGTGGTTCGGGGCCGGGGCATGTCCCCGGCAGGCGTCCCGGACGGCCTGCCGGGGCCCGGTGGATGTCAGCCGGTGTGCCCCTCTCCGTGGCCGCCGTGGGCGCCGCCGTGGTCGAACTTCATCGCCTCGGCCGGCATGACGACGAAGGGCCGCATCATGCCCATGTCCTCGTGCTCCAGCAGATGGCAGTGGTACATGAACCGGCCGTACGCCCCGTCGAAGCGGCCCATGACCCGCAGCATCTGGCCGCCCGGCACCCGGAAGACGTCCTTGTTGCCGCGCTCGTTGGGCGCGAGCGGGATCGGCCGCCCGGCGTCGTACCGGATCGGCGTGCGGGTGCCGCCGGCGGCAGGGTCGAAGCCGGAGACGTCGTAGGCGTCCCGGCCGAGCAGCTGGAAGTCGGCCAGATGGATGTGCATGGGGTGCACGATGGGCGCGAGGTTGAGGAAGCTCCACTGCTCGTAGCCCCCCTCGGCGATGGTGAAGCCGAGGCCGTCGTTGAACGTCCTCGAGGTGCGCCGGTACGTCTTCGTGGTGCCGTCGGGCCCGGTGACCTGCACGATGCCGTCGGCCGGTAGCCGTAGTCCGGCAGGGTCCCCGACCTCGGTCAGCTCCCAGATCTCCGGGTGGCCGCCGGCGCCCTTGGTGGCGGGCGGGGTGAGCAGGACCAGCCGGTGGCCGTGCGGGAGGTCGTGCGTCAGGCGGCGGAAGGAGCCGGAGAGCACCTCGGGCAGCTCGAAGGGGTCCTCCTCGCAGCTCTCGCGGACCCGGAACTCCAGGACGTCCGGGTAGCGCACGTCGCCGGCCGGGTCGGGCACTCCCGCCGGCTGGTCGGGCCCCTTGTTGACCAGCCGCAGCGTCCGGCCCGCCAGCGCCCGGAAGTCGACCAGCAGGTCGAACCGCTCGGCCGGTGCGACGGTCAGCGTGGGCAGGTCCCCGTCGAAGTCGACCGGCACCGGGCGGGGCAGCAGCCCGCCGTCGCTGCCGATCTGGTGCACGGCGCCCGGCACCGGCTCGCCGTCCTCGTCGATCAGCACCAGCTCGAAGATGCGCGCGTTGGAGGCGTTGACCAGCCGGAAGCGGTACCAGGCGGCGTCCACCTCGGCGTAGGGCCAGATGCGGCCGTTGACCGTGGTGTAGGGGCCGGTGAAGGGCAGGGAGACCGGTTTTCCGGTCTCCGGGTTGCTCTGCTGGACGATCACCGTCTTGTGCAGCAGCCGGCCGTTGAGGCGGCCGTCCTCGTCGGTGTCCAGGTTGCGGTCGGCGAGGAGCAGCGGTATCTCCCGCTCGCCGGACGGCAGCCGCAGGGCGTCCTCCTCGTCGTCCCGGACGAGGTAGGTGCCGTACAGACCCGTCATCACGTTCCACCGCGTGATGTTCATGGCGTGGTCGTGGTACCACCACTGCACCGCCTGGTGGTCGTTCGGGTACTCCGACAGCTGGGCGTCGCCGTGTCCGACGGCGTTGTCCGCCCAGCCGTCGTTGCCGCCGCCGGTCTGGGCGCCGTGCAGATGCGTCACCGTCCAGGCGGGCAGTGCGGCGACGTCCTTGTCCGGCTCGACGCCCTCGCGGCCCGGCTCGGTGGAGGCGGGCGGGGTGCCGGGCGCGCGGCCGGGCACCTCGACGGAGGTGACCGGGTACTCGGCGTCCTTCGGTATGCGGTTGGTCCAGGCGACGCGGATCCGCTGTCCGCGCCGCACCTCGATGGTCGGGCCCGGGACATGGCCGTCGTACCCCCACATCAGGGTCGGGGGCAGCTGGGGGTGCAGGCGCACCCAGGTCGGCCGGATGGCGATCTCGGTCTCGCACAGCACGTCGTCCGCGGCGGGACGCAGGACGGGCGGGACGGTCAACGGCGCCAGATACGGCGTCAGTTGGTCCGCCGGTAACGGCTGCTGCTGCCCCGCGGTCGTCTCGGTGAGCCGGTCGATGGTCTCGGTCACGGTGGAACACCCCCCGTGTGTTCGCGGTCTTGTTGTTCCCCTTACTCCACAAGACTCCCGAGGACTCACCGAAGTTCCCAGAATGCCCCGTTCCGTACGCGGAGATTCGGCGACCGTCAGCCGAGGGAGAGGGCCGGTACGGCGGGGGCGCGGCCGGGCAGGAAGCCGTGGGTGCGGCGGGCCAGCCACTCGGCCTTGTAACGGTCCACGCGCCGGTGCCAGTTGAGGATTCCGGCCATCCAGTTCTGCAGGCCGCGGACATAGCCGTCCACGGCGGCCCGCCCCGCCTCCGGCAGTTGGAAGTCGTCGTAGAGGACGGGCAGTTCGTGCTCGACGACGTGCTCGAACTGCTGCATGCGCTGGGTGTTCAGGTCGTGGACCACGCGCAGGGCGGTCGGATGGTCCACGCCGAAGAAGTTCTGGACGACGAGAACGGAGTTGTGGATCTCGCCCTCGTACTCGACCTCCTTCTGGTACGAGAAGATGTCGTTGAGCAGACAGGCGTAGTCGACCGCGGCGTTCTCCAGGGAGCGCACCGGGCCGCTGCGGTACACCTCGGGCGGTACGGCCGGGCCGTGGCCCATCCGGCACAGGCCCAGCGTGAGGTCGGCGCCGAAGGTGGCGCGCCGCATCTCCAGGTAGTCGACCGGGTCGGGGATGCGGTTCTGCAGCTGGTTGGACAGCTCCCACACCCAGCTCTCGGTCATCGCGTCCACGGCGGCTTTCAGGCTGCGCCGCTCATCGGCGGTCATGCCGGCCGTCGTCCGCGTCCACAGGTCGGTGAGCCCGCGCTCCATCGCGTCGGCCGGGACGAGGTCCGGCTCCCCCTCGACGGGCATGCACCGCGACAGCCGGGCCGTGGTCAGACGGGCGGCGGCGAGGTCGCGGCGGTGGCCGTACACCAGCGGGTAGTAGTCGTCGCCGTACGTCCCCCAGGCGAGCCACCGGGCGCTGAGGTCGAGGGCCTCCTCGGTGGCGTCCGGGTCCAGGCCCGCCGAGCACAACGCCAGGTCGTAGGCGGCGAGCTTGTCCTCGTCCCACACGCCCTCCTCGAGGATGCCCATGCGGTGCGACCAGGCGGCGAGGTTCCGGCGGGCGCGATCGAGATGGGGGCTCAGCCCGAGCCGGTACGGCATGTGGAACTCGGGCACGATGCAGGGGCCGGCCTTCTGGAACGGCACGTGCGTGCAGGCGCGCAGGCGTTCCCGGGCGGCCGCGGCGAGGAGTGCGCCGACGTCGGCCGCCGAGGTGCCGGGGCCGCTCGGCGCCTGCCACGGGGAGCTGCCGCGCGCCCGCTGGTTCATGTAGCGGCTGGAGCGCATGTGCCACTCGTGGCCGCCGGACTGCCAGTCCTGCAGGCCCTTGGTGTAGGCGGCGACCGCGGCCACCTGGTCCGGGGTGAGGCCCTTCTCCAGGGCCACGGCCGGGACCTCGGTGAGGGCGGTGTGCTCGAACTGGTGCAGGCGTGAGGTGAGGATGTCGTTGACGGTGTCGGCGGCCTCCTGTGTCGTACAGCCGAAGAAGGTCTCCAGGACGAGCACGCCGTTGCTGTTCTCGCCCTCGTCCTCGACCTCGCGCTGGTAGGAGAACAGGTCGTTGCGCAGGTGGACGGCGTCGGAGAAGGTCTCCATGAGGACCCGCAGCGGGCGGGTGCCGGCGACGGCGGCGGGCACCTCGGCGGTCGCGTACTCCACGAGCCCGGCCGACCAGGGGGCGCCGCCCACCTTGCGGCGCATCTCGATGTACTCGACCGGGTTGGCGATCCGCCCCTCGTTGATGTTCGACAGCTCCCACATCGACTCGTTGAGCAGGTGCTCGGTGGCCACGGAGAAGCGGCGGCGCCAGTCCGCCGACATCGACGGCACCGTGCGCGCCCACAGGTCCTTCAGGCCCGCCTCGACGGGGTTCTCCGGCTCGGGCACGGGGGCCGCCGGGTCGAGCGGCATGAACAGCGGCAGCCGGTCCAGGTGGGCCTTTCCGGCGGCACGGTCCTGGGTGCGCTTGTACATGTCGAGGAAGTGGTCGTCGAAGAAGAACACCCACACGTACCAGTCGGTGATCAGCGAGAGGGCGGGGCCGTCGCAGTCGGGGTGGGTGCAGGCGCACAGGAGCCCGTAGTCGTGCGCCTCCAGGTCGGCCTGCTCCCAGATCCCGGAGCCTTCCAGCATGCCCGTCTCGCGCGCCCACGCGGTCGAGTGGGCCCGGGCCTCGTCGAGGTGCGGGTTGAGCCGCGCGGGATACGGCATGTAGAAGTGCGGGAGTTCGAACGGCTGCGTCATGGCCGGGCCCTACCCGCACCGCCCCGGCACGCATCCGCCGCGCGAAACATGATCACACCATCGCGTGAAATCCCCCGGAACCGGAACCCGGGCCGTCCGTGGAGGCGTTCACCTGCCCCTCCCCCCTCCGCGCCCTTGCCCTGCCCCCGCTCGCGGGTCACGGTAGGCGCATGACCCGCATCGTGCTGCCCCATGAGGTGCACGGCGACGGCGCCCGCAAGGCGTTCGCCGTGCACGGCTGGTCCGGCCTGCCCGGCTCCCGCGAGGCCCGGGACGCGTCCGGCGCGTGCACGGCGGCCGGGCCGGCCGGCGAGAAGGAGCGGCGGTGAGCACCGGCGGGACCCCGCCCGTGCCGGACGTGTTCGATCCCCGCCGGTACGCCGTCGGGGTGCCGTACGACGACTACCGTCTGCTGCGCGATCACCATCCCGTCGCCTGGCAGGAGGAGCCGGAGGTGCTGGGCTGGCCGGCCGGGCCGGGGTTCTGGGCGGTGACCCGGCACGCGGACGTCGTCCGGGTGCTGAAGGACGCGACGACCTACTCCTCCCGCCTCGGGGCGACCCAGATCCGCGACCCGGACCCTGAGGACCTGCCGTTCATCCGGCGCATGATGCTCAACCAGGATCCGCCGCAGCACGGCAGGCTGCGGCGGCTGGTGAGCCGGGCCTTCACGCCGGGCCGGGTCGACCGGTTCGCGGCCGTCGCCCGGGAGCGGGCGCGCACGCTGCTCGCCGGAGCGCTGGAGCGGGCCCGTGCGGGGGACGGCACCGTGGATCTGGTGGCCGCCGTCACCGACGAGTACGCCCTGCTCAACCTCGCGGATCTGCTGGGCGTCCCGGAGAGCGACCGGCGGCTGCTGCTGCACTGGACGCAGCGGGTGATCGGCTACCAGGATCCGGAGGAGGCCGGCCCTGTGGTGCTGGACGCGGCGGGCACACCGGTCAATCCGCGCTCCCCGGCGATGCTGAAGGACATGTTCGCCTACGTCGGACAGCTCGCCGCGCACAAACGGCGGTTCCCCGACGACGACATCATGACGACGCTCGCCCACGACGCGGAACTCGCCGGTGCGGAGCTGGAGATGTTCTTCTTCCTGCTGACCGTCGCCGGCAACGACACCGTGCGCAGCGCGGCCCCCGGCGGGCTGCTGGCGCTCGCGGAGCACCCGGAGGCGTACGGGTTGTTGCGTGCCGGCACGGTGGGGATCCCCTCGGCGGTCGAGGAGTTGCTGCGCTGGCATCCGCCCGTGCTGACGTTCCGCCGGACCGCCGCGCGGGACACCGAGCTGGCGGGGCGGCGGATCCGGGCCGGGGACAAGGTCGTGGTCTTCCACGCCTCGGCCAACCGGGACGAGCGGGTCTTCGCCGGTCCCGGCCGGCTCGACCTGACCCGCTCGCCCAACCCGCACGTGTCCTTCGGCGGCGGCCCGCACGTCTGCCTGGGCGCCCACTTCGCGCGGCTGCAGCTCCGGCTGCTCCACGAGGAGGTGCTGCGCGTCCTGCCGGAGCCCCGGCTCGCCGCGCCGCCCGGGCGTCTGGTGTCGAACTTCATCAACGGCATCAAGTCCCTGCCGCTACGGGTCACTTGACGTCGGCCTGGATCAGCGCGTGGGTGCCGGCGGTGCGCCAGCGCCGGCCCTCGGCCGCCACCAGGGCGGCCTCGGTCGCCGCCGGCAGGCCGGTGATCACGTCCGACTTCAGGGTGCGCAGCGCGGCGACCGGGCCGGGAAAGTACGCGGTCGTCTCGTGGAAGGGCGTGGTCGGCGGCCACAGCCGGTCGCCCACCAGGCGCCGGTAGTTGAGGTCGCCCTTGAACAGGGTCAGCGTGGCCGCGGCGAACTCGGCGCGCAGGTCGTCCGGCATCTCCTCGTACCCCAGCGGGGCGCAGGAGAAGGGATGGGCGCGCACGGTGAGGCGGCCGTCGGCCATGGCCGACCACAGCACGCGCGCGTACCCGGCGGCCGCGCCGGGCACCGCGCGCAGCCGGTGCAGGGCGTCGACCACGTCGGCGGTCGTGGCGTCGGAGACGTAGTACGGGTGTGGCTTGACGTGCAGGACCGCCCGGGCGGTCCGGCCCTCGGCGAGGAGATGGGCGATCAGCAGCAGGTCGGGGACGAGTTCGCGGCCCGCGTTGTCCGCGACCAGGACCAGCGTGGCCGTACCGTCGGGCGGCAGCAGCGACCACAGGGCCTCGCTGTCGTCGGCGACCAGCGCGGGCGCCGGGTCGCGGGACTCGGCGCCTTCGGCGGAGAGCCGGAAGCCGAGGTCGGCGCGGTTGCCCCAGAGCGAGCCGTGCAGCAGGGCGTGCGCCCGCCGCTCCTCGGGCAGGCCGGACAGGGTGTCCAGCGCGGCCAGTTCCTCGGCCGTCTCCGGCGCGTCCAGTTCGGCGCGCTTGAACGGGCGGAAGGGGTCGATGCCCTGCCAGGCGCCGGGGCCGAACCAGCCGACGGCGTCGAGCAGCCGGCGGTAGAAGTAGCTCTCCGCCCACAGCCACGGCACGTCGTACCAGGAGCGCCCGGCGCAGCCGGCCAGCCCCCACTCCTGCCAGCGGTCCCGGTCCGGGGCGTCGGCCGGGAGCGGCTCGACCGTCCCTTCAGCGCAGTTCTCGAGCAGCTCGTCCAGGGCCCGATGCTGCCCGGGGCCGTACGGGAAGGCGTCCCGTACGCGGCTGATGATCGCCGGGTGCCGCTCGGCCAGCACGCTGTGCGGGAAGGAGCCGGGTTCGTTGCCGAGAATCACGGGTGCGAACGGGGTGGAGGGCATGTCCGTCACCGTATCGCGCGGGTCAGGCCGTTCTGATCTCCCGCTCCAGCTGTGTGGCGAGGCTGATGTAGCGGGGACGGCGGTGCACCGGGACCAGGCCCCGGATCAGCAGGTACCACATCTCGGCGACCCGGCGCGGCAGCCGTCCCACCGGTTCCAGCGAGCGGCCCGCGACGCGGGTGCCGACGAAGAAGGAGACCAGGGAGTGCGCGACGATGCCGACGTCGAGATCGCCGTGCACGTCGGACTCCCTGACGGCGCCGGTGAACTTCCTGGTTGCGAACTCCAGCCACTCGGCGAACGGGTGCCGCAGGGGCGGCCGTACGGCGACGTCGGCGGTGGCGAGGCGGAGTGCGGCGCGCGGCACCGGGTCCTCCACGGCGAGCCGGGCGATGCCGAACGTGGTGCGGATCAGGGCCTCCAGCGAGGAGCAGCCGCGGCCCTCGATCTCGGCGACCAGCGTCTTGGCGGCCTTGGCGTTGAGTTGGAGGATGGCGCGGGCGAGGTCTTCCTTGGCGGCGAAGTGGAAGTACAGCGCGCCCTTGGTGACCTTCGCGTGTGCGACGATGTCGCTCAGGCTCGTGGACTCGTAGCCGTGCCGGTCGAACAGGTCGGCCGCGGCCGTGATGATCGTTGCCCGGGTCTGCTCGGCGCGTAACTGCCTCGCCATCGTGTGACCCCTCCTCGCGACTCATACGAACGGGACGTGCGGTTTGTTTTTGGCTCCCCGGACACCTTAACCCACCGAGCACCGACGGCAATCGGCCGCCGGCCGGCGTCAGGTCACGCATCACCGGCGGATCCGGCGGGGAGAGGCCCCGGCGGTTCGTGAACGACGAGACCAGGACGGTTCCCCCTTTCCTTGCCCGGTGGCCCCCGGCGACCTCGGAAGGGACCGGTGCCCGACCCATGATCGCCACCATACGCAGCCCGCGGCCGGCTCCTCAACGGGGCCTCGAAGCGGGCGCGAAACAGCCGAACCGGTCGGTGTTTTGCGCCCCGGGTGCACCGATGCGCCGACGGTGCGCCGACCGCCGTCACGACCCGGCTTCCGCATCCGCCGGGGGCCGGGGATCTTTCCCGCCACGGCGTCAGGGGCCCCTGCGCGCACAGACGGGCGGCGCCCCCGGTGAGATCCTCACCGGGGGCGCCGCCCGCGCAGTGCGTCCGCGACGACGCCGGACTGGCTCTTCGTCAGGCGAGAGGCGTCAGTTGACGAAGACCGGGGCTCCGCCGTCCGTCACCGGCGCGTACTTGGCGGAGAAGTAGCCGCTCGAGAAGCACAGCGACGAACCGGAGACCTTGCTGAACTGCTGGTTGGTGAAGCTGATGCTGTTGTCGGCGTTGTCGGCCTTCCCGGTGAGCGAGGGCGCCTGGTAGACGCAGGTGACGGAGCCCAGCAGGGTGCGCAGCTTCACCGTGGTCTGGATCGTGGAGCCGGCGGCCGGGCTGACGGTGAGGGTGCCGTCGGAGGCGACCGTGGCCGAGTAGGGCAGGTTGTCGACGGTGATGCCGCTGACACCGAGCACGCCGGTGACGTTGCTGGTGCAGGAGCTGCTGTCGAAGGTGTGCGCGGTGACGGACTCGGTGGCCGTGCCGGGGGCGCTCGGATTGCCGGTGACCGTGGCGGTGAACTGGGAGGACGTGCAGGTGACGCCGCTGGTGCCGGTCGCGCTGGAGCGGAACGCGGCGGAGGTGCCGGAGGCCAGCGGGGCGGTGAGGGTGTCGCCGGCCGCGACGGCGGTGCCGCCCGCGCCGCCGGTGGTGAGGACGGCGCCGCCGTCGGCGGAGGCGGGTGCGGCGACCGCGAGGGCGAGTGCGGTGGCGGTGCCGGCGAGGGCGAGAAGGGATCGCGTGCGCATGCGGGTGCCTCTTTCCTGAGTGGGGTTCGGATGAGGTGTTCGTGCCGTCGGCGCAGGGCCGTCGCGCCTTCTCCGTACGCGACGGCCCGCGGTGGCGGCGGTCCGGCGCCGGCCGAAGGCCCCGGGGGGAAGGGCCTCCGGCCGGGCCGGCGTGCAGCGGCCCGGCACCGCCGGGGGGAAGGGCGGTGCGGGGCCGCGGTGATGGGAAACGGTTGCTGCGATCTGCTGCGAGCGGCCGGCTCGGCGGCCGGGAGACACGGCCGGTGCCGCTCGGCGGATCCGGCGCCACGGATCCGTGAAGCAGGGCAAGTTGTAGACCTGATCGAGCGTCAACGTCAAGGCGGGCCAGGACAGTTCGGCGCGTGATCGCAGCTCGCGCACATCCGGCACCCTTTTTTCACATCTCCCTTGACCCCCCGAAGTAACCGGCGGTAACTTCCTCGAAAGGCTACTGCCGCGTAACGAGAAAGCCCTTGCTCCGCCGGGGTGCGAGGAGGCGTACGCGGCCGTCGCTGTCCGCGCCAGGACACACGCCGCTGAAGCCCAGCCCGCAGCGATCCACGCCCATGGGAGCAGACATGGCCTCGTCCCCGGACGTCCCGTCCGTCGGCAACACCCCCGAGAACCCGGAGAACGCCTCCCCCTCCGGAACACCGCCCGCGCCCGCCGCCGGGCAGAGACGGGGCCGGGTCCGGGCCCGCCGGGCCGCGGTGATGGCGGTCCCCGCCACCCTCGTCGCCGCCGGTCTCGCGGTGCTCACCGCGCAGGGCGCGCTGGGCGTGCAGTTCGCGATCTCCGGCATGCCGTTCACCGTCACCGCGACCGACCTCCGGGGAACCGGTTTCGAGCAGTTCGGCGGGCTCGACACCATGGCGGACGGCAGCCCGAACGCCGGGGACACCGGCGGCCAGGTGCTGGTGGTGACCTCCGCGATCAAGAAGGCCACGCTCGACCACCTGTGCCAGAGCGTGGACCTCGGCGGCACCAACCTGCTCATCACGGCGGGCGGCGGCGCGGACAAGGTGCGGGCGAACGATCTGACCACCGACTCCACGGAGCTGTCCGGCAACGCCGCCTTCCGCAACATCGAGATCGGCAACGACGCCAGCACTCTGACCAAGGCAGGCGTGAAGGGGCCGATCGGCGTGTTCAGCCAGCAGGCCGACACCGTGCACATCGCCAACCTGCGGCAGACCAACTACGCGACGACGGCAGGGGTGTTCAAGCTCCCCGGTCTCAAGCTCCGCTTCAGCGACTCGGGGTGCTGATGAGCACGGCCGGCCGTCCGCGTCCGGGGGCGCGGGCCGCCTTCCGGGACTGGCGGGCCCGCCGGCCGTTCTGGGGCGGGCTGCTGCTCGCCCTGGCCGGCGGCGAGATCCTGCTCACCGAGAAGGCCTCACTGAAGGTCGTGATGCACATCGGCATGCAGGGAGCGGCCGGCTACCTGCTGCCGACGCTGATGGCGCTGCTCGGCCTGCTCGTCCTCTTCAACCCCGCGCAGCGGCTCTTCTACTCCATCACCGGCGTCCTGCTCTCCCTGGGCACCTGGGTGACGTCCAACCTCGGCGGCTTCTTCATCGGCCTGCTGCTGGGCGTCACCGGCAGCTGCCTCGCCTTCGGCTGGCTCCCCGACCAGGAGCCGCGCGTCAGCCGCCGCGAGCGCCGCAAGCAGGCACGGGCGGCGGCGCGCGCCCGGACCGAGGACGCGGCGGAAGCGGAGAGCGCGGCCGCCTGACGGCCCTTCGGCCCAGCGGACCGTAGGCGCCCACACCAGATGCAGCCGAGCGGGCAGTGCAGGCCGGCCGCCGACGACGACGACGGGAACTTTCCCGGTGTGCCGTCAGTTTCTGGACTGACTACCGACATTGCTGCCGGTGTGCGGGGGACTGTCCGGCCTGCGCCGTACCGGTGATGCCAGTGATACGAGGAGTGCGCATGGCCCTGTGGGACCGAGTCAAGGAGTCTGCGTCGCAGATGCAGACCCAGTTGGTGGCGAAGAAGAACGACCTGAAGAGCGGCGCGTTCCGCGACGCGAGCATGGCGATGTGCGCCCTCGTGGCGGCCGCCGACGGTACCGTCGATCCGTCGGAGCGGCAGCGGGTGGCGCAGCTCATCGCGACGAACGAGGTGCTGCAGAACTTCCCGGCGGACGACCTGCGGCGCCGCTTCGAGGACAACCTGAACAAGCTCACGGCCGACTTCGCGTTCGGCAAGGTGAGCGTGCTCCAGGAGGTCGCCAAGGCGAAGAAGAAGCCCGCCGAGGCGCGTGCGGTGATCCAGATCGGCATCGTGATCGGCGGAGCGGACGGCGACTTCGACAAGACGGAGCAGGCCGTGGTGCGTGAGGCCTGCTACACGCTGGAGCTGCCGCCGCACGAGTTCGACCTCTGAGCCGTGGCCGGCTGCGGGCACGGCCGGTCCCGCAGGCCCGTGGGGGATGCCGTACGGCTCACAACTCCGCCAGCCGGGCAAGGAGTTCCGTCGCCGCGGTGATGTCTCCGGTGAGCGGGCGGTCCTCGGTGTCCGCGGGGAGGCGGGCCGCCGCGACGGTGTAGACGGAGATGGGGGGTGACACCGGACGCAGGCGCAACGCCCGGACCGCCTGGACGAGTTCGCAGGCCAGGACCGTCGCGTAGGCGGCGGTGGCGCGTGCCGTCTGGTGGGCCGCCTGGCCCGCGAAACCGGCGGCCTCCTCCAGGCCGTGGGAGAGGACGGCGTGACCGGCGGAGGCGGGCGCGGCTGCGCTCGAACGCAGGTCGGCGAGGGCGGAGTTGGCGGTGTACTCCAGGATCATCGTGCCGGAGCTGCCGGCAGCGCCGCCGGCGAGGAAGGCGGGCAGGCCGGTCAGGTCGGTGCGGCTCAGCGCGGACAGCCGGGCGGCGGAGAGCTGGGCGGTCTTCAGCAGGGCCAGGTTCAGGCCGTCCAGCGCCAGCGCGAGGTGCGCGGCGAAGAAGCCGCCGTGGTGGTAGAGGTGCCCGTCGGGGGTCAGAACCGGGTTCTCCGTGGCGCAGTTGATCTCGGTCTCGACGATCCGGCGCAACGCGTCCGAGGCCTCCAGGGCGGCCCCGTGCACCTGCGGGAAGGCGCGGAAGCCGTAGGGATCCTGGATGCGGCGGCCGGCGGTGACCGGCCGGTCGGGCATGCCGAGCAGCCGCCGTACCTCGGCGGCGGCGCGGGCCGGGCCCGGATACGGCCGCAGGGCGTGCACCGGTGCCGCGTACGCCTCCGGTGAGCCGGAGACGGCGGCGAGGGACAGCGCGGCGACCGCGTGCGTGGCGCGCAGCAGCAGGTCCGCCTCGTGCGCGGCGAGCGCGGACTGGGCGAGCGTGAGGGCGTTGCTGCTCAGCAGGGCGAGGGCGTCGCCCGGGCGGAGGGTGACGGGTTCGGGCAGGTCGAGGTGCGGCCTCGCACCGCGGGAGGGGCTGTCGTCCGGCCGATGCGGGTGCGTGGTGGCCGGTTCCGCGGTCGGCTGTGCCCCTTCGGGGCGCTGCCCCGCCGTCAGCCAGGGACGTTCCCCCAGCAGGGTCAGGCCGGTCTGGGCCAGTGCCGTCAGGTCTCCGGTGCCGACGGCGCCGTAGGCGTTGATCGCCGGGTGGGCGTGGCGGCGGAGGGCGTCGGTGAGGGCGGTGACGAAGCAGGGGTGGATGCCGGAGCCGGCGGCGAGGAGCTGGTTGGCGCGGACGGCGAGCATCGCGCGGACCGGGCGGGCGGGGAGCAGGGGGCCGGCGCCGCCCGCGTGGCTGCGCAGGAGCCGCAGACCGTGGGCCGTCTCCTCACCGGGGTCGACGAGCACGGAGCGGTGGGCGCCGACGCCGGTGCCGCGGCCGTACCAGCGGCCGGCCGCGGCGAGCCGGTCGGCCGTCTCCCGGGCCCGGCGGACCCGGTCCAGCGCGGCCGGGTCGACGGCGGGTTCGGCGGTGCCGTCGGCGAGCCGGACCAGATCGGGCAGCGTGAGGCCGGTGCCGTCGAGCACGACGCGGGCGCTCCCCGTCTCCGGGGGCACCCGCGTCGGCACGTCCATGTCGTACGGGAGCGAGTGGTCGTCAGGCGAGGCCCGCGGACTTCAGCCAGGCCTTGGCCACGTCCATCGGGTCCTTGTTCTGGACCTGCACCTGGGTGTCCAGGTCGAGCAGGGTCGTGGTGTCGAGCTTGGCGGAGACCGCGTCGAGCGCGTCGGCGCCCTTCTGGGACAGGGC
Organism: Streptomyces sp. NBC_00557; assembly: GCF_036345995.1. NCBI lineage: Bacteria > Bacillati > Actinomycetota > Actinomycetes > Kitasatosporales > Streptomycetaceae > Streptomyces > Streptomyces sp. NBC_00557. Next base: position 1,917,299 of record NZ_CP107796.1, read on the forward strand.
TCCCTTGTAGACGAGGGGCTGGACGTTCTCGAAGCCGAAGAGGTTCTTCGGGTCCTGCAGGACGACGAACTTCTCCTTGGAGATGGTCGGGTCCGTGGTGAAGATGTCCGCGACCTGCACGGCGTTCTTCTTCAGCGCGGCCTGGGTGAGCGGCCCGCCGGCGTCGAGCGCCTTGAACGACTTGAACTCGAGGCCGTAGACCGACTTCAGGCCCACCAGGCCCTGCTGCCGGGTCTGGAACTCCGGCGAGGCGCCGATGACCAGGTCCTTCGCGATGTCCTTCAGATCGGCGATGGTGGACGTGGAAGTCAGGTGGTACTTCTTCGCGGTGGCCGCGTTGACCGTGACCGAGTCCTTGTCCTCGGCGGGCGAGGGCTTGAGCAGGGTCAGCTTGGAGTCCAGCTTGGCCTCGATGGCCGCGGTGGTGGCGTCGGCCGTCTTCGGCGCCGCCTTGGGGTCGAGGTAGGCGAGCAGGGCGCCGTTGTACTCGGGCAGCACCTTGATGGCGCCGTTCTTGATCAGCCCGTAGGTGGTCTCGCGGCTGCCGATGTTCGGCTTGTAGGCGACCTTGATTCCCTTGGCCTTCAGGGCCTCGCCGTAGATGTCGGCGAGCAGGGTGGACTCGGGGAAGTTGTTGGAGCCGACGACCACGGTGTCGCCGCTTGCCTTGCTGGTGTCCGTCAGCGGGTTGCCGCCGGACTTGTCGTTGGAGGAACAGCCCGCCAGCAGAGCCGTCGTCGCCGCGAGGGCGACCACCGCCGCGCCTCGGTTCCTCCGGATGGACCTGCTGATGCGGTTGGTGGAAGTCACGCGCCGATCCAATCCAGCCGGTTCTCGGTCAGTCAAGTCCCGTGGATCACCGATTGGCCTCGATCTGCGGGCAGTTGTGGCGGCAGAGCGCGCACTTGTAACGCATTCTTGATGAAAGCCGCCCGCTTCACTCCTTGGAGCGACTGTAGTCTCTGGGCCGTTGACATCGGGGCACAGCGGTGTGACGGGGCCCGCTTCGGTGTCGGACACACCCCCGAGAAGGAGGCCCGGTGTCCACGGACGAAGTGGACGCGCCCGCCCGGCACGCCCACGGACGCGGCGGCACCACCGGTTTCGCCGATCGCTGGCCCTTCCGGCGCAAGCTCAACCTGCTGGTGGGCGTCCCGCTCGCGGTGATCGCCGTCCTGCTGTCGTATCTGTTCTCCGAGCTGGTGCGGCAGTCGGGCAGCGCCGCCTCGGCGGCCCGACTGGTGCGGGACAGCGCGCAGGTGGCGCGGCTGGTGGACCGGGTGGAGGCCGAGCACCAGCAGGCGATCCTGCTGTCCGCGCGGTACGAGTCCGGTGACGCCCGGCCGTCCGCGTCCGCCTACCGCGCGGCGCAACGGGCGGTCGACTCCCAGGTGGCGAGGGTGCGCACGGCCTTCGGCGACCGGCTGCCGGCCGGCGAGGCGCAGGCGCTGCGCGAGGTGGAGGGCCTGACGAGTCTGCGCACCTCGGTGGAACAGTCGTATCTGCCGGCCGACAACATCGACCCGGCCTACGCGGGCGCCGCCCAGCGGCTCATCGACGGCCTCGGTCTGGACCGCAACGCCGACCTGGCCGCCACCTTCACCGGCAACCTGCTGGACTCGCTGCTGCGCGCGGACGCCGCCCACGGCGCTTTCGAGACCAATGTGTTCGCCGCGACGACCGGGGACACCAACGCGCTGATCGAGTTCACCAGCGCGGTCGGCGCGTACGACCTCTACACCCACCAGGCCGACCGGTTCACCCGGTTCGCCTCCCCGGCGCAGGCCGAGCGGCTCGGCGGCATCGAGCACACCCCGGCACAGGGCGCCATCGCCCAGTCCTACGCCGAGTTGCAGGTCGGCGCCGGCGGGCTGCAGGCGAACGACCAGGCCGAGATCCGGCGGGCGGTGCAGGACGCGCTGGCCGACTACCCGTACTACCCCCAGGAGGCCGCCGCCCGGCTGAGGATCACCACCGCGCTGATCGGGGAGATCGCCGAACGGGCCGACCACGACGCCGGCTCCGCCCGCCGGCGGGCCGTACTGCTGCTGAGCGGCGCGCTGCTCGCGTTCGTGCTGTGGATCGCCTTCGCGGTGCTGGTACGGCGCTCGGTGGTGAGGCCCGTGCAGGCGCTCACCGGGGCCGCGCGGGAGGTCGCCGAGGCGGCGGGGCGCGAGCTGGCCCGGGTGGCCGACGACGACGCCGAGGACGACGGGCCGCCCCGGCTGCGGGATGTGCCGGTCACCGCGCGCGACGAGATCGGCGAGCTGGCCGAGGCGTTCAACCGGGTGCAGACCACCGCCGGGGCGCTGCTGGAACGGCAGGTGATCAGCCGACGCAACACCGCCGAGATGTTCGGCAACGTGGGCCGCCGGGTCAGCAACCTGACGACTCGTCAACTCGCGCTGATCGACGCGGTGGAGCGGGGCGAGACCGATCCGGCGCTGCTGGAGCGGCTGTACTCCATCGACCACATCGCCGTACGGCTGCGGCGCAACGCCGACAGCCTGATGCTGCTGGCCGGCATCCGCGAGACCGTGCTGGACGCGGAGCCGACCGCGCTGTCCAACGTGGTCCGGGCCGCGCTCGGGCAGATCGAGGGCTATCAGCGGGTACGGCTGTACGCGGCGTCGGACGCCGTGGTCGCCCCGGACATCATCGGCGACCTCACGCTGATGCTGGCCGAACTCCTGGAGAACGCCGTGACGTTCTCGCCCGAGGGCAGCCCGGTGGAGGTGACCGTCCGCGCCGGGGACGAGGGCGTGCACGTGGTGATCACCGACCACGGCCTCGGCATGAGCCCCGAGCGGCTCGCCGAGGAGAACGCGCGGATGGTCCGCCGCGAACGCCTGGACCTGGCGCCGACGAAGGTGCTCGGCCTGTTCGTGGTGGGCGCGCTCGCCCGCCGCTGGTCGATCGCCGTCACCCTGACCCGCACCCCGGGCGGCGGCGTGACGGCGGAGGTGACGTTGCCGGCGTCCCTGCTGCTGACGATGAGCCCACTGAGCGGGCGGGCAGACCCGGACACGACCGGCCCGGACGGGGGGTCCCCGGGGCAGCCGGCGCCGGGGCGGAGGCCCGCGACGCCGGTCAGGACGGCGCCGACCGACGCGGCGGCGCGGGGCGGACCCGCACCGGCGCAGACGACGGAGGGCGGGGACACCCCTGTGCCGGGCACCTCGCCGTCCCCGGACACCGGCCGGCCGGCACCCCCGGCCACGGACGCCCCGCTCCCCCGCCGCATCCCACGGCGTGAGCCGGCCGCTGAAGGGGAGCGGCCCACGGCCGGCGTGCCGTCGGACACGCATGCCTCCGAGCGGACTTCCGGCTCCGCCGCCGCCCGTCCTCTGCGTCGCCGCGTGCGTGGCGCAACCCTGCACACCACCGCCGGTGCCGCCCGAGCGGTGCCTGAGGCCGTCCGCATCCGGGACGCGGAGGCCGAGCGGGCCGCGCTGGAGGAGTTCGAGGCCGCCGTGGCCCGCGCCCTCCACGACACCGGTGACCACCCCCTGCCGCCGGAGGCTCCCGCAGCCGCCGACGCCGATCCGCCCCCGCAGGGGCCGCCCGCGCCCGGCAACGCGCCCGAGCCCGGCAACACCCCCGACCGAGCCCCCTCCCCCAAGGAGCCGAGAGTTGAGCACGTCGACAGGTGACACCCCGACGGGCGGCGGCCCCGCCGCGCCGAGTGATCTGCAGGCGGCCGCGGCCGACTTCGCCTGGCTGCTGAACCGCTTCGCGACCGAGACCGCGGGCGTCGTGGACGCGATCGCCGTGTCCTCCGACGGCCTGCTGATCGCCGTGTCCGAGCTGCGCGAGCACGCCGACTCCGAACGGCTCGCGGCGATCGTCTCGGGCATCACCAGCCTGGCCGCCGGCGCCTCCGGCAACTACGGCCTCGGCGGCCTCAACAAGGTCATCATCGACCTGGAGGGCGGCCATGTGATCGTCTCGGCGATCGGCAGCGGCGCCGTGCTCGGCGTCGTCACCGGCAAGGAGGCCAAGCTCGGCAACATCGCCTACGAGATGACCCTGTTCGCCAACCGCGCCGGCGCCGCGCTCAGCCCGCAGCTGGTGCTGGAGCTGAAGAAGTCCGTCGGCGCCCCGTCGGCCCGCTGAGCCGCCGTACGCCGAGAAAGCGCAGGTTCCCCCGATGGCGGACGGCATCCCCGGCCCCGACCCGGCCGGCCCCGCCCCCGCCGTACGGCCGTACCTGGTCACCGCCGGCCGGGTCGCGGACGCGGGCCGGGGCCGGGCCATGCCCCTGGAGACGCAGGTGGTCGCCACCGCCGCCGGTCTCGACGCGCTCGCCCGGCTCTCCTTCGAGCGGCACGACATCGTGGCCGCCTGCCGGCTGCCGCAGTCGCTCGCGGAGATAGCGGCCCGGCTGCACCTGCACCTGAACGTGGTCCGGGTCCTGGCCGAAGACCTGCGCGAGGCGGGGCAGCTGGCGGTGTACGTGCCCGACGCCGAGGCCACCCGCGACGCGTCCGTCCTGCGCAGGCTGATCGACGGCCTGCGGGCCATCCCCGACTCCTGAAGGGAACCGAGTGACACCGACTGAACCGCTCGTCCGGGACGCTCCCGCGGCCGGCGCCGTACGGCCGCCGCTGCCGGTGAAGATGGTGATCGCGGGCGGCTTCGGCGTGGGCAAGACCACCGCCGTCGGCGCGATCTCGGAGATCGAGCCGCTGACCACCGAGGCGTCGATCACCGAGGTCGCGGCCGGGGTGGACGACCTCACGCACACCCCGCACAAGACCACGACGACCGTGGCGATGGACTTCGGCTGCGTCACCGTCGACCCGACGCTGAAGCTGTATCTGTTCGGCACGCCCGGGCAGGAGCGCTTCGGGTTCATGTGGGACGACATCGTGGAGGGGGCCGTCGGCGCGCTCGTCGTCGTCGACACCCGGCGGCTGGACGACTGCTATGCCGCCGTGGACTACTTCGAGCACAAGGGCATCCCGTTCGCCGTCGCGGTCAACGCCTTCGACGGCAGGGTGGAGCACACCCTGGAGGAGGTCCGCTGGGCGCTGGACGTCTCCGACGGCGTCCCGGTCGTGGTGTTCGACGCCCGGGAGCGCGGCTCGGTGCGGGACGCGCTGCTCGTCGTCCTCGAGCTGGCGCTGGCCCGCACCGGGGCCTGAGCCTCAGCTGCCGCGCCGCACCCCGGCGGAGACCGTGATCCGGGAGGCCGCCCAGAACACCACGAGGGTGGTGAGGGCGAGTCCGGCGACCAGGGTGGCGCCGCCGACCACCTTCTCGTAGTTCTTCTGGTAGAGCCCGTCGATGATGTACCGGCCGAGGCCGCCGAGGCTGACGTACGCGGCGATGGTGGCCGTGGAGACGATCTGGATGGCCGCGGTGCGCAGGCCGCTCAGGACGAGGGGCAGCGCGACCGGCAGCTCGACCTGGAAGAGCACCCGTGCCTCGGACATGCCCATGCCGCGGGCGGCGTCCACGGGCGAGGGGTCGACGGAGCGCATCGCCTCGTAGGTGGTGACCAGGATGGGCGGCACGGCGAGCACGACCAGCGGGATCATCACCGGCAGCAGCCCGAACCCGATCCAGATGAACATCAGGACCAGCAGACCGAAGCTGGGCAGCGCCCGCCCGGCGGTGGCGATCAGGGCGAGCGCGTTGCCGCCGCGGCCGTAGTGGCCGGTGACCAGGCCGACGGGCAGCCCGATCAGGGCGGCGAACAGCAGCGCCTCCAGGGAGTACTTGACGTGCTCGGCGACCCGGGTGGGGATGCCGTCGTAGCCGTGCCAGTGGGCGCTGTCGCTGAAGAAGGCGTGCGCGAAGTTGATGACGTTCACCGGGTGGCACCCTTCCTCGGCATCCAGGGGGTGATCAGGCGGCGTACGAGGACCAGCAGCGCGTCGGCGAGAACGCCCAGCAGTGCCGTCGTCACCACCGAGTTCACGGCCAGGGCGGGCCGGTGGTAGGTGGTGGCGTCGTTGAGCATGTTGCCGAGGGCGCCCTGGTTGCCGATGAGCATGCCGACGCTGACCAGGGAGAAGCTGGAGACGACCGCCACCCGGAGACCCGCGATGATCGCGGGGGCGGCGATGGGCAGCTGGATCTGCAGGTACCGGCGTACGGGGCCGAAGCCCATGGCCTGTGCGGCGGCCAGGGTCTCCGGGGGCACCGAGCGGACGCCGTCCACGATCGCCGGCACCAGCACCACCAGGCTGTAGACGGCGAGCGGGATCATCACCGTGGTCTCGCTCTGCCCGAAGTAGTCGATGAGGACCACGAAGAAGGCCAGCGAGGGGATGGAGTACAGCACGGTGGTGATGCCGAGGACGGGCGGGTAGAACCAGCGGAAGCGCACGCAGAGCTGGGCCACCGGAAGCGCCACGAGCAGCGCGGCCAGCACCGGCAGCAGCCCCTCGCGCACGTGCAGGCCGACGAGCCCGAGGTAGCTGTGCTGGAGATCGCTCGGGAGGTCGAAGAAGCCGTTCACCGGGCGGCCCTGACGTCGTCGGCGCCGTCCGGGCCGGAACCGCGGGATCCGGTGCCGGTGGTGTCCTCGGGCCGGCCGGATCCGGCGCCGGTGCCCTGCGCGTCGCCCGCCGGTGCGCCGCCGGCGTCGGCCGCCCGGCTGTGGGCGGTGCGGATGGCCTCGCCGATGACCTGCTGGGAGACGACGCCGACGGCGCGTCCGCCGGCGTCCACGGCGACGGCCCAGCCGGTCGGGGACAGCACCGCCCCGTCGAGCGCGGTGCGCAGCGAGTCCTTGCCGGGCACGAACGGCCGTCCGGGGTCGAGGAGTTGTCCCGGGTCGATGTTCCCCGCGGTGAGCCGGTCCGGCTCGCTCCAGCCGAGCGGCCTGCCGTCGGTGTCGGTGACGAGGAGGTAGGGGGCGTCGGCGCGGGCCGCGAACTCGCCGGCGTCGGCGTCGACGGCGACGATCGGCTCCGTCCGCAGTTCGAGCCCGGCGGACGGGAAGAAGGACAGCCGGCGGATGCCGCGGTCGGCGCCGAGGAAGTCCTCCACGAAGGCGTCGGCGGGCGCGCTGAGCAGCTCGGCGGGCGGGGCGAACTGGGCGAGCCGGCCGCCGGTGCGCAGCACGGCGACCATCGTGCCGAGTTTGATCGCCTCGTCGATGTCGTGCGTGACGAAGACGATGGTCTTGCCCAACTCGTCCTGGATGCGCAGCAGTTCGTCCTGGAGGCCCTTGCGGACCACGGGGTCGACGGCGGAGAACGGCTCGTCCATCAGCAGCACCGGCGGATCGGCGGCGAGCGCCCGGGCCACGCCGACGCGCTGCTGCTGGCCGCCGGAGAGCTGGTACGGGTACCGCTTGGCGAGCGAGGCGTCGAGTCCGACCCGGTCCATGAGGTCGGCGGCGCGGGCGCGTGCCTTCTGCTTGCTCCAGCCGAGCAGCCGGGGCACGGTGGCGATGTTGTCGAGGATGGTGCGGTGCTGGAAGAGACCGGCGTTCTGGATGACGTAACCCATCGAGCGGCGCAGGGTGTTGACCGGCTGCTGCCGGATGTCGGCGCCGTCGAGGAGGATGCTGCCCTCCGTGGGCTCCACCATGCGGTTGATCATCCGCAGGGTCGTCGTCTTGCCGCAGCCGGAGGGCCCGACGAGGACGGTGATCGCGCGGTCCGGTATCTCCAGCGACAGCCGGTCGACCGCGACCGTGCCGTCCGGGTACCGCTTCGTGACTGAGTCTATCCGTATCAAAACGCCGAACGCCCTTCGGGTTTGGCAGCTCTCCGCCCGCTTTCGGCCAAGGTCGTTCCGTGCGGGCCGTTGCCGGGAGAGTCTAGACCGCGCGTGTTGCGGCGTTCTTTCGGGCGAGCGGGACGGTCAGACCACCGGCAGGCCCGGTGTGCGCAGCACGCCGCGCGCGGCGTCGACGGCGAACACCTCGCAGCCGGGGCGGGCGGCGGCCCAGGCCGGGCCGCCCGCGCCCAGGGCGAAGGCGGCCGTGGCGGTGGCGTCCGCCTCGGTCAGGGTCGGGGCCAGCACGGTGAGGCTGAGCAGCCCGGTCGCGGGGCGTCCGGTGCGGCCGTCGAGGATGTGGTCGCCGCGCTCGTACTGCCCCGAGGTGGCCACCGCGGCGTCGGTGACCGCCAGCACGGCGCAGACCCGGTCGGCCTGTTCGGGGTGCCGGATGCCGATGCGCCACGGCCCGCCGGAGACGACCACGTCACCGCCGGCGTTGAGGCAGAACCGCCGTGCCCCGGCGGCGGACAGCAGCCCGGCCGCCCGCTGCACCGACCATCCCTTGACCACCGCGCAGGGGTCGAAGGGGCGGCCGGGAAGCCGCACGTCGAAGGCGCCGCCGGTCTCGGCCCGGTACCGCTCGCACAGGCCGAGGACCTCCCTGAGGTCCGCGCTCGGCTCGCCGTCCGCCGGCTCGCCGCGCCCGTACCGGGACACCTCGCTGTCGTGCCGGAACGGGCTGAACCGGGCGTCGACGTGGCGCAGCCAGGCGAAGACCTCGTCCGCGGCCGCGCCGAAGTCGCCCTCGTCGTCGATCCGCAGCGAGACCGGCAGGCCCATGACGTGCTCGACACGCCGCACGTCAGGCCCTGCTGGCGTCGATCGCGGCCTGCAGGGACTGCTTGTATCCGGAACTGGTGATCGTGGCCCCGGACACCGAGTCGATGTGGGCGCTCTGCGCCTTGAGGGTCTCGGCGATCAGCTCGGGCACGGCCCACCGGGTCTGCGGATGGTGCGGCGCCTGGAGCATCCGCACGGAGGCGATCCGGTCGCCCTGGAAGGTCACCTCCACCTGGAAGACGCCCTTGCTGGTGCTCACCGCGGTGCCCCGGACGACCTTCGCCGCGGCCGGGGCGGTGGAGGCCGGGGCCGAGGACGGCACGGGGGGCGGCGGCACCGCGGGCTGTGCGGTGTCGGTGGTCTCGGCCGGCGGGTGGTAGCGCCACAGCGGTATCAGGCCGGCGACGGTCAGGAGGAAGACGGGAATGGCTCGCTTCACGGTGGGAATCGCCCTCTCTCAGCCCGCGAGGCTGAAGCGCTCGAAGTGGATCTGCCGTTTCGGTACGCCCAGTTCGGCCAGGCTGCGCAGGACGGCGGCCATCATTCCGGGGGGCCCGCACAGGAAGACGTCGCGGTCGGCGATGTCGGGCACGAGCCGGGACAGTTCGCTCGGGGCGAGCCGGTCGGGCAGGACCGGTCCGGTCACCAGGTGCAGTTCGGCGCCCTTGGTGAGGGCGAGGTCGCGCAGCTCGTCGTAGAGGACGGCGTCGCGGTCGGTGGACACCCGGTAGATGACCACGGCGTGGCCCTGCAGCTCCTCCAGCAGTGCCCGGATGGGGGTGACGCCGACGCCGCCGGCGATCAGCACGGACTCCGGGCGGGTGCGGTGCAGGGCGGTGAACGCGCCGTAGGGGCCCTCGGCGAAGACGCGGGTGCCGACCCTGAGGTACCGGAGGGAGGCGCTGCCGTCGCCGGCCGCCTTGGCGGTCAGGCGCAGGGTGCGGCCGTCGGGGGCGGCCGACAGGGAGAAGGGGTTGGCCTGCCACCAGCGGTCCCGGCTGAGGAACCGCCAGAGGAAGAACTGGCCGGCGCGGGCGGGCAGCCGGTCCAGGTCGCGGCCGGTGACGTAGACGGACACGACGTCGTCCGACTCGGGTACGACCGCCGCGACGCGCAGCCGGTGCCGCAGGTTCCGCCACAGCGGCAGCGCCACCCGGCCCGCGAGCACCGCGGCGAGGGCGGCGCCCCACAGCGCGTACCAGTACGCCCGCGCGAGCGGCGAGGAGGTGAAGGTGGTACCGGCCGCGACCTGGTGGGTGAAGGCGAGCACCACGGCGACGTAGGTGTAGAGGTGGAGGAAGTGCCAGGTCTCGTAGGCGAGCCGGCGGCGGGCCCAGCGGGCCGAGACGGCGCCGACCATGACGATCAGGCCGAGCGCGACGATGGCGCGCAGCACGCCCTCGACGGTCTCGGCGAGGTTCACCAGCTGGTTCACCGGGTCCATCGAGGACGCCTGCGCGTAGCCGAAGACGATGAACACCGCGTGGGTGAGCAGGGTCCACAGCAGGCCGAAGCCGGTCCAGCGGTGCCAGGCGGTCAGCCGGTCCATGCCGATACGCCGGTCCAGCCAGGGCAGCCGGGCCACCAGCAGCAGCTGGAAGGCCATGAGGAGGGCGCCGTACAGGCCGCAGAGGCGGCCGAGCACGATCAGGGTGTTCGAGGCGAATCCGGCCTGGACGTAGAACCAGGTCGCGACGGCCGCGTTGACGGCGAGCAGGCTGTACAGGCCGGTGCGGGCCACCGCGCGCGGGTGGATCGCCGTGGAGGGCGCGGGACGGGTCTCGAGGGTCGTCACAACCACAGCTCCTTGATCGGTCCTGGGTGACGAGCTTCGCCCGCAGATACGTTCCTTCTCCTGTCGGACGACTTGCACTCGAGTATCGGCAGGCCAGGCGGGAGCCGGCAGCTCCGGCGGGTCCATACGGGTGGGCCGGCCCCGCGGCTGCCCGGGCCCTGAGCGCACCCCCACGACGCTCCCCGGGCCGCCCCGCGCCCCTACGGCGAGACGGCGTGCCTGCCGTACGGCCGGCAGGCCATCGCCGCGACGTCGTCCTCCGCGTGCCGCGCGTCCAGCCGGCTGAGGAGGAGGTCCAGGACGTCGTCCAGCCCGTGCCCGCCCGGGAAGCGGACGGCGGCCAGCCGCTGCAGGGACCGGTCGATGTCCTCGCCCCGGCGTTCCACCAGTCCGTCGGTGAACAGCACCAGGGTCTCCCCCTCGGCGAGCGTGTGGGTGGCCGAGTCGTAGCCGCCGAGCCCGGTGCCCAGCGGCGGCCCGACGGGCACCGGCACCGTCGAGGCCGTGCCGTCCGCCGTGATGCGCACCGGCGGCAGGTGCCCGGCGCTGGCCAGGGTGACCTGGTGCCGGCCGGGGTCGACCCGGGCGAGCAGACAGGTGGCGGGCCTGAGGTCCGCCTCCCGTGAGGCGATCTCGTCCATCTGCCGCAGCACCCGGTGCGGGGGCAGGTCGGCGGAGGCGATGTAGCGCAGGGAGGAGCGGTAGGCGTGCATGTCGACGGCGGCCTCCAGACCGTGCCCCATGACGTCGCCGACGACCAGCAGGGTCCGCCCGAAGTGCAGCCGTACGGTCTCGCACCAGTCGCCGCCGACCAGGACGCCTCCGCCGGCCGGCAGGTACCGCACGGCGATGTCGAGGTTCGGGTGCGGGCGGCCGGGCTCGGCGAGCAGGGCGCGCTGCAGGTCGCCGACGGTGCGGTGGACGCTCGCGTAGGTGCGGGCGTGCCGGATGTGGGAGGCGGCGCGCTCGGCGAGCAGGCCGAGCAGCTCGGCCTCCGCGCGCCGCGGCGGCCGCCCGGGGCGGGCCCACACCAGGACGCCGTACGCGTCGCCGCCGCTGGTCAGCGGCGCACACAGGGCGTCGCGGCCGGCGGTGTACTCGATCCAGGGCTCGGGGCGGGCGCCGAGCACCGGTACGGCCGCGTCGCGGGCCACCGCGGCGGCCCAGCCGGCGTCGGGCAGCGCGCCGGTGTCTCCGCTGACCGCCTCGTAGCCGGAGAGGCTCTCGCCGCTGCGGCGCATCACGGCGGCCGCCCCGCCGGTCAGCCCTACGGCGACCCGGGTCAGCTCGGCGCAGGTCGTGGCCTCGTCCAGGGTCGTGCCGACGCCGGCCAGCGCCTCCCGCAGCGCGCCCGGCCGCGGGCGGGCATCCCCGCCCCGCGCGGGCACCGCCCCGCCGCCTTCGGCCGCACGGCGACGGCCGCTGTCGGCGGGCACGGTCCCGCGACGGGACTGCATCCAGCGCGCCGCACCCCACACCCTCACAGAATCTCAAACCGGAGCGAACCGGGCACCAGCCTCTTGCGTCCCGGCGGCCTCGGTGCCGTCGGCAGGGCGGAGGTGTCAGTCCTCGGCGGGCGTCAGCCGCAGCGAGATCGAGTTGATGCAGTACCGCTGGTCGGTCGGGGTCGGGTAGCCCTCGCCCTCGAAGACGTGCCCCAGGTGGGAGCCGCAGCGGGCGCAGCGCACCTCGGTGCGGACCATGCCGTGGGAGCGGTCCTCGACCAGTTCCACGGCGTCGGTGTCCTTGGGGTCGTAGAAGGACGGCCAGCCGCAGTGCGAGGCGAACTTCGTGTCGGAGGTGAACAGTTCGGCGCCGCAGGCGCGGCAGGAGTAGACGCCCTTGGTCTTGGTGTCCGTGTACTCACCGGTGAACGCCGGCTCGGTGGCGGCCTGGCGCAGCACGGCGTACTCGGCCGGCGTCAGCTCCGCCCGCCACTGCTCGTCCGGCTTCTCGACGTCGTACGGCATGAGCGTCAGCCCCTTCACTGCGACAGGCGGTCCAGGATCAGCGGGCCCAGGTCGGTCACGTCGCCCGCGCCCATGGTGAGAACGAGATCGCCGGGCTTCGCCATTCCCGCGACCACGGCGGGGATCTCCGCCTTGTCGTGCACGGCGGTGACGCCGGCGCCGGCCGCGCGCGCGGCCTCGACGATCAGCTCGCTGGTGACGCCCGGGATCGGGTCCTCGCGGGCCGGGTAGATGTCGAGGACCACGGAGGCGTCGGCGAGGGCGAGGGCCTGGCCCATCTCCTTGCCCAGCTCCTGGGTCCGGGAGAACAGGTGCGGCTGGAAGACGACGAGGATGCGCGCGTCGCCGCCGGCGGCCCGCATGGCCTCCAGGTCGGCGGTCATCTCGGTGGGGTGGTGGGCGTAGGAGTCGATCACCTGCACCCCGGCGGCCTCGCCCTTGAGCTGCAGGCGCCGCTTGACGCCGGTGTACGCGGCGAGCGCGGGCGCCAGTCCGGCGGCCGGGACGCCGAGGGCGGCCCCGGCGGTGAGCGCGGCGACGGCGTTGAGGGCGTAGTGCCGGCCGGGCACGGAGACCGTGAAGGTCAGCTCCCGGCCGTCCAGGACGACGGTGACCCGGCTCTTCAGGCCCTGCGGCACGATCGACGTCACGCGTACGTCCGCGTCCTCGGCCTCGCCGTACGTCACCGTCCGCACGGATCCCGCGAGCCGGCGGGTCAGCTCGCGCGCGCCCTCGTGGTCGGCGGAGACGACCAGCGTGCCGCCGGGGACGATCTTCCCGGCGAAGGTCTGGAAGGACTCGTGGATCTCGTCCATCGAGGCGTAGTTGGCGTGGTGGTCCAGCTCGACGTTGAGGACGATGGCGACCTCGGGCGCGTACTTGTGGAAGCTGCGGTCCGATTCGTCGGCCTCCGCGACGAAGATGTCGCCCTCGCCGTGCAGCGCGTTGGAGCCGGGCGCGTCGAGGTCGCCGCCGATGGCGTACGACGGCTTCAGGCCCAGCTCGGTCAGGGAGACCGCCAGCATCGAGGTGGTCGTGGTCTTGCCGTGGGTGCCGGCCACGGCGATCGGGCGCAGCCCCTCCATCAGCGCGGCGAGCGCGTCGGAGCGGTGCACCACGGGGATGCCCAGCTCGGCGGCGCGGGCCAGCTCGGGGTTGTCCTTGCGGATGGCGGAGGAGACGACGACACAGCTCGCGTCGTCGGCGAGGTGCTCCGCCGCGTGGCCGATGTGCACGGTGACGCCGAGCGCCCGCAGGGCCTGGACGGTCGCCGACTCCTTCGCGTCGCTGCCCGCGACCTTCGCCCCGCGCTGGGCGAGGATCTTGGCGATGCCCGACATCCCGGCGCCGCCGATGCCGATGAAGTGCGGTCGGTCCATGGCGGTAGGAAGGCCGGGTGCCATGTGGTTCTCCCCAAGATTCCGGTACGAGGCTGAGCGGGCCCTAGCCTATGCCGATCCGGGATCCGTCTCCGACCGCCGAGGTCACTGCGCCTTGCTGTGCGAGAACAGCTTGAGCACCGGCACCCCCACCTTGTGCCGGGCGCGGGACGCCCAGTCGCGGTGGAAGAACTCCTCCACGTAGTGGGGGTCGGTGAGCACGATCACCTCGTCCGCGTTCACCTCGGCGACCAGGGACTTCAGCGCGTCCAGCGGATGGTCCTCGACCAGGCGGCCCTCGGCGTCGTTCCCCGAGGCGCGCAGCGCCTGCACGGACACCTCCAGAGCCTGCTGCCCGACGCTCTTCGCCTCCTCCCCCTCGGGGGTCTCGTGTTCGCGGACCGCCTCGTCGAGTTCACCGAGCGCGATGTCGTCGATGGCCCGCAGCAGGCGGTCCGCCTGGTCTCCGCGCGGCTGGAGGAGCACGTGGAAGGCGACCGGCTCGTCTCCGTGCAAGGTCGTGACGAACTCCACGTCGGCGGACGTCAAAGCCTTCTCGATCATCAGAACGCTTGTGAACACCAAACGCCTCTTCTCCTCCGTGGGCCCTGGACAAGGCCCCTGCGGAAACCATCCTGCCCCGTGATCGCACGGGTAGTGCCGCTCCTCAGTCTGCCCCCCGGAAGCTAAACGGAACGGGAGATTCCGCTCATTTCAGGACCGACGGTACCGACCGAACAGAAATCCGGAGTCCTCCAGCAGGGACACGAGTTCGAACCGGTGCGGCACCGCGACCGCCGGGCCCCCGGCGATGCGCTGGGCGTCGCCCGCGGTGAGCATGGGCGACAGGGTCAGGCACAGCTCGTCCAGCACCTCTGCGGCGACCAGCTGGCCGAGCAGCCGGGGACCGCCCTCGGTGAGCAGCCGGGTGTGGCCGAGTCCGGCCAGGGCGCGCACCGCCCGCGCGGGATCGACGGCCACACCCTCGCCGGCGGTCACCACCGTGGCGCCGGCCTTCTCGGCGGCGGCGACGCGGGCGGGGGCGGCCCCGGCCCCGGTCAGGATCAGCGTGGGCACCAGGGGGGAGGTGAACAGGGGCAGCGAGAAGTCCAGGTCCAGGCTCGCGCTGACGACCGCGATCGCCGGCGCCGGGCCCTGTCCGGCGGCCTCGCGGGCCTCGGCGAACTCGGCACGCGCGCGTGCGGGGCGGTACCCCTCCTGCCGTACCGTTTCCGCACCGACCACGATGACGTCCGCGAGCGCCCGGAGCGTGCCGAAGATCCGCATGTCGGCGGCGCTGGAGATGGGCTGGGAGCGCCCGTCGTGCTGGGCTGCGCCGTCGAGCGTGGAGACCATGTTGGCCCGCAGCCACGGCCGCGCGGGGCCCGGCGCGGGCTCCGGGTAGGCGTAGGCGGCGGCCAGCTCGGCGAGGCTCCACTCGCGGTCGGCGTGGGCCTCGTGGTCGGCGTGGCCGCCGGCGCCACCGGGCACATGGGCCACGGCGCTCACACCGACGCCCCTGGCCCCCTCCCTCTCGATGGCCCCGCCGGAGGCCTGGGCTGCTGTTTCGTCGGTCACAGGGAACAGGCGTCGCATGTCGTGCAGTGTGACACGGCGCTTAGCATGGATAACCGTGTCGTCCTCCACCACCACCTCCGGTTCCAGCCCTCTGACCCACGCGGGCCCCCTGTCCCTGTGCGCCCGCGAGCCGCACGTGCCCGCGGACCGGCTGGTCGCCGAGATGGTGCCGCCGCCGCGCTTCGACTCGGTCCGCTTCTCGACGTACATACCGGACCCGAACCAGCCCAGCCAGCGGGAGGCGGTGCAGGTCCTCGAGGGCTTCGCGGCCGGGCTCGGCGGGGCGCACGCCTCCGGAGCCGGCCGGCGCGGCTTCTTCGGCTTCGGGCGGGCCAGGGCACCCAAGGCCCCGGCCGGCCCGCGCGGCGTCTACCTGGACGGCGGCTACGGCGTCGGCAAGACCCACCTGCTCGCCTCCCTGTGGCACGCCACCCCCGCCGAGCCCGCGCTCAAGGCGTTCGGCACCTTCGTGGAGCTGACGAACCTGGTCGGCGCCCTCGGCTTCCAGCAGACCGTGCAGACCCTCTCCGGGCACCGCCTGCTGTGCATCGACGAGTTCGAGCTCGACGACCCGGGCGACACGGTGCTGGTGTCCACCCTGCTCGGCAAGCTGGTCGAGGCGGGCGTGGCGCTCGCCGCCACCTCCAACACGCTGCCCGGCAAGCTGGGCGAGGGCCGGTTCGCCGCCGCCGACTTCCTGCGCGAGATCCAGGGCCTCGCGGCCCACTTCCGCACCCTGCGCATCGACGGCGAGGACTACCGCCACCGGGGCCTGCCCGAGGCGCCTAAGCCGTTCACCGACGAAGAGGTGACGAAGGCGGCATACGCCACCGAGGGCGCCTCGCTCGACGACTTCCCGCGGCTGCTGGAGCACCTGGCCAAGGTGCACCCGAGCCGGTACGGCGCGCTGACCGACGGAGTGAGGGCGGTCTGCCTCACCGGTGTGCGGCCGGTGCCGGACCAGTCGACGGCGCTGCGGCTCGTGGTGCTCGCGGACCGGCTGTACGACCGCGAAGTCCCGGTGCTGGCCTCGGGGCTGCCGTTCGACCGGCTGTTCAGCGAGGAGATGCTGAACGGCGGCTACCGCAAGAAGTACTTCCGCGCGATCTCCCGGCTCACCGCGCTGGCCCGCGACGCGAAGGGTCTCATCGGCTCCTAGCGGCGACCCGACTCGCGGTCAAGAGCCGGATCACGCCACCGGACCAGCACTTTTCACGCTCTCTCGCGCGGGTAACGCGCAGTTAACCCGGCACAGCCCTTTGCCGGGTTAATGTGCTTCTTGACCATCCATTGACCAAGCCTTGGTCTGTGCAAGAGGCGTGCGGTGTGCGAAGGGGGGCGCATGTTCCGAGGTACGACGGCCCGTGCCCTGCTCGCCGCCCTTGCCGTCACCCTGCTCGTCCTGCTGTTCTCCGCGCCCGCGGACACCTTCGCACCCGCGCACCCGCCCAGTGAGGCAACGGCCGGAGCCGGGTGCGGAAGCTGGTCCTGCGCCGAGCCGGAGCGCGAGGAGACGGACCCGGTCCGCGGCTCCGCCTCCCGCCGCGCGGAG
Organism: Streptomyces sp. NBC_00557; assembly: GCF_036345995.1. Lineage (NCBI taxonomy): Bacteria > Bacillati > Actinomycetota > Actinomycetes > Kitasatosporales > Streptomycetaceae > Streptomyces > Streptomyces sp. NBC_00557. The sequence goes on from NZ_CP107796.1 coordinate 1,934,096, forward strand.
GAACACCCCCTCATAGCCGGCCGGGCCGCCGGCGCCGGCGGCCCGAGCGCGCCCGGAACCGCGGCGCAGAGCGCCCCCAGATCCTCCAGAGCGCACGCCCCGGCAGCTCTTCAGGTCTTCCGCTGCTGACAGGTGGCCCGCTCACCCTTCCCCCACGACCGTGTTCGAGTCCGACGCGCCCGCGCAGGCGCGCCAGGAGGAACCCGCCATGCAGCCCCTCATCGACCACGCCCGCACCTTCGGACAGCGCCCTGAGGAGTTCGCCGGGCTCGCCGAAGGCCAGTCCCCGCAGGTGCTGTTCATCACCTGCTCCGATTCCCGGGTCGTCCCGGCCCTGATCACGGGCGCCCGCCCCGGCGAGCTCTTCGAGCTGCGCACCGCGGGCAACATCGTCCCGCCCCACACCTCGCGGCACCCCACCAGCGAGGCCGCCACCATCGAGTACGCGGTGGAGGTGCTCGGCGTCCGCGACATCGTCGTCTGCGGTCACTCGCACTGCGGCGCCGTCGGCGCCCTGGTGCGCGGCGACGACCTGACCGCCGCACCCGCCGTGCGCGACTGGCTCGCGCACGCCACCCCGCGCCCGGCCGGCCGGGCCGAAGACCCCGAGGTCGCCGAGGGCGTGCAGGCGCACGTGCTGACCCAGCTCCTGCGGCTGCGCTCGTACCCCTGCGTCGAGCGCAAGCTGACGGCATGTCAACTCACGCTGCACGCCTGGTACTACGAGGTGCACACCGGCGCCGTACGGGCGCACCGTCCGCAGACCGACACCTTCGAGTCCCTGTGAGCGCGCCGATGCAGAGCAAGAGGCTCATAAGTCGATTCCCTCATCTGCGGCACGACTTCGCCGCCTCCCTCGTCGTCTTCCTGGTCGCGCTTCCGCTGTGCGTGGGCGTGGCCGTCGCCTCCGGGGTCCCGGCCGAACTCGGCCTGGTCACCGGCATCGTGGGCGGCGTCGTCACCGGGCTGATGCGGGGCAGCAGTCTGCAGGTGTCGGGGCCGGCGGCCGGACTGACCGTGCTCGTCTTCGAGGCGGTGAAGGAGTTCGGGCTGCCGGCGCTCGGCGTGATCGTGCTCGCCACCGGACTCCTCCAGGTGGGCATGGGCCTGCTCCGGCTGGGCCGGTACTTCCGCGCCATCTCGGTCTCCGTCGTCGAGGGCATGCTGGCCGGAATCGGACTGGTGCTCATCGCCGGGCAGTTGTACCCGGCGCTGGCGGCCAAGGCGCCCGACTCCGGCCTGGCGAAGATCGCCGGGCTGCCCGGGGCGTTCCTGGACGCCCTCGGCGAGGGCACGGCCATGGCCTCGCTCGCGGTGTGCGCGGGCACGGTCGCGGTGCTGGTGCTGTGGCGGCACGTCCCGGCGCGGGTGCGGGCCCTGCCCGGCCCGCTGGCCGCGGTGGGCCTCGCCACGGCGGCGGTGGCCGCGCTGGGCCTGCCGGTGGCCACGGTGGAGGTGCGGGGACTGCTGGGCTCGGTCCAGCCCCCGCCGCCGGGCGCGTTCGGGCAACTGGCGGACTTCGGGCTGCTCGGCACCGTCGTCGCCTTCACGCTGATCGCGTCCGCCGAGTCGCTGTTCAGCGCGGCGGCGGTGGACCGGCTGCACTCCGGGCCGCGTACCCGGTACGACCAGGAACTGGTGGCCCAGGGCGCGGGCAACACGGTGTGCGGGCTGCTGGGCGCGCTGCCGATGACCGCGGTGATCGTGCGCAGCGCGGCCAACGTCCAGGCGGGCGCCCGTACGAAGGCCTCCCGGGTCCTGCACGGCGTGTGGCTGCTGCTGTTCGCCGCGCTGCTGCCGGGCGTGCTCGCCTGGATCCCGGTCCCGGCCCTCGCGGGCGTCCTGATCCACGCGGGAGCCAAGCTGGTGCCGGTCCGGGCGCTGGCCGTGCTGTGGCGCGAGCACCGGGGCGAGGCGGTGGTCCTGGCCGTGACGGCGGTGTCGATCGTGGCGGTCAGCATGTTCGAGGGCGTGCTGATCGGGCTGACGCTGGCGGTCGTCAAGGCGGCCTGGCAGGCCTCGCACGTCAGGCTGGAGGTCGTCGACAAGGGTGCAGGGCCGGTCGACGCGTATCTCTCCGGCAACGCGACGTTTCTGCGGCTGCCGATGATCCTGGACAGCCTGGAGGCGCTGCCGCAGGACCGTCCCGTCCGGCTCGACCTGTCCGGGCTGCACCATCTGGACCACGCCTGCCGGACCGCACTGGAGAACTGGGCGGAGCGGCATGCGGCGGGGACGGAGCCGGTGGAGACGACGGCGCCGGTGGGGTGAGCCCGCCCGAGGCGGCCGTACCAGGAGGTTCCGTTTTCTGGTACGGCCGTCCGCCGAGGCCATGGCCCCGTTGGGCGGCGGGGGCATATCGTTGCAGAGACGGACGCATCGGACCTCTGTGCGAGGAGGTCGTCATGGTCGAGGATCTGCTGGGTGCGCTCATCGGGGCGGGCTGCGCCGGCCTGGTGTACCTGGCGATGGCGGCGCGCGTGGTCAAGCAGTACGAACGGGGCGTGCTGTTCCGGCTGGGACGCGTCGCGGATGACATACGATCGCCGGGCTTCAACCTGATCATCCCCTTCGTGGACCGGCTGCAGAAGGTCAACATGCAGATCGTGACCCTGCCGATCCCCGCCCAGGAGGGCATCACCCGCGACAACGTCACCGTCCGCGTGGACGCGGTCGTCTACTTCCGGGTGGTCGACGCGGTGAGCGCGCTGGTGAAGGTGGAGGACTACAAGTTCGCGGTGTCGCAGATGGCGCAGACGTCCCTCAGGTCGATCATCGGCAAGAGCGACCTGGACGATCTGCTCTCCAACCGGGAGAAGCTCAACCAGGGTCTCGAGCTGATGATCGACAGCCCGGCCGTCGGCTGGGGCGTCCAGGTCGACCGGGTCGAGATCAAGGACGTGTCCCTGCCGGACACGATGAAGCGGTCCATGGCCCGCCAGGCGGAGGCCGACCGGGAGCGCCGGGCGCGGATCATCAACGCGGACGCCGAGTACCAGGCTTCCAAGAAGCTGGCCGAGGCCGCGCAGCAGATGGCCGACACGCCCGCCGCCCTCCAACTGCGGCTGCTGCAGACGGTGATGGCGGTGTCCGCCGAGAAGAACTCCACGCTGGTCCTGCCGATCCCGGTGGAGCTGCTGCACTTCCTGGAGCGGGGCAACCAGCCGGTCGGGGACGGGGAAAGCCGGCCGGGGCGAGGCGGCGGGCAGGCCGCGCCGGGCGGCGGCGACACCGAGCGCCTCGCCGACGCGGACGCACGGACGGCACCGGACGACGACGCACAGCCCCTCCTGGACGCGGGCGTCCCGCAGATCACACCGGACAGCGGCACCGCGCCCGCCCCGGAGACGGACGACGCCCGCCCTGCCGCGCCGGTCGGTGACCGGGAGCCGCGCTCCGGATAACGTTCCGGGCATGCGCAGGAACTGGGTGATCGCCGTGGCCGCGACGGCCCTCGTGGCGGGCTGCGGCGACGGCGGCGCACCGTCCGCCACGCACTCCGCCGCGCCCTCCCCCACCGCCACCGCCCGGCTGTCCGTGACGAGCACGGCGTACGCCGACGGCGCCACCGTGCCGCGCCGGTACACCTGTGACGGCGCCGACGTCTCGCCTCCGCTCACCGTCACCGGCGTACCCGCGGGGACGGCCTCGCTGGCGCTGGTCCTGCGGGACGCCGACGCCGCGCACGGCACGTTCGCGCACTGGCTGGTCTGGAACATCGGCCCGCACACCACGCGGCTGTCCGCCGGGCAGCGCCCGCAGGGTGCGGCGGAGGGACGCAACGGCTTCGGAAGGACCGGGTACGGCGGACCCTGTCCGCCGCACGGCGACCGGCCGCACCGCTACGTCCTCACCGTGTACGCCGTCGACCGCCGGGTACCGCTCGCCGCGGGCGCCTCGGGCGGCGATCTGCTGCGGGCGCTTTCCGGGCACACGCTGGGCACGGGCGTTCTCACGGGCCGGTACGGCCGCGCATAGCGCGCGAGGCCCCGCCGGGCGTCCCGGCGTACACGGACCGAGGGAAGGGGCGGCCATGGCGGAGAAGAGCGAGAAGAAGAGCGGGACGAAGAGCGAAGGCAGGGGCGGAGGCACGAGCGGTCAGGACCTCCGCAGGATGCTGCGGCTCCCGCCCGGCGAGCCGGTCGACCTGGCCGCGTTCGACACCCGCGCCACACCCGGAGCGCCCGGCGGCAAGCGGGCCGGCCGCGCCGACAGCGCGCGGATGGGCAAGCGGCTGGCCCGGCTGCAGGAGCGGCTGTGGGCGGCGGCCACGGCGGGCGACCAGCGGCGGGTGCTGCTGGTGCTGCAGGGCATGGACACCAGCGGCAAGGGCGGCACGGTCAAGCACGTCATCGGGCACCTCAATCCTTCCGGCTGCCGTATCCACGCGTTCAAGGCGCCCACCGAGGAGGAGCGGCGGCACGACTTCCTGTGGCGGGTGCGCCCGGTGCTGCCCCGGCCGGGCGAGATCGGGATCTTCGACCGCTCGTACTACGAGGACGTGCTCATCGCCCGCGTCCGGCATCTGGCCCGGCCCGCCGAGATCGGCAGCCGCTACGGCCTCGTCAACGACTTCGAGCGGTCCCTCGCCGAGGACGGCGTCACCCTGGTCAAGTGCTTTCTGCACCTGTCCTACGAGGAGCAGCGGCGCCGGCTGCTGCGCCGGCTGGACCGCCCGGACAAGCACTGGAAGTTCGACCCGGGCGACATCGACGAGCGCGCCCTGTGGCCCGCGTACCAGGAGGCGTACCAGCTCGCCCTGGAGCGCTGCGCGGCGCCGTACGCGCCCTGGTACGTGATCCCCGCGGACCACAAGTGGTACCGGAACTGGGCGATCAGCCGCCTGCTGCTGGAGCACCTTCAGGACCTGGACCCGCAGTACCCGAAGGCGGACTTCGACGTCGCCGAGTGCCGGGAGCGGCTGCTGACGGGCCCCTGAGCCGCTGCCGTACCGCAGCGCGGCGCGAAAAGCGCGTGCCCGGCCGCGGCCCGCGTTGCTAGCATCCGACGCATGATCACGCCTTGGCCCCAGCACCGGACGATGCCCCCTCGACGGGGCTGCTGAGCATGGACGCGTGACGCATCCGAGGCCCCGGGACGGGGCCTCGACGTGGTGTGCGGAGCGGCCCTCGTCTCCTGACACCGGAAGGTGTGCGATGACCGCATCCCGCCACTACATCACCACGACGATCCCGTACGTCAACGCCCGCCCGCACCTGGGCTTCGCGCTGGAGCTGGTCCAGGCGGACACGCTGGCTCGCCACCGCCGGCACCGCGGCGACCGGGTGCGGCTGCTCAGCGGCACCGACGACAACTCCCTGAAGAACGTGCTGGCCGCCGAGGCCGAGGGCGTCGACGTGCGCACGCTCGTCGACCGCAACGCCGAGGCGTTCGCCGCCCTGCGCGGGCCGCTGGCGCTGTCGCTGGACGACTTCATCCGCACCAGCCGCGACCCGCGCCACCGCGTCGGCGTGGAGCGCCTGTGGCGCCGGTGCGCGGCCGCCGGCGACCTGTACCGCAAGCACTACGAGGGCCTGTACTGCGTCGGCTGCGAGCAGTTCTACACCGAGGCCGAACTCGTCGACGGGCGCTGTGCCGAGCACGGCACCGAGCCGCAGCGCGTGGCGGAGGAGAACTGGTTCTTCCGGCTGTCCCGGTACGCCGAACGGCTGCACGAGCTGATCGCCGGCGGCGCCCTGCGCATCGAGCCCGCCGCCCGCCGCAACGAGGTCCTCGCCCTGATCGCCGGAGGCCTGCACGACTTCTCCGTCTCCCGTTCGCACACCCGCGCCCGCGGCTGGGGCATCCCGGTGCCCGGCGACCCCACCCAGGTCGTCTACGTGTGGTGGGACGCGCTCGGCAACTACGTCACCAGCCTGGGCTACGGCACCGACGACCCCGCGTACGAGACGTGGTGGGCGGCCGGCGGGCGCCGCACCCACCTGGTCGGCAAGGGCGTGCTGCGCTTCCACGCCGTGTACTGGCCGGCGATGCTGCTGTCGGCGGGGCTGCCGCTGCCCACCGACATCCTCGTCCACGACTACCTGACGGTCGGCGGCCGCAAGATCAGCAAGTCCGGTGGGACGACGGTCGATCCGGTGGCCCTGGCCGAGGCGTACGGCACCGACGCGGTGCGCTGGTGGCTGCTGCGCGAGGTGCCCCGGGTCGGGGACGCCGACTTCACGCCGGACCGGCTGATCGCCCGTACCGACGCGGACTTCGCCGGCGGTCTCGGCAATCTCGTCCACCGCGTCGTGACGATGGTCCACCGCTACCGGGGCGGCACAGTGCCCGCGCTCGGCGGGGACCGGTTCGCGGTGGCCGGACTGCTGGAGGTGTGCGAGCGGGTTCCGGCCCGCGTCGACGCGGCGCTGGCCGGCTTCGACTTCCGCCGCGCCACGGGCGCCGTCCGGGACGTCGTGGAGGAGGCCAACCGCTGCGTCGACGCCACCCGGCCCTGGGAGCTGGCCCGCGCGGAGCGGCACGGCGACGCCGGGGCGGCCGAACGCCTCGACGCGGTGCTCGCCGCCCTGGTGACGGCGTGCCGGGTCCTGGCGAAGGAGCTGCGGCCGTTCGTGCCGGACTCCGCGGCCCGGATCGCGGCGCAGGTGACCGCCGTCGGCGGCCCCCTGCCACCGGCCACGCCGCTGTTCCGCCGCCTCCAGGAGCCGGCCGGGGACGCCTGACCGCTGCGGGGCGGAACCATGTGAGCCGCCGGACCACCGGAGGTTCTCCGCACCGGAGGCTGAGCCGCTGGACCACCGGAGGTTCTCCGCACCGGACGCCGCCGAACGTGGCCGGCGGGATGCCGGAAGCGGATGCTGAACGGCCCGCGGTCGGGGTACCCGGCGGTCATGCACACGCAGCGGCACGTCACCGGCTCGTACTGGCTCCGCACCGCACCAGGCCCCGACCGTCCCGCGCTGAGCGAGGACGTCGACGTCGACGTGGCCGTCGTCGGCGCGGGCATCGCCGGGCTCAGCACCGCCTACGAACTGGCCCGCGCCGGGCTGGGGGTGGCGGTGCTGGAGGCCGGGCGGGTGGCGGCCGGGGTCACCGGACACACCACGGCCAAGCTGACCGCCCAGCACACGCTCGTCTACGACCGGCTGGGGCGCACCCGCGGTCCCGAGGGGGCGCGGTTGTACGCCCGCTCGCAGTCGGAGGCGATCGAGCACGCGGCGGCGCTGGTCGACGAGCTGGGCATCGACTGCGAGTGGGAGACCCGGGACGCGTACACCTACGTGCGGGACCGGGCACGCGCCGACGAGCTGCGGGCGGAGGCGGAGGCGGCCCGGAACGCGGGGCTGCCGGCCTCGTTCACGACGGAGACCGGGCTGCCGTTCCCGGTGGCGGGCGCGGTGCGGGTGACCGGACAGGCGCAGTTCCACCCGGTCAGGTACCTGCGGGCGATCACCGACGACCTCGTCGCGCGGGGCGGCCGGGTGTACGAGGGGACGCGCGTCGTCGGGCTGCAGGAGGGCGGGGAGCCGTGCCGGCTGACGACCGAGTCGGGGCACACGGTCACCGCCCGGGACGTCGTGATCGCCACCCACTACCCGGTGTTCGACCGGGCGCTGCTGTTCACCCGGCTCTCCCCGCGCCGCGAACTGGTCGTCGCGGGCCCGCTGAACGACGGCCCGGACCCGGAGGGCATGTACATCACGCCCGAGGAGAACACCCGCTCGGTGCGCACGGCGCCGTACGGCGCGGACGGGCAGCGCCTGCTCGTCGTCACCGGCGAGCACTTCACGCCCGGCACCGGCGACGTCGAGGCCGGCTTCGGCACCCTCGCGCGCTGGGCCGAGGAGCACTTCCCGGGGACGACCCCGGAGCAGGCCTGGGCCACCCAGGACAACGACGCCACCGACACCGTGCCGTTGGTCGGCCCCTTCCACCCGGCGGCCAGGCACACCTATGTCGCCACCGGCTTCGGCGGCTGGGGGCTGAGCGGCGGGATCATGGCCGGGCTGCTGCTGACCGCGCTGATCACCGGACGGGACTGCCCCTGGCGCGAGCTGTACGACCCGCGGCGGCTGAAGTCGGTGGTGCGCGAGGCGCCGTCGCTGCTGAAGACCCAGGCGGAGGTGGCCCGGCACCTGGTCGGCGACCGGCTGAAACCGCCGGGTTCGGTGGACGGCCTGGAGCCCGGCGACGGGGCGGTGGTCCGGGTGGACGGCAGGCGGGTGGCGGTGCACCGGGACGAGGAGGGACGCCTGCACGCGGTGTCGGCCCGCTGCACGCACCTCGGCTGCCTGGTCTCCTTCAACCGGGCCGAGCGCGCCTGGGAATGCCCCTGCCACGGCTCCCGCTTCGCCGTCGACGGCACGGTCCTGCAGGGCCCGGCCGTCCGGCCGCTGGAGCAGCGGGACCTGTGAGGCTCCTGCCGTCCGCACCACCGTGCAGTGGTCCTCGTCGCTTGGGGCAGCGTGCTGTGCCGGGAACCGACGGAGTACCCGGAGTCGTACAAGGGCATCACGCTGTGCCCTCGCTGTGCATGGCAGGAGGCGCAGCGCACGGCCTGCTCAGGGTGACCGGCGGGCGGTGAGCGCGGCGGCCGCGGCGAAGGCGGCGGCCGTGCACAGGACCGCGCCGGCCAGCGGCAGCAGCGGCACCGGCGCCCGGCCGCTCTGCGAACCGGTGACCAGACCGCTGACGGCGGCCTGCGCCGGGGACCCGGTGAGCACCACCGCCAGCAGCATCGCGGGCACGGCCCGGCCGGTGGCGCGCAGCAGCGGCCGGTGGGTCGGCCGCGCCGAGCAGCGCACAGGTGAGCGTGGCCGGCAGTCCGGCCGCGGCGGCCCGCGGCAGCGGCACCCGGACCTGGCGGCCGTTGCTCGCCGGGGCGCTGATCAGCGTCACCACCACGGTCGCCGCCAGCCCGAGCCCCACCGCCGCGAGCAGCGCCGTCAGCAGGCAGGCGAGGTGCGCCCGGGCCGAAGCGCTCCAGCCAGGCGCCGGCGGCGTGGGCGGCGGATCTGCGGCCGAGTCCGTGGACGGTGCCGAGGTGGGTGAGGTAGCCGAGGGCGGTGAAGGGAAGCGCCGAGGGGAAACGCTCCGGTACGTACGCCGTGCGCGGGCGGCCCGTGATCCGGCCCTCCGTCGGCGCGTCCAGGCGGGCGAGGAGGCGGAGGAGGGGGGACTTCCCGGTGCCGTTCGCTCCTTCTATACGGGTGAGGGTGCCGGGGCTGAGGGTGAGGTCGACGCCCCGTAACACCCAGGAGCCGCGCAGGCCGTAGCGGCGGCCCACGCTGCCAGCCGTAGCTCACGTTGCATGGGAGCATTGTGGCCGCTCACGCCCGCCGGACGGAGCCGGGGACCGTCGCCGGCCCCCTTAAGGTTGACTGCTGTGAGCCAGGTTTCAGCGTCCCCCGGAGACAGTCCCGTCCAGGCCGAGCGCGGCCCGCGCGACGAGGCGCCCCAGTTCGTGCTGCCCCTCGTCGTGCGGATCGAGCGCGCCGCGCCGCCCGCGCGCACCGACGCGCTGGAGACGGCCGCACGGGCGGTGCTCGTGCTGCTCGGGGACGAGCGGGCGCACGGGGACGGCGAGTGGGCCGAGGCGGTGCGCGACTGGCAGGACGCGCGGATCCGCAAGGTGGTCCGTCGGGCGCGTGGCGCCGAGTGGCGGCGGGCCGAGGCGCTGCCCGGGATCACGGTGACCGGCAAGTCCGCGCAGGTACGGGTCTTTCCGCCGGTCCCGCTCGACGGCTGGCCCAAGGACCTTGCGAGGCTCCAGGTGTCCGGCACCGAGCTGGACGACCCCGAGCCGCCCGTCGCCGCCGACCCGGCGCAGCCGGTGCTGTGGCTGAACCCCGGACTGGAGATGTCCGCCGGGAAGGCGATGGCGCAGGCCGGGCACGGTGCCCAGCTGGCCTGGTGGGCGCTGTCCGACGCGGAGCGCGCCGCCTGGCGGGACGCCGGCTACGCGCTGGCCGTCCGCACGGCCGGTCCCGCCGACTGGCCCCGGCTGACGGGCAGCGGCCTGCCGGTCGTCCGCGACGCGGGCTTCACCGAGATCGCACCGGGCAGCTGCACGGTGGTCGCCGACCACCCGGCGCTGCGCTAGGTCACCGGGCCGCTGCGAGGCGTCAGCCGGGGTCGCTGAGGCCTCCGCCTGGGCCGCTGTAAGGCGTCAGCCGGGGTCGCTGCGGCCTCCGCCGGAGTCGCTGCAAGGCATCCGCCGGTAGCCGCTGTGGGGCGTGGGGCGCCCGCAGGGCCGTGCTCCGGGCGGTGGGCGGCGTGGGACCAGGCCGGGGCGAAGCTCAAATGTTGCTCTGAACACGGCGCGGACATGATTCGCGGCCGGTCGCCCGGGCCATACCCCCGTCATTCCGCGGACAGATCCGCGAAGGAGGGGTGGGACCATGCGGCGACTGGGCACGGGGATCGGCTGGCGGCCGGAGATCGCGGACGCCGTGGAGCGGCTGCCGGGCATCGACTGGGTGGAGGTCGTGGCCGAGAACGTCTGTCCCGGGCACCTGCCGGAGTCGCTGCTGCGGCTGCGCGAGCGCGGCGTGGCCGTGGTCCCGCACGGCGTCTCCCTGGGCCTGGGTGGCGCCGACCGCCCCGACGGGGCACGGCTGACGGCGCTGGCGGAGCGGGCCGAGGCGCTCGGCTCCCCGCTGGTCACCGAGCACGTCGCGTTCGTCCGCGCGGGCGGCCCGCTGACCGCCTCCCCGCGGCTGGAGGCCGGGCATCTGCTGCCGGTGCCGCGCACGAGGGACGCCCTGGACGTGCTCTGCGAGAACGTGCGCATCGCTCAGGACGCGCTGCCGGTGCCGCTGGCCGTGGAGAACATCGCCGCGCTGTTCTCCTGGCCGGACGAGGAGCTGACCGAGGGGCAGTTCCTGTCGGAGCTGGTCGAGCGCACCGGCGTGCGCCTGCTGATCGACGTGGCCAACCTGCACACCAACCACGTCAACCGCGGCGAGGACCCGGCCGAGGCGCTGGCCGCGCTGCCCGTGGAGGCGATCGCCTACGTGCATGTCGCGGGCGGCTTCGAACGCGACGGCGTCTGGCACGACAGCCACGCCCACCCCGTGCCGCGCCCGGTGTACGACATCCTGACCGACCTCGCCGCCCGCACCGCCCCGCCCGGAGTCCTCCTGGAACGGGACGAGAACTTCCCCGGACCGGCCGAGCTGGAGCGGGAGTTGACGTCGATCCGGGACGCGGTCCGGGCCGGGCGCGCGCGGGCCGGCGCGGGGCCGGCGCCGTCCGCCGCGCAAGACCCGGCGGGCGGCGGGGACGCCACCGTCGCACCCCCTGCGCAGACCGGCGCCCGGGAGCGGCTCGCCGTCTCCCAGGCCGCCGTGCTCTCCTCCCTGGTCGCCGGCACGCCGGTGCCCGAGGGCTTCGACCGGGTACGGATGCGGGTGCAGGCACGGGCCCTCGCCGCCAAGCGGGCGGACGTGGTGGCGAAGGTGGCCCCCGAACTGCCGGTCATCCTCGGCGAGGGATACCGGGCGGCTTTCCTGGACTACGCCCGGGCACGCCCGATGACCGGGGGCTACCGCCGCGACGCCCTGGACTTCGCCGCCCACCTGCTCGACTCCGGCCGCCCGGCCAGCGCTGCCTCCCGCCGCCGGCTCCGGGAGTGGTGGCTGGACCGCTCGGGCCCGGCTCCGCGGTCCGGTGGGCGGATGACCCGGGCGGCACGGAAGGTGCTGCTGCGAAGAGTGTGAACGGACTGCCCGCAGGCGACGACGGCGACGAACACCCCAAGGGGCGCGGGGAACCGCGCGACCAGCCACAACGCGCCCGCACCCGCCGACGCTCGATCAGCCCCGACGCCCACGCGCACCCCGCCCACGCCCCGCGGCAGCGACCCGCGCCCGAGTAATATGCCGCCCGCACCCACCCCCCATGCACATCCGCGTGCGGTGCGCTGACAGGAGGCGTCATGCGACCCCGGCCCCCGATCAAGGGCAGAGGCATATTCAGCGGCACAGGCCTCGTCATCGCGGGCCTCGCGGCGACCGCGACGGCGCTGCTGTACCCGCTGTGGTCGTACGCCGACCGCCCGGGCCCCGCGGCCGGCGCCACCGTGCTGAGCACGCAGACCGTCACCACCCCGTACGGCCCCCTGTCGGCGCAGGACCGGGACCTCATCACCGGCGTCCGGCTGGCGAGCCTGTGGGAGCTGACCGCCGGGGAGCTCGCGGAGCGCAAGGGCACCACGGCGGCCGTCCGCACGGCGGGTCGGCACCTGGTCGACGGGCACACCTCGCTGGACGGCCATCTCCGCACCGTCGCGGGCCAGCTCGGCGTGCCGCTGCCCAACGAACCGAACGCCCAGCAGAAGCAGTGGCTGGACACGCTGCGCTCGGCGCAGGGCCAGGACTTCGACCGCCGGTTCGCCGGTCTCGTCCGGCTCGCCCAGGGCCGGATGTACGCGCAGGTCGCCCAGGTCCGGGCCGGCACCCAGAACTCCCTGGTCCGCGATCTCGCCGACGACGCGGACGCGACCACCCTGGACCACATCAAGGTGCTGGAGGCGACGGGGTACGTCGACTTCGCGGCGCTGGCCCAGGAGCTGGCGGCGTCCCCCAGCCCCGTGCCGACCCCGCCTGCCGTGGACCCCTCCGCCGCGGTGCCGGTCGCCCCGTCGCCGCAGGAGTCGTACTCCATGCCCCCCGCCACCACCAGCCCGCCGCCGGGGACCGGCGGCTCCTGACGGCCCGGACCCGGTCGGCCCGGGCGCGGAAACGGAACGTCACAGACCTGTGACACCGTGTCCGGATGATGAACAAGGCATGGCGCTCACCCGGGCCTCTGGCATAGAAACGCGTCATGTTCTGGGTCCTTCTCCTGCTTCTGGCCTGGGCTTTCGCCGGTACGGCGTGCACCCGGCTGTGCCTGGCGGCCGTCCGCGCCGCAGCCCTGGACGCGGATGCCGCGACGGTGGACTCCGAGCGCGAACTGACGCTGTACGAGGCGGCCTTCCTCTCCGGCGGCCCGGTCCGGGTCGCCGATGTGACGATGGTGTCCATGGCCCGCCAGCGCCGCCTGCTGCTCGCGCACACCGGCTGGGCCACGGTCGTGGATCCGCTGGGGCGTGACGAGATCGAGCAGTCGGTCATAGGGGCCATCGGCCCGGAGGGACAGTCGCGCATCGCGCCCGCGCGGGCCCGGGCGGCCGGCGCCGAGGCCGTACGGCGGCTCGCCGACCGGCTGGTGCGGGCCGGGCTCGCCGTCCCCGAGGGCGCCGGGACGACCGTGGGCGCCGCGGTGCGCCAGGTGCGCGCCGCCGCGCTGGCCGTGGCCGCCCTGGGGGCGACCGCGCTGCTGCTGCCGGTCGGGACCGGGACGCCGCGGCTGCTGGTCGGCCTGTGGTTCGCCCTGCCGCTCACGCTGTCCCTGAGCTGCCTGGCCATCGCCCGCTTCGAGGCGCACCCGTACACCCGCTGGGCCTCTCCCGCCGGGCAGCGGCTGCTGGAGGCGCTGGCGCGCCGGCCGGCCGGTGACGAGCGGTCGTTCCTCACCTCGGTCGCCGTGCGCGGGATCCGGGCGATCGGCGAGCCGCGGCTGCGCGCCGCCTTCACCCACCGCGACCAGCCCTGGCGGGAGTGAGGGCGTCCGGGGGCCGCCGGGGGCGCATAGGGGGCATTGCGGCCGACACCGGCCGGGTGGTGCTTGCCTTCACCGGGGGGCGAACGAAACATCCCTTCTGTTGACGCCGGGGCGTGGCAGCCGTGCCATCGCCGTCGCCGTACCGAAGGGAAACGCGATGAGAGCTGCCGCCCTGTACTCGGCCGCCGGGTCCTTGCTGCTGACCACGCTGGCCGCCGCCCCGGCGGACGGCGCGGGCGGGGCGTCCGCCGTCCCCGGCGCGGCCGAGCTGCGCGGCACCGCGGTGGCCGTGGCCCGCGCCCGGGCGGCCGGCATCGACTTCGGCGCGTGCTCCCCCGCCGACGTACCCGAGGCGCCGAAGGGGCTGCGCTGCGGCACGGTGACCGTCCCGCTCGACTACGCCCACCCGGACGGCAGGCAGATCAGACTGACGGTCAGCCGGATGCCGGCGACGCAGAAGGACCCGCGCAACAGCAAGCGGAAGGTCCCCCGGCAGGGCGCCCTCGTCTACAACCCGGGCGGACCCGGCGCGTCCGGCATGTACTTCCCGCTGATCGGCTCGGTCCCCCAGTGGCAGCGGATCGCGGCCGCCTACGACCTGGTCGGCTACGCGCCGCGCGGCGTGGGCCGTTCGGCGCCGCTGTCCTGCGAGGACCCGAAGCGCTTCCTGAAGGCGCCCACCGCGGCGCCGGCGCACCCGTCGGAGGCGTACAAGCGGCAGCGCATCGCACAGGCGAAGGCGTACGCGCGGGGCTGCGCCAAGCGCTCCGGGAAGAGGCTCCGCTTCTACACGTCGCTGAACAACGCGCGGGACCTGGACGTGCTGCGGGCCGCGCTGGGCGAGGACCGGCTCACCTTCGCGGGGGCGTCCTACGGCACCTACTTCGGCGCGCTGTACGCGGCGATGTTCCCCACGCACGTACGGCGCATGGTGCTGGACTCGGCGGTCGACCCCGATCCGGCGAAGATCTGGTACCAGGACAACCTCGACCAGTCGGCCGCGTTCGAGGAGCGCTGGGCCGACTTCCGGGACTGGGTCGCCCGCCACGACGACGTCTACAAGCTCGGCGACACCGCCGCGAAGGTGCAGCGCAGCTATGACACCGCCGCCGGCCGGCTGGCCCGGAAGGCCGCCGGCGGGAAGGTCGGTCCCGGCCAGCTGCAGAACGCGTTCCTGACGGCCGGGTACTACGACGACTTCTGGCCGAGCCGGGCCGCGGCGCTGTCGGCCTATCTGCACGGCGATCCCGCGCCGCTGGTCCGGCTGGCCGCGCCGGACGCGCGGACGGCCGCGGAGGCGGAGAACGAAAACGCCGTCTACACGGCGGTGGAGTGCAACGACGCGCCCTGGCCGACGGACTGGAAGGTGTGGGACCGGGACAACACCCGGCTCGCCCGGGTGGCGCCGTTCGAGACCTGGGACAACGCGTGGATGAACCTGCCGTGCGCCTACTGGCCGGAGCCCCGGCAGCAGCCGCTCGACGTGCGCACCGGGCCGGGCGAGCTGCCGCCGGTGCTGATCCTGGCGGCCGAGCGGGACGCGGCCGCGCCGTACCCGGGCGCGCTGGAGATGAACCGGCGGCTGGGCGGTTCGGTGCTGGTGACCGAGCGGGACGCGGGCACGCACGGCATCGCGGGCGGCCCCAACCGCTGCGTCAACGGCCACTTCGAGGCGTACCTGCTCGAAGGGCGGATCCCGGGACGGCACGCGGCCTGCGCGCCGCACCGGTTGCCTCCGGCGGCCGGGCCGGGAAAGGGGACCCGGCGCGGGCTGCCCGAGGCCGGGCGGCGCTAGGGACTGCCGGTCCCGTTGGCGGCGCCGCCCCCGAGGGAACCGTCAGGCCAGCCCGGCCACCAGGTCCCCGATGTCCTTGCGGCGGCCCGTGAAGAACGGGATCTCCTCGCGGACGTGCATCCGGGCCTCGGAGCCGCGCAGGTGGCGCATGAGGTCGACGATGCGGTACAGCTCGTCGGCCTCGAACGCCAGGATCCACTCGTAGTCGCCGAGGGAGAAGGACGCGACCGTGTTGGCGCGCACGTCCGGGTAGCCGCGGGCCATCTTGCCGTGGTCGGCGAGCATGCGGCGGCGGTCCTCGTCGGGCAGCAGGTACCAGTCGTAGGAGCGCACGAACGGGTAGACGCTGACGTAGTTGCGGGGCGTCTCGTCGGCGAGGAACGCCGGGATGTGCGAGCGGTTGAACTCGGCCGGGCGGTGCAGCGCCATGTTGGACCACACCGGGGTGAGCGCGCGGCCCAGCTTGGTGCGGCGGAAGAGGTTGTACGCCTCCTGGAGCTGGTCGCTCGTCTCGGCGTGCCACCAGATCATCAGGTCGGCGTCGGCGCGCAGGCCGGAGACGTCGTAGGTGCCGCGGATGGTCACGTCCTTGGCGGCCAGCTGGTCGAACAGCTGCTGGACCTCGTCGGCGTAACCCGCGCGGTCCTCCGGCAGCACGTCCTTCAGCTTGAAGACCGACCACAGGGTGTAGCGGATGACCTCGTTGAGGTCCTTGGCCAGCTTGCCCTTGTTCGGAATCCTGCCGGTCTCGGTGATGGGGGCGTCGTCACTCATGGTCCCTATTCTCCCGCTCCGCCGTGCAGGCTCTGCACCGGGTGGGCGGTCAGCTCCCGGACCCCGGTCGGGTCGCCGCCCAGCTGGTCCACCGCCGCGTACGCGCTCGCGACGCACGCCGGGACGCCGACGCCGTCGTACTGCGCGCCGCACACCGCGAGCCCGGGCAGCTTGGCGACATGCTCGCGGATGCGGGCCACGCGCGCGTGGTGGCCCACCGGATACTGCGGCAGGCCGTCGGTCCAGCGGGTGACCCGGGTGTCCAGGGGGACGGCGTCCAGGCCGGTGGCCTCGCGCAGGTCGTGCCGGGAGACGTCCACCAGGCCGGCGTCGTCCCGCTGGAGGATCTCCGTCTCGCCGTACCGGCCCACCGAGGTGCGCAGCACGACGACGTCCGGGTCCTGCTCGGCGATCCAGGCCCACTTCTGCGAGGCGAACGTGGACGCCTTGATGGTGCGCCCGTCGACGGGGGGTACGAGGAAGCCGCTGCCCTCCGGCAGGCGCAGGTCCGCGCGCCGGTAGGCGAGGGTGACCAGGGCCATGGAGGCGTACTCGATCGCGGCCAGCTCGGCGGCGGCCTCCGGGGACTCCGGCCGCAGCAGACCGGCGGCGGCCGGGGCCGGTACGGCGAGGATCACCGCGTCGGCGTGCAGCAGGCGCTCGCCCGCGGTGATCCGCCAGCCGCCGGACGCCTCCCGGCGCAGCCCGGTGACCGGCGTCCCCGTCAGGATCTCTCCGCCCCGCGCGCGCACCGAGTCCGCGACCGCGAGCGGCAGGGTGCCGACGCCGCCCTCGATGCCCATGAACACCGGCCCGGTCTGCGGGTTCGCCGCCGCCCTGGCCTGGATGCCGCGGACCGCCTCGGTGAGGGAGGTGTGGGTGCGGGCGGCCTGGAAGAGCTGGGGGACGGCCGAGCGCATCGAGATGCGGTACGCGTCGCCCGCGTACACCCCGCCGAGCAGGGGATCGACCAGGCGGTCGACCACCTCGCGGCCGAGCCGCGCCGCGACGTACTCCCCCACGGCCACGTCGTCGCCGACCTCGGTGGGCGGCAGGTCGGCGTCCCGCTCGATGCGGGCGAGGCCCTCGTCGGAGAGCACTCCGGTCAGGGCTGCGGCGGTGCCGGGGACGCCCATCACATGGCCCTTGGGCATGGGGCGCAGGGCGCCGCGGGTCCAGATCGAGGCGGTGGCGGTGGCCGGCGGCCGGAGCCGTCCGTCGAGGCCGGCCTC
Source organism: Streptomyces sp. NBC_00557 (assembly GCF_036345995.1). NCBI lineage: Bacteria > Bacillati > Actinomycetota > Actinomycetes > Kitasatosporales > Streptomycetaceae > Streptomyces > Streptomyces sp. NBC_00557. The sequence goes on from NZ_CP107796.1 coordinate 1,951,469, forward strand.
GCGCGCGAGGGTCACCGCCTCGGGGCGGCGGGCGAGCAGCGACTCGGCTCCCAGGTCGACGCGCACGCCCGCGATCTCACCGGGCAGCAGCTTGCCGCCGACCCGGTCCGCGGCCTCCAGCACGGTCACGCGCGTGCCGCGTCCGAGCAGCCGGTGGGCGGCGGCCAGCCCGGCGATACCGGCTCCGATGACGACGACATGCCCCGCAGGCGTAACCGTTGCGCTCATGCCCCCACTCTCTCAGACACCGCTGACACTCCCGTGAGGGCCGGAAGTCCTCGGCACCGGGGCCGTCGGCCGAACGTTCCGGCGGGTCCGGCCGTCGTGGGAACGTCACGGGACGCAGAGCCCCAGGGGTCCCGCGCATGCGCACGTCACGTTCCGCAGGATCCGCACGTCCCGCGAGGGCCCTGGCGGGAATCCTGCTCGCCGCCTGCCTGGCCCTCGCCGGATGCGGCGGCGCGGCCGACTCGGGCGGCAGCGGCCGGGCGAAGACCGCGGCCGGATCCGCCGCGGACGGGGCCGGCGTGGCCGCCTGGCAGGACCAGGCGGCCGGGCCGGGCACGGGGGCGGGCCCCAGCACGGCGGCGCCCGGGACGCCCCGGCTGCTTCAGAGCGCGATCATCCGGACCGCCTCCTTCACCCTCCAGGTCAAGGACGTCGCCAAGGCCCTGGGCCGGGCACGGACCACCGCGGAGGACGCCGGCGGCTACGTCGGCGACGAGAGCACGAGCCGGGACGGCGCCGGGCGCGAGCACACCCGGGTCGTCCTGCGGGTGCCCGCCGCCGCGTACGACGCGGTCCTCGCCGAACTCCAGGGCGCCGGCAGGCTGATCAGCCGCACGCAGAAGGCCGAGGACGTCACCGACCAGGTCGTGGACGTGGCCGGCCGCGTGAAGGCGCAGCGGGCGAGCGTGGACCGGATCCGCGCACTGACGGCCCGGGCGACCAAGCTCAGCGATGTCGTCGCGCTGGAGGGCGAGTTGAGCAACCGTCAGGCCGGCCTGGAGGCGCTGCCGGCCCGGCAGGCGTCCCTGAAGGACCGCACGAGCCTCGCCACCGTCACGCTGTCGCTGTCCGGGACACCGGTGCACGCGGCGGCCGGTGACGGCTCCCCCGGCGTCGCGGACGCCCTGGCGGGCGGCTGGCACGTGTTCGTCACCCTGCTGCGCTGGATCCTGCTCGCGCTCGGCGCCGCCCTGCCGTTCGCGGCGTTCGCGGCCCTGCTGACGCTGCTGTGGCTGCGGGCCGTACGGCCCCGGCTGCCGCGCCGCCGGGAGCCCGCGCCCGCGATGACGGCGCCGGGGCCGCTGCCGTCGGGCCGGTCCGGCGCCGGAATGCTCCGGGGGGCGGCCGGAGCGGGACTGAGATGCCCGCGCCCCGTAGCGTGTCCCCATGAGCATGGACGGCGGGCGGGGCGGGACGGAACGACTGGTCGTGATCGGCGGCGACGCCACGGGCATGTCCGCGGCGTCGCAGGCGCGCCGGCTGAAGGGGCCGGAAGAGCTGGAGATCGTGGCCTTCGAACGCGGCCACTTCACCTCCTTCTCGGCGTGCGGCATCCCCTACTGGGTGGGCGGCGACGTCCCCGAACGGGACGACCTGATCGCCCGCACGCCCGGGGAGCACCGCGCGCGGGCGATCGACCTGCGGCTGCGCACCGAGGTCACGGAGATCGACGTGCCCGGACGGCGGGTACGCGCGCGTGACGTCGATTCCGGCGCCGAGTCGTGGACGTCGTACGACAAGCTCGTCATCGCGACCGGCGCGCGCCCGGTCCGCCCCGACCTGCCCGGCGTGGAGGCCCCCGGGGTGCACGGGGTGCAGACCCTGGACGACGGCCAGGCCCTGCTGCGGACGCTGGCACGCACGCGTGGCCGCAGGGCGGTGGTCGTGGGCGCCGGCTATATCGGCGTGGAGATGGCGGAGGCGCTCATCAAGCGCGGTTTCGAGGTGACGGTCGTCAACCGCGGCAAGGAACCCATGTCGACGCTCGACGCGGACATGGGCCGGCTGGTGCACCGGGCCATGGAGGGCCTCGGCATCGCCATGGTGAACGACGCCGAGGTCACCAAGATCCTCACCGGTCAGGACGGCCGGGTCCGCGCTGTGGCCACGCAGGACGCCGAGTTCCCGGCGGACGTGGTGATCCTCGGCATCGGCGTCCGCCCGCAGACCGCCCTCGCGAAGGCCGCGGGACTCCCCCTCGGCGCGCACGGCGGGCTGCTCACCGACCTCGCGATGCGGGTGCGCGGACACGAGAACATCTGGGCGGGCGGGGACTGCGTGGAGGTGCTGAACCTGGTCTCCGGCCAGGACCAGTACGTCCCGCTCGGCACCCACGCCAACAAGCACGGCCAGGTCATCGGCACCAACGCGGGCGGCGGTTACGCCACGTTCCCGGGGGTGGTCGGCACGGCCGTCAGCAAGGTCTGCGACCTGGAGATCGCCCGCACCGGCCTGCGCGAGAAGGACGCCGACCGGGTGGGCCTGCGGTACGAGACGGTCACCATCGAGTCCACCAGCCGCGCCGGCTACTACCCCGGCGCCTCCCCGATGACGGTCAAGATGCTCGCCGAACGCCGCACGGGCCGGCTGCTCGGCGTCCAGATCGTCGGCCGGGAGGGCGCGGCGAAACGCGTCGACATCGCCGCGGTGGCGCTCACCGCGCGGATGACGGTCGAGCAGATGACGGCCCTGGACCTCGGCTACGCCCCGCCCTTCTCACCCGTGTGGGACCCGGTGCTGGTGGCGGCGAGAAAGGCCGCGGCGAAGGTGCGGGAGGGCGCCTTCTGACGAGGAGGAACGGCGCGACCGGCCGCACCGGGCTTCCTAGGCCGTCCCGCTGATCCGCGGCAGAGCCGAGACCGCGGCCGGGGGCTGCTCGCCCGCGGGCTTGGCGTGCGTGGCCGTGGGCCGGGTGGACCGCAGCCGGTAGCTGACGGCCTCGTCCAGCGTGACCGGCCGCCCCATCTGCGAGGCGAGCCGCCCCGTTTCCTGACCGAGCCGTGCGACGTCCTCCCACGGGATCCGTACCACCAAAGACAGCTCGGCCTCGCCGTCGGGCAGTGCCTGCATCTGCTGAAGCTGCGGAGCGTTCGTCATCGCCTGTCCTCACGTCGGTTGAGGACAGATACGCACGGCCGCCCGGCGCCGTTCACCGATTCGCCCGCCGCATCCCGGGCACTACTTCTGTGTGGTCATCCCCGTTCATGACGTGAATCCGGTGCGCCGCACCCCCTGGGTGACGTACGCGCTCATCGCCGTCAACGTGCTGGTGTTCATCAACACGCCCGGCATAGCCGGTTCCGTGGCCGGCGGCAGCAGCCTGGCCGACCTGTGCCATCTGCAGGCCTTCACGGACCACTACGCGGCGGTGCCGCGGGAACTGATCCACCATCAGATGCCGCGGCTGGTGCCGACGGGACAGGTCGGCGTCGGCCCGCACGGCCCGGGCTGCGTGGTCGCCCCGCCCGGCTACGACAAGTCGCCGGCGCTGTCGGTGTTCACGGCGATGTTCCTGCACGGCAGCTGGCTGCACCTGCTCGGGAACATGCTCTTCCTGCTGATCTTCGGCAACAACGTCGAGGACCGGATGGGCCACATCCGCTTCTTCCTCTTCTACGTCGTCTGCGGTTACGCGGCCGGATACGGCTTCGCGCTGCTCAACGCCGCCTCCGGCGATCCGCTCATCGGCGCATCCGGCGCGATCGCCGGGGTGCTCGGCGCCTACATCGTGCTCTGGCCGAGGGCGCGGGTGTGGGTCCTCGTGCCGTTCCTGGTCTTCCTGCCGCTCAGGCTGCCCGCCTGGCTGGTGCTGGGCTTCTGGTTCGCGCTGCAGGCGGTGTACTCGGCCGGCGAGGGCGTCTCCAGCGCCGGCACCGTGGCGTACGCGGCGCACGTGGTCGGCTTCGTCGCGGGCATGCTGCTGGCCTGGCCGCTCAAGCCCGGCACCCCGCCCCCGCCGGAGCCGCGCGGCCTGCTGTTCGGCAGGCGGGCGCGGCCCCGCTACACCTGGTGAGTCAGCGCGCGGTCGCGGTGTGGACGTACTCCGCGAGCCGGGTCAGCGCGTCCGGGTCGGTGTTCGGCGGCACGCCGTGGCCGAGGTTGAAGACATGCCCCTCCAGGCCGGCGGCCGCGTCCAGCACCTCGCGGGTCCGGGCCTCGACGATGTCCTTGTCGGTGAACAGCACCGTCGGGTCCAGGTTGCCCTGGAGCGCCTTGCCGGGGCCGACGCGGCGCTGCGCCTCGTCCAGCGGGACCCGCCAGTCGACGCCGACGACGTCCGCGCCTGCCTCGCCCATGAGCTGCAGCAGCTCGCCGGTGCCGACGCCGAAGTGGATGCGGGGTACGCCGTAGCCGGCGACGGCGTCGAAGACCTTCGCGGACGCCGGCATGACCGAGCGCCGGTAGTCCGCCGGGGCGAGGGCGCCGACCCAGGAGTCGAACAGCTGGATCGCGCTGGCGCCGGCCTCGATCTGCACCTTCAGGAAGGCGGCCGTGATGTCGGCGAGCCGGTCCAGCAGGTCGGCCCACAGCTCCGGGTCGCCGTACATCATCGCCTTGGCGTTCTCGTACGTGCGGGACGGACCGCCCTCGACCAGGTAACTCGCGAGGGTGAACGGCGCGCCCGCGAAGCCGATCAGCGGGGTCGCGCCGAGCTCCTTCGTCAGCATGCCGACCGCCTCGGTGACGTACGGCACGTCCTCGGGGGTCAGGTCGCGCAGCCGGGCCAGGTCGGCACGGGTGCGGACGGGCTCGTCGATGACCGGGCCGACGCCGGGCTTGATGTCGAGGCCGATGCCGATGGCCTTCAGGGGCACGACGATGTCGCTGTAGTAGATCGCCGCGTCGACGTGGTGCCGGCGCACCGGCTGCAGCGTGATCTCGGTGACCAGCTCGGGCCGCGTGCAGGACTCGAGCATCGGCACGCCCTCGCGCACCTTGCGGTACTCGGGCAGCGAGCGGCCGGCCTGGCGCATGAACCACACGGGGGTGTGCGGCACGGGCTCGCGCCTGCACGCCTTGAGGAAGGCGCTGTCGTACGTTGCTGTCGGCTGCATGCTGCTGTTCGCGGTCACGGGGCAAGTTTCGCATGCCGCCGCGGCGGGACCCGCCGGGTGTGCGGGGGGAGCGCCGGCCGGCCCGCTCGCCGCCCCCGCCGGGTGCCACTGCCTGGGCCGCGTATGTGTCTTGCCCTGCACGAAGGCTCCGTTCCCCTTACTCTTCCCCGCATGGCTGCGGCTCACGGACGAATGTCGGACAGCGCTGACGGAATGGACGACATGAAGGACACCGAGGAGGCGGACCGGCGTTCCGGATCTCCGGGGCCGCCGGCTTTCCGTGCCGCGGTCGACTCCCTGCGCAGCTGCCGGCTGCGGCCGCAGGTCGAGGTGGAGGCCACGCCCGCCCCGCAGCGGCTCGCCCCCTACGCGTACGCGCTGGAGGCCGTGGTCGTGGACGGCGAGCAGGAGCTGGCCGACGGACGGCTGGTGCTGCTGCACGACCCGGCGGGCCACGACGCCTGGCGCGGCACGTTCCGGCTGGTGACCCTGGTGCGCGCGGAGCTGGAGCCGGAGATGGCGGCCGATCCGCTGCTGCCCGAGGTGTGCTGGTCGTGGCTGACGGGGGCGCTGCAGGCGCGCGGGCTCGGCTACGGCGAGCCGAGCGGCACGATCACCCGGGCGAGCTCGCACTACTTCGGCGGTCTGGGCGAGCGGCCGGCGGCCTCGCAGATCGAGATCCGGGCGTCCTGGACGCCGCGCGAGGGGCTCGGCGGGGTACCGGACACGGCCTCGCACCTGGCCTCCTGGTGCGATCTGCTGGCGCAGGTCGCGGGGCTGCCGCCGGCCGGTCCGGGCGACACCTCGGTGGTGACGCTGCCGCAGCGCAGGGGTCCGCAGCCCCGGTGACGCAGCCGCCGGACGGGCGACGTTCATCCGCATGGGCGGCTTATTGACCATCTCTTTGTCGATACGGCCACTTTCCGACCCCGAATCGCCTACACGCGAACCGACTCGATCTTCGGATGATCGATCGCGTGTCCGAATTGCACGGATTGTTACTCACTAGATCGTGATCATTCTCTAAAGGCGGACGAGTTTGCTGCCGAAGACGACTGTGACCTTGAAAGCACGGTTCGTCCCGGCTTCATCCCCACAAGCCGGCCCCGTCCCCCCACCCAGGAGGCCTGGTGTCCGTTCTCCTCGAGCAGCCCGCAAGCCTGGTCGCCTACCGCCCGAACAAGCCGACCGCCATGGTGGTCGTGGCCGACCCGCGCGTGCGCTCCACCGTCACCCGCCATCTGTGGGCGCTCGGCGTGCGCGATGTCATCGAAGCCTCGTCCATCGCGGAGGCTCGTCCCCGCATCGGCAACCCCCGCGACATCTGCGTCGCCGACGTCCACCTGCCGGACGGTTCCGGCCTGACCCTGCTGTCCGAGACCCGCGCCGCGGGCTGGCCCAACGGGCTGGCGCTGTCGGCCGCCGACGACATCGGCGCGGTGCGCAACGCCCTGGCCGGCGGGGTCAAGGGCTACGTCGTCACGGGCACCCGCACCAACATCGGCCTGCCCACCCGGCCCGGCGCCGCTCCCCTCGGCGCCGCCCGCATGCACCGCCGCCCCCCGGGTGCCCCGAGCCACCCGGGCGGCTACCGCGAGCTGTCCGGACGCGAGGTCGAGGTGCTGCGACTGGTCGCGGAGGGGCAGTCGAACAAGGCGATCGGCGTCTCCATGGGCCTGTCCGCCCTGACCGTCAAGAGCCACCTCGCCCGCATCGCCCGCAAGCTGGGCACGGGCGACCGCGCCGGCATGGTGGCCGTGGCCCTGCGCACCGGCATCATCCACTGAACCACCGCGCGCCGCCCCCACCGCCGGGCCGCGCACCGACCTGATCACCGAAGCGCCACCGACCTGATCACCGAAGCGCCACCGACCCGATCCCCGAACCGCCACCGACCCGATCACCAGACCTCCGCGGAACCGGCCGCCGAGCCGGCCCGCGACCCGACACCGGACCCTCCTCGGAACCGATCCCTGGGCCGACCCCCGAGCCGGCCGCAGGACCGGCCGCGACCCGGCCACGGCCTTCCGCCGGACCCGGCCCCTCCGCGAGCCGGTCGCGGGCCCCGGCGCTCCGGCCGTTCGGGGCAGCGCGCGGTTCACTCGTGTGAACCGCGGCTTTCACCGACGTGACTGGTTTACGACCCTCCCGCGCCCGTCGGCGGAACGTTCCGTCGACGGGCGCCGTCGACACACGGATACTCTTGACAGGTGACCGACGCCCAAGACACCGCAGCAGACTGCTCCCCGCGCACCACCGGAGGCACCCCTCCGGACGCCGCAGGATCTTCTGTGACGGGGGCGCCGACACCGCTGCTCGAGCCGCGCGAGGGCGTTCCCCCCGTCATCGCCGACCCGGCCGGCCTCGCCGACGTGGTCGCCGCGTTCGCCGCGGGCTCCGGGCCCGTCGCCGTCGACGCCGAGCGCGCCTCCGGTTACCGCTACGGCCAGCGCGCCTACCTGGTGCAGCTGCGCCGCGAGGGCGCAGGCACCGCGCTGATCGACCCCGTGGCCTGTCCCGACCTGTCCGCTCTCGGCACGGTCCTGTCCGGCGTCGAGTGGGACCTGCACGCCGCCACCCAGGACCTGCCCTGCCTGCGCGAGATAGGCATGGTCCCGACCCGGCTCTTCGACACCGAGCTGGCCGGGCGGCTCGCCGGGTTCCCGCGGGTCGGCCTCGGCGCCATGGTCGAGAACGTGCTGGGCTTCGTGCTGGAGAAGGGCCACTCCGCCGTCGACTGGTCGACCCGGCCGCTCCCCGAGCCGTGGCTGCGCTACGCCGCCCTGGACGTCGAGCTGCTGATCGACCTGCGGGACGCCCTGGAGAAGGAGCTGGACCGGCAGGGCAAGCTGGAGTGGGCCCTGCAGGAGTTCGACGCGATCGCGAGCGCGCCCCCGGCCGAGCCCCGGAAGGACCCGTGGCGCCGCACGTCCGGGATGCACAAGGTGCGCAGGCGCCGGCAGCTCGGTGTCGTACGGGAGCTGTGGGAGACGCGGGACCGGATCGCGCGGCGCCGGGACGTGTCGCCGGGCAAGGTGCTCAGTGACGCGGCCATCGTCGAGGCCGCGCTCGCGCTGCCGGCCAATGTGCACGCCCTGGCCCAGCTGAACGGCTTCGGGCACCGGATGGGGCGGCGTCAGCTGGAGCAGTGGCAGGCGGCGGTCGACCGGGCCAGGGCCCTGCCGGACTCCGCGCTGCCGCAGCCGGGGCAGCCCGTGACCGGCCCCCCGCCGCCGCGCGCCTGGGCCGACAAGGACCCCGCCGCCGCGGCCCGGCTGTCCGCGGCGCGGGCCGGGGTGACGGCGCTGGCCGAGCAGCTCAACCTGCCCCAGGAGAACCTGGTGTCCCCGGATACCGTGCGGCGGATCTGCTGGGAGCCGCCGCAGGTCGTCGACACCGAGTCCGTGGAGTCCGCGCTGGCCGGCTACGGCGCGCGGCCGTGGCAGGTGGAACTGGTCACGCCCGTGCTGGTGCGCGCGCTGACCGCCCGCGCCTGAGCCCGCCACCCGGCCGCCCCGCGCGGCAGGCCGTCGAGATCGCGCCAAGATCCTGGGCCGGCGTGAAGGGGAACGGGACGCGGACGCTGCGGTGGACGGCCGTACCCGGCGGGCGGGCCCTCCTTCCGTCCGCCGTCCCGGCGGTGTGACGTTCGCCGCTCGCGGCGAGGGGACTGGGCAGTTACGTTACTCGTAAGTAGCATGTGTCCTGAGCGGGCGCTCAGCGTGCCGCGCAGCAGTAGTGCCACCCCGCACCCTGGAGGAGAGCCATCGTGCCTCGTACCGTCAGGGACGTCGTCTTCGTCGACGGCGTCCGCACCCCGTTCGGCAAGGCGGGCCCGAAGGGCATCTACCACGAGACCCGCGCCGACGACCTCGTCGTGAAGGCGATCCGGGAGCTGCTGCGCCGCAACCCCGGTCTGGACCCGAAGAAGATCGACGAGGTCGCCATCGCGGCCACCACGCAGATCGGCGACCAGGGGCTCACCCTCGGCCGTACGGCCGGCATCCTCGCCGGACTGCCGCAGTCGGTGCCCGGCTACTCCATCGACCGCATGTGCGCCGGTGCGATGACCGCCGTGACGACCACCGCCGGCTCCATCGCCTTCGGCGCCTACGACGCCGTCATCGCCGGCGGCGTGGAGCACATGGGCCGCCACCCGATGGGCGAGGGCGTGGACCCCAACCCGCGGTTCGTGAGCGAGAAGCTGGTCGACGAGTCGGCCCTGTTCATGGGCATGACCGCGGAGAACCTGCACGACCGCTACCCGCACATCACCAAGCTGCGCGCCGACGAGTACGCGGTCCGCTCGCAGGAGAAGGCCGCCAAGGCGTACGCCAACGGCAAGATCCAGCAGGACCTGGTGCCGATCTCGGTACGCCGCACCAACCCCGAGGGCGGCGAGACCGGCTGGGGCCTGGTGACGCAGGACGAGCCGATGCGGCCGGGCACCACGCTGGAGAACCTGGCGAACCTGAAGACGCCGTTCCGCGTGCACGGCCGGGTCACCGCCGGCAACGCGGCCGGTCTGAACGACGGCGCCACCGCCTCGATCATCGCGAGCGAGGACTTCGCCCGCGAGCACGGCCTGCCGGTGAAGATGCGGCTCGTCTCCTACGCCTTCGCGGGCGTCGAGCCGGAGGTCATGGGCTACGGCCCGATCCCGGCGACCGAGAAGGCCCTCGCCAAGGCGGGCCTGTCGATCTCCGACATCGGCCTGTTCGAGATCAACGAGGCCTTCGCCGTGCAGGTGCTGGCCTTCCTCGACCACTACGGCATCGCGGACGACGACGAGCGCGTCAACCAGTACGGCGGCGCCATCGCCTTCGGTCACCCGCTGGCCTCCTCCGGCGTCCGGCTGATGACGCAGCTGGCCCGCCAGTTCGAGGAGCAGCCGCAGGTCCGCTACGGCCTGACCACCATGTGCGTCGGCTTCGGCATGGGCGCGACGGTCATCTGGGAGAACCCGCACTTCGAGGGGGACAAGTGAGCACCACCGCCGAGCTTCTGAAGCAGGCCTCCGAGCAGTTCCCCGACGAGGTCGTCACCAGCGCGCACGTACGCCACTTCGACCTGCCGTTCGGCGCCGGCCGCTTCGCGCTGATCACGCTGGACAACGGCTTCGACCACACCAAGCCGACCACCTTCGGCCCCGGCTCGCTGGCGAACCTCAACGCCGCCATCGACCAGGTCGAGAAGGAGGCGGCGGACGGCGAGATCGTCGGCGTCGGCATCACCGGCAAGCCGTTCATCTTCGCGGTCGGCGCCGACCTCAAGGGCGTGGAGATCCTCAAGGAGCGCGAGCACGCGCTCGCCATCGGCAAGGGCGGCCACGACGTCTTCAAGCGTCTGTCCGCGCTGGCCGTGCCGACCTTCGCCTACTACAACGGCGCGGCGATGGGCGGCGGTGTCGAGGTCGGTCTGCACTGCACCTACCGCACGGTGTCCAAGGCCGTCCCGGCGTTCTCGCTCCCCGAGGTCTTCCTCGGCCTGGTCCCCGGCTGGGGCGGCTGCACCCTGCTGCCGAACCTGATCGGCGCCGACAAGGCCGTCTCGGTCATCATCGAGAACTCGCTGAACCAGAACAAGCAGCTCAAGGGCAAGCAGGTCCACGAACTCGGCATCGCCGACGCCCTGTTCGAGGGCGCCGACTTCCTGGAGCAGTCGCTGGTGTGGACCGCGCAGGTCCTCAAGGGCGACATCCAGGTCGAGCGCCCGGTCATCGACCGCGGCGAGGCCTGGGACCAGGCGGTCGAGCGGGGCCGGTTCATCGCCGACTCCAAGGTGCACGGCGCGGCCCCGGCCGCCTACCGGGCCCTGGACATCATCGCGGCCGCCAAGAACGGCGACCTGCAGCAGGGCTACGACGCCGAGGACCAGGCCCTCGCGGACCTGATCATGAGCGGCGAACTGCGCGCCGGCATCTACGCGTTCAACCTCGTGCAGAAGCGCGGCAAGCGTCCCGCCGGCGCCCCGGACAAGAACCTCGCCCGCCCGGTCACCAAGGTCGGCGTGGTCGGCGCCGGTCTGATGGCCTCGCAGCTGGCCCTGCTGTTCCTGCGCCGCCTGGAGGTGCCGGTCGTGCTGACCGACATCGACCAGGAGCGCGTCGACAAGGGCGTCGGCTATGTCCACGCCGAGATCGACAAGCTGCTCGGCAAGGGCCGGATCAACCAGGACAAGGCCAACCGCCTCAAGGCCCTGGTCACCGGTGTCCTGGACAAGGCGGAGGGCTTCGCGGACGCCGACTTCGTCATCGAAGCGGTGTTCGAGGAGATGGGCGTCAAGCAGAAGGTGTTCGCGGAGGTCGAGGCGGTCGCCCCGGCGCACGCGATCCTCGCCACCAACACCTCCTCGCTGTCCGTCTCCGAAATGGCGTCGAAGCTGAAGCACCCCGAGCGGGTCGTCGGCTTCCACTTCTTCAACCCGGTCGCGGTGCTGCCGCTGCTGGAGATCGTCCGCGGCGAGAAGACCGACGACGCCTCCCTGGCCACGGCGTTCGCCGTCGCCAAGAAGCTGAAGAAGACGGCGGTCCTGGTCAAGGACGCCCCGGCGTTCGTCGTGAACCGCATCCTGACCCGCTTCATGGGCGAGATCCAGAACGTCATCGACGAGGGCACCCCGGTCGAGGTCGCCGAGAAGGCCATCGAGCCGCTCGGTCTGCCGATGTCCCCGCTGGTGCTGCTGGAGCTGGTCGGCCCGGCGATCGGTCTGCACGTCTCGGAGACCCTGCACGGGGCCTTCCCGGACCGCTTCAAGGTCTCCCCGAACCTCAAGGCGGTCGTGGAGGCGGGCAAGCGCGGCTTCTACGTCTACGACAGCGGCAAGCCGGAGCTGGACCCGGAGGTCGCCGCGCTGCTGAAGCAGGGCGACGTCGTGCTGACGGAGGAGCAGGTCCGCGCCCGTGTCCTCGACGCGGTGGCGCAGGAGATCGGGCTCATGCTCGACGAGGGCGTCGTCGCCGAGGCCCAGGACATCGACCTGTGCCTGATCACCGGTGCCGGCTGGCCCTTCCACCTGGGCGGCATCACGCCGTACCTGGACCGCGAGGGCGTCTCGGAGCGCGTGAACGGCAAGAAGTTCCTTCAGCCGGGCGTGGCGTCGGTTCCGGCGTGACCTCGTGACAGCAGGAAGGGCCCCCGCCGCGGCGGGGGCCCTTCCGCGTGCTCAGACCTGCCGCCACGCCTCCAGCGCCAGTCCGGGCTCGTCCTTGCGGCGGGTCAGCAGGAGCTGTCCGGTCGACGGCGACAACGTTGCCGCGGCCACCCGGCCGTCGGCGTCGGTGGCGAGGGACACCGTCGCGTCCACGGGCAGCCGCGGGCCCGACTCGGTCCACCAGGCGCCCGCAGACTCCTGTTCCGTGGGATACGCGGCGAAGGCGACGCGGCCGCTCGCCGAGCGCTGGGCGAGCAGGGTGCAGTCGTGGCCGTCGAGGTCGCAGCGGACCGCCGAGACCGGGCCGGAGCCGGCCGCCGGCAGCAGGACGGCCGGCTCGACCCCGGGGCGCCAGGCGCACAGGTCGCCCGAGGTGTCGGTGTAGTAGAGGGTCGTGCTCCCGGGCGAGGTGGCCAGGGCGTGGAGGGTGCCCGGTCGCACCGGGGTCCGCAGGGCTTGCGTCAGGACCGGTTCGGCGCCCGGCTTCTCCTGGCGCCAGTGGAGGATCCCGTCGGAGGCGGCCGCGTACAGCTCGACCCGGCCGGACTCCCCCGTCACCGCCGCGAGCCCGTCCCGGACCTGCTCCCCCTCCAGGTCCCGCCAGGCTTCCCAGCCGCCCTTCTCCTTCTGGGCTAGCAGCCGCACCCCGCCCTGCCCGTCGGGCACGAAGACATGCGCGCGGCCCTCGGCGTCGACGGCGACCGCGGGCGTGCCCGTGCGGTCGCCCTTCTTCCGCGGATGGCCGACCGGGCTCCAGTCCAGGGCGGCGAGACGCGGCCGGAAGTGGGTGGAGTGGACGAGTCCCGACTCGCCCTTGACGGTGGGCCGCCAGGAGACCAGGTGGGCGTAGCCGTCGGCGCCCTGGCCGATCGCCAGGACGGGGTGCAGCCGCTGGTCGCCGCCGACCTTGCGCGGGGTCGTCCAGGGGCCGCCGGGTTCGCGTTCCGCCCGGCACAGGACGGCGTCGCCCGACAGCTGGTAGACACTGAGCCGGCCGTCGCGGCCGCGCAGAAGCCAGTCGCCGCTCACCGGATCACCCTGATCCGTGGGTCCCACGCGGCCCGCGCCCGGGATGCTCACAGCCGCTTGGCGCTGCGGAACAGCTTGGCGTAGAAGCCGTTTCCGTCGAGGCGCGAGACACCTCCCTGGTCGCCGATGGTCGGCCCGTTCTGCTCCTTGCGGCTGGAGATGAAGATCTTGTGGCCCTCGGTGTCCGGGCCGAGGTAGATCGCGGAGTGGTCCATGTGGTTGCCGGTGCGGTGGTCCATCTTGAAGAACAGCAGATCACCGGGCTGGAGCACGTCGATGTTCTGCGGCCGGGTGTACCACGGGCTCGGGCCCTGGAGCTTGATGATGTCCACGCCCTCCTTGCCGCGGGCCATGCCGTCGGCGGTGCGCGGCAGCCCGTCGCCGTGGTCGTTGTCGGACATCAGCGGGTAGCGGGCGCGGTAGCCGTAGACCAGGCGCAGATAGCCGGAGCAGTCCACCGAGCGCAGCCGGTCCTGCTGCGGGTACTTGGTGACTCCGTCCCGGAAGGTGTACGGGATGCCCAGGTAGTCGTAGAAGTCGGTCTGTTCGTAGCGGTCGACGCCGTCGGTCTTCAGGGGGCCGTAGTAGGCGTGGCCCGCGTACTGGATGCCCTGGTCGTCCTTCTTGACCGGCGCGCCCACGATGTACTGGAAGGCGAACGCGAAGATGTCGTCCTCCTCGCTGCCGTAGTACTGCTTGAACCAGTCCTTGAACCACTGCTGCTTCTCGGCGCCCTTGGTCCACGGCTCCGGCATCAGGCGCACCCAGTCGTCGGTGACCAGCTTGGTGCTGGTGTTGGACGGTTCGCTGAAGGTGCGGGTCGGGCCCTTGAGGGTGGCGGTGCGGGCGCCGTCGGTGAAGGTGGCGATGACCGCGCCCTTGCCGTCGCGCAGCACCGAGCGGGCCGGGTTGTTCAGCCGTTCCCAGGTCTGCTTGCCGGTCGCCCCGCCCGAGCTGTGCAGGTTCTCGGTGATGGTCTGGGCGGCCGGGAGCTTCGCCTGCTCGTCCTTGCGCAGTTCGTAGGTGAAGTAGGCGCTGCCCGCGAGCAGCGCCAGGACCGTCACCGCGTGGACGACGGGTCGGCCTTTGCGCTTCGGCATGGTGGGGGCTCCAGTGATGCGTCGGGTTCGGGCGGTTCAGGCGGACGGCATGGCGCCGAGCAGGATGCCGGCGGTCAGCACCACGTAGGTGGCGAGGGTGACCGTGCCGACGGACAGCAGGGTCGCGCCCTTGGGCTGGCGGACCAGCTGGTAGCCGACCAGGCCCGGCACGATGAAGCCGAGCGTCTGGTTGGCGTACAGCAGCGGGAACTCCATCTGCAGCACGATGATCACGGTGGCCTGGATGAGCACGCCGCTGAGCACGACGGCCGCGAACAGCCGCTTGCCGTAGAGGATCACGTACTTCTGCATGAGCAGCGTGGCGAGGTACGTCAGCACGGTCACGCCGACGACGAGCGCGGCCCGCTGGAGGTCCTCGATGAGCGTGAGCGCGAGCCAGCCCGGAGTGATCATGCCGCCCGGCGACAGGTTGGTCGTCAGGTAGCACATGAGCGAGAACATCAGGCCCAGGCCGATGCCGATCGCGGCGATCTCGGGGGTGAGGACGGAGGGGATCAACGCTGTTCTCCTGGGCTGTGCCACTGCTGGCTGTCGTCGGCGGAAGGCTGGGGCGGGAAGCGGGGTTCGAACAGGCCGCGCGAGCGGTCCGGTTCGTCCGCCCGGCCGCGGTCGGCGGGCGCCTGCGGCACGGCGGCCGCCTGCGGCTCGGCGGGGGCGGGCGGGCCGGCCGGGTGCGGCTGGGGCTCGGTCCAGGCGCCGTACGACTGCGCCCGCTCGTGTCCGGTCCCGTGCCCCGGATCCTCGTGCCGGTGGGGGCGGGCGGCGTCGCGCTGCGCCGGCAGCCGGGGGACGTACGGCTGCTGGTGCTGGGCGTAGCGCGACTCGTACGCCTCCGAGTAGTGCTGGTAGGGGTCGATGCGGGGCGCGTAGAGCTGCATGGTCTCCGAGGAGTCGGTCCCGTCCGGCGCGTGCTCGGTCCGGCGGGCCGGTGCCGTGGCGGCGGGAGGCGCCGGCTCGTCGGCGCTCTCGTCCGGCGGCAGTTCGGCCAGGTGCTCCAGCAGGATCTCGCCCTGCCCGTGGATGTTGCCGATCGCGACCATCGACGAGTCGGGGCCGAGCATGTCCAGCATCTTCCCCATGAACTCCTCGGCGTCCCGCCTGTCGCCGCCGAGGTCCACGGCGCGCGAGCGGAACTCGGCGGGGATCGCGTCGATGGCGGACTTGGCCGGGTGGCCGATGACGAAGACGCGCTCGGGGTCGAGGTCGGGGATGATCTCGCCCATCTGGCCGTTGCGTTCGACGCGGTCGGGGCGGCAGTTGATGACCACGTTGAGGGGGCGGTGGATGGCGCCGAGGTCGAGCAGCTGGTTGATGTTCATCAGCGTCGACTCGGGGTCGTTGGCCGCGAAGACGTTGGCGAAGCGCAGCTTCTTGCCGTCGTGCGTCAGGTAGCGCTCGACGGAGAGCACACCGGGGTCCGGCGGGGCGTCGTACATGCCCTGCAGGGCCGTCTCGCGGTCCACGCCGAGGAGTTCGGCGACGGCGAGGGCGATGGCCACGTTCTCCTTGAAGGTGAACCAGCTGAACCCGCGCAGCTCCTCGTCGGTGACGGTGTCGGGGTCGGCGTAGACGAGCTTGCAGTTACGGGCGTCCGCCTCCTCCTGGAGGATGTGGAAGCGGTCCTTCTCGGCGGTGACGCAGATGCCGTCCTCGGGCATCGAGCGGCACAGCGAGCGGGCCACGTCGTCCAGGGTGGGGCCCATCTCGGCCAGGTGGTCCTCGCGGACGTTGCACAGCACGCCGATGGTGGAGCGGATCAGCTTGGACTGGTTGATCTCCTGCAGCGCGGGCATGACGGCCATGCACTCGATGACCAGCGCGTCCGGCTTGTAGGCGGCGGCCCGGCGCACGATGCCGATCTGCTCGACCACGTTGGCGATGCCGAACTTGCGGTAGACCGGCTCCTCGGTGGCGTCCGGGTGGATGAACCGGGCCGCGGTGCCGGTCGTCTTGGCGACGGTGGTGAGGCCGCCGCCGCGCAGGGCGCCCGCGCACAGCCGGGTGATGGAGGACTTGCCGCGGATGCCGTTGACCAGGACGCGGGTGGGGATGTGGTCCAGGTTGGTGAAGTGCCGCCGCTGCTCGATGACGCCCGCGGCGAGCAGTATCGCGCAGCAGACCAGCAGCACGGTGTAGAGGAAGAGCACGGGTGATCAGTTCCTTGTGTACTGCTGGGGCGGGTACTGCTGCGGGGGGTACGGCTCCTGGTACGGCGGCTGCGCGTACCGTTCGGGCGGGTCCTGGCGCGGCCCGTCCGTCCCCGGCGGGTTGGGGCGGGGCGGCGGGGTGCGGCGGGGCTGCTGCCTGCGCTGGTCCTGCAGCTGCTGGCGGATCAGTTCCAGGGAGCGGGTGACGGCGCCGACCTCGTCGTGGTGCTGCGGGAAGAGCACGGTCTTGCGGTCGCCGTCGGCCAGTGCCTCGGCCCGGTCGGCGAGGGTGCGCATCGGCCGGGCGACGACCATGTGCAGCCAGCCCAGGCAGGCGACGGCCGCGGCGGCGCCGAGCAGACCGGCGAGGACGGTGCGGTTCTGGGTGTCGTACTCCGGGATGGGCAGGTGGTCGACGGGCTGCCAGCTGACCACGCTCCAGTGCAGCGACTGGGCCGACCCGCCGCCGGAGAACGGCGCGGCGGCGGCGATGCGCAGCCCGTTGTCCCGGTAGAGCACGCCGCTCGGCTGCGGCTTCTTGCCGAGCCGCTGGGTGCTGGCCTCGACGAGGTCCTTGAGGTGGCCGTCGGGCAGCGACTGGAAGGCGAGGAAGCCGGTGTTGCCGGCGATGACCTTGCTCTGGTCGTCCACGAGCCGGACCACGCCGAGGCCCGGCCGGGTCAGCAGGGCGTTGAAGAACTCGACGCGGAACTCGCCGACCAGCCGGGCGCCGCCGCGGCCGGGTATCTCGGCGGCGGCGACGACCACGGGCTCCTTGCCGCCGCGGCCGAGCAGCCTGAGCGGCTTGTCGGAGACCCGGTTGGCCTGGATCACCTTGGGCTTCTTGCCCTCGCGGGCCTGGATCGCACCGTGCGCGTCGACGACGTAGAGGGAGCGGTAGCGCCTGTTCTCGTTGTAGGTGCGTTCCAGCACCCTCTCCATCGCCTCGGGCGAGGTCTTGTCGCCGATGAGGGAGGCGACGGACTGCAGGTCGGCGTCGCCCTCGTTGAGGGCGCGGCGGACCCGGTCGCTGAGCGTGTCGGTGCGTTCGCGCTGGTCGTTGACGAGCTGCCGGGGCACCTCGGCGCTGCTGCCGGCCCGGTTGACCAGCAGCATCAGCGGAGCGGACCAGGCCAGCAGCAGGACGGCGCAGACCGCGAGGAGGGCGCGGGTGCCGACCCGGCGCACCCCGCTCGGGCGGACGACGGGGCCGGTGGACTCCGGGCTCTCGCCGAGCAGTTGGCGGCGCAGCCGTTCCAGGGCGCCTCCGATGCGGTGCGCCTCGCCGTAGCCGGGGACGGTGACGGGCCGGGTCAGGTCGCCGCGGGTGAGCCGGCGGGACTCCAGGAACAGCCTCAGCAGCGGGCGCTGCACGGTGCCCAGCAGCACCGCCACGGCCAGGGCGCCGACGACGAGCAGGGCGCCGCCCGTGGCCAGCCCGAACACCGGGGACTGGGCCCGGCCGGACTCCTCGGTCACCCTGACCATGGAGACCACGGACAGGCCGAGCCCGGTGGCGGTGGTGCGCTCGCCGGGCGCGGACGCGGCGAGCGTGGCGTATCCGGCGACGGAGCGGTCGCCGGCCAGCTTGCCGCCGAGCAGGCTGCCGCTGACGCCCTGGTAGCCGCCGGTGCCGGGTTCCCTGCTGCTGCGCGGGTCCTGCTGGGCGCGGCGGGCGGCCTGCCGGGCGAACTCCGTCAGCTGCTCGCGGGAGGCCGTGAGGTCCTTGCGGTCGATGCTGTTGCGCGCGGACGCGGGGTCCGCGATGCCGTCCTCGCTGAGGATCGTGCCGCCGGAGTCGACGACGGCGATGGAGCGGAACTGGCCGAGGCTGATGCCGGGGAACTTCAGGTTCCGGGAGGCGACCAGCAGCAGCTGCGGCTTGCCCGGCCAGGTCAGCAGTCCGAAGGACAGCAGCCGTACCTCGCCGTTCTTCTGCTGGACCATGCGCGGGGCCAGCCCGTCCTCGCCGCTGAGCGAGGACAGGTCCACGGAGGTCAGCGGCACCGTCTCGCCGCGGGCCGCGACCAGCTTGCCGGTGCGGATCTCGACGACGGCGGTGCCCATCCACTTCTGGTAGGTGCTGCCGAGCTTGTCGAGGACGGCGTCGCCGGTGACCGGCTGTCCGGCGCTGAAGAGTGCGGCGGACCGGGTGACGTCCTTGACGGACTCGTCGATGGAGGCGCGCAGCGCGATGGCGCCGTCCTCGGCGAAGTGCTGCTGGGAGGTCAGCACCGCCTTCGGTACGCCCGTGGTGTCGACGCGTCCCAGCACCAGGGCCGTGATGCCCGAGAGCGTCAGCAACAGCACCGAGAGGACCGCGATCGGCGGACGGATGCCTCCGATCAGCGACATGTCGGCTCGGCGGCGGGCTTTGTGCTGCCGCGCCGGGGGCGGTGACGCCACAGGAGGTCTCCTCGTGAAATGCGGTCCGGGCGCGCACATGAAAAGACCGCGCCCGGAAACCTCAGACAGACAAGAGGCCGGTTAAGTTGCAGTAAGTCCCACGTGATCTGCGCAACATCGAGCACGAGTCGGATAAGGACGGACAAATGCCGTGCGGTTCGGGACCGGTACGGCGCCTATGCGGGCAGCGGGGTGAGCGGCTTGAGTCCGTCGGCACCCGCGCCGCGGTTGAGGAGGGTGCCCTCGGTGCGCTCGAAGGCCAGCCGCAGCCGGGCCCGTTGGGCGTCGGAGAGTCCGTGGTCGTCGCGGAGCGCGGCCGGCACGTCCAGCAGGCGGTAGTCCTTGGCGTCCTCGCCGGTGCGGTCGGCGGTGCCGCCGTCGCGGACGTTTTCCGCGTCCGGCGGGATCGTCAGCAGCGTCGGCTCGAAACGCGGCTGGACGTCCCAGTGACCCTTGCCGTGTTCGGTGAAGGTGAACCAGGCGATCACGCCCTCCTCGGTCAGACCGGTCGGCACCTCGTGCCGGGCGATCTGGTTGCCGAGCCCGTAGGAGATCCAGGTCCCGCCGACCTTCTCCAGCGGCTCCACGACGTGCGCGTGGTGGCCGACGACCAGGTTGATGCCGGTGTTCCGGGCGATCTGCCGGGCGAAGGAGAGCTGCGCGGCCGACGGTTCCGGGTGGTGCTCGCGGCCCCAGTGCAGGGAGAGGATCACCACCTCGGCGCCGGCCTTGCGGGCCCGCTGCTCGGCGGCCCTGATCCGGCCGAGGTCCTGGAGGTTGGCCAGCCAGGGCTTGTCCTTCGGCAGCCTGTGCGGCTCGTTGAAGCCGTACGCGTAGGAGAGCTGCGCGACCTTGACGCCCTTGACGTCCATGATCAGCGGGGTGTCCGCCTCCTTCTCGGTGCGGGCGGAGCCGGTGTGCTTCAGGCCGGCGGCGTCCAGGGCGTCCAGGGTGCGCTTCACACCGTCGTAGCCGTGGTCGAGGGTGTGGTTGGAGGCGGTGGAACAGGTGTCGTAGCCGATGTCCTTGATGGTCTTCGCCTGCTGCGGCGGCACCTGGAAGTCGGGGAAGCCCGCGAAGGGGCCCTGCGCCGGGCCCATCACCGGCTCGAAGTGGCAGATCGCCAGGTCCGCCTTGCTGATCACCGGCTTGATGCCGGCCATCATCGGCCCGAAGTCCATGCCGTCCACGCCCTTGCCGGTGCGCTGCGCGTCCTTGCGCGCCTGGTCGACCAGTTCGGGGTGCATGAGGATGTCCCCGGCGGCCGCGACGGTGAAGGAGCGCCCGCCGCCCTGGGCGTCGTCGGAGAGGAGGCCGCAGCCCGAGACGGCGGCGAGCAGGGAGAGCGGGGTCAGCAGGGACAGCAGGGTCCGGCTACGTCTGTTCACCGGGATATCTTGATACAACCATGAGAGCCCCTCGCTCACGCACCATAACGATCGCAGCACTTCTGCTGGTCATCGCCGCTGTCGCCGTCGGTCTCACCAGCCGGCTCCGGGCCGGGGGTGATGCGGACGACGCCGGCCGGCCCGGCACGAAGGGGGCCGCGCGGATCGACCTGGCGCGGGAGGTGGCGGACTACACGCGCCGGTTCGGCCCCGGGCAGGGGTATCTGCCGCCCGGTCGGGCCGACCGCGAGGACATCGCCGCGGCGATCGGCCTGCTGCTCGACGGACGGCGCGCCCCAGCGGAACGGCGGCTCGCGGAACGGGACTTCACCGTGCGCACGGTCGTCGACCGGCCCACCGGACGCCGCTACGCCGAGGTCGCGGACCGCACCGACTCCGCGGTGGCGCCGCGCGGCTGGGGCCGGGTCTACCTCGACCTGGACCACCGCCCGAGCTGGTCGGTGCAGGTTCCGCACCCCGGCTTCGACCTGGGCACCGAGCAGCTGGGCGTGCGGGTGCTGCGGGGCTCGCCCGGCGGGGTGCTGGTGATCGCGGGCGCACACCGCAAAGCGGGGGCCGGCAACTCCGCGGACGTGGCGCACCGCACGGACACCGTCTTCCACGCGATCTGCGCCGAGCTGGCCCGGCGCGGGATGCCCGGCGTCCAGCTGCACGGTTTCGCCGCCTCCGCCGTGCCCGGCTACGACGTGGTCGCCTCCACCGGCGCCGGGTCGGCGGGCCGGCAGGACGGCCGCGAGCTGGCCGACGCCCTGCACGCCCGGGGTTTGCGGGTGTGCCGGGCCTGGGCGCGGTCCTGTCCGCTGGAGGGCCGTACGAACGTGCAGGGCATGGTGGCCGACGCCGACCATGTGCCGTTCCTGCACGTCGAGTTCTCCCCCGAGGTGCGCGCCGGCGGCGGGCCGGCCGAGCGGGCGGCGGCCGCGATCGCCGCGGTCACGGGCCGGTGGGCCCGGGAACCGGCACGGCCCGCGTCCGCGGCACCCGTGACAGACTGAGCCCCCCAGGAGCACGCGACAGCAAGGCTGCCACCGCTATGACGGATCCCTCGGGCGCCGGGCGTGAGCCCCTGCCCCTGCTCGTCGTCGACGGCGCGAACGTCGTGGGCTCGGTGCCCGACGGCTGGTGGCGGGACCGCCGGAGCGCCGCCGAGCGCCTGCGCGACCGGCTGGCGCCGCTCGCCCGGACCGGCGTGCCCGGCCTGCCCGGTCCGCTGGAGCTGGTCCTGGTGGTGGAGGGCGCAGCCAGGGGCGTGGCCTCGGTGCCCGGGGTGCGCGTCGAGGACGCGCCGGGCAGCGGCGACGACCGCATCGTGGATCTCGCGGCGGCGGCCGGCGACCGCCCGTGCCTCGTCGTCACGGCCGACCGGGAGCTGCGCCGCCGGGTCCGGGAACACGGGGCCGAGGTCACCGGGCCGCGTACGGTACTGGGCTGAGCGCGGCACGGGTACGGCACCGGGCCGGCCCCCGGATGCCGCCGGACGAGACGTGGAGCCGCCCGGGGCGGGCGGTCACCGGTTGTCTCCGGGGGACGGCCGGGGCTCCTCGGCGGGGGCCTGCCGGCCCGGGGCCAGCCGGCTGTGCGTGCGGCCGTAGAAGAAGTAGACGACGAAACCGATCACCATCCAGATCGCGAACCGCAGCCAGGTCTCGGCCGGCAGGTTGAGCATCAGCCACAGCGAGGCGCACACCGACAGGACCGGGATGACCGGCACCCACGGGGTGCGGAAGGCGCGCGGCAGGTCCGGGCGGGTCCGGCGCAGGATGATCACGCTGATCGCGACGACGACGAACGCGAAGAGCGTGCCGATGTTCACCAGCTCGGCCAGCTCGCTCAGGCTGGTGAAGCCGGCGACGATCGCGATGATCACGCCGAGCAGGATGGTCGGCCGGTGCGGGGTGCGGAAGCGCGGGTGGACGCGGGAGAAGAAGCGCGGCAGCAGCCCGTCGCGGCTCATCGCGAAGAACACCCGGGTCTGGCCGAGCAGCAGGATCATGCAGACCGTGGTCAGGCCGACGGCGGCGCCGAAGCTGATGACACCCGCGTACCAGGGGTGCCCGATGGCCTTGAAGGCGTCGGCGAGCGGCGCGTCCACGGACAGCTTGGAGTACTTCTGCATGCCGGTGACCACGATGGAGACGGCGACGTACAGCACGGTGCAGATGAACAGGGAGCCGAGGATGCCGCGCGGCATGTCCCGCTGCGGGTTGCGGGTCTCCTCGGCGGCCGTGGCGACGATGTCGAAGCCGATGAACGCGAAGAACACCACCGAGGCGGCGGTGAAGATGCCCATCACGCCGAAGTCGGCGGGCGCCCAGCCGAAGATCAGCTGGATCAGCGGGGCCTTCAGGTTCCCGCCCGCCGACACCGGCCGGGGGTGCGGGATGAACGGCGTGTAGTTGGCGGAGTTCACGAAGAAGGCGCCCGCGACGATCACGATGAGGACGACGGCCACCTTGACGGCCACGACGAGCGAGGTGATCCGGGCCGACAGCTTCATGCCGAGGACGAGGATGCCGGTGAGCACCAGCACCAGGGCGGCGGCGAGGATGTCGAAGCCGAAGCCGGAGGCGGTGTCCCGGCTGGCCAGGTAGTCCGGCAGGTGCCAGCCGGCGTTGTCCAGCAGGGAGCGGATGTAGCCGGACCAGCCGACCGCCACCACCGCCGTACCGAGCGCGAACTCCAGGACCAGGTCCCAGCCGATGATCCAGGCGGGCAGCTCGCCCAGGGAGGCGTAGCTGAACGTGTACGCCGAGCCCGCCACGGGGACCGTGGACGCGAACTCGGCGTAGCAGAGGGCGGCGAGCGCGCAGACCACGCCGGCCACCACGAAGGCCAGGGCCACCGCCGGGCCGGCGTTGTTCTTGGCGACCTGTCCGGTGAGGACGAAGATGCCGGTGCCGATGATGACGCCGACGCCGAAGACGGTCAGATCCAGCGCGGAGAGGGATTTCTTGAGCGAATGCTCCGGTTCCTCGGTGTCCTGGATGGACTGCTCGACGTTCTTCGTCCTGAACAGCGCGCTGCTCACGTACCTACCTCCCACGCTCGGGGGCCACGCCCTGGCCCGTCATGATCGAGAGGGTCGGGATGCGTATGCCCCGGCACAGGCAGGTTCACGCAAGCGGGCCGGTTCCGCCACCGCAAGGAGTGGCGGGACCGGCCCGTGCGGGGCGGGTTCCGGATCAGTCGCGCGCGGGCTCGACCGAGTCCACCTCGGCGGCCGTACGGTCGGCGGCGCTCTCCCCGCTCGGGCGGAGCCGGGAGTGGGGGATGCCGTCGAGCTTGGCGACCAGTCCGGTGACCTGGCGGGCGATGTCCGGGGCGGTCAGGCCGATCTCGGCGAGGACCTCGGCGCGGGAGGCGTGGTCGAGGAAGCGCGGCGGGATGCCGAAGTCGCGCAGCGGCACGTCCACCCCGGCGTCGCGCAGGGCCTGCGCGATCGCGGAGCCGACGCCGCCGACGCGGCTGTTGTCCTCGACGGTGACGACGACCCGGTGCCGCTCGGCGAGCGGGGCCATGGCCTCGTCGACGGGCTTGACCCAGCGCGGGTCGACGACGGTGGTGGAGATGCCCTGCTTGTCGAGCAGGCCGGCGATCTCCAGGCACATCGGGGCGAGGGCGCCCACGGAGACCAGCAGCACGTCCGGCCGGTCGGCGCCGGGCTCGCGCAGCACGTCCATGCCGCCGATCCGGCCCACGGCGGGTACGGCGGGGCCGACGGCGCCCTTGGAGAAGCGCACCACGGTCGGCGCGTCGTCGACGGCGACGGCCTCCCGCAGCTGGGCCCGGACCTGCTCGGCGTCGCGCGGCGCGGCGAGCCTGAGGCCCGGCACGACCTGGAGGATCGACATGTCCCACATGCCGTTGTGGGAGGCGCCGTCGGTGCCGGTGATGCCGGCCCGGTCCAGCACGAAGGTCACCCCGCACCTGTGCAGGGCGACGTCCATGAGGACCTGGTCGAAGGCGCGGTTGAGGAAGGTGGCGTACACCGCGAAGACCGGGTGCAGCCCGGCGTACGCGAGGCCGGCGGCGGAGACGGCGCCGTGCTGCTCGGCGATGCCGACGTCGTACACCCGTTCGGGGAACCGCTTGGCGAACTTGTCCAGGCCGACGGGCTGGAGCATGGCCGCCGTGATGGCGACGACGTCCTCCCGCTCCTCCCCCAGCCTGACCATCTCGTCGCCGAAGACGGACGTCCAGTCGGCGCCCGAGCTGGCGATCGGCAGGCCGGTGTCCGGGTGGATCTTGCCGACGGCGTGGAACCGGTCGGCCTCGTCCTGCAGGGCGGGCTGGTAGCCGCGGCCCTTCTCGGTGAGGCAGTGCACGATGACCGGCCCGCCGAACCGCTTGGCGCGCGCCAGCGCCGACTCCAGCGCCTCGATGTCGTGGCCGTCGATCGGGCCGACGTACTTCAGGCCCAGGTCCTCGAACATGCCCTGCGGGGCGATGAAGTCCTTGAACCCCTTCTTGGCCCCGTGCAGGGTCTCGTACAGCGGCCTGCCGACGACCGGGGTGCGCTCCAGCAGCTCCTTCGTGCGGGCGAGGAACCGCTCGTAGCCGTCGGTGGTCCGCAGGGTGGCCAGGTGGTTGGCGAGACCGCCGATGGTGGGCGCGTACGACCGCTCGTTGTCGTTGACGACGATGACCAGCGGGCGGTCCTTGGCGTCGGCGATGTTGTTGAGGGCCTCCCAGGCCATGCCGCCGGTGAGGGCGCCGTCACCGATGACGGCGACGACGCGGCTGTCGCGCTTCTTGAGCTGGTTGGCCTTGGCGATGCCGTCCGCCCAGCCGAGCACCGTGGAGGCGTGGCTGTTCTCGATGACGTCGTGCTCGGACTCGGCCTGCGAGGGGTAGCCGGACAGGCCGCCCTTCATCTTCAGCCGGGAGAAGTCCTGCCGACCCGTGAGCAGCTTGTGCACGTAGGACTGGTGGCCGGTGTCCCAGAGCACCTTGTCCTTCGGCGAGTCGAAGACCCGGTGCAGGGCGATGGTCAGCTCCACCACGCCGAGGTTGGGGCCCAGGTGCCCGCCGGTCTTGGAGACCTCCTGGACGAGGAAGGTCCGGATCTCCTCCGCCAGCTGGTCCAGCTCCTCCAGGCTGAGCCGGTCCAGATCGCGCGGTCCCCTGATGCGGGTCAGCAGCGGCACCCGTGCCTCCTTGCAATAGAGCTGATCGAGCTTTCGCCGGGCTCGCCCGAGTCTAATGTTCACGCTTTGCCGGACACGACAGTGCCCGGCACGTTTCCCGTGCCGGGCACTGGTCCCGCGTGAGGCGGCCTACGCGTTACGCACGCCCGGCCGTCTTCTGCGTCTTGCGCGTGATGGAGTCGATCACGACCGTGGTGAGCAGGACCGCGGCGGTGATCATGTACTTCACCGGCTCGGCGATGGACTCCAGCTGCAGACCGTACTGAATGGAGACGATCACCAGCACACCGAGCAGCGCGTTCCAGGTGCGGCCCCGTCCGCCGAAGAGCGACGTACCGCCGATGACGGCCGCGGCGATCGCGTTCATCAGCAGGTCACCGGTACCGGCGCTCTGGTTGGCCGAGGCGATCTTCGACGCCAGGAACAGACCGCCGATCGCCGCGAAGCCGCCGGAGATGGCGAACACGGAGATCCGCACCGCGGTGACGTTGATACCCGCACGCCGGGAGGCCTCGACGCTGCCGCCGAGCGCGAAGATCTTGCGCCCGTAGGAGGTGCGCCGCAGCACGAAGTCCGTGGCGATCAGGAAGGCCAGGAAGATCACCGTGGCCAGCGGCAGGCCCTTGTACTGGTTGTACATGTACGCCGCGGCGAAGGAGACCACGGCCAGCAGCACGGTCCGCAGGATCGTGTCGCTCAGCGGCCGGGAGGGGACGCCCACGGCCTGCCGGCGGCGGTTGGCGAGGAAGGAGGTGAGGAAGAACACGCCGACCACGACGACGGCGAGTCCGTAGGCGGCGGCCACGTCCGAGAAGTAGTACGTGGTGAGCTTGCCGACCAGACCGTGCGGGTCGAGGTTGATCGTGCCGTCCGCGCCCAGCACCTTCAGCATGAAGCCGAGCCAGAACAGCAGACCGGCCAGGGTCACGGCGAAGGCGGGGGCGCCGAGCACCGCGAAGAAGAAGCCGTGCAGCGCGCCGATGGCGATGCCGGCGGCGACGGCGACGAGGACGGCCGCCCACTCGGGCCAGCCCTGGTTGACCGCGAGGACGCCGGCGAGGGCGCTGGCCGCGCCGCTGACCGAGCCGACCGACAGGTCGATCTCGCCGAGCAGCAGCACGAACACGATGCCGACCGAGATCATGCCCGTGCCGACCATCGTGATCGTGATGTCGTTGATGTTCTGCGCGGACAGGAACTCGGAGTTCAGCACCTGGAAGATGACGCAGATGATCGCGAGGCCCAGCACGACCGGGATGGAGCCCAGCTCGCCGGCCTTCATCTTGCGCTTGAACTCGTGCCAGTAGCCGAGCAGGCCCTCCTGCTGGACCAGCAGGCGCGGGTCGACCGCGGTGACCGCGGCGGCCGCGGCCTCGGGGTTCTCGACGACGGGCTCGTCCTGCGCGGCCGTGTTGCCGAGGTTCGCGGAGGTCTTGTCGATGCTCACTTGGAAACCTCCCCGTTCGCGCCGGAGGTGCGGGCCGCACGGCGGGTCACTGCGTTGTCGGTGGCGCCGGTGATGGCGGAGATGATCTCCTCCTGCGAGGTCGTCTTGACCTCGAAGACGCCGTTGTTGCGGCCGAGGCGCAGGACGGCGACCTTGTCGGCCACCGCCTTCACGTCCGCCATGTTGTGGCTGATGAGGATGACGGCGTGGCCGCGCTCGCGCAGGCGCTCCACGAGGTCGAGGACCTGTGCGGTCTGCTCGACGCCGAGGGCGGCGGTGGGCTCGTCGAGGATGACCAGCTTGGGGTCGCCGAGCATGGAGCGGGCGATGGCCACCGTCTGGCGCTGACCGCCGGAGAGCGAGGCGATCGGGATGCGGACGCTCGGGATGCGGATGGACAGCGTGGTGAGCAGCTCGCGGGAGCGGCGCTCCATCTCGACCTCGTCCAGCACACCCCACTTCCTCAGCTCACGGCCGAGGAACAGGTTGCCGACGACGTCGATGTTGTCGCACAGCGCGAGGTCCTGGTAGACCGTCGCGATGCCCAGTGCCTGGGCGTCGTGGGGCCGGCTGATGGTGACGGGCTTGCCGTCCCACTCGATGACACCCTCGTCGATCGGGTGCACGCCGGCGATCGTCTTGACCAGCGTGGACTTTCCGGCGCCGTTGTCGCCCACCAGGGCGACCACCTCACCGGCGTGGACCTCAAGCTCTACGTCGGTGAGCGCCTGGACGGCACCGAATCGCTTGGAGACCCCGCGCAACGCCAGCACGGGCGTAGCGGACACGTGAACCATCTCCTTCGCCGCCTGACCCGGCGGGAGGTTGTGCAGAAAGATTGGGGGGTGTTCCTTCGGGCGCCCCGCGCCGAGCTTGCGGGGCTGTGTGATGCGCGGGACGCCTTCAGGAGCCGGGGGCGGTCAGTCGGCTTCCCCACCGGCATTCAAGGACGAATGCCGGTTCCGGGGAAGGGACTTGACGCCGCTTACTTCAGGCCGAGCTTGTCGCAGGCCGCCTTGTAGTCGGCGGTGCAGATGTCGGCCGCGGTGTAGACGCCGTCCTTGATGACGGTGTCCTTGATGTTGTCCTTGGTCAGCGCGGTGACCGGGACGAGCACCGAGGGGACGTCCTTCTGGGAGTTGCTGGAGACCTTGTCCTTGGCGACGGAGTCCAGCGACTTGCCCTGGGCCAGGTCGACGGCCATCGTGGCGGCGGCCTCGGCCTCGGGGGCGTACGGCTTGTAGACGCTCATGTACTGGGTGCCGGCGACGATGCGCTGCACACCGGCGAGCTCGGCGTCCTGGCCGGTGACCGGGACCTTGATGCCCGCGGCGTTGAGGGCGGTGATGATACCGCCGGCCATGCCGTCGTTGGCCGAGTAGACGCCCGCGATGTTCTTCTTGCCGACCGCGGAGATCGCCGCCTCCATCTCGGAGTTGGCGTTGTCCGGCGACCACTCCTTGGTGTCGTACTCCTTGGCGATGGTCACCTTGCCGTCGAGGACCTTGTGGGCGCCCGCCTTGAACTGGGCGGCGTTCGGGTCGGTGACCGAGCCGTTGACCATGACGATCTTCGACTTCTTGTCGGCCTTGCTGCCCAGCGCCTGCAGCAGGGCCTGGCCCTGGGTCTCGCCGACCTTCTCGTTGTCGAACGAGGTGTAGGCGCTGATCGGGCCCTCGGCGAGGCGGTCGTAGGCGACGACCTTGATGCCGGCGTCCACGGCCTTCTGGACCGAGTTCTGGATGGCCTTGGCGTCCACCGCGTCCAGGATCAGGACGTCCACCTTGTTGGTGATCATGGTGTCGACCTGCTGCGCCTGGAGGTTCGCGTCCTGCCGGGCGTTGTTGTACTGGATGGTGGCCTTGCCGTTCGTCAGCTCCTTGATCTTCTTCTCGATCAGCGGGCGGTCGAACTTCTCGTAACGCGCGGTCTTGTTCTCCGGAAGCAGGAGACCGACCTTGATGTTGTCGCCCTTCTTCGGCGACGAGGAGGAAGAGCTGCCGCCCTTCGACTCCTTGGCACTGCCACAGGCGGCCAGCGAGACCGCCATGGCACCGGCGGCAATGGCAACGGCGGCACGACGCATACGTGCGTTCACTTCAGAAACCTCCCTGACGAGGCCGCGTCGTTGCGGCCGAGGTGGCTGGAAGTCAACTCGGCCACACGTGCGACGTCAAGAAGTAAATCCTTAACGAGATGGCAACGGTGCCATCCGTTCTCTAAGTGAAGGCGGGGGCCGCCATCGGCAGCGACCCGTCCAAAAGAGTCGAATCGCCCATCTCGCTCAGGGCGAGGGCGAGCGCCCCGAGCACCTCCGCACGGCCGCCAAGTGCCCCCGGAAGAACGGACAGTTGGCGCGCCGCACTGGGAATGGCGTAGCGGCCGACGGACTCCCTGATCGGCCCGAGCACCAGCTCACCGGCCTCGGCGAGATCACCGCCGAGGACCACGCGGCTCGGGTTCAGCAGATTGCAGAGATTGGCCACCCCGCTGCCGATGTGGCGGCCGACGTCGGCGATCACCCGGCGGCAGCCCGGATCTCCGTCCCTGGCCAGCCGCACGATGCCTTCCATGGTCAGGTCGGGGCCGTGACTGGGCTGGAGCAGCGGGAGCACATAGCGCGCGGCCGCGAACGTCTCCAGGCAGCCGCGGTTCCCGCAACGGCAGACCGGGCCGGACTCATCGAGTGTAATATGTCCGATTTCGCCAGCTGTGCCGCCGGGACCGCGGTAGATCTTCCCGTCGATCACCAGACCGGCGCCGACACCGCTGGCGACCTTGATGTACGCGAGGTCCCGCACGCCCTTCCCGCTGCCCCAGACCAGCTCGCCGAGGGCGCCCAGGTTGGCGTCGTTGTCCACGTGCACCGGCACGCCGAGCCGCTCGCGCATCTCCTCGGCGGGCTTGGTGCCGCCCCAGCCGGGCAGGATCGCGGTGGACCCCAGCGTGCCCGACTCCACGTCGATCGGGCCCGGCACGCCGAGCCCCACGCCGGCCACCTTGGACCGGTTCACGCCGGTCGCCGCGATCAGGCGGCTGACCAGCTCCTCCGCCCGGTCGAAGCCCTGGTCGGCGGAGGCGTCGACGTCGAGCGGCTCGGACTCCTCGGCCAGCACCTGGTGGGCGAGGTTCCCGATCGCGACGCGCAGATGGGTGTGCCCGAAGTCGACGCCGATCACGATCCCGGCGTCCCCGCTCAAGCTGACGCTGCGGGCCCGCCGCCCGCCCGCCGACGTGGGCGTGACCTCGACGGTTCCGCCGTCCTTCAGCTCCCGCACGATGTTGGAGACGGTCGCGGCGGACAGACCGGTCGTCCGCGCGATCTCCGCCTGCGTGAGGGATCCGGCCAGGCGCACGGCCCGTACGACCCGCTCCAGGTTGGCTCGGTGCAGCGACGACTGCGACCCTGGAGTCTCCACGACGACCTCCTGAGCGCGGGGCCGCTTCGGCGAGGCCCCGCGTATGTCCAACTAGTGAACTCTAAGCTGAGCCGTTCGGGGTGACTCACGTCAAGAGGTTGAACCGTTTCCGGGTACCCCGGACACAAGCGAACACGCCGTCCCGGGGGCCGGGACAGCGTGCGCACGATCGGTCGCGCCGCGTGGCGCTACTTCAGGGTCGCCGAGGTCAGACCCGCCTGCACCTGGCGCTGGAAGGACAGGTAGACGGCCAGCATCGGGATCATCGCAATGGTCACACCCGCGAACAGAACCGGCAGGTCGGAGGCGTATCCCTGCTGCTGCTGCAGCTGGATCAGGCCCTGGGTGAGCACATAGCGCTCGGGGTCGGAGCCGCTCTGCGGCTGCATGAGCACCGTCGGCAGGATGAACTGGTTCCACTGGCCCAGAGTGTTGAAGATCCCCACGCTGATCAGGCCCGGCTTGGCCATCGGCAGCATCACCTGGAAGAAGGTCCGGGTGTGCGAGGCGCCGTCGAGGATCGCCGCCTCGAAGACCGCCGTGGGCAGGGTCCGGAAGAAGGCGTGCATGAAGAACACCGTGAACGGCATCGAGTAGGCGATGTAGACCAGGACCAGGCCCTGGTAGGTGTTCAGCATGTCCAGCCGCTTGACCATGAAGAACAGCGGGACGAGGGCCAGGAACACCGGGAACATGGCGCCGGCGACGAAGAAGTAGTACAGCAGCCGGTTGCCCCAGAACTGGTAGCGGGCCAGCACGTACGCCGCCATGGAGCCGAAGAGCATGGTCAGCGGCACCGAGAAGACCAGGACGATCACGGTGTTCAGGAAGTAGTCCCCGATGCCCTTGTTCCAGGCCCGCCGGAAGACGTCGAAGGACCAGTCGTGCGGCCAGCCGAACGCGGAGCCGCCGATCTGGGCGTCGGTCTTGAAGGAGCTGAGCACCAGCCACAGCAGCGGCAGCACGATCAGCAGCGCCCACACGGCGAGGAAGCCGTGCGAGAAGACGTTCAGGACCACGCCCTCGCCGTGCCGGTCGCCGGACCGGACGGGCGCCTTGGCCACGGGCCCGCCGGCCGGAGCGGGAGCGGTCTCCTTGAGTGCACTCATCGTCTCTCCTCCCGCTCAGAACTCGATGCGCTCGCGGCGGGTGGCGCGCAGCGTGACGACGGACAGGACCAGGGTGAGCAGCAGCATGACCACGCCCATGGCGCAGGCGTAGCCGCTCTTGCCGTAGTACAGGAAGTTGCGCATCATCACGGTCGACATCACATCGCTGTGATGGTCGGGGCCGCCGCCGTACGCGCCCATGTTCTGGGTCATGGAGGACACCAGGACGAACATGTCCATGGCGACGATGCCGAGGTAGACCCAGGCGGTCTGCACGGTGTCCCACAGCAGCGGCAGGGTGATGCGGAAGAAGGACTGGTTGCGGCTGGCGCCGTCGATCAGGGCGGCCTCGTAGATGTCCTTCGGGACGGACTGCATGGCGGCGGAGAACAGCACCAGGTAGAAGCCCACGCCCTGCCAGATGACGGCGACCATGAGCGCCCAGAGCACCAGGTGCGGCTCGTTCAGCCATTCCACCGGGTTGTCGGCGTCGACCAGGCTGGCCTTGATCAGGACGCCGTTGAGCAGACCGCCGCCGTCACTGCGGTACACCGCGTTGAACAGCACGGCGAGGATCGCCAGCGAGAGCACCTGCGGGAAGAAGTAGACGATCTTGTAGAACTTCGCCCCCGCGACGCCCTGCACCCCGCCGGCCCTGCCGCGCCCGCCCGCGTTCAGCATGAAGGCGAAGAACAGGGCGAGCAGAATGGTGATGACCGGGATGAAGATCAGGAACTGGATGTTGTGCCAGATCGCCTCGAGGAACACGTCGTCCTGGAACAGCGCCTTGTAGTTGTCCAGACCGACGAAGCCGAAGGTCTGGGACTGGCCCTTCCAGTCGGTCAGTGAATAGCCGAACGTCTGGATGTACGGCCAGATCACGAAGATCAGATAAAGCGCCACGGGAACGAGGAGAAACCCCGCGACGAACCGGTACTGCCCTTTGCGCATGGCGTTCCTGCCCCTGATGTTCCGGGCCGGGAATCGTAACGGTTCCCGGCCCCGAATCCGGTCGTTCGAACTCAGGCGTGGTGGTTCTTCTTGCTGGCCGGGTCCTTGGCCTGCTTGTCCACCGCCGCCTGACACCTCTTCAGCCATTCCTTCGGCTGAATCCGCTTCGCCATGAGCTCATTGGACGCGTTCTGGATCGCCGTGTCCATCTCGCTGTACCAGTCGGGGTACAGATACCGGAACGTGTTGGAGCCGGCCGCCTTGGAGGCCTCCACCGTCGACTGCGTACCCGGCCGCAGCTTCACGCTCGGGTCCACCCCGTCCTTCAGGATCGTCAGGGAGTTCGCCTCCTTGGCGAACAGCGTCGACCAGTCCTTGGACAGCATCCGCCGCATGAACTCCTTGGCGCCGGGCAGGTTCGCCGCCTTCGCCGGGATGATGAACGGCTCGCCGGAGCCGGCCCGGATCGCCTCGAACGGCATCTTGCTGCCGGGCAGCAGCGGCATCGGCAGGAACTTCATGTCGAAGTCGGTCGGCGTCTGCTTCAGCTGCTCGTTCTCCAGCCAGGAGCCGCAGGTGATGAACGCGGCCTTGTACTGGTTCCACCGGGTCTGCGACTCGGTGTGGGTCAGGCCGTTGGTGCCCGGCATCAACAGGCCCTTCTCGACGACCTCGTAGATCGCCTCGACGCCCGCCTGGGCCGCTTCGGAGCCGACGAACGCCTTCGGGTCGAGGTTGTCGATCGCCTTGACGGCGTCGATGCCGCCCTTCTTGGCGATGAGGTCCATGATGGCGACGTTGATGTAGTACGGGTACTTGCCCTGGTGGGCGAGGCCCCCGATGCCCTGCTTCTTGGCGTCCTGGCAGATGGCGAGGAAGTCGTCCCAGGTCTTCGGCGCCTCCCAGCCCTTCTGCTTGAAGAGCTTGCCGGAGTACCACAGGCCCCACACCGTGTAGATGTAGTTGAGGGCGACGACCTTGCCCTCCTGGACGCCCGGGTCGAGGGTGCCCGGGATCAGCGTGTCACGGACCTTCTTGCTCGGGTCGTCCACCGACGGCGCGTCCAGGACCTCGGAGAGGTCGAGCAGGGAGCCGTTCTTGTAGAGGACGTCGATCTTGATCTGCTGGGCGCCGGAGTCGTCCACGATGTCCGGCGGGTTGCCGGCGTTGAAGCGCGGCTGCAGCTTGCCGGTGATCTCCTGGGTTCCGGTGTGGGTCGAGGTGATGCCGAGCTTCTTGCTGAAGTCGGCTTCCCACGCCTTGGCGTAGTCGTCGCCGTAGCCGCCCTTGAAGACGACCACATCGAGTTTGCTGCCGCTCTTGGCGCCGAACGGATTGTCCTTGGACGACTTCCCCTTGGTGTTGCCCTCGTCCGAGCCGCCGCCCCCGCCGCCGCTCGCGCAGGCGGACAGCAGGCCCATGGCGGGCACGGACGCCAGTCCGAGCGCCGCCGAACGCTTGATCAGATCGCGGCGGCCGACACCCTCGCCACCGTGGTGCGCAGTGGATCCCATGCTCAAGTCCTCGCTTCCAGGACTCAGGCGGTGAACCGGATCCTCCCCGGCACCGCGGTCGGGTAGTGCAGGGTTGTGCGGGAAACGCCGACAGGTATAGTCCACTTCCCGCCAGCGGAGCAAGATCGAATGCAAGGTTGGCGATGGGTCTTTTCCGAGTTGAGACCTCGCGGAAATATGAGGCCCTTGTGGAGCGCCTGCGAGAAAAACCCGCCGCATAAGTGCCTGAATGCCACAGCCAACACCCTTGACACCGCCGGTCACTTGACGCCCTACTGGTTCCTGCGCACCGAAGCTGACAACGTTGTCCACGGCGGTCGCAGGAGGGGAAATCCGTAGATGCAGCGGAGAACGCGGCACAGATGGGGTCCGGCGGTCGTCCTCACGGCCGCCTTTGTCATGGCCGTCGGCGCGCAGGGCGCGGCGGTCGCCCTGCCGGCCAGGGCCCCGGTGGCGGACCGGGAGTTCGCATCCTCGTTCGAGACGGGTGATCCGGCGCCGGACTGGCTGAACACCGTCGACACCGGCCCGGACGGCGCCAAGCGCGCCTCGGGTGTCGACGGCGGCTACAGCACCGGCATACCGGGCAACGTCAACGACCATGTCACCGAGGTCAGGGCGAGCGGCGAGAACACCGGCGCGGGCGAGGTGAAGGAGAACCTGACCGACGGCGAGCCGGGCACCAAGTGGCTGACCTTCGAGCCCACCGGCTGGGCGGAGTTCGACCTCGACAAGCCCGTCAAGCTGGTGACGTACGCGCTGACCTCGGCCAACGACTACGCCGAGCGCGATCCCAGGGACTGGACGCTGCTCGGCTCCACCGACGGCAAGGACTGGAAGACGGTCGACACCCGCTCGGGCGAGACGTTCTCCGAGCGCTTCCAGACCAAGTCCTACGACCTGGACCAGCCGGCCGAGTACCAGCACTTCCGGCTGGAGGTCACGAGGAACAACGGCGCCTCGGACATCCTGCAGATCGCCGATGTGCAGTTCTCCACCGGCGGCGGGGGCGGCCCGGTGCCGCAGGACATGCTGACGCTGGTGGACAAGGGCCCGACCGCCTCGCCGACGGCGAAGGCCCGGGCCGGGTTCACCGGGAGGCGGGCGCTGCGGTACGCGGGACGGCACACGGCGGCCGGGCGGGCGTACTCGTACAACAAGGTCTTCGACGTGAACGTGAAGGTCGGCGCCGACACGGAGTTGTCGTACCGGATCTTCCCGCAGATGGCCGACGGGGACCGGGACTACGACGCCACCAACGTCTCCCTGGACCTGGCCTTCACCGACGGCACGTATCTGAGCGGTCTGGGCGCGCTGGACCAGCACGGGTTCCCGCTGTCCCCGCGCGGGCAGGGCGAGGCGAAGGCGCTGTACGTCAACCAGTGGAACAACGTGGTGGCGCGGATCGGTTCGGTGGCGGCCGGCAGGACGGTCGACCGGATCCTGGTGGGGTACGACTCCCCCGCCGGGCCGGCGAAGTTCCGCGGCTGGATCGACGACGTGTCCCTGAGGCCGGTTGCGCCCGAGCGGCCGAAGGCGCACCTGTCGGACTACGCGCTGACCACGCGCGGCACCAACTCCAGCGGCAGTTTCTCGCGCGGCAACAACTTCCCGGCGACGGCCCTTCCGCACGGTTTCAACTTCTGGACCCCGGTGACCAACGCGTCGTCGCTGAGCTGGCTGTACGAGTACGCGCGCGCGAACAACGACGACAACCTGCCGACGATCCAGGCGTTCAGCGCGAGTCATGAGCCGAGCCCGTGGATGGGCGACCGGCAGACGTTCCAGGTGATGCCGTCGGCCGCGTCGGGCACCCCGGACACCGGCCGCGAGGCGCGGGCGCTGCCGTTCCGGCACGAGAACGAGACGGCGCGGCCGTACTACTACGGGGTCCGTTTCGAGAACGGGCTCAAGGCCGAGATGACGCCGACCGACCACGCGGCGATGCTGCGCTTCACCTACCCAGGCGACGACGCGAGCGTGCTGTTCGACAACGTCACCGAGCAGGCGGGGCTGACCCTGGACAAGGACCACGGGATCGTCACCGGCTACTCGGACGTGAAGTCCGGTCTGTCGGCCGGCGCGACCCGGCTGTTCGTGTACGGCGAGTTCGACAAGCCGGTGACGGACGGCGGCTCGAGCGGGGTCAAGGGCTATCTGCGCTTCGACGCGGGCTCGAGCCGCACGGTGACCCTGCGCCTGGCGACCTCGCTGATCAGCGTGGACCAGGCGAAGGACAACCTGCGCCAGGAGATCCCGGACGGCGCCTCCTTCGGCACGGTCGAGGAGCGGGCGCAGCACGTCTGGGACAGGCTGCTCGGCAAGGTCGAGGTGGAGGGCGCGACCCCGGACCAGCTGACCACGCTGTACTCCAGCCTGTACCGGCTGTACCTGTACCCCAACTCCGGCTTCGAGAAGGTCGGGGGCACGTACCGGTACGCCTCTCCGTTCTCCCCTATGCCGAGCCAGGACACCCCGACCCACACGGGTGCGAAGATCGTGGACGGGAAGGTGTACGTCAACAACGGCTTCTGGGACACCTACCGGACGACGTGGCCGGCGTACTCGTTCCTGACGCCCTCTCAGGCGGGCGAGATGGTGGACGGGTTCGTGCAGCAGTACAAGGACGGCGGCTGGACCTCCCGCTGGTCCTCCCCCGGCTACGCGGACCTGATGACCGGCACCTCCTCGGACGTGGCGTTCGCGGACGCGTATGTGAAGGGCGTGAAGTTCGACGCGAAGGCGGCCTATGACGCGGCCCTGAAGAACGCGACCGTGGTCCCGCCGATGTCGGGCGTGGGCCGCAAGGGCATGAGCACCTCGCCCTTCCTCGGTTACACCGGCACCGACACCCCCGAGGGCCTGTCCTGGGCGATGGAGGGGTACGTCAACGACTACGGCATCGCGAGGATGGGCGAGGCCCTGTACCGGAAGACGGGTGAGAAGCACTACGAGGAGGAGTCGGAGTACTTCCTCAACCGCGCCCGGGACTATGTGAACCTCTTCGACTCCAAGGCCGGCTTCTTCCAGGGGCGGGACGCCAAGGGCGGCTGGCGGGTGGACTCCGCCGCGTACGACCCGCGCGTGTGGGGGTACGACTACACGGAGACCAACGGCTGGGGGTACGCCTTCAGCGTCCCGCAGGACAGCCGGGGCCTGGCCAACCTCTACGGCGGCCGGCAGGGGCTCGCGGACAAGCTGGACGCCTTCTTCTCCGCCCCGGAGACGGCTTCCCCGGAGTTCGTCGGCTCCTACGGCGGCGTGATCCACGAGATGACCGAGGCGCGGGACGTCCGGATGGGCATGCTCGGGCAGTCGAACCAGGTCGCGCACCATGTGGCGTACATGTACGACGCGGCCGGCGAGCCCTGGAAGACGCAGGCGGCGGTCCGGGAGATCCTCTCCCGGCTCTACCTCGGCAGCGAGATCGGGCAGGGCTACCACGGGGACGAGGACAACGGCGAGCAGTCGGGCTGGTTCCTGTTCTCGGCGCTCGGCTTCTACCCGCTGGTGATGGGCAGCGGCGAGTACGCCATCGGCTCCCCGCTGTTCAAGAAGGTCACCGTGCACCTGGAGAACGGCCGTGATCTGGTGGTCAAGGCGCCCGGCAACAGCGCCCGGAACGTCTACGTCCAGGGTGTCACCTTCGACGGCCGGCCCTGGACGTCCACGTCGCTGCCGCACGCGCTGCTGGCCAAGGGCGGGGTGCTGGAGTTCTCCATGGGGTCCAGGCCGTCCACCTGGGGCACGGGCAGGAACGCGGCGCCGGTGTCCATCACCCAGGACGACAAGGTGCCGGCGCCCCGGTCGGACGTGCTGAAGGGCGACGGCCCGCTGTTCGACGACACCTCGGCGACGGACGCCACGGTCACCTCCGTGGACCTGCCGGTGGACCGGGCCGTCACGCCCGTCCAGTACACGCTGACCTCCTCGGCCGACCGCACCAAGGCGCCGGCCGGCTGGACGCTGCAGGGCTCCACGGACGGCGCCACCTGGCAGACCCTGGACCACCGCTCCGGGGAGACGTTCACCTGGGACCGCCAGACCCGGGCGTTCACGATCGCCGCGCCGGGCAGGTACACGAAGTACCGGCTGGTGCTGGACGGTGCGTCGACGCTGGCGGAGGTGGAGCTGCTGGCCTGACGCGTACCGGCGGGAGTGCGAGCGGCCGTCCTCTGCGAGGGGACGGCCGCTCTTCGTCGTCGTTCCCGCCCTCGTGCCCCAAACCTGTTGACATCGTTGTCGGTTGCCGAGGTAGAGTCATGTACCGGCCATGGACAACGTTGTCGCCGAGCTGCGGCAGAAACTGTGTCCGACATCACAATCCAGCACCTTCCGGGCGGGTTCTCCGAACCCCCCTCCCCGCCCGGCTCGCGGACCCGGTGCGCCTGGACGCCGGGTCCGCCCAGAGCACAGGCGCAGGGCGCCCGGAGAATGTGTGATTCGCCTCAGCCTCTGTTCTCACGCCTGCGACCTGCGTCGATTCGACTCCGGCAGGAAGGGGCGTGCGGCCGGCCGGCGGCCCAGCCATAGCCACACGGGGATACGAATGCTACAAAGGCCGCATGTCGGACACCCCTGGCCGAGCCAAGCGTCCTTCTTGGCGGTCTGTGATCGGCAAGTGCCCACGAAGCGTCGCCGGGCAGGTCTTCGTCCTGCAGGCGGCTCTCGTCGCGGCGCTCGTGCTGTGCGCCGTCGTCGCCCTGGTCCTGCAGTCGCAGCGGGACACGGGCACCGAGGCTCGACGCCGTTCCATCGCCGTCGCCCAGACCTTCGCGCACTCCCCGGGCATCCTGCAGGCGCTGAAGGCCCCGCACCCCACCCAGATCCTCCAGCCGCTCACCGAGGCGGGACGCAAGACGGCCGGCGTCGACTTCATCGTGGTCATGAACACACACGGCATCCGCTACACCCACCCGATACCGAGCAAGATCGGGCACCGGTTCGTGGGCACGATCGGGCCCTCGCTGGCCGGCAGGGTCTACACGGAGAGCGTCCACGGACCGCTCGGCCATGAGGAGCAGGCGACCGTTCCGATCAAGGACACGCACGGCAAGGTCGTCGCTCTGGTCTCCGCCGGGCTGAAGGTCAAGAACATCACCAACGCCGTGGACCGGCAGCTGCCCATCATCCTGGGGGCCGGGGCCGGTGCGCTGGTGGTGTCGACCGGAGGCACGGCGCTGATGAGCCGGCGGCTGCGGCGGCAGACGCACAGCCTGGCCCCGGACGAGATGACACGCATGTACCAGCATCACGACACGGTGCTGCACGCGGTGCGCGAAGGAGTCCTCATCGTCGGCGCCGACGGCCGGCTGCTGCTGGTCAACGACGAGGCCCGGCGGCTGCTGGAGCTGCCCGCCGAGGCCGAGGGCCGGCGGGTGTCCGAGCAGCCGGGCCTGGAACCCGACATCGTGGAGCTGCTCGCCTCCGGACGCGAGGCCAGTGACGAGGTGCTCTTCGCCGGCGAACGGCTGCTGGCGGTCAACCAGCGGCCCACGGACCACGCCGGAGGCCCCGGAGGGACCGTGGTCACCCTGCGGGACTCCACCGAGCTCCAGGCGGTGTCCGGTCGGGCGGAGGCCGCCAGAGAGCGGCTCAAGCTGCTCTACGACGCCGGTCTGGGCATCGGCGCCACGCTGGACGCGGGACGCACGGCCGCGGAGCTGGCGCGGGTCGCCGTGCCGCGGTTCGCCGACTTCGTCACCGTGGACCTGGCGGACGCCGTGCTGCACGGCGAGGATCCGGCCGCCACCGCGACGGACATGCGCCGCGTCGCCGTCCACGGCGTCCGGGACGACCACCCGCTCTACGAGAAGGACCGGCTGATCGACTTCCTGCCGTCCACGCCCCACGGCCGGGGGTACAGCACCGGCCACGCGGAGCTGGTGCCCGACCTGTCCACCGTGCAGGACTGGCGGGCGCAGGATCCGCAGCGCGCCAGGGCCATCCTCGACTACGGCATCCAGTCGCTCATCGTCGCTCCGATCCGGGCCCGCGGCGCGGTACTGGGCATGGCGACGTTCTGGCGTGCCAAGCGGGACCCCTTCGACGAGGAGGACCTGTCGCTCGCGGAGGAGCTGGTGGCGCGCGCCGCCGTCAGCATAGACAACGCGCGCCGCTACGCCCGTGAGCACGCACTGGCGGTCACCCTGCAGCGCAGCCTGCTGCCGCGGGCGCTGCCGGAGCAGAACGCCCTCGACGTCGGCTACTGCTACCTGCCCGCGCAGAGCGGGGTGAGCGGGGACTGGTTCGACGTGATCCCGCTGTCCGGGAGCCGGGTGGCCCTGGTCGTCGGCGACGTGGTCGGCCACGGCCTGCACGCCGCCGCCACGATGGGGCGGCTGCGGACCGCGGTGCACAACTTCTCCGCTCTCGACCTGTCGCCCGACGAGCTGCTGAGCCATCTGGACGACCTGGTCGGCCGCATCGACCAGGACGAGGCGTGCGCGGAGGCGGCCAGGGAGATCGCCGGCGCCACCTGTCTGTACGCGATCTACGACCCGGTGACGCGCCGGTGCACGATGGCGCGGGCAGGGCATCTGGCGCCCGCCCTGGTCCACCCCGACGGGACCGTCACCTTCGCGGACGTGCCCGCCGGGCCTCCGCTGGGCATCGGGGGCCTGCCGTTCCGGACGGCCGAGCTGGAGCTGGCCGAGGGCACCCGGCTGGTGCTCTACACCGACGGCCTCATCGAGAACCGCACCCGTGACCTGGACGTGAGCATGGACCTGCTGCGGCAGGCGCTGGCGGCCCATGCCGGCCGGCCGCCGGACGGGATGTGCCAGGATGTGCTGGACGAGCTGCTGCCCGAAGGAGCCACGGACGACGTGGCGCTGCTGGTCGCGCACACCCGGGCGCTGCCCCCCGGCCAGGTCGCCGACTGGGACGTGCCGCCCGATCCGGCGGCCGTGGCGGACATGCGCGTGGCGGTGACCGAGAAGCTCGGGGAATGGGGACTCGCCGAACTCGGCTTCGCGACGGAACTGGTGCTCAGCGAACTGGTCACCAACGCCATCCGGCACGGCGCCGAGCCGATCCATGTGCGGCTGATCCGCGACCGCACGCTGATCTGCGAGGTGGCGGACGGCAGCAACACCGCGCCGCATCTGCGGTACGCCGCGACGACCGACGAGGGCGGCCGCGGCCTGTTCCTGGTCTCGCAGATGACCGAGCGGTGGGGCGTCAGGTACAGCCCGCGGGGCAAGGTGATCTGGGCGGAGCAGGAGCTGCCGTAGCGAGGCCGAGGGCCGCACCCCCGGTGCCGGGGGTGCGGCCCTGACCGCTGGGTGGGGGGTGCGGCCCTGACCGCTGGGTGGCCTGCCGCCTACTTGCGGATCAGGTTGCGCAGCACGTACTGCATGATGCCGCCGTTGCGGTAGTAGTCGGCCTCACCGGGGGTGTCGATGCGGACGACCGCGTCGAACTCGACACCGGTGTCGGTGGTGACCTTCACCGTGCGCGGGGTACGGCCCTCGTTCAGCTCGGTGACGCCGGTGATGGAGAAGGCCTCCTCGCCGGTCAGGCCGAGCGACTGGGCGCTGGCGCCCTCCGGGAACTGCAGCGGCAGCACGCCCATGCCGATGAGGTTCGAGCGGTGGATGCGCTCGTACGACTCGGCGATGACGGCCTTGACGCCGAGGAGCGCGGTGCCCTTGGCCGCCCAGTCGCGGGACGAGCCGGAGCCGTACTCCTTGCCGGCCAGGACGACCAGCGGGATGCCGGCGGCCTGGTAGTTCTGCGAGGCGTCGTAGATGAAGGAGACCGGGCCGCCCTCCTGCGTGAAGTCACGCGTGTAGCCGCCCTCGGTGCCCGGCGCGATCTGGTTGCGCAGGCGGATGTTGGCGAACGTGCCGCGGATCATGACCTCGTGGTTGCCGCGGCGGGAGCCGTAGCTGTTGAAGTCGCGGCGCTCGACGCCGTGCTCCGTGAGGTACTTGCCGGCCGGGGTGTCGGCCTTGATGGCACCGGCCGGGGAGATGTGGTCGGTGGTGACCGAGTCGCCCAGCTTGGCGAGGACCCGGGCGCCGGTGATGTCCTCGACCGGGGCCGGCTCCATGCCCATGCCCTCGAAGTACGGGGGCTTGCGGACGTAGGTGGACTGCGGGTCCCACTCGAACGTGTTGCCGGTCGGGACCGGCAGCGACTGCCACTGGGCGTCGCCCGCGAAGACGTCGCTGTAGGACTTGGCGAACATGTCCTCGCCGATGGCGTTCGCGACGACGTCGTTGACCTCGGCCTCGGTCGGCCAGATGTCCTTCAGGTAGACCGGGTTGCCGTCCTGGTCGGTGCCCAGGGCCTCGCGGGTGATGTCCACCTTCATGGAGCCCGCGATGGCGTAGGCGACGACCAGCGGCGGGGACGCCAGGTAGTTCATCTTGACGTCGGGGTTGATCCGGCCCTCGAAGTTGCGGTTGCCGGACAGGACCGAGACGACGGCGAGGTCGTTGTCGTTGACCGCCTTGGAGACCTCCTCCGGCAGCGGGCCGGAGTTGCCGATGCAGGTGGTGCAGCCGTAGCCGACGAGGTTGAAGCCCAGCTTGTCCAGGTACGGGGTGAGGCCGGCCTTCTCGAAGTAGTCGGTGACGACCTTGGAGCCCGGGGCGAGGGTGGACTTGACCCACGGCTTGCGGGTCAGGCCCTTCTCGACCGCCTTCTTGGCGACCAGGGCGGCGCCGATCATGACGTACGGGTTGGAGGTGTTGGTGCAGGAGGTGATGGCCGCGACCGTCACCGCACCGTGGTCCAGCTCGTAGGTGGTGCCGTCGGGGGCGGTCACCGGGACCGGGTTGGACGGGACCGCACCGGTGCCCTGGCCGTGCTGCGGGGCGCCGGCGCCGTTCTCCTCGTGGCCGTAGGCCGGGGAGTCGGAGGCCGGGAAGGACTCGGCGCTTGCCTCGTCGACCACGGAGGCGGCGGCGGCCGGGGTCTGGGCGACGGGCGCCTCGACGTAGTTGAGGACGTCCTTGGCGAACTGCTGGGCGGCCTCGGCCAGGACGATGCGGTCCTGCGGGCGCTTCGGGCCGGCGATGGACGGCACGACCGTGGACAGGTCCAGCTCGAGCTTCTCGGAGAAGTCCGGCTCGGCCTTCGGGTCCAGCCAGAGGCCCTGGGCCTTGGCGTAGGCCTCGACCAGCGCGACCTGCTGCTGGGAACGGCCGGTCAGGCGCAGGTAGTTCAGGGTCTCGTCGTCGATCGGGAAGATCGCGGCGGTGGAGCCGAACTCCGGCGACATGTTGCCGATGGTGGCGCGGTTGGCGAGCGAGGTGGCGGCCACGCCCTCGCCGTAGAACTCCACGAACTTGCCGACCACACCGTGCTTGCGGAGCATCTCGGTGATGGTGAGCACGAGGTCGGTGGCGGTGGTGCCGGGCTGCAGCTCACCGGTGAGCTTGAAGCCGACGACGCGCGGGATGAGCATGGAGACCGGCTGGCCGAGCATGGCGGCCTCGGCCTCGATGCCGCCGACGCCCCAGCCGAGGACGCCGAGGCCGTTGACCATCGTGGTGTGCGAGTCGGTGCCGACCAGGGTGTCCGGGTAGGCCTTGCCGTCGCGGACCATCACGACCCGGGCCAGGTGCTCGATGTTGACCTGGTGGACGATGCCGGTGCCGGGGGGTACGACCTTGAACTCGTCGAAGGCGGTCTGGCCCCAGCGCAGGAACTGGTAGCGCT
The DNA here is from genome assembly GCF_036345995.1 of Streptomyces sp. NBC_00557. Taxonomy (NCBI): domain Bacteria; kingdom Bacillati; phylum Actinomycetota; class Actinomycetes; order Kitasatosporales; family Streptomycetaceae; genus Streptomyces; species Streptomyces sp. NBC_00557. Next base: position 1,995,055 of record NZ_CP107796.1, read on the forward strand.
CCTTGTTGCGGCCGTACTCCAGCTCGACGTTCTGCTGGAAGGCGTCGTTGGTGCCGAACTTGTCGGCGATGACGGAGTGGTCGATGACCAGCTCGGCCGGGGCCAGCGGGTTGATCTTCGCCGGGTCGCCGCCCAGCTCCTTCACGGCCTCGCGCATGGTCGCGAGGTCCACGACGCAGGGCACGCCGGTGAAGTCCTGCATGATCACGCGGGCCGGCGTGAACTGGATCTCCTGGCTGGGCTGGGCCTGGGAGTCCCAGCCGCCGAGGGCGCGGATGTGGTCGGCGGTGATGTTCGCGCCGTCCTCCGTGCGGAGCAGGTTCTCCAGCAGGACCTTGAGGCTGTACGGCAGGCGGGCCGAGCCCTCCACCTTGTCCAGCCGGAAGATCTCGTACGACTCGTCGCCCACCTGCAGCGTGCTGCGGGCGTCGAAGCTGTTCGCCGACACGACAGTCTCCTTCATTGATGTGCGCGTACCACCGTCCATCGTGCCGCCACTCCGGTCTGGCCGATCCGCTGAGGTAAGGCTAAGTTAGGTAACCCTTAGTGGCTGGCGCCGCGGTGCGCCTGGCAGATATCTCGATGTCGAGATAACTCTAGTACATGGGGGCCGGATGGTCATGCCCGGACACCCCCTCCACGCCGGCCGCGGCGCGAGGGGTCGCGCAATGCACCTAATTCACCTCCTAAGGTGAGAATGAGGCTGAAATCGGGCACTCGCCGCCAAACGGGCGTACTGCCGCGTTTCCGCAGGTCGTTGACGTGTCGTCACCCGAATGGCCCCCTATGACGGGCGGCATCTCATATCTGAGATAGCCTCAACCTCATGGCAGACGACTACCTCGTACGCATCGGCAAGCTCATCCGTGACGCCCGGCAGCACCGGGGCTGGACACAGACACAGCTCGCCGAGGCGCTCGGTACCAGCCAGAGCGCGGTCAACCGCATCGAGCGCGGCAACCAGAACATCAGCCTTGAGATGATCGCCCGCATCGGTGAGGCCCTGGACAGCGAGATCGTGTCGCTGGGATACGCGGGGCCGATGCATCTGCGCGTCGTCGGCGGCCGCCGGCTCTCCGGGGCCATCGACGTCAAGACGAGCAAGAACGCCTGCGTGGCGCTGCTGTGCGCCTCGCTGCTGAACAAGGGGCGCACGGTGCTGCGCCGGGTCGCGCGCATCGAGGAGGTGTACCGCCTGCTGGAGGTGCTGAACTCCATCGGCGTGCGCACCCGCTGGATCAACGACGGCGTCGACCTGGAACTGGTGCCCCCGGCCGAGCTGGACATGGCCGCCATCGACGCCGAGGCCGCCGTGCGCACCCGCTCCATCATCATGTTCTTCGGCCCGCTGCTGCACCGCATGGACGCCTTCAAGCTGCCCTACGCCGGCGGCTGCGACCTCGGTACGCGCACCATCGAGCCGCACATGATCGCGCTGCGCCGGTTCGGCCTGGACATCGCCGCCACCGAGGGCCAGTACCATGCGCGGGTCGACCGCACGGTGCGACCCGACCGCCCGATCGTGCTGACCGAGCGCGGCGACACCGTGACCGAGAACGCGCTGCTGGCCGCCGCCCGGCACGACGGCGTGACCGTCATCCGCAACGCCTCCTCCAACTACATGGTCCAGGACCTGTGCTTCTTCCTGGAGGCCCTCGGCGTGAAGGTGGAGGGCATCGGCACCACCACGCTGACCGTGCACGGCGTGCCGGACATCGACGTCGACGTGGACTACTCCCCCTCCGAGGACCCGGTCGAGGCGATGAGCCTGCTGGCCGCCGCGGTCGTCACCGAGTCGGAGCTGACGGTCCGCCGGGTCCCCATCGAGTTCCTGGAGATCGAGCTGGCGGTCCTGGAGGAGATGGGCCTCGACCACGACCGCAGCCCCGAGTACGTCGCGGACAACGGCCGCACCCGCCTGGTCGACCTCACCGTCCGCCCCTCCAAGCTCGAAGCCCCGATCGACAAGATCCACCCCATGCCCTTCCCGGGCCTGAACATCGACAACGTCCCGTTCTTCGCGGCGATCGCGGCCGTCGCGCAGGGCAAGACCCTCATCCACGACTGGGTCTACGACAACCGCGCGATCTACCTGACCGACCTCAACCGCCTGGGCGGCCGCCTGCAGTTGCTGGACCCCCACCGGGTGCTGGTCGAGGGCCCGACCCGCTGGCGCGCCGCCGAGATGATGTGCCCGCCGGCGCTGCGCCCCGCCGTGGTCGTCCTGCTGGCGATGATGGCCGCCGAGGGCACGTCGGTGCTGCGCAACGTCTACGTCATCAACCGGGGTTACGAGGACCTCGCCGAGCGCCTGAACTCGGTGGGGGCGCAGATCGAGACGTTCCGGGACATCTGACCCCGGCCGGCGCGGGTGGCCGAGGGCTGCCCGCGCCGGTGCGCCGCGCGGTGTCAGCCCGCCACCACCGCCTCCGCCGCCGCCACCGCGCACACCCGGGCCGCGCCGTAGGTGGTGATGTGCAGGGCGCCGCGCGGGGCGGCTCCGGGCAGGCCCATCTCCACGACGACCGTGTCGGGGCGGGCGGCGAGCAGGGTGTCGAGGGCGGCGCGCATCCAGGGGTGCCGGTGTTCGTCGCGGACCACGGCGACGATCCGGCGGCCGCCGGCGGCGGCGAGGGCGTCGGCGCCCGCGGTGTCGCCGGTGAAGGAGCCGGAGGCGGTGCCGGGCAGCAGTCGCCGCAGTTCGGCGGCCACGCCCCAGGGGGTCTGGTCGCCGACGGCGATGTTGCGGGCCGGCTCGAACCGGGCGACGTACACCGGCGCGGTGACCGGCGCGGCGGCGCCCGCGCGGGTCACGGTGAGCGCGCGGCGGGCCGCGGTCAGGCCGATCTCCGGGTCGGGCGCGGTGGCCGCCGCGCGGCCGCGGGCCCGCGCCGTCCACCGGGCCAGCTCACGCACCCGTGCGGCCGCGTCGGCGAGCCGTTCCTCGGGCAGTTCGCCGGAGCGCACGGCGGCCACGAGCGCGTCCCTCAGCCGCAGCACGGTGCCCTCGTCGCACAGTCCGCCGCCCACGCAGATGGCGTCGGCGCCGGCCGCGATCGCCAGGACCACGCCGTGCTCCAGGCCGTAGGTGCCGGAGATGGCGCGCATCTCCATGCCGTCGGTGACGATCAGCCCCTGGTAGCCGAGTTCCTCGCGGAGCAGGCCGGTCAGCACGCGGTGGGAGAGGGTGCCGGGGCGGTCGGGGTCGAGGGCGGGGACGAGGATGTGCGCGCTCATGACGGCCCGGGTGCCGGCGGCGATGGCCGCGCGGAACGGGGGCAGTTCGCGCTCGTACAGCGTTTTCGCGTCGACGTCGATGCGGGGCAGCGCGTGGTGGGAGTCGACGGCCGTGTCGCCGTGGCCGGGGAAGTGCTTGGTGCAGGCGGCGACGCCGGTGGACTGCAGGCCCTCGACCCAGGCGGCGGTGTGCCGGGCGACCAGGTCGCTGCTCGCGCCGAAGGAGCGCACCCCGATGACGGGGTTGTCGGGGTTGGCGTTGACGTCGGCGGAGGGCGCCCAGTCGAAGTTGACGCCGCAGGCCGCGAGGCGCCGGCCCAGTTCGCGGCTGACGGCGCGGGTGAGGCCGGGGTCGTCGACGGCGCCGAGGGCGTGGTTGCCGGGGAAGGAGGAGCCGGTGCGCACGTCGAGGCGGGTGACGTCGCCGCTCTCCTCGTCGATGGCGACGAGCAGGTCGTCGCGTTCGGCCCGCAACTGGGCGGTGAGCGCGGTGACCTGGTCCTCGGAGACGACGTTGCGGCCGAACAGGGCGACGGAGGCGAGCCCTTCGCCGAGGCGGCGGCGCACCCAGTCGGGCGCGGTGGTGCCGTCGAACCCCGGCTGCAGCACGGCGAGGGCGTCCCGGGTGAGGGTGTCCGTGCCCGTGGCGAGTGTGGTCATCGGCGGGGTCATCCCTTCACGGCGCCGTCGGTCAGGCCGCTGACGGCCTTGCGTTGCAGGAAGACGAAGAGGATCAGGATGGGCAGCGCGAACAGGGACGAGGCTGCCATGGTGGCGCCCCAGTCGTCGCCGAAGGCGGTCTGGAACTGCGACAGCCACAGCGGCAGGGTCTGCTTCTCGATGTCCTTGTTGAGGATCAGGACGAGCGGGAACTCGTTCCAGGCGGTGATGAAGCCGAACAGCGAGGTGGCCATCAGGCCGGGCGCGAGCAGCGGGAAGATCACCCTGACGAAGGCCTGCATGCGGGTGCAGCCGTCGACCATGGCCGACTCCTCCAGCTCCTTCGGTACGGCGGCGACGTAGCCGCGCAGGGTCAGGATGGTCAGCGGAAGCACCATCATCGTGTAGAAGACGGTGAGCGGCACCAGGCTGTTGAGCATGTCGTCGTCGCGGACGATCATGTAGATGGCGATGATCATGACCTCCCAGGGGGCCATCTGCGCCAGCATGAAGGTCACGATGAGCCCGCGCCGGCCCCGGAACCGCATCCGGGCGAGGGCGAAGGCCGCGAACAGGGCGATGACGAGCGAGCACAGCACCGAACAGACGGTGACCGTGACGGAGTTGAGGACCAGCGTCCAGAAGTGGTCGGCGTGCACGGCCCGGTCGAAGTGGCCGAGGGTGACGTCCGTCGGGAACCACACGGGGTTCTCCGCGATGATGTCGCCGGTCGGCTTGAAGGCCGTGGCGAACATCCAGTAGACGGGGAACACGAAGCCGGCGAAGAGGACGACGGCGGTCGCGTTGGGCCAGATACGGCCGAAGAGCGAGCGCTTCACAGCTCGTCCTCCTCTTGCTTGAGCACCATGCGCAGGTAGTACGAGGTGATGACGAGCAGGACCAGGATGGTCAGGAAGGAGATCGCCGCGCCGACCCCGAAGTGCTGGTTGCCGACGCCCTCGACGTAGGCGTAGATCGGCAGGGTCTCGGTGAGCCGGTCCGGGCCGCCCGCGTTCATGGCGAAGAGCTGCGGGAACGCCTTGAAGACCCAGATGACCTCGAGGAAGGTCGTGGAGTACAGGAACGGCCGCAGGAAGGGCAGGGTCACCGAGGAGAAGCTCTGCCAGGCGCCGGCGCCGTCCAGGGCGGCGGCCTCGTACAGCTCCCTGGGGATGGTGGTGGTCGCGGCGTACAGGTTGATCGCGACGAACGGCACCGACATCCAGACGATGAGCAGGGTGACCACGGAGAAGGTGGAGAACTGGGTGCCGAGCCAGTTGTAGTCGGCCATGGAGTGCCAGCCGAGCTTGTCCAGGACCCAGTTGACGACGCCGAAGCGCTGCGCGAACAGCCACTGGTAGACGGTGGTGGCCGCGATGACCGGCATGGCCCAGGCCAGGACGAGGCCCATCATCAGCGTCAGCCGCATCTTCTTGCCGAGGCGGGCCAGCAGCAGTCCGACGAGGGTGCCGAACACCATGATCAGGACGACGTTGGCGGCGGTGAACAGGACGGTGCGCTCGACGACCTTCCAGAAGTCCGGACCGGTCAGGACCTCCTTGTAGTTGTCGACGCCGTTCCACTCGGTGAGGTGCTGGATGAGCTGGCGCGGGTTGAGGTTCTGGAACGACAGCATGCCGTTCTTGACCAGGGGCCAGCCGAGCAGGACCAGGGTGGCCAGCAGCGCCGGGAGCAGCAGGAGATATGGGGTGGCGGCACCGCGGCGGGAGGGGGATCCGAAGGCGCGCTCCGCGCCCCGTGGCGGCCCCGGTGTCCGGGCCTTGCGGACAGCGGGCTCCCCGGCCGTGTCCGTGCCTTGGGTCTGCACTGACATGAGGTGTCATCTCTTCCGTGGCCGAACCGGCCGTACGAACGGCTGGGCCGGGGGCGCCTGCCGCGGCGCCCCCGGCGCGGGTCGTCAGTTCTGCTGGGCCAGGCGCTTGTCGATCTCGGACTGGACGTCCTTGGCGGCCGCGGCGGGAGCCTTACCGTTGAGCACGGCGGTCATGTAGGACTTGATGGGGTTCGGGGTGTTCTCCACCGCGGCCCACTCCGGGATCAGCGGGGTGGTGCCGCCGGCGGCGGCGGCGGGCGCGGCGGCCTCGGCGGCGCCGTTGCCCTTCAGGTTGCTCTGCAGCGACGTCTTGTTGGGGATGACGCCGTTGAGCTTGGCCAGTTCGCCCTCGTACTGGTCGGACAGGGCGATCTTCAGGAACTCCTTGGCGAGGGACTGCTTCTTGCTGTTCTGGGCGACGGCGAGGTTGGAGCCGCCGAGGAAGACGCCCTCGGGCTTGTCGGCCGTGGCGCCCGGGATGGTGAAGTAGCCGATCTGCTTCTCGATGGACTTGTTGGCCTGGATCGCGGTACCGGCCTCCCAGCCCATGCCGATGAACGCGCCGGTCTTGCCCTTGGCGAAGATCGTGGCCTGCTGCGGGGTGGCCTCGTCCTTGTCCTTGGGGGCCCTGGAGTAGGAGGCGTACCTCTTGTAGAGCTCCATGGCCGCGGCGACCTTGGGGTCGGCGAGGTTGGAGACGTACTTGTCGCCCTGCTTCTTCACCAGGTCGCCGCCCTGGCCGATGATCAGGCCGTCGAGGAAGTACCAGTTCTGGCCCGGCAGGTAGAGCGGCTCGGCGTCGGTCTTCTTGCCGATGGTGTCCAGGTCCTTGAAGAACTCGTCGCGGGTCTTCGGGGTGGACTTGATGCCGGCCTTCGCCCAGATCGCCTTGTTGTAGATGACCACGCGGTTGGCGAAGTACCAGGGGGCGGCGTACTGCTTGCCGTCGTACACGGAGGACTGGGAGACGGACGGCGTCCAGTCGGCGCCGATCGCCTTCTTGACGTCGGAGAGGTCGGCGAGGCCGCCGGTGGCCGCGTAGGCCGGGGTCTGGGTGTTGCCGACCTCCAGGACGTCCGGCGGGTTGTCCTCGGAGAGCGCGGTGGTGATCTTCTGCTGGATCCCGTCCCACTTCTGGGTCTCGAACTTCAGCTTCGCGCCGGTCTTCTTCTCGAAGGCGGCCTGGACGTCCTTGCTCCACTGCGGCGGAGCGGAGCCGTCCATGGTCCAGACGGTGAGCGTCTGGCCCTTCCAGCTGCTCGGTCCCGCGTCCTTGGAGCCGTCCTTGCCGCCGTTTCCGCCACACGCCGCAACGGAGACCATCATGCCCGCGATCACGATCGCGGCAGCGAGCTTGCGCTTCACGCCACCCTCCTCAGGGATGCCACTAATCCCCCCACGCCCTCGGCGGTGACCTGCGTACGACGCTGTTGCACGTAGGGCTCGGGACCTGGCCACTAATGGTGTAGACCAGTACGGTGGAGCTTGGCCTAGACCTTTCGGGGTGTCAAGGGTGGTCAACCGAGCCGATTCCGGCCGTTACGAGAACGTCACCGGAGCGCCTCCGTCCGCATCCGCCCCTTTCGCCCCGCGTTGGACCGGACCACGGTCGGCCAGGCGAGTTGGACTAGACCATAGGGCAGTTGGTCGCTATAACGGGAGACCGTCGGCACGGCCGGGAAGGCAGGCATGACCATCGACGTCAGCGGCGCGCGCGTGCCGAAGTACTACCGGATCAAGCAGCAGCTCCTCGCCATGGCCGAGGCGCTGCAGCCCGGTTCGGCCATGCCGGCCGAGCGGCTGCTCGCGGTCCGGTTCGGCACCTCGCGGACCACCGTGCGGCAGGCGCTCACCGAACTCGTGGGCGAGGGCCGCCTGGACCGGATCCAGGGCAAGGGCACCTTCGTCTCCCCGCCCAAGCTCTACCGCACGCTGCAGCTGACCTCGCACACCGAGGACATGCGCGCCCAGGGCCTGACGCCCTCCTCGCAGGTGCTGGACCTCGGCGAGGCCGAGGCCGACCAGCGGCTCGCCGAGCTGCTCGGCATCGCGGCGGGCGAGCGCGTGCTGCGCATCGAGCGGCTGCGGCTGGCCGGCGGCGAGCCCATGGCGATCGAGACCACCCATCTGTCCGCACGCCGCTTCCCCGGACTGCGCGGCACCCTGGCGACGCACCCCTCGCTCTACACGGCGCTCGCCGAGGTGTACGGCGTCCGGCTCGCGGAGGCCGACGAGACCATCGAGACCTCGCTGTCGACCCCGCGCGAGGCGCAGTTGCTCGGCACGGACGTGGGCCTGCCGATGCTGCTGCTCTCCCGGCACTCGCGGGACGCGGCGGGCGCCCCGGTGGAGTGGGTGCGCTCGGTGTACCGAGGCTCGCGCTACAAGTTCGTGGCCGCCCTGCGCCGGCCGGCGGGAGAAACGGGACCGCGGCGACCGGTCCGCTGAGGGGCCGGGGGCGGCCGGTCCGCTGAAGGGACTCCGGCAACCGATCCACTGAAGGGACCCCGGCAACCGGCCCACTGAAGCGACCGCGCGACCGGCCCACTGAAGGGACCGCGGCAACCGGCCCACTGAAGGGACCCCGGCAACCGACCCACTCAAGGATCCACAGCAACCGACCCACGGAAGGGGACCGCGGCGACCGATCCGCTGAAGGATCCACGGCAACCGGCCCACTGAAGGGGACCCCGGCGCCGCGGTCGGTGCCGTCAGTCCAGGAACGCCGTCTCGATCCAGCGGCGTACCGCCCGCGGGCGCATCCGATGCAGCCGGTCCACGGTGTCGGCGACCTCCGGCGCGCCGCCCACCGACAGGAACTTCTCCCGCACCAGCTCGGCATGGCCCGCCCGGGTCTCCGGCCCGGCCGCGCCGATGGGAATCAGCCGGGTGCGCGAGACGGTACGGCCGTCCGTCAGCCGTACGGTCACCCGGGCCCCGGTCGCCTTGGTGGACCGGGAGAAGTCCCGGTCGTCCGCGGCCAACGCGCCCACCAGGTCGACCAGTTCGTCGCCGCCGAAGCCGCGCAGCCACGGCACGGCCAGCTCGCCCGCCTCCCGCACGGCCTCGCCGAACGGCGCGTCGGACAGGAACAGCTCGCGGGTCATCTCGGTGTCGTGCTCCAGTCGTATCCGCTTGGCCAGCGCCCAGCGGTCGGGGTCGTCCAGGTGCGGCGGGGAGAAGTCGTCCACGCCGAAGCCGCCGGTGAGCAGCGTGGTGGCGACCGGATAGGGCACGTCCAGGACCAGCGCGCCGAGCGGGGAGCCGGGGCCGGTGACATAGCGGGCGGCCCGCTCCCCCGCGAACAGCGTGTACAGCGAGGCCTCCACCACCACCTCGGCCACGTCCCGCGGCCGGACGGGCCCGAGCTCCTTGTGGATCTCCGCCGCGCAGTCGACCGCCGCGTCGATGCCGGGGCCGCCCGGGTGCATCTTGAACGACAGCGTGTCGGTGTGCCAGCGGCGCCCGAGGCCCTTGGCCACCGCCTGCGGCAGCGGCACGGTGGCGAAGCGGGCCAGGAAGCCGTCGCTGTGCTCCATGATGTCCGGCGCCCCGCGCAGCCCGGCGTACGCCGCGTCGCAGGCGTCCATCGCGGTGCGCACCGGGGTGAAGGTGTTGAACAGACGGGCGTCGCTGGCCAGGAAGGCGCGCATCAGCGGCCAGTTGGGCATCGCGAAGGCCAGCCCGAAGGCGTTCTCGAACAGCGTGGCCGGCGCCCGGTCGCAGTGCAGCCGGCCGGCCACCGCGCCGGCCAGGTGGGTGTGCACGGCGCTCTGGCCGCGCAGCGGTCCGAGGGTCGCGGAGGCGGTGATCCGGGCCGCGCACTCGTTGGCCGCGACGACCGCGGTGAGCAGCGAGAGCCCGTCCAGCTGCCGGGCGTAGGCGAAGGCGAGCGGCACCGCGACCGTCGAGTTCGACAGGTGCCCGGCGTACGCGGTGTCGTCCAGGTTGAGCCAGGAGCCGAGCGCGGCGAAGACGCCGGCCGCCTGGCGCGGGTCGCGCTGCATGGGGTGCCCGAACGCGGCCACCAGCCTTCTGCCGAGCGGGTGCTGGAGGCCCGCGCGGATGGAGGCGATCTGGGACAGCACCTGGCTCGCGGCGAGCTTCAGCACCCGGCACGGGATGTGCTGGGGGCGCAGTGTCGCGGCCCAGTGCGACAGTTCGCGCAGCGGGGTGTCGGCGGGCGGGCGGCCGCGGGCGGCCCGCGGCAGGACGCTGCCCTGCTCGGCCCAGTCGGCGCACAGCGCCCGGGCGACGCTCTCCGCGAGGACGGCGGTCATGGCGGAAACCTTCCTGCTGCCTGGTGGTACGTCCGCGGACACGGCAACGGGAGCACCGGCGCCCCGGTGCTCCCGCCGTGAGAGAGGGTGTTACGCCGCCGGGACCTTGTCCAGGAAGCCGTAGATGCCCTTGATCTTGCCGGCGTCGTCGGTGACGATCACGTCGAAGCCGATGGCGATCGGCTCGGCGCCCGGCTCGGTCACCAGGCCCCACTGGAAGCGGGCCTGGTTGTGGTGGGCGTCGACGGTGCCGTGCAGCTCGAAGCTGAGGCCCTTGAACTGGTCGCGGGCGCCGGCCACCACGGCCGCGAAGCCCTCGTGGCCCTCGACCGCGGCGAGCGGGTCGATGTACGGAGCGTCGGCGGTGAGCAGCTCGGCGATGGCCGCGGCGCGCTTGTCGGCGTCCGCCTCGTTCCAGATGGCGAGGTAGCGGTTGACGGTGGTGGTCAGGTCGCTCATGCGGGCGATCTCCTTACGTGGCGTTGCTTCTTCGGTTCTTCGGACAGGTGGTTCGGGGGAGGGCCGGTTCAGGGGAGGGCCGGCGCCCAGACCGGGAGGGCTCCGGGGAGCACCTCGAAGGTGGCCCTGGCGCCGATGCCGTGCTGGTACTCGCCGTCGTGCTCCAGCGGGAGCCGGCCGCCGTCGGTGCGCTCGACGGTGATCGTGCGGCCACGGGCGTACACGGTCGCCGGATGGTCCATGTGCCGCGCGTCCAGCGTCAGTTCGGGCACCCGGCCGGCCGGGACGGCGCCGCCGATGACGCAGACGTCGAGCAGTCCGTCGTCGAGCAGCGAGTCGGGCAGCACCAGGAACCGGCCGCCGCGGTAGCGGCCGCCGCCGACGTTGGCGAGGACCGTGGGGCCCTCGTGCACCACCCGGCCGTCCACGGTGACCCGGCCGGGGTACGGCTCGTAGCCGGCGGCCGTGTCGGCGAAGGCGCGGGCGTAGCGCTCCCGGCCGGTCAGCGGCAGCTCCCTGGCCGTGATCAGCGCGTCGGCGATCACCCCGGAACAGGCGCCCAGGTACACCAGGTTGCGGGTCTCGGCGAGGCGGGCCAGGTCGAGGCGGCGCAGCCGGGCGCTGCCGCCGATGCCGTTGTCGGTCAGGACGGCTTTCAGGGACTCGCTCCAGGGGCGTTCGCCCCACAGCATCTTGTAGCCGGAGTTGCCGGTGCCACCGGGCACGACCGCGAGGGTGGCGTTCCCGGTCACGGGCACGAGTCCCTGGACGGCCTCCCGGACGGTGCCGTCCCCGCCGATGACGACGATCAGGTCCGGCGCCCCGGGCGCGGCCTGCGCGGGCCGCTGCAGGGCGCGGCGCACGGCGGCCGTGGCGTCCCCCGGTCCCGTGGTCAGGTGCACCTCCGTGTACTCCAGGCAGGAGGCGCACACCTGGCGTACCTCCTCGACCAGTTCGGGCGAGTGGCTGCCGGAGGCGGGGTTGCCCAGGACGAGCGCCCGGGTGGGAGCCGGGGCTGCGGTGTCTGCCATGGCGGGCCTGCTCCTTCTCGTCGGACGGCACCGGCGGGACCGGGCCGGGGGACGCCCGGCGCCGCGGTGATCTCCACTGTGCCGGGGGCCTCTGTCACGGCGCTGACGCGCGGCTGACGCCGGGTCCGGCCCGGACCGCGGGACCGGCCGGTGACCGGGGACGTGTCAGCGGTCGATCAGCGGAGCGGGGTCGAATGGCACCGATTTGTGTCCCGTCGACCGGAGTGAGCCAGCCATGACCACACGGACGCGTCCGACCCTCGCCCTCCCTCGCTACACCTCGGAGTTCCGCCGGGAGGCCGCCCGATTAGCGCACGCGGCCCGCGGCATCCCGCCGGCCGAGCCGGTCCCGACGTGCCCCGGATGGACGCTCGCCGACCTGGTGCGGCACGTGCGGCAGGGCCACGACTGGGCGACCACGATCCTGACCAGCCGGAGCACCGGGTTCCTCCCGCCCGGCGGCCTGTCCGGCGCCCCGGAGGACGGCAGGAGCTGGACCGAGCGCGTGGCCGAGCTGGGCCTCCGGGGAGCGGCCGACGACCTCGCCGACCCGGGCCGGCGGGCGCGGTTCCTGGCCGAGGGCGCGCACCGGCTGGCCGAGGCGCTCGACGGGGTCGGTCCCGACGTGCCGCTGTGGGCGCCGCACGGCCGGCAGGACAAGGAGTTCTGGCTGCGCTGGGCTCTGTACGAGACGGCCGTGCACCGGGCCGACGCGGCCCTGACGGCTGGCCTGCCGTTCGCGATGGAGACGGACGTCGCCCTGGACTGTGTCGACTTCTGCCTCAGCGCCTTCGGGGAACCGGCCGCCCGGCCGTTCCTCTCGCCCCGGTTCGCCGAGGTGCCGCGCAGCGGCGAGACGCTGGGTTTCCGCTCGGCCGGGGCGACCCCCGGCGGCCGCGGCGACTGGCTGGTCACGTGCGCGGCGGAGGGCGTACGTGTCGGCCGGGACGCACCGGCCGGCGACCCGGCCGACACCACCGTGATCGCCGCGCCCGCGGACCTGCTGCTGGTCGTCAAGGGGCGGCTGCGGCCGCGGAGCCCGCGGGTGACGGTGCTCGGGGACCGCGCCCTGCTGGACTTCTGGCTCAGCCACGCCGTCTCCTGACCCGGGCCGGCCGACGCCACAGGGTTCGCCCGGTGGCGTCGGCCTGTCCGGCGGCGTCACCAGGTGACGGGCAGTTCCTCCAGGCCGTACACGATGGTGTTCTCGCGGAAGCGGACCTGCTCCGGGGGCACGGCCAGGCGCAGGGTGGGGAAGCGGGCGAACAGGGCGCTCAGGCACACCTCCAGCTCCATGCGGGCCAGCGAGGCGCCGGGGCACAGGTGGGCGCCGTAGCCGAAGGCGAGATGACCGGAGGCGTCGCGGTGGACGTCGAGGCGGCCGGCGCCGGCGTACACCGACTCGTCGTGGTTGGCGGCGGGGATCGCGACGATCACTCCCTCCCCCTTGCGGATCAGCGCCCCGCTCAGCTCGACGTCGTCCACGGCGGCGCGGACCTGGTTGTCCTGGGAGATGGACCAGTAGCGCAGGAGTTCCTCGACCGCCCGCTTGTACAGCGACGGGTCGGCGCGCAGCTCGGCCAGCTGGGCCGGGTCGCGCAGCAGGCTGAGGACGCTCAGGCTGATCTGGTGGGCGGTGGTCTCGTGCCCGGCGACGAGGAAGAAGCGGGCCATGGCGACGAGTTCGTCGTGGGTCAGCTCCCCCTTGGCGACGTACCGGGTGGCCAGCCGGCTGATCAGGTCGTCCCGGGGTTCGGCGGTGCGCTGCGCCGCGAGCCGGTCCAGGAACCGCGTCATCTCGAGGAACGCCGCGTACGTCTCCTCGGGGCCGGCCTCCTGGGAGAGGATGACCTGGCTCTGCTCGGTGAAGTCCGCCTCGTCCTGCTCGGGGACGCCGAGCATCCGGGCGATCACCAGCGACGGCAGCGGGATCGCGAAGTGGCGCACCAGGTCGACCGGGTTGGGGCCGGCTTCCAGGCCGTCCAGCAGCTGCTGCACGAGAAGCTCGACGTCGGGGCGCAGGGCGCGGGTGCGGCGGGCGGTGAACTCGGTCATGGCCATGCGGCGCAGCCGGCCGTGCTCCGGGTCGTCCATGCGGTTGAACGACATCACGCCGGGCTCGGGCGGCAGCTGGATCCGGATGGGGAAGCCGGGCTGCTGGTCGTCGGCGCTGAAGCGGTGGTCGTTGAGCACCTGGCGCACGTCCGCGTGGCGGGTGACGAGCCAGGCCTCGCCGCCGCGTATGCGCACCTTCAGCGGGGGCCGTTCGCGCAGCTCCGCGTAGGCGTCGGGGGGCGCGTAGGGGCAGGAGCGTGGCATGGGCCAGGCGGGGAGTGGGTCAAGGGTGTCGGGCACGGATGTCCTCCGTCGGCTCGGCCGAAAAGCGGCGGGTCGTTTTCGGCCAGCGTGGAGGAGACGGCTGACGGGTTTCTGACGCAGCACTGACGGGCGCACGGAGGTTTTGCCTCCGTGCGCCCGCCGGGTGTGGGTGGTGCTCTGCTCCCGCGCTGCCGTCAGGACGCCTCGGCCTTGCGCGGCAGCAGCTGCACCAGCAGCGCCACCGCCACGCAGATGGCCGCCTGCACCAGCAGGCCCGCGCCGAAGGCGTGGGAGTAGGAGTGGGCGGTGACCTTGTGGCCGGCGACGCTGAAGAAGACGACGCCGATGACCGCGATGCCGACGGCGTTGCCCATCTCCTGGGCGGTGGAGAAGACACCGGAGGCGGCGGCCGCGTGGTGCGGGGCGACGCCCTCCAGGACCAGCGAGGCGAGCGGGGCGACGACGAAGCCCATGCCGAAGCCGGCGAGCACCATGGCCGGGATGCACCAGGCGACGGAGCCGCTGCCGCCCAGCTCCCAGGCGGTGGCGGCGAGCGCGACGTTGCCGACCGCCTGCAGCAGCGCGCCGATGGTGAGGACCTGCTTGCCGAGCTTGGCCGCGACCTTCGGCGACTGGGCGGAGCCGATGAAGAAGCCGAGGCCGAGCGGGATGAACAGCAGACCCGACTCGAGGGCGGACAGGCCGCGGCCCTCCTGCAGGTACAGCGCGAGGACCAGGAAGAAGGAGGCCATCGCGGCGAAGAACACGAGCAGCGAGACGACGCCCACGCCGAAGGCGCGGTCCTCGAACAGGCTCGGGTGGACCAGCGGCGACTTGTCGCGGGCCGCCTTGCGGCGCTGGGTCCACCAGAACGCGGCCAGCAGCGGCACCGCCGCCACCAGGCACTCCCACGTCCAGGTCGGCCAGCCCTGCTCCCGGCCCTCGACCAGCGGCAGCACGACGGCGGCGAGTCCCGCGGTCACCAGGATCACGCCGGTCCAGTCGAGGCCGGTGTGGCCCTCGGCCCGGGACTCGGGCACCACCTTCGGCGTGAGCAGCAGCACCACCGCGCCGATCGGGGCGTTGATCAGGAAGATGGTCCGCCAGTCCCAGCCGAAGACGTCGGCCTTGATCAGCAGGCCGCCGATGAGCTGGCCGAACACGGCCGAGGCGCCCATGGTGATGCCGTAGGCGTTGAACGCGGCGACCCGGGCCTTGCCCGCGTAGGCCGTGGTCAGGATGCCGAGGACCTGCGGGATGACGAGGGCGGCCGCGGCGCCCTGCACCGCGCGGGCCACGATCAGCTCGGCCATGTTCGGGGCGATGCCGCAGGCCAGCGACGAGAGCGTGAACAGGGCCAGGCCGACGGAGAAGACCTTCCGGCGGCCGTAGAGGTCGCCGAGCCGGCCGCCGGTGATCAGCATGGCGGACAGGCCGATGTTGAAGGTCGCGGCGACGAGCTGGATCTCGGCGCTGGTCGCGTGCATGTTCCGCTGCAGCGACGGGATGGCCACGTTGACGATGAAGAAGTCGACGTTGGCGATGAAGAGACCGGCCAGCACGACCCAGAGCGCGCCCCAGGCGGGCTTGCCCGCGGCCTCCTCGATGTCCGGTGGCGAGGCGGCCGAGGCCGCGCTGCCGGTCAGTTCCGCTTCGGTGGTCATGGACGACCCTCCTAGGTCGTTTCGTGCTGGTGGGGGGCGTGCCGAAGGTGTCCGCGGCGCACGCGAGGGGGCACGGGACGGTGCTCGGTACGACAGTCCTCCGAGCACTGTCCCGCGCCCCGCTGACACGGCGCTGACACGGAACGCCGGCGGCGGTCAGCCCACGGCCGCGGCGGCCAGCCGCTGGAGCCGGTGCGCGAAGTGCGCGGTGACGGCCTGGGCGTGGGTGTCGATGTAGAAGTGGCCGCCCTCGTACTCGCTGTGGCCGAGATAGGCCGGGGTGCGGCCGGCCCAGTGGGTCATGGCGTCCGGGGCCTCCTGGAGCGGGTCGCTGCGGCCGCCGTAGGAGGCGAGCGGGCAGGTGACGCCCTTGCCGTCGTCCTCGTACTGGGCGGCGACCCGCAGATCGGCGCGCAGGGCGGGCACGACCAGGGCGAGCATCTCGGGGTTGTCGTAGATCTCGGCCGGGAAGGACCCCAACTTCTTGATCCACTCGACGAGTTCGGGCTCCGGCATCCGGCTCTGCTCCTCCGTCGGCTGGAAGAAGCCCTCGGGCGACCAGCCGGACATGCCGACCATGACCGGCGCCGGACCGCCCTCCTCCTGCATCCGGATGGCCAGCCGGAACGCCAGCTGGGCGCCGAGGCAGTGCCCGAAGAAGGCGAACGGCCGCTCGTCCAGGTCGTTCAGCACGGCCTCGTGCAGCGCGTCGAGCAGCGGCCAGAACTCCTCGTACGTGGGCTCGTCCCGGCGGTTGTGGCGGCCGGGCAGGGTGACGGCCTGCGGGGCGATGTCCGGCGGCAGCAGGCGCTCCCAGTCCCGGTAGATGATGGCGCCGCTGCCGGCGTGGGGCAGCAGGAACAGCCGGATCGAGGCGTCGGGCGAGGGCTCCACGGGGTGGAACCAGTGGCCCTCGCTGGACATCCGGCTGCCTATGGTGCCGATCTCGGTGGTCACGACTGCGTACTCCCAACGGTGGTGGACGGGCCGAGGGCGCGCACGGCGGGCAGCAGCACCTCGGCGATCTCCTTCAACTGCGGCTCGGGGTCCAGGGATCCGATCCGCAGGACCAGGTGCCGGGCGCCGGCCCGGACGTATCCGCCGAGCCACTCGGCGCACTTCTCGGCGCTGCCCCAGGCGTAGGCCTGGATGCTGCTCATCTGCTCCAGGGAGCGGCCGTAGTAGTGGCTGATGTAGTGCTCCAGTTCCGCCCTGGCGGCGGTTTCGTCGCTGTTCACGGTGACCGTGGCGTACAGCGCGGGGGTGACCGTGCGGCCGGCCTCGTCGGCGAGTTCGGCGATACGGCGGCGGGCGCGGGCGTAGGCGTCGACGTCCGGCAGGAACGGCAGCCAGCCGTCGTACCGGGCCGCCGCGCGGGCCAGCACCCTGGGGGTGTCGCTGCCGGCGAGCCACAGGGGCGGGCCGCCGGGGACGGCGGGGCCGGGGAGCCGGTCCAGGTTCTCCGCCTGCCAGAACCTGCCCTGGAACTCGGTGGGTTCGCCCTCGTCGTGGGAGCGCCAGGCGGTGCGCCACAGCGCGGTGATCTCGTCCAGCCGTCCCACCCGGCCCTGGAAGGAGGCGCCGACGGAGGCGAACTCCTCCTCGGTCTCGGCCATCGGGAACCCGGAGCCGAGCCCGAGGATGAGCCGGTCCGCGGCCACATGGCTGAGGCTGGCGATCATGTTGGCGCCGATGAGGGGGTGGCGCAGGGCCGGGGTGAGGGCGGCGGTGCCGACGGTGATGCGGGTGGTGGCCGCCGCCGCGGCCGAGAGCACGACCAGGGGGTCGAGCCGGGGGCGGGCGGTGAGCGAGTCCCCGGCCCACAGCGAGTCGAAGCCGAGCGCTTCCGCCCGGCGGGCGAAGTCGAGCAGGGGCGCGGCGGCGTAGCTGCCGTTGATGGCCTGCTCGCGGGTGGGCAGGAGGATGCCGATCCGAAGTGAGGTCACACTGTGCTCCCGAGTACGTCCCTGGCCGGTGCCGTCAGCTGCTCCCGTACCGCGCGGCGCAGGATCTTCCCCGAGGGGTTGCGCGGCAGGGAGTCGGTGAAGTGGTAGGCGCCCGGGATCTTGTAGTCGGCGATGCGGCCCCGCAGGGACAGCAGCAGTTCCCGGGCTGTCGCCCGCGCGCCGGGCTTGAGCACGACCACCGCGTGCACGCTCTCGCCCCACCGCTCGTCGGGCAGGCCGACCACGGCCGCGTCGGCGACGGCGGGGTGCGCGGCGAGGGCCTTCTCGACCTCCGCCGGGTAGATGTTCTGCCCGGCGACGATGATCGTGTCGTTGATCCGGTCGCACAGGTGGAGGTAGCCGTCCTCGTCGAGGTAGCCGGCGTCGCCCATGTGCAGCCACTCCCCCGCCAGGGTGCGGGCGGTGGCCTCGGGCAGGTTCCAGTAGCCGAGCATCCGGGAGGGGGCGCGCACGCAGATCTGGCCGATGGCGCCGGGCGGCAGGCTCTCGCCGTCGGGGCCGATCACCTTGATCTCGTTGCCGGGGCAGGGCAGACCCACCGAGGTGAGCTTGGTGCTGTCCGGGCGGTGGGCGTCGGGCGGCAGGCACACGGCGACGCTGCCGGTCTCGGTGCTGGCGTAGATCTGGGCGAACTCGCAGCGGTAGGTCTCCAGGCACTGCTTGAGCAGCGTCGGGGACATGGGCGCGGCGCCGTAGGCGATCTTGCGCAGGGACGCGAACGCCTCGGGTCCGGCCTCGCGTTCGGCGGCCATCGCCTGGAGCATGGCCGGTGCGGCGAAGGTGGTGGTCACCCGGTGGGCGCGGATGAGGCGGACCGCTTCCTGCGGTTCGAACCGGGGCATGATCACATTGGTGCCGCCCGCGTTGAAGGTGTGCAGGAACCAGCCGATGCCGGCCACGCCGAAGCCCGGCAGTGAGATCAGGGCCACGTCCTCGGGCAGCCAGTCGATCCAGTCGACGCCGGCGGCGCGGCTCGCGTGCGGCAGCGTGAAGAAGCTGCGGTGGGCGAGGACGGCGCCCTTGGGCAGGCCGGTGGTGCCGCTGGTGTAGATCTGGATGACGGCGTCGTCGGGTCCGGTGCCGGGCACGGGGTCGGTCTCGGGCTGGTCGGCCGCCCAGGCGAGCAGTCCGGCGCCGCGCGCCGGTTCGCCGTAGGGGTCGGTGCCGTCGACGCGGATCACCCGGCGCAGTCCGCGCAGTTGGTGGCGGACCGTGGCGACGGTGTCCCAGAACTCGTCGTCCACGAAGATCAGCGTGGCGCCGGAGTCGCGCAGGATGTGGTCGACCTCGCCGGGGGTGAGCCGCCAGTTGACCGGGACCAGGACGGCGCCGGCCTTGGCGCAGGCGATCATCACCAGGTAGTAGGTGGCGGACTCGCGGCCCAGGTAGGCGACCCGGTCGCCGCGCCCGACCCCGCTCGCGTGCAGGGCGTGCGCGGCCCGGTTGCTGTCGCGGTGCAGCTTGTCGTAGGTGGTGACATGGCCCTCGCAGATGATCGCCGGGTGGTCGGGGCGGCTTCCGGCGTGGGCCCGGGAGGAGTGGTGGAGCGTCCAGCGCTCCCTTGGTATGTCGGTCATCTCGGTTTCCCGTCCCTTGCTTTCCGCGTGCCTTAGGCGAGCTGCCCGGCGACGAACCGGGCGAGCGCGCGGACCGTGGGGTGGTCGTGGGTGAGGGAGGCCGGCAGGGGCAGCCGGAAGGCCTGCTCCAGCGCGGACTTGACCTGCTGGGCCATCAGGGAGTCCAGGCCCAGCGACACGAACTCGGAGTTCACGTCCAGTTCGTCGCCCTCCTCCAGGTGCAGGACGGCGGCGACCTTCTCGCGGACCACGGGGGTGACGGCGGCCAGGCGTTCGGACTCGGGCAGCGCGGCCAGCGCGCCGAGGTCGAGGCCGCTGCCGTCCTCGCCGGGTGTCCGCCGGGCGAGCCGGTCGTAGAACAGGTCGCCGGTGACGCTGCCGGAGACATAGCGGTCCCAGTCGAACTCGCCGACGATCCGCTGGGTGCGCGGCCGCCCCCAGAGCCGGGCGAGGGTGTCCAGGGCGCGGGTCGGGGAGAAGAAGCGGACGCCGCTGCGTTCGATCTCCTGGCCGAGGTGCTCCTCCAGCCGGGCGGACATGCCGACCCGGGCCCAGGCGCCCCAGTTCACCGACAGGCCCGGCACCCCGCGCCGGCCGCGCCACTCGGCGAGCGCGTCGAGGGCGGCGCTGGCGGCGGCGTAGTGGCCCTGGGTGGCGCCGCCGAGGACGGAGGCGATGGAGGAGTAGGTGACGAAGAACTCCAGCTCGGGGAAGGAGGTCTCGGCGGCCTCGTGCAGCAGCCAGCCGCCGTAGGCCTTGGCGGCGAGCTGGGCGTCGATGGACTCCCAGGTCAGCTCGGAGATCAGTTTCTTGTCGTAGGAGCCGGCGGCGTGCACGATCCCGCCGACCGGGTACGGCCCCGCCGCCAGCTTCCGCACCAGCCGCTGGACGTCCTGCGGGCGGGACACGTCGGCGCGTACGACATCGATCTCGGCGTCGGCGGCGAGGTCGGCGAGCAGTTCGGAGGCCTCCTCGGTGGCCCGGCCGCTGCGGCTGACCAGGGTCAGGTGCCGGGCGCCGAGGGCGGCCAGCTTGCGGGCGGTGACCAGGCCGAGCCCGCCGAGGCCGCCGGTGACGAGGTAGGTGCGGTCGGCGCGCAGCCCGGCGGGGCCCTCGTCCGCCTGGTGCGGCTGCTCCTCGATGTCCTCCGGCAGCGTCACCCAGGCCCGCCCGGCGGGGTCGGCGAGGGCGGTGCGCAGGGCCTCGCCGGTCTCGTCGAGCCGGAAGCGGGGGGCGGTGTCGTCGGAGCCGGTGGCGTGGACGACGGCCGGGACGGGGACGGTGAGGGTGGAGCGGAAGGTGCCGTCGTGCCGGACGAGCACCTCGTCGCCGGGCTCGAATCCGGTGCCGCCGGCGGCGGCGAGGACCGTGCCGCGCGCCAACCGGCCGAGCAACGGCGGGGGTTCCTCCTCGGCGGCCTCCTCGGCGCGCTCGGCCCGGCCGGTGTCCAGGGCGGTGCGGGCGTCGGCGGCGGTGAGGCCGACGGTGTGCACCCGGACCTGGACCTCGCCGGCCCGGGGCGCCCGGTCGGTGACCGGGGCGAGGGCCAGGTCGGACAGGTCGCCGGAGTCGGGGGCGCGCAGTTCGAAGCCGCCGGTCCAGGTGAGGGCGGTGTCACCGGCGAGCAGCCGGCGCACATAGCGGCGGCCGGGGCGGTGGGCGACCTGGTACTCGCCGGGCGGCTCGGCCCGCCACTCCTCGGCGAGCGGGGCGAGGCCGCTGCCGGGGGCGAGGTCGACCAGGGTGGCCCGGTACTGCGGGTACTCGGTGAGCAGCACCCGGCCGAAGCCCCACAGGGTGGCGGCGCCGAGGTGGCCGCCGTCGCCGGCCGGGTCGCCGGGCAGCCACTGGGCGCCCTCGGTGACCAGCCACAGCCGGGGCGGGCGCGCCGCGGCCTCCAGCGCGCCGAGGAGCGCGAGCAGTTCGCGGTAGTTGTCCTCGCACTCGGCGCGCAGCCGCCCGGCGGACATCGGCTCGGACCGCTGCCGCCACAGCCGGCACACGTCGGTGACGGTCGGGTCCTCCAGGGCTGCCTTGAGGTCGGTGAGGTCGGCCAGCCAGGTGACCTTCACCCCGGGCTCGGCGGCGAGTTCGGCGGCGCGCGCGGCGGACGGGTCGAGCAGGACCACGTGCCGGGCCGGGGCGTGCTCGCGGGCGGGCAGGGCGCGGCGCACCCAGTCGGGGCGGTGCAGGAACTGGCGGCGGCCGGCGCGGCCCTCGGGCCGGGCCATGCGCACACCGAGCAGCTCGGCGACCGGCTCCCCGTTCTCCAGCAGGAGCACGTCCGCGAGGCGCCCGTCCTGTTCGCCGCGCACCCGGGCCAGCACCCGCAGGCTCTCCCCGCGCGGCTTGCGGAAGTGCCGTACGGCGGCGATCCCGCGCGGCACGAACACCGGGCCCTCGGGGTCGAGGACGACCAGCGCCTGCACGGCGGCCTCCAGCAGCTCGGCCGGGACGTGCTCGACGGCGGTGGCGTCGCGCCCGGTCAGCTCGCCGGTGACCAGACCGTCGCCGTGCCGGGCGGCGCGCAGCAGCAGGCGCATGCGCGGGCCCTGGGGGCGGCCGACGGAGGCGAGGTCGGTGTAGATGTCCTCGTCGTCGATGTGCTGGGCGGCCGGCGCCAGGGTCGCGTCCAGTTCCGCCAGCTCCGAGACGGGCACGAGGGGTTCGGGTTCGGCGGCGACGACGGCGGTGGCGTGCAGGTTCTCCTCGCCGCCGACGGTGGTGAACACCTCGACCTCGGCACCGCCGCCCTGCCGGGGCCGCCAGCGGGTGGTCAGCGCGGTCAGGGTCTCGGCGGGCAGCTCCAGCGGGGCGAGCAGCGCCAGGTCGCGGACGGCGGAGCGGGCGTGGCCCTGGACCGCGTCCTGCACGGCGAACAGCAGGTCGACGTAGGCGCCGGCGGGCAGCACGGTACGGCCGCCGTCGGCGAGGTCGGCGAGCGCGCCCAGCTCCTCGGCGGTGAACTCGGCGGTGAACTCCCGTACCCCGCTGGCGAACCGCTCCTCGGTGCCGAGCAGCGGGTGCCGCGCGGTGCCGTTCGCGGCGGAGCGGCGCGGGGTGACGGAGGGCAGCCAGTAGCGCTTGCGCTGGAAGGCGTACGTCGGCAGGTCCACCCGGGCCGGTACGGGCTGCCCGGCGTGGTAGCCGGTCCAGGAGACGGGCAGGCCGGCCGTGTAGTAGTCGGCGAGGGCGGTGAGGGTGGTGGCGGTGGTGGTGTCGCGGCGGCGCAGGCTCGGCAGCCACAGGTGGTCCTCGGCGGTGACGCCGCGCCGGGCGAGCGCGGTCAGTCCGGCCTGCGGGCCGATCTCGACCATCGCGTGCCGACCGCGCCGGGCGACGGCCCGGATGCCGTCGAGGAACCGGACCGGTTCGCCGATGTGCCGCACCCAGTAGTCGGCGTCGCCGATGTCGCGGAACCGGGCGAGCCGGCCGGTGACGTTGGAGACGATGCTGATCTGCGGCTCGTGGAAGGCGATGCCGTCGAGGGCGGCGCGGAAGTCGTCGTAGACCTCGGCCATCAGCGGGGAGTGGAAGGCGTGGGAGACCTTCAGCCGCTCCACGCGGACGCCCCGGCCGGCGAGGATGGCGCCGACCTCGTCGAGGGCGGCCGTGGCGCCGGAGATCACCGTCTGGTCGGGGGCGTTGATCCCGGCCAGCGCGAGGTCGTCGCGGCCCTCGAGCAGCGGCTCGACGTCCTCGACGGGCGCGGTGACGGCGGCCATTCCGCCCTCGGTGCGCACGGCCTGCATCAGCCGGGCGCGGGCGGCGACCAGCCGTACGGCGTCGGGCAGGTCGAACAGCCCGGCGACGGCGGCGGCGACGACCTCGCCGATGCTGTGCCCGATGAGTACGTTGGGCCGGGCGCCCCAGGCCATCCACTGCCGGGCGAGCGCGTACTCCAGGGTGAACAGGGCGGGCTGGGTGTACTCGGTGCGGTCGACCGCCTCGGGGTCGGAGGCGGTGCCGAGCAGCAACTCCCGTACGGAGCGGCCGAGATGGGCGGCGAAGAGCCGGTCGCACTCGTCCACGTGGGCGCGGAAGACGGGGAAGGCCCCGTACAGGGCGGCGCCCATGCCGGCGTACTGGGAGCCCTGGCCGGTGAACAGGAACGCGGTCTTGCGGATGCCGGAGGGCCCCTCGTGCTCCTGCTCGGCGGCCCGGTCCAGGAGCTTCGCCAGCGCGGCCCGGTCGGCGACCGGGGCGGCGATGCGGTAGGGGTGGTGGGCGCGGGTGGTGTTGGCGCTGTGGCAGAGCGCTTCCAGCGGCTGTTCGTCGACCAGCCCGCGGTAGGCGGCGGCGAGTTCGCGCAGTGCCGCGGCGTTCTTCGCCGACAGGGTGAACACCGGCGGCACGCCACCCGCCGTCTCGGCGGCCGGCGCCCGCTCGGGCGCCTGCTCCAGCACCACCGCGCCGATGGTCCCGGCGAACCCGAAGCTGTTGACGACGGCGCGCCGCACCTCGGTGTCCCATGGCTCGCAGGCGGTGGGCACCCGCAGCGGGTAGAGGTCCCAGGGGATGCGGCCGGAGGGCGTCCGCAGGTTGATGTGCGGGTAGATCGTGCGGGCGCGCAGCTGGAGCACGGTCTTGATGACGCCGACGATGCCGGAGGCGGGCTCCATGTGGCCCAGGTTGGTCTTCACCGAACCGACCAGCACCGGGCGGTCCTTGGTGTGCGAGCCTGCGAACACGTCCCCGATGGCGCCGAACTCGATGGGGTCGCCGAGCGGGGTGCCGGTGCCGTGCGCCTCGACGTACTGGATGTCCCCGGGCGTGAGGCGGGCGGCGTCGAGCGCGCTGCGGATGACCTTCTCCTGGGCCGGTCCGTTGGGCACCGTCAGGCCCGCGCTGTCGCCGTCCTGTCCGACGGCCGTGCCGCGGACCAGGGCGAGGACGCGGTCGCCGTCGCGTTCGGCGTCGCTCAGCCGCTTGAGGACGACGATGCCGCAGCCCTCGGCGCGCGCGTAGCCGTCGGCGGACTCGTCGAAGGTCTTGCAGTGCCCGTCGGGGGCGAGCATCTGGGCGTTGGAGAACATCACCGGGATGCGCGGGTGGTGCAGGGCGTTGACGCCGCCGCACAGCGCGATGTCGGTCTCGCCGCCGCGCAGCGCCTGCACGGCGAGGTGCAGGGCGACCAGCGAGGAGGAGCAGGCGGTGTCGACGCTCATGCTCGGGCCGCGCCAGCCGAGGAAGTACGACAGCCGGCCGGACAGCGGGAACATGGTGATGCCGGAGGCCAGGTGGCCGTCGAGTTCCTCGTACGGCAGTGAGTCCAGCTCCAGGGCGTAGTCGATGGAGCTGGCGCCGATGTAGACGCCGCCGTTGCCCCGGCGCAGCGGGGCCGGGTCGATGCCGGCGTGCTCCAGGGCCTGCCAGGCGGTCTCCAGCAGCAGCCGCTGCTGGGGGTCCATGTAGCGGGCTTCCTTCGGGGAGATGTTGAAGAAGCCCGCGTCGAACAGGTCGATGCGGTCAAGGAATCCGCCGGCCGAGGCGATGATCTTGCCCTTGTCGTCGGGGCCCTCGGGGGTGAACGCCTCCACGTCCCAGCGGTCCCGGGGGATGGGCCCGATCCCGCTCCTGCCCTCCCGCAGGAAGGCGTCGAACTCGTCGGGCGAGCCGCTGCCGCCGGGGAACCGCAGACCGATTCCGACGATCGCGACCGGCTCGGGCGCCTGCTCTGTCTCCGTACGCGGCATGGAGCGACTCCTCAAGCTTCCTGGATGGCCTGGGTCAGGTGGTCCACGAGATGGTCGATCGTCGGCTCGTTGAAGAGCACGCTGACGTTGATCGACAGGTCCAGGAGCTGTTCCAGGCTCTGCCGTATCTCGGTCAGCCGCAGTGAGGTGAGGCCGAGATCGAAATAGCTGATGTCGAGCGGAAGATCCTCGGAATCGTCCATGAGAAGAACGGCCCTGAATTTGCCGAGGACGATTGACTCGATTTCTTCGGCGAGTTCGCTGCGCGGCAGCTCACGCAGGCGCCGGCTGGTGCTGTCGACAGGTGGCATGCGCCTCATGCAAGCAGCGCCGGCTGACGCCCCACTGACGGCTTCCGATCGGTGCGGTTGGCCGGATCGAGCCGGTCAGCCGGGCGTCAGCGCCGGGTCAGATTCCGCTGCCAGGCTCGCCTTGCTTCAAGAAATCCACACGCCATATCCGAAAGGCTGAAGATGCTTCGCGAAGCCGCGCAGGAGGAGAGTGCTGAGGCACCTTCCGGATTGAAGAGCTACGACCTCTACATCGCGGGCAAGGACGTCGCCGGGGACGGCTGGGTCTACACCGTCAGCGGACGCTCCCTGCTGGAAGACGTGTTCACCAGCGTGAGCCTGAAGCGCTCCCTCGAACAGGACCCCGAGTCCGAGGCGGCGAGGCACCCCTACGTCGTCGGGCGCTGCGCGATCGCGGACGACTCCGCCATCGACCTGGCCACCCAGGCCGCCGCCGCTGCCGCCTCCGACTGGGCGGCCGTGCCCCTGGAGCGGCGGATGCGGCTGGGCACCCGCTTCCGCGAGGAACTGATCAAGCACCAGGACGAGTTCCTGCGCATGCTGGTCGCCGAGTCCCACCCCGTGAAGCTCGCCCGCTGGGAGCTGAGCTGCCTGCTGCAGATCTACGCCCCCGGCTCCCTGCGCTGGTACCTGAAGCAGATGCGGGTGGAGAAGGAGTACAACGGCCGCAAGCTGATCCTGCACCGCCAGCCGGACGGCGTCGTCGCCTTCAACCCGCCGCAGAACGCCCCGCTGCCCAGCGCCGCCCTGTGCGTGCTGGCCCTGATGGCCGGCAACGCGGTCGTGGTGCGGGCCCCGCGCAGCATCGCGCTGTCCACGATGTGGCTGCTGCGGGACGTCGTCGCCCCGCTGCTGGAGGAGATCGACGCACCCGCCGGCGTGCTCAACGCGGTGTGCTCCAACCCGAAGCAGACCATGGACCGCTGGATCGCCGACCCGCTGATCAACGACATCTTCTACATCGGCGGCAGCCAGGAGGGCCTGCGCTTCGAGCAGCAGTGCGTGGCCCACGGCAAGAAGCCGATCCTCGAACTCGCCGGCAACGACGGCATCGTGGTG
This sequence comes from Streptomyces sp. NBC_00557, assembly GCF_036345995.1. Classification (NCBI taxonomy): domain Bacteria; kingdom Bacillati; phylum Actinomycetota; class Actinomycetes; order Kitasatosporales; family Streptomycetaceae; genus Streptomyces; species Streptomyces sp. NBC_00557. Next base: position 2,021,149 of record NZ_CP107796.1, read on the forward strand.
TGGAAGGACGCCGACGTGAGGTGGGCGGCCGAGGCCATCACGGAGGCCTTCTACGGCTCCGGGCAGATCTGCATGGTGCCGAACTACGTCCTGGTGCACCCGGATGTCGCCGAGGCGCTGATCGCCGAGGTGAAGGAGCAGGTCAAGGGCATCCGTCCGGGCCTGCCCGAGGAGGAGGACGTGCTGCTGTCGCCGGTGCGGCGCAGCGAGCGGTTCTTCCGGCTGCTGCGGCAGGCCCTGGACAACGGCGCCGAGCTGGTGACCGGCGGCCACCGCACCGAGCTGGACGGCACGGTCTCGGAGACCGGGGTGTTCCTGCAGCCGACGGTGGTGCGGGTGGACGGCCTGGACCGGGCGCGGACGTACGACGTGGTCCGCGAGGAGACCTTCTTCCCGCTGATCCCGATCGTGGTCGCCGAACGCGACAACGACGACGCCCTGCTGGAGGCGTTCCTGCAGTTCGTCAACAGCAACGACTACGGGCTGCGCAACTCCCTGTGGTCCCGCTCGGACCGCGTCGTGGAGACCTTCGTGCGGCGCACGGTCAACGGCGGCCTGCTGAAGGTCAACGACTCCCACATCGGCTTCCTGCCGTACCTGCCGAGCCACGGCGGCACCGGCCGCACCGGCGGCGCCTTCGGCGAGGCCAACTACCCGATGCTCAAGACCTCCCATGTGCAGGGGGTCAGCATCGCCCGCGACGTGAGCCCGTACGACGCGGTCTTCGGCGCCTGACCACCCCCAGAGTCCCGCGGAGGTTTCCCGTGCGTTCCCTCGATGCCGCCAGGACCGTCTGCGAGCGGTTCCACCCCGGACTGCTCAAGGAGCTGGAGCGGCTCCCGTACGCCGAACGGGAGCGGCCCGGCAGCCCGGTGATCGACCTGTTCCGCATCCACGGCGGGGTCGGCCTGCTCATACCCGAGTCCTACGGCGGCCACGGCGCCGCCCCGCTGGAGGCGCTGCGCGTCCAGCTGGCCCTCGGCGCGCTGTCCCCGTCCCTGGTCGCGGCCGTGTCCATGCACCACTTCACCGCCGCCATGCTGTACTCGCTCGCCGTCAAGGACGGCCGGCTCACCGCCGCGCAGACCGAGCTGCTGCACCGGATCGTGCCGGAGCAGCAGGTGATGGCCTCCGGCTGGGCCGAGGGCCGTACCGCGCAGAACATCCTCAAGCCGGCCGTCACCGCGCGCCCGGTGGAGGGCGGGTTCCTGCTGTCCGGGGCGAAGAAGCCGTGCAGCCTGTCCCGCTCGATGAGCCTGCTCACCGCGTCCATCGCCATCCACGGCGAGGACGGCGGCGAGCCGGAACTGGCGCTCGCGATCGTGCCCGCCCGCGCGCCCGGGCTGTCCGTGCACCCCTTCTGGGGCAACGACCTGCTGGCCGGCGCGGAGAGCGACGAGGTCCGGCTGGAGGACGTGTTCGTGCCGGCCGAGATGGTGGTGCGGGCCGGCGCCGACGACCCGACCCGCCTGGACGACCTGCAGTCGGCCGGTTTCGTCTGGTTCGAGATGCTGATCTCCGCCGGGTACGCCGGAGCCGCCGCCGCGCTGGTGGAGCAGGTGCTGGAGCGCAAGCGGGGCGGCGCGGAGGAACGCGCCGCGCTGGCCGTGGACATGGAGGCCGCGCTGGCCCTGCTGGAGGGCGTGGCCCGCGGCACGGGCGCCGAGCCCGGCGACGAGGAGTCGGTGGCGCGGGTGCTGGTCGCCCGGTACGCCGTGCAGAACGCGCTGCCGGCGATCGTGGGGCGGGCGCTGGAGCTGCTGGGCGGGCTGGAGTTCATCAGCAACACGGCTTCCGCGCAGGCCGCTGCCGCGACGCGTGCGCTGGCTTTTCATCCGCCGTCCCGGATCGCCGCGTCGGAGCCGTTGCTCGCGTATTTCGGCGGGGGGCCGTTGGTTCTGGCGTAGAGCTCGGCCGGCAGAGCTCAGTGGGCGACTGCGGGTCCGTTGTGGTTGATCGCGCAGTTCCCCGCGCCCCTGCGGGGCGCTCCCCTACCCACCCTTTTGGAGTGAGCGACACGTGACCGTCATGCAGGAGTCTCCGGCGGCGACCACCGCCGACACCGAGTCGGAAATCCTCAACCTCTACCGCGCCCACCTCAGCAAGGGCCGCGCCACGCTCGCCGAGCTGTTCGGCAGTCACATGGAGGTGGCGTCGGAGGGCGCCTGGCTCACCACCAGCGACGGCGAGCGCTTCCTGAACGCCGGCGGCTACGGCGTGTTCATCATGGGCGCCCGGCATCCGATCGTCATGGAGGAGGTGGAGCGCCAGCTGCGCACCCACCCCACCGCCACCCGCATCCTGCTGGAGCCGACGGTGGCCCGCGCCGCCGAGGCGCTGGTGTCGGTGCTGCCGCCCGGCCTGGACCGGGTGCACTTCGCGCTGTCCGGCGCGGAGGCCGTGGAGACGGGGCTGAAGCTGGCCCGCGCGGGCGGCCGCAAGCGGACCGTGTCGATGCGCGGCGGCTACCACGGCAAGACGCTCGGCGCCCTGTCGGCGACCGCGAAGGACGTCTACCAGGCGCCGTTCCGCCCGCTCGTCCCCGACTTCCAGCACCTGCCGTTCGGCGACGCCGACGCCCTGGAGGCCGAGCTGAGGGCCCACCCCGGCGAGGTGTGCGTGATCCTGGAGCCGGTGCAGGGCGAGGGCGGGGTGATCGTCCCGCCCAAGGGCTACCTCAAGCGGGTCGAGGAGCTGGTCCGCGAGTACGACGGCTTCCTGATCCTCGACGAGGTGCAGTCCGGGTTCGGGCGGCTCGGCGAGTGGTGGGGCGCCGACATCGAGGGCGTCGTCCCGGACGTCCTGCTCACCGGGAAGGCGCTCGGCGGCGGGGTGATGCCGGTGTCGGCGGCCGTCGCCACCCGCAAGGCGTTCCGCCCCTTCGACAAGGACCCCTACGTCCACACCGCCACCTTCTCCGGGCAGCCGGTGCTGATGGCCGCGGTGCAGGGCGCGATCCGGGCCGTCAAGGAGGAGCGCCTGGTCACCCGGGCCATGGACCTCGGCGCCCGGCTGCTGCCGCGGATCGCGGAGGTCGCCCGGCGCAACATCCCCGAGCTGGTGGTGGACGTGCGCGGCCGGGGTCTGCTCATCGGTGTGGAGCTGGTCGAGGCGGGCCTCGCCGGCGAGCTGCTGATCGAGCTGTTCAACCACGGCGTGGTCGCCAACCACTCCATGAACGGCAGCTCGGTGGTGCGGTTCACCCCGCCCGCCGTGCTGGACGACACCGACGTCGACTTCCTCGTCAACTCCTTCGACCTGGCCACCCGCGACCTGATCAAGGGCGCGGCCACAATGCCGGAAGGCGGTAACTGATCGTGCGGCACGTCGAACTCGATGCCCTGATACCCGCGGAGCAGGCCGAGACGGTCCTGCACGCCGTACGGCGCTGGGAGCGGTACCCCGACCTCGCGCCCCACGTCAACGCGACCACCGTGCACGCCTCCTACCCCGACCCGAAGGCCTCCTCCAGCTGGGAGCTGCACTTCCGCAGCGGCCTGCTGCGCTGGACCGAGGACGACACGGTCGTGCCGGAGGAGGGCGCGATCCGCTTCGAGCAGTCCGACGGGGACTTCGACTCCTTCTCCGGGACCTGGTCCGTCCGGCAGTCCGGGGCGGACGTCGCGGTCCGCTTCGACGCCGACTTCGACTTCGGCATCCCGAGCCTCGAGGGCATCCTCGACCCGATCGCCGAGCGGGTCATCAAGGAGACCGTCGCCTGGGCGCTGACCGGCCTGTTCCCGGCCGTGCGCATCCAGGGCGGCATCGAACTGACCACGCCCGCAGCGGTCGGCGCCTAGGACCCGGGCGAGGAGCTGACATGGACCAGGCGAACCCCTTCGAGACCCCGCGCACCTACTCGCTGCACCGCGCCGAGTACCTGGTGGGCCTCGCCGTCACCACCGGCCTGATCGCCTACCACTTCGGCGACATCCGCTGGCTGCCGGCGCTCGGGCTGTTCCTCTACATCGACCTGATCGGCTACATCCCCGGCGCGATCGCGTTCCGCAGGAGCGGCGGCCGGCCGATCCACAAGGCGTACTACGTCCTCTACAACGTCATGCACAGCCTGATCACGCAGGGCGCGGTCGCCGCGCTGTGGTGCTGGCTGGTGAAGCCGGAGTGGGCGCTGCTGGTGCTGCCGTTCCACCTGTTCGGCGACCGCGGCCTGTTCGGCAACTTCATGAAGTCCTTCGCGCTGCCCTTCGAACCGGTGCGCCAGGAGGGCTACCTGAGGCTCCTGGACGACCTGGGCCTGCCCCACCCCAAGCCGGTCGGGCACGCCATGGACCCGGTGCCGGTCGGGCACGTGCCCGCCCGCGCCGTACGCGAGACGGAGGCCGTGCGATGACCACCGCCACGGATGTACGGCGCCCGGTCCGGCAGGACCCGGCCGAGCGCCGGCGCGCCCTGTACCACCTGGCCTCCCCGGTGTCGGTGCTGACCACCGGCCCCGAGGAGCGGATGCACGGCACGACGGCCAGCACGGTCACCCTCGTCTCGCGCGAGCCGCTGCTGGTCGGGGTCGTGCTGCGGGCGGGCTCGTCCTTCGCCCGGCTGGCGGCCGCCGAGGGCCGGTTCGCGATCAACGTGCTCGGCGGCGAACAGGCCGACGTGGCACGCCGGTTCGCGGACAGCTCCCGGCCCGACGGCGACGCGGCCTTCACGGGCCTGGCCTGGACGGCGGACCGGTACGCGCACGCCCCGCTGATCGCGGGCGCGCTCGCCCACTACGTCTGCCGCTTCCACTCCGCGCACGCGGCGGGCGACAGCGAGCTGCTGCTCGGCCACGTCGTGCGGGCCACGGCGGACGACGGGCCGCCGCTGCTCTCTTACGCCGGCGGGCTGTACGCCGGCTCCCTGCGTCCGGCGAAGGAGGCCGCCGCGTCATGACCGCATCTGTGGCACCGGAGGCGGACTGGGAGAAGGCGCCCGGTCTGCTGGACGGTGCGAAGGAACTCACCCTCGGCCCCGAGCAGTGCGACCTCGCCTACTGGATCACCGCGGTCGCCCAGGGCACCCTGCGCGACCGCGGGGCGACCGGCCACCACGAGAACGCGCTCACCCCGGACTTCCTGAAGGCGCCGGGCCCGCTGCGCGAGGCCCTGGTGCTGGAGTTCGGCTTCCGGGCGCTGGCGGAGGAGCTGGCCACCCGGCTGCTCGGCCACTACGTCTCGATCGCGCCCGGCATCCCGCAGATGGAGTTCTACGCCACCCAGCTGCTCGACGAGGCCCGGCACGCCCGGGTGTTCCGGCAGCACCTGGTGGACCTGGGCATCCCGCAGCACACGCTGCTGAAGGACATCGAAGAAATGGCCCGGGACTACCGCAAGCGGGTCCTGGACCCGGTGGTGGACTTCACCCTGGACATCGTCCGCGACCAGGCCGACTTCCCCGGCGGCGTCGCCGTGTTCGCCATCGTCATCGAGGGCGTGCTCGCCCCGGCCGCCGAGCTGAGCGAGCGCAAGTGGACCCCGCTGTCCCCCGCGACCGGCGAGATCTCGCGCGGCACCGCCATCGACGAGATCCGGCACCTCACGGTGGCCAGCACCATCCTGCGCGACCACGTCGTCGAGCACCCGGAGTACAGGCCGAGGCTGCTCGAGATCCTGCGCGCCGGGGTGAAGCTGTGGGACGAGATCCCGGACCGGGAGTTCGTCATCCACCGCGAGGAGCTGTTCCAGGAGGGCATGGGCCGGCACGCGGACCTCATCGGCGACTACGAGATCTGGCCCGGCGTGCGCCTCCTCGACACCACCGCCGAGCAGCGCTACGACATGGCCGAACGCTGGACCGACGAGATGGCCGAGGTGCGCATGGCGTACATGGGCCTGCCCGTGGAGGTCCTCTCCTCCCAGGCGGGCGCATGAGCGCCGGGCGGGCCGCGGTGATCGCCGGCATCGGGTCGTACGTCCCGCCCAACCGGGTGACCAACGACGACCTGGCGGCCCGGCTGGACACCTCGGACGCCTGGATCCGCTCCCGCACCGGCATCGCCGAGCGCTGCTTCGTCTCCCCGGGCACGTCCACCGGCGACCTGGCGGTGGAGGCGGGCCTGCGGGCGCTGAAGTCGGCGGGCGACGAGCGGGTCGGGGCGGTGGTGCTGGCCACCACCACCCCGGACCAGCCCTGCCCGGCGACCGCACCGCAGGTGGCGGCGCGGCTGGGGCTCGGGCAGGTGCCCGCCTTCGACGTGGCGGCCGTCTGCTCCGGGTTCCTGTACGGCCTGGCGTCCGCCGCCGGGCTGATCGCGGCCGGGGTGGCCGACAGCGTGCTGCTGGTCGCCGCGGACGCCTTCACCACGATCATCAACCCGGCCGACCGCACCACCGCGGTGATCTTCGCGGACGGCGCGGGCGCGGTCGTCCTGCGGGCCGGCTCGCCCGCCGAACCGGGGGCGATCGGGCCGCTGGTGCTCGGCAGCGACGGCGAGCTGAGCCATCTGATCGAGGTGCCCGCGGGCGGCTCCCGGCAGCGGTCCACCGGCCGCCCGGCCGCGCCCGAGGACCACTTCTTCCAGATGCTCGGCCGGGACACCTACCGGCACGCGGTGGAGCGCATGACCGCCGCGTCCACCGAGGCCGCCGAGCGGGCCGGCTGGCGCCTGGCCGACGTCGACCGGTTCGTGGCCCACCAGGCCAACGCCCGGATCCTGGAGGCCGTCTCCGACCGGCTCGGCATCCCCGGCGAGCGGCGGCTGAGCAACATCGAGCGGGTCGGCAACACCGGCGCCGCCTCGATCCCGCTCCTGCTCGCCGAGGCCACCGCCGAGGGGCGGCTCGCCACGGGCCACCGGGTCCTGCTCACCGCGTTCGGCGGCGGACTGTCGTGGGGCGCGGCGACGGTCCTCTGGCCCCGGCTGCAGACCTTCTGACGCGCAGACACCCTGACGCAACGTCAGTAACTCGTATTCAGCGGTACGCGCGGCGCGTACACCTTCGAAAGGAACCGTCATGCTGGAGCAGCTCAAGGAAATCCTGTCCAACAAGCTCAAGGTGTCGCCCGAGGCCATCACCCCGGAGGCCACCCGGGAGGACATCGAGCTGGACTCGCTGGCCGTGGTGGAGCTGTCGCTGCTGCTGAAGTCCGAGCTGGACCTGGACATCAGTGACGACGACCTCCTGGAGGCCGAGACCGTGGCCGACATGGTCCGGCTCATGGAGGAGCGGAGCGCGACGGTCTGATGGCCGGCATGGACATAGCCGTCACCGGGCTCGGCCTGGTCACCCCGGGCGGTATCGGGGTCGGGCCGAGCTGGACGGCGGTCTGCGACGGCAGGCCGGCCGCCGCCCTCGATCCGGTACTGGCGGACAACCCCGTACAGATCTCCTGCCGGGTGCCCGGCTTCGATCCCGAGACCCTGCTCAGCGCACGGCGCGCCCACCGGCTCGACCGGTTCGTGCAGTTCGCGCTGGTCGCCGCGCACGAGGCGGTGGCCGACGCGGGCCTGGACCCGCAGACCTGGGACGGCGCGCGGGTGGGCGTGGTGCTGGGCTGCGCCGACGGCGGTCCGGGCACGGTCGAGGAGCAGCACCATGTGCTCCGCGAACAGGGCGCCGACCGGGTGTCGCCGCTGCTGCTGCCCATGCAGCTGCCGAACATGCTGGCCGGCCAGACGGCCATCGAGTTCGGGGCGACCGGGCCCAACCTGGTGGTGGCCACCGCGTGCGCCTCGGGCGCGACCGCCATCGGCACGGCCCGGGACCTGCTGGCGCTCGGCCGCTGCGACATCGTCCTCGCCGGCGGCAGCGAGGCCATGATCACCCCGCTGGTGATGGCCGGGTTCGCCCAGATGGGCGCGCTGTCGAGGCGGCACGACGACCCGGCGTCCGCGTCCCGGCCGTTCGACGCCGACCGGGACGGGTTCGTCGCCGGGGAGGGCGCCGGGATCCTCGTGATGGAACGGGTGGCGGACGCTCGGGCGCGGGGCGCCCATGTGCACGGCCGGATCATCGGCTACGGCGCGACGGCCGACGCCCATCACATGACGTCCCCGCACCCGGACGGCGCGGGCATCGAGGCGGCCGTGCGGGCGGCCCTCGCCGACGCGGGCGCCGACCCGGACGACGTGCAGCACGTGAACGCCCACGGCACGTCGACACCGCTCAACGACCTGTCCGAGGCCCGCATGATCCAGCGGACCCTGCGCGGGGATCCGCTGGTCACGTCCACGAAGGGAGTCACCGGGCATCTGCTGGGCGCGGCGGGGGCGGTCGAGGCCGCGTTCGCCGTGCTGAGTGTGGAACACGAAATGGTCCCGCCGGTCGCCAACCTGGTCCTGCCCGACCCGCGGATCGAGGTGAAGCTGGCGCAGACCCTGACCGAGATGCCGATCGATCTGGCGCTGAGCAACTCGCTGGGATTCGGGGGCCAGAACACCGCACTGGCGATTGCACCCGCGTAAGCGTCACCGCCCCGCGTCCCCGTGGGGCGCTCCAGCAGCCGTCCGTGGAAAACCCCTGCGGGCGGCTGTTCCCCGTCCTCCTCCCCCTGCTCTGGAGTCCCCATGTCCACCAGTGGTTCCCCCTCCCCGCCCGGCCGGCTCGGTACCGGGCACATCCTCTTTCTCATCGTCGCCGCCGCCGCCCCGCTGTCCGCGATGGTCGGCACGGTTCCGCTCGCGTTCGCCTTCGGTGACGGCGCGGGTGTGCCGGCGGCCTTCCTCTTCGCCGGAGTGACCCTGCTGTGCTTCTCGGTCGGGTACGCGGTGAGCGCCCGGCGGACCGGCGGATCCGGCGGCTTCTACGCCTCCGTCGCCGACGGTCTCGGCAGGCCGCCCGCCGTCGCGGCCGGATATGTCGCCCTGCTCTCCTACAACTGCGCCACCATCGGCCTCGCGGGCGCGCTCGGCTACTTCACGCACCTCGTGCTCGCCGCGCACGGGCTGACGGTGTCCTGGGAGTGGTGCGCGGCCGTCGGGCTGGTGCTGACGGCCGTGCTCGGATACCGGGAGATCGCGCTCAGCGCCCGCGTGCTCGCCCTGCTGATGCTCGGCGAGATCGGCGTACTGGCGGCGCTCGACGTGGCGATCCTCGTCCGGCACGGGGCGCACGCCCTGCCCGCCGTCTCGTTCTCGCCGCACACGGCCGCGGGCCCCGGCGCCGGCGTCTCGCTGATGTTCGCGTTCGTCTCCTTCATCGGCTTCGAGTCGGCCGCGCTGTACGGCAAGGAGGCCCGGGACCCGCGGCGCAGCGTGCCCCGGGCGACGTACGCGGCCGTGGTGCTGATCGCCGGTTTCTACGCGCTGACCAGCTGGCTGGCGGTGGGCGCGGTCGGCAGCGGCCGGGTGCGGGAGGTCGCGGGCAAGCAGATGGGCGACCTGTTCTTCGTGCTCGGCGACGACTTCCTCGGCACGGCCGGCAGCACGGGCCTCCAGGTCCTGCTGTGCACCAGCCTGTTCGCGGCGACGCTGGCCCTGCACAGCGCCGCCAACCGGTACGCCCAGGTCCTCGCCGAGGACGGGCTGCTGCCGGGCGCGCTGGCCGCCGAGCACCCGCGGCACGGCTCCCCGCACCGGGCGAGCCTCGCGCAGAGCGCGCTGACGACGCTCGTCGTGGCCGGTTTCGCGGTGGCCGGCCTGGACCCGTACGCCGATCTGACCACCAGCATGCTCGGCCTCGGCACCCTCGGCATCGTCGCCCTGCAGGCGCTGGCCGCGCTGTCCGTGCTGGGGCTGCGGCTGCGCGGTGGCGGCGGGCACTGGTGGCGGGAGACCCTCGCCCCGCTGCTCGGCTTCGCCGGGCTGGCCGCCTCCGTGTGGCTGGTCGTCGGCAACTTCGACATGCTCACCGGCTCCCCCTCGAAAGTGATCGCCGCCCTGCCCTGGCTGCTGCCGCTGGTCGCGCTCGGCGGGCTGGCGTACGCCGCCCGGCTGCGCACGGCACGCCCGGCGCGCTACCGCACGCTCGGCGCCCGGCACCTCGCGGCGGACGCCCCGGCCCCCTCCCCCGCCCTGACAGGAGACCGCCATGCATGACCCGCACGAGCTGATCGAGGCGGGCCCCGACGCCGTACGGCGCCTGGCCCGCCGCCGCCACGAGCTGGACCTGGACGCGCTGGCCACCGCCCTGCGGGCCCGCACCGCCGCCCAGGCGGAGGTCACCCGGCTGCGCACCGAGCTGAACCGCACGGCCAGGGCCCGCCGCTCCGGCCCGCCCACACAGGCGGAGAAGGAGGCCGCGCGTGCCCTGCGGGCCGAGGTCCAGACGGCGGAGGCCGCCGCGCGGACGGCGGCCGGAGAGCTGTCCGGCATGCTGCTGTCCATCCCGAACCTGCCGCTGGACGCGGTGCCGGACGGCGACTCCGAGAAGGAGGCGGTGGAGATACGGCGCGGCGGGCCCGAGCCGCGTCCGGCCGCCGGGGCCCGGCACCACGCCGAGATCGGCGAGGCGCTCGGCATCCTGGACTCCCCCGCCGCCGCGAAACTCTCCGGCGCCCGGTTCAGCGTGGCCCGGGGCGCCGGCGCCCGGCTGGAGCGGGCCCTCGGCGACTTCTTCCTCGACCTGCACACCCGCGAGCACGGCTACACCGAGCAGTCCGTGCCGTTCCTGGTCAGCCGGGACACCATGACCGGCACCGGGCAACTGCCCAAGTTCGAGGAGGACTTGTTCCGCACCCAGGTCGGCGACCGGGAGCTGTTCCTGATCCCGACCGCCGAGGTGCCGCTGACCAACCTGGTGGCCGGCGAGCTGCTGGACGCGCGCGCCCTGCCGTACGCCTTCACCGCCCGCACCCCGTGCTTCCGCGCGGAGGCGGGGGCGTACGGCCGCGACACCCGCGGGGTGCTCCGGCTGCACCAGTTCGAGAAGGTGGAGCTGGTGCGGATCTGCGCGCCGGAGCGGGCGCAGGAGCAGCTGGAGCTGATGGTGGGGCACGCCGAGGAGTGCCTGCGCCGCCTCGAACTGTCCTTCCGCACCGTGCTGCTGCCCGCGGGCGACATGGGCTTCTCGGCGCGGATGACGTACGACATCGAGGTGTGGCTGCCGGGCGGCGGCTCCTACCGGGAGATCTCCTCGGTCTCCGACTGCGGCACCTTCCAGGCCCGCCGCGCCGACATCCGCGTCAGGCGCGCCGACGGCCGCAAGAGCCCGGCGGCCACCCTGAACGGCTCGGCCCTGCCCATCGGCCGTACCGTGGCCGCGCTGCTGGAGCAGGGCGCCCGGGACGACGGGTCCGTGGTGCTGCCCGAGGCGCTGGTGCCGTACACCGGGTTCCGGCGGATCCTGCCGGGCGGCACGACCGAGTGAGGGCGGCGTAACGTGCGGTAGAGGGCTTCGGCGGAAGGGGCGTGGGCCGTCCATGGCGGAAAGCGGAGGATCCGTGGATCCGGATTCCTTCTTCGCGGCCTACGCCCCCTTCCCGGACGCCCGCCCGAAGCGGGTCCGGGTCGCCCTCGCGCGGGCGGAGACCGAGGACTGTCCCGCCCTGGCCGCGCTCCAGGCGGGAGTGCGCGGGGGTCCGGTCGCGCGGTGGGCCGAGCGGATCGGGCGGGCCGCCTCGGGGGACATCGGACCATCGGTTTCCGGGAGGTGCGCCGGGCCGCGTCCTTCCAGGGCGTGAGCTTCGACGCCGGGGAGGGCGTCCTGCTGTCGGCTCGGCCCGCCCCGGCCGCCGAGGACCCGGCCGGCACAGGGAGGTTCCGCGTCCGCCACGGACAGCCGGCCAGGACGGGGGATGTGTGCAGCGGGAGAAGCAGGGTGCCCTGCCGGCTCACCGCGCGGACCCGCCGCAGCGGGGAGGACTGAGCGTCCATCATGCGCCGTATGGTCGCAGCACGATGCGGCTGGTCGGACGCCCGGAGAGCAGGACCCGCTCGGCTAGGTGCGGGATTCCGGGTTTCCGGCGGCGGCGCCCCACCGCCGGAACCCACCCGGACGCTCGGCCTGGGCCTGCCTGACGCAGGTTTTCGGCGCGTCAGGCGCCCATCATGTGCACCCCGCCGTCCACGTGGACGATCTCGCCGGTGGTGCGCGGGAAGAAGTCGGACAGCAGGGCGACCACGCCGCGGGCGGCCGGTTCGGGGTCGGTGAGGTCCCAGCCGGCCGGGGCGCGGCCGGTGGTCCACACGTCGGCCAGCTCCGGGAAGCCGGGGATGGACTTGGCGGCCATGGAGCGCAGCGGGCCGGCCGCGATCAGGTTGCACCGGATGCCGTGCCCGCCGAGGTCGCGGGCGAGGTAGCGGCTGGTGGACTCCAGGGCGGCCTTGGCGACGCCCATCCAGTCGTAGTGCGGCCAGGCCACGCTCGCGTCGAAGGTGAGGCCGACGACCGAGCCGCCGCGCCGCTGAAGCAGCGGCAGGCAGGCGGTGGTGAGCGACTTCAGGGAGTACGCCGAGACGTGCACGGCCGTCGCCACGTCGGCCCAGGTGCCGTCGAGGAAGGAGAAGGCGCCCTGGGGGCCGTAGGCGATGGAGTGCACGACGCCGTCGAGGGAGTCGGTGTGGGCGCCGATCCGGTCGGCGAGGGTGTCCAGGTGGCCCTGGTCGGTGACGTCCAGTTCGATGACGGGGGCGGGCTTCGGCAGCTTGCCCGCGAACCGCTCGATCAGGGAGAGCCGGCCGAAGCCGGTGAGCAGCACCTCGGCGCCCTCCTCCTGGGCGATCCGGGCGACGTGGAAGGCGATGGAGGCGTCCGTGACCACCCCGGTGACCAGGATCCGCTTGCCGGCGAGGATGCCGCTCATGCCGCCGGCACCCCCTTGGGCAGCGCGCTGACCAGCGCCGAGTCGTGGTCCTGGGGGCCGAGGGCGCTGCCGCCGCCGGGCGAGCCGAGGTCCGCGAAGAAGCCGGCGTTGGAGGCCGCGTGGTCGCCGCCCCACTCCTCGGGCAGGTCGTCCTCGAAGTAGATGGCGTCGACCGGGCACACCGGTTCGCAGGCGCCGCAGTCCACGCATTCCTCCGGATGGATGTACAGGGCGCGGCGGCCCTCGTAGATGCAGTCCACGGGGCATTCGTCGATGCAGGAGCGGTCCTTGACGTCGACGCAGGGCAGTCCGATGACGTAGGCCATCTTCAACTCCTTGTTCTGGTGGGCGGGTTCAGTCGACCGGGGTGCCGGTGGTGCGCTCGCCCAGGGTCAGCACGGTGAGCGCGAGGACGGCCATGGCGGCGGCGATCACGGCGAACAGGGCGCCGGGGCCGTCGGCGTCGAGGACCGGCAGCAGGACGAACGGCAGCGCGCCGGCGCTGAGTTTGGACAGCGAGTAGGCGGCGCCGGCGGCGGTGGCCCGGATCGCGGTGGGGTACTGCTCGGACAGGTAGACATGGGAGACGCTGGAGAAGACGTTGCTGAAGAGGGTGTAGGCGAAGCCGCAGACCACGATCAGCTCCGCCGAGCCCGCGTACGCGAAGCCGAGTCCGGCCGCGACCATCGCGGCCGCCGACAGGGCGATCAGGGTGCGGCGCTCGACGCGGTCCACGACGGGCAGGGCGAGAGCGGAGCCCACCGGGTAGCCGAGGAAGGACAGCGCGGTGAAGCCGAGGCCGGCGACGATGCCGTAGCCCTTGGCGGCGACGATCTGCGGGGCGAGCGTGCCGAAGCCGTAGTAGCCGACGACCGAGAGCACGCAGAACAGCCACAGGACCAGGGTGCGGCGGCGGAGGCCGGGACGCAGGATCTCGCGCAGCCGGGTGCCGTCCCCCGGAGTCTCGGCCCGGGGCGCGGGCCGGTCCGGCAGCAGGCCCCGGCTCGCCGCCTCCGCCTCCATGCGCGACACCAGCCTGTCGGCCTCGCCGGTGCGGCCGCGCGCGGCGAGCCAGCGCGGGGACTCGATCAGGCCCCGGCGCAGGATCCACACCACGGCCGAGCCGAGGGCGCCGAGGACGAACAGCCAGCGCCAGCCGGCCACGCCGAGCGGGGTGCGCGGCACCAGCCACAGGGCCGCGAAGCCGACCGCGGGGACCCCGCAGAAGGCGAGGGTGTAGGCCCGGGCGATGAACCGGCCGCGCTTGCCGGCGGGCAGCACGTCGGCCAGGTAGCAGTCGGCGAGGGCCTGTTCGGCGCCGATGCCGAGGCCGGCGACGAAGCGGGTCGCGATCAGCCAGGCGGCGTTCGGCGAGAGGGCGCCGAGCAGGGACGCCACCGAGTAGACGGCCAGGTTGAGCTGGAAGGCCCGGCGCCGGCCGAACCGGTCCGCGATCCGGCCGAGCGTCAGGGACCCGAGGAACTGGCCGAAGAACGCGGAGGCCAGGACGAGCTTGAGCGAGGACGCGCCGAAGCCGAAGTCGCTCTGCAGCACCTTGCCGATGGTGCCGGACAGGTTGTTCTCGAAGGTGTCGAAGAACAGGCCGACGCCGACGACGGCGGTGAGTCTGCGGTGCAGCGGGGTGATCGGCAGCCGGTCCAGGCGGGCGCCGATCGGGGCGGGAGCGGTGAGGCCGCCCGCCGCCGCGGTGGTCTGGGACATGGGGCTGGCTCCTTACGGACTGTCGCGTCGCCCCCTGGCCAAGGAGCCGCCCGGGCCACCGGCGGGCCCGGGCGTACGGCCCGGGGGCCGGAGTGCGGGGTGTGGGATGTGGGGTGTGGGGATGTGGGGAGCGGGGTGGCGGTGGGGTCGCCCCGGGCACCGGCGAGCCGGCGTCAGACGGATTCCATGGCCCGGCGCCGGATCTGCTCCTCCACGTCACCGCGGCGGACCGGGGCGCTGACCTCGTGGAGGAAGGAGGCGACCTCGCGGTACGAGGCCCAGAAGCCGACCTCGTGGTAGGGCACTCCGCGTTCGGCGCAGTACTGCATGGTCAGTTCGCGGGCGCGCGGCAGGTTCTTCTGCGGCATGGCCGGGAACAGGTGGTGCTCCACCTGGTAGTTGAGGCCGCCGTAGAGGAAGTCGACCAGCCGGCCGGGCCGGATGTTGCGGGAGGTGAGGACCTGGCGCTCCAGCCAGTCCAGGGTCTCCTCCTCGCCGTCGCGCACCTGCATGCCCTTGTGGTTCGGGGCGAAGATCATGCCGAAGTAGACGCCGAGGGAGGCGTGCTGGACGACGATGAACGCGACCGCGAGCGCCGGGGACAGGACGGTGAAGACGCAGGTGAGATAGACGGCGGCGCGCAGCAGGATGAGGAAGGTCTCCAGCACGGGCCGCTTGGTCTTGCCGGTGACGATGGACTTGACCGCGGTCTTGAGCATCTTGAAGCCCTCGAGGACCAGCAGCACGAAGAACAGCACGCTCTGGTAGCGCACGACGAGCTTCTGGGTGCCCTTGCGGGTGGGGTACTGCTTGATGTCGAAGATGGCGGTGCGCCGGCCGATGTCCGGGTCCATGTCGAGGTGGTTGGGGTTGCTGTGGTGCCGGTTGTGGTGGTTGACCCACCAGCCGTAGCTCACCCCGTTGACCAGGTTGGCGTGGATGTAGCCGACCGCGGAGGCCGCCTTCTTGCTGCGGAACATCGCCTTGTGGCCGGCGTCGTGCCACATGAACGCCGACTGGCCGCCGCACAGGCCCATCCACAGGGCCGTGACGAGCTGCCACCAGGTGTCGCCCAGCTCGAAGAAGGCGGCGAAGCCGATCAGCAGCAGGGTGGTGTTGAGGGCGAGCTTGCCCACGTAGTAGCGCGGGTCGAGGTCGAGCAGGCCTTCGGCCCTGACCCGTTTGAGCAGTTCGGCGAAGGTCGCCGAGGCGCCGGGGCGCGGGGCGGCCTCGGAGGCCGGGACCCCGGCCGTCTGGATGTGCGGACGCTGCATGCGTTGCTCTCCTTGGGAGAAGTGCCCGGTGGCGGGCGGCGGCGCCGCTGCCCCGCGGAGCTGCGGGCGCCGCGAGTCGACTTCAGCTCCCGCGTGCGGTCGCGGGCTGCGGCCCGCCCGGCGGGCCCGGACGACGGGAGCACAGTGCGGTGCTCCCGGGCCCGGACCGCCGGGCGAACGCACGTCCAGCGTTCCGCGCCGCACTGATGTGGCACTGATGCCGGTCTGATCCAGCCGCGCGCTCAGGCGGCGGCCTCGGTGCGCAGCCGCTCGTCGAGGGCGCGGACGACCGCGTCGGCGGCGTCGGCGACCTGCTGGTCGTCGGGGGCGCCGATGACGGCCATGAGCTGCTCGACCATGGCGTGCTGGAGTTCCTCGGTGGACTGGCTCATGATGTGTCTCCCGGTTCGGATGATGGGACGTCAGAAGGCGTTGCAGGCACGGAAGACGTGCGCGAACCCGGGCAGCGAGGCCTGCGGGCCGTCGAAGGCGACGTACTCGGGGATGGTCACGTCGGGCGCCCACTTCTGCTTGTACGACAGCTGGGTCTGGGCCGGGTACAGCGCCGCGCCCTCGGCCCACAGGGCGTGCATCAGCCACTGGAACGCGGCGCTGTGCCCGTCGAGTTCCTGGGCGGCGTCGAGCCCGGTGAACGGCGTGAACCCGAAGTGCAGCCACTCGACGCCCTCGGCCCGGAACACCTCGATGGCGTGCGCGTTGATGGCCTCCATGAGGCCGGGAGAGCCCTCGGGGATGCGGCGGCTGAGGTCGTGCATCCAGCCGGCCCGGCTGCCGTACACCGGCGAGTAGGAGATGTACGCGACCGGGGCGCCGTCGATGGTGCCGACGAACAGCCGGCGGTGGGCCTGGGCGGCGCCGCCGATCTGGCCGACGAGGAACTCCAGTTGCTGGGCGCCGCCCTTGGAGCCGAGCCAGGCCCGGTCGATGGTCGCGATGGCCTCGCCCACGTCGGCCGCGTCGGCCTCGTGGATCGTCAGGCCGTTGCGGTGGGCTCGGGAGATCTTGTTGCGCAGCTGCATGAACTTGGTGCCGCGCAGGGTGAACCCGTCGAGGCTCACGGCCCAGGAGGCGCCGACCTGGTTGACGGTGAAGCCGCGCCCGGCGTAGCGCTCGGCGTCCGTGCGCTGCAGCTGGACGCCGACGAGGTTCAGGCCCTCGGCCCGGACGTGGGCGCGGAAGGCGTCCAGCAGGGTGCCGTAGTCCTCCTCGGCGGCGAAGGGGCCGCCGAACTGCACGGCCCAGCGGCCGGTGCGCCGGTAGACGACGACACCGTCCGCGCCCGGCACGGTGAAGACGCTGTTTCCGCTGTTGAGCGCCAGGAAGGAACTCGGGTTCTCGCTCGCGGTGTGCCGGCGTATCGCGTCGAGAATCCGGTCGTGGGTGGTGGTTTCGGTGGTGGTGGCGGTCATTCCGTACCCCTTTCGGGAGCCTTTCACGGCAAGGGAGTTCCGAAGGGAGTACAGCACCGCCGGGATGTCCGGGAAAAGGGCGGATGGAAATTCCTTTGCCTGCGTCAGAAGCGTGTCAGCTTTCCGTCAGTGCCGACTGCCAATGTGAGGCCTGTGAACGGCACGGGTCACCGGAGCCAGGGGCCCGCCCGCTCCACCGCAGTCTCCACCACAAGCCGGTTCATGCTTTCCGTACGCGGGTGAACGAGAATTCACACTCCGCCGCGCGGAAGAGAGACCACCCTCAGCCGGTGTTCCGCCGAAGGCGACGGACACCGGATTCCCAGGAACCGCCGGCCGCCCCCCGTCCCGGCGGAGCAACCGCCCCGGCGGGCCGCTCGAGAAAAAGGCCCGCCGGGGCGTGGCGCGTTCGGCGGCTCAGCCCTTCCACCGCAGCAGAACACCGGAAAAACCGTCGCCGAGGAATTGTCGTCAAGGTCGTCCAGGGGGAAAAGACATGCTGAGGTTCTCCGTTCTCGGGCCACTGCAGATACGCACCGACGCGGGTCCGGCGGACGTGCCGGGCGATCTTCAGCGGATCCTGGTGCAGACGCTGCTGGTGAGTGAGGGCCGGCCGGTCTCCGGGGAGAGCCTGGCCGAGGAGATGTGGGGCGAGGCCGCGCCCGACAACCAGGCCAACGCGCTGCAGGCGCACATCAGCCGGCTGCGCCGCCGGCTGCGGGCGCTGGAGCCGGGGCGGCCGGTGTCGCGGGTGACGATCCATCCGGCCGGCTACCGGCTCTGGCTGGGCGAAGGGGAGCTGGACGCCGCGGAGTTCGTGCGGGCCGTGCGGCTTGCCGAGTCCGCGCCCCCGGGCGATGCCGGGCGCACCGCGCGGCTGCTCGGGGACGCGCTGGCGCTGTGGCGCGGGCCCGTCTTCGGCGGGTTCCCCGGCGGGACCCTGTGCCAGCTGGCGGGCGCCCGCTACGAGGAGTACCGGATGCGGGCACTGGAGCTGCTCTTCGACGCCGAGCTGCGGCTCGGCCACCATGCGGCGGTGCTCGCCGAACTGGCCGAGGCGCACACCAACCACCCGTTGCGGGAGCGGTTCTGCGAACAGCTGATGATCGCGCTGTACGGTGCCGGACGGCAGGCCGACGCCCTCGACGTCTTCCACCGGATGCGGCGCCGGCTCGACGACGAACTCGGCATCCAGCCCTCCCCCGCGCTGCGCCGGATCGAGAGCGCGATCCTCTCCCACGACCCGGCCCTCAGCGGCGACCGCCTCCTCCAACCCGCCTGAACGGAACGGTGGTTGAGTGCGTCGGCGGCCCGTCAGCGCACGGTCAGCCCCGGTTGTCACGCTCCTTGCGGTGACGCCACCTCGAGAACTCCTCACGTAGAGGCAGGGAGACATGAAGTCCCAGGTCGCGGAACTGGCCCGACTGCGCGAACGCGTACTCGCCGGCCCCGGCGAGAAGGCGACGGCCGCCCAGCGGGCCAAGGGCAAGCTCACCGTGCGCGAACGGATCGGCCTGCTGCTCGACGAGGGCTCGTTCCACGAGGTCGAGCCGCTGCGCCGGCACCGGGCGACCGGGTTCGGCCTGGAGGCGAAGAAGCCGTACACCGACGGCGTCGTCACCGGCTGGGGCACGGTCGAGGGCCGTACGGTCTTCGTCTACGCGCACGACTTCCGGATCTTCGGCGGGGCGCTGGGCGAGGCCCACGCCGCCAAGATCCACAAGATCATGGACATGGCCCTCGCGGCCGGCGCGCCGCTGGTGTCGCTCAACGACGGCGCCGGCGCCCGCATCCAGGAGGGCGTGACCGCGCTCGCCGGGTACGGCGGCATCTTCCGCCGCAACACGGCGGCGTCCGGGGTGATTCCGCAGATCAGCGTGATGCTGGGCCCGTGCGCGGGCGGCGCCGCGTACTCGCCCGCCCTCACCGACTTCGTGTTCATGGTGCGCGAGACCTCGCAGATGTTCATCACCGGCCCGGACGTGGTCAAGGCGGTGACCGGCGAGGAGATCACCCAGAACGGGCTGGGCGGCGCCGACGTCCACGCCGAGACCAGCGGGGTGTGCCACTTCGCGTACGACGACGAGGAGACCTGCCTGGAGGAGGTCCGGTACCTGCTGTCCCTCCTCCCCCGCAACAACCGCGAGACCCCGCCCGCCGTGCCCTGCGACGACCCGCCGGACCGGCGCTGCGAGTCGCTCGCGGAGCTGGTGCCGGCCGACGGCAACCGGCCGTACGACATGGCCAGGGTGATCGAGGAGATCGTCGACGACGGCGAGTACCTGGAGGTGCACCAGCGCTGGGCGCGGAACATCATCTGCGCGCTGGCCCGGCTGGACGGGCAGGTCGTCGGGATCGTCGCCAACCAGCCGCAGACCCTGGCCGGCGTGCTGGACATCGAGGCGAGCGAAAAGGCCGCGCGGTTCGTCCAGTTGTGCGACGCGTTCAGCATCCCGATCGTCACCCTGCTCGACGTGCCCGGCTTCCTGCCCGGTGTCGGCCAGGAGCACGGCGGCATCATCCGGCACGGCGCCAAGCTGCTGTACGCCTACTGCGACGCCACCGTGCCCCGTATCTCGCTGATCCTTCGCAAGGCCTACGGCGGCGCGTACATCGTCATGGACTCGCAGTCCATCGGCGCCGACCTCACCTACGCCTGGCCGACGAACGAGATCGCGGTGATGGGCGCGGAGGGCGCCGCGAACGTCATCTTCCGGCGGCAGATCGCCGAGGCCGACGATCCCGAGGCCCGGCGGGCGGAGCTGGTCAAGGAGTACAAGGCCGAGCTGATGCACCCGTACTACGCCGCCGAACGCGGCCTGGTCGACGACGTCATCGACCCGGCCGACACCCGTGCCGTCCTCATCGGCGCGCTGGCGATGCTGCGCACCAAGCACGCCGAGCGACCGGCGCGCAAGCACGGCAATCCCCCGCAGTGATCCTGCTCGGTTCCCGCACCCCCGACGGAGGTTCCCATGCCCGTGTCCCCCACGTCCCCCGCATCGCCCACCGCCCCGATCCGGGTCGAGAAGGGCCAGGCCACCGAGGAGGAGCTGGCCGCCCTCGCGGTGCTGCTGCTGAGCCGCGGCGCCCTGGCCGCCCCCGACACCGCGCCGGTCTCCCCCGGCACCACGTGCTGGCGCCCGCACGCCTTCCACGCGCCGCACAGCTGGCAGCGCGCCTGACCGGCGTACCGCGACGGCGTCGGGCGGCCCGGCGCCCGACGCCGTCTCACTCCTGGCTCATGGCAGTCACACCTCTGGCTTCACCCCCGGCTCAGCCCTGGGCGAGGGTGACGTCCTGGTCGGTGACCGCGTGGAAGGCGGGCAGCGGGACGATGCCCACGGGCCGCATCTCCATGAGCGTGGCCTGCACGTGGGCCCGGCCGGCCTTGAGGACCTCCGAGTCGACCGTGCCGGAGTTCTGCCACCGGTGCTCGGCGCCGTCGCACTGGGCGATGCCGCCGCCGATGCCGTGCCGGACGCGGGGGTCGCGCTGGCTCAGCGAGGAGGTGACGAACACCGGTCCGGTGCCGGCGGTGCAGCGGTAGCTGCCGGAGAGCGTGACCGTGCCGTCGGACGCGATCCGGCCGGTGGTGTCGACGGTGACGGTCTCGGCGGGGTCGGCGCCGGCCGGGCCGGAGGCGACGCACAGCAGGGCGACCGCGCCGAGGGCCGCGGCGAGGGCGGGACGTACGGGCATGGGGATGCCTCCCGGTTCCGTGGGGGTCTGGAAGCCTCCACTGGTACCGGGCGGCCGTCCCGCCGGGCGTGACCGTCACCCCTTCGGTGGCGCGTCACGGGACCGCCCGCGACGCGCTCGCCGATGATGTGGCTGGGCGGTCACGGCAGTACGGCGAAGCCGTCCAGCTCCACCATCGCCTGCTCGTCCCACAGCCGTACGACCTGCACGACGGCCATCGCCGGGTAGTCCCGGCCGGCCAGGTCCCGCCAGATGCGGCCGAGCCGTCCGGCGTGGGCGCGGTAGGCGGCGACGTCGGTGGCGTAGACGGTGACGCGGGCGAGGTCGGCGGGGGTGCCGCCGGCCGCGCGCAGGGCCGCGAGAAGGTTGCCGAGGGCCCGCTCGAACTGCTCGGGCAGGGTGTCGCCGGTGATCCTGCCGTCGGCGTCGAGGGAGGTCTGGCCCGCGAGGAACACCACGCGGGAGCCGGACGCGACGACGGCGTGCGAGAACCCCGTGGGCGGGGACAGCTCGGGCGGGTTGACGCGCTCGGTCGTCACCGGACCTCCCGGTCGTCGGTCTGGGCGTACAACTCCTTGGCGATGATGCCCCGTTGGACCTCGCTGGCGCCCTCGTAGATGCGCGGGGCGCGCACCTCGCGGTAGAGGTGCTCGAGGAGGTGGCCGCGGCGCAGGGCGCGGGCGCCGTGCAGCTGGACGGCGGTGTCGACGACGTACTGCGCGGTCTCGGTGGCGAGCAGCTTCGCCATCGCGGCGCGCCGGGGGACGTCGGCGGCGCCTTCGTCGTACGCCGTGGCCGCCGCGTAGACCATCAGCCGGGCGGCCTCCGTGCGCAGGGCCATCTCGGCGACCTGGTGGGAGACGGTCTGCAGGTCCATCAGCCGGCCGCCGAAGGCCTCGCGGCGGCGGGTGTGGGCGACGGTGGCGTCGAGCGCGGCCTGGGCCATGCCGACCGCGAAGGCGCCGACGCTGGGCCGGAACAGGTTCAGGGTGCCCATGGCGACCGCGAAGCCGCGGTCCACCTCGCCGAGCACGTCGTCGGCGGTCACGGGTACGGCGTCGAAGGCGAGGGCGCCGATGGGGTGCGGGGAGAGCATCTCCAGCGTGGTTCCGGTGAGTCCGGGCCGGTCGGCGGGGACGAGGAAGGCGGTCACGCCGCGGGCTCCGGCGCCGGGTGTGGTGCGGGCGAAGACGGTGTAGAAGTCGGCCTCGGGGGCGTTGGAGATCCAGCGTTTGGCGCCGGTGAGCCGCCAGCCGGTGCCGTCGGGCTCCGCCGTGAGGGACAGCGCGGCCGCGTCCGAACCGGCGCCGGGCTCGCTCAGTGCGAAGGCGGCGACCGCGGTGCCGTCGGCGACCCGGGGCAGCCAGCGCTCGCGCTGGGCGGGGGTGCCGTGCGCGTGCACCGGGTGGGCGCCGAGGCCCTGCAGGGCGAGCGCGGTCTCGGCCTCGGTGCAGGACTGCGCGAGGGACTCCCGCATCAGGCACAGGTCCAGCGCGCCGGAGCTGAACAGCCGTGCCAGGAGCCCGAGTCGGCCCAGCTCGGCGAGGAGCGGCCGGTTGACGTGCCCCGGCTCGCCCTTGTCGGCGAGCGGCCGCAGCCGTTCGGCGGCCGTCGCGCGCAGCTCGGCGCGCCAGGCGGCCTGCTCGGGTTCGAGCGAGAATGCGGACACTGCCGTCCTCCCTCCGGTCGGGACCAGCCCGTCCCGTCCCGTTCGCTGTCCGGCGCGGGGCAGGCCCGCCCGCCGTCTGCCGGGCGGGCCACGGCGCCTTCCCGTCCCGCCGGGGCCGGGCCGTCACGCGGGGCCGGGCGACTCCGGGGCGGCGGGCACGGCCGTCCGTCCGGGCCCGGCCTCTTGGGTGCTGCCCACCCACCGACGACGTTATCGCGGAAGGTTGACTGCCGTCACCAACACGATACGCTCGGTCTGCGAGCCCACCAGGACGCCGGTGCCCACCACGACGCCCGTCTTCGACGTTTGTCACGGCAAGGGGGCGAACCGCCATGCATCGCTCGGCCCATGTCGACACCTTCGCGCGCGACCATCTGCCGCCCCCCGACGAGTGGCCCGAGCTGCTCTTCGACCTGCCGGAGCTGCGCTATCCCGAGCGGCTGAACTGCGCCGCCGAACTGCTCGGCCACGCGGCGGCGGACCGCCCGGTCTTCCGCACCCCGGCCGGGCCCCCCTGGACGTACGGCGATCTGCGCGCACACGTCGACCGGATCGCGCACGTGCTCACCGGCGACCTCGGCGTGGTCCCCGGCAACCGGGTGCTGCTGCGCGGCCCCACCACGCCGTGGCTCGCTGCCTGTTGGCTGGCCGTGCTGAAGGCGGGCGCGATAGCGGTCACCGTGCTCGCCCAGCAGCGCCCGCACGAGCTGGCGACGATGTGCGAGATCGCCCTGGTGCGGCACGCGCTGTGCGACATCCGGTCGGTGGAGGACCTGGCGAAGGCCGACATACCCGGGCTGCGGATCACCACGTACGGCGGGGACGGCCCCGACGACCTGCTGCGCCGGCCCGCCCCGGGCACGCCGTACCGGGCGGTGGACACCGCCGCCGACGACGTGGCCCTGATCGCGTTCACCTCGGGCACCACGGGCCGCCCGAAAGGATGCATGCACTTCCACCGGGACGTGCTGGCGATCGCGGACACCTTCTCGCACCATGTGCTGCGCCCCCGGCCGGACGACGTCTTCGCCGGCTCTCCCCCGCTCGGCTTCACCTTCGGCCTCGGCGGTCTCGTGGTCTTCCCGATGCGGGCCGGCGCCAGTTCCCTGCTCCTGGAAGAGGCGAACCCCCGCCGGCTGCTGCCCGCGATCGCCGAGCACCGCGTCTCCGTCCTGTTCACCGCGCCGACCGCCTACCGCGCGATGCTGGACCAGCTCGACGGGTACGACGTGACGTCGCTGCGGCGCTGTGTGTCGGCCGGCGAGAACCTGCCCGCGGGCACCTGGCGGGCCTGGCACGAGCGCACCGGCCTGCGGATCATCAACGGCATCGGCGCCACCGAGCTGCTGCACATCTTCGTCTCCGCCGCCGACGAGCACATCAGGCCGGGCACCACGGGCGTGCCGGTGCCGGGCTGGCAGGCGCGGGTGCAGGACGCGCACGGCAGGCCCGTGCCGGACGGCGAGCCCGGGCTGCTCGCGGTGCGCGGCCCGGTGGGCTGCCGCTATCTCGCCGACCCGCGGCAGCGGCAGTACGTGCGCGCCGGCTGGAACGTCACCGGCGACACCTACGTCCGCGAGCCCGACGGCTACTTCCGCTACGTGGCCCGCGCCGACGACATGATCATCTCGGCCGGGTACAACATCGCGGGCCCGGAGGTGGAGGAGGCGCTGCTGCGGCACCCGGACGTGGTGGAGGCCGCGGTCGTGGGCCGCCCGGACGAGGCCCGCGGGCAGGTGGCGGTCGCCTACACCGTGCTGCGCGAGGGCGCCCGGCGCGACGCGGACTCCCTGCGCGCCTTCCTCACGTCCGAGCTGGCGCCGTACAAGTGCCCGCGCGAGTTCGTCTTCCTCGACGCGCTGCCGCGCACCGCCACCGGCAAGCTGCAGCGGTTCCGGCTGCGCAGCGAGGGTGACCGGCCGTGACGCCGACGACTTAAAATGATCAACGTGACCGAGCAGCACGCCCCCAGGTCCCTCATCGTCACGCTCTACGGCGCGTACGGCCGCTACATGCCCGGCCCGGTGCCCGTCGCCGAGCTGATCCGGCTCCTGGCCGCGGTCGGCGTGGACGCGCCCTCGGTCCGGTCCTCGGTGTCCCGGCTCAAACGCCGCGGCCTGCTGCTGCCGGCCCGCACGGAACAGGGCGCGGCGGGCTACGAACTCTCGCCCGAGGCACGGCAGTTGCTGGAGGACGGCGACCGCCGCATCTACGCCACGCCGCCCGTCGCGGACGCCGGGTGGGTGCTCGCCGTGTTCTCGGTGCCGGAGTCGGAGCGGCAGAAGCGGCATGTGCTGCGTTCCCGGCTGGCCGGCCTGGGCTTCGGCACGGCGGCTCCGGGCGTGTGGATCGCCCCGGCCCGGCTGTACGAGGAGACCGAGCACACCCTGCGCCGCCTGCACCTGGATCCGTACGTGGACCTGTTCCGCGGCGAGCACCTGGGCTTCGCGCCGACCGCCGAGGCGGTCGCCCGCTGGTGGGACCTGGCCGCGATCGCCAAGGAGCACGAGCGCTTCCTGGACGCGCACGGCCCGGTGCTGCGCGCCTGGGAGCGCCGGCCGGACACCCCGCCCGAGGAGGCCTACCGGGACTACCTCCTCGCCCTCGACTCCTGGCGCCATCTGCCGTACACGGACCCCGGCCTGCCCACCCGGCTGCTGCCCGCCGGCTGGCCGGGGTTGCGCTCGGCGGAGGTGTTCCAGGGGCTGCACCGCCGGCTGCGCGACGCGGGGGCCGGGTTCGCCGGGCTGTGACCGGCTTTCCCGCGTGTCTCAGAAGCGGCGCAGCCGCATCGCGACGCCGTGCCCGAGGGCGAGGTAGAGCACCGCGGGCAGGCCGTAGTTGAGCAGCACCCGCAGGCTCTCCGTGTCCATCGTGAAGATGTCCTGAGACCACCAGGACAGCGCGTCGGCCACGTCTTCGACGAAGCCGACGAACACGTTCGCGTGATTGGCCTCCAGCAGGTACAGCACGATCCACAGTCCGAGGAAGGCCGCCGCGACGTCGCCGATCGTGTGAATGACCAGCGCGGCACGTCGGATGCCCGAGCCGTCCCGGCGCCGCTGCGGGGCGGGCGCGACCGGCGCGACCGGCGGCACCGCGGGTTCCACGTACCGGTGGGCCGGGTGCGGGCCCTGGCCGTATCCGTGTCCGGATCCGTGTCCGTATCCGTATCCGGGCTGCTCGGGCAGCGGCCTGGTGTCAGTCATCGCAGTCTCGATCCCTGGGCTCGTCCGTGGGGTGTGCCGAATGGCTCGAAAGAACCTAGACAGCCGCCGATAACGGACCGGTTCAGGAACCGTGCGAATCACGTGGAAGGCGTGTGACCGGCCCCGGCCGGTCCCGCCGGCAATGCAGCGCCGACGATTCAGCGGCCGAGGGTCAGCCGGGGCTTCGGGGCGTCCGTGCGGCCGGTCTGGGGGCGGCGGCTGCCGGCCCGGTAGGGCGCGGGCCAGACGGCGCCCGGGCCCTCGTACCCCTGCTCGGCCGCCGCGTGCAGGGTCCAGTGCGGGTCGTACAGGTGCGGGCGGGCCAGTGCGCACAGGTCCGTGCGCCCGGCGAGGATCAGGGAGTTGACGTCGTCCCACGAGGAGATCGCGCCCACGGCGATCACCGGGACGCCGGCCTCGTGCCGGATCCGGTCGGCGTACGGCGTCTGGTACGACCGCCCGAACTCCGGCCGCTCCTCGGCCACGACCTGCCCGGTGGACACGTCGATCGCGTCGGCGCCGTGCGCGGCGAAGGCGCGGGCGATCTCCACCGCGTCCTCGGCGGTGGTGCCGCCCTCGGCCCAGTCGGTGGCCGAGATGCGGACCGTCATCGGCCGCTCCGCGGGCCACACCGCCCGTACGGCGTCGAAGACCTCCAGCGGGAACCTCAGCCGCCGCTCCAGCGAGCCGCCGTAGGCGTCGGTGCGGTGGTTGGTGAGCGGGGAGAGGAAGCCGGAGAGCAGGTAGCCGTGCGCGCAGTGCAGTTCGAGCAGGTCGAACCCGGCCCGCGCGGCCCGCCAGGCGGCGGCGGCGAACTGTTCGCGGATGTCGGTGAGCTGGGCCCGGGAGAGCTGGCGCGGCGTCTGGCTGCCCGGTTTGTACGGCAGCGGGGAGGCGGCCACGAGCGGCCAGTTGCCGCGGGGCAGCGGCTCGTCCATGCCCTCCCACATCACCTGCGTGGAGCCCTTGCGGCCCGAGTGGCCGAGCTGGACGCCGATCGCGGTGCCGGGCGCCCGGGTGTGCACGAAGTCGGTGATCCGCCGCCATGCCTCGGCCTGCCGGCCGGTGTAGAGACCGGCGCAGCCCGGCGTGATGCGGCCCTCCTCGCTCACGCACACCATCTCGGTCATGACCAGTCCGGCCCCGCCGAGCGCGCGGGCGCCCAGGTGGACGAGGTGGAAGTCGCCGGGGACGCCGTCGGCGGCGGAGTACATGTCCATCGGGGACACCACGACCCGGTTGCGCAGGGTCAGGCCGCGCAGCCGGAACGGGGTGAACATCGGCGGCGTGCCTGGCGGGCAGCCGAACTCGCGCTCGACCGCCTCGGTGAAGTGGGCGTCGCGCAGCCGGAGGTTGTCGTGGGTGACGCGGCGGCTGCGGGTGAGCAGGTTGAAGGCGAACTGGCGGGGCGGCTGGTCCAGGTACAGCCGCAGGTTCTCGAACCACTCCAGGCTCGCCCGGGCGGCCCGCTGGGTGGAGGCGACGACCGGCTTGCGCTCCTTTTCGTAGGCCGACAGCGCGCTGGGCACGTCCGGCTGTTCCTCCAGGCACGCGGCCAGGGCCAGCGCGTCCTCCACGGCCAGCTTGGTGCCGGAGCCGATGGAGAAGTGGGCGGTGTGCGCGGCGTCGCCGAGCAGGACGACGTTGCCGTGGGACCAGCGGCCGTTGACCACCGTACGGAAGCTGGTCCAGGCCGAGTTGTTGGAGCGCAGGGGGCGGCCGCGGAGCGCGTCGGCGAAGATCTTGGCGCAGCGCTCGATGGATTCGCCCGGTTCCGGTTCGTCGAAGCCCGCCGCCCGCCACACCTCCTCGCGCATCTCCACGATCACGGTCGAGGCGCCGAACTGATCCTGCGGCCCGGAGGGCCTCGTGGAGGGGTGGTGGTCGGGAGACGGGTGGGCATAGGGGTAGCCGTGCAGCTGCATCACGCCGTGCGGGGTCTCGGCGATCTCGAAGCGGAAGGCGTCGAAGGGGAAGTCGGCGGCGAGCCATATGTAGCGGCAGCGGTGTGTCGTCACGTGCGGCTCGAACACGTCGGCGTGGGCGGCGCGGGTGGTGCTGTTGACCCCGTCCGCGGCGATGACGAGGTCGTACGCGGCCGAGAGCGTCTCCGCGCGGGGCGCCTCGGTGGAGAACCTCAGGTCCACGCCGAGGGACCGGCAGCGCTCGTGCAGGATCGCGAGGAGCCGCCGCCTGCCCAGCGCGGCGAAGCCGTGCCCCCCGGAGCGGTGCGTGACGCCCCGGTGCACGATGTCGATGTCGTCCCAGCGGACGAAGTCGCGCTGCAGGGCCTCGTAGACGACGGGGTCGGCGTGTTCGATGCCGCCGAGTGTCTCGTCGGAGAGGACCACGCCGAAGCCGAAGGTGACGTCCGGGGCGTTGCGCTCCCAGACGGTGATCTCACGGGCCGGGTCGAGCCGTTTCAGCAGCGCCGCCGCGTACAGCCCGCCGGGGCCGCCGCCGATGACCGCCACACGCATGCGCGCTCACCTTCCTCGCCATTTCGGGGGGCGCTTCTCGGTGAAGGCCGCGTGGAACTCCGCGTAGTCCTCGCCGTTCATCAGCAGGGCCTGGGTGGAGGCGTCCAGTTCGACGGCCGCCGCGAGGGGCATGTCCAGCTCGGCGGTCAGCAGGGCCTTGGTCTGCGCGTACGCCAGGGCCGGGCCGTCGGCCAGGCGGCGGGCCAGGGCCTGCGCGGCCTCGTCCGCGTGTCCCTCCTCGGTCAGCTCGCTGACCAGGCCGATCCGCTCGGCCTCGGGGGCCCGGACCGGTTCACCGAGCATGAGCAGGCGGGTGGCGTGGCCGAGGCCGACGACACGGGGCAGCAGATAGGCCGCGCCCATGTCGCCGCCGGACAGGCCGACGCGGGTGAAGAGGAAGGCGAAGCGGGCGCTCGGGTCGGCGACGCGGAAGTCGGCCGCCAGCGCCAGGACCGCTCCGGCGCCGGCCGCCACGCCGTGGACGGCGGCGATCACGGGGAAGGGGCACTCCCTGATCGCCCGGACCACCTGACCGGTCATCCGGTTGAAGTCGAGGAGCTGTGCGGTGTCCATGCCGAGGGTGGCGCCGATGATCTCGTCGACGTCGCCGCCGGAGCAGAAGCCCCGCCCCTCGCCGGCCAGCACCAGGGCGCGCACGGAGCGCTCCCGGGACAGCTCGGCGAGCAGGTCGCGCAGGTCGGCGTAGGCGCCGAAGGTGAGCGCGTTGAGCTTCTCGGGGCGGGCGAGGGTGACGGTGGCGACCCCGTCGGCGACCTGGAGGCGCAGGTGCCCCCAGTCGCGGGTGCGGGTGGCGGAGCCGGTGAAGGGACTCATGACGTGCGGCCTCCTTGGGCGGCGGTGCCGTACGTTGCGCTGTCCCATGAAGTTATCACTTGTTTGTGACTGTCGTCACGACCACGCGACAGGCCTCGGTGGTCCGGCCGGATCCGGTCACGTGCGTCACCGGTCGGCGACAGCGCCGTAACAGTGGGGGCGAGCGGGCGAGCCGGGCCGTTCGCATGGGTAGGCCGCCCGGTACCGGGGCCGAGGGTCCCGGGCGCAGCCCGCCGTCGGCCACCGGGGCCGGGCCCGTACCATCTCTACAGTCGAAAGCAGGACAGCCTGCTCCATGAACGGACTCGCCTTGCACGAACCCACCACCGAACCGGCCTCCTGGCGGATCGCGCTGCCGCACACCGCGGCGGCGGTGCCCGCGGCCCGTGCCCTGGTGCGCTCGGCCCTCGCCGAGGTGGAGCACCCGGCCGACTGCGACACCGCGGAGCTGCTCACGGCGGAGCTGGTGGCCAACGCCGTGGAGCACACCGCCGGGCGCGGCCCGATCGAGCTGGTGGTGGAGCTGCTGCCCGGCGGCTGCCAGGTCGAGGTGCACGACCCGGACCCGGCCCCGCCCGGCCATCTGACCCGGCCGGTGATCGAGGAGCCCGACGTCTGGCAGGAGGGCGGGCGCGGGCTGCTGCTGATCCGCGCCCTCAGCTCGTCCTGCGGGCACCGCCCCACCCCGCGGGGCAAGGCGGTGTGGTTCAGACTCCCTGCGGTTCCCGCTCAGCGGCGGCGCTCGGCGTGACCTCGGGCGCGGCCTGGGCCAGCGTGGAGTGCCGGCGGCCGTAGGCGGCGTAGATCGCGAGGCCCACCGCGAGGAACACCGCGAACTGGATCCAGGTCTGCCAGCCGGTCTCGTACATCAGGTACAGGCAGAAGGCGACGCCGAGCAGCGGACCCACCGGGTACAGCGGCACCCGGAAGCTGCGGCTGAGGCCCGGCTCGCGGCGGCGCAGCGTGATCACCGCGATGTTGACGGCGGCCATGATCGCGAGGGTGCCGATGGTGCACAGGTTCATCACGGCGTCCAGCGAGGCGAAGGCCGCCGGGAGCGCGAAGACCACGGCGACGATCAGGGTGCCGGCCACCGGGGTGGAGGTCTTCGGGTTCACCTTCTCGAAGACGCGCGGGATCAGGCCGTCCCGGGACATCGACATCAGGATGCGGGTCTGGCCGTACATCACGGCGAGGACGACGGAGGCGATGGCGACGACCGCGCCGAAGGCGACGACTCCGCCGCCGACGGTGGAGCCGGTGACCTCGTTGACGACGTAGGAGAGGGCGGCGGGGCGGCCGGCGACCTGGTCGCTGCCGATGGCGCCGATCGCGGCGACGGCGACCGCGCAGTACAGCAGGGTGACGATGCCCATGCAGACCATGATCGCGACGGGGATGTCCCGGCGCGGGTTCTTGGCCTCCTCGCCGGCCGTGGTGATCGCGTCGAAGCCGATGTAGGAGAAGAACGCGGCCGTGGTGCCCGCGCCGATGCCGCCGAGGCCGGCCGGGGAGAACGGGGTGAGGTTGCCGTGCTTGAAGGCGCTGTAGCCGACGGCGCAGAAGGCCAGCAGGATGACGAGCTTGACGGCGGCCATGGCGGCCGTGGCCCGCGCGCTCTCGCGCACGCCGCGCACCAGCAGGACGGACGCCATGGCGATCACGATCACGGCCGGGAGGTTGACGATCCCGCCGTCGCCGGGTCCCGCGGACAGCGCGGCCGGAAGCTGCAGGCCGGTGAGGCTGTGCAGCAGCTCGTTGACGTACTGGCTCCAGCCGACGGCGACGGCCGAGATGGAGACGCCGTACTCCAGCAGCAGGCACCAGCCGACCAGGAAGGCGGTGGACTCGCCGAGGCCGGCGTAGGCGAAGGAGTACGAGGAGCCGGAGACCGGGATCGCGCCGCCCAGCTCCGCGAAGGAGAAGGCGGTGAAGACGCAGGTGATCGCGGCGAGGACGAAGGAGACGACGACGGCCGGACCGGCCTGGGCGACGGAGTCGGAGAGGCCGACGAAGATGCCGGTGCCGACGATGGCGCCGACGCCGAAGCAGATGAGCTGGAACAGGCCCATCGTGCGCTTCAGGCCGTGTCCCTCGCGGTCGGCGCCGGATTCGGCGACCAGCAGGTGCGGGGACTTGATGCGGGGAGCGGGCATTGCGGGTGGTGCTCGTTTCTGGGATGTACGGGGCGACCTGGTGGGTCGCGGCGACGGCCCGAGGCTGGGGTGGTGCCGGGCCGCCGGCCAGGATAAGGGCTGGTGGGGACGGGGGACTAGGCGCGCCGGCCGAGTGTGGCGACCAGCACCGCCTTGATGGTGTGCAGGCGGTTCTCGGCCTCGTCGAAGACGACCGAGTGCGCGGACTCGAAGACCTCGTCGGTGACCTCCAGCGAGTCGCGGCCGTAGGTCTCGTGGATCTCGCGGCCCACCTGGGTGCCCAGGTCGTGGAAGGCCGGCAGGCAGTGCAGGAACTTCACGTCCGGGTTGCCGGTGGCGCGCAGCACGTCCATGGTCACGGCGTACGGCGCGAGGGCGTCGATCCGCTCGGCCCAGACCTCCTTGGGCTCGCCCATGGAGACCCACACGTCCGTGGCGACGAAGTCGGCGCCCGCGACGCCCTCGGCGGTGTCCTCGGTGAGGGTGATCCGGGCGCCGCTCGAGGCGGCCAGCTCCTGGGCGCGGTCGACGATCTCCTGGGCGGGCCAGTAGCTCTTGGGGGCCACGATCCGCACGTCCATGCCGAGCAGGGCGCCGGTGACCAGGTAGGAGTTGCCCATGTTGAAGCGGGCGTCGCCGAGGTAGGCGAAGGCGATCTGGCGCAGCGGCTTGGCGCTGTGCTCGGTCATGGTGAGCACGTCGGCGAGCATCTGGGTGGGGTGCCAGTCGTCGGTGAGCCCGTTGTAGACGGGCACCCCGGCGTACGCCGCCAGCTCCTCGACCTTGGCCTGGCTGTCGCCGCGGTACTCGATGGCGTCGAACATCCGGCCGAGCACCCGGGCGGTGTCCCGCACGGACTCCTTGTGCCCGATCTGGGAGCCGGAGGGGTCGAGGTAGGTGGTGCGGGCGCCCTGGTCGGCGGCGGCGACCTCGAAGGCGCAGCGGGTGCGCGTCGAGGTCTTCTCGAAGACCAGGGCGATGTTCCGGCCACGCAGGTACTGCGTCTCGGCGCCCGCCTTCTTGGCCGCCTTCAGCTCGGCTGCCAGCTCGACCAGGCCGCGGAACTCCTCCTCGGTGAAGTCCAGCTCCTTGAGGAAGTGGCGGCCGGCGAGGGCGGTCGGGGCTGTCGCCATGGGGCGCTCCAGAGGGTACGAGAACACGTGACTACTGGAAGTCTATACGATCCTCCACATTTCTATACGGCATCTCGTTCTGCGGACGGCGCTACACCGCGTCCCGCTCGACCGGGCAGCTCATGCAGCGCGGCCCGCCCCGGCCCCGGCCCAGCTCGCTGCCCGGGATCTCGATCACCTCGATGCCCTGCTTGCGCAGGTGGGTGTTGGTGGTCGAGTTGCGCTCGTAGGCGATGACCACCCCGGGCTCGACGGCGAGCACGTTGCAGCCGTCGTCCCACTGCTCGCGCTCGGCGGCGTGCACGTCCTGGGTGGCGGTCAGCACCCGGATCTCACCGAGGCCGAGCGCGGCGGCGATCGCGCGGTGCATGTGCTCCGGCGGATGGTCGGTGACCTTCAGTTCCTTCTCGCAGACCCCCGGCTCGATGGTGTACGAGCGCAGCATGCCGAGCCCGGCGTACTGGGTGAAGGTGTCCCCGTCGACCATGGTCATCACGGTGTCGAGGTGCATGAAGGCGCGCCGCTTGGGCATGTCGAGCGCGACGATCGTGCGCGCCGAGCCCGCCGCGAACAGCTTGTACGCCAGCATCTCCACGGCCTGCGGGGTGGTGCGCTCGCTCATCCCGACCAGGACGGCGCCGTTGCCGATCACGAGGACGTCGCCGCCCTCGATGGTGGAGGGGTGGTCGGCCTGCCCCTGGGACCAGACGTGGAAGGTCTCGTCGCGGAACAGCGGGTGGTACCGGTAGATCGCCTCGAAGTGCACCGTCTCCCGCTGCCGCGCGGGCAGCCGCATGGCGTTGATGGCGACCCCGTCGTAGATCCAGGCGGAGGTGTCGCGGGTGAACAGGTGGTTGGGCAGGGGGCCGAGGAGGAAGTCGTCGAGGTCCATCACATGGAAGCGGACGGAGGTCGGCTCCGCGTGCCCCTCAAGGAACTCCCGCTTGGTCATGCCGCCCACCAGCGCCTCGGCCAGCTCCCGCGCGGGCATCGCTTCGAAGGCGGCGCGCAGATGGCCGGCGGCGAGGGGGCCGTACTCCTTCTCGTGGAAGACCCGGTCGAGGACGAGGGCGCGGGCCTCGGGCACCCGGAGCGTCTCGGTGAGCAGGTCGCCGAAGAGGTGGACGGCGACGCCGCGGTCCCGCAGGACGTCGGCGAACCCGTCGTGCTCGGCGCGCGCCCGGCGCACCCACAGCACGTCGTCGAAGAGGAGGGCGTCCTTGTTGCTCGGGGTGAGCCTTTTGAGCTCGAGGTCGGGCCGGTGCAGGATCACCCGGCGCAGCCGTCCGGCCTCGGAGTCGACGTGGTATGCCATGCCTCCATCCTGGCCGTCCGCGCCCGTCTTCACGCCCTAGTCGACCGTTTCCGTCCGCTCCTGTTTTCGTCCCACTGACGAGAAGCGGGGCCGTCGGTCAGATCGCGGTACAGGGGACCGGCCAGCGGCGGATGCGCGGAGGCAGCGCGACGGCCCAGCCCCCGGCGGCCAGCACCAGCCGCTCGGCGGTGAGCAGGTCCAGGGCCTCCGGGTCGACGGCGTCGAGCGGCTCGGGTTCCTGCAGGCGGAGGAAGGCGGCGAGCAGACCGGGGTGGTCGAGGGTGAGCCGTACGGCCGTGCCCCGCTGTCTGCGGTCCAGGACCGTGACGAAGCCGGGCCCGCGCCGGTGATGGAGCCTTCCGTAGGAGTAGGCGGCCCGCCAGTCCGCCAACTCGGCCTCGTGACCGGGCAGTTCCAGGGGCGGCGGGAGATGGCGGAGCACCCCGAGGTCGTACGACGGGCTGCCCGCGGCGTGCCAGGCGACGTGCAGCCCCAGGCTCTCGCACTCGCGCAGGAAGCGCACCGCCTCCGCCGTCGCCCGGCCCGCGCCGCTCAGGTCCAGCGCCTGTGCCACGTCGGCCCCTCGCCGGGTGAGCCGGTACGGCACCTCGTCGGGCAGCGCGCTCATGCGGCGCCCTCGGGCAGGCGGACCGGCTCGCCCCAGGTCGGCAGGGACACATAGGTGGCTCCGTCGCGGAACAGCAGGCCGAGGTCATGGGCCTGCCGGACCCACTCCGCCAGGGCCCGCGGCGTCGGTTCCGCGCCGCCGTCGGCGGTCAGCAGCCGGTGCAGGGCCCGGACGGTGCGGCCGTCCTGAAGGCGGCGCAGGGCCTCGGCCCGCCAGCCGGTGAAGCGGTGGACGGCCGGCGGCCGGCCGTGCCGGCGGTCGTGGACCACGAGGTGCTCCCCGTCCTCCTCGAACAGCAGCCGGGAGCCGGCGTGCCCGGCGCGCCACGCGACCACGGCGTCCCGCAGGCGCCGCTCGACCGGGCCGCCGATGCCGGCGTCCTCGGTGTCGAACAGGTAGACCAGGTCGGCGAGTTCGTCCTCGGGCAGCTGGTAGACGTGCTGGTACATCCGGGCCGGGCGGCGCTTGCCGAAGCCGAGGCCCGGGTCGGTGAAGTGCGGGCTGAACCGCTCCAGCTGGATGCGGTGGGCGCCGCTCGGCGGCTGGAGGTGGACCAGCGCGGGGAGCTGGTCGATCACCGGGGTGTAGTCGTCGGCCGTCTCGCCGGGGAAGCCGTAGAGGAGGTTCCAGGAGCAGGTCAGGGCGTGGTTCTCGCACTCGCGCAGGGTGCGGACGTTGCGCGCGCCGGTGACACCCTTGTCCATCAGGTCCAGCACCCGGCTGCCCAGGCTCTCGATGCCGGGCTGGATGTGCACGGCGCCGGACTCGCCGAGGAGCTTCAGCTGGGCGGCGGTGAGGTTGGACTTGACCTCGTAGTGCAGCCGCAGGTCCCAGCCGCTTGCCACCACGCGGGGCAGGAAGTCGCGGAAGTAGGCCATGTCGATGATGTTGTCGACGGTGACCACGTCGAGGACGCGGTGCCGGCGCACCAGCCGGTCGATCTCCGCCCACAGCCGCTCCCCCGGCTTGGCGCGGAAGGTCATGGCGGAGCCGTTGAGCCCGCAGAAGGTGCAGTGGTGCTTCTCGCCCCACCAGCAGCCGCGGGCGCCCTCCACGACGAGCTTCGGGTGGACGTACTCCCGCACCGGGGAGGCGTCCAGCGCGGCCTGCCACTGGTCGTAGTCGGGTGCGGGGATGTCGGCCGGGGCCACGGTCCGCCGGGCGGCGGGGTTGGCGCGCGAGACCGGTCCGTCCCACCAGCACAGGCCCGGCACGTCGACGGGGTCGGTGCCGTCCGCCAGGTGCCGCAACAGGGCCGGGAGGGCGTACTCGGCCTCGCCGCGGACCACGTGGTCGACGAAGGGGTGGTTGCGGTGCAGGGCGTGGCCCATCGGCCCGTCGCAGTTGCTGCCGCCGAAGACCACCGTCAACTCCGGCCGCCTGCGCTTGAGTTCGCGGGCGAGCGCGAGGGAGGCGACGTTCTGCATGAAGGTGCTGGTGAACCCGACGACGTCCGGCCGGGCCGCCAGCACCTCCTCGGCGCAGGCGGCGACGAACGCGGCGGCGTACGGCCGCATGGCGACGGCGGTGCCGATGAAGACGTCCCGCTCGGCGGCGTAGGCGCGCAGCCGGGCCAGGCCCCAGTCCGGGTCGTCGTACAGGACGCCGGAGAAGACCCAGTCGCCGAGGCCGTGGAAGACGGCGTCGCTGCCGACGGAGACGTAGTCGTGCGGCCGCAGCCGGCCGCCGGAGCGCTCCAGCAGGAACTCCGCCCAGCGCAGCGAGCCGTGGAACTCGGTCACCTCGGCGCCGGGTTCGGCGCGCCGGACCAGCCGGTTCAGCAGGCCGAGCTGGAGCGAGGGCAGGTCGAGCGGATGCCAGGGCATCGTGACCAGGTGGACGCGCATGCTCAGCGGGTCGGCCGCTTCTCCAGGATCGCGGGCCGACGCCCGGTGCCGCGCTCCTCCTCGCGGACCACGACCTTCTTGATCTCCATGCCGGTTCCTCCCCGTCGCAGCGCGAACACCCTTGTGCCGCAGCCGTCCACCATATGGACAGATGTGTGAGCGACACAAGGGCGTTGTGTGACGGAGAGGAGGCCGGCGCCGGCTACAGGCGCGGGTCGACCGGCTCGGACTCCAGGGCGAGCACCCCGAACACCGCCTCGTGCACCCGCCACAGCGGCTCGCCGTCCGCGAGCCGGTCCAGGGCCTCCAGGCCGAGGGCGTACTCGCGCAGCGCGAGGGACCGCTTGTGGTTCAGGAACCGCTGCCGCAGCCTGGCGAGGTTGTCCGGGCGGGTGTACTCGGGGCCGTAGATGATCCGCAGGTACTCCCGGCCCCGGCACTTGACGCCGGGCTGCACCAGCCGCCCGTCGCCGTTGCGGACCAGGGCGCCGACCGGCTTGACGACCATGCCCTCGCCGCCCCGGCCGGTCATCTCCAGCCACCAGTCGACGCCCGCGCGCACCGACTCGGGGTCTGCCGTGTCGACGTACAGCCGCCGGGTGGTCTGCAGCAGTCCGGTGCCGTCGTGCTCCACCAGCCGGTCGATCAGGGCCAGTTGCTCGTCGTGCGGCAGCGCGGCGAGGCTGCGGCCCTGGACGGCCGGCAGCTGGAAGGGGGCCAGGCGTACGCCGTCCAGGCCGTCGGTGGTCCAGCAGTAGCGGCGGTAGGCGGCGGTGAACGCGGCCGCGTCGGCGGCGCGCTCCCGCTGCCGCTCCAGCAGGGCGCCCACGTCCGCGCCCCGTGCCCGGGCGGCCTCCAGGGCGGCCAGCGCGCCCGGGAACACCGCGCCGGACGCGGCGCCGACTGCGGCGTACTGGCTGCGCAGCAGGCCGGAGGCCTTCAGCGACCACGGCATCAGCTCGGCGTCCAGCAGCAGCCAGTCGGTGGCCAGTTCGTCCCACAGCCCGGCGCTGTCGACCGCCGAGCGGAGCCTGCCGAGGATCTCCTCGGTCACCTTCCCGTCGTCGAAGAACGGCCGGCCGGTACGGGTGTACAGCGACCCGGTGGGACCCTCCGCGCCGAACCGCCTGCGGGCCGTCTCCGCGTCCCGGCACACCAGGGCCACCGCCCGCGAGCCCATGTGCTTCTCCTCGCACACGACCCGCGCGACGCCGTCCGCCGCGTACTGCGCGAAGGCCTCCTCGGGGTGCTCCAGGTAGCCCTCGACCCGCGAGGTCGCCGTCGGCGCCATGGTCGGCGGCAGGTACGGCAGCAGGCGCGGGTCGATCGCGAAGCGGCTCATGACCTCCAGGGCCGCCGCCGCGTTCTCCTCGCGGACCGCCACCCGGCCGGCGTGCCGGGTCTCCACGGCCCGGCGGCCGTACACGTCCGCCAGGTCCAGCGGCCGGCCGTCGTGCCCGCCGGGCGCCTCGGAGCGCAGCGGCTTCGCCGGCTCGTACCAGACCCGCTCGGCCGGTACGTCGACCAGTTCGCGCTCCGGCCAGCGCAGCGCGGTCAGCTTGCCGCCGAAGACGGCGCCGGTGTCCAGGCAGATGGTGTTGTTGAGCCAGGTGGCCTCGGGGACCGGGGTGTGGCCGTAGACCACCGCCGCGCGGCCCCGGTAGTCCTCCGCCCAGGGGTAGCGCACCGGCAGCCCGAACTCGTCGGTCTCGCCGGTGGTGTCGCCGTACAGGGCGTGCGAGCGGACCCGGCCGGAGGTGCGGCCGTGGTACTTCTCGGGCAGGCCGGCGTGGCAGACGACCAGCCTGCCGCCGTCGAGGACGTAGTGGCTGACCAGTCCCGCGAGGAACGCGCGGACCCGCTCCCTGAACTCGTCGCTCTCGCCCTCCATCTGCGCGATGGTCTCGGCGAGCCCGTGGGTGTGCTGGACCTTGCGGCCCTTGAGGTAGCGGCCGTACTTGTTCTCGTGGTTGCCGGGCACGCACAGGGCGTTGCCCGACTCGGCCATCGCCATCACCCGGCGCAGCACGCCCGGGGTGTCCGGGCCGCGGTCGACCAGGTCGCCGACGAACACGGCGGTACGGCCCTCGGGGTGCACGCCGTCGGCGTAGCCCAGCTTGGCGAGCAGCGCCTCCAGTTCGGCGGAGCAGCCGTGGACGTCACCGATGATGTCGAAGGGGCCGGTGAGGTGGGTCAGGTCGTTGAACCGCTTCTCCGTGACGACGGTGGCGTTCTCGGCCTCCTCGACCCCGCGCAGCACGTGCACCTTGCGGAAGCCCTCGCGCTCCAGGTGGCGCAGGGACCGGCGCAGTTCGCGGATGTGGCGCTGGATGACCCGGCGGGGCATGTCGGCGCGGTCGGTGCGGGCCGCGTTGCGCTCGGCGCACACCTCCTCCGGTATGTCGAGCACGATGGCGATGGGCAGCACGTCGTACTGCTTGGCCAGGTCGATCAGCTGACGCCGGGCGTCCTGCTGCACGCTGGTGGCGTCGACGACGGTGCGGCGGCCGGCGGCCAGCCGCTTGCCGGCGATGTAGTGCAGCACGTCGAAGGCGTCGCGGGACGCGCTCTGGTCGTTCTCGTCGTCGGCGACCAGTCCGCGGCAGAAGTCGGAGGAGATCACCTCGGTCGGTTTGAAGTGCCGGCGGGCGAAGGTGGACTTGCCGGAGCCGGAGGCGCCGACGAGCACGACGAGGGAGAGGTCGGTGACGGGGAGCACCCGCCCCTGCTTCCGCGGCTCGGTCATGCGGCCTTCGCCTCCTTCTCGGTCTTCTCGGTGTCGATCGTGAACACGGCCATCTGCGTGGGCGGGCCGACCTCGGGGTCGTCCGGTCCGACGGGCGCGAACCGCACGGTGTAGCCGTGCCGTCCGGCCACCGCCTGCGCCCAGGCGCGGAACTCCTCGCGCGTCCACTCGAAGCGGTGGTCGCCGTGCCGGGTGTGCCCGGCGGGCAGGGTCTCCCAGCGGACGTTGTACTCGACGTTCGGGGTGGTCACGAGGGCGGTGCGCGGGCGGGCGTGCCCGAACACGGCGTACTCCAGGGCGGGCAGCCGGGGCAGGTCCAGGTGCTCGATCACCTCGCTGAGCACGGCGGCGTCGTAGCCCTTGAGCCGGTTGTCGGTGTAGGCGAGCGAGCCCTGCACGAGCTTGACGCGGGACGCCTGCCGCTCGCCCATGCGGTCGAGCCTGAGCCGCCGGGAGGCGATGGTGAGCGCCCGCACGGACACGTCGACGCCCAGGATCTCGGTGAACCGGACGTCCTTGAGCAGCTCCCGGACCAGTTCGCCCTGCCCGCAGCCGAGGTCGAGGACGCGGGAGGCGCCGTGGTCGCGCAGGGCGGCGAGGATCGCCTCGCGGCGCTGGACGGCGAGCGGGGCCGGCCTCTCCCCGGGCCCGGCCTCCCCGGCGTCCGCCTCCCCGCGCCGCGTCGCCTCGGCCCCTGTCCCCTCGGCCTCTGTCCTGTCGGCCCCATTCCCCTCGGCTTCTGTCGCCTCGGCATCCGCCCCGGTGTCCTCCGGGACGGCGTTGTCGATCTCCTCGACCTCGCTGTCGTCGGCCTCGGCCAGGCGGACCAGTTCCAGCCGCTCCATCGCCTGCCGGGTGAGCGACCAGCGGCGGGAGAGATACCGGCTGGTGATCAGCTTCTGCTCCGGGTGGCCCGGCAGCCAGCCCTCACCGGCCCGCAGCAGCTTGTCGACCTCCTCGGAGGAGACCCAGTAGTGCTTGGCGTCGTCCAGGACCGGCAGCAGGACGTACAGATGGCGCAGGGCCGCGGCGAGGGTCAGGACCTCGGACTCCAGGACGAGACGCACATAGCGCGAGTCGCCCCACTCGGGGAACTCGGCGTCCAGGGCGACCGGTTCGGCGGCGACCGTCCAGCCCAGCGGCTGGAAGAGCCGCCGTACCAGCTCCGCTCCGCCACGGGCGGGCAGCGCGGGCACCTCGATGCGCAACGGCCTCGGCTGCTCGGGGAGTTCGGGCCTGGCGTGGCAGGTGCCTTTCATCGCGCTGGAGAACACGCCGCTGAGCGCCACCGCGAGCAGCGACGAGGCCGCGTAGGGGCGGTCGTTGACGTACTGGGCGAGGGCCGCGTCGGGGGCGCCGCCGCGGCCCTTGCCCTTGCCCCGCCGGAGCAGCGCGAGCGTGTCGACCTCCAGCAGCAGCGCGGCCGTGCAGCGCCGGTCGTCCGCCTCGGGGTAGAAGACGTGCGCCGTGCCGTACGACGTGGAGAACTTCTGCGCCTTGTGGGGGTGCTTGTGCAGCAGGTACCCGAGGTCGGTGGCCGGGTGGGCGGCGTCGCCGCGCGTGGAGATCGTCAGGAACACGCGTCCGAGTCTTCCGGTATCCAGCCGCGCCGACCACCGGTTTTCTCACCGTGCACCGGTGGTCACGACGCGTGGCCGGCGATCTTCCGCGCCGTCCGCACCGCCCGCTCGTCGGCCGCCCGCAGCGCGTCGAGGCTCTGCCGGTGCCGGGCGATGGCGGCCTTCTGCGTCCGGACTTCCACGGCGTGGACGGCGGGGACGTAGCCGGTGCGGAGCTTGCAGCGGGCGTCGGCGGTCGCCGTCTTCCTCTCCTTCTCCGACGGCTCGGTGTGCCCGAACCAGTCGGAGTCGGAGGTGGCCTTCTCCGGGGTGGCGTAGCGGAAGCCCTGCTTCCTCATGCAGGCCGACCATGCACGGTCCGCCTTCTTCCAGGCGGGGTCCTTGCTCGCCTGCGCGCGGGAGTCGTGCCAGAGTTCGAGGGCGAGCGAGTAGTAGCCGGACAGCTTGATGCCGGCGACCTCGGTCGCCTTGGGCGGGGCGCCGTAGATCTTCCGCATCGCCTGGCCCAGGCAGCCGCCCTCGGGGATGCGGTGCCCGTGGGTGACGTGGCTGTCGCCGGGCCGGAAGGATCCGGTGAGCGCGGCGTACTGGTCGGCGGGCCACCTCTGGTACCGGCCGGCGGAGTCCGGCGTGCGGTTGTGGTAGCCGTGTTCGGCGGCCAGGTCGGGGTCGACGACGCCGTACGGCGTGTCGTCGCCGGGCATGTCGGCGTCCTCCGTGATCGTGTCCTGCCGGACCGGGTCGGTCGACGCGACGGCCTCGGTGTCGAGCGCCGCGAATCCGGTGAAGCCCAGCCGGACCATGCACTGCTTCCCGAGGATCCACTGGGCCCTGCCGACGGCCTTCGCGCCGTCCGACCCGCGATCCGGGACGTAGGCGTGCAGCGGGAGCGCGGCCATGGTGTCGAGGCCGCGGGCCTTGTCGGCGGGGTCGTCGTGACCGGCGAACTGGCAGGCCGACAGGGCGAACAGGCCGGTGAGGGCGAGGGGGAGGACTCTGCGCACCCGGCCATCCGATCAGGTCCCGATCACGGACGCCGTGATGGAACCCACAGTTCCGGCACATCGACTTCACCGATGTCTCACGAAGGCCCCGGTGGGATCGGCCTCCGCGAGATGGTGTGAGCCCGCGGGAGGAGTCGCGGGCCCCGTGACCGGAGTCGGGTTCCGGTCACGGGGCCGTCGTCACGGCGGATCGTCACGGTGGGGTCGGGTCCGCCTTCCCGGGCGGTCGTGCGCCCTACGGCAGCTGTGCCTGGACCTGTGCGGAGATCAGTTCCAGGTGGTCCAGGTCGTGGAGGTCCAGGATCTGCAGATAGATCCGCCGGGACCCGAT
Source organism: Streptomyces sp. NBC_00557 (assembly GCF_036345995.1). NCBI lineage: Bacteria > Bacillati > Actinomycetota > Actinomycetes > Kitasatosporales > Streptomycetaceae > Streptomyces > Streptomyces sp. NBC_00557. The sequence goes on from NZ_CP107796.1 coordinate 2,062,890, forward strand.
CTCGGCGTACCGGCCGATCTTGTCGACGACCTCGGCCGGGGAGCCGGCCAGGCCGTTGGCCTTCAGTTCGTCCACCTCGCGGCCGATCGCGGCGGCGCGGCGGGCGACCTCCCGGTCGTCCCGGCCGACGCAGACCACGAGCGCGTTGGAGTACGTCAGCGCGTCCGCGCCGCGGCCGGCCTCCTCGGCGGCGGCCCGCACCCGGCCGAACTGCCGCGCGCTGTCCTCGACGGAGGCGAAGGGGATGTTGAACTCGTCCGCGTACTGCGCGGCCAGCCGCGGCGTACGGGTCGCGCCGTGGCCGCCGATGAGCACCGGGACCTTCTTCTGGGCGGGCTTGGGCAGCGCGGGCGAGTCGGTCAGGTCGTAGTACGTGCCGTGGAAGTCGAAGGTCTTGCCCACCTCGGTCGCCCACAGCCCGGTGATGATCGCCAGCTGCTCCTCCAGCCGGGCGAACTTCTCCTTCGGGAACGGGATGCCGTACGCCCGGTGCTCCTCCTCGAACCAGCCCGCGCCGAGGCCCAGCTCCACCCGGCCGCCGGACATCTGGTCGACCTGGGCGACCTGGATGGCGAGCACGCCGGGCAGCCGGAAGGTGCCGGCCGTCATCAGCGTGCCGAGGCGGATGCGGCGGGTCTCGCGGGCCAGGCCGGCCAGGGTGATCCAGGCGTCCGTGGGGCCGGGCAGGCCGTCGACGTTGCCCATGCGGAGGTAGTGGTCGGACCGGAAGAAGGCGTCGAAGCCGAGGTCCTCGGTCGCCTTCGCCACGGAGAGCAAGGTGTCGTAGGTGGCCCCCTGCTGGGGCTCGGTGAAGATTCGAAGGTCCATACATCTATCCTGCACACCGCGTCCCCGGTCAACCTCATCGGTACCACCGCGACGGGGCGGTATCCGGGGGGCGAACCGTGAAGGCGGCAACCGCAGGTGAACGCGCAGGGCGCAATCGGCGGGTGAAACGCGAAGGGCGGTCAGCGGCCGAGGGAAACGCGAACGGCGGTCGGCGGCCGAGGGAAACGCGAAGGGCGGTCGGCGGCCGCGTGAAAGGCGAAGCAGGTCACCGGCCGGGAGAACTGCGAAGCACGGTCACCGGCCGGGAGAATCGCCAAGCACGGTCACCGGCTGGGAGAAACGTGAACGGCGGTCAGCGGCGGGTGAGCAGCGTCCGGCGGGCCGGCTCATGGGCCCAGGGCGCCCGACGGGCTGTCGCGGCGGCCGTTGTCCCGCACCGCCGCCTCCCCCTGCGGTGTCTCGTCCCCGTGCAGTGCCTCCTCCCTCTGTAACGTCTCGTCCCGCTGTAACGCCTCCTCCCGCGCCGCCAGCTTGCGCAGCATCTCGACGACGCGGTCGCGGGACTCGTCGGCCGCGTCGATGGCCTCCATGCACTGCCAGTACGTCGTCTCGTCGTCGGCCGAACTCGCCATGCCGACCAGGGCGATGCCGACCTCGCCGAGCAGGCCCCCGAGGCAGAGCAGGGTCTCGCGGGCGTCGGCCAGCTCGGTGAGCTGGGCGGCGCGCAGGGCGCCCAGGTCCAGTTCGGGCGGGTCCAGGACTCCGCAGCCCCGGCCCGCCAGCTCGGTCAGGCCGAGCGCCTCGCCGCGCAGCTCCGGCGGACCGGAGACGGCGAGCCGGCTGCCGATCGCCTGGGCCAGGGCCTGGGCCTGCCAGACCTCCGCCATGATCTCGCCCGCGTCGGCGCCGCACGCCAGCGCACGCCTGCTCGACAGGATGAGCCGTATCGCATCCATGCGTCGCCCCCGTCCCTTCCGCGTGCCCCCTCGCACGCCCGCCGGAACTCCCTTATCCACTACCCAGAGTGAGGGAGGCGAGGACGAAAAGCCAGAGGTAGACCGAAATCTGTGGACAACAATTCGGATTCGACAGGCGGTTTGACTTCGGAGAGTGACAAGGATGTTCAGACGTCCGGTCCTTGGGGGCGCACGACGCCGTTCTGCGCTCCCCCCGCAGGGAAGCGCTGTTCGTTGCGGTCGATCTTTGCGTCCAGGGCGGCCAGCGGGTCGATGCCGAGGACGTGGCAGAACTGCAGGAGATAGGCGAGGACGTCGGCGACCTCGTCGGTGACCCGGTGCGCGGTGCCGGGGTCGTCCATCACCCGCGCGGACTCCTCCGGCGTCAGCCACTGGAAGATCTCCATCAGCTCGGAGGCCTCCACGCTGAGCGCGGCGACGAGGTTCTTGGGGGTGTGGTAGGGCTGCCAGTTCCGCGCGGCCGCGAACTCGGCGAGCCGGCGCTGGAGCCGGGCCAGGTCGAGAGGTTCCGTCACGCGTCCAGGTGTACCACCGTGACGCCGTCGGTCCCGGCGGCCCATGAGGCGTCGCTGACCGCGCCGACGCAGCGGATGTGCCCGCGCTCGCCCATCCGGGCCGCCGTCGCCAGCAGTTCGCGGCGCTGGAGGGGGTCGAGGCCGCGGTCGAAGCCGTCGGCGAGGACGGTGAGGGTGCGCAGCGCGTCGGGCACCTCTCCCGGGGTGTCCACGGCCAGCACGCCCGGCCCGGTCAGCAGCACCAGCGTCAGCGCGAGGTAGCGGAGTTCGCCGTCGCCGAGCCGGGCGAGTTCGGTGCGCGGGCCGGCGCCGCGGTCGAGCAGCGCCCGTACCGTGCCGTCGGGCAGCGGTTCGGCGAGGAGGTCGGTCACCGGGCCCGCGCATCCGGCGCGCAGCGCGTCGACCAGCACCCCGTGCCGGCGGCTGCACTCGGCCCGGGTGCGCCACAGTACGTCGGCGAGGTTGTCGCAGCCGGGCAGCAGCCGGCCGGAGCCGGTGGGGACGGGGCGGCGCATGCACTCGGGCCGGGGGTCGCAGGGGAACACGGACCGCAGCGCGACCACCATCTGCTCGGCGGCGGCGAGCACCTGCCGCTGCCCCTCCGTCTTCCCGGCCACGCGCAGCGGCAGCAGGGCGGTGCCGAGGCGGTCGTCGGGCAGCGGGGCGCGGGTCACCGGGGCGGAGCCCGCGGTGTGCCAGGCGGCCTGGACGGTACGGCGGCCGGGGTCGCGCAGCGCGGTCTCCAGCAGGACCACGCCGCCCGCGGTCAGCCGCTCGCCGACGATCCTGAGGTCCGGTTCGGCCTGTACGGCGAGGTCGAGCCGGACCGGCCCCTCGGCGCCGTCAGCCGTACACCCGATCCTGAAGCCCCGGCGCCCGCCGGCATCGGGACGCGCCCGCTGCGGCACGCAGGCCGCGGGGTCCGGGAACGCCTCGCACAAGGAGGCCCCGCCGCCGAGCCGGGCGAGCGCCTCGTACGCCGCGAGCGCCGTCGTCTTCCCCGCGCCGCTGCGCCCGGCGAACAGGGTGACGGCGCCCAGCGGGAACCCTGCCCGCCGGTGGCCGGCGAAGGCCGACAGCCGCAACTCGGTGATCCGGGCGCGCACGTCCGGGGACTGACGGGGCCGCGCGGGGACGGTCGCTGCGGACACGTCGGCGGCGGGAGGCTCAGCGGACACGGAAGGCACGGCCATGCCCGGACCGTAGGCCCCGCCCCGCCTGCCGAACCGTTTCGCGCCGGCGCCTTCCCACGATCGAGCGGTCCGGCCGCCGTCAAACCCGCCCCACCCGGACGAGTGACCCCAAAACACCCGACGCCGGCCACTCCGCTCCCCCACCCGAAGAGCCCGGAAGCCCACCGAGCCCGCCGGCGGCCCCGCTCGCCCCGCCCGAGAGCGCGGGGCGCACGACCGACCACCGGGGTCCCGCTCGGCCCGCCCGCCCAGCCCGCCGATCCCGACGACCGTCAAACCCCCTCACCCGGCCCGGAGGGCCGAGGGCGCCCGCCGACCACCTGCGGCCTCGCTCGACCTCGACCCGGCCGAGCGCCCGGGGCGCACGCCGACCACCTGCGGCCCGCCCGAGAGCCGGGGCGCCCGACCGACCGCCGGAGCTCCCACTCGACCCGCCCGCCGAGCCCGCCGTCCGCCTCAAACCCCTCGCCGCGCCCGGAGAGCCGAGGGCGCGCGTCGGCTGCCGGAGGCGCCGTGCTCGGCCCGGCCGGTGTGGCCGCGATCGCTTCAGGCGGCGCTCAGCCTCCCGAAACGCCCACGCCCTCCATCAGGCCGCTCACCTCGGTGCCCGGTGGGGTGAGGAGGAAGACGTTGCGGTCGACGCGGTGCATGCCGCTGCCCAGGCCGAAGACCACGCCGGTGCTGAAGTCGAGGACGCGCTTGGCGACCTCGTTCTCCGCGCCGGTCAGGTCGAGCAGGACCGGCGCGCCGGCCATCAGGGTCTCGGCGACCTCGCGGGCGTCGGCGAAGACGTTGACGCGCAGGACCACGAACCGGCGCCGGGTCTCGGTCTCGGCGTCCGGCAGCGAGCGGTGGTTCACCGCGGACGGCCAGGCGTCCCGGCCCCGCAGCGGCACGACCTGGGCGAGCCCCTCCCACTGTTCATCGGTGACGTCGTAGCGGCTCACCGGCTCCCCCCGACCTGACTCGCACTCGATGCCTGCACCAGCCAATTCTTACGCCAAGTCACCCGTTCGGCCCAACAGCGACACACTGCGCGACGGATCCGGTGACGCGGGGCCGGGAGCGACCCGCGCCACATGTACGATTACGCCCGCTTCTTACCGCCCTCATACCGTTCTCTTCACCCCGGGCCACGTGTCGCACATCCGTCACCGATAGCGTCCATTCCCGTGCACTTGGCAGAAACACAGCAGGTGACAGCCGGCCGGCGGACGCAGTCGGCGATGTCCGCCCTCCCGGTCGCCCGCGCGGAGATCCACGAACCTCCCGCGCAGTGGCATCGCGTGCTGACGCTGCTCGCCGACGTCAGCCTGTTCATCGGCACGCGCGCGGTGTGGACGCAGGCGGCCACGCACAAGCTCGTCCTCGCCGCGGTCATCTCCGTCTGCTACGCCTCGATCCTGGTGACCGGCGTGCTCACGCTGACCGTCCGCCGGGCGCGCTCGCTGGCCCGCCTGGACGCGGTGGTGCTGGTGACCGCGATCGCGCTCACCCTGTGCGGCTGGGCGCTGAACCACGCGGGCGGCGACGAGGCGGTGCTGACCACGCAGGCCGCGCACCAGATCGCGCACGGACACCAGGTGTACGACCAGCCGTGGCCGTGGCTCTTCCGCATCAAGGGCGTCGCCCTGACGGCCACGACGACCGGCGGCTACGACTTCACGTACGGCTATCCCCCGCTGGCCCCGCTGCTCACCGTGCCCTTCCTGTGGCTCGGCCACGCCGGCGCTCCGGCGACGCTGGCGGTGACGGTCGTCCTGATCGTGGGCACGGTCGTGCTGTGGCGGCTGCTGCCGGCGCCGTGGCGGTCGGCGGCCACGATGGTCTGCCTTGGCTTCAGCTTCCTGCCGATGTACGCCCGTCAGGGCTACCCGGCGATCGTCGGCCTGGTCCTGCTGGTGCCGGTGGTGATGCGCTGGCCGCGGTTCGGCGCCGGGGGCCGGCTGGGCACCGCCGGGATCGCGCGGGCCGCGTGCGTCGGCGCCGCGTGCGCGGCGCAGCAACTGCCCTGGTTCGTCACCCCGTTCCTGCTGGCCGGGATCTACGCCGTGCGCCGCGGTGAACTCGGCGGGCGCCAGGCCGCGGGAGTGGTGCTGCGCATCGCCGGGATCGCCGCCCTGACCTGGCTGCTGATCAACGCGTACTTCATCGTCACCGAGCCGGGGCCGTGGCTGGACGGCATCGCCCTGCCGCTGACCCAGGGCGCGGTGCTGCACGGCCAGGGCCTGGTCGACGTCTCCCTGTACTTCACCCACGGCAGCGACCGGCTCGACTGGTACGGGCACGCCAGCATGCTGTTCGCCGCGGCCCTGTTCGTGCTGTTCGTGCTGTTCGTACGGCGGCTCGGCCCGGCCGCGACCGTGCTGCCCTGGTGCGCCTTCTACCTGGCGACCCGCTCCCAGGACGGCTACTACCTGATGTACACGCCGCTGTGGCTGGCGGCGGCGGTCACCGCGCCCCTGCCGGAGTTCAGGAGCGCGTGGCAGCCGCGTCCCCGGTGGCTGACGGGCCGGCGCCGCCGGCCGGCCCTGGCGGCTGCCGGGGTGGTGCTGGTGCTGCCCGCGCTGGTGAGCGCGACCCTGGCGGTGACGGGGAAGCCGCCGCTGCGCATGGACATCACGGCGAACCGGCACGACCCGAAGCACAGGCTGTCGGCGCTGACCGTGAAGGTGACCAACACCGGCGACACCGCGCTCACCCCGCACTACATGCTGACGACCGGCCAGGGCATGAGCCGGTACTGGTCGCTGGCGCACGGCCCGGTCACGATCCCCGCGCACACCACGGCGACCGTCGAGCTGCGCGCGCCCCGGGGCGGATACCCGTTGCCCAAGAAGAAGTACACGCGCATCCGGCTGCGCGCCTTCACGGCGAGCCCGCAGACGCTCTCCACCAGGGACGTGAGCCGCGCGGAACTGGGTATCAAGGACGCGACCGGCAAGCAGCACCCCGCGGCGAAGCACTGACCGGGCGGCCCGCACCGACGTCCGCACGCTGACCGCGCGGCCCGCACCGGCGTCCGCAGACTGAGCGCACGGCCCCACCGGCCTCCGCTGACTGACCGCGCGGCCCCGCCGGCGTCCGTACGCTGACCGCGCGGCCCCGCCGGCGTCCGCAGGAAGCGCGGGCCCGCCGTGGCTCCCGTGCGCCCGTATCCGCCCTGCCGGAGCCCGGCGGCGTGCCCCTCGGAGGGCTGGGCGACGCAGCTCACACGTGCAAGAGGAGAAACCTCACAGGGGATCGTCGAGTCGCGGCCGAGCGCGCTGCCCTAGCATCCCAGCCATGACGGTCCTGCCTGACGACGGGCTCTCACTGGCCGCCGAGTTCCCTGACGCGACGCACGAGCAGTGGCAACGCCTGGTCGAGGGCGTGCTGCGCAAGTCGGGCAAGGAAGTCTCGGGCGCGGCAGTTGAGGACGCTCTGTCCACGACGCTGGAGGACGGGCTGCGCACCCGTCCCCTGTACACCGCGCGCGACGCCGCGCCCGACCCCGGCCTGCCCGGCTTCGCGCCGTACGTGCGCGGCAGCCGCCCCGAGGGGAACACCGCGGGCGGCTGGGACGTGCGGCAGCGGCACACCGCCCTCGCGGAGGGCGCCGTCCTGAACGACCTGGAGAACGGCGGCACCTCGCTGTGGCTCGTGCTGGGCGAGGGCGGCATCCCGGTCGGCCGGCTGGGCGAGGCCCTGGAGGGCGTGTACCTCGACCTGGCGCCGGTCGTGCTGGACGCCGGCCGGGACACCGAGGCCGCCGCCGAGGCGCTGCTCGGGCTGTACGCGGACAAGGGCGTGGCCGCCGGGGCCGTACGCGGCAATCTGGGCGGCGACCCGCTCGGGTACGAGGCCCGTACCGGCGCCGCCCTGGACTTCGCGCCGTACGCCGCCCTGGCCGCGCGCTGCGCCGACGACCACCCCGGGCTGCGCGCGCTGACCGTGGACGCGCTGCCGTACCACGAGGCGGGCGGCTCGGCCGCGCAGGAGCTGGGCGCCTCGCTGGCCACCGGTGTGGCGTATCTGCGCCGGCTCACGGAGGCCGGACTGAGCGTCGAACAGGCCGCCGGGCAGCTGGAGTTCCGCTACGCCGCCACCGCCGACCAGTTCCTCACCATCGCCAAGCTGCGGGCCGCGCGCCGGCTGTGGGCGCGGGTCGCCGAGGTCTGCGGCGCCCCGGGCGCCCAGGTGCAGCACGTGGTGACCTCGCCGGTGATGATGGCCCGCCGCGACCCGTGGGTGAACATGCTCCGCACGACGGTCGCGACGCTCGCGGCCGGGGTCGGCGGCGCCGACGCGGTGACCGTCCTGCCGTTCGACCACGCGCTCGGCCTGCCCGACGCGTTCTCCCGCCGGATCGCCCGCAACACCTCCACGATCCTGATCGAGGAGTCCCACCTGGCGCGGGTCATCGACCCGGCGGGCGGCTCCTGGTACGTGGAGCGGCTGACCGACGAACTCGCCCACGCGGCCTGGGAGTTCTTCCGCACGATCGAGCGCGACGGCGGCCAGGCGGCCGTGCTGCGCTCCGGCCGGCTGCGCACCGACCTCGCGACGACCTGGGCGGAGCGCTCCAAGCGGCTCGCCAAGCGCCGCGAACCCATCACCGGCGTCAGCGAGTTCCCGCTGCTGGCGGAGAAGCCGGTGGAGCGCGAGCCCGCGCCGCAGCCGCCGTCCGGCGGACTGCCGCGGGTGCGCCGGGACGAGGCGTTCGAGGAGCTGCGCGCCCGCTCCGACGCCCACCTCGCCGCGACCGGCGCCCGCCCCCGGATCTTCCTGGCGACCCTCGGCTCGGCCGCCGAGTACACCGCGCGCGCCACCTTCGCCGCCAACCTCTTCCAGGCGGGCGGCATCGAGCCGGTCACCGAGGGCTCCTTCGAGGACAGCGGCGCCACCGAGGCCGTGCTGTGCTCCAGCGACGCCCTGTACGCCGAGCAGGCCGAGCAGGCCGCCAAGTCGCTCAGGGCGTCCGGTGCCCGGCATGTGTTCCTGGCGGGCCGGGGCGAGTACGCCGGCATCGACAGTTGTGTCTTCGCGGGCTGCGACGCCGTCGACGTGCTGTCCGCGACCCTCGACCGCATGGGAGTGTCCTGATGGGAATCCCCGACTTCTCCGGCATCGAGCTGGGGACGCCGGCCGTCGACGGCGACGCCGACCAGTGGCGTGCGGCCGTCGCCCGGGCGACCGGCAGCGAAGAGCCGCTGTGGGAGACCCCGGAGGGCATCGGGGTCAAGCCGCTGTACACCGGCCGTGACCTGGAGGGCCTGGACTTCCTGGGCACCTATCCGGGCATCGCGCCGTATCTGCGCGGCCCGTATCCGACGATGTACGTCAACCAGCCCTGGACGATCCGGCAGTACGCGGGCTTCTCCACCGCCGAGGAGTCCAACGCCTTCTACCGGCGCAACCTGGCGGCCGGCCAGAAGGGCCTGTCGGTCGCCTTCGACCTGCCCACGCACCGGGGCTACGACAGCGACCACCCGCGGGTGACCGGCGACGTCGGCATGGCGGGCGTGGCCATCGACTCCATCTACGACATGCGGCAGCTGTTCGACGGCATCCCGCTGGACAAGATGACGGTGTCGATGACGATGAACGGCGCGGTGCTGCCGGTCCTCGCCCTGTACATCGTGGCGGCGGAGGAGCAGGGCGTACCGCCCGAGAAGCTGGCGGGGACCATCCAGAACGACATCCTCAAGGAGTTCATGGTCCGCAACACCTACATCTATCCGCCCAAGCCGTCGATGCGGATCATCTCCGACATCTTCGCGTACACCTCGCAGAAGATGCCGCGCTACAACTCCATCTCCATCTCCGGCTACCACATCCAGGAGGCGGGCGCGACGGCCGACCTGGAGCTGGCGTACACGCTCGCGGACGGGGTGGAGTACATCCGTGCGGGCCGGGACGCGGGCCTGGACGTGGACGCGTTCGCGCCCCGGCTGTCGTTCTTCTGGGCGATCGGCATGAACTTCTTCATGGAGGTCGCCAAGCTGCGCGCGGCCCGGCTGCTGTGGGCCAAGCTGGTGCGGCAGTTCGACCCGAAGAACGCCAAGTCCCTGTCGCTGCGCACCCATTCGCAGACCTCGGGCTGGTCGCTGACCGCGCAGGACGTGTTCAACAACGTCACGCGTACGGCCGTGGAGGCGATGGCGGCGACCCAGGGCCACACCCAGTCGCTGCACACCAACGCCCTCGACGAGGCGCTCGCCCTGCCGACCGACTTCTCGGCGCGCATCGCCCGCAACACCCAGCTGCTCATCCAGCAGGAGTCGGGCACGACGCGGGTCATCGACCCGTGGGGCGGCAGCGCGTACGTGGAGCGGCTCACCTACGACCTGGCGCGCAAGGCGTGGGCGCACATCCAGGAGGTCGAGCAGGCGGGCGGCATGGCGCAGGCCATCGACGCCGGCATCCCGAAGCTGCGTGTGGAGGAGGCGGCGGCCCGCACCCAGGCGCGGATCGACTCCGGCCGCCAGCCGGTGATCGGCGTGAACAAGTACCGCGTGGACAGCGACGAGCAGATCGAGGTCCTCAAGGTCGACAACTCCGCCGTACGCGCCCAGCAGATCGAGAAGCTGCGGCGGCTGCGCGCGGAGCGCGACGAGCAGGCCTGCCGGGACGCCCTCGACGCGCTCACCCGGGCCGCCGACGGCACGGAGAACCTGCTGGAGCTGGCCGTGCGCGCGGCCCGCGCCAAGGCGACCGTCGGCGAGATCTCCGACGCCCTGGAGAAGGTGTACGGCCGGCACGCGAGCCAGATCCGTACGATCTCCGGTGTGTACCGCAGCGAAGCAGGCCAGTCCCCGAACGTGGACCGCACCCGCGCCCTGGTGGACGCCTTCGAGGAGGCCGAGGGGCGCCGGCCGCGCATCCTGGTCGCCAAGATGGGGCAGGACGGCCACGACCGCGGGCAGAAGGTGATCGCGACCGCCTTCGCCGACCTCGGCTTCGACGTCGACGTCGGCCCGCTGTTCCAGACGCCGGAGGAGGTCGCCCGGCAGGCGGTCGAGGCGGACGTGCACGTGGTCGGCGTGTCCTCGCTGGCCGCGGGCCATCTGACCCTCGTCCCGGCGCTGCGCGAGAAGCTCGCCGAGGAGGGCCGCGAGGACATCATGATCGTGGTCGGCGGGGTGATCCCGCCGCAGGACGTGCCGACGCTGCGCGAGATGGGCGCGGCGGAGGTGTTCCTGCCGGGGACGGTGATCCCGGACGCGGCGTACGACCTCGTGAAGCGTCTGTCGGCCGACCTCGGCCACGAGCTGTAGGGCGCCGATGGCACCGCTCGATCTCGACGCCTATGTGAAGGGCGTGCTCGACGGAAAACGGGCGGTCGTGGCCCGCGCGATCACGCTCGTGGAGTCCACCCGTCCCCAGCACCGGTCGCTGGCGCAGGAGTTGCTGACGCAGCTGCTGCCGCACAGCGGCCGGGCGCGGCGGATCGGCGTGAGCGGCGTGCCGGGTGTCGGCAAGTCGACGTTCATCGACGCGTTCGGCACGATGCTGACCTCGCTGGGCCACCGGGTCGCGGTGCTGGCCGTGGACCCGTCGTCGACCCGCACGGGCGGCTCCATCCTGGGCGACAAGACGAGGATGGAGCGCCTGGCGGTGGACCCGAACGCGTTCGTGCGCCCCTCCCCCAGCGCGGGCACGCTGGGCGGGGTGGCGAAGGCGACCCGCGAGTCGATGGTCGTCATGGAGGCGGCCGGCTACGACGTGATCCTCGTGGAGACCGTCGGCGTCGGCCAGTCCGAGACCGCGGTCGCCGACATGGTCGACTCCTTCCTGCTGCTCACCCTGGCCCGCACCGGCGACCAGCTGCAGGGCATCAAGAAGGGCGTCCTGGAGCTGGCCGACGTGATCGCCGTCAACAAGGCGGACGGCCCGCACGAGCGGGACGCCCGCGCGGCCGCCCGGGAACTGGCGGGCGCGCTGCGGCTGATGCACGGCAAGGAGGCGTTCTGGACGCCTCCGGTGCTGCACTGCTCCGCGCGGGAGTCGACCGGTCTCGAGGCGGTGTGGGAGCGGCTGGAGCAGCACCGGGCCCTGCTGGACTCCACCGGGCGGCTCGCCGCCAAGCGGCGGGACCAGCAGGTCGGCTGGACGTGGTCGATGGTCCGCGACGAACTGCTGGGCCGCCTGCACGCCGACCCCGCGGTACGGGAGGTCGCGCCCGCCCTGGAACGGGCGGTACGGGAGGGCTCGTTGACGGCGACGCTGGCGGCGGAACGCATCCTGGAGGCGTTCCGGGGGACGCCCGGCTCCCCCTGACGACACCGCGCGCACCGCGGCACCGGCACCGGCGGCCGCCCGCGGGCCGCTCGCCGGGCCGGCTGGTCGATGCCCCGGACGATGGCGGACTCGGCCGGGTCCTCGTCCAGGCCGCCCAGGCGGGTGCGGGCGGACAGGACCAGGGCGCCGGCCCGGTCGAGGCTGTCGACGACGGGCTTGCGGCCGCCGAGCGGCAGCCCGCCGCGCGGTCCGGGCCGGGCGGAGACCCGGCTGCGGAGGCAGCATCCGCCGGGCCAGGGCGGCCTGCCGGCCGCCGGCGCCGGCCACGTCGTCGGCGGGGGCGAAGGCGGCCTCGCCGGGCGGGGGCGCCGAGGACGTCCTCCGCGACGGCCACCCGGCGCTGCCCCTGCGCCACCGCCCACGGCGGTCTGCGCCGGCCCTTCCCGCGGCCGGCACGTCCCCGGCGCGCACGCCGGTCAGTCCGCGAGCCAGTTGCCGTGGAAGCCGAACGGCACCCGGGCGGGCAGGTGTCATCAACCAGCCGGGGCCGCCGGCCTCTTCGTCGGCGGGGGCGAAGGCGGCCCTTCGCCGGTGACCGGGCAGGTCTTGGGGTGGGCGGTCATGGCGGTGTGCAGCCGGCCGCCGAAGTCCCCGGGCGGCCGTCCTCGACGCGTAAGCCGTGGACCGTTCCGTCCCCGAAGTACCAGTGTCCGGAGGCGGCGTCGGCCGGGTTGGGGCCGTTGCGCACGTGCCGGCCGTTCAGCTGGGGCGGGGGGCGGGGGCGGTCATCGGGCCGCCTGCCCGGCCTTGGCCTGGACGTGGGCGACGTAGCGCACGGTGAAGAGCATCGGGACGACGAACCCGGCGATCTGGACGACGGTCGCGGTGGCCGAGTGGGCGTGCCCGGCGTGCGCCACGAGCGCGAGGACGACGGCGGTGACGGCGAAGGCGGCGGTCCACACCGCGGTGATGACGACGTTGGTGCGGATGAACGGCCTCAGCCCCCACACCTCGCGCGGGGTGGTCCGCTTGGCGATGCCGAGGGTGAACGGCCTGCCCACGGCCAGCGAGACGCCCGCGATCACGGCGAGCGTGCCGGAGGAGAGGGCGGCGGAGTAGGAGTGGACGCCGGAGTGCGGGTCGGCGAAGGCGACGACGGTCAGCACCGCGAAGAAGACGGCCGATCCCAGCTCGATGATCAGCGCGTCGAACCCGGCCCCGGCCCGCCGCTGCTGGGCGATGACCACGACGGCGACGGCGAGCGCGGCCAGGGCGCCCCACTGCCAGCTGCCCGAGGGCAGGACGGCGAAGACGATCCACGGCAGGAACGTGCGCAGGTAGGACATCGGTCTCCCCATGTGATTCCCGGTGCTCCGGGTGTCCGGATGCCTCCGGATTCCCCTCCCGACATGTCAAAAGTAGAAGGTCCACTGGTGACATGTCAACAGTGGAATGTAGAGTGAGGGCATGAGCCTGAGACACGCACTCCTCGGCCTGCTCACGGAGCGCTCCGCGAGCGGGTACGACCTGCTGAAGCGCTTCGAGACGTCCCTGGCCAACGTGTGGCCGGCGACGCAGAGCCAGATCTACACGGAGCTGACGAGGCTCGCGGACGCCGGCCTGATCACCGTGGCCGCCGAGGGCCCGCGCGGCCGCAAGGAGTACGCCCTCACCGACGAGGGCCTCGCCGAACTGCGGCACTGGCTGACGGAGACGAAACCGCAGCGGACCACCCGCAGCGACGTCCTGCTGCGCGTCTTCTTCCTCGGCGTCCTCGAACCCGGCCAGGCCCACGCCTACCTGACCGGCCTGGCCGGGCAGTCCGCCGAGCTGTACGAGGAACTGCGCCGCCTCGTCGACACCGTCGACTGGGACGACGACGACCTGTCGGTCTACGGCCGCATCGCCCTGGAGTACGGCCTGCGCTTCTACGAGATGCGGCGGGACTGGGCGGTCTGGGCGGCCGGGCAGGTCACATAGCTCCGGCCCCGGTCAGGGCCGCAGCTCGGTGCCCGTCTCCTCGGCCAGCGTGCGCAGCAGGCGGTCCTGGAACGCCTCGTCGTGGACGGCGGGGTGCGGCGGCCGGCGCCGGCGGTGATACCAGTACCCGCCGGTCGTCAGGGCCTCCGGGTCGTCGGCGGTGGCCAGCCACACCTGTGTCTCGTGGCCGAGTTCGAGGTCGTCCGGCGCGTGCGGGCCGCCCATCTTCGTCGGCACCCAGCCGGGGTCGACGGCGTTGCTCGGCACCCGCGGACGCAGGCGGGCCACCGCGGCCGCGAGCGTCGTCACGAACAGCTTGCTGTCGGCGTACGACCCGGCGCCCCGCCCCCGCCAGTCGACGCCGGTCAGTCCGGGACGCCCGCCGAAGTGCGAGCCGCTGCTCAGGTACACCAGCCGGCGCGGCCCGCGCAGCAGCGCCGTCAGCAGGTACGGCGCGACGATGTTGACCGGCATCACCGCCGGCCCGCTCCACACGCCGGCGTTGTGGACGACCGCGTCGAGCGGCCCGGTGCCGTCCACCTCGGCGGCGAGGCGGCGTACGGCGTCCCGGTCGGCGAGGTCGCCGACGACGAGGTCCGCCCCGCGGCCGGTCAGGGCGTCCAGGCTCCTCGCCCGCTGCGGGTTCCGGGCGTGCACCACGACCTGGTGTCCCGCGGACAGCAGCGCCTCCGCCGCGGCGCGTCCGAGGCCGTCGGCGGAACCGGTCACCAGGATCCGGCTCACGAGGGTGTCGCCCCCCGGTCCGCCTCGCGCGCGGGGGCCTCCTCGGTGGCGGCCCAGGAGGCGAGCAGACGCAGCCCCTCCTCCGAGGGCGAGCCGGGTTCGGCGGTGTAGACGGTCAGGGTGAGACCGGGTTCGGCGGCCATCTCCAGCCCCTCGAAGGCGAGGGTGAGCGCGCCGACGACCGGGTGGTGGAACCGTTTGGTGCCGGTCCCGTGGTGGCGGACGTCGTGCGCGCCCCAGCGGGTGCGGAACTCCGCGCTGCGGGTGGACAGCTCGCCGACGAGGTCGTGCAGATCCTTGTCGTACGGGTCGCGCCCGGCCTCGGTGCGCAGGATGGCCACCGCCATGTCGGCGAAGCGCTCCCAGTCGGGGCAGAAGCGGCGGGAGGCGGGGTCGAGGAACTGGAAGCGGGCCAGGTTCCCCTGGTTGCCGGGGTGGGCGAACAGGTCCGTGTAGAAGGCGCGGGCGAGGGAGTTGGCGGCCACGACGTCCATCCGGCCGTTGCGCACGAACGCGGGCCCCGCCGTGACCGCGTCGAGCGTCCACTGCAGGCTGCGGTGCGGGGTCCACTGCCGGGCGGTGGTACGGCGCCGGGGGCGGGTGAGCACGTCCGAGCCGTCGGCGGCCTGGGCCAGACGGAGCAGATGGGCGCGCTCGGCGTCGTCCAGCTGCAGGGCGCGGGCGACGGCTTCGAGGACGGCCGGGGAGACGCCGGCGAGATTGCCGCGCTCCAGCTTCGCGTAGTACTCCACGCTCATGTCGGCCAGCGCCGCGACCTCGCTCCTGCGCAGCCCCGGCACCCGGCGCCGGGAGCCGGCGGGCAGCCCGGCCCGCTCCGGGGTGATCTTCGCTCGCCGCGAGGTGAGGAACTCGCGGACCTCGTCACGGTTGTCCACCCCTCGACCGTACGGCCTGTCCGCCTTCCGAGGGGTGTACCGGCAGTACACCCCTCGCCGGTGACTCGCTGAGCGCACGGGGAACCGGTTACCTGGAAGAGGCGGTGCCTCCCGGCCGCTGCGCGACGCAACCGCACACGGGCACCGACGACCCCACCGGCCGTGGCAGCGGCCCGCCCCCCCAGCACGTAAGGAACCCCTCTCATGCGCGGAGCAGTGATCCACGCCCCCGGCGATGTGCGCTTCGAGACCCTCGCCGACCCGAAGATCCTCCAGCCCACCGACGCGATCATCCGCACGGCCGTCACCTGCGTGTGCGGCTCCGACCTGTGGCCCTGGCGCGGCCTGGACGCCACCGACGAGGCGCACCCGATGGGCCACGAGTACGTCGGCTTCGTGGAGGAGGTCGGCAGCGAGGTCACCGCGGTCAGGCCCGGCCAGTTCGTCGTCGGCTCCTTCGCCACCTCGGACAACACCTGTGCGAACTGCCGCAACGGCTGGCAGTCCAACTGCCTCGAGCGCGAGTTCATGAGCACCTGCCAGGCCGAGTACGTGCGCATCCCCAACGCCCAGGGCACCCTGGTCGCCACCGAGGAGGTGCCGGACGAGGAGTTCTGGCCCGGCCTGCTCGCCGTCTCCGACGTGATGGGCACCGGCTGGTACGCCGCCGACGCCGCCGAGGTCAGGCCCGGCTCCACCGCCGTGGTCGTCGGCGACGGCGCGGTCGGCCTGTGCGCGGTGATCGCCGCGAAGGAGAGGGGCGCGGAGCGGATCATCGCGATGAGCCGCCACGAGCCCCGCCAGAAGCTGGCCCGGGAGTTCGGCGCCACCCACATCGTCGCCGAGCGCGGCGAGGAGGGCGTGGCCCGGATCAGGGAGCTCACCGACGGGATCGGCGCCGACTCGGTGCTGGAGTGCGTCGGCACCGCCGAGTCCATGCGGCAGGCCCTGCACGCGACCCGGCCGGGCGGCAACGTCGGCTTCGTCGGCGTCCCCCACGGGGTTTCCGTCGACGGCCAGGAACTGTTCTTCTCCCACGTCGGCCTGCGCGGCGGCCCGGCCCCCGTGCGCCGCTACCTGCCCGACCTGATCGAACGCGTCCTGACCCGGCGGATCGACCCCGGCAGGGTCTTCGACCTCACCCTGCCGCTGGAGCAGGTCGCCGAGGGCTACAGGGCGATGGACGAGCGCCGCGCCATCAAGGCCCTGCTGAAGCCCTGACCACACCCCGCACACGGTGCACCGTCCCGCACGGCACCCGAAGAGAAAGCACGGCCTTGCAGATCACCCGAAGCTCGATCGACACCGTCAAGGGTCCCGCCGACTGGTTCACCGGCGACGTCTACATCGACGCCGTCGCCGCCGCACCCGAACCGTCCCGGGTCACCGCCTCGCTGGTGCACTTCATGCCCGGCGCGCGCACCCACTGGCACCGGCACCCGCTCGGCCAGACCGTCTTCGTCACCGAGGGCGTCGGCCTGTGCCAGCGGCGGGGCGGACCGGTCGAGGTCATCCGTCCCGGCGACCGCGTCCTGTTCGAGGCGGACGAGGAGCACTGGCACGGCGCCGCGCCGAACCGGCTGATGGTCCACCTCGCCATCAACGAGGCGGACGCCGACCACGCCGTCGTCCACTGGCTGACGCCGGTCACCGACGAGGAGTACGGCGCCGCGCCGCGCGTCGGCTGACGCCGGGCAGTCCGGCCCCCGCCCCGCCGTCCCCTCCTCCCCCCTCCGCGCGCCGGTTCCGGTCTCCCGGGGCCGGCGCACGAGTGCGCCACGCCCGGACCGGGCCCCGCTCGGCGGCGCACCGGTTCCGGTCGTAGCCTGCCGCCATGAGCGACGCCGTCCCCTCCTCCCCGCGGGAAGCCTTCGACCTGCTCATGGCAGGCAACCACCGCTTCGCCGAGGGCACACCCGATCACCCCAACCAGGACGCCGGCCGCCGCGCCGACCTCGCGTCCGCCCAGCGCCCGTTCGCCGTGCTGCTCGGGTGCTCGGACTCCCGGCTGGCCGCGGAGATCATCTTCGACCGGGGGCTGGGAGACCTGTTCGTCGTCCGCACCGCCGGGCACGCGGCCGGACCGGAGGTGCTGGGCAGCATCGAGTACGGGGTGAGCGTGCTGGACTGCCCGCTGGTCGTGGTCCTCGGCCACGACGCGTGCGGCGCGGTCGCGGCGACCCGTGCCGCCGTGGCGGACGGCACGCCCGCTCCGGGATACCTCAGGGACGTGATAGAGCGGGTGACCCCCAGTGTGCTGGCCGCCCAGGCCGCCGGTGTGACCGAGGACGAGGAGTTCATCGCCACCCACGTCCGGCACACCGTCGACTTCCTCCTGGACCGCTCCCGCACACTGGCCGGCCAGGTCGCCTCCGGGCGCACCGCGGTCGTCGGCCTCACCTACCGGCTGGCCGACGGCAGCGCCCGGCCGGTCACCGCCCGCGGCCTGGACCTGCCCGCGGACCCGGCCCCCCGCCCCACCTCCGCCCCGCTCGCCGGCAGCCGCTGACCCGCCGGTCCCCGCCCGCCGAGGCCGGCCCACAGGGACGCCGGTCCCGGTGTACCGGCCCGGCGGGAGGGGAAGGGCCCCCGCATGACAACGGCCGTAGTGGTCGGCAGCGGGCCCAACGGGCTCGCCGCCGCCCTCACGCTCGCCGCCGCGGGCGTACGGGTCCGGGTGATCGAGGCCGCGGACACCCTCGGCGGCGGGACCCGGTCCAGCGAGCTGACGCTGCCCGGCCTGATCCACGACGAGTGCTCCGGCATCCACCCCATGACGCCGGACTCGGCCTTCGCCCAGCGGTTCGACCTGGCCGGGGCAGGTCTGACCTGGCGCTGGGCCCCGGCCGAGTTCGCGCATCCGCTCGACGGCGGGCGCGGCGCGGTCGCGGTCCGGTCGGTGACCGAGACCGCCGCCGGGCTCGGGACCGGCGGCCGCGGCTGGCAGCGCGTCTTCGGGCCGCTCACCGAGCGGTTCGGCACGATCAGCGCGGAGTTCCTGCAGCCGGTGCTGCACATGCCGCGCCACCCGCTCCATCTGGCCCGCTTCGGCGCGTACGCCGTACTGCCGGCCACGCTTCTCGCGCACCGCTTCCGCACGCCGGAGGCCGAGGCGCTCTTCACCGGCGTCGCCGCGCACGCCTTCCGGCCCCTGGACACGCTCCTCTCCTCCGCCATGGGAGTCGCGCTGACCGCGGCCGCGCACGCGGTCGGCTGGCCCGTCGCCGAGGGCGGTACGGCCGCGATCCGGGACGCGATCGTCCGCCGCGCGACCGAGCACGGCGTCCGGTTCGAGACCGGCCGCCGGGTGACCTCGCTGGCGGAGCTGGGCGGCCCGGACCTGGTCATGCTGGACACCTCCCCGGCGGCTGCCGTCCGGATCGCGGGCGCGCGGATGCCGCGCCATGTGCGCCGCGCATACCTGCGGTACCGCCACGGTCCCGGCGCGTTCAAGGTCGACTTCGCCGTCGAGGGCGGGGTGCCGTGGGCGCACGAGGGGTCGCGCAGGGCCGGTACGGTGCACCTCGGCGGCAGCGCGGCGGAGACGGCGGCGGCCGAGAGGGACGTGGCCGCGGGCCGGATGCCTCGGCGGCCGTTCGTGCTCGTCGGCCAGCAGTACCTCGCCGACAGCACCCGGTCGGCCGGTGACGTGCACCCGCTCTACGCCTACGCCCATGTGCCGGCCGGCTTCACCGGGGACGCCACCGAGGCGGTCACCGCACGGATCGAGCAGTTCGCCCCCGGCTTCCGCGACCGGATCCTGGCGACGCACGTGCGCTCCACCACCGAGCTGAGCCGGTACAACGAGAACTACGTCGCCGGCGACATCGTGGCCGGCGCCAACGACCCCTGGCAGCTGGTCTTCCGGCCCCGCCCGGCCCTCGACCCGTACGCCACCGGCGTGCCCGGCGTCCATCTCTGCTCCGCCGCGACCCCGCCCGGCGCCGGCGCCCACGGAATGTGCGGCTACAACGCCGCGCGCCGCGCACTCGCCCGCCTCTGACCGGGCCCCTGACGCACCGCGACACCTCCGGCCGGACCGCGGCGCGCACGCTCTGCTCCCCGCCGGTGAGCACGGGGCCGCCGCATCGAATCACGCCGGCGTGGGATCGCCCCGTCGTCACGGTGGATTCGGTGCTGCGGCGCCGACGGCGCCGTGGGCGACATCGGGGGCGCACGACGTGGCCTGGCGCGGGTTCCACCGCCTTTCACCCCTTCCGCCCGTTCACCCGGGGTGAAAGTGCCGGGGAGGTGCCGGGGCGGTGGGTAGGTCTGGGGCTGGACGCGGAGAGCGGCGGCACGGAGGTGGGTGTTGGTCATCGGCACGGCCCGGCGGATCCGGGTGGCACGGGCGGGGATCGCGTACGAGGAGGCGGGCAGCGGGGAGCCCGTGGTGTTCGTCCACGCGGGGTGCGCGGACCGGCGTATGTGGGACGCGCAGTTCGCCGCGCTGGCGGAGCGGTACCGGGTGTTCCGCCACGACTGGCGGGGCCGGGGCGGCTCCGCGGACCCGGCCGGGGAGGTCGCCCACCACCTGGACCTGCTCGGTCTGCTGGACGAGTGGGGGGTGGAGCGGGCCGCGGTGGTGGGCGCGTCGGACGGTGGCCGGATCGCGCTGGACGCCGCGCTGACGGCGCCGCACCGGTTCCGGGCGCTGGTGCTCATCGCCTCCGGCCTGTCCGGGCACACCTGGCCGCCGGCGATGGTGCGGCGGGCCCGGCGGCGGCTGCTCGGCGCGGTCCCGGAGGAGCGGCTGCGGCGCTACGAGGAGGGCGCCGCCGAGTGGATCGACCCGGCGGACCTGGAGGCGGTGGCGGCGGCCGACGCGGAGTTCCTGGTGGCGGGAGAGGGGCGGGACCGTACCGCGCTGGACCCCGAGGTGTGGCGGCGGGCCGTGGACATGGCCCGGCTGACCCGGCGGCGGATCTGGGGCGGCCCGCGCACCACCGAACGGACGGCGCGTCCCCCGGCCCGGGACCGGCTCGCCGAGGTGACGGTGCCGACCCTGGTGATCAGCGGACAGTGCGACGTGCCGGAGATCCTCGAGGTCTCCGCCCGCCTCGCCCACCACATCCCGGGCGCCCAGCACCTCCAGCTGCCCGACACCGGCCACCTCCCGCCCCTGGAACGCCCCACGGAGGTCACGGCAGCCCTGCACCGCTTCTTCACCTCCCTGGCTTTCTGACCGGCCCCCACCTCCCCGCCCGCTTCGGCCCAGCACCGGCGCCCCGACCGACCGCCTGGGGTCCGGCACAGCCCGGGGGCCTGGCCGCCCAGGCCCTGCCGCATGCCCGGGTACTGCCGCACGCCCGGGTCCTACCCGAACGTCCGGGCCGTGCGCACGCCCGGGTCTGACGGGACGTCCGGGCTCTGCCGGGTGCGGGAGTTCCGGTCGACGGCCCGGGCCCTGCCCGCATGCACGGCTTCTGGTCACCCCGGTCTGCCGGGCAGCCTGGATCCGATCAGCCACTCCGCCCCGCTCAGCGCCGGCGCCTAGGCCTGCGCCTGCTACGCCGGCCCTCGAGGTGCCGGCGGCGCGGTCGCCGGCACAGGGGCCGCCCCGCGCCCGGCACGCGGGCGCGGACCATCCTGCCGGGCGCAACGGCGGCCACGTGCGCATCGGCCGGGGGGCCGGGCGGCGCCGGTGGTGCCTGCGCGGCGGTGCCGCGCCCGGAGGCGGCTCACCGGCACCGGCCGTGGCGGCACGGGGACCTGGGCTGCGCGGCGACCGGGGCCCGGTCCCAGGGCGGCGGGCGGTCGGGCGTCCGACGGCGGCGGCCGGTCGGCGAGGGCCACCGCCCTGCCCGGCCGTCCGGGCGCTGCCCCGTGCACGGAGTTTCCACGCGGCCGCCCGGAGTCGCCCGGTACCGGGGGATCAGAGGGTGGCCGGGGGGTGGTGGGTGGAGCGGGTGGTGGCGCTGTGGTGGGCGCGTCGGAGGGCTTCGGCGGGGGTGGGTGCGAGGCCGACGCCCCAGAGGGTTCGTGTGCCGGCCGGGCCGGTGACGGCGCACTCGGCGTAGACGACGACGTCGGGGGTGCCGCCGGGCGGTGCGGGACGGTGCTGCTCGGTGTGGGAGAGGAGCCGGACGTCGGTGTCCGGGACGGCGCCCTCCGCTTCGGCGGGGTCCAGGTACTCGGCGCGGAAGAGCTCACCGAGCCGTTCGGCGCTGATCTCCCCGCCGTCCGCGTCCGTGTGGGCCTGCACCACGCGGGCGAACTCGATCTGCAGCCGGCGTGGCAGGTCGAAGCCGTGGTGCCGGCGCATCAGGTAGGCCACCCCGCCCTTGCCGGACTGGCTGTTGACCCGGATGACGGCCTCGTACGAGCGGCCGACGTCCGCCGGGTCGATCGGCAGGTACGGCACGTCCCAGCGGGCCTCGCGCACCGGCACGCCGTCGGCGGCCGCCCGCTGTTCCAGCGCGGCGAAGCCCTTCTTGACGGCGTCCTGGTGGGAGCCGGAGAAGGAGGTGTACACCAGGTCCCCGGCGTAGGGGTGACGGGGGTGGACCGGCAGGCCCGTGCACTCCTCGACGGTACGGCGGACCGCGTCGATGTCGGAGAAGTCGATGCCGGGGTCGATGCCCTGTGCGTGCAGGTTGAGGCCGAGGGTGACCAGGCAGACGTTGCCGGTGCGCTCGCCGCCCCCGAACAGGCAGCCCTCGATGCGGTCGGCGCCGGCCAGCACGGCCAGTTCGGCGGCGGCCACGGCGGTGCCGCGGTCGTTGTGCGGGTGGACGGAGAGGGCGATGTGCCGGCGGCGGGACAGGCCGCGGCTCATCCGCTCCACCTGGTCGGCGTAGACGTTCGGGGTGGTGCGCTCGACCGTGGCGGGCAGGTTGAGGACGGTCTCCCGGTCCGGACCGGGCTCCCAGACGTCCATGACGGCCTCGCACACCTCCAGCGCGACCTCGTGCTCGGTCTCGCTGAACAGCTCGGGCGAGTACTCGAACCCCAGGTCGCAGCCGGGGAGATACTGCTCGGCGTACTTCAGGACGTGCTCGGTGCCGCGCACCGCGAGGTTTCTGCATTCCTCCCGTGTCATGCCGAACACCACGCGGCGGAACAGCGGCGAGGTGGCGTTGTAGAGGTGGACGGTGGCGGCGCGGGCGCCAGCCAGACAGCGCACGGTGCGTTCGATCAGCTCGTCCCGGGCCTGGGTGAGCACGGAGATCCGTACGCCGTCGGGGATCCGGTCCTCGGTGATCAGCCGGCGCACGAACGCGTGGTCGGCGCGGCTCGCGGCCGGAAAGCCGACCTCGATCTCCCGGTAGCCCATCGCGGTCAGCGTCTCGAACAGGCGCAGCTTGCGGTCCGGGCTCATCGGTTCGATGAGCGCCTGGTTGCCGTCGCGCAGGTCGGTGGAGAGCCAGCGGGGCGCCGTGGTGAGGGTCCGGCCGGGCCAGGTGCGGTCGGGCAGGTCGGCGGGCCGCCACGGGGTGTAGCGCCAGGACGGCATGACGCCGGGGCGGCCGGCCGTGCGGAAGTCCCCCTGCGGGCCGGGGGCGTGGAGCGGTCTCATGACGGTGCACTCCCTGGGGATGTCGTGGCCTCGGCGGCCGCGGGCGGCGCCTCGCGCGCGGGCCCTGCCTCCTCGCGCCGGACCGTGGCGCAGGCGACGGCGCCGAGCACGATGACCGCGATGGGCAGCGCCATCGACGTACGCATGGCGGAGACGCCGTCGTGGCCCCCGGCCGTCTGCGTCTGCACGAGCGCGCCGACCGCGGCGCTGCCGACCACCGAGCCCAGCTGCCGTACGGTGTTGAGCACCCCGGAGGCCGCGCCGGCCACCGCCGGTTCGACGCCGCGCATCGCGACGGCCGCCATCGGGGCGATGAGGCAGCCGTTGCCCGCGCCGACCACGATCATCGGGGCGACGAAGGCCGCCCAGGCGGTGTGCGGGCCCATCGCCAGCGCGTTCCACAGCATGCCGGCGGCGGTCAGCAGCATGCCGGTCAGCAGCACGTACTTGCCGTCGACCTTGTCGGTGAGCCGCCCGGCGAACGGCGCGAGGAGCATCGACACCACGGAGGCGGGGGCGAGCGCGAGGCCCGCCTTGAGCGCGCTGAAGTGCAGCACGTTCTGGAAGTAGAGGGACAGCAGCAGCATCAGGCCGAGCACGCCGACCGAGATGGCGGCCGACACCACGTTCATCGCCGTGTAGTTGCGGCTGCGGAACAGCGCGAAGGGCACCAGCGGCTCGCGGTCCTGGCGGCGCCGCTGCTGCACGGTGAACGCCGTGAACAGCACGGCGGAGGCGGCGAACAGGGCCCAGACGACGCTGTCCCAGTGGTAGCGCTCGCCCTCCGTCAGGGCGAACGTCAGGCAGAACACGGCGGCCGCCGACAGCAGGACACCGGTGAGGTCGAGACGGTGCGTGGCACCCTGCCGGATGTCAGGGACGACGACGAACAGCACCGCCAGCACGACCGCGCCGACGGGCACGTTGACCAGGAAGATCCAGCGCCAGCCGGGGCCGCTGACCAGCAGACCGCCCAGCGCGGGGCCGGCCACGGCGGCGACGCCCGCCACCGCTCCCCACACCCCGAGCGCGGCCCCGCGCCGCTCGGCCGGGAACGCGCCGACGATCAGGGTCATGGTCTGCGGGACGAGCAGCGCCGCGCCCAGTCCCTGCACCAGGCGGGCGGCGATGAGCTCGGCGGGGCTGCCGACCAGGGCGCAGGCCAGGCTGGCCAGCGTGAACAGGGCGACGCCCGCGGCGAACAGCTGGCGCGGGCCGCGCAGGTCGCCCAGGCGGCCCGCGGTGATCAGCAGGGCGGCGAGCACCAGGATGTAGCCGTTCATCGACCACAGCACCTCGTCGAACGAGGCGTGCAGGCTGTGGATCATGCTGGGGATGGCGATGTTGACGATCGTCAGGTCCAGCAGCGTCATGAAGAAGCCGAGGGACAGCACGACCAGGATCGCCCAGGGGTTTCCGCGTACCTTGCTCATGCGGTGCTCTCGCTGTTCTCCGGCGGTGCGCCGGCGTCGGCGTCCTGCCACAGCATCGCCGGGACCTTGTTGGTCCGTTCGACCCGGGCCAGGCGGTCCACCCGGCGGGCGCGCAGGGCGCCGGGGTACTGCCGGGCCACCGCCGCCAGGTGGTAGAACTCGCCGGTCAGCCGGGCGCAGACGGCCTCGGGGTCGGCGGTGCCGGTGAAGTCGAGGGTCAGCGCGGAGGCCGCGCGGGCCGAGTCGGTGCTGCGGGTGAGCCGCAACTGGGCCTCGACGACGCCCGGTTCGCCGCGTACGACGTCGATCAGCTCGCTGACCTTGAACAGCGCGCTGCGCAGGGTCACCGCGTCGTCGGCGCGGCCGAGCACGGTGAGCCCGTCGGGGCGGCCGCAGCGGCATGCGGCGGGCGCGACCCGGTCGCCGAGGCGGTAGCGCACGACGGGGACGGTCCAGCCGTCGCCGACCCGGCTGAGCAGGGCGCCGTCCTCGTCCGGTTCCATCAGCTGGCCGGGCAGCAGGTGCAGGACGGTCTCGTCGCAGCCGGGCTGGTTCGCGGCCATCACCCAGGTCTCCACCGAGCCGTAGTTGCCCCACAGTCCGGCGTCGGGGAACGCCTCGCGGACCAGGTCGCGCTTGTTGCCGGTCCAGGGCTCGGCCATCCAGATGACGGTCCGCACGGGCAGGGTGCCCCCGGCGTCCAGGACGCCCCGGGCGAAGTCGGCGAGCCCGGTGGGGGTGCCGGCGAGGGCGGTGACGCCGACCTCGCCGAACAGGTGCAGCCAGCGGCCGACCTCGCCGGGCTCGTAGGGGCCGGACGGGACGACCGTGCAGCGGCACTTCTCGGCGAGGGTCTGCATGTAGTAGTGGGAGCCCCACATGCGGCCCGCGTTGAAGAGGTTGAGCAGGGTGTCGCCGGGCTTCAGGGGCCGCCAGAAGGCCAGCAGCCGGTCCAGGCCCATGCCGTGCGGCACGTGCGTCAGCTTCGGCGTGCCGGTCGTGCCGCCGCTCGACATCAGCACGCTGCCCGCGTCCCGGGCGGCCAGGCGGGTCAGGGCGTAGATCTCCCCGGGGCCGCTGACCGGCAGGTCCGTCACCTCCCGTGCGGTGTCCGGCACGGCCAGGCCGCCGGCGTCGGCCAGCTTCCTGGCGTGCGCGAGCAGGTCGTCGGTGGGTATGTGCCCGATCATCGCGTGCGGTCCTCCGCGTCGTCCGTGCCGTGGTTCCGGGTCGTGTGCCGGCCCGCGGGTGCGCCGGCGCCGCGCAGGAACTCCTCGTGTGCGGCGCGGTAGGCGTCGAAGCGGGCCGCGATGATCTGCCGCTGCTCGCGCGCCGCCTGCTCCGAGCCGGGGAAGGCGACCGCGCCGTCGGGCTCCACCTCCGACAGCCAGAACCGCTCGCCGTCGTGCAGGAAGTCGACGGCGATGTACGGCATGGGCATGCGCCCGGCCACGTACGCGACCGTGTCCGCCAGTTCGGGCGGCAGCGGCACGTGTTCCATGGCGCCGCCCGAGGAGAGGTTGGCGGTCAGGGACGCCCCCTTCGGGATGCGGCGCAGTACGGTGTGCGGCTTGCCGTCGATGACGTAGACCCGGAAGTCGTTGATGCCCTCGCCGAGGTACGGCTGGCACACCAGCGCCGTCTCAGCGCCGGCGGCGAGTCCGACCACGCCCTTGAGCTCCTCGGCGCTGCGCACTAGGCACACGCCCTGGCCCATGCCCCAGTAGGCGGGCTTGACGATGAGCGGATAGCCCAGGCCGTCCAGGGCCGCCTCGTAGGTCCGGGCCGGCGAGTCCCTGCCGACGCCGATCCGCACGGTCGGCACCTGGGGCAGGGGGCTGTCCGCGAGGTGCAGCATGGTCGCCGTCTTGTCGTTGGCGAGGAAGGACAGCCGGGGCGGGATGGGCAGGAAGAAGCCCGCCGCCTCCAGGATGGTGTACAGGTACAGCTGGTTGCAGACGTCCACGGTGTGGTGTGCCAGGGACCACAGGGAGGTCACGAACACCGTGTCGGCGGGGGTGACTTCGGTGCCGTCGAGGAAGACGCGGGGGGTGCCCGGGCCGGTGGCGTCCACGGACACCTCTTCCGGCTTGTGCAGGGACAGCGCCCAGCCGCGCTCCCGGGCCACCTCCTCGTAGACGCCCCAGACGTGGGTCCACTCCTTGGTGCGCATCCGCTCGGTGCCGCGGTCCGGGTAGATCCAGCACAGCCGGCGGCCGGCGGCCCGCCCGGCGGGTGCAGTGCTCATCGACGCTTCCCTCCTTGTGCCGTCCACGCTCCGACGACGCGGTGGAACCGCTCGGGCTCCTCCAGGAACGGCAGATGTCCGCTGTGCTCGAAGAGTTCCAGGCGGGACCCGGGTACGGCGGCCGCGAGCCAGGCCCCGACGGAGGTGGGGTAGACCTGGCTCAGCGCACCGTGCAGGAACAGCACGGGCACGCCGAGCGAGGGCAGGCGGTGGCGCCAGTCCTGGCGGAGCGCGTCCCGCCACAGCTGCCGCTTGGCGTCCGGGCGGCAGCCGGCCGCGGCGTCGGTGAGCGCGTCGGCCAGTTCCGGCTCGGGGGTGGTGCCCCGGGCGAAGAAGCCGCGGACCAGGTCCGCGGTGACGGTGCGGTCCGCCGCGCCGAGCATCCGCTCCACGTCCGCCGCGCCGGCCGCGTCCAGCCCGCCGAACGCCGCGTGCTCCCAGCCGTCCTCGCTGAGCAGGTACGGGGTCTGCTCGACGGAGACCAGGCCGGTGACCCGGTCGGTGCCGTACCGGTCCAGGTAGCGGTAGGCGACGGTGGCGCCGAGGGACCAGCCGAGCAGTGTCAGTCCGCGTACGTCCAGCTTCTCGGTGAGGGCGTGCAGATCGGCGGCACAGCGGTCCACGGTGACCGGCTCGGTGCCCTGCGGGGTGGCGCCGTGGCCGCGCAGGTCCACGGTGAGGACGCGGTGGCCGGCGGCCAGGCCGGGGACGGCGCGGGCGAAGAAGGCCGAGGGCGCGCCGAGGCCGTGGACGAGGAGCAGCGGCGGGCCGTCGCCGGTGTCCTCGTAGTGCACCTGCCCGCCGTCGTCCAGGGTCAGTTCAGGCATGCGGCGCCTCCGTACCGGTCTCGGTCTCCCAGCGGCTGCGCAGGGCTGGCTTGTCGGGCTTGCCGACCGGGGTGTGCGGGATGTCGCCGGTCAGGCGGACGGTGCCCGAAAGGCCGTGGCCGCGCAGCACGGCCTCGACGGACTTGCGGACCTCGCTGCCGGGCCGAGCGGGGTCGGGGTGCACGGCGAGGAGCACCTCGTTGCCGTAGGCGCCGGGCCGGGCGGGCAGCGCCACGGATTCCAGGACCGGGCACTGGGCGGCGATCTCCTCGTCGAGGACCGGCGCGGGCAGTGGTCCGCCGGCGGCGGCCAGGATCTCGGTGACCCGGCCCAGGATGCGCAGCGAGCCGTCCGGCTGCCGCTCGGCGACGTCGCCGGTCCAGAACTCGTCGCCGCGGAAGGTGCGGGCATTGGCCTCGTCGCTGCCGACGTAGCCCTCGCTGGTGCAGTCCGACCGCAGCACCAGTTCGCCCAGGTCCGGCCGGTCCGGTGCGAGGGGTTCGAGGCGGGTGCCCACCCCGTGCACGGGGAACATCCCCCGCTCCGCCTGGAGCACGTCGGCCATGTTGCCGAGGGCCAGGCCGAACTCGGTGGAGCCGTAGATCTGCCGGATGTGGATGCCGAGGACGTCGGCGGCGTCCCGCATCTGCGCCGGGCTGAGGTAGGCGCCGCCGCACAGCGGCCGGCGCAGCCGCGACAGGTCGGGTGCCGGGCCGCCGGCGGCCGCGCGCACGTACTCCTCGTAGTGGCGGGGCAGCGCGCTCATCGCGGTGGCGCGGTGTTCCTGGAGCTGCCGCAGCAGGACGGCGGGCGCCGCGTGCGGGTCGGCGAGGACGAGTTCGGCGCCCGACAGCAGGGCGGCGAACATGTGCAGGTCGGTGGCGTGGGCGACGTCGAGGGTGTGCCGGCAGAAGAACACGTCGTCGCCCGTGATCCCGGTGTCCGCGAGCCAGCGGCGCCGCTCGCGCAGGAACTTGTCCTGCCGCCACACCATCTGCTTGGGAAAGCCCGTCGATCCGGAGGTCCACAGGGCGCGGAAGACGCCGGCGTGCCGTTCGGCGGGCGGGCGCGGTGCGGGTGCGGTGCGGGTCAGGTCGTCGAGCCGGACCCGGGGCGGGGAGTCCGCGGGGAACGGGCGGTCGTGGTCGGCGACGATCAGGCGCGGCCCGGTCAGGCGCAGCGCGGTCGCGGTGTCCGCCGTGTCGAAGTTGCTCATCAGCGGCACATAGCGGGCGCCGGTGCGGGCCACGGCCAGGATCAGGGCCACATAGCCGACGCTGTTGCGCAGCGAGCAGGCGACGGTGTCGCCGGCGGCGATGCCGTGGCGGTGCAGTCCGGCGGCCGTGCGGTCGACCAGCTCGACCAGTTCCGCGTAGGTGACCGCCGTGCCGTCGGTGGTGGTGACGGCACGGTGACCGGGCCGGCGGGCCGCGATGTCACTCAGGGCTTGGTAGAGCACGCTTCACCTCGCTGAGCGGTCGGCCACCGGCTCCGGGAGGTGCCGGCCGGGAAGCGGACGGAACCCGTACGTTTTTTGCCTCGTGCGGGGTGTCCTGCTTCGTGCCGTTCCCCTTGCGCGCGGCGTCACTTCTCGTTCCAGCCCGCGTAGGTGGCGAAGCGCCAGTCCTTGGCGAGGCAGTCGACGGTGCCGAAGCCCGCTTCGCGCAGCCAGCGGAGCTGGGTGTCGACGTCGATGGGAATGTCGTGTTTCATGCGCTCGCGGCCGGCGGCCCATTCCTCGGCGGGTGTTCCGGAGGCGTGCACATGGGCCTCGTGCTGCTGGTCGTACATCTTCTCCAGGGCGGGCGTCGGCGCCAGGAGCTGCTCGACGTTCACGAATATCCCGCCCGGGCGGAGGATTTCGCGGATACGGAAGAAGAGGTCCCGCTTTTGTTCGTGGGTCAGGTGGTGGATGGAGAGCGCGGAGACCACGGCGTCGAACGGTCCGGCGGGCAGTGCGTCGAGGTGGTCGGCGACCCGCACCGACACCAGGTCGTCGGCGGAGAACCGCTGTCGCGCCTGGGCGAGCATGCGCTCCGAGCGGTCCTGGAGCAGCAGGTCGGCCCGGGGGAGGCGGTCGCGCAGGGCGGCGCTGAGCAGTCCGGTGCCGGCGCCCAGGTCCAGCACGCGGGGGGCGGGGCCGACCGACAGGGCCACGGCGGCGACCGCGCTGTCGTAGAGGAGGTCGAAGGACGGGATGAGCTGCCGGCGCAGCGCGTCGTAGGTGTGCGGATTCCACAGTTCGGTGGGTGCGGAATCGTGGGCGGCCGTTGTCTGCGGCATGATGCGGACCTTCCCCCAGTTAATTTCCGTGTGTCGTCCGGTGACGAGCCCGCGAACGGTGGCGCAACGCAATTCGAGCGGGTTTTCCGGAAATCGCGTTTTCCCTTCACGGGTCGCCATGAGGCTAACTTCACCAACCGCGGGCGGGCAAACTTCTGTTTGTTATCAGGCCTGATCAGCGACCGTTTTCAGGCTTGCCTTCCACCCCGGCCGGGTTCCGCGCGACCGGCCGTGCCCCACTCCGACGGTCAATTTTCGGCCAGCCTCGGATAACCCCGGGCCGGAGATCGCGACGCCATTCGTGCGTCCGGCGGCGGGGCCGCCTGTAGCCTGCATGCGTCCGAAATCCGTCACCCGCCGACAGGAAAACCAAAAAGGCCGGTAAAGAGATTCTCACAGGCGCGGCAACGACCGAGGGCAGGGAAGGGGGAACGCGTGTATCGCAACCTGGATGTCGGTCAGCTCCGCACGCTGGTGACCATCGTGCGCACGGGGGGTTTCCGGCGGGCCGCCAAGGCCCTGTCCCTCACCCAGCCGGCCGTGAGCCAGCACATACGGCGCCTGGAGGCCGTACTGGGCGGCCCGGTCTTCGCCAGCACCGGCCGTCGGCTCGAACTCACCGACGCCGGACGGGAGTTGTACCACTACGCCTGCCGGCTGGTCGCGCTCAACGACGAGGCCGCCGACCGGATCAGCGCGGCGGAGCACCCGGCCCGCGTGGACATCGGCGTCTCCCCCTACCTGGAGGGCGCCCTTCCCGAATTCCTCGCCGCGCTCGTGGAGTTGATGCCGCGGATCCGCCCGACCGTGCACACCGGCCTGAGCGATCCGCTGGCCGCCCGGGTGACCGCCGGGGAGCTCGACCTCGCCCTGGTGCTGCGGCCGGCCCGCGATCCCGGGTCCCGTCCGGTCGGCGCGGTGCCGCTCGCCTGGTACGGCAGCCTGCCCTCCCCCGCCTCCGGTTCCGTGCCGATCGCCCTGTGCGGCGAGCCGTGCAGCCTGCGCCGGCACGTCCTGGCCGCGCTCACCGCCCAGGAACGGCCCTGGCACCTGGCCTACGAGGGCCCCGACGTCCCCGGACTGCGCGCCGCGGTCGCCGCCGGCCTGGGCCTGACCTGTCTGCCCGCGCACAGCCCCGACTCGGCGACCGCGCCCCGGCCGCTCCCCGAGACCCTGCCGCCGCTGCCCGCCCCGGACCCGGTCCCGATGTCCCTCGCCGTCGCACCGGCCACCGGCGCCGCCCTCGCGGACGCGGCCTTCTTCGCCGCCCGCCGCACCCTGCGCCCGTACCTCACCACCGACCCGCCCTCCGCAGCCCGCCCGCCCCTGCCGGCAGCCGCCACGAGCTGACCGGAGCGGCGCGCGGACGACGGCGCCGCGAACACCCGGCTACGGCTGCCGCACCTTCATGCCGGCTGATACGGCGCCTTTGGTGAGCGGAACGCGGCAACCCCCCGCCGCCCCGGCCGAAGCCGTGGGTCAGCGCCTGCGCCAGGGCTCCGGGGAGTGCTCGTACACCGTGCTCCGGTGCGGACTGGCTGCTGAACGCGTGAGAAGGGGGGCGCCGCGGCCGGGCGTCGTCGCACATGCGTCGCCGCGGCGTTCGATGCACGCTGGTGGGGGCGAGGAGTTCTCGCGTGGGCAACCTGCGTGCGCGACGACCCTGCCGTCCCGGTGCGGCCCGGAATCAGGGGGAGCTCGGGGACCGGCCTTCGGGTGGTGAGCCGCCCTTGCGGAGGGTCGCGCAGGTACCCGGGGCGCGCCCGGAGGCGGTCCGGTGCAAAGCCTCCCATCGCCGGGTCGTCCCTCGCTGACCGGCAGGCGGCACAGGGGAAGGAAGCGCGATGGAGATCAGAGGATCGACCGCCCTGGTGACGGGCGCCAATCGCGGCATCGGCCACGCGTTCGCCCGCGCACTGATCGCGCGGGGAGCAGCGAAGGTCTACGCAGGCGTCCGCGACCCGGCGAGCGTGACCGACGAGGACCTCAGTCCGCTGCGTCTGGACGTCACCGTGCCCGATGAGGTCGCCGCGGCGGCCGCGACCGCCCGTGATGTCACCATCGTGATCAACAACGCGGGCGTCGGAGGATTCGAGACCGGGCTGCTGAGCGGTTCCTTCGACGGCGCACGCCAGGCGATGGAGACCAACTACTTCGGCACCTGGGCCGTCTCCCGGGCCTTCGCTCCGGTACTGGCGCGCAACGGCGGCGGCGCACTGATCAACATGCTGTCGGTCGCCTCCTGGGCCTCCCGGCCGGACTTTCCCGGGTACGCGGCCTCCAAGGCGGCCCAGTGGTCCTTGACGGGCGCGCTGCGGGAAGGCCTGCGCGAGCAGGGAACCCTCGTGATCGGAGTCCACGCCGGTTTCGTGGAGACGGATCTCAGCTCCTTCACGGACGCACCGAAGGCGAGTGCGGAAGACGTCGCGGAGCAGACCATGGAGGCCCTGGCGAACGACCGGGCCGAAGTCCTCACCGACGAGCGCACCCGGCAGGTCAAGCATGCTCTGTCGCAACCGGTCGAACGGTGAGGAGACGCCGGCCCGGCCCGGCGGGGCCGCCGGCACAGGATCGCCGCCTGGTTCCTGCCCCAGCTCGACGAGGTGCTGGACCCGTCCTTTGGACGACCCCGGCAACACCACAGCGCGGGAGGAATCATGACGGTTGAGCCGCCTGCGGGGTACGGATCCCGCGACCAGGCCCTGCACGGGCAGACCCTCGTCGTCATCGGCGGGAGCGCGGGCATCGGGCTGGCGACCGCACGGCTCGCCCGTACCCAGGGCGCCGGCGTGGTCCTCACCGGCCGGAGCCCTGAACGGCTGCACACCGCTGCCAAGGAGGCAGACGCCCTCAGCACCGCGGCCTTCGACGCCCATGACCCGGTGCAGCTCGAACGGTTCTTCCAGCAGCTGCCGGGGCCGATCGACCACGTGATGGTCACCGCGGGTGGCCCGTCCTACGGGCGCCTCCTGGACATGGACGCCGATCAGGCGCGCCGGGCGATCAGCGACCACATGGTGCTCGCCCTCGAGGTCGCGCGGCACTGCGCCGGCACCGTACGGCCGGGCGGCACGCTGCTGCTCATGGGCGGCACGGGAGCCCGCCGCGTCCGGGCCGCCCTCGGTGTCGCCCCCGCGGTCACCGCCGCGACGCCCGCGTTCACGGCCAGTCTCGCTCTCGAGCTCGCACCGGTCCGGGTGAACCTGATCGCCGCCGGCTTCGTGGACACGCCGTTGTCGGCCCGGCTCCTCGGCGACGGACTCGAGGCCCGCCGCGAGGAGCTGCGCGCCATGCTGCCGATCGGCCGCGTCGTCGTACCCGAGGACGTGGCGGCTCTCGCCGTGCACATCATGACCAACACCGCGCTCACCGGTGCGACCTTCGACGTCGACGGAGGCCAGCAACTCGTCGGCTGAGCCGCACGTCGACGGTGGACACACGCCGGCCATCGCGGTGCCCCGGGATTGTGTGCTCCGGACTCGACCGCGGTTACGGGACCGGGGAACCCGCAGGTCACAGGCCCTTCGCGGCCGGCTCCAAAATCGCCACGCACTCCACGTGATGCGTCATCGGAAACAGATCGAACGCCCGCAGCGTCCGCACCCGGTACCCGCCCTCGCGGAAGTACGCCAGGTCGCGGGCCAGGGCGGCGGGGTCGCAGGCCACGTAGGCGATGCGGCGGGCGCCCAGGGAGGCGAGGTGGGCGACCGTGGTGCGGCCGGCGCCGGCGCGGGGCGGGTCGAGGACGATCAGGTCGACCTCGGTGATGCCGGTGCGCGGGAGGACCGACTCGACCTTGCCCTGCTCGATGCGGACCCGCGGGAAGTCGGCGAGGTTGTGCCGCGCGTCCTCCACCGCCCGCTTGCCGGACTCGATGCCGAGGACCGCGCCCTTCTCACCCAGCCGGTCGGCCAGCGCGCCCGCGAACAGGCCCACTCCGCAGTACAGGTCGAGGGCCGTCTCGCCCTTGCGCGGCAGCAGGCCCTGCATGACCGCCGTCACCAGGGTGTCCGCGGCCTTCGGGTGGACCTGCCAGAAGCCGCCGCCTCCGACCCGGTGGGTACGGCCGTCGGCGCGTTCGCGGACGAAGGGGCGGCCGTGGACGCGGTGCACCCCGCCGGTCTTCTCGTCGACGCGGAGGACCGAGACCGGCTTGTCCAGCTCCACCAGCGGCAGGCGGGCGCCGGGCCGCGGGGTCAGGATCACCTGGCGGTCCTGGGAGCCGGTGGCCGCGATGGCCTCGACCGACTCCATGCCGGTCCAGTCCCGCCGCTCGATGCCCAGCTCGCTGACGCCCTGCGCCGCGATCATGCAGTGGTCGATGCGCTCGATCTCGTGCGAGCGGTGGCGGCGCAGGCCCGCGTGGCCCTCGGCGTCGACGGCGTACTGGACGCGGGTGCGCCACTGCGGCACCTGCCCGGCGGGCAGCTTGTCGCCCTCGGCCGGGACCACCGTGCCGTCCCAGCCCGCCTCCTCGGGGGTGAGGCCGGCCAGCCGCTGGAGCTGTTCGGCGATCACCTCGGCCTTCAGGCGGCGCTGGGCGCCCGGCTTGGCGTGCTGCCAGTCGCAGCCGCCGCAGCGGCCCGGCCCGGCGAAGGGGCAGGGGGCCTCGATGCGGTCCTTGGAGGCATCGAGGATCCGTACGGCGTCCGCGCGCAGGAAGCGGGCGCCCTCCTCGCCCTCGGTCACCCGGGCCACCACCCGCTCGCCGGGCAGTGCGTGCCGGACGAAGAGCACCTGGCCCTCGGCCGTGCGCGCGATGCAGTGCCCGCCGTGGGCGACCGGGCCGATCTCGACCTCGTACTCCGCCCCGACCAGCGACTTCTTCTCTTCTGCCTGCATGGCGGGGTGACTCCAGATCGGGAAACGGGGAAGGCCGGACAACAGCCCACCAGTCTACGTGGCTGCCGTCCGGCCGTTGACCACAGGCCGGGCTCGGCGGCTCGGCGGCCCAGCACCCGGGCACCCTGGTCCGGCACCCCGGAGAACCCGGGCCCGGCACCCGGGCCCGGTGCCGGCTCACTCCTTCGCCGCCGACGCCTCCTTCGGCCGCTCCCCCGCCGGACCGCGTCGTACGGCGCCCGGGGCGCTCCACTCCTGCCGCCTGCGGGCCCGCACCTTGGCCGCCTCGGAGGACGCCAGCTGGTACGGCACGGAGGTGACCATCACGCCGGGCGTGAACAGCAGCCGGCCCTTCAGGCGCAGGGCGCTCTGGTTGTGCAGCAGGTGCTCGTACCAGTGGCCGACGACGTACTCGGGGATGATCACCGAGACGGCGTCGCGCGGGGACTCCTTGCGCAGGCTCTTGACGTACTCGATCACCGGGCGGGTGATCTCGCGGTACGGGGAGTCCAGGACCTTCAGCGGCACGTCGATGCCGCGCCGCTCCCACTCCTCGCGCAGCGCCTTGGTCTCGGCCGGGTCGACGTTGACCGTGAGCGCCTCGAGGGTGTCGGTACGCATCAGCTTGGCGTAGGCCAGGGCGCGCAGGGTGGGGCGGTGGATCTTGGAGATGAGCACCACCGAGTGCACCCGCGAGGGCCGGACCATGTCGTCGGCCGGGTCGTCCGGAGCGGCGAGTTCCTCGGCGACCCGGTCGTAGTGCTTACGGATCCCGGTCATCGTCGCGTAGAAGATGCACATGCCGAGGACGGCCACCCAGGCGCCGTGCGTGAACTTGGTGACCAGCACGACGACCAGCACCAGGCCGGTCAGGCAGGCGCCGAACGCGTTGATCGCGCGGGAGCGCATCATGTGGCGGCGCTTGGACTGGTCCTGCTCGACCGCGAGGTGGCGGTTCCAGTGCCGGACCATGCCGGTCTGGCTGAGCGTGAAGGACACGAACACACCGACGATGTACAGCTGGATCAGCCGCGTGGAGTCGGCGCCGTACAGGACGGTCAGCAGGGCCGCGGCGCCGGCGAGCAGCACGATGCCGTTGGAGAAGGCGAGCCGGTCGCCGCGGGTGTGCAGCTGGCGCGGCAGGTAGCGGTCCTGGGCGAGGATCGAGCCGAGCAGCGGGAAGCCGTTGTACGCCGTGTTGGCCGCGAGGAACAGCACCAGCGCCGTCGCCGCCGCGAGGACGACGAACAGGAAGCTGCCCTTGCCGAAGACGGCCTCGGCGACCTGGGAGATCACCGGGTTCTGGACGTAGCCGGAGCCCAGCGCGTGGCCGTGGTTGATCAGGTCGGTGGCCGGGTTCTCGGCCATGCGGACCTTGGTCGACACCGCGAAGCCGATGATGCCGCAGAACATGGTGACGGCCAGCAGGCCCATGAGGGCCAGCGTGGTCGCCGCGTTCTTCGACTTGGGCTTGCGGAAGGCCGGGACGCCGTTGGAGATCGCCTCGACGCCGGTGAGCGCGGCACAGCCGGAGGAGAAGGCCCGCAGCAGCAGGAAGACCAGCGCGAAGCCCGCGAGGCCCTGGTGCTCGGCCCTGATGTGGTAGTCGGCGCTCGGGGCCCGCATGGTGTCCCCGAGGACCAGGGCGCGGACCAGGCCCCACGCGATCATGACGAAGACGCCGCCGACGAACACGTACGTCGGGATCGCGAAGAGCTTCCCGGACTCCTTCACGCCCCGCAGGTTCATCAGCGTCAGCAGCACGATCACGGCGACCGCGCACAGCACCTTGTGCTGGACCACGAAGGGGAGGGCCGAGCCGAGGTTCTCGATGCCGGAGGCGATCGAGACGGCCACCGTCATGACGTAGTCCACGAGCAGGGCGCTGGCGACCGTCAGACCCGCCTTGTCGCCCAGGTTGGTCGTGGCGACCTCGTAGTCGCCGCCGCCGCTCGGGTAGGCGTGGACGTTCTGCCGGTAGGAGGCGACCACGGTGAACATCAGGACCACGACCGCGACGGCGATCCACGGGCTGAAGTGGTACGCCGACACGCCCGCGATGGACAGGACCAGCAGGACCTCGCCCGGTGCGTAGGCGACGGAGGACAGCGGGTCGGAGGCGAAGACGGGGAGTGCGATGCGCTTCGGCAGGAGCGTTTCGCCCAGCCGGTCACTGCGCAGTGCGCGCCCGATCAGAATCCGTTTGGGCACGTCGGTCAGTTTGGACACGAGAGAGGATCGTAGGCCTTCGAACGGGCACACGCCCACCCGGCATCGCGGATCTGCCTCACGAGTGAACTCGGAGGCGCGGTGAACTGCGGATTCCGTGGTCCGCGCGCTCCCCGTGCCTAGATGGCAAACCCCGTACGTCATCGCACCTCGGAGGACCCATGCCCGCCACCGCGGAGCTGATCGGGGCGACCCTCGCCCTCCTCGGCCTCGGAATCCTGACCCTGTGCAGCGTGCGCAGCATCACGCGCCGGAGCCCGTCCCCGATGATCCCCGAGCCGATCGCCGACGCTGCTCACGCGCATGATCACGGACGGTGATCACTCGACGGCCCGCACGGGGGTGCCCACCGCCACGCGTCCTGTGTAGCTTTGGGCCTCGGTCTGAGACCCTGATGCTGAGCAGTAACTTTTGGACATCGGAAGGACGGTCGTGCACATCGTCATCATGGGCTGCGGAAGAGTGGGTTCCGCTCTTGCCCAGACCCTGGAGCAACAGGGCCACACGGTCGCCGTGATCGACCAGGACCCCACCGCCTTCCGCCGGCTGGGCCCGGGCTTCGGGGGCCGCCGGGTCACCGGGGTCGGCTTCGACCAGGACACGCTGCGCGAGGCGGGCATCGAGGAGGCCGGCGCCTTCGCCGCCGTCTCCAGCGGCGACAACTCCAACATCATCTCCGCGCGCGTGGCCCGCGAGATGTTCGGCGTGGAGAACGTGGCCGCCCGCATCTACGACCCGCGCCGCGCCGAGGTCTACCAGCGCCTGGGCATCCCCACGGTGGCCACGGTCCGCTGGACCGCCGACCAGATGCTGCGCCGGCTGCTGCCCTCCGGCGCCGAGCCGCTGTGGCGCGACCCCACCGGCGGAGTGCAGCTCGCCGAGGTGCACGCCTCCACGAAGTGGGTCGGGCACAAGATCAGCAAGCTGCAGGAGGAGACGGGCGTCCGCGTGGCGTTCCTGACCCGCCTCGGCGAGGCGATCCTGCCGACCTCGCAGACGGTGCTGCAGGAGGGCGACCTCGTGCATGTGATGATGCGGTCGGACGACGTGGACAAGGTCGAGGCGGCGTTCGCCCAGGGCCCGGAAGAGGAGAGCGGTCACTGATGAGGGTCGCCATTGCCGGAGCCGGCGCCGTCGGCCGCTCGATCGCGGCCGAGCTGCTGGAGAACGGGCACGAGGTCCTGCTCGTGGACAAGGCCCCGACCGCCATCTCGGTGGAGCGGGTGCCGCAGGCTGAGTGGCTGCTGGCCGACGCCTGTGAGATCACGTCCCTGGACGAGGCGGCGCTGCAGCGCTGCAACGTCGTCATCGCCGCGACCGGCGACGACAAGGTCAACCTGGTCGTCTCGCTGCTCGCGAAGACCGAGTACGGCGTCCCGCGCGTCGTCGCCCGCGTCAACAACCCGAAGAACGAGTGGCTGTTCAACGAGGCCTGGGGCGTGGACGTGGCCGTCTCCACCCCGCGTCTGATGTCGGCCCTGGTCGAGGAGGCGGTGAGCGTCGGCGACCTGGTGCGCCTGCTCCGCTTCAGCCACGGCGACGCCAACCTCGTCGAACTGACCCTCCCCGAGGAGTCGGCGCTGGCCGGGACCCAGGTGGGCGACGTCCGCTGGCCCGAGGACACCTCCCTGGTCACCATCATCCGCGGCACCCGCGTGCTGACCCCGTCCAAGGAGGACTCCCTGGAGCCGGGCGACGAGCTGCTGTTCGTGGCCGCTCAGGCCCGTGAGGAGCAGCTGGAGGAGCTGCTGTCGGTGCGGCGCGACGACGAGGCCTGACCGGCACCGGGAAACCGCGAAGACGAGGCCCGGCCGGCGCCGGGAAACCGGAAAAGGGCGCCCTTTCACCGAAAGGGCGCCCTTCGTCGTCGTACGGCTGCCGGCTAGGCCTCGCGGCGGTGCCGGCCGCCGGGTGTCTCGCCGCTGTCGGACAGTGCGGCCTTGCGCTCCTGCTCGGCCTTCTCCTCCGCCTCCATCTCGGCGAAGACGTCGATGGGGGCCGGCGCCTTCGCCAGGAAGACCCAGGTGAGCCACACGGCCAGCAGGAACGGGGGGATCTTCAGGGCGACCAGGACCCAGCCGAGCCTGGTGGTGTCGGACCACCAGTAGAGCGGGAAGAGGATCGCGCACTTGGCGAGCAGGATCAGGCCCCAGGCCCAACTGGCCTTGGCATAGGCCTTCTTGCGGCCGGGGTTGCGGGTGCGCCAGGAGAGGTTCTCCTTGAAGACCGGGCCGAGGATCAGACCGATCAGCGGCACCCCGGCGAGGGTGGTGACGATGTACGCCAGCGCGAGGCCGAGCGTGTAGAGCATGCCGGGGAGGTAGAAGTCCTTGGCGTTCCCGGTGAACATCGCGAACACGACGCCGAAGGCCACGCCGAACACACCGCTGAAGGCGTGCTTGACGGTGTCCTTCATCGCGAGCCGGACCACGACCAGGACCAGGGAGACGGCCAGCGCGGCGAGCGCCGACACGTGCAGGTTCTTGTTCACCGTGAAGATCGCGACGAACAGCAGTCCCGGCACGACCGTCTCCACCATGCCGCGGACACCGCCGAACGCCTCGAAAAGCGCTGCCTCGGTCACCGCGCGAGCGTCGTCCGACGTGGTCTGGTCGGTGCCTTCGGTCGGCTTGTCGAGGGACGTCACCGGCTACTCCCGTCCGAGGGGTCGCAGTTCGTATTTCGGGTTGAACAGCACCCGGCGGCCCCGGCTCATCGAGATCCGGCCCGATGCGATCAGCCTGCGTCCCGGCTCTATGCCCACGATGGAACGCCTGCCGAGCCACACCACGTCCAGCGCGGCGGAACCGTCGAACAGCTCGGCCTCGAGCGCCGGGACCCCGGCCCGCGGACGCAGGGTGACCGTGCGCAAGGTACCAGTTACGGTGACGATCTGCCGGTCGTGGCAGTCGCCGATCTTCGTGCAGCCCGTGGTCTCGGCGTCCTCGCGCAGCTCCTCGGACTCCAGGTCCTCCTGTGACGAGGAGAGCCGGTCGAGCATGCGCCGGAACCGGCCGGCCGGCTTTTCGGATCGAGGAACAGCACTCATACATGAAGCGTACCGGGGCCCACCGACAGCACCGTAGCCCAGCTCACTTCGCACGGGACCTCACCTCTCGGACCGGCACTCCATCACTTCTCGAACCGGTACCCCATACCCGGCTCCGTGATGAAGTGCTTCGGGTGTGACGGGTCCGTCTCCAGCTTCCGGCGCAGCTGGGCCATGTACACGCGCAGGTAGTTGGTCTCGGTGCCGTACGAGGGGCCCCACACCTCCTGCAGCAGCTGCTTCTGGCTGACCAGGCGGCCGGTGTTGCGGACGAGGACCTCCAGCAGGTGCCACTCGGTCGGGGTGAGCCGGACGTCCCGGCCGGCCCGGTTGACCTTCTTCGCCGCCAGGTCGACGGTGAAGCCCTCCGTCTCGACGGACGTCAGGTCGTCCTCGCCGGGCCCGGCCGGTTCGGCGCGCCGCACGGCGGCCCGCAGCCGGGCCAGCAGCTCGTCCATCCCGAACGGCTTGGTGACGTAGTCGTCCGCGCCCGCGTCCAGCGCCTCCACCTTCTCGTCCGAGGAGTGCCGCGCGGACAGCACCAGGATGGGCACCCGGGTCCAGCCGCGCAGGCCCCTGATCACCTCGACGCCGTCCATGTCGGGCAGACCCAGGTCGAGCACGACCACGTCGGGGTGCCGGGAGGCGGCGATGTCCAGGGCGGTACGGCCGTCGGGCGCCGCGTCGACCTCGTACTTGCGCGCCTTGAGGTTGATCACGAGGGCGCGCACGATCTGCGGCTCGTCGTCGACCACGAGCACCCGGGTCATGGAGTCGTCTGCCTTTCTCGTTCCGCGATGTCCCGGCGCCCGTCCACGGGCCCGGAATCCGATCCTGCCGCCCGCAGGCTCAGGACCATGGTGAGTCCGCCGCCCGGCGTGTCCTCGGCGTGCAGGGTGCCGCCCATGGCCTCGGCGAAGCCCCGGGCGACCGCCAGCCCGAGCCCGACCCCGGCGCCGCGCGGGGCGTCACCGTACCGCTGGAAGGGCTCGAATATCCGCTCCTTGGCGTCGTCCGGCACGCCCGGTCCCCGGTCCACGACCCGCACCTCGACCCGGCCGGCCATGGCGCTCGCCGAGACCAGCACGGTGCGGCCGCGCGGGCTGTACTTGACGGCGTTCTCCACCAGGTTGGCCACGGACCGCTCCAGCAGCCCGGGGTCGGCCTGGACCATCGGCAGGGTCTCGGGCACGTCCAGCTCGACGCTGTCCTCGGGCACGCCGCCGAGCGCCATCGGCACGACCTCGTCCACGTCGATCTCGCGGATCAGCGGGGTGACCGTGCCGGTCTGCAGACGGGACATGTCGAGGAGGTTGCCGACGAGGTGGTCCAGCCGGTCGGCGCCCTCCTCGATGGCCTCCAGCAGCTCCGCCCGGTCCTCGTCCGACCATTCGACGTCGTCCGACCGGAGCGAGGTCACGGAGGCCTTGATGCCGGCCAGCGGGGTGCGCAGGTCGTGGCTGACGGCGGCGAGCAGGGCGGTGCGGATGCGGTTGCCCTCGGCGAGCGCGCGGGCCTGGTCGGCCTCCTGCTGAAGGCGCCGGCGGTCCAGGGCGACGGCGGCCTGTGCGGCGAACGCGGCGAGCACCCGGCGGTCCTCGGCGGGCAGCACCCGGCCGGTGAGCGCGAGCGCCAGGTGGTCGCCGACGGGCATGTCCACGTCGGCGTCCTCGGGCCGCTCCAGGGGCCGGCCGTAGCCGGCCCGCCCGGCGCAGGTCCACGGCTCGACGTCGCTCGCCCGCTCCAGCAGCGCGGCCGACTCCATGGCGAAGGTCTCGCGGACCCGCTCGAGCAGTTCCTCCAGGCTGGTCTCGCCGCGCAGCACGTTGCCGGCGAGGAAGGAGAGGATCTCCGACTCGGCGCGCAGCCGGGCGGCCTGGTGGGTGCGCCGGGCGGCGAGGTCCACCACCGAGGCGACCGACATGCCGACGCCGAAGAAGATCGCGATGGCGACGATGTTCTTGGGGTCGGCGATGGTGAGGCGGTGCAGCGGCGGGGTGTAGAAGTAGTTCAGCAGCAGCGAGCCGAAGGCCGCCGAGGCGAGGGCGGGCAGCAGGCCGCCGAGCAGCGCCGCCGCGACGGTGACGGCGAGGAACAGCAGCATGTCGTTGGCGAGGCCGAGGTCGACGGTGTTCAGCAGCACCGCGAGAACCGCGGGGCCCGCCAGGCCCACCGCCCAGCCCCAGATGATCCGGGCGCGTCCGAGCCGTCCGCCCCGGGCCACGGGCAGTCCGCGGCCCTTGGCGACCTCCTCGTGGGTGACGATGTGGACGTCGAGGTCGGGTCCGGACTCCCGGGCGACCGTGGCGCCGACGCCGGGCCCGAAGACGTACTGCCAGGCCTTGCGGCGCGAGGAGCCCAGCACGATCTGGGTGGCGTTGACGCCGCGCGCGAA
This sequence comes from Streptomyces sp. NBC_00557, assembly GCF_036345995.1. Taxonomy (NCBI): domain Bacteria; kingdom Bacillati; phylum Actinomycetota; class Actinomycetes; order Kitasatosporales; family Streptomycetaceae; genus Streptomyces; species Streptomyces sp. NBC_00557. The sequence continues at coordinate 2,105,032 of NZ_CP107796.1, forward strand.
GTCCAGCAGCGCGGCCGGTATGTCGTCGCCCACCACATGATGGAACGTTCCGCCCAGGTCCTCCACGAGGGTGCGCTGGACGGCCAGTTCCTTCGGGGAGGCGGCGGTCAGCCCGTCGCTGCGGGCTATGTACACGGCGAGCACCTCGCCGCCCGCGCCCTTCTCGGCGAGCCGCGCGGCCCGGCGGATCAGGGTGCGCCCCTCGGGGCCGCCGGTCAGCCCGACGACGATCCGCTCGCGGGAGCCCCAGATCCTGGAGACCCGGTGCTCGCTGCGGTAGGCGGTCAGGTACTCGTCGACCCGGTCGGCCACCCACAGCAGGGCCAGCTCGCGCAGGGCGGTCAGGTTTCCGGGCCGGAAGTAGTTGGACAAGGCCGCGTCGACCTTGTCCGGCTGGTAGATGTTGCCGTGCGCCATGCGGCGGCGCAGGGCTTCGGGCGACATGTCGACCAGCTCGATCTGGTCGGCCCGCCGTACGACCTCGTCCGGCACGGTCTCGCGCTGCCGCACCCCCGTGATCGACTCGACCACGTCGCCGAGTGACTCCAGGTGCTGGATGTTGACGGTGGAGATCACGTCGATGCCGGCGGCGAGCAGGTCCTCGACGTCCTGCCAGCGCTTGGCGTTGCGGGAGCCGGGGACGTTCGTGTGGGCGAGTTCGTCGACCAGGGCGACGGCGGGCGCCCGGCGCAGCACGGCGTCGACGTCCATCTCGGCGAAGACGGTCCCCCGGTACTCCAGCTGCCGGCGCGGCACCTGCTCCAGGCCGTGCAGCATCACCTCGGTGCGCGGCCGGCCGTAGTGCTCGACGAAGCCCACCACGCAGTCGGTGCCCCGCTCCACACGGCGGTGCGCCTCGGAGAGCATGGCGTAGGTCTTGCCGACGCCCGGTGCCGCACCGAGGTAGATCCGCAGCTTGCCGCGTGCCATGGCTCCATTGTCTTCCCGTGACTCCTGCCTGCGCAGCGTCGACCCTACGGCCCGTAATCACGGCAAAAAGGACAGGGAGGATGACTGGCGGGCAACTTTGACGCAACCCTGATGAGCGCCGTGCCGGACCGGCCGGTTCAGTGCTCGGCGATCTCGCCGTCGTGCAGTTCCAGCACCCGGTCGGCCAGGTCCAGCAGGGTCGCGTCGTGGGTGGCGACCAGCGCGGTGACCTGCTCGCTGCGGACGACGGCCCGCAGCAGCTCCATCACGGCGTGCCCGGTCTCGGCGTCGAGCTGGCCGGTCGGTTCGTCGGCGACGATCAGGGCCGGCCGGTTGGCGAGGGCGCGGGCGATGGCGACCCGCTGCTGCTGGCCGCCGGACAGCTCGCCGGGCCGCTGGGCCGCGTGCCCGGCGAGGCCCACCAGGGACAGCAGCAGCTCCACGCGCTCCTCGCGCTCGCGCGGGTCGGCGCGGCGCAGCCGCAGCGGCACGCCGACGTTCTCGGCCGCGGTGAGGATGGGGATGAGCCCGAAGGACTGGAAGACGAACCCGATCCGGTCCCGGCGCAGCCGCAGCAGCTCGCTCTCGCCCAGCTCCCCCAGCCGCAGCCCGTCGACCTCGACCTGGCCGCGATCGGGCGTGTCGAGCCCGCCGACGATGTTCAGCAGGGTGGTCTTCCCGGACCCCGAGCGCCCCTTGAGCGCGACGAGCTCCCCGCGCCGCACCTCCAGCGAAACCCCGCGCAACGCGTGCACGGCCCCGGCGCCCGCCCCGTACGACTTGTGGACATCCTCGACCCGCACCATGGTCTCGGTAACCACCTGCGCCATAACGCTCCTCCCCCGTCAACCGACGGCAAGTATGACGCCCCGCAAGGGGCGCGGGGAACGGCGCGAACAACCACAACGCACCCGCACCCGCACCCGCACCCGCACCCGCACCCGCACCCGGCGATGACACGGATCCCCAACGGCGGAAGCCCGCAAAAACGGGCCGCACCCAACGGCACGGCCCGTGTCATTCCCGCTGAACCCAGCGGAGCGCCTAGCGGACTTCCGTGATCTCAGGCCCCCGCTGCAGCTGCCCCATCCCGCCGGAGAAGCGCGAGCCCTCCTCCTGCTGGACCCCCTCGGGCACCATCTGCGCGTCGTTGGGCAGCTTCAGGACGATCGGGTCGCGGGGCGCCATCGGGCCGTCGCCGCGGACCACGACCGTGTCGCGGAAGATCTGCTCCAGCAGCCCGGCCGCCTGCGGCTGCACCGCGCCCTGCCCGGAGATCACGCCGCGCAGGAACCAGCGCGGGCCGTCCACACCGACGAACCGCACGACCTGGAAGCCGCCGGTGCCGTCGGGCAGCTGCACCGGCACCTGGGCGCGCAGCTCCCAGCCGAGCGGGCCCTCGACCTCGTCGACGATGCCACCCTGCTGGGTGATCCCGGAGGCGATCTCCTCGCGGACCTCGCCCCAGATGCCCTCGCGCTTGGGCGCGGCGAAGGCCTGGAGCTGGATGGCGCTGTCGCGCAGCACGACGGTCGCGGCGACGATCGCGTCACCGGCGACCTCCACCCGGAGCTCCATGCCGTCGACGCCCGGCACGAACAGACCGCCCAGGTCCACGCGGCCCTCGCCGGGGTCGCGCACCTCGCTGCTGTCCCACGGCCCGTCGGGCCGGGGCCCGGGCTCCAGCCGGACGCGCTCGCGCTCGACCTCTTCCACCTCGTCCGCCTCGGTGTCGACGCTGTCGACGACCTGCTCGGCCTCGCCGGCCGCGTCCTCGGCGGCACCCTTCTTCTTGCGACGTCCGAACACGTCACTGTCCTTCCCGGTCGGATACGACCGAAGCGTATCGATTCCCACCCGTCGGACCGCCCTTGGCGGCCTGACCGCTTGTGCCGCTCTCGCCGCCCACCGCGGCATGACCGCCGGTGGACCCGAAGCCCCCCTCGGCCCGCGCCGAGCCGGGAAGTTCCGCCACCTCGCGGAAGCGGACCCTCTCGACCTGCTGGACGACCAGTTGGGCGATCCGGTCGAAGCGCTCGAACCGCACGGACTCGCGCGGGTCGAGATTCACCACGATCACCTTGATCTCCCCACGGTACCCGGCATCCACCGTCCCCGGGGCATTCACGAGGGCGACACCGCAGCGGGCGGCGAGACCGGAACGCGGATGCACGAAGGCCGCGTACCCGTCGGGCAGGGCGATCGACACACCCGTGGGCAGCACGGCCCGCTCACCGGGCTTCAGCTCGCACGCCTCGGTGGTGCGCAGATCGGCTCCGGCGTCCCCCGGATGCTCGTAGGCGGGCAGCGGCACGTCGGGGTCGACGCGCCGGATCAGTACGTCGAGCGGGCTACGGCTCACGGGTTCACCTCGAAGGCGCGGGCGCGCCGGATCTGGTCCGGGTCGCTCATGGCGGCCTGGATCTCCTCCCGGCGGCCGTGGTCGATGAAGTGGTCGACCTTGACCTCGATGAACAGCGCGTCGGCGCGGACGGCGACGGGTCCGTCGGGGCCGCCGAGGCGTCCGGTGGCCGTGGAGTAGATCTTGCGTCCGGCGACCGCGGTGACCTCCGCCTCCAGATACAGCGTGGTGCCCACGGGGACGGGCCGCACGAAGTCGGTCTCCAGCCGGCCGGTGACGGCGATGGTCCGCAGCAGCCAGTTCAGCGAGCCGAGGGTCTCGTCCAGGGCCGTGGCCAGCACACCGCCGTGCGCGAGGCCCGGGGCGCCCTGATGGGCGGACTGGACGGTGAACTCGGCGGTCAGCGAGACGCCGTCGCCGGCCCGCGCCTCCAGGTGCAGTCCGTGCGGCTGCCCGGGACCGCAGCCGAAACAGTGTTCGTAATGGGCGCCGAGGAGTTCTCCGGGCGCGGGCGCGTCGGGGTGCCGTACCGGTTTCACCGCGTCGGCGGGAGGCTGAAGGCTTGCGGAACTACCACTCACAGGCGCAGACCTTACCCGTCCGCCCGTTCCCCACCACCGCCCTGCTCGGCGGCGCTTCGCGCCAGCTGCCCCTGCCTTACGGGGCGATCCGGGTCCCGTGCCAAGCTTGGCTTCATGCAGCTCTCCGCCACCCCCTACGAAGAACGCCTCACCGCCCCGCGCTCGTGGTGGCTGATCAGCTTTCTCGTGGGCGTCTCCTTCGCCCTGATCCTGCTTCCGTTCGGCACCCTGCCGCTGCTCGGCGGCCTGGTCGGCGGTACGGCCGCGGCGGCCGTCGTGGCCAGCGCGTACGGCTCGCCGCGCATCCGCGTCGTGGGCGGCTCGCTGATCGCGGGCGAGGCGAAGATCCCGGTGTCGGCGCTGGGCGAGGCGGAGGTGCTGGACGCGGAGGAGGCCCGCGCCTGGCGGACGTACAAGGCCGACACCCGGGCGTTCCTGCTGCTGCGCGGCTACATCCCGACGGCGCTCCGGGTGGAGGTCACGGACCCCGAGGACCCGACGCCGTACCTGTATCTGTCGACGCGGGAGCCGGAGAAGCTGGCGGCGGCGATCGAGGCGGCGCGCACGGCGGACGCCTGAGCGGCACGCGTCCCGCGCTCGTCTAGCGCTCTTCGGGGAGGTCGCGCAGGTCCAGGGGCTCGGCCGGCTTCTCCAGCGGCGGCAGCTGCTCCAGCTCGTCCCAGGGCACCTGGATCGCGCGCAGGTCGGCCCGGATGCGGGCGGCGAGCCGCCTGGTGTCCCGCCGGTTGACGACCGCCCCGACCGCGGCTCCCACCATGAACGGCATGAGGCTGGGCAGATCCCGGACCATGCGTCTCATGATCTGCTGGCGCAGCCGGCGCTTCAGCTGGCCGCCGAGGGCCGAGTCGTACGTCGACGGCTTGAGCACGTCGACCCCGCGCTCCCCCGACCAGGAGGACAGATACGCGGTGCTGCGGGTCCTGAGGTTCCCCGGCGGTCTGACGCCGTAGACCTCGTGCAGTTCGGCGATGAGCTTCAGCTCGATCGCGGCGACCCCGGTGATCTCCGCGGCCAGTTCGGTCGGCATGGCCGGCGGCACGGGCAGCATGGCCGCCGCTCCGATGCCGGCCCCGACCGTCGCGGTCCCGGCCGTGGCGCCCGCCACCAGCTTGTCGGCGAGCTCCTCGGGCCCGAGGCCGGGGAACTGCCGGCGCAGGGTCGCGAGGTCGCGTACGGGGATGCGCGGGGCGATCTCGATGATCCGGTCGGCGAGGTACGCCAGACCCGCGCGGGCGCCGCTGCCACCCCTGCGGATCCCTTGCCGGGCCATGTCCCGGGCCTTGCCGCCCATCACCGCTGCCCTCCGCCGGGCGACCGGCGCAGGGGTGCGCACCCGTACCGGGTGGTCGGCCCGGTCGCCGGCCGGTTCGAGCGGGGCCACCACTCCGGGTGCGCCCCGCTCGTCGTCACGCGCGCCGTGCGGGCCGTCGGACGGCCCTTCGTCCGCTTTCCCCAGGGAGAAGCGGCGCTTCCGAGGAGGGGTCGAGCCAGACACGGCCGACCCGGCCTCAGTCGCAGTCGCGGCAGATGGGCTGGCCGTTCTTCTCCCGGGCCAGCTGGCTGCGGTGGTGCACCAGGAAGCAGCTCATGCAGGTGAACTCGTCCTGCTGCTTGGGCAGCACCCGGACGGCCAGCTCCTCGTTCGAGAGGTCGGCGCCGGGCAGCTCGAGGCCCTCGGCGGCCTCGAACTCGTCGACGTCGACCGACGAGGTGGTCTTGTCGTTCCGCCGGGCCTTCAGTTCTTCAAGGCTGTCCGAGTCGACGTCGTCGTCGGTCTTGCGTGGAGTGTCGTAGTCGGTTGCCATAGTCGCTCTCCCCCTCTGGGTGTCTGCGGTGTCTCCAGCGCACGTAACGCGTGAGAGGCCGGACTTGTGCCCGACCTGAGGCGGAGATTTTGCCTCACATCAAGGTCTGTTACTCAATCGACACCCAACCCGACCCCTCAAGAGTGATCGGCTTGGATGGCGGTGAGGACCGTACACGGTCCTGATGTCGCACCTCAAAGGCGCCTCACCGTGTACTTCCCGTGATCAAGAGCCCTGAAAACCAGGACTTTCCCGGCTTTCCGTCATGTTTCATGATCACAGAGAGTACATGGCCGAAAATTCGCCCATGTGATCGATCACACAGGAGCAAGCTCATTCGGCGGCTGAAAAATTCCGCGTGAAGCGAACATGCTCCGCGTGTGTCGGCCCATGGCGCGCGCGGACCGGTCCGGCGGCTCCGTCGAGGATCACAGCGGGAGGGTGACCCGCATCACCAGCCCCCCGCCCTCGCGGGGCTGCCCGCCGATGTGGCCGCCGTGCGCGCGGGCCACGGACCGGGCGATGGACAGGCCGAGACCCACACCCTTGTCGCTGCCCGTGCGCTCCGTACGGAGCCGTCTGAAGGGCTCGAAGAGGTTGTCGATCTCGTACGCCGGAACCACTGGTCCGGAGTTGGTGACGGTCAGCACCGCCTGGCCGTGCTGGACCTCCGTGTGCACCTCCACCCAGCCGTCCTCCGGCACGTTGTACCGCACCGCGTTCTGCACCAGGTTCAGCGCGATCCGCTCCAGCAGCACGCCGTTGCCCTGCACCACGACGGGCTTGCGCTCGCCGCGGATCTTCACGCCCTTGGCGTCGGCCTCGGCGCGCACCTGGTCGATGGCCTGGGTGGCGACCTCCGCCAGGTCGACGGGCTTGCGCTCGACGATCTGGTTGTCGCTGCGGGCGAGCAGCAGCAGCCCCTCGACCAGCTGCTCGCTGCGCTCGTTGGTGGCGAGCAGGGTCTTGCCGAGCTGCTGCAGCTCCACCGGCGCGTTCGGATCGGACAGGTGCACCTCGAGGAGCGTTCTGTTGATCGCGAGCGGGGTGCGCAGCTCGTGCGAGGCGTTGCCGACGAAGCGCTGCTGGGCGGTGAAGGCCCGCTCGAGCCGCTCCAGCATGTCGTCGAAGGTGTCCGCGAGCTCCTTCAGCTCGTCGTCCGGGCCGTCCAGCTCGATCCGGCGGGACAGATCGGAACCGGCCACCTGGCGGGCGGTGCGGGTGATCCGGCCGAGCGGGGACAGCACGCGGCCCGCCATCGCGTAACCGAACGCGAAGGCGATCACGGCGAGGCCCAGCAGGGCCAGCAGCGAGCGGCTGAGCAGATCGTCCAGGGCGGCCTGGCGCTGCTGGTCGACGCAGTGCGCGATCGCGTCGTTGAACTCCGACAGCGGCAGGCTGGTGGTGTTGATCGCCGGGCAGTTGTCGCTGGAGACCCGGATCGCCGTGCCGCTCACGATCTTGAACAGCGGCTGGTTGCCCGTGCTGATCGCCTGTGCGGCCAGCAGGTAGATGATCGACAGCAGCAGGATGCCGGCGATCAGGAACATGCCGCCGTACAGGAGCGTGAGCCGTATGCGGATGGTCGGGCGCAGCCACGGGAAGGGCGGTTGCGGCCTTCTGGGGTCCCAGGTGGGCTTCGGGGGCGCCTGGGGCGGCGCGGGGGTGGCGGCCATGGCGGATCAGATCCGGTAGCCGGAGCCGGGGACGGTGACGATCACCGGAGGCTCGCCCAGCTTGCGCCGCAGGGTCATCACGGTGACGCGCACGACGTTGGTGAACGGGTCGGTGTTCTCGTCCCAGGCCTTCTCCAGCAGCTGCTCGGCCGAGACGACCGCGCCCTCGCTGCGCATGAGCACCTCCAGCACCGCGAACTCCTTGGGTGCCAGCTGGATCTCCTTGCCGTCCCGGAAGACCTCGCGGCGGTTCGGGTCCAGCTTGATGCCGGCGCGCTCCAGGACGGGCGGCAGGGGCACGCTCGTACGGCGGCCGAGGGCGCGCACGCGCGCGATCAGCTCGCTGAACGCGAAGGGCTTGGGCAGGTAGTCGTCGGCGCCGATCTCCAGGCCCTCCACCCGGTCGCTGACGTCACCGGAGGCGGTGAGCATCAGCACGCGCGTGGGCATGCCCAGCTCGACGATCTTGCGGCAGACGTCGTCGCCGTGCACCAGCGGGAGGTCGCGGTCGAGGACGACCACGTCGTAGTCGTTGACGCCGATGCGCTCCAGGGCGGCCGCACCGTCGTACACGACGTCGACGGCCATGGCCTCCCGGCGCAGTCCGGTGGCCACCGCATCGGCGAGCAGCTGCTCGTCCTCGACGACGAGTACGCGCACGTCGCTTGTCCTTCCTCATGTCCACCCGCGTAGCCGCGCCGTGGGCGCGTGCGGGCAGGGGCGTTCGTGGGGTGTGACCTCCATCCTGCCCTTTTCGGTCGTAAGTCGGCTGTAAGGCGGGTTGCGGACCGTACGGACCGGCGCCCCGGGCCGGGAATACGAGAATTTCTCCTCCGGTTGAGGTTTCCGGACGAGGGAGCGGGGGGAGGACGGCTTTACACCCCGCGATCACGCTCTGCATGTAACGCAGCACCATGCGGTACACCGCGATCCGCTTCGCAGAGCGGGCGTGGGTGTCCGGCACCGTCGCCGCCCAGCAGGGCAGCGCTGGGCACCCGCGAGAGACGTGATCGCCCCTTTCCCAACCGGCACACCCCCGTGCCACCGACCCACGACCCAGGACGAGGGGGCGCAGCATGGACGCTTTCACCGCAGGACTTCTGCAGCGCATAAGGGCGACCGAGTCCGACCTGTCGCGGGCTCGTGACGAGGGTGACGACTTCCTCGTCGAGGTGGAGCAGGCAGAGCTCGACGACCTGCGACGCCTCGCCGCCGAACACGGTGTGGAGGTCGGCGCGTCACGCGTCTGATCGGCCCGAAAGCGCACAAGGGGACCCTGGCGAATCCAGCGCCGGGGTCCCTGCGCGTTCCGGCGGCCGTCGGCCTCCGTACTCAGTCGTGCCAGGCGCCGAAGTCCTCCAGCAGCCGCTGGAGGGGCTCGAACACGCCCGGCGACCCGGCGACGGTCAGCTCCCGCGACGGCCCCTCTCCGGGCCGCCCGCCGACCAGCGCGCCCGCCTCCCGGGCGATCAGGTCGCCCGCGGCGAAGTCCCACGCGTTGAGCCCGCGCTCGTAGTACCCGTCGAGCCGGCCGCAGGCCACGTCGCACAGGTCGACCGCCGCCGAGCCGCCGCGCCGGATGTCGCGCAGCAGCGGGATCAGCCGGGCGGCGACCTCGGCCTGGTGGGTGCGGACCTCGGTGACGTAGTTGAAGCCGGTGGAGACCAGGGCCTGCTCCAGCGGGGGCGCGGGACGGCAGACGAGCGCCCGCTCGCCCTCCCACGCGCCGGTGGCCCACGCCCCTGCCCCACGCACGGCGTGGTACGTCTCGCCGCGCATCGGAGCCGCGACCACTCCGACGACCGTCTCCCCGTCCTGCTCGGCGGCGACGGACACCGCCCAGGTCGGCAGGCCGTACAGGTAGTTCACCGTGCCGTCGAGCGGGTCGATCACCCAGCGCACGCCGCTGCTGCCCGCCACGGACGCGCCCTCCTCGCCGAGGAAGCCGTCGTCGGGGCGGTGGCCGGAGATCAGATCGGTGATCAGCTTCTCGGCCGCGATGTCCATCTCGGTGACCACGTCGATCGGGCTCGACTTGGTCCTCGCCACGGCGAGGTCGGCCGGTCTGCCGTCCCGCAGCAGGTCACCGGCGCGGCGGGCGGCCTCCTGGGCCAGTTCCAGCAGTTCCCGGTGCAGGGGATCGGTCACGGGTCTCCTCACGCGTAGGGGCTGTCGGCGCCGGCGGCGGCCGGGCGCGGGGCACGGGCCGGGCAGCAGCCGACCGGGCAGACGTGGTGGCTCGGGCCGAGGGAGCCCAGGGCGCAGAGGGTGACCGCCCGGCCGCTCTCGACGGCGGCGCGCTCCATGACCAGGTCGCGGACGGCGGCGGCGAAACGCGGGTCGGCGCCGACGGTGGCCGAGCGGCGCACCGGCAGGCCCAGCTCCTCGGCCTTGGCCTTGGCCTCGGTGTCGAGGTCGTAGAGGACCTCCATGTGGTCGGAGACGAAGCCGATCGGCGCCATCACCACGGCCGGGACGCCCGCGGCGTGCTGCTCCTGAAGGTGGTCGCAGATGTCCGGCTCCAGCCACGGGATGTGCGGGGCGCCGGAGCGGGACTGGTAGACCAGCCGCCAGGGGTGGTCGATTCCGGTGCGCTCACGGACGGCGTCGGCGATCAGCTGGGCCACGTCCAGGTGCTGCTCGACGTAGGCGCCGCCCTCACCGTGAGCCTCCACGGGGCCGGAGGTGTCGGCGGCGGAGGTCGGGATGGAGTGGGTGGTGAAGGCGATGTGGGCGCCCGCGCGGACGTCCTCGGGGAGGTCCTCCAGGGCGCGCAGCACGCCGTCGGTCATGGGCTCGACGAAGCCGGGGTGGTTGAAGTAGTGCCGCAGCTTGTCGACCTTGGGCAGCGGCAGGCCCTCGGCCTCGAGAGCGGCCAGCGCGTCGGCGAGGTTCTCGCGGTACTGGCGGCAGCCGGAGTAGGAGGCGTAGGCGCTGGTGGCGAGCACCAGGATGCGGCGGCGGCCGTCGGCGACCATCTCGCGCAGGGTGTCCGTCAGGTACGGCGCCCAGTTGCGGTTGCCCCAGTAGACCGGCAGGTCCAGGCCGTGCTCGGCGAAGTCCTTGCGCAGGGCGTCCAGCAGGGCGCGGTTCTGGGCGTTGATGGGGCTGACCCCGCCGAAGAGGAAGTAGTGCTGCCCGACCTCCTTCAGGCGCTCCTTCGGGATGCCGCGCCCGCGCGTGACGTTCTCCAGGAACGGGACCACGTCGTCCGGGCCTTCGGGGCCGCCGAAGGAGAGCAGGAGCAGGGCGTCGTACGGGGTGGGATCGAGCGCGTCTGGCATGACTCGATCCTGCCACCCGGCACCGACAGCCGGGGAACGGCCGGGTGACGAGTCGGGTTCCAACCGGTTCATGGCGATTTTCCCGGCAGAGGGCGGCAGGCAAAACCGGGTGCGATTAGGGTCCCCTTACTCGTAAGCTGTATCAGCCGCATTCGCGCCTTACCGAGCCGCTTCGGAGACCCCGTGCCCAGCCCCTACAGAGCCCTGTTCGCCGAACCCGGCACCAAGGCGTTCTCCGCCGCGGGATTCCTCGGCCGGATGCCGCTGTCGATGATGGGCATCGGCGTGGTCACGATGGTCTCCCAGCTGACCGGGCGGTACGGGCTCGCGGGCGCGCTGTCGGCCACCATCGCGCTGTCCGCCGCGGTGATCGGGCCGCAGATCTCCCGGCTGGTCGACCGGCACGGGCAGCGCCGGGTGCTGCGCCCCGCCACCCTGGTGGCCCTCGCCGCTGCGGCCGGCCTGCTGCTCGCCGCGCATCTGACGGGGCCGGACTGGGTGCTGTTCGCCTGCGCCGCCGGGATCGGCTCGGTGCCGAGCCTCGGCGCGATGATCCGGGCCCGCTGGGCGGCGCTGTACCGGGGCACCGAGAAGCTGCACACCGCGTACTCGTTCGAGTCGGTCGTCGACGAGGTCTGCTTCATCTTCGGGCCGATCGTCTCGATCGGGCTGTCGACGGCCTGGTTCCCGGAGGCCGGGCCGCTGCTCGCCGCCTGCTTCCTGGCCGCCGGCGTCTTCTGGCTCACCGCCCAGCGCGCCACCGAGCCCGAGCCGCACCCGCGCGAGCGCTTCGGCGGCGGTACGGCCCTGCGCTCGGCCGGGCTCCAGGTGCTGGTGGCGACCTTCGCGGCGACCGGCGCGATCTTCGGGTCGGTGGACGTCGTCACCGTCGCCTTCGCCGACGAGCGCGGCCACAAGGGCGCCGCGAGCGTGGTCCTCGCGCTGTACGCGGCCGGTTCCTGCGTCGCCGGGGTGGTCTTCGGACTGCTGCGGCTCGCCGGGGCGCCGGAACGCCGCTGGCTGCTGGGCGTGGCGGCGATGGCCGTGAGTATGATCCCCCTCCTACTGGTCGGAAACCTGCCGCTTCTGGCCGTGGCGCTGTTCGTTGCGGGCCTGTCCATCGCGCCGACGATGATCACGACGATGTCCCTCATCGAAGAGCACGTACCTCGCGCGCAGCTCACCGAGGGCATGACCTGGGTGAGCACCGGCCTCGCGGTCGGTGTGGCGCTCGGTTCGTCCGTGGCCGGCTCGGTGATCGACGCGGCCGGAGCGCGGGCGGGGTACGGGGTCCCGGCCGTGTCCGGGGCCGTCGCGGTCGCGGTCGGTTTCCTCGGGTACCGCCGGCTGCGCAGGCCGGCCTCGGGTCGGGGAGGCACCGTTGAGCAGCACAGCGAGCGGGAAGAACGGCACCTGGCGTAACTGGGGCGGCAACGTGTCGGCCCGGCCCGCCCGGCAGGTCGCGCCCGCGTCGGTGGCGGAGCTGGCCGCGGCGGTGCGCCGGGCCGCCGAGGACGGCCTGAAGGTGAAGGCGGTCGGCACCGGTCACTCCTTCACGTCGATCGCGGCGACCGACGGTGTGTTGATACGCCCTCAACTGTTGACGGGCATCCGCAAGATTGATCGCGAGGCCATGACGGTCACGGTCGAGGCCGGCACGCCGCTCAAGAGACTCAACGCGGCACTGGCGCGCGAGGGTCTGTCGCTCACCAACATGGGCGACATCATGGAGCAGACCGTCTCGGGCGCCACCAGCACCGGCACGCACGGCACGGGCCGCGAGTCGGCGTCGATCGCCGCCCAGATCAAGGGGCTTGAACTCGTCACGGCGGACGGCTCGGTGCTCACCTGCTCCGAGAAGGAGAACCCGGAGGTCTTCGCGGCGGCCCGCATAGGCCTCGGCGCCCTCGGGATCGTCACCGCGATCACCTTCGCGGTGGAGCCGCTCTTCCTGCTCACCGCCCGCGAGGAGCCGATGCCTCTCGACCGGGTCCTCGCCGAGTTCGATCAACTGTGGGCGGAGAACGAGCACTTCGAGTTCTACTGGTTCCCGCACACCGGCAACACCAACACCAAGCGGAACAACCGCAGCGCCGGTCCCGAGCAGCCCGTGGGGCAGCTGGCCGGCTGGTTCGAGGACGAGTTCCTCTCCAACGGCGTCTTCCAGGTGGCCCAGTGGGTGGGCCGCGCCGCCCCCGCCACCGTCCCGGCCATCGCGCGGATCTCCAGCAGGGCCCTGTCCGCGCGGACGTACACGGACATTCCCTACAAGGTCTTCACCTCGCCGCGCCGGGTGCGTTTCGTGGAGATGGAGTACGCCGTCCCGCGCGCGGCCCTCGTGGACACGCTGCGCGAACTGAAGGCCATGGTCGACCGCTCGGGGCTGCGGGTCGGCTTCCCCGTCGAGGTGCGCACCGCCCCGGCCGACGACATCACCCTGTCCACCGCCTCCGGCCGGGACAGCGCCTACATCGCCGTCCACATGTTCCGGGGCACGCCGTACCAGGCCTACTTCACCGCCGCCGAGCGCATCTTCACCGCTCATGAAGGCCGGCCGCACTGGGGCAAGGTGCACACCCGGGACGCCGAGTACTTCGCACGCGTGTACCCGCGCTTCGGCGAGTTCACGGCGCTCAGGGACCGGCTCGACCCGGAACGGCTGTTCCAGAACGCCTACTTGCGGAGGGTTCTGGGGTCGTAGGCGCCACAACGGGCATTTCACGCATACCTGGAACTTGCCGTACCGGAAAGCATTGGTTCCGTTTCCGGGGATTGCGTGAAGTTCACCACGTTCGTGATCCGCGAAACCGGTTGCCGGCGGCCAAGTCGCAAGCGTTGCCAGAAGTTGGGCGGCGCGCCCATCCACGCACATGGTCCAAATGGAGTACTGTTGCGAGCCCTGGGTCCGGTCTCCCACCAGGGTGTCCGCGGCCTTGCAGGACCGCCGGGAGGGGGGCTGGTTGCACAGGGTGACGGATTTGGTCACTTAGCGTTGCGAACAGGTAACCGTGCCATAACGGCGACCCAGGGCCCTTGCCCGACACGCCGGGCAACTCGGCAAGGTTGTGGCAGGCTGCACCCGGGCAGGCCACACTCGACTAGCGGAAGCAGCGACGCACGTGACGTCGGCAGGCACCACCCGGGAGGTCCCCATGCCCGAACTGCGTGTCGTGGCCGTCTCGAATGACGGCACACGGCTGGTGCTGAAGGCTGCCGACGCAACGGAGTACACCCTTCCGATCGACGAACGGCTGCGCGCCGCCGTGCGCGGCGACCGGCCCCGCCTCGGCCAGATCGAGATCGAGGTCGAGAGCCATCTGCGCCCCCGTGACATCCAGGCGCGTATACGCGCCGGTGCCACCGCGGAAGAGGTCGCGCAGCTCGCCGGCATCCCCGTGGACCGGGTACGGCGCTTCGAGGGCCCCGTGCTCGCCGAGCGCGCCTTCATGGCCGAGCGCGCCCGCAAGACGCCGGTCCGCCGCCCCGGTGAGAACTCCGGCCCGCTGCTCGGCGAGGCCGTGCAGGAGCGGCTGCTGCTGCGCGGCGCCGAGAAGGACACCGTGCAGTGGGACTCCTGGCGCCGCGACGACGGCACCTGGGAGGTGCTCCTCGTCTACCGGGTCGCGGGCGAACCGCACTCGGCGAGCTGGACGTACGACCCGCCCCGGCGGCTCGTGCAGGCCGTGGACGACGAGGCGCGCTCACTCATCGGCGAGTCCGACGACCTCGCCGTACCCGAGCCGAGCTTCCCGTTCGTGCCGCGCATCGCCCGCCTGCCACGCGAGCGTTCGATGGACCGCGCGCTCGACCGGGGCGACCGGGAGCGGCCGAGTCTGCCCGCGCAGCCGTCCGAGCCCGCGGAGGAGAGCACGGGCGAACGCGACTCGCTGACCAGCCTGCTGGAGGCGGTACCGAGCTTCCGGGGCGACCTGGTCGTCCCGGAGCGCCCGGCGGAGACGCCGGAGGAGCCCGACGCCGAGCCGGTCGCCGAGGAGCCGCCGGCCCCCGCCGCCTCGGCCGGTTCGGCCTACGCGGACGTCCTCATGCCCCGCTCCGTAGGCAGCCACCGGGACCGGCTCATCGGCGCCACCGACCGCCAGGCCGAGGCCGACGGCGTCCGACCCGGCCGCCGCGCCGCCGTACCGAGCTGGGACGAGATCGTCTTCGGCACGCGCCGCAAGAAGCAGGAGTAACCGGCCGTACGGCAACGGAAAGTGGGGGCACGCATGCGTGCCCCCACTTCCGGCTGCACACGTGCGGGAACCCTTTTTCGTACGGTGTGCCCGGAGCGCCGCTACTGGGGATCCGCGCCCACCGCCACCGGGCGGTCCGGGTCGGAGGACCACTCGGACCACGAACCGACGTACAGGGCCGCCGGAATGCCCGCCACGGCGAGCGCCAGCACCTCGTGGGCGGCGGAGACGCCCGAGCCGCAGTACACGCCCACTTCGGCGTCCCCGGACACGCCCAGGGCCTTGAAGCGGTCCCGCAGTTCGTCCGCCGGCAGGAAGCGGCCGTCGGCTCCCACGTTCTCCGTGGTCGGCGCCGACACCGCGCCCGGGATGTGCCCGCCGACCCGGTCGACCGGCTCCACCTCGCCGCGGTAGCGCTCCCCCGCGCGCGCGTCCAGCAGCACCCCCGAGCGGGCCAGGGCGGCGGCGCCGTCCGCGTCCAGCAGCCCGGAGGCGGCCGGCTCGGGCCGGAAGTCGCCCTCGGCCGGTTCCGGCTCCTCGGTGGACAGTTCGCCCTGCCAGGACGGCAACCCGCCGTCCAGAACCCGCACGTCCGGGTGACCCGTCCAGCGCAGCAGCCACCAGGCGCGCGCCGCCGCCCAGCCCTGGCCGCCGTCGTACACGACCACCGGACGGCCGGCCGAGACGCCCGCGCGGCGCATCGCGGCGCCGAACTCCTCGAGGTCCGGCAGCGGATGCCGGCCGTTCTGCCCCGGCTCGCCGGCCAACTCCCGGTCCAGGTCGACGAAGACCGCGCCCGGGATGTGCCCGGCGGCGTACTCGGCGCGCCCGTCGAAGGCCGGCGCGCCCGCCGCCTTCGCCAGGCTCAGCTGCCAGCGCACGTCCAGCAGTACCGGAGGACGGTCCCCGGCCAGCTCATGCGCGAGATCGGTTGCGGTGATGATGGCTGTCATGGCGCCATGCATACGCCAGGGGTGGCCGCGGCGTCCAGGTCCGGCTACTCTGCTCGGCCGGACACGCTCGATCACGTGGCGTACGGGATCGAGCACGTGCTGTACACCCGGCGGACACCCGCCGGCCATCGTCAGGAAGCGGCGAAGACGGCAGACCGGGCATCCTCCCGGGGGTGTCGCCGAGCAGCGGCGCGCCACGGCCCGCCCGCGACGGGGAGGATGCGGGCACCTGCACGGGCGTGACCGACGCCGGCGTGGACCCCCTTGCGGGGGCGGAAGCGACACGGCCACCGCGAGGGGCCGGGGAGAGAGAGATCGATGACCGAGGCACGGGAGCCGGCCGGCCCGCACGCGGGGCGCGCACCCGGCACGCCCTGCTGGGTGAGCCTGATGGCGCACGGGCTGGCCGCCACCGAGGAGTTCTACGGAGAGCTGTTCGGCTGGGAGTTCCGGCCCGGCCCGCAGCAGCTCGGCCCGTATGTGCGGGCGCTGCTGGACGACCACGAGGTGGCGGGCATGGGCCAGCTGCCGCCGGACCGCCGGCTGCCGATCGCCTGGACGCCGTATCTCGCCTCGGACGACGTGGATCTGACGGCCGACACGGTACGGGAGTGCGGGGGCACGGTGGCGGTCGGGCCGCTGGACGCCGCGGAGGCCGGGCGGATGGCCATCGCCGCCGACCCCTCCGGGGCGGTGTTCGGGATCTGGCAGTGCGCCGCGCACCTCGGCACCGCGATCACGGGAGTGCCGGGCACGCCCGCGTGGAACGAGCTGGTGACCTTCGAGACGGAGAGCGTCGCCAAGTTCTACACGACGGTGTTCGGTTACGAGCAGGAGCCGGTGGTCTCGGCCGGCTTCGACTATGTGACGCTCCACCTCGGCGGCCGCCCGGTCGCCGGTCTCCACGGCGTCGGCCACGCGCTGCCCCGCGACCGCGGATCGCACTGGCAGACGTACTTCGAGGTGGCCGACGCGGACGCGGCGGTACGGCAGGTCGCCGACCTGGGCGGCCGGATCGTCCGGCAGCCGCACGACAGCCCCCACGGCCGCGTGGCCACGGTGGCGGACCCGGAGGGCGCGGAGTTCTCGGTGGTCGAGAACCCCCACTGACCGCTGACCGCTCCGCGGGCCGGCCGGGTTACGGCCGTTCCCCGGGCCCGGGTCGCCCCCGTCCCGAGATCTCCCCCGTCCTGGGCGAGCCCGGTCGGCACCGGCCCGGGACGGACGCGCGCGGCACCAGGGCGGCCCGGCAGACACCCCGGGCGAAAGGGCAGCCCGGCGGACGCCTCGCGCGACCAACTCCCCCGGACGGACACACGAGGCCCCAGGGCTGCCCGGCAGACACCCGGGCGACAACTCCCCCGGACGCACGCGCGTGGCCCGGCAGATGGCCCGTCGCGGACGGATGCGCGCGGGGCCAGGGCGGGTGGGAGACGGCCGGGGCCAGGCGGCGTCGGCCTGGGGCGGGGGCGGGGTGGTCCGGGAGAGGACCGGCTCAGCGCGGGGAGACCGGCAGGACGTCCGGGGACAGGGCCGCCGCGCGGGCCGTCGCGGCGGTCATGCGGCGGCGGTGGTGGCGGCGGCACAGCACCTCGTAGCCGACTTCGCCCGCCGCCTGGTTGACGTCCCCGACGACCACCTGCGCGCCCTCGACCACCATCTCGCCGCCTATCGTGCGGGCGTTGTGCGTGGCGCGGGCGCCGCACCAGCACAGCGCCTCCACCTGGAGCACCTCGATGCGGTCGGCCAGCTCCACCAGCCGCTGCGAGCCGGGGAAGAGCTTGGAGCGGAAGTCGGTGGTGATCCCGAACGCGTACACGTCCAGGCCGAGATCGTCCACCACGCGCGCGAGCTGGTCGACCTGCTCCGGCGCGAGGAACTGGGCCTCGTCCGCGATCACGTAGTCGGCCCGGCGGCCCTGCGAGAGATGGTCCACGAGGTAGGCGTACAGATCCTGGTCGTCGGCGACCTCCACCGCGTCGGTGACCAGGCCGAGCCGGGAGGACAGCTTGCCCTCGCCCGCGCGGTCGTTGCGGGTGAAGATCATGCCGACGAGGCCGCGCGCGGAGCGGTTGTGCTCGATCTGCAGAGCCAGCGTCGACTTCCCGCAGTCCATCGTTCCGGAGAAGAACACCAGCTCGGGCATGAGGAGTCGAGCACCTTTCGGCGAACAGTCGGGACAGGGAGCGTCAGGAGCGTACTTCGAGCAGCGGGACCAGCTGCTCGGCGGGCGTCATCGAGCCGTGGTTGCCGACCAGCGCCGACTCCTTCGGCTCCCGTTCCGACGCGATGATCAGGACGTCGTCGTGCGCGGCCGCGACCACGTCCCCGAGCCGTGCGTACACCCGCTCGTCGATGCGCGGCCCGAACCATCCCGCCGCGATCGCCTCGTCCCGCGACGCCACCCAGAACTGCTCACCGAGTACCTCGCGCCACACGGTCAGCACGTCGTCCTCGGCGCCCGGCACCGCGTACACGTGCCGCGCCCGGCCCTCTCCGCCCAGCAGGGCGACCCCGGCGCGCAGCTCCCAGTCCGCGTCGAAGTCGATGCGGTGCTCGTCGTCGAAGGGGACGTCGACCATGCCGTGGTCGGCGGTGACGTACAGCGCGCTGCGCGGCGGCAGTTGCTCGGCGAGGCGCTGGGCGAGCCGGTCGACGTACATCAGCTGGCCGCGCCAGGTGTCGGAGGCGACGCCGTAGCGGTGCCCGGCGCCGTCCAGCTCGGAGTAGTACGTGTAGACCAGCGAGCGGTCCCCGGCGGCCAGTTGCTCCGCCGCGAGGTCCATGCGCTCCTCGCCGCTGAGCCGGCCGTGGAAGCTGCCGCCGCTGAGCGCGATCTTGGTCAGCGGCGTGTGCTCGAAGATCGGCGAGGTCACCTGGGCGGCGTGCACCCCGGCCGCCTGGGCCAGCTCGAAGACGGTGGGGTAGGGCTGCCAGGCGTGCGGATCGGTGTACGGCTGCCAGCGGAGCTGGTTCATCAGCTCGCCGGTGGCCGGGTTGCGCACGGTGTAGCCGGGCAGGCCGTGCAGGCCGGGGGGCAGGCCGGTGCCGACGGAGGCGAGGGAGACCGCGGTGGTCGCCGGGTAGCCGGCGGTGATCGGGCGGCCGGTGCCGCCGCGTGAGGTGCCGAGCAGCGAGGTCAGGAACGGGGCCTCGTCGGCGTGCGCCCGCAGCTGCTCCCAGCCGAGGCCGTCTATCAGCAGGACGCAGACCCGGTCGGCGGCGGTCAGTTCGGGGATCGTGGCGGTCATGCCGGGGACGCCCATGCCGGCGGCCACGGTGGGCAGCAGGTCGGCGAGGGAGCCGCTGCCGTACTCGGGCAGCGGCGCGGTGTCCAGGGCGAGCGGTTCCGGGTGGTCCCAGGCGGAGAGCTGGGACATCAGCGGGTGATGTCCGCGGTCGCCTCCGAGATGGCCTGGGCGAAGGCGAGCGCCTCGCGCACCGTCTCCGGGCCGTCCCCGGCCTCGCTGACGCGCAGGCTGAGGTCGTCGGCCGTGGAGTTGCCCGTGTAGCCGTGGTCGGCGTCGCAGTTGGGGTCGCCGCAGGCGGCGGGCTCCAGGTCGATGCGGTTGACCGCGCCCCAGCCGATGGTCAGCACGACCTCGCGGGGCAGGGTGCCCGGGGTGTACTGCTCCGGGTTCGCGACGACGCGGCTGACCACGACGGAGGAGATCCGCTCCAGCTTCACCGACTCGGTGGAGGTGGTGGCGTACGGCGTCGGGGAGGTGCTGTCGGCGGCCTGCTCGTCGGTGTGGCTGACGATGAAGCGGTTGCCGGTGAGCACCAGCACGGTCACGTGCCGGCGCACCTCGTTCTGGTCGAAGGTGGTCTCCTGGTGGACCAGGTACGACCGGATGGGCTCGCCGCCCACAGCGGCCTCCACCGCCTCGGCCACGAGGGCCGGGTAGTAGCCGCTGCGCTCGATCGCCGCGCGCAGCCCCTGGGTCGTCGTACTGGTCTTGGCCATGGCGTCCATCCTAATCCGTGGGCAAGGGCGGTCCGGGCCAGTCGCGCGGACCGGGGGCGGCCTGCGCACGCGCGCGTGGAGGCCGGCGAACGCCCGTCCGGCGGACCTCCAGCCGCTCGGCGGCGATCAGGCAGGAGACGGGGTCGGGGCCGCCGGCGTCCGCTTCGAACGCGACCGCGAGGGCCGGCGCCTCGCCGAGGGCGCGCACGAGCCGTGCCGTCTCCTCGGCGGGGGGCGCGCGGAAGACGGGGTCCTGGAAGGCGGACGGGCAGGACACGAGGAGCGGGCCGGCGAAGCCGGCCTCCAGGCCGTGGTGGTACGTGAGGTCGTACCCGGCGGCGAGCCGCAGCTCCCCCGCGTCCCAGCCGGTCGCCTCCCAGTCCCACCGACTGCCCTCGGGCAGCTCGCGGCCGGCGATCTCCATGCGGTCCCCCTCTCCCGCTCAGTAGGCCGGCATCGTGCGCGGGCCGAGGTCGTCGCGGGCGGGCGGCGGCGCGAGCCGCAGCGTGGCGCCGAGGACGCCGGCGCCGTGCGGGGCGACGACGACCGGCTCCAGGGTGACGGCGACCACCTCCGGGTGATCGTCGACCAGCCGGGACACCCGCAGCAGCAGCTCCTCCAGCGCCGGGGTGTCGACGGGCGTGGAGCCGCGCCAGCCGAACAGCAGCGGCGCCGTGCGGATCGAGCGCACCAGCGAGGCCGCCTCCCGGTCGGTGACCGGGATGAGCCGGTGCGCCATGTCGCCGAGCAGCTGGGAGGCGGCTCCGGCGAGTCCGAAGGACAGCACGGCCCCGGCCGCCGGGTCGATCACGGCCCGTACGACGGTGTCGACGCCGCGCGGTGCCATGCTCTGCACCACCGGCCGCAGCTCCTCGGGCTTCCCGAACAGATCGGTCAACTCGGCGTACGCGCGACGCAGTTGCTCCTCGTCCGCCAGGTCGAGGCGTACGCCCCCGAGGTCGGCGCGGTGCCTGAGGTGCGGGGCGGTGGCCTTGAGGGCCACCGGATAGCCGAGGGTGCGGGCGGCTTCGGCGGCGGCGTCGGGGGTGGGTGCGGGCAGGGCGCGGCGCACCCGGATGCCGTACTTGCCGAGCAGTTCGCAGGTCTCCTCGTCGGAGACGGTGAGCCCTTCGCCCCGCGCGAGCAGCTGGCCGATCAGCCGCGCAGCCCCCTTCTCGTCGATGTCGTCGTACTCGGGCACCTTGCCGGGGTCCATGGCCTCCCGCCGCCACTGTCCGTACTTGACGGCCTCGGCCAACGCCCGCACGGCGCGTTCGGCGGCGGGGTAGGCGGGGATGAGCCGCGTGCCCTCCGCAGGGGTGCCGGGTGCGGGGGGCGCGCCGGTCTCCGCGGCCGCGGTGGGCGGTCGTCCCGCGGGGCGACGGGGAGGGGGAGCACCGCCGTCCGCAGCGGGTGCCGGCTCGACGGCCTGCGGTGCGGTGCTGGCCGCGGCCGACAGCGCCTCCGCGAGCCCGCCCAGCTCGACGTGCACCACCAGCACCGGCTTGCCCGGCACCGCCGCCGCAGCCGACCGCAGCGCCTGGGCCAGCTCCGCGTCCCCCGGCGACGCCTCCCCGATCGCCGGGATCGCCGTGACGACGACGGCGTCGTTCGTGTCGTCCGCCAAGGCCCGCGCCAGCGCCCGGTGGAAGTCCTCCGCCGTCGCCCCGGTCGTCAGGTCCAGCGGACGCGACGGCCGCAGTCCCTCGGCCAGACACCGGTCGTACGCCAGCACGCCCAGCGACTCGGAGTTGCCGAGGATCGCCACCCTCGGCCCAGCCGGCAGCGGCTGCCGGGCGAGCAGCAGCCCGGTGTCGACCAGCTCGGTGATCGTGTCGACCCGGATCACGCCGGCCTGCCGCAGCAGCGCGGCGACGGTGTCGGGCGGCAGCCGGGTGGCCCGTACCGCGTGGCCCTGGGGCGCGGAGCCGACCCCCTGCACCACGACCAGGGGTTTGGACGCCGCCGTCCGCCGCGCGAGGCGGGTGAACTTGCGCGGGTTGCCGATGGACTCCAGGTACATGAGGACGACGTCGGTCTCGGGGTCGTCGTACCAGTACTGCAGGACGTCGTTGCCGGAGACGTCCGCGCGGTTGCCGGCGGAGACGAAGGTGGACACGCCGGTGACCCCGGTGACCCCGCCGCCGCGCCGGTGCAGCCGGGACAGCAGGGCGATCCCGATGGCGCCGGACTGGGCGAACATGCCGATGCGGCCGGGGCGCGGCAGCTCCGGGGCGAGGGAGGCGTTCAGCCGGACGTCCGCCGCGGTGTTGATGATCCCGAAGGCGTTGGGCCCGATGATCCGCATGCCGTACGCGCGCGCCTGCCGGACGAGCGCCCGCTGCCGCTCGCGCCCCTCGGGCCCGCTCTCGGCGTATCCGGCGGAGAGGACGACGAGCCCCTGCACCCCGTGTTCACCGCACTCGGCGACCACGGCGGGCACGTGCTCGGCGGGTACGGCGACCACGGCCAGGTCCACGTGCTCGCCGATGTCGCGCACGCACCGGTACGCCGGCACCCCGTCGACCTCGGCGAG
Source organism: Streptomyces sp. NBC_00557 (assembly GCF_036345995.1). NCBI lineage: Bacteria > Bacillati > Actinomycetota > Actinomycetes > Kitasatosporales > Streptomycetaceae > Streptomyces > Streptomyces sp. NBC_00557. The sequence continues at coordinate 2,127,340 of NZ_CP107796.1, forward strand.
GTCCTCGGGGAAGGCCTTGTTCACTGCGTACAGCCGGCCGCCGTAGCCGGCGTCCCTGATGTTGCCGAGGACGCTGCGGCCGACTCCGCCCGGCGCGCGGCCGACGCCGACGACGGCGACGGAGCCGGGCCTGAGCAGCCGCCGTACCGAGCGGGCCTCGGCGCGCTGTTCACGCGCGCGCTGCACGGCGAGGGAGCGGTCGGTGGGTTCGAGATCGAACTCCAGGCGGACCACGCCGTCCTCGAAGCTGCGCTTCTGGGTGTAGCCGGCGTCCGTGAACACCTTGATCATCTTGGTGTTGGCGGGCAGCACCTCGGCGGTGAAGCGGCGGATGCCGCGCTCGCGGGCGACCGCGGCGATGTGCTCCAGCAGGGCGGAGGCGACCCCGCGGCCCTGGTGGGCGTCCTGCACGAGGAAGGCGACTTCGGCCTCGTCGGCGGGTGCGGCGGCGGGCATGCCGTTCTCGCCGACGCGGTCATAGCGTACGGTGGCGATGAACTCGCCGCCGACGGTGGCCGCGAGTCCCACCCGGTCCACAAAGTCGTGGTGCGTGAAGCGGTGGACGTCCTTGGCGGAGAGCCTGGGGTACGGCGCGAAGAAGCGGTAGTACTTCGACTCGTCCGAGACCTGCTCGTAGAAGCTGACCAGGCGGTCGGCGTCATCAACGGTGATGGGCCTGATGCGTGCGGTGCCACCGTCGCGCAGCACCACGTCCGCCTCCCAGTGGGCGGGATACTGGTGCCGGTCCTTCCGGTCCGCCGAGGTCTGCATGGGCCCCAGAGTACGGCTCGCGTCCGACAACGGCGCGGGGCAGGCTGTGGAGGACGGCACGTCGGATCGAGGCCGCGGTCCGGCAGTGCCCGGGGAGGACACAGGTCCGATCCGGGCATGCTTCACGATATGGGAAACTGGTCTAGACAACCCTGAACACTGAAGGGCAGCAACACATGGCTGAGCGCCGCGTCAACGTCGGCTGGGCCGAGGGCCTCCACGCCCGCCCCGCCTCCATCTTCGTCCGAGCCGCCGCGGCCGCAGGCGTCCCGGTGACGATCGCCAAGGCTGACGGCACCCCCGTCAACGCGGCCTCCATGCTGGGTGTCCTGGGCCTGGGCGCCCAGGGCGGCGAGGAGATCATCCTGGCCTCCGACGCCGAGGGCGCGGACGCCGCTCTGGACCGCCTGGCCAAGCTGGTCTCCGAGGGCCTCGAGGAACTGCCCGAGACGGTCTGAACCAGCGCGCCGGCAATCGGAAGCCGCGTCGCCCTTTCCGGGGCGGCGCGGCTCCGCCCTTTTCCGGGCTCATTGCGCCCACACTTGAATTCGGGCAGCGGAAATACACCGCCATCGAATTCCTCTTCTTTGTATACGGCGTCCGTGTTAATGCCGCAGGCCCGAGATGTTTACGGCGTGTTGCGAAGTCCTCACACGCTCGGCGGCCCTGGGAACACGCAGCCGGTGCGCGGCCGTCGTGCGCTCGGTGTGCAGCGCCGTGAGCGCCCGCGCGCGTTCGCCGTCCCCGCGCGCCACCGCGTCGACGATGGCGCCGTGCTCCGCCCAGGCGTCCACCGGGCTGCCCGGCGCCTCCACGGCGTACATCCAGGCGATCTTGTGCCGGAGCTGGGTGAGCGTCGCGGTCAGCGAGGGGCTGCCGCAGGCCTGGGCGAGCGTCTCGTGGAACCAGCCGCCCAGCGAGCGCAGATCCTCGCTGTTGCCCCTCCTGGCCCGCTCCTGGCCCAGCCTGACCAGGCCGCGCAGCACCTTCAGGTGGGCCTCGGTGCGCCGCTGGGCGGCCCGCGCGGCCCCGAGTGGCTCCAGGAGCGTCCGCATCTCCAGCAGGTCGGCGGCCTCCTGCTCGGTCGGCTCGGCCACGCACGCGCCCGCGTGCCGGCGCGTCACCACGAACCCCTCGGCCTCCAGGGTGCGCAGGGCCTCCCGGACGGGGACGCGCGAGACGCCGTAGCGGCGGGCCAGGACTTCCTCGGTGAGGCGGCCGCCGCGCTCGTGGACGCCGGCGATGATGTCGTCCCGGATCGCCGTGCACACCGAATGCGCCGGAATACGCATGACCGACCTCCACCTTAATCCCCGTGAAACGCCGACGATGGACGCCTGTTCCGTGACTCTATTCCAAGGAGCCGGAATTTCCGACGGCAGGCCGGAAGCATGGGATATTTTTTGGTCAGCGCCACCGGAGGGAGCCGGCGGGAAAACGGCGAAAGCCCCGGCTCGGTGAGCCGGGGCCTCGTGCGCCGCGCGCCGCGGTGTCAGACGTTCACGCCGTGCTTGCGGAGGTAGGCGACGGGGTCGACGTCGGAGCCGTAGTCCGGGGTCGTACGGGCCTCGAAGTGCAGGTGCGGGCCGGTGGTGTTGCCGGTCGCGCCGGACAGGCCGATCTGCTGGCCCGGGACGACGCGCTGGCCCACGGAGACGCCGATGGACGACAGGTGGCCGTACTGGGTGTACATGCCGTCGGCCACCCTGATCACGATCTGGTTGCCGTACGCGCCGCCCCAGCCGGTGGAGACGACGGTGCCGGCGCCGACCGCGTGGACGGGCGTGCCGCTCGCCGCGTGGAAGTCGATGCCGGTGTGCGAGCCGGAGGACCACAGGGAGCTGCTGGCCTTGTAGCCGGTGGAGACGTAGGAGTTCGCGATCGGGGCGACGAAGGTGTTCAGCAGGCGCTTGCGCTCGGCCTCGCGCGCCGCGCGCTCCCGGGCCTCGCGCTCCTGCGCGGCCTTCCTGGCCGCTGCCTCCTCGGCCGCCTTCTGCTCGGCGGCCCGCTTCTGCGCGGCGGCCTGCGCGTCGATGTGCTCGGCCACGTCGTCGCTGACGGCGAGGACCGGGGTGAGGCCGGTCTGCGCCACGGTGTTCTCGGCGGCGAGCGCCGGGGAGGCGGCGAGGGTGCCGATGACACCGGTGGTGGTGAGGGCAGCGACGCCGGCCGCCTGAGCGGTGGTGCGCTTGACCCGGCCGGGCTTGCGGTGCTTCCCGGTGGCGCACATGAACGCCATGGAGTGGCTGGTCCTTTCCTTCCCTCTCGCCTACCGGGTTAGCTGACGGGTTCGGAGCAGGAAGGTCTCCTACGGGCTCCCTCGCGGCTCGCGCGGGCGCCCGATTCACCCCAGGGACGTGGGTCCCCGGCTCCCCTGGCTCGCGCCGTACGGGGACTCGGCGATGGCTGTCCGGTGCCGCGGGTGCGGCGCACTGCCGGCGGACAGCCCGGACGACGCTACGAAAACCCCCTTTCGAATCCCAAACGGATCCGGGTCTTTGTAGCGCATCCCACAGGGCAGACAGGCAACCTCCGCCCCAAATCGGGCATCTGAGGAAGCGAGTGGAACAGCGTGGGGCTCCGACGGTCCACAGACCGTCGGAGCCCCACGCGCGCGTGGCCGCTACTCGGCCGCCACGACGCTCACTTCGCCGATGCCGAGCGCCTCCACTGGCGCCTTGATCTGCGACGCGTCGCCGACCAGGACGGTCACCAGGCGGTCCACCGGGAAGGCGTTCACGACGGCGGCCGTGGCCTCCACGGTGCCCGTCGCCGCGAGCCGCTGATACAGCGTCGCCTGGAAGTCGTCGGGCAGGTGCTGCTCGACCTGGTCGGCCAGCGTGCTCGCGACGGCCGCCGCGGTCTCGTACTTCAGCGGCGCGACCCCGACCAGGTTCTGCACCGCCACGTCCCGCTCGGCGTCGGTCAGGCCCTCCGCCGCGAGGGTGCGCAGCACCTTCCACAGGTCGTCCAGCGCCGGGCCGGTGTTGGGGGTGTCCACGGAGCCGCTGATGGCGAGCATCGACGCGCCCGTGCCGTCCGGCGCGGACCGAAGGACCTGGCCGAAGGCGCGCACCCCGTAGGTGTAGCCCTTCTCCTCGCGCAGCACGCGGTCCAGGCGGGAGGTGAGGGTGCCGCCGAGGCAGTAGGTGCCGAGCACCTGGGCGGGCCACACCCGGTCGTGCCGGTCGGGCCCGATCCGGCCGATGAGCAGCTGCGTCTGGACGGCACCGGGCCGGTCCACGATGACCACGCGCCCGGTGTCGTCGGCGGTCACCGGCGGCACGGGCCGCGGCTCGCCCGGGGTGCCGGTCCAGGCGCCCAGGGTGTCGGCGAGCAGCGCGTCGAGGTCGACGCCGGTGAGGTCGCCGACCACGACCGCGGTGGCCGTGGCGGGGCGTACATGCCGGTCGTAGAAGGCGCGTACGGCGCCGGCGTCGATCTTCTCGACGGTCTCCTCGGTGCCCTGGCGGGGGCGCGACATGCGGGAAGCCGCCGGGAACAGCTCCTTGGACAGCTCCTTGGCGGCCCGGCGGGAGGGGTTGGCCAGCTCGTGCGGGATCTCGTCCAGGCGGTTGCGGACCAGCCGCTCGACCTCGCTCTCGGCGAAGGCGGGCGCGCGCAGGGCGTCGGCGAGCAGGCCGAGCCCCTTGGGCAGGCGGGAGGCCGGGACCTCCAGGCTGAGCCGGACGCCGGGGTGGTCGGCGTGCGAGTCCAGGGTGGCGCCCGCGCGCTCCAGCTCGGCGGCGAACTCCTCGGCGGAGTGCTTGTCGGTGCCTTCGGAGAACGCCCGCGCCATGATCGTGGCGACGCCGTCCAGGCCGGCCGGCTCGGCGTCCAGGGGCGCGTCCAGCAGCACCTCGACGGCGACGACCTGCTGGCCGGGCCGGTGGCAGCGCAGCACGGTCAGGCCGTTGTCCAGAGCCGAGCGCTCGGGGGCCGGGAACGCCCACGGCCTGGCCTCGCCGGGCTGCGGCTGGGGGTGGAAGTCCATGGTGGCGAGCTCGGTCACTTGGCCGTCTCCTCGTTCTCGTTACCGGCCTCTACGGTCGCTTCCTGCTCCGGGTCCTCGGGGACGCCCGCGTCCGGGACCTCCTCGGGGGCCTTCGGCTCGTACACCAGGACGGCACGGTTGTCCGGGCGCAGGCGGGCCTTGGCGATCTCCTGGACCTCCTGGGGGGTCACCTCCAGGACGCGCTTGACGGCGGTGAGGGCGAGCTGCGGGTCGCCGAACAGGACGGCGTAGCGGCACAGTTCGTCGGCGCGGCCGGCGACCGTGCCGAGCCGGTCCAGCCACTCGCGCTCCAACTGGGCCTGGGCGCGCTCCATTTCCTCGGGCGTGGGGCCCTCCTCGGCGAACCGCGCCAGCTCCTCGTCGATGGCGGCCTCGATGACCGGCACCTCGACGTCACCGGAGGTCTTCACGTCCAGCCAGCCCATGGAGGGCGCGCCGGCCAGCCGCAGCAGGCCGAAGCCGGCGGTGACGGCCGTACGGTCGCGGCGGACCAGCCGGTTGTACAGGCGGGAGGACTCGCCGCCGCCGAGGACGGTCAGGGCGAGGTCGGCGGCGTCGCACGCGCGCGTGCCGTCGTGCGGGAGGCGGTAGGCGGCCATCAGGGCGCGCGCCGGGACCTCCTCGACGACGACCTCGCGCTTCTGCTCGCCGATGATGTCCGGCAGGGAACCGTCGCGGGGGGCCGGCTTGCCGTCGTGGGACGGGATCGACCCGAAGTACTTCTCGATCCAGGCGAGGGTCTGCTGGGGGTCGATGTCGCCGACCACGGAGAGCACCGCGTTGTTCGGCGCGTAGTAGGTGCGGAAGAACTGGCGGGCGTCCTCCAGGGTGGCCGCGTCCAGGTCCGCCATGGAGCCGATCGGCGTGTGGTGGTAGGGGTGGCCCTCCGGGTACGACAGGGCGGTCAGCTTCTCGAAGGCGGTGCCGTAGGGCACGTTGTCGTAGCGCTGGCGGCGCTCGTTCTTGACCACGTCCCGCTGGTTCTCCATGGACTCCTCGTCCAGGGCGGCCAGCAGCGAGCCCATGCGGTCGGCCTCCAGCCACAGGGCGAGCTCGAGCTGGTGGGCGGGCATGGTCTCGAAGTAGTTGGTGCGCTCGAAGCTGGTGGTGCCGTTGAGCGAGCCGCCGGCGCCCTGCACGAGCTCGAAGTGGCCGTTGCCCTTGACCTGCGCCGATCCCTGGAACATCAGGTGCTCGAAGAGGTGAGCCAGGCCGGTGCGTCCCCTGACCTCGTGGCGGGAGCCGACGTCGTACCAGAGGCAGACCGCCGCCACCGGGGTCAGGTGGTCCTCGGAGAGCACCACGCGCAGACCGTTGGCCAGGCGGTGCTCGGTCGCTGTCAGGCCCCCGGAGCCTGCCTCGGCTGTGGTCGTGTGACCCATGGGCATGTGCGTCCCTTCGCGAGCGGAGGCGGTTGTGAAAACCGCGGTTTTCCTGCCGTTCCTGCCACTGTATGCAAAGCGCGCGGGACCTCGGCGACGTTCTGGCGGGACGTACGCCCACAGCGGATCCCGTAGCCTGCTGCGGACCCGCCCGCAGGCCCTGGGAAGCCGCCGGGACGGGTCGTGGCACGGGTTGTCAGTGCCTCGGTCCACAATGGTCCGCGTCAGAACCGTCAATCCTTTGAGCAAGGAGCCGGCAGCGATGGCCCGCCGCAGTACGAAGACCCCGCCGCCCGACGACGCCTACGAGGAGAAGATCCTCGACATCGACGTCGTGGACGAGATGCGTGGCTCCTACCTCGAGTACGCGTACTCGGTCATCTACTCGCGCGCCCTGCCGGACGCCCGTGACGGCCTCAAGCCGGTGCACCGGCGGATCGTGTACCAGATGAACGAGATGGGCCTGCGCCCCGACCGCGGCTATGTGAAGTGTGCGCGTGTCGTCGGCGAGGTCATGGGCAAGCTGCACCCGCACGGCGACGCGTCGATCTACGACGCGCTGGTGCGCATGGCCCAGCCGTTCTCCATGCGGGTGCCGCTCGTCGACGGCCACGGCAACTTCGGCTCGCTGGGCAACGACGACCCGCCGGCCGCCATGCGGTACACCGAGTGCCGGATGGCCGAGGCGACGAGCCTGATGACCGAGTCGATCGACGAGGACACGGTCGACTTCGCCCCGAACTACGACGGCCAGGAGCAGGAGCCGGTGGCGCTGCCCGCCGCCTTCCCGAACCTGCTGGTCAACGGCTCCTCGGGCATCGCGGTGGGCATGGCGACGAACATGCCGCCGCACAATCTGCGCGAGGTCATCGCCGCCGCCCGCCATCTGATCAAGCACCCGAACGCGGACCTGGACGCGCTGATGAAGCACGTCCCGGGCCCGGACCTGCCCACCGGCGGCAGGATCGTCGGCCTGGACGGCATCCGGGACGCGTACGCGACGGGCCGCGGCACCTTCAAGATGCGCGCGACGGTCTCGATCGAGCCGGTCACGGCCCGCCGCAAGGGCCTGGTGGTCACGGAACTGCCGTTCGCGGTCGGCCCCGAGAAGGTCATCGCGAAGATCAAGGACCTGGTCAACAGCAAGAAGGTCCAGGGCATCGCCGACGTCAAGGACCTCACCGACCGCGAGCACGGCCTGCGCCTGGTCATCGAGATCAAGAACGGCTTCGTGCCGGAGGCGATCCTGGAACAGCTGTACAAGCTGACCCCCATGGAGGAGTCCTTCGGCATCAACAACGTCGCCCTGGTGGACGGCCAGCCGCTCACCCTGGGCCTGAAGGAGCTGCTGGAGGTCTACCTCGACCACCGCTTCGACGTGGTCCGGCGCCGCAGCGAGTTCCGCCGCGGCAAGAAGCGGGACCGGCTGCACCTGGTCGAGGGCCTGCTGACCGCGCTGGTCGACATCGACGAGGTCATCCGGCTGATCCGGTCCAGTGAGAACTCCGCGCAGGCCAAGGAGCGCCTGATGCGGCGGTTCTCGCTGAGCGAGGTGCAGACGCAGTACATCCTCGACACGCCGCTGCGCCGGCTCACCAAGTACGACCGCATCGAGCTGGAGGCGGAGCGGGACAAGCTCACCGCGGAGATCGCGGAGCTGACCCGGATCCTGGACTCCGACGCGGAGCTGCGCAAGCTGGTCTCGTCCGAACTGGCCGCCGTGGCGAAGAAGTTCGGCACCGACCGGCGTACGGTCCTGCTGGAGTCCGCGGCCACTCCGGCGGCCGCGGTGCCGCTGCAGGTGGCCGACGACCCGTGCCGGGTGCTGCTGTCCTCGACGGGCCTGCTGGCCCGTACGGCGACCGCCGAGCCGTTCCCGGACCAGGCGGGCGCCAAGCGGGTCAAGCACGACGTGATCGTCTCGGCGGTGCCGGCCACCGCGCGCGGCGAGATCGGCGCCGTGACCTCGGCGGGCCGGCTGCTGCGGATCAACGTGGTCGACCTGCCGCAGCTGCCGGAGACCGCGGCGGCGCCGAACCTCTCCGGAGGGGCGCCGCTGGCGGAGTTCGTCTCCCTGGAGGACGACGAGACGGTGGTCTGCCTGACCACGCTGGACGAGTCGTCGCCGGGCATCGCGCTCGGCACCGAGCAGGGCGTCGTCAAGCGCGTGGTGCCCGACTACCCCTCCAACAAGGACGAGTTGGAGGTCATCACCCTCAAGGAGGGCGACCGGATCGTCGGCGCGGTGGAGCTGCGCACGGGCGAGGAGGACCTCGTCTTCATCACCGACGACGCGCAACTGCTGCGTTTCCAGGCGTCGGCCGTGCGCCCGCAGGGCCGCCCGGCCGGCGGTATCGCGGGCATCAAGCTCGCCGAGGGCGCGAAGGTCATCTCCTTCACGGCCGTCGACCCGGCGGGCGACGCGGTGGTGTTCACGGTGGCGGGCTCGCGCGGCACGCTGGACGACTCGGTGCAGACCACGGCCAAGCTGACGCCGTTCGACCAGTTCCCGCGCAAGGGCCGGGCCACGGGCGGTGTGCGCTGCCAGCGGTTCCTGAAGGGCGAGGACTGCCTGTCGCTGGCCTGGGCGGGCGCCGCTCCCGCGCGCGCGGCGCAGAAGAACGGCACCCCGGCGGAGCTGCCGGAGCTGGACCCGCGCCGCGACGGCTCGGGCACGTCGCTGCCGAAGACGGTGGCCGTGGTCGCCGGGCCGGTGCTCTAGCGGACCTCGGCGCCGGGGTCCTCCTCGGTGCCCTGGACATAGCGCAGGACGCCCCACATGCCGTGCTCGTCGGCGTGTGGGGCGTCGTTCTCGCACCCCTTGAGCTCCTGGCCGAGGGCCTCGGTGTCGATACCGGAGCCGATCAGCACGAGCTGGGTGCGGCGTGCGCCGGCCGCGGGCCAGGGCTCGGGGTAGAAGCGCAGGAACCGGCCGACGGCGTGCACCGCGTACCGGTTGCGGGTGTCGTACGGCCCGAAGTCGACGTACCCCTTGATCCGGTACAGCCCCTCGGGCCGGCTGTCCAGGAACCGCATGAGGCGGCGCGGCTCCATCGGCACGTCGGAGGCGAAGGACAGGCTGTCGTAGCCGGTGTGCAGGTGGCCGGCGTGCTCGTCCGCGCCGTGGTCGTGCAGATCGTCGAAGGAGAGCTGGCCGATCCGCTCCTCGCTCGGCCGACAGTCGAAGAGGAACTCCGGGTCGATCCGGCCGTAGGTGGCGGGGACCACGGCGGCGCCGTCCGCGAGGGACCGCACGAGAGCGAGCACGCGGTCGCCGTCGGCGGCCCGGTCGAGCTTGTTGACCACGACCAGGTCGGCGAGGGCGAGATGCCGGTCGACCTCGGGATGCCGGGCCCGGGTGTCGTCGAACTCGGCGGCGTCCACGACCTCGACGAGCCCGCCGTAGACCACTCCGGGGTTCTCGCAGGCCAGCACCATCCGGACCAGCTCCTGCGGCTCGGCGAGCCCGCTGGCCTCAATGACGATCACGTCGATGCCGGTGGCCGGGTCGGCGAGCCGGTCCAGGTAGCCGTCGAGTTCGCTCGCGTCGACCGCGCAGCACAGGCAGCCGTTGCCGAGCGAGACGGTCGAGTCGCCGAGGGCGCCCGCGACGGCCATCGCGTCGATCTCGATGGCGCCGAAGTCGTTGACGATCGCCCCGATACGGCTGCCGCCGCTGCGGTGCAGGAGGTGGTTGAGGAGCGTGGTCTTCCCGGAGCCCAGGAATCCCGCGAGTACGACGACCGGGATCTGCGGGCCGCTGCTGTTCCCCAACGGGTGACCTCTCTCTGTGTGTGGACCGGCTGCCGGTCCAGGATAGGAGGGGCCCGTGGGGCGGGTGTGTCGGCCGGCGGCCAGCACAGGTGGGTCGGGCCTGGTCAGCCGGCGGGCGGCGGAGGTGAGGCGGGCTGGTCAGCCGGCGGCCGGCACCGGGACCGGCGGGGTCGGGCCCACGTACCGCGCCACCGGCCGGATGATCTTCGAATCGGCCGCCTGTTCCAGGATGTTGGCGCTCCAGCCCACCACCCGCGCCGCGGCGAAGGTGGGGGTGAACATCTCCCGGGGCAGGCCGCAGAGTTCCATGACCACGCCGGCGTAGAACTCGACGTTGGTGTGCAGTTCACGGCCGGGCTTCAGTTCGGCGAGGATCGCCTCGACCCGGCGCTCGACCTCCACCGCGAAGTCCACGCGCGGACCGCCGAAGCTCTGGGCGATCTCCCGCAGCATCCGCGAACGCGGGTCCTCGGTGCGGTAGACGGCGTGCCCGAATCCCATGATCCGGTCACCGGCGAGCACCCGTTCGCGGATCCACGGGTCGATCCGCTCCGGCGTGCCGATGGCGTCCAGGGTGTCCAGGGCGCGGCTGGGCGCGCCTCCGTGCAGCGGCCCGGACAGGGCGCCCACCGCTCCGGTCAGGCAGGCCGCGACGTCCGCGCCGGTGGAGGCGATGACGCGAGCGGTGAAGGTTGACGCATTGAATCCATGATCAATGGTGGAGATCAGATATTGCTCGACCGCACGCGCGCGCCGCGGCTCGGGCTCCTCGCCCGTGAGCATGTACAGGTAGTTGGCCGCATGGGGGAGGTCGGAGCGCGGCTCGACCGGTTCGAGGCCCTGCCCGAGCCGGTACAGCGCGGTGAGCAGCGTGGGCACGGCCGCGCAGACGGCCACGGTGTCGGCGCGGCGCCGGCCGGCGTCGATGTCGTACACCGGTCGCAGCCCCCGGGCCGAGCCGAGCAGGGACAGGGCCGTGCGCAGCCCCGACAGCGGGCCGGAGACACGGCTCGCCGCGGCGATCGCGGGCAGCGCCGCGGTGACCTCCTCGGGCAGCCGCCGCAGCGCCGCGGTCTCGGCGGTGAAGGCGGCGCGGCGCCCGGCGTCCGGGAGCACGCCGTGCACGAGGAGATGCCAGACGTCTTCGAAGCCGCGGGTCTGCGCGAGTTCGACGGCCGAGTACTGCCGGTAGTGGTAAAAGCCCTCGCGCCCGCGGACGTCGCCTATCTCGGTCTCGGCGACGACGACGCCTGCGAGACCGCGCGGTGCGTCCATGAGCGGGGCTGCGGTCGTGTTGATGGCCATGGTTCTCCTCCCTGAAACTTGATCCGACTGTCCATGCTTGACTTGTTTCTTGTCAACGTTGATCGAATCAATCTGCTCGGATCAAGGTGTACAGAGGCGGCTACGGTGACCCCCATGCGCGATCACGAACCCGCTCCCGGTCGTCCCGGGCGCAGGCTGACCACCAAGGAGACCGCCGAACTGCTCGGCGTGAAGCCGGAGACGGTGTACGCGTACGTGAGCCGGGGCCTGCTCAGCAGCAGGCGCGAGCCCGGCGGGCGTGCCAGCACCTTCGAGGCGAAGGAGGTGGAGGCCCTCGCCCGCCGGCACCGCCGCGAGGCGGCCGGAACTCCGGGCTCCGGCGGTGACCTCTCCGTGCGGACCCGCATCACCCTGATCGAGCAGGACCGGTACTACTTCCGCGGCGTGGACGCCGTCGAGCTGGCCCTCCGGCACTCCTACGAGGAGGTCGCGGAGTGGCTGTGGACGGGCCGGCTCACCCCGGGCGTCACCTTTTCCGCACCCGGGCCCACCGTCGAGATCGCGCGCCGCGCGGTGAACGCCCTGTCCGAGCACGCCTCCCCCACCGACCGGCTGCGCGTGGCGGCCGTCGCCGCTGCGGCCGAGGACCCGCTGCGCTTCGACCTGTCCGAGGAGGCGGTGCTGAACACCGCGCGGATCCTGATCCCCACGCTCGTCGTCGCGCTGCCACCGGTCGTGTACGCCCCCGAGGACGACGGGCCGCTCGCCCGCCGGCTGTGGAGCCGGCTGACCGGACGGCCCGCCGACGAGGCGTCCCTGCGTGTGCTGGACACCGCCCTCGCCCTGCTCGCCGACCACGACCTGGCCGCCTCCACGCTCGCGGTGCGGGTCGCCGCCTCCGCCCGCGCGCACGCCTACGCGGCCGTCTCGGCCGGCCTCGGCGTCCTGGAGGGCCCGCTGCACGGCGCCGCGAGCGGCAACGCCCACCGCATGCTGCTCGACGTGCTCGAACAGGGCACGGCCGTTCCCGTGATCGCCGAGGAACTGCGCGCGGGACGACGTGTCCCCGGGCTCGGCCACCGGCTGTACACCGGCGAGGATCCCCGCGCGCGCGTGCTGTTCAGCCTGCTGGAGGAGGTCCCGCACGCGGAGTCCGCCCTGCTCGCCGCGCGGGACATCGTCGCCACCACCGCCCGGCACACCCCGCTGCACGCCAACGTGGACCTGGCCCTGGCGGTGTTCACCGCATCCAGCGGCATGCCCGCCACGGCCGGCGAGACGATCTTCGCCGTCGCCCGGACGGCGGGCTGGATCGCCCACGCCCTGGAGGAGTACGGCGAACGGCCGCTGCGGATGCGGCCGGTGGGCCATTACGTCGGCACTCGCCCTCCGCAGCCGCTCCCCGAGGAGACCGGCCCGGGAACCCGCCCGGAGTAGGACTCGCATGCGGCCGGAAGTCGCCCCAGGGGCCGTCAGGTTAGGCTCACCTGTGTGAGTAGGTGCACGACCGTCTCCCGGAGCCTCGACGAGCCGGTTTCCGGCACGGCGGCCACGGCCACGACGTGGCTGCTGCTGGAACAGCCCGGCCCGTGGGGCGCCAAGGCGCTCACTTCGAGCCACCTGGACCCCGCGCTGGGCCGGGCCCTGGAGACGGCCGCGGAGGGAACCGGCGTCCGCATCGCGCTGATCCGCCGCCCCGGGCGCCACGCGGATCCCGGCCGGCCCGCCGTCCGGCAGGTGTACGCCGCCCACACCGTGCCGGGCCGCATATGGCTGCACAGCGCCACCACTCGCGACCCCCGGCGGCTGCTCGGCCTGGACTTCGCCGCCCTCGGAGCCGGCGACCACCGCTCCTTCGGCGAGGCGCTCGACGGGCGGCCGCACCGCGGCGACCCGCTCGCGCTCGTGTGCACCAACGGCAAGCGGGACCGCTGCTGCGCCCTCCTGGGCCGCCCGCTCGCCACCGAGCTGGCCGCCTCCGGCGTGCGCGGCGTCTGGGAGGTCACCCATCTGGGTGGACATCGCTTCTCGCCGACCGTGCTCGTCCTGCCGTACGGCTACGCCTACGGCCGCGCCGAGGCGCACACCGTCAAGGAGGCGCTGCACGGCGTCCAGGAGGGGCGTGTGGTGGTCGAGGGGTGCCGTGGCTGCTCCGCCTGGGAACGGCCCGGCCAGGCGGCCGAGCTGGCCGTGCGGTCGGTGGCGGGCGAGTACCGGATGGGTGTGCTGAGCGTCGTACGGACGCAGGCCGTGCCGGCCGAAGGGGAGGCCCTGCGCTGGGAGGTCACCGTCGGGCACGCCGACGGCCGCCGCTGGCGGGTGGCCGTGGCCCAGGAGGCGTCCCTGCCGCCCCGCCCGGAGAGCTGCGGCGCCGCGGTGCTCGGCACGCCGGCGCGGATGGACGTGCTGTCCGTGCGCGAACTGCGGCCGGCGGCGCCCGAGGCCTGAGCGGACGCCTCTGAGGGCTGTCGGCGACGCCCACGCCTCTTTCAAGAACCGGTCAAGAGATCCCCGCCACACCCCCTGGGGGCGGGCGCGCGCGTCCACGTACCGTCATGGGTATGAGCCCCACTCCCCCCGCACGCCGCCTGCGCCTCGGTCTGCCACGGCGGGTGTTCTCGCAGGTGCTGCTCATGCAGGTGGCGATCGCCGCGGGGGTCGCGGTGCTCGCCACCGGCCTGTTCCTGGCACCGCTGAGCAGGCAGCTGGACCAGGAGGCGGAGCGCCGGGCGCTGGCCATCGCGGAGACGACGGCCCAGGACCCGCAGATCGCCGAAGGCCTCCTGACCACCCCGCCGACGGCGGACGGTCCGGTGCAGCGGGAGGCCGAGCGGATCCGGAAGGCCACGCACGCGGAGTACATCGTGGTGCTCGACCGGCACTGGGTGCGCTGGTCGCATCCCACGGCGTCCGAGATCGGCAAGCTGGTCTCCACCAGTCCCCGCGAGGCCCTCGCCGGCAAGGAGGTCATGGAGATCGACAACGGCACCCTGGGCCGCTCGGCCCGCGGCAAGGTGCCGCTGTACGACGCCCGCCACCGGATCATCGGGGCGGTCTCGGTCGGTATCGCCTACGACAGCGTGCGGGCGCGGCTGATCGGCGCGATACCGGGACTGTTCGCGTACGCCGGCGGCGCTCTCGCGGTGGGCGCGCTGGCCGCGTGGCTGATCTCCCGCCGGGTCCAGCGGCAGACCCGGGACCTGGCGTTCTCCGACATCTCGGCGCTGCTCGCGGAGCGCGAGGCGATGCTGCACGGCATCCGTGAGGGTGTGGTCGCCCTCGACCGCGGCGGCCGTGTCCGCCTGCTCAACGACGAGGCGCGGCGGCTGCTCGGCATCGGCGACGAGGCCATCGGGCGGACCCCGGACGAGGCGCTCGGCGCGGGCCGTACGACGGACGTCCTGGCCGGCCGGGTGACCGGCACCGATCTGCTCACCGTGCGCGGCCAGCGGGTGCTGGTCGCCAACCGCATGCCCACCGACGACGGCGGCGCCGTGGCCACCCTGCGCGACCGCACCGAACTGGAGCGGCTGGGACGCGAACTGGACTCCACGCGCGGGCTGATCGACGCCCTGCGCGCCCAGGACCACGAGCACGCCAACCGCATGCACACCCTGCTCGGGCTGCTGGAACTGGAGATGTACGACGACGCCGTGGAGTTCGTCGGCGAGGTGGTCGGCGACCACCGGGCCACCGCCGAGCAGGTCACGGAGAAGATCCAGGATCCCCTGCTGGCCGCGCTGCTGGTCGGCAAGGCGACCGTCGCGGCCGAGCGCGGAGTCGCGCTGTGGGTGTCGGAGCGCACCCGGCTGCCGGACCGGCTGATCGACCCGCGCGGTCTGGTCACGGTGGTCGGCAACCTGGTGGACAACGCCCTCGACGCGGTCGCCGGCACCCTCCACGCGCGCGTGGAGGTCGAGTTGCGCGCCGAGGGCCGTACGGTCGTGCTCAGGGTGCGCGACACCGGTCCCGGGATTCCGGCCGACCAGCGTGAGCTGGTCTTCACCGAGGGCTGGTCCACCAAGAAGCCGCCCGCGCACGGCAAGCGGGGCCTCGGGCTGTCGCTGGTCCGCAGGCTCGCCGAACGGCAGGGCGGAAGCGCGACGGTGGACGCGGCGGACGGCGGCGGCGCGGAGTTCACCGTGGTGCTGCCGGAGGCGCTGACCGAGCCGGAGCTGGAGCCCGCGGTGCCCGACGAGGCCCTGCAGCCCGCTGCCGTCACCGAGGAGGAGACCCGATGATCGAGGTCCTGGTCGTGGACGACGACACGCGCGTGGCCCGGGTCAACGCGGCGTACGTGGAGAAGGTGCCGGGTTTCCGTGTGGCCGGCGAGGCGCACAGCGCCGCGGAGGCGCTGCGCCAGGTGGAGAAGCTGCCCCGGCTGGACCTCGTCCTCATGGACCACTACCTGCCGGACGACACCGGTCTCGCGGTCGTCCGCGAGATGCGGCGGCGCGGCCACCAGGCCGACGTGATCATGGTGACGGCGGCGCGGGACGTGTCGACCGTGCAGGCCGCGATGCGGCAGGGGGCGCTGCAGTACCTGGTGAAACCGTTCGCCTTCGCCGGTCTGCGGGCCAAGCTGGAGGCGTACGCGCATCTGCGGCGCACCCTGGACGGCGGCGGCGAGGCGGAACAGGCCGAGGTGGACCGCATCTTCGGCGCCCTGTCCGCCCCGTCGGAGCCCGGTCTTCCCAAGGGGCACTCCCCCACGACGGCCGAGCTGGTGCGCCAGGCGCTGATGAGCGCCGAAGGACCGCTGTCCGCCCAGGAGATCGCCGAACGGACGGGGCTGAGCCGGCAGACCGCCCAGCGGTACCTGAAGTTCCTGGAACGCACCGGGCGTGCGCTGCTGAGCCTCAAGTACGGCGACGCGGGCCGCCCCGAACACCGTTACGTGTGGGCGACCCGCGGCTGAGCGCGTTTCAGGCGGCGGTTACTTGGCCGCCTTGACGAACTCGGTGGTGTACGTCTTGCTCAAGTCGACCTTGGCGTTCTTGATGTTGGGGTTGAACGACTTGAGCACCTTCTCAACGGTCTCGGGACCGCCCTGGGGCATCACGCCGTCGTCGGTGAACATCGGCAGGGTGCTCTTGATGGCCTGCGCGTAGAGCGCCTTGTTGCCCTGGGAGTAGTCGGCGGGCATCTTGGCGGCGATCTCGTCGGCGCTGTGGGTGGACATCCACTTGAGCGTCTTGACGAATGCGTTGACCAACTTCTGGACGGTGTCCTTGTGTCCGTTCACCCAGTCCGTCTGCATGTACAGACTTGACGACGGGTACGGCCCGCCGAGCGCCTTCTGCGAGCCCTCGGGGGTGCGCATGTCGATGAGGACCTTGCCGGCCTTCTTGTCGAGGATCGTCGCGACGGTCGGGTCGGTGGTCATGCCGCCGTCGATCGCCCCCTTCTGGAGGGCCGCGATGAACGTCGGTCCGGCGCCCACGGCCACGGGCGTGAACTCGCTGACGTTCACACCGTTCTTGACCGCCAGGTACTTGGTGAGGAAGTCGGTGGAGGAGCCGAGACCGGTCACGCCCAGCTTGCGGCCCTTGAAGTCCTTGGGCGAGGTGAGGCTGCCGGCCGCCTTGTTCGAGACCACCTCGACCTCGCCGGGCGCGTGCGAGAACTGCACCACCGACTCCACCGACTTGCCCTTGGTCTGCAGGTCGAGGGTGTGGTCGTAGAAGCCGACCGCTCCCTGCACCTGGCCGGAGACGAGCGCGGTCTCGGCCTGGACGCCGGCGGGCTCGCTGAGAAGCTGGACGTTCAGGCCCTCCGACGTGAAGTAGCCGAGGCGCTGGGTGAGCATCGCCGGCAGGTAGATGACCTTGTCCAGGCCGCCGACCATGATCTTGACGCTCGTGCCCTTGCCCTTGGCGCCGCCTCCGCCGCTGCCGGTGTCGGCCGTGGAGCTGGCCGCGTCGTTGGCACAGGCGGTGAGCGAGGAGAGCGCCAGCAGGCCGGCGGCGGCCAGGGAGGCGTATCTGGCGGTGTTGCGCATGCGGTTCACGTCCTTGTGAGAGGGCGGTACGGGGAAGGCGTGGGGGGCTTGGTCCGCGAGGAGCCGGTCAGCTGTCGGAACCGGCGGGCTTCCAGCGGAAGATGCGGCGCTCGGCGAAGGTCAGCAGGCCCTCGGCGGCGAGGGCGACGACGGCGAGGATGACCATGGCTGCGTAGACGCCGGCCGCGTTGAAGGTGTTCTGCGACTGCGCGACGAGCAGGCCGATGCCCTTGGTCGCGCCGATGTACTCGCCGACGATCGCGCCGATGAGGGCGAAGCCGAAGCTGACGTGGAGGCTGGTGAAGATCCAGGAGGTGGCCGACGGGATGACCACCTGGAGCGTCACCCGGCGGTCGCTGGCGCCCAGGATGCGGGCGTTGGCCACCAGGTTCCGGTCCACCTCTCGGGCGCCCTGGAAGGCGTTGAAGAACACCGGGAAGAAGACCAGCACGACGGCGGAGGCGACCTTGGAGGACGGCCCGAGCCCGAACCAGATCAGGAAGATCGGCGCCAGGACGATCCTGGGGATCGAGTTGAGCACCTTGATGTATGGACCAAGGACCTCGGCGAGCAATCTGATCCGCCCGAGTGCGATGCCGAGCAGGACACCGGCGACCACACCGATGACCCAGCCGAGCAGTGCCTCGTAGAGCGTGTACCAGATCTGCTCGCCCAGCGAGCCGAGTGAGGTGCCGTGGGCGACCCAGGTCCAGATCTGGTCCCAGATCTTCGACGGCATCGAGAAGTTGAACGGGTCGATGATCTTCGCCCGGGACAGTCCCTCCCACAGCCCGAGGACAGCCACCAGCAGCAGCACGCGTACGGCGGCGACGAGGGCCCTGCGGCGGCGGGCGGCCTGGGCGCGGGTCTGCGCGCGGTCGGTGACCTTGGCGGTACCGACGACCGGTGTCTCGAGAGTCTCAGGCGACATGGGCGGCACCTCTTTCGCGGGTGATGCGGACCTCTTCGCCGAGGGACTCCCAGATCTCGCGGTAGATCTCGATGAACCGCGGTTCCAGGCGGACGGACTCCACCTTGCGCGGCCGGGGCAGGTCGATCTCGAAGACCTGCTTCACAGTGGCGGGCCCGGCGGTCATCACCACGACCTTGTCGGCGAGCGCGATGGACTCCTCCAGGTCGTGGGTGACGAACACGACGGAGGAGCCCGTTCCCTCCCACAGCTCCAGCAGCTCGTCCGACATCAGCGCCCGGGTCTGCACGTCCAGCGCCGAGAACGGCTCGTCCATCAGCAGGATCTCGGGGTCGTTGACGAACGTGGCGGCGAGGGCGACGCGCTTGCGCTGACCGCCGGAAAGCTGGTGCGGGTAGCGGTCCTCGAAGGCGGCGAGGCCGACGCGGGCCAGCCACTCGCGGGCCTTCTCCTTGGCCTCGGCCTTCGGTACGCCCCGGAAGCGGGGGCCTGCCATGACGTTGGACAGGACGGTGCGCCAGGGGAAGGTGGCGTCCTGCTGGAAGACGAAGCCGACCTTGTCACCGACGCCGTCGACCGGCTCGCCGGCCACCAGCACCTCGCCCTCGGTGGGCTCCTCCAGGCCGCTGACCAGCGTCAGCGTGGTGGACTTGCCGCAGCCCGTCGGGCCTACGACGGCCACGAACTCGCCGCGCCCGACGGTCAGATCCAGACCGCACACGGCCGTGTGCAGTCCCCCTGACGGGGTTCTGAAGGTCTTGCTCGCGCCCCGCAGCTCGATGGCGGGGCTGGTGTGTGCGCTCATGGCCCGGGACGGTAGGTGTGGCCCCGGCCACAGCAGCAGTCTTGTGGGCACAAGCCGTTCTTTTGCTCGCAAGAGCCTGTTGTGCTCATTTTGCTCGCGCTACAACTGCGGAGCCGAAACACGGGCGTAACGCCCGTCGGCCTTGGAGGAGAGGCCCGATGATTGACGTCCTGGTCGTGGACGACGACTTCCGCGTCGCTGAGATAAACGCGAAGTACGTGGGAAAGGTTCCCGGCTTCCGGGTGAGCGCCCGCGCGCACAGCGCTGCCCAGGCCCTGGCGGCCGTGGAACGCGGCACCGTCGACCTGGTTCTGCTCGACCACTATCTGCCGGACCGGACGGGACTCGATCTCGTGCACCGCATGCGGGAGCAGGGCCACGGCACGGACGTCATCATGATCACCGCGGCCAGCGATGTGACGACCGTGCAGCAGGCGATGCGCCTCGGCGCTCTGCACTACCTGGTCAAGCCGTTCACCTTCGCCGCCCTGCGGGCCCGCCTCGACTCCTACGCCGCTCTGCGCCGCACGGTGGACCGGGTCGGCGGCCGGGGCCTGGCGGGACAGGAGCAGGTCGACCGGATCTTCGGGGCGCTCAGGACGTCTCCCGCACCGTCCGCGCCCGGCCTGCCGAGCGGCCACTCGGAACCCACGACCGATCTGATCTGCAGCGTCCTGCACCGAGCCGGCCAGCCGCTGTCCGCCCACGAGGTCGCCGCCCGGACCGGCCTGAGCCGCTCCACGGCCCAGCGCTATCTGCGCCACCTGGAGCAGGCCGGCCGGCTCCGGCTCTCCCTGAAGTACGGCGACACCGGCCGGCCGGAGCACCGGTACGCCTGGGTGGCGCCATAGCGGGAATCCCCGGCGCTACACGGCACCGGCGCCGGTCAGCGACCGTACCTCCGTCTCGGCGTACGTGGCCTCGTCGGCGACCTCCCCGGAGGTGATCGTGCCGATCCACCCGGCGAGAAAGCCGAGGGGGATGGAGACGATGCCCGGGTTCTGCAACGGGAAGTACTGGAAGTCGACGTCCGGGAACAGCGAAGCCGGGCTGCCGGACACCACCGGGGACACCAGCACCAGTCCCAGCGCCGGGATCAGCCCGCCGTACACCGCCCACATCGCGCCCCGGGTGGTGAAGCCGCGCCAGAACAGCGAGTACAGCAGCACCGGAAGGTTCGCCGACGCGGCGACGGCGAAGGCGAGGCCGACGAGGAAGGCGACGTTGAGATCGCGGGCCAGCAGACCGAGCGCGATCGCCACGACCCCGATGCCCACCGCCGCCCAGCGCGCCACCGACACTTCGCTGCGCGCCGTGCCGCGCGGGCGTCGCAGCGACGCGTACAGGTCGTGCGCCACGGACGCCGACGAGGCGAGCGTGATGCCGGCGACCACGGCAAGAATCGTGGCGAAGGCGACGGCGGCGACGACCGCGAACAGAACCGTCCCGCCGGTGGAGCCCGCGCCGCCGCCCAGCTCGCGGGCGAGCAGCGGCACCGCCGTGTTCCCGGCCGCGTTCGAGCCGCGCACCACGCCCGTCCCCACCACGGCGGCCGCCCCGAAGCCGAGGACGATCGTCATCAGATAGAAGCCGCCGATCAGCCCGATGGCCCACACCGCGGAACGCCGGGCGGCCCGCGCCGTGGGCACCGTGTAGAAGCGGGACAGGATGTGCGGCAGTCCCCCGGTGCCCAGCACGAGGGCGAGGCCCAGGCTGATGAAGTCGAGGCGGGCGGTCCAGCTCCCGCCGTACTTCAGGCCCGGCGCCAGGAACGCCCTTCCATGACCGCTGCGGTCCGCCGCCGTGAGCAGCAGGCGGCCGACGTCGCCGTGGAAGCGGACCAGGACGAGTACGGTCAGCAGGATCGTGCCGCTCAGCAGCAGGACGGCCTTGACGATCTGGATCCAGGTGGTGGCCCGCATCCCGCCCAGCGACACGTAGATCACCATGAGCGCGCCGACCCCGATGACCGCCCAGGCCTGCGCGGCCCCGCCCGTCCGCCCCAGCAGCAGCGCCACCAGACTTCCCGCGCCGACCATCTGCGCCACCAGGTACAGCACGGACACCGTGACCGAGGACGTTCCCGCCGCGATCCGCACCGGGCGCTCGCTCATCCGCGCGGCCACCACGTCGGCCAGGGTGAACCGCCCGCAGTTGCGCACCAGTTCGGCCACCAGGAACAACACGACGAGCCAGGCCACGAGAAACCCCACCACGTACAGCATGCCGTCGTAGCCGTACAGCGCGATGAGCCCGGTGACCCCGAGGAAGGACGCGGCGGACATGTAGTCGCCCGCGATGGCAAAACCATTCTCTATGGGTGAGAACAGCCGCCCTCCCGCGTAGAACTCCTCCGCAGAACCCTGCCGGCGCCGGCTCACCCATGTCGTGATCCCGAGGGTCACGGCCACGAAACCGCTGAACAGCAGCAGCGCCGGAGTCTGATGGTCACCCGTCACGAGGCGCCTCCCCGCACGTCCCGGGTCATTTCCTGCGTGTCCCAGCGCAGCTCCAGCGCCGCCCGGTCCCGGCGCAGCCGCGCATGCCGGGCGTAGGCCCAGGTGAACAGGAACGTGGTGAGGAACTGTCCCAGCCCGGCCACCATGGCCACGTTCACCGCTCCCGCCACCGGCCTGGCCATGAGTCCCGGCACGGTCGTGGCGGTGACCACATAGCCCACGTACCAGGCGAGGAAGGCCACGACCCCCGGCACGACGAACCGCCGGTACCTGCCCCGCACCTCCTGGAAGGCCGCGCTGCGCTGCACCTCGACGTACACGTCCCGTGCGCGAACCGCAGCGCCGCTCCGCTCGTCGCGAGCGGACGGCACCAGCGGAGCCGGCACACCCGGGCCGGCCTGCTCGCCCCAGCCGGAGGCCAGCGCGTCGTACCAAGGGTCCTCGTACGTCATGTCGCGGGTGGATGCGCCGTGGTCTTCCCGGTTCCCGGACGACGTCTCGGGACCCTCCCCGGATCCACGGGCACGACCGTTGCTTGACTGCATGCCCAAGGATGGACAGATCGGGAAGATCCGTGACTCTTCTTCCCTCAGCACTTCACCCCATCAGGTGACTCACTGCGTGGGCGGCCGCACCAGCCCCTTGCTGTAGGCGTAACGCACCGCCTGGGCCCGGTCCTTGAGGCCCGTCTTGGAGAAGAGGTTGTTGATGTGGGTCTTCACGGTCGCGGTCGACACATGCAGCTTGCGGGCGATCTCCTGGTTGCTGAGCCCTTCGGCGATCAGCGTCAGCACTTCGGTCTCCCGCGCGGTCAGCCCGTCGGGCGGTGCCTCTGCGGTCACCGGCGGGCCGGGCTCGGACCGCGACAGCCGCTCCAGCAGCCGGCGCTGGACACTCGGGGACAGTCCCGCGTCCCCCGACAGCACGCTCTCCACCGCACGCACGATCTCGTCACCGCCCGCGTCCTTGGTCAGATACCCCCGGGCGCCGGCATGCAGCGCGGGGAACAGTGACTCGTCGTCCGCGTACGTGGTCAGCACCACGACCTGGGTCCCCGGGTACTGCTCCCGGATGCGCCGGGTGGCTTCCACGCCGTCGCAGCGGGGCATCCTGAGGTCCATCAGCACGACGTCCGGGGCCAGTTCCGCGACCAGCCGCACCGCCTCCTCGCCGTCTCCCGCGGCGCCCACGACCTCCACCCCGGGCAGCAGACCGAGCAGCATCACGATGCCCTCCCGGACCACCGTCTGGTCGTCGGCGACCACCACCCGCGCGGGCTTCTTCTCCCCCTCCGTCTCGGTCATACGGGCACCTTCAGCGTCACCACGAACCCCTCCTCGTCCGGTCCCGCGTCCAGTGAGCCGCCGAGCAGCTCGGCACGCTCGCGCATGCCCAGCAGACCGTACCCGCCTCCGGACTCCGTCAGTTCGCCCGGCCGCCCGCCCGAGTCCCGTACGTCCAGCGTCACTTCGTGTTCGCTGTAGTCGAGCCTGAGCTGCACCTTGGCTCCCTGGGCGTGCTTGCGGACGTTCGTCAGCGCCTCCTGGGCGACTCTGCGCACGGCCTGGGAGGCCTCGGCCGGCAGGGGTCTGCGCTCACCCGTCACGGTGACCTCGGCGCCCTCGGCTCCGCTGACGAGGTCACTCAGGAAGTCCTCCAGCGGAGTCAGCTCGCCCCGGAGAGCGGACAGGGCCTGCCGGGTCTCGGCGAGTCCGTCGCGGGCCATGCCGCGGGCGGCCACCACCCGCTCGAGGATGCGTTGGCGGTCCGCGCCGTTCTCGATCAGCAGCCGCGCCGCCTCCAGGTGCACCAGCTGCGCCGAGAGGCTGTGGGCCAGCACGTCATGGATCTCGCGTGCGATCCTCGCCCGCTCGGCCAACGCCGCGGACTCGGCCTCGGCGGCCCGGGCGGCGCGTTCCTGAGCGAGCAGTCGCTGTGCGTTGCCGCGTGCCTCGGCGTCCAGCCGCAGGACGTACCCGGCGAGGGCCATGCCCGCGACCGTGGCGGCCGTGGTCATCCAGACGTCGTTGTTGAAGGCCGAGTACGCGGCCAGGCACGTCGTCGTCACGGGGAGGGCGGCCCCGAGCGGCAGCCGCTCCAGCGCCGTGATCGCGCAACCGCACCAGATCACGAGGGCTGCTCCCTGGAACCCGGTGGCCTCGGCGCCGGCGGCGAGGACCATGAGCGCGCACATCAGGGTCAGTGAGGGCACCAGGCGGTGCTGGTAGGTGGTCCGGAAGAGGGCCCAGGCGAGGACGCCGGCGACGGCAACTCCCGCCATCGCGACGGCCGCGCCCCGCACGCCCATGTGCCTCTGGTTGTAGGCGCCCCACATGAGCATGGCGAGGACCAGGACCCTGACGGCCCAGGCGAGCATGCGCCGGGGCCGGGAGGTGCCCGCGCGGCCGAGTGCCTCCCGCGACGGCCAGCGTGTCCAGGCGTTCTCCGTCACGCGCGCTCCTTCCTGACCGACCGCATGCCGTCACCGTACGCCGGGGCGGGACCGTCCCAGGCGTCGAGCGACTGAGCCCGCCAGACCAGGATGCCGCCGCGGACCAGCAGGGTGGAGGCGAGGGCGATCATCAGGGCGGAGCTGTCCTGGTGCAGGCCGAGTGCGGAGCCGATGCCGTAGACGCCGATGCGCAAGGCGATGCCCACGATCCACACCGCCACGCTCGCCTTGGTGCTCTTGGTCCACACGACGCCGTCCGGTTCCCTCCAGACACGGGTCGTCCAGGCCCAGCCGGCGCCGGTGGCGACACCTATGATCAGCTCCACCACGAGCAGCAGGGCGTATTCGGTGCGGTGGTGGGCGTCGAGGATGCCGGGCTCGCGCAGCGCCACGACGACGAGGACCACGGGGATCAGCCACCAGCGCCGGTCGGTGTTGATCGCCCGGGCACGGAACTGCCGCACGATCACTATGACGGCGACGGCAACGATCAGCATCGCGTTGACGACCCCGGACATCGAGCCTCCATGAACGAGAAGATGGTGCGCCGGGAGCGGGTGCCGCCGACACCAACGAAACTACGGAAAAGCGCAGGTCCGGAGATCGGAGCCGGGGTGGATCACGGGTGGAAACCCACAGCCGCCCGTCTCCACCCACGGGTGTAGATCCCCGGGCTGAGACGGGACTGAGGCAGCGGCCGGCCGTGGGAGGCCCGTCCCGGTCCGGCCGACAGGCGGTTGCAGGCGTGGCTCTGGCCGACGGGCAGTCGTACGGCGCGTACCGGCCGACGGACAGGCCAGTGCCGGTGCCGGTGTACGGCTCGGGAACGGTCGAAGGGCGGTCCTGGGCGGCGGGCGGCGGACAGTCCGGGGCCGCCGTCCGACGGGGTGAGGCAGCCCGGCCCGGCCGAAGGGGTGGAGGCACGGTCCTGCCGACGCGAGGTCGGGGCATGGTCTGGCAATCCGACGGTCCGACGGCGCTATCCGGACAAGCCGGGAGGAAACCGGCTGGGTTGACCAGGGGCGGTTCCCGGTGGTTAGGCAGTTGGGGAGCCTGTCCCGGCCAGCTGCCCAGCGGTGGGATCGCGGTAGCGGTCGGCAGGCGGCAGCGGCGACCACCGAGCCTACGGATGCAGGCGAGCCGGTCCTGGTCGGCGGGCGCCACCGGCGGGAGTGCTCGCTCTTCCGCAACGCGCTTCAGCAACAGCGGCGACATACCCGGCGTCGACCTGCCAACACCGAGCCGCTCACGCCCCGTGACGACACGGCTGAAGGGGTGAGCCGGCAGCGGGCGGCAGTACACGCATGCGACCGGCCATCCGGCGACTGACGACTAGCGACCCCGCTCAACCGGAGCAGACCGACGCCCCCACCTGCACCGCCGACCCCGCGTCACCCGCAACGGCCAAAGAGCCCGTCTCCCTCCCACGGCCGCCAAGCACCCCGCCCCCAGCCGGACCCGCGCCGCCCCGAACCACCCACCCGGCCCGGCATCACCCGGAACCGCCCGCCCGCCGCGCAGGCAAACCCCCGCCGACAAGCCCCCGTCGGCCGAGCCCCGCGCAGCGGCTACGCGTCGATGCGTGAGCGGTCCAGCGTTGCCGCCGAGCTGGAGATGAACTCCTTGCGCGGCGCGACCTCGTTGCCCATGAGGAGGTCGAAGACCTGCTCGGCGGCCTCAAGGTCGGACAGGTTGATCCGGCGCAGCGTCCGGTGCCGCGGGTCCATCGTGGTTTCGGCCAGCTGGTCGGCGTCCATCTCGCCCAGACCCTTGTAGCGCTGGATGGAGTCCTTGTAGCGGATGCCCTTGCTCTGGAACTCCATGAGCTTGTCGCGCAGCTCGCGGTCGGAGTACGTGTAGACGTACTTGTCCTGGCCCTTCTTCGGCTGGACGATCTCGATGCGGTGCAGCGGCGGCACGGCGGCGAAGACCCGGCCGGCCTCGACCATCGGCCGCATGTAGCGCTGGAACAGCGTGAGCAGCAGGCAGCGGATGTGGGACCCGTCGACGTCGGCGTCGGTCATCATGATGATCTTGCCGTAGCGGGCCTGGTCGATGTCGAAGGTGCGGCCCGAGCCCGCTCCTATGACCTGGATGATCGCGCCGCACTCGGCGTTCTTGAGCATGTCGGTCACCGACGAGCGCTGCACGTTGAGGATCTTGCCGCGGATCGGCAGCAGGGCCTGGAACTCGGAGTTCCGTGCCAGCTTGGCCGTGCCCAGCGCGGAGTCGCCCTCCACGATGAACAGCTCGCTGCGGTCGACGTCGTCGCTGCGGCAGTCGGCCAGCTTCGCCGGCAGGGAGGAGGACTCGAGGGCGGTCTTGCGGCGCTGGGCGTCCTTGTGCTGGCGGGCCGCGACGCGCGTGCGGGCGGCGGCCACCACCTTCTCCATGACGACCCGTGCCTGGGCGGCGGCGTCCCGCTTAGTGCTGGTCAGGAACGCCTTCAGTTCCTTGGTGACCACGTTGTTCACAATGCGGCGGGCCGCCGACGTGCCCAGGACCTCCTTGGTCTGGCCCTCGAACTGCGGCTCGGCCAGGCGCACGGTCACGACGGCGGTGAGGCCCTCGAGGGCGTCGTCCTTGACGATGTTGTCCTCGGCCACGCGCAGCAGCTTCTTGGCGCGCAGCACCTCGTTGAACACCCCGGTCACGGCCTGCTCGAAGCCGGAGACGTGGGTGCCGCCCTTGGGGGTGGCGATGATGTTGACGAAGGACCGGACGGTCGTGTCGTAGCCCGTGCCCCAGCGCAGCGCGACGTCGACGCCCAGCTCGCGCGTCACCTCGGTCGGCGTCATCTGGCCGTGCTCGTCGAGGACGGGGACCGTCTCCTTGAAGGTGCCCTTGCCGGAGAAGCGCAGGACGTCGCAGACCGGCTTGTCGCTTGCCAGGTACTCGCAGAACTCGCTGATGCCGCCGTCGAAGCGGAAGGACTCCTCGCCCTTGCTGCCGCCCTCGCCCAGGCCGAACTCGTCGCGGACGACGATCGTCAGGCCCGGTACCAGGAAGGCGGTCTGCCGGGCGCGCTGGTGCAGGTTCTCCAGGGAGAGCTTGGCGTCCTTGAGGAAGATCTGGCGGTCGGCCCAGTAGCGCACGCGCGTGCCGGTGCGGGTCTTGGGGATCTTCTTGGTCTTGCGCAGCCCGCTCTTGGCCTCGAACTTCGCGTCGGCGCCCTCGCCGGCGAAGGCGCCCGGCACGCCGCGCCGGAAGCTGATGGCGTGCGTGTGGCCGCCGCGGTCCACCTCGACGTCGAGACGTGCGGAGAGGGCGTTGACGACGGAGGCGCCGACGCCGTGCAGACCGCCGGAGGCGGCGTACGATCCGCCGCCGAACTTGCCGCCCGCGTGGAGCTTGGTCATGACGACCTCGACGCCGGACAGGCCGGTCCTGGGCTCGACGTCCACGGGGATGCCCCGGCCGTTGTCACGCACCTCCACCGAGCCGTCGTCGTGGAGGATCACCTCGATGCGGTCACAGACGCCCGCGAGGGCCTCGTCCACGGAGTTGTCGATGATCTCCCACAGGCAGTGCATCAGACCGCGGCTGTCGGTCGATCCGATGTACATACCGGGGCGCTTGCGCACGGCCTCGAGGCCCTCGAGGACGAGCAGGTGCCGCGCGGTGTAGTTGGAACCGTCCCGGTCTGCTCCTGCCAGCAGCGCTGTGGACGGCACGGACGTGTCGGCGGTCACGCGGTTCGCTCCTCGCTGAATTTCAGTTGGCCCCCTACTGGGTAAGGGGACGGCTTCGGTCGCCGCTCAGAGGGTACCGAGGCCTGGTAGAGCCGGTGTAACGCCACCCTCGTCGGGAACTCAGACTAGTCCAGGCTCGCATACACGTTCGATCCCTCGTTGGAGTGAAGTACATATCACGTTCCATTGGAGGCATGAACCATTTAGGCTCCGGGCACGTCCTCCTGAACAACAGGCAACCCGGCCTGGAGGACCGAGACACAACACTGAGCGAAACCGTAAGCACCCCAAGAGACGCACTACGGCACATTCGCCGCCAACCGGCAGCAGACAGCCGCCCCGGAAGATTTTTTTCGAGGAAAAGCCACGAGCGGGAACGTTTTCGGGCTGGTTGGATGTTGACCCTGGTACGACAGCTCGTCGAGCTAGAGAAGAGGCGACGTGACTACTGTTCTGACCCCCGCGAGCCCGCTGACGGCCGCCGATCGCTGCGACCGCTGCGGCGCCCAGGCATACCTGCGCGTCGTCCTGCTGAGCGGCGGAGAACTGCTCTTCTGCGCCCACCACGGTCGCAAGTTCGAGCCGGAACTCAAGAAGATCGCCGCTGAGATACAGGACGAGACGGAGCGGCTGACGTCCGTTCCGAACACCGCTTCCGAAGAAGAGCGCTGAATCTCGCACCACGACGAGCCAGCCCCGGCACAGGCCGGTGAACGGGCGGCCACTCCCTCCAGGAGCGGCCGCCCGTGCTCATGTCTCCGTGCGGAGGCTTCAGGAGCCACCCAGCAGGCCAGGACGGCCCTGAAGGGCCTTCGGGGCTCCTGAGGCCGCCCGCAGCACGCGCAGTACCTCGGAGACCCGCGTGTAGACCCCAGGGCTGCCCGGCTTGCCGCAGTCGCTGCCCCAGGACACGAGCCCGATCAGCCGGCCCTTCGCCACCAGCGGGCCGCCGCTGTCCCCCTGGCAGGCGTCCGGGCCGCCGGCGGCCTCTCCGGCGCAGAGCATGCTGCCCGCCCGGTAGGTGCCGTCGGGACCGCCCGGATAGGCGCGGGCGCAGAGGTCGTCGGGCAGCACGCGCACGTGTGCGGCGTACAGCCTGCTCGCGTAGGCGCCCTCGCCGGTCGTGTCGCCCCACCCGGAGACCATGGCCTGCGTGCCCGGCGTGTAGGCC
Source organism: Streptomyces sp. NBC_00557 (assembly GCF_036345995.1). Taxonomy (NCBI): domain Bacteria; kingdom Bacillati; phylum Actinomycetota; class Actinomycetes; order Kitasatosporales; family Streptomycetaceae; genus Streptomyces; species Streptomyces sp. NBC_00557. The sequence continues at coordinate 2,156,059 of NZ_CP107796.1, forward strand.
GGGTCGCCCGCGCCCGCCATGCCGATCACCACGCCCTGGGGCAGCGGCTTGGCGAGTGTGATCACGGCGAAGTCGCCGGTGTTGGTGCGGCTGTCGTACCCCGGGTTGGTCCAGACGTCGCGCACGGCGACCTCCTGGCCCCCGCCCGACATCAGGTCGGTGCGGTCGGCGATGACCCTCAGGTCCCCCACGCGGTCAGGGGGCGCTCCGAGGACGTCCTCGGTCAGGCAGTGCGCGGCGGTGAGCACGGCCGTCCGTGTGACCGCCACGCCCCCGCAGAACTGTCCGGCCCGCGTACCTCCGAACCGGTCACGGCTGGACAGCGCGACCGTCCAGGGGGCCTGGGAGACGTCTATCGGGAAGCCGCCGACCACCACGCTGTCGGCCGTCGCGGGAGCCGCGCCCACCAGGGGTGTCACGGCCATGGCGGCCGTCAGGGCCAGCGATCGGATCAGTGCCCGGGCAACGGAACGGCGCATGCAGACTCCTCACTCTCGGGTCGTACCGGGACACCCAGAGTGATCCACTGCGCGGCGGCGCGCAGCACGAGGGCCCGGCCCCCCGAAGGGAGCCGGGCCCTCGCCGTCGTACGACCGCGACCTAGTCGAGGTAGTCGCGCAGCACCTGGGAACGCGACGGGTGGCGCAGCTTGGACATGGTCTTGGACTCGATCTGGCGGATGCGCTCACGCGTCACGCCGTACACCTTGCCGATCTCGTCGAGGGTCTTCGGCTGACCGTCGGTGAGACCGAACCGCATGGAGACGACGCCGGCCTCGCGCTCGGACAGGGTGTCCAGAACGGAGTGCAGCTGCTCCTGCAGGAGCGTGAAACTGACGGCGTCGGCGGGGACGACGGCCTCGGAGTCCTCGATGAGGTCACCGAACTCGCTGTCGCCGTCCTCGCCCAGCGGGGTGTGCAGCGAGATGGGCTCGCGGCCGTACTTCTGGACCTCGATGACCTTCTCCGGGGTCATGTCGAGCTCCTTGGCCAGCTCCTCCGGGGTGGGCTCACGGCCCAGGTCCTGGAGCATCTGGCGCTGCACGCGCGCGAGCTTGTTGATGACCTCGACCATGTGCACCGGGATACGGATGGTGCGGGCCTGGTCGGCCATGGCGCGGGTGATGGCCTGACGGATCCACCAGGTGGCGTACGTGGAGAACTTGTAGCCCTTGGTGTAGTCGAACTTCTCGACCGCGCGGATCAGACCGAGGTTGCCCTCCTGGATGAGGTCCAGGAAGAGCATGCCGCGGCCCGTGTAGCGCTTGGCCAGGGAGACCACCAGACGGAGGTTGGCCTCCAGCAGGTGGTTCTTGGCGCGGCGGCCGTCCTCGGCGATGATCTCGAGCTCGCGCTTGAGCTTCGGCGCCAGCTTGTCGGCGTTGGCCAGCTTGTCCTCGGCGAACAGACCCGCCTCGATGCGCTTGGCCAGTTCGACCTCCTGCTCGGCGTTGAGCAGGGGGACCTTGCCGATCTGCTTCAGGTAGTCCTTGACCGGGTCGGCGGTGGCGCCGGCCGCGGCAACCTGCTGCGCGGGCGCGTCGTCCTCGTCCTCGTCGGACAGGACGAAGCCAGCGCTCTCGGCGCCCTCCGGCTCGTCGGCGACCTTGGCGTCCTCAAGCACCTCGTCTTCGAGAAGCTCGACGTCGTCCTTCTTGGCCGTGGTCTTCTTGGCGGCCGTCTTCTTCGCGACGGTCTTCTTCGCGGCCGCCTTCTTGGCGGTCGTCTTCTTGGCCGCGGCCTTCTTGGCGGGGGCGGCTTCCTCGGCGGAATCGGTTACGGCGGGAGCGACGGGCGCCGCGGGAGCGGCCGTGCTGGCGGTGGCCTTCCTCGTGGTGGTCACCGCCTTCGCCGCGACCGTCTTGGTGGCGGTGCGCTTCGCGGGGCTCTTCGCTGCGACGCTCTTGCGGGTGCGCTTGGGCTCTGCGGCACTGACCATCAGCGTCACACCCTCTTCCTCAAGAATCTGGTTGAGGCTGCGCAGTACGTTCTTCCACTGAGTGGCCGGAATCTGGTCAGCTTCGAAGGCCCGACGCACATCGTCGCCGGCGATCTGCCCCTCAGCCTTTCCCCGCTCAATGAGCGCCATGACAGAGACGGACTCGGCGATCTCCGGCGGGAGCGTACGGGATGTGCTGGCCGACACGAACAACCTCTCGGAACGTTGGAAAGCGGCTTCCGGCACCGTCCACTGCGGACAGGAGCCGACCACCGGCCTGGGGATGGGCCGACGGCGCGGGCGGGGGCCGGGAAGATGCACAGCGCCTGTCCAGGCGTCCGTATTCCCTCCGCGGCTGTCACCTCTTAGGTCATCGCGCTGTTTCCACGAGCGTTACGCCCAATCTGCGTGGCCCGAGTCACACCCCGTAAGCGGTCAAAAGCGATCAGACTTGGACAAATAGGATCACTCTCTGACGTCCGCCCGATCACCCGGACACCCCTGGCGGCCCGTCGCACCGCTGGACCTTGCCGGACCGCGCAAGGTCCGGCAAGGTCCAGCGGCGGCCGTCAACGAGCCCGGCACCGCCACGCGCGCCACGAGAACCAGGCCGACGCCCCACACCGGCGACCGCTCCGCCCCGGCCGCGGGGTCAGTGCTCGCGCGGAGCGGGCACCACGCGCTCCACCTCGGGGTGGACCGTGAGCAGTTGCCGCATGGCCGTCTCTGCCGCCGCGCCGTCGCCGGTGCCGAGCGCGTCGACGATCCGCGCGTGCTGCGCGAGCGACGTCTCGTTCGGCCGGTCACAGCCCGTGACCGGGCCTCCCGAGACCTGGAGGGCGGCGGAGACGATTCCGGAGAGGTGTTCGAGCATGCGGTTGCCGGCGATCTGGATGAGCAGCCCGTGGAACTCGTTGTCGGCGCGCGAGTAGGTCAGCGCGTCGCCCTGCGCCATGGCGTGACTCATGATCTCGACCATGTCGCTGAGGCGCTGCTGCACCTCCTCGCGCCCGTGCCCGGCGGCGAGGCGGGCGGCCAGCGGCTCGATGGTCCAGCGCAGCTCGCTCAGCTCGCGGCGCTGGTCGTCGCGCTGGGGCCCGAAGGCCCGCCACTCGATGATGTCGGGGTCGAGCAGGTTCCAGTCGCTGACGGGACGCACACGCGTGCCGACGTTCGGGCGGGCGCTGACCAGGCCCTTGGCCTCCAGAACGCGGAGGGACTCACGGACGACGGTGCGGGAGACCTCGAAGCGCTGGCCGATCTCCTCGGGCACCAGCGGCCGGTCGGCGCCCAGGTCGCCGGAGACGATCATCTGTCCGAGCTGCTGAACGAGTTGGCCGTGCAGCCCGCGTCCGCGGCTGCCGGCGGCGCGTCGGCCGACGCGGCCGAGCTCGGGATCCGCGCCTTCCCAGGAGGGTGCTGTGACGCGGTCGGCCACCTGCGGTTCTGCGTAGGGGTAGCGGTCGAGTTCGCCCGGGCCGGCCAGACCGGAGTCGGTGGAGCGGGCGGCGGTCATCATGGTGTGCGCAAGGGTACTCACGGATCCTTTGTCGGCGTCGCCTCCAACTCCCTTGAGGTCTTTGGTGAAAAGCACACGAAAGGGTGATCGCTCACCCCATCGCAATTGACGCCTTATCGGAAAGAAATGGTCTTTCCGCGGGGAGTTGTGCACGCAGCAGGATCGGAAGTGGGCTGAGAGTCATCACCGGAACCGGTTGCGCAGCGTCGTGAACAGGTACGCGCACAGCAGTGCCGACAGCGACAACGCCATGGCGCCGCCGACCGGTTGGGCGAGCACGCGCGCGAAGCCGAGCAGGTAGCGCTCGCCTCCGAAGGGCCACTGCAGCAAGAGGACCTCCCGCATCCGCACGGGAAACCCGGCGGCCATGCGCGGGGCCGGCCCCGCCATCACCGTGTGCACGCACGGGACGACGGCAACGGGTACGGCGAGTACGGCGGCCAGGCCGGCCGAGGTGGACCGGAACACGCCGGCCGACAGCACACCGGCCCACGCGCACCCGACGACGAGGCCGAACCAACTCACGCTGAGCGAAAGCCAGTCCGCGGGAACTTGCGTGAGCTCCCGTCCGTAGACGATGTAGAGCGCTTCGGCGTCGCAGCCCAGGGTGAGGAAGGCCAGCAGGGCCGCGGTGGCTCCGGAGACGAGCAGTTTCGCGGTGAGCAGCCCCAGCCGGCGGGGCACGGTGCCGCGGTCCGCCGCGAGGGCGGGGTGGCGGAACTCGTCCCCGAAGGCCAGCGCACCGAGCAGTCCCGCCGCGAGTGCCGCGGGCGGCAGCGGCAGTTGACGGGGCCACGCGGCGAACAGCCGCGCCTGCGGGGTGTGCCCGATCCTGGCCAGCACTACGGCGGTGAGCGCGGACACCGCCAGGACGGCACCGCAGGTGAGGAAGCCGACACCGATGCCGGTGGCACGCCGGACCTCGTAGCGCAGGGGGCGGAGGGGGCTGGGGGCGGGGCGGACGGCGATGGGGGGCGGGAGGGGGAAGAGAGCGTCGACGGAGGAAGCATCGTCGAGGCGGGCGGCGAGGGTGTCCTGCGGCTGACGAGAGCGTGGCTTCCGGGCGCCGGGGAGACGGGTGCGGAGCGCGGAGATGCCCACGGCCAAGGTCCTCGTGCTGCCGGTCTGCGGTTCCGGGGCCGCCGCGGCCGCATCCCGCCGGGTGTCCGCGGAGGCCGACTCGGCGCTCCGGCCGCCGTCGGCTCCGGCCTGCACCACGGCGGGAACCGCTCCGGGGCCGCCCTCAGCCGCGTCCCCGCCGCCGGCCGGGCCGACGGGCACAGGCCCGCTCATCCCCGGGACCTTGTCCGCGGGCGGCACGCCCTCGGCCCGTAGCCGACGCGTGGTCTCGATGCGCTCTGCCACATTCCGGTCCGGGGACGTCTCCGCGAGCGACGTCCGCGCACCGCTCAGGGCCTGAGTCCCCTCCCCAGCCGATGGTTCTTCGCCCGCGGCGGCGCCGGGCGCGCACCGCTGCTCGGCAAGGGTGCCCGCTGCGGCGTCGTCTCGCGGCGGTGCGCTGAAGCCGAACGGCGTGGCACGCCGTTCTCTCGCCGCGTGGCCCGATGCGGCGCCGCCCCGCTCCCCGGACGGGAGGCCGGACGTCACGGGCGCCGCCTGCTCCGGCGAGTCGTAGGCCGACGCACCGGCCCCCGCCGTCGACAGGCCGACCGCCTGGGGGCCGGCCGCGGACGCCACGAGGCCGAACGCCGAGGCGTCCGGCTCCACCGCCGGCAGATCCCGCGCCGTCCCGGGCCCCGCGGAAGAGGGCCCCGGCCCGGCGTGTGCGCGCTCCACCCGCGGTTCGGCCGCGCCCGCTTCGGCAACGGCGGGAGCGGGCCCGGCGCCGGATCCCGGCCCCATGTCGCCGACCTCGTCCGACAGTTGGTGCACGAGGATGCCGTGCCGGAATGCCGTCTCTCCGACATCGGCGGTCGTGGAGCCGTACACCGAGAGGCGGTTGCCGCCCTCGCGGACCACCTCGACGGAGCGGCGCGCCGTACGGGCCTCCTTGGTGAGCAGGGCCGCCAGCCGCGCTGCATGGGGGCTGCGGACGGCCACGCGCGGACGCAGCCGGGTGCGGGCGAACTCGCCGGCCTCCTGGTCGGCCACCACTCTGCCGCCGTCGAGGGTGATGACGCGGTCGGCCGTGCGGGCTGCCTCCTTGGGGTCGGCGGTGGTGAACAGAACCGTGCCGCCCTGGCCGGCGTGGGCGCGCAGCATTCCGTGCAGCCACCGCGCCTCGCGGGCGGACAGACCGGCAGCGGGCTCGTCGAGGACGAGCGTGTGCGGGTCGGGCAGCAGGGCGCAGGCCAGGCCGAGCCTGCGGTCCATGCCCCGCGAGAGCGTGCCCAGAGGCTCGTCACGGAAGCTGACGAGACCGACCACTTCGAGGACTTCGTCGGCCCGCCGCGCAGGGACTCCCGAAGCCGCGCACAGCATGCGCAGATGGCCCCGGACCGAGCGGGCCGGATGCCCCGGCACGTCGCCGAGGAGCACTCCGACCTCCCGCGCCGGATGGGCGATGCGATGCAGGGGCCGTCCTCTGAAGTAGGTGATGCCACGCCCGGGTTGGAGCTCGAGCATCAGTCTGAGCGCCGTCGTCTTGCCCGCGCCGGCGCCGCCGAGGAGCACGGTGACATGGCCCGCGCGCGCTTCGAAGGAGACGTCGTCGACGACGGGCGGGTGCGCCTTGCGGGGAGTGCTGGTCAGTCCGAAGGCCTGGATCACCTGCAGCAAGATAGCGCGCTATGTCCTGTTTTCCGGGTATCACCGGGTCTCCTACCACACGTGGTGCGGCCGGACCCGTTCAGTTCCGCCGTTCGAGGTACTCCCCGGCACGCGACGGGCCGGGCCTCCCGAGCGTCCGGAGAGCGGCTGCCCGCCTCAGACCTCGGGGCGGAGCATCGGGGGGTTGAGCAGCGTGGCGCCGCCCGCCCGGAAGAGCTGCGCCGGCCGGCCGCCCTGGCGCGTGGTCGTACCTCCGGTGGGGACGAGGAACCCGGGTGTGCCGGTGACCTTGCGGTGGAAGTTGCGCGGATCGAGGGCCACGCCCCACACCGCCTCGTACACCCGGCGCAGCTCACCGACGGTGAACTCGCTCGGGCAGAAGGCGGTGGCCAGAGACGAGTACTCGATCTTGGACCGGGCCCGTTCCACCCCGTCGGCGAGGATCTGGGCGTGGTCGAAGGCGAGCGGCGCCACGGGCTCGTCGTCGCGGCCGTAACCGCCCTGCTGGAGCAGTTCCTCGACCGGCGCCCAGCGCGCGTTGCTGGCGTCGCCTCCCGCGCGCGGAGCGGGCAGGTCGGGCGCGAGGGCGAGGTGGGCGACGCTCACCACGCGCATGCGCGGGTCCCGCTTGGGGTCTCCGTAGGTGGCGAGCTGTTCGAGATGGGCTCCGTTGGCCTGGGCCGGGGCCGAGGGGTCGTGCACGCACAGCCCGGTCTCCTCGGCGAGCTCACGCGCTGCCGCCTGGGAGAGATCCTCGTCGGCCCGCACGAAGCCTCCGGGCAGCGCCCAGCGCCCTTGGAAGGGGGGCTCGCCCCGGCGGACCGCCAGCGCGCACAGGGCATGGCGGCGTACGGTCAGCACGACCAGGTCCACGGTCACGGCGAATGGCGGAAAGGCTGACGGGTCGTAGGGCATGCCGCGATCATAGTCGTCTTCCTGACGATAAACACTCCCTTCCTCGGCCCCATCGGTGGCGCTTCCGCTTCGTTCCAGTATGCGGTGCGGAGCCGGGTCCTGTTTCGTCACCCTCTGGCGTTGCACGAGGTCACGGTCGCAGTCGCAGGGCCTCCACCGCCCTCTCGATCATGGCGGGCCGCGGCCTGCTCGTGTGCGGGGCGAGCGGGGCGCCGGCGCCGCGCAGCCCGGTCGGCGGGAAGCGGCTCGGTCGATGGCCGGAGGCGAGGGCTTGCTGCGGGCCTGTCCGCCGACGGTCGTGTGACGGTCCCTCGCGGGCGCCTCGGGCAGCCGGGCGCGGAAGGTCGGCCGGGCCGGCCCCGTCGCGTTCCCCGGGCCATGCCCGTCGCGCTCCCCGGGCCACGATCAACCCTCGCTCTCGGGCTCGCAGCGGTCGGTCCTCGACAGGGCTGCGCCCGCCGTGGTGCCGTCGGGCTCTGCCGCACGGGTGCGCGTGCCGCCGAGGCCACGGCTGCCGGGGCGTGCGGGCTCGGCCGCCGACGGGCCGGGGTGGGAGCCAGCCGGCCTCCGCCGTCCTCCGGTGGACCGGGCGGCGCGAGGGGCGGCGCCGGCCTCGGTCGATCGCGTCCGGCGCCGTCGGCGCGTGCCGCTCCCTCGTCCTGCTTCGGCGCCCTGGCCGTCCCCTCGGACACCGGTTTCGGGGCCTCGGGGATCCACTCGGACACCGGTTTCGGTGCCCTGCGGGTCAACTGGGGCACCGGCTTCGGCGCCCTCGGCGGGCGGGAGACCGGCCTGAGCCGTCTCCTTCCGCTGGCTCGGCTGCGCGCCGGTCTGCCCCGGCGTGCGCGCCCCGCGGTCCGCGCGCAGGCAGCGGCGGATCGCTTCCGGATCGAGGCCTTCGTTGCAGGCCTGGTGCAGCAGGCGGGCGAAGAGATAGTCGGGATCCGCGCCCAGCGCCATGGCCAGCGCCTCGCGCGCCTCCAGTTCGTCACCGGTCGACCAGGCGACCCAGCCGGCCAGGGTCAGCGGAGCCGCGGCGTGCTCGCCGTACGGCCCGACGCAGCGGCGGGCCAGGGCGCGCCAGAGCCGCAGGGCCGGACCCGCCTCGTCGCCCTCCATCCATGCGGCCGCCCGGTCGCGTGTCGTACGGTCCTGGAGCCCGAGGATCAGAGCCGCCGCCTCGTCATGGGCGAGCAGACGGTCGTCGCGCAGGTCCGCCGGATGTGTGCCGGACACGGGCGCCGCGTCGGCGAAGCGGCGCATGATCCGCTCGGCGAGGCGCAGCGTCTCCTCCGCCACCTCCGCGCGGGACGCCTCGTCGAGGATGCGGGGCACCAGGCTCATGCCGGCCGCGTCCAGAGCGACCTCCTGCTCCAGTGCCGCGGACGTGTCCCAGGGCTGCAGCCTGGCGCGCAACTCCCTGAGGGTGCCGCGCACTTGAATGCCCGCGTAGGTGGCCGCCGCTGCCAGTACGGAGGTGCCGGGAAGGCCCATCGGCGAGCCGTCCTCGGGGCAGCAGCCCACGATCGGGCAGCAGTACGACCAATAGCGGCCGTCGGAGATACACAGTGCCTCGATGACCGGTACGTCGAGCTCGCCGCACTGGGTGCGCAGCAGGTGGACCAGTGGCTCGAGGCGTCGTTTGACGTCGCGGCCCGACTCGCCCGGGGACGGTTCCTGGCAGACGTAGGCCACCATCTGTTCGGGCCGGGCGCCCCGTCGTTCGCTGCCGGTCACCAGTCCCTGGGCCAGCTGGCGTGCGGCCGCCTTCCAGTCCTCCTCGTTCTTGGGGATGCCGAGCCGGGCCCGGCCGCCGAACCTGCCCTTGCCTTCGCGGTCGTGCAGGGCCACCAGCACCATGCTGTCCTCCGGACGGTAGCCGAGGAGGTAGGGCAGGGCGTCGGCCAGCTCGGCCGGGGTGCGCAGCGTGACCTGTGTGTCGTGCGCGGACGCGCCGGTGAACGGCTCCTGGCCCGAGATGTCGTTGTTCTCGAACGGTCCGGTGGTTTCGCTGTGATTCGTCATGCGCAGACGATCTCGCGGATCGCGTGATTCCGGTTGAGCCTGTGGACAAGTCGGATCAGGGACACGACAACGCCGTCCGGGTTGTCCACAGCCCAGGGCAGCGGGTCCGCCGTTTGTCGGTCCCGTCCTGTTGTATGGGACGCATGGAGCACACGAGCAACGCGGATCTCCGGACGCAGGCGGATGCCGTCCTCGCCCGGCTCGTCGGGGATGCCACGGGCACGGCCCGGCTGCGCGAGGATCAGTGGCGGGCGATCGAGGCGCTGGTCGCCGAGCGGCGCCGGGCCCTGGTCGTGCAGCGCACGGGGTGGGGCAAGTCCGCGGTGTACTTCGTGGGCGACGTCGTTGCTGCGGGCCAGAGGCAGCGGGCCCACGGTGATCGTCTCGCCGCTGCTCGCGCTCATGCGCAATCAGGTGGACGCCGCGGCCCGGGCCGGCATCCATGCCCGCACCATCAACTCCTCCAACACCGAGGAGTGGGACGCCGTGCAGACCGAGATCGCGGCCGGCCAGGTGGATGTCCTGCTCGTCAGCCCGGAGCGGCTGAACAACCCCGACTTCCGCGACCAGGTCCTGCCCAAGCTGTCCGCCGCGACCGGCCTGCTGGTCGTGGACGAGGCCCACTGCATCTCCGACTGGGGCCACGACTTCCGCCCCGACTACCGGCGGCTGCGCACCATGCTCGGCGACCTCCCGCCCGGTGTTCCGGTACTGGCCACCACCGCCACGGCCAATGCCCGGGTGACCGCGGACGTCGCCGAGCAGCTGGGCACCGGCGGCACCTCGGACGCCCTGGTGCTGCGCGGGCCACTGGCCCGGGAGAGCCTCAGCCTCGGCGTGCTGCGGCTGCCGGACGCCGCGCACCGCATGGCGTGGCTCGCCGACCACCTGGACGACCTGCCGGGCTCCGGCATCATCTACACGCTCACGGTCGCCGCCGCGGAAGAGGTCACCGCGTTTCTGCGGCAGCGCGGGCACACCGTCGCCTCGTACACGGGCAAGACGGAGAACGCCGAGCGTCAGCAGGCCGAGGACGATCTGCTCGCCAACCGGGTCAAGGCGCTGGTCGCCACGTCCGCGCTCGGCATGGGATTCGACAAGCCGGATCTCGGTTTCGTGGTCCATCTCGGTTCCCCCTCCTCCCCCATCGCCTACTACCAGCAGGTCGGCCGTGCCGGTCGCGGTGTCGATCACGCCGAGGTACTGCTGCTGCCGGGCAAGGAGGACGAGGCGATCTGGCAGTACTTCGCGTCTTTGGCCTTCCCTTCCGAGGAGCTGGTCCGGCGCACCCTGGACGTCCTCGCCCGGGCGGACCGCCCTCTGTCGCTGCCCGCACTGGAGCCCCTGGTCGAGCTGCGCCGCTCCCGGCTGGAGACGATGCTGAAGGTCCTCGACGTGGACGGAGCGGTCCGCCGCGTCCAGGGCGGATGGATCGCCACCGGGCAGCCCTGGTCGTACGACGCCGAGCGCTACGACTGGGTCGCCCGGCAGCGCGCTGCGGAACAGGAGGCCATGCGGGCCTACGCGTCCACCACCGAGTGCCGTATGGAGTTCCTGCAGCGTCAGCTGGACGACGAAGCCGCCAGACCGTGCGGCCGCTGTGACAACTGCGCCGGCCCCCGCTTCACCTCGGACATCTCCCCGGGCGCGGTGGACTCCGCCCGCAGCGACCTGGGCCGGGCCGGCGTCGAGGTGGAGCCCCGCCGCATGTGGCCGACGGGCCTGCCGGCGATCGGCATCGATCTCAAGGGACGCATTCCGGCCGGTGAACAGGCGTCGCCGGGGCGCGCGCTGGGGCGGCTGTCGGACATCGGCTGGGGCAACCGCCTGCGTCCGCTCCTCGCGCCGCAGGCACCGGACCACGCCGTGCCGGACGACGTGGCGCGGGCCGTGGTCGACGTCCTGGCCGACTGGGCGAAGGGCCCCGGCGGCTGGGCCTCGGGTGTGTCCGACGCGCAGGCACGGCCGGTGGGAGTCGTCACCGTCGCCTCGCGGACGCGGCCTTTGCTGATCCATTCGCTGGGCGCCCGCATCGCCGAGGTCGGCCGGCTGCCGCTGCTGGGCTCGGTGGAGTACGCCGAGGACGTGCCGCGCGTGTCGCGCAGCAACAGCGCGCAGCGGCTGAAGGCGCTCGACGGCGCGCTGACGGTGCCGCCCGGCCTGGCTTCGGCGCTCTCCGAGGCCGGCGGTCCGGTGCTGCTGGTCGACGACTTCACCGAAACGGGCTGGACGCTCGCGGTCGCGGCACGCCTGCTCAGAAAGTCCGGCGCTCGGGGGGTGTTGCCGCTGGTCCTGGCCGTCCAGGGCTGACCGCGCACTCGTACCGGAAGGCGGAGCGGACGCGATCCCGCCACCTCATGCGTCAGTGAGCCAACCTTTGGGTAGGGATATAAGCCACGCACCACCAGATAACAGTCGGTGGCCTCAATTGCTCGTTGCCGCATCCAAGTTCGGCAGGAAGAATTGAGGTCCGCTCCCCGCGCGGCTCGCCCGTGACCGGTCGGGCTTTGCTGCGGTGCGCGGTCCCTCGAATCCGACCTCGCCCGCAATGTGGGCTCGCAGCCGAAGGGAGGAACGTGACCTTCGGATTCGCCTCGTCCTCGGCGGCCTCGTTCTCGACATCCGCGACCGCCGCTTCCGCCAGTCGTCTGCTCGAGCCGGCCGAATGGGCCGCCGCCGGAATCCCTTTGCTGCGCAACCCCCGTGAGGTCGTCACCGGTCTGCACTCCCGCCATCGGCCGAGGCCTTCCACGGCGGTCGTGGCAGTGCTGGATCCGGAGGAACGGCTGTGCGCGAGTGCGTCGTTCACCCGCCGGCCCGCCCCGGCCGACGGCTGGATGTTCCGCAACGCGCTGCTCGCGCAGCTGCGCCGGATCATCCCGCACGACCTGAGGCGCCGGACCCCGGTGCGCACGGCCATCCTCCTCTACTGCCGTGAGGGCGACGCGCAGTGGACGGAGGAGGACGGAGCCTGGATGTGGGGCCTGCGTGACGCCTGCACCCTGCACGGACTGCGGTGCGGGGCGTACATCACGCTGACCCACGACGGCTGGCACGTGCTCGGTGAAGGTCGCAGCGGACGCCGCCCCAATGCGGACTCCGCGCCCGAGCCCTTCGCCACCTCCGACGCGCCGCCGCCCGCACCACGCACCGGCGGACCGGTCTCCGAGGTCCTGCGCCGCGCGGCGGCCCGCTAGGCGGCGCCGAGGAAGGCCGGCTCGTACCGCCGGCTGGTACCGACGACCGTCTCCCCGGCCACTGACCCGGTCCGCGAACGGCTCCCGGGACGGCATGACCGTGCCATGACTACGCGCGGCAAGGCCTGGGGTGCCCTAAGCGCACGGGGGCCGTACCGAGAAACAGACGATGCCGGGTTCGCGCCGACAACGGTGCGGGCGCCCCGTGCCGAGACCGCTTCCCAAGTGCCCTTGGCCAGCGAAAGCAGGCGGCGCTGGCGGTCCGTGCGGTGCCGGCGCAACGGGCGCAGACGGGGTCCTCCCACTGCCCGGCACTGGCATCCTGCCCCAGTCCCAGGACACCGGCCTCCGCCTGTGCCCCCACCGGCCACCCGGGCATGCCAAAGGCCACGCCGTTCGGTTACCTCCAGATCGGTTGCCTCGTCACCCCGTCGCCGCGCGGCGCCGGACTCTGATCAGACGCCCGCGCCCAGCACCGAGTTGATCTGCTGGGGGTCGCCGCAGACGATCAGCAGGGCACCGGCCCGGGAGTGGGCCAGCGGCAGGGCCGAGGCGGCAGCGGCAGCGGGACCTCCGTTGAGGGCCACGACGACCACGGGGCGGGACGCGGCACGGGAGGCGACGGCGGCGTCCGCGTAGAAGACGTCGTCACCGGCGTCGTGCTGCGCCCAGTAGGAAGCTTCACCGAAGGACAGTTCGTGCTCCGCCCACGGATGCTGGGACCCCGTGGTGATCACGAGCACGTCGCCAGGGGCACGGCCCGACTCCAGCAGCAGGTCCACCGCCTCCTCGGCGGCGTCGAGCGCACCCTCGGCCGAGGCCGGGATCAGCTGGATCTGCGGGCCGGCCGCCGCGGCGGCGGGAGCGGCCGGGCCGGACGGAGCGGGCTTGGCCTGAGCCACGTCACGCGGTGTGCGCTGCACCGGCGGCACCGGCCGCGGAGGGCCGGGACGACCGGGGCGGGACGGAGCCGCGGGACGGGGGCCGGGTACAGGGCGAGGGGTCGGCGCGGTACGACCGTTGGCCGGCGTGGCGCGGGGACCCTGGGCACTCTCGTGAATCTGAGGCTCCTCGGGAATGAGAGGCATGAGCTGATATTTATCAAACGTTGGTGCGGCACGGGTGACCGGGTGGCACATCAGTGCGAGCGGAACCGTCAGAAATCGAAGCCGAGCTGGCCCTCGATCTCGGGAACGCTTCCGTCCACCCAGCTGCGGACCTTCTTGAGGTGCCGCCACTGAGGCAACGCATCAAGATACGCCCACGACAAGCGGTGGTGCGGGGTGGGCCCCCACTCCTCCAGCGCGGCCTTGTGCACGGGCGACGGATACCCGGCGTTGTCCGCAAATCCGAAGTGTGCATGGTCGGCACCCAGTTCGGCCATCATTTTGTCGCGCTGAACCTTGGCTATCACCGACGCCGCCGCGACGGCCACACACGACTGATCGCCCTTGATCACCGTGCGCACCCTCCAGGGAGCGCCGAGGTAGTCGTGCTTCCCGTCGAGGATCACTGCGTCGGGGCGGACCGGCAGGGCGTCCAGAGCCCGGACCGCGGCGAGCCGCAGCGCGGCGGTCATCCCCAGGTCGTCGATCTCCTCGGGGGAAGCATGCCCCAGCGCGTAGGCGGTCACCCATGAGCGAAGGGTCTCCGCCAGCTCGGTGCGCCGCTTGATCGTCAGCAGCTTGGAGTCGGTCAGCCCCTCGGGCGGGCGGCGGAGTCCGGTGACCGCCGCGCAGACGGTGACAGGTCCGGCCCATGCGCCGCGCCCCACCTCGTCGACACCGGCAATGACCTTCGCTCCGGTCGTGGCGCGCAGGGAGCGCTCGACGGTGTGGGTAGGCGGTTCGTACGGCATGGCGCCCTTAGCGTACGCCGCCGGGCGGGTCGGCCGACACCCCGGTCTCCCGTCCCGCCGGGCAGGTCACCGGGGGTGCCGTCAGGCTCCGTAGGGCCGCAGCAGCGGGAGCATCAGCTGGTCGATCATCTCCTCAAGGTCCTGATCACTCCATTCGCTGGCGCACATCTTCGAGCGGTACATCATCACGGCCGGGATGGCGTCGAAGACATAGCCGTTGGCCGCGTCCGCACGCACCTCACCTCGCCCTATTCCACGGGTGATGACCTCCCCCAGGAGTCGGACGGTCGGCTCCACCACCCCTCCGACGATCACTTCCTGGAAGCGTTCCGCGTGGATCTGATCGCACTCGTGAATCACCGAGCGCAGCGCCACGCCCGGCGGCGAGAACATGATCTGCCGTACCTGCCGGCACAGGGCGAGAAGGTCCTCGCGCACGCTGCCGAGGTCCGGGGCCGTCTCCACCCTGGGAAGCCCAGCCACCAGCGCGTCCGCGACGAGGTCCTCCTTGCAGGGCCAGCGGCGGTAGACCGCGGCCTTGCCGGTCTGGGCGCCGGCGGCGACTCCTTCCATGGTCAGCCCCTTCCAGCCGACCTCGCCGAGTTGCTCCAGCGCGGCTTCGAGGATCGCGCGCTCCAGCACCACGCCGCGCCGACGAGGGGAAGCCGCCCGAGCGGGAGCAGCCGTCCAGCGCGAAGTAACCATCTGTGTCTCTCCAACAGGGGAAGCGGGGATTGCCGGGGGGCAGGCTGTGCCGCGCTGCAGCAACAGGGGGACGCGAGGCGGGGCACGAGATTAAGTGAACGCTTGCGTTCACTGTCGGGGACTCACTACCGTGGACGCGAAAGTGAACGCGATCGTTCACTAATGCCTTCAGGGGGGACCCATTGTGACGACCTCTCAGCTGTTGCAGGATCCAGAACCGGGCGTGGCCCGCCGGGAGGGGCATCCCGGCATCGCACTCACCGTCATCGCGGCCTGCCAACTCATGGTGGTACTCGACGCGACGATTGTGAACATCGCGCTCCCGCACATTCAAGACGCGCTCAAGTTCAGCACCACGGACCTGACATGGGTGGTCAGCGCCTACACGCTCACGTTCGGCGGCCTGCTCCTGCTCGGTGCGCGCGCCGGTGACATCCTCGGCCGCCGCCGGGTGTTCATGGCCGGCATCCTGTTGTTCACCTTCGCCTCCCTCCTGGGCGGTCTCGCCCAGGAGCCGTGGCAACTGCTGGCCGCGCGGGCCTTGCAGGGCGTGGGCGGCGCGATCGCCTCGCCCACATCTCTTGCACTGATCACCACGACCTTCCCCGAAGGCCCGGAACGCAACCGGGCCTTCGGGGTGTTCGCCGCCGTGTCCGCGGGCGGCGGCGCCATCGGCCTGCTCGCGGGCGGCATGCTCACGGACTGGCTCGACTGGCGTTGGGTGCTGTTCGTCAACGTGCCGATCGGCGTGCTGATCGCCGCTCTCGCTCCGCTCTACATCAACGAGTCCCGGCGGCATCCGGGTCGCTTCGACATCACCGGCGCGCTGACGTCGACGGCCGGCATGGCCTCGCTGGTCTACGGCTTCATCCGCGCTTCGGAGAACGGCTGGCGGGACGGCCTCACGCTCGGCTCCTTCGGCGCGGCCGCGGTGCTGCTGCTCGCCTTCGTCTTCACCGAGATACGGGCGAAGGAGCCGATCACCCCGCTCAAGATGTTCGCGGACCGCAACCGCTGGGGAACGTACGTGATCATGCTGAGCCTCGCCGCCGCGATGTTCGGCATGTTCTTCTACATCGTGCTGTTCGTGCAGGACGTCCTCGGCTACAGCGCGATCAGGGCCGGCCTGGCCTTCCTCCCCGTGACGGTCGCGATCGCGGTCGGCGCGGGTCTGTCCCAGCGGTTCCTTCCCGCCCTCGGCCCGAGGCCGTTCATGATGACCGGCACGGCGCTCGTGGTGATCGGGCTGGTCTGGCAGACCTTCATCCGGCCGGACAGCTCCTATCTCGGCGGAGTGCTCGGGCCGATGCTGGTGTTCGGCTTCGGCATGGGCCTGAACTTCGTGACGGCCACGGTCACGGCGGTGTCCGGAGTCGCCCAGCACGAGGCCGGTGCCGCCTCCGGGCTCCTCAACGCCATGCAGCAGGTGGGCGGTTCGCTCGGACTGTCCATCCTGACGACCGTCTTCGGCTCGGCCGCCAAGGACGAGGCGAAGAAGCAGCTGCCGAAGTTCCTGGCCGGCAGTTCGCCCGAGCAGCAGGCCCAGTTCGCCAAGACGCATCAGCTTCCCGCGCCCTGGGGACACGAGGTGCTGGCCCACGGCATCTCCACGGCCTTCGTGCCGGCCGCCGCCATGGCCGCCGTCGCGTTCCTCACCGCCTGGCTGGTGATCAGGGTGCGCAAGAGCGATCTCGACGCACTCGCCGGCGTGGCGGGCCCGGGCATCGGCTGAGTCGGCGCGAGACGTACGAAGCCACGGTCGGCCGGACCGCCACCCAGGGCCTGACGGCGCCGGTGGCGGTCCGGCCGTACGCATCACGGCCGGCGTCCGCCCGAGCAGCAGAACCGGAACCAGCAGCAGAGCCGGCATCGCGTACGCCATCTCCACACCCCTCCCACCGTTGCTCTTCACCTGCCCGCCACCCCGCCGCCGAGAGGCACAGCCTGCGACAGACATGGGAGGAACGGGCGGCGGTCACGCAGAGTTCCCGGCGGATACGGAGAGTTTCGCCAGGCGCGGAGGCAGACGCCGTGTCCGTACGGCTCGGCCTGCAGGCAGGGCCGCTCGGAAGGCCTGATCGCCTCACCGGCGGGGCGCAGGGCACGCGGTGCGGGCCGCGCCGGTGCCTCCGGGGACGTTCAGGCCGTCCTCACCTGAGCGGTCAGAGCCCCGAGGGCACCCAGTCCGGCAGTGCCTCGGCGCGCTCGACCCATTCCGCAGGCGGAGCCCCCGCCTTGCCGGAGGCGAGCACACCGCCCACGATCGCGCAGGTCGTGTCCATGTCGCCGCCCACTCCGGCCGTCGTCCAGAACGCCGTCTCGTAGTCACCGAGGCTCCGGGCGGCGGACCAGAGGGCGAAGGGCACGGTGTCGTGGGCCGTCGTACGCCGTCCGCACCCGAGCACCGCGGCGACGGTGCCCGCGTCGCCGTAGTCGAGCATGTCCCGGGCGCGCCGGAGCCCCTGGCCGACCGCGCTCTTCGGGACCAGGGCGACGACACCGTCGAGGAGTGCCTCGGGGCTGGGCGGGCCGTCCGGTGAGCCGGCCAGCGCCGCCGCGGCGGCCACGGCCATGGCGCCGACGACGGCCTCACGGTGCTGGTGGGTGGTGTAGGCCGAGATCTCCGCCTGATGGGTCGCCTGCTCGGGATCGTCCGCGTACCACGCGCCCAGCGGCGCGATCCGCATCGCCGCTCCGTTGCCCCAGGACCCCTGTCCGTTGAACAGCCCGGCGGCCAGTTCCCGCCAGTCCTGGCCCTCTCGGACCAGGCGCAGCAGACGGTTGACGGCAGGGCCGTATCCCCGGTCGAAGTCGTGGTGCTCGGCGAAGGAACGGGCCAGGGAGTCCTGGTCGATGCGGCCGTGGGCGGCGAGGACGGCGACCACGGAGCAGGCCATCTCGGTGTCGTCCGTCCACTGCCAGGGTCCCGCGGGCAGCTCGCGCCGCTTCAGCAGGGGGTAGTTCGCCGGAACGAAGAACTGGGAGCCCAGGGCGTCCCCCACGGCCAGTCCGCGCAGGCTGGCCAGGGCGCGCTCCAGGCGCCCCGAGGTCGAGGAGTCAGCGGTCATCGCTCTGCCACTCTATCCGTTCACCCAGTACGGCACCGGTTCGCGCCAGCGCTCGAAGGGCCGGTCGAGCGTGTACTTGCCGTCCTCCCCGAGAACGAGCATCCGCATCTCGGCGTTCCCCGGATTCGACAGCGACTCGAATTCGGCGACCGTCCAGTGGAACCAGCGCATGCAGAACAGGCGCATCGCGAGCCCGTGGGTGACCAGCAGGACGTTCGGCGGATGGTCCGGTGCCTCGAAGCTGCGGTACAGGCTCTCCAGGAAGCCGCCGACCCGGTCGTACACGTCGGCACCCGACTCGCCCTGCGGGAACCGGAAGAAGAAGTGGCCGTACGCGTCGCGGTAGGCCTTCTGCAGGCGTACGTCGTCGCGGTCCTGCCAGTTGCCCCAGTCCTGCTCGCGCAGCCTCGGCTCCTCCCGGACGCGTATGAGGTCCGGGTCGAGGTGGAAGGCGCGGAGTGTCTCGTGGGTGCGGCGGTACGGGGAGACGTACACGCTCACGCGTTCCCGGCCGAAGAGCTCCCGGAGCTTCTTGCCGGTCTCCTCTGCCTGCCGCCAGCCGCGCTCGGTCAGCGCGAGAGCGTGGTCGGGCTCGCGCTCGTACACGGAGTCGTCGACGTTGCCCGTGGACTCGCCGTGCCGGACAAGGACGATGCGCCGTGGTCGTGCCATGCCAAAACCCTAGATCGAGCGACGGGAATCAATGCACTCGTGCGGGCTCATACAGCGTATGTCACACGAAACCCGCCCTCGAGGGCGGCTCCGGACCCCTGGCATTGCGGGTTTGAAATTCAAACTTGCCGTCGCCGTCCTCACACCGTCCAGGACGGCTCCATCTCCACGATGTCCCCGGAGAGAGCCGCGACGTCGGCCTCGGTCTGGGCGCGCAGCGCGAGGCGTTCCACACGCTCGGTGCGGTACTTGCCGTGCTCCGCGGCCGACCGCCACATCGACAGGATCATGAACTCCTGACCGGGCGCCTCGGCGAACATGCCGCGGATCATGCCGGGCGAACCGGCCATCGCGGGATTCCAGACCTTCTCCTGCATGAGGGTGAAGTGCTCGACGCGCTCCTCGTGGATCCGGCACAGAGCCACACGGATGAGATCGGCGTCGGTGAACCTCGGCTCGAAGCCGGTCTTCACATCGAAGCGGTACTCGAAGAGCTTGGCCTGGGCGTCCTTGAACGTGCCGGCCTGGGCGGACGCCAGCCGGTCGTGCGAGCGGGCCATGAAGGAGTCGTAGAAGGCGCGGCTCTCCCAGAACGCGAAGATGTGCGCCACGCCCGGTCGCTGCCGGCTCCAGCCGCCACCCTGCCCCCGGAATCCCGGCTCCCCCAGAAGCCCCGCCCATTTCCGCTGCCCCCGCTCGAAACCGCGGCGGTCCACCACGGTGCAGCGAATCCACTTGACCAGCACCGCGCCATCGTAAGGCCACGGGACGTGGCGCCGGTCACGCTCCGGCGCAGATCACCCGCGCACATGCCCCCGCGCGCGTGGCACGATGAGCAAGAGACCCCTTCTCCGCGCGAGTTGGGGAACGAGGCAGCCACTGGGGGAAGGGGAAGCCTGTTGACCGGCTTCAGCAAGGGAATGCGCGAGGTCGAGGTCGGACTCAAGTGGGACCCCAGTCCGGCGGGTCAGCCTCCGAGCGATCTGGATCTCGTCGCCGCGACCTTCGTGTCGGGCGACGCGTACGGGAGCCCGGCGTACGTGGTGCACTTCGACAGCCGCTCACCGGACGGCACGATCTTCCTCAACCGGGACAGCCCGGACGGCAAGGGCTTCGGCTGGGACGAGGTCATGACGCTGCAACTGGACCGGCTGGACAGCCGGTACGCGCGCGTGGTGGTCGGTGTCGTCATCCAGCAGCGCTACGGGCCCAGGACGTTCGCCCAGGTGCTCAACCCGGGCATGCGGGTCCGGGAGGGCCGCTACACCGTGCTCGCCCAGGACGACTTCGGCTCGATCCCCGGGGCGACGGCCGCCACGATCGCCGAATTCGTGCGGGACGAGGCCGGGGAGTGGGCCTTCCGTCCCGGCGTGCACGGCTTCGAGGAGGACCCCGCGGCCTTCACCCGCGTCATGGGCAGGGCCCAGCCCTAGAAGTGCAGGATCCAGCCCTAGGGGTAAGGGGCGCCGGCAATTGGCCGGCGCCCCTTACCCTCACCTCACTTCAGACCGTCAGCTGCAGCCGCTGGTCGAGCCGCAGCCCTCGCAGATGTAGCAGGAACCGGCCCGCTGCATCTTCGTACCGCAGGAGAAGCACAGCGGGGCGTCGGCCTGGATGCCCAGCTGCATCTCCACCAGTTCGGCGCTGGTGTGGGCCTGCTTCGGAGCGGGCTTGGCCGCCTCGGTCTCGGCCTTCGGCGTGGCGACCGCCTTCAGCTCCTGTGCACGCGGCGCCGACTGGGCCAGGCCCTCGACGTCGACCTCGTCCTCGGACGGCTCGTAGGAACCGGTCTCCAGGTGCCGCTGGCGCTCCTCGGCGGAGTGGATGCCGAGCGCGGAGCGGGTCTCGAAGGGCAGGAAGTCCAGCGCCAGACGGCGGAAGATGTAGTCGACGATCGACTGCGCCATCCGCACGTCCGGGTCGTCCGTCATGCCGGCCGGCTCGAAGCGCATGTTGGTGAACTTCGAGACGTACGTCTCCAGCGGCACGCCGTACTGCAGGCCGACGGAGACCGCGATGGAGAAGGCGTCCATCATGCCCGCGAGGGTCGAGCCCTGCTTGGACATCTTCAGGAAGACCTCGCCGAGACCGTCGTCCGGGTAGGAGTTGGCGGTCATGTAGCCCTCGGCGCCACCGACCGTGAAGGAGGTGGTGATCCCCGGGCGGCCCTTCGGGAGGCGCTTGCGGACCGGGCGGTACTCGACGACCTTCTCGACCTTGGGCTCGGCGGCGGGCTCCTCGGCCTTGTCCTCCGCGGTCTCCTTCTTCTTGGCGGACAGCGGCTGGCCCACCTTGCAGTTGTCGCGGTAGATCGCGAGCGCCTTGACGCCCAGCTTCCAGGCCTCGAAGTAGATCTCCTCGACCTCCTCGACGGTCGCCGTCTCCGGCATGTTGACCGTCTTGGAGATGGCGCCGGAGATCCACGGCTGGATCGCGGCCATCATGCGGACGTGGCCCATCGGGGAGATGGCGCGCTCGCCCATGGCGCAGTCGAACACCTCGTAGTGCTCGTGCTTCAGGCCCGGGGCGTCGATCACATTGCCGTGCTCGGCGATGTGGGCGACGATCGCCTCGATCTGCTCCTCCTGGTAGCCCAGGCGGCGCAGGGCCTGCGGGACGGTGCCGTTGACGATCTGCATCGAGCCGCCGCCGACCAGCTTCTTGAACTTCACGAGCGCCAGGTCGGGCTCGACACCGGTGGTGTCGCAGGACATCGCGAGGCCGATGGTGCCGGTGGGGGCGAGGACGGACGCCTGGGAGTTACGGAAACCGTTCTTCTCACCGAGACGCAGCACGTCCTGCCAGGCCTCCGTGGCGGCGGCCCACACCGGGGTGTCCAGGTCGTCCATGCGGACGGCCTTGCCGTTGGCGTCGGCGTGCTGCGCCATGACGCGCTTGTGGGCGTCGGCGTTGCGGGCGTAGCCGTCGTACGGGCCGACGACCGCGGCCAGTTCGGCGGAGCGGCGGTAGGCGGTGCCCGTCATCAGGGAGGTGATGGCACCGGCGAGGGCGCGGCCGCCGTCGGAGTCGTAGGCGTGGCCGGTGGCCATCAGCAGGGCGCCGAGGTTGGCGTAGCCGATGCCGAGCTGGCGGAACGCGCGCGTGTTCTCGCCGATCTTCTGGGTCGGGAAGTCCGCGAAGCAGATCGAGATGTCCATCGCGGTGATGACCAGCTCGACGACCTTCTGGAAGCGCTCGGTCTCGAAGGACTGGTTGCCCTTGCCGTCGTCCTTCAGGAACTTCATCAGGTTCAGCGAGGCCAGGTTGCAGGACGTGTTGTCCAGGTGCATGTACTCGCTGCACGGGTTCGACGCGGTGATCCGGCCGGACTCGGGGCAGGTGTGCCAGTTGTTGATGGTGTCGTCGTACTGGATGCCGGGGTCAGCGCAGGCCCAGGCGGCCTCGGCGATCTTGCGGAAGAGCGCCTTGGCGTCGACCTCCTCGATGACCTCGCCGGTCATACGGGCGCGCAGGCCGAACTTGCCGCCCTCCTCGACCGCCTTCATGAACTCGTCGTTCACGCGGACCGAGTTGTTGGCGTTCTGGTACTGGACGGAGGTGATGTCCTCGCCGCCCAGGTCCATGTCGAAGCCCGCGTCGCGCAGGACGCGGATCTTCTCCTCCTCCTTGACCTTGGTCTCGATGAAGTCCTCGATGTCGGGGTGGTCCACGTCGAGGACGACCATCTTGGCGGCGCGGCGGGTGGCGCCGCCGGACTTGATGGTGCCGGCGGAGGCGTCGGCGCCGCGCATGAAGGAGACCGGGCCGGAGGCGTTGCCGCCGGAGGACAGCAGCTCCTTGGAGGAGCGGATGCGGGAGAGGTTCAGGCCGGCGCCGGAGCCGCCCTTGAAGATCATCCCCTCTTCCTTGTACCAGTCGAGGATCGACTCCATGGAGTCGTCGACGGACAGGATGAAGCAGGCGGAGACCTGCTGGGGCTGCGGGGTGCCCACGTTGAACCAGACGGGGCTGTTGAAGCTGAAGATCTGGTGCAGGAGGGCGTACGCCAGCTCGTGCTCGAAGATCTCGGCGTCGGCGGGCGAGGCGAAGTACTTGTAGTCCTCGCCGGCCTTCCGGTACGTCTTCACGATGCGGTCGATCAGCTGCTTGAGGCTGGTCTCGCGCTGCGGGGTGCCGACGGCACCGCGGAAGTACTTGCTGGTGACGATGTTGACCGCGTTCACCGACCAGAAGTCGGGGAACTCGACGCCACGCTGCTCGAAATTGACCGAGCCGTCGCGCCAGTTGGTCATGACGACGTCACGGCGCTCCCACGACACCTCGTCGTACGGGTGTACGCCGGGGGTGGTGTGGATGCGCTCGACACGCAGCCCCTTGGTGGCCTTGGCGCCCTTCGCTCGGGAACCTCGTGCCGGACCGCTCGCCGTCTCTGTCATGCCGCCTCCCTGTACGGGCAAAAACGCCCTGAAGTGCCCCGATTGTTCCCGTGGCACGGTGTTCTGTCGTGTGTCGCGGGCACCCTCAGCTGCCACCCGCGACAGGTCTTCGTTGGCCGCCTCACGGCCGGAACCCGGCTCTCCTCCCGGATTCCGGCCCGCCGTCACTCGGCGGCGTGGGCGGGCACGGGGACCTCGCCGGTCCTGCCCGGCCCGCGATCGTCTTCCTTGCTCCCCGTTCCCGCATCTTCCTCGTCCACGCCGGGGCCTCCCGTCGCCTCCCTCAGCTCCGCGATGGCGGCCTCGAAGTCCTCGAGCGAGTCGAACGCCCGGTAGACGGAGGCGAACCGCAGATAGGCGACGAGGTCGAGTTCCTGCAACGGGCCGAGTATGGCCAGCCCCACGTCATGGGTGGTCAGCTCGGCGCTTCCGGTGGCCCGTACCGCCTCCTCGACCCGCTGGCCGAGCTGGGCGAGTGCGTCCTCGGTGACAGGCCGCCCCTGGCATGCCTTGCGCACGCCGTTGATGACCTTGGTCCGGCTGAACGGCTCGGTGACCCCGGACCGCTTGATCACCATGAGCGAGCACGTCTCCACGGTCGTGAAACGACGGGAGCAGTCAGGGCACTGGCGGCGCCTGCGGATCGACGTGCCGTCGTCGGTCGTACGACTGTCGACCACGCGGCTGTCGGGGTGCCTGCAGAAGGGGCAGTGCATGATCTCCAACCCTCCTCACAGCAGACTCATCAACCTCACCGAGCCACATGAGCCCCGCGAAGCAGCCCTAAGCATAGGCGATCGTGGAGCCGTCTCAGACCCGGGGGACCACAACTTCTGGGCTGCTGTAGCCATCCAACCACTAGATGTGGGGATTGGCTCATACATCGAGGCAGAATCGCGTGTCGCGCGGAACCGCCGCGCACACCGGCCGCGAAGGACCGCGCAGGGACACGCGGGCCGCAGAACCGTATCGCTGAGCGGCTTACGGAGATACCGTGAGCGCCACACGGAGGACGCGTGGGACTCCGGCGCAGAAGGGACCCGGAGCCGGGACGGCCGGCTTCCGGATGGCAGACTGGGGCCGCGACCCACGAGGTCGGCAACCCCAGCGGTGAAGAGTACAACAATGGGCGCTTTTGCCCGCCAGGTGGCGCGTCAGCAATACACCCAGACACATGATCGCGTCAGGTGAATCGCACTTTTTCACTCGAACGTGTGTTTGGCGCAACCTTTCGAAAGCAACTACCGTTGTGCAGCAGGGAGACCATCGAGAGGGGCCGACGTGACCACCACCGCAGACAGTGCCACCATCACCGCCCAGGACCGCTCCCAGGGCCGAGTCGAGGCGGTACACGTGATGAACGAAGCCACGAATCCCGAGGGACCCAAGCGCTCCCTGCCAGGCCGGCCTCCAGGCATCCGGGCCGACAGCTCCGGACTCACCGACCGGCAGCGCCGCGTGATCGAGGTCATCCGCGACTCCGTACAGCGGCGCGGTTACCCGCCGTCGATGCGGGAGATCGGCCAGGCCGTCGGCCTCTCGAGCACCTCCTCGGTCGCGCACCAGCTGATGGCACTCGAGCGCAAGGGCTTCCTGCGCCGCGACCCGCACCGCCCGCGCGCGTACGAGGTGCGCGGCTCGGACCAGGCCGTGACCATGCAGCCCACGGACACCGCCGGCAAGCCCGCCGCGTCGTACGTCCCGCTGGTCGGCCGTATCGCCGCCGGTGGCCCCATCCTCGCGGAGGAGTCCGTCGAGGACGTCTTCCCTCTCCCCCGCCAGCTCGTCGGCGACGGTGAACTCTTCGTCCTGAAGGTCGTCGGCGACTCCATGATCGAGGCCGCGATCTGCGACGGCGACTGGGTCACCGTGCGCCGCCAGCCGGTCGCCGAGAACGGCGACATCGTGGCCGCGATGCTCGACGGCGAAGCCACCGTCAAGCGCTTCAAGCGCGAGGACGGCCATGTCTGGCTCCTCCCGCACAACGCGGCCTACGAGCCGATCCCCGGCGACGACGCGACCATCCTGGGCAAGGTCGTCGCGGTGCTGCGGCGCGTGTGACACCTGCGGGCGGGCCGTACGGCTGCTCGCTCCCTGACCGGGCCCCGGAACCCCTGCGCCGGTTCCGGGGCCCTGCCCTGTCCGGGGCGGCTCCCGGCACTCCTCGCATCGCGGGGTAGCCTGACCGGCGCCGGTCAGGCTACCCCGCGATCACTTCGCGGCCTGCTGCGCCTCGGCCGCCTTCGCCGCCGCGTCGATCGCGGCGAGCGACCTGCGCACCTGGTTACGGTCCGTGGTGTACCAGAAGTCCGGCAGTGACGCTTTCAGATAGCCGCCGTACCGTGCGGTCGCCAGCCGCTGGTCCAGTACGGCGACCACGCCCCGGTCTCCCGAGGCGCGGACGAGCCGGCCGGCGCCCTGGGCCATCAGCAGAGCGGCGTGGGTGGCGGCCACCGCCATGAAGCCGTTGCCCCCGGCGTCCTCCACCGCCTTCTGCCGGGCGCTCATCAAGGGATCGTCGGGACGGGGGAACGGGATCTTGTCCATCACGACCAGCTGACAGCTCGGCCCCGGCACGTCGACGCCCTGCCACAAAGAAAGGGTGCCGAACAGACAGGTCCTCGGGTCGGCCGCGAAGTTCTTGATCAGTTCGCCGAGGGTCTCCTCGCCCTGGAGCAGGATCGGGAACTCGGGAATCCTCGAGCGCAACTCCTCCGCCGCGAGCTGCGCGGCCCGCATGGACGAGAACAGCCCGAGGGTACGGCCGCCGGCCGCCTGGATCAGCTCGGTCAGCTCGTCCAGCATGTCGGAGCGCTCCCCGTCACGCGCGGGGCGCGAGAGATGCCGGGCGACATAGAGGATGCCCTGCTTGCGGTAGTCGAAGGGCGAGCCGACGTCGATGCCCTTCCACTTCGGCAGGTCCTCGCCCTCCACGCCCTCGGGGCCCAGCCCCAGGGAGGCGCCCACGCCGTTGAAGTCACCGCCCAGCTTGAGGGTCGCCGAGGTGAGGACGACCGCGCGGTCGGAGAAGAGCTTCTCCCTGAGCAGACCCGACACCGACATGGGAGCGACCCGAAGGGAGGCGCCGAAGCGGTCGTGCCGCTCGTACCAGACGACGTCCCACTCCGAGCCGTTCAGGACCCGCTCCGCCACGTCGTGCACCGTCTCCACCGAGGCCAGCGCCTGCTTGCGGACCGCGTCCTCGTCCTGCACCGACTTGTCCCGGGTGGAGCCGAGCGCGG
This sequence comes from Streptomyces sp. NBC_00557, assembly GCF_036345995.1. NCBI lineage: Bacteria > Bacillati > Actinomycetota > Actinomycetes > Kitasatosporales > Streptomycetaceae > Streptomyces > Streptomyces sp. NBC_00557. Next base: position 2,182,325 of record NZ_CP107796.1, read on the forward strand.
TGATCACCGTGCGCGCGGCGTCCCGCAGGGCCATCAGGGCATAGCCGAGATCTTCCGGGATCTCCTCCAGACGCCCCGGCAGGGCCAGCTCCATCAGCCGCTCGAAGCCCTCGGCGGCGGTCTGCAGCTGGTCGGCGGCCTTCTCGTTGACGAGCTTGGCGGCACGGCGCACCGCCCGGTTGACCTGGCCGGGCGTGAGCTCGCCGGTCGCGACGCCGGTGACGCGGGAGACGAGTTCATGGGCCTCGTCCACGATCAGCACCTCGTGCTGGGGCAGCACCGGTGCGCCCTCGATGGCGTCGATGGCGAGCAGCGCGTGGTTGGTGACCACGACGTCGGCGAGCTTGGCACGCTCCCGGGCCATCTCCGCGAAGCACTCGGCGCCGTAGGCGCACTTCGACGCGCCCAGGCACTCCCGCGACGACACCGACACCTGCGCCCAGGCACGGTCCGACACGCCCGGAGTGAGGTCGTCCCGGTCGCCGGTCTCCGTCTCGTCCGACCAGTCCCGCAGCCTCAGGAGATCCTGGCCCAGCTTGCTGGTGGGCGCCGCGGCCTCGAACTGGTCGAAGAGACCGTCCTCCTCGTCCTGGGGCATGCCCTCGTGCAGGCGGTGCAGGCAGAGATAGTTCGACCGGCCCTTGAGCATGGCGAACTCCGGGCGGCGGCGCAGCAGCGGGTGCAGGGCCTCCACCGTGCGCGGCAGGTCGCGCTCCACCAGCTGGCGCTGCAGCGCGAGGGTGGCCGTGGCGACGACCACCCGTTCCCCGTGCGCGAGCGCCGGCACGAGATAGCCGAGCGACTTACCGGTGCCGGTACCGGCCTGGACCAGCAGGTGGGATCCGTCGTCGATCGCCTCGGCGACCGCTTCGGCCATGGTCACCTGGCCGGGGCGCTCCGTGCCGCCCACAGCGGTGACAGCGGCGTGCAGGAGTTCGGGGAGTGAGGGCTTCGTCATAGCCCGACCACCCTACGGCCCGGCACTGACAAACGGGCGATCAAGACGGGGAGGGAGGGCGGGATCACGGCCGGGCTCCTGGGTGGGGCGAGTGGGCGGATGAGTGGGTGACTGAGTGGGTGGACGAGTGGGGGGAGGCAGCGGGCGCAGGAATTTCTCTGGATTCTCGGGTCGGCGGGAACTCGCACGGCACGCCGGTCGTACTACGTGCGACAGGACAGTCACGCTGCGCTACAGCACATCGCGCAGGACCCGGTCCCGGATCATGAGGGCGGCCCGCTTGCCGGGCAGGTCGACCTCGTCGGCGAACCGGAATCCCGCGCTCAGGAACGCTGCGACGGAGGGGGTGTTGCGAAGGTCGGGTTCTGCCACGACCCGTGCGCACGCGGGGCGCCGGTCGAGGATCAGGTCGGCCACGGCCCGCAGCAGGGTCGAGCCCACGCCCCGCCCTCGGTCCGCCGCTTCGCCGACGAGGAGATGGATCCCGATGTCGTGCGGCCGGGCCGGGTGGTGGCGGGCCAGTGGATCCAGGTCCGCCCGGTAGATCTCCCAGTAGCTCATCGGTGTGCCGTCCAGTGCGCCGAGGCAGGGCACGCTGCGTCCGTCGCCGTCGAGTTGCGCGCGCAGATGCTCCTCCGTCCGGTTCGGGGGCCCGGCCAGCTCCCAGAACTCCGCGACGGCGGGGTCGTTCATCCAGCGATGGACGAGCGGCAGGTCGTGACCGATACGCACAGGAACGAGGTGCAAGGAGCCGACGCGTGTGACCACCGGGCCCCACGTGTGGGGCTGACCCAGGAGATAGCCGGTGCCTCCGGCGAGGAGCGCGCGGAATTCGGCGGGCAGATGCAGGTCCAGCGTTTCCTCGCAGTCCCCGTCGTCGTCCTCGACGGCGAAGCCCGCGAAGGGGGCACTCCGGCTGCCCGTTCGGTCCGCAGCGGGGCGGCCGGAGGCCTCGTGAACAGGTGCGCCCGCGTGGGCGGGGGCACCGGGACGGGCAGGGCCGGGGCCGGCGTTCGCGTCGGTGGGAGGCATGGTGCGCTCCTCTCAGGAGACGAGGTGGGTCATGTTTCTCGGCAGGGCGGGGAGACGGTTCGATTCGTTCAGGGATGGAGGGGGTTGGCGATGGTGACGTAGACGGACTGGGTGTCGACCGGGCCGACGAGTTCGTCCAGGCCGTGCAGCCGGGTCAGCAGGTTGGCCTTGCAGCGCAGCACGGGTGAGTCGAGCAGGTGCCTGGGCAGGGGGGTGCGCAGTGCTCCGGGTCCCGCCGCGACCTCGCTCAGGAAGCGGCGGAAGCATGCGAGGAGGAGCCGCTCGTCGGCGAGGCGTTGGGAGCCGAACGCGCCGATCAGGCCCAGCACGTTGTTGACGGCGAGGTAGTAGGCGAAGCGTTCGTCGGTGACCTCGTCGGAGACGAAGGTGTCGCTGCGCTCGCCGATGCCGGGCAGCCGGGCGTCCAGTTCGGCCCGCCGGGACTCGCGGAAGTAGTAGCCCTGGTTGTCTCGGTAGCGGCCGCCGACGGGCCAGCCGTAGTCGTCGAGCAGGAGAAGGGTGTTCTGCTGGTGGGCCTCGAGGGCGATGCCGGCCTCGCTGTCCAGCCACAGCACGGGGCGGACGACCTGCGTCAGGTAGCGGAGGAACCACTCCGCGGCAACGGCTCCGACCGGTCGGCCGGTGCGGGCGGCGAGCCTCTCCACGAGCTCGGCCAGCCGTGAACGCATGGGCCAGGCGGTCAGCCGCGTCGAGGCGTCGGCGCCGTCGGGGACGGGCCGGGGCGAGACGAGTCCGGCGACACAGCCGACGTCGTCGGCCGGGGTGAACGGGTTGTGCCTGATCACCGCGTCCAGTCCGGGCACCGGCCGGCCGTCGGGGTCGTCGACGGCGAGCCACGCCGGGTCACGGACGATGTCGAAGCCGGGGTGCGCGGCCTGCCACTGCTTGAACAGGCCGGAGCGCAGGAGCCGGTGGACCTCGACTCCCCGATGGAGTTCCTTGCGCAGGTTCTCACGGCGGGAGTTGGTGATGCGCAGGCCCAGCGACAGCTTGAGCATCGCGGGGGCGCCGGACCTGTGGACCGTGCGTACGGAGGAGGTGGGATGCCAGGGGGCGCCGAGAGGGCCGAGGTCACGCAGGAGCCCGGCGTCGAGCAGGGCGCCGACGGGCTCGCGATGGCGCAGTTCCCGGGCCTGCCAGGGGTGCAGGGGCAGGGCGGCGTAGCCGTCGGGCAGCGGAAGGCCGGTCCCGGCGAGGCGCCGGGTGAGGTGACCGGCCGGCACGGGTCGGCCGCGCTCGGTCCAGGCCGAGTCGGTCGCGAGGAGAGAAGGGGCGACAGCCATCCAGTGCAGAGGGAAGGAGCCGCGCAACTCCGGTGAGTAGAGGCGGGTTTCCGCCTCGGTCAGGCCCTCCCGGCTCTTCGGGGTCGGGTGCAGGGGGTGTCCGAGGACGAGCGCCTGCTCGGCGGAGAGGAAGAGGTCCGGGACATCGGTGGGGTGCTCGCGGCGCTCGCGGAGGAAGGTCGCGGTGCGGCGGAGGGAGTCGGCCACCCTGGCCACGAGGTCACCGCCGTCGCCGGGGTCTGTGGTGCCCTGAGTCTCGGTGCCGGACGCGGCGCCCGTGTCACCGGCCGTCTCCCGGGCGAGCAGTGCCGCCAGGGTGACGGCGTCGACGGCGGGGGCGGTGTCGGGGGCGCCTGCGAGGCCCGGTGGGCCGAAGCGGTGCGTGCCCGTGGGGGACCAGTAGCGGACCGGCACGAGCAGGCAGGTGCCGCTGGCCGGAAGCGGGAGGCGCAGGGTGCCGGCGGTGGGGGCGGCGGAGGCTGTCTCACGGACCCAGCACCGCAGGAGGTTCTCCACGGTGGCGGCCTGGGCGGCGGTGCGTGGGTCGGGGTGCTCCAGCAGATCGGCGCCCGGCTCGGTGACTCGGGTGAGATCAGCGGTGCGGCGCTTCTGCTGGGGAACCGACTCGACGAGCGGCACGGGAGAGGCCGGGGCGCCGGAGTCTCCCTGTTCGTCGGGAGCGCCGGAGCTGCCGTCGGGAGTGGGGCTGGGGTTCATGACGGCTCCTCGTGGCTGGCTGGGGAGGTGCGGGGCTCGTGCCGTCGCTCGGGTGGTGTTCCTGCGCGGCCGCGGTCGCCTCGGCGGCGTCGGCGGTTGCCGCCGCCGAGGGCCAGGCCGGCGGGGAGAGCGGTTGTGCACGAGTGGGCTGTGGATGTGTCGTGGGCGGCCGGCTTCGGCCTGAAGGTCCTTGAGAGGAGGTGAAGTCGGATGGGGAAGGCAAGCGGTCCGATGGCTGGTGCGGGCGTCGCGAGCTGGGCGGTGTGGGCGCGGGGCTCAGCCCGCGCGCTGGGCAGGGCCATGGTGTGGACCGCGGTGTGGGCCGTGCTCCTCGTAGGCACGGGCCACCGCGGCCACCGCGTCCGCAAGGCGGTCCAGCACGGCCATGGCCTGCTCGTCGCTGATCGTGAGCGGGGGAAGCAGCCTGACCACAGCCGAGTGGCGGCCGCCGAGTTCGACGATCAGGCCGCGGTGGAGGCATTCCCGCTGGACGGCGACGGCGAGTTCGGGCGAGGCCGGGTGCGGGGCGCGGGCGCGTTCCCTGATGGTGGGTTCACTGCCAGGGGGTTCCGGGACGACGGGCCCAGGGTCGGCGGCGTCCGGGCCGACGGCTTCACGGCCGGCGGGTTCCGGGACGGTGCGTGCCGGGACGGTGGGCACGGGGTGGTCGTGGGGTTCCGGTCCGGTGCCTTCCGGGTTCACGAGCTCCACCCCGATCATCAGCCCACGCCCCCGCACCTCCCCGACGCACGCGAACGTGTCGGAGAGTTCGCTGAGTTGGTCCAGCATGCGGGCGCCGAGGTCGGCGGCTCGTGCGGCGAGTCCGTTTTCCCGGACGTAGGCGAGGGTCGCGGTGCCCGCGGCCATGGCGAGCTGGTTGCCCCGGAAGGTTCCCGCGTGGGCGCCGGGCGGCCAGACGTCGAGGTCGTCCCGGTAGACGATCACGGCCAGCGGGAGGCTGCCGCCGATGGCCTTGGACAGGACCATGACGTCGGGGGTGATTCCGCTGTGGTCGACGGCCCAGAAGGCGCCCGTCCTGCCCACTCCGGTCTGGATCTCGTCGGCGATCAGCGGAATGGACCGGTCCCCGGTGAGCTGTCGCATACGGCGCATCCAGTCGTCCGGCGCCGGGATCACCCCGCCCTCGCCCTGGACGGGTTCGAGGATCATCCCGGCGGGAAGGGGCACGCCCGACTTGGGGTCGTCGAGGAGGGACTCGGTCCAGCGGGCGGCGAGTTCGGCGCCGCGCGGTCCGCCGACGCCGAACGGGCAGCGGTAGTCCTGGGGATAGGGCAGGCGGGCGACCTGGACGTCGCGGGCGTCACCGGAGACGGACAGGGCGCCGGCGGTCATGCCGTGATAGGCGCCGGTGAAGGCCAGGATGCCCGGGCGGCCGGTGGCGGCGCGGACCAGTTTGAGGGCGGCCTCGACGGCGTCAGTGCCTGCCGGCCCGCAGAACTGGACGCGGGCCCGGTCGGCGAGCCCTGGAGGGAGGGTGCGGAACAGCTCGGTGATGAAGGCGTCCTTGACGGGGGTGGCCAGGTCGAGGACGGAGAGCGGAGCGCCGGAGTCGAGGACCCTGCGGATGGCTTGCAGCACGACCGGATGGTTGTGTCCGAGGGCGAGGGTGCCGGCTCCGGAGAGACAGTCCAGGTAGCGGCGTCCGTCGGCGCCCTCGATGGTGAGCCCGCGGGCCCGGACCGGGACGATGGGCAGGGCCCGGGCGTAGGTGCGGGCGGAGGATTCACGCGCCGACTGACGTCTGAGGATTCCCTCGTGCAGCGCACGCGCTTGCCCGGGCATGCCCCCGGCCATCGACTCCGTAGCGGCCACGGCTCGCTGTCCTCCCGGCTGTCCACAGGCGAGTTGCTCGACGGGGACCGGGTGCAGGCAGCTGGCCCCCCACCGCTACAACCGCGAAGGGTTCGACGGGTTACGGTTTCACCCAAGATCATTGCCGGGACGGAACGGCGGCACGCGCGGCGCACGGCCGCCGACGGGCTGGCTCGCGGCGCAACCCACGGAACTGTGATCGGTGTTGGACTCGTCCGCCCCGATGACGCCCCACCCGATGACACGCACGCTTGATGACGCGCACACCCGACGACGCGCACACCCAGGTGACGCGCACGCCCGATGGCGTCCGCGCCGTGAGTGAACGTCAAATCGGGCAATCCGTGGATGACGGGCCTGGTCAGACGGCTTGTAGCCGAACCGTTGCCGTTCCGGCGGAAGTCGCCCACAGCGAGCGCATAGTGTGTGATGCCGTTCCTAGGCGGTCGTGGGACCGGCATGAACTCCCCATGAGTTCACGGCCGGTGGCGCGGCCGAAGCGCCGAGTACCTTCACTCAGGGGGAGTCAGAGCATGCGATCCATACGGCCGTCGTTCACCGTCCGGCGAGGGAGTGGCCCCCGCCGGACCTCCCCCGCACTGGCGGCGGTCGCCCTCGCCTCGGCGCTGGCGCTCACCGCCACCGCCTGCAACGGCGACGACACGGCCGACGGCAAGCCGAGCGCCTCCGCGACCGCGGCCAGTGGCGGCGACGGCAAGATCCAGATCCCGGACGACCTCAAGCAGAGGCTGAAGGAGCACGGGATCGACATCGACAAGTGGAAGAACGGCGCCTGGAAGAACTGGAACAAGCAGGACTGGCTGCGCGAGGCCAACGACTTCATCAACCCGATCATCAAGGGTCTGTGGAACCCCGACCGGATGCGTCACGCCAACGACCCCAACAAGGGTGTCCACGACAACGACATCTCCGGTGACCAGGGCGTGACGGACCCGACCCCGCAGCCGGTGAAGGCCCAGGCGGTCGTACCGCCGTACCACACCACCGCGCCTGCCTCGGGCAAGGTGTTCTTCGACTCGCCCGAGGGCCACATGGTGTGCTCGGGCACGGTCGTGGAGGACCCCGCCCACCCGGGCAAGTCCAACCTGGTGTGGACGGCGGGGCACTGCGTGCACGCCGGCAAGAACGGCGGCTGGTACCGCAACATGGCCTTCGTGCCGTCGTACAACAACTCGGGCAAGTCGGTTGCCCAGTTGCAGAACGCCAGCCGGTCCGAGATCGCGCCGTACGGCGTCTGGTGGGCCAACGGGGCGCGTACCTCGCAGCAGTGGATCGACCAGGGCGGTGAGAGCGGCGGCAACGGTGCGCCGTACGACTTCGCGGTGATCCATGTGACCCCGGAGCAGGGCAACGGCGGCAGGTCGTTGGAGGAGACGGTCGGCGGGGCGCTGCCGGTGAACTTCGACGCGCCGGCGGTGCCGAAGGTCAGCAGCATCACCGCGTCCGGCTACCCGGAGGCGGCTCCGTTCGACGGTCAGTTGCTGTACCAGTGCAAGGACAAGCCGGGCCGGCTGTCCATCAGCCAGTCGGATCCGACGATGTACCGGATCGGCTGCACGATGACGGCGGGTTCCTCCGGTGGCGGCTGGGTGGAGACGGGTGCCGACGGCAAGCCCGCGCTCGTGTCCAACACCTCCATCGGTCCGGTGACCTCGGGATGGCTCGCCGGTCCCCGGCTGGGTCCGGTGGCCAAGGACGTGTACGCGTCGATGAGCAAGAAGTTCGCCGGGCAGTGAGGGCGGCCAGCCCGGACGTCCCGCCATAGGGGTCGCTGTGCGTGGGTGGCCGAATGTCGTCGCCGACTGTCGTCCGTGACCGGTCGCGCCCACGCGGCGAAGCCGCACACTGGCACGGCTCCGCGCCCCTGACCGGGCGCACGAAGGCCCGCCCCCTCGTACAGAGGGAGCGGGCCTTCGGTACAGCCGGGGGTCAGGCCGCCGAGACCGGGGTGTACGGCGCCAGGTCCGCTGCCAGTTCCTCGTGCACCCGGACCTTGAGCAGGGTGCCCTCCGCGGTGTGCTCCTCGGAGATCACCTCGCCCTCGGTGTGGGCGCGGGCGACGAGCTTGCCGTGCGTGTACGGCACGAGCACCTCGATCTCGACCGCCGGGCGGGGCAGCTCGTTGTCGATCAGGGCGAGCAGTTCCTCGATGCCCCGGCCGGTGCGGGCCGAGACGGCGATAGAGCGCTTCTCGACCCGGAGCAGCCGCTGGAGGACCAGCGGGTCGGCCGCGTCCGCCTTGTTGATCACGACGATCTCGGGCACGTCGGTGGCGCCGACGTCCCGGATCACCTCGCGCACGGCGGCGAGCTGCTCCTCCGGGTTCGGGTGCGAGCCGTCCACCACGTGCAGGATCAGGTCGGAGTCGCCGACCTCCTCCATGGTGGAGCGGAACGCCTCGACCAGGTGGTGCGGCAGGTGCCGGACAAAACCGACGGTGTCCGCCAGCGTGTACAGCCGGCCGCTCGGCGTCTGCGCCCGGCGGACGGTCGGGTCCAGGGTCGCGAACAGGGCGTTCTCGACCAGGACGCCGGCGCCCGTGAGGCGGTTGAGCAGGGACGACTTGCCGGCGTTGGTGTAACCCGCGATGGCGACGGACGGCACCTTGTGGCGCCGGCGCTCCTGGCGCTTGATCTCGCGGCCGGTCTTCATCTCTGCGATCTCCCGGCGCATCTTCGCCATCTTCTCGCGGATCCGCCGCCGGTCCGTCTCGATCTTGGTCTCACCGGGGCCGCGCGTGGCGAGTCCGCCGCGACCGCCACCCATCTGCCGGGACAGGGACTGACCCCAGCCGCGGAGCCTCGGCAGCATGTACTGCATCTGAGCGAGCGCGACCTGCGCCTTGCCCTCGCGGGACTTGGCGTGCTGGGCGAAGATGTCCAGGATCAGGGCCGTACGGTCGATGACCTTGACCTTGACGACGTCCTCCAGCTGGATCAGCTGGCCCGGGCTCAGCTCACCGTCGCAGATGACGGTGTCCGCGCCGGTCTCGATCACGATGTCCCGCAGCTCGGCGGCCTTGCCGGAGCCGATGTAGGTGGCCGCGTCCGGCTTGTCACGGCGCTGGATGACGCCGTCGAGCACGAGCGCGCCCGCGGTCTCCGCGAGGGCGGCCAGCTCCGCGAGGGAGTTCTCGGCGTCCTGCGCGGTGCCGGTGGTCCACACTCCGACGAGCACGACCCGCTCCAGGCGGAGCTGGCGGTACTCGACCTCGGTGACGTCCTCCAGCTCGGTGGACAGACCCACCACGCGGCGCAGGGCCGCACGCTCGGACCGGTCGAACTGGTCGCCGTCCCGCTCGCCGTCGATCTCGTAGCTCCAGGCGACGTCCTCTTCCATCAGGGCATCGGCCCGAAGACCCTCGGGATAGGCGTGCGCGAGGCGCTTGGTGTCCTGGGAAGGGGAAGAAGAGGAGGTCATTGGATCCTTACGTCGATGGGATGCCGTTACGGCGTCGGTGGCGCGGGCCCGCAGGACCGCGTGTATGTCGTCAACGTACGAGTGCCCCGGGAGATTCCCGCGTCCCGTCCGGCCCGACCCGAAGATGGTCGCACGAGGCGGCTCGTCCCGTCACCGTGTTATCGCGCGCCCGCGGTGCCCGGGCTCCCGCCGTGACCCCACGTGCCCGGCCTCACGGCCACGGGGACGACGTCACGTCTCACCGCACGCTCCTCGGCCTTCCCGCACCGCCGCCCTGTGCCGCGGTGTGGCGGTGCGCGGCGCGGCCGGCGGGGCCTGCGGCCTTGGCCGGGGCCAGCGGCTTCCAGTCCGGGTGGCCCGGCATCGGCGGGGTCTTCTCGCCGTACAGCCATGCCTTGAAGAAGCCGGTCAGGTCGCGGCCGGAGACCTCCGAGGCCAGCTGGACGAAGTCTGCGGTACCGGCAGTGGAATCCCGGTGCTCGCCGACCCAGACGCGCTCCAGCCGCTCGAAGGCCGGCCGGCCGATCTCCTGCCGCAGGGCGTAGAGGACCAGGGCCGCGCCGTCGTACACGTTGGGCCGGAAGATGCCGATCTTCTGGCCCGGGGCGGGCGGCTTGGGCCGGGCGGGCGGGCCGTCCGCCTGGCGCCAGCGGTCGGAGGCGCCGTAGGCGGCCTTCATCCGCTCCTCCATCGGCCGGTGGGCGGTCTCCTGGGCGTACAGCTCCTCGTACCAGGTGGCGTGCCCCTCGTTCAGCCAGACGTCGGACCAGGTGCGGGGGCTGACGCTGTCGCCGAACCACTGGTGGGACAGCTCGTGCACCATGACCGACTCGACGTACCACCTGGGGTAGGCAGGCTCGGTGAACAGGTTCTTCTCGAAGAGCGAGAGGGTCTGTGTCTCCAGTTCGAACCCGGTGGAGGCCTGGGCCATGAGCAGCCCGTACGTCTCGAAGGGGAACGCACCGACCTTGCTCTCCATCCAGGCGATCTGCCCGGGCGTCTTGGCGAGCCACGGCTCGAGGGCCTTGGCGTCGGAGCCGGGCACGACGTCGCGCACCGGCAGTCCGTGCGGTCCCTCGCGGCGCAGCACGGTGGAGCGGCCGATGGACACCTGGGCGAGTTCGGTGGCCATGGGGTGCCGGGTGCGATAGGTCCAGGTGGTCGTAGGGCCGGCCCGGTCCGCTCCGGCGGGCAGCCCGTTGGCGACGGCGGTGTAGCCGTTCGGGGCGGTGACGTGGAAGGTGAACATCGCCTTGTCGGACGGGTGGTCGTTGCACGGGAAGACCAGGTGGGCGGCGTCGGTCTGGTTGGCCATGGCGAGACCGTCGGTGGTGCGCACCCAGCCGCCGTCCTGGTCCTTGGCGGCGACGGGATCACTGGTGTGCCGCACCGTGATCCGGGTCCAGCTGCCCTCCGCGAGGGGGCTCTCCGGGGTGACGACCAGGTCCTCGCCGGTGCTGGTGAAGGACGCCGGACGCCCGTCGACCTCGACCGACCGCACGGTGCCGTGGGCGAAGTCCAGGTTGATCCGGTCCAGGCCGGCGGTGGTCCGGGCGTCGATGGTGGTGACGGCTTGGAGGGGTTTGTCGTTGCTGCCGGGATAGGTGAGGGACACGTCGTACGACGCAACGTCGTAGCCGGGGTTGCCCAGGTACGGGTAGAGCCGGTCGCCGATGCCGAGCGGCTCGGCCGGGGCCGCGGCGGCGAGGAGGCAGACGGAGACGGCGGAGGCGAGCAGGGCCGCCTTCTGATGCCGGGAGATCCGGGGCCGGGCACGGAGCCGGGCGGTCCTGAGCGGGACGGGGGCGGACCGGGCGGTACGGGGCTCGGCCGGGCCGGACCGGGCGGTACGGGGCTCGGCGGGACCGGACTGGGCGGTGCGGGGGTGGGAGCGGGCCTGCGGGTCGACGCGAGGGTTGAGCGGCATGGACCACCGCTACCAGTGCGCTTCCGCGCCGCGACGGCGACTCGCGCCCGGCCCACCCGAACGGGTTCCGTCCGGAGGGCCTTCTGATCCAAGCCCGGCGGCCTGTCGCTCAAGTGACCGGCGAGCCCCGGATCAGGCCACTCGCGGCCTGCCGCTCAAGCGACCCGCGAGCCTCGGATTGAGCCACCCGCAGCCTGCCGGCCAAGCAACCAGCGAGCCCCGGATCTAGCCCCCGGCAGCCTGCCGGGCAAGCAACCGGCAGGGCTCGGGCCAAGCGACTCGCGGCCTTTCCCCGCCTCGCGGCCTTTCCCCGCCTCGTGTCCTTCCCCCCGGCCATCCCGCAGGCAACGCGGGCCAGGCACCCCCCCTGGCGGCGGTCGGCGGTCCTCAGTTCCCCGGCGTCTGGTGCTGGGCGCGGGCCACGTCGTACACGCCCGGGACGTCTCGCATGGCGCGCATCACGGACGGGAGGTGGGCGGCGTCGGGGAGCTGGAGGGTGTAGGTGTGCCGGACCCGCTGCTGGCTGGGCGGTTCCACGGTGGCCGAGACGATGTCGGCGCCCGCCGAGGAGATCGCCTCGGTGAGGTCGGCGAGCAGATGGGGGCGGCCGAACGATTCAGCGACCAGGGTGACCCGGCACTCGGTGGTGTCCCCCCAGCGCACACCGATCTCCGCGCGCCCCTTGCTCTTCATGTGCGTCACCGCGGCGCACTCCACCCGGTGCACGGTCACCACTCCCCCGCGCACCGCGAAGCCGGTGATCTCGTCCGGTGGCACGGGGGTACAGCATCCCGCGAGCCGTACGGAAGCGCCCGGCCGGTCGACGAGGACGTCGGGGCGCCGGGGGCGGGCGGGCTCGGCGCCCGGCGCCGGAGCGGCGCCGGTGCGCGCACCGGTCAGCGGGTGCTGCGCGGCATCGGCGCGCGCGCCGGTCGCGGGGCGCGGACCCGTCGTGGAGCGCGTACCGGTCGCGGGGCGTGGCGCTGCGACGCGCTCGGCCGGTTCGGTGCGGGGGTCGGCCGTGTCGTCCGTCCCGGCGCCGCCGCCGGGGTGGGTGGCCAGCCAGCGCTGGATGGCGATGCGGGCGGCCGGGGTGTGGGCGTGCTCCAGCCATTCGCGGGAGGGCTCGGAGGCGGGGTCCTGCCCCATGAGGAGCTGGACCGTGTCGCCGTCCTTCAGGACGGTGCTGAGGGTGGCCAGGCGGCCGTTGACGCGTGCACCGATGCAGGCGTGCGCGTCCTCGCCGTACTGGGCGTAGGCGGCGTCCACGCAGGTGGCGCCCTCGGGCAGGCCGAGGGTGCCGCCGTCGGGGCGGAAGACGGTGATCTCGCGGTCCTGGGCGAGGTCCTCGCGCAGGGTGGACCAGAAGGTGTCGGGGTCGGGTGCGGCCTGCTGCCAGTCGAGGAGGCGGGAGAGCCAGCCGGGGCGGGTGGGGTCGGCACGCTCGCCGTCGGTGGGGGCGTCGGAGGCGGGGGCGTCGGAGGCCGCGGCGTAGGGGTTGCCGAGGGCGATGACACCGGCCTCGGCGACCTTGTGCATCTGGTGGGTGCGGATGAGGACTTCGACGACCTGCCCGTCGGGGCGGGCGACGGCGGTGTGCAGCGACTGGTACAGGTTGAACTTGGGTACGGCGATGAAGTCCTTGAACTCCGAGACGACCGGCGTCATACAGGTGTGCAGTTCGCCGAGGACGCCGTAGCAGTCGGCGTCCTCGTTCACCAGCACGAGCAGGCGGCCGAAGTCGGTGCCGCGCAGCTGCCCGCGTTTGCGGGCGACGCGGTGGACGGAGACGAAGTGCCGGGGGCGGATGAGGACTTCGGCCTGCAGGCCGGCCTCGCGCAGCACTCCGCGCATCTCGTCGGCGACCTCCGCGAGCGGGTCGTCGCCGCGGGCGGCGTTCTCGGCGATCAGTTCGCGGGTGTGCTCGTACTCCTCGGGGTGGAGGATGGCGAAGACCAGGTCCTCCATCTCGGTCTTCAGGGCCTGCACGCCGAGGCGTTCGGCGAGCGGGATGAGGACGTCGCGGGTGACCTTGGCGATCCGTGCCTGTTTCTCGGGGCGCATCACGCCGAGGGTGCGCATGTTGTGCAGGCGGTCGGCGAGTTTGATCGACATCACGCGCACGTCGTTGCCGGTGGCGACGAGCATCTTGCGGAAGGTCTCCGGCTCGGCGGCGGCGCCGTAGTCGACCTTCTCCAGTTTCGTGACCCCGTCGACGAGATAACGGACCTCCTCGCCGAACTGTTCCCGCACCTGATCAAGCGTCACATCGGTGTCCTCGACGGTGTCGTGGAGCAGCGAGGCGGTCAAGGTCGTGGTCTCGGCGCCGAGTTCGGCGAGGATCAGGGTCACCGCGAGCGGGTGGGTGATGTACGGCTCGCCGCTCTTGCGCATCTGGCCGCGGTGCGAGGACTCCGCGAGGACGTAGGCGCGGCGCAGCGGGTCGAGGTCGGCGTCGGGGTGGTGGGCGCGGTGTGCCTCCACGACGTGGCTGATCGCGTCGGGCAGCTTGCCGCGGACGGCGGGGCCGAGCAACGCGGCCCGGCCGAGCCTCCGCAGGTCGATCCGGGCCCGGGATTTCCTGCGGTCCGCTCTGGGCACCGCGGGGGCGGTGGCCGCCGCGGACGCCGTGGGCGCTACCGGGCCAGGACTCGCGGGGTTCGTGGCCTCCGCACTCATGGGCACCTCCGGCTCGTGGACCGGCGGACGGGGCCCCAGGGCGTACGCGGCTCAGGGATGGCGACGTTCCCCCGTCCGTGCCGGTGCTTGATGCTATCGAGCCCACCACGCGCGACCGACCGCCTCTCGCCGAGCGTGAAACGGATCACCCATTCGAGCGAAGAGATCGATGTTTAGGATTTGCGCCAACCACCCAGGGGCCGCCCCTCGTTCCACCGGCCCCCGGCCAACGGAAACCGCTGATACGGGACCTGAGGACGTCCTTCGGGCCGGTCGCTTCGGATCAGCGGAGGGCGCTTTCCAGCCAATCTCCGTCGATCTCGCCCTCGGCGACGATCACGGCGGGTCCGGTCATCTCGATCTCGCCGTCGGGCCGTTCGGTGATGGTCAGACGGCCGCCGGGCAGGTCGACGGTGTACGTGACCGGGGTGCCGGTGGCCGCCGGGTCGGCGCCGTCGCGGCGGGCCGCGGCCACGGCGACCGCGCACGCGCCCGTGCCGCACGAACGGGTTTCGCCGGAGCCGCGCTCGTGCACGCGCATGGCGACATGGCGGGGGCCGCGGTCGACGACGAACTCGACGTTGACCCCGTCCGGGTACGCGGACGCCGGGCTGACCGGCGGCGGGCTGTAGAGGGTGCCGGCCTGCGCAAGGTCGTCCACGAAGGCGACCGCGTGCGGGTTGCCCATGTTCACGTTCCGCGCGGGCCAGCTGTGCTCGCCGACGCTCACCGTGACCTCGCCCTCCGGCAGCCGGGCGCGGCCCATACCGACGGTGATGTCGCCGTCCTTGGCGATGTGGACGGTCTTCACGCCCGCGCGCGTGGCGATCGCGAGGTCGCCCTGGCCCACATGACCGGCGTGCTGGAGGTAGCGCGCGAACACACGAACGCCGTTGCCGCACATCTCGGCGACCGAGCCGTCGCCGTTGCGGTAGTCCATGAACCACTCGGCCTCGGCCGCCATCGCCCGGGCCTCCGGGTGGGCGGCGGACCGCACCACGTGCAGCACCCCGTCCCCGCCGATGCCGGCGCGGCGGTCGCACAGGGCGGCGACGGCGGCCGGGCTCAGGTCGAGGGCGTTCTCCGGGTCCGGGACGATCACGAAGTCGTTCTCGGTGCCGTGACCCTTGAGGAAGGGGATCGGTGTGCTCATTCCTCGATCGTACGGGGTCGCAGCGCCGGGCTGGCCGATGGGAGGCGGGGTGGCCGCGGTGGTGGAGGCCGCGGCCCGGCGGGGGTCGATCGCGCAGTTCCCCGCGCCCCCTTCGGGCCCCGCGCCCCTTCGGGTCCCGCGCGGCTTCGGGTCCCCGGGTTCCTTCGGACCCTGCGCCGTTTCGCGTCCCCCGCGCCCTTCGGGTCCCGCGCGGCTTCGGGTCCCCGGGCTCCTTCGGACCCTGCGCCGTTTCGGGTCCCCGCGCTCCTCCGGATCCTGCGCCGTTTCGCGTCCCCGCGCCCTTCGGGTCCGGCGCGGCTTCAGGTCACACGCAGTTTCGCGTCCCGCGCGGATTTGGATCCCCCCGCTGCTCAGCGGTCCCGCACCGCTTCGTGCCCAGCTCTAGCGGAGCCTTGCGACGCGCCACACCGCGAGGACGACCACCACGGCCACCAGGAGGACGTATCCGAGGACGACCCGCCAGTCGGGGCGGCGGCCGGAGCCCCGGGCGGGCAGGCCGGGCCAGGTGTAGCCCACGCGGCGGGCGGCCATCATGCCCCAGCCGGCGGCGCAGGAGCAGATCAGCAGGCCGAGCATGGCGATGACGGCGCCGCTGTCACCGAAGTCGAAGGCGAGCGGGAAGGCGAACATCAGGGAGCCGACGGCGGACAGTCCCACGATGGGGGCGAGCTGCCACAGGCGCAGCCTGCGCTGCGGACGCAACTCGACCTCGACCTTCGGACCGTCGGAGTACATCTCCTCCGGCTCGGGCCCGTCGTCCGTCACTCCGTCCGGCACCTCGTCGGGGCCGTCGTCGGCCAGCCGGACTCCGCTCAGGGGCTCCTCGCCCAGCCGCGAGTCACCCAGGGGCTCCTCGCCCAGCCGGGAATCCCCCAGGGACTCGTCGCCCAGCCGGTCCTCGGCATGCCGCTGCTCGATCACGCGGGCCTCGGCGCGACGGACCTCCACGTGACGGTCCTCCGCGCGACGGTCTTCGGCGGGACGGCCGTCGGCCAGGCCGCTGCGCTCCGTGTCCAGGCGGCCTCCGGACAGCCGGTTCCCGCCCGGCCGGTCTCCGTTCCGCCGCTCTTCGGCCAGGTTCCGGCGGTCTTCGGCCAGACCGCCCTCGGCCGGGCAGTCGTCGGTCGGACGGCCGCCGCGCGGGTCCGGTTCGTCACCGGCGGTGGTGACATGCTCGGCACTGTGTGCGGTGTCGCGAGGGCCGGCCTCCATCGCCACGCGCCCTCCCAACTAGGCTCCACTTGGTCGATCGAAGCTCGATGATGGCACGGCGCCGAAGGCAGCGATGACCGGCGGCGCATCCCGATGCCATGACGTGATCAGGCTGTAACCGGTCGTTCGACCAACGCCAGGGCCTGGTGCGGAAGTTCCCCGCGGTCCGCCACGGCCCCGCTCAGCCAGTGCACCCGGGGATCGCGCCTGAACCACGAATCCTGACGGCGCGCGAAGCGCTTGGTCGCACGCACGGTCTCGGCCCGCGCTTCCGCTTCCGTGCACTCCCCGGCGAGCGCCGCCAGCACCTGCTGGTAACCCAGCGCACGCGACGCCGTGCGCCCCTCGCGCAACCCCTGCGCTTCCAGGGCGCGCACCTCGTCCACGAGACCGGCCTCCCACATCCGGTCGACGCGGCGCGCGATGCGCTCGTCCAGTTCCGGACGGGCCACGTCGACCCCGATCTGGACGGTGTCGTACACGGAGTCGTGGCCCGGCAGGTTCGCGGTGAAGGGCCGCCCGGTGATCTCGATCACTTCCAGTGCCCGGACGATACGGCGGCCGTTGCTCGGCAGGATCGCGCGGGCGGCCTCCGGGTCGGCGGCGGCCAGCCGGGCGTGCAGCGCGCCGGAACCGCGCAGCGCCAGCTCCTCCTCCAGGCGGGACCGGACCACGGGGTCGGTGCCGGGGAACTCCAGGTTGTCGACGGCCCCACGGACGTAGAGGCCGGAGCCGCCGACCAGGATGGGCCACCGGCCCTCGGCGAGCAGTGCGTCGATCCGGGCGCGGGCCAGCTTCTGGTACTCGGCGACGGAGGCGGTGACGGTGACGTCCCAGATGTCGAGCAGATGGTGCGGGACGCCGCCGCGCTCCTCGGGTGTCAGCTTGGCGGTGCCGATGTCCATCCCTCGGTACAGCTGCATGGAGTCCGCGTTGACGACCTCCCCGCCGAGCTGCTGGGCGAGGAAGACGCCGAGATCGGACTTTCCGGCCGCGGTGGGTCCGACGACGGCGATGACGCGGGGGGTGGAGGGTGCACTGCTCACCGCACCAGTCTCGCAAACCTCCAGGCGGTGCCTCGAACGAGTTACGTGACGGGTCGGATCCCTGATCGTTGCCCGTGCGGATACCGCCATCCGGATCACCGGAGGCGGTGACCCGGGCGGCGCAACCGTACGCACCGGGTGACGCGGGAATTCGCCCGCACGAGTACCGTATGGAGTGGATATGGGCGTTTTTGCACGACTCCTCGGCAGGTCGAAGACGGCTCCGGAGGCGTCGGCCGCCGAGGCGCAGACCGGCGCGGAGCCGGACGGGGCCGAGGCGGAGGAAACCGAGTCGGCTCAGGCCGAGGCGGCGGGCACGACGGAGGCGAAGGGTTCGGCCGGGGACACCGGCGAGGACGCGGCGGAGCGCTGCGGCACCGCCGCGGACGACGCGTCCGACGGCTCCGGCATCCCCAGGCAGCAGTCCGCCGAGGAGGCCGCCGACAACGAGTCCGGCGAGGGCGCCCGCAGGTAACCGCCCCGCGAGGGAAGGTGGACCATGGGTCTGATGGACAACATGAAGGCCAAGCTCGGCCCGGCCAGGGACAAGGTGTCGGACCTGGCGCGACAGCACGGGGACAAGGTCCAGCACGGCATCGACAAGGCCGCGAAGGCCGTGGACGAGCGGACCAAGGGGAAGTACAGCGACAGGATCCAGGCGGGCACCGGGAAGGCCAAGGAGGCGTTCGACCGCCTCGCGCACAAGGAAGGCCCCGGCACGGCGACGGGCCCCGGCCGGCCGACGAGCCCCACCCCGCCGGAGGGACCGCCACCGGCTTCCTGAGTCTCGCAACGGCATGCTCACCAAGGGCATGCGGAACGGCGGACGGCCGCGGAGCCGGTGTGCTCCGCGGCCGTCCGCCGTTCCGTTCCGCACCCCGCAGCCGACAGCCCTCAACCTCCAGGACCCCTGGCCCGCAACCGCTAGGACCAAGTGGCCACTACATACCCCACGCCGTACGGCGCGTCCTCGTACAGCAGGGAGCCGGTGAGGGCCGTGTCCTGCGCGGCGCCGGCCAGGATCTGCCAGGGGGCCCGGCCGGAGGCCTTCAGTTCGTGCGCCAGGGCGGGGTCGAGCGCCTGGAGGGCCGGGACGTCCGCCGTGCCCAGCGCCCGCGCGACCTCCGCGTCGAAGGGCGCCGCCCGCTCGTCCAGGTAGCCCGGAGCCTTGACCGTCCGGCACGCGCTGGCGTCTCCCATCACCAGCAGCGCCACCCGCTCCGCCCGGGCGCCGGTCTCGCGGCCGGCTTCGGCGCACCGCTCGGGCGTCAGCGACTCCTCGACCCCGAGCCCCTCGATCGGGGCATCGGCCCAGCCGGTCCGCTCCAGCAGCCACGCGCCGACGGCCAGCGACGGCGGCAGCTCACGCTCGGAGGGCTCGAAGGGCTCGGAGGGCTCGGAGGGCTCGGAGCCGGTGTACCCGGCGGAGCCCAGCCGTACCCGCACGTCGACCCCGAACCCGCGGAAGGATCCCGGAGTGCCCTGCGGGAATGTTCCGCCCCCGCTCTCCCCGCCGGGCCCGACGACCACCAGAAGGTCCGGACGGGCGGCCGCGAGCACGCCCAGCGCGTCGGAGCACGCCGAGCGCGCGGCGTCCATCTCGGGAGCGGCGCCCGCGGCCACCTCGGGCACGAGCAGCGGAGGGCACGGACAGACAGCGGCGGCGACAAGCATGATCGGCAGGGTACGCCGTACGACGGCCGCCGGCCGAGACGGTCCGCGAGGGGCACGCCGGTCGGGCCGATGACGCGAGCACGTCCTCGTCACCCTCGCCGGCGCGCCCTGGCGGTCTGCCGCCGGGCGGCCGAAGGCGGTCAGTCGCAGCCGCAACCGCTGCCCGTCGCGACCGGCAGCGGCTCCGGCGCGCCGACCCTCGGCAGGCCCAGCATGACGCCGGCCGGCTTGGCGGCCTCGGCGGCGTTGCGCTTCTCCCAGGCGTCGCCCGCGCGCGTGCGGCGCACGGACAGGACGGGGCCCTCGGCGAGGAGGTGGTGCGGGGCGGCGTACGTCACCTCGACCGTGACCACGTCACCCGGGCGCACCTGCTGCTCCGGCTTGGTGAAGTGGACCAGGCGGTTGTCGGGGGCGCGGCCGGAGAGGCGGTGCGTGGCGCCGTCCTTGCGGCCTTCGCCCTCGGCGACCATCAGCTCCAGCGTGCGGCCGACCTGCTTCTTGTTCTCCTCCCAGGAGATCTCCTCCTGGAGTGCGACCAGCCGCTCGTAGCGCGCCTGGACGACCTCCTTGGGGATCTGGTTCTCCATCGTGGCGGCCGGGGTGCCGGGCCGCTTGGAGTACTGGAAGGTGAAGGCCTGCGCGAACCGGGCCTCACGGACGACGTGCAGGGTCTGCTCGAAGTCCTCCTCGGTCTCGCCGGGGAAGCCCACGATGATGTCGGTGGTGATCGCGGCGTGCGGGATGGCGGCCCGGACCTTCTCGATGATCCCGAGGTAGCGCTCCTGGCGGTAGGAGCGGCGCATCGCCTTCAGCACGGTGTCGGAGCCGGACTGCAGCGGCATGTGCAGCTGCGGCATCACGTTCGGGGTCTCGGCCATGGCGGCGATCACGTCGTCGGTGAAGTCGCGCGGGTGCGGGGAGGTGAAGCGGACCCGCTCCAGGCCCTCGATGGTGCCGCAGGCGCGCAGCAGCTTGCTGAAGGCCTCGCGGTCGCCGATGTCGGAGCCGTAGGCGTTGACGTTCTGGCCGAGGAGCGTGATCTCGGAGACGCCCTCGGCGACCAGCGCCTCGACCTCGGCGAGGATGTCGCCGGGCCGGCGGTCCTTCTCCTTGCCGCGCAGGGCCGGGACGATACAGAAGGTGCAGGTGTTGTTGCAGCCGACGGAGATCGACACCCAGGCCGCATACGCGCTCTCGCGCCGCGTCGGCAGCGTCGACGGGAACGCCTCCAGCGACTCGGCGATCTCGACCTGCGCCTCGTCCTGCACCCGGGCGCGCTCCAGCAGGACGGGCAGCTTGCCGATGTTGTGCGTGCCGAAGACGACGTCCACCCAGGGCGCCTTCTTCACGATGGTGTCGCGGTCCTTCTGCGCGAGGCAGCCGCCGACCGCGATCTGCATGCCGGGCCGCGAGGCCTTCTTCGGCGCGAGCCGGCCGAGGTTGCCGTACAGCCGGTTGTCGGCGTTCTCCCGCACCGCGCACGTGTTGAACACGACCACGTCGGCGTCCCCGTCCGCCCCCTCGGGGGCCCGCACGTATCCGGCCTCTTCCAGCAGGCCGGCCAATCGCTCGGAATCGTGGACGTTCATCTGGCACCCATAGGTGCGGATCTCGTAGCTCTTGGGTGCGTGCACGTCCACTGCGGGGCTCCGGTCGCTGCTGCTGGTCATGCGTCAAGGGTAGGCGCTGCCGGAAGGGCCCCGTCCCGCCTCCCCGGCCCTGCCGGGCGCACACTGGTAGCAGAAGGCCAGGCGTCATGAGCTGCACATGGAGGTACGCCATGAGCACCCTCGAACTGCACGTCGACGTCGACGTCCCGATCGACGCGGCCTGGGATTCCCTGCACCGGCTGGAGAACTACCCGCGCTTCGTGCAAGGAGTGCGGGGCGCCCGTACGGAGGCGGGCGGCCGAGCACATCTGGAGGTGGAGGCGGGCGGCCGTTCCCGTGAGGTCGAGGCCGAGGTGACCGACCGCGGTGAGCACGTGATGGAGTGGCTCACCAGGGGCGCCCCGGAGCTGGCGGGTTCCTTCTCGGTCCAGCCGATCGACCAGAACCACACCCGGATCCAGGCACGGGTGGAGTACGACCCCGAGACCGTCCGGGGCACCTTCGGCGGTCCGAAGGGGTTCGCCCAGACCAACGCGATCCAGCGGCTCGTCCGCAGCGATCTGGAGCACTTCAAGGAGTACGTGGAGCGCGGGTGAGCGGCCGGACGCGGTAGCCGAAGCGCCCGGTCAGGTCTCCATCACGGCGGCGCAGTCCGGGCAGACGAGCGAGGCGTGCTCCTCCGGATACCAGGGGGCTCCCGGGCCTTCGGAGGGCGTCCCGGCCGTCTCCATGGCGAAGGTGTCCTTGCCGCACAGGGTCCGGGGCCCAGCGGTCGTGCGCGATCCGGGAGCGGCCGGTGCCGCGTGCACCCTGCGGACGCGCCGTTCCACGCCGGTCCGTTGCGCTGCGGAGCGCGTGGCCGCCGGGTTGTCGAGTTCGTAGACGACGATCTCGCTCATGCCTCCACGGTAGGCGCCCGCGCCGTCGGGGGCGCGAGGTGGTGAGCCGGTCCGTGCACGCCGTACCCGGAGCACCGGACGATCTCGTGCGGGCCCTGGTGGCCGCCGGGATCGCGGACGAGCGGCTGCTCGAAGCCGTGCGGGCGACGCCCCGGGCGGCGTTCGTCCCGGCCGGCGAGCGGGCCGCCGCCTACCAGGACGTGCCCGTCCCGATCGGCGAGGGGCAGGTCACCACGCAGCCCTCGCTGTCCGCCCTCATGATCGAGGCCCTCTCGCTGAGCGGGTCGGAGCACGTCCTCGAGGTCGGCACGGGCCTCGGATTCCAGACCGCGCTGCTCGCGCGGCTGGCCGCCGACGTGGTCAGCGTGGAGATGAGGCCGGACATAGCCCGCCGGGCGCGCGAGAACCTGGCGCGTCACGGTGTGCCGAACGTGGACCTGCGGGTCGGCGACGGCAGCGGCGGCGTGCCGGACCGGGCGCCGTACGACGCCGTCCTCGTGTCGGCCGCGTTCCCCGAGGTGCCCGCTCCGCTGGCCGCGCAGGTGCGGCCGGGTGGCCGCCTGGTGCAGCCGGTCGGGCCGGGCGGGCACGAGCAGGTCGTGTGCTTCGCGCGCACCGCCTCCGGGCTGACGCGGCTGCGGGTGGTGACCGGGGCCTGCTTCGTCCGGCTGCGGGGGCGGTACGGCTTCCCGCCGGACGAGGCGGAGTGACGCGCGGGAGTGCGGGGGCCGGTGGCTTTCCCGGCCGCGGCTCACTCGTCCGAGACGCGTACGACCGCCAGCGTGATGTTGTCCGGGCCGCCCGCCTCGATGGCGGCCTTCCACAGCTCGAAGGCAGCCCGGCCGTCGTCGTGCTCGCGCATCACCTCGTCGAGGACGTCCGTCGGCACCGGATCGGTCAGACCGTCGGTGCAGACGAGATAGCGGGCGCCCGGCGAGAGGGACTCGGTGGCCACATGGGGGCGGACGGGGCGGTACGAGGGGCTGCCGCCCAGGCACTGGGTGACGATGGACGTGGTGCGCTGCCCGGGTTCGAGGGGCGGGCTGTCGTCGACGCTCACCTGGCGCAGCCCGTCGCCGGACGCCGCGAAGACCCGGCTGTCGCCCACGTTGAACACCAGCAGCGAGTCCGGCTGCACGACGAGGCCGGCGACCGTCGTGCCCATGGCGGCGAGCTCGCCCGGCTCGTCGCCTCCGGCGGCCTCGTACACGGCGCGGTTGCAGGCGCTCAGGGCGTCGCGCAGGGTGTCCTCGCTGCTCAGAGCGGGGCCGACGGACGCGATCCGGCGGGCGACCAGGGTGCTGGCCACATCGCCGCCGGGATGCCCGCCGAGGCCGTCGGCGACGGCGACGACCAGGGGCGTGCCGAGCGGGAACACAAAGGTCTGCGGACTCTCCGTCACCGTGGCGCACAGCGTCCACGGCCCGGCCACCAGACTGTCCTCGTTGCGTTCGCGGAGCAGCCCCGGATGGCTCAGCGCACTCACCGCCACGTACCGCATGCAACGCACCGCCCTGTGAGAGCCGGCAGCCGCCGTCGGGCTCCGGTCGCCGCCGGTGTACGGGTCCAGAGTAGGCACCGTCCGCCTCCGGAAACCCGGTGGATGGGGCGGGCCGGCTGTGTCTAGGGTCGGGCGATGACCACTCGCACCTTCCGGATCACCGTCCGCGGCGCCTTCGACGAACTCACCGACGCCCAGCGGGCGGGGCTGCTGGCGGACGCCGCCGAGCACGACGTGCTGCGTGCCGCGTTCACGCCCGAGGGCACCCTCACCTACGACATCGCCGCCCGGCCGGCGTTCGTCTTCCGCTTCTCCGACAGCGGGGAGGACGAGGAGGACATCCTGGAGGCGACCGAGCGGGCCGAGGCGGCCGCGAAGGCCTGGCTGACCGAGCGCGGCTACGGCTTCAAGCACCTCCGCTCCAGTGCCGAGGACCTCTCCCAGGCTCCGATGGGCAAGCGGCAGCGGCGCGCGGCCCGTTCGAACGGGGCATAAACTTGACTACTCAAGGAAACTGCAAGCGAATGCCGGGCGCATGGGCGTGAGCTGGGGCGATGAGTGACCCCCTGGACGCGGTGCTGCGGCTGGTACGGGCCCAGGCGGCGCTGGTACGGCGCTTCGCCTCCCGGCTGAGCGGGCTGCACGGCGTCAGCCTCGCCGACTTCACCCTGCTGCTGCGGCTGTCGCAGGCGCCCGGCGGACGGATGCGCCGCGTCGACCTCGCCGAGGCACTGGGCATGACGGCCTCCGGGGTCACGCGCGGGCTGGCGCCGCTGGAGCGGATCGGACTGGTGACCCGCGAGCCGGACGCACGGGACGCGCGCGTGGCCTACGCGTCGCTGACCGCGACGGGCCGCCGGCGACTGCGGGAGATGACCGCCACGGCCGAGGAGACCGCCACCGAGATCTTCACCGCCCCAGCATGGAGCGGCGAGACCATCGCCCAGCTGTCGACCCTGCTCACGCGTCTCGGCGGCACCGGCCTGACCGGCGACTGACCCTCGGCAGGCATTGATCCGCAGCACGCGTCGGCCCCGGCAGGCGATGCGTCCGCCCTCGGCACGGGTTGCGGCGGCGCTCGTCCGCCTAGGCGCTCGTCCGTTCCTCGCCCGCGGCGCTGGCCCGCTGCTGTCCCGTGGCGCTCGCCCGCTGCTGGGCGCTTGTCCGGGAAGAGCCGTTCTGCGCCGCCGGTCTCCAGCCCTGGCGGCGCAGTACGGCCGACACGTCCGGTGCGCGGTAGTGCTCGCCCTTGAGCACCTTGCCGTCGGCCCGGCGGGCGACCTGCCCGTCCGGGCCGAGCTTGCTCATGTTGGCGCGGTGGATCTCGGCGATCACCTCGTCGAGGTCGATGCCGTGCACCAGCGCCGTGCCGTACGCCACGTAGACCACGTCCGCCAGTTCGTGCGCGAGTCTGTCCAGCGGTCCGTCGACGGCCACCTCGGCGACCTCCGCGGCCTCCTCGGCTAGCAGCTCCCCGCGGTGCGCGGCCAGACCGGGGCCCACCTCCGTCGGCGTACTGCGGGCGTCCAGGCCGAAGGCGTGGTGGAACTCTCGGACGAGGTCGGCGGGCGAAGTGCTCATGCGACGACTGTAACGGCGGCCACTGACAGTGCCCGCCGTCCTTCTCACGGCGCCGCCCGGAGCCCTCCGTGCACCGGCCCCGCGTGCCTCGGCCCTGGTCAGGGTCGCGCCCGGCCTGGCAGGATCGCCGCATGTCCAAGGTCTTCCCCCGTCTCGGCAGGCGCCGGGCGCTGCCGGCCGCGGCCGCCGGCGCCGTGGTGCTCGGTCTCCTGCTGTGGTGGCTGCTGCCGCTGGGCGAGAAGCCGCCGAGCGGGACGATCGTCTTCAGCACGGGCACGCCCCGGGGGGTCTACCAGGAGTACGGCGAGCGGCTGCGCGCCGAGTTCGCCAAGGACATGCCCGATCTGAAGGTGAAGCTGCTGAACAGCGCCGGTTCGCAGGAGAACGTGCAGCGGGTGGCGACCGGCCGGGCCGACTTCACCATCGCGGCGGCCGACGCGGTGGAGGCGTACGAGCTGGCGCACGGCAGCGGCGCCGGGCGGCTGCGCGGAGTGGCCCGGCTGTACGACGACTACGTGCACCTCATCGTGCGCAGCGACTCGGACATCAGGAACGTCGCGGATCTGCGGCACAAGCGGGTGGCGATAGGGCTGCCCGACTCCGGGGTGCGGCTGATCGCCGACCGGGTGCTCAGGGCCTCCGGCATCGACCCGCGCAAGGACATCACGCCGTTCTCGGACGGCATCGACACCGGGCCCGGCCGGCTGGGGCGGGGCGGGATCGACGCCTTCTTCTGGTCGGGCGGCCTGCCGACCAAGGGGCTCGTCGGGATGGCCAGGAAGGGCGCCTTCAAGTTCGTGCCGATCGAGGGCGATGTCGTCAAGCGACTGCACGGCCAGGGCCAGGAGTCGCGCTACTACCGGGCCACCAACATCCCCGAGTCCGCCTATCCGGCCGTGCAACAGGGCACCGAGGTGCCGACCCTCGCGGTGTCCAACCTCCTGATGACCCGCGCGGACGTGGACCCCCGGCTCACCGAATGGGTGACCCGCACGGTGATCAAGAGCCGCGACGGCATAGGCGCCCATGTCCACTCCGCCCAGCTGGTCGACCTGCGCACCGCCATCTACACCGACCCACTGCCCCTCCAGGAGGGCGCCCGCCGCTACTACCGCGAGGTGAAGCCTTAGGGCCGACGGTCCCGGCACCCCCAGCTCCCGGTATGAGCGGACGGCTCTGAAGCGCCCTGGACTCCGGTACGGCCCGGCGCCCCGCGGACCTGACATCCCGACACCGGCCCCGGCCCCGGCCCCCGCTCACGCCTCCCCGTGCCTCGGAACCCTCACCGTCACCCGCAGGCCCCGCGGCTCGTGGTGGGCGTACTCGATCGAGCCGCCGCCGGCCGTGAGAAGGGTGCGCACGATGGACAGGCCCAGGCCCGAGCCCTTGACGTTCTGGTGGCGGCCGCTGCGCCAGAAGCGGTCGCCCACGCGGGCGAGTTCCTCGTCGGTGAGGCCGGGCCCGGTGTCGGTGACGACGACCGTGGAGGTGTCGCCGTCGGCGGCCACGGTGACCTCCACCGTGCCCCCCTCGGGGGTGAACTTCACCGCGTTGTCGATCACCGCGTCCAGGGCGCTGGACAGGGTGATCGGGTCCGCCCAGGCGGTCGTGGGCGGGCAGTCCCCGGTGAGCCGGACGCCGTTGGCCTCGGCGGCCGGCGCCCAGGCGGCGACCCGCTCCTCGGCGAGCGCGCCGATGTCGGTCACCTTCAGGTCCGCCTCGGCGTGCTCGGCCAGCGCGAGGTCGAGCAGGTCGTCCAGAACCTGCGCGAGGCGCTTGCCCTCGGTGCGCACCGAGGCGATCTCCTCGTTGTCCTCCGGGAGTTCGAGTGCCAGCAGTTCGATGCGCAGCAGCAGCGCCGAGAGCGGGTTGCGCAGCTGGTGCGAGGCGTCCGCGACGAAGGCGCGCTGCTGCTCCAGCACGTCCTCGACGTTGTCCGCCATCTCGTTGAACGAGCGGGCCAGCCGCCTGAGTTCCGGCGGGCCGCCGGCGACCGCCACCCGGGACTTCAGCCGTCCGGTGGCGATGTCGTGGGTGGTGGCGTCCAGGACCCGTACGGGCCGCAGCACCCAGCCGGTCAGCCGCAGCGCCGCGCCCACGGCCAGCAGCATCGCCGCGATCTCGCCCGCCCCGATGATCATCCAGCCGCGCAGGGTCCGGGAACGCATCTGGCCGGTGGGCGAGTCGGTGACCACGACCGCCACCACGTCCCCGTCCCGGATCACAGGCGAGGCCACGACCAGCCGGCTGTGCTGCCAGGGCCACACCTGTCGGGGGTCATGGCTGCGCCGGCTGAGCAGCGCCTCCTCGAAGGCGTCCCGCACCTCCCCCGTCCGCGGTACGAACCAGTCGTCGGGGGCGTTGGCCATCGCGGAGCCGTTGCGGTAGAAGACGCCCGCGCGGATGCCGTAGACGTCGTAGTAGCTGGCGAGTTCGCTGCGCAGCGCCTGCAGGCGGTCGTCGGTGCCGGTGCGGCGCGATCCGCTGGGCCCGGCGGTCACGAACTGGGCGAGCGCCGCGAAGCGTGCCGTGTCGTCGATGCGGTCGACGACGACCTTCTGCTGCTGGGCGGCGGCCAGGCTGACGGCGAGCGGGACCCCGAGGGCGAGCAGGACCGCCGCCATCAGGACGATGAGCAGCGGCAGCAGACGTGCGCGCACCCGGCCCCGCTAGGCGGCCGGGGCGACGAGGCGGTAGCCGACGCCGCGTACGGTCTCGATCAGCGCGGGCATGCGCAGTTTGGCGCGCAGGGAGGCGACGTGCACCTCCAGGGTGCGGCCGGTGCCCTCCCAACTGGTGCGCCAGACCTCGCTGATGATCTGCTCGCGCCGGAAGACCACACCGGGGCGCTGCGCGAGCAGGGCGAGCAGGTCGAACTCCTTGCGGGTCAGCTGGACGACCGCGCCGTCCACGGTGACCTGGCGCGTGGGCAGTTCGATGCGGACCGGACCGAGGTGCAGCGAGCCGTCGCCGCCGGACCCCGGCTCCTCGTGCGCCGTACGCCTGCTGACGGCGTGGATGCGGGCGAGCAGTTCCCCGGTGTCGTACGGCTTGACCACGTAGTCGTCGGCGCCCAGGTTGAGCCCGTGGATGCGGGAGCGGACGTCGGAGCGCGCGGTGACCATGATCACCGGGGTGCTGGTGCGTTTGCGGATCTTGCCGCAGACCTCGTAACCGTCCTGGTCGGGCAGCCCCAGGTCGAGCAGGACCACACCGAAGCCGTCGCTCTCGGGGACGAGCGCCTGCAGCGCCTCCTCGCCGCTGCGCGCGTGGGTGACCTCGAAACCGTGCCGGGCGAGGACGGCGGACAGCGCCGCCGCGACATGGTTGTCGTCCTCGACGAGCAGCAGTCTCATCCCGTCCCCCTTCGGTTCAGCGGTCGTACGGTCCGGGTTCGCGTGCTTCGGGTGGCTCACGCGCGCGTGCCCATGGAAGTGACGCCGATGGACAAGGACGGAGTCAAGAGCGTTCCGGTTGTCCGTGGCTTCCGTTATCCGGCCGATACGCACACGGGGGACAACTGCTACGACACGTGTCCGATTGCTATCGGATCGTGATGCTCAGATCTCCCTCAGATGTGATGACGCAGGTCACAGCCGCTCATTACTGTCCTCCGAAACCGAGGAGGACGGAGCCCGAAAGCGATGACCAATGTATCGGTGACCAAGGAGGAAAGCGTGGTCACGTCCGACGAACTGGTCGTCCTGAAGAGCGTCAACAAGCACTTCGGCGCGTTGCACGTGCTCCAGGACATCGACCTGACGATCGCCCGCGGCGAGGTCGTCGTGGTCATCGGGCCCTCCGGGTCCGGGAAGTCGACGCTGTGCCGCACCATCAACCGCCTGGAGACGATCGACTCGGGCACCATCACCATCGACGGCAAGCCCCTGCCCCAGGAGGGCAAGGAGCTGGCCCGGCTGCGGGCGGACGTCGGGATGGTCTTCCAGTCCTTCAACCTCTTCGCGCACAAGACCGTGCTCGAGAACGTGATGCTCGGCCAGCTCAAGGTCCGCAAGGCGGACAAGAAGCAGGCCGAGGAGAAGGCCCGGTCCCTGCTCGACCGGGTCGGTGTGGCCACGCAGGCCGACAAGTACCCCGCCCAGCTGTCCGGCGGCCAGCAGCAGCGCGTGGCCATCGCGCGGGCGCTGGCGATGGACCCGAAGGTCATGCTCTTCGACGAGCCGACCTCCGCCCTCGACCCCGAGATGATCAACGAGGTCCTCGAGGTCATGCAGCAGCTCGCCCGTGAGGGCATGACGATGGTCGTCGTCACCCACGAGATGGGCTTCGCGCGGTCGGCCGCCAACCGCGTGGTCTTCATGGCCGACGGCCGGATCGTCGAACAGGCCGCGCCCGACCAGTTCTTCAGCAACCCGCGCAGCGACCGGGCCAAGGACTTCCTGTCCAAGATCCTGCACCACTGACGGTGCCCGGCCGCCCCGCGCGCGGGGTCGCCTTTTCCCACGGACCTCGTTCCTCACCACTCCTAAGGATGTTCAGCATGAAGCTCCGCAAGGTCACCGCCGCATCGGCCGCCGTGCTCGCCCTCGCCGTGGGGGCCACCGCCTGCGGCGGCGGCAAGAAGGACGACAACGGCTCCTCCGGCGGCGGCAAGAAGATCGCCATCGGCATCAAGTTCGACCAGCCGGGCATCGGCCAGAAGACCCCGCAGGGCTACGCGGGCTTCGACGTCGACGTGGCCACCTATGTCGCCAAGAAGCTCGGTTACTCGGCCGACCAGATCGAGTGGAAGGAGTCGAAGAGCGCCGACCGCGAGACCATGCTGCAGCGCGGTGACGTCGACTTCATCGCCGCCTCCTACTCGATCACCCCCGAGCGCCAGCAGAAGGTCGACTTCGCCGGCCCCTACCTGCTGGCCCACCAGGACGTGCTGGTCCGCGCGGACGACAACTCGATCAAGTCTCCGTCCGACCTCAACAACAAGAAGCTGTGTTCGGTCACCGGCTCGACCTCGGCGCAGAACGTGCACGACAAGCTGGCCCCCAAGGCCCAGCTCCAGGAGTACCCGACGTACTCCGCCTGCCTGACCGGCCTGCAGAACAAGGCGATCGACGCCCTGACGACGGACGACGCCATCCTCGCCGGCTACGCCGCCCAGTCCCAGTTCAAGGGCAAGTTCAAGCTCGGCGGCTTCAAGATGACCAACGAGAACTACGGCATCGGCGTCAAGAAGGGCAGCGACCTCAAGGCCAAGATCAACAAGGCGCTCCAGGACATGGTCGCCGACGGTTCCTGGCAGAAGGCCGTGGACAAGAACCTCGCCCCGGCCGGCTACAAGAACGAGCCCGCCCCGAAGATCGGCGACATCAAGAGCTGAGGAAACGCCCGGCGGGTGCGCCGTCCGTGAGGGCGGCGCACCCGGGCATCCCTACACGCGGAAGCACGGGAGATCGTGTTCGACTTTCTTGACAAGTACGACGTGCTGGGCGCCTTCTGGACGACGGTGCAGCTCACGCTGCTGTCGGCCGTGGGCTCCCTGGTCTGGGGCACCCTGCTGGCGGCCATGCGGGTGGGGCCGGTGCCCCTCATGCGCGGTTTCGGCACCACGTACGTGAACATCGTGCGCAACATCCCGCTCACGGTGATCATCCTGTTCACCTCGCTCGGTCTGAACCAGACGCTGGGCATCACCCTGGGCGCGGACAAGTTCGAGACGATCAACTTCCGGCTGGCCGTGCTGGGACTGATCGTCTACACGTCGGCCTTCGTCTGCGAGGCGATCCGCTCCGGCATCAACACGGTGCCCGTAGGCCAGGCCGAGGCGGCCCGGGCCATCGGCCTGAGCTTCACCCAGGTGCTGTTCCTGGTCGTGCTCCCGCAGGCCTTCCGCGCCGCGGTCGGACCGCTGACCAACGTGCTGATCGCGTTGACGAAGAACACGACCGTCGCGGCCGCGATCGGCGTGGCGGAAGCGGCGTACCTGATGAAGAAGATGGTGGAGAACGAGGCCCAACTGCTGGCGATCTCCGCGGTCATCGCCTTCGGGTTCTGCTGCCTGACCCTGCCGACCGGTCTGATCCTCGGCTGGGTGGGCAAGAAGGTGGCGGTGAAGCGATGACCTCGGTCCTTTACGACGCCCAGGGGCCGCGCGCCAGACGGCGCAACGTCCTGTACACGGCGCTCTTCCTGGTCGCCCTCGCCGCCCTGGTGTGGTGGGTGTACACGTCCCTCGACGACAAGGGCCAGCTGGCCTGGGCGCTGTGGAAACCGTTCTTCGGCTCGGAGGCCTACACGACGTACATCTGGCCGGGCCTGCAGAACACCCTGAAGGCGGCGGCCCTGGCGATGGTCATCGCGCTGCCGCTGGGCGCCGTCCTCGGCATCGCGCGGCTGTCGGACCACGCGTGGGTGCGGGTACCGGCGACGGTCGTGGTCGAGTTCTTCCGGGCGATTCCCGTGCTCGTCCTTATGATCTTCGGCAACGAGCTGTACAGCCAGTACACCAACGTCAGTTCGGACGACCGTCCGCTGTACGCGGTCGTCACCGGCCTGGTGCTGTACAACGCGTCGGTGCTCGCCGAGATCGTCCGCGCGGGCATCCTCGCCCTGCCGAAGGGCCAGTCCGAGGCGGCGATGGCGATCGGTCTGCGCAAGGGCCAGGTGATGCGGCTCATCCTGCTGCCGCAGGCGGTCACCGCGATGCTCCCGGCGATCGTCAGCCAGCTGGTGGTCGTGGTGAAGGACACCGCGCTCGGCGGCGCCGTCCTCACCTACCCCGAACTGCTCGCGTCCGCGAACACGATGAGCGGCTACTACGGCGCCAACACCATCGCCTCCTTCACGGTCGTCGCCGTGATCTTCGTGGCCGTCAACTTCACGCTGACCTCGTTCGCGAGCTGGCTCGAGGGCCGACTGCGACGGCGCAAGAAGTCGACGGGGGCGGTGCTCGGTGTCGAGGACACCGTGGACATCGCCGGCCATGCGGGAGCCGGCACCGCCGCCTGACGCCGGCTCAGGCCCGAAAGCATGACCCGGAGGCAGTGGCATGATCGCCACTGCCTCCGGTCGCTTGACGCAAACTCTGCCAATGGGTTGCATACGTTTTGTGATCGTGCACCCCGCTCCACCTTCCTGTTCACTTGTCTCCGTCAGGGCGTCGTCACGGGCAGGGGGCACCGCGTCATGGACCCGGTGATCGTCGTCGGAGCGGGGCCGGTCGGGCTGGCGCTCGCTCTGGCGCTGGCCCGACAGGACGTGCCGTGCGTCGTGCTGGACGAGGGCCCCGGCAAGGACGAACCCCGCCCGGCCCGGACCGTCGTGCTGCGCGAGCACACCGCCGCCCTGCTGGAGCGGCTGACCGGGGTGGCGCTCGACGAGCACGGTGTGCGCTGGGCCGGATGGCGCTCGGTCCGGCGCAAGCAGGTCATGACCGAGATCGCCTTCGACGCGGACGATCCCGCGGCCCCGCTGCACATCGCCCAGCACACCGTCACCGGCGCCCTGCGCGCGGCCGTCGCCGACGAGCCCCTCGTCAGGCTGGCCGTGGACAGCCGCCTGGACGGGATCGAGCAGGAGCGTTCCGGCGTCACCGCGCACACCCGCGGCCCGAACGGCACCTGGTGGCGCGGCAGTTACCTGGTCGGCTGCGACGGCCCGCGCTCCACGGTACGCAAACTCCTGGACGTCCGTTTCCCGGGCCGTACGGCGGTGGAGCGGCACGCGGTCGCCGCGCTGCGCGCGGAACTTCCCTGGGAGGGTCGCGCGTTGCTCCATCGGATGCCGCCGTGGCGGCAGTCCGGGCCCTCGGCCGGGGAGGTGACCGCCCGCCCCCTCCCGGACGGGGTGTGGCGCCTGGACTGGTTGCTGCCGCCGGGCAAGGACCTAGTCACGCCCGAGATCCTG
Source organism: Streptomyces sp. NBC_00557 (assembly GCF_036345995.1). Classification (NCBI taxonomy): domain Bacteria; kingdom Bacillati; phylum Actinomycetota; class Actinomycetes; order Kitasatosporales; family Streptomycetaceae; genus Streptomyces; species Streptomyces sp. NBC_00557. Next base: position 2,214,776 of record NZ_CP107796.1, read on the forward strand.
GTGGCCCGGATCCGCGAGACCCTCGCAGGCTGGACCGACGGCTCCACACCGGCGTACGACCTGCTCGACACCGGTGTTCACACGGTGCACCACCGGCTGGCCCGCCGGTGGCGCGTCGGCCGGGTCTTCCTCGCCGGGGACGCGGCCCACCTGCTGGGCGCGCTCGGCACCCAGGGGCTGGACGAGGGGCTGAGGGACGCCGACAACCTCGCCTGGAAGCTGGCCTCGGTCTGGCATCACGGCCCGCGCGAGGCGCTGCTGGACAGCTACCAGTCCGAGCGGCGTGCGGTGATCGCCGCGCGGCTGCGCGCCGCCGACCAGGCGCTGCCGGTGCTGCGCGGCGGAGGCGGGCTGCGCCAGATCGTGCCGGGTGCGGCGCGGGGCCACGACGCGCTGCTCGCGGACGGCCACCTGGGGCGCGGGCCGCTGGGTGCGCCGGGGGCGTACTCCTCCTCTCCGCTCACGCCCGGGCAGCTGGAGGGTGAGATCCCGGTCGGCACCCTGCCCGGCGAGCCGGTCACCGACGTACGGGTCACCGCGGAGGATGGTTCCTTCGTCCAGTTGCGCGACCGGCTCGGCCGCGGCGCCCTGCTCGTGGTCCTGATCGCGCCGGGCACGGGCGTGTGGGACCGCAAGCACTGGGTCTCGGCCGGAGTCATGCCCCGCCTCGCGGCGGCCGTGACCGCCCTGCCGTGCCCGGCGGAACTGCTGGTCGCCGAGAGCTACCCGGGTGCGCCGGCGCACAGCGTGCTGCTGGTACGCCCCGACGGCCATCTGGTCACCGCGCTGAGCGGGGTCCGGCCGGCCGACCTGTACTCGGCGGCGGAGGCGGCGGTGGGCGGCGCGGCCAGGGAAGAGGCACGGGTCGCTTCCGGCGCCCGCTGATCGGGAGGACCGTCACCCTCTGTCCACATGGTGACGGTGAGTTGACCGAACCACACCGGCATGCTGTACTCCGGACCATGACCGACACCTGCGTGCGCCTGTGGCGGAGGGTCCACATGGACCTCGTCCGCTACGCGGGCTGCGTGTGTCGCCCGCCCTGCTGAATTCGCATCTCTTTTCCCTTCCGGGCGCCTCGCAGCGCCCGTTCGCGAACCCTCTTCAGGCTTCAGGACGGTGTACGTGTCTGTCTCCCCTGCTTCCCTGTCCCCTGCCGTCGGCTCGACGCCCACCCAGGCGGACCTCCTCGACTTCGTACGGCGCACCGCCGCCGACGCCGAGCTGATCGCCTCCCTTCCGCTCGATCCGGAGGGCCGCACCTGGGTGCGGCTGGAGGGTCCGGGCGGCAGCGAGGCCTGGCTGATCGGCTGGCCGCCCGGCACCGGCACCGGCTGGCACGACCACGCCGACTCGGTCGGCGCGTTCTTCACCGCCTCCGGCACGCTCAAGGAGAACTCGCTCGCCGCCCGGCTGCCGACCGACGGCTGGAAGACCCTCGAACTCACCGAGGGCGTGGACCGCGAACGCCGGCTGGCCGCGGGCCAGGGCCGCGCCTTCGGCCGCCACCATGTCCACGAGGTTCTCAACGAGTCCCGCGAGGAGCACGCGATCTCCGTGCACGCCTACTATCCGCCCCTGCCCCGCATCCGGCGCTACAGCCGCACAGGTCAGGTCCTCCGCCTCGAGCAGGTCGAACGCCCGGAGGACTGGCAGTGAGCGGCACCGGTCGGTCTCCGGTCGGCATCGACGAGTTGCTGGAGCGGGTGCGCGCGGGCTACCGGCGCATCGAGGCCCGCGAGGCGTACGAGGCGGCGCGGACGGGCGAGGCGCTGCTCGTCGACATCCGGTACGCGGCCCTGCGCGAGCGGGACGGGCTCATCCCCGGCGCGCTCGTCGTCGAGCGCAACGAACTGGAGTGGCGCCTCGACCCCCAGGGCAGCCACCGTCTCCCCGAGGCCACCAGCCACGACCTGCGTGTGGTGGTGGTCTGCAACGAGGGGTACGCCTCCAGTCTCGCCGCCGCCTCCCTGCACCAACTGGGCCTGCACCGGGCGACCGACCTGGTGGGCGGCTTCCAGGCATGGCGGGCCGAAGGCCTGCCGGTGGAGCCGGCCACGCCCTGACCGAGGTCCGAACCCCCGTGCCGGGCGCGGGGGTTCTGCCGTCTCCCGGTGACCAGGAGCAGAACAGGCGGCACTTCGGTGCAGGGTCAGAAGTCCCCTTCGAGGAACTCGGTGTCCTCGCCCTCTTCCTCCAGTGCCCGGCGGACGACGCGGAGGGCCATGCCCTCGGGGTAGCCCTTGCGGGCGAGCATGCCGGCGAGGCGGCGGAGCCGCTTGTCGCGGTCGAGGCCACGGGTGGCACGCAGTTTGCGGGCCACGAGTTCGCGGGCCGTCGCTTCCTCCTGCTCGGAGTCGAGCTGGGAGACGGCCTCGTCGATCAGCGCCGAGTCGACCCCCTTGGTGCGCAGCTCCTGGGCGAGCGCCCGGCGTGCGAGCCCCCGGCCGTAGTGCCGTGACTCCACCCAGGCGTCCGCGAACGCGCCGTCGTCGATCAGCCCGACCTCCTCGAACCGCGACAGCACCTCCTCGGCGACGTCCTCGGGAATCTCCCGCTTGCGCAGGGCGTCCGCGAGTTGCTTGCGGGTGCGCGGGGTCCCGGTGAGCAGGCGCAGGCAGATCGCCCGTGCCCGCTCAGCCGGGTCCCCTGAAGACTCCCCCCGCTCGGCCCTCGACGAGGAAGGGGCGCCTTCGTCCTCACCGGGCGCATCTCCGAACCCGCGCCGTCTCCGGCCGCGGGCCCGGCCGCCCCGCGGACCCGTGCCGCCGTGGGACCGGCCGGGCGAGCCGTCCCCGTACGGCTCGCCGCCCGGGTCACCCGGGTGGAAGCCGCCGTCGTCCCTGTACCGCCGGCTGCCGTGGTCCGGGTCGTGCTCGCCGTGACCGTCGTCCCGGTGTCCGCCGTCACCGCCGGGTGCGGAGTCCGAGCCACCCCCGGTGCCCCTCCCCCGTGGGGCACCGGGGGTGGCGTACTCGTACTCGGCCCAGTCGGTTCGTCGTGTCACGGGTCAGCTCTTGGCCGCGGCGGCCTTGGGCTTGGTGGCCTTGGCGGCTGCCGGGGCGGGCACCGTCTTGGCGTCGCCGGCGGCCGCGGCGGTGACCGCCGCGTCCGCGCCCGGCTCGGCGGCGGGCTCCTCCGGCCGGACGCCGACGCCCAGCTTCTCCTTGATCTTCTTCTCGATCTCGTTGGCCAGGTCGGGGTTGTCCTTGAGGAAGTTGCGCGCGTTCTCCTTGCCCTGGCCGAGCTGGTCGCCCTCGTACGTGTACCAGGCGCCGGCCTTGCGGACGAAGCCGTGCTCCACGCCCATGTCGATCAGGCCGCCCTCGCGGCTGATGCCCTGGCCGTAGAGGATGTCGAACTCGGCCTGCTTGAAGGGCGGGGCGACCTTGTTCTTGACGACCTTGACGCGGGTGCGGTTGCCGACCGCCTCCGTGCCGTCCTTCAGGGTCTCGATGCGGCGGATGTCCAGGCGCACCGAGGCGTAGAACTTCAGCGCGCGGCCGCCGGTGGTGGTCTCCGGCGAGCCGAACATCACTCCGACCTTCTCACGCAGCTGGTTGATGAAGATCGCGGTGGTCTTGGACTGGTTGAGCGCACCGGTGATCTTCCGCAGGGCCTGGCTCATCAGACGGGCCTGGAGACCGACGTGGCTGTCGCCCATCTCGCCCTCGATCTCCGCGCGCGGCACGAGCGCGGCGACGGAGTCGATGACGATCAGGTCGAGGGCGCCGGAGCGGACCAGCATGTCCACGATCTCCAGGGCCTGCTCGCCGTTGTCCGGCTGGGAGAGGATCAGCTGGTCGATGTCGACGCCCAGCTTCTGGGCGTACTCGGGGTCGAGGGCGTGCTCGGCGTCCACGAAGGCGACGGTGCCGCCCGCCTTCTGGGCGTTGGCCACGGCGTGCAGGGTCAGCGTGGTCTTACCGGAGGACTCCGGGCCGTACACCTCGACGACACGGCCGCGCGGCAGGCCACCGACGCCGAGGGCGACGTCGAGTGCGGTCGACCCGGTCGGGATGACCTCGATGGGCTCCTTCGACCGCTCGCCCATGCGCATGACCGCGCCCTTGCCGAATTGCCGTTCAATCTGTGCGAGCGCGGCGTCGAGCGCCTTCTCGCGGTCGGTTCCTGCCATGGGTTCCACCCGGTTTGCTTGAGTCGATCGCTTCACGTCAAAGACGCTAACGCCTGCCACTGACAATGCGCCCCGACGCAGGCCTGGCCTGTGGATAACTATGGGACTCATCCCCGCAGAACGGGACGAAATCCCCCTTGAGACCCTCGCCTGAGCCTCCATAAGAATGGATGTTCGATTTTGGTGTCAAGCGCACCACATGGCGCACGGAACCAGTCCTTCACCACCGGGCACCGCCGACCGCCTCTGCCGGTGCGACGGGGCCGCTCCTCGTCCTGTCAGGTCCTCCAGGCGTGGCGCCGGGTGCCCGCGCATCTGAACATGGAGACGCCTTTCGACACGATGGTGTCCATGACGCTGGCGGTGGGCGGCGGTGTACTGGTCGTCCTGCTCACGGTCTTCGCCGTGGCGTCTTCCGGCGCCGGCCGGCGGGTCCGGCCGGCGTGCCGCTCGCCATACGTTCCGGGTTCGCGATCCCGCTGATGGCGCCGGCCTCCGGAGCGGCGATGATCGCGCGCGGGGTGGTGCTGACCGGGACCGGCCATCAGGAGGCCGCCCACCACTCGACGGCCCCGCTCAAGCCCCCGCACGACGTGAGCCTGCACGCGGTGCTCGTCCTGCCCGCGCCGGCCTGGCTGCTCACCGGCTCGCCCTGGAGCGAACTCACACGCCTGCGAATCGCGGCCGCGGGAGCTGGCTGCTACACGGCGGCGGTCGCCGTGGCGGGGCTGTGGGCGGTGCCGACGTACCGGTGACAGGGGCGGGAGCGGTGGGCGGGCCCGCGACGCCCGCCCGCCACCGGCTCAGCCGTCCGTCTCCGGACGCACCCCACCTACGGCGACGGGCATCCGCGGACGACGAGGCGCCCCTGCTGCTACGACTCCTCCGGCTCGGGCTGCCCGGCTCGCGGCCGGCGTATCCGGGCCAGCAGCCCGGGACCGCCGGTACCCCGGCCACGGTGCCCGTGCACGCGCGGGTCGTCCGTGACGGCGTACCGCTTCACATACGCGCCGAGGAACGCCTGGAGCGTGGCCACCGCCGGAATGGCGATCAGCGCGCCGACGGCGCCCAGCAGCGCGGTGCCCGCGATGACCGAGCCGAAGGCGACGGCGGGATGGATGTCGACGGTCTTGGCGGTCAGCTTGGGCTGCAGCATGTAGTTCTCGAACTGCTGGTAGACCACGACGAAGACCAGCACCCACACCGCGTACCAGGGGTCGACGGTGAACGCGATCAGCATCGGCAGCGCGCCCGCGAGGTAGGTGCCGATGGTCGGGATGAACTGCGAGACCAGGCCCACCCAGACGCCCAGCACGGGCGCGTACGGCACGCCCAGGGCCTGGAGCAGGATGTAGTGGGCGACGCCGGAGATGAGCGCCATCAGGCCACGCGAGTACAGATAGCCGCCCGTCTTGTCGACGGCGATCTCCCAGGCGCGCAGCACCTCGGCCTGACGCGCGGGCGGCAGGACGGAGCACAGGGCCCGGCGCAGCCGGGGGCCGTCGGCGGCGAAGTAGAACGAGAACAGTCCCACCGTCAGCATCTGGAAGAGCCCGCCGAGCACCTGTGCGGAGACGTCGAGGACACCGGCGGCGCTGTTCTGCGCGTACTTGCGCAGCCAGTCGGAGTGGAGCAGCCCCTCCTGGACGTCCACGCGCCGCAGTTGCGTGTGGAAGGTCTCGTTGATCCAGTTGATGAGCGAGTCGAGGTAGGCCGGGAAGCCCTCGACCATCTTGATGATCTGGCCGGCCAGCATCGAACCGAGCAGGGCGACGAATCCGGCGGCGGCGATCGCGAGTCCGAGGAAGACGAGGAAGGTGGCGAGTCCCCTGCGCATGCCGCGGGCGGACATCCGGCTCACCGCGGGTTCCACCGCGAGGGCCAGGAAGAACGCGATCAACACGTTGATCAACAGTCCGGTCAGCTGGTGGAAGGCCCAGCTGCCGAGCTGGAACGCGGCGATCAGCGCGAGCGCGAGCACCATGGCGCGCGGCAGCCAGCGCGGCATGCGGGCGGCCGCGGCGACGGCGCCGGGGGCCGGGGGCCGCTCGGGCGGGGTCGTGCCGGTCGATGCCGCGTCGCGGACCGGCGGCTCGTTGTCCTGGTCGATGGATGCCACGGGCCAAGTCTCGCCCACGTCACCGACAACCCGCGCCCACCTGCGATCTTCGCGGTCGTTCAGCGTCGTACAGTTGACCGCTTAACGAAGGAAAGGGGACTTTTCCGGCTGCGCGTGCGCGCCTCAGCGCCGCTCGCCCGGCACGTCCATGACCGCGCAGACCACGCGCCACACGTCCTTCGCGTCCCAGCCGGCCTCCAGCGCCTGGTGCACCGTGCGCCCGCCCAGCTCCGACATGACGTGATCACGTGCGAAGGTGTCGGCGTACCCCGGACCGAAGTGCTCCGCCATCCGCTGCCAGAAGACCGTCAACCGCATGACTCCAGTATCCCGCCCCTGGGGGTGGGCGCCGGCCGGGAGCGCTTGCCGAGACCGCTTTCCGCCCTACGGTCTGACGCATGGCCGAAACAGGAGTTTCCCCACTCCCCTCCACGCCCTCGGCGCGCTCCCCGCTCTTTCGCGCCGAGCAGTTCGTGTGGCTCAACGCGCGCGTGCTGGAGCAGCACCTCTTCGCGCACCACTTCCTGCACGGCAGCCCGGACGCTGTGGAAGCGGCGCTGGACGCCTACCGCAACGAGGACGGCGGATACGGGCACGCGCTGGAACCCGATCTGCGCGGCCCCGTGAGCCAGCCTCTGCACACCGCGCACGCGCTGCGGGTGCTGGACGCCATCGGGCGCTGCGCCGGGCAGCGGGTCGAGCGCGTGTGCCGCTACCTGACCGGGATCTCCACCGCCGACGGCGCCCTGCCGGCGATCCATCCCAGTCAGCGCGGCTATCCCGCGGCGCCGTTCGTCCCGGTCGTCGACGACCCTCCCAGCGACCTGCTCGCCACCGGGCCGGTGGTCGGGCTGCTGCACCGCAACGAGGTGTGGCACGCCTGGCTGTTCCGGGCCACCGACTTCTGCTGGCAGGCCGTGGAGTCCCTGGAGAAGTCCCACCCCTACGAGGTGGAGGCCGCCGTGGCCTTCCTGGACTCCGCTCCCGACCGCTCGCGCGCGGAGGCCGCCGCGGACCGGCTCGGCCGCCTGGTGCGCGAGCAGCGCCTCGCCGCCCTGGACCCGGAGAGGCTCGACGCGTTTCCGGTGGCGTCCGGCTACGCCCCCGGTGAGCACCACTTCCCGCACGACTTCGCCAGGACTCCGCAGTCGCTCGCACGCGCGTGGTTCACGGACGACGAAATGGCGCGCTCCCTGGACCACCTCGCCACCGAGCAGCAGGACGACGGCGGCTGGCCGATCCGCTGGCGCCGGTGGGCGCCGGCTCCCGCGCTGGAGGCACGCTCCCTGGTGACGATCGAGGCCCTGCGCACTCTGCGGGTGTACGGCCGGTACGTGGGCTGAGCCGGCGCCCTGCCGCCGGCTGATCGCGCCCGGGGCACGGCCGGGGACGGATCACTCCGCAGGCTCACCCGCGAACCGCCGCACCCGCTGGCCTCCTCCGGCGACCGCACCCGGCGACCGCGTTGCGCCAACGTCCCCCTCACCCTCCGAGGGCACGCGCGCCCGCCGTCACCACCACGGCCGCCGCGACCACCAGCAGGAACGGCGCGCGCAGCACCAGCGCCACGGCGGCCGCGCCCAGCCCGGCGACCCGTGCGTCCAGCACGAGCGCGTGCCCGTCGGCGAACGTCTGCTGCGCCGTGAGCGCGGCGAGGAGGGCGACGGGCAGCAGGGCGGCGAGCCGCCGTACGAAGGGCCGTTCCATGACGCCCGCGGGCACCAGCAGCCCGGCGAGCTTCACGGCGTAGCAGCCGAGCGCGGTCAGGCCGATCGCGATCCAGGTGTTCAACGGTTCTCCTCCCCCTCCGCGGGTCCGTCCGGTTCATCCAGTCCATCCAGTCCGGCCACCCCATCCAGTCCGGCCGGTCCATCCGATCCAGCCGGTCCGGCCATCCCATTGACCCGGTCAACCTGGTCAATCTGATCCGCTTCGTCCGATCCAGTACATGCAGCGGATCCGCCTGGTCCATCCGGTCCGCCCCGCCGGTCCGGCGCTCGTGCCGCACCTCGTCGGGTGCGCGCCGCGCGGCGTCCCTCGGCGAGGAGGGCGACCGGCGCGGCCAGGGCAGCCACCAGGACGGGGACACCGGCCGGCAGGACGGGCAGCAGGCCGAGGCCCAGCAGGACCGCGAGGCCTGCGACCGCGCGCTCGGTGGTGGTCCGCAGCATGGGCGCGAGCAGCGCCAGGAACACGGCGGGGCCGGCCGCGTCCAGGCCCCACGCGCGCGTGTCGCCGATGGCCTTGGCGCCCAGCGCGCCGAGGAGCGTGGTGAGGTTCCACAAGGCGTACAGGGTGAGCCCGGTGACGGTGAAGCCGATGCGCCGGGCCCGCCGGGTCGGCTGGGCCAGGGTGACCGCCGTTGTCTCGTCGATCACCCACTGGGCGGCGAACGGCCGTACCGCGCGCGGGAGAGCGAGCAGGTGCGACAACCGCAGCCCGTAGAAGGCGTTGCGCACGCCGAGGAAGAAGGCGCCGGCGGCCGCCGTGAACGGGTTGCCGCCGGCGGCCAGTGCCCCGACCAGGGCGAACTGGGAGGCGCCGGTGAAGACCAGGAGGCTGAGCGCGCAGGTCTGGAGAAGTCCGAGCCCGCTGCCGGCCGAGGTCACCCCGAAGGCGAATCCGGACAGCCCGACGGCGACGCCGACCCCGAGCGCGTCCCGTACGACGGACCGGTCGGGCTTGTGCGCGTCGTCGGCTGTCATGTCCGCGAGTAACGTCTGCTGTGCCACACGCGGGACGGTACGGGCGTGTCTCAGTCCGGGTCTTGTACGTTCTTGCGCCCGCCTTCGCCGGATGCCACGCGCTCGCGCTGGTAGGCCCCCGGGGGCACGCCGACGATCCGGGTGAAGTGGCGGTTGAGGTGGGGCTGGTCGGTGAAGCCGACGGCCACGGCCGCCTCGGCCGGGGGTGCCCCCGCGTCGAGCAGCAGGCGCGCGCGGCGCACCCGGGCGTCGGTCAGCCAGGCGTGCGGCGGCATGCCGTAGCTGTCGCGGAACGCGCGCAGCAGCGCGAAGGGGCTGGTGCCGAGGTCGGCGGCCAGGCGTTCCAGGGTCGGGGGCTCGGCCATGCGCGCCTCGAGCACGGCACGCGCGCGTGCCGCGACACGGGCTCCCGCCGTGCGCACCGGCCGCTGCGGCAGCGGGCCGCCGTTCAGCCGCAGCAGCCTGGTCACGGCGACCCGCAGCAGGGTGTCGGCAGCCAGCGCGTTGCCCTCGTCGGCGGCGCGGAGGATCCGGTGGACCAGGCGGACGGCGTAGGGGTCGTCGAGGACGGGGCTGACGAAACCCGGCGTGCCCCGGATGCCGGTGGTCTCGGCCGCGATCGCGGCGACCACCTCGGGCGAGGGATAGACGGCACCGTACCGCCAGCCCTCCGGGACACCGGCGCGGCCGGTGTGCGCGGTGTCCGGGTTGACGAGGGCGAGGGCTCCGGCGGGGACGTACACGTCGGAGCCACGGTGCTGGAAGACCTCGACGCCGTCGGCGATGGCCGCGATCACGAAGTGCTCGTGGGTGTGCCGCACGAAGGTCTTGCGGACATACCGGGCCCGCAGCAGGTCCACGCCCGGCAGGTCGTCGTACCGCCAGTGCCGCGCCCGCTCCACCGGCCGACGCTCCGCCACGCCCTCACCGACGCGCTCTCCGCCCGGCTGATCGACGTACGACCGGTCCCGCCCGCGCTCCGCCGGCCGGACCCCGGCCGCGGCACCGCCGGCCCGCTTGCCACCGCGCCGATCGTCGTCCTGCCGGTTCCCCCCCCCCCGCACTCCATCGGCCGGCCCTCGACCGTGCCCCCGCCGGCCCGCTCCCCACCCCGCTCACCGTCGTCCCACCGGTTCCGCCCGCGCTCCAGCGGCCGGCCCTCGGCCGCACCCCCGCGGATCCGCTCCTCATCCCGGCCTGCTGCACCCGCCATGCCCCCATTCTCCGCCCGGGCGTCCGCCGGCCGACCCCGCCCAGCCTCACCGGACGGCATTTGCCCAGGTCAGCGTGATTGTCAGTGGCCGGGTGCAGGATGGACGCATGGTCAGCTCCGCACATCGAGCCCTCGACGGCTTCTCCCCCGCGACCCGCGGCTGGTTCACGGGGGCCTTCTCCGCGCCCACCGCGGCCCAGGCCGGCGCGTGGCAGGCCATCGGCGCGGGCTCGGACGTGCTGGTGGTGGCCCCGACCGGTTCGGGCAAGACGCTGGCCGCGTTCCTCGCCGCCCTGGACCAGCTGGCCTCGACCCCGCCCCCGGCCGACCCGAAGAAGCGCTGCCGGGTGCTGTACGTGTCCCCGCTGAAGGCCCTCGCGGTCGACGTCGAGCGCAATCTGCGCAGCCCGCTGACCGGCATCCGCCAGGAGTCCGTGCGCCTGGGCCTGCCGGAGCCCGAGGTCCGGGTGGGTATCCGCTCCGGCGACACCCCGGCGGCCGAGCGGCGCGCCCTGTCCACCCGCCCGCCGGACATCCTGATCACCACCCCCGAGTCGCTGTTCCTGATGCTGACCTCGGCCACGCGTGACGCGCTCACGGGCGTGGAGACGGTGATCCTGGACGAGGTGCACGCGGTCGCGGGCACCAAGCGCGGCGCGCATCTCGCGCTCTCCCTGGAGCGGCTCGACGAACTGCTGCCGCGGCCGGCCCGCCGGATCGGCCTGTCGGCGACCGTCCGCCCGGTGGACGAGGTGGCCCGGTATCTCTCGCCGCGCCGCAAGGTGGAGATCGTCCAGCCGGAGTCCGGCAAGGAGTTCGACCTGTCCGTGGTGGTGCCGGTCGAGGACATGGGCGAGCTGGGCGGCTCCCCGGCGGCCGACGCCGGCGAAGGCGGCGAGAAGCCGTCGATCTGGCCCCATGTCGAGGAGCGGATCGCCGACCTGGTGCAGGCCCACCGGTCCACGATCGTGTTCGCCAACTCCCGTCGCCTCGCCGAGCGGCTGTGCAACCGGCTCAACGAGATCGCCTACGAGAGGGCGACCGGCGAGACCCTGGACGAGCACCACTCCCCGGCCCAGCTGATGGGCGGCTCGGGCGCCGCCCAGGGCGCGCCCCCGGTGATCGCCCGCGCGCACCACGGCTCGGTCTCCAAGGAGCAGCGTGCCCTGGTGGAGGAGGATCTGAAGGCGGGCCGGCTGCCCGCGGTGGTCGCCACCTCCAGCCTGGAGCTGGGCATCGACATGGGCGCCGTCGACCTGGTCGTGCAGGTCGAGTCCCCGCCGTCGGTCGCCTCCGGGCTGCAGCGCGTGGGCCGCGCGGGACACCAGGTGGGGGCCGTCTCCACCGGTGTCGTCTTCCCCAAGTACCGCGGTGACCTGGTCCAGGCGGCGGTGGTCACCGAGCGGATGCGCTCGGGGTCGATCGAGTCCCTGAGGGTGCCCGCGAATCCGCTGGACGTGCTCGCGCAGCAGCTGGTCGCCATGACGGCGCTGGACACCTGGCAGTTCGACGACCTGCTCACCGTGGTCCGCCGCGCGGCCCCTTTCGCGTCGCTGCCCGAGTCGGCGTTCACCGCGGTCCTCGACATGCTCGCGGGCCGCTATCCGTCGGACGCGTTCGCGGAGCTGCGCCCGCGCGTGGTGTGGGACCGCGTGGCCGGCACGATCACCGGCCGCCCGGGCGCCCAGCGCCTCGCCGTCACCTCCGGCGGCACGATCCCCGACCGGGGCCTGTTCGGGGTCTTCCTCGCCGGTTCCGACCCCAAGAAGGGCGGCGGCCGGGTCGGCGAGCTGGACGAGGAGATGGTCTACGAGTCCCGGGTGGGCGACGTCTTCACGCTGGGCACCAGTTCCTGGCGCATCGAGGACATCACCCGCGACCGCGTCCTGGTCTCCCCCGCACCCGGCGTGCCCGGCCGGCTGCCCTTCTGGAAGGGCGACCAGCTGGGCCGCCCGCTGGAACTGGGCCGCGCGGTGGGCGCGTTCCTGCGCGAGGTGGGCTCGCTGCCCAAGGACGACGCCCGGCTGCGACTGCTGGCAGCGGGCCTGGACGCCTGGGCGGCGGACAACGTGCTGTCGTACCTGGACGAGCAGCGGGAGGCCTGCGGCCATGTCCCGGACGACCGCACCATCGTCGTGGAGCGCTTCCGTGACGAGCTGGGCGACTGGCGGGTCGTCGTCCACTCCCCCTTCGGCGCCCAGGTGCACGCACCGTGGGCCCTGGCGCTCTGCGCCCGCCTCTCCGAGCGGTACGGCATGGACGCACAGGTCATGCACGCCGACGACGGCATCGTGCTGCGCCTGCCCGACGCCGATCTGATGGGGCTGGACCTGCTCGACCAGGAGCCCATGAAGGCGGGCACCGAATACGACAGCGAGCAGGCGCCCGTCGGCGCGGCGGACGTCGCCTTCGACAAGGGCGAGGTCGACCAGATCGTCACCGACCAGGTCGGCGGGTCCGCCCTGTTCGCCTCCCGGTTCCGCGAGTGCGCCGCCCGGGCGCTGCTGCTGCCGCGCCGCAACCCCGGCAAACGCACCCCGCTGTGGCAGCAGCGCCAGCGCGCCGCCCAACTCCTGCAGGTGGCGAGCGAGTTCGGCTCCTTCCCGATCGTCCTTGAGGCGGTGCGCGAGTGCCTCCAGGACGTCTTCGACGTCCCCGGGCTCGTGGAGCTGATGGGCGACATCGAATCCCGCAAGGTGCGCCTGGTCGAGGTCACCACCCCGGAGCCGTCCCCGTTCGCCCGCTCCCTGCTGTTCGGGTACGTCGCCCAGTTCCTGTACGAGGGCGACTCCCCGCTCGCCGAGCGCCGCGCCGCCGCCCTGTCCCTGGACTCCCGGCTGCTGGCGGAGCTGCTGGGCCAGGCGGAGCTGCGGGAGCTGCTCGACGCCGAGGTGCTGACCGAGCTGGAGCGCGAGCTGCAGTGGCTCACCGAGGACCGCCGGGTCAAGGACGTGGAGGGCGTCGCCGACGTGCTCCGGCTGCTCGGTCCGCTCACCGACGCGGAGCTGGTCGCGCGGGGCGCGGATCCGCAGTGGGCGCGCGAGCTGGCCGGTGCGCGCCGGGCCATCAAGGTCCGGATCGCCGGCGCGGACCACTGGGCGGCGGTCGAGGACGCGGGCCGGCTGCGCGACGCGCTGGGCACGGCCCTGCCGGTCGGCGTGCCGGAGGCCTTCACCGAGCCGGTGAAGGACCCGCTGGGCGATCTCCTCGCCCGGTACGCCCGCACTCACGGCCCGTTCACGTCGGCCACGGCGGCGGCCCGCTTCGGCCTGGGCGTGGCGGTCACCGAGGGCGCGCTGCAGCGGCTGGCCGCCAACGGCCGGGTGGTCCAGGGCGAGTTCCACCCGGCGGGCATCGGCCAGGAGTGGTGCGACGCGGCCGTACTGCGCCGGCTGCGCCGCCGTTCGCTGGCGGCCCTGCGCCATGAGCTGGAGCCCGTGCCACCGGCCGCGCTCGGCCAGTTCCTGCCGCAGTGGCAGCACATCGGCAAGGGCCACGGCCTGCGCGGGATCGACGGACTGGTGCGCGCCATCGAGCAGTTGCAAGGCGCCTCGGTGCCGGCGTCCGCGCTGGAGAAGCTCGTCCTGCCCTCCCGCGTGGTGAACTACACGCCCGCCATGCTCGACGAGCTGACCGCCGCCGGCGAGGTGCTGTGGGCGGGCGCGGGCGCCCTGCCCGGCAAGGACGGCTGGGTCTCCCTGTATCTGGCGGACGCGGCCCCCCTGCTGCTCCCGCCGCCCCACCCCCTGGAGCTGACCGCGCTGCACCAGTCCGTGCTGGACGCGCTGTCCGGCGGCTACGGCCTGTTCTTCCGCCAGATCGCCGACCAGGTCCGCGCGACCACCCACCCCGAGGCCACCGATCCCCAACTGGCCGATGTGCTCTGGGACCTGGCCTGGTCGGGCCGGCTCACCAACGACACCCTCGCCCCGATGCGGTCGCTGCTGGGCTCGGGCCGTACGGCGGGGTCGACCGCCCACCGCGCCAGGCGTGCCGTCCCGCGCGGACGCTACGGCTCCCTGACGGCCGCCGCCCGCACCGCCTCCCGTAGCGGCCCGCCCACCGTCGCCGGCCGCTGGTCGCTGCTTCCCCCGGCCGAGCCGGACGCCACCGTGCGCGCCCACGCGCTGGCCCGCACCCTGCTGGACCGGCACGGCGTGGTGACCCGCGGGGCGGTCGCCGCGGAGGGGATCGAGGGCGGCTTCTCGGCGGTGTACCGCGTGCTGTCCGCCTTCGAGGAGAGCGGCCAGGCGCGGCGCGGCTATGTGGTCGAGGGCCTGGGCGCGGCCCAGTTCGCGATGGACGGCGCGGTGGACCGGCTCCGCGCGGTGTCCAACGCCCGTGACCGCGGGGAGAGCACCACCGCCGGAAACGGCTTCCCGGGTCCCTCGAACGGCTTCGCCGCGCCCGCGTTCGGGGGCGGTGTCCCCGGCGCCGAGAGCACACCCCACGGCCACCCCCTCCCCGGGCCCTTCGACGGGTCGGACGGCGGTTTCGCCCACCCCGGCCTCGACGGCGACTTCACCTGGCCGCCGGCGGACCCCCCGCCCGCGCCCGGCGAGTACGTCTCGCCCTGCGACCTCGCCGACCCCTTCGCCACCCCCGGCTACGGCGGCCCCCGAGGAGGCGGCTCCGGGGCCTACGGCTCACCGCTGCCACGCGGGTACGGCAGCGGTCGTCCGAGCACGGCCGCGCCCGACCCGCGTGCCGTCGTCCTCGCCGCGGCCGACCCCGCCAACGCCTACGGCGCCGCCCTGTCCTGGCCCGAGCCGCCGACCGGCGCCGGTCACAAACCGGGCCGCAAGGCGGGCTCGCTGGTCGTCCTGGTGGACGGCGAGCTGACCCTGTACATGGAGCGCGGCGGCAAGACCCTGCTGGCCTGGCCCGAAACGCCGGACACCGAGACCGCGGACGACCCCCGGCTGCGTACGGCCGCGGAGGCCCTGGCCGCGGCGGCCCGCGCGGGCTCCCTCGGCACGGTCACGGTCGAGCGGATCAACGGCGCCCAGGCGCTGACCTCGCCCATAGGCAGTCTTCTGGAAGCCGCGGGCTTCGTGGCCACACCGCGCGGCCTGCGCCTGAGACCATGACCACCGCCTCGCCGCTCGCCCTTGGGGCGCCCTCGCGCCCGGGAGAGGCAGGCTGGTCCCGCCCCACCCCTGTTGGCCGCCCGTGGCACTCTTGACGCATGCCCGAAGGTGACACGGTCTGGCAGGCCGCGCGGCGGCTGCACGAGGCCCTCGCGGGCAAGGCGCTGACCCGCAGCGACTTCCGGGTGCCGAAGTACGCGACGGTCGACCTCACGGGCCGTACCGTGCTCAGCACGATCCCGCGCGGCAAACACCTGCTCACCCGGTTCGAGGGCGGCCTGACCCTCCACACGCATCTGCGTATGGAGGGCGCCTGGAAGGTGTACGGCACCGGCGAGCGCTGGCGGGGCGGCCCGGCCCACCAGATCCGGGCGATCCTCGGCACGGCCGACCGCACGGCCGTGGGATACCGGCTCCAGGTGCTGGAGTTGCTGCGCACCGGGGAGGAAGAGCGGGTCGTCGGCCATCTGGGACCGGACCTGCTCGGCCCCGACTGGGACCCCGAGCGCGCCCTCGCCAACGTCCTCGCGGACCCCGCCCGCCCGCTCGGCGAAGCCCTGCTCGACCAGCGCAACCTCGCCGGCATCGGCAACATCTACAAGAACGAACTCTGTTTCCTGCTGGGCGTCACCCCGTGGCTCCCGGTCGGCGCGCTGCCCGCGGACCGCGCCGAGAAACTGCCCGCGCTCGCCAAGAGACTCCTGGAGGCGAACCGCGACCGCCCGGTCCGGCAGACCACCGGCCTGCACCGGCACGACCTGTTCGTCTACGGCCGCGCACGCCGCCCCTGCCTGCGCTGCCACACACCGGTCCGCGTGGCCGACCAGGGCGACGGCTCCCAGGAACGCCCCACCTACTGGTGCCCCGCCTGCCAGACGGGCCCGGCCCCGGGCCCCGGTTCACCGCAGCGCTGGCGGGACCGCTATCCCCGCCGCACCGGCTGAAGCAGACCGAACCCACACCGGCAGTCCCTCACCGGCTGAGCAGACCGAACCCCACCCCGACGCGTCAGCGTTCACGGCGGGTCAGAGACTTCGCCCGGACGAGGGCCCCGCGATGCCCTGCCGGCGCCCCTCACCCGCCAGGCGGCCGCCCAGCTCCCCGTGGGCAGCGCCCCGGCCGCCCGGGCCTCCGGCATGCAGTGCACCGGCAGCACGCTCAGCCCCCACCCGCCGGCCACGACGGCCCCTTCCAGCACACCCGGGCCCTGCCCGAGCGCGAGCCGCAGCCCGGCCCACCACCACACGGCCGTGAGTCCCAGCCGAAGCGTCCAGCGCACTGTGCGCCCCACCATGCGCGCCACCACCTCCTGCCGGACGCTAGACCGCCGCCCGCCCGGCGCGGGAGGCGCACTGCGGGCTCACCGGTGCACACGAGCCGGCCCGTGCGGCGCCGGCCTAGGCGTTCTCCGCCTGGAACATCCAGTGGTGCTTCTCCAGGTCCGCGGTGATCCCGATGAAGATGTCCTGGGTCACCGGGTCCGGCTCCCCGGTCGCGGCCACCCGCTCCCGCATCCGGGTGATGACCGCGCCGAGCGCGTCCACCATCGCCCGGACCGCGTCGCCGTCCTTGATCCAGCCCGCCGGAGTGATGGCGATGGCGCTGCCGGAGGCCACCGTGGCGGCGCGTCCGTCGGGCGGTACGCCCAGGGCCGAGGCCCGCTCGGCCACCGTGTCGGAGTGGGTGCGCGCGGAGGCGACGACCTCGTCGAGCTGCAGGTGGACGGAGCGGAAACGGGGTCCGACGATGTTCCAGTGGATCTGCTTGGCGACCAGGGCGAGGTCGACCAGGTCAACGAGGGCGCCCTGCAGCGCCTCGGCCACCGTCTTCAGGTCCGCGTCGGCCAACGGGCTCTTCACGACGTACATCCGCTTCCTCCGGTACTGGGGCGCCGCCATGTCCCTCCCACCATGACCGCCCCACCCAAGCCCGGCAAACGGACGCAAAAGCGATGAACCTCACACAGGAGACCCGGGCAAGCGAAAGCCCCGGCTGCCTGCTCCAGGTCTTCCCTGGGGCACGCAGCCGGGGCCGCGTATGTCTCGGTTCGCTAGGCCGCGTGCGCGTGCGTCACGCGGCGACCACGTCCACAGCCTCCGCGGGCGCCTTGATGGTCACCCGTTCCGGTGGCACACCGGTCACCGACACCGATCCCAGCATCGGCCGGACCGGCGTCGCCACGGGCTCGGTGGCCGCGGCGGACTGGGCCAGCTCGGCGAGCGCCAGCTCGTCGCTCACTTCTCGCATGAGTTCCGACATCCGTACGTCCAGCGCGTCGCAGATGGCGGCGAGCAGTTCGGAGGAAGCCTCCTTCTGCCCCCGCTCCACCTCGGAGAGATAGCCGAGTGAGACTCGGGCGGACGAGGAGACTTCGCGCAGAGTACGGCCCTGGCGTTGGCGCTGCCGACGCAGCACGTCACCCAGCAGGCGACGGAGCAGGATCATCGGTGGCTCCCTCCTCGGACCGCGTAGCCGCATCCTTCTCGCCCCACCGTACCGCCTCGCGCCGCGGCCGTGCGGGGAGCGATGTCGTGTTCACTCAGGGCTGCAAACATCAAAACCCCCCGTTCCGTTCCGTATCCTGTGCCCGCTCATTCCCAGTCTGTTCGCCCGCAAGCTGCTCGAGGAGCAGTGCGAGTACGCTCCGTACACTCTCCATACGAATTTCCGCACGGCTGCCGTTCAACCGCAGGGTCTCCACTTTTCCGCCACCGGCAGAACCGGGACGCGAGGTGAGCGGCCCGTCGACGGCCACGAAGACCGTCCCGACAGGCCTGCCGTCCTGCGGTTCGGGGCCGGCGACTCCGGTGGTCGCGAGGCCCCAGTCGGCGCCCAGAGCCTTCCGTACGCCGGTGGCCATCTGGGCCGCGACCTGCGGATCCACCGCTCCTCGCTGGGCCAGCAGAGTGGCGTCGACGCCCAGCAGCTCATGCTTCAGTTCGGTGGCGTAGGCGGTGACCGAACCCCGGAACACCTTGGACCCTCCGGGAACCGATGTGATCTCCGCGGCCACCAGGCCACCGGTGAGCGACTCGGCGACGGCGAGGGTCTCGCCCCTCACAGTCAGTAGTCGCACCAGTTCGGTGGCCTTCGAACTCACGCTTCCTTCTCCTCCAACGCCGCGGCGCGCTCCGCGATTCCCTGCCTGCGCAGCACAATGGCCTGTCTTACATAGTCGAGACCGGTGGCGACGGTGAGGACGACCGCCACGGCCATCACCCAGAACCTCAGAGTGGCCAGCCAGCCCGTCAGCGCCAGAACGTACATCCCGACCGCCACGCCCTGGGTGAGGGTCTTGAGCTTGCCCCCGCGGCTGGCCGGGATCACGCCGTAGCGGATGACCAGAAAACGCAGCAGGGTGATGCCGAGTTCCCGGCCGAGGATGACGGCCGTCACCCACCACGGCAGATCGCCCAGGGCCGAGAGACAGATCAGCGCCGCTCCCATGATCGCCTTGTCGGCGATGGGGTCGGCGATCTTCCCGAAGTCGGTGACCAGGTTGTAGGTGCGCGCCAGATGTCCGTCGAACAGGTCAGTGATCATGGCGATGGCGAAGGCGGCCCAGGCCAGCGAGCGCCAGGCCGGGTCGTAGCCGCCGTTCGCCAGCATCAGCGCCACGAAGCCGGGCACCAGGAGCAGCCGGAGCATGGTCAGCAGATTGGCGACGTTCCAGACGCTCGCCTGGTTGACGGCCGCGGCCGCGATCTTCCCGCCGCGCGCGGGCTTGCCGCCGCTGCCGGGACCCGGGGCGGAGCCGGAGGCCTCGGACCGTGTGCCGTCGGCGGGGGCGGCGGGCCCCCGGGCGCCGTGCGCGCCGGAGGAGCCGCCCGCGGCGGATGCCGGGATTCCGGTCATCTGCCCGCCTCCTCACTACACGCGAGCGAGCCGGTCAGCGGCTCGGCCACCAGGTCGACACCTTCCGTACCGACCACCTTCGCCTCGACCATACGTCCGACGCTCAGGCCCTCGCCGTTCGTGAGCAGAACCTGTCCGTCGGTCTCGGGCGCCTGGTGC
This sequence comes from Streptomyces sp. NBC_00557, assembly GCF_036345995.1. Taxonomy (NCBI): domain Bacteria; kingdom Bacillati; phylum Actinomycetota; class Actinomycetes; order Kitasatosporales; family Streptomycetaceae; genus Streptomyces; species Streptomyces sp. NBC_00557. Next base: position 2,234,055 of record NZ_CP107796.1, read on the forward strand.
GCGGCACGGCCGTACACGCCCTCTTCCTCGTCGACGGACTCGACCAGCACGCGCACCGTTTCCCCGACGCGGTCCTCGGCGCGCTGCGAGACGAGTTCCTCGGCGAGCCGGGAGATGTGGGCCAGGCGCTCGGCGACGACGTCCTCGTCCAGCTTGTTGTCGTACGTCGCCGCCTCCGTGCCCTCCTCGTCGGAGTAGCCGAAGACACCGATGGCGTCCAGGCGGGCGCCGTTCAGGAAGCGCTCCAGCTCGGCCAGGTCCGCCTCGCTCTCGCCGGGGAAGCCGACGATGAAGTTGGACCGCACGCCGGCCTCGGGGGCCTTGGAGCGGATGGTGTCGAGCAGTTCCAGGAAGCGGTCGGTGTCGCCGAAGCGGCGCATGGCGCGCAGCACGTCGGGCGCGGAGTGCTGGAAGGACAGGTCGAAGTACGGCGCGACCTTGGGGGTCGAGGTCAGTACGTCGATCAGGCCCGGGCGCATCTCGGCCGGCTGCAGATAGCTGACCCGGACCCGCTCGATGCCGTCGACCTCGGCCAGCTCCGGCAGCAGGGACTCCAGCAGGCGGATGTCGCCCAGGTCCTTGCCGTAGGAGGTGTTGTTCTCGGAGACCAGCATGATCTCCTTCACGCCCTGCTCGGCCAGCCAGCGCGTCTCGTTCAGCACGTCGCTGGGGCGGCGGGAGATGAAGGAGCCCCGGAAGGACGGGATGGCGCAGAAGGAGCAGCGCCGGTCGCAGCCGGAGGCCAGCTTCACCGAGGCGACCGGGGAGCCGTCCAGGCGCCGGCGCAGCGGCGCGCGGGGCCCCGAGGCGGGCGCGACGCCCTCCGGCAGGTCGGCCGGGCCGTGCCCCGGAAGGGCGACCGCCGCGGCCGACTCCTGGCGCTCGGCGGGGCTGATCGGGAGCAGCTTGCGGCGGTCGCGCGGGGTGTGGGAGGCGTGGATGCCGCCGGACAGGATGGTCTGCAGACGGTCGGAGATGTCCGCGTAGTCGTCGAAGCCGAGCACGCCGTCCGCCTCGGGCAGCGCCTGGGCCAGCTCCTTGCCGTACCGCTCGGCCATGCAGCCCACCGCCACGACGGCCTGGGTTCTGCCGTGGCTCTTGAGGTCGTTGGCCTCGAGGAGGGCGTCGACGGAGTCCTTCTTCGCGGCTTCGACGAAGCCGCACGTGTTGACGACGGCGACGTCGGCGTCCGCGGCGTCCTCGACGAGCTGCCAGCCGTCCGCCTCCAAACGGCCTGCGAGCTCCTCCGAGTCCACCTCGTTGCGGGCGCAGCCAAGAGTGACGAGTGCGACGGTACGGCGTTCAGGCATGGGCTCAAGACTACTTCGTCTCACTGACAGCCCACGTCGACGGGGTTGGCCGACCCCGTCACACTCGCTCCGCCCCGAAGTACCGCTCAGCCCGCCACCGGGTCGCCCTTGGTGTAGGTGAGGCGCTCGACCTGGCCCGGCTGGAACTTGTCGTCGATCTTCTTGCCGTTGACGTACAGCTCGATCGCCCCGGCGTCGCCCAGGATCAGGTTGATCTTGGAGCTGTCCTGGAAGGTCTTGGAGTCGCCCTTGTTCAGCAGCCCGTCGAAGAGCATCCGGCCGTTGTGGTCCTTGGCGGAGATCCAGCTGCGTCCGTTCGGCGCGCTGACCTGGACGGTCACCTTGTCCTGGGGCGCGGCGGCGATGGCGCTGTCGGAGGGTGCGGGGCTCGGGGTGGCGGGCTTGGACTTCCTCGGCCGCGGCGAGGGCGACTTGCTCGCGGCGGACGTGCCGCCCTGGGCGACCTGCGACTTGGCATCACTGCCGGAGCCGCCGCCCTTGACGGCGGTGAAGCCGACGAAGCCGATCACCACGACGATCGCGGCGACCATGGCGGCGGTCCAGTTCGGCCCCCGCCGCTCCGGCCGGATCCGCTCGGCCTCGAACAGGGGCGCCGCCGGCGTGGGCGCGGGCCGGCCGCCGTGCTCGGCGTCGTACTGGGCGATCAGCGGTGCGGGATCGAGGTGGACGGCCTTGGCCAGCGTGCGGATGTGCCCGCGGGCGTACACATCGCCGCCGCACGGGGCGAAGTCGTCCGCCTCGATGGCGTGGATGACGGCGATACGGACACGAGTGGCGCTGCTGACATCGTCCACGGTGAGCCCGGCCGCGATCCGCGCCTGCTGCAGGGCACGGCCCACGGAGACGCGGGCTTCCTGGGACTCGTCTGGGAACGGACGCTCGTCTTCAGGGGAGTTGCCGATGGACACGGGGGCGCCTTTCGAGCGTGTAGCCACCTGTGCTGGAAGCTCAGTCTAGGGGGGGTACGAAAGGGTGGGGCAACCGGGCGGGTGGGACTTTGCAGACCATAGGAACGGCCGGACATTCCTATGATTGGACAGGCAGGTACCCCATGGTGGGACCCCCAACTGTCCTTTCGCTCAACTGGACGTACGACGCAGGGAAACGGTTGCTCACCGATCCCTAACGGGTGGATCACGACGGTCTGCCACCCGGCGTCCCGGCGTCCGCCGGGCGGCCGTCCGCCCTACCCCTCAGACTCCCCGCGAATCATGGCGAGCACGCCGTCCAGCTCGTCAGGCTTCACAAGAACGTCACGAGCCTTGGATCCCTCGCTGGGCCCGACGATGTTGCGGGACTCCATGAGGTCCATGAGCCGCCCGGCCTTGGCGAAGCCGACGCGCAGCTTGCGCTGGAGCATCGAGGTCGACCCGAACTGGGTGGAGACGACCAGCTCGGCCGCCTGGCACAGCAGGTCGAGGTCGTCGCCGATGTCCTCGTCGATCTCCTTCTTCTGCTTGCTGCCGACCGTGACGTCGTCCCGGAACACCGGCGCCATCTGCTCCTTGCAGTGCCGGACGACGGCGGCGATCTCGGCCTCGGTGACGAACGCGCCCTGCATACGGGTCGGCTTGTTCGCGCCCATCGGCAGGAACAGGCCGTCGCCCTTGCCGATCAGCTTCTCGGCGCCGGGCTGGTCGAGGATGACCCGGGAGTCGGCGAGCGAGGAGGTGGCGAAGGCCAGCCGGGAGGGCACGTTGGCCTTGATCAGACCGGTGACCACGTCCACCGACGGACGCTGGGTGGCGAGCACCAGGTGGATGCCGGCCGCGCGCGCGAGCTGGGTGATGCGCACGATCGCGTCCTCCACGTCGCGCGGGGCGACCATCATCAGGTCGGCCAGCTCGTCCACGATCACCAGCAGATACGGGTACGGCTGCAGTTCCCGCTCGCTGCCCTCGGGCGGCTTGACCTTGCCCTCGCGGACGGCCTGGTTGAAGTCGTCGATGTGCCGGAAGCCGTAGGCCGCGAGGTCGTCGTAGCGCAGGTCCATCTCGCGTACGACCCACTGCAGGGCCTCGGCCGCCCGCTTGGGGTTGGTGATGATCGGCGTGATCAGGTGCGGGATGCCCTCGTAGGCGGTCAGCTCGACGCGCTTGGGGTCGACCAGGATCATCCGGACGTCCTCAGGGGTCGCCCGCATCATGACCGAGGTGATCAGGCAGTTGATGCAGGACGACTTGCCGGAGCCGGTGGCGCCGGCGACCAGCATGTGCGGCATCTTCGCCAGCGAGTGCATCACGTACCCGCCCTCGACGTCCTTGCCGAAGGCGACCAGCATCGGGTCGTCGTCCTCGGCGGACTCCGCGAGGCGCAGCACGTCGCCGAGGTTGACCATCTCCCGGTCGGTGTTCGGGATCTCGATGCCGACCGCGGACTTGCCGGGGATGGGGCTGATGATCCGCACGTCCGGGCTGGCGACGGCGTACGCGATGTTCTTGGTCAGCGCGGTGATCCGCTCGACCTTCACGGCGGGGCCGAGTTCCACCTCGTAGCGGGTGACCGTCGGGCCGCGGGTGAAGCCGGTGACGCGCGCGTCGACCTTGAACTCGGTGAAGACCTGGGTGAGCGAGGCGACGACCGCGTCGTTCGCGGCGCTGCGCGCCTTGCCGGGGCCGCCGCGGGTGAGCAGGTCCAGCGACGGCAGCGCGTAGGTGATGTCCCCGGAGAGCTGGAGCTGCTCCGCGCGCGCGGGCAGGTCGCGTGGCTGCTCGGGGGCCTTCTTGGTCAGGTCGGGGACGGTGCCGGCCGGGAGCTTCTCCTGCTTGGGGCGCGCGGCCGGGACCGGCGAGGGCTCGGGTGCCGGTTCGGCCGCGGGGGCCGGCTCCGGCGCGGGGACCGGTACCGGGGTCGTCTCCTCGCGGTCGCCGACGCTGACGCCCTGGGTGAGGTCGGCGACCAGCGGGGACGGCGGCATGCCGTGCAGCACCGCTCCGTCGAGCGCCGCCGCCGCGGCCGCCGCGACGTCCACGGCGTCCATCCGGCGCTGCGGATCGGGCTGGGGCACCGCGGAGCGCCTGGGGCGGCCGCGGCGCTGCGAGAGGGCCTCCTCCTCGGCGCCGTCGGGGTCGTACGCCCTGGGGGCGGAGGAGCGCTTGCGCGGGCGCGCGGGCAGCGCCTCGCGCCACTGGTCGTCGTAGCGCTCGTCGTCCTCGGTGTACTCGTACGTCTCGTGGTCGTGCAGCACGCCCAGGCGTACGCCGAGGGTGCGCAGCCGCTGCGGGATGGCGTTGACCGGGGTGGCGGTCACCACGAGCAGCCCGAAGATCGTCAGCAGCACCAGCAGGGGTACGGCGAGGACGTCGGTCATCGTGTACGTCAGCGGAGTGGCCGCCGCCCAGCCGATGAGGCCGCCGGCGTCCCTTATGGCCTGCATGCCGTCGCTGCGGGCGGGCGAGCCGCAGGCGATGTGGACCTGCCCGAGCACGCCGATGACGAGCGCGGACAGGCCGATCACGATCCGCCCGTTGGCCTCCGGCCGCTCCGGGTGCCGGATGAGCCGTACGGCGATCACCCCGAGCAGAATCGGCACCAGCAGGTCGAGCCGACCGAAGGCGCCGGTGACCAGGATCTCCACGAGGTCGCCGACCGGGCCCTTCAGGTCCGCCCAGGTGCCGGCGGCGACGATCAGTGCGATGCCGAACAGCAGCAGCGCGATGCCGTCCTTGCGATGGGCGGGGTCGAGGTTCTTCGCGCCCTGCCCTATGCCGCGGAAGACGGCGCCGACGGCGTGCGCCAGGCCCAGCCAGAGGGCGCGCACGAGCCGGTACACGCCCCCGGTGGGGCTGGGCACCGGCTTCGGCGGCGCGGCCTTCTTCGCCGGGGCCTTCTTGGCGGGCGCCTTCTTGGCCGGGGCCTTTTTCGCTGCGGCCTTCCTCGCCGGAGCCTTCGAGGGAGCGGCCGCCTTCCTGGCGGGCTGCTTCTTGGCTGCGGAGGGACGTGAGGCCATGGGTGTGAGGTTACCGGGGGAGACGACAGCGGACACGTGTGCCCACAGCTTCACCCGTTCGTGTCGCCCTTGCGCAGGACCGGAACTGACGCACGCTCACGGGCACCGCCGACCGGACGTACGTCAGTTCTGCGCCGGCATCGACGAGCCGCCGGTGCCTGCGCCCGGCTCCAGGGCGTCCAGGGCGCGCCGCAGCCCGGTGAGTTTGCGCTCCAGATGGGCCGCCGTGGCCACCGCCGCCGCGTCCGCCGAGTCGTCGTCCAACTGCTTGGACAGCGCCTCGGCCTGCTCCTCGACGGCCGCGAGCCGCGCGGACAGCTCGGCCAGCAGCCCCGCGGACTCCTTGCCGCCGACCGCGCCCTTGCCGCCGCCCTCCAACTGCAGCCGCAGCAGCGCCGCCTGCTCGCGCAGTTGGCAGTTCTTCATGTACAGCTCGACGAACACCGAGACCTTCGCGCGCAGCACCCACGGGTCGAACGGCTTGGAGATGTAGTCCACCGCGCCCGCCGCATAGCCCCGGAAGGTGTGGTGCGGGCCGTGGTTGATCGCCGTGAGGAAGATGATCGGGATGTCCCGGGTCCGCTCCCGCCGCTTGATGTGCGCCGCCGTCTCGAAACCGTCCATGCCCGGCATCTGGACGTCCAGCAGAATGACCGCGAAATCGTCCGTGAGCAGTGCCTTGAGCGCTTCCTCCCCGGACGATGCCCGCACCAGCGTCTGATCGAGCGCAGAGAGGATCGCCTCCAGCGCCAGCAGATTCTCCGGCCGGTCATCGACCAGGAGGATCTTGGCCTTCTGCACCATGGCCCGCCCTCCTCGCCCCGGCGGTACACCGGGCGCCGCCCCAGGGGACGACTCCCTTTCGCCGCCCGTCCTTGTGCCGGTCATCGTAGCCGCACCCCGCCTGTCGACACACCCTGTCACCGCGATGTCACTGTGCACATAGGGGAAACGCGGCGGGACCCGGGTCGGTTCCCGGAATCCCGCATTCCCCTGCGTCCGCAGGCCACCTTAAGTCGTACCGGCGCCCTCGGCTCAAGTGGGCAACTCCCGACCCACGCCAAGGGTTCCCCCGGCGTTCACGTCCCGGTGCGCCGATCTCGTCACTTCTCCCCCATCCACTGCTGCATCACCGCCAGCAGATGGTCCGGGTCGACCGGCTTGGTGACGTAGTCGGAGGCGCCCGACTCGATCGCCTTCTCCCGGTCGCCCTTCATCGCCTTCGCGGTCAGCGCGATGATCGGCAGCCCGGCGAACTGCGGCATCCTGCGGATCGCCGTGGTCGTCGCGTACCCGTCCATCTCCGGCATCATGATGTCCATCAGCACGACCGCCACGTCGTCGTGCTGCTCCAGCACCTCGATGCCCTCACGGCCGTTCTCGGCGTACAGCACCGACAGGCCGTGCTGCTCCAGGACGCTGGTCAGCGCGAACACGTTGCGGATGTCGTCGTCGACGATCAGCACCTTCTCGCCGGCGAACCGCACCCCGTGCGCGGACTGCGGCGTGCTCTCCTGCTCGGGCGCCGACCAGTGCTCGGCCCGCTGCTCGCCCTGCGGCAGGCCCCGGCGCCGGCGCCGGAAGAGGGCCGCGGGTCCGTTCTGCGTCTCCCGGTACGACTTCACCTCGGCCGGCGTCTCGATCTCCACGGCGGACAGCTCCGAGGACTGCTCCGTCGTCGAGGCGACCAGCTCGCCGGCCCCCAGCGGCGGCACGGACTGCTGGTAGCCCTGCGGCGGCAGCTCGCTCGGGTGCAGCGGCAGGTACAGCGTGAACGTCGAGCCGCGGCCCGGCTCGCTCTGCGCGTGGATCTCGCCGCCGAGCAGCTGGGCGATCTCCCGGGAGATGGACAGGCCGAGGCCGGTGCCGCCGTACTTGCGGCTGGTCGTGCCGTCCGCCTGCTTGAACGCCTCGAAGATCACCCGCATCTTGCTGGCCGCGATGCCGATGCCGGTGTCGGTCACCGAGAACGCGATCAGCGGCGCGTCCGGATCGGTCAGCGACCCCGCCTCCAGCAACTGCTCCCGGATGCCCGCCGGCACGTCCGCGCCGGCCGGCCTGATCACCAGCTCCACCGACCCGGAGTCGGTGAACTTCACCGCGTTCGACAGCAGGTTGCGCAGCACCTGCAGCAGCCGCTGCTCGTCGGTGTGCAGGGTGGCGGGCAGCTCCGGGGAGACCCGTACGGACAGGTCCAGGCCCTTCTCCGCGGTCAGCGGCCGGAAGGTGGCCTCCACGTAGTCCACAAGCTGGACGAGCGCGATACGCGTCGGCGAGACGTCCATCTTGCCCGCCTCGACCTTCGACAGGTCGAGGATGTCGTTGATCAGCTGCAGCAGGTCGGAGCCGGCGCCGTGGATGGTCTCGGCGAACTCCACCTGCTTCGGCGAGAGGTTGCCCTCGGCGTTGTCGGCGAGCAACTTGGCCAGAATCAGCAGCGAGTTGAGCGGCGTACGCAGCTCGTGCGACATGTTGGCGAGGAACTCGCTCTTGTAGCGCATCGACACCGCGAGCTGCTCGGCGCGCTCCTCCAGGACCTGCCGGGCCTCCTCGATCTCGGTGTTCTTCACCTCGATGTCGCGGTTCTGCCGGGCCAGCAGCTCGGCCTTCTCCTCCAGTTCGGCGTTGGAGGCCTGCAGCGCCTTCTGACGGTTCTCCAGCTCCTCCGAGCGCTCCCTGAGTTGCTCGGTCAGCTCCTGCGACTGCTTCAGCAGCTGCTCGGTCTTGGTGTTGACCGAGATCGTGTTGACGCTGGTCGCGATCATCTCGGCGATCTGGTTGAGGAAGTCCTTCTGGATCTGCGTGAACGGCGTGAAGGAGGCCAGCTCGATCACGCCGAGCACGTTGCCCTCGAACAGCACCGGCAGCACGATCACCTGCGCCGGCGGGGCCTCGCCGAGGCCGGAGGAGATCTTCAGATAGCCGCTGGGCGCCTTGTCCACCAGGATCGTGCGCTTCTCCTGGGCGGCCGTGCCGATCAGCCCCTCACCGGGCCGGAACGACGTCGGCATGGAGCCCATCGAGTAGCCGTACGAGCCGAGCATCCGCAGCTCGTAGTTGTCCTCGCCGTCACCGACGTCCTTGCCCTCCATGAGCGGCATCGCCAGGAAGAACGCGCCGTGCTGCGCGGACACCACCGGCGTCAGCTCGCTCATGATCAGCGAGGCCACGTCCTCCAGGTCCCGGCGGCCCTGCATGAGGCCGGAGATGCGGGCCAGGTTGCCCTTGAGCCAGTCCTGCTCCTTGTTGGCGATCGTGGTGTCGCGCAGGTTGGCGATCATCTTGTTGATGTAGTCCTGCAGTTCCTGGATCTCGCCGGACGCGTCGACGTCGATCTTCAGGTTCAGGTCGCCGCGGGTCACCGCGGTCGCCACGCGCGCGATGGCACGCACCTGCCGGGTCAGGTTCCCGGCCATCTCGTTCACGGACTCGGTCAGGTCCCGCCAGGTGCCGTCGACGTCACGCACGCGTGCCTGGCCGCCGAGCTGTCCCTCGGTGCCCACCTCGCGGGCCACGCGCGTGACCTCCTCGGCGAAGCTGGACAGCTGGTCGACCATCGTGTTGATCGTCGTCTTCAGCTCGAGGATCTCGCCGCGGGCGTCGATGTCGATCTTCTTCGTCAGGTCGCCCTTGGCGATCGCCGTGGTCACCATGGCGATGTTGCGCACCTGACCGGTCAGGTTGGACGCCATCTGGTTCACGGACTCGGTCAGGTCCTTCCAGGTCCCGGCCACGCCCGGCACGTGCGCCTGGCCGCCCAGGATGCCGTCCGTGCCCACCTCACGGGCCACCTTGGTGACCTGGTCGGCGAACGAACTCAGCGTCTTGACCATGATGTTGATGGTGTCGGCGAGCTGCGCCACCTCACCGCGCGCCTCGATCGTCACCTGCCGCGTCAGGTCGCCGTTGGCGACGGCCGAGGCGACCTGCGAGATGTTCCGCACCTGCATGGTCAGGTTGTTGGCCATCAGGTTGACGTTGTTGCTCAGGTCCTTCCAGATGCCGGTGACGCCCGGCACGTGCGCCTGGCCGCCCAGGATGCCCTCGGTGCCCACCTCACGGGCCACCCGGGTCACCTGCTCGGCGAAGCTGGACAGCTGATCGACCATGGTGTTGACCGTCGTGACGAGCTCGAGGATCTCGCCCTTCGCGTCAACAGTGATCTTCTTCGACAGGTCGCCCTTGGCGACCGCGGTCGTGACCTCGGCGATGTTGCGCACCTGGATGGTCAGGTTGTTCGCCATGAAGTTCACGGACTGCGTGAGGTCCTTCCAGGTGCCGGAGACACCCTGCACCTCGGCCTGACCGCCGAGGATGCCCTCCGTACCCACCTCACGGGCCACACGCGTGACCTCCTGGGCGAACGACGACAGCTGGTCCACCATCGTGTTCAGGGTGTTCTTCAGCTCCAGGATCTCCCCGCGCGCGTCCACGGTGATCTTCTGCGAGAGGTCACCGCGGGCCACGGCGGTGGCCACCTGCGCGATGTTGCGCACCTGGGCCGTCAGGTTCCCGGCCATGCCGTTCACGGAGTCGGTCAGGTCCCGCCACACACCGGCGACGCCGGGCACCTGCGCCTGCCCGCCGAGGCGGCCCTCGGTACCCACGTCACGGGCGACCCGGGTCACCTGGTCGGCGAAGGCGGACAGCTGGTCGACCATCGTGTTGATCGTGTTCTTCAGCTCGAGGATCTCGCCGCGCGCGTCGACGTCGATCTTCTGCGACAGGTCGCCGCGCGCCACCGCCGTCGTCACCTGGGCGATCTGCCGCACCTGCGACGTCAGGTTCCCGGCCATGAAGTTGACGGAGTCCGTCAGCTCCTTCCAGGTGCCCGACACGCCGTCCACCCGGGCCTGACCGCCGAGGCGGCCCTCCGTACCCACGTCCCGGGCCATCCGCGTGACCTGGTCGGCGAAGCTCGACAGCTGGTCCACCATCGTGTTGACGGTGTTCTTCAGCTGCAGCATCTCGCCGGAGACGTCGACCGTGACCTTCTGCGACAGATCACCGTTCGCCACCGCCGTCGTCACCTGGGCGATGTTGCGCACCTGGCCGGTGAGGTTGCGGAACGCGGTGTTGACGGAGTCCGTCAGGTCCTTCCAGGCGCCGGCCGCGCCCGGCACCTGCGCCTGGCCGCCCAGCTCGCCCTCGACGCCGATCTCCCGCGCGACCCGCGTCACCTCGGCGCCGAACGCCGACAGCTGGTCCACCATCCCGTTGACGGTGTTCTTCAGCTCCAGCATCTCGCCGGCCACGTCGACCGTGACCTTCTGCGACAGATCACCGTTGGCCACGGCCGTCGTCACGGTGGCGATGTCGCGGACCTGCGTGGTCAGGTTCCGGAAGACCGTGTTGACGGAGTCCGTCAGGTCCTTCCAGGTGCCGGCGGCCCCCGGCACGTTCGCCTGACCGCCCAGCCGGCCCTCCGCGCCGACCTCGTTCGCCACGCGCGTGACCTCGTCCGCGAAGATCCGCAGCGTCTCGGTCATCTGGTTGATCGTCTCGGCGAGCTGCGCCACCTCGCCGCGCGCCGGAACCGTCACCTTCTGCGACAGATCGCCGTTGGCGACCGCGGTCGTGACCTGCGAGATGCCGCGCACCTGGGCCGTCAGGTTGCCGGCCATCGTGTTGACGGAGTCGGTCAGCTCCTTCCACACACCGGCCACGCCCGGCACCTGCGCCTGACCGCCCAGGATGCCCTCGGTGCCCACCTCGCGGGCCACCCGGGTCACCTCGACGGAGAACGACGACAGCTGCTCCACCATCGTGTTGACGGTGTTCTTCAGCTCCAGCATCTCGCCGGCGACCTGCACGGTGACCTTGCGCGACAGATCGCCCCGGGCCACCGCCGTCGTCACCAGCGCGATGTCGCGCACCTGCGCGGTGAGCTGCCGCGCCATGGTGTTGACGGACTCGGTCAGGTCCTTCCACGAACCGGACATACCGCGCACCCGGGCCTGACCGCCGAGCTTGCCCTCGGTGCCGACCTCGCTGGCCACGCGCGTGACCTCGTCCGTGAACGTCGACAGCTGGTCGACCAGGTTGTTGACGGTACGGCCGACCTTCAGGAACTCGCCCCGCAACGGGTGCCCGGTCCCGCCGTCCGGGGCCTGCGTCCGCAGCTCCATCCGGGGCGACAGATCGCCCTCGGCGACCGCCGTGAGCACCCGGCCGACCTCGGACACCGGCCACACCAGATCGTCGACCAGGGCGTTGGAGGCGTCGATCGCCGCCGCCCAGGAGCCCTCGCAGGCCCCCGTCTCCAGCCGCTCCGTGAGCTTGCCCTCACGACCCACCATCCGCCGTACCCGGGACAGCTCGCCGGTGAGGTGCAGGTTCCGGTCGGCCACCTCGTTGAAGACGGCCGCGATCTCCGACATCACACCGTCACCGGAGACGGTGAGCCGCTTGCGGAAGTTCCCGTCGCGCATCGAGACGAGCGCCGCCAGCAGCCGGTTCAGGGCAGCCGTGTCCACGGTGGTGGTGTCGCCGCGCCTGCCCAGGGACGGTCCGCCTTTCGCGCGCGTCTTCGTGCCACGCGTCGCCGCGCCAGACTCCACTGTGTCCCTCCCGGAGGGGTAGACCGTTACTGCTGTGCTCGGCCGCTTCGGCCCGGCGTGCCGCTGTTCGGCATACCGGCTACTTCCGCGTACCGGTTACTGCTGCGTATTTCTGCCAGACGAGATCCGGCCACACCAGGGGCTGCTGCCCGTCGTGCACGGAACGCACGCAGGCCGGCCCGGACCTTCATCAGAAGCCTGCCCAGTGTTTCACCCTCGCTCAACCAGGCCATAACAGTTCGGCAGCTTCGCACACCGTCCGCACACCTGGGGGGTAAACACCGGCGACCGGCATCCGCTCGGACGGCGAAGGTAAGTAACCTTGCATGCGGCTGTCCAGCCGCACCGGTCCGACCGGCCTGGGCGGTGGCACCAGTACGAGCGGGTATCGGAGGGGCGGCCGCAGACCATGACCACCGGAGTGATCCCTGGGGGACAGTCCCCGGAGCCACAGGGGACGGGTGAGCTGATGCCGCAGCAGCGGCGGGAGCCGCCCGGCCACGCCCTGTCCGTCGACAACCGGCCGAGGAGTTCTGTGATCACCGCGCGCGCGGCCGCCACCTTCGAGCCCGTCGGGCGGTCGGTGGCGACCGCCCGGTCCTTCGTCCGCGACACCCTCCAGGGGTGGGGTTTCGCCGACATCGTCGATGACGCCGTGGTCCTCACCAGCGAACTGGTGACCAACGCGGTCGTTCACGCGGGCACGCACGCGGAGGTGCTCTGCCTGCGCACCGAGGACGGTGTGCGCATCGAGGTCTCCGACCGCTACCCCGAGCGCGAGGTGCCCCTCCAGCACAGCGCCGTCTCGATGGGCAGCCCCGACCGCGAGGGCGGCCGCGGCCTGCAGCTGTGCGCGGCCCTCGCCACCCGCTGGGGCGTCGACTACACGCCCACCCACAAGAACGTCTGGTTCCAGCTCAACCTCCCCGAACGCCCGGTCGGCACCCGCACCGCCGGCCCCTCCCTCCCCGCCGACCTGCTCCCGCTGGCCGACGGCCGGGTCCGCGTCGCCGTCCTCCAGGTCGACCGCAAGGGCACCATCACGTCCTGGAACGAGGACGCCGAAGAACTGTTCGGCTATCCGGCCGCCGAGGTCACCGGCAGGCCCCTCACCGAACTGGCGGCCTGGCCGCACACCCCCGGCACCGGCACCGGCGTCGCCGAGGCCCTCCAGCTCTCCCGCTGGGAGGGCAGCTACGGCATCCGCGGCGCCGACGGCCGGGTCGTCCAGGTGTACGCCTCGCACCTCAGGGTCCGCGACACCGGCGGCGAGCCGTCCACCGTCTGCCTCCTGGTCCGCGACCACGAGCGCGCCGTCCTGCAGACGCCGTCGCGCGTCCCGGCCAGCGACCAGGCCCAGTCCTCCGACGGCCAGAGCACCGACCCCTTCGAGGTCTTCATCGGCTCCCCCGCCCCGGACGACCTCGACGGCCTCCTGCAGCGCACCGTGGAGCGCGCCCGCGACATGCTGGACGGCGACTCCGCGTTCCTGCTGCTGGCAACCGACGACGAGACCGAGCTGGAGGTGCGCGCCTCCACCGGCCTGCCCTCCGCCCGCCAGCGCTTCGCACGCGTGCCCGTCGAGGCCGGTCCGGGGCGCTACGGCTCCGCGCGCATGCCGGCCGTCCACGACGACCTCACGTCCGTTCCCGGGGCCGTACCGCTGCTGGCCGGCACCGGCATGCGCTCGGTCGTCACCGTCCCGCTGAAGGTCGAGGGCCGCCTCACCGGCTCCCTCGGCGTCGCGGCCGAGGCGCCGGGCCGGTACACGAACGAGGAGGCGCTGCGCCTGCAGTTCGCCGCCGACCGCATCGCCCTGGCCGTCGAGTCGGCCCGCCTGGGCGAGCTGGAGCGGCTGCGCCGCGGCTCCCTGAGCTTCCTGGTCGAGGCCTCCGACCTGCTGGCCGGCACCCTGGACCGCGACCAGACGCTGGCCCTGATGGCCCAGATGACCGTCCCCACACTGGCCACCTGGTGCGCCGTCTACACGATCGCCGACCAGGCCTCCGAGCCGTACCTGTCGTACGTCCTGCACGAGGACGAGGAACTCATCGACGGCATCAAGTCGTTGCTCTCCAAGGTGCCCCCGCCGGATCCGGTGCCGACCCCCGGCGCGCGCGTCTGGACGGCGCCCGGCGAGGTCGCCCACCGGGCGGCCCTGCGCAGCTCCATGCGCAGCCTGGGGCTGTCCGGCGGGCCCACGCGGCAGGTCTCCTCGGGTATCGGCCCGACCCTCGCCACGGCCTCCGCGGTCGGCGGGGAGACGGTCGTCCTGCCGCTCGTGGCCCGCAACCGCGTCATCGGCATGCTGACCCTCGGCAAGCCCACGGACGAACACTTCCGCCAGGAGATCCTGGAACTGGCCGAGGACCTGTCCCGCCGGGCCGCGCTCGCCCTGGACAACGCCCGGCTGTACTCGGAGCGCACGGCCATCAGCCAGTCCCTCCAGCGCAGCCTGCTTCCGCCGGGCCTGCCGCAGATCGACGGCGTCGAGGTGGAGGTCATCTACCGCGCGGCCGGCGAGGGCAACGAGGTCGGCGGCGACTTCTACGACCTGTTCCCGATCGGGGACGGCGCGTACGGCTTCGCCATCGGCGACGTCTGCGGCACGGGCCCGAACGCGGCGGCGGTCACCGGCCTCGCCCGGCACGCGCTGCGCCTGCTGGCCCGTGAGGGCCTGAGCGGACCGGCGGTCCTGGAGCGCCTGAACTCCGCGATCCTCGACGAGGGCGACCGCAGCCGCTTCCTGACCCTCCTCTACGGCGAGCTGCGCCCGCAGGAGGACGGCAGCGCCGAGCTGAAGGTGGTGTGCGCCGGCCATCCGCTCCCGCTGCGCCTGCGCCAGGACGGCACGGTGACGGCGGCCGCCGAACCGCAGCCGCTGCTGGGCGTGATCGAGGACCTGGAGCTGTACGAGGAGACCGTCACCCTCGATCCCGGTGACGTCCTGCTGTGCGTCACGGACGGCGTCACCGAGCGCCGCGAGGGCACGCGCATGCTGGGCGACGACGGTCTCGCCGACGTCCTCACGACCTGCACGGGCCTGACGGCGGGCGCGGTCGCTGCACGCATCATGCGCGCGGTGGAACGCTTCGCGTCGGACGCCCCGTCGGACGACATGGCGATCCTGGCCATGCGCGTCCCGGAAGTCCACACGGAGGCGTGAGGCCGCTGCGGGCACGAAAAAGGCCCCACCCTTTCGGGTGAGGCCTTTTTTCGGAGCCCCCAAACGGAATCGAACCGTTGACCTTCTCCTTACCATGGAGACGCTCTGCCGACTGAGCTATAGGGGCTTGTCGTTTTCGAGGTTTCCCTCGCGGCGACGAAGGAACTGTACCCCGAGCCGGGCCCAGTTCCCAAATTCGTTCGGACCCCGTTCAGAAGGCGGGCTGCAGCAGCCCGCCGAGCGCGTTGCACGCGGACACGATCCGCTGCATCTCGCGCTTGGTGAGCGAGGCGTCCACGGGCAGCGCCAGGGTCTCGTCGGCGGCCTGTTCGGTCTCCGGCAGGGACACGCACCGACGGAATTCCGGCAGCCGGTGCACGGGCGTCTTGACCGGAACGCGGCACTGGACTCCCTTGGCCCGCAAGGCCAGTGCGAAGGCGTCGCGGTCCGGCCGGCCGTTCCCCGGAACCCGCACGACGTACTGCTGGTAGGTGTGCCCATCGCCGCCGTCCGGTGTGCGCACGCCCCTGAGCTTGGCGTCGAGGTAGGCGGCGCGCTCCCGGCGCTGGGCTATCTCGTCGTACGGCGCCTCGGACTCGCCCTGTTCCAGCACGAGCACGCCGTGCCGCTGCCCAAGCGCGTGCAACCGCGGTACGTCGGCGCGCCGTCCGAAGCGGTGCACCACAACGACCGCGGCGGTACGCGGAGTTATCGCTGCCTCGACGGCGCCGGGGTCGAGGCAGTAGGTCACGGGATCTATGTCGGCGAACACCGGGAGTGCACCGGCCAGGGTCACGGCCTCGGCGACCTCGGTGTTCCCGAAGGCAGGTACGACGACCTCGTCACCGACTCCGACGCCGGCGGCCCTGAGCATTGCAGCAGTTCCCATGTGCTGGATGCTGGGGGCGCAACATGAACGACACGTTAAGCAAACGGTAAAAAGGCCGGACCCCGAACCGAAGTTCAGGATCCGACCTTTTTGGAAGAATTGTTCGGCGGCGTCCTACTCTCCCACAGGGTCCCCCCTGCAGTACCATCGGCGCTGTAAGGCTTAGCTTCCGGGTTCGGAATGTAACCGGGCGTTTCCCTCACGCTATGACCACCGAAACACTATGAAACTGTGAACGCCGCACCACCCTCACCGGGCGGGGCTGTTCGTGGTTTCAGAACCAACACAGTGGACGCGAGCAACTGAGGACAAGCCCTCGGCCTATTAGTACCGGTCACCTCCACACGTTACCGTGCTTCCAGATCCGGCCTATCAACCCAGTCGTCTACTGGGAGCCTTACCCCATCAAGTGGGTGGGAGTCCTCATCTCGAAGCAGGCTTCCCGCTTAGATGCTTTCAGCGGTTATCCCTCCCGAACGTAGCCAACCAGCCATGCCCTTGGCAGAACAACTGGCACACCAGAGGTTCGTCCGTCCCGGTCCTCTCGTACTAGGGACAGCCCTTCTCAAGACTCCTACGCGCACAGCGGATAGGGACCGAACTGTCTCACGACGTTCTAAACCCAGCTCGCGTACCGCTTTAATGGGCGAACAGCCCAACCCTTGGGACCGACTCCAGCCCCAGGATGCGACGAGCCGACATCGAGGTGCCAAACCATCCCGTCGATATGGACTCTTGGGGAAGATCAGCCTGTTATCCCCGGGGTACCTTTTATCCGTTGAGCGACGGCGCTTCCACAAGCCACCGCCGGATCACTAGTCCCGACTTTCGTCCCTGCTCGACCCGTCGGTCTCACAGTCAAGCTCCCTTGTGCACTTACACTCAACACCTGATTGCCAACCAGGCTGAGGGAACCTTTGGGCGCCTCCGTTACCCTTTAGGAGGCAACCGCCCCAGTTAAACTACCCATCAGACACTGTCCCTGATCCGGATCACGGACCCAGGTTAGACATCCAGCACGACCAGACTGGTATTTCAACGACGACTCCACACACACTGGCGTGCATGCTTCACAGTCTCCCAGCTATCCTACACAAGCCGAACCGAACACCAATATCAAACTGTAGTAAAGGTCCCGGGGTCTTTCCGTCCTGCTGCGCGAAACGAGCATCTTTACTCGTAGTGCAATTTCACCGGGCCTATGGTTGAGACAGTCGAGAAGTCGTTACGCCATTCGTGCAGGTCGGAACTTACCCGACAAGGAATTTCGCTACCTTAGGATGGTTATAGTTACCACCGCCGTTTACTGGCGCTTAAGTTCTCAGCTTCGCCCACCCGAAAGTGAGCTAACCGGTCCCCTTAACGTTCCAGCACCGGGCAGGCGTCAGTCCGTATACATCGCCTTACGGCTTCGCACGGACCTGTGTTTTTAGTAAACAGTCGCTTCTCGCTGGTCTCTGCGGCCACCCCCAGCTCACGGTGCAAGACCGATCACCAGGACTGGCCCCCCTTCTCCCGAAGTTACGGGGGCATTTTGCCGAGTTCCTTAACCATAGTTCACCCGAACGCCTCGGTATTCTCTACCTGACCACCTGAGTCGGTTTAGGGTACGGGCCGCCATGAAACTCGCTAGAGGCTTTTCTCGACAGCATAGGATCATCCACTTCACCACAATCGGCTCGGCATCAGGTCTCACCCTGCATGAGTGGCGGATTTGCCTACCACTCGGGCTACACCCTTACCCCGGGACAACCACCGCCCGGGATGGACTACCTTCCTGCGTCACCCCATCACTCACCTACTACCAGCTCGGGTCACCGGCTCCACCACTCCGAGACACGTCAAAGACGCGCCCCGGCGGCTTCACGGGCTTAGCATCACTGGATTCGATGTTTGACGCTTCACAGCGGGTACCGGAATATCAACCGGTTATCCATCGACTACGCCTGTCGGCCTCGCCTTAGGTCCCGACTTACCCTGGGCAGATCAGCTTGACCCAGGAACCCTTAGTCAATCGGCGCAAACGTTTCTCACGTTTGTATCGCTACTCATGCCTGCATTCTCACTCGTCAACCGTCCACAACTACCTTCCGGTGCTGCTTCACCCGGCAGACGACGCTCCCCTACCCATCACAGCCTCCGTTGGGAGTACATGCTGCAATGACACGACTTCGGCGGTACGCTTGAGCCCCGCTACATTGTCGGCGCGGAATCACTTGACCAGTGAGCTATTACGCACTCTTTCAAGGGTGGCTGCTTCTAAGCCAACCTCCTGGTTGTCTGTGCGACTCCACATCCTTTCCCACTTAGCGTACGCTTAGGGGCCTTAGTCGATGCTCTGGGCTGTTTCCCTCTCGACCATGGAGCTTATCCCCCACAGTCTCACTGCCGCGCTCTCACTTACCGGCATTCGGAGTTTGGCTAAGGTCAGTAACCCGGTAGGGCCCATCGCCTATCCAGTGCTCTACCTCCGGCAAGAAACACACGACGCTGCACCTAAATGCATTTCGGGGAGAACCAGCTATCACGGAGTTTGATTGGCCTTTCACCCCTAACCACAGGTCATCCCCCAGGTTTTCAACCCTGGTGGGTTCGGTCCTCCACGAAGTCTTACCTCCGCTTCAACCTGCCCATGGCTAGATCACTCCGCTTCGGGTCTTGAGCGTGCTACTACAGCGCCCTGTTCGGACTCGCTTTCGCTACGGCTTCCCCACCCGGGTTAACCTCGCAACACACCGCAAACTCGCAGGCTCATTCTTCAAAAGGCACGCAGTCACGAGAAGCACCGAAGTGCTTCCGACGCTCCCACGGCTTGTAGGCACACGGTTTCAGGTACTATTTCACTCCCCTCCCGGGGTACTTTTCACCATTCCCTCACGGTACTATCCGCTATCGGTCACCAGGGAATATTTAGGCTTAGCGGGTGGTCCCGCCAGATTCACACGGGATTTCTCGGGCCCCGTGCTACTTGGGTGTCTCTCAAACGAGCCGCTGACGTTTCGACTACGGGGGTCTTACCCTCTACGCCGGACCTTTCGCATGTCCTTCGCCTACATCAACGGTTTCTGACTCGTCCCACGGCCGGCAGACCGTGGAAGAGAGATCCCACAACCCCGCATACGCAACCCCTGCCGGGTCTCACACGCATACGGTTTGGCCTCATCCGGTTTCGCTCGCCACTACTCCCGGAATCACGGTTGTTTTCTCTTCCTGCGGGTACTGAGATGTTTCACTTCCCCGCGTTCCCTCCACATACCCTATGTGTTCAGGTATGGGTGACAGCCCATGACGACTGCCGGGTTTCCCCATTCGGAAACCCCCGGATCAAAGCCTGGTTGACGACTCCCCGGGGACTATCGCGGCCTCCCACGTCCTTCATCGGTTCCTGGTGCCAAGGCATCCACCGTGCGCCCTTAAAAACTTGGCCACAGATGCTCGCGTCCACTGTGCAGTTCTCAAACAACGACCAGCCACCCACCACCCCGAACCAACCGGTTCGAGTTCACTGGGGCCGGCGACTGAGGAGAAGTTCATTCCCTCAGACACCCAACAGCGTGCCCGACACCCTCGCCTCTTCACCGTTCCGTTCCACGCCGAAGCAGTACTAGGAAGAGAAGCAGACCGAGTGTGCCGAGTAGTCAACGTTCCACCCATGAGCAACCAGCATCAGACGTTCGCTGATGTACTGGCCTCTGACCGAGCGAACCCGGTAAGAAGTGCTCCTTAGAAAGGAGGTGATCCAGCCGCACCTTCCGGTACGGCTACCTTGTTACGACTTCGTCCCAATCGCCAGTCCCACCTTCGACAGCTCCCTCCCACAAGGGGTTGGGCCACCGGCTTCGGGTGTTACCGACTTTCGTGACGTGACGGGCGGTGTGTACAAGGCCCGGGAACGTATTCACCGCAGCAATGCTGATCTGCGATTACTAGCGACTCCGACTTCATGGGGTCGAGTTGCAGACCCCAATCCGAACTGAGACCGGCTTTTTGAGATTCGCTCCACCTCACGGTATCGCAGCTCTTTGTACCGGCCATTGTAGCACGTGTGCAGCCCAAGACATAAGGGGCATGATGACTTGACGTCGTCCCCACCTTCCTCCGAGTTGACCCCGGCGGTCTCCCGTGAGTCCCCAGCACCACAAGGGCCTGCTGGCAACACGGGACAAGGGTTGCGCTCGTTGCGGGACTTAACCCAACATCTCACGACACGAGCTGACGACAGCCATGCACCACCTGTACACCGACCACAAGGGGGCACCCATCTCTGAGTGTTTCCGGTGTATGTCAAGCCTTGGTAAGGTTCTTCGCGTTGCGTCGAATTAAGCCACATGCTCCGCCGCTTGTGCGGGCCCCCGTCAATTCCTTTGAGTTTTAGCCTTGCGGCCGTACTCCCCAGGCGGGGCACTTAATGCGTTAGCTGCGGCACGGACAACGTGGAATGTTGCCCACACCTAGTGCCCACCGTTTACGGCGTGGACTACCAGGGTATCTAATCCTGTTCGCTCCCCACGCTTTCGCTCCTCAGCGTCAGTATCGGCCCAGAGATCCGCCTTCGCCACCGGTGTTCCTCCTGATATCTGCGCATTTCACCGCTACACCAGGAATTCCGATCTCCCCTACCGAACTCTAGCCTGCCCGTATCGACTGCAGACCCGGGGTTAAGCCCCGGGCTTTCACAACCGACGCGACAAGCCGCCTACGAGCTCTTTACGCCCAATAATTCCGGACAACGCTTGCGCCCTACGTATTACCGCGGCTGCTGGCACGTAGTTAGCCGGCGCTTCTTCTGCAGGTACCGTCACTTTCGCTTCTTCCCTGCTGAAAGAGGTTTACAACCCGAAGGCCGTCATCCCTCACGCGGCGTCGCTGCATCAGGCTTGCGCCCATTGTGCAATATTCCCCACTGCTGCCTCCCGTAGGAGTCTGGGCCGTGTCTCAGTCCCAGTGTGGCCGGTCGCCCTCTCAGGCCGGCTACCCGTCGTCGCCTTGGTGAGCCGTTACCTCACCAACAAGCTGATAGGCCGCGGGCTCATCCTGCACCGCCGGAGCTTTCCAACCCGGGAGATGCCTCCCAGGCTCGTATCCGGTATTAGACCCCGTTTCCAGGGCTTGTCCCAGAGTGCAGGGCAGATTGCCCACGTGTTACTCACCCGTTCGCCACTAATCCCCTCCCGAAGGAGGTTCATCGTTCGACTTGCATGTGTTAAGCACGCCGCCAGCGTTCGTCCTGAGCCAGGATCAAACTCTCCGTGAATGCTTCCCCGTGATCGGGGCGACACCACGAGAGCGGAACAGTCAGGCGGAATAAGCCCGACCGTTCACAGCGTCCTCGCTGTGTTTTTTTCAAAGGAACCTCGCCACCGGAACAATCCAGTAGACGGGGTATCAACATATCTGGCGTTGACTTTTGGCACGCTGTTGAGTTCTCAAGGAACGGTCGCTTCCTTCGTACTCACCCTCTCGGGCTTTCCTCCGGGCGCTTCCCTTCGGTGTTTCCGACTCTATCAGATCTTTCCGATCCGATTTCCTCGGCGCTTTCCAGGTTCCCGCGTTTGTTTCGCGGTTTCCTTTCCGGCGGATCCGACTTTATCAGAAGTTCTGAGTCGGTTTTCCCACCCCCTCCGGGCAACCGCGTCCAGCACGCGAAGTGCTGGGGTTCCCGGTCGGGCGGAGCCGTAAACGTACTGGAGCGGGGCGCCTCGATGCAAATCGAGGCGCCCCGCTCGGGTGATGCTCCGACGGACCGTCAGACCTCCACGACCACAGGGAGGATCATCGGCCTGCGGCGATACGTGTCCGAGACCCACTTGCCGAGGGTGCGCCGGACGAGCTGCTGCAGCTGGTGCGGCTCGACGACGCCGTCCTGGGCGGACCGGTCGAACGCGTCGGTGATCTTCGGGATGACGTCGGCGAAGGCCGAGTCCTCGATGCCGGAGCCGCGCGCCTGGATGTGCGGGCCACCGGTGATCTTGCCCGTGGAGGCGTCCACGACCACGAAGACCGAGATGATGCCCTCGTCACCGAGGATCTTGCGGTCCTTGAGGGCCGGCTCGCCGATGTCGCCGACGGAGAGGCCGTCGACGTAGACGTAACCCGCCTGGACCTTCCCGGAGATCTTGGCCTTGCCCTCGACCAGGTCGACCACGACGCCGTCCTCGGCGATGACGATCCGGTCGTGCGGGACTCCGGTGAGCGCCCCCAGCTCGGCGTTGGCGCGCAGATGGCGCCATTCGCCGTGGACCGGCATCAGGTTCCTGGGGCGGCAGATGTTGTAGAAGTACAGCAGCTCGCCCGCGGACGCGTGGCCGGAAACGTGCACCTTGGCGTTGCCCTTGTGGACGACGTTGGCGCCCCAGCGGGTCAGGCCGTTGATCACGCGGTAGACCGCGTTCTCGTTCCCGGGGATGAGCGACGAGGCCAGGATGACCGTGTCGCCCTCGACGATGCGGATCTGGTGGTCGCGGTTGGCCATGCGGGACAGGGCCGCCATCGGCTCGCCCTGGGAGCCCGTGCAGACCAGGACCACCTCGTGGTCCGGGAGGTCGTCCAGCGTCCTGACGTCGACGACCAGGCCCGGCGGGACCTTCAGGTAGCCGAGGTCCCGGGCGATGCCCATGTTGCGGACCATGGAGCGGCCCACGAAGGCGACGCGGCGGCCGTACTCGTGCGCGGCGTCCAGGATCTGCTGGATGCGGTGGACGTGGCTGGCGAAGCTCGCCACGATGATCCGCTTGCGGGCGCCGGCGAAGACCTGGCGCAGCACGTTGGAGATGTCGCGCTCGTGCGGCGTGAAGCCCGGGACCTCGGCGTTCGTGGAGTCCGTGAGCAGGAGGTCGATGCCCTCCTCGCTCAGCCGCGCGAACGCGTGCAGGTCGGTGAGGCGGTTGTCCAGCGGGAGCTGGTCCATCTTGAAGTCGCCGGTGTGCACCGCCATGCCGGCGGGGGTGCGGATGGCGACGGCCAGCGCGTCCGGGATGGAGTGGTTGACGGCGATGAACTCGCAGTCGAAGGGGCCGATGCGCTCGCGGTTCCCCTCCGCCACCTCGAGGGTGTACGGGCGGATCCTGTGCTCCTGGAGCTTGGCCTCGATGAGGGCGAGGGTGAGCTTGGAGCCGATCAGCGGGATGTCCGGCTTCTCGCGGAGCAGGAAGGGGACACCGCCGATGTGGTCCTCGTGGCCGTGGGTGAGGACGATGCCCTCGATGTCGTCGAGGCGGTCCCGGATGGACGAGAAGTCCGGCAGGATCAGGTCGATTCCGGGCTGCTCCTCCTCGGGGAAGAGCACTCCGCAGTCGACGATCAGAAGACGGCCGCCGTACTCGAAGACCGTCATGTTCCGGCCGATCTCGCCGAGGCCGCCGAGCGGGGTGACCCGCAGGCCGCCTTCGGGGAGCGGCGGGGGCGGGCCGAGTTCAGGATGCGGATGACTCAAAAGACTCTCCTCACCACACGCGCCACGTACCGGTCGGGCACGTGGCGCGTGAGACGTTCGTGCAGAAGCAGTTGTCGTTGTGGGGTGCGGGCACCGGTGGCCCGCTGTTTTCTGTTGTTCTTCAGTTGTGAAGCCCGGGTGGCGCCAAGTCTGTTGTCAGAGCTGTACCCCGCCGGCGGCAAGATCGATCTTGAGCTGGGCGATCTCCTCGGGCGAGCACTCGACCATGGGTGAGCGCAGCGGCCCCGCGGGCAGTCCCTGGAGGGCGAGCGCGGCCTTGGTGGTCATCACGCCCTGGGTGCGGAACATGCCCGTGTAGACCGGAAGCAGCTTCTGGTGGATCTCGGTGGCCTTCTGCACGTCCCCGGAGACGTACGCGTCGACGAGGGCGCGCAGGTCGGGGGTGACGACGTGGCCGACGACCGAGACGAAGCCGACCGCGCCCACGGAGAGCAGCGGCAGGTTGAGCATGTCGTCGCCGGAGTACCAGGCGAGGCCGGACTGGGCGATGGCCCAGCTGGCGCGGCCGAGGTCGCCCTTGGCGTCCTTGTTGGCGACGATCCGGGGGTGCTCGGCGAGCCGGACGAGGGTCTCGGTGTTGATCGGGACGCCGCTGCGGCCGGGGATGTCGTAGAGCATGACCGGCAGGCCGGTGGCGTCGGCCACGGCGGTGAAGTGCCGGTACAGGCCCTCCTGCGGGGGCTTGTTGTAGTACGGCGTGACGACCAGCAGGCCGTGTGCGCCGTCGCGCTCGGCCTGGCGGGCCAGCTCGACGCTGTGGTGGGTGTCGTTCGTGCCGACGCCGGCGACGACGTGGGCGCGGTCGCCGACTGCCTCCAGGACGGCTCGTACGAGGTCCGATTTCTCCGCATCGCTGGTGGTGGGGGACTCGCCGGTGGTGCCGTTGACGATCAGGCCGTCGTTGCCTGCGTCCACCAGGTGGGCGGCGAGCCGCTGCGCGCCGTCGAGGTCGAGTGCGCCGTCCGCCGTGAAGGGCGTGACCATGGCGGTGAGGACCCGCCCGAAGGGGGTCTGCGGAGTCGAGGTCGGAGCCATGGGTAACACGCTACTCGGTGCTCCCTGCGGGGTCTGCCCTCGGGGGGTCGGGAAAGTCAGGACAAATGCGGAGCCCGGCACTGCCTGCTCGGGGGTTCAAGCAGTGCCGGGTCCCTTTGATCAGGCTAGATGAACTTCTCGAAATGCCGCAATACGGACACCTCGCGAGGCTGATCCGTACATCCGTTCCTGGCCGGGGAACGGGGCTTCGCAGGCCTTCCTTACGGGCTCTACGGGGCCACGCGCCCGTTCGCGTTGAAGGCTGCGTACGTGAGCGGCATGAGCCGGGCCCACTCCGCCTCCATCTTCTCGCCGACCATCTCGATCTCCCGCTGCGGGAAGGACGGCACCTTGGCCAGCTCGTGCTGGGTGCGCAGGCCGAGGAAGTGCATCAGGGAGCGGGCGTTGCAGGTGGCGTACATCGAGGAGTAGAGGCCGACGGGGAGGGCCGCGCGGGCGACCTCGCGGGCGACGCCCTCGGCGAGCATCTTCTGGTAGGCCGTGTACGCCTGCTCGTACGACTCCCGCAGCGTGCTGCTGACGGTCTCGTGCTGGGCCGGGGTGCCCTCGACGAAGACGTACTTGCCGGGGCGGCCCTCCTGCACGAGCTTGCGGTCGGCGGCGGGGACGTAGAAGACGGGCTGGAGCTCCCGGTAGCGGCCGGACTCCTCGTTGTACGACCAGCCGACCCGGTGCCGCATGAACTCGCGGAAGACGAAGATCGGGGCGCTGACGAAGAACGTCATCGAGTTGTGCTCGAACGGGCTGCCGTGCCGGTCGCGCATCAGGAAGTTGATCAGGCCCTTGGAGCGCTCGGGGTCCTTCTTCAGCTCGTCCAGGGACTGCTCGCCGGCGGTGGAGACCCGCGCGGCGAAGAGGACGTCGGCGTCCGAAGCGCTGGACTTGACCAGCTCGACGGTGACGTCACTGCGGAACGTGAGCGACTCGGGGGTGGTCACGGGGGGTCGGGGTCCTTCCCATCACAGCTGTGGTTCGCGTCCACCTTACGGGGCACCCGCCCCGGCCACGGCAGTGCCCGGCCCCAAAAATCCCACCAGGGATTTTTTCCGACATGGGCACCTTTTGTGTTACTCGAGCGTCTGTATCGGTGAGGCCCGCTCGTTCGAGCCGAAAACGTTGATCACGAAAGGAGACGTACCCGCGATGTTCGGTCGGCGCGAGCCCGTACCCTTCGCCTTCCTGGCCGAGACGGACAGGTTCCGCAGCAATGTCACTCCCCCGCCCCGGCCGCGGGCGTCCCTCGCGGAGATAGCCGGGCGCTGGCTGCTGGGCCTGACGATCGTGGCCGGGCTGGTGGGCGCCCTGATACTCGGCGAGCCCGCGATGTCCACGCCGTCCCATACGCCCGTGCAGCAGTCCCAGGCCTCGCAGGGGCACTGACCACCGACAGCCGCCCAAGGGTGGTGAGCGGCGACAGCGGCGGATAGCCTCACCGGCACAGTCCACGCGAGGATCGAGTGAGGATCTGCCGTGCCCCTGTCCTTCCTGACGGCCGACCCTGCCTTGGAGGCCGCTTCCGACAGCGCGCTGCCGTTCGACGACCGGGAGCGCTGGCGGCGTCCCTACCGTCCCGGTCCCTGGCGGGTGGGCATCGCGGCGCTGGTGCTGCTGCTGGCCTCCTTCGTGCTGTTCTCGGCGGTGGCCCTCGCCCTGACCGGCTCGGCGTCCTCGGCCGGAGCGGTGGTCGGCGGGGCGTGCGTGGTCATCGCCGGGGCGCTGCGGCTGCTGCGCATGGGGGTGTGGGTGAGCGGGCGCGGGCTGCGTCACGTCGGCTTCCTGGTGACGCGTACGGCGCCGTGGGCCCGTGTGGTCTCGGTGCGCACCGTGCAGCAGCCGGTGCGCTGGCTGGGGCTGCCGCGGACGGTCCAGGGGCAGGCGCTGGCGCTCGTCCGGGGAGACCGGCCGGCCGAGGACACGCCGCCGCTGCTGACCACGCACACGCTGGACTTCCTGGGCCGCCCGGCGGCGTTCGACCGCGCGGCGGACACGGTGGAGGCGTGGGCGGCGGAGTACGCGCACAGGCGCCGCTGAGCGCCCCGAAGGGGCGCGGGGAACCGCACGACCAGCCCTCCGCGCACGCGCACTCGCTCACGGCCCGGGCCGGCTCGACGAGCAGGCGCCAGTGTCAAGCCTGGGCGGACTTTCCGTCGTGCAGGGCGATGGCGCGTTGCATCGCCTTACGTGCCCGGGGCGTGTCGCGGGCGTCGTGGTAGGCGACGGCGAGGCGGAACCAGCAGCGCCAGTCGTCGGGGGAGGCCTCGGTCTCGGCCTTGCGCTTGGCGAAGACCTCGTCGGCGGAGTCGCGGTCGATCCGGCCGCTGGGCAGGCGCTTCAGTTCGTCCACCGGAAGTCCGCCCTCGGCGTCGAGCTCCGCGGCGAGGGCGTTGGCCCTGCGGACGAACTGGGTGTTCTTCCACAGGAACCACAGGCCGATGACCGGCAGGATCAGCACCGCGATCCCGAAGGTGACGGTGAGGGCCGTGCCGGTCTGGATGAGCATCACGCCGCGGCTGCCGACCAGGACGAAGTAGAAGACCAGGACGGCGGCCGTGACGAGGTAGGTGATCTTCGCACGCATGGAGGGCGGTCTCAGCTCAGGTCCAGGAAGTGCTCCAGGCCGAAGGTCAGGCCGGGAGCGGACACCACGCGGCGGGCGCCGAGCAGGATGCCCGGCATGAAGCTGCTGTGGTGCAGGGAGTCGTGGCGGATGGTCAGGGTCTCGCCCTCGCCGCCGAGCAGCACCTCCTGGTGCGCCAGGAGACCGCGCAGCCGTACGGCGTGGACGGGGACGCCGTCGACGCTGGCGCCCCGCGCGCCGTCCAGGGCCGTGGCCGTGGCGTCCGGCGCCGGGGCCGTGCCGGCGGCCCTGCGGGCCTCGGCGATGAGCTGGGCGGTGCGCGTGGCCGTACCGCTCGGGGCGTCCACCTTGTTGGGGTGGTGCAGTTCGACGACCTCGACCGACTCGAAGTAGGGCGCGGCGATCTGCGCGAACTTCATGGTGAGGACGGCGCCGATGGAGAAGTTCGGGGCGATGAGCACGCCGGTCTGCGGGGACTCGGCCAGCCATGCCTTCAGCTGCGCGAGGCGCTCCTCGGTCCAGCCCGTCGTACCGACGACGGCGTGGATGCCGTGGCGCACGCAGAAGCCGAGGTTGTCCATGACGGAGTCGGGCGTGGTCAGTTCGACGGCGACCTGGGCGCCGGACGCGGTCAGCGTCTCCAGCGTGTCGCCCCGGCCGAGGGCCGCGACCAGTTCCATGTCCTCGGCGGCCTCGACCGCCCGGACCGCCTCGGAGCCGATCCGGCCCTTGGCTCCGAGGACCGCCACGCGCAGCTTGCTCATCTCTTGTGCTTCCTTACGGGAGTGATTAGGCGACGGCGTCGTGCAGCCGCGCGGCCTGCTTGTCCTTCAGCGGGCCGATGACCGACAGCGACGGGCGCTGTCCCAGGATGTCGCGGGCGACCGAGCGGACCTCGTCCGGGGTGACCGCGGCTATCCGGTCCAGCATGTCGTCGACGGACATCTGCTCGCCCCAGCACAGCTCGCTCTTGCCGATGCGGTTCATCAGCGCGCCGGTGTCCTCCAGGCCGAGGACGGTGGAGCCCTGGAGCTGGCCGATGGCGCGGGCGATCTCGTCGTCGGTGAGGCCGTTGACGGCGACGTGGTCGAGTTCGTCGCGGCAGATCCGCAGCACGTCGTGCACCTGGCTCGGCCGGCAGCCGGCGTAGACGCCGAACAGACCGCAGTCGGCGAAGCCGGAGGTGTACGAGTAGACGCTGTAGGCCAGGCCGCGCTTCTCCCGGACCTCCTGGAAGAGGCGGGAGGACATGCCGCCGCCGAGGGCGGTGTTGAGCACGCCCATGGCCCAGCGGCGGTCGTCGGTGCGGGCGAGGCCCGGCATGCCGAGGACGACATGGGCCTGCTCGGTCTTGCGGCCGAGCAGCTCGACCTTGCCGGCCGTGCGGATCGCACGGCTGCCGTCGCGCGGGCCGATGGGCCGGGCGTCCTGGTTCCGCAGGGCGCCCGCCTTCTCGAAGGCCGCGCGGACCTGCCGTACGACCTTGGCGTGGTCGATGTTGCCGGCGCAGGCGACCACCAGGTGGGTGGGGTCGTAGTGCTTCTTGTAGAAGCGGCGGATGCGGTCGGCGGTGAGGGCGTTGACGGTGTCGACCGTGCCGAGGACGGGGCGGCCGAGGGCGTTGTCGCCGAACATGGTGTGCGCGAACAGGTCGTGCACGCAGTCGCCCGGGTCGTCCTCGGTCATGGCGATCTCTTCGAGGATCGCGCCGCGTTCGACGTCGACGTCCTGCTCGAGGATCAGCGAGCCGGTCAGCATGTCGCAGACGACGTCGATGGCGAGCGGCAGGTCGGTGTCGAGCACGCGCGCGTAGTAGCACGTGTACTCCTTCGCCGTGAACGCGTTCATCTCGCCGCCGACGGCGTCGATCGCGGCGGAGATGTCCAGCGCGCTGCGCCGCTGCGTGCCCTTGAAGAGCAGGTGCTCCAGGTAGTGCGTGGCGCCGTTCAGGGCCGCCGTCTCGTCGCGGGAGCCGACGTGTGCCCAGATGCCGAAGGTCGCGGAGCGGACCGAGGGCAGGGTCTCCGTGACGATGCGCAGGCCGCCGGGGAGGGTGGTCTTGCGGACGGTGCCGATGCCGTTCTGGCCCTTGATGAGGGTTTGGGTACGGGCGACGGCCCGCGCCTCCGAAGAGGGGCGGGCCGTCACCTGGGAGCTACGGGACGTCACTGCTCGGCGTCGTCCTTCGACTCGTCAGAGCCTTCCTCGCCCTCGATCACCGGAACGAGGGAGAGCTTGCCGCGGGAGTCGATCTCGGCGATCTCGACCTGGACCTTCTGGCCCACGCCGAGGACGTCCTCGACGTTCTCCACGCGCTTGCCGCCGGCGAGCTTGCGGATCTGCGAGATGTGCAGCAGGCCGTCCTTGCCGGGCAGCAGGGAGACGAACGCACCGAAGGTGGTCGTCTTGACGACCGTACCGAGGTAGCGCTCGCCGACCTCGGGCATCGTCGGGTTGGCGATGCCGTTGATCGTGGCGCGGGCGGCCTCGGCGGAGGGGCCGTCGGCGGCGCCGATGTAGATCGTGCCGTCGTCCTCGATGGTGATCTCGGCGCCCGTGTCCTCCTGGATCTGGTTGATCATCTTGCCCTTGGGGCCGATGACCTCGCCGATCTTGTCGACCGGGATCTTGACGGTGATGATCCGCGGGGCGTGCGGGCTCATCTCGTCGGGCCGGTCGATGGCCTCCATCATCACGTCGAGGATGTGCAGGCGGGCGTCGCGGGCCTGCTTGAGGGCCGCGGCCAGGACGGAGGCCGGGATGCCGTCCAGCTTGGTGTCGAGCTGGAGGGCGGTGACGAAGTCCTTGGTGCCGGCGACCTTGAAGTCCATGTCGCCGAAGGCGTCCTCGGCGCCGAGGATGTCGGTGAGGGTGACGTAGTGCGTCTCGCCCTCGATCTCCTGGGAGATCAGGCCCATGGCGATGCCGGCGACCGGGGCCTTCAGCGGCACACCGGCGTTCAGCAGCGACATGGTGGAGGCGCAGACCGAGCCCATGGACGTCGAGCCGTTGGAGCCGAGGGCCTCGGACACCTGGCGGATCGCGTACGGGAACTCCTCGCGCGACGGCAGGACCGGGATCAGGGCGCGCTCGGCGAGGGCGCCGTGGCCGATCTCGCGGCGCTTCGGGGAGCCGACGCGGCCGGTCTCGCCGGTGGAGTACGGCGGGAAGTTGTAGTTGTGCATGTAGCGCTTGCGGGTCACCGGGGAGAGGGTGTCCAGCTGCTGCTCCATGCGGAGCATGTTGAGGGTGGTGACGCCCAGGATCTGGGTCTCGCCACGCTCGAACAGCGCGGAGCCGTGCACCCGCGGGATGGCCTCGACCTCGGCGGCCAGCGTGCGGATGTCGGTGACACCGCGGCCGTCGATGCGCTTCTTCTCCTTGATGACGCGCTCACGGACCAGGGTCTTGGTCAGCGCGCGGTACGCGGCGGAGATCTCCTTCTCGCGGCCCTCGAACTCCGGCAGGAGCTTCTCGGCGGCGAGCTGCTTGACGCGGTCCAGCTCGGCCTCGCGCTCCTGCTTGCCGGCGATGGTGAGCGCCTGGGCCAGCTCGGGCTTGACCGCGGCGGTCAGGGCCTCCAGGACGTCGTCCTGGTAGTCCAGGAAGATCGGGAACTCGCCGACCGGCTTGGCGGCCTTGGCGGCGAGGTCGGCCTGGGCGCGGCACAGGACCTTGATGAAGGGCTTGGCGGCCTCCAGACCGGCGGCGACGACCTCCTCGGTCGGCGCCTCGGCGCCGCCCTCGACCAGCTTGATGGTCTTCTCGGTGGCCTCGGCCTCGACCATCATGATCGCGACGTCGCCGTCCTCCAGGACGCGGCCGGCGACCACCATGTCGAAGACGGCGTCCTCGAGCTCGGTGTGCGTCGGGAACGCGACCCACTGGCCGCGGATCAGCGCGACGCGGACGCCGCCGATCGGGCCGGAGAAGGGCAGGCCGGCCAGCTGCGTCGACGCGGACGCGGCGTTGATCGCCACGACGTCGTACAGGTGGTCGGGGTTGAGCGCCATGACCGTGCAGACGACCTGGATCTCGTTGCGCAGGCCCTTCTTGAAGGACGGGCGCAGCGGGCGGTCGATGAGGCGGCAGGTGAGGATCGCGTCCTCGGAGGGCCGGCCCTCACGGCGGAAGAAGCTGCCGGGGATCTTCCCGGCCGCGTACATCCGCTCCTCGACGTCGACGGTGAGCGGGAAGAAGTCCAGCTGGTCCTTGGGCTGCTTGGAGGCGGTGGTGGCCGACAGCACCATGGTGTCGTCGTCCAGGTACGCCACGGCGGAACCGGCGGCCTGCTTGGCCAGGCGGCCCGTCTCGAAGCGGATGGTGCGGGTACCGAAGGCGCCGTTGTCGATGACGGCCTCGGCGTAGTGGGTCTCGTTCTCCACTAGCGTTTTCTCCGTTACATATCGTCTTTCGTCCCTTGGCTGCCCGTGTGGCAGGGGGACGGTGGTGGAGAAGCGCGCCGTCTGGTGCGGGCCGGTCTTCGATCGAAGCACCCGGGGCTCACTTCCCCCCGGGGGCCACTACCGAGGACCGGCGGCGGCGAGGTGCGCTTCTCCTCGTTCTGGGTGAACGGCGCTGTGATACGCCGTTCCGTGTCGCACGTAGTGCGTTGTGCTACCACACTACAAAGCGTGAGTGACACTCCGCACGTTTCCGCATGTACGGCGAGGGTCTCCTCCGTGCGACGAGAGGGTTTCCCGTGTACGACGAAGGGAGCGGCTCCCGGGTCCTGCCGGGAACCGCTCCCTTCACGGCGTCTTACTTGGCGCCCGCCGCACCACGGCGGATGCCGAGGCGGTCGACCAGCGTACGGAAGCGCTGGATGTCCTTCTTCGCCAGGTACTGCAGAAGGCGGCGGCGCTGACCGACGAGGATCAGCAGGCCACGACGGGAGTGGTGGTCGTGCTTGTGGGTCTTGAGGTGCTCCGTCAGGTCGGAGATCCGACGGGAGAGCAGAGCGACCTGGACCTCGGGGGAGCCGGTGTCACCCTCCTTGGTACCGAACTCGGCGATGATCTGCTTCTTCGTAGCGGCGTCGAGCGACACGCGTACTCCTCATAGTCTCTGAGTGGCCACCGAGTGCCCCCGGTCTGCTTCTCGGGGGAGCTTCCGTTACTCGGGAGGCGGGGATCCGCTGGGCGCGGCCACCAGAACCGAAGGCTCCGGGGGTGCGTACACAAACGGCCGTCACTCAGGGTACCAGGGCGTTTCGGCCGCCCGTGTCACCGGTCGCGCTGGACGTTCCAGATCAGGAGGCCGACGATCACGAGGACCAGCAGGAGGACCGCCCACCAGCCGACGCCGCCGCCGGATCCGTGGCTCCCGTAGTGGTGGTAGCTGCTGTGATAGCCGCCGTGGTAACCGCCGCGGCCCCGACGGCCGCCCAGGGCGAGGACGTCGGTCGACGGCAGGGACCACGGGGCGGTGCCGGGCATGCTCATGGCCTGGAATTTACGTGGGCATGGCATGGCATGGGCACGCCTGTTGCCTCCCTGTGACGAAACCTCCGCTCCCCCGCCACATGCGGCCCC
The DNA here is from genome assembly GCF_036345995.1 of Streptomyces sp. NBC_00557. Lineage (NCBI taxonomy): Bacteria > Bacillati > Actinomycetota > Actinomycetes > Kitasatosporales > Streptomycetaceae > Streptomyces > Streptomyces sp. NBC_00557. The sequence continues at coordinate 2,266,571 of NZ_CP107796.1, forward strand.
GTTCGCCCCGCGTTTCCGGCCGTACCCTCCTGCGGGCGTTGACCAGGTTGTTTCACCGTACGCGCGCGTGCCCTGCCAGTAGGGTGACCACGCAACGCTGTCCGTAGCCGAAGGGGGCCGCTTCACCATGGCCGAGACACAGGGCACGAGCGCCGGGACGTGGGCGCCGGAATCGCAGGAGGACGTCAAGGCGCGCAAGGAGCGGGAGCGGGACGAGCTGTACTCCCTCGACATCTCCGGCGTGGAGTGGCACTGCGCGCCCGGCACCGAGGAGCACGAGGAGCGGGTCGAGATCGCGTACCTGCCCGGCGGCGCGGTGGCCATGCGCTCCTCCCTCGACCACGACACCGTGCTGCGCTACACCGAGGCCGAGTGGCGGGCGTTCGTGCTGGGGGCGCGGGACGGGGAGTTCGACCTGGAGCCCAATGAGCGCAACGGAGGGCTCGAGGCGTAGCCGGCGGAAACGGGGAAAGGGGCGGCACGCGTGCGTGCCGCCCCTTTCCGTGACTCCCGCTCCTGCCCGTGGCGCGTCCGGATGCCGTCGTCAGCTGGTCATCGCACGCGCCCGCGTGTACACGTCGAACACGGCCAGCGCCAGCGGGATCAGGGTGAGCAGGACGAAGCTCTCGGCGATCTCCAGGAAGCGCCCCCAGAACGGGGTGACACCGCGCCGCGGGGTGATCAGGCCGATCGCGGTGACCAGCGCGGTGGCCGCGCCGACCGCCGCCGCGAGCCAGAGGCTGCGGATGTCCAGGGCCGAGGTGTCCCCCTGGAAGGCCTCGATCAGATCGTTCCGGGGCGGGTTCAGGGCGAGACCGAGGCCGAGGAAGACGAGGGCCGCGAGGCCGGCGGCCAGCGTGGCGCCGACCTGCGCGGTGTAGCGGAACAGGTGCGCCCGCATCAGCATCGCCACCCCCGTCGCGAGGGCCAGGAGCTGCGCCCAGACGTTGCTGGAGAAACCGAGGACGATCGACGCGCCCACGGCGACCAGGGCGCAGCCGCCGACGAGGCCGACGAGGAGTTCGTGGCCGCGCCGGGCCTGGGCGGCGATCCGCTCGGCGTCCACGGGCTCCTGCGGGGCGGGCTCGCCGGTGTCGTAGCCGCCGCGGGAGGGGTTGGGCGGTTCGAAGCCGATGGGCAGCCGCGCGAAGCGCATGGACAGCCCCGGCAGGAAGGCCAGCGCCACCACCGACAGCGGGGCGCAGATCGCGGCCGTCTCGATGGGCCGCAGGTCGGTGAGGGTCGCGATGAAGGTGGTGACGAGGCCGACGGCGGAGGCGAACAGGAACGCCACGAAGGGTCCGTCGCCGCCGGGCGACACCAGGGTGAGCACCAGGGAGGCGACGAGGACCGCCGTGCAGGCGAGCAGGAACTGGAGCCGTCCGATGCCCTCGTGGTGGGCGAGCGGCAGCAGCCCGGAGCCGGCCACGCCGATGTTCGGCAGGGCGCCGAGCCCCAGCGCGACCGCCGAGCCCCGGTCGTCGTACACACGCGCGCGTACGCAGGCGATGGTGACCAGCAGGATGCCGGTGACGGCCGCGATGATGCCCTGCAGGCTGTGCATGTCGTGGCGGACCTGGGAACTCCAGGCCACGAAGGCGAGCAGCGCGGGCAGGATGCCGCCCGCGACGAGACCGGCGGCGCGGGTGAGTTCACCGCTCCACAGGGTGCGGTCGCGGGTGACGGCGGCGGCCACCGCCTCGGAGACGTCGTCGAGGACGGCGGGCGGCAGCGACTCGGCGAACGGGCGCAGGGTGAGCAGTTCGCCGTCGAGGATGCGCTGTGCCGTGAAGGACCGGGCGCCGTCGAGGACCGTGCCGTCGCGCCGTACGAGGTGGTAGCCGACCGGAGCGCCCTCGGCGGGGCTCTGCTGGGACAGGCGCAGAATCTCCGGGTAGAGGTCGGCGACGGGCACGTCGTCGGGCAGCGCCACGTCGATACGGCTGTCGGGCGCCACGATGGTGACCCGGCAGAACCCGAACCCCATGCCGGCCCCGGAAGGGGCTCCGGTGCCGTGTCCGCCGGGCGCGCCGGCCGGCGCGGAGGCCGTCATGCTCACCTGCTGTTCCCCCTCGTCGGTGGTGGGCGGCGTGCGGCGCCGCCGCGCACCGTCCGCCCGTAAGAATCCTGTGTAGGTTGTGCGGCGCCCCGCGCTCCGGCGGTGAACCCGGTGGCCGCGGCCGGGGTTCGCGGACGGGCGCCTGCTGCGAACCGTTGCGGATTGCCCGGGTTTTCCCGGAACGATTCGCAACTGCTCACGCGTCTCTCCGGCACCCTACCGCCAGCCGTTGTCAGTGGTTGTCAGTAGGATCGCGCTTCGCGATCGACGTTCGCCTGACACGGGGCGGCGGACGAAAAATTCGGTCCGGCAAGGGAATTGGTGCGTAGTGAGCCACATCGTCGTCAAGCGCCCACCGCGGGCACTGCCGAAGGAAGTGCCCACGGACGAGGTCGTGCTGCAAGCTCCGCCGGAACTGCCGCGCGGCCAGCAGGAAAGCGCTTGGATGCAGCTCCTGCCGATGCTGGGCATGGGCGGCTCGGTGGTGTTCTTCTTCAACCCCCAGGCCCAGCCCTTCATGAAGATCATGGGCATGGTGATGGTGGCCTCGACCGTCGCCATGGGCATCTCGATGCTGGTCCGCTACCGGCGCGGCAACCAGGGGCAGATGGCCGACCTGCGCCGTGACTACCTGCGGTACCTGTCCCAGACCCGGCGCGCCGCCCTGGAGACCGCGCAGGCCCAGCGGGACGCGCAGTACTACCTGCACCCTTCGCCGGAGCAACTGTGGGCGCTGGTCGCCGAGGGCAGCCGGGTGTGGGAGCGGCGCACCGGCGACGAGGACTTCGGGCAGGTGCGCGTGGGCCTCGGCCCGCAGTCCCTGGCCACGCCCCTGATCCCGCCGCAGACCGCCCCGGTGGACGACCTGGAGCCGCTGACCGCGGGCGCCATGCAGCGCTTCCTGGCCACGCACAGCACCCTCGACGAACTGCCGATGGCGGTCTCGCTGCGCGCCTTCTACCACGTGACGATCAGCGGCGAGCCCGGCACCGTGCGCGGCGCCGCCCGTGCCCTCACCGCCTCCCTCGCCTCGCTGCACTCCCCCGAGGACCTGGTCATCGCCGTCGCCGCCGAGCGGCAGTCGGCGCCCGAGTGGGAGTGGGCCAAGTGGCTGCCGCACGTGCAGGCGCAGGGCCTGGCCGACGGCGCCGGCAGCATGCGTCTGATCAGCACCGACCCCGTCGAGCTGGAGGACCGGCTCGCCTCGCGGCTCCAGGGCCGGCCGCGCTTCCACCCCGGCGGACCGCCGGTCCCCGAACAGCCGCACGTGGTGGTCGTGCTCGACGGTGTCTCCCTGCCGCCCACGTCGTTGCTGGCCAGCCCCGAAGGCATGCAGGGAGTGACGGTCCTGGAGATCGTGCCGGGCGACCTCACCGCCGGCCGGGGCGACCTGTCCGTCGTCGTGCAGCCCAAGGAACTGCGCCTGGAGTCCGCGCACGGCATGGTCTACGAGGGGACGCCGGACGTCCTGTCGTACGAGGCCGCCGAGGCGCTCGCCCGCCAACTGGCGCCGCTGCGGGTGGCGTCGGGCGGGGACGACGACGAACCGCTGCTGGCGAACCTGGAGTTCACCGATCTGCTGAACCTGGGCGACGCGGCCTCGGTCGACCCGAAGCGGACCTGGCGGCCGCGCTCGCAGTCCGAGCGGCTGCGGGTGCCGATCGGTGTCGGCGAGGACGGCCGGCCCGTCATGCTCGACCTGAAGGAGGCCGCGCAGGAGGGCATGGGCCCGCACGGCCTGTGCGTCGGCGCCACCGGTTCCGGCAAGTCCGAGCTGCTGCGCACGCTGGTCCTCGGCCTCGCGGTGACCCACTCCTCCGAGACGCTGAACTTCGTCCTCGCCGACTTCAAGGGCGGTGCCACCTTCGCGGGCATGGCCCAGCTGCCGCACGTGGCGGCCGTGATCACCAACCTCGCGGACGACCTCACCCTCGTCGACCGCATGGGCGACTCGATCCGCGGTGAGCTCAACCGCCGCCAGGAGCTGCTGCGCGACGCGGGCAACTACGCCAACATCCACGACTACGAGAAGGCCCGCGCGGCCGGTGCACCGCTCCAGCCGATTCCCTCCCTCGTCCTGGTGATCGACGAGTTCAGCGAACTGCTGACGGCCAAGCCGGACTTCATCGAGATGTTCGTGCAGATCGGCCGTATCGGCCGTTCGCTGGGCGTGCACCTGCTGCTCGCCTCGCAGCGCCTGGAGGAGGGCCGGCTGCGCGGCCTGGAGACCTATCTGTCGTACCGCATCGGTCTGCGCACGTTCTCGGCCGCCGAGTCCCGCGCCGCGATCGGCGTCCCGGACGCCTACGAACTGCCGAACGTCCCGGGTTCGGGCTTCCTGAAGTTCGGCACCGACGAGATGGTGCGGTTCAAGGCGGCGTACGTGTCCGGCGTGTACCGCACGAGTTCGCAGCAGGCCGCGGCGCTCGGCGGCCCGCTGCCCGTCGACCGCAGGCCGGTGCTGTTCACCGCGGCCGAGGTGCCGGTGCACTACGCGGCGATCCCCAAGCAGCGCCAGGAGTCGGCGGCCGAGCAGCAGGACGACGCGCTCGCCGACACCGTCCTCGACGTGATCGTGCGCCGCCTGGAGGCGCAGGGCCCGGCCGCCCACCAGGTGTGGCTGCCCCCGCTGGACAGCCCGCCGTCGCTCGACGCGCTGCTGCCGGGCCTCGCCCCGGTCCCGGGCCGCGGCATGACCCAGCCGGGTTACGAGGGCGCGGGCCGGCTGGTCGTCCCCGTCGGTCTCATCGACAAGCCGTACGAGCAGCGGCGCGACCCGCTGTGGCTCGACTTCGGCGGCGCGGCCGGCCATATGCAGATCATCGGCGGCCCGCAGTCCGGCAAGTCGACGCTGGTGCGCTCGATCATCGCGTCGTTCGCGCTCACCCACACCCCGTACGAGGTGCAGTTCTACGGCCTGGACTTCGGTGGCGGCGGTATGGCCGCGGTGGCCGGCCTGCCGCACGTGGGCGGTGTCGCCTCCCGCCTGGACCCGGAGAAGGTCCGGCGTACGGCGGCCGAGGTGTACGGCGTCATGACCCGGCGCGAGGAGTACTTCCGCTCGGCGGGCATCTCCTCCATCGCCGAGTTCCGCACCCGTCGCGCGCGGGGCGACATCTCGGTGACCGACCAGCCCTGGGGCGACGTCTTCCTGGTCATCGACGGCTGGGGCAACTTCCGTTCGGACTACGAGGCCCTGGAGCAGCTGGTCCTGGACATCGCCGCGCGCGGTCTCGGCTACGGCATCCACCTGATCATCACCGCGTCCCGCTCGATGGAAGTCCGGGCGAACATGAAGGACCACCTGATGAACCGCCTGGAGCTGCGGCTGGGTGATCCCATGGACTCGGAGATCGACCGCAAGGTCGCCGCCAACGTGCCCACCGGGGTGCCGGGCCGCGGTCAGACGCCGCAGAAGCAGCACTTCATGGCGGCCGTCCCGCGCATCGACGGCCTCTCCTCCGACACGGACCTGGCGGAGGCGACCGCCGCGCTCGCCGCCGAGGTCACCCGGCACTGGCAGGAGCCCGGCGCGCCCGAGGTGCGCCTGCTGCCCCGCGAGTTCCCGGCGGCCCAGCTCCCGCCGGGCGACCGCTTCCCGAACCGGGGCGTCGCCTTCGCGCTCGACGAGGACAACCTCGAGCCGGTGTTCGTGGACTTCGAACAGGACCCGTTCTTCCTGGTGTTCGGCGAGAGCGAGTCCGGCAAGTCCAACCTGCTGAAGCTGCTGATCAAGCGTCTCACCGAGCGCTACGACGGCAACAGCTGCAAGCTGTTCGTGGTCGACAACCGGCGCTCGCTGCTCGGAGTGACCCCGGACTCGCACCTGGCCGAGTACATCCCGATGTCGAACCAGATGCAGCACCACATGGACGCGCTGGCCGACCTGATGCAGCGCCGCACGCCGACGGCGGACGTGACCCCGGAGCAGCTGCGCAACCGCAGCTGGTGGCGCGGCCCGACGGTGTACGTGGTCATCGACGACTACGACCTGGTCTCCACGTCGAGCGGCAACCCGCTGGCGGGCCTGACCGAACTGCTCCCCTTCGCCCGCGACGTCGGCGTCCGCTTCATCATCGCCCGCTCCACGGCGGGCGCGGGCCGCGCCGGCTACGAGGCCTTCATGCAGCGCATGAAGGAACTCGGCGCCCAGGGCGTCGTCCTCGCCGGCGACCCCGCGGAGGGCGAACTGCTGGGCGGCGTCCGGCCCCGGCCGATGCCCGCGGGCCGCGGCATCTTCGTGTCCCGCAAGCGCGGCAAGCCGATGGTGCAGGTGGGCCTCGTGGAGTCCTAGCGCGTCCCGTCGCCGGGGAGCTGCGCCCGGCTTGGCCTTGATGCCGCGGACTGGTCTGGTCCGCGGCATCTTGTCGTTCCCAGGGGACCCGTGGGACGGAAGTGGAGGTTTCGGGGGCAGTTGGAGTTGCTGCCGTGTCCGTGCCAAGGTTTTGCTATTTTTGCCTGAACTAGACGATTCAAATGGAACGCAATTACCGGTCAGGCACTCCACGGGGATGGGTCATCCATGGCATGGGATGAATGGGAGCAGCTCAAGTCGGACGCGCTGACGCGCCGGCAGGGTGGGGCTGCACACATGCAGCTCAACCACATCCCGGACGACCCCGGCGGAGGTTCCACCGCCTTCCCTAGCCAGACCGGCGACCTCAAGGTCACCCAGCACGACCTGGCCAAGATCGGCAGCGCTGCCCACACCCTCTACAACCAACTCTGGGACAAGGCCCGGTTGTCGAACACCCACGTGGACTCGGCGGCCCGCGACCTGACGGATCAGGGCTTCGCACTCGGTTCGGCCCTCCAGCACGTGTCGGACAAGTGGGACACGCAACTCGGCTCCCTCTTGGACGCGTGCGCCCAGATCTCCAATCACATGCAGGTCACCAAGAAGATCCACGCAGGCGACGAGGCGTACATCTGGCGGCAGATGAGCAGCATCGACACTCTCGACGCCGGTTTCGACGAGCGTGTCGGGGGTCCTGGCAAGCCCAACCCGGCCTACGCCCCGCCGAAGAAGCACTGATCTCGACGCACGACGGGGACACCGACTCATGGATCTCGACGCTCTGCGCTTCGCCAACTTCAAGCAGCTCGACGACGCCGTCGAGGACTGGGGACACATCGTCCGGAACCTGAAAGACCTGGCCGAGGACGCGGACAAGGGCCTGCACCAGGCCGCCAACAAGGCCAACTGGGCCGGCGTGAACCAGCAGGTGACCAAGGAGTTCATCGGCAAGACGGCCGGGGAGTTCCAGGACGCCCACACTCAGGCCCAGACCATCCACAACATCCTGAGCGACACCGCCGGGGAGCTGAAGGGTTACCAGAAGCAGCTCACCGCGGCGATCGAGCGCGGACTGAAGAAGAACCTCACGGTGATGGACACCGGCAAAGGCACCTTCACCGTGACCATGAACGTCCATCCTGACCGGGCCGCGTCCGGCTACACCCCACCGGAACACGACGAGCACGACGTCACCGCTCTGCGGGACGAGGTGCAGAAGATCCTCCGCGACGCCACCGAGAGCGACAACTCGGCGAAAACCGTCCTCATGGCCCTCGTCGACCAGACCGACTACGGCTTCTCGGACGCGTCCTACAAGGACCGCGACTCCGCCGCCGGTGCCGTCAAGGACGCGGACGAACTGGCGCGTCTCGCCAAGAAGGACCCGGAGGACCTGACACCCGCCGAGTTCGACAAGCTCAACGCCGGTCTGAAGGAGCACGCCGGCGATCCGCTGTTCGCGGAACGCTTCGCCACCGATCTCGGGCCGGAGAAGACGCTCGAGTTCTGGGCCGGGATCAACGATCCCCACAAGGCGGCGCAGCTGGGGCAGGCCCGGGTCGACCAGTACGACGACCTGCAGCGCAATCTCGGTCTGACGCTCGCCACCGCCTCACAGAGCGACTCCGCCGCCATGACCGAGTGGAAGGGCAGGATGATCGCCCTCGGCGACCAGCCGGTCGGCGGCCAGACGGGGCCCATGGGCTTCCAGGTCATGAGCAACCTCATGCGGGCGGGCGACTACGACGACCAGTTCCTCAAGAGCTACGGCACCGCGCTCATGGCCACCGAACGCAAGCTCACCGGCAACGGGGAGCACCCCAATATGGCCTGGCAGCACATGGGCATGGACCCGTGGCTCAACCGGATGGGCGACGACAGCGGCGACGACCCGCTGACGGGCTATCTCAAGGCACTGTCCGCCAGTCCGGACGCGGCCACGGACTTCCTCAACGAGGAGTATCTGCCCAAGGGAGGGGACCACAAGGAGGCCGTCTCCAACTTCACGTACCTCTTCGAGGACCGTGAGTGGCCCAAGGAGACCGACCTCAAGGGCGACGACATCCACCCCGGGCAGAACAACCTGGCCATGGCGATCGAAGCGGCCACGACCGGTCACCCGGCGGGCGAGCTGCCCACGGCGGACACCCCGGCACACAACGATCAGCAGGCCAAGCTCATGGCGAGCGTGGTCGCGTCCATCAGCGACGACCCCGACCGGCTGACCAAGAACGGCTACATGTCCGACAGCATCGGGCAGATGGCGTCGGAGTACCTGCCGGACATCAACCGGGCCACCACCGACGTGAAGCCCGATCCGGGCTCCGAGCAGTGGCAGCAGATCGAGAAGCTCTTCCCCGTCGCCGGTGCGTCGGCCGAGATGAACCACGCCGACGTGTCCCGCTTCCTGATCGCCGTCGGGCAGAACCCGGAGGGCTACTCGGCTGTGGAGGTCGGACAGAAGGCCTACATGGCGAACCTGATGGATTACCACCTGAATCCGGATCTGCCGGCGGACCAGCGGTACGGGCAGAGCATGGAGAACACCATCACCGAGATATCCCGGCGTTCGGCAGAGGTCGGAGGCTGTCTGGCCATCGGCCGTCAGGAGGCCGTGCTGGGTCCCGCCAAGGAAGCGGACGAGGACTACAACCACGCCGTCTCGCAGTGGCAGAACGTGGCGAACGGCGTCATCGGCACCGGCATCGGAGTAGGCACCAGCTTCATCGCGTCCCCCGCCGCCGGTGCCGCCGTCGGTGGCGTCGCCGGCACCGTCAGCGGTGTCGTCCTCGGTGAACTGTTCAACGGCGTCGAGGGCAGCCATCTGGAGGACAAGGGCCTCGACTCCGCCCGGCTCTGGGAGGACAGCCGCGATCGCAACATCGCCCTGGCGCAGAAGGCCGCAACCGAGGCGGCCAAAGCACACCACTCCCCCTATGCGGACCGGGTCGGCGAGTGGGCACGCTACGGCACCGAGGACGGCTTCAACGACGCTTCCACGGACGGGCGGCGGATGGCCGACGACCTTCAGACGGAAATCTCCTAGTGAGGAATCGAAACCGATGCCGCCCCTGCGCCCCCGATCAACCATGGCCTGCGTCGCCGGCGCCCTTGCCGTCGGCCTAGCCCTGACGAGCTGCTCCTCGGGAGCTTCGGACAAGAAGCGCGAATACGCTGTTCCCTCGTCGATGTGCGGAACAGCCATGCCTCCGTCGGCTCTCGAACCGCTCCTGCCGGCGGGGAAGACGATCTCGTCCCGGAAGAGCGGTTCTCCCGGCTACGCACGCTGCCAGGTCTCGGTGGACGGAAAGGTCGTCCTCTCGAGCATCATCGAACGCTGGAGCCCGAGGACCACTCTCACGAAGGTCGCCTTCGGCACCTACGGGATCACCGCCCACAGCGTCAAGAAAGAGAACGAAAGGTACATCGTCGCGGACTCCGCCGCGGTGGGACACGTGGCGTGCGCCGCCAAGCGGAAGGATGGCGCGGAGGTCTTCGCGGTGATCAGGACGCACCACGGCTCGGTCGGCACCACAGCCATGGAAAAGGCCATCAGCGAGTTCACCGATGCGGCAGCCACATCCAAGGAGTGCACGGAACTCGACACGTGAACGACGGCGTCAGCCCGCTCAGAACGCCGCAAAGGCGATGACCGAGCTGTCGTGCAGGACGAAGACACGATTACCGGCAGCGGCCATGCGGATGTACACAGTCTGGGGCAACTCGTAGCTTCGCGCATCCTGTCCGTCCGACACCCGCACCGAACGGACCAGCAGGGCGGGATCGTTCGGCCGGTTGTCGGACTCGAGCGCCCACACCGCGTGGCCCTGCCGTACCACCGGACTCTCGGGGTCCGCGCAGTCGAAGGCATTCCACAACACCTTTCCGTCCTTCTTCGACACGTACCGGATGCCGTCACCCGCGCTGGCATAGACCGCGTCCTCGTAGGCCGCAGGGGCACCCCACGTGTTCCAGTCGGTCTCCCAGCTACCCAGCTTGGTGCTCCAGATCTTCTCTCCGTCGCCGATCCGCCGGGCCTCCAGGGATGAGCCGTTGATGTACACGGTGCCGCCGTAGACGGCCGGGCGGACGGTGACTTCCTGGTGGTCGAGGCGGGCCCACACCTTGCGGCCGTCGCTGGTCCGCACGACGAGCACGGTGCCGTCCGAGGTCGACATCACGAGCATGCCCTGGCTGATCACGGCCGGATTCAGCAACTTGCCACGGAAATCGGCGGCGACCGGCGCCGTCCAGCGGACCTTGGCGTCCGAGCGATTCACGCTGCGCAGCCTGTGGTCCTTCGTCACGAAGTACACCGCGTCGTCGTCGGCCGCGAGGAGCGTGGCCGCCTCGGCCGCCGGACACGTCCACTTGGGTTCGCCAGTGGAGGGCACGAAGGTACGCAGCACCCCCTTGCCGTCGACGCCGATGACGAGCCGGTCGGAGAGGGACAGATAGCCGCTCTTCGTTCTGAGGTGAGGCGCGGTCCAGCGGCGCTTGCCGTTCGTGATGTCGAAAGCCGCGACACCACCGGTGGCGACGCCGAAGACGATGACGTCTCCTACCGGCAGCAACGGTCGGGAGTAGGCGTCGGCTTCGTTGTTCACCTCCCACAGATCCGTCAGCTGGACGTGGTTGGTGAACGGGTCCTTGACGCCCTTGGCGTCCAGCTTCTGCACGGGCATGCGCACAGCCGGGGGGATGTCGAAGGGATCGCTCTTCAGCTTCGTCGAGCCCGCCCACCACGCGGCCGTACCGCCGCCCGCCAGGACCACGCCTCCCGCGGCGAGGCCGGTGAGCAGACGCCTGCGGGTGACGGACGGGCCCGTCTCGATGGTGACGGGCGTGGTCAGCCGGCGTGCCGCAGCCTCCCGTTCCTTGATGGCGTCGGCGACCGGTCCGCGCCGCCACACCCGGTCGGCTCCCTTGGGCGCCGCCATGACCTGGACGATCTGGGCCGGTACAGGGCGGGCAGCGGGGTCCTTGGCCAGACAGGGCAGGATCAGTGCCTTCAGCTGCGGGGCAATGCCTTCGAGCCGCGGCTCGCCGTGTACCACTTCGTACTGCACGGCCGCGATATGCGAGCCGTCGTACGCCCGTCTGCCGCTTGCCGCGTACGCGAGCACCGCGCCGAGGGAGAACACGTCGGCCGACGGAGCCACCCGCCGGCCGAGCACCTGCTCGGGGGCGCCGTACCCCGGTGAGACGGGCACCTGCCCGGTCGTGGTCAAGGTCAACCCGTGTTCGGGGCGAGCGATGCCGAAGTCGATGATCCGCGGTCCGGACGAGGTGAGCACGATGTTGGGCGGTTTCAGGTCCCGGTGGATGAACCCGGCCGCGTGGATGTCGGCGAGGGTTCGCGCGAGTGCACTGGCCAGGGCACGCAGCGCCGGCTCGTCGAGCGGGCCATAGGTGTCGACGGCCTGGTCCAGGGTCAGGCCCGCGAGATATTCGGTGGCGATCCAGGGCCGTCCCCCCTCGGTCCACGCGCCGAGCACGTTCGCGATGCCGCTGCTCCGCACCGCCTGTGCGGCCTGCGCCTCGCGCACGAACCGCTGGGCGAGGTTGGTGTCGTGGGTGAGATCCGGTCGGAGCACCTTGACGGCAGCGAGGCTGCCGGCGTTGTCCTGGCCGACGTAGACCTTGCCCATGCCGCCTTCGCCGAGGACCCCGAGGACGCGATAGGGACCGAGGCGGAGCGGGTCGCCGCTACCGAGGGGTTTCATAGGAAGGTCTTTCTGCCTGAACGGGACGGATGGGGACGGTCGAGCGCAGAGTCCGTGGCCGTGGCGGGTGGCTGAGTTCCGTGTGCGGATTCAACGCTTTCGGTCACTTCACTTGAGCGGATAGGCGGTCAGGTTGCTGCTGTTCACACCGAGGAGCAACTTCGCGTCCGGGTCCACGTGGAACTGCGTGCTGCTCGTCTGGTACGTCAGCGCGGTGGTGTGTTTCGTCAGGCTGACCGCGTGCAGCAGGGCCGCGTTCTTGTAGTACGCGTAGTCGGTGCCGAGCATGGGTTGCCATGCGGTGGACGCCCCGTCGACCACGCCGCCCTTCTCGGTCCAGAGCAGTTTTCCGCTGTCCGCGTCGAACGCCGTCAGCCCGGCCCCCGCACCCACCGCGTACACCACGCCAGCCCTGAGCGCCGGTGGACTGTAGGCACGGCCGGCCGGGCTCTGCCAGGCCACGGATCCGTCACTCAGCCGCAGAGCCCGCAGCCGGCTGCCACCGAGATACACGTGATCGCCGTCCGCAGCGATCACGCCGCGGAGGATGTCGGGATCGTCGATGTCATACGGCCTGTCCCAGACGACGGCTCCGGTCGAGGCGTCGCGTACGACGACGTGTACGGTCCACTCCTTCACCTCCTGGAGTGTCACCAGGCGGTCGCCGACGACCCGGGCGGTGAGGAAGTGCAGCCTCTTGCTGTTGTCCGGCCGTGCGGGCAGGGCTTTCGACCACAGCTGTTTGCCGGTTCTGAGGTCGGCGGCGCGGATGGTGAAGGTCTGCCGGGCCATCAGGTAGCCGGTTCCGTCCTCCTTGCCGTCGCCGACGGCGACGTACGCGACGCGGTCGGTGACGCAGAGGAGCTGATGTGTCCAGAGCTCGTTGTTGGTACCCGGGAAGCGGACCAGTGTCCTGGCTGTCTTGCCGTTGTTCGGGTCGACGGTCCGGAGGGTGACGGCCGACCCGATCCCGTCGTCGGTTTCGCCCCCCAGCGTGAGCCCGTAGAGGCGCCCGCCTGCCACGGCCATCTGCCAGCCGCTCTCCTCGCTGTACACCCGCCACTTGCTCACGCCTGTCCGGGGATTCACACCATGGGTGTATCCGCCCATCGGAACCACGATCATCCCGTCGGTCCCCTGGGGGACGACCATGCCGAAGACGTCCGTGAGCATCATGGTCTCGAACTGGTAGGACCAGAGCGGAGCGAGGTTCCGTGTCTGGGCGCCGCCGTCCTTGTCGGTCGTACCTGCGTCGCCTCGCGCTGCGGGGCGCTGCTGCCACCACCACGCGCCTGCGCCCGCGGCGCCGACGGCGAGCGCCCCTCCGAGCGCGAGGAACCCGCGGCGCGAGGGACGACGGCCGACCGTCGTGGTGCCCCCTGCGGTCTCCGGACCGGCTGTCGGCGCCGGCAGCCGCTGTGGTGTCAGCCGCCAGACGTCGGCGGCCCGGCGCCCGATGTCCGCGAGCAGCTCGGGGGGCAGGTGGTCGGCGAACTCACCGCTGCCGTCGTGGAGTTGAGCGGCGAGTTGGGCCGTGGTCGGCCGGGCCGCCGGGTCCTTGGCCAGGCACTGGGCCAGTACCGGTGCGAGCGCGGCCGGTACGCCGCTCAGGTCCGCCTCGGCGTACCGCACCCGGTACAGAAGATCCGCCGCCTGGCCGTGTCCGAAGGGGCCTCGCCCGGTTGCCGCGTACACCAGCACTCCGGCGAGCGCGAAGACATCGCCGGCCGCGTCGTGGTCCTGGCCGGTGGCCTGTTCGGGCGACATGAAGGCGGGGGTGCCGACGGCGACGCCGGCCCGGGTCAGCCGGTCGTCGCCGATGGCGCGGGCGATGCCGAAGTCGATGACCTTCGGGCCGTAGGCGGTCAGGAGGATGTTGGACGGCTTGAGGTCGCGGTGTACGACGTCCGACCGGTGCAGCTGCCCGAGCGCGGAGCACAGGGCCGCGCCGAGGGCGCGTACGGACTGTTCGGGCAGCGGGCCGCCGGCCTCGACGGCCTCGTCGAGCGGGGGGCCGAGCACGTACTCCGTGGCCAGCCAGGGTGTCTCGGCGAGCGGATCCGCGTCCATCACCCGTGCCCCGAACTGCTCGCCGATGACCCGCGCCGCGTCCACCTCCAGCCGGAAACGGGTGCGGGCCGCCGGATCGGTGGCGATGGCGGCGTGCATGGTCTTCAGGGCGACGGTACGACCGCCTGCGGAGCGCGCAACGTACACGGTGCCCATGCCGCCGCTGCCGAGCCGGGCGATGAGCCGGAAAGGGCCGAGGGCAACGGGGTCGTCGTGAGTGAGAGGAGTCGGCATGGGTTCTTGTCGTCGTCAGTGGCTGGGGTGGGGTACGGGGGCCGTGGACGGCGCCCCGCCGGGCGGCCAGGGTGTGTGCACCGGCGCCGGCAACGGGACTTCCGCGGCCAGCACGGACGCCGACTGATGGACGATGGCGGCGACGAGCCGGGCGGGCAGCCAGCCGGGGACCAGGAAGGCGTCGGCGCGCGAGGGCGGAGCGAAGCCCGCGGGGGCGTCGGGCTGGGGTCCGCCCGCCAACTCGTCGATGACCTCCGCGAGTTGGGGTCGGTGGGCCGGGTCGCGGGACAGGCAGCGCGGGACCAGCGAGCGCAGGGCGTCCGGCAGTTCCTCACGCTCCGGCATCGTGAATCCCGTGGCGGCGTACGCCAGCGTGGCACCGAGCGCGTACACGTCGCCCAGCGGCCGTGGCTGTCCGCCCGCGGCCTGCTCGGGCGGCAGGCTGCCGGGGTCGAGCCCGGGCACGTCCTGTCGTACGGCACCGTCCGGCGCCGCGGCCCGCACCGCCCCGAAACAGGTCAGCCGGGGTCCGTCGGCGGCGATCAGTACGGCGGCCGGGCACAGCCCGGCGTGGGTCAGGTTCTGCCCGTGCACGACGGCGAGGTTCTCGGCCAGCGCGACCCCGAGCGCCCGAACCGTCCGCTCGGGCAGCGGGCCGCCGTGCAGGGCGAGGGCGATGGGCAGCGGAAGCGCGGGCACGTAGGGACGGGCGTGCCACGGCTGCTCGCCGGGGGCCGCGAGTTCGACGGCCGGGAGGACCCAGGAGCCGAGGAGATAGCGGGAGGCGTCGGCCTCGGCCATGAACCGCTGCGGGTCGGCCGTGGCCAGGGGGGTGCTCAGCAGTACGGTCCGGTCGCCGTCGGCACTGCGGGCGATGAAACGGTGCTCGGGGACGGGGGTCTGCGCGGGAAGCCCGGAGTCGAGCCGCGTGACGACCGTGTACGGCCCGATCCGCCGGGTACCTCGCGTACTCGGCCCGGCTCCTCGCATGCTCGGCCGGCCGTTGTCAGCCGAGGGCGTCACCTCGCTCGTCCCGCCCGCACAAGGGCCACAGCTCCGCCGCCGATCACGAGGATTGCGGCGACGGCGGCGAGTGTGATCCAGAGGGTGGTGTTGCTGTCGTTCGACGAGTGCGTGCTTGATCCTGCCGCTGAGGTTCCGCCGGTTGAAGTCTTTTCCGGGGCTTGTGACGGGGTGGATGCAGCAGCGGGGGAGGATGAAGCCGGGGTGGACGAGCCCGACTTGGCCAGAAGGTCGCCGCCGTTGTCCTTGGCGAGCGGGTCGACATGCGCCGGCCCGGGGTTATAGGCCGGGTTCGCGAGAACCAGACGGGGACGAATGAGCCCGTAACCGCCGTACTTGCTCGGCTTGTTCTTCGGCCAGGTGCGGCCCGCCGTGTCGATCAGGGCACGGGTCACCTGGTTCACCGTCCAGTCGGGATGGGCGGACCAGATCAGAGCGGCAGCCCCCGAGGCGATCGCGGTCGCCGAGCTGGTGCCGTTCACGTTGTCGCAGTACGAGCGGAATGTCGCGTCGCACCAGCCGGGGAACCCCTGGCCTGGGGCCGACAGGTCGACGTAGTTCCCGGCGGAAGAGAACTTCGCAACGGAGAGAGATTTGTCCACTGCGGCTACACCGACTACGTATGGGTCCGCGGCCGGATAACCAATGGTGTCGCCTGACTTCCGGCCGTCGTTTCCGACTGCCGCGATCAGCAGCTTCCCCTTCGACGCCGCGTAATTGATGGCGGCCTGTTCGTCGGAGTCGGGCCCTGGGGAACCGAACGACATGCTGATGATCTTCGCATCCGTGTCGGCCGCCGCCCTGATCGCGGCGGTGGCACCAGGCGTTTTCTTCTTCTCCTGCGCACTGCGCTTCATGCCGTCGAACTTGACGCGGAACGGGATGATCTTCGCCCCGGGCGCCAGGCCTTTCAACCCACCACCTGCTCCGGTACCCGCGATCAACTCGGCCATGGTCGTACCGTGGCCGACGTAATCGTCAGTGGCCCGGTACGCGACCGATTTCGGCACTTCGTCCGTCAGGACCTGCCCCTTGAGTGACGGAGTGTTCGCGTTCACCCCGGTGTCGATGACGGCGACTTTCACGCCTTCACCGGTGCTGACCTTCCACATCTTTTCGGCCTGCATCGGACCGAGATACCACTGCTTCGACTGCACATCATCAGCGGAGGCGCCCGGAGCCAAGCCCACCGTCGTGGCAGCCAGGGCACCGACGACCGCGGTCACAACACGCACTCGTCCAGCAAGGCCTGTTCTGCGAACCGTGGCCTGCTCGGCTCGTCGGCTGATCCCTGACCTCATCGTCTTTCCTGTCCTCGTTTCCGACAGCTCGGCTTCTTCAGCAGCTCGGCTTCTGCGGCTGGGCACAACAGCAGGGTGGGCGCCTCCCGCGCGCGCCCACCCTGGAGTTGGTTCTGCGAGCCTCGTCCTACTGGAAGTAGCTGGCCGCCTTCTTGTCGCCTTCCATGTACGTGCCGCCGGACTGGGCGACGACGTGACCGATGCCGGCCAGCGCCTGGTGGATGTCGTTGGCTTCCTTGTCCCAGCGCTGCAGCTTCTCGTGGAAGGTGCCCTGGGCCTGGCCCTCCCAGTACTGCAGGCTGTTCACCACCAGACCGCGCAGGTCGTGCAGGTCCTGCTCGAGCTGGCTCGCCTGGTTACCGATGTTGGTCGCCGCGGTGTCGAGCCCGTCATAAGTGACTGACAGCCCCTCAGCGTTGTTGGCCATGCCTGATTACCTCGTCTCGCTGGTGTGTGCCTGGTGAGTGGGCCGGATTCCCGGCGGTTGTCCTGTGTCGCGCTCGACTCAGTAGGAGCTGAGGGCGGACGGCGGGATCGAGGAGGCGCCGTCGCGGACGTCGATCTTGTTGACGGCCGCGCGGACCTCGTCTTCCTTGCTGTCCTTGATGTTGCGCGTCGTGGTCATGGCCTCGATGACGTCGCCGAGGATGTTGCCGATGTTGCGCAGCGACTCGTTGATCTCGAGCTGCTTCTTGTCGAACGCGGCACGGCCGATACCCTGCCACTGGCCCTCGAGGCCGTCGATGACGCCCTGAAGCGTGTGCACGCGCTTCTGGATGTTCTCGTACTTCTCGAGCATCTGCTTCTGCAGCCGGATTACTGCATCGTCTTGGAGCTTCTGCTTTCCGCCGGCCATGGTCGGCCCTGCCTTTCGTGTGTCCGTTGTTGATCTATTGGGTTCGGCTCACCGCCGGCGCCTGTCGCTTCCGGCGGTGAGCACGCAGTGCCTGCCCTGTCCGAAGTGCACTGGACGTTATGGCCGTTGTCAGCCGAGGGCGTTCACCTGGCGCGTCGTGCTCGCATGAGGGCCACACCTCCGCCGCCGATCACGACGACTGCGGCGACGGCGCCGAGCGTGATCCAGAGGGTGGAGTTGCTGTCATTCGACGATTCCGCGCTTGATCCTGCCGCTGAAGTGCCACCGGTTGAACCCTTTTCCGCGGCTTGTGACGGGGTTGATGCAGAAGCGGAGGAGGACGAAGTCGCGGTGGACGAGCCGGACTTGGCCAGCAGGTCGCCGCCGTTCTCCTTGCGGAGGGGGTCGACGTTCGCCGGGCCGGGGTTGTAGTGGGGATTCGCCAGCACCACGCGAGGCCGCACAGCACCGTAACCGAGATATGTGCTCGGTTTGTTCTTCGGCCAGCTACGGCCTGCCGTGTCGACCAGCGCGCGGGTGACCTGGTTCACCGTCCAGTCGGGGTGGGCGGACCAGATCAGAGCGGCCGAAGCCGAGGCGATGGCCGCGGCCGAACTCGTACCGTTCACGTTGTCGCAGTACGAACGGAATGTGGCGTCGCACCAGCCTGGGAAGTTCTGCCCCGGGGCCGAGAGGTCGACGTATCCGCCGTGCGAGGAGAATTTCGATGCCGTGCCGGACGCGTCAGTCGCCGCAACACCGATCACGTAATCGTCAGCCGCCGGATAACCAATGGTGTCGCCTGACTTCCGGCCGTCGTTTCCGACTGCCGCGATCAGCAGCTTCCCCTTCGACGCCGCGTAATTGATGGCGGCCTGTTCGTCGGAGTCGGGCCCTGGGGAACCGAACGACATGCTGATGATCTTCGCATCCGTGTCGGCCGCCGCCCTGATCGCGGCGGTGGCACCAGGCGTTTTCTTCTTCTCCTGCGCACTGCGCTTCATGCCGTCGAACTTGACGCGGAACGGGATGATCTTCGCCCCGGGCGCCAGGCCTTTCAGCCCACCACCTGCTCCGGTACCCGCGATCAACTCGGCCATGGTCGTACCGTGGCCGACGTAATCGTCAGTGGCCCGGTACGCGACCGATTTCGGCACTTCGTCGGTCAGGACCTGCCCCTTGAGTGACGGAGTGTTCGCGTTCACGCCGGTGTCGATGACGGCGACTTTCACGCCTTCACCGGTGCTGACCTTCCACATCTTTTCGGCCTGCATCGGACCGAGATACCACTGCTTCGACTGCACATCATCAGCGGAGGCGCCCGGAGCCAAGCCCACCGTCGTGGCAGCCAGGGCACCGACGACCGCGGTCACAACACGCACTCGTCCAGCAAGGCGTGTTCTGCGAACCGTGGCCTGCTCGGCTCGTCGGCTGATCCCTGACTTCATCGTCTTTCTGTCCTCGTTCGCACTCAGTTGACCACCGGCGGCACATCACGCCGGGGTTTGTCGGGCAGGTGTGTTTCTTCGTCCTCGATGAGGTAGTCGGGCCGCGGCGACCCGTCCGTCTTCCGTGTGTCGCCGGGCTTTCGGTTGTGGCTGGCATCGCGAGTGAGGCCGGCACCACCACGGGTCATGCCGTTACGCTCAGCGCCTGCCGCGGAGTTGCGCGCGGTGGCACTGCCGGTGACAGGCTCGGACGTTCCCGCACCAAGCCGGGAGCCGGTCGCCCCCGCGCCTGGCCGCGCCGTGGACTCGGACGCTCCGAAGACACCCCGTTGGCCGAGCCGACCAGTCGTGGAACGGGAGTTGACCTCCTCCTCACCACCGATGACCGTGCCCCGTGGAAGTCTCGACCCGTTCTTCGACGACGGATTCGTGGCGGAGGGCCGCCCCCCGACGACTCCGTTGGACCGTCCGGCGCCGGTGGCCGGCCCGCTGCTCGCGCGTGCTGCCCCGGCACCGCCTGGCCGTGGTGTACCGCCTGTAACCCCTCGGCCCATCGGCGAGGACGTCCGCAGCCCGGAAGCGGTGCCCTTGGCAGTGGACTGGCCGGCCGACGTCGAGCGGCCCATCTCGTCCACGGGCCCTCCCCCGGTGGCACGCCCGGAACCCGGGCTGGTCCAACGGGACGTTCCCGTGCGCCCCTGGGCGGACGGCGGCGTACGGAGGCCACCGGCGCCACTCAGACCGCGGCCCGAGGAGGCATTGGGCATAGGAAGCCCGTATCCACCACCGTCGAACACATTGGGCTGGCCACCACTGGTCGGCGGCGTGCCCGTGACCGGTGGCATGTGGCTGGGCCCAGGTGTAGTGGTGGTGGGCGGAGGCAACGTGGCAGTGGTATCGATGTGCGTGCCGACAGGCTGGTCGACATGCGGAACCTTGTCGGGGACGTGCTGGGTGGGTGTCGGGCTGACGCTCGTCACGTGCCGGGTCACGTCACCGCTCTGCACTGCCGCGTGATGGCCGCCGCCGGATACCGATCCTGTACCTGCATGTGAGGTGAAGCCTGAGCTTGCGGCGGGCGAGGGGTCACCATCACTGCTCCACCGCGAGGGCTTGGGAACCCCCACATTGGGCATGGCGGTGAACGTCGCCTTCTCCTTGTCAGGCAAGGTCGACAGCACCTCTTCAGACACTGCGTAGTACGACGCCAACCGGTTCATCTGGTTGATCGCCTCTTGGCGGTCTTTCTCCACCTTTACGGCAGTGGCGTATCCCTCTTTGTCCGCCGCCTTCTCGGCCGCTGTGAACCGGTCAGGGCGCTTCCGGTTCGCCTCCGTATCACGAGGCGGCATGGCACCCCGGACGGCGGCAAGACCCACGGCGGCGGCCGTGATCTGGTCCCCCGCAGCTCCGGCGAACTCACTCAGATAGTGGGCGTGTGTGACGAGCTTGCCGCCCCATTCGCGGAACGAGTCACCCGACTCACCAACCCAGTGGACCTTCTGAATGTGTCCGTCAAGCTCCTCGGCTGCCCCCTTGATGGCGTCACGCGCATCCCACAAGGCCTTGCCCGAGGATTCCAGGTCCTCCGGATCGGTCTGCTCAACCAAATCGATCATCTCGTTGAGCGGGAGGTCCTTCTTGCCGAAGTCAGTCCGAATAGCCACCCCCTGCCCCGTCGGAGTGGCCCTGATCGCTGCGTCGACCACGCCGAAGAGGAGTCCACCCGGGTGCGGGCCGCTCTCGTAACGGCTGACCCAGTCAGTGGCTTTGTTCCAATCGCCGACTCGCTTCAGATCTGCGTCGTGCTTGTCAGTCATCGCTACAACCCTGCACCGCTCTGCGCGTCGTTACCGGTGTGGCTCTTGTCATTCGCCGCAGCGTGGTCCTTTCCGACCTGCGCCTGGATCGCCCAAAAGCGCTGGCGCTGCTCCTCTTCGAGGTTGTCGAAGCCGACACGTGCACCCTGTACCGCGATACCGATCGCCTCGATCTGCAGATGCAGGTTCCTGGACAGCCGCGTCAGCTCACCATGGACCCGCTTGTACTGGTCGTACAGACCGTGCGCTTCGGGGAAGATGTCCCTCCCGCCGGACGTCAGCGACGCCGCGTTGATCGTCTGAGCACCGATCTTCGCCGGGTTGCCTGCCGACCCTTCAAGGGTCTTGAGGACGTTGTCCACCCGCTTCACGAACGTATCCAGCGCCTCACCGCTGGCTTCCAGGTTCGCCGCCCTGGTCGCCGACACGCCCCCCACCATGTCTGCCGGAAGCACGACGCTCCTCCCCGTTTTCCCCGTACACCATCAGTCTCGACCGAGCGCGAGACCGGTCGTCCACTCACCGTACGATCGCAAAGCGAGCCGCGACTCACAGCACTTGACCACTCTAGTCAACCTGCTCAACGGGTCCAAGCTGCATATGTGTTGACTCGGTTACGAGACCGCACCAGGGGTCGCGGTTTGACCGATTTGCGCGTGGCTGGCGGCGGTGGCACGAGTGGCCGGCCCTGCACGCTCGGGGGCGTCGGCCCATCCTGGACACCGCTGCCCCTGTCCGTGCGGCGCCGCTGCGCGATCTTCGCAGAACTTACACACGCGTCCCAGCGGTGCGGCTCGGCAGGCGCGCTTCCGCACTCCGTGGAGCAGCAGCGGTCGCCGGCTCGGCCGCGACAGCACCCCGCCTCCCAGACAGTTGCGACCAAGCGGAAGCCCGCATTCCCGAGACGACTCCGTCCGCCATACTCTGAGCCCATGGAGCAATGGGCTGGGACTCTCGTCAAGGTGCTGTTCGTCGCGTTCATCGTGGGCGTGTTCACCGTCGTGTTCATGGTGTCCGCATGCGGCCGCAAGAAGAGGGCCCAGACAAGAGAGGATTACGCACGGCTTGCCCGGATGGCTCCGGAACGCGGGTGGACGTACGAGGTGCGCACGCACGGCCGGATCGACCGGTATTGCGGCGCGGGGCCCATGCCCGGGCGCGGGAGCAATCTGAGTGCCTGGCACTACACCACGGGGGAGTTCCGTGGCCGTTCCTTCACATACTTCGAGTACCGCTACGTCAACCCCATGTCAGGCGCAGACACGGTGGAACGCAACCAGCCCATCGTCGAGACGGTATTCGTCGTCACGGCTCCCGGATCGGCGCCGTCCGTGGAGATACTTCTTCCGAGCAAGCTGGACGCCGTGCTGGACCGCAGGGAGAAGACGCAGCTCGGTGTTCCCGAGTTCGATCAGAATTTCCGTCTCATCACCGCTGACGAGGATTTCGTCCGGAACAGCCTGAGCGGCGCCTTGGTGCCCTTCCTCCTCGAGGATCCCCGAGCGAAGAAGTCACCGCTGCAGCTACGGGACTACGAACTGTTCACCTGGTACAGGGGCACCCTGTCGCCGCAGAAGGTCGAAGAAAAGCTGAACTACCTGTGCGACGTCCTGGACCGCATTCCGGCAGGGGCCTGGACTGCTTCCTGAGCCAGCGGAGTGCCCCTTGCCCCAGGGAAGAGAATCACCGGGGCAAGGGGCACTTTCGTCGTTCAGGCGGAGTCTTCCTCGTCGGCCGGACGTACTGTGCGCAGGAAGGCCTGGAAGTCTCCGATCACAGCGTCGAGTTGAGTCGGCTTCGCGGTCAGCACGAACTCGAGGACGGCGCGCTCCGCAGGATTCCTGACGTCCTCCATACCGAGGTACACCTGGGTCTGGAGCAGTTCCAGCGGTTCTCCCCGCAGGGTGGTGTGGAGGCGGAGGTTCTGGACAACGCCGGGAGAGTCCGTGAGGCCCGGGATGTCAGGGGTGCCGATCTCGGCCTTCTTGACGACCTCCACAGTGCCGGCCTGCTCCAGCCGTCGCACCGACTCCTCGGCGATCTGCCACATCATGGCGCTGTCGTTGCGCATCCGCCCGGCAATGGTGATGTTCGCCGTGAATCCGTCAGTGGACGCGGGATGGAGCGCGACGAAGGCGACGCCAGGTGCCCCTACCTCGTCCGGCGGTGCCGCCTGCCAGCCGTCCGGCAGGGAGAATGAGATCTTGACCGGCAGCGTGGTCGTCATGGTGCATCCACTTCCTTGATGAGCTGCAGTCGAGCCTAGAGCCAACTGCCGACCGTGTCGTCCCAGGTGTCGCCCACCCAGTCGGCCGCGTCGCCGACCGAGTCGACCATCTTGTGGGGGTCGACGGTGACGTCGAAAGAGACCTTGCCGCCGACACCCAGACCGACTCCGAGTTCGCCGCCTATCGTGAACTTGCCGTCCTTCATGCCCAGGTCGGCGTTGGCGGAAGCACCCACGCCGGCCCACGCCTCACCGTTCACACCGGCGCCGACACCGCCGACGTCGGCGGAGACCGACCCGGTGGCCTTGGCTCCGGCGAACGCCTCGGCGCCGGCGTGCAGGCCGTCCTTGCCGACGCCGACGTTCGCGGAGGCCTCGGCGCCCGCATAGGCCTTGGCTTCGGCCTGGCCCGCTGCGATGCCCCATTCCGCACTGCCGTTCGCGGAGGCCTGGGCCAGGTAGGCGCTCCCCGCCACACCGGCCTGCAGCCGTCCGTTGGTGATGCTGGCTCCGGCGGTTCCATCCACCCCGAGCACGGACACGCCGGCTGCGCCCGCCAGCTTCACGCCTCCGACGGTGCCCTCTTTCTTGACGCCGTCCGACCAGGCGTTGGCGCCTCCCGTCCACTCGGCCAGCTTGACGGTGAGGTTGGTCTTGCCGCCCGGAGCTGCCGGGTCACCCGGCTCGGCCGACTGCTTGGTCCGGACGAACCAGTTGCCGTCGGCGTCCTTCCCCCACTCCTTCTCCTGGTGCCACCGGCTGGATTCACCTCCCAGCCACTTCTGGGTCTCCCACTTCCACCGGTTCTGACTGGTCTTGCCGACGCTGTGGTCCTTGATCCACTGCCAGTCGTCGACCTGCTGCCGGACCTGCCGGAGCCAGGCCGGACTATGAGCGGCACCCCCCGCCAGATCCCCCAGCTTCTTCGTCAGCTTCTCGGTCTCGGGCTTGAGTTGCTTCTGGGCGGCCTTGAGCGTCGTCTCCGCCGCGTCGTGGTCACCGGACTTCCACTGCTCGATCGCCGTGTGGGCCTGCTTCTGGGCCCAGTCAAGCGTCGACGCGTACGAGGTGATCTGCTTGGCCGCATCCGACATCGCGTCGGATGCGAGGTACCAGTTGGCCTTCTCCTTGGCCAGGGTGGGCCAGAAGACGTCGCTGGCCCGCCCGGTCCAGCCCGGGATCTTCAGGTCGCGCAGACCGTTGCCGATCTTCTCGAACTTCTTGGACCAGCCGTTGAGCGTGGTGGCGAGACCATGGAGCTTTCCCGGGTCTCCTGGTATGAGGTCCTTGGGGTCGCTCGTCGACCCCAGCTCGCTTGCCATGGATGCGGATCCCCCGTCCTCAGTTCAGGTCCGACTTGACCGAGTTCACCGCGTCACGGATCGCCTCGTCCGTTTCCGCGTAGTTGTTGTCGGCCTTGTTCAGGCCCCCCGCCAAGGTTGCTGCGGAATCCGCGAGGAACTGCGCCCCCAACTGCCAAGTGGCGCAGAATGTGACGAGTGCGGCGGCAGCCTCGTCATCGCCGAAGGAAGAACCCTGCTCGGCTGCATCCGTCAGGTCCACCTTCTGTACCGGCGTGAGGCATTCCAGAATGTCCGATGCGCCTTTCTTGAGGACACCTGGCCCGACTCCGAGATCAGCCGACACGAGATCCCCGTACCTTCTTCCGTCAACGCTGCTTGCTCATGGGCGACTTGGCGGCCCGGGCTCACGCTAGCACCAACATCATCATGCGAATGCCGAGCCCGCCGCCTCAGCACGGCTCCTGCCACCGAGCACCGCACGCTTGCAATGCACCCAATAAGAGCGAGGTGCGCACTTCGCCTTCACCGGCAAGACAGAACTCATGGGCATCGAGGGTCATTTGCGGAGAAGGTGAAGGGCCTATGGGTAGTTGCCTGTGGTCGCGCGTTCCCCATGCCCTTCAGAATGACCACAGGTCGTCGCCAAGTATGCTCTCCGGGTCTTCTTTTCATCACCAGCCAACGCGGAGTGTTGTAATGTCCAAGGTCCGGATGACCACCGCTGTTCCGGTTCTCTCGGTCGTGGCCGCCGGTGCCCTGCTCGCCGGTTGCTCGGGCTCGGTGAGCGTGGGCAAGTCGGAGCCGAAGGTGTCCGCCGACAAGCTGGCCACCACGGTCTCCGAGCAGCTCGCCGCGCAGACGGGACGGCCCAAGCCGCACATCACGTGCCCCGAGGACCTCACCGGGAAGGTCGGCAGCAGCACCCGTTGCAAGCTGACCGCGGACGACGGCAGCACGCTGGGCGTGACCGTCACCGTCACCTCCGTCAAGGGATCCAAGGTGAACTTCGACATCAAGGCCGACGACAAGGCCTCCCCGGCCGCGAACTGACATCCGTACCGCTGTCATGGGCCTCTTCGACAAACTCACCGGCACCCGGCGTCCCCCGCAGGGGGTTTCCCCGGTCCCCGGCGAGGAGCTGCGGGCTGCTCTGCTCGGTCTGAATCAGCCGGATGTCCCTTACGTCGTCCGCTACGGCGGCGGTGAGGGATGCGACCTGCTGGCGGAGTGGCGGTTGAGGGAGCCCGCCTGGCAGCACGTCTTCGTGCAGTCCCAGATCACTCACGCCGTGCGGATCCGGATGCGGCTGAACCGCGCAGAGCACGAGGTGCGTGCCCTCGAGGAGCAGTGGGAGGTCAGGCGCGTCGGGCATCCGACGAGGCTCGAGGTGACGTCCACTTACACGCGCGGGCCGAGTCGGACCGTCAGCCGCTCCGGGACCATCGGGCGGGGGGAGAACGGCCGACTGGAGGTGACCGAGACCTTCCGCTTCGACAGCGCCCAGCTGCGCGAGCCGCTGCGGGACACCGTGCTCACGTGCGGCTGGACCTGGCGGGGCGTTGTCTTCGGGAAGTTGTGAGGCCGGCGGCGGCACGGGCCGGCTTCCTCACCTCGGATCGGCATCCCCCCGTCGGCATTCACCCCGCCGGCATTCCCCCGTCAGTCCCTCGGCCCACCGCCCCCGGCCCCTCCGCACCACCATCAGCACTGTCCCGCCAGTCCCTCGCCCCACCGCTCCCCGGCCACTCCCCGCCATCAGCACTCCCCCTCCTCCGTCCTGACAGCGATCCGGTAGCCCCGGTACGTCAGTGAGCTTTCGCCGCCGTAGAGGCCCGGTGGGGAGTAGTCGTCCTTCTTGGAGCGGGCGCGTTCGACGTGGGTGCAGAAGGATGTGTCCGTGCCGTCGGCCGTGACGGTGAGGTTCGCGCGGTCGGGGGTGTCGGTGTCGGAGGGGGTGGCGGTCACGCCGTACTGCGGGGCGTCGCCGCCGCCGTGTTCGGTGACCTTCTGCTCGAGGAGCGAGGCGTAGTCGTCGAAGTAGAGGGGGGTGCCGGAGTCGTCGACGGTGAACCGGTAGCCGTCCAGGTCGTCCGTGGCCTGCCGTACCGCGCTGGTCAGCTCCTTGTCGTCCCACGACTGGGCGTCGGAGACGCCGAAGCCGTGGACGGCGGTGTAGACGCCGCAGGCGGCGAGGGCCAGGAAGACGACCCGGGCGCAGCCGAAGGCGGTGTCGGGCAGGTCCGGCGCGGAGGGGGTGAGGCTCTGGCGCCAGGCTCGTACCCGGTCCGCCTTCACGCACGCCATGGCGATGAGCACGGCGGAGACGAGCAGGAGCAGGACGTTCAGCTTGTCCAGCGCGTTCACCGGCCGGTCTCCAGCCGCCCTTCGCGCCTGCGCCGCGCGTCCCGTACCGCCACCGCCGTACCGCTCAGGCCGGCCACCAGGACCAGGGCACCCACGACCACGTAGGCGGCCATGCGGCTGTCGCGTTCCTGCGCCGTCTCGCCGAAGTGCAGCGGTGTGACGTCCGGGGCCTCGGCCCTGGACACGCCGCCCTCGGGGTGCGGGGACTGCACGGGGTGCTCCGGGTCCACGTCCGCGAGCGCCTTCACCGGGTCCACCACGCCCCAGCCCACCAGCCGGTCGTGGCCGGGGATGGAGCGTTCCGCGCTCTGTTCGATCTGCGCGACGATCTCCTGGGCCGTCCAGTCGGGGTACTTGGCCTTCAGCAGGGCGGCGACGCCCGCCACATAGGGGGCGGAGAAGCTGGTGCCGTTGTCCGAGCAGTGGCCTCCGCCGGGGACTGTGGAGATCATGTCGACACCGGGTGCGGCGACCCCCACGAAATCCCCGGACTGTGAGAAGGGGGCGCGTTCGTTGTTGCGGTCGGACGCCGCAACCGCCAGGACGCCCGGGTACGCCGCCGGGTACGTGACCTTGACGTTGCCGCCGAGGCCGTCGTTGCCGGCGGAGGCGACCACGACGACCTTGTGGGCGAGGGCGTAGTCGATGGCGTCCTTCAGCCCGGAGTTCTTCGGGTCGAGCGCGTTGGCGGTGTCCTGGGAGATGTTGATGACGCCCGCGCCCGCGTGGACCGCGTCGAGGACCGCCTGCGCCAGGGTGTCCGCCGTGCCGTCGCCCTCGGCGTCGTTCTGCTTGATCGGGATGATCGTCGCGTCCGGCGCCAGGCCGACGAAGCCCGTGCCCTTCATCGGGCGGGCGGCGATGATGCCCGCCACGCGCGTGCCGTGGCCGACCGTGTCCGTGGTGCCGGAGTTGTTGCCGCGGTCGATCTTCTCGCCCTTGGAGTTCGTGCCGGGCAGCAGGTTCTTGCCCCGGGACGCGTCGACGGCGTTGGTGAGCTGACGGTTCTTGACGTCGACGCCGGTGTCGATCACGGCCACCCGGACGCCCTTGCCGGTCGACAGGGCCCACAGTTCGTCCAGGTTGACGCGTTGCAGCGCCCAGGGCCGGCCCGCGTACGGCTTCGACGGGAAGGTGCACTGGCCGTCGTCGGCGCGGGCCGGGGCCGCGGGGAGGGCGAGCACCGTGGTCGCGGCGGTGAGGGCCAGCGCGGCGGCCAGGGCCGTCGCTCTGGCAGCGGTGCCCGGGATGCCGGTCCGGGGCGTCCTTGCCTTCAGCATGATTGCGTTCTCCTCCGCCCGGCCGTCAGGAACCCTGCGGCTGGCGTGCCGCCGCCTCCGACAGGCGGGGGCCCGTCGGCAGGAAGGTCGACCACTCCATGGGGACGGGGCTCGGCTTCACGTTCTCGTATCCGAGGTGGGTCTGGGCGATCTTCGCTTCCTGCAGCTCCTCCTTGCGCTTCTTGGCGTCGGTGCCGATGCGTTCGCTGTCGCTGTCGCTGTCGCTGTTGGACTGCAGGGCGTAGCGCAGGCCGGTGTCGGTGACCAGGAAGACGCCGCCGACGGAGGTCTCCGTGCCCTGGAACTGGCGGTAGAGCTGGCCGGAGCCGGGGGTGACATAGCCGCTGGAGGAACCGGTGGGCAGCTGGGCGGGGAAGTCCTGGCCCACCCAGGTCGACAGGGTGGTCCGGCCCTTGGCGCCGACCGAACGCAGCACGTTGCACACGGTGTTGCGGCCGCTGGTGGCGCTGGAGCCGTCGTTCACCATCCTGGGCCGGTACGTCGGCCAGTTCCGGTCGCCCTGGAACGTGGTGCTGTCGGCGACCGCGCCGGGGCTGACCTTCTGGGCCTCGCCGGCCTGGCCGGCCTTCACGAGCTGTCCGCTGTTGAGCAGGAGCGTCGCGGTGAACTCGGAGATGCGGGCGACCTTGCCCTGGAGTACGACGTAGTACTGAAGCGTGTGGCCGTCGTAGGCCTTGATGACCTCGCCGACCTTGTCGTACTCGGCGGGCAGGCCGGCGCCGGCCTTCGTGCCGGGGGTGCCCGGGACGTGCGGGATCGAGACGGCGTCGCCCTTGTGGAGGGTGGCGAGCCAGTCCTGGGAGACGCGCTGCGGGGCGCGGCCCTGGGTGTCGAGGGCCTTGAGCAGTTCCTTGTCGTCCGGGTTCGCGATCGGGTAGGCCGTGCCGTGCGCGTCGACGACGTACTGCGTCTTGCCGTCCGGGGCGACGACGTACATCAGGTCGCCGCCGGTGAGCCGGTTCGGGCCCTCCGTCCTGGGCCACTCCTTCTTGGCGAGGACGAAGGCCGCTTTCTGGATGGCGCGGCCGCCGGCGCCGGGGCGTTCGCAGACCGCCCAGCGCTTGGCGGCCGATGCCTCGCCCGGGGAGGGCAGGCGGTCGGGGGCGTAGGGGATGCCGATGGTGACGCCGTGCGGGGGCTTGCCGCTGTCCAGGACCTTCTCGTCGACGGTGATGACGCTGTCGTTCTCGGGGCTCAGCAGCAGCTTGGCGGAGGCCATGTTGAGGACCGGGTGCAGCTGCACCTGCTTGCCCGTCTTCAGCACCACGTAGCGCGTGGTCGACTCGCTGGCGACGATGACGTGCTTCTCCGGGTCGTCCCAGCCCTTGGGCGCCGTCGGGCTGAACATGCCGATCGCGCCGAACACCGCGAGGATGACGACGCCGACGACGAGGCCGGGCACCAGTGCGCCCAGCGGCTTGGGGGCGCCCTCCTCCGAGCCGGAGGGCGAGGGCTGAAGGAAAGCTGCGAGCGTACGGCGCTTCGCGAAGGTGTAGGCGTTGAGTTCGTCCCGCCGTGATGCCATCTGTGTCCGCTCTCTCCCCGTTGCGGAGCCGTGGGGGACCTGTGAAGATCCGTCCCCCGCCCTCGGTTGCCTCTGGTGACTCGACTGTCAGACCCGCCCCCTACTATGCCTGTTGCGTGGACGTGCGTGTGGCACGGGTAGGGTGCTCACGGCTTGAAGGGACCGGAGCTCAAAGGGTTTCCGGGTGAGTTCGGGGGTTTTGGAGTGATGGCTTCCGCAACGCGGACCCGGTCGCGATCGCAATCGGGGTCACGACCTCGTCGTGCGCGCCGGTCGAGTGCTCACGGCCCTGCCGCCCCTCAGCCCGCCACCCAGCCCTCGCCCGCGCCCTACCAGGGCGCTTTCACCCCGCATCCGGAGTCCCGTTCCGGGCGCGGCGGTTCGTTCGCGCTGCAGCGGCTGGTGCTGCTGGAGATCGCGGCCGCGCTCGTGCTGTGCGGGTGGCTCGCGGGCACGATCGCGCTGATCGCCTCCGTCCCGGTCGCCGCGCTGTTCGTGGTGCTCGCGGTCGTACGGCGCCGGGGGCGCTCCCTGCCGGAATGGCTCAGCACCCTGCTGGCGCTGCGGGCCCGCACGCGCCGGGCGGCGGCGACACCGGTCCCGCCGGGCACCGACGCCGGACTCGCCCCGGCCGTGGAGTGCGACCCGACGCTGCGCACCTACAGCTACAGCCGCGGTGACGACCGCGACCAGCGGCCGATCGGCATGATCGGCGACGGCGGCTTCCTGACGGCGGTGCTGCAGGTGGAGTCGGACGCCGACGCGCTGCGCGCGGAGCGCGGCCGCAGACCGCTGCCGGTGCGGCTGGTGCGCGACGCCCTCGAAGTCGACGGGATACGGCTGGAGTCGGCGCAGATCGTCGTGCACACCCAGCCGGCGCCCGCCCTGCATCTGCCCCAGCAGTCGGTCGTGGTCAGCAACTACGCGCCGCTGCAGGCGCAGACCGGTTCCCCGGCGGTGCGCATCACCTGGATCGCGCTGAAGCTGGATCCCGAGCTGTGCCCGGAGGCGGTGGCCGCGCGCGGCGGCGGGCTGACGGGCGCGCAGAAGGCCCTGACCCGCGCGGCCGAGCATCTGGCGAGCCGGCTGACCGGCGCCGGGTTCCGGGCGAGCGTGCTCACCGAGGAGGAGCTGACGGCGGCCATCGCGACCTCCGCGTGCGCCAACCCGATGGTGACGGCGCAGGCCGGGCGCGGCGAGGCGCCGCAGCGCCGCACAGAGGAGTCCAGCCGCAGCTGGCGCTGCGACAACCGCCGGCACACCACCTACTGGGTGCGCCGCTGGCCCCAGTTGGGCGGGTCCGGCGGCTCGCTGGCCCAGTTGGTCGCGCAGCTGACGGAGGTGCCCGCGCTGGCGACGACGTTCAGCCTGACGCTCGCCAAGGGCGCCCAGCAGGACGTGGTCATCACCGGCCATGTGCGCATCACCGGCCGCAGCAACCAGGAACTGACCGACGCGCGCCGGGAGTTGGAGCAGGCGGCGCGTCGGGCGCGGACCGGACTCGCCCGCCTGGACCGGGAGCAGCTGCCCGGCGTTCTGGCCACCCTGCCGCTCGGAGGTGCCCGCTGATGGCCCTGTCGACCTCGCCCACGCCGTCCCGCGCGGCCTCGCCGACGCCGGGTCTCGGTGAACGGCTGCGTACCGGTTTCGGGCTGCTCGGCCCCCGCCACCCGCGGCACACCCTGCCCGTGGAGCAGGCCGACGCGCTGTCCCTGCCCATCGGCGACGACGGCGTGGTCGTCGGCGTCAACGCCGAGGGCCAGCCCGCCGTGCTCGGCGTCAACCGTCCGACGCCGTACGACATCGTGCTCATCGGCGGCCTGTGGACCGCGCAGGTCGTGGCGCTGCGCGCGGCGGCGACGGGCGCGCGCGTGGCCGTCGAGACCGGGCGTGCGCAGGCCTGGATGCCGATGGTGCACGCCATGGGCGGCGGGCAGAACGGCCTCGCGGTGTACGACGTCGGCCGCGTGCCCCCGCAGGGCGCCTCGGCCGGTACGCCGGTGCTGGTGGTGCGGGACTGCGGCATGCGCCCGCCGCGCGGTCGGGTGGTGTCGGCGCCCTGGCAGTCCGTGCTGACCCTGCTGCCGTATCTCAGCCCGGTGGCGCCGCGGCTGATGCGCCAGGCGCGCCTGGTGGGCGTGCAGCGGGTGTCGCCGGACGAGGCGGCGGAGATCGGCCGGGTGCTGGGCCTGCCGCGTACGGAGGTCGAGACGCTGCCCACGCTTCCGGACGGGGTGACGCTGTGGTGCACGGAGCGGGACCGGCAGTACGTGGTGACGCAGGCGACCGACCCCGAGACCGGACTGCTCGGCGTGGCTCGCCGCATGGACTGAGCCGCCGGCGCGACCGAACCCCAACTTGGCCGGTTTCAAGGGAGTTGGCGAAGGGATGCCGGAATTCGCCCGCTATCGTGCCCGGCTGAGGCGCTTCCGCGTCACGTTTTGGTGTACGTCCGCACGCGCCGTGGCCGTAACTGCCCCGGTGTGACGCGTCGGACGGGCAGGAAGCGGCGGCCGGGCCTGCCAGCGCCGTCGCATTGGTGATTAGGCTGGGACCGGGCAGTCGCGAGTTCCCACGAGCGGGTGGTGCGCGCTCTGCGACCAAGGGGTCCGGTGACCCGAGGGGGAAGCCCGGCGAATCGTACGACAGGAACGGTCGCCCCCTAGCACGGCATGAGGGTGTTCGACCACACCAGGAGGAACTGTGAACAGCGATCGGGACGGGATCCGCGGGGGCTGGGACACACCCGACGACGACCAGACCGACGCGGAGTCCGCCATCGAGATGACGGGCGAGTTCACCATCGACTACGCGCCGCCCGCCTGGTACACGCAGAACGCCCAGGGTTCGTCCGGTGCGCCCTCGTCGTCCCCGGTGCCGCCGCCTCCGCCGGCCAACGGCGCCCCCTACACCCCGCCTGCGCCGGCGCAGGGCGCCCCGTACGGCCCGCCCCCGGGCACCCCGCCCCAGGGCACCCCGTACGCGCCGCCGCCTCCGCCGGCCCCGCCGGCCCAGGCCGCGCCCTACGCCGCCCCGGCGCCGCCCGTCGGAAACCCCGTCCCGATGCCCCGGTTGCCGGAGGGATTCGAGCCGCAGCAGCCGCACGCCGCCCAGCAGGCCCAGCAGATCCAGCCGGACGCGGCCCAGCAGGCCCAGCACGTCCAGCAGGCCCAGCACGTCCAGCCGGACGCGGCCCAGCAGGCACAGCCGGAGGCTCCGGCGCCGGCCGTCGGGCCGGAGACCGGCAACGGGGACCTGGAGAGCGGTGCCACCATGCGGTTCTCCGCCGTGGCCCTGAAGCGCGAGATGGCCGAGATCGCCGAGCGCGCGGCCGCCGCCGCGCAGCAGATCGGCTCCGATGACGAAAGCCCGGCCGAGGGTACGGCCACGGGCTCCGCCGGTGCCGAGGGCGACGCGTCCGGGAAGCCCGCGGCCGAGGGCTCCGACGGCAACGCCGAGGCGCGGTCGGACGAGGCGTCGACGGGTTCCGTGCAGGATGCCGCCGCCTCGCAGGCCGAGGCCGGGGAGGACGACGGTCTCGGCGAGCGTGCGAGCGCGGGCGAGGTCGAGGTCGAGGGCGAGGACGAGGCCCGGGCTGAGGACGCGGCCGGGAGCGACGCCGTTGCGGAGGCCGAGGGCACGGCCGGTGCTCGGGAGGAGTCCGCGCAGGACGCAGAGGCCGAGAACGGCACGTCCGGCGAGGCCGGGCCCGGCGCCGCCGAGTCCGCCGACGCGACATCCGACAACGGCGCGCCTGAGAACGCCCAGTCGGACGCCTCCTCGTCCACGGACGCAGACGCGGGCGCCCAGGACGCCGTGACACCCGCCGCCTCCCCCACCGCCGAGGCCGCCCCGCAATCCAGCGCCCCGCAACCCGGCGCATCCCAGCCCGGCGCGCCGGAGAGCGGCGCCCGGGCGGACGGCGCCTCGCAGTCGGGCGCTCCCCAGGCCGCCGTGCCGCCCGCGCCCGTCCAGGGCGGCCAGGACGGCGCGTCCGGCTGGACGCCTCCGCCCGCGCCGCAGAGCGGGGTGCCCCCGCTGCCGCCGTCGTACCAGCCCGCGGCGCCCGCTCCGGCGGCTCAGTGGCCCGCACAGCAGCAGCCCGGCCCGATGCCCGGTCAGCCGCAGCCGGCGGCCGCTCAGGGCCCCGGCCCGATGCCCGGCCAGCAGCCGCCGTTCCAGCCGCAGGCCCCCCAGCCCGCGCCCGCGGCCTGGAACCAGCCGCAGCAGAACCAGTCCCACCAGAACCAGCCCGGCGCGCCCGCCGCACCGCAGCCCGGACAGCCGAACCCGGCCGGGCAGCCGGCGCCCGGCCCGGGACCGCAGCCGAACCCGGCGGGCCCCGGCGCCCCGGGCGGCGGTTACGGCTTCCCGCAGCCCCCCGCGCCCCAGCCCAACCCCAACGACCCCAGCCAGGCCGGAGGTTACGGCTTCCCCCAGCCCGGCACCCCCAACGCGCAGCCGCAGCCCGGCGGTTACGGCTTCCCGCAGCCGCCCGCCGCCCAGCCACAGCCGCAGCCGCAGCCACAGCCGGGTGGTTACGGCTTCCCGCAGCCCGGCGCGCAGGGTGGCACCCCCAACGCGCAGCCGCAGCCCGGCGGTTACGGGTTCCCGCAGCCGCCGCAGGGTCAGGGCGGCGCACCGGCGGCTGAAGGTCCGGCAGCGCCGCAGGTCCCCCACGCCCCGCAGGCCCCGCACGCGCCCGTGGATCCGCGCTCCGGTGCCGCCTGGCCGCAGCCCGTGCAGCACGACCAGCGGCAGCCCACCAACCCCGGTGCGGCGCCGCTCGGTTACACGGCCGCCGTGGAGCTGTCCTCGGACCGGCTGCTCAACAACAAGCGGCAGAAGGCGAAGAGCGGCCGGCCCGCGGCGGCGGGCGGCCGGTTCAAGCTCGGCGGCAAGAAGGAGGAGGCCGAGCGGCAGCGCAAGCTGGAGCTGATCCGCACGCCGGTGCTGTCCTGCTACCGGATCGCGGTCATCAGCCTCAAGGGCGGCGTCGGCAAGACGACCACCACCACGGCGCTGGGCTCCACCCTCGCCACCGAGCGCCAGGACAAGATCCTCGCGATCGACGCGAACCCGGACGCCGGCACGCTCGGGCGACGGGTGCGCCGGGAGACCGGGGCGACCATCCGCGACCTCGTGCAGGCGATCCCGTACCTGAACTCGTACATGGACATCCGGCGGTTCACCTCGCAGGCGCCCTCCGGTCTGGAGATCATCGCCAACGACGTGGACCCGGCCGTCTCGACCACGTTCAACGACGAGGACTACCGGCGCGCGATCGACGTGCTGGGCCGGCAGTACCCGATCATCCTGACCGACTCGGGCACGGGCCTGCTGTACAGCGCCATGCGCGGGGTGCTCGACCTCGCCGACCAGCTGATCATCATCTCCACGCCGTCCGTGGACGGCGCGAGCAGCGCCAGTACGACGCTGGACTGGCTGGGCGCGCACGGGTACGCCGACCTGGTCTCCCGCTCGCTCACCGTGATCTCCGGGGTCCGCGAGACCGGCAAGATGATCAAGGTCGAGGACATCGTGGCGCACTTCGAGACGCGCACCCGCGCGGTCGTGGTCGTGCCGTTCGACGAGCATCTGGCCGCCGGCGCCGAGGTCGACCTGGACATGATGCGGCCGAAGACCCGCGAGGCGTACTTCAACCTGGCCGCGCTGGTCGCCGAGGACTTCACCCGCCACCAGCAGGCGCACGGCCTGTGGACCAGTGACGGCAATCCGCCGCCGGTGGCCGCCCCGCCGATGCCGGGCCAGCCCATGCCGGGCCAGCCCTACCCGCAGGAGCCGGGGCAGCCGTACCCGCCGCAGCAGGGCCAGCAGCCGTACCCGCCGCAACAGCCGGGGCAGCAGCCGTACCCGCCGCAGCAGCCGGGCCAGCAGCCGTACCCGCAGGCCGCTCCGGGCGGGCAGCCGTACCCGCCGCAGCAGGGGCAGGCGCCCCAGCCCGGCGCCTACGGCTACCCCCAGCCGCCGCAGGCCCCGCCCCAGCAGTAGGACGACGACGAAGAGGGCGGCCGGTGCTCAGCGCACCGGCCGCCCTCGCGTGTCGGAGGTCCCCGGGAGCCGGGGAACCGCCGGAGGCTATCCCTCCGCCGCCACGATCTCCCGGCACCGCTTCACATCGGCGGCCATCTGCTCCAGCAGGGCCTCCAGCGTGTCGAACTTCGCCTGTCCGCGCACGTACGCGAGGAAGTCGACGGCGACGTGCAGGCCGTACAGGTCGAGGCCGACGCGGTCGATGGCGTACGCCTCCACCGTGCGCTCGGTGCCGTCGAACTGCGGGTTCGTGCCGACGGAGATCGCGGCCGGCATGGCCTCGCCCTCGACGTGCAGGTAACCGGCGTACACGCCGTCGGCGGGGATCGCGGTGTGCGGGAGCGTCTCGACGTTGGCCGTCGGGAAGCCCAGTTCGCGGCCGCGCTGGGCGCCGCGCACGACCACGCCCTCCACCCGGTGCGGGCGGCCCAGGATCTCCCGGGCGCCCTCGACGTCGCCCTCGGCGACCAGGCGGCGGGTCAGCGTGGAGGAGAACGGCTGGCCGCCGCCCGCCTCACCGGTGAGGTACAGGTCGACGACCTCGACCTCGAAGTCGTACACCTTGCCCTGTTCGGCGAGGAAGTCCACGTTGCCGGCGGCCTTGTGGCCGAAGCGGAAGTTCGGGCCCTCCACGACCGCCTTCGCGTGCAGCTTGTCCACCAGGACCTTGACCACGAAATCGGCGGGCGAGAGCTTCGAGAACTCGGTGGTGAAGGGCAGGATGAGGACCGCGTCCACGCCCAGGTCCGCCATCAGCTCGGCGCGGCGGTGGTGCGGGGCGAGCAGCGGCGGGTGGCTGCCGGGACGGACGACCTCGCTGGGGTGCGGGTCGAAGGTGACCACGACGGCGGGGACGCCCAGCTCGCGGGCGCGGTCGACGGCGTGCTTGATGATCAGCTGGTGGCCGCGGTGGACGCCGTCGTAGGAACCGATGGTGACGACGCTGCGCCCCCAGTCCTGGGGGATGTCCTCCAAGCCACGCCAGCGCTGCACAGTGACCGCTCCTCGAACCCGTGTCCAAATGACGCCTAAGACTTGCGCAGGTCTAAGGGTGCCATGCCGGGTGCCCGGGGCCCGCATCGGTATCGGGGCTGTGACGGGGCGCACGTCCGCGGCGACGGTCCGTCGCCGCTCACGCCGGTACGCGGACGCCCGCGAGGCTCTCGAGCATGCGGCGGGTGCTGGGGCCGACCACGGCGGCCCAGTCGTCCGGGGCGGCGGCCAGCCAGCCGGTCATGCGGGCGGCGAAGCCGGGCACGTGCCGCCCCAGGTCCACCAGGCCGCGGTCGAAGCGGGCGGCGCCCTCGGGGGTGCGGACGAGCAGCAGGCCGGTCCGGTGGACGAGCCCGCGGACGTCCTCCTCCCGGTCGTCTCCGTGTGCGGTGGCGGCGGCGTGCAGAACGGCGTCCAGCACGGACGGGTCCTGTTCCCGGGCGAGCAGCAGCTCCAGCAGCTCCCGGCGCAGCGGCCGGCAGGCGGGGGTGCCGGCGGCGGCGAGGACGCCGGCGAGGGCCGCGCGGAGGTGGTCGGGGCCGTCGTCCAGTAGGCCGGTGACCAGGGGCAGCAGCACGGGCCGGACGGTGGGGCCCTCGGCGAGGCGCCGGTCGATGTGGGCGGCGATGGGCCGGGCGAGGCCGGGGCACTGCCGTGCCGACTCCCGCAGGAGGGCTGCGACGCGGCGGGCGAGCGCCGGGGTGGTGACGTCGGTGAGGGTGTGCAGCGTCTCGTCCGGGCGTGTCTCCGCCGTCTCCGGGCGTGTCTCCGCCGTCTCCAGGTGTGCCCTTCCCTCTTGGTGTGTGTCCGTGGTGTCCGGATGGCACAGCCGGGCGCGGAAGGCCTCGAGGACCGGTTCGGGGTGGGTGGTCAGGGCGGGGGCCAGGGCGCTCGGCGGGAGATGGGGATCGCCGTCGGCGAAGTGCCGCAGGGCCGCGGCGAGGTGCCGGTCGCGGCTGTGCGGGTCGCGGACCAGCAGGGCGAGGGCGCCGCCGTGCAGGGCGCGGTCGGCGGGACGGGCGAGGAGGGTGAGGGCGGCGTAGCGCAGCAGCCGGCCGTCGGCCTCAGAGCGGACGTGCGGCGCCGCGCGCAGCCCGTGGGTCACGGCCGCGAGACGCCGGGCGGGGCGCTCGTCGTGCGCCCAGCGGTCGACGGCCCGGCAGACGGCCGCCGGCTCGTCCTCGGCGAGGGTGGCGAGCAGTTCGTCCGCGCGCCGGTGCCCGCTCGCCGCCAGAACCTCGGTGAGGTCGTCCAGTGCGCCGTGCCGGTGGGTGTGCAGCAGGGCCTGGGCTGCGGTCGCGACGGTGGCGTGCGGGGTCGCGGGCAGCGGCCGTTCGTCGTCGAACCAGCGGACCAGCGCCGGCTGTACGACGGCGGGGGCGGCGGCGAGCAGCCGGGCGACGGCGTCGAGGTAGCGCTCGCCGGGCTCCGAGGGCGCCCGGTCGGCCGGCACCAGCCGGCGCAGCAGGTCGAGCCGCTCGGTGTCGGTGACCGGCAGACCGGTCCAGAAACCGGGACCGAACTCGGCCGGCACCGGCCGCCCGGCCCGGCGCCAGGCGACGATCCGGTCCGCGAGCCGCCGCAGCACCTCGGTGTACGGCGCGGCGTCCGGGACCTGGAGCAGAGTGCGGGCGAGCAGTCGCGCGGCCCACCAGGAGCCGGGGTCACGGTCCAGTGCGTCCGTCAAGTCCCGCAGGCGGGCGGCGAGTTGCCGGTGGCCGTGCTGCCGTCCGAGGAGCAGCAGGGCCTGTACGACCGGGCCGGCGCGGTGGCGCGGCACGGGCACCGGGTGGGAGGCGCCGGCGCGGTGGACCAGGGCGTGCAGGGCCGCGTCGAGGTCGAGGTGCATGCCCTGGATCCAGTCGGCCAGTTCCTCGTGCGCGAAGCGGTAGCCCCGGCCGGCCGGGACGAGGAGGCCTTCGGCGAGGACGGCGGACGCCCAGCCGGTGCCGCCGCCGAGCCGCGCCGGGGCGGGCCCCCAGGGAAACACCGCCTCGAACGACGCCCGGTCCAGCTCGCCCTGCCCCGGGCCGAGGCTCCGCCGGGCGGCCTCGTGCACCTGCCCGGCCACCCGTGCGGCGAGCAGGCGTACGGCCGTCCCGCGCAGCCCGCCCTCGGCGGCGAGCCGGACCGCGATCCGCAGGCACATCAGGTCCAGGTGAGCGGCGAACACGTCATGCCGGTCGAGGGGCACGGCACCGGCCTGGACGTCCGGCGCGGCGGCCCGCACCTCGGACAGCAGCCGCAGGGTGAGCGGGTGCCGGGCGTCACGCTCGGCGAGAAGTCCGTCGGGCAGCCCATAACGGGCACGGGCCCGCCTGGCCTCGTCATCGGTCAGATCGGAAAGGCGCAGGCAGGGCGGGAAGGGGGCGGAGGGGGGTGAGTCGGCGGTGGGGGTGAGGTTGGTCGCGGGGGTGGCGTTGGTGTTGCCGGTTGGGGTGGCGATGCCTGGCGGGGTGGCCGCGGAGGGACGGGCGGCGGCCTTGGTGCCGGGCAGGGTGACAGTGCTGGTTGTGGTGCCGGTGCCGGTTGGGGTGGTGTTGGTGCCCGGCGGGGCGGCCGCGGTGCCGGCGACGGCCGGGGGGACGGAAGCCCCGGCGGGCGCGGCGCCGGCCATGACCGCGAAGGCGGCAGCGGAGGGTGTGTCGGTGACCGGCGCGGTGGCCGTGACGGCCGGGGCGACGAAAAGCCCACCGGTCTCCGCGCCGGGCGGGGCTTCGTCGGCGGTTTCGGTGAGGACCGGGGCGACGAAGACGTCGGCGGTCTCGGAGCCGGGGGGCGCGGCGGGAGCCGTTGGGGTGTGCAGCAGGCCGGCGGGGAACTCCGCGCCCGCATGCTCCCAGTACTCCTCCCCGCAGGCCACCACCAGACGTGCGCCGGTCCGGCGGAGCCAGTCGGCCGTGGCCCGGGTCCAGTCGGGGAGGCGGTGGGCGAGGACGGGAGGCATCTCCTCGGGGCCGTCCAGGACCAGCAGGAGCGGGCGGCCGGCGCGGGCGGCGAGGTGGGCCAGGTCGTCGGGGGTGAGGTCGCCGAGGGACTCGGGGTGGGCGTGGCGGGCCGTGGCGACGATCCGGGCCGCCCGTTCCAGGGCGCGGCGGGCCGCGTCGGCCAGGGATGCGTCGGTGTCCTCCAGGTCGGCGCCGCGCAGCCACAGGGTGGGGGCGGGCCGCTCGCCGTGGGCCCGGCGGGCGGCGAGGTCCGCGAGTACCGTCGTACGACCGCTGCCCGGGGCGCCGACGAGCCCGAGGACGGCCCGGCCGCCGTCGGTGAAGGCAGCCAACTCCCGGACGACGTCGGGGCGTTCGACCGGTTCCACGGTGCCGGCGAGGGGCCGCTGCGGGCCGTCCTGGCCGACCGAGGTCTCGGTGAGCTGCAGGATGCCGGCCAGGTTGAGGTCGGCGCCGTAGGCGGGCACGGTCGCCGCGTTGCGGGCGAGCAGCTCGGCGAGGGGGCCGTCGACGGGCCGCAGCGGCACCGCGAACCCCGTGTCGCGCTGTGCGGAGTGCAGGGCGGTGCCGAGGACGCCGAGGACCGCGCCGGTCCGCGCGTCCAGCACCGGGCCCCCGGCCGCCCCGCCGCCCAGCCGCAGCGCGTCCTGGCCGGCCGTGCCGATGGCCAGTTCCAGCGCGTCCGGGAGGAGGTGGAAGCGGTCGGTGGCGGTGTACGTCACCTCGGTCGCGGCCAGGATCCGCGCCTCGCGCCAGCAGCCCGCGGGGAGCCGTACATAGGTTCCGGCGTCGATCCGTTCCCGCACGGTCAGCGGCAGCGGGTCGAGACCCAGGCCGTCGGTGCGGACCAGGGCCAGGTCGAGGGCGGGAAGCGGGGTCACGGCATCGGCGGCCACCACGCAGGTGCGGTCGCCGCCCGCCGTCTGCAGCACGAGCCGGGGCAGGCCGTCGACGGTCTCGTGGCTGGTGACCAGGGTGCCCTGGTGATCGGCGAGAAACCCGACGCCTCGCGGCCGCCCGGCGAGGTCACGGATCTGGACGAGGGGCGGGTGCGGGTGGCCGGAGACGGCGCCGGGTACGGACGGGACTGCGGTGCCGGAACCTCCCGCGCCCCCTGACGCCGAGGAACCCGCCGTACCGGAGCCTCCCGCGCCCCCTGACGCCCGGGGACCCGCGGTGGGGTGCCCTTCCGTGGCCGTGCTGTCGGCTGTGCCCGTGGTGTGTTCGAAGCAGGCCGCGCCCGTGGTGTAGCCGACGGCACCGACGCCCGGGGCGCTGTGGGGGCCGGCCGTGTCCCTGGCGGCCGTACCGTCCCAGCCTGGGCCTCGGAAGCCGTCCGTCGGTGGCCGGCGAGCGCCTCCGGTGCGCGGACCCCGTCCCGCCATGGCCGTACCTCCCCGCTCTCGCCCGCGTGACCTCTCTTGCGACGGTAAGGCGCACGATGATCTACGGGACAGATCGCGTGACGAACGCGCCCCCTTCCGCTCCCCCGGTTCACTCCGAGCGCCTGCCCGGACGGGTGAATAGTCGGGAGCCGCTGGATAACCCTAGGGGTGGGGGAACCGAGGGGGGACCGTGGAGCGGCGGCAGGGGCACACCCCGTGGCCGGCCGCCGTTCCACGGGCAAGCGCCTTCGCTCGGGGCCTCAGCCGAAGACAGCCAGGCTCTTGGCCTTGCCCTTGTGCTGCTCGACGAGCGCCAGGAAGCGGCCCTCGGGGTCGAAGACGGCGACAGGACCGGCGCCCGCGTACTCGTCGGGCATCTCCAGCCGGACGCCGTTGAGCAGCAGCCGGGCGCGCCGGTCGTCGACCTGCCAGCGCGGGAACGCGGCCGCGGCGGCGTCCGCGATCGGCATCACGGTCAGCTCCTGCTGCAGCTGGTCCAGCGTCTTCGCCGTGTCGATCCTGTACGGCCCGACGCGCGTCCGGCGCAGCGCGGTGAGATGGCCGCCGACGCCGAGGCCGGCGCCGAGGTCACGGGCGAGGGCGCGGATGTAGGTGCCGGAGGAGCAGACGACGGAGACGACCAGGTCGAGCACCGGGGTGCCGTCGTCGGCGACGGCGTCCCGGACGTCGTACACCGCGAAGGAGGAGACGGTCACCGGCCGGGCCGGGATGTCGAACTCCTCGCCCTCGCGGGCCCGCTTGTACGACCGTACGCCGTTGATCTTGATGGCGCTGACCTTGGACGGCACCTGCATGATGTCGCCGGTCAGCTTGGCGATCCCGGCGTCGATGGCGTCCCGGGTCACCTTGGAGGCGTCGGTGGACGAGGTGATCTCGCCCTCGGCGTCGTCGGTGATGGTGTTCTGGCCCAGGCGGATGGTGCCCAGGTACTCCTTCTCGGTGAGGGCGAGGTGCCCGAGGAGTTTGGTGGCGCGCTCGACGCCGAGGACCAGCACGCCGGTCGCCATCGGGTCGAGGGTGCCGGCGTGGCCGACGCGGCGGGTCCTGGCGATCCCGCGCATCTTGGCGACCACGTCGTGCGAAGTGAAGCCCGACGGCTTGTCGACGATGACGAGGCCGTCGGGCGTGGTGTGCTTCTGGGTCATTCCGCGGCGTCGCCGTCCGTGTCGGTCTCGTCCTCGGCCGGCTTGCGGTAGGGGTCCGCGCCGGCGGCGTACGTGGCGCCGGCGGCCGCCTCGCGGACCTTCGCGTCGGACTGCCGGGCCTTGTCGAGGAGGTCCTCGATGGTCCGGGCGGTGTCCGGCAGGGCGTCCGCGACGAAGGTCAGGGTGGGCGTGAACTTCACCCCGGCGGCGCGGCCGACCTCGGAGCGCAGGATGCCCTTGGCGCTCTCCAGTCCGGCCGCCGCGGCCTTGCGCTCCTCGTCGTCGCCGTAGACCGTGTAGAAGACGGTCGCCTCCCGCAGGTCACCCGTGACCCGGGTGTCCGTGATGGTGACGTGCGAGCCGAGCCGCGGGTCCTTGATCCCGCGCTGCAGCTTCTGGGCCACCACCTCCCGGATGAGGTCCGCCAGCCTTTTCGCCCGCGCGTTGTCGGCCACTGGTCCGTCTCCCGTTCGTTGTTTCTTCTTGCGTTGCTGTGGTCTGGTCGGCGTCGTCGTGT
Source organism: Streptomyces sp. NBC_00557 (assembly GCF_036345995.1). Lineage (NCBI taxonomy): Bacteria > Bacillati > Actinomycetota > Actinomycetes > Kitasatosporales > Streptomycetaceae > Streptomyces > Streptomyces sp. NBC_00557. The sequence continues at coordinate 2,309,189 of NZ_CP107796.1, forward strand.
CAGTCGTCTTCGCCGTGGAAGCGCCGTCGTACGGACAGCAGCTCGACCTCGGGGCGGCCGGCGACCAGCCGTTCGCACCGGTCCAGTACGTCGGTGAGGTGCGCCGCGTCGGCGGAGACCATGGCGAGGCCGATGATCGCTCGCCGGTGGAGGTCCATGTGGTCCACCTCCGCCGCGCTCACCGCGTACTTCCGCTGGAGTTCGGCGACGATGGGGCGGACGACGGAGCGCTTCTCCTTCAGCGAGTGGACGTCGCCGAGGAGGAGGTCGAAGGACAGAGTCCCCACGTACATGGTGTGTGCCGGGTTAACCCGCCGGTACGGGATCGATGGCCTGGAGCCACGGTACCGCTTGGCCGACAGTGGCTCGACCGGGTTTCCCGGCACCGTCCGCTGCCGCTCCGTCCGGGTCCGGGGCGGAGCCCCGGGAACGGCAAGCTGGCCGGCAGGACCGAGATCCCGCCGGCCAGCTTCAGGCGCCGTCGGCCGTTACGCCCGCGGCTTCTCCCGCAGCTCGTACGTCGCGATGATGTCGTCGACCTTGATGTCGTTGAAGTTGCCGAGGTTGATACCGCCCTCGAACCCTTCGCGGATCTCGGTGACGTCGTCCTTGAAGCGACGCAGGCCTTCGATGGTGAGGTTCTCCGCGACCACCTTGCCGTCGCGGATGAGGCGCGCCTTGCTGTTGCGCTTGACCTCGCCCGACCGGATGAGCACACCGGCGATGTTGCCCAGCTTGGACGACTTGAAGACCTCGCGGATCTCCGCCGTACCGAGCTCGACCTCCTCGAACTCCGGCTTGAGCATGCCCTTGAGGGCCGCCTCGATCTCCTCGATCGCCTGGTAGATGACCGAGTAGTACCGGACGTCCACGCCCTCGCGCTCCGCCATCTGCTGGGCACGCCCGGCAGCGCGGACGTTGAAGCCGATGACGATCGCGTCCGAGCCCATCGCCAGGTCGATGTCGGACTCCGTGACCGCACCGACGCCGCGGTGCAGGACGCGGATGTCGACCTCTTCGCCGACGTCCAGCTGGAGCAGGGAGGACTCCAGGGCCTCGACGGAACCAGAAGCGTCACCCTTGATGATCAGGTTCAGCTGCTGGACCTCGCCGGCCTTGAGCACCTTGTCCAGGTCCTCCAGCGAGACACGGCGCGTGCGCTTGGCGAACGCCGCGTTGCGCTCGCGGGCCGCGCGCTTCTCCGCGATCTGGCGGGCCGTACGGTCCTCGTCGACCACGATGAAGTTGTCGCCGGCGCCCGGGACGTTGGTCAGACCCAGGACCTGGACCGGCATCGACGGGCCGGCCTCGGCCACGTTGTTGCCGTTGTCGTCGAGCATCGCCCGGACGCGGCCGTACGCGTCGCCGACCACCATCGTGTCGCCGACCCGCAGCGTGCCTCGCTGGACGAGCACCGTCGCCACGGCGCCGCGGCCGCGGTCGAGCCGGGACTCGATCGCGATGCCCTGCGCGTCCTGGTTCGGGTTGGCCCGAAGGTCCAGGGCGGCGTCGGCCGTCAGCACGACCGCCTCCAGGAGGCTGTCGATGTTCAGGCCCTGCTTGGCGGAGATGTCGACGAACATGGTGTCGCCGCCGTACTCCTCGGCCACCAGGCCGTACTCGGTCAGCTGACCGCGCACCTTGGTCGGGTCCGCGCCCTCGACGTCGATCTTGTTGACCGCGACCACGATCGGCACGTCGGCCGCCTTGGCGTGGTTCAGGGCCTCGACCGTCTGCGGCATGACGCCGTCGTTGGCCGCGACGACCAGGATCGCGATGTCCGTCGACTTCGCACCGCGGGCACGCATGGCGGTGAACGCCTCGTGACCCGGGGTGTCGATGAAGGTGATCGCGCGCTCTTCGCCGTTGACCTCGGTCGCGACCTGGTAGGCACCGATGTGCTGGGTGATGCCGCCGGCCTCGCCCGCGATGACGTTCGTCTTGCGGATCGCGTCGAGCAGGCGGGTCTTGCCGTGGTCGACGTGACCCATGACGGTCACCACCGGCGGACGGACGACCAGGTCCTCCTCGGAGCCCTCGTCCTCGCCGAACTCGATGTCGAAGGACTCGAGCAGCTCGCGGTCCTCCTCCTCGGGGCTGACGATCTGAACCGTGTAGTTCATCTCGTCGGCGAGGAGCTGCAGGGTCTCGTCGGAGACGGACTGCGTCGCGGTGACCATCTCGCCGAGGTTCATCATGACCGCGACGAGGGACGCCGGGTTGGCGTTGATCTTCTCCGCGAAGTCGGTGAGCGACGCGCCGCGGGAGAGACGGATGGTCTCGCCGTTGCCGCGCGGCAGCATCACGCCGCCGACGCTCGGGGCCTGCATCGCCTCGTACTCCTGGCGACGCTGCCGCTTCGACTTGCGGCCACGACGCGCCGGACCGCCGGGACGGCCGAAGGCGCCCTGCGTGCCACCGCGGCCACCGGGACCGCCGGGACGGCCGCCGAAGCCGGGGCGGCCACCGCCGCCACCGCCGAAGCCACCGCCGCCGCCACCACCGGGACGGCCGGCGAAGCCGCCGCCACCCGGACGGGCGCCGCCGCCACCACCGGGACGGCCGGCGAAGCCGCCGCCACCCGGGCGACCGCCGCCGCCACCGGGACGGCCGGCACCGGCCGGGCCGCGACCGCCGCCGGGGCCGGGACGCGGGCCGGCAGCGGGACGCTGCGGCATCATGCCGGGGTTCGGACGCGGACCGGCCGGGCCGGGACGCGGACCGCCCTGCGGCCGGGGCATGCCGGCCGGGCTCGGACGGGGACCGCCGGGAGCCTGCGGACGCGGGCCGCCGCCCTGGGCGCCGGGCGCCTGGGGACGGGGAGCGCCGCCGGGACCGGGACGCGGGCCGCCCTGCGGGCGCGGGGCCTGCGGACGGGCCATGCCGGTGGAGCCACCGGAGGTGAAGGGGTTGTTGCCCGGACGCGGACCGGCCGGACGGGCGCCCGGACGCGGGGCCTGGCCGCCGGGACGCTGAGCACCCTGGCCCGGACGGGCCTGACCCTGGCCGGGGGCACCCGGACGGGCGCCACCGGGCTTCGGCGCACCGGGACGGGCGCCGGGGCGCGGACCCTGCGCGGCCGGGGCCTGCGGGGTCTGGGCCGGCGGAGCCGTGAACTCCGGGGCGGCCGGAGCCGGACGCGGCGCGGGCTTGGGACCCGGGACCGGACGCGGGCCCGGCGCGGGCGCCGAGGGGGCCGACGGCGTGGCGGGCTGCTCGGCAGCCGGCGCCGCCGGAGGCTTGGGGGCTGCCGGCCGCGGGGCCGGGGCAGCAGGACGCGCCGCCTGCGCCGGAGAGGGCGCCGGGGCGGGCTTGGGGGAAGCCTTGCGGGGGGCGGGCTTGCCGGCGGGCTTGCCGTTGCCACCGCCCTGGAAGGCGTCGGTCAGCTTGCGTACAACCGGCGCTTCGATGGTCGAAGACGCCGAACGGACGAATTCACCGAGTTCCTGGAGCTTGGCCATGACGACCTTGCTCTCGACACCGAACTCCTTGGCGAGTTCGTAGACCCGGACCTTAGCCACTTCGCTCCTTTGAGGTCCGGGTTGAAGCCGGACCGTCGCTAGTTCATGGGCGTACTCATCGCGTACTCATCGAGTGCTCATCGCAATCTCGACCTGCTTTCGACTCGCGAGGTACCAGGCCGCACGGGGTTCCGTGCGGCACGTCTTACGGTGTTGCCTGCTCGGCAACTGTTGTCTGCTCGACGTATCGGCGCAACGCCTTTGTGTCGAGCGGCCCCGGGGCGCGCAGTGCCCGCGGGAACGCCCGGCGGCGTACCGCCTGGTCGAGACAGACCAGGGCGGGGTGTACGTACGCACCCCGGCCGGGCAGCGTACCGCGAGGATCGGGGACGCATGCGTCCTCGATCTTCACGATCCGCAGGAGATCGTTCTTGGCCGCCCGCTCCCGGCACCCCACACAGGTGCGCTCAGGGCATGCTCGGGCGTGCGTCCGGCCAGACACAGTTAAGTCTACCTCCCCGCACCGACCTCACCCCTTTGGGGCAAAGATCGAACGGCTGTTGTCGTAAACCTAGCGACCTGCGGCTGGGATCTATTCCCGGAGCCGCACGGTCACCGGGCGTCACTCGGTCACTCGGCGGCGGCCGGCTCGGTGTCGGGCCGGATGTCGATCCGCCAGCCGGTGAGCCGCGCGGCGAGGCGGGCGTTCTGTCCTTCCTTGCCGATGGCCAGCGACAGCTGGTAGTCCGGCACGGTCACCCGGGCGGAGCGCGTGGCCAGGTCGACGACCTCCACCTTGCTCACCCGAGCGGGTGACAGGGCGTTGGCCACCATCTCGGCCGGGTCGTCCGACCAGTCGACGATGTCGATCTTCTCGCCGTTCAGCTCGCCCATCACGTTGCGCACCCGTCCGCCCATCGGGCCGATGCAGGCGCCCTTGGCGTTCAGGCCCGAGCGGGTGGACCGGACGGCGATCTTGGTGCGGTGACCGGCCTCACGGGCGATCGCGGCGATCTCCACCGAGCCGTCGGCGATCTCGGGCACCTCCAGGGCGAAGAGCTTCTTCACCAGGTTCGGGTGCGTACGGGAGAGGGTCACGGAGGGGCCGCGGACGCCCTTGGCCACCCGGACGACGTAACTGCGCAGGCGCATGCCGTGCGGGTAGGTCTCGCCCGGCACCTGCTCCTGCACCGGCAGGATGGCCTCCAGCTTGCCGATGTCGACCAGCACGTTCTTCGGGTCGCGGCCCTGCTGGACCACGCCCGTGACGATGTCGCCCTCGCGGCCGGCGTACTCGCCGAGCGTCGCGTCGTCCTCGGCGTCGCGCAGCCGCTGCAGGATCACCTGCTTGGCCGTGGTGGCGGCGATCCGCCCGAAGCCGGACGGGGTGTCGTCGAACTCGCGGGGCTCCTGCCCCTCCTCGAGGTCCTCGGGGTCCTCCTTCGCCCACACGGTCACATGCCCGGTCTCCCGGTTGAGCTCCACGCGCGCGTGTCGGCGGCTTCCCTCGGTGCGGTGGTAGGCGATGAGGAGGGCCGACTCGATCGCCTCGACCAGCAGGTCGAAGGAGATCTCCTTCTCCCGAACCAAGCCCCGCAGGGCACTCATGTCGATGTCCACGGCTACGCCTCCTCCTCTTCCTTCATGTCCTTCTTGCTGTCCTTGCGGTTGAACTCGACCTGCACGCGCGCCTTGGCGATCTCCGGGAAGCCGAGTCTGCGGGTGGTGGCCTTGCGGCCCTTCACTCCGGGGACCTCGACCTCCAGACCGTCCTCGTCGACCTTCAGGATCCGGGCGAGAAGCTCGCCGCCCTCGGTCAGCTGGAACTTCACGAGCCGGTCGGTGGCGCGCACGAAGTGCCGGTGCTCGGTGAGGAGGCGCTCCGCGCCGGGGGTTCCGACCTCCAGGTCGTACGCCGCGTCACCCATCGCGTTGGTCTCGTCGAGCTTCGCCGAGAGCGCACGGCTCACATCGGCGATGGCGTCCAGGTCGGCTCCGGTGTCGGAGTCGACGACCACGCGCAGCACCCGCTTGCGTCCGACGGAGTCCACGGCGATCTCTTCGAGATCCAGTCCCTGGGAGATGACGAGCGGTTCGAGCAGCTCTCGCAGCCTCTCGCTCTGGGTGGTGCTCATCCGGGTGACTCCTCGGCCGCGTGTGCTGTTGTGGGATGGGTCGCGTGTCTGGTCAAAGCGTATCCGGTCGCGAGGAGTGTCGCCGTCCACCTGTGGACAACCGGGGTGATCACTGGGGAAACGCGGGCCTGCAGGGACGATTCGCCTGCCCGTGCGGGACGGCCGGTGCCGGTGAGTGGCGCAGGACGGGCGCGCGGGTACCGTGATCACGGACGTGCCGACCATCTGTGCGGCCTTCCCCCAGGTTTTCCCTCCGTACGAGCCCCGAGGACGTCTGCAGTGCCGTACCCCCCGCCGCCGCGCATCCCCCCGGGGCCGCGCAGAAGATCCCTGCTCGCCTCGGCCGCCGGCGCAGCCCTGCTGGCGGGCTGCACGGCCGATCCGGACTCCGGCGGCGGCGCGGCTTCCTCGGCGGCGCAGCGGGCACGCGCGCGTGCGGCGGGTGACAGCCAGGCGCTGCTGGCGCGGTACGACGCCGTCCTCGCCGCGCATCCGGGGCTCGCCCGGCGGCTGAGCCCGCTGCGGGCCGAGGTCGCGGCCCACGTCCGGGCGTTCCGGGAGGGCGCGCCGCCCTCGCCGGCGGCGTCCTCGGCCTCCCCGTCGCCCGTTGCTGAGGTGCCGGCCGCCGAGAAGGACGCGCTCGCGGGCCTCGCCGCCGCCGAGCGCACCCTCGCCGACCGGCGCGCCAAGGCCCTGCTGGACGTGCCCGGCGAGCTGGCACGGCTGCTGGCGTCGGTGGCGGCGGCCGGGGCCACGCACGCGTACCTGCTGACCGAGGGGGCGAAGTGAGCGGCGGGGCGAAGCGGGCCGAGCTGACGGCCCTGCAGGCGGCGCTGGCCGCGGAGCACGCGGCGGTGTACGGCTACGGCGTCGTCGGCGGCAGGATCGGCGCGGCGCGCCGGAGCGAGGCGCGGGCGGCCTACGACGCGCACCGGGCGCGCCGCGACGCGCTGACCCGGGAGGTCCGCGACCTGGGCGGCGAGCCGGTCGCCGCGAACGCCGCCTACGCGCTGCCGTTCCCGGTGCCGGACGCGCCCGCCGCCGTACGGCTCGCCGCCCGGCTGGAGGAGCGGGTGGCCGGCGTCTACGCGGACCTGGTGCGGGCGGCGACGGGCGTGCGGCGCGCCTCGGCCGCCGCGGCGCTGCGCGAGGCCGCGGTGCGCGCGGTGCGCTGGAGCGGGGAGAGCGTAGCCTTCCCTGGGCTCGCCGAGCGGGCCGGCGAGGGGACGGGCACGGCCGGTGCCACCCCGTCGGCCTCCGCACCGGTGACACCCTGACCGGGTGACCCGCCAGGGGTGCCCGTACGACAGGACCCGGACCGGAAGGGAACGACTCGCGCATGGTTTTCGAACCGCCGCCGCGCCTGGTACGGGCGCTCGGTGAGACGGCGCCGGACGGGGACGACTGGCTCGCCCGGCTGCCCGCGCTCGCCGAACAGGCCGTGGCCGGGCGCGAGTTGACCGTGGAGCGGGTGCAGGTGCCGGGCGGCCGCAGCAGTCTGGTGGTGCTGGTACGGCGCCCGGACGGCACCCCTGCCGTGCTGAAGCTGGCCCCGCCCCGGGCCCGCCCGGAGAGCGAGCGCGCGGCGCTGGCGCACTGGGGCGGCCTGGGCGCCGTACAGCTGCTGGAGGACGGCGCGGAGGAGGGCGTGCTGCTGCTGGAGCGGCTGCACCCCGATGTGTCGGTGCGGTCGCTGCCGGAGGCGAAGGCGCTGCTGGAGGCCGCGGGCACGCTCCGGCGGCTGTGGGTCGCGCCGCCCGCCGGTCACCCCTTCGAGACGGTCGCGGAGCGCACGGGGCGGCAGGCCGCGGCGATGCGGGCCGGCGCGGAGGCCGAGCCCGAGGTGGCGCCGCTGGTCGACGCGGCGCTCGCGGCCCGGGACGAGCTGGTCGCCGCCCCGCCCGAGCACCAGTTGCTGCACGGCACGTTCCGCCAGAGCAAGGTCCTCGCCGGGGAGCGGAGGCCGTGGCTCGCGGTGGGGCCGGACCCGGTGGTCGGCGAGTGCGCGTTCGACCTGGCGCGGCTGGTGCGCGACCGCGTGGACGACCTGATCGCGGCCCCCTCCGGCCCGGCGACGACCCGGCGCCGCATCAAGCGTCTCGCCGAGTCCCTGGAGGTCGACCAGGACCGCCTGCGCGGCTGGACCCTGTTCCGCGCGGTGGAGTCGGGTGTGCGCGCGCTGCGGGTGGGGCGGCCGAAGGACGGGGAGCTGCTGCTGGAGTTCGCGGGCTGGCTGTGACCGGCGGGCGAGCGGCCCGTGACCACGCGAGAAGGCCCCCTGGGACCTCTGCCGGTCCCAGGGGGCCTCGCCTGCGCGGCCGGCCTCGTCAGGCGGTCAGGCGGGCGATGGCGTCCTCGACGGTCAGCTCCTCGCGCTCGCCGGTCTTGCGGTCCTTCAGTTCCACGACGCCCTCGCCGGAGCGGCGGCCGGCGACCAGGATCTGGGGTACGCCGATCAGCTCGGCGTCGGTGAACTTCACGCCCGGGGAGACGCCGGCCCGGTCGTCCACCAGGACGCGGACGCCGGCGGCGGCCAGCTTCTCGGCGACGTCGAGGGCCAGCTCGGTCTGCAGGGCCTTGCCGGCGGCGACCACGTGCACGTCGGCCGGGGCGACCTCCTTGGGCCACACCAGGCCGTGCTCGTCGGCGCTCTGCTCGGCGATGGCCGCGACCGCGCGGGAGACGCCGATGCCGTAGGAGCCCATGGTGACCCGGACCGGCTTGCCGTTCTGGCCGAGGACGTCGAGCTTGAGGGCGTCGGTGTACTTGCGGCCCAGCTGGAAGATGTGGCCGATCTCGATGGCGCGGTCCAGCTTCAGGCCGGTGCCGCACTTCGGGCAGGGGTCGCCCTCCTGCACGACCACGACGTCCACGTACTCGTCGACCTCGAAGTCACGCCCGGCGACGACGTTCTTCGCGTGGGTGTGCTCCTTGTTGGCGCCGGTGATCCAGGCGGTGCCGGGGGCCACGCGCGGGTCGGCGATGTACTTCACCTTCTCGCCCAGGCCCTGCGGGCCGACGTAACCGCGCACCAGGTCCGGGCGGCCCGCGAAGTCCGCCTCGGTGACCATCTCGACGACCGCCGGGGCGAAGTGCGCCTCGACCTTGTCCAGGTCCACCTCGCGGTCACCGGGGACGCCGACGGCGACGATCTCGCCGTCCACCTTCACCAGCAGGTTCTTCAGCGTGGCGGAGGCGGGGACGCCGAGGGAGGCGGCCAGGGTCTCGATGGTCGGGGTGTCGGGGGTCGGGATCTCCTCGAGCGCGGGCACGGCGGAGCCGTCCACCGCCTTCAACCCGTAGCTGATCGCCTCCGTGTTGGCGGCGAAGTCGCAGTTCGGGCAGTCCGCGAAGGTGTCCTCGCCGGCCTCGGCGGGGGCCAGGAACTCCTCGGACTTCGAGCCGCCCATGGCGCCGGCGGTGGCCGCGCAGATGCGGTAGTCCAGGCCGAGGCGCTCGAAGATGCGCTGGTAGGCCTGGCGGTGCAGGGCGTAGGACTGGGCGAGGCCCTCGTCCGCCAGGTCGAAGGAGTACGAGTCCTTCATCAGGAACTCACGGCCGCGCAGGATGCCGGCGCGGGGGCGGGCCTCGTCCCGGAACTTGGTCTGGATCTGGTAGAGGACCACCGGCAGGTCCTTGTAGGACGTGCACTGGTCCTTGACCAGGAGGGTGAAGATCTCCTCGTGGGTGGGGCCCAGCAGGTAGTCGCCGCCCTTGCGGTCCTTGAGCCGGAACAGCTCCTGGCCGTACTCGTCCCAGCGGCCGGTCGCCTCGTAGGGCTCGCGCGGCAGCAGGGCGGGGAGGGAGACCTCCTGGGCGCCGATGGCGTCCATCTCCTCGCGGACGATCCGCTCCACGTTGGAGAGGACCTTCATGCCGAGCGGCAGCCAGCTCCAGATGCCGGCGGCCGTGCGGCGGACGTAGCCGGCGCGGACGAGAAGCTTGTGGCTGAGGACCTCGGCGTCCGCCGGGTCGTCGCGCAGGGTCTTCGCCATCAACTGGGACATGCGCTGGACCGGTGCGTTCGCCATGGTTGTCGTACTCCTGCCGGATGGGGGTCCCCCCACTCGAGCGCAGCGAGAGCGGGGGAGGGTGATGGCATAGGAGGTTAGCCGGGCGGGCGGCGCCGGTGGAAATCGTATTCGTCCCGGCTTCGCCCGCGGCGCAGGGTCTGCCCGGCGCGGAGCTCACTTGCGGCGCAGGGGCAGGTGGGCGCCCATCACCGCGTACGGCTTGGGCGCGCTCGGGAAGTGCACCTGGCGGGCGAGATCGACATAGCCGAGGGAGAAGTACAGGCCGCGGGCGGGGCTGTCGGTGTCGATCGCGGAGAGGATCGAGCGGGGTTCGGCCGCGCCGTCCGTGATCGTGGTGATCAGGGCGCGGCCGATGCCGCGGTTCTGGTGGTCGGGGTGGACGTGCAGCTCGGTGATCACGAAGGAGTCGTCGAGCCAGTGGTCGTTGCCGTTGGCGCGGAGGTAGGGCTCCACGACCGTGGACCACCAGTGGGTGCGGGAGTTGGGCATGCCGTACACGAACCCCACGAGCCGGCCGCCCGCGGTCGCGCCGAGGGCCCGGGCACCCGGGAACTGCATGTGGCGCTGGACGATCTGACGGCGTACGGCGACCTCGTCCGGGCCGAGGCCGAAGGCGACGGCTTGGACGGCGAGGGCCTCGTCGACGTGGGCTGCGAGGTCCAGGGGGCCGATCACGAGGTCCATGCCGGGAGCGTACAGGGGCCTCAGAACAGGACGCTCATGAAGGCGCCGACCTCCTGGAAGCCCACTCGCCTGTACGTTCGGCGGGCCGCGGTGTTGAAGTCGTTCACGTAGAGGCTGACGACCGGCGCCACGTCCGCGAGCGCGTACTGCAGGACCGCCGCCATGCCCGGGGCCGCGAGACCCCTCCCCCGGTACTCGGGGGCCACCCACACGCCCTGGATCTGGCACGCGTGGTGCGTCGCGGCGCCGATCTCCGCCTTGAACACGACCTTGCCGTGCTCGTCGAGGCGGGCGAAGGAGCGGCCGGAGCCCACGAGTTCGGCGACGCGCGCCTGGTACAGCAGCCCGCCGTCGCCGGCCAGCGGGGAGACGCCGACCTCCTCGGTGAACATCGCCACGCACGCCGGCATGATCGTCTCCATCTCGTCCTTGCGGACGCGGCGGACACAGGGGTCCGGGGCGATGTCGGCGGGCATGCGGTCGGTGACCATCAGGGGCTGGTGGGCGCGGACCTCGCGGGCGGGGCCCCAGTGGGGTTCGAGCAGGCTCCACAGCGCGGCGGTGGATTCGGCGGGGCCGACGATGGAGGAGCAGCGGCGGCCGGCTCGCCTGGCCCGGTCCGCGAAGGCGCGGACGGCGCGCGGGGTGGCGCAGACGGGGACGAGGTTGGCGCCGGCGTAGCACAGGGACGTGAGCATGCCGTCCTCGTACCAGCCCCACATCTCGCCGCCGAGCCGCCACGGGTCGAGACCGGCCACCTGCACCCGCGAGGTCACGAAGGCGTTCGCGACCGGCTCGCGGTCGAGGACGGCGAGTGCGGCGTCAAGGTCGCTCGGTTCGAGCACCCGAGAGGTCGTCTGCGTCAACACGTGCGGGGGCCTCACCCTGGGGTTCTGCTGGTCGTGGAACTGTACCCCGATTCCGTGAAGCGCTTCCGGGTCGGAACGGCACAGCGGGACGACCTCCGGCGAGGGCCTCTCCTGCGCCGGAAGCCCGGGCTTCCGCGCCCAGCGGGTGACGGCGTCATGCAGGGCCCGCGGGAGATCCCGCGCCGAATCCCAGCACTCGGCTCACCCCGACGGAGATGCCGAGCAGCGCTTCGTGCGTGACCTGAGGAATGCGGTAGCCGTAGCCGTGGATCGTCTCGAGGAATTCCCGCGGAAGGTCTATGCGGTATCGCCCGACATACGAGGACAGGTCCACGCGCCACACGAAACATCCATCGGTGAGTACGGACGATCCGCCCGGCACACGGAAACTTCCACCGATGACGTCGACAGTCGATTCCATCACGTCGAGGATGGAGTAACCGGACTTCAGGTAACCGACCACATCCCCTACCGGGTACGTGCCCGCACCCGAATCAGGCCGAGGCGCCGGGCCACCCCAGGATTCCCGGTACCCTGGATCCATTTCCTGATAAAAACCGATCAACTTCACCTTTGCCCTCTAGTGACGTCTGTCCCGCTTTCCTTCCGAGAAGAACAACCCCTCACTCGCTGCATCGGCTGATTTGTGATGCTGTTCGAGCGACAGGACCGGCAAATCCGTCTGGGCAGAGGTACGGCTGAGCCCCGTCGCCCAGCGGTGACGGGGCTCGCGAGAGGGAGAAGATCAGCCCGTCACGGACACCGACGGCTCGCCCGACTCCACGCCCTCGTCCTGCATCTGCTCGGCCAGCTTCATGGCCTCCTCGATGAGGGTCTCGACGATCTTGGACTCGGGGACGGTCTTGATGACCTCGCCCTTGACGAAGATCTGGCCCTTGCCGTTGCCGGAGGCGACGCCGAGGTCGGCCTCGCGGGCCTCGCCGGGGCCGTTGACGACGCAGCCCATGACGGCGACGCGGAGGGGGACCTCCATGCCCGTGAGGCCCGCGGTGACCTCCTCGGCGAGCTTGTAGACGTCGACCTGGGCACGGCCGCAGGACGGGCAGGAGACGATCTCCAGGCCGCGCTGGCGCAGGCCGAGCGACTGGAGGATCTGGAGGCCGACCTTGACCTCCTCGACGGGCGGGGCCGAGAGGGAGACGCGGATCGTGTCGCCGATGCCCTGGGACAGGAGCGCGCCGAAGGCGACCGCCGACTTGATCGTGCCCTGGAAGGCGGGGCCGGCCTCCGTCACGCCCAGGTGCAGCGGGTAGTCGCACTGCTCGGCGAGCTGGCGGTAGGCCTCGATCATGACGACCGGGTCGTTGTGCTTGACGGAGATCTTGATGTCCCGGAAGTCGTGCTCCTCGAAGAGGGACGCCTCCCAGAGGGCGGACTCCACCAGGGCCTCGGGCGTCGCCTTGCCGTACTTCTGGAGCAGGCGCTTGTCGAGGGAGCCGGCGTTGACGCCGATGCGGATCGGGGTGCCGTGGTCCTTGGCGGCCTTGGCGATCTCCTTGACCTTGTCGTCGAACTGCTTGATGTTGCCGGGGTTCACGCGGACCGCGGCGCAGCCGGCCTCGATGGCGGCGAAGACGTACTTGGGCTGGAAGTGGATGTCGGCGATGACCGGGATCTGCGACTTCCTGGCGATGGTCGCGAGGGCGTCGGCGTCGTCCTGGGTCGGGCAGGCGACGCGGACGATCTGGCAGCCGGACGCGGTCAGCTCGGCGATCTGCTGGAGGGTGGCGCCGACGTCGGACGTACGGGTCGTCGTCATCGACTGGACCGATACGGGGGCGTCCCCGCCGACCGCCACGCTTCCGACCTGGATCTGCCGGCTCTTCCGGCGCTCGGCGAGCTTGGTCGGAACGGACGGCATGCCGAGAGAAATCGCAGTCATCTGCTGTGCAACCCCAAGTCGTGGATCAAGGTCCGGTCCCGTCGTCGGGCGGGCTCCAGGCTTCGAGATTACGGCACGGCCCTACGCGACAGCACATCCCACCCGGTGAACCCACCCGATGGATGGCGGCCCGGAACAGAGCCTTCCGGACCGCCTCGAACCGTGCGTGGCTAGGAGATTTTCACGGGGTTAACGACGTCCGCCACCAGGACGAGAAGGGTGAAGCAGACGAAGATCCCCGCCACCACGTACGCCACCGGCATCAGCTTCGCCACGTCGAACGGGCCCGGGTCCGGGCGCCGCAGGACCCTGGCCACGTTGCGGCGCAGTGCCTCCCACAGGGCGCCCGCGATGTGGCCGCCGTCGAGCGGGAGCAGCGGGAGCATGTTGAACAGGAACAGGGAGAGGTTGAAGCCGGCGAGCAGCATCACGAACATCGCCACCTGCTGGGAGGCGGGGATGTGGAGGGTGGCGATGTCGCCGGTGATGCGGGCCGCGCCGACGATGCCGACCGGGGAGTCCGGCTGGCGCGGGGCGTTGCCGAAGGCCGCGTCCCACAGGGCCGGGATCTTGCCGGGCAGCGCGGCGAGGGAGTCGACGGCGTCGCCGACCCGGTCGGTCATCCAGGTCACGGACTGGCCGAAGTCCTGGTGGACGACGCCGGTGGCGGCGCTGAAGCCGAGGAAGCCGGCCTTGACGTACCTGCCCTCGACGTACTGGCCGCTGGAGTCCTTCTTGGCGACCTGGTTGGTGGCGATCGTGGCGTGCAGGGTGAGCTGCCTGCCGTCGCGCTGGACGACGATCGGGACGGTCTTGCCGGCGCTGTCGCGGATCAGGTCGGACAGGGTGTTCCAGTCCTTGGTGGGTTTGCCGGCGAACGAGACGATCTTGTCGCGCTTCTTGATGCCGGCGGCCTCGGCGGGGGACGCCGGGTCGGACTTCTTGCAGGTGTCACGGTGCTCGCTCTGCGCGATGACGCAGGGCGAGACCGAGGCGACCGTGGTGGTCTGCTGCTGGATGCCGAAGCCCATCAGGACCGTGAAGAACAGGGCGATCGCGAGGATCAGGTTCATGAAGGGGCCCGCGAACATCACGATGACGCGCTTCCACGGCTTGCGCGTGTAGAACATGCGCGTCTCGTCACCGGGCTGCAGTTCCTCGAAGGCGGCCGAGCGGGCGTCCTCGATCATGCCGCGCCACGGTGAGGTGGAGCGGGCGGAGACGCGGCCCTTCTCGTCGGGCGGGAACATGCCGATCATGCGGATGTAGCCGCCGAGCGGGATGGCCTTGATGCCGTACTCGGTCTCGCCCTTCTTCCGCGACCAGACGGTCGGGCCGAAGCCGACCATGTACTGCGGCACCCGGATGCCGAACAGCTTGGCCGTGGACAGGTGCCCCAGCTCGTGCCAGGCGATCGAGACGAGCAGGCCGACGGCGAAGACCAGTATGCCGAGGATGAACATCAAGGTCGTCATGCACGCGCCTCCGCGGTCGCCGTCGTGGCTGTGAGTTCACGGGCCCGGGCGCGGGCCCAGGTCTCCGCTTCGAGGACGTCCGACACGGTGAGGGAAGTTCCCGTGGCCGGGGTGCCGTGCTCCTCGACCACCCGGGTGACGGTCTCCATGATGCCGTTGAAGGGCAGCGCGCCGTTCAGGAAGGCGGCGACGCACTCCTCGTTGGCGGCATTGAACACCGCCGGGGCCGTGCCCGCGAGCCGCCCCACGTGCCGGGCGAGGTTCACCGCCGGGAAGGCCTCGTCGTCCAGGGGGAAGAACTCCCAGGTGGAGGCCTTGCTCCAGTCGAAGGCGGGCGCCGCGTCCGGAACCCGTTCGGGCCAGCCCAGACCGATGGCGATGGGCCCGCGCATGTCGGGGGGCGTCGCCTGGGCGATCGTGGATCCGTCGGTGAACTCGACCATCGAGTGGACATACGACTGGGGATGCACGACCACCTCAATGCGGTCGAAGGGAATGTCGTAGAGCAGGTGGGCCTCGATGACCTCCAGGCCCTTGTTGACGAGGGTCGCGGAGTTGACCGTGATCACCGGGCCCATCGCCCAGGTGGGGTGGGCGAGGGCGTCCTCGACGGTCACGTCCGCCAGCTCGGCCCTGGTCCGGCCGCGGAAGGGGCCGCCGGAGGCCGTCACCACCAGCTTGCGCACGTCGGCCCGCGTCCCCGCGGCCAGCGCCTGGAAGAGCGCCGCGTGCTCGGAGTCGACGGGGATGATCTGGCCGGGCTTGGCCAGCTCCTTGACCAGCGGCCCGCCGACGATCAGCGACTCCTTGTTGGCGAGCGCGAGGGTGCGGCCCGCCTGCAGGGCGGCCAGGGTGGGCGCGAGGCCGATGGACCCGGTGATGCCGTTCAGCACGGTGTGGCAGGCGGAGGCGGCGACCTGGGTGGCCGCGTCCGGTCCGGCGAGGATCTCGGGGAGCGGCTCGCCGGGGCCGTAGGCGGCGGCGAGGGCCTCGCGCAGCGCGGGGACGGCGTCCTCGCGGGCGACCGCGACGGTGCGCACCCGCAGCCGGTGCGCCTGCTCGGCGAGGAGGGCGGTGCGGCCGCCGTTCGCGGACAGGGCGGTGACCCGGAAGCGGCCGGGGTTGCGCAGCACGAGGTCGATGGCCTGGGTGCCGATGGACCCGGTCGAGCCGAGGATCACCACGTCCTTGGGGCCGTCGGCCGCGAGGGGGTCGTAGACGAGGTGCGGATCGGCCAGGGGTGCCGGATGGGCGGGGCTGTCGGTCATCCCCCCATTGTTGCCGCATCCACTGACAGCGGGGACAGGGTGTCCCTCGGGCGGGTGCGTGAACAGTTTTTGCCGCCGAATGGAATGTTTGTCCGCTTGTAAAACATCAGTGATGATTGCGCGGCGGGGACGAGGCCCGGACCTCGGGCACAGGTGCACGTCCTGCCGAAACTCCGCGTGTCGCGGCTCCGGTGATGGCATTCTTCCGTAGGCGCCCGGCTCGACGGGCGCGGAAAAATGGGGGAGGAATCACCGCCTTGAACCGTATGCGCACGACCACGACCGTCCTGGCCACGGCCGGTCTGCTGACCGCCGCTCAGCTCGGGCTCGCCGGGGGCGCGTTCGCCGCCGCGCAGGCGCCGGCCAGTTCCGGCTGCCCGATCGACCTGGTCTACCCGTCCCGCTTCTACATCGACTCGCACGGGTGGGTGACCAACGGGGGCCTGTACTTCGGCATCAAGAACAAGAGCACGACGAAGACCTTCAAGAAGGTCAGCTTCACCGTCACGGACGTGAAGAACATCCGCTTCGGCTCGGCAAAGGCCACGGGCGGCAAGGTCACCCACAAGACGTCGAAGACGGTGACCGTGTACACGGGGACGCTGAACAAGAAGGCGAGCCTCGGGGTGAAGGTGCAGACGCATCTGCTCAACACCCACAGCTACAAGGTGAAGTTCACCCTGCACGGCTCGGGCTGGACCTGCGCCGTGAACCAGGGCACCTGGGGCAGCTGACCCCAGGCGCCCGGTCGACGGGCGGGAGAGCGCGTCAGGCCCCGAAGGGGCGGCGCGCGCTCTCCCGGGCGGACGGTCCGGGGGTCGCGTCGGCGATCCACGGGCCGTCGCCGGACGGGTCGAGGATGCCCTCCTCCAGCCAGGTGTAGGCCCCGCCGAGGACGGCCTTGACCACCTTGCGGTCCAGGTCGTCGGTGTTGGTCCACAGACGGTCGAAGAGCTCGTCGACCCGGATGCGGGCCTGCCGGCAGAAGGCGTCGGCCAGCTGGTAGGCCTCGCGGCCGTGGTCGCCCCGGCCGCGCAGCCACTCGGCCCGGACGCAGGCCGCGCTCATCGCGAACAGCTCGGCGCCGATGTCCACGATCCGGCCGAGGAAGCCCTGTTTGGTCTCCATCCTCCCCTGCCAGCGGGACATGGCGTAGAAGGTGGAGCGGGCCAGCTTGCGGGCGGTGCGCTCGACATAGCGCAGATGCCCGGACAGGTCGATGCCGTGCTTGAACTCGCCGTACGACGTGGGCAGCTGACCCGGTCCGGCGACGAGCTTCGGCAGCCACTTGGCGTAGAAGACGCCCGCGTTGGCGCCCGCCCTGGCCTTGTCGGACAGGGACTTGTCGGGGTCGATGAGGTCACCGGCGACCGAGAGGTGGGCATCGACGGCCTCGCGGGCGATCAGCAGGTGCATGATCTCGGTGGAACCCTCGAAGATGCGGTTGATGCGCAGGTCGCGCAGCATCTGCTCGGCCGGGACCGCGCGCTCGCCGCGCGCCTTGAGGGACTCGGCGGTCTCGTAGCCGCGGCCGCCGCGGATCTGGACCAGTTCGTCGGCCATCTTCCAGGCCATCTCGGAGCCGTAGAGCTTGGCGAGGGCGGCCTCGATGCGGATGTCGTTGCGGTCCTCGTCGGCCATCTGCGAGGACAGGTCGAGGACGGCCTCCAGGGCGAAGGTGGTGGCCGCGATGAAGCTGATCTTGGAGCCGACGGCCTCGTGGAGCGCGACCGGCTTGCCCCACTGCTCGCGCTCCGCCGACCACTCGCGGGCGATCTTCAGGCACCACTTGCCGGCGCCCGCGCACATCGCGGGCAGCGAGAGCCGCCCGGTGTTGAGCGTGGTGAGCGCGATCTTCAGGCCGGCGCCCTCGGGGCCGATGCGGTTGGCGGCCGGCACGCGGACCCGGTGGAAGCGGGTGACGCCGTTCTCGATGCCGCGCAGGCCCATGAAGGCGTTGCGGTTCTCGACGGTGATGCCCTCGCTGGTCGCCTCTACGACGAACGCGGTGATGCCGCCCTTGTGCCCCTCGGACTTCGGCACCCGGGCCATCACGACCAGGAGGTCGGCGACCACCCCGTTGGTGGTCCACAGTTTCACTCCGTCGAGGACGTAGTCGTCCCCGTCGGGCACGGCGGTGGTGGCGAGGCGGGCCGGGTCGGAGCCGACGTCCGGCTCGGTGAGCAGGAAGGCCGAGATGTCGGTGCGGGCGCAGCGGGGCAGGAAGGCGTCCTTCTGCTCCTGGGTGCCGAACATCTTCAGCGGCTGGGGGACGCCGATCGACTGGTGCGCGGAGAGCAGCGCGCCGACGGCGGGGCTCGCGGAGCCGACCAGGGCGAGCGCCTTGTTGTAGTACAGCTGGGTGAGGCCGAGCCCGCCGTACTTGGGGTCGATCTTCATCCCGAGGGCGCCGAGTTCCTTCAGGCCGGCGACGACCTCGTCGGGGATGCGGGCCTCGCGCTCGATGCGGGCGCCGTCGATGGTGGACTCGCAGAACGCGCGCAGCTTGGCGAGGAACTCCTCGCCGCGGCTGACGCTGTCCGGGTCCGGGAGCGGGTGGGGGTGGATGAGGTCGAGCCGGAAGCGCCCGAGGAACAGCTCCTTGGCGAAGCTGGGCTTGTGCCAGTCCTGCTGCCGGGCGGCCTCCGCCACCTGACGGGCCTCGCGCTCGGTGACGGTGGTGCGTGGGGTGGAGGGGGCGGACATGAGGCTCACCTCGCCGCGAAGAGGGATGATTAGGGACCGTTCGCTACCGACCAGTGCTACTGGATCGTTGGTACCCGAAACGGGCCGACCTCACCACCCCTCGCGCGTCCATCCGGCCGAAAGCCCCGCCGCGGGCGCGGCCGGCGGGTGAGGTACTCCTGCTGCCCGGGAGCCGCGGACGCGCAGGACAAAGCTGTCGAAGCGCTTCGACACCCTCTGGACACCCCACCCAGCCAGGGATTAGCGTCGATCTCACCCTCACTCCACCTCCGACGGTCATGTGGCGGTAGTCGAAGCGCTTCACAGAGCTTGGAGCCCGGATGGTCACCCTCGCCGAGGTAGCCCAGCACGCCGGAGTCTCGGCGAGCACGGTGAGCTATGTCCTCAGCGGCAAGCGGTCCATCTCCGCGGCCACCCGGCAGCGGGTCGAGCAGAGCATCCGGGAACTGGGCTACCACCCGAACGCCGGCGCCCGCGCCCTCGCCGGGAAACGGTCGGACATCATCGCGCTGATGATCCCGCCGCGCACCGACATGCACGTGCCGGTGATGATGGAGATCGCCATCGCGGTGGCCGCCACGGCCCGTACGCACGGCTACGACGTCCTGCTGCTCACCGGCGAGGAGGGGCCGGACGCGGTGCGCCGGGTGACCGGCAGCGGTCTGGCCGACGCGATGATCCTCATGGACGTCGAACTGGAGGACGAGCGGCTGCCGCTGCTGCGCCGCGGCGCCGCCGCGGCCCGGGGGAAGCCGGGGGCGGGGGGCGACCAGCCCTCGGTGCTCATCGGTCTGCCCGCCGACACCACCGGTCTGACCTGCGTGGACCTGGACTGGAGGGCCACGGGCGCGCTGTGCGTGGAGCATCTGGCGGGGCTCGGTCACCGTGACATCGCTGTCATCGGCGAGGCCCCGGCCGTCTACGAACGCCACACCGGTTTCGCCGAGCGCACCCAGGACGGGCTGCGCTCGGCGGCCCGGCGGACCGGCGTACGGCTGCTGCACCGCCCGTGCGAGGGAGGTTACGACGCGACGGCCCTGACCCTGGCCCGGATCCTCGACGAACGGCCGGGGACGACCGGGTTCGTGGTGCAGAACGAGTCGGCGGTGGAGCCGCTGCTCGCGCTGCTGCGCCAGCAGGGCCGGGCGGTGCCCGAGGACGTGTCCGTGGTGGCGATCTGCCCGGACCAGGTCGCCGTGCACGCCTCGGTGCGGCTGACCTCGGTCGGCATCCCGGCGCAGGAGATGGGCCGGTACGCGGTCGAGCATCTGGTCGCCAAGCTGGACGGGCGCGGCAGCGACGAGGTCGTGCTGATCGCACCCGAGCTGACGCTGCGGGCGAGCTCGGGCCCGGCCCCGGCCGCCCCCTGAGCCAGCCGGCACGCCCCGGCTGGGCGCGGAGGAGGCGGAGGCGGCGTACGGCCCTGGAGCTGCCCGCGCCGCCCACCCGTACACGGTGCCAGTGCTGACCTCCTCCTGTCGAAGTCCCGCTGTCCGAGCTGGAGTTACGGGGGGTGGCCCGGGGCGGCCCGAGGCTGAAGGGCGGCCCCTACGACCTGCTGGTGGAGGCGTCCAGCGAGGACATCCGGCCGCGCACGACCGTGCGCCTCGACGGCACTCCCCCGGCGCCGCGCCCGGTGGACCGACAGGGCCTCGCGGCGGCCGGCTTCGACGAGCAGTCCAGGCGCCGCGATCGTGGACCGAGCGAAGACGGCGGGCGACGCGGTGACGCCGGAGCACGGCAGGGCGGCCGAACTGCTCTACCGCGCCTGCGACTTGGGCACGGGAATCGGCGAGGTGACGGCACAGGTGGCCGGCGAGGGCGTCCTGGAGGTCTCCCTGAACGGCGGCACGAGAGGCCCGGCACCGTCAGGCAGCGGTGCCGGGCCCTTTCGCGCGGTGGGCGGAGTCGTACCCCGCCTGCGCGGTCTCCCCTAGTGGACGGGCTGCTTGGCCAGGGCCGGGACGAAGCGCAGGGCGTCCAGCGTGCCCACGCCCGTCGCCATGTCGTAGCCGTTCACGGCCTTGTAGCCCTTGACGCCCTCGTAGCTGTTGTCGGTGCCGTCCTTGACGTCGACGATGCCCGGGTTCTTCTGCTTCTGCAGCGTGTACAGGGCGGTGTTGATGGTGCCCAGGCGGTGGCCGGCCGCCTGGTCGGCGAGGGCGACGATGCCCGCGAAGAGCGGGCTGGCCTCGCTGGTGCCGCCGGAGACGTCCCAGCCGGTGGCGCTCGGGTCGTAGCTGGAGTACACCCAGGCGCCTCCGTCGACCGCGGCGGCCATCGAGATGTCCGGGGTGCCGCGGCGGGTGCCGACGGTCTTCTGCACGCCGTCCTGGAAGCCGGGGCGGGCGAAGACGTGGGACTGGCCGCCGCCGCTCGCGCCGTAGTCGTTGTAGACGCTGTCCGGCTTGACCCGCTGGCCCTTGTCGTTCAGGTGCAGCTGGGTGCCGCCGATGGAGGTGACCAACGGGTCCGACGACGGCCAGGAGTTGACGCGCTTGTTGTAGTACGTCTTGCCGTCCAGCTTCATGTCGGTGGCGCCGCCGTCACCGGAGGACGCGAGCACCGTCACGTGCTTGCGGTGCGCGGCCTCGAAGGCGTAGCGCAGCTTCTTGATGCTGGAGAAGTCGCCCTTGTCGAAGCCCGGGAAGGTGTTCTCGGTGGCGCCGAAGCTCTGGCTGACGACGTCGCCGACACCGTGGTCGATCAGGTACTTCTCCGCGGACATCATCTCCGGCAGACCGGTGGTGCCCTCGGTCTCGGAGACCGCGGTCTCCACCAGGACGATCTTCGCGCCGGGTGCGACGGCGTGGGCCATCTCGACGTCCAGCGTGGTCTCGCCGGCCCAGCCGGTCATGTCCGCGTTCTTCGGGTCGAACTTCGGGACGTGGCCCCACTTGACCACGTTGACCTTGGTGCTGGGCAGTCCGAACTGCTTGCTGTAGACGTCCAGGTCGTGCTGGACGGTCGGGGACCCGAAGGAGTCCACTATGACGATCGTACGGCCCTTGCCCGTGATGCCCTTCTTGTACAGCGGGTTCAGGTCGTACGCGGTGCGGTACTGCAGCGGGTTGTAGCAGTTGATGTGCCACTTGGCCTGGCACTGCGCGATGGACAGCGGGCCGGCCACGCCCTGGACGAGGGTGTGCCCCTTGACGGCCGGCTGCGCGAAGGTGTGCGGTACGCCGGCGGGCGCGGCGGCGGTGGCGCCGGCCTGGGAGGTAGCCGCCAGTGCGGCGGCGACGAGCGCGGCGGTGGCTGCGGACGCCGCGACGCCGCGCCCGGTACGGGCTATGTGCATGTGTTCCCCTGACAGATCCGATACGTCCTGAGCCGGACGAAGTGGTCAGGCGCATCCCATCGGGTGAGTCATGGACAGAACAAGACGCAGGGGTGCACTCTTGAGCAGCCGATATCAAATCCTTTACCCGGCAGGAGAAATGAGGGGAACGAGAAACGGCCGCAGGACAGCCCGTTCCGGCGTCACGGCCTTGAGCACGCGACGCAGTTCCCCTTCACCGTCGAAGCGACCGCGGTGACCGGTCAGATCGCCTTTCCGGGCGCCGGAGAGATGTTCTGGTTGGCGCGGAAGAGGTTGTCCGGGTCGTACGCGTGCTTGACGGAGGCCAGGCGGTCGTAGTGGCCCCGGTAGGTGGCCCGGACCCGGTCCTGGCTCTCCGCGGACCCCATGAAGTTGACGTAACCGCCGCCCATGGAGTGCGGGTGCAGGTCGGTCCAGTAGTCGACGCACCACTGGCGGATCGCCTCGGCGTTGGCCGGGTCGGGGTCGATGCCGGCGACCACGCCGGACCAGATCGCGTCACGGTAGGCCCAGGCCGTGTCGTCGGCACCGACCTGGCGGGCCGCCCCGTCCACCGGGTACAGGTGCATGGTCGACAGGGGGGTCGGGAGATTCTCCGCGTACGTCCGGTGCACGTCGATCGCGGCGTCGGGGATGCCGTCGAAGAAGTCTCCGCGCCAGTACCACTGCAGACCTTCGGGCATCAGCCCGTCGAACATGGCCTGGAGTGCGGGGTAGGGCATCGGGGTGGCGAAGTGGAAGGCCGGCGGCGCCGGTTCGTTCGCCGGCTCGAGCGCCTTCGCCAGCCGGTCGTCGGCCGGGTCTCCCGTGTGGCACCACACGACCCCGCACATCTTCCGCCCGTGGATCGGCTCCGGGAAGGGCGGGCCGGGCGGCACGGTCAGTACGGCGAAGAACCCGCTGAGGCTCTCCGGCGCACCCGGCAGGAACTCCCGGTACCAGCGCAGCACCTCGGGGATGCGGTCGAGCGGCCACAGCGTCATCCCGACACCGACCGTGGAGGCCGGGTGCAGCCGGAAGGCGAACGACGTCACCACACCGAAGTTGCCTCCCCCGCCGCGCAGCGCCCAGAACAGGTCGGGATGGTTCTCCGGCGACGCGGTGACATAGCTGCCGTCGGCGAGGACGACGTCGGCCGCGAGCAGGCTGTCGATCGTCAGGCCGTATCTGCGGGTCAGGTGGCCGTGGCCGCCGCCCAGGGTGAGGCCGCCGACGCCCGTGGTGGACACGATCCCGGCCGGAACGGCACGTCCGACGGCGTGTGTGGCATGGTCGAGGTCACCGATCCGGCTGCCCCCGCCCACCTGGGCGGTGTCCGTCTCCGGGTCCACCCTGACCCAGCCCATCGGCGAGAGGTCGAGTACGAGCGCGTCGTCGACCAGGCACAGCCCCGGGCCACTGTGGCCGCCGCCGCGCACCGCCAGCTCGACGCCGTTGTCCCGGGCGAAGGAGACCGCCGTTTGCACGTCCGCCACGTCCACGCACTGCGCGAAGGCGGCCGGCCGACGGTCGATCATGGCGTTGTAGATGCTGCGCGCCTCGTCATAGCCGGGGTCCTGCGGTGTGATCAACGACCCCCGCAGCGCCTCGCGCAGACTGCCGGCAGCGGCTTCGTCGATGGTGGTCATGGCCGCCTCGCATGCGGGTCACGGGCGGATACGTCCTCGCCCGCCTTCAGTCTTCACCCGTCCGGCCGCCACCGCACACCGGCGCCGGCGCCGCGGTGCCTCCAGCGCCTGGTGCCGGGGTGCCGGACCGGATGTCACTCCTCTCTGGGTGCCTGGTGGTGACCGGAGAAGCGGACACGACGCACGGTGCGTCTGCCACTCTGGTCATGGACGATGACGTGCGTGGCCCCAGGCGGGATGTCCTCGCCCTCGGGTACGGCTTCACCGCGGGCGATGAGGTCGTCGATGAAGCGCTCCTCCGCCTGCCTCGCATGCTCCCCCTCGGTGGCAGGCGGGGGCTCGTCGTGCTGTTCCGTACTCATGGCACGTGCCGGACAGCCGCGGTCAGAGGAAGAGAAGCCGGTCCAGTACCAGGCCGCCGGAATCCTGACGGGTGACCTGGTGGGTCCGTGTCCTCGTGCCGTCGACCACGGCGGCGCTCGTGGTGAGGAACTCGTCGGCGACGGCGATGCGGCCCTGCCGGAAGAGGTCCTCGATGAAGGTCTCCGCGGCCTTCGCCGGGTCCGCCGGGGTCAGCGAGCCGATGGCCGGGTCGGCGCCGGCGACGGCGAATCGCGGTTGCTCCGAGGGAGCGGACGCGGTGAAGGGCTCGGTGAGGCCGTATCGTTCGGCGGGCACGGTGACGGTGCCCAGATCCGCGCCGGGTTCAGGAACCACACCGGTGATCGCCGCGAGGTGCTGTGGCGCCGCTTGGTCGGCGGCAACGGCCTCCGAAGGCGACAGGATGCCGTGGCGGACGAACGCCGAACGCAGCGCCGGGCCGTACCTGCCGTCGTAGAGAGCCTTGTCGGCGGCGAGCATGTGCGCGGCGACCTGCGCGTACAGGGCGGGCACCGTGGGAGTGGCGAGAAGGGCCGCCACCAGCAGCCTGCCCATGATCTGCCCGGCCTGGACGAGCGCATCGCCGTCACGCGCCGGCTGCTGGTAGAAGATCCCAGCCACGGCGTCGAGGAACGCTCCCGTGAACACCCTCGAGAACGAGTGCACTTCGCTCGACAACTGGCTCGCCGGCTCGCTGGGGCGGAGCGTCACCGGATCGCGGTAGAAGAAGTTGTTGGCCGCGTTGCGCAGGCAGTCACGGTCGACGGCGCTCGGATCGATCTGCCGGATCGCCCACCCCAACTGCTCGGCCAGCCGCGACAGCCGGGAGGAACGCGCCGGATTGCCCTGTGTCTCGGTCAGCACCTCGTCCGCGACGGCGCCCACGCCCAGCGACGACAAGATGGCGCTCATGTCCCCGAACGACTCGTGGAACGCACCGACCTCCGCGCTCAACACCCCCCAGAACTGCGGCCGGAGAGCATCGAGGACGGCATGGCCCGCCTCGTGGCACACCACGTCCGGGCTCTCTCCGGAGTGCACGGTCACGCCCGCGACAGTGTGCCTGAAGAAACAAAGACCGCTCCTGTCGTAGTAGGCGTTGAGATCGTCACCAGAATCAAGCTGCGCCGTCAGAACCTGCCCGACGCTGCCGTTCCAGGTGGTGTTCGCCGGCATCAGCGGCCCCCAGAAATTGGAGGCTCGGCTCATCGCGTCCGCCGCCGCCCAGTAACGGAACTCCGCGCTGCCCGGATAGTCCCCGCTCTCCGCCGGCGGTTCGCCGGCAACGGAGACAGGCAGAGACGGATGGCTCACTTCGGGCGTCGGCCGTTGGATCGGAGTGCGTCCGATCGGAGGTTCACCGGGATCGTCTTCCCACGTTTGGACGCTGGCCAATTTCGGCTTCAACTTCATGATGAGGGCCCCCTCGGCCCGAGCCTGCATGCTCCGTTTCCCGGAGCGGTCGCCGCTGGTACAGCAGCTTCGTTCGACGTGCAGGGTGGTGCGAGAGGTTCCACATGGCCGCGAAGGGCACCGAATCCGAGGACGGAGGCCCTGAGCAGCGCGCCCTGTCGCCACCGCTGCACAGCACCCATGGCTGTCGGGAGCCCGGGCTCTGTTCGCTGTTCGTCCTGGCCTTTCTTCCAGTACGCGCCACTCTGCAGGGTCTGTCAAACGCTGTGGGATCACATCGCCCGGGGCTTCCGCCCTGAATCGCCCCGGCCTCAAGAGGGCGCGATTTGCATGAATTCGGCGTCGCCGGGGTCCCGGAACGGCATCTGGTAGCGGCCGAGTTGTGCAGTTCTGCGCATGCCGGCCGGAGTTCGGGCCTCCTTGCCGGTCATGCCGCTGGAAACAGAAACGGCCGCAGCCCCCGCACAGTGGGCTGCGGCCGTTCCGTCCGACCTGTCCGTGGCAGGTCAGAGCGCGAGACCGGTGAGAACCAGCACGCGCTCGTAGGTGTAGTCCTCCATCGCGAACCGCACGCCTTCGCGGCCCACGCCGGACTGCTTGGCGCCGCCGTACGGCATCTGGTCGGCGCGGTAGGACGGGACGTCGCCGATCACCACGCCGCCGACCTCGAGGGCGCGGTGGGCGCGGAAGGCGACCTGCAGGTCGTGGGTGAACACGCCTGCCTGGAGGCCGTACTTGGAGTCGTTGACGGCGGCGAACGCCTCGGCCTCGCCGTTCACCTTCTGCACGGTGAGGACCGGCCCGAAGACCTCCTCGCAGGCGAGCGTCACGTGCGCCGGTACGTCGGTGAGGACGGTCGGCGCGTAGGAGGCGCCGTCGCGGTCGCCGCCGGTGAGCAGCGTGGCGCCGGCCTCGACGGCCTCCTTCACCCAGGACTCCACGCGCTTGGCGGCGTCCTCGCTGACCAGCGGGCCGACATCGGTCTTGGGGTCGGACGGGTCGCCGGTGACCTGGGCCTCGACGGCGGCGACGATGCGCGGCAGCAGGCGGTCGTACACCGAGGCGTCGGCGATCACGCGCTGCACGGAGATGCAGGACTGGCCGCCCTGGTAGTTGGAGAAGGTCGCGATGCGGGTCGCGGCCCAGTCCAGGTCCTCGTCGCTCGCGTAGTCGGCGAGGACGACCGCGGCGCCGTTGCCGCCCAGCTCCAGGGTGCAGTGCTTGCGCGGCACCGAGTCCATGATCGCGTAACCGACCTTGTCGGAGCCGGTGAAGGAGATCACCGGCAGCCGCTCGTCCTGGACCAGGGCGGGCATGCGGTCGTTCGGTACCGGCAGGACGCTCCAGGAGCCGGCCGGCAGCTCGGTCTCGGCCAGCAGCTCGCCGAGGATCAGGCCGGACAGCGGGGTGGCGGGCGCCGGCTTGAGGATGATCGGCGCGCCGACGGCGATCGCCGGGGCGACCTTGTGGGCGCACAGGTTCAGCGGGAAGTTGAACGGCGCGATGCCGAGCACGACGCCCTTCGGGAAGCGCCGGGTGAGGGCCAGCCGGCCCTGGCCGCCGGCGTCGGTGTCGAGGCGCTGGGCCTCGCCGCCGTTGAACCGCCGGGCCTCCTCGGCGGCGAACCGGAACACCGAGACGGCGCGGCCGACCTCACCGCGGGCCCACTTGACGGGCTTGCCGTTCTCGGCGGAGATCAGCTGGGCGATCTCCTCGGCGCGCTCGGCCAGCCGCTTGCTGACGTGGTCCAGGGCGGCGGCGCGCACGTGCGCCGGGGTGGCGGCGAACTCGTCCCGCACCGCGTACGCGGCGGCCACGGCCTCCTCGACCTGGGCGTCGGACGGCACGCTGACCGTGCCGACGAGCCGGCCGTCCCACGGGGAGGTGACGTCGAAGGTGTCCTCGCCGGTGACCTGGCGGCCGGCGAGCCAGAAGGCGTGGGTGGAAGTCATAGGTGAGTCCCGGCCCTTCCGCGTTGGAGGTGTGCTTGGCTTGCGTGCTCCACGGTAGGGCGGGGAGGACCCGCGGTCGTTTGTCCGAGTCGTAGCAGTGCGCGGACCGCCCACTACTGTTTGGACTACTGGACTCCTCGTCCTACTCGGTGCCGGTCCTACTCGGTGCTGGTCGCCTTGAGCGCGAGCCACAGCTCCATCCGCACGTCCGGGTCGTCCAGGGACCGGCCCAGGATCTCCTCCACCCGCCGCATCCGGTAGCGCAGCGTGTGCCGGTGCACGCCCAGGTCCGCGGCGGCCGCGTCCCACTGCCCGTGCCGGGACAGCCACGCCCGCAGCGAGGCGACGAGGTCCCCGCGCCCGGTCGCGTCGTGCTCGCGCAACGCCCGCAGCAGCCCGTCCGCGAACGCCTTCACCGCGTCGTCGGCCAGCAGCGGCAGCACGGACCCCGCGGCCAGCTGCTCGTGCTCCACCAGGACCCGCCCCCGGCGCCGCGCCACCGACAGCGCCTGCTCGGCCTGCTTGTAGGCCGTCGCGGCGGCGATCGGCCCGGCCGGCGCGGACAGCCCGACGACCAGCTCCTCTTCGTCGCCGGCGGCCTGCTCGGGTGCGGCCCTGGCCGCCTCCAGCGCCGCCGCGTACCGCGTGCAGGCGGCCACCGCCGCGCCCCCGTCGGCGGCGAGCACCACCAGCCGCTCGCCCTCGGGCACGACCAGGACGGCCTCGCCGGAGCGCGCGGCGGCGGACTCCACGGTCTCGGTGAGCGCGCCGAGCGGATCCCCGCCCGTCCCGGCGCCGGTGCGCCCGGCGCCGCCCGGGGTGCGCGCGTGTCCCTGGGCGTCGCCGTGCGTCCGGGCGGCCGGCCCGGACACCGCCTCGGCGACGATCACCCGGAACGGCGCGTCGAGCAGCCCGCCGTACAGGTCGCCGGCGACGGCCCGGGCGTGGTCGGGCTCCCCGGCGAGGAGCATGCGCAGCACCGCCGCGCCGATGCGCTGTTCGGCCGCGTGCAGGGAGCGGGAGCGTTCGGTGGTGAGGGTGAGCAGGGCGATGGCGGAGTGCACGGCGTAGCGCTCGGCGGTGCCGAGGGGCGCGGCGGTGCCGACGGCGAGCGCGGCGCGCGGCCGCCGGCCCGTGCCCAGGGAGTGCAGCTCGACCCGGTCCTCGTGCTCGGGTCCGCCGACGACGGAGGAGGCGGGCGCCGGCCGCTCCCGCAGCCGCTCGACGTCCGCCGTCAGCCGGGCGGCACGCCGGCCGGCCCACTCGGGCGCGGCGGCGACGACCGCGCCGGAGGCGTCGTACAGCGCGGCCCACCCGTCGACCTGGGCCGCGAGCGCCCCGAGCAGGCCCTCGGGACCGGCGCCCAGGGCCTGCTTGGTCAGCTCGCGCTGGGCGGCGAAGCCCGCGGTGACGGCCCGGTACTGGTCGGCGGCGATCGCGGCGGAGACGGCCTTGCTGATGGCGAGGAAGGGGGTGCGGCGGGGCACCTCCAGCAGCGGCAGCCCTTCCTCCGCGCAGGCGTCGACGAGCGCGGCGGGGGTCTGCTCGTAGTTGACCCCCACGGCGAACCCGAGCCCGACGACACCCGCGCCGGCCAGCCGCTTCACGTACCGCCGCATGGCCTCGCGGTCCTCGGCGTCCAGCTTCAGCGCGGTGATCAGCAGCAGCTCGCCGCCCTCCATGTACGGCACGGGGTCGGCCAGCTCGCTGACGTGCGCCCAGCGGACGGGCACGTCGAGACGGTCCTCGCCCGCGCGCACGGTCAGCTTCAGCGCGGAGTGGTGGACGAGCGAGGCGAGGGTCAGGGGCATGGGGCCTTCACGGTGAGGGGTGATCCCGCCGGCCGGGGCGCCCGGCCGGCCGAACCGGTTCTTTGGCCGCGACGTATGAACGGCCTCCCTCGATTCTGCCTCACCGTACGATCCGGCGCCGCCCCCTCACCCCCGCAGATCCACCAGCAACGGCGGCGCGTGCTCCCCGCGCACACTCGTCAACGACACCACCGCATGCCCCGCCGGCACCCCATGAGCCAACTCGGACGCCGACCACCGCTCCCGCTCGACCTGACGGACGGTGACGGCCCGGGCGGTGGGCGCCTTTCCGGTGATGATCCGGCGCAGCATGTGCACGGCCTTGCCGGCCGGGGTCTCGGCGATGATCTGCCGGTCGGTGACGTCCCGGATCTCGGTCCACTCCTTGCCCCACACCTCGGCGAAGTCCTGCCCGTCCCAGGGGGTGAGGCCGGACAGCGCCATCCGGCAGCCGGTGGCGCCGAGCAGCGGGGTGCGCAGCGGCCGCGGCACGTCGTCCAGGGTGCGCAGGGTGAGCACCACTCCGGCGCCGGCCGAGCGGAGCCGCTGGATGCCGCGGACCGCCTCGGGGGTGACGGCGCCGGAGGCGTCGTCCAGGATCAGGCAGGCGAAGAGCGAGCGGTCCTCGCGCGCCGTCACGGCCGCCGTGAACTGCGCGAGCACCAGCCGGGTCAGGATCCGGGAGGCGTCGGCGTGTCCGCGCTGGGGCAGGTCGATGCGGACGCGCACCGGGTGGTCGAGGGCCTTGAGCGAGAACGGCCGGGTCTGTCCGGACGTGTCGAAGAAGGAGGCGAAGGCGGGCCGGTCGAGCAGCGCGATCCGGTCGGCGAGCACGGTGCCGGCGTCTCCCGGATGGGCCATCTGCCGCTCGCGGGCGTCGAGTTCCCTCAGCAGCCCGTCCTGTCCGGCGTCCGTGAGGGCCTTGCGCAGTGCGGCGAGCGGGCCGGGTGCGCCGTCGAGGAGCCGGCGCAGCTCGGGCACGGAGGGGAAACGGCCGTGGACGGCGTGGAAGGGGCCCAGCAGCTGGGCGAGGACCGTGGTGGAGCGGCGCCCGTCGCTGCCCGGGTGCGCGTCGACGAGGTCGCCGACGAGAGCCTCGGCCAGTATGGCGGCGGCCTCGTCCGGGTCGGTGGTGCCGCCGTAGAGGTCGAGGTCGTAGACGGAGTCCGGGTTGCCGATGCCCACGACGACGTCGTACGCCTCGGCCGGCCCGAGTCCGGCGCCCGCCGCGCCGACGACCACGACGGAGGCCCGCCCGGCCAGGGCGTGCAGGCACAGGGACTCGGCGAGCGGCCGTACCACGGTGCCGGTCTTCCCGGAGCCGGAGGGGCCGACCGCGAGCAGTGAGGTGCCGAGCAGCCCGGGGTCGAGGCCGAGGCCCGCGCCCCGGTACTGGTAGGGGTTGCGCGGATCGTCGGCGGCGGCGCCGAGCCGGACCTGGCCGGTGAGCAGGTCGTGAAGGGCGTGCCGGGCGGGCAGGTCGCGTGCGCCGGAGGGGTGCAGGCAGGCGGCGGAGCCGTCCTTGAGCACGGCGCCGGTGAAGGCGGCCAGGGTGTGCCGGCCCGAGCGCACGCCCTGCCAGGCCCGGCTGATCCGGGCGTGGTCGACGTCCCTCATGAGGCCCGCCCTCGCCTCGGCGGCCAGCCGGTCGGCTGCCTCGTGCGCGCCGGCCTGGCGCAGCTGGGGCCACTCGGCCGGGTCCTGTTCGGGAGCCGGCGGGCGCTCGGCCACCGGCGGGGTCTGGTGCCAGGCCGGCGGGCCGTAGCGGCGCCAGACCTCTCCCCAGCGGCCGATGCGCCCGACGACGAACAGGATGACCAGGGCGATGATCGTGTAGTAGCCGTACCAGAGGAAGGCGCGCGACACGCTGCTGTCGCTGTTGCGCCAGGAGTCGGGGACGAGCAGGTCCAGGGGCAGCACCCACCAGCTGCCGAGGTAGCCGTTCCACAGCAGGGACCAGACCAGCCAGCCGACGAGGAAGGCGATGAGCGCGCCGCTGATCAGCTGCCGGCCCGGGGTCTGCTCGGGTTCCTGCTGCGGCCGGGGCCGGTGCCCGAGGCGCCACACCCCGGGTGCCGCCTCCGGGCGGGGGGCGCGCAGCCAGGTGAGGAACGCGGAGCCGTCCGGTTTGGGTGGCACGCCGGGCGGTGTCTGTGGCATCGGGGGCACCGCAGGGCTCTCCTGTGGTGCGGTTGGGCGCGGTACGGGATGCGCATGCGTGCCGCGTGCGTCCCGCGTGCCGTCGCTGTCCATCGCCCTTGCCCCCTGACCAGCCGTTCCGTCCACCGTCAGCGAGCCAATCTAACGCCCCGGCAAGGGGAGTTCACCGCTTACGCGGCCGAGAACGCAGGCCGGCCGGGCGTACCCTTCCCACCCTGCTATGTCCACTCCGGACAACCGCCACCCCCGAAGACGCCCACATGGAGCATGCCCACCCCCCGCGCGCGGCCCTAGCCTGCGAAGAAAGACTGGTATGCGGCCGAAAAATCACCGCCCGGAATCCCGGGACCGCCCGGTACGCAAGATCTTCAGGGAGCCCTCATGAGCGCACTTCCGCAGGAGCGCCGCGTCGTCACCGCCATCCCCGGCCCGAAGTCGCAGGAGCTGCAGGCCCGCCGTACCGCCGCGGTCGCGCAGGGCGTGGGCTCGGTGCTGCCGGTGTTCACCGCGCGCGCGGGCGGCGGGATCATCGAGGACGTCGACGGCAACCGGCTCATCGACTTCGGGTCCGGTATCGCCGTGACCTCCGTCGGCGCCTCCGCCGAGGCCGTCGTACGCCGTGCCGCCGCCCAGCTCGCCGACTTCACCCACACCTGTTTCATGGTCACCCCGTACGAGGGGTACGTCGCGGTCGCCGAGGCGCTGGCCGAGCTGACCCCGGGTGACCACGCCAAGAAGTCGGCGCTGTTCAACTCCGGCGCCGAGGCCGTCGAGAACGCCGTGAAGATCGCGCGTGCCTACACCAAGCGGCAGGCCGTGGTGGTGTTCGACCACGGCTACCACGGGCGGACCAACCTCACGATGGCGCTCACCGCCAAGAACATGCCGTACAAGCACGGGTTCGGGCCGTTCGCGCCCGAGGTGTACCGGGTGCCGGTGGCGTACGGCTACCGCTGGCCGACCGGTGCGGAGAACGCCGGTCCGGAGGCCGCCGCGCAGGCCATCGACCAGATGACCAAGCAGGTCGGCCCGGACAACATCGCCGCGATCATCATCGAGCCGGTGCTGGGTGAGGGCGGCTTCATCGAGCCCGCGAAGGGCTTCCTGCCGGCCATCCGGCAGTTCGCCGCCGACAACGGGATCGTGTTCGTCGCGGACGAGATCCAGAGCGGCTTCTGCCGTACCGGGCAGTGGTTCGCCTGCGAGGACGAGGGCATCGTCCCGGACCTGATCACCACCGCCAAGGGCATCGCCGGCGGTCTTCCGCTCGCGGCCGTCACCGGGCGTGCCGAGATCATGGACGCCGCGCACGCCGGCGGGCTGGGCGGCACCTACGGCGGCAACCCGGTCGCGTGCGCCGGTGCGCTCGGCGCCATCGAGACCATGAAGGAGCTCGACCTCAACGGCAAGGCGAAGCGCATCGAGGAGATCATGAAGGGTCGCCTCATCGCCATGGCCGAGAAGTTCGACGTCATCGGCGACGTGCGCGGCCGCGGCGCGATGATCGCCATCGAGCTCGTGAAGGACCGTACGACCAAGGAGCCGAACCCGGAGGCCACCGCCGCGCTCGCCAAGGCCTGCCACGCCGAGGGCCTGCTGGTCCTCACCTGCGGCACCTACGGCAACGTGCTGCGTTTCCTGCCCCCGCTGGTGATCGGCGAGGACCTGCTGAACGAGGGCCTCGACATCATCGAGCAGGCCCTCGCCGGCATCTGAGCACCGCCGGGCGGGCGTTCGACGCCCATCTGAGCGAGCGCCCTCCCCTCTGAAAGGCGCCTGCGGCAGGCCGTGTGAAGAACGTGTGCGAGGTGGATGGCGGGACCCGATTCCGTCTGCCCAAGCGGCCCGGCCTGCCGTAGGTTCTACCCAGATGAGAGATACACCCCGCCCACAGGGGACTGTGGGCGATTTCGGGCCGAGGCCTCCCCAGCTTCGACCTGGTCGTGCCCTCGCGCACACAACCGGCGCCTGACGGCTCCGGGATCTCCTCACCGATCGGACGGTCGCCGCCCCAAACCCCCCGGGGCGAGCGACGTTCCGGTCCGGACGGCCGCCTCGGAACCACCCCCCCTGTTCCGGGGCGGCCGACCTCCTTCTTCTTCTCCCCCAGCCCGGCTTCGCCTCCCCGGAGCCGGGCAGACCGTATGTCGCCCGGTCACCGGGCCGAATGTCTGACAAGCTGGACGCCGTGTCCCGAGCAGTCCGCCTTGTCCCGTGCCTCTGCGTCCCGGCCGTGCTGTTCGCCCTGATCACCTGGCAGGTCGTGGCGCACGGCCCGTTGCTGGGTCTGGACGCGCGCCTCAGCCGGTCCCTCGTCCATCCGGACCGGTTCGGCGGGGCCCTGTCGGACCTGGGCGACATCGAGGTCGCCGTCCCGGTCCTCGTCGCGGCCGTGGGCTATGTCCTGTGGCGGGGCCGCACCGCCGGCACGCACCGGTGGTGGCTGCCGCCGCTGGCCGCGGCCGTGCTGGTGGCCCTGGTGCCGGCGATCGTCGTACCGCTGAAGGACTGGACCGCACGGCCGGGGACCCCCGTGGTGCCCCCGGCCGTCGGCTATTTCCCCTCCGGGCACACGGCCACGGCGGCCGTCGCCTACGGCTCGGCGACCCTGATCCTGCTGCCGTGGCTCCGCTCGGCCCTGGCCCGCCGCCTGCTGGTGGCCGGCTGCGCGCTGCTGGTCCTCGGGGTGTCGTACGGCCTGGTCCGGCACGGCTGGCACTGGCCGCTGGACGTGGTGGCCAGCTGGTGCCTGTCCACCATGCTGCTGACCGCCCTGTCCCTGGTGACGGGGTTCAGCCGAAGTACGCGTCGAACGTCTTCTGGAACTCCCAGTCCGAGTAACGGTCCCAGTTCACCGACCACGTCATCAGACCGCGCAGTGCGGGCCAGGTCCCGTGGGTCGCGTACGAGCCGCAGTTCGTCCGCTTCGTCAGGCAGTCCAGGGTCCTGGTGACCTCGGCGGGCGCCACGTAACCGTTGCCCGCGTTCGTGGACGCCGGCATGCCGATGGCGACCTGGTCGGGGCGCAGCGGCGGGAAGACGTTGCCGGGGTCGCCGGCGACCGGGAAGCCGGTGAGCAGCATGTCGGTCATGGCGATGTGGAAGTCGGCGCCGCCCATGGAGTGGTACTGGTTGTCCAGGCCCATGACCGGCCCGGAGTTGTAGTCCTGGACGTGCAGGAGCGTGAGGTCGTCGCGCAGGGCGTGGATGACCGGGAGGTACGCCCCGCAGCGCGGGTCCTGGCCGCCCCACTTGCCGGTGCCGTAGTACTGGTAGCCCATCTGCACGAAGAAGGTCTCCGGCGCCATCGAGAGCACGAAGCCGGTGCCGTACTTCGCCTTCAGGGTCTTCAGCGCCGAGATGAGGTTGACGATCGCCGGCGTGGTGGGGTTCTTGAAGTCCGTGTCGCCCGGGTCCAGGGACAGGGAGTGGCCCTCGAAGTCGATGTCGAGGCCGTCGAGGCCGTAGGTGTCGATGATGTCCGAGACCGAGGAGACGAAGGCGTCCCGGGCGGCGGCGGTGGTGAGCTGGACCTGGCCGTTCTGGCCGCCGATCGAGATCAGCACCTTCTTTCCGGCCGCCTGCTTGGCCTTGATCGCGGCCTTGAAGCCGGCGTCGCTCTCGGCGTTCGGGCACTCGGTGACCGGGCAGCGGTTGAAGCGGATGTCGCCGGAGGTGGGCGAGGTGGGCTCGCCGAAGGCGAGGTCGATGACGTCCCAGCTGTCGGGTACGTCGGCGAGGCGGGTGTAGCCGGAACCGTTGGCGAAGCTCGCGTGCAGGTAGCCGACGAGGGCGTGGGCGGGCAGGCCGGCGGAGCCGCCGCCGGTTCCGGTGCCGGCGCCGGTGGTGGCGGTCACCACCGCGGACTTCGCGGACTCGCCGGCGGCGTTGCTCGCGGTGACCTGGAAGCCGTAGGCCGTCGAGGGGTTCAGCCCGGTCACGGTGGCCGAGGTGCCGGTCACCGTCTGGGACCTGGTCCCGTCGCGGTAGACGGTGTAGCCGGTGGCGCCGGTGACCGGCGACCAGGAGAGGGTCACGGAGGACGAGGTGACGGCGGTGGTCTTCAGGCCGGTGGGCGCGGCGGGCGGCTGGCCGGCGCCGCTGCCGCCGGGGCCGGTGAGGGAGATGTCGTCGGCGTAGTAGGCGCCGGTCCCGTACCAGCCGTGGGTGTAGAGGGTGACCTCGGTGGTGGCGGCGCCGGTGGTGAAGGTGGTGGTCAGCCGCTGCCAGTCGGAGGCGGACGGGGTCCAGGCGGAGACGTCGGTGGTGCCGGTGCCGTTCACGCCGAGGTAGACGTAGGCGCCGCGGACGTAGCCGGACAGGGTGTACTGCGCGCCGGGCCGTACGGTCACCGTCTGCGCGCACTGGGCGTCGTCGCTGCCGGCCGGGGTCGCCTGGAGCGCGGAACTCCCGCTGTGCACGGGCGAGTTCACGGTCGTACCGGCGGTGCAGGTCCAGCCGGTCAGGCCGGACTCGAAGCCGCCGTCGGTCACGAGGTCCGCGTCGGCCGCGCGGGCGGCCGACGACAGTGCGGTGATGCCGGGCACGGCCAGCAGGACGGCCGTGAGCAGGGCGAGGACGGATCTGGGACGCCGTGTGCGCGGGGCGCGGGGGCTGCGGTCCACAAGGGCCTCCGGTGGTGGGGGAGTTGGAGGGTGGAGCGCACACAACTTGGTCCAGACCAATCCTGTTGTCAAGGCTTCCGGGCCCCGGCTGTCTCCCACTGCGGACGCCGGCCGTCGCCGCTTCCGGACGCTAGCCGTCCCCGCCTCCGGCCAGCCGCGCCGCCGCCTCGTGCATCGCCAGCTCCAGCAGCGCGGGGTCGGTCAGCGTGCCCGAGCCGTCCGGCGGCACCAGCCAGCGCACCTCCCGGGTCGCCCGGGCCGGGTGCGGTACGACGATCCAGGTGCCGGAGCCCGCGGTGCGCACGCCGGTGCCGACCCAGTGGGCGGCGGTGCCGGGCGGCACGAAGAACCCGACCCGGTGGTCGCCGAAGTCGACAAGTGCCGGGCCGGGCCGGTCGAGGACGCGGGTGAGCACGTCCAGGGTCGGATAGCCGAGGTCACCCGGCAGGATCAGCACGTCCCAGGCCCGGCCGGCGGGCAGCAGCGCGAGCCCGAGGGGGTTGCGCTCCCATTCCCAGCGGCACGCCTCGGGGTCCGGCGCGACGGATGCCAGCCACTCGACGGCCGTCTTCGCACCAGTCATCCGAAAGGCCTCCCTGTTCTCGTCCCGACCGTCCGGTGCGGTCGCCTCGGGAGGAGAGAGGGAGGCCGTCCGTGGGCATTACGCGGGTTCCGCGCCCCCTATGGAGTGATCTGAGTCACACCTCGGCTCAGCTGTCGAAGCCGAGGCCCAGCCGGTCCAGCGTGCGCAGCCACAGGTTCCTGCGGCCGCCGTGCGCGTCCGCGCGGGCCAGGGACCACCTGGTGAGCGCGATGCCGGTCCAGGCGAACGGCTCGGGCGGGAACGGCAGCGGCTTCGTGCGGACCATCTCCAGCTCCGTCCGCTCGTTGCGCTCCCCGCTCAGCAGGTCCAGCATCACGTCCGCCCCGAAGCGGGTCGCGCCCACGCCGAGCCCGGTGTACCCGGCCGCGTACGCGACCCGGCCCTGGTGCGCGGTGCCGAAGAACGCCGAGAAACGCGAGCAGGTGTCGATCGCGCCGCCCCAGGCGTGCGTGAAGCGGACGCCCTCCAGCTGCGGGAAGCACGTGAAGAAGTGTCCCGCGAGCTTGGCGTACGTCTCGGGCCGGTCGTCGTACTCGGCGCGCACCCGGCCGCCGTAGTGGTGGATCGCGTCGTAGCCGCCCCACAGGACGCGGTTGTCGGCGGACAGCCGGAAGTAGTGGAACTGGTTGGCGCTGTCGCCGAGTCCCTGTCTGTTCTTCCAGCCGATCGAGGCCAGCTGGCCGGCGCTGAGCGGCTCGGTCATCAGCGCGTAGTCGTAGACCGGCACGGTGTAGGAGCGCACACGGCGCAGCAGGTTCGGGAAGACGTTGGTGGCCAGGGCCACCTGGCGGGCGCGGACCGCGCCGTACGGGGTGCGTACGGCCATTCCGGCGCCGTACGGCTTCAGGGTGAGCGCGGGCGTGTGCTCGTACATGCGCACCCCGAGCTTCAGGCACGCCCTCTTCAGACCCCAGGCCAGCTTGGCCGGGTGCAGCATCGCCACGCCGTCGCGGTCCCACAGACCGGCCTGGAACGTCGGCGAGTTCACCTGCTCGCGCACCGCGTCGGCGTCCAGGAACTCGATGCCGTCCGCGAGGCCCCTGTCCTGCAGCTCCTTGTGCCAGTCGCGCAGTTCCCGGGCCTGGTAGGGCTCGGTGGCGACGTCGATCTCGCCGGTGCGCTCGAAGTCGCAGTCGATGCCGTGCCGGGCGAGGGCGGCCTCGATCTCGTCGAGGTTGCGCCGGCCCAGCTCCTCCAGTTTGTGGATCTCGCCGGGCCAGCGGGTCAGGCCGTTGGCCAGGCCGTGGGTGAGGGAGGCGGCGCAGAAGCCGCCGTTGCGGCCGGAGGCGGCCCAGCCCGCCTCGCGGCCTTCCAGCAGGACCACGTCCCGCCGCGGATCGCGCTCTTTCGCGTTCAGCGCGGTCCACAGCCCGCTGTAGCCGCCGCCGACGACCAGCAGGTCGCAGGTCTCGGCGGAGGTGAGGGCGGGCTCGGGGCGGGGCTTGCCGGGGTCTTCCAGCCAGTACGGGACCGGCTGGGCTTCGGAGAGAGAGGCGATCCAGGTGTCTGTGCCACGGCTCATGGCGCTCGGGGCCATGATTTCAACTCCCTACAGAGGACTGCTGAACAGGCCTATGCCTTCTGGCTGGTGCGGCGGTTGGTGACGAGCATCGAGAACAGCGTGATGAGGACGGCGACGAGGAACATGGCCGTACCGATCACGTTGATCTGCACGGGCGTGCCGCGCTGCGCCGAACCCCACACGAACATCGGGAAGGTGACGGTCGAACCGGCGTTGAAGTTCGTGATGATGAAGTCGTCGAAGGAGAGCGCGAACGACAGCAGCGCGCCCGCGGCGATGCCCGGCGCCGCGATGGGCAGGGTGACCCGCAGGAAGGTCTGCGCGGGGCCGGCGTACAGGTCCCGGGCGGCCTCCTCCAGGCGCGGGTCCATCGACATCACGCGCGCCTTGACCGCGGTGACGACGAAGCTGAGGCAGAACATGATGTGGGCGATGAGGATCGTCCAGAAGCCGAGCTGCGCGCCCATGTTGAGGAACAGGGTGAGCAGCGAGGCGGCCATGACGACCTCGGGCATCGCCATCGGCAGGAAGATCAGCGAGTTGACGGCGCCGCGGGCGCGGAAGCGGTAGCGGACCAGCGCGAAGGCGATCATCGTGCCGAGGACCGTGGCGCCGATCGTCGCCCAGACGGCGATCTGCAGGCTGACGGACAGCGAGCCGCACATGTCGGCGACGCCGCACGGCTTCTTCCAGGCGTCCACGGAGAACTGCTGCCACTCGTAGTTGAAGCGCCCCTTCGGCTTGTTGAAGGAGAACACGGTGACGACGACGTTGGGCAGCAGCAGGTAGGCGAGCGTCAGGAGGCCCGCGATGACGACGAGATGGCGCTTGAGCCAGGTGACGAAGGGCATTTAGACCAGATCCTCCGTCCCGGACCGGCGGATGTAGATCGTGACCATGGCCAGGATGGCGGCCATGAGGATGAAGGACAGGGCGGCGGCCGTCGGGTAGTCCAGGATCCGCAGGAACTGGGTCTGGATGACGTTGCCGATCATGCGGGTGTCGGTGGAGCCGAGGAGTTCGGCGTTGACGTAGTCGCCGGCCGCCGGGATGAAGGTCAGCAGCGTGCCGGAGACCACGCCCGGCATCGACAGCGGGAAGGTGACCTTGCGGAAGGTGGTCCAGGGCTTGGCGTACAGGTCGCCGGCCGCCTCGTGCAGCCGCGGGTCGATCCGCTCCAGCGAGGTGTACAGCGGAAGGATCATGAACGGCAGGAAGTTGTACGTCAGTCCGCACACCACCGCGAGCGGGGTGGCGAGGACGCGGTCGCCGGCCGTCCAGCCGAGCCAGCCGGTGAGGTCCAGGATATGCAGCGAGTTCAGCACGTGGACGACCGGGCCGTTGTCGGCGAGGATCGTCTTCCAGGCCAGGGTGCGGATCAGGAAGCTGGTGAAGAACGGCGCGATCACCAGGATCATGATCAGGTTCCGCCAGCGGCCCGCGCGGAACGCGATCAGATAGGCCAGCGGATAGCCCAGCAGCAGGCACAGGACCGTCGCGGCGGCCGCGTAGAACACCGACCGAAGGAACTGCGGCCAGTACTCGGACAGGGCGTCCCAGTAGGTGGCGACGTGCCAGGTGACCTTGTACCCCTCCTCCAGGGAGCCCGTCTGCACGGACGTGGAGGCCTGGTAGATCATCGGCAGCGCGAAGAAGACGAGCAGCCACAGGATGCCGGGCAGCAGCAGCCAGTACGGCGTGAACCGGCCGCGTCTGCGCGGGGGCCTGGCCTTCGGTGCGGTGGGCGCGAGCGGCGGGGGCGCCTCGGCTTCGGTGAGCGTCGACATCAGGCGGCCGCCTCTTCCTCGGTGCCCGCGTCGATGTCCTGCGCCGCGTCCAGGCCGAACGTGTGCGCCGGGCTCCAGTGCAGGACGACGTCGGCGCCGGGCACGAGCCGGCCGTCGCGCTCGATGTTCTGCACGTACACCGACAGCTCGTCGCAGGCCGGGCTGTCGATGACGTACTGGGTGGAGACGCCGATGAAACTCGCGTCGGCGATCTTCCCGGTGAGCCGGTTGCGTCCCTCGGGTATCGCGCCCGCGTCGTCGGCGTGCGTGAGCGAGATCTTCTCGGGGCGGATGCCGACCAGCACCTTGCCGCCGGGGGCCGTCGGGGCGGAACAGCGCGACTCGGGCAGCACCAGCTTGCCGCCGCCCGCCTTGAGCACGATGTCGTCGCCGCTCCTGGTGTCGACCTCGGCCTCGATGAGGTTGGAGGTGCCGAGGAAGTTCGCGACGAAGGTCGTGTTCGGGTTCTCGTACAGGTCGGTGGGCGAGCCGAGCTGCTCGACGCGGCCCGCGTTCATCACGGCGACCGTGTCGGCCATGGTCATGGCCTCCTCCTGGTCGTGCGTGACGTGGATGAAGGTGATGCCGACCTCGGTCTGGATCCGCTTGAGCTCCAGCTGCATCTGCCGGCGCAGCTTCAGGTCGAGGGCGCCGAGCGGCTCGTCGAGGAGGAGCACCTTCGGGTGGTTGATCAGCGCGCGGGCGACGGCCACGCGCTGCTGCTGGCCGCCGGAGAGCTGGTGCGGCTTCTTGCGCGCCTGCTCGCCGAGCTGGACGAGCTCCAGCATCTCCTCGACCTGCTTCTTCACGCTCTTGATGCCGCGCCGGCGCAGGCCGAAGGCGACGTTCTCGAAGACGTCGAGGTGAGGGAAGAGGGCGTAGGACTGGAAGACCGTGTTCACCGGCCGCTTGTACGGCGGCAGATGGGTGACGTCCTGGTCGCCGAGGCGCACGGTGCCGCCGGTCGGCTCCTCCAGGCCGGCGATCATGCGCAGGGTGGTGGTCTTGCCGCAGCCGGAGGCGCCGAGCAGGGCGAAGAAGGAGCCCTGCGGCACGGTCAGGTCCAGCGGGTGCACGGCGGTGAAGCCGTTGTCGTAGGTCTTGGAGATACCGGAGAGGCGGACGTCGCCGCTGTTGTCTGGTGTCGTCATCGTCGTCACGCCCCTGTGAGCTTCGAGAACTTCTGCTGGTAGGCCGTCTCTTCCTTCTGCGTCAGCGCGCGGAAGGCATGGGACTTCGCCTGCATGGCCTTGTCGGGAAGGATCAGCGGGTTGCTCGCCGCGGTTTTGTCGATCTTCGCGAGGTAGGGCGCCACTCCCGCGACGGGGCTCACGTAGTTGACGTACGCGGCGAGCTCGGCGGCCGGCTCGGGCTGGTAGTAGAAGTCGATGAGCCGCTCGGCGTTCGTCTTGTGGCGGGCCTTGTTGGGGATGAGCAGGTTGTCGGTCGACGTCATGTAGCCGCTGTCGGGGATGACGTAGCCGACGTGCGGGTTGTCCGCCTGGAGCTGGACGATGTCGCCGCCCCAGGCGACACAGGCGGCGAAGTCGCCCTTGGTGAGGTCCGAGGTGTAGTCGTTGCCGGTGAAGCGGCGGATCTGGCCCTTGTCGACGGCCTTCTGGAGGCGGGCGATCACCGCGTCGAAGTCGTCGTCGGTGAACTTCGCCGGGTCCTTGCCCATGTCGAGCATGGTCATGCCGATGCTGTCGCGCATCTCGGTCAGGAAGCCGACGCGGCCCTTGAGCCTGGGGTTGTCGAGCAGGTCGGAGATCGACTTGACCTCGATGCCGTCGAGCGCCTTCTTGTTGTAGGCGATGACGGTGGAGATGCCCTGCCAGGGGTAGGAGTAGGCGCGGCCGGGGTCCCAGTCGGGGGCGCGGAACTGGTCCGACAGGTTGGCGAAGGCGTGCGGCAGGTTGGACGCGTCGAGCTTCTGCACATACCCGAGGCGGATCATCCGGGCGGCCAGCCAGTCGGTGAGGACGATCAGGTCGCGGCCGGTGTCGTGGCCGGCGGCGAGCTCCGGCTGGATCTTGCCGAAGAACTCGTCGTTGTCGTTGATGTCCTCGGTGTACTTGACCTGGATGCCGGTCTGCCTGGCGAACGCGTCGAGCGTGGGATGCCGTTTGGTCTTGTCGTCCACGTCGACGTACTCGGGCCAGTTGGAGAAGTTGACGACCTTCTCCTTGGCCGAGTGGTCGTCGGCGGACACGCCGCCCTGCGTCTTGTCCGCCGCGGGGATGCCGCAGGCGCTCAGCGCCCCGAGTCCGCCGACGGTGAGCGCGCCGCCCGCGGAGGCGCGCAGCAGCGACCGGCGGGTGAGCGCGGCCCGGCCGGTGCGCAGGCTGCGCCGTATGGCGGCGGTTTCGACCGGGTTCAGGCGGTCGGGCTCGTAACTCTCCATGCGCGTGGTGCCCTTTCGGGAGGGTTGGTGGTCGGCCTGGTCGAGGGCCGGAACGTCACGCCCGGCGGCAGCCGGTTCCTGCTGGTGTGTGCCCGGCTGTCACCGGTCCCCGAAGATCGTGCGGTGCCAGTCCTTCCGGGCGACCGCCGTGTTGTCGAACATGACGTGTTTGACCTGCGTGTACTCCTCGAAGGAGTACGCCGACATGTCCTTGCCGAAGCCGGAGGCCTTGTAGCCGCCGTGCGGCATCTCGCTGATGATCGGGATGTGGTCGTTGATCCACACGCAGCCCGCCTTGATCTCGCGGGTGGCGCGGTTCGCGCGGTACACGTTCGTGCTCCACGCGGAGGCGGCCAGGCCGTACGGCGTGTCGTTGGCCAGCCGGATGCCCTCGTCGTCGCCGTCGAACGGCAGGACGACCAGGACCGGGCCGAAGATCTCGGACTGGACGATCTCGCTGTCCTGGGCCGCGCCGGCGATCAGGGTCGGCCGGTAGTAGGCGCCCTTCTCCAGGTCGCCGCCCGGCGCCTCGCCGCCGGTCACCACGCGCGCGTAGGCACGCGCACGGTCCACGAAGCCGGCGACCCGGTCGCGCTGGGCGTGCGAGACGAGCGGTCCGAGGTCGGTGCCCGGTGCGAACGGATCGCCCAGCCGCACGGTCTCCATCAGCGCGGCGGTCCGCTCCACGAACGCGTCGTACAGCGGCCGTTGCACGTACGCGCGCGTGGCGGCCGTGCAGTCCTGCCCGGTGTTGATGAGCGCGCCCGCGACCGCGCCGTGGACGGCGGCCTCCAGGTCGGCGTCGTCGAAGACGACGAACGGCGCCTTGCCGCCGAGCTCCAGATGCAGCCGCTTGACGGTGGCGGTGGCGACCTCGGCGACGCGCCTGCCGACGGCGGTGGACCCGGTGAAGGAGGTCATCGCGACGTCCGGGTGGCCGACCAGGTGCTCCCCCGCCTCCTTGCCGGTCCCGGTGACGATGTTGACGACGCCGTCGGGGATGCCGGCGTCCGTGGCGGCCTGGGCGAACAGCAGCGAGGTGAGCGGGGTGAGTTCGGCGGGCTTCAGCACGATGGTGTTGCCCGCGGCGATCGCCGGGAGGATCTTCCAGGCCGCCATCTGCAGGGGGTAGTTCCAGGGCGCGATCGACCCGACGACGCCGATCGGCTCGCGCCGGACGTACGACGTGTGGTCGCCGGAGTACTCGCCGGCGGACTGCCCCGTCAGGTGCCGGGCGGCGCCCGCGAAGAAGGCGGTGTTGTCGATGGTGCCCGGCACGTCGAACTCGCGGCTGAGCTTGAGCGGCTTGCCGCACTGCAGGGACTCCGCGCGGGCGAGGTCCTCGGCGCGGTCGGCGAGCACGGCGGCGAACCGGTGCAGGGCGTCCGAGCGCTCGCCCGGGGTGAGCGAGGCCCAGCCCGGGAAGGCCTCGCGCGCGGCGGCGACGGCCGCGTCGACGTCGTCGGGGCCGGCCAGTTCGAAGGTGTACACCTCCTCGCCGGTCGCGGGGTCGACCACGGCGTGGGTACGGCCCGAGGTGCCCTTGGTCAGCCGGCCCGCGACGAACTGCGCGCCGTCGGCGAAACGGTCCTCGGCGGGAAACCGTTCCGGGGTGGCGGTGCCCGGGTTGTGCATGTCGCTCTCCTCCGCCGTTCGGCCCCGTCCCGGGGGTGGGTGGCGTAGCTCCAGCTCGATTTGAGTGCCGATCCTGACAGAGCACAAGGACTCC
This sequence comes from Streptomyces sp. NBC_00557, assembly GCF_036345995.1. Classification (NCBI taxonomy): domain Bacteria; kingdom Bacillati; phylum Actinomycetota; class Actinomycetes; order Kitasatosporales; family Streptomycetaceae; genus Streptomyces; species Streptomyces sp. NBC_00557. The sequence continues at coordinate 2,353,062 of NZ_CP107796.1, forward strand.
AACAAGTGATTCCGTTGTTGCCTTTTGGTTACGCGACGGAATCTGTCGACCAGATGTCGAGTCGGGGCGGAAAAGGGGGGACGGAGTGTCAGTGGCGCCTGCCAGACTCGGCTGCATGGGGAAGATCGACGGGGTGGAAGCGCTGATCAGCCGGGTCCGGGCGGGTCACCGCATCAGGTATCTGCACTTCTGGGGGCACCGGCCGAGACCGGACGGCACGATCGGCGCGAGCTGTCTGAGCCAGTGGTGGCCGTCGCCGTTCGTCGTCGGCGGCGTCGAGTACGCGACGGCGGAGCACTGGATGATGGCGGGCAAGGCGCGGCTGTTCGGCGACGCGGAGGCGGAGCGGCGGGTCCTGGCCGCGGGGCATCCGGCTCAGGCCAAGAAGGCGGGGCGGCTGGTCCGGGACTTCGACGAGGCGGTCTGGGAGCGGGAGCGGTTCCGGATCGTGGTCGAGGGCAGCGTCCACAAGTTCGCGGCCGACGACGCGCTGCGCGGCTTCCTGCTGGGCACCGGCGAGCGGGTACTGGTGGAGGCGAGCCCCGTGGACCGCGTGTGGGGCATCGGCCTCGCGGCGTCCGACGAGGCCGCGTCGGACCCGGAACGCTGGAGGGGGCTGAACCTTCTGGGGTTCGCGTTGATGGAGGCGCGGGACCGGCTGAGGGAGGGAAGCGCTGAAGGAGGTGGCCGCTGAAGGAGCGGGCCGGCCGAAGGAGGGGGCCGCTGAAGGAGCGGGCCGGCGAAGGAGGGCGTCGGCTGAACCTGGGGACCAGGTGACACCGGGGACCGGGTGAGACCCCGGGATGGCGTGAGTCCGCCGACCGGATGAGGCCGGGATCGGGTGAGTTCGGGGACCGGGCGAGTCCGGGGACCGGGCGAGTCCGGGGACCGGGTCAGGAGGAGCCGGCCGCGATCAGCGCCGCGATGAAGACCAGCGCCAGGACGATGCCCGCCGCGCCGCAGATCAGGCCGGCCAGGGCCACGCCGGGGTTCGTCGCCTCGCCGCGGCCGGCCTTCGCGCGGCCCACCGCGCCGAAGATGATGGCCAGGATGCCCAGCACCAGGGCGATGGGCCACAGCAGGAAGAACAGCGCGCCCAGGATGCCGAGCACCAGCGAGGCCGTGCCCATGCCGTTGCTCGGCACGGGCTGCACACCGGGCCAGCCGTAGGGGCCGGCGTACGGCGGCTGGGGCCCGCCGGGGTAACCGTAGCCCGCCGGGCCCGGATAGCCGTACGGCACCTGGCCGGGGCCGTCGGGGGCGATGGGCGGCGGGGGAACCGGCTCCGGCCCCGCGTGCCGTGCGGCGGGCGGTGCGTAGGAGGCCGGCGGCGCATAGGGGTTGGCGGGCGCGGCGGGCGGCGCATACGCGTTCGCCGCGGCGCCGGGCGGGGCGTAGGGGTTCGCGGGGCCGGCCTGCGGGGCGTACGGGTTCGCCGGGGGCGGGGTGGCCCCCGGGGGCGCGAACGGGTTGGCGGCCGGCGGGGCCCAGGCCGACGGCACGGCGTCGGAGGGCTCGTCCGGCGCGGAGGGCAGCGAGGTCACCGTCTGCTGGTGGTGGACGGACCCGTATCCGTCCCCGGGAGCGGCGCCCGGCCGGGCCTCGGATATCGGCTCCTGCCCCGAAACGGGAGCACTCCCCTGCCCCGAAGCCGCCAGAGGCGCGCGTCCCTGCGGGTCTTCGTCCTGGCGCTTGTCCAGGGAGACGCGAGGTGACGCCTGGCCGTCGCCGGTGGGCCGGTGCTCCTGCGGCGTGGACTGCGGCACCTCGTCGGACATGGTGAAGGCCCCCTCTGCTGGCTGTCCCGCCATGCTACGGGCAGGTCGGGAGGGCTCGGGGCCGGGGCCTACGATGATGCCGCGCAACCGATCAGCCGATCACCGCGCCCGCACCGCCACGGACGACGCAGTGCGGGCGCCCTTCCCGGGGAGGACCCCATGACCGACAGTTCCGTACCCGCCGTCGGCACCGCCGACCGTGATCTGCGGACCTTCATCGCCGGACTGCCCAAGGCCGAACTGCACGTCCACCACGTCGGCTCCGCCTCCCCCCGTATCGTCTCCGAGCTGGCCGCCCGCCACCCCGACTCCAAGGTGCCGAGCGACCCCGAGGCCCTGGCCGACTTCTTCACCTTCACCGACTTCGCGCACTTCATCGACGTGTACCTGTCGGTCGTGGACCTGATCCGCACCCCGGAGGACGTCCGGCTGCTCACCTACGAGGTGGCCCGTGACCTGGCCCGGCAGCAGGTGCGCTACGCCGAGCTGACCATCACCCCCTTCTCCTCGACCCGGCGCGGCATCGACGAGCTGGCCTTCATGGCGGCGATCGAGGACGCCCGCAAGGCGGCCGAGTCCGAGTTCGGGACCGTGCTGCGCTGGTGCTTCGACATTCCGGGCGAGGCGGGGCTGGAGTCCGCCGAGGAGACGGCACGGCTGGCCACGGACGACCGGATCCGGCCGGAGGGGCTGGTGTCGTTCGGGCTCGGCGGGCCGGAAATCGGCGTGCCCCGGCCGCAGTTCAAGCCGTACTTCGACCGCGCGATCGCCGCCGGCCTGCACTCGGTGCCGCACGCCGGTGAGACGACCGGCCCGGAGACGGTGTGGGACGCGCTGACCGAGCTGCGCGCCGAGCGCATCGGGCACGGCACCAGCTCCGCGCAGGACGCCGAGCTGCTCGCGCACCTCGCCGAGCACCGCATCCCGCTGGAGGTCTGCCCGACCTCGAACATCGCGACCCGCGCGGTCCGCACCCTGGAGGAGCACCCGGTCCGGGAGTTCGTGCGGGCGGGAGTGCTGGTCACGATCAACTCCGACGACCCGCCGATGTTCGGCACCGACCTCAACAACGAGTACGCGGTCGCGGCCCGGCTGCTGGACCTGGACGAGCGGGGCCTCGCCGGTCTCGCCAAGAACGCGGTGGAGGCGTCCTTCCTGGACCCGGTCGGCAAGACCCGGCTCGCGGCGGAGATCGACGCGTACACCGAAACCTGGCTCGCCTCCTGACGCACCCCACAATGGGGGGCATGCAGACCGTGACCGCCGTGGCGCACCGCGGCGACCCCTATCGTCTCCGCGAGAACACGCTCGCCTCGCTCCGCTCCGCGCTCGTCCGGGGGGCGGACGTGGTCGAGGTCGACGTACGGCTGACCCGCGACGGCGTGCCCGTGCTGCTGCACGACGACACGCTGGAGCGGCTGTGGGGCGTCGGCCGGCCGCTGGCCGCGCTGTCCGCCGAGGAGGTGCGCGGGCTCACGGCGGGCGGGGTGCCGACGCTGGCGGAGGCGCTGGCCGCGACCGGCGACCACCGGGTGATGGTGGACCTGTGCGGGCGGGTCGAGCGGCGGATGGTGGACCGGGTCATGGACGTGGTCCGGCAGAGCGGGGCCGAGGAGCGGGTCTACTACTGCGCGGGCGCCGAGGCGATGCTGGCCGTCCGCGCCGCCGACCCGGCCGCCGAGATCGCCCTGACCCGCACGACGCTGGCCCCGCCCCGGCCCGTGCTGCTGGACGCGATCCGCCCGCGCTGGCTCAACTACCGCTTCTCCCTGGTGAGCCGGGACCTGGCGGCCCGCGTCCACCGCGACGGCCGTCTGCTGTCCGTGTGGACCCCGGACACCCGCCGCTCGATGGCCCGTCTGCTGGACCTGGGCGTCGACTCGATCACCACCAACCGCATCGACACCCTGCACGCCCTGCGCGACGGCGCCGGCGGCGGGCGCCGCCGGCAGCGGACGTAGGCGTCAGCGGACGTAGGCGTCAGCGGGCGTAGGCGTCAGGAACCGGCGAACTCCAGCGGGGGCGCGATCGCCTGGGCGTCCGCCCCCTGCCCCACCCACAGTCCGATCAGCAGCGCGGCCGTCGCCTCCAGCAGCCCGGCCCGGTGCAGTCCGCCGGCGTTCAGCGGCTCGCAGCCCAGGTCTCGCACCAGCCGTCGTACGACCGTGAGCGCGGCCTCGTCGTCCCCGCACACCGGTACGGCGAGCGGGCGGCCGCCGAACACCGGCGGTGTCAGACGCCAGACGCTCTCGTGGCAGAGGTTGAACGCCTTGACCAGCCGGGCGCCGGGCGCGGCGGCGGCGATGCGCTCGGCCGCCGCCGGGCCGCCGGCCGTGAGCAGCCCGAAGTCCGGGCCGCCCACCGGATTGGTGCAGTCGATCAGCACCCGTCCGCGCAGGGCGGGTTCGAGTCCGGCGACCACGTCCACGGCCGCCGAGTACGGCACGGCCAGCAGTACCGCGTCGACGCCGTGAGCCACCGCCGCCCGCGCATCGCCTCGCGACCGGCTGCCGGCGACCACCCGGTGGCCGGCCCGCTCCCACTGGCCGCCCAGCGCCTGAGCCATGGCGCCGGTACCGATGATTCCTATGCGCACGACCGCCTCCCTTTCCGGGCCTGTTGGACACGGCTACGACAGTAGGAAGCCGTTCGGGCACCATTCGGTACGTGACCGACGACCACGTCTTCCTCGCCGACTGCCGGGCCCGGCTCGCCTTCGACCTGCTCTCCAACACCTGGAACGCGGTGGTGCTGTGGGCCCTGCGGGACGGCCCCCGCCGACCGGGCGCCCTGCGCGGGACCATCGGCGGGATCAGCCAGAAGGTACTGACCGAGACGCTGCGCCGGCTGGAGTTCAACGGTCTGGTGGAGCGGCGCGCCTACGGGGGTTCGCCGCCCCGGGTGGAGTACGGACTGACGCCGCTGGGGCGGACGTTGCTCGGTCCGATCGACGCTTTCGGCGCCTGGGCGTTCGAGCACGGCGACGAGGTGATGGCCGCCCAGGAGCGCTACGCCGGCGACTGAGCCGCCGCACCGGCCGCCGCCGTGAGCGCCTCCAGTCGCTTGGTCTTCTTGCGTACGACGTACAGCGGGACCACGCCGAACACGCCGAAGGACATGTCGATCAGGCTCCACCAGAAGGGAATTCCGCGGATCGGACCGCAGATCAGGGCGAGCGGGACGATGCCGGCGCAGGCGATCATGCCGAACTCGACGACCCAGACGTTGCGGACGGGGTCGCGGTAGGGCCCGTAGAAGGCGACGGCGATGACGAGGTGGGCGAAGGCCAGCCAGTCGGTGCCGTAGAGCAGGAAGGGGTAGTCGGCGTCGGCGGTGTCGAGCCCGCTGCGCACCCGGGAGATCCAGTCGGTCAGGCCGGGCAGGTGGTCCGGCACGGAGAGCCACCTCAGCGCGCTCTCGGTCCAGCGCAGTTCGTGCACCAGGGGGAAGGCGGTGGCCCCGCTGAGGGCGAGGCACACCACGAAGAAGACCAGCCAGACGCGAATGCCCTTGAGCAGGGCGGCTCTGTCGCTCATGGCAGGAGCGTACGCCTGCGTTTGAACACGTTCAAAACCACCCCCCCCGCCCTACCCCAGCGGCTCGTCCGGCGGCACCTGCCACACCCCCGGCAGACGGCCGTCCAGCTCGCCCGGCTCGAAGCGGCACATGCCCACCGCGTGCCAGAACTCGCCGGTGACGTCGCCCTCGTACTTGTAGCCGCCCGACGGGGACAGCGCGGCCCAGCCGCCGGGCATGCCGACCAGGGTGACCCTCAGGGTGGCCGGGGCGTCCGCGGGCACGTTCCACACCCGCACCGTGCCGTCCTCGCCGCCGCCGGCGAGCAGGGAGCCGTCGGGGCTGAAGGCCACCGCCAGGATCCGGCCGGTGTGGCCGGTCAGCACGGCCGTCTGCTCGCCGGTGACGGCGTTCCACAGCCGGACGGTGCGGTCGTCGCCCGCCGTCGCCAGCAGGGGCCGCGACGGATGCACCGCGGCCGTCCAGAGCTTGCCGGTGTGCCCGGTGAGCCGGTGGACGGTCTCGCCGTCCTTCCAGACCACCGCCGTGCCGTCCCAGGAGGCGCTGGCCAGCCAGGAGCCGTCGGGGGCGAAGCCCACGGCGTACACCCGGTCGGTGTGGCCGTCGAGGACATCCGTGATCCGGCTCTCCGCCACGTCCCAGATCCGCACCTTGCGGTCGTCGCAGCCGGTGGCCAGGACCGCGCCGTCGGCCCGGAAGGCGATCGCGCGGACCCGCCCGAAGTGCTCGGTGATGGTGGCCACATGGGCGCCGGTGGTCCGGTACCACAGCCGTACCGTGTCGTCGTCGTTGGCGGTGGCGAGGAGTTCGCCGTCGGCGCTGAACGCCTCCGCCCACACATGGTCGGTCTCGACGTCGAGTGCGCGCTGGTACTCGCCGGTGGCCGCGTTCCACAGGTAGATGTCGCCGTCGCTGCTCGCGGTGGCCAGCAGGGGCCCGGCGGGGCCGAACGCGGCCGAGACCAGGCGGTCGCTGTGGCCGGTCAGTTCGCGCAGCCGGCGGCCGGAGGCGGCGTGCCACACCCGGACGACGCCGTCGTTGCCGCCGGCCGCGAGCATCGAGCCGTCGGCGCTGAAGGAGAGGGTGCCGATGCGCCGCCCGTGCCCGCGCAGGATGCGCCGGCCCTGCCCGGTGGCGGGCTCCCACAGCCGTACGACACCGTCGTTGCCGCCGGTCACCAGCAGGGCGCCGGCCCCCTGGGCGGGCGTGTCGCCGTGCGGACGGAACTTGCACACCCAGACCGAGCCGCGGTGCTCGGCGGGCTGCCGGTTCAGCGGCGCCGCGACCGGGTCGGCCGCGGGGTCGATCCGCCACAGCCGGACCACACCGGCGCTGTCCCCGGCGGCGAGCAGGGTCCCGTCGGGGTCGAACAGCACCTGGTACACGGCCCCGCGGCAGCCGCCGAGCAGTCCGGCGCCGCGCCCGCCGGCCAGGTCCCACAGCCGTACCTCCCCCTCGGTGTCGCCGCTGACCAGGAGGGTGCCGCCGGGGTGGAAGTCCAGGGTGTAGACGCGGCCGGAGTGCCCGGTGAACTCGTGCAGCAGGCGTCCGGTCGCCGGGTCCCACAGCCGCACGGCGCCGCCCTGCCGGCCGTCGCCCCGGTCGGCGGTGGCCAGCAGGGCGCCGTCCGGGCCGAACCGCGCCCGGAACACCGCGCCCTGGTGGCCGGGGAGTTCACCGGCCGTCCGCCCGGTGCCCAGGTCCCACAGGCGTACGGCGGCGGAGGAGTCGCCGGTGACCAGGGCGGCGTTGCCCGGTGCGAACGCCACGGTGTAGACGGGCGCCGCGTGGCCGGGCAGCCGGTGCAGGGCGGTGCCCGAGGCGGTGTCCCAGACGGTGACCACGCCGTCGGCGTCGCCGGTGGCCATCAGGGAGCCTTCGGCGTCGAGGACGAGCGGCCAGACGCCGCTGCCGTGGATCTCCAGCCGGTGCAGGCAGCGGCCGGAGACCGGGTCCCACAGGCGTACCGTGCCGTCGGAGCTGCCGGTGGCCAGGACGCGGCCGCGGAACTTCACGGCGTAGACCCGGCCGGTGTGGCCCTGGAGGGTGCGCAGCGGGGTGCCGGTGGCGGCCTCGCAGACCAGGACGCCGCCGTCCTCGCTGCCCACGGCGAGGAGTTCGCCGTCGGGGCTGTAGGAGATGGGCTCGGGCAGCCGGCTGGTCCGCATGTCGTAGCCGTACGGCACACCGACCGCGGAGGGCCGGAAGCCGGCGTCGACGGCCATGCCGGGCGCGATGGCGGCGGTGGCCAGCTCGGGACGGCCGGCCAGCGGACCGGTGGTCGCCGAGATCAGCGCCGCCCGCCGCCACCGGCTGCCGTCCACCCGGGCGCCGGTCAGGTCGGTGCCGATCAGCCGGGCGCGCCGCAGGTCGGCGCCGCGCAGGTCGGCGCCGGTGAGATCGGCGCCGTCGAGCCGGGCGCCGGTCAGCCGGGCGCCGCGCAGGACGGCGCCGGAGAGGTTGGCGCCGATCAGCCGGGCGTCGGTGAGGTCGGCGCGGGTCAGGTCGACGCCGGAGAAGTCGCGGTGGGACAGGTCCTCCCCGGCGAGGGCCGCGCCGCGCAGGTCGGTGTGGGCGGGCACGCGCAGCCGGCTGAGGATCTTCACGGCGTTGGCGTGGGCGGCGTCCGGCGCGGCGTCGCCGGACGGGCCGGACAGCTCCCGTTCGGCCCAGGCCTGGCAGATCCGGTGGTCGGCGAGGTCGCACAGGAACTCGACGGCGAGCTGGCTGAGCTGGCGGCGCTCCAGCAGGGCGCTGTCGCCGCGGGTGATCCGGCGGGCGCACTCCCGGGCGACCAGCCACTCCACCACCGAGCCGTGGATGAACCGGAACACCCCGTCGTCGCTGCGCACCAGCAGGCTGCCGGAGCCGATGGCGTGCGCGGTCTGCGGCACCGACAGCCGGGCGTCCGCGAGCCCGGTCAGGGTCTCGGCGACGTCGGTCAGCTCGTCCAGGCGCAGCGAGTCCTGTCCGCTCTCCCACAGCCGCAGGGCGAGCGCGGTGACCGCGTCCCACAGCTGGTCCACGGAGAGTCCGGGCGCCCGGCCGGGGCTGCCGCCGCCCCGCTGCGCCTCGAAGCCGAGCCAGGCGCCGAGCACCTCCTCGTACAGCCCGGCGGGGCTGAGGGCGCGCCCGGCGCCGGCGACCGCGCGCAGCCGGTCGTCGTCGAGGTCGGCGACGAAGCCGAGCAGCCGGGGGTTGCGGCACAGGGCGAGCAGGTCGGGGATGGCGTCGAGCAGCCGCAGCCGGTGGTCGGCGGCGCGTTCGTCGCCGTCGTAGCGGTTGACCAGGTAGGCGCGGATCTGCTGCGGGGTGAACTCCCGTACGGCCAGCACCCGGCGGTGCGGGAGCAGGCCGACGCGTTCGCCGAGCGCGGTGAGCACCTGGCCCTGGGAGCGGAAGTGCTGGGTGCGGCTGGAGACCACGATCTTGGCGCTGTCCACGGCGGAGTCCAGCAGCACCTGGAGGCGTTCGGCGGCGCGGTCGTACGTCACCTGGTTGACGAGTTCGTCGAAGCCGTCGAAGAGCAGCACGATCCGGCCCTGCTGCAGCATGTACCGGAAGGCCCGCAGGTCGATGTTGTCGACGCCGTGCGCGGCGAGGTGCGCGGCGACCAGGCCCTCGAAGGAGTAGGCTCGGTCCAGGGCGTGCAGTTCGATCAGCAGCGGCACGAGGTGCGGCAGTTCGGCCGGGATACGGCGGGCCAGCTCGCGCAGCGCGAAGGTCTTGCCGTGCCCGAAGTCGCCGAGCAGCAGCAGGAAGCGCCCCTGGTCGGAGTCGAGCAGGCGCAGCATCTCGTCCACGAGCCCGTCGCGGTCCTCGGCGTCGAGGCGCTCCACCTCCCGGTAGCGCTGCGGCAGGTACATGCCCGGGGGATAGCGGGGGTCGGTGCGCAGCCGCTCGGTCTGCGCGGCGACGTAGCCGCGCAGGTCGAGCAGCCCCTGGAACTCGGTGAAGCTGCGCACCCGCACGCCCAGGCGGCGGGCCGCGTCGCGCAGCTCGCGGGCGGGCGGCGGGCCGTCGTGGACGAGTTCGGCCTCCGCCTGGGCGTCGGCGGCGTGCACGAGCGCCGCGAACCGGTCGACGTCCTGCGCGGCCGGGGTGCCGATGTGGACGGCCACCCGCTGCTGCCGTACGAAGCCCGACTGGCTCCAGGTGACGAGGAGTTGCGGCACCGGGCCGTCCACCCGGCGGATCTGGGCGCCCTCGTGCCGGGTGCGGCAGACCTCGGCGACCCGGGCGAGCAGGATCTCGGCGGGGGTCTGCACGGCGCGCGGCTCGGGCTCGGGCGCGGGCGTGCCGGCGCGGTCGTCGGCGGGCGCCGTCCCGGGCCCGAAGGCCCGGTCGGCCCGCCGCCACCGGACCGGCCGCCGCTGCGGCTCCCCCGGCCCCTGCCAGACGGCCAGCCCGTCCCGCCCGATCCGCACCAGCTGGTGCCCGCCGGGCCGCCCGGCGCCGATCAGCGGCACCTCGCCGGAGCCGGTGGCCAGGGCGGCCGGGGTGCCGGGGCCGGACGGGCCGTGCAGCAGCAGGTGCAGCCGGGGCGCGGTGAGCCGGGCCAGCACCTCGGTGTCGCGCAGCGGCCCGGCGCCGTCGACCGCGGCCGTCCCGGGGCGCCGTACGCCGGGGGCGGCCGTGCGGGCGGCGCCGGGCGAGTGCCGTACGACCCCGATCCTCAGCCACCCCTCGGTCTCGTGGGGCCGCAGCGCCTGCGCGAACCAGGCCGCCTGCTCGCGTCCGATCAGCCCGTACTGGTCGTCGGGCCGGTGGCTGTACGCCATGGACGAGTTCAGGCCCGCGACGACGGTGTGCAGCTCCGGCACGGGGAACAGGCTCCACGGCTGGTCGCTGTCGAAGACGAGGTCGAGCCCCTGGTACAGCTCCCGGAACAGCCCGGCGAAGTGCCGCCACTTGGGCCAGTACGGCGGCCGGGGCGGCATCTCGTCGGCCTCGCAGGTGCTGAAGTAGGCCCGGCAGGCGGCCTGGTTGACGTCCTGGCCGCCGGGGACCAGGACGACCCGGTGCGGTTCGAGCCCGAGCAGGGCCCGCAGCCCGGTGAGGAAGGCGAGGGCCTGCTCGAACTCGCGCCGGCTGCCGGAGGCGGTGAGGTCTCCGGTGACGACGAGCAGGTCGGGCGCGGGCGCCCCGGCGTCGGCCAGCTCGACCAGGTCGCCCCAGATCGCGGCCTGCAACTCGGCGGGGTCCTGGCCCCGGCCGAAGGCGGGTCCGGCGAGCTGGAGCACGGTGACCGCGTCCCGTTCCCCGTCCGTTCCGGACACCCGCGGATACGCCGGCGCCGCCGCGGGTCTGCGCCGCCCGGCCCACCCGGTGCCGCCGAGCGGCCGTCCGGGGCCCGGCGGGGGCGGGGCCGGGGCCGGCGGCTGCCCGTTCGCGCCGCCGGGGTAGCCGGGCGGCAGACTGGGCCGGGCCCGCCCGTCGAGGGCCTGCCGGACCCGGGCGAGCAGCAGGTCCCGGGCCGCCACCGGATCGGTGACCGGCACCAGGTCCACGTAGGTGATGGTGGCGAGCAGGCCCTCCACCGGGATGTCCTCGACCCGCACGGTGATCAGCCGCCGCTCCGGCGCGTCCGGATCGGCGCGCAGGGCGGCCTGCCACTCCATCCGCCCGTACCGGGACCGCTCGTAGTTCCTGGACAGTACGGCGATGACGGCGGCGGACTCGCTCACGCCCCGGTCCATGAAGTCCACGAAGTTCGTGCCCGGCACGAAGTCCCAGGCCTGCAGCACCGTCCGGTACCCGGCCTCCTCCAGCGTCCAGGCGATCCAGGACGCCCAGCGCTCGTCCGCGGGCGAGTAACTGATGAAGAAATCCAATGGCCCGGTGTCCCCCGGGGCGATCTGACGAGCCACCATGTATTCATGATGCCGTGAGAAGACAGGCCGATACCGGTCGTTTCCAGGCGTTCGACGGCGCCCTGGTCACAGCGACGCACAAACGTGCGACCCTTCCCTCCGTGCGTGCCTTACTGCTGCGTCTGCATGTCCTCGACCGGGTGGCGATCGGTCTGCTGACCACCGGACTCCTGTGCGTGGCGACGGGACTGCTGCCGAAGGGCTCCGCGTCCGACGCGATGACCCGCATCGCTCCGCTGCTGGCGTTCCTCGGCACGGTGATCGTGCTGGCCGAACTGACCAGCCGCGCCGAGGTGTTCGACGTGGTGGCGGCGCGGGTGGCGCGGGCGGGGCGGGGCAGCTATCCGGTGCTGTTCCTGCTGTGCGTGGCCTTCGCCGCGGTCACGACCATCGCCCTGAACCTGGACACCACGGCCGTCCTGCTGACGCCGGTGATGCTGGCGCTGGCCTCCCGGGTGGGCATCGCGCCGGTGCCGCTGGCGATGACGACGGTATGGCTGGCCAACACGGCGAGCCTGCTGCTGCCGGTGTCCAACCTGACGAACCTGCTGGCCGCCAACCGGGTCGCGCTGTCCCCGCTGGGCCTCGCGGGCCGGATGTGGGCCCCGCAACTCGCCGCGCTCGCCGTGACGATGGCTTGTTTGTGGCTGTTCTTCTGGCGGCGCGACCGGCGTGGGGCCTCTGTTGTGGACGGGTCCGGCCTGATGCACGCCGTGGCGGTGTCGGGCCCGGGCGCGGCCCGGGCGACGGACGTGCGGGTGGACGCCGCCGACCGCTACGTCCCCCCGGCCGTCCACCGTCCCGCCGACGCCGTCCTGTTCCGCGCCTGCGCGCTCGCCTGCGGCGGCTTCCTCATCGCCATCCTGGTGGCCGACGTCCCCCTGTGGATGGCGTCCGGCACGGCGGCGCTGATCGCCGTGGCGGCGTTCGGCCTGCGGCAGCGGTCCGCACTCAGGCTGTCCCTCGTCCCCTGGCGGCTGCTGGTGATGGTGCCGGGCATGTTCCTCGTGGTCGAGACGTTCGACGCGCACGGGCTGCACCACCTGCTCGCCTCCGCGGTCGGCACCGACGGCGGCACGCTCGGCCTGTTCCGCGCGGCGGCGGTCGGCGGCGGCCTGTCCAACGCGCTCAACAACCTGCCGGTGTATCTGGCCGGCGAGGCGGCGGTCCCGGTCGGCAACCACGACCAGCTCCTCGCCCTGCTGATCGGCACCAACGCCGGACCGGTGATCACGCCGTGGGCGTCCCTGGCCACGCTGCTGTGGTACGAACGCTGCCACGCGTACGGCGTCCGGGTGCCGGTCCGCCGCCTGATGGGGACCGGCGCGGTGCTGGCCCTGTGCGCGGTGGGGGCGGCGGTGGCTGCGCTCGCCTTGACGCGCTAGCTGTTCAGCTGCGTTTCAGCCCGCTGACGAACGCCGACCAGGCGGACGCCGAGAAGACGACGGCGGGCCCGGCGGGGTTCTTGCTGTCACGGACGGGGACGTGGGTGGGGGCGGGGGTGTCGTCGACTTCGAGGCAGTTGTCGCTGCTGCCGCCGCTGTAACTGGACTTGCGCCAGCCCGAAAGCGCCGACGCGTCAGGGATGATCGGCTCGCTGCGCTTCATGTTCGTAATCCTCCGCGACAGACCTCAGCAGGCCCATGGTCTTACGGTGCGACAAGGCGTCACCCAGAGCTTGATCGTAGAGCTCCTGACACCCTCGCACCACGGACGGAATTTCGAGGAGACGGCCGCTGTTCACGCCTTCCGCGTATGCGATGGGCGGCATGTCCTCGAACCACATGAGGGAGAGGAAACCTGCCTGGAGGGCATGGGCACCCGCTGAATAAGGGAGCACATGGACGCGGATACGACGGCTCTCGCCCAACTCCGCGATGTGCCGGAGCTGCTCGCACATCACAGCCGGCCCTCCGACCACACGCCGCAGCACCGCTTCATCCAGAAGGAAGCAGACCTCGGGCGAGTGGAAGTTGCTGAGGATGCCCGCTCGATCGAGGCGCGTGGTCACCAACTTGTCGCGGTCCTCGTCACTTTGGCGCGGATAGCCGGTGCCGAGCACTTCGTACGCGTACCGCTTCGTCTGCAGGAGACCTGGCACGAGGCTTGGGGCGTACTCCTTGATGACCGTCGCCTTGCCCTCGAACTCCAGCGCCTCCGCGAAGTGCTCCGCCACCTTCCTGCCGTCCAGCGTCGGCAGGAACCGCTCGAAGAACCCATCCCCGCCCAGCTCCCGATCGAGCCGCCGCGCGTCCTCCACATCCGGCCTCCGCCGCCCCGCCTCGATGTGGGCGATGTGGGTGCGGGACATCACGACACGTTGGCTCAGTTCCTCCTGCGTGAGCCCGGCCGCCTCCCTCCGCCGCTTGAGTTCCTCCCCGTACCGCACCCGCGAGATCGGGTTGTCCTCGATGGCCACGCCTCAACTCCCCCTTGTGCAGACTCCATCGTCACTCTCGGTCATCTTCCGAAGCTACCCGCCCCCGCATCACTCTGTGCATGATTCACCACGGATAGTGAAAGGCGCTGCGATGCAGGACGAGGAAGACGGCCCCGTGCGGGTGTATCTCACGCTGAGGGTGTCCCGGGACGGTGGCCGGACGTGGGGGCCCAGGGTGACGTACCGGCCGCCGAAGAACGCCGCGCCGCTGGATCTGTCGGGGCGGTTCCCGCCGTGCGCGTGTCCCCGGTGCCGGGAGAGAAAGGGCTGACGAGGTCGAGCAGGTGCGGGAGGAGTTCGGGGCGCCCGGCGACGAAGGAACGCCCCGTGTCGGGGCCGCCGAAGCCGCCGCCGAACTCCGTGCCGTCCAGGCGCCGTAGAGCGATGCCTGCCTCGCGGGCGAGAAGCGCGCCGGCGGGCAGGTCGATCGCCTCGGCGCGGTAGCCGACGAAGCCGTCGATGTCCCCTCGGGCCAGCATCGCCCAGGCCACCAGCGGCGCCCAGAGCTGGAGCAGGCGCCGGGAACGCAGTTCGAGGCTGTGCCTGAGGGAGCAGGCCACGGGGTCGTCGCGGGAGACGGCGTGGCCCTGCGTCCAGGCGAGCAGGGGCCCGGCGGCGGGAAGCGGGCGGGACGCCAGGGGGGCGGTGAGCCGTCCGGCGGGACCGTGCGCCCCGCCGCCGCGCCGCGCGGACCACGTACGGCCGGTCATCGGATCGTGGACGACGCCCACCACCGGTGCGTCGTCGACGCACAGGGCGATGCCGACGACGTACACGGCGAGCCCGATGACCACGTTGTTGCTGCCGTCGAGGGGGTCGATGAGCCAGGTCCGGCCGGCGCCTGCGCCGTCGCCGGCGAGTTCGCCGGACTCCTCGGCGAGGATCCGGTCGTGCGGGAAGCGTTCGCGGATGCGTCCGATCACCAGTTGCTCGGCTGCCAGGTCCAGGTCCGTGACCACGTCACCCCGTTGTCCCTTGGGGCGGGCGGCGAAGCCGTCGGGGAAGCGGGACCGCAGCAGCGCCCCGGCCTCCTCTGCGGCGGCCACGGCCGCGGCGTGCTCGGAGGACCAGGCGTCAGGGTTCGGGCTCATGGATCCTCCTCAGGGCGGCCCGGGCGATGCGGGCGGTCTGGGTCGCGTCGCACGTCCGGCGCACCATGCGGTGCCCGGGTGCGGACGGCGGGCCCAGCGAGAGGTCCACCCGGCCGGGCAGGGTCCGCCCCAGGACCAGCGTGGCGGCGGGGCGGCCGTCCGGCACCACGCTGGTGTGGAACTCACCCGCCGGGAGGGCGTAGCTCTGGCCGCGCATGCTGGTCTCCCGCACGCCGGGCTGGCAGCGCACGAGCCGCCCGGTGGGTCGCAGTTCGTCCACGCCGGTCGGATCGCTGAGCACCTCGAAGACGCGATGCGTGGGGTCGGCGGCGTGGTCGTCGACGTGCACGCGCCGGTTGTCGAGCCGGCCGTACAGCACGGTGCTGGTCAAGTCCCAGCTGTGGCAGTGCACTTGGGGCGCGGAGGCGTCGGGTTCGGACTCGGGTGTGCCGAAGACGTGGACGCAGACGCCGTCGGGGCCGTCGCGCAGCACGGGCAGGCAGACGAACCCGAGCGGGTGGCGTACGGCGTGCAGGGTGCGGCGGCCCGAGACGATCCGGTCGAGTTCCGCCACGGCGTGCCGGATCAGCTCGGCGGTGGCGTGCCGCCGGGCGGCCCGTTCGAGGGCCGGGTAGTCCATGTTCCTTCCCCCCTTGGCCGGAACACGGCGCTCACCTGCGGTACGGGTTCTCCGCGCGCAGCGCCTTGTCGATGATGTCGCCGACGTCACGGTCGGTGAAGCTCGGCGGAAGCGGCAGTCCGAGCCGGTCGAGCAGGCGTCCGACCTCGTCCACGGTGGGTTCGTCGGCGAGCGGGACGGCCTCGCGCAGATCGAGCTTGACCGCCTGTTCCCGGCTCTGGTGCAGCTCGGTGACGTAGTAGTCGTAGAGCGGCCGGTCCCGCTCCACGTACAGGCCGACCCGGCTGGGGTCGTCCTGGGTGATGATCAGGCAGGTGTCCGAGAGGTCGAACCGCAGGGCCGGTGCGACGGAGGACAGATGGACGTCGATCTCCAGGGTGTCCAGCCGCTGCCGGTGCCAGCTCGCGGCGACGACGGTGGCGTACGCCTCCTTGCGGGTACGCTCCACGGTCCACGCGGCGCGGTCGCCGCCGGGGCCGAAGGTGCTGCGGAAGCGGGCGTAGGCGGCGCACACGGCGTCGTCGGCGGGATTGATGATGTCGATCTTCATGCTGAGCGAGCGCCGCTGCCGCTGCGCCTCCAGCACGCACTCGGGGAGGGTGACGGCGCGCAGGTAGGTGCCGGTGCCGCCCTTGAACACCCAGCGGGTGGTGGTGCGCCGGGCCCGTTCGTGCGCGAGGGCGACCTCGGCTGCGGACAGGGTGCGCACCATCGCCAGATCCTCGACGGCCCGGCTGGTCGCCGTGGTGGCGGTGCGGATGTCGGCCATCCGCCGGCGGCGCTCGGTGAGCGAGCCGTACACCAGCGCGGCGAGCACGAGCAGCGTGGCGCCGGAGACGATGTTGTCGTCCATGTTCTGGTTGAGGACGTCCATGAGTCCGACGACCACGGCGACGACGATCGCCACGATCCCGTCGGCGTTGCGGACCGCCCAGGCGATCCCGTTCTCCAGCCGGCGCCCGGCCCCCTGCGGCGAACTGCTCGTCACGTCCACCCTCCCCCGACGGTGACTTCCATCGTAGGAGGCGGAGCCCCCGCTCAGCCATGCCCCAATCGGCCGTGAAATGCCCTGGCGCGCTCGCTTGCGCACCACCCGAACGCAGACATGTCGGTCCGTCAGATCCGGTACGGTGACGTCCATCATGCAGTCAGGCCGAAGGTGAGTTGCACTTCTGCCATCTCGCACTCTGCGACTCGTCGTTCTGCGGCGCCCGTCCAGCGCACACTAAACCGACCTGCGGTGGCACGTCCCTGTGCGCGCAACTAGTGAGGTATTCCCTGGCGATATGACAATCTGCTACATTGCACATCGGACCTTCATGGTAGGGAGGTGGCGATCGTGAGCACTCCGAGCGCTGCCGTGCAGCGCCTCCGTCTGAGAACGGAGTTGCGGAAGGCTCGGAATCACGTGGGACTGACGCAGCGTGAGGTCGCCACGAAGATGTACTGGAGCCCGTCCAAGCTGATCAGGATCGAGGCCGGAGAGGTCGCGATCTCGGTCAACGACCTGAAGGCGCTGCTGAGCGAGTACGGGGTGACGGACCGCCGCAAGGTCGACGAGCTGCTGCAGTTGGCGCGTGGCAGCCGCAAGATGCCCTACACCGAGTACCGGGACGTGCTGAGCAAGGAATTCCTGTCCTTCCTGGCCCTGGAGTCGTCCGCCGCGATCATCCGCGGGTTCCACTTCTTCGTGGTGCCCGGACTCTTCCAGACCGAGGAGTACATGCGGGCCATGGCCGCCGGGACCGGGCAGGCGACCTCGCCGGAACGCCTGGACCGGCTCGTCGAGGCCAGGCTGGCGCGACAGGAGATCCTCGAGGGCGACGAGGGGCCGGAGCTGTTCCTGATCCTTGACGAGTCGGTCATCCGCCGGCAGATCGGCGGCCCGAAGGTCATGCGGAACCAGTTGGAGCGGCTGGCGGAGCTGAGCACGCATCCGCGGATCACCATCCAGGTGCTCCCCTTCGCGGTGGGCGCGCACCGGGGCCTGATGGGACCTTTCACGCACTTCGAGTTCCGCGAGGAGGGAATGCCGGACTCGGTCTATCTCGAGAACCCGCGAGGAGAGTCGTACGCGAGCAACGACCCGGAGGTCACCGGCCAGTACCTGGAGACGTTCTGGGGGCTGGAGGACCAGGCGCTCCGCGACGACATCGGCACGGTTCTGCGCAACGTGGCGGCCGGTGTCGGGGACGTCAGCCCCGACCTGACACCGCCCGTGCCCGCCGAGGCCCCCTGACGGCGGCACGGCGGGACGGCAACAGCAGGACCAGGAACGGCACGCGGAAGGGCCGCACCCCCGGACCCGGTGACGGGTCACCGGCCACGACGCGTCGGACCACGAGGCAAGGCGCTGCCCGCAGCCGCACCGCAGGCTGCGGTTTCTGACCAGGGATCACCGAGGTGGCCGATGGCAAGGTCGCACGTGGGCGCCGGGTTCTCCCGACGCGGTCGGCGAGGGGTTCGGGGGTGCGGGCATGGCCGGACGTAGGCGGGTGGACACATGGATCCACATCTGCAACGAGATCATCCACCACGTGCTGCCGTCCCGCACGCGCACGGTGCATCTGCTGGTGCTCGTCACCGTCCCGCCGGCCGTGCTCGGCGGCTTCTTCACCGTACTGTTCACGGTCCTGGTGCCGGATCCGGGCCGCTGGCTCGGCGTACTGGGCTGCAGCGCCGGCGTACTGGTCACGGCGCGGCTGCGGCGGTGGCTCGGACGCCGGGCACCGGTCCGCGAGCTCATTCCAGCGGAACCAGCAGGTCGCTCCGACGCCGGGCCCGAGCCGTCAGCATCCGGTGAGCCGCCCGGTGGAGAGAGTGCCCCCACCAACCTGCGGCCACCATGACGAGTGACGCGGCCAGGATTCCCAGCGGTGTCGAGTCGAAGAGGCCGGCGGCACCGTATCCGGCGCCGTACGCCAGGGTGCCGGACACGATCACGTAGACCGCCTGTGTCCAGAGCAGGGACCGAGGAGAGGGAGAGGGAACAGCACGCGTCATCGATCATCCCCTCGTGAGATGCCTCCCGTCAGCCTAGCGCGCCGTGTGCCGGAAGGAGTGGGTCCGGAACCGACGGGCCCTCGGCAGGCCACGGAACCGGCCATGCCGTACGGACGTTCCCGTCACGGCGCGATGTGTCATGTCCTTTCCCGTGAGGCATTGTTACGGTGAAGGACGAGTGCTGGTTTTCCGTTGCGCGATGACTCGGGCTGAGGGGGACGAGGGCCCGTAACCGGTCGACGGCAGGTGGCACCTCACCTTGCCGGGCGAACCGGGTCGGCAGTCCCTCCGCAAACGAGGCGGAGGAGGCGTGAGTGGCAGAGCCGTGGGCGTGGCGCAAGAGCAGTTTCAGTGACCTCGGAACGGACGACTGCGTCGAGGTAGCCTGCACCGGTGAGCGGATCATGGTCCGTGACACCAAGCACAGGGACCACGCCACCCTTCGCTTCACACCGGCCAGTTGGCGTGCGTTTCTGTCCCGGCCCGAGGCGCTGGGACCGTCCGCTCGCGCAGGCGGGCACTAGCGCCCCACGACACTGTTCCACCGCCGGGGATCATCAGGGAATCCAGCCACTGAGGACGTACGTCCGGAGGGCCGCTGCACTCGGGCCTGCTCGGCGGCGCGTCCACCCGGGAGCAGGCGGCACGGCTCGAACTGACCGGGCGGGAGCTGGAGTTCGTCGCGGGAGAAGCCGCGGCCGACTGACACGGCGCGGCCCCCGGGCGGGGAGGTGAACCCGTCCGGGGGCCGCTCACCGGCTGCCGTGCGCGGTGCTTACGCGTCCAGCGAGGTCATCACGTGCTTGATGCGCGTGTAGTCCTCGAAGCCGTACGCCGACAGGTCCTTGCCGTAGCCGGACTTCTTGAAGCCGCCGTGCGGCATCTCGGCGACCAGCGGGATGTGGGTGTTGATCCACACGCAGCCGAAGTCGAGCTTCTTGGACATGCGCATCGCGCGGGCGTGGTCCTTGGTCCACACGGAGGAGGCGAGGGCGTACTCGACGCCGTTGGCGTACTCGACGGCCTGGTCCTCGTCGGAGAAGGACTGCACGGTGATGACCGGGCCGAAGACCTCCTTCTGGATGATCTCGTCGTCCTGCTTGACGCCGGAGACGACGGTCGGCGCGAAGAAGTAGCCCTTGTCGCCGACGCGCTTGCCGCCGGCCTCCACGCGCGCGTGGGCGGGCAGCCGCTCGATGAAGCCCTCGACCTGCTTGAGCTGGTTGGGGTTGTTGAGCGGGCCGAACAGGACGTCCTCGTCGTCCGGCTGACCGGTCTTGGTCTCCTCCGCGGCCTTCGCGAGCGCGGCCACGAACTCGTCGTGGATGGCCTCGTGGACGAGGACGCGGCAGGCCGCCGTACAGTCCTGGCCGGCGTTGAAGAAGCCCGCCACGGAGATGTCCTCGACGGCCTTGGCGATGTCGGTGTCCTCGAAGACGACGACCGGGGCCTTGCCGCCCAGCTCCAGGTGGACGCGCTTGAGGTCCTTCGACGCCGACTCGGCGACCGACATGCCGGCGCGGACCGAGCCGGTGATCGACGCCATGGCCGGGATGTCGTGCTCGACCATCAGGCGGCCGGTGTCGCGGTCGCCGCAGATGACGTTGAAGACGCCCTTGGGCAGGATCGAGCCGATGATGTCGGCGATCAGGACGGTGGAGGCGGGGGTGGTGTCCGAGGGCTTGAGGACGACCGTGTTGCCCGCGGCGATCGCCGGGGCGAACTTCCACACGGCCATCATCATCGGGTAGTTCCAGGGCGCGACCTGCGCGCAGACGCCGACCGGCTCACGGCGGATGATCGAGGTCATCCCCTCCATGTACTCACCGGCCGAGCGGCCCTCCAGCATCCGCGCCGCGCCCGCGAAGAAGCGGATCTGGTCGACCATCGGCGGGATCTCCTCGGAGCGGGTCAGCCCGATCGGCTTGCCCGTGTTCTCCACCTCGGCCGCGATCAGTTCCTCGGCGCGCTCCTCGAACGCGTCGGCGATCTTGAGGAGGGCCTTCTGGCGCTCGGCCGGGGTGGTGTCGCGCCAGGCCGGGAAGGCGCGGGCGGCGGCCTCCATCGCGGCGTCGACGTCCGCCTTGCCGGACAGCGGCGCGGTCGCGTACGCCTCGCCCGTCGCGGGGTTGACCACCTCGGTGGTCCGTCCGTCGGCGGCGTCCCGGAACTCACCGTCGATGTAGTTGCGCAGACGACGCAGCTCGGTGCTCACTGCCGGCCTCCTGATCTGGTTCTTTGCGTCCACTTGCTGAGACACCCCACCCTAGCCGCCAGCCTGACGTTTTCAACACCCCCGCGCCGCTGACTTCTGCGAAATCCGCAATACATCGAGTCTCAGGCAACGGATTTCATCGATCGGGGCTTGCGAAACTGACGAGACCTCGTGCACAGTGAGGTCGTGGCCAGTCGAAGCGCAGACCAGAGGGACTCCGCCCGCGAGTCCAGGAACGGCAACAGCCCCCAGCTGGACGCCGTCTCCCTCGCCATCATCCAGCAGCTCCAGGAGGACGGCCGCAGGCCGTACGCGGCGATCGGCAAGGCCGTCGGCCTGTCCGAGGCGGCCGTGCGCCAGCGCGTCCAGAAACTGCTGGACCAGGGCGTGATGCAGATCGTCGCCGTCACGGACCCGCTCACCGTGGGCTTCCGCCGGCAGGCGATGGTCGGCATCAACGTCGAGGGCGACGTCGAGTCCATCGCGGACGCGCTGACCGACATGTCGGAAGTCGAGTACGTGGTGATGACCGCGGGCTCGTTCGACATCCTCGCCGAGATCGTCTGCGAGGACGACGACCACCTGCTGGACGTCATCAACAAACGCATCCGGGCCCTGCCCGGGGTGCGCTCCACCGAGAGCTTCGTCTACCTGAAGCTGAAGAAGCAGACCTACATGTGGGGAACCCGATAACCGTGACCCAGAAGGACCTCAGCCGCACCGCGTACGACCACTTGTGGATGCACTTCACCCGCATGTCCTCGTACGAGAACTCCCCCGTGCCGACCATCGTCCGGGGCGAGGGCACCTACATCTACGACGACAAGGGCAAGCGCTACCTCGACGGTCTGGCCGGTCTGTTCGTGGTCCAGGCCGGTCACGGCCGCACGGAGCTCGCCGAAACGGCTTTCAAGCAGGCCCAGGAGCTGGCCTTCTTCCCGGTGTGGTCGTACGCCCACCCGAAGGCCGTCGAGCTGGCCGAGCGCCTCGCCGACTACGCCCCGGGCGACCTGAACAAGGTCTTCTTCACCACCGGCGGCGGCGAGGCCGTCGAGACCGCCTGGAAGCTCGCCAAGCAGTACTTCAAGCTGACCGGCAAGCCCACCAAGCACAAGGTGATCTCCCGCGCGGTCGCCTACCACGGCACCCCGCAGGGCGCCCTGTCGATCACCGGCCTGCCCGGCCTGAAGGCCCCCTTCGAGCCGCTCGTCCCGGGCGCGCACAAGGTGCCGAACACCAACATCTACCGCGCCCCGATCTTCGGCGACGACCCCGAGGCCTTCGGCCGCTGGGCCGCCGACCAGATCGAGCAGCAGATCCTGTTCGAGGGCCCGGAGACCGTCGCCGCGGTCTTCCTGGAGCCGGTGCAGAACGCCGGCGGCTGCTTCCCGCCGCCGCCCGGCTACTTCCAGCGCGTGCGCGAGATCTGCGACCAGTACGACGTGCTGCTCGTGTCGGACGAGGTCATCTGCGCCTTCGGCCGCCTCGGCACGATGTTCGCCTGCGACAAGTTCGGCTACGTCCCGGACATGATCACCTGCGCCAAGGGCATGACCTCGGGCTACTCCCCGATCGGCGCCTGCATCATCTCCGACCGCCTCGCCGAGCCGTTCTACAAGGGCGACAACACCTTCCTGCACGGCTACACCTTCGGCGGCCACCCCGTGTCCGCCGCGGTGGGTCTGGCCAACCTCGACCTGTTCGAGCGCGAGAACCTGAACCAGCACGTGCTGGACAACGAGGGCGCCTTCCTGCAGACCCTGCAGAAGCTGCACGACCTGCCGATCGTCGGCGACGTCCGCGGCAACGGCTTCTTCTACGGCATCGAGCTGGTGAAGGACAAGAACACCAAGGAGTCCTTCAACGACGAGGAGACCGAGCGCGTCCTGTACGGCTTCCTCTCCAAGGCGCTGTACGACAACGGCCTGTACTGCCGTGCCGACGACCGCGGCGACCCGGTCGTCCAGCTCGCCCCGCCGCTGATCTCCGACCAGGAGACCTTCGACGAGATCGAGCAGATCCTGCGCGCGACGCTGACGGAGGCGTGGACCAAGCTCTGAGCCTGATTCATCCGATCAGCTGATCGGCATCGGCCCCGGTGCCGTCCGTTCGAGTGGGAACGGCGGCCCGGGGCCGTGTGCTGTCCGGCCTCCCGGTGACCGCTGCCTAGCGTGCCAGTGACCGATCGGCCCAGCCTTCGTTCCCCCGGACGAGGGATCGGAAGCGGGAAAACGGATCAGAACCGAGGTGTACGCCATGGAGGCCGAGGCCCCGCCGGACAACGACGTGCTCTGGGCACGCTCCCTGCACTTCAGCCACCCCGACGGCTCCCCCGGACTCAAAGGGGTCTCGCTCGGTGTGCGCGCGAGCGAGATCCTCGCCGTCACCGGCCCGCGCGGCAGCGGCAAGACCACCCTGCTGCGCTGCCTGTCCGGCCTGGTGCCGGTGCGCGAGGGCGAGGTGTGGTTCAACAGCTCCCCCCTGCACACCCTCGGCCCGATGCGCCGCGAGCGGCTGCGCCGGGAGCGGTTCGCCTGGATCGACACCCAGCCGGTCCTGGTGCCCGAGCTGAACGTCTGGGAGAACGCCGCGCTGCCCCTGATGCTGCGCGGCGCCGGCCGCCGCAGGGCCAAGGTCGCCGCACTGGAGTGGCTGGAACGCCTCGACGTCGGCGACAGGGCCCGCAACCGCCCGCACGAGCTGCAGCAGGCCGAGCGCCAGCGCGTGGCCATCGCCCGGGCCCTGGCCACGACCCCCACGGTCCTCTTCGCCGACGAGCCCACGGCCCCGCTGCACCGGGCCGACCGCACCCACGTGCTGCGCACCCTCACCACGGCCGCCCGCTCGCACGGCATCACCGTGGTCCTCGCCACCCACGACCCCGACACCGCCGCCCTCGCCGACAGCACCGTCTGCCTGCTGGACGGCCGGCGCGTCAGCACCGTGCACCTGCCGGAGACCCCCGAGACGGAAGGCCGGGCCGCGTGGTCGCTCTACGTCTGACCCGTGCGGCCCGGCCCGCCGTCCAGCTGCGCCGGCTGCTGGTGACCGTGGCCTCGGCGGGCACCGGGTTCCTCCTGCTGTCCTGCTTCGGCTACGCCCTGAACCACCCCGAGGCCGCGGACGCCGCCGCGCTGCGGCTCGCCTGGTGCACGGTGCCGCTCGCCGCCACGGTGTACTTCGCGCTCGCCGTCGCCCGCACCGACCCCGCCACCCGGCCGCGCACGGGACTGTCCGCGCTGGGCCTCGGCCCGGCCCGCATGATGGCGATCTCGGCCCTCACCACCGCACTGTGCTGCACCCTGGGCTCGCTGCTGGCCCTGCTGGTCTTCCTCGGCCTGCGCGGCGACCTCACCGGCGTGCCGTTCGGCGGCGCGGCGGCGGACTTCCTGGCCGTGGACGCGCACCTGCCGGTGCCGGCCACCCTGACCCTGCTGCTGCTGGTCCCGGCCGCCGCCTCGGCCACGGTGGCCCTCGCCCTGCGCCCCAGGGACCCGCGCCCCGCCGCCCCGCCGCTGCGCAGGTACGGCCGCTTCGGCGCGTACGGCTACGCGGCGGCCCGGGAGACGTTCGGGGCGTACGGCAGGTTCGGGGCGCGGCTGCGGCCGGGGGCCGGAAGCCCGCCCGACGCGCACGAGAAAGCCGGCGACGGGGAGCAGCCCGGTCCCGGACCCGCGGGCGGCGGCCGTGCCGCCGGGGCGACGAGGACGGCGGACGCCGACGGCACCCAGGCGGCGCCGGGCGGTGCCACCGGCCTCGGCCGCGCCGCCACGGCGACGGAGACGGCGGACCCCGACGGCACCCCGGCGGCGCCGGGCGACACCACCGGCCTCGAGCCGCAGACGCCGGCCACCGCGTGGACGGACGGCGCCCAGCCCCCCAAGGGCGCCCCCGCCGGCCTGCCCTGGGGCATCAGCCTGCTGGCCACCGGTCTCGCCGTCCAGGCCTACGCCGGCCACGCGGACATCGCCGTCCTGCTCGGCCGGCTGCTGACCGCCGCCGGGCTCGTCCTCGCCGGACCCGGCCTCACCCATCTGTGCGGCCTCCTGCTGCAGTGCACCCGCCCCGGCGCCCTCCGCCTGCTCGCCGGACGGGTCCTCATGGCGGAGGCCACCCGCATCGGCCGCCCCCTCGGCGTCGTGTGCGCGGTGGCCTCCGCCGGCTACGCGATGACCACGCTCCACACCGGTTCGGCGCCCGCGTTCGGCCCGCTGGCCGTCCTCGGCGCGCTGCTCGTGTCCGGCTGCACGGTCGCCACCCTGCTCACCGCGGCCGTGGAGACCCGCCAGTGCCGGGCGGAGACGACGGCCGCGCTGCTCCGGCTCGGCGCGCCCGCCACGATGCTGCGCGCGGCGGCGGCCCTCCGCGCGGCGGCCCTGGTGGCCCTCTTCGGCCCGCTCACCCTGGCCGTCGCCGCCCTGGCGGCCCTCCCCGTGGAGCGCTGACCGCCCGCCCGCGGAAAAAGACCGCCGGCGGCCGATGAGTTCTCCCGGGGTTCCCGGTCCAACCAACCGAACACACCGCCGTACGGCACGGACCGCCCCGGGAGGGCCCCATGTACCAGCAGATGATCTTCGTGAACCTGGCCGTGAGCGACCTCGACGCCTCGAAGAAGTTCTTCACGGAGCTGGGCTACACGATCAACCCGCAGTTCAGCAACGACAACGCCGCCTCCGTGGTGATCAGCGACACCATCGTCGCGATGCTGCTGACCAAGCCGTTCTACGCGACCTTCACCAAGAAGGAGATCGCCGACGCCAGGACGACCAGCGAGGTGCTGATCGCGCTGAGCGCCGAGAGCCGCGAGAAGGCGGACGAACTGGTGGACAGGGCCCTCGCCCTGGGCGCCACGCCGAGCGGCGAGCCCCAGGACCACGGCTTCATGTACGGCCGCTCCTTCGACGACCTCGACGGCCACACCTGGGAGGTCGTCTGGATGGACCCGGCGATGATGCAGGGCTGACGCTCCGTCAGGAGGCTTGAACGGGGCGTGTCGACACGGTCAAACGTATCTGCGGGTAATAAGCGGGTAAAGCCAACGGCCGTTGGCGGCATATGCATTGACACTGCTTATGAAGCGCTTATAGACCTGGGAGTCTCTTGGGGGTGGTGGGGCACGCGTCTCGTTCGGTGCCTCAACTCCTCCTCAACCCCCCGCAGTTGCACACTGTAAAGGACAAGCGTTGTCCATAACTCACCGTGGCGCACGTCGTTCCGTGCGCATTCTGGGTGTCGCCTCCGCCTCGGCCGCGATCGTGCTGGGTGTCTCCAGCTCCGCGCTGGCCTGCAACATCCGTGACTTCAAGGCCGAAGCCAAGTGCGAGGGCGGCAAGGGCGTCATCGTCGTCACCGACACCGACGCCTCCGGCACCCCGGCGCACGTCTCCGTGTTCCTCGAGGGCAGCAGCGGCGTCGAGACCAAGGTGGGCGAGCAGGAGGTCAAGGGCTCTGCCCAGGGCACTCCTGTCACCTTCCCGGAGGACTGGAAGCCGAGCGCGAC
Source organism: Streptomyces sp. NBC_00557 (assembly GCF_036345995.1). Taxonomy (NCBI): domain Bacteria; kingdom Bacillati; phylum Actinomycetota; class Actinomycetes; order Kitasatosporales; family Streptomycetaceae; genus Streptomyces; species Streptomyces sp. NBC_00557. The sequence goes on from NZ_CP107796.1 coordinate 2,379,139, forward strand.
CTATCGCGTGCACATCAAGGCGGCCAACCTCGTCGACGAGGACATCAAGCCCAGCCTGGTGACCGCGTCCACCGCCTGCACGACCGACAGCCCGACCCCGACGGCTCCCTCGAAGCCGAAGCCGAAGCCGTCGAAGTCCGCCCCGGCGGAGTCGGCGACCCCGGCCCCGTCGGCCTCCGCGTCCAGCTCCGCCCCGGCGAGCGCGCCGAGCAACGCGCCGTCCCCGGCGGCCGGTGACTCCAACCTCGCCGAGACCGGTGCCAACTCCAACACCGGCCTGATCGCCGGCGTCGCCGGTGCGCTCGTCGTCGTCGGCGGCGGCGCGGTCTACTTCGGCATGCGCCGTCGTGGAGCGCGCGGCAACGGCTGACGCCTCGCCCTTCGGCATCCGTACACCACCGCGGCCCGTCCCCCTATCCCCAGGGGACGGGCCGCGGTCGTACGTCAGCCGAAGGTGGCGTGCTTCCGCCAGAACTCCAGCACCTCGCGCTCGCCGACGACCTCCAGGCCGGGTGCGTCCAGCGGCAGCCGGTTGTAGAAGGCGAGCAGCACGGAGGTGAGCGGGCCGCGCAGCGCGACCGTCGCCTTCTCGTGGCCGCGCCGCCAGCTCAGCCCGTCCTCGCCCAGCTCGATCAGCCACTCCGCGTTCAGCTCCGCGGCGGCGTCGGTGGCGTGCAGATGGATGCTCCGGCCGGGTCCGCGCAGCTCGGCGGCCCACGGGCGCGCCCCGGAACGCTGCACGAACTGCGCGATCTCCAGCCACTCGTCCAGCGCGTCGGCGGCGACGTCGGGCGCGACGTCGTAGGGCGCGCCGACGGTGAGCGCGGCGTCCGCGCGGTGGACGGTGATCTCGTGGGTCATCCGGCGGGCCCAGAACCCGCTGGGGACCACGCCCGTCCAGGACCACACCTTGGCCTCGGGACCGGCCTCGCGCAGCGCCCCGACGATCATCTCGCCGGTCTCCGCGAGCCAGGCGTCCAGGGCTGCCGCGTCGCCCTCGGCCCGAGGTCCCTCGCCGAGGGGCACCTGCTCACGCGGAAGCATCTCCTGCGCCCGGGTCCGCACCAGCGTGGCGGCCCAGCGCAGGGCGCCGCCCATGTGCCGTACGAGCCGTTCCAGCGTCCACTCCGGGCAGGTCGGCACGGTGGCCGACAGATCGGCGCCCGAGGTCACCAGCGCCCTGAACCGGTCCACCTGCTGGGCGATTTCGTCGCAGTAGCGATCATGCGTGAGCAAGGTCATGGCCCCACCCTAGGGCGGAGGCGATCAGTCGAGCACGACGATTTCGGTCGCGTCGAACTCCACGCCCACGGCCCGGCCGACCTCGGGCGCGTCCCGCAGCGCGCAGGCCGCCTCCAGGCGCGGGGCGTCCGCGGGCTGGAGGTGGACGGCCACATGGGTGCCCTTGAAGGTGCGCGCCGTCACCGTGCAGCGCAGGCCCGCGTCGGCGGCCACCAGCCGTACCCCGGCGGGCCGCACCAGCAGGCTGCGGGCGCCCTGCGGCGAGCCGTCGGGGACGGGCAGCTTGCCCCAGGGGCTGTCGGCGGCCGTACCGGCGACGGTCGCCTCCACCACGTTGTCGAAGCCGAGGAAGCGGGCCACGAAGGCGTCGGCGGGCCGCTGCCAGACCTCAAGGGGCGTACCGGACTGCGCGATCCGCCCGTCCCGCATCACCACCACCCGGTCGGCCAGCGCGAAGGCCTCGCCCTGGTCGTGCGTCACCGCGAGCACGGTCGTGCCCAACCGGCCGAACAGTTCCCGCAGTTCGACCACCAGGCGTTCGCGCAGCGAGCGGTCGAGCTGGCCGAGCGGCTCGTCCAGCATCAGCAGCCGGGGGCGGGGAGCCAGCGCGCGGGCGAGGGCCACGCGCTGCTGCTCACCGCCGGAGAGGGAGGCCACGGCCCGCCGGGCGGCTCCGGGCAGCCCGACCAGCTCCAGCAACTGGGCGACCCGGGCGTCCCGTTCGCCCCGGTCCACGCCGTGCATGCGCAGCCCGAAGGCCACGTTCGCGCCGACGTCCCGCTGCGGGAAGAGCTGGTGGTCCTGGAACATCAGGCCGACGCCCCGCTTGTGCGCGGGCACGCCCGCCTGGTCCCGGCCGTCGAGCAGCACCCGTCCGGCGGACAGGGGCTGGAGTCCGGCGACCGCCCGCAGCAGGGTCGACTTCCCGCTGCCGCTGGGCCCGAGCACGCACACCACCTCGTGCTCGGCGACCTCCAGGCCCACCGCGTCCAGCACGGCCCGCCCGCCGAGGCGCACGGTCGCGGCGTCCAGGCTCAGCAGCATCGGAACTCCCCCGTCGTCTCCAGCGGGCATCTAGAACTCCCCCGTCCGGTCGGTGCGCAGCCGCTCAAGCAGCAGCAGCGCGGCGGCGCACACCACCATGAGGATCGTCGAAAGGGCCATGGCCTGGCCGTAGTTGAGGTCTCCGGGGCGGCTGAGCAGCCGGGCCACGGCGACCGGCAGCGTCGGGTTGTCGGGCCGGGCGATGAACACGGTCGCCCCGAACTCGCCGAGCGAGACGGCGAACGCGAACCCGGCCGCGACCAGCAGCGCCCTGCGCACCATCGGCAGGTCCACCTCGCGCCACACCCGCCACGGTGAAGCCCCGAGCACAGCGGCCGCCTCCCGCAGCCGTACGTCCACCGCGCGCAGCACGGGCAGCATCGTGCGTACGACGAAGGGGGCGCCGACCAGCGCCTGGGCGAGCGGCACCAGGAGCCAGGACTGGCGCAGGTCCAGCGGCGGCTTGTCGAGGGCGATCAGGAAGCCGAAGCCGACGGTCACGGCGGAGACCCCGAGCGGCAGCATCAGCAGCGCGTCGAAGCCCCGCACCAGGCGTCCGGCGTCCCGCCGGGCGAGCGCAGCGGCGGCCAGACCGCCGATCGCCACGGCGATGGCCGTGGCGGCGACGGCGTACTGGAGGGACGTCCACACCGCGTGGACCGGCGCCACCAGGAACGTACCGCCGTCGGCGTCGGTGAGCGCCCGGTAGTAGCCGAAGCCCGGCGCGTCGAGGGAGCGCTGGACGAGGACGGCGAGGGGCAGCACCAGGAGCAGGGCGACGGTGCCGAGGACGAGGGCGAGCAGCGCCCACTGCCCGGCGCCGCGCGGCCGGCGGGCGGTCACCGCCGGGTCCACCAGCCGCAGCGCGGTCTCCCGGCGCCGTACGGTCCAGGCGTGCACGGCGAGGATCGCGCCGACGGCGGCGAACTGGACGAGGGTGAGGACGGCGGCCGTGGACAGGTCGAAGACCTCGGAGGTCTGCCGGTAGATCTCCACTTCGAGGGTGGAGAAGGTGGGGCCGCCGAGGATCTGGACGATGCCGAAGGAGGTGAAGCAGAACAGGAACACCATCAGCGCGGCGGCGGCCACGGCGGGCGCGAGCGCGGGGAGGGTGACCTTGCGCCAGGCGCCGAGCGGCGAGGCGCCCAGCATGCGGGCGGCCTCCTCCTGCCGGGGGTCGAGCTGGGACCACAGCCCGCCCACGGTCCGTACCACGACGGCGCAGTTGAAGAAGACGTGGGCCAGCAGGATGGCCCACACCGTGGTGTCCAGCCGTACGCCCCACAGGTCGTCGAGCAGCCCCCCGTGCCCGACCAGGGCGAGGAACGCGCTGCCGGCGACGACGGTCGGCAGCACGAACGGCACGGTGACCACCGCCCGCAGCACCTGCCGGCCCGGGAAGTCGAGGCGGGCGAAGACGTAGGCGGCGGGCAGCGCGAGCAGCAGGGTGAGCGCCGTGGAGGCGAGCGCCTGCCAGGTGGTGAACCACAGCACGTGCCGGATGTCCGGCTGTGTGACGACGTCCGCGAGCCGCCCCCACCGCCAGGCGCCGTCCGCCTTCAGCCCGCGCGCCACGATCGCTGCGACGGGCCAGGCGAAGAAGAGCGCGAAGAACGCGACAGGCAGGGCCATCAGCCCCAGCCGCGCCGCGCTCCCGCGCCAGTCCCTCGTGCGGGGGACTACTTCAGTACGAGCGAGGTCCACGACTTGACCCACTGGTCACGGTTGGCGGCGATCTTGCCGGGGGCCATGGTCTCGGGGTGCTGGGCGGCCTTGCCGTACTCGGTGAACTCGGCGGGCACCTTCGCGCCCTGCACCACCGGGTACACGAACATGTTCAGCGGCATGTCCTCCTGGAACTCCCTGGAGACCAGGAAGTCGATGAACGCCTTGGCGCCCTCGGGGTTCTTGGCGTTGCCGAGCAGCCCGGCGAACTCGATCTGCCGGAAGCAGGTGCCGTACGAGACCCCGGTCGGGGCGGTGCCGGGCCGCTTCTTGGCGTAGATCACCTCGGCCGGCGGGGAGGAGGCGTACGACACGACGAGCGGCCGGTCGCCGCCCGCCTTCTTGCCCTCCGACGAACCCGAGAACTCCTGGTAGTAGGCCTGCTCCCAGCCGTCGACGACCTTGACGCCGTTGGCCTTGAGGTTCTTCCAGTAGCCCTGCCAGCCGTTGTCACCGAACTGCGCCGCGCTGCCGAGCAGGAAGCCGAGCCCGGGCGAGGAGGTGGCGGCGTTCTCGGTGACGAGGAGGTTCTTGTACTGGGGCTTGGCGAGGTCGGCGAAGGACTGCGGCGGGGTGAGGTGGTGATCGGCGAAGTACTTCTTGTCGTAGTTGACGCAGATGTCGCCGTAGTCGACCGGCGTGACCCGGTGCTTGTCCTTGTCGAGCCGGTACGCGGCGCCGACCTTGTCCAGGCCCTTGGCGGTGTACGGCTGGAAGAGGCCGTTGTCGAGCGCGCGGGAGAGCAGGGTGTTGTCGACGCCGAAGAAGACGTCGCCCTGCGGGTTGTCCTTGGTCAGGATCGCCTTGTTGACGGCCTGCCCGGCGTCGCCGTCCTTGAGGACCCTGACCTTGTACCCGGTCTTCTTCTCGAAGTCGGCGAGCACGTTCTTGGACACGGCCCACGAGTCATGGCTGACCAGTGTCACGGTCTTGGAGCCGGCGGTGCTCTTGGCGTCCGTCGACCCGCACGCGGACAGGCCGATGAGGCCGAGGCCGACCGCGACGGCCACGAGGGTCTTGTTCTGCACTGGTTGTCCTCCTGGGGGTTGGCCAGGAAGAGACGCGGCCCCGCCCGGAGAATCCGGGCAGGGCGCAACAGCTTGAGTGATGACCGAACTTCCTACCCAGAATGACCTGGGCGAGGTTCAGAGGGTCTGCGGCCCTGTCCGCCGCACTCTCAGCGCTGTGGCGCTCCCCTGTCGGAATATGAAGATGTGATTGGGACGGTGGATATGAAGATGTGATTGGGACGGTGGCCAGATTACCGCTCGGTGGCCGCCAGCTGACCACAGGCCCCGTCGATCTCCTGTCCCCGGGTGTCCCGGACGGTCACCGGCACACCATGGGCGGCGATGGCCTCCACGAACGCCTTCTCGTCCTCGGGGCGCGAGGCGGTCCACTTCGAGCCCGGCGTCGGGTTCAGCGGGATGAGGTTGACGTGCACGGGCCTGCCCTTGAGCAGCCGCCCGAGCCGGTCCCCGCGCCACGCCTGGTCGTTGATGTCCCGGATCAGCGCGTACTCGATCGACAGCCGGCGCCCGGACTTCTCGACGTACTCGAACCCGGCGTCCAGCACCTCGCGCACCTTCCAGCGCGTGTTGACGGGGACGAGGGTGTCGCGCAGCTCGTCGTCGGGGGCGTGCAGGGAGATCGCGAGCCGGCACTTGAAGCCCTCGTCGGCGAACCGGTGGATGGCCGGCACGAGCCCGACGGTGGACACGGTGATCCCGCGCTGCGAGAGCCCGAGCCCGTCCGGCGCGGGGTCGGTGAGCGCCCGGATGGCGCCCACCACCCGCTTGTAGTTGGCGAGCGGCTCGCCCATGCCCATGAACACGATGTTGGAGAGCCGGGCGGGGCCCCCGGGCACCTCCCCGTCCCGCAGCGCCCGCATCCCGTCCACGATCTGGTGGACGATCTCGGCGGTGGACAGGTTCCGGTCGAGACCCGCCTGCCCCGTCGCGCAGAACGGGCAGTTCATCCCGCACCCGGCCTGCGAGCTGATGCACATGGTGACCCGGTCCGGATACCGCATCAGCACGGACTCCACGAGGGTCCCGTCGAACAGCCGCCACAGCGTCTTGCGGGTGGCCCCCTGGTCGGTCGACAGATGCCGGACGACGGTCATCAGCTCCGGGAACAGCGCCTCGCGCAGCTTCTCGCGCGAGCCGGCGGGGATGTCCGTCCACTGCTCCGGGTCGTGCGCGTACCGCGCGAAGTAGTGCTGCGAGAGCTGCTTGGCACGAAACGGCTTCTCACCGATCTCGGCCACCGCGTCCTTGCGCTCCGCGGGCGTGAGATCGGCAAGATGCCGCGGCGGCTTCTTGGCACCGCGCGGCACGACGAAAGTGAGTTCTCCGGGCTTGGGCATGGTGGTACCAGTGTCGCAGATCCACTTGGGTGACCTGCGGGCGTCATTCGCTCCGACGGTCCTTGGCAGCCGTCACCGGTCCTGACTGAGCCGCGCCGCCGAGCGTGGCCGGATCGGGTCTGCCTCTTGGGCGCATATGCCCCTAGTCTCCGCATCCATGGGGAAAGCGGTGCGCATGTACTGGGGATACATAGCGGTTGCGGCTCTCATCGTTGCGTGGAGCCAACGGTGGTCACTGCCAGTCGTTGTTGCTCTGTCGGTTGCCGTCTCGGCCTACGCCTCCTTCCAGGTACCGGTCTGGTGCGGAGCGGTGAACCGGGACGGGAAGACCTACTGCCGCAACAACGCCTACGGCATCTTGATGGGGTGCCGGAACCGCCAGCATCGCTGGCAGAAGCTCAAGATGATGGTGCTGCGCAGCAAGGCCGGAGACTTCAGCCGTGCGGTCTTCCCCACCGCGAAGGAGAAGTTCAACGCCGTTCTGGCGGTGGGAGGGCTGCTTTCGGCGGTCGCGGCGGTGATCGTTCCTGTCGTGACGGGTGGATGAAATCCACCCGTGATCGTGGGAGCACGCCAGCTCACCTCCCGAAGCCGTCGACGCACATACGATGCAGCGCCGGCTCGGAAGAATCGCGAACGCGAGTCTGGCCTGATGCGAGAAGCCGGCGCGTGCCTCTCGGGCGGGCGCGGCAGGGGCGGCGGCCGGGATAGAGTCTCACGGACCCGGGAGGTGAGTTGTGGCCGCGCTTTTCTATTCCGGTGTCGTGGCCGGCGTGGCGTTGCTGGCCTTCCTCGTTCTGCGGGAGCACGGAACGCGTCTGGCGAAGGCGGCTTCCTGGTGGTGTCTGGCGGTCGCCGCCCTCCCCGGACTGGGACTCCTCGGCGTCGTCCTGCAAGTGGTCTTCGGATCGTGAGACGGGGGCGGGGCCGCGTTCCCGCTTACAGGCAGGGCACGTTGGCGTACCCCGGGTAGTAGTAGCGGCCGGCCGGGCCCATGCTGTGGACGCAGCGGTCGAGGGTTGAGGTCTGGTGCTTCGGGCTGTCGGTGGCGGCGGTCGCGGTCGCGGTCGCGGTCGGGGTGATCAAGAGGGTCGCCCCCAGGATCATCGCCGCCACCGCCGATTTCTTGCCCGGCATGCACCTTCGGAACGTCTTCATTGCCGCCCTCCTTCGGGCCGAGACGGGAGCGCCGCGCGGTCCACGGGGCGACGATTCGGCGCTCTTGGTTTCGGTTATGGTCATATGCCGCAGTCATGGCGTCAATACCTTTAATCGGGCATTGGGTATCTTTCGTGTCGCCTCGGGCTCCTTGCCGTGATCACCGGAATCGGCACGGGACAGTCGCCGTTGCTGCGCGTGGTGAAGTTCTGCGGGGAAACGGTCGGGTTTCCTGGTCGGGTCTTGTCCGGCCACCTGCCCTGGCGTAACCACGAGCCATGAACCTTTTCGGCCGCAACTCCTTCCAGCGGCGTGCACAGCCGTCCGCCGCCCCCGTGGCGACCGTCGCCCCGCGGGCCGGTGCCACCGCCGTTCTGCCCGACCCCGAGCTGGCGCATCTCACCGGCGAGTGGCTGATCGATCCCGCGCACAGCAGGATCGGGTTCTCCGTGCGGCACGCGATGGTGACGACGGTGCGGGGCGCGTTCACCGAGTACGAGAGCCGCCTCTACTTCGACGGCCGTCAGCCCACCCGCTCCCGCGCCGACATCGTGCTGTACACCGCCAGCGTCGACACCGGTGTCGAGCAGCGCGACGCCCATGTGATCGGGCGGCAGTTCCTGGACGCCGGGGCGCACCCGCGGATGACCTTCACGAGCACCGCCGTACGGCTCGTGGACAGGGACGTCTACCGCATGACCGGAGACCTGACGATCAAGGGCACCACCCGGCCCGTCGACCTGGACCTCACCTACATCGGCCATGTCACCGACGTGTTCGGGGACGAGCGCGTCGGCTTCGACGGCACCACGACGATCAACCGCTCGGACTGGGGCCTGACCTACGACGCCCGGCTGGCCCAGGGCGGGGCCATGGTGAGCGACAAGGTCCGCCTGCAGTTCGACATCGCCGCCATCCGGGCCACCTGAGACGGGACGCGTAACAACTGCGCAGACGGAAACGGCCGCGCACACGGGTACGGCCCCGTCCTCCGCTGAGGACGGGGCCGTACGTATCTCGGCGTAGGAACGTACGAAGGCTCACGCCGAACCGACGAACACCACCAGCAGCAGCCACACCACCGGGGCCGTGGGCAGCAGGGAGTCCAGGCGGTCCATGATGCCGCCGTGGCCCGGGAGCAGGGTGCCCATGTCCTTGATGCCCAGGTCGCGTTTGATCATGGACTCGCCGAGGTCGCCCAGGGTGGCGCTGGCCGCGACCGCGAGGCCCAGCAGCAGGCCCTGCCACCAGGTGCCGTGGTGGATCAGGAACTGCATGCACAGCGCGCCGGCGGCCATCGCGAAGGTCACCGCGCCCACCAGGCCCTCGCGGGTCTTGCCGGGGCTGATACGGGGGGCCAGTTTGCGCTTGCCGAAGCGCCAGCCGACCGCGTACGCGCCGGTGTCGCTGACGACCGTGAGGAGGAGGAAGGTCAGCACCCGCCAGGGGCCGTCGTCCGCGGTCAGCATCATCGCGACGAACGTGGCCAGGAACGGCACGTAGAACGCCGCGAAGACGCCCGCCGTGACGTCCTTCAGATAGCCCTCCGGCGGCTCCGTCATCCGCCACACCAGGGTCGCGAGCGCCGTCAGCGCCATGGCGACCCACGCGCCCTCGGCGCCGCTGACGTACCCGGCGACCACCATCGCCGCACCGCCCACCGCGAGCGGCACCAGCGGCGCCTTGATCTCCTTGCGCTCGCGCAGCCTGCTGGTCAGCTCCCACAGGCCGACGACGACCGCGACCGCGATCACCCCGACGAACACGGCCTTGTAGACGAACAGCGAGGCGACGATCACCACCCCGAGTCCGACCCCGACCCCTATGGCCGCGCTCAGGTCACGGCCCGCGCTCTTCTTCTGCGGCGCTGAAGCCGGCTGGTGGGCGTCGGGCATGGGCTCCGGATTCTGGTTCTCGGCCGGGAGTGCCCGGGCCTGCGGGGACTCGGGGCGGAACGCGTCGCGGAATTCCTGGAACGAGGGGCCGCTGTGCCGGGCGGCCCCCAGGTCGCCGTCCTGGTCCGATCCGTACGCGGGCTCGTCGGGCACGACGGGCATGGGGCGGGTGTGCTGCGCCTCAGGCGCATCGTACGCGGGACCCGCCGGGACGGCCCCCGGGACAGGCTGGGCCTGCCCGCCCTCGGCGGGACCCCAGTACCCGGCCTGGCCCGCCGCGGGCGGCACCCTCCAGGAAGAGTCGCTCATCAGACTTCGAGCAGCTCCGCTTCCTTGTGCTTCAGAAGCTCGTCCACCTGGGCGACGTACTTCGCCGTGGTGTCGTCCAGCTCCTTCTCCGCACGGCGGCCCTCGTCCTCGCCGACCTCGCCGTCCTTGACCAGCTTGTCGATGGCGTCCTTGGCCTTGCGGCGCACGGAGCGGATCGAGACCTTCGCGTCCTCGCCCTTGCTCTTGGCGACCTTGATGTACTCGCGGCGGCGCTCCTCGGTCAGCTCGGGGAACACCACCCGGATGATGTTGCCGTCGTTGCTGGGGTTGACGCCCAGGTCGGAGTCGCGGATCGCCTGCTCGATGTTGCGCAGCGCGCTCTTGTCGAACGGGGTCACGACCGCCATGCGCGGCTCCGGCACGGAGAACGAGGCCAGCTGGTTGATCGGCGTCAGGGCACCGTAGTAGTCGGCCACGATCTTGTTGAACATCGCCGGGTGCGCACGACCGGTGCGGATCGCGGCGAAGTCCTCCTTGGCGACCACGACGGCCTTCTCCATCTTCTCCTCGGCCTCGAGGAGGGTCTCTTCGATCACCACTTGCTCCTGCGTGTCTTGAGTAAGGCCCGGCTGCTGTTCCTGAGTCGGGGCGGCGGCCGGCTGCGTCGCGTCTTCTTCCTGCACGGTTCCCGACCGGCAGGACATTGTCCATCCCCCGGCCAGGGTCAGGCCCCCTTGCGGGGCCGCGCACCACCGGCCGGGTTGATCCCGGGTCAGTCCCGGCTGCCGTGTTCACCCACCAGCGTGCCGATCTTCTCACCCTTGACGGCCCGGGCGATATTGCCCTCCGCGAGAAGTTCGAAGACGAGGATCGGGAGCTTGTTGTCGCGGCACAGCGTGATGGCGGTGGCGTCGGCGACCTTGAGGTCGCGGGTGATGACCTCGCCGTAGCCGAGGGCGTCGAACTTGACGGCGTCGGGGTTGGCCTTGGGGTCGGAGTCGTAGACCCCGTCCACGCCGTTCTTGCCCATGAGCAGCGCCTCGGCGTCGATCTCCAGGGCGCGCTGGGCGGCGGTGGTGTCGGTGGAGAAGTACGGCATGCCCATACCGGCGCCGAAGATGACCACGCGGCCCTTCTCCAGGTGGCGCACGGCGCGCAGCGGGATGTACGGCTCGGCGACCTGTCCCATGGTGATGGCGGTCTGCACCCGGCTGTCGATGCCCTCCTTCTCCAGGAAGTCCTGGAGGGCGAGGCAGTTCATGACCGTGCCGAGCATGCCCATGTAGTCCGAGCGGGCCCGGTCCATGCCGCGCTGCTGGAGTTCGGCGCCGCGGAAGAAGTTGCCGCCGCCGATGACGACCGCGATCTGGGCGCCGTCACGGACGACGGCCGCGATCTCACGGGCGATCTTGTGCACCACGTCCGGGTCCACGCCCAGGCCCCCGCCGCCGGAGAAGGCCTCTCCGGACAGCTTCAGCAGAAACCGGCCGCGTACTTTGCCGTCGTCGCTCTTCTGGGCCTTGGTGGTCATGGGAGATCCCGCCTCTTTCACGTGTTGCACATACGAAGAAGGCCACTGCCGATCAGGTCGCTTTTCGCTCCCATGCGCGGCAATGGCCTCCTCGTCAGATCTGCTGCCGTCCGCCCCACGCCCGGGTGAGGCGGTGTACGCGGACGACTGCTGTCGACCCTATCGGGATTTCTCCGCGGGTCGCGCGCCGATCCCGGTACGGACTCAGATGCCGACCTTGATGCGCGCGAAGCGCTTCAGGGTGACACCGGCCTCGTCCAGCACCTTCTGGACCGACTTCTTGTTGTCGAGCGCGTACGGCTGGCCGAGCAGCGTGGCGTCCTTGAAGAAGCCGTTGAGACGGCCCTCGACGATCTTGGCGATCGCGGCCTCGGGCTTGCCCTCGGCGCGGGTGGTCTCCTCGGCGATACGGCGCTCGGACTCGACGACGTCGGCCGGCACGTCCTCCTTGGCCAGGTACTTCGGCGCGAAGGCGGCGATGTGCTGGGCGATGCCCTTGGCGACCTCGGCGTTCGGCTTGTCGAACTCGACCAGGACACCGATCTGCGGGGGCAGGTCGGGCATGGTGCGGTGCATGTAGGCGGTGACGTAGCCGTCGGAGAACTGCGCGAAGCGGTCCAGGACGATCTTCTCGCCGAGGTTGGCGTTGGCCTCGTCCACGAACGCCTGGACGGTCTTGCCGGGCTCGATCTCGGAGGCGAGCAGGGCCTCGATGTCGGCCGGGTTCGTCTTGGCGACGTGCTCGGCGATGGCCTTGGCCACGGCCTGGAACTTGTCACCCTTGGCGACGAAGTCCGTCTCGCACTTCAGCTCGACCAGGACGCCGGAGGAGTTGTCGTCGGCGATGATGGAGACCACGGCGCCGTTCTCGGCGGAGCGGCCCTCGCGCTTGGCGACGCCCTTCTGGCCCTTGATGCGCAGCGCCTCGACGGCCTTCTCGACGTTGCCCTCGGCCTCGTCCAGCGCCTTCTTGCAGTCCATCATGCCGGCGCCGGTGAGCTCACGGAGCTTCTTGACGTCGGCGGCGGTGTAGTTCGCCATGAGTCTGTGAGTCTTTCTCGAAGTCTGGAAGATCTTCAGATCCGCACGGTTGCGCTCCACATGTAGTCGCGGAACGCGTACGTCGTGCCGACCTGCGGGTGAACAGCGGGGGCGGACTTCACCGCGCCGAAGGCGCCGTGACGCAGCACCGCCCCCGCCGTCGAACGCTGACGGACCGGCGTCAGGCCTGCTCGGCCTCGGCGGCCGGGGCCTCGGCAGCCGGGGTCTCGGCGGCGGCCTCGGCCGGCTTCTCGGCCTCGTCGGCCTTCTTCTCACCCTCGAGCAGGTCGCGCTCCCACTCGGCGAGCGGCTCGCCCGCGGCCTTCTCGCCCTTCTCGCCGGCGGCCACGCCGGAACGGGCGATGAGGCCCTCGGCGACGGCGTCGGCGATCACACGGGTGAGCAGGGTGACGGAGCGGATCGCGTCGTCGTTGCCCGGGATCTTGTAGTCGACCTCGTCGGGGTCGCAGTTGGTGTCGAGGATCGCGACGACCGGGATGTTCAGCTTCCGGGCCTCGCCGACGGCGATGTGCTCCTTCTTGGTGTCCACGATCCAGACGGCGCTCGGCACCTTCTGCATCTCGCGGATACCGCCGAGGGTCTTCTCCAGCTTGGCCTTCTCGCGGGAGAGGACCAGCAGCTCCTTCTTGGTCAGACCGGAGGACGCGACGTCCTCGAAGTCGATCTGCTCCAGCTCCTTCAGGCGCTGCAGACGCTTGTAGACGGTCGAGAAGTTGGTGAGCATGCCGCCCAGCCAGCGCTGGTTGACGTAGGGCATGCCGACGCGGGTGGCCTGCTCGGCGATGGCCTCCTGCGCCTGCTTCTTGGTGCCGACGAACATGACCGTGCCGCCGTGGGCCACGGTCTCCTTGACGAACTCGTAGGCGCGGTCGATGTACGACAGCGACTGGAGCAGGTCGATGATGTAGATGCCGTTGCGCTCGGTGAAGATGAAGCGCTTCATCTTCGGGTTCCAGCGACGGGTCTGGTGACCGAAGTGGACGCCGCTCTCCAGCAGCTCCCGCATCGTGACGACGGCCATGGCCGTTTCTCCTTGAGTTTCTCGGTTGTGCCGCGGATGCCGGACGGCTTCCGCGCCTGACGCCCGCGTGCGCCGTGCCGCTGAGGACCGAGAGGCGCTGACACCGGCCCGTGAGGGCCTGTGTCGGGGCGTGCGAAGTCGACCCGGTGACCCGGATCGCCAGAAGAAGTGTACGGGACCGCCGGGCCGCCGGGTGACGCCGCTGTCCACAACCAGCGGGTTGTCCACAGTCTCCGGCCATGATCGGCGGCGGTACGGCACGGTGGCCGCATGCGAGAAGCGATGCGAAACGCCCTGCTGTCGGCGGCTCTGCTCCTCGGGCCGGCGATGGCGGCCCTGGCGCCCTGCCGGTCCTGGGCGGACACCCCGCCCCCGGCCCCCGCGCCGCCCCCTCAGGCCCCGGTCCCGCCCGTCGCGCGCGCCTGGCCGGTGGGCGTGCACCCGCTCGTGTTACGCGGCTGGGAGCCGCCGGTGACACCGTACGGCCCCGGCCACCGGGGCGTGGACCTGGCGGCGCCGGCCGGCTCCCCGGTCCGGGCTGTGGCCCCGGGCCGGGTGTCCTTCGCGGGCCGGGTGGCGGGCAGGGGGGTCGTCTCGGTCGACCTGACGGGTACGGATCTGCGCACGACGTACGAGCCGGTGACTCCGTCGGTCCGCGAGGGGGACGAGGTGCGGGCCGGCGACGCGGTGGGCGCGGTGCAGCCGGCGGGCTCCCACTGCCCCGCCGCGTGCGTCCACTGGGGCCTGCGCAGGGGGAAGACGTATCTGAACCCGCTGTCCCTGCTCCCGCCGTGGCTCCTGCACCGGGGACCACCGAGGCTGCTGCCGGTGCTCGGGGTGCCGATGCCGTAGCCCGGCGGGCGTCAGCCCTTCACGCCGCGCAGTGCCATCGCCACCGCCGCGTCCGTCACCGCGGAAGGGTCCTCGGCGGCTCCCAGCTCGATGCGCCGCACCGCCGCGTCCACGATGCCCTGCAGCAGCATCGCCGCCAGCCGGGGCTGCTCGTGCCCCATCTCCGCGAGCGCCTCGGCGATCATCGCGACGAGCCCGCCGTGCGCCGCCCGGATCTTCTCCCGCGCCCCGGCGTCCAGCTCGCTCGCCGAGATGGCGACGACCGCCCGGTGCCGCCGGTCCCCGACCAGCGCCAGCTGCTGGCGTACGTACGCCTCCACCTTGGCCTCGGCGGTGCCGGCCCGCTCCATGGCGGCGGCCACCTCCGCCGCCCAGACCGGAAAGTCGACCGCGCACAGCTCCTCGACCACGGCGGCCCGCGACCGGAAGTACTCGTACACGGACGACCGCGCCAGCCCCGTCCGCTCGGCCAGCGCGGGGAACGTCAGCGCTTCGGTCCCGCCTTCGGACAGCAGCGAGCGAGCCGCGTCCAGCAGGGCGGCTCGCTGCATCGACCGGTGCTCGGCCACGGAGGCCGCTCGAATCCTTGGCACGTCAACCACTTTACGGACGCCCCCACCCGAACGGGAGCCGCGCGCCGCCGTGCCGCGCGCCTCAGCGGCCGAAGCTCGCCAGCTTCGCCCTCAGCTGCAGGACCGACTTGGTGTGGATCTGGCTGACCCGGCTCTCGGTGACCCCGAGGACGTTGCCGATCTCGGCGAGGGTGAGGCCCTCGTAGTAGTACAGCGTCACGACCGTCTTCTCCCGCTCGGGCAGCGTGTTGATCGCCCGCGCGAGGAAGCGGCGCAGCTCCCGGTCCTCGGCGACCTCCACGGGGTTGTCCGCGGCGGTGTCCTCCAGCGTGTCCATGAAGCTCAGCCCGTCGCCGTCCTCGCTGCCCACGTGCAGCAGCTCCTCCAGAGCCACCACGTTGGCCAGCGACAACTGGCTGAAGACGGCATGGAGTTCCTCGACCTCCATGCCCAGCTCGGCGGCTACCTCGGTTTCGGTCGGGGTGCGCCGCAGCCTGGCCTCCAGCGTGGCGTAGGCCCGCTCGACGTTGCGCGCCTTCTGCCGCACCGACCGCGGAATCCAGTCCAGCGCCCGCAGCTCGTCGATCATCGCGCCCCGGATCCGGGTGATCGCGTACGTCTCGAACTTGATCTCCCGGTCGACGTCGAACTTCTCGATCGCGTCGATCAGCCCGAAGACCCCGGAGGAGACGAAATCGGCCTGCTCCACGTTGGGCGGCAGGCCGACGCTCACCCGCCCCGCGACGTATTTCACGAGCGGCGAGTAGTGCAGGATCAGCTGCTCCCGCAGCCGCTCGTCCCCCGTCGCCTTGTACGACCGCCACAGTTCGTCGAGCGTCGAGGGAGCGGGCGGCCGCACGCTGCCACCGTCGCGGGCGGCTGGGGGGATCGCCGCCCGGTCGGACCCGGAGGTGTGCTGGGGCATTCGTCGCCTTGTGCCGTTCTGCCGTGAAGTGCCGTGAAGTGCTGTGAAGTGAGAGCGGGTGGGGTTCGTGGGCCGGTGTGTGCGGTGATGTGGGTTAGCCGGGTGAGCTGTCGGTCTGGTGTCGAGTTGGCGGGTTCTGTGTCGCCGCTTTCGTGAGCGTAGCGTGACTGAGGTGTCGCGGTGTGCGAACGGTGCGGCACCACCCGTGCGCGGGGCGCTCCGGCCCGCCTCGGACGCGGGTCGCGGGGCTCGCTCTGCGTGACCGGCCGGGGCGCCAACTCCGGGAAACCCCAAGGGCGTCGGGCGTTCCCCCGGACGGCCGAACACGCTCGGTCAGCACGGCCCGCGCCCGGTACGGACCGACATCACCGCCTGGCGTGTCAACTTCCAGCCGTCGCCATGTCGTTCGACGTACCCAAGTGCTCGGAGTTCGTACAGTCTCGCGATCGCCTCGTCGCGGGTGGCCGGCGTGCCGAGCGCGATCTCCTCGACGCCGGCCGCGCGGTCGCCGGGGAGGGCGGCGAGGACGGCCCGTGCGGCGGGTTCCAGCAGGTCGCGCGGGAGCACGGGGCCGCGCCGGGGCGGGGCCAGCTCGCCCATGTCGCCGACCAGCTCGACGACGTCCGCGGCATCGGTGACCAGGGTGGCCTCGCCGCGGAGCAGTTCGTGCACACCGGCGGACAGGGCGCTGGTGACGGGACCCGGCACGCCCATGGTGAACCGTCCGAGGCGCTGCGCGGCCCGTGCGGTGGCCAGCGAGCCGCTGCGGCAGGCGGCCTCCACGACGACGGTGCCCCTGGTCAGGGCGGCGATGACGCGGTTGCGGAGGATGAACCGGCTGGGCGTCGGATGGTCGCCCGGGGGCAGTTCGCCCACCACCAGGCCCTGTTCCGCGATCCTGCCGATCAGGGCGGCGTGGCCGCGCGGGTACGGCCGGTCGACGCCGCAGGCCAGGACGGCGACGGTGGCTCCGCGGGCGGCGAGGGCGCCGCGGTGGGCGGCGCCGTCGATGCCGTAGGCGCCGCCCGACACCACCACCCAGCCGCGCTCGGCGAGTCCTGAGGCGAGGGTGGCGGCGACATGGGTGCCGTACTCGGTGCAGGCCCGCGCGCCGACCACGGCCACCGAGCGCAGCGCCCACATCCGCAGGCTGGGCCGGCCGCGCACCCACAGTCCGAGCGGCCGGGCGTCGCCGAGGTCGTCGAGCTGGCCGGGCCACTCGGCGTCGCCGGGCCCCACGAACCGGGCCCCGGCCGCCGCCGCGACCGCGAGATCCCGCTCGGGCTCGGCCCGCCGGGCCCGCGCGACGAGCCCGCCCCAGCGCACGTCGCTCACCCCCGGCAGCGCCGGACCCCCGTCCCGCAGCCGCCGCACCACCTCCCCCACCCCGAACTCCCGGACCCACCGCCCCCCGGCCTCGTCCCCCGGCTCGACCACCCGGCACAGCAACACCCGCCCGAGCAGCTCCGCCGTCACGTCAGGGCCCCGATGGCCATGGGCACACCTCGCGGGACTCCGGTGCGCAGCTGGAGGGCCACCGCGACGTCGGTCGCGTCCGGGCGGTCGTGTCCGACGAGGTCGGCGACCGTCCAGGCGACGCGCAGCACCCGGTCGATGCCCCGGGCGGTGAGCACGCCCCGTTCGAGGCTGCGCTCGGCCTCGTCCATCGCGCCGGGCAGGGGGTGGTACCTGCTGCGCAGCTCCCGGCCCGGCACTTCGCTGTTGGTGCGCCACGGGGTTCCGGCCAGCCGGGCCGCCGCTCGCTCGCGGGCCTTGCGTACCCGCTCGGCCACGGTCGCGGTGGACTCGCCCCGGGCGTGGGGGTCGGTGAGCTGGGCCCGGGTGACCGGATCGACCTCGACGCGCAGATCCACCCGGTCCAGCAGCGGACCGGAGAGCCGGGACTGGTAACGGCGGATCGCCGACGGCGGGCACTCGCACAGGGAGTCGCGCTGCGAGAAGCGTCCGCAGGGGCAGGGATTGGCCGCCAGCACCATGAGGAAGCGTGCCGGGAACCGGACGACGCCCGCGCTGCGCGCGATGACGACGTGCCCCGACTCCAGCGGCTGCCGCAGGGCGTCCAGCGTCTGGCTGTGGAACTCGGGTGCCTCGTCCAGGAACAGCACGCCTCGATGGGCGAGGGAGACCGCCCCGGGCCGTGCGACGCCGGGGCCGCCGCCGACCAGGGACTGCATCGTGGCCGAGTGGTGCGGGGCGCAGTAGGGCGCCGCGTCGATGAGCGGCTTGCCCGGCGGGAGCAGTCCGGCCACCGAGTGCACCGCGGTGACCTCCAGCGACTCCTCCCTGGTGAGCCGGGGAAGGACGGTGGGCAGCCGCTCGGCGAGCATGGTCTTGCCCGCTCCGGGCGGCCCCTCGAGCAGCAGGTGGTGTCCTCCCGCGGCGGCGACCTCCACGGCCGTACGCGCCGAGGTCTGGCCCACGACGTCCGCCAGGTCGTGATCAGACTCGTGCTGTGCGGCGCCGACGCTGTGCATGCCGGTGGCCGCGCCGGCGCCCGGCACGCGCAGGCCGGCGAGAAGAGGGTCCGGGCGGCCCTGCTCGCCGGGTTCCTCATCGGGCACGGGCTCCTCGGTGAGGACCGCGACGAGCTGGCGCAGGCTCCGGACACCGAGCACCGAGACGCCCGGGACCAGGGAGGCCTCGGCGGCGGCGCACTCGGGTACGACGACTTGTTCGTACCCGGCGTCGGCGGCGGCGAGGACGGCCGGCAGGATGCCGCGGACCGGCCGGACCCGGCCGTCCAGCCCCAGCTCCCCGATCATGACGATGTCCGCGAGGACACGCGGATCGATCCGTTCGGCGGCGCCGAGCACCGCGCAGGCGACGGCGAGGTCGAAGCCGGATCCGGCTTTGGGCACCGACGCCGGACTGAGACCGACGGTGAGCTTCTTCTGCGGCCATTCGCCGCCCGAGTTCACCACCGCCGCCCGTACCCGGTCGCGGCTTTCGGTCAGGCTTTTGTCCGGGAGGCCTACCAGGGTGAACGCGGCGACGCCGGGTTCCAGGCCGGCCTGGACCTCGACGACGACGCCTTCCACGCCGACCAGGGCGACCGAGCAGGTGCGGGCGAAGCCCATTCAGGCCACCCCCCGCGCGTGTTCGACGGTCGGGGCGCCCCGGTGGGGCAGCAGGACGCCGATCAGGTCGACGCGGACGCCGCCCGGCGGAGCGCCTCCGTGGGCGTGGATCCAGTGCTCGGCCAGTGCCCGCAGCCTGGCCGCCTTCTCGGGGGTCACGGCGGCCATCGGGTGTTGGTAGCCACCGCCCCTGCGGGTCTTCACCTCGCAGACGACCAGCGTGTTCCCGTCGCGGGCCACGATGTCGATCTCGCCGGACCTGCCGCAGCGCCAGTTGCGCTCCAGGATCGTCATCCCGGCCTCGGCGAGCCGCCGGGCGGCCAGGTCCTCGCCGTACCTGCCCAGTGCCTCTCGTGCGTTCATGTCGGCACCACCTCCGGCGCCAACGGTCACGCATCCGCCCGACAGATGTTGATCTTGGTGGATGACTCAGCGGTTGTGGACAACCTTGTCACCCACACGAGCCACAGCAGCAGCCGCTGTGCACAGGCTCAGCCGCCCGGAAGCTCGAGATCGCTCTTGTTCAGCTCCTCGATGTTCACATCCTTGAACGTGAGCACCCTGACCTGCTTCACGAAGCGCGCCGGCCGGTACATGTCCCACACCCAGGCATCCGCCATCGACACCTCGAAGAACACCTCGCCCTGCACCGAGTGCACCTGCATCTCGTAGTCGTTGGTGAGGTAGAAACGCCGCTCGGTCTCGATCACGTATTTGAACAGACCGACGACATCTCGGTACTCCCGGTAGAGCTTCAGCTCCATCTCGGTCTCGTACTTCTCGAGGTCCTCGGCGCTCATGGCATGTTCCCCTTCAGCCGTGCGATCCCCCCATTGTGCGCCAGTCCGACGGACCCTCAGGCGATTTCCGTATCGAGGGTCACAGGACTGGCCGGGGGACCTTCGTCGAGCAGCGTGCGCAGCAGCTCGGCGAGTCTGGTCGGATACACCGTCTCATGTGCCCGGGTCAGTTCCTGGCACGTCCACCAGCGCGCTCCGGCGACACTGCGCCGCTCCAGCTCCGTCAGCGCCTGCGCGGCGGTGGCCGTCTGCGTCGTACGGGCCAGGTAGTACCACTCGTCCTGGTCCCAGCGGCGGCCGGCGAACGGGAAGGAGCACACCCGCCGCCACAGCACCGGGCCGAGGGCGACGTCGGTGATGCCGGTCTCCTCGGCGAGTTCCCGCAGCGCGGCCTCTTCGCGCGTCTCGTCGCCCTCCAGACCGCCGCCCGGGGTGAACCACCAGTCGTCGGCCGGATCGTCCGGCTCATGGCCGTGCAGCAGGAGGATGCGGTCCTGCGGGTCGAGGAGGACCACTCGGGCCACCTTGCGCAGGCCGCCCGGATACGGCTCCGCGCCGGCCGGGGCGGTGTCAGCGGACACCTGCCGCCTCCGGGCGGGCGGTACGGGCGCGGGAACGGCCCATGCGCTTGGCGATGGGGCCGTAGGCGCCGCCGGCCAGCACCAGGACGGCACCGGCGACGATCAGCAGCTCGATCGTGGACAGCGGGCCGGGCCGGGAGAGGGCGCCGAGGGTTTCGAAGCCGGTGGGGCGCTTGAGCGAGCCCTTCCAGGGCCAGATCACGGCGTCCACGCGGGCGGTCACGGCGTCCCGGGAGACCGTGCCCTTGGCCGCGTCGGTCAGATGGGCCGTGGAGTCCAGCGAACCCTGGCGTTCGTCGCCGAGGAGGAACAGCCGGCCCTTGGGCACGGTCACCGTGGGGAAGTTCTTGATCTCGGCCAGGCTGCCCTGGGGCAGGTAGGGCTCGTCGATCTGCTTGCCGTCGACGGTCAGCTTGCCGTCGGTGCAGCACGAGACGGTGTCGCCGCCGACCGCGACGACCCGCTTGACCACCTTGGCGTTGGTGACCCAGCTCTTGTCCTCGAAGACGACGACGTCACCGCGCCGCACCTCGCCGCCGTCGACCTTCTGCGCCAGCACCCGGTCGCCGGCGTCGATCGTGGGCGTCATGGAGCTGGTGGGCACGGTGTACGGCCGATAGGTCACCGCGGCCCAGGCGAACCCGCCGAGGAACAGCACCAGACCCAGCGCCACCGCCACCCCGGACAGCCGCTGTCCGAGCCCTTGCCTGCTCTCACCACTCATGGACCCGGACCCTACCCGGCGGTACGGCGGCTTGCCCACCCACCCGGGTCACTCCGTCCGGCGACCGGCCACCGGAGCGGGCCCTGCCCCGGACCTCGGGCCCCGGGACCCGGACCTCGGGGGCCCGGGGCACCGCCGCTCGGCCGGTCAGCCGGTCAGCCGGCCAGATGGTCAGCCGGTCAGCCGCGCTTGGCCTTGGTCGCCTTGCGCCGCCGCCACACCACCACCGGCAGCACCGTCGCGACGGCCACGCCCTGCGGGGCCACCGTCAGGGCGGCCGGGGTCGCGTACTGCTGCTGGTTGATGCCGGGCTGGTCGAAGGTGTCGGGGACGGGCAGGGTGCCCCAGTGGTTGATCGGCCAGGCCTTGACGATCGCACGGCCCACGACGTCCTTGACCGGAACCATGCCGTGGTGCTTGTCCGACTGGTTGTAGCGCGAGTCCCGGGAGTTCTGCCGGTGGTCGCCCATCACCCAGATGTAGCCCTTGGGGACCGTCACCTTGAACTGGCCGCCCAGGTCGTCGTCCGTGCAGGGCGTGTTGCCGGCGTACACGTACGACTGCTCGTTCAGGGCGTGGCCGTTGACCAGCAGCGGGCCGGTGCCCTTGCACTCGACCGTGTCGCCGCCGACACCGATCACGCGCTTGATGAGGTCCTTCTCGTCCGCGGACGGCATCAGGCCGATCCAGCTGAGGACCTTCTGCGCGGCGTTCGGGTGCGGCGCCGGCTCGCCCGCCAGCCAGTCGTCCGGGTCGTGGAAGACCACGACCTCGCCGCGCTCCGGCTTCGAGCCGAACCACGGGGTGAGCTTGTCCACCAGGACGCGGTCACCCACCTGAAGGGTGTTCTGCATCGAGGCCGACGGGATCGAGAACGCCTGCACCAGGAACGTCTTGATCAGCAGCGCCAGCACCAGCGCGATCACGACGAGGATCGGCAGCTCCTTCCAGAAGGAGCGGGGCTTCTTCGGCCCGTCGGCCGACTCGCCCGCGCTCCTGGCGCTCGGCCGCTGTCCGTCCCGCGGCGCGCCCTCGTCGCCCGCTGCGTCATTCCCTGAGGTCATGGCACCGTCCGGCAGGGGGGCGTTCTCGTCCACGGGGTGCCCGCGGTGCTCTTCGCCGTCGTGCCCCGACCGTGCGCCAACCGCCACATCCCCCACGCCAACTCCTTACTCTGCTCCGCCGCCCGCGCCGCATACGGCGCAGGCCCACCACTCCCATAACGAGCGGGAGTTCCGCAGGGGTCGGGAGCTGGGTCGTTCCGTTCGGATTCTCGGAGGCAACCCTATGCGACAGTCGGGGACCAGCCGTCGTACCCGACCCGGAGTGGCCGACGCTTGCGAAGGTTTTAGGTTCCTGGAGGCGTGTCCAGTGGCCGATCGGCCAGCCGATGGCGACGGCCCGGCCGACCACCGAGCTCTCGGCCACCGTGCCGCCGTACGGCGTGTCCTGGTGGAACCGGGAATCCGCGGAGTTGCCCCGGTGATCGCCCATGACCCACAGCCGGCCCTTGGGGACGGTGATGTCGAAGGGCTGGGCCGAAGGGGCGTCACCCGGATAGATGTAGCCGCCCTCGGTGAGCGGTACGCCGTTGACGGTGACGCGGCCCTGCTTGTCGCAGCACTTCACATGGTCGCCGCCGACCCCGATCACCCGCTTGATCAGGTCCTTCTCGTTGTCGGACGGCAGCAGGCCGATGAAGGTGAGGCCTTCCTTGAGCTGCTTGACGACGACCGGGTCGTGTTTCTTGGTCGTCTGCTCGTCGGCCAGCCAGCCGCCCGGGTCGTGGAAGACGACGACGTCCCCGCGCTGCGGCTTGGCGCCGAACCACGGGGTGAGCTTGTCGACCAGGACCCGGTCGCCGATCCGGATCGTCTGCTCCATCGAGCCGGACGGGATCACGAACGCCTGGACGAGGAACGTCTTCAGCACCAGGGCTATGAGGACGGCGACGCCGACCAGAAGAGGGATCTCCCGAACGGCCGAACGCCTGCGCTTGCGTTTGACCTTGCGCTGGAGTTTCCGCCGCTCCGCGCGCGTACGGCCGCCGCCGGGCGCCGAGGTGCGGCGCGCGCCGGTGGGCAGCAGGTTGTCCGCGGGGCTGCCGGGCACCCCGCGCGGTTTGCCGCGGTTACCCATGCGCGCCCTCCGCCGGGGCCGCCGGCACGCGCGCGTAGGCGCCGGGACGCGTCAGGTGCCCGAAGTGGCCGGACGGCCACAGGATCCAGTCGGCGCGGCCGATGACGTCGCCGACCGGGATCATGCCGCCGCCGGGCGAGCCGAGGTGGTCGCGGGAGTCCCTGGAGTCGCTGCGGTGGTCGCCGAGGACGAACAGGCTGCCGGCGGGCACGACGACGTCGAAGGGCACGCTGGAGGGGCTGTCGCCGGGATAGAGGAACGACGACTCGTCGACCGCGCGGCCGTTCACCTCGATCCTCCCCTTCTTGTCGCAGCAGACCACATGGTCTCCCCCCACACCGACCACGCGCTTGATGTAGTCGGCGTCCCCGAAGTACCCGGTTCCGTCGAACACGATCACATCGCCGCGGCGCGGCCGGGAACCGAAACGGTATGCCAACTTATTTACGAGAACGCGGTCCCCGATCCTCAACCCCTGTTCCATGGATCCGCTCGGAATCTGGAACGGTTGCACCACGAACGCGTTGAGGAGCAGCAAAAAGACCAGGCAGACCAGGACGGTCAGGGTGATCCGCCCGCCCGGCACCCAGGGGGCGATCCGCGCCGCCAACGCGAAACGCGACCGCTCCTCCGGGCCCGGGGAATCCGGGTGGGAGGAACGGTCGCGTCCCGTCGGCTGTGCTTCGGTGTCCATCGGAGCCCGATGCTATCCGGCTCCGCTGTGACGCCGGTGAAGCGCTCAGCTCTCGCGCTTCTCCTTGATCTTGGCGGCCTTGCCGCGCAGGTCACGGAGGTAGTACAGCTTGGCGCGGCGCACGTCACCCTTGGTGACCAGCTCGATCTTCTCGACGATCGGGGTGTGCACCGGGAAGGTGCGCTCGACGCCGACGGAGAACGAGACCTTGCGGACCGTGAAGGTCTCGCGGACACCGGAGCCCTGGCGACGGATCACCACGCCCTTGAACTGCTGCACACGGGAGCGGTTGCCCTCGATGACGCGGACGTGGACGTTGACGGTGTCGCCCGGGCGGAAGGCCGGGATGTCGCTGCGCAGCGACGCGGCGTCGACGGAGTCGAGCAGGTGAGACATTTCGTCTGCTTTCTTCGCTGATGCCACAGGTCATCAACGGAAACTAGGTGTTTGCACGAAGCCGTGTGCGGGTCGGGGCGGGCGTCGTGTCCCCCTGTGGCAGGGGCGCACGCCGGACGGGCGCACAACAGCGGCCTATTCTTCCACGCCCTCGGCCCGCCGCCAAAATCGCCCGTACGGCTCGCCCGCCGGGTCCGGCTCCCAGCCCAGGATGGAGAGCATCTCGCGGTCCTTCTTGTCGAAGGCCTTGGGGTCGCAGCGCTCGATCAGGTCCGGCCGGTTGGCGGTCGTACGCCTGAGGGCCTCGTCGCGGCGCCAGCGGGCGATCCTGCCGTGGTGGCCGCTGAGCAGCACCTCGGGGATGTCCCGGCCGCGCCACACGGGCGGCTTGGTGTAGACGGGGCCTTCGAGGAGGCTCGCCATCGCGCCGGGCGCGAAGGAGTCGTCGCGGTGGGAGTCGGCGTTGCCGAGGACGCCGGGCAGCAGCCGCGCCACGGCCTCCGTGATGACCAGGACGGCCGCCTCTCCGCCGGCGAGGACGTAGTCGCCGATGGAGACCTCGTAGACGGGCACGCGCGTGGCGTACTCGTCCATGACGCGCCGGTCGATGCCCTCGTAGCGGGCGGGTGTGAAGATCAGCCAGGGGCGCTCGGAGAGCTCCACGGCGAGTTCCTGGGTGAAGGGCCGGCCGCTCGGGGTGGGCACGATCAGCGCGGGGGCCCGGTCGCCGCTCTCGTAGCCGTCGGCGAGGATCGTGTCCAGGGCGTCGCCCCAGGGCTCGGTCTTCATGACCATGCCGGGGCCGCCTCCGTACGGTGTGTCGTCGACCGTGTGGTGCCGGTCGTACGTCCAGTCCCGCAGGTCGTGCACCCGTACGTCGAGCTGTCCACGCGCGCGTGCCTTGCCGACGAGGGAGACGTTCAGGGGTTCCAGGTACTCGGGGAAGATCGTGACGACGTCGAGCCTCATTCGCTGTCTTCCCTCGCGGACGCGATCTCGGCGCGGTCGTCGATCAGGCCCGGCGGCGGGGCGATGACCGCCTTCTGCTCCGCCAGGTCGATGTCGGTGACGATCTCCTCGACGAAGGGGATCATGACCTCGGTGCCGTCCGGCCGCTCCACGATGAACAGGTCCTGGGAGGGCAGGTGCGAGATCTCGGTGATGCGGCCGACCTCCTCGCCGTCCTCGGTGACCACGTCGAGGTCGATGAGCTGGTGGTCGTAGTACTCGTCCTCGCCCTCGGGAAGCTCCTCGGGATCGACGTCGGCGATCAGGAGGGTGTTGCGCAGGGCCTCGGCCGCGTTGCGGTCGGTGACGCCCTCGAAGCGCAGCAGGAGGCGGCCGCTGTGGACGCGTCCCGTCTCGATGGTCAGCGGTCCCGCGGAGGCGGGGTCCGTGGCGAGTACGGCGCCGGGCGCGAGCCGGAGTTCCGGCTCGTCGGTGCGTACCTCGACGGTGACCTCGCCCTTGATGCCATGGGCACGGCCGATCCGTGCGACTACCAGCTGCACGTGTCCAATTCTCCTGTCATCTCCTGCCGGCGTCCTGCTCATACGACTGCGGGCCGGGGACGGCCAGTGGCCCTCCCCGGCCCGAGCCGGTTGCGTTGAAGCGTCAGCGGACGTGGTCCACGTCGACGAGGTCGACACGGACGCCGCGACCGCCGATGGCGCCCACGACGGTGCGCAGAGCGCGCGCGGTACGGCCGTTGCGGCCGATCACCTTGCCGAGGTCGTCCGGGTGGACCCGGACCTCGAGCACGCGCCCGCGGCGCAGGTTGCGCGAGGCGACCTGCACATCGTCAGGGTTGTCGACGATGCCCTTCACGAGGTGCTCAAGCGCCTCTTCGAGCATGCTGCTCAGGCCTCGGTCGACTCGGACTCGGCAGCCGCCTCGTCCTTCTTCTCAGCCTTCTTCTTCTGGGTGATCGCCTCACCCTTGCCCTCGTCGTCACCGCCGAGCGCCTCGAACGACGGACGGGCCGGCTTCGGCTCGGCGGTGAGCAGCGGCGCGGGGGCCGGCTCGCCCTTGAACTTCTGCCAGTCGCCGGTCTTCTTCAGAATGGCGAGCACGGGCTCCGTCGGCTGAGCGCCGACACCGAGCCAGTACGCCACACGCTCGGCGTCCACCTCGATGACCGACGGGTTGTAGGTCGGGTGGTACTTGCCGATCTCCTCGATCGCCCGGCCGTCACGGCGGGTGCGGGAGTCGGCGACGACGATGCGGTAGTGAGGCGAACGGATCTTGCCCAGACGCTTCAGCTTGATCTTGACTGCCACGGGAGTGGGTTCTCCTGGATTTGACGTGGTTGGGCACGGCGGGAGAGCCGCGTGGGGTTGCGGTACCCGAGTGCCCGATGGACGCGTCAGCCGGAGGAGAGAGGGGTCCTGTGCGGCTGTCGAGTACAGCTAGCCATTGTGCCATACCCGGCGGGTCGCTTTCGGCCGAGGGTCGGTGCCCGTGCTCGGGCATGCCCGGTCGGCACCCGGCGTGGAGGTGAGAGTCACGTCGGGTGCGCCCGGCCGGTGCTGTGCTGTTGTCGGCAGCGGCCGCCTTCCCCCACGCCCGCCTTCCCCGCGCTCGGCTTCGCTCGCGCGGGGGCGCCCCCATCGCCCCCCGCGGCACGACTGCGCGCGGATGGGCGGCACGGTGCGGCCCGGCCCGTCGTCGGCAGCTGTCCGGCACCCACGAGATGCCGGTGTCCGCGGCCTCGCGGTCACGCCGCTCCCGCGACCTCCGGGATCCGGAACGGCTTGCCGCAGCCGCCGCAGACGATCGGGGCCTGGGCCAGGACCGAGGGGACCACCCGGACGTTGCGGCCGCAGTCGCACACCGCCTTGACCCGGACGCCGCCCCCGGAGGAGCCGTGCCGGGCGGCCGGGCCCCGGAAGGTGCGGCTGGTGTCCGAGGAGGTGGCCGCCGTGTGGGCCTTCAGCGCGCGCTGGAGCCGCTCGATCGTCGAGCGGTAGCGGCGCTTGGCCTCGGGGTTGAGCGTGACCAGGGAGAAACCGCTGCTCGGGTGCGGCTCCTCCGGGTGGTCGAGGCCCAGTTCCTCGGCGATGGCCAGGAAACGGCGGTTGTGGTAGCGGCCGGCGCGGGAGGTGTCGCGGATGCCGCGGGCGGCGGCGATGCCGTGGACTGCCTCGTGCAGCAGGCGCTCGAAGGAGAGCTCGTGGCCGCAGGCGGACGACGACTCTCCGATCAGGGACTCCGGCGCGGCGAGATCCGGCAGCTCGGGGTGGTACCGCTGAATGTCGGCCCACGCCTGTGCCAGCTCCGCGGCGAGAACAGGTGGTGTCTGTGTCGTGCTCACGTAATGACAACGAGCGGGATCTCGAATGTGTTCCTATTCCGGGGCCATCTCAAATAATTTGCACTTACCCGTCAGTTGCCGCTGATGCGTCCGGACGAGGGCGGGTGCGCTGATCTGCGGAGAAGCCTCACAGCTCCTACCAAGCTGGTGCGTAGTCCGCCGTACGCCGCGGCACGTAGTGCCCGGTGCGACAGGGGCCGGCAGGTGCGCAAGAGGTGTTTCGGCCGCTCTGGTCGCGAGGCCTCACCTCGCTCAGCGTCCGTGACGCGCGTGACGTTACTGCGCGCCCCGGCCTCCCGGAACCGGCCTGTTCCCCGGGGCGGACACCGTACGGCCGTCCACGTTGCCGGGATGTGAAATCTCGCCACACCGGCGCCCGGACCCCAAGCCGGGCCCCACGCCCCCTGGACGGGGCAGCGAGCCGGGAGTTACCTGGCATACGTGGGAAGTGCGCGCACGGCACGGGGGCCACGCAACCGGACACAGCGGTGAACTGTCGGCGGATTGGGGCGCTTACCTATGACACCTACGCTCGTGCGACAGCACGTGGCCCACGCGGCACCCCGCGTGGACCTGTGCGCTCGCGCGCGTGACTGGTCCGAGATCCAGGAGCGGATGCTGGTTCCGCTCTACGAAGCCGTCCACGAACGACTCGAAGTGGGCCCCGGCACCCGGCTGCTGGGCCTGCGCTGCGGCGCCGGGCTCGCCCTGCTGCTGGCGGCCGGCAGAGGGGCCGAGGTCACCGGTGTCGACGCCGCCTCCCCCGAGCGGCTCGCCCTCGCCCGCGAGCGGCTGCTGCCGGGCGCCTCGCGCGGCGCGCACGGGAACACTGTCACCGGGCGCGGGAAGGACGACGGACGCCGGCACGTGCCGCACGGCGCGGGCGGGAGCACGGCCGCTGGGCGGCCCGGGGACGACGGCGGGCGCGGGCGGGAGCCGCGCGGCGGGAGCGGGGCCGGTGCGGGCGGTGAGTCCGGTCCGCGGGGCGGGAACGGGAGCGGTGCGGACGGCCGTACACGCGCGCGTGCCGCGCAGCTCGTCGGCGGCTCGCCCCGTGACGCGGCCGGCCCGGAGGACTCCCCCTACACCCTGGTGACCGTCTTCGAGCCGATCGGCTGCCTCGCGGGCGACTCCGAGGGGCTCGGTGAGCTGCTGGCCGACGCGCTGCCGCTGGCCGCGCGCGGGGCCGCCGTGGTGCTGGCCGGCTGGGGGCCGCCGGAGCGCTGCGCCACCTCCTCGGTGCTGCGGGTGGCGACGAAACTGGCCGATCCCTTGCGCAGCGCGCGCAGCTGGCGGCCCGCCCGGCGGGACGATCTGGAGGAGGTCGCGCAGCGGGCGGGGCTGAAACCGGACGGCTCGGGGCGGGTGGCCTGTCCGTTCGGGTACGCCGACACCGACAGCGCGGTACGGGGGCTGCTGTCGACCGGCCTGTTCGACGCGGCGATCGCGGCCACGGACGCCAAGCAGGTCGACAAGGAGCTGACGGAGGCCCTGCACCCGTACCGGCGCGCCGACGGGACCGTGTGGATGCCGAACGTCTTCCGTTACCTCGTCGCGCGCGTGCCCTAGCCCCCGCCCGGTCGCCTTGGTCACGCCGCTCGCCGGGGCTGGGCGTGTGACGCGTGCGGCGGCGCGGGGCCGGCCGTATGCGGACGGTACGGCAGGGGCCGGCCCTGGCACGCGCGGAGGTGGACGCGGGGCTGCTCAGCCCATGAACTTCTTGAACTCGTCCGGCAGTTCGAAGTCCTGGCCGCCCTGCTGCGGCAGCCCGAAGGCGTTCCCGCCCTGCGCGGCGGCCTCGCGGCGCTGGGCCGCCTCCAGCTCCTGCTGCTTGCGCTTCATCGGGTTGCCGGAGCGCTGCTTGCCCTTGGCCTTCTTCTGCTGCTTCTTCTGCCGTCCGGGGCCGCCGCCCATGCCCGGGATCCCCGGCATGCCCGGCATACCGCCGCCCTGCGCCATGCGGGACATCATCTTGCGGGCCTCGAAGAACCGCTCGACCAGGTTCTTCACCGCGCTGACCTCGACGCCGGAGCCCTTGGCGATACGGGCGCGGCGGGAGCCGTTGATGATCGTCGGGTCCTGGCGCTCGGCCGGGGTCATCGACTTGATGATCGCCGCGGTGCGGTCGACGTCGCGCTCGTCGATGTTGTTGATCTGGTCCTTGATCTGGCCCATGCCCGGGAGCATGCCGAGCAGCTTGGAGATGCTGCCCATCTTCCGGACCTGCTCCATCTGGGCCAGGAAGTCGTCCAGGGTGAAGTCCTGGCCCTTCTTGGACGCCAGCTTCGAGGCCATCTTGGCGGCCTCTTCCTGGCTGAAGGTCTTCTCCGCCTGCTCGATCAGGGTGAGCAGGTCACCCATGTCGAGGATGCGGGAGGCCATCCGGTCCGGGTGGAAGGCGTCGAAGTCGTCGAGCTTCTCGCCGTTCGACGCGAACATGATCGGCTTGCCGGTGATCTGCCGGATCGACAGGGCGGCGCCGCCGCGGGCGTCGCCGTCGAGCTTGGAGAGCACCACGCCGTCGAAGCCGACGCCGTCGCGGAAGGCCTCGGCGGTGTTGACCGCGTCCTGACCGATCATCGCGTCGACGACGAACAGGATCTCGTCGGGACTGACGGCGTCCCGGATGTCCGCGGCCTGCTGCATCATCTCCTGGTCGATGCCCAGGCGGCCGGCGGTGTCCACGATCACGATGTCGTGGACCTTGGACTTCGCGTAGTCGATGGAGTCCTTGGCGACCTTGACCGGGTCACCGACGCCGTTGCCCGGCTCGGGCGCGTACACCGCGACACCGGCGCGCTCGGCGACGACGCTCAGCTGGTTGACGGCGTTCGGGCGCTGCAGGTCGGCGGCGACCAGCAGCGGGGAGTGGCCCTGCTCCTTGAGCCACTTGCCGAGCTTGCCCGCGAGGGTGGTCTTACCGGCACCCTGCAGACCCGCCAGCATGATCACGGTGGGCGGCTGCTTGGCGAAGCGCAGGCGCCGGGTCTCACCGCCGAGGATCGTGACGAGCTCGTCGTTGACGATCTTCAGGACCTGCTGGGCCGGGTTCAGCGCCTTGGAGACCTCGGCGCCGAGGGCACGCTCCTTGACGTTCTTGATGAAGGTGCGGACGACAGGCAGGGCCACGTCCGCCTCGAGGAGCGCGATGCGGATCTCGCGTGCCGTGGCGTCGATGTCCGCCTCGCTGAGGCGCCCCTTGCCGCGGAGATTTTTGAAAGTCGCGCTGAGGCGGTCGGAGAGGGTATCGAACACGGTGGCGTCGGTCCTCGAGGTCGGGGTCGGTTCGGGCTGCCCTCCAGGGTATCCGCCCGCGCAACCAATCCGTCCGCGCCCGCCCGCACCGGTGAGCGCGGGAGCGGGACACCGGCGGCCGGCACCGGCTGTGCGGGCGTGCGGACGGGGTGCCGGGGATGCCTGCTGCCCGCACCCGCCGGCCCGGGGTTCACGCCCGCAGCGCCTCCTCCAGTGCGCGGGCCAGTGACCCCGCATCCTGAGTCGGCAGCGGCTCCCCGGCACCGGTCGTCACGTAGAAGGCGTCCACCGCGTTGGAGCCCAGGGTCGACACGTGCATGCTGCGCACTCGCACGCCCGCCTTCTCCAGGGCCATGCCGATGCGGTGCAGCAGGCCGGGGGCGTCCTGGGCGCGGACCTCGATCACCGTGGCGTGGTGGGAGGCGGCCGGGGCCACCGTGACCCGGGGCGGCGGGGCGATCCAGCCGCGGCGCCTCGGATAGGCCGCGTCCCGTTCGGCGAGCCGCCCGGCGATGTCCAGGCTGCCGTCCAGGGCGCGGACGAGGTCGGCGCGCAGCCGGGTGGCCTGGGGCAGGGAGCCGTACTCGGCGGCCACCCGCCAGTTGAGCAGCAGCACCGAACCGTCGTCGACGTCGTCGGGCAGGCGCACGGCGCGGAGTTCCGCCGTACGGACGGTGAGGCGGTGGACGGCCAGGACGCCGGCGACGGCGGGGAGGACGGCCGGCTGGTCGGGTACGGCGATGAGCAGCTCCACGCCGAGGGGTTCGCCGGAGGCCTCGGCCCCGGTGACCGGTTCCGTCTGGGCGCGCAGTGCGAGGACCGGGCTGCCCGTGCGGAACGCCTCGATCGCGAGCCGCTCCTGTTCGGCGGTGGGCGCGGCGGGTTCCGGCTCGCCGGGGGCGTCGCCCGCGAGCACGGCACCGACGCGCCGGACGAGGTCGGCGACGAGGGAGCCGCGCCAGGAGGACCAGGCCGCGGGTCCGGTGGCGAGGGCGTCGGCCTCGGTGAGGGCGTGCAGCAGCTCCAGGGTGCTCTGGGTGCCGACGGCCTCGGCGACCGAGCGGACGGTGGCCGGGTCGTCCAGGTCGCGGCGGGTGGCCGTCTCGATCAGGAGCAGGTGGTGGCGGACCAGCAGGGACAGCACGGCCACATCCGCGCTGTCGAAGCCGATCCGTGCGGCCACGTCCTTGGCGATGATCTCGCCGGCCACCGAGTGGTCGCCGGGCCAGCCCTTGCCGATGTCGTGCAGCAGGGCGGCGACGAGGAGCAGGTCGGGGCGGCTGACGCGGCGGGTGAGCTCGGAGGCGCGGACGGCCGTCTCGATCAGATGGCGGTCGACGGTCCAGATGTGGACGGCGTTGCGCTGCGGGCGGCAGCGGACCCGCTCCCAGTCCGGCAGCATGCGGCTGATCAGTCCCTCGGCCTCCAGCGCCTCCCAGACCTCCACGGTCGGGCGGCCGGAGCCGAGCAGGGTGACCAGCTGCTCGCGGGCCTCGGCGGGCCAGGGCGTGGGCAGGGGGCGCGCGGTGGCGGCCATGCGCCGTACGGCGTGCAGGGAGAGCGGGAGGCCGGCCTGCGCTGCGGCGGCTGCGGCACGCAGCGGAAGAACGGGGTCGCGTTCGGGGCGCGCGGTGCGGGCGAGCACCACCTCGCCGTCCTGCTCCACCACGCCCTCGGCGAGCGGCGACCGCTCGGCGACGGGCTTGCCGCCGCCCAGCGCCCTCCCGTCTCCCGCCACCGCCCTTCTGAGGAAGTCGCTTCGCTCCCTTGCCAGTTTGCGCAGACGCGGCCGTACGGCGCGCGACCGGAGCACGCGCCCCACCTCGCGCCAGGTGACGTCGCTGGCGTACGACACGATGCCGGCGGCCTCGTAGACCTGCCGGAGCAGGGTGTCGGCGTCCAGCAGCCCCAGTTCGGCCGCCACCTGGTCCTGCTCCTGGAGCGCGAGCCGGTCGGTGGCGCGGCCCGTCACCAGATGCAGCGCGTCCCGTACGTCGAGCAGCCGCCGGCGCGCGTCGGCGAGGCCCTCGCGCGGGGCGTCGGCCAGCCAGGAGGCGGCGACGGCGCGCAGGGCGGTGGCGTCCCTGAGGCCGCCGCGCGCTTCCTTGAGGTCGGGTTCCAGCAGGTACCGCAGTTCGCCCTGCCGTACGGCGCGCTCGGCGCACAGTTCCTGCAGTTCGGGCAGGCGTTTGGGGGCCTGGTTGCGCCAGTCGGCGAGGACGGCCGTGCGCAGGCCGGCGGTGAGCCCCAGGTCGCCGGCGAGATGGCGGGCGTCCAGGAGACCGAGGTGGACCTTCAGATCGTCCCCGGCGGTCTTGCGGGCCTCGGCCGGGGTCCGTACGGAGTGGTCGAGGGCGATGCCGAGGTCCCACACGGGGTACCAGAGGCGGTCGGCGAGGGCGGCGACCGCACCGGGGTCGGAGCCGTCGTGCAGCAGCAGGAGGTCGAGGTCGCTGCGCGGGGACAGCTCGCCCCGGCCGTAGCCGCCGACGGCGACCAGGGAGACTCCCGCGCGTCCCGCGGCCGCCGCCGTGAACAGTCCGGCGAGCCAGTCGTCGGTCAGCTCGGCGAGGGCCGAACGGCGCGGCGGCCCGGACCGCGCCCCCTCGGTGAGGAGGCGCAGCCGGGCCGCCGCGTAGCCGCTGGGTCCCGAGTCCTCTGCCATGCGCTCGTCCGTTCCCGTCACCCAGCGACTCCGTTCTCGACAGCGGTGCTCAGAGCGCGTCCGGGCCGCGCTCGCCGGTGCGGACCCGTACGGCCGTGTCGACCGGCAGGGACCAGACCTTGCCGTCACCGATCTTGCCGGTGCGGGCGGCTTTCACGATGACCTCGATCAGCTGCTCGGCGTCGTCGTCCTCGGCCAGCACCTCGATGCGGATCTTGGGGACCAGGTCGACGGTGTACTCGGCGCCGCGGTAGACCTCGGTGTGGCCCCGCTGACGACCGTAACCGCTCGCCTCGGTGACCGTCAGGCCGTGCACGCCGAACGCCTGCAGGGCCTCCTTGATCTCGTCCAGCCGGTGCGGCTTGACGACGGCGGTGATGAGCTTCATGCGTCCACCTTCTTGGTCTGGGCGGCGGCCAGGGACGGGGCGTGGGCGGCGACGGAACCGAGGACGCCGCCGCCGGCGCCGCTGAAGTCGTAGGCGGTCTCGGCGTGCTCGGCCTGGTCGATGCCGGAGATCTCCTGGTCCTCGGTGACCCGCATGCCGATCGTCTTGTCGAGCAGGAAGGCGAGGACCGCGGAGACGACCAGGGAGTAGGCGAGGACCGCGCCGACACCGGCGCACTGCTTCCACAGCTGGGTCCAGGAGTGGTCGCCGTAGAAGACGCCGGTCGCGGTGGACTGGCCCTTGCCGGTGGCGAAGAAGCCGATCAGCAGGGAGCCGATGATGCCGCCGACCATGTGGACGCCGACGACGTCGAGGGAGTCGTCGTAGCCGAACCGGAACTTCAGGCCCACGGCCGCGGCGCAGGCGACACCGGCGATGGCGCCGACCGCGATCGCGCCGAGCGGGGAGACCGCGCCGCCGGACGGGGTGATCGCCACCAGACCGGCGACCGCGCCGGAGGCGGCGCCCAGCGTGGTGAACGCGCCGTGGCGGATCTTCTCGTAGGCGAGCCAGGCCAGCATGGCGGCGGCGGTCGCGACCTGCGTGTTGACGAACATCAGCGCGCCGACGCCGTCGTCGTTGCCGAGCCAGGAGCCCGCGTTGAAGCCGAACCAGCCGAACCACAGCAGGCCCGCGCCGAGCATGACCAGCGGAAGGCTGTGCGGGCGCATCGGGTCCTTCTTGAAGCCGACGCGCTTGCCGATGACGAGGATGACGCCGAGGGCGCCGGCGCCCGCGTTGATGTGGACCGCCGTACCACCCGCGAAGTCGATCACACCGAGCTTGTAGGCCCAGCCGTCGGCGCCCCAGACCCAGTGGGCGACCGGGACGTAGACGATCGTGAGCCACAGGGCGATGAACAGCGCCCAGGCCGAGAACTTCACGCGGTCCGCGAGGGCGCCGCTGATCAGGGCCGGCGTGATGATCGCGAACATCATCTGGAAGACCATGAACACGAAGATCGGGATGGTGTAACCGGGCCACAGCTCGGTCAGGCCGATCTTGCGCAGGCCGAACCAGTCGGAGTCCCAGCCGATGAAACTGTTGTTCGTGCCGAAGGCGAGGGAGAAGCCGTAGAGCACCCAGAGGATGGTGACGATGCCCATGCTGATGAAGCTCATCATCAGCATGTTCAGCGTGCTCTTGACGCGGACCATGCCTCCGTAGAAGAAGGCGAGACCCGGCGTCATGATCAGGACCAGGGCGGAAGCAATGAGCATGAAGCCTGTGTTCGCGGCAGACAGCTTGGGTGCCTCCGCGGCAAGCGTGATGGCTGGTGCCATCGGCGTCTCCTCGTCGGTTGGTACGGCCCCGTGCGGGCGGTGCCTGAGCGGTCCGGCGGGTCGTGGGGGTGGGCCGGTTATGCGCCATGAGAGTGGCGCAGCGCGGTTTCGGTCGAAGCCCCTCGTTGTTTCACCGGCGTGACGAAGGCGCCGGGCGTGTTACGCCTCCATGAACTGCCGGATCCCGGCCGTGCCGACCGTTATCGTGACGCAACCTGCTTCCGGAGATCGCGCCGGACACACAGGCCGGCCGCGGCGGCCTCTCCGATGACCTGGCGTGGGGGAGCCGAGTCGGGCAGTTCGGGAGGACCGGCCGCGGCCGGGGCGGGGGTGCCGGGTGATCAGACCGCTTCAGCGGCCTCCGGCAGAGCGGCGGCGAGCCGATCGGTGAGGTCGACCACGGCCGCGAGGTCGCCGTAGTCGCGGACGGCCGCGTCGACCGTCTTTCGGATACGAGTGTTCACACGCTCGGAGCGGACCTTCCTGGCGATGTCCATGGCCTGCGCGGCGTAGGCCGTGCTCTGCTCGGGCTCGCGCCTCAGCAGGTGCACGGTGGCCATGCCGATCAGGTTCAGCGCGTACGACCGCTGGTGCTCGCCGTCCTCGGCGAACAGCCGCACCGCCTTCTGCATGAGCGGCTCGGCGAGGGAGGCGTAGGTCGGGCTGCGTCCGGCGACGTAGGCGAGGTCGCGGAAGGAGTGGGAGTTCTCGCCGTACAGCTCGGCCTCGGAGAAGAAGCGGATCCAGTCGGGGTCCGGCTCGTCCCACTCGTCGGCCTCGGCGAAGGTGTCCTCCGCCATGCGGACCGCGCGCTTGGTCTTGCCGGGCTGGCCCATGTTGGCGTAGGCGCGGGCCTCCATCGCATACAGCATGGACAGGGTGCGCGGGCTCGCGCAGTCCCGGCTGCCGTACTGGGCGAGGTGGATCAGCTCCAGGGCGTCGTCGGGCCGGCCGAGATGGATCATCTGGCGGCTCATGCTGGAGAGGATGTACGACCCCAGCGGCCGGTCGCCGGCCTCCTTGGCCGCGTGCAGGGCGAGGACGAAGTACTTCTGCGCGGTGGGCTGGAGCCCGACGTCGTAGCTCATCCAGCCCGCCAGTTCGGCGAGTTCGGCCGCGACCTTGAAGAGCTTGCGGGTGGTGGCCTCCGGCTGCGGCTCCTGGAGCAGGTCGGTGACCTCGTGCAGCTGGCCGACGACCGCCTTGCGGCGCAGACCGCCGCCGCACTGGGCGTCCCACTGGCGGAACATCCGCGTGGTGTGCTCCAGCAGCTCCAGCTCGGGCTTGGACAGCCGGCCGGGCCGGCGCGCGTCGAGGACGGGCTCGGGCTCGGCGGGGACCGGGGAGGCGGGGCTCGGCACGAGCCAGCGCTGCATGGGCTCGATGAGGGACGGGCCGGCGGACAGCGCCAGCGAGGCGCCTAGGAAGCCCCGCCGGGCCAGCATCAGGTCGCTGCGCGAGAACTCGCCGAGCAGGGCGATCGTCTGCGGGGCCGTCCAGGGCAGGTCGACTCCGGACGCGGAGGGCGTGGGGCGGGCGGCGCGCAGGCCGAGGTCCTCGATGGAGACCACGCAGCCGAAGCGCTCGGAGAACAGCTCCGAGAGGATGCGCGGGATCGGCTCGCGCGGATTCTCCCCGTCCAGCCAGCGGCGCACGCGCGAGGTGTCGGTGGAGATGTGGTTGGCGCCCAACTGGCGCGCCCGGCGGTTCACCTGGCGAGCCAGCTCGCCCTTGGACCAGCCGCTGCGCACGAACCACGACCCGAGCAGCTCGTTGGGGCGCTTGTCAGCGTTCGTCCCGCTACCGCCGTTGCCGCCCACTGGAACGCCCCCATCCCTGAGACCACTTGTCGTCGAGTGCGCCAAGCCCTATCAGAATGCCGGTGAATACGGCCGCTGTCCGCCGGTTCTCACCCTTCGAACGAGCTGACGACTCGCCTCCGGCATACCCATGGACGCATATGCCGATCCGACTCGCGCACTCACCGTAATCCTACGATCACCCGTCCAGCCACGGGGATCCCAGAATCGCCACCATTCGCCACCCCTTCGAATGAACTCACGATGGCCGCCACGCGATTCACTTGACATAGGACGGCCGGAAGTGGGCGGAGTGGTGCGCACGGGGGGCGTGAAGCCTCCGGCGCGCCACCTGTTGTGCCTCAAGGCGCCGCCTTGCGTTCGCGTCGGCAGGGGAAGGCGGAGCCGTAGTGTTACGTTCCGCTTCCGTCTCGTTCCGTGGCGTGACCATAGGCGCGCTGGACCCGTTGGAGGGGGCATGGGCTTCACGATCGGCGGCATTCGCGAGATTCGTTCCGGCACGCGTCGGCGCGGCCGTTCGTCGGAGTGCACCGCCGTTGCCGAGTTCACCGGGCTGTGGGGCTGGGACGTGGTGCCGGGTGCGCGGGCCGCGGCGGGCGCGTGCTCGTGCGGACGCGCGGACTGCACGGCGCCCGGCGCACACCCGCTCAACTTCGCTCCCCCGGTGCCGGCCGGGGCCACGCTCGACGAGGCGAGCAAGGCCTGGGCGGAGTTCCCGGGCGCCGCGGTGATGCTCCCGGTGGGCCGGGCGTTCGACGTCATCGAGGTCTCCGAGGCCGCCGGCCGCCGCGCCCTGGTCCGCCTGGAGCGGATGGGACTCCCCCTCGGCCCGGTGACCGCGACCCCGGACGGCCGCGCCCACTTCTTCGTCGCCCCCGGCGCCGCCGCGGAGTTGCCCCGGCTGCTCTACCGCATGGGCTGGGACGATCCCTCGGCCCTGGACCTGCGCGGCCTCGGCCCCGGCGCGCACATCACCGCGCCGCCCTCCGACCGGGGCGGCCTCGGTCCGGTGCGCTGGCTGCGCCCGCCCGCGCTGGACTCGGCGACCCACCCGCCGGCGGCCCGGCTGCTGCTGGGCACGCTGGCGTACGTGGCACACCGGTCACGGGCCCGGGCGTAACACCCGGGCCGGCACAGCACCCCACGACCACTCGGCGCCGGGGCAGCGCCGCCAGAGCAACCTCGCTGCACCATCAATCAACCCCAGCCCCCAGGCAGCACCACCAGCAAGCAACCCCAGCCCTCCAGGCAGCACCACCACCAAGCAACCCGCCCCCAGGCAGCGCGACCCTCAAATCGAGTCACCACGACGGTGAGTCGCCACCTCCGCGAGAGCGCCGCCGGCTCAGGCGCAAAAAAGGCCGGCGCCCGCACCCAACTGCACCTTGGGGCGGGCGCTTCCTGACGCGGGGGTCGTCACCGCACCGGCTGCTCAGTCGCCGATGAGGGCGTCCACGAAGGCCTCCGGCTCGAAGGGCGCCAGGTCGTCCGCGCCCTCGCCGAGTCCGACCAGCTTGACCGGCACGCCCAGCTCGCGCTGGACCGCGATGACGATGCCGCCCTTGGCGGTGCCGTCCAGCTTGGTCAGCACGATGCCGGTGATGTCCACGACCTCCGCGAAGACGCGGGCCTGCACCAGGCCGTTCTGGCCGGTGGTGGCGTCCAGGACGAGCAGCACCTCGTCGAGCGGCGCGTGCTTCTCCACGACGCGCTTGACCTTGCCCAGCTCGTCCATGAGGCCGGTCTTGGTGTGCAGCCGGCCGGCGGTGTCGATGAGGACGACGTCGACCCCCATCTCCTTGCCTTCCTTCACCGCGTCGAACGCGACGGAGGCGGGGTCGCCGCCCTCGGGCCCGCGCACGGTGTAGGCGCCGACCCGCTCGCCCCAGGTCTGCAGCTGGTCCGCGGCGGCGGCGCGGAAGGTGTCGGCGGCGCCGAGCACGACCGTACGGCCGTCGGCGACGAGGACGCGGGCGAGCTTGCCGGTGGTGGTGGTCTTGCCGGTGCCGTTGACGCCGACGACCATCACGATGCCGGGCTTGCGGTCGGCGGGCTCCGTCTTCACGGTGCGGTCGATGTCGGTGCCGACCAGCTTGAGCAGTTCGTCGCGGAGCAGGCCGCGCAGCTCCGCGGGGGTGCGGGTGCCGAGCACCTTCACACGCTCGCGCAGGCCCTCGACCAGCTCCTGGGTGGGCTGCACGCCGACGTCGGCGGTGAGCAGCGTGTCCTCGATCTCCTCCCAGGTCTCGTCGTCCAGGTGCTCGCGCGAGAGCAGCGTGAGCAGGCCCTTGCCGAGGGCGGTCTGGGAGCGGGACAGGCGGGCGCGCAGCCGGACCAGCCGGCCTGCGGTGGGCTCGGGGATCTCGAGCTCGGGCGCCTTTTCGAGAGGCGGGACGGCGGGAGGCTCCTCCACGACGACCGGTGCGGGGCCGCCGGGGAGGTCCACCTCCTCGATGGTCCGGCGCGGTTCTTCGCGCGGTGTCTCGGCCTCGTCGCCGACGTGCGGCTCGGCCGGGGGCGCGGTGATGTCGGGCGCCTTCGGGGGCGGCGGAGGCAGCGGCTTCTTGCGCCGGGTGCCGATCACCAGCCCGCCGAGCGCCGCGATCACGACCACGGCGATGACTACAGCAAGGATGACGGTTTCCATAACGGCTCCAGTATCAGCCATGGGGTGGGGCGGGAGCCGGTTTGTGGCTTCCTCCCAGAGACAAACGCCACTTATTGCCCGGACTCGGAGCAAAGTACGATGGTGACGGCTCCGTCCACGCGCGTAGAGTCCCGACCGTTCCCTGTCCCCCCACGTCTGGCCCCTTTTTGATGAGCAAAACCGTCGAGACCGAAGGTGCTCTCGAGACCCGAGGCATCGAGCAGGTCCCGGATCACGAACGCACCGCCA
The DNA here is from genome assembly GCF_036345995.1 of Streptomyces sp. NBC_00557. Classification (NCBI taxonomy): domain Bacteria; kingdom Bacillati; phylum Actinomycetota; class Actinomycetes; order Kitasatosporales; family Streptomycetaceae; genus Streptomyces; species Streptomyces sp. NBC_00557. The sequence continues at coordinate 2,418,916 of NZ_CP107796.1, forward strand.
GGACCCGTGAACTGTTCCCCACCTGGGTGGGCGCCAACATCAGCGTGCTGCTGCTGACGATGGGCGCGAGCCTGGTCGTGGCGTACCACCTGGACATCTGGCAGGCGCTCGTCGTCGCGGTGGCCGCGCCGGTCGTGTCGTACGGCCTGGTCGGTCTGATCGGCATCGCGGGCAAGCGCGGCGGCGCGCCCGGCATGGCGCTCTCGCGCGCGGTCTTCGGCCAGCGCGGCAATCTGCTGCCCGGTTCGCTGATCTGGGTCGCGCGCTGGGGATGGGAGACGATCAACGCGGTCACCGGCGCCTACGCGATGCTCACCATCCTGGACATCCTGTTCGGCCTGAAGGCGAACAGCGTGCTGGACATGGTGATGCTGCTCGCCTTCGTGGCCGCGACCTTCGCGATCTCCGGGCTCGGCATCAACGCCGTGCAGAAGTGCAACAAGTACGCCACCTACCTCTTCGGCGTCTTCTCGGTCCTGGTGCTGGTCTACCTGGTGGCGAACACCGACTGGTCGAAGGTGGTGCACCAGGGCGGCGGCTCGACGGCGGCGGTGATCACCGGTGTCGGCATGATCGCGGCCGGCGGTGTCAGCTGGATCCCGTCCGCCCCCGACTTCACCCGCTACCTCCCGCGCACGGCGTCCTCGAAGGCGATCGTCGGCACGGCGGTGGGCGGCGCCGGTGTCGTCGTGCTCCCCATGGTGCTCATGGGCGCGGTGATGGCGGTGTCCACACCGGACCTGGCCGAGGCCACCGACCCGGTGTCCTTCCTCGGCGAGATCCTCCCGACGTGGATCGCGGTGCCGTACTTGTTCATCGCGCTGATCGGCATGCTGCTGATCAACTCGATGTCGATGTACTCGGCGGGCTTCACCGCGCAGACCCTCGGCTTCAAGGTGCCGCGGCACTGGGCGGTCTCGGTCAACGCCGTGATCTCGCTGGCCTTCGGCGGTGTGCTGATGCTGGTGGCGACGAGCTTCATGGGTTCGTTCATCGCCTTCCTGTCGCTGCTCGCGGTCGCGTTCTCCGCGTGGGTCGGCGTGTTCGGCGCGGACATGCTGCGCCGCACCGAGTACGACGGCGCCGCGATGGCCGACACCACCCGCGCCGGCGCCTACTGGTACAAGGGCGGCTTCTCCCCCGCGGCCGTGGCCGCCTGGGCGATCGGCCTGGTCTCGGGCCTGATGTTCACCACCTCCGACTGGTTCACCGGTCCCCTCGCGAAGAACAACGTCGTCGGCGAGTACGGCCTCGGCTGGGTGGCCACGATCGTGCTCTCGGGCGTGCTGTACCTGGCGCTGCCGAAGCCGGCGGTGAAGCGGCCCGAGGCCGCGGGGCCGGCGCCGGCGCCGGCGCCGGCCGAGGAGCGCGCGACCGTCAACGCCTGACGGATCCGGCCGACCGGCCCGCGGGAACGGTTTCTCCCGCCCGAGTTCGTCCCCCTCCACCGCAAAAGCACCGGAGGGGGACTTTCTCATGCCCGTGGGGGCATCGCCGTGACCGCCCTCGGCGTGGACACCGGCTCCAGGACAAGCTGACTGCACCCGGCTCCAGGACAAGCTGCTTGCACCCGGCGCCAGACAAGCTGCCGGAGAACCTGCTGAAGCCCTGCGCTTCGCCGCGGCGTGTACCGGATCCCTCGCGGAGTCGGCCGGCGTGTCGGGCGCCGGCAGGCTCGTACGGCACCTGCTGGTGGGCGGGATGCCGTGGAGGAGAGGGCGCACGGTCCCGGGGCCTTCGTGGCGCGGGGGCGTGCCGGCGACGGGAACGCGCTGCGGTGCCGTACGACACCGCCGCCCCCGGTCCGGGCAGTGGCCGGAGCGGGGGCGGCGGAGGGTGCGAGGAGAGGGGCAGCGGGGACTTGGCCCTTCTCCTCGGGTTCGCGGGGGCCGGTCAGCCCATCTCCTCCAGGGACTTGCCCTTCGTCTCCTTGACGAACTTCAGGACGAAGGGGACGGAGAGCGCGGCGCAGACCGTGTAGATCACGTAGGTGCCGGAGAGGTTCCAGTCGGCCAGGGACGGGAAGCTCGCGGTGATGGCCCAGTTGGCGATCCACTGCGCGGCGGCGGCCACGCCCAGGGCGGCGGCGCGGATCTTGTTCGGGAACATCTCGCCGAGCATGACCCAGACCACCACGCCCCAGGAGAGGGCGAAGAAGAGGACGAAGACGTGGGCGGCGATCAGCGCGACCCAGCCCTGGGTGGCGGGGAGCTTGCCGTCGACCAGGTGGGACGAGAACGCCCAGGCCTCCAGCGCCAGGCCGACGGCCATGCCGATCGAGCCGATGAGTGCGAGCGGCTTGCGGCCGACGCGGTCGACGAAGATCATCGCGATCACGGTGCCGACGATGTTGATGATCGACGTCGTGAAGGAGTAGAAGAACGAGTCCGTCGGGTCGACGCCCACCGACTGCCACAGGGTGGAGGAGTAGTAGAACGCGACGTTGATGCCGACGAACTGCTGGAAGACCGAGAGGCCGATGCCGATCCAGACGATCGGCTTGAAGAAGAAGCCACCGCCGAGCAGGTCCTTGAACGTGGACTTGTGCTCGCTCTTCATCGCCAGTTCGATCTCGGCGACGCGGGCGTTCAGGTCGGTGCTCTCGCCCTCGACCTCGGCGAGGATCTCACGGGCGCGCTCGTGCTTGCCGACCGAGATCAGGAAGCGCGGGGACTCGGGGATCGCGAAGGAGAGCAGGCCGTAGAGGACGGCCGGGACGACCATCACGCCGAGCATGACCTGCCAGGCCTCCAGACCCATCAGGTGACCGCGCTGGTCGCCGCCCGCGGCGTTGAGCAGGCCCCAGTTGACCAGCTGGGAGACGGCGATGCCGACGACGATCGCGGCCTGCTGGAAGGAGCCGAGCCGGCCGCGGTAGGCGGGCGGGGCGACCTCGGCGATGTAGGCGGGGCCGATGACGGAGGCCATGCCGATGGCGAAGCCGCCGACGATGCGCCAGAGGGCGAGGTCCCACAGCGCGAAGGGCAGCGCGGAGCCGACGGCGCTGATCGTGAAGAGGACGGCGGCGATCTGCATGCAGCGGATACGGCCGATCCGGTCGGCTATGCGGCCGGCGGTCGCGGCGCCGACGGCACAGCCGATCAGGGCGATCGCGATGACCTGGGCGAGGGCCGCGGAGCCGATGTCGTACTTGGTGCGGATGGCCTCGACCGCGCCGTTGATGACGGAGCTGTCGTAACCGAAGAGGAAACCGCCCATGGCGGCGGCGGCCGCGATGAAGATGACGTGCCCGAGATGCTCGGGTTGAGCCGTCCTGACTCCTGACTGAGGTGCCTGCGTAGTGCTGGTCACGTGAATCTCCTCGGGCGCGGCAACGCTGCCGCGTGGGGGGCGAGCCCTTACAGGCGAAACCTGATGCAGGTGAGACCTGAAGGTAAAAGCAACGTTGCAGAGACTATGCCTTCAAGTTTCGAAGTCAATAGGCGACGGCTGTGACTTTTTAGGGAGGAGGGAGCAACGGCGCGAGGGTGGGGTGTTCACTTCTTGAACGTAGAGTGAAGTTGATCTTGGGGTGGGCGCTAACGAAGGCGCTGAGAAATGACCTTTGACACCCCGTCACCCTGCATCGAGACGCCGTAGAGCGCGTCGGCGACCTCCATCGTGCGCTTCTGGTGCGTGATCACGATCAGCTGCGAGGTCTCCTGCAGCTCCTGCATGATCCGGATCAGCCGCTGCAGGTTGGTGTCGTCCAGGGCAGCCTCGACCTCGTCCATGACGTAGAAGGGGCTCGGCCGGGCCTTGAAGATCGACACCAGCAGCGCGACGGCGGTCAGCGAGCGCTCGCCGCCGGAGAGGAGGCTGAGCCGCTTGACCTTCTTGCCCGGCGGACGCGCCTCGACGTCCACGCCGGTGGTGAGCATGTTGCCGGGGTCGGTGAGCACGAGCCGGCCCTCGCCGCCCGGGAAGAGGCGGCTGAAGACGCCCTCGAACTCGCGGGCGGTGTCCCGGTAGGCCTCGGTGAAGACCTGCTCGACCCGCTCGTCGACCTCCTTCACCACCTGCAGCAGGTCGGCGCGGGTCTTCTTCAGGTCCTCCAGCTGCTCGCTGAGGAACTTGTGCCGCTCCTCCAGCGCCGCGAACTCCTCCAGCGCCAGCGGGTTGACCTTGCCGAGCTGCTGGTAGGCGCGCTCGGCGGCCTTGAGCCGCCGCTCCTGTTCGGCGCGGTGGAAGGGCTTCGGCTGGTTGCGGGGGTGCTCGGGGTCGTCCGGCAGGACCTCGCCCTCGGCGGGGGGCGAGGGCGGTACGAGCTGGTGCGGGCCGTACTCGGCCACCAGCCCCTCCGGCTCGACGCCCAGTTCCTCCAGCGCCTTGGTCTCCAGCTGCTCTATGCGCAGCCGCTTCTCGGCGCCGAGCACCTCGCCGCGGTGGACGGAGTCGGTGAGCTTGTCCAGCTCGGCCTTGAGGTCGCGGCCCTGGGCCCGGGCGGCGGCCAGCTCCTGTTCCCGGCGGGCCTTCGCGGCCTCGGCGGCGGCGCGCTCCCGCTCGGCGCGGGCGAGGGAGACCTCGATGTGCGCGAGCAGCTGCCGGGCGCCCGAGGCGACGGCCTCCGCGACGGCCGCCTCGTGCCGCAGTCGGGCGCGGCGCTGCTCGGCACGCACGCGTGCCTCGCGTTCCGCGCGGGCGGCCCGGTCCAGCGCGTCGGCGCGCCCGGCGAGCCCCTTCACCCGCTCCTCGTGCGTACGGACCTGGAGCCGGGCCTCCATCTCGGTCTGCCGGGCGTTGGCGCCGTCGGCGGCGAGCCGGTCGCGCACGGAGGTGTCCGGCTCCTCCTCCACCGGCATCTCCTCGGCGACGGCCAGCCGTTCGGCCAGCTCCTCGGCCTCCTGTACGGCCTTCTCCAGGGCCTCCTGGGCACGTGCCGCGGCGGCGGCCGACCGCTCGGCCTCCCCGGCGGCGCCGCGCGCCTGGCCGGCGAGCCGGCCGAGCTGCTGGGCCACGGCCGACTTCTCCCGGTCGGCGGCCCGGCGCCGCTCCGCGAGCTCTTCGACGAGGGCGGCGGCCTCGGCACGCCGTTCGGCCGCCGCGCGCTGCTCGTCGGCCAGTGCGTCGCAGCGCACCGCCAGCTCCGCGAGCTCGGCCGCGGCCTCGTCGACGGAGGCCTGCACCTCCAGCAGGCTGGGGGCGCCGGCGGAGCCGCCGTGGGCGAAGTGGGCGCCGAGGAGGTCGCCTTCGGCGGTGACGGCGGTGAGGTGCGGGTGGGTGGCGACGAGGTCTTCGGCGTCTTCGAGGGTGCCGACCACCACGATTCCTTGCAGGAGGCGGCGGGCGGCGGGGAGGAGGTGGGCGGGGCCCTGGACCAGGTCGGCGGCGAAGCGCAGTCCGGGGAGGGGGGTGGCAGTCGGTTCGGCGGGTGCGGAAGCGTCGTGGCTGAGCGCGCCGTTCCCCGCGCCCCCTTCCGGGGCCCGATCGCCGTTGTCGGCTGCGGGTGCGTCGTGGCTGAGCGCGCCGTTCCCCGCGCCCCCTTCGGGGGCCCGGTCGCCGTCGGCGGGTGCGGGTGCTCGGGTGGGTGTGGGGCGTGCCAGCAGGAGGGCTGCGCGGCCCGCGTCCTGTTTGCGGAGCAGGCGGATGGCCTCCGCTGCCGCTGCCGGGCTCGAGACGGCGATGGCGTCCGCGGCCGCGCCGAAAGCGGCTGCCAGGGGAACCTCGTAGCCCGGGGTGACCGTGAGGAGTTCCGCCGCCGGGCCCAGGATTCCGGTGAGGCGGTCGCGGGCGTCGAGGAGTACGCCGGTGCCGTCCTTGCGGCGCAGGCCGAGGGCCAGTGCCTCGTGGCGGGCCTGGGTGGCGGCGCGGGTGCGTTCGGCCGTGGTGAGGGCCTCGCGGGCGGCGCTCAGGGCGGTGTCCGCCTCGGCGAGCCGGCGCTTGGCCGCCTCGTGGCGTTCGGCCAGGTCCGCGTCGCCCGCGTCGAGGCCGTCGACCTCGGCCTTCAGGGTCTCGTACTCCTCCTGGGCCCGCGCGGCGCGCTCCTGGGCCTCGTCCCGGGCCGTGGCCAGGCGGTCGATCTCGGCCTGGGCCGAAGCCGCGCGGGAGCGGGCCGCGTTGACCTGCCCGGACAGCCGGGCCAGGCCCTCGCGGCGGTCGGCGATGGCGCGGGCGACGTCCTTCAGGCGGCGTTCCTCGGCCGCCAGCTCCCGCTCCAGTTCGGCCCGGTGGGCGACGGTGTCGTCGAGGGCGCGCTGTGCCGCCTCCAGGGCCGCCTCCAGCTCGGCCTCCTGCTCGCGGATGCGGGCGGCCTCGCGCTCCAGATCCTCGGGGTCGCGGCCACGGCGTTCGTCCACCGGAGCGGAGGTGGCGCTCTTCACCCGCGCGTCGGCGAGCGAGATGGTGCCGCGGACGCGCTCGGCCAGCTGGGACAGCTCGTACCAGGTCTGCTGGGCGCGCTGGAGGCGGGGCGAGAGCTGCCGTACCTCGTCCTCCAGGAGGGCCTCGCGCTGCAGGGCCTTCTTCAGCTCCTGCTCGGCGGCCTCCTTGCGCTCCTTCAGGGCGGCCTCGTCGGCGATCTCGGCCTTGAGGGCCTCCCGCAGGCGTACGAGGTCGTCGGCGAGCAGGCGCAGGCGGGCGTCCCGCAGGTCCGCCTGGATGACGGCGGCCCGGCGGGCGACCGCGGCCTGGCGGCCGAGCGGCTTGAGCTGGCGGCGCAGTTCGTCGGTGAGGTCCTGCACGCGCGCGAGGTTGGCCTGCATCGCGTCCAGCTTGCGCAGCGCCTTCTCCTTGCGCTTGCGGTGCTTGAGGACGCCGGCGGCCTCCTCGATGAAGGCGCGGCGGCCCATGGGGTCGGCGTGCAGGACGGAGTCCAGCTGGCCCTGGCCCACGATGACGTGCATCTCCCGGCCGATGCCGGAGTCGGACAGGAGTTCCTGGATGTCGAGGAGGCGGCAGGTGTCGCCGTTGATCTGGTACTCGCTGCCGCCGTTGCGGAACATGATCCGCGTGATGGTGACCTCGGCGTACTCGATGGGCAGCGCGCCGTCGGAGTTGTCGATGGTCAGGGACACCTCGGCGCGGCCCAGCGGGGGGCGGCCGGTGGTGCCGGCGAAGATGACGTCCTCCATCTTGCCGCCGCGCAGCGACTTGGCGCCCTGCTCGCCCATGACCCAGCTGAGCGCGTCCACGACGTTGGACTTGCCCGAGCCGTTCGGGCCGACGACACACGTGATCCCCGGTTCGAACCGGAGCGTGGTCGCCGAGGCGAACGACTTGAACCCGCGGAGGGTCAGGGCCTTGAGGTGCACGCCGCCGGACTCTACCGGGCGCCGCTATCTCACTCCATGAACCCTCGCAACCGCGCGGTTTCGCCGTTGAACATGCAGGGCACACCGTACGTTAAAGACAGTGAAAGGATGCGTGGCAAAGAAAGAAGGGACGCCGAAGCGTCCCTTGCAACTCTGACGACCGGGTTGCGGCCGTCGATCAACTGAGCGGTTGATACGGCAGCCCGATCACTGCGACTGCTGTTGTGGAGCTGATGCAGCGATCAGGTGAGCGCAGGCTCCGCCTGGTGTGCGTCGATGCTCTCCATGATCCTGTCCTGAGAGGCGGCAGCCGACAGCGCTTCGTTCTCCGCCTGGATCCGTACGAGCTCGGACTCCAGGTCCTGCACGCGCTGCTGCAGCCGTCGCATCTCGGCGAGGAGTCGAGGGTCGGAGCCGCCGACGTAACCGAGAAGCGCCTTTGCCATGATGGATGGTCCTCCACAATGAGTGACCGACCGATGCGGTGTGGGTCGTGAGGGATCGCACCCGCGGTGCTTGGCACATCCAGGTGTGGATCTGGTGTTGCTCCATGCCAAACAGCTAAGGTGCGCGGGGCTTTCAGCGTCTCACCAAAAAGTTTGACGGTCAACACGATCACGCCCTGTATTGGCGGGCAAACCGGGCGCGCGGCCGGGAGAATCGGCGGCGCCGCATGTCATCCGGTGCCCTCGGGGCGTGGCGATCAGCTGATACCTGCGGAGCCTGCCACGCCGGGCCGTTCTTGGCAACCACCAGGTCGTTTCTGCTTCCCGCATGTGCCCCCGGCATGTCCCCGTGCGCCGGCCTGTGCGCCTTTACAGAAACCGGCTCAGCGGATGGCGAAGCCGTCGTAGCCGCCGCGGGGTGTGTCCCAGATCTCGGTGACTCCGTCCACGCGCCCGGGCGTGTCGTCGCCCTGGAGCCAGTCCAGGAGGTCCTCGCAGTTCTCGCGCGAGCCCTCCGCGACCACCTGGACCCGGCCGTCGGCCAGATTGAGAGCAAAACCACTCAGGCCGCCGATCTCCAGCGCCTTGGCGCGTGTGAACCAGCGGAAACCCACACCTTGGACGCGTCCCCGCACCCAGGCGACCAGCCGTACGTCTTCGCTCATGGAGGCAACCTAACCAGCCGATGTTGCTCGGCACACATCGCGCCCGTGCGCCATGCGGTACCGTCCCGATCCGATGAATCTCATATGAAACTCACTCGATCGAGTGAGCCGGGTCGGCCAAGCGGTGCCACTCGCCGCGCAGGCGCCGGTCGCCCGCGAGGACGCGAAAGAGGGCAAGGACATGGGACGCCACCGACGCACCGACGCCGGCCGCGCCACCACGGGCCGGGCCACGGGGGTAACCCTGGCGGAGCACTCCCCGAGCGGAAGCGCGGGCCCGTGGGACGGGTTCGCGGGTGAGACCGTCGGCCGCGCACCGGAGCCGTGGGACGACCCCGCACCGTACGCGGATGCGCGGGCACGCAGGGACTTCTCCGGGCACTCCTACGCGGCCCCCTACGCGAGCGAGCCGGAGCCCTGGGACCCGTACGTGAGCGGACCGGCGCCCCGGAGCCCGTACCCGAGCGAGCCGGAGCCCTGGGACCTCACGCCCTACGCAGGCGACCGCATGGGCCGGAACATCTCGCCTTACGCAGGCGACCGCGCGCCTCGCAACCTCGCGCCGTCCGCCGGCCGCCAGGCGGCCCCCCGGGGCATCGCGCCGTATCTGAACCCGGAGACCTACACCCCGGCGAGCGGTCTGCGGCCGCTGGACGACGCCGACGCGACCACGCAGGCGCACGCCCACCTGTTCGCGGACCCGGACGGCGGCCCGGGCGGACCCGGAGGCGATGACGTCGCCCCGGCGAGCGCCCACTCCCCCGGCCACCGGCGCCGCAAGAAGAGCGCGCGGCCAGTCCGCACGGGCCTGCTCGGGGTGTCCGCGGCCGTCGCCCTCGGTACGGCCGCGGTGGCGACGGGGGTGGTGCCGGGCCTGCAGAACTACAAGCTCGGCGGCGGCACGCAGACCACCGGCGGGGACCGGGTGCAGGCGGCGAACGCGCCGGGCAACACGGCCGCCGAGCAGGGCGGCAGCTCGGGCAGCGCCGACAGTCCCGGGGGCGCGGCCGGCGCCGGCCCGGCCTCCACGGCCCCCGGCTCGCCGAGCCGGTCGGCTTCCTCGTCGGCGTCGGCGTCGCCTTCGCCGTCGGCGTCGACGTCGGCCTCCCCCACGCCCGCCCCCTCGAAGACGGCGAGCAGGAAGCCGGCTACGGCGACGCCGGCCGGCAAGACCCGGACCACCCCGTCGCGTAAGGCGAGCAAGTCGCCCGCGGCCGGCGCTCCGGGGACGGCGTCGGCGGCGAGCGCCGCCGAGGCGCAGGTGCTGAAGCTCGTCAACGAGGAGCGGGCGAAGGTCGGCTGCAGCCCGCTGACGGCGAGCTCCTCGCTGAGCCGGCTGGCCGAGTCGTTCAGCGACGACATGGCGGCGCGGGGCTTCTTCGACCACACCGACCCCGACGGCAAGTCGCCGTGGGACCGGGCGGCCGCGGCGGGCATAGCCAACCTCGGCGGCGAGAACATAGCGCGCGGCCAGTCCGACGCGGCGGCCGTGATGCAGGCCTGGATGAACAGCCCCGGCCACCGCGCCAACATACTGAACTGCGACTTCAAGACCCTGGGCGTCGGCGTCCACTTCGGCCCGGGCGGCCCCTGGTGGACACAGGACTTCGGCTACTGAGACAACCGCAGGTCAGGCGGCCTAAGCACCCTCCAGGGCCGTGTCCGGGCCGTCAACCGTTGGTTCCTCGTCCGCGAAGACGCGATCCACGGCGGCGCGCGTCCGGGTCCCGCCCGACGGCATCAGGTGCGTGTACGTGCGCAGCGTGAAGCCGGGTCGTGATGGCCCGGGTACTCACTCAGAGCTTTGATGCTCTCGCCGCATCCAGCAGCACCGAGGCGTAGAAGTGCCGCAGCGCGTGCATGCCGTTGTCCCGCTCGGTCTTGACGTGCGCGGCCCGAAGTGCCGGCCGCCATACACGGTCGTTGAAGCGAGTCCGATCCAGCGGCAGCCCCGTCGGGCTGGTGAAAATCAGTGACGCCGTGACCGGAGGACCGTCGAGCGTCTTCCACGGCAGCGTGATCTTCGTGTCCGGATGGCGCTTGAGGTGACCGGCCAGCGCAAAGCAGCTCCCGGCCAAAGTCGCTACGCCGACCTAGGTGCGCTGTCCGGCGGGTCGCCCCGCCGGCCCCGCATCCGACAGCCCTGTCACCCGAACGGCGCAACATGACGCGCCACCCACATGGAGGAACATCAAGCTGATTAGTGCCCCAATCAAGGCAATCCATGAAAGGGGAATCGAATGCGCATTCGACGCATCCTCGCCGCCGGCATCGCCACGGCAGCCCTCGCCGGACTCGGCCTCACAGGCGCCGCCACCGCCACCGCCACCAGCCTCACCCCGAGTCAGGGCGGCCGCACCGCCCTCACCCCGGGTGAGTGCGAGAAGGGCGGCGGAACGGTCGATTGGTCGAAACCGACCGCGGGCGCTCCCGGGACCTGCAGGGGCGGCACGGGTAACGGGCAGCCGGTCGACTAAACCCCACTAGGCGCTAGGAGCGCCCCGCAGCCACGCACTGCGGGGCGCTCCCGCGCGAGCGTAGCCGGGAGAGTCGCAGGGACACTTCTTCGGCTACTGAACCCTGCCCCGGGCCGAAGGCCGCTCCGCCGGACCCGGCAGGCCGTTACGCGGCGGCGCGGCCGCGCGTGAACGCCCGGGCCGCCTCCGCCACCCGGCGGCCCAGATGCTCGGCGGTGGCGATGTCGGACTTGTGCACGGCGTCCGGGCCCTCGTCCACGTTGGTCTGGGCGGCCGCGCCGGCGAAGACGCCGAGGCGGTTGAGGTCGTTCTCGGAGCCCGCGCTGCTGTTCCAGCCGGGGTGCAGGCCGAGGTTGATCCAGTTCATCCCGTGCTGCGCGGCGAGGATCTGGAAGAACTGCAGGGTGTGCAGCTTGTCGCCGCTCTTGGAACCGGAGTTGGTGAAGCCGGCGGCCAGCTTGTCCTTCCAGTCCTGGCCGAACCAGCGCTTGGAGGTGGCCTCGGCGAACACGTGGAAGGCGCCGGAGGCGGTGCCCATGTAGGTGGGCGAGCCGAAGACGATCGCGTCGGAGCGGTCCAGCGTCTCCCACTGGGCGTCGGTGATCTCGTCGACCTTGATCAGGTGCACCTGGGCGCCCGCCCCGGCGGCGCCGGTGCGGACGGCCTCGGCGAGGACGGCGGTGTGGCCGTAGCCGGAGTGGTAGGCGATGGAAACGACAGGGGTGGTCACGGGGTCTCCTCGAATGGCAGCAGGGCTGAGCCGTCCGGCAGCGGAGGGCCAGCTCGGAAGCAATAACCAAAGGAAAGCACTAACCTTCAGTTAGTGCAACCTGGTGGTCAGCGCTGCGCGTGCGTACCCTGGTGTCATGACCGCCAGCACCCAGGACCACGAGGACCTCGCGTACAACGTCTTCGCCAAGGCGTGCCCGTCGCGCGGCACGCTGGAGCACGTCACGGGCCGCTGGGGCGGGCTGACGCTCGGCGCGCTGTACGAGGGCTCGCTGCGCTTCAACGAGCTGCGCCGGCGCGTCGACGGCGTGAGCGAGAAGATGCTGTCCCAGACGCTGCACGCGCTGGAACGCGACGGCCTGGTGCACCGCGAGGCGCAGCCGACCAACCCGCCGCGCGTGGACTACGAACTGACCCCCCTGGGCCGCCAGGTGGCCGAGCGGCTGCTGGCGCTCATCCACTGCGTGGAGGGCGCCATGGACGACGTCCTCGCGGCACGCGCGCGTTACGACGAGACGCGCGGCGCCCGCTGACACCTCGGGCAGAAGTAGCTGGAGCGGTTCATCCAGGGCCGGCGGCGGATCGGGGTGCCGCACCGCTTGCAGGGCTCGCCCTCGCGGCCGTACGCGTCCAGGGACCGGTCGAAGTAGCCCGACTCGCCGTTGACGTTGACGTACAGGCTGTCGAAGCTGGTGCCGCCGACGGCGAGGGCCGCGTTCATCACGTCCCGGACGTGGCCGAGGAGTCCGGCGGTGACGGGGCGGGTGAAGTTCGCCGTGGGGCGTTCGTAGTGGATGCGGGCGCGCCACAGGGCCTCGTCCGCGTAGATGTTGCCGACCCCGCTGATCAGCGACTGGTCCAGCAGGGCCCGCTTGATGGTGGTCCGCTTGCGGCGCAGCGCCAGGTGGAAGGCCTCGTCGTCGAAGAGCGGGTCCAGGGGGTCGCGGGCGATGTGCGCGATGACGTCGGGCAGGCCCTCGAGGGTGTTGTCGTGCAACGAGAGCCCGCCGAAGGTGCGCTGATCGACGAAGCGCAGTTCGGTGCCGAGCGAGTCGGCGAACCGGATCCGGACGCGCAGGTGCTTCTCGTCCGGCGCCTCGTGCGGCTGCACCAGCAGCTGGCCGCTCATGCCGAGGTGGGCGAGGACGGACTGGTTGGTCTCCTCCAGCGGCAGCCACAGGTACTTGCCGCGGCGGCTGGGGGTGCCGATGTGGTGGCCCTTGAGCCGGTGCGCGAAGTCGTCGGCGCCCGCGATGTGCCGGCGTACGGCGCGCGGGTGCAGCACCTCGGCCTCGGCGACGGTGCGGTGGGCGACCCAGCGCTCCAGGCCGCGCCGGACGACCTCGACCTCGGGCAACTCGGGCATGGGACCCCCCGTGCGAAGCGGTGGACGATGGAAGCGCCCGCCCCTTCGCGGACGAGGGGACGGGCGCTCGGTACTGCCGTGGGTCAGGCGGGAGCGGACGACGACTCGCCGTCCTTGACGGCCTCCTTGGCGGCCTCGTCGGCCTCCTGGGCCTCCCTGGCCGCCTTGGCGCGCTCGTCCGCGGCGGCCTTGATGGCCCGCCAGGCGGACTCGGCGGCCTGCTGCTCCGCCTCCTTCTTGCTGCGGCCGGTGCCGGTGCCGTACGAGACGCCTCCGACGCGGGCGGCAGCAGTGAAGGTCTTCTCGTGGTCGGGGCCGGTCTCCGTGACCAGGTACTCGGGCACGCCGAGTCCTTCGGTCGCGGTCAGCTCCTGGAGGGAGGTCTTCCAGTCCAGGCCGGCGCCGAGGTTGGAGGACTTCTCGATCAGCGGGTCGAAGAGCCGGTGCACCAGCTCGGACGCCGAGTCGAGGCCCTGGTCGAGATAGACCGCGCCGATCACCGCTTCCAGGGTGTCGGCGAGGATGGACGCCTTGTCCCGGCCGCCCGTGCCCTCTTCACCGCGGCCGAGCCGGATGAAGGAGCCCAGGTCGAGCCCGCGGCCGACCTCCGCCAGCGCGCGCGAGTTGACCACCGCGGCCCGCAGCTTGGCCAGCTGGCCCTCGGGCAGGTCGGGGTGGGTGCGGTACAGCGTGTCCGTGACGACGAGGCCGAGCACGGAGTCCCCGAGGAACTCCAGCCGCTCGTTCGTCGGCAGACCGCCGTTCTCGTACGCGTAGGAACGGTGGGTCAGCGCGCGCACCAGAAGGGCGGACTCGACCTTGTAGCCGAGCCGCCCTTCCAGAAGCGTGTGGGACGAGGCCTGGTTGTCCGCCTTCTTCTTGGCGGGTGCGTCCGCCTTGGCGTCTTCCGCCTTCTTGGGACTGGACACAGTGCCTCTCACCAGCCCGCTCAGACTTCGAGGACCTGGCGCTTGTTGTAGGTGCCGCAAGACGGGCACGCGATGTGCTGCTGCTTGGGCTCGTGGCAGCGCTCGCACGCAACCAGGGTGGGGACCGCAGCCTTCCACTGCGACCGGCGGTGGCGCGTGTTGCTGCGCGACATCTTCCGCTTCGGAACAGCCACGGCTACTTCTCCTGCTTCTCGTCGACGCCCGCTTCGGCGCCGCTCATCTCGTCCTTCTCGCCGTCTTCGAGTGAACCGGCGAGTCCCTGCAAAGCCGCCCAACGGATGTCGACGGCGTCGTGGTGGTGGTCCGGGTCGTCCGCGAGCCGCGCCCCGCACTCGGAGCACAGGCCCGGGCAGTCCTCCCGGCACACCGGCTGCATCGGCAGTGCGAGCACCACCGCATCGCGCAGCAGAGGTTCGAGGTCGAAGAGTCCGTCCTCGAGGAAGAACCTGTCCTCGTCGTCCTCGGCGTCGTCGCCCGGTTCCGCGATCACGCGGCCCCGGTCGTCGGCGTCAGGGTACGAGAACAGCTCCTGGAAGTCCGCTTCGAGCTCCAGCTCGACCGGCTCCAGACACCTTACGCACTCCCCCTCGGCCCGTGCACGGGCGGTGCCTGTGACGAGCACCCCTTCCATGACCGACTCGAGGCGGAGTTCGAGCTCCACCGGGGTGCCTTCCGGCACTCCGATGACTCCCTGGATGCCGAGATCGGCGGGAGCGTCGATCGTGCGGGTCAGGCGCTGCAGCGCGCCAGGCCGCCGGCCCAGCTCGTGCGTGTCGAACACGAGGGGGTTGCGGTGGTCGAGGCGGGCGTTGGAAGCCATTCCTGCTTTCGATCTTCGAACTCGGAGGGCCGCCGCCCGTCGGTGCCGCGGGCAGCGGAGATCGCGGACGTACGCGCGACCGAAGAGCCAGGATACTGGACCTTTCGCTCACGGCCCAATCCGGTGGTCGGCGGGCCGCGCCCGCCGCTACAGGCCCCGGCCCTGCTCGTACGCCCTGAGCTGCTCCGCGCTGATCATGCTGGTGTCGAACAGGCTGGTCTCGTCCAGGGCGTAGCCCTGCTGCGGCTGGTGCTGCGGGGGCTGCTGGTGGGTCTGCTGGACCTGCTGGGGGTCGTAGGCGGCCTGCTGGGGATCGTAGCCCTGGTAGGCGGCGTAGGGGTCGGCCTGCTGGTAGCCGTAGGGGTCCTGCCGGCCGTAGCCGGCCTGCTGCGGGAAGCCGCCGTAGGGGTCGGGCTGCTCGTACGACGCGTACGCGGGCTGCGGGTCGTACGACGGCTGCTGCGGCGCCTGCTGCGGCCGGTCCGGGCGCTCGGCCGGGGTGTCCTGCTCGGCGAGCGCGGCGAGGTCGGCGAGGTAGTCGGCGTCGCTGGAGTGCTGGAAGGTGGAGGTGTCGTCGGCGAGGGCGCCGAGGTCGTCCGTGGCGATCCGGCCCTGCAGCTTCTGCCGGCCGCGGCCGACCGCATCCAGGGTCTTGGCCAGCACCGCCTCGAAGGCGCCGAGCTTGGCGTCGACGTACTGGTCGGCGTTGTGGCGCAGGGTCTCCGGGTCGTGGCTGCGCTCGGGGGCGTCCTCGTCCTCGTAGCCGTTCTCGTCCAGGCCGGGGCCGGTGCCGAGCAGCTTCTCGCGGCCGCGGCCGACCGAGCCGAGCGTCTTGGTGAGGACGACCTCGAAGTTGGCGAGCTTGGAGTCGACGTAGTCGTCGGCCTCGGCGCGGATCTCCTCGGCCTCCTTGCGGGCCTCGGCGAGGATCCGGTCGGCCTCGGCCTGGGAGCGGCGGACGATCTCGGTGCCTGCGATCAGCGAGCCGCGCTCGGCGTGCGCGCTCTCGATGATCCGCTCGGCCTCCCGGCGGGCCTCCTCGACCATCTGCTCACGGTCGCCGATCAGCTCCTGCGCCTGCGCGAGGGAGCCGGGCAGCGCCTGGCGCACCTCTTCCAGCATCGCGAGCAGCTCGGCGCGGTTGATCACACAGGACGCCGACATGGGCATGGCCCGGGCGCCGGCGACCGCGGAGACGATCTCGTCGAGCTTCTTCTGCACGTCCACCTGTGCTCGCCACTCTCTACAGCCGGGATGGAGACGGACGGGACGACTGTAGTCCCATCGGTCCCATCAGGGCTTGCGCAGGCGCTTGTTCAGGGCCTCGAGCACCGGCGCGGGCACCAGGTGGGAGACGTCGCCGCCCCAGGCCGCGACCTCCTTGACCAGGGAGGAGGACAGGAAGCTGTAGGTGGGGTTGGTGGGCACGAACAGCGTCTCGACGCCGGTGAGGCCGTTGTTCATCTGGGCCATCTGCAGCTCGTAGTCGAAGTCGCTGACGGCGCGCAGGCCCTTGACGATGGCGGGGATGTCGCGCTGCTTGCAGAAGTCCACGAGGAGGCCGTGGAAGGCCTCGACCCGGACGTTGGCGTAGTCGGCGGTGACCTCGCGGATCAGCTCGATCCGCTCCTCGATGTCGAACAGGCCCTTCTTGGACTTGTTGATCATCACCGCGACGTACACCTCGTCGTACAGGCGGGAGGCGCGGGCGATGATGTCGAGGTGTCCGTTGGTGATCGGGTCGAACGACCCGGGACAGACGGCGCGGCGCACTTGTGATCCCTCGCTCTCCGGTCCGGTCATCGTGCGTCTTCGCACGTAGAGGCGGCGCGACCGTACCAAAACGTTCCCTCGCCGTAGCGACGGGACCGGATCGGCTCGAAGCCGTCCGGCCACCGGAATTCGCCGCCTCTGGTGCTGCGCTCCACGGTGACGAGCGCTTGCTCAGCGAGCCAGCCTCCCGAGCGGAGTGTGAGGAGAATCTCGCGAAGATCGTGATCTGCGACCACGTACGGCGGGTCGAGGAAGACGAGGTCGTACGGCTCTTCCGGCGCCGGTTGCCGGATGATCTGTTCCGCTTTGCCCGCTCGCACTTCGGCACCGGGAAGACCCAGGTTTCGCACGTTCTCGCGGACGATTCTCGCTGCGCGGGCGTCGGCCTCGACGAGGAGTGTGTGGCTCGCTCCCCGGGACAGGGCCTCCAGGCCCACGGCGCCCGAGCCGGCGTAGAGGTCCAGGACCCGTTCGCCGTCGAGGGGGCCGCCCAGGAGGGACTGCCAGGTGGAGAAGAGGCCCTCGCGTGCGCGGTCCGAGGTCGGCCTGGTTCCGGTGCCAGGGGGTACTGAGAGGCGCCGTCCGCCGGCCCGGCCGGCGATCACGCGGGTCATGTGGGGTCCTTCTTCGTGGGCGGCTTTACGTCCATTGTGGCTGCCGTGCGGCTCCCCGCGCCCCTGCCGGGACGCCTGCGCCTCACCCCTTCTCCAGGTACTGCTCCCTCTCCTCGTCCAACAGCGCGTCCAGCGCCGTACGGAGGCCCGGCAGGCCCTCCAGCTCCGGGTCCGCCGCCACCAGGGCCGTCGCCTCCGCTCTGGCCTCCGCGATGACCTCCTCGTCCTCGATGACCTCGAGGACGCGCAGCGAGGAGCGGGCACCGGACTGGGCCTGGCCGAGGACGTCGCCCTCGCGGCGCTGTTCCAGGTCGATGCGGGAGAGCTCGAAGCCGTCGAGGGTGGCGGCGACCGCGTTCAGCCGCTGGCGGGCGGCGCTGGCCTCGGGCATCTCGGTGACCAGCAGGCACAGGCCGGGCGCCGAGCCCCGGCCGACGCGGCCGCGCAGCTGGTGGAGCTGGGAGACGCCGAAGCGGTCGGCGTCCATGATGACCATGACCGTGGCGTTGGGGACGTTCACACCCACCTCGATGACCGTGGTGGCGACCAGGACGTCGGTCTCGCCGGCCGCGAAGCGGCGCATCACCGCGTCCTTGTCGTCGGGGTGCATACGGCCGTGGAGGACCTCCACCCTCAGGCCCTGCAGGGGGCCGCGGCCCAGCTGGTCCGCCACGTCGAGGACGGCCAGCGGCGGGCGCTTCTCCGCCTCGTCCTCGGGGGACTTCTTCCCGCCGGACTTCTTCTGGTCGGCCGCCTCGTCGACGTCGTCGCCGATGCGCGGGCAGACGACGTACGCCTGGTGGCCGTTCGCCGCCTCCTCACGGACCCGCTCCCAGGCGCGGGCGAGGAAGTGGGGCTTGTCGGCGGCCGGGACCACATGGCTGGCGATCGGCGAGCGGCCCGCGGGCAGCTGGTCGAGGACGGAGGTCTCCAGGTCGCCGAAGACCGTCATGGCGACCGTGCGCGGGATCGGGGTGGCCGTCATCACCAGCAGGTGCGGGGGCTGTTTCCCCTTGCCGCGCAGGGCGTCGCGCTGCTCGACGCCGAAGCGGTGCTGCTCGTCGACCACGACCAGGCCGAGGTCGTGGAACTGGACCTTGTCCTCGATCAGGGCGTGGGTGCCGATGACGATGCCGGCCTCGCCGGTGACCAGGTCGAGCAGGGCCTGGCGGCGGGCGGCGGCCCCCATGGAGCCGGTGAGCAGGACGACCTTGGTGGCGTGCTCGGCGCCGCCCAGCATGCCTCCCTCGGCCAGCTCGCCCATCATCTCGGTGATCGAGCGGTGGTGCTGCTGGGCGAGCACCTCGGTGGGCGCGAGCATGGCGGCCTGCCCGCCCGCGTCGACCACGGCGAGCATGGCGCGCAGGGCGACCAGCGTCTTCCCGCTGCCCACCTCGCCCTGGAGCAGGCGGTGCATCGGATGTTCGGTGGCGAGGTCGTCGAAGATCTCCTCGGAGACCTTCCGCTGGCCCTCGGTGAGGGTGAAGGGCAGGCGGTCGTCGAAGGCGGCCAGGAGGCCGTCGGGCCTGGGCTTGCGGGGGACGGCGGGGAGCTGGGTGTCGGCGTGGCGGCGGCGGGCCAGGGCCACCTGGAGGACGAAGGCCTCGTCCCACTTCAGGCGGGCGCGGGCGTCGGCGATGTCGGCCTTGGTGTGCGGGCGGTGGATCTTGAGCAGCGCCTCGGGCAGGGGCACCAGGCCCCGGCCCTCACGGAGGGCGGCGGGGAGCGGGTCCAGTGCCTCCTGGGCGGTGGGAAGCACCGTCTGGACCGCCTTGGCGATCTTCCAGGACTCCAGTTTGGCGGTCGCCGGATAGATCGGGATCAGGGCGCCGGCCCAGGCCTCGACGGTGTCCTCGCCGTCGCCGCGCAGCAACTCGTAGGCCGGATGGGCGAGTTGCAGGCGGCGGTTGAAGACGGAGACCTTCCCCGCGAACAGCGCGCGGGTGCCCGGCAGCAGCTCCTTGTGGGGCTTGTGGACGCCGTTGCCGAAGAAGACCAGCTGGAGCCGGCCGCTGCCGTCGGTGATCGTGACCTCCAGGCGCTGGCCCTTGCCGCGGGGCGCCTTGGCGGAGGCGAAGCTGTGCAGGCGGGCGTCGGCCACCTGGGCGACCACCGTGACGTGCTCGTCCATGGGCAGGTCGGCGAGCCGGGTGAGCCGGCCGCGCTCCTCGTATCTGCGCGGGTAGTGGTGGAGGAGGTCGCCGACGGTGTGCAGGCCGAGGTGCTCGGCCATCACCTTCGCGGTGGCGGGGCCGAGCACCGACTTCAGTGGCTGCTTCAGTGGTTCTCGCAGTGCGGGCACGAGATCCATTGCACACCACGGCACCGACAATGCCGTAGCGCCGACCTGCGGATGTGCCGCGCACGGCCTGCCGGGACGCGGCGCGCGTTGCCGGACGGATCCGGGAATCTCCTGGTCAGGTGGCTCTTCCGGGCCTAGGATGGCGCGCTCCGGCCATCCTTTCGCGGTCACCGCCCCGCCGGGACCGCCCGACCCCGCGCCGTACGACCTCCCCCTCCGGCGCAGTGACGATGGACTCCCAGACCTCACAGTCAGCCCAGGCATCCCCCTCACCTCACCCACCTCACATGTTCCAGGTCGACCTGCGCGGTCTGGTGGACCTGCTCTCCCATCACCTGTACTCCAGCCCCAGGGTCTATCTGCGCGAGCTGCTGCAGAACGCCGTGGACGCCGTCACCGCCCGGCGGGCCGAGCAGCCCGGCGCCCCGGCGCTGGTCCGGCTGCACGCGGACGGTGGCGGCCTTCGCGTGGAGGACAGCGGGATCGGGCTCACCGAGGCGGACGTGCACGATCTGCTGGCGACCATCGGGCGCAGTTCCAAGCGCGCCGAGGGCCTGGAGGAGGCGCGTTCGGGCTTCCTCGGCCAGTTCGGCATCGGCCTGCTCGCCTGTTTCCTGGTCGCCGAGCGGATCCGGGTGGTCAGCCGCAGCGCCCGTACGCCCGGCGCACCACCGGTGGAGTGGACGGCGTGCGACGACGGCTCGTACACCGTGCGCACCCTGCCCGACGCCGCGCGGCCCGAGCCGGGTACGACCGTCCACCTGACCGCACGGCCCGGGGCGGCCGAGTGGCTGGCGCCGGAGCGGGTGCTGAGTCTGGCCCGCGACTTCGGCTCGCTGCTGCCGTACGACGTCCGGGTGGGCGAGGAGCCGGTCACCGGTCTGCCCGCGCCCTGGGACCGGCCGTATCCGAGCCCGGCGGGCAGAAGGGCGGCGCTGGCCCGGCACTGCCACGAGCTGTTCGGGTTCAGGCCGCTGGACTCGATCGATCTGGACGTGCCGCTGGCCGGGATCCGCGGGGTGGCGTACGTGCTGCCTGCGGCCGTGAGCCCGGCCCGGCGGGCGGGCCACCGGGTGCACCTGAAGGGCATGCTGCTGACCGACCGGGCCGAACAGCTGCTGCCCGACTGGGCGTTCTTCGTGCGCTGCGTGCTGGACACCGACAGTCTGCGGCCCACGGCCTCGCGCGAGTCGCTGTACGAGGACGAGACGCTGGCCGCCGTGCGGGAGGCGCTCGGCGAGCGGATCCGCTCCTGGCTGACGGGGCTCGCCGCCGGCGATCCGGAGCGGCTCACGGCGTTCCTTTCCGTGCACCACCTGGGGGTGAAGTCCCTCGCCCGGCACGACCGCGGCATGCTGCGCACGATGCTGCCCTGGCTGCCCTTCGAGACGACCGACGGGCAGCTGTCCCTGGAGGAGTTCGCGCGGCGGCACCCGGTGGTGCACTTCACCCGGACCGTCGAGGAGTACCGGCAGGTCGCGCCGATCGCCTCCGCGCAGGGCATCGGGGTGGTCAACGGCGGCTACACCTACGACGGCGACCTGGTCGAGGCGCTGCCGTCGGTGCGGCCGGGGACGGTGGTCGCCGAGCTGGACGCGGACACCGTGACCGCGCACCTCGACGCGGTCGATCCGGGCGAGGAGCCGGCCCTGTCCGGCTTCCTCGCGGCCGCGCGGGCGAAACTCGGCCCCCTGGGCTGTGACGTCGCCCTGCGGGCCTTCCATCCGCTCTCCGTGCCCGCGCTGCACCTGGACGACCGGGCCGCGCGGCACGAACAGGCCCGCGCGGCGGCCGAGGAGCGGTCCGACGACCTGTGGGCGGGCATCCTCGGCTCGCTGCGCGGCAGCGCCCCGCGCGCGCGTCTGGTGCTCAACCACCTCAATCCCCTGGTGCGCAGGATCAGTTCGCTGCAGGACCCCGAGCTGATCGGCACGGCGGCCGAAGCGCTGTACGGGCAGGCCCTGCTGATGGCGCAGCGACCGCTCAGGCCCGCCGACTCGGCGCTGCTGAACCGGGCGTTCATCGGCCTGCTGGAGTGGGCCACACACGGGGAGGGCGACCGCTGATGGGGGAGATCACGGACTTCGACGCGCTGCGCCGGGCGATGGCGGAGAACGCCGAGGAACCGGAGGGCCCGGCCCGCAACGCGCGCGCGGAGCGGCTGCTCGCCGAGGCCGAGTCGCTCGGCGTCCCGGCCGCCGTCGTCGAGGCGCTCGGGCACCAGCTGAAGGTCTACAACTACAGCTCCGAGAAGGACAAGATGTTCGTCCCGTTCGCGCGCCTGCTGCGCATGTGGGACGAACGGCCCGAGGACTTCGACGCGTACGAGGCGCACGCGCTGCACTGGGTCTTCAAGTGGATGTCGGCGGGCATGCTGGACCAGCCGCACATCCCGCTGGCCTCCGTCGAGGAGTGGCTCGGCGAGATGGAGCACCGCTACCGGCTCGCCGGGTACTCCGAACGGGCCGTGCGCGGCGCCGAGTTCAGCGTGGCCGCGCACATCGGGGACCTGGCGCGGGCGGAGCGGGCGTACGCGGCGTGGCTCGCCGCGGACCGCGACGAGATGGCCGACTGCCCCGCGTGCGAGCTGCACGGGCAGGGCGCCTGGCAGGCCGAGCGCGGCCGGGACGCACAGGCGCTCGGGCTGTGGGCGCCGGTGCTGGAGGGCGAGTTCGCCTGCGCCCACGAGCCGCACACCGTGCTGGCCTCCTCGCTGGCCCCGCTGCTGCGCCTGGGCCGGCAGGACGAGGCCCGCGCGAACCATCTGCGGGGCTTCCGGCTCGTCCGCCCGATGGAGTCGATGCGCGCCGCGTACGCCGACCACGTGGAGTTCTGCGCGCTGACCGGCAACGAGGCGCGGGGTCTGGAGCTGCTCGCCGAACGGCCCGCGTACTTCACGGACACCGGGCATCCGCGCAGCCGGCTGGACTTCCTGGCCGTGGTGACGCTGCTGATGGACCGGCTGACCGAGCTGGGGCTGGGCGCACAGCGGGTGCCGGGGCCGGCCGGGCGGACCTGGACGGCGGGCGAACTCGCCGCCCACGCGCGCGTGGAGACGCTGGCCCTGGCCGAGCGGTTCGACCGGCGCAACGGCACGTCGTACGTCGGCGACCGGGCACGCGCGCGTATGGCGCAGCGGCCGCTGGTGGACCGGCTGCCGCTGGGCGTGCGTACGGTGCGCCCGGCCCCGGCCCCGGTGGCCGCGCCCCCGGCACCCGAGGCGCGGGACGAGCCCGGCCTCGCGGCCCTGCTCGCCGAGGCCCGGCGGCTGTCCCGGACGCTGCGTCCGCACGCCCTGGAGGCCTGGGCGGCGGTGGCGCGGGCCGCGCAGGGCGTGGAGCTGGAGCCGCGGGACCGCGCGGAGATCGCCGACCACGAGGCGATGGCCCGCGGCCCCGAGGGCATCGGCCTGTTCGAGCGGGCGGCGGCCCTGTACGCGGAGGCGGGCGATCCCGGCGAGGCCCTGGCGGCACGCGCGCGTGGAGCGTACGTCCGCGCCCTCGCGGGCGACCCGGCCGCCGCCCTGGACACGGTCGACGCCCTGTACGACGAGGCCCTCGCCCTGTACGCCGAGGAGGCGACCGGCGTACGCCAGACGGCGTCGGTGGTGATGAGCCGGGCGCGGGTGCTGATGCGGTGTGCGCACGAGGGAGCCGGGGGGACCCCCGCCCCGGAGACGTTCACCCGGGCCGAACAGGCCGCGCGGGAGGTGCTCGCGCTGGTCGGCGGGCGGACCGGGGAGGACGTACGGCTGGCCGCCCGGGCCGCGGAGGCGCGGGGGATGCTCGCCGAGCTGGCCGTGTTGCGCGGGGACGGCAGGCGGGCCGCGGAGCTGTTCCGGCGGACGGCCGAGGAGTACGTGAGCGCCGGGCTGCCGTGGTTCGCGGTGGAGTACGAGGCCCAGATCGCCGCGCTGGCCCATCAGGCCGGTGACGCGGCCGGGGCGGAGCGGGCGCTGCGCTCCGCGCTGGAGCACGGCGGGCCGTACGTGGAGCCGGTCGGGCGGGCCCAGCTGCATCTGCAGCTCGCCGAGGTGACCGGCGCGCGCGGTGCGGTCGCCGAGGCCGCCGAGCACGCGCTCCAGGCGGCGCACTGGGCCGACGAGGCGGGCGAGAGCGGCACGCTGGGCGCCTGGGCGCGGCAGGCGCTGGGCGGGTACCTGCTCCGCCGGGGCCGCTGCGCGGAGGCCGCCGAGGTGCTGGAGTCGGCGCTGGCCGACCTGTCCGCCGAGACGCACGGCGACGGGGCCGTCGTACAGGCGCTGTGGTGGCTCGGCGACTGCCTGGACGAGCTGGGCGACCATCGCGCGGCGGCCGAACGCCGGCTGCGCGCGGCCGGGATCGCCCGGCACTGGCCCGAGCAGCAGGACCACGCCACGCTCGCCCATCTCGCCGCCGAGTCCCTGGGCAGGGCCGGTCTGCTGGAAGAGGCCGACCAGGCGTACGCGCGGGCGGGCGGACTGTGGCGGGCGCTGGGCAATCGGGCCTTCCTCGTCCGCTCGCTGCGGGCCCGCGGCTGGCTGGCGCTGCGCCGGGAGGGCGGAGCGGAGGACGCCCGGGAGCGGATGGCGGAGGCGGTGCGGGAGTGCGAGCGAGCGGTCCGGGCGGCGGCCGACCCGGTGAGCCGGGAACAGCTGACGGACGAACTGGCAAACACCCACCGCCAGTTCGGCGAACTGCTGGTCCGCTCGGCGGTGGAGCAACCCGAGGAGGCCGGGAAGCCGGAGATGCCGGCCTGTCCGGGGGACACCGAGGACGAGGCGGTGCGGGCCGTGTTCGAGGCGGCCCTGGTCCAGCTGGACCGGGCGGCCGCGCTGTTCGGCGACCTGGGCGCGAGCGGGCTGGACGACCGCACCGGAGCCGACATCGCCGCCGGACGACTGGCGGCCGCGCTGGGCCGCCCGGCCGAGGCGGCGGCACGCGCGCGTGCGGTGCTCGCGGCCTACGAGAACGCCGGCGACGACAACGAGACCGCCCGGGCACGGCGAGCGGAGGCCACGGAGCTGCTGGGGCCCGGCGGATGAGACGGGCGCAGGGGGCGGGCGGTGGCGGTGGGTCGCTCCACGCCGTCACTCCACGCCGATGAGCAGCAGCGTCCCCTGGCGGCCGCCCCGGTACACCACCGTGTCCACGGCGAGGTAGGACTCCCGTACCCGGGCCTGGAGCTGGTCGGCGACGGTCTCCGGGGCCTCGTCGCCGACGACCAGGGTGACCAGTTCGCCGCCGGCCTGGAGCATGCGGTCCAGGACGGTCCGGGCGATGGCGGTGACATCGGCGCCGATCACCGCGACGTCGCCGTCGATGAGCCCCAGCACGTCCCCGGCCTGGCAGATGCCGGCCGTCGTCCAGGACTGGCGTTCGGCCACGACGACTTCCGCGTAGCGGGTGGCGCCCGCCGCCGCGGTCATCTGGACGACGTCCTCGTCGAACCGGCGCTGCGGCTCGTGCACGGCGAGCGCGGCGATGCCCTGGACCGCCGAGCGGGTCGGGATGAGGGCCACCCGGATGCCCTCGGTGCGGGCCTGCTCGGCGGCCGCCGCGGCCGTGTGACGCAGCTCGGCGTCGTTGGGCAGCAGGACGACCTCGCGCGCGTGCGCCCGTCGTACGGCCTGCACCAGCTCCCCGCTCGCGGGCGGCTCCCCGGGGCGCGCGAGCACGGTCGTGGCGCCCGCCTCGGTGTAGAGCCCGGCCAGGCCCTCGCCCGGTACGACGGCGACGACGGCTCGCTGGGCACGCTCGCGCGGCGGCCGCTCGCCGCCGGTGTGCACGTCCCCGAGTCCGAAGTGGGTGATCCGGATCCGGTACGGCCGCCCGGCCTCCACGCCCGCCTCCACGGCGGCGCCGGCGTCGTCGACGTGCACATGGACGTTCCACAGCCCGTCGCCGCCCACCACGACCAGGGAGTCGCCGAGGGCGTCGAGGCGGTCCCGGAGCCGGGCCACGGCCGTGTCGTCGGCCTCCAGGAGATAGATCACCTCGTAGGCGGGCCCGTTGGTGCCGGCGTCATCCGCGCACACGTCCGCACCGGACGCGCTGCCCACGCGCGCGGGCCCACCGGAAACGGCGCCCGGAGCCTCGGCCGCCTCCCGCACGGCAGGAATCTCCCGCACGGCGGAGAGCTCACCCGCGGCCCGGCACCCCGGCACCCCCGACGCCTCCCCCGCGGCAGCCGTCCCGCCCGCGGCCCGGCTCTCCGGAACCGCGGGCGCGTCCCCCACGGCCGGCGTCCCGCCCTCCGCCCGGCTCCCCGGAACCGCCGCCGCACCGCGTACCGCCGCCCCTTCCCCTGCTGCCGCACCTTCCCGCGCCGCCGCACCCTCCCGCGACGCCGAGCAGGCCTCCGACGCCGAGCAGGCCTCCGACGCGGACGCCTCCCGTGCCGCCGCGGGAGCCTCCCGTACCGTCTCGCCCGTGAGCGTCTCCACCAGCGCGCCCAGCACCGTCACCAGGCCCCGGCCGCCCGCGTCGACCACTCCGGCACGGCCGAGCACGGCGAGCTGGGCCGGGGTGGCCGCCAGGGCCGTGCACGCGCCGTCGTAAGCCGCTCGCGCGACCGTCCGGCAGTCGCCGTCCGCCTCCTCGGCGGCGTCCGCGGCGGCCGAGGCGACGGTGAGCACCGTGCCCTCGACGGGATGGGCCACGGCCTGCCGGGCGGAGTCGGCGGCCCGCCGCAGCGCCAGCCGCAGCCCCGCGCCGTCGCCGCGCGCCCCCTCCCCCTCGTCGCCGAGCACCTGCGCCATGCCGCGCAGCAGCTGCGCCAGGATCGTCCCCGAGTTGCCGCGGGCCCCGATCAGCGCCCCGTGGGCCATCGCCTGCACGGTGTCCGCCAGCGAGGGCTCCCCGGCGCCCGTCTCGTACCCGGCGAAGACCGCCTCCACGGCCGTCGCCGCCGACTCCACGGTGAGGTAGAGGTTCGTTCCGGTGTCGCCGTCGGCCACCGGATAGACGTTGATCGCGTCGATCTCCTCACGCGCGCGCCCCAGAGCCCCGAGCGCCCGACCGCACCAGGTGCGCACCGCGAGAGCATCGAAGAATGTCTGCGGCACCTGCGCCACCTGCGCCTCCCTGAGCCGGCCGTACGTGGGACGCAGCGTAGACCCCGTACGGGCGTCCACCGGAAGAGGGCCGTGAGCCGGCCCTGAGCTGCCATGGTAGTTTCGTTGTACGGGCGCAGCCGTTGTATGCTGCTCCGGTTGCCCGATCCTGATCGGGCCATTCCCCTGGCAGCGCCACTCAAGATCTCAGGTCTTAGGATCTCGATCCCGGCATGCCGGGATTAACCGTAAGTGCATCTGAAGTCTTTGGAGTGACCCGTGGCTGCCAACTGCGACGTCTGCGGCAAGGGGCCGGGCTTCGGCAACAACATCTCGCACTCGCACCGCCGTACGTCCCGCCGCTGGAACCCGAACATCCAGCGTGTGCGTACCGTGGTCGGCGGGACGCCGAAGCGCGTGAACGCTTGCACCTCGTGCATCAAGGCCGGCAAGGTCGGGCGCTGACGCTACATCCCCCACTCTCGACTCCGCTCGAGCGGGGGGACCCCCATCCGCGCGCGGCCATTGCCTGGTTCGCTGCACTGAGCCGGTCCACCTCACGGTGGGCCGGCTTTTTGCCGTACCCGGATCCGCCGTACGCGCGGCGGTCCCTGCCGTAGCCGCAACCCGCGGTCACTCCCGCAGCCGCCACCCGTGGTCCACCGGCCCGATCCCCGCTCCGAGCGCGAAGCCGGCCGCGATGGCCCGCGTGACGTACTCCTTGGCCTCACGGGCCGCCTCCGGCACGCTCAGGCCCTTCGCCAGCCCCGACGCGATCGCGGAGGCCAGCGTGCAGCCCGTGCCGTGCGTGTGCCGGTTGTCGTGGCGCGGGGCGCGCAGCCAGTGCTCCGCCGAGCCGTCCGTGAGCAGGTCCACGGCATCGCCGGACAGATGGCCGCCCTTGATCAGCACCCACCGCGGCCCGTACTCCAGCACGGCCGCCGCGGCCCGGCGCAGATCGCCCTCCGACTCCACGCGGACCCTCGTGAGTTGGGCCACCTCGTCCAGGTTCGGCGTCGCCACCGTGGCCGCCGGGAGCAGCCTGGTGCGCACGGAGTCCAGCGCGGAGGCGGCGAGCAGCGGGTCGCCGTGCTTGGAGACGCCCACCGGGTCGACCACGGCCGGCGCGTCCGTGCCGGAGATCAACTCGGCGACCGCCTCGACCAGTTCCGCCGAGGCCAGCATCCCGGTCTTCACGGCCTGGACCCCGATGTCGTCCACCACGCTGCGGTACTGGGCCCGCACCGCTTCCACGGGCAGCTCCCAGGCGCCCTGGACGCCCAGCGAGTTCTGCGCGGTCACGGCGGTGATCACGCTCATCCCGTGCACGCCGAGCGCGAGCATCGTCTTCAGGTCGGCCTGGATGCCGGCGCCGCCGCCGGAGTCGGAGCCGGCCACGGTCAGCACCCTCGGCAGGCTCATGACTCGATGTCCCCGAAGTGGTCCCAGCCGCCCTTGCTGGTCCAGGGCGCCCCGTCGACGGTGACCTGGGGCAGCGCGGAGGGGTTGAGGACCTCGCCGATGACCTTCCAGCGGGCCGGGAGCTTGGTGTCCGGCGGGAAGGTCGCCACGATCGCGTGGTCCTCTCCCCCGGTCAGCACCCACTGGAGCGGATCCACGCCGACGGCCTGCCCGATGTCGTTCATCTGCGAGGGGATGTCGATCGCGCCGGAGCGGATGTCGATGCGGACCTTGCTGGCCTCGGCGATGTGCCCGAGGTCGGCGATCAGCCCGTCGCTGACGTCGCACATCGCGGTCGCGCCGAGCCCGGCCGCCGCCGGGCCCGCGTGGTACGGCGGCTCGGGGCGCCGGTGGGCCTCGACGAAGGCGCGCGGGGAGCGGAAACCGCGGGAGAGGACCGCGTAACCGGCCGCGGACCAGCCCAGCCAGCCCGTGACGGCCACCAGGTCGCCGGGCTGGGCCCCCGCGCGCGTGACGGGCTCCTGGTTGCGCAGATCGCCGAGCGCGGTGATCGACACCATGATCGTGTCGCCCCGCACCACGTCGCCGCCGACCACGGAGGCGCCCGCGACCTGGCACTCGTCGCGCAGACCGTCCATCAGCTCACTCGGCCACGTCACCGGCAGTTCGGCGGGGACGACGAGGCCGAGCAGCAGGGCGGTGGGTACGGCGCCCATGGCGGCGATGTCCGCGAGGTTCTGGGCCGCCGCCTTGCGCCCGACGTCGTACGCCGTGGACCAGTCGCGGCGGAAGTGCCGGCCCTCCAGCAGGATGTCGGTGCTCGCCACCACCCGCCGGTCGGGAGCGGCGACCACCGCGGCGTCGTCGCCGGGCCCGATCCGGACCGCCGGGGTGGTGGTGAGACGGGAGGTGAGCTCCCTGATGAGCCCGAACTCCCCGAGCTCACCAACAGTGCCCTTCATCGCCCTTGCTCCCCTTCTCTGCCATGCCGTGTCCACTCGCGCGTCATCAGTGTCCCCGATACGGTCGAGGTGACTGTCGTTACGGTCCCGTTGACCGCCGACACGGTCCGCCCGGCCGTGGAGACGATCGCGGGACCGTCAACTTCGGTCGTGCCTGCACCCTGGCGCGCAAGCCCGGTTCCCGCAGGTCTCCCCGCGGGGAGCGGCGACGCGATACCGTGGCGTTCCTTTTCCCCACATGATCCTCGTGGCCGCCCTGGAGGTTCCGTGGTACAGGCGTACATCCTGATCCAGACGGAGGTCGGCAAGGCGTCGACCGTCGCCGAGACGATCAGCAAGATCCCTGGAGTCATCCAGGCCGAGGACGTGACGGGACCGTACGACGTCATCGTGCGCGCTCAGGCCGACACGGTCGACGACCTCGGCCGCATGGTGGTCGCCAAGGTCCAGCAAGTGGACGGCATCACCCGCACCCTGACCTGTCCGGTCGTGCATCTGTAGCCCCCGTCTACGCTTGGCCGGTGAACATCTTCCGTCACCGGCCGTTCGCCCTGCTCGCGCCCTCGCTGCTGATCGCGGTCGCGGGCTGCTCCTCAGCAGACGACAGCGCCACCGTCGCGGTTCCCAGCCCCGACGCGAGGACGGCGGCGGTGTGCCGGGATCTGCACCGGATCCTGCCGGACCAGCTCGACGGGCGACGCCGCGACGACCCCGCACCCCGGTCCGCCTACACGGCGGGCTGGGGAAACCCGGCGATCATACTGCGCTGCGGTGTCGTACGGCCGCCGAAGATGATCGACCCGAAGGTGGCCGAGGGCGGCGACCCCGACGCGATCGCGGGCGGCGTCGACGGCGTCGACTGGCTGATGGAGAAGCAGGGAGACGGCACCTGGCGGTTCACCACCGCCAACCGCGTCGCCTATGCGCAGATCACCCTGCCCCAGGGGATGTCCGCGCAGGACGAGGGCACGGCGGTCCTCACCGGTCTCGCCCCGGCAGTGAAGAAGGCGATCCCCGAGGGGATCGCCTCCATGAAGTGAGCGCGCGGGCTCAGCGAAGCCCGGTCGGGCGCCGCAGCGCGGCCTGCACCAGGCGGTCGATCAGCTCCGGGTAGCTGACGCCGCTGGCCTGCCACATCTGCGGGTACATCGAGATCGGCGTGAAGCCGGGCAGGGTGTTGATCTCGTTGATCACGAACTCGCCGTCCTCGGTGAGGAAGAAGTCCGCGCGGACCAGGCCCTCGCAGGAGACGGCCTCGAAGGCCTGCACGGCGAGCTCGCGCACCTCGTCGGTCTGCTCCTCGGTGAGCGGCGCGGGGACGATGCCGGGCGTGGAGTCGATGTACTTGGCCTCGAAGTCGTAGTACGCGTGCGCGTCCGGCGGCGGGATCTCGGCCGGCACGGAGGCGCGTGGCCCGTCCTCGAACTCCAGGACGCCGCACTCGATCTCGCGGCCCCGCACGGCGGCCTCGACCAGGATCTTCGGGTCGTGGGCCTGCGCGGTGGCGATCGCCTCGTCCAGGCCGGACAGGTCGTCGACCTTGGTGATGCCGATGGACGAGCCCGCGCGCGCGGGCTTCACGAACAGCGGCCAGCCGTGCTCGCCGGCGAAGTCGATGATCTTCTTGCGGGCGGCGGACTCGTCCCGCTCCCACTCGCGCGGCCGGATCACCACGTAGGGGCCGACCTTGAGCCCGTAGGAGGTGAAGATCCGCTTCATGTACTCCTTGTCCTGGCCGACGGCCGAGGCGAGCACACCGGCGCCCACGTACGGCACCCCGGACAGCTCCAGCAGGCCCTGGAGGGTGCCGTCCTCGCCGTACGGGCCGTGCAGCACCGGGAAGACGACGTCGACCTCGCCGAGCGCCTTGGGCACCGCGCCGGGCTCGCTGTAGACGACCTCGCGGCTGGCCGGGTCGACCGGGAGCACCACGCCGCCGTCGGCGGACTCCGCCAGTTCCTCGACCGCGGGCAGCCGGCGGTCGGTGATGGCCATCCGCTCCGGCTCGTCGGCGGTGAGCACCCAACGGCCCTCCCGCGTGATGCCGATCGGCAGGACGTCGTACTTCGACCGGTCGATGGCCTTGAGGACCGCGCCGGCGGTGACCATGGAGATCCCGTGTTCGGAGCTGCGCCCGCCGAACACGACGGCCACGCGCGGCTTGCGCGACGGCTGCTCGGGGCTGTGGGGAAGGTTCTCGGTGCTCATATCGCGTTGAGAGTACCCGGTGGTATCCCCCGAGTCAGCGCCCGCTCGGCCGCCGTGACTGCGTGTCCCCGGGCCGGTCGCTCAGCGTCGTGGACCAGGCCGTTTCAGTGCCGCTCGGGCTTGGCGGTGCGCGACATCAGCTCCTTGACGGCGACCACCGGCGACTTGCCCTCGTGGACGATGGCGACGACCGTCTCGGTGAGGGGCATGTCGACGCCGTGCCGGCGGGCCAGATCCAGCACGGACTCGCAGGACTTGACGCCCTCGGCGGTCTGCTTGGTGACCGCGATGGTCTCCTCGAGGGTCATGCCCTTGCCGAGGTTGGTGCCGAAGGTGTGGTTCCGGGACAGCGGCGAGGAGCAGGTCGCCACCAGGTCGCCGAGCCCGGCGAGTCCGGAGAAGGTCAGCGGGTCGGCGCCGAGGGCCATGCCGAGCCGGGTGGTCTCCGCCAGGCCGCGGGTGATGAGCGAGCCCTTGGCGTTGTCGCCGAGGCCCATGCCGTCGGCGATGCCGACCGCGAGGCCGATGACGTTCTTGACCGCGCCGCTCAGTTCGCAGCCGATGACGTCGGTGTTGGTGTACGGCCGGAAGTACGGCGTGTGGCAGGCGGCCTGCAGGCGCCGGGCGACGGCCTCGTCGGTGCAGGCGACGACGGCGGCGGCCGGCATGCGGGCGGCGATCTCCCGGGCCAGGTTGGGCCCGGTGACGACCGCGATGCGCTCGGCGCCGACCTTGGCGACGTCCTCGACGACCTCGCTCATCCGCATGGCCGAGCCGAGTTCGACGCCCTTCATCAGGGAGACGAGCACGGTGTGCGGGGCGAGCAGCGGGGCCCACTCGGCGAGGTTGGCCCGCAGGGTCTGGGAGGGAACGGCGAGGACGGTGAAGTCCGCGTCCCGCAGGGCGTCGGCGGCCTCGGAGGTGGCCCGGAGGTTCTCCGGGAGTTCGACACCGGGCAGGTAGTCGGGGTTGGTCCGGGTCGAGTTGACGGCCTCGGCCAGCTCGGGGCGGCGGGCCCACAGGGTCACCTCGCAGCCCGCGTCGGCGAGGACCATACCGAAGGCGGTGCCCCATGAGCCGGTGCCCATGACCGCCGCCTTGACCGCCTTGCTCACTTGCCCTGCCCCTCCGGTTCCTTGCCCCTGATCTGCGCCGTCTGCGCCTGGGTGCGGCGCCGCTGCTCGATCCGCTCGCGGCGCGGGTCGTAACGGGTCTCGGGCGCCTTCTCGCCGCGGATCTCCTCCAGCAGGCGGGTGATGGCCGCCATGATGACCTCGGTGGCCTCCTTGAGCAGCTCCGGGGTCATCTCCTTGTCGTAGAAGCGGGAGAGGTCCACGGGCGGGCCCGCGAGCACGTGGTGCGTCTTGCGCGGGAAGAGGTTGGGCTTCTTCGCGTACGGCGGCAGCAGTTCGTTGGCGCCCCACTGGGCGACCGGGATGACCGGGCACTTGGTCTGCAGGGCGACCCGGGCGGCGCCGGTCTTGCCGGTCATGGGCCAGCCGTTCGGGTCGCGGGTGAGGGTGCCCTCGGGGTAGAAGGCGACGCACTCGCCGCGCTCCACGGCGTCGATCGCGGCGCGGAAGGCGCTGAGCGCGTCGGTGGACTCGCGGTAGACGGGGATCTGCCCGGTGCCGCGCATGGCGGCGCCGACGAATCCCTTCTTGAAAAGCCCGCTCTTCGCCAGGAATCGCGGAACCCGTCCGGTGTTGTACTGATAGTGCGCGTACGCGAAGGGATCCACGTGGGAATTGTGGTTCACCACGGTGATAAATCCGCCCTCGGCCGGAATGTGCTCCATTCCACGCCAGTCCCGCTTGATCAGAACCACCAGCGGCGGTTTGCAGATCACCGCGGCGAAGCGGTACCAGAAGCCGATTCTGCGGCGGGGCACAAGGACACCTTCCTCTAGGGCTGTCACCCCGGCGGGGGGCCGCACAAGTGTCGCTCCGAGCCGCCGGTCTGTCGAGGACACCGTACGCCCCGAGCGTCGGACGGCCTCAGGGCCCGGGGACAATGATCGTGACGAGTAAGGGACGGTACGCCGGTGCAGTGGACCTTGGTCATCCCCCTGAAACCCCTGTCCCGGGCCAAGAGCAGGCTCTCGGACACCGCGGCGGACGGCGTGCGGCCGGGGCTGGCCCTGGCGTTCGCGCAGGACACGGTGAGCGCGGCGCTGGCGTGCGCGGCGGTGGCGGATGTGTCGGTCGTCACGGACGACGAGCTGGCGGGGCGCGAGCTGGCGGCACTGGGCGCGCGGATCGTCCCGGACGCGCCGGCGAGCGGTCTGAACGCCGCCCTGGCGCACGGGGCGGCGGTCGTACGGCAGTCGCGTCCGCGCGCGCCCGTCGCGGCCCTGAACGCGGATCTGCCCGCGCTGCGTCCGGCGGAACTGGCCGTCGTACTCGGCGCGGCGGCGCATTTCCCGCGGGCCTTTCTCCCGGATGCCGCGGGGGTTGGCACGACGTTGCTGGCCGCGGGGCCGGACGCGGAATTGCAGCCGGATTTCGGGGTGGATTCCCGCTCCCGGCACCGGGCCTCGGGTGCGGCGGAACTGTTGCTGTCCGGCGTCGATTCGGTACGGCAGGACGTGGACACCGGCGACGACTTGCGGGCGGCGCTGGCGCTGGGTGTCGGACCGTACACGGCGGCGGTGTCGGCGGGGCTGCTGATCCCGGAGCCGTGAGGGCGCCCGAGGCCCGCGGCCGGCCGCACCCCTGCGGCGAAACCCGTGCCCGCCACGAGCACTACGCTGCTGCCATGCAAGCCACCGCATACACGTACGACCCCGAAACCCGCAGCGGGCAGGTGCTGCTCGACGACGGCACCCCCGTGCCCTTCGACGCCGCGGCGTTCGACAAGGGCGGCCTGCGCCTGCTGCGTCCCGGGCAGCGCGTGCGGATCGAGACCGAGGGGCGGGGGGACGCCCTGCGGATCACTCTCGTAACCCTTCAAACGCTGTAACCGCCCTTACACACGCCGCGGGCCGGACTCCCCGGAGGAGTCCGGCCCGGCGCGTGAGTGCCTCGGCGTCTTACGACGTCGCCTTGCGAGCGGTGGCCTTCTTGGCGGTGGTCTTGCGGGCCGTCGACTTCTTGGCCGGGGCCTTCTTCGCGGTGACCTTCTTCGCCGGGGCCTTCTTGGCCGTCGCCTTCTTGGCGGTGGTCTTCTTCGCGGCGGTGGTCTTGGCGGTCGCCGTGGTCTTCTTGGCGGGCGCCTTCTTCGCCGTCGTCTTCTTGGCGGCGGCCGTCGTCTTCTTGGCGGTCGTCTTCTTCGCGGCGGTGGTCTTCGCCGCGCCCGCCTTCTTGGCGGCGGCCTTCTTGCCCGCGGCCTTGGAGATGGTGGGCGGCGGGCCGGACAGGCTGCCCTTGGGCGCCTTCTTGACGGCGACCTCGCCACCGCGCGGCAGCTTCTTCGAGCCGCTCACCAGGTCCTTGAACCCCTGGCCGGCGCGGAACCGCGGGACGGAGGTCTTCTTGACCCGAACCCGCTCGCCCGTCTGAGGGTTGCGGGCGTAGCGGGCGGGGCGGTCCACCTTCTCGAAGGACCCGAAGCCGGTGACCGAGACCCGCTCGCCCGCGACGACCGCGCGGACGATGGCGTCCAGGACATGATCGACAGCGTCGGCGGCCTGCTGGCGGCCACCCAGCTTGTCGGCAATCGCTTCTACGAGCTGCGCCTTGTTCACGTCTTCCCCTTCGGAGACATCGCCAGAACGAAAGTGTTCAAGCTTTTTCGCACGTTAGGCAGATATATACCGCAAATCAAACACGAAACGGGCTTATCACCCTCGTGCCGCAGCGGACTCGGCGATCTCGGGCCGGTCAGCGGTCCTCGTCGGGGATCCGACCCTCGTCGAGGTCCGCGTTGAACCGCTCGAGCCGCCTTGCCGCCGCGGCGAGATCGTGCTTGGCCGCGGCCGTAATGACCAGCAGCTTCCGGGTCAGCGCCATCCGTACGCCCTCCGGGACTTGCAGTGCGCGCACCCTTGCGTGCGCTTCCTTGAGTTGGTTCGCGACCGCCGTATAGAGCTGGAGTTGGCCGTCGTGTCCCATGCACAGATTGTGCCATCTGGGGCGAGTTGTCGCCTGCGCAGGGGGCAACTCCCGCCTCGAATGGCCTTCCAGGCACTTGCGAAGGACGCGGTCCCAGCACTCACGTACCCAGTCAACGACCTTCGTAACGTGGCAAGTTGAGGGCGGGGTGAGAAGCTCAGGGGGCCGTTCGGGTGCAGACACGGCCGTACCCCCGATCGTGGCGACCGGGGGTACGGAAGGGATGTCGGAGTGGCCGAAACGCGACCCGTGGGCGGGGTGGATCAGACCTGGAGCGTCCTCGGCTTGAACGACGGCCGCTTGGCCTCGTAGGCGGCGATGTCGGGCTCGTTCCGGAGCGTGAGGGAGATGTCGTCCAGGCCGTTCAGCAGCCGCCAGCGGGAGTTCTCGTCCAGCTCGAAGGCGGCGGTGATGCCCTCGGCTCGCACCTCACGAGCCTCAAGGTCCACAGTGACCTCAGCAGTGGGGTCCTGTTCCGTGAGTTCCCACAGCGCGTCCACGATCTTCTGGTCCAGCACGACCGTGAGCAGGCCGTTCTTCAGCGAGTTGCCCCGGAAGATGTCGGCGAAGCGGGAGGAGATCACGGCCTTGAAGCCGTAGTTCTGCAGCGCCCAGACGGCGTGCTCGCGGGAGGAGCCGGTGCCGAAGTCGGGGCCGGCGACCAGGACGGTCGCACCCTGCCGCTCGGGGCGGTTGAGGACGAACTCGGGGTCCTTGCGCCAGGCCTCGAACAGCCCGTCCTCGAAACCGTCCCTGGTGACCTTCTTGAGCCAGTGAGCAGGGATGATCTGGTCGGTGTCGACGTTGGAGCGGCGCAGCGGGACGGCCCGGCCGGTGTGCGTGGTGAATGCTTCCATGACTGATCAGACTCCAGCGGGCACAGAGGTGTCGGACAGGTCGGCCGGGGAGGCCAGGTGGCCCAGGACGGCGGTGGCCGCCGCGACCTGCGGCGACACCAGGTGGGTACGGCCGCCCTTGCCCTGCCGGCCCTCGAAGTTGCGGTTGGAGGTGGACGCGGAGCGCTCACCCGGGGCCAGCTGGTCGGGGTTCATGCCCAGGCACATCGAGCAGCCCGCGTGCCGCCATTCGGCGCCGGCCTCCTTGAAGACCACGTCCAGGCCCTCGGAGACCGCCTGCAGACCCACCCGCGCGGAGCCCGGGACGACCAGCATCCGTACGCCGTCGGCGACTTTGCGGTCCTTCAGGATCGCGGCGGCGGCGCGCAGGTCCTCGATGCGGCCGTTGGTGCAGGAGCCTACGAAGACGGTGTCCACCTTGATGGAGCGCAGCGGCTGGCCGGCCTCCAACCCCATGTACTCCAGGGCCTTTTCGGCGGCGAGGCGCTCCGAAGCGTCTTCGTACGAAGCCGGGTCGGGGACGGACGCCGAAAGCGGCGCGCCCTGGCCCGGGTTGGTACCCCAGGTGACGAACGGCGACAGCTCGTCGGCGTTGATCACGACCTCGGCGTCGAACTCGGCGTCGTCGTCCGTCCTCAGCGTCTTCCAGTACGCGACGGCCGCGTCCCACTCGGCGCCCTCGGGGGCGTGCGGGCGGCCCTTGAGGTACGCGAAGGTGGTCTCGTCCGGGGCGATCATGCCCGCGCGGGCGCCGGCCTCGATCGACATGTTGCAGATGGTCATCCGGGCCTCCATCGAGAGCTTCTCGATGGCGGAGCCGCGGTACTCCAGGATGTAGCCCTGGCCGCCGCCGGTGCCGATCTTCGCGATGATGGCGAGGATCAGGTCCTTCGCGGTGACGCCCTCGGGCAGCTCGCCCTCGACCGTGATGGCCATGGTCTTGGGGCGGGCCATCGGGAGCGTCTGGGTGGCCAGCACGTGCTCGACCTGGGAGGTACCGATACCGAACGCCAGCGCGCCGAAGGCGCCGTGCGTGGAGGTGTGCGAGTCGCCGCAGACGACCGTCGTGCCGGGCTGGGTCAGGCCCAGCTGCGGGCCGACCACGTGCACGACGCCCTGCTCGACGTCGCCCAGCGGGTGCAGGCGCACGCCGAACTCGGCGCAGTTCTTGCGCAGCGTCTCCAGCTGGGCCCGGGAGACGGGGTCGGCGATGGGCTTGTCGATGTCGAGGGTCGGGGTGTTGTGGTCCTCGGTGGCGATGGTGAGGTCGAGGCGGCGGACCGTGCGGCCGTTCTTGCGCAGCCCGTCGAAGGCCTGCGGGCTGGTCACCTCGTGCAGCAGGTGCAGATCGATGTAGAGAAGGTCGGGCTCGCCCTCGGCGCGCCGGACGACATGGTCGTCCCAGACCTTCTCCGCGAGTGTCCTACCCATCGCTTTCCCTCCGGCCGGCATACGGCCACCGGCCCAACTAGAGATCCTGGGGAGGCGGCGACTGCCCTTGAGGGGCCCCTGAAAGTCGTGATTCCGGGCGTCCACCGCCGGGCCCGTTGGTCCGCGGGCCGCTGTGTGATTCAAGAGTGGCGCGTTCCACGGAAAATTGAACTTGCGTTTCACAGAGTGAGACGCGAGTATCGTTGCATGGACAACAGTAGCGGCGTCGGCGTTCTGGACAAGGCGGCCCTCGTCCTGAGCGCTCTGGAGTCCGGTCCGGCCACCCTCGCGGGCCTGGTCGGCGCCACCGGACTGGCACGACCCACGGCTCACCGCCTGGCCGTGGCCCTGGAACACCACCGCATGGTGGCACGCGACATGCAGGGCCGTTTCATCCTCGGCCCGCGCCTCGCGGAACTGGCGGCGGCGGCCGGCGAGGACCGCCTGCTCGCGACGGCGGGCCCCGTGCTCACCCACCTCCGCGATGTCACCGGCGAGAGCGCGCAGCTCTACCGTCGCCAGGGTGACATGCGGATCTGTGTGGCCGCGGCGGAACGCCTGTCCGGCCTTCGGGACACCGTCCCGGTCGGATCCACGCTCACGATGAAGGCCGGTTCCTCGGCGCAGATCCTGCTCGCCTGGGAGGAGCCCGAGCGCCTGCACCGCGGCCTGCAGGGCGCCCGCTTCACGGCGACGGCCCTGTCGGGCGTACGGCGGCGCGGCTGGGCCCAGTCCATCGGCGAGCGCGAGCCGGGCGTCGCGTCCGTCTCCGCGCCGGTGCGCGGCCCGTCCAACCGCGTGGTGGCCGCCGTGTCGGTCTCCGGCCCCATCGAGCGCCTGACCCGCCACCCCGGCCGTATGCACGCCCAGGCGGTCATCGACGCCGCGGCCCGCCTCTCGGAGGCCCTGCGCCGCTCGGGCTGACCCCGGCCCGCCGGAAACGCCGGGGAGGGCCTGCCTCAACGCCGCGGCAGGCCCTCCTCGCTCCCCCGATCCCCCCGGTCCTCCGGTTCAGCCGGTCTTCTCGGCCACCGGCGGCTGCTGGGACCGGTGGGCGAACCGGTCCTTCGCGTACCGCCCCCGCTTCTCCAACGGGATCTGCCCGTGCGCGGCCGCCAGCCCGAACGCCGGCATGTCCCCGTAGACCGCCTCGTACGAGCCCTCCGGCACGACGTACGCCTCGTGCCAGATCCCGACCTGCCCGCGCAGCTTTCCGGTCCGCTCCATGCGGTTGAGCCGGGCCCAGGCCGTGTGGTGGAAGGCGTCCGGCGCGGTCGCGTAGCCGTACAGCTTCTCCTTGGACTCCCAGTACTGCACGACGTAGTACGTGCGCGGCGACGCCGTCAGCATGACGCGGCCGCGCAGGCCCCGCGCGGGGTCCTTCTCCAGCTCCCGCAGCATCCGGAACATCGCGAGCATCACCGGCAGCCACAGATGTACGGCCCAGAAGCGGTTGATGCGCATGCCGATCAGCAGGACGACGACCTCGCCCTTCGCGTCGGCGGTCGTACGGGACACCATGACTGTTCCCCCTCGTTGGCGAGCGGCGCTATCCAAGTGCCAGTGCTTGGATAGTGCCGTTATCCAAGAAGGAGCGCAAGACATGCGGCTGGCCGAACTGAGCAGACGCAGCGGTGTGTCCACCGCGACGATCAAGTACTACCTGCGCGAGGGCCTGTTGCCGCCGGGCCGCCAGGTCAACCCCACGACGGCGGAGTACGACGACGGGCACCTGCGCCGGCTGCGGCTGGTACGCGCGATGATCCAGGTCGGCGGGCTTCCGGTGGCCA
Organism: Streptomyces sp. NBC_00557; assembly: GCF_036345995.1. Taxonomy (NCBI): domain Bacteria; kingdom Bacillati; phylum Actinomycetota; class Actinomycetes; order Kitasatosporales; family Streptomycetaceae; genus Streptomyces; species Streptomyces sp. NBC_00557. The sequence goes on from NZ_CP107796.1 coordinate 2,458,063, forward strand.
CGGTCCGGGAGGTGCTGCGCCACGTCGACGACTACGCCCTGGGCCGCACGATCCGGCTGGGCGCGGCCCTGTGGGCGCTGCCGCAGGTGCCGGAGCCGGACGAGAACGACGTGTTCGTGCAGGCGGCGCACCGGGAGGTGGACGAGCTGCTGGACCAGCTGGGCTGGTCGAACGCGAAGCTGCTGACGACGATCTCCCCCTCGTACCGCTCCCTGGTGGTGGCGGTGGCCGCGTTCCGCCGGCTCGGCTACGAGTGGGGGCATGAACTGCTCCTGTCCTACGCCAAGTTGATGCACCAGGTGGCCAAACTCGATCTGGACTTCGTGGAGACGCACCCCTCGGAGGCGGAGAAGGCCGAGACGGCGGTGCTCGGCTCGGTGCTGACCGAGCCGATGCTGCAGGCCCTGCGCCGGCTGGCCCAGGAGGAGGAGTCGGGGCGCCGCTACGGCTTCGAGTGACCGGCGCCGGGCACGGCGAAGGCCCCCCACCGAGGTGGAGGGCCTTCCCTGTGCGTACCCCCGACCGGATTCGAACCGGCGCTACCGCCTTGAGAGGGCGGCGTGCTAGGCCGCTACACAACGGGGGCGTGGACGCTGCGTTTCCGCAGGTCCGAGCTGGTCTACCTGGACTCGAACCAAGACTAACTGAACCAGAATCAGTCGTGCTGCCAATTACACCATAGACCAATGATGGTTTAGACCAGTCAGTACCCCCGACCGGATTCGAACCGGCGCTACCGCCTTGAGAGGGCGGCGTGCTAGGCCGCTACACAACGGGGGCCCTAGCGATCCCGACAAGATCAGGATCAGTACCCCCGACCGGATTCGAACCGGCGCTACCGCCTTGAGAGGGCAGCGTGCTAGGCCGCTACACAACGGGGGCTTTGCAGATAAGCTCTGCGAGCTGGCCTACCTGGACTCGAACCAAGACTAACTGAACCAGAATCAGTCGTGCTGCCAATTACACCATAGGCCACTGGAACTCAAGCCCCTGCGGGGTCTCGTTCTAGCTTGCTCCTCGGGGCTCCGGCCTTCCGGCCCGCTCCCCTCGGCGCAGGAAGAACATTACCCGAAGGTGGACGGGGCTCCAAAACGGGTATCCGCGCGGACGAGCGCCGGGAGTTCGGCGAGGGACGAGATCCGGTGCGCCACGGCCTCTCCCGCGCCCCTGACGGAGACCGTTCCGCGATCGATCCACACGGACAGCAGCCCGGCCTCGGCGGCGCCCCGCCCGTCGATCTCCGGGTGGTCGCCGACGTACGCCACCTCGTGCGGAGGCAGCCGGAGGGCGTCGCAGACCGCCAGGAAGGCGCCGGCCTCGGGCTTGGAGACGCCCAGCTCGGCGGCGCACAGGACGGCCTCGAAGCGGTGGAGCAGGCCGAGGGTGCGCAGCTTGTGCTCCTGGACCGCGAGGCTGGAGTTGGACAGCACCGCGTGCCGGTGGCTGGCGGAGAGGGCCTCCAGGGCGGGCAGGACGTCCGGGAAGAGGCTCCAGGCGGCCTCGTAGTGCCCGAGGTAGCGCTGGAACCAGGCGTCGGCCTCCGCGTCGGTCAGCGCCGCCTCGCCGAGGAACACCCGCACCCGGTCGCGCCGCTGCCCCTCGAAGCTGACCTCCCCCGCCGAGAACCGGGCCCACTGGGCGTCGGTGGCCTCCCGCCACCGGGCGAGGGCCTGCTCCGCGGTCGCGTACCGGGCGAGCAGCCCTTCCGCGGCCAGGTGCGCCCGCATGCCCTCCCGGTCGGCGGTCGTGTAGTCGAACAGCGTGTCGTCCACGTCCCAGACCACGGCTCTGATGCTCACGGTCCGACCGTAACCCGCGGCCGCCGGGCGCGTCCGGGGAACCGGGCCGCCGGGCCGGTCGCAGCGCGTGATGGATGTCACACCCTACGTGTCCGCAGCGGGGACGGCGAAGGGCGGCACCCGGAACACACCGGATGCCGCCCCTGGCGTGTGCGCCGGCTAGGCGCTCAGCCTCGCGAGGGCCGCGTCGATCCTGGCCAGGGTCTTCTCCTTGCCCAGGACCTCCAGGGACTCGAAGAGGGGCAGGCCGACGGTACGGCCGGTGACGGCGACACGGACCGGGGCCTGGGCCTTGCCGAGCTTGAGGCCGTGGGCCTCGCCGGCGGCCAGGACGGCCTCCTTCAGGGACTCCGCGGAGGTCCAGTCGGCCGCCTCCAGCTTCTCCTTCGCCGTGCGGAGCAGGGCGTCGCTGCCCTCCTTCATCGCCTTCGTCCACGACGCCTCGTCGAAGACCGGCTCGGGCAGGAAGAGGAAGTCGACGTTGTCGGTGATCTCCGACAGCACCTTCAGCCGGGTCTGGGCGTGCGGCGCGATCGCCTGCCACTTCGCCTCGTCGAAGTCCTCCGGCGCCCAGGGCGCGAAGGGGGCCCTCAGCCAGGGGCGGCAGCGCTCGGTGAAGTCCTTCACATCCAGCATGCGGATGTGGTCGCCGTTGATCGCCTCGCACTTCTTGAGGTCGAAGCGGGCCGGGTTGGGGTTGACGTCGGAGATGTCGAAGGCGGCGACCATCTCGTCGATCGTGAAGATGTCCTGGTCCGCGGAGAGCGACCAGCCCAGCAGCGACAGGTAGTTGAGCAGGCCCTCGGGCAGGAAGCCCTGCTCGCGGTAGAGGTTCAGCGAGGACTGCGGGTCGCGCTTGGACAGCTTCTTGTTGCCCTCGCCCATGACGTAGGGCAGGTGGCCGAACTGCGGGACCTGCTTGGCGATGCCCAGCTCGATCAACGCCTTGTAGAGCGCGATCTGGCGCGGGGTGGAGGACAGCAGGTCCTCGCCGCGCAGCACGTGGGTGATCTCCATCAGCGCGTCGTCGACCGGGTTGACCAGCGTGTACAGCGGGGCGCCGTTGGCGCGCACGATGCCGTAGTCCGGCACGTTCTCCGGCGTGAAGGTCAGCTCGCCGCGCACCAGGTCGGTGAAGGTGATCGTCTCGTCGGGCATCCGGAACCGGACGATCGGGGTGCGGCCCTGGGCCTGGTACTCCTCGACCTGCTCGGCGCTCAGCTCGCGGCAGTGGCCGTCGTAGCCGGAGGGCCGGCCGGCGGCGCGGGCGGCCTCGCGGCGGGTGTCCAGCTCCTCCTGGGAGCAGTAGCAGTGGTAGGCGTAGCCGCCGTCCAGGAGCTTCCGGGCGACGTCGGCGTAGATGTCCATGCGCTGCGACTGCCGGTACGGCGCGTGCGGGCCGCCGACCTCGGGGCCCTCGTCCCAGTCGAAGCCGAGCCAGCGCATCGCGTCGAGCAGCTGCCGGTACGACTCCTCCGAGTCGCGGGCCGCGTCGGTGTCCTCGATGCGGAAGACCAGGGTGCCCTGGTGGTGCCGGGCGAACGCCCAGTTGAACAGGGCGGTGCGGACCAGGCCCACGTGCGGGTTACCGGTGGGCGAGGGGCAGAAACGGACGCGTACGGGTGAGCCGGGTGCGCTAGCCACGCTTGACAACCTTGTTGGTGAGAGTGCCGATGCCTTCGATGGTGACGGCGACCTCGTCGCCGACGTTCAGGGGGCCGACCCCCGCGGGGGTGCCGGTGAGGATGACGTCGCCGGGCAGCAGGGTCATGGCCTCGGAGATGTTGACGACCAGGTCCTCGATGGGGTGGATCATCTCGCTGGTGCGGCCGAGCTGGCGCTGCTGTCCGTTGACGGTCAGCTGGACGGTCAGGTCGTTGGCGCGCTCGAGGTCGAGGTCCGTCTCCACCCAGGGGCCGAGCGGGCAGGAGGTGTCGAAGCCCTTGGCCCGGGCCCACTGCTTCTCGCGCTTCTGCACGTCGCGGGCGGTGATGTCGTTGGCGCAGGTGTAGCCGAAGATCACGTCCTTGACGCGCTCGCGCGGCACCTCGCGGCACATGCGGCCGATCACGACGGCCAGCTCGGCCTCGTGGTGCAGCTCCTCGGAGAAGGGCGGGTACTGGATCTCGTCGCCGGTGCCGATCACCGAGGTGGAGGGCTTGAAGAAGGCGAAGGGGGCGTCCGGGACCTCGTTGCCCAGCTCGCGCGCGTGCTCGGAGTAGTTGCGGCCGAACGCGACGACCTTGTTGGGGAGCACCGGCGGAAGCAGCCTGACCTTGCTCAGCGGCACCTTCGTACCGGACAGCTCGAAGTCCGCGAACGGGATGCCCTTGATGATGTCGAGGACGAGTTCGTCCTGCTTGTCGCCCTCGACCGCGCCGAAGGCGACGTTCCCGTCGATGGAGAACCTGGCGATGCGCACGGGATGCTTGCGCCCCTTGACTAGAGAACCGGCGTGCTGTCGCCCCAGGTTAACCGGTCGGACCGCGCACTTCCGCCGAAAAGGAGCGGTCATACGGGTGGGCCGCCGGTGTGCACCGGCGGCCCGTACGTGGCGTGGACAAGTGGGCGCGGCGGCCCCCGCCGGGGGCCGGGGCGGCCCCTCGGCTACTCTGCCGGGGCCGACGCGCCGGCGGGGACGTCCACCAGCACCGTGCGCCGGGGGTTGGCCGTCTGGGTCGGGAGATCGACGGAGTGCTCCGGCAGGTCGGGGGTCTCGAGTTCGCCGGCGTCCTTCAGATGCGCCAGGGTCGTGCGACGCGGGTTGGCGATCTTGTGGAACATCATCGTCGTCTTCACGGTTGTACGAGTCCTAGTTCTGTGTCGGCGGGCTTACAGATGCGTCCCTCTTGTAAAGCGTCAGGCTAAACAGCGGATTCCCCGCCGAAGGCGCCAACTGTTCACCGTCTGCGTGTGAGTTTGCTCACGACCTCGCGGACAAACCGGTCAAACCCGACCGGCAATCCGGTCCAGTGAAACGGACATTGACCCCCTGAAGCCATCATTCCGCTCCTGATCATGGCGACTCAGACACTCGGGAGCCGCCGCCGACTCGCAGAGATATGTCCGTTACATCCGGGATAAGCCTCCACGGCAGGTGACACCGCACTCACAGCCCGTCACCTAGGTCACAGCTAGGGGCACGGCCCTTGTTGGAGATCCGGCACTGTGCTGGAATTCCACGGACCGCCGCGGGATCGAGCCGGCGCACAGGGGGCGCGAAGCCGCGCCGAGTGGCGGGCGAGACAGGGGGAACGCGCCGGTCACTCAAGACCATCGGGGGGCGTATTCAGGGCGCTCTCCACAACGCCGACACCGTGTCCCTCCGTTCACGCGGGGGGGTGCCTGGTCCAGAGGTTGCGACGCTAGTGCAGGGACGTTTCAAGAGGGATGGCAGCGCTTCGGCGGAGCCGGAGTCGCACGACGGAACTGGCCCCATGAAGGGCAGCTCCTCGCCCCAGCACGCCCAGAACCCGGGCCCGGCCCCTACGGCGGACGGAGGTGACCGCCCCGGACGCCCCGGCGTGTCGTCCTCGTCGACGGCCACGGCGGCCGGCGGCTCCGGTGCCGCCCCCACGCCGGCCATCAAGCCCGCCAAGGGCCCGAGCGGTCCCGGCTCGCGCCTGGCCCTGCGCAACTGGCGCATCTCCACGCGCCTGGTGTCGCTGCTCGCGCTGCCCGTGGTCGCGGCGACCTCGCTGGGCGCGCTGCGCATCGACCAGAACATCACCGACATCCAGCAGCTCGACAACATGAAGCTGCTGACGGACATGACCAAGCAGGCCACCGAACTCGCCGCCGCGCTCCAGGAGGAGCGCGACCAGTCGGCCGGCCCGCTGGCGCACGGCCTCAACGCGAGCGACTACACGGTCAAGGGCTACCGGGACAAGACCGACCGTGCTCTGGCGAACTTCGAGAACTCCACCCAGGAGATCGACGACGCCAGCAAGGACGGCCAGCTCCAGGGCGTCCGCGACAACCTCGTCGGCATCTTCAACCAGCTCGACCAGCTGGCCAAGATCCGCAAGGGCGCGTATCAGCAGCACGGCAACTCGACCCAGACGATCGAGGCCTACCACCGGCTGATCACCCAGCTGATCGACCTGTCCCAGGACATGGCCCAGGCGTCCAGCAACCCGGAGATGATCTCGCGCACCCGCGCCCTGGCGGCCTTCTCCACCGCCAAGGAGTACGCCTCCGTGCAGCGCGCCACGATCGCCGCCGCGCTGCCCGCGACCACGACCACCAAGGGCGACCTGTCGACGAACGACCGCCTCTACGGCCAGTCGGCGTACCAGAGCGAGAACTCCGAGATCGCGATCTTCCGGAAGATCTACGCGAACAACAACGCCGAGGAACTCCTCAAGCCGATCGACGAGGGCAACCCGACGATCGAGGCGGCGGACACCTACGCCAAGCGCGTCTTCGACTCCTCCGACGGCCTGCAGAGCCTGAACGCGCGCTCCTACCGCGACTGGGTGGACGACAGCTCGACCAAGATCGAGCAGATGAAGAAGATCGAGCACACGCTGCTCGAGGAGATGGAGCAGAAGGCCCGCGAGCTGAAGAGCGCCACCCAGCGTGACGCCATCATCTCCGGTGCGCTGATCCTCCTCGTGCTCGGCGTGTCGCTGGTCGGCGCCTTCGTCGTGGCCCGGTCGATGATCCGCTCGCTGCGCCGGCTGCAGGAGACCGCGACCAAGGTCGCCCAGGACCGGCTGCCCGAGCTGGTCAAGCAGCTGTCGGAGTCCGACCCGCAGGACGTCGACACCTCCGTGGAGTCGGTCGGTGTGCACTCCCGGGACGAGATCGGCCAGGTGGCCGCGGCCTTCGACGACGTGCACCGCGAGGCGGTCCGCCTCGCCGCCGAGCAGGCCCTGCTGCGGGGCAACGTCAACGCGATGTTCACCAACCTCTCGCGCCGTTCCCAGGGTCTGATCCAGCGCCAGCTGTCGCTGATCTCCGAACTGGAGTCCCGCGAGGCCGACCCGGACCAGCTGTCCTCGCTGTTCAAGCTCGACCACCTCGCCACCCGTATGCGCCGTAACGGCGAGAACCTCCTCGTCCTCGCCGGTGAGGAGCCCGGCCGCCGCTGGACCCGGCCGGTCCCGCTGGTCGACGTGCTCCGCGCCGCCGCGTCCGAGGTGGAGCAGTACGAGCGCATCGAGCTGGCCTCCGTCCCCACCACCGAGGTCGCGGGCCGCGTCGTCAACGACCTCGTGCACCTGCTCGCCGAGCTGCTGGAGAACGCGACCTCGTTCTCCTCGCCGCAGACCAAGGTCAAGGTCACCGGTCACGCGCTGCCCGACGGCCGCGTGCTGATCGAGATCCACGACACCGGCATCGGCCTGTCCCCCGAGGACCTCGCGGCGATCAACGAGCGGCTGGCCTCGCCGCCCACCGTGGACGTCTCCGTCTCCCGCCGCATGGGCCTCTTCGTGGTCGGCCGTCTGTCCCAGCGGCACGGCATCCGCATCCAGCTGCGCCCGTCCGACTCCGGCGGTACGACCGCGCTGGTCATGCTGCCCGTCGACGTGGCCCAGGGCGGCAGGAAGCCCGCTCCGGGCAAGCCGGGCGCGCCCGTCGGCACCGGTGGCCCGGCCGCCGCGCAGGCCGCCGCCGGCGCGGCCGCGGCCCGCCGTCAGGCGGCCGGCAACAACAGCGGCGCCCTCGGCGCCGGTTCCGGTCCGCGCGGCCAGGTGGGCGCCGGCCAGGGACCCCGGGCGGCGCTGCCCGGCACCGGCCAGGGCGGCCGTCCCGGCGCCCGCGGTCCTCAGGGCGGCCCCGGCGGTCCCGGCCTCGGTGGCCCGCAGGGCCGGCCGGTGCCCGCGGGTTCCGGTGCCGGCGGCTTCGGCGGCCAGGCGCCCGGCGCGCCGCAGAACCTCCAGACGGCGAACCCGGGCGGCCCGCAGCAGGACGCCTTCGGCGGCCGTGGCCCGCAGCGGCCCGGTGCCGGTTCCGACCAGGGCCGCCAGCCGCAGCTGCCGCCGCGTGGCGGCGCGCGGGGCGAACTGCCCGGCGGCGACCAGCGCACCCCGGACTGGGGCGACGCCCAGGCGCCGCTGTCGCGTGCCTCGCTGGACGCGCCGCGCGGCCACGACGAGCAGGACCCGGCGCACACCGCGCGCATGCCGCGCGTCGACGACCGGCAGGGTCCGGGCTCGACCGCGGAGATACCCCGGATCGACGCCCAGGGTCCGTCCGCCACCGGCGAGTTCCCGCGCCCGGACTTCAACAGCCCGCAGAACACCGGCCAGTACGCCCGCCCGGACAGCCCCCGGCAGACGGGTCAGTACGCCCTGCCGGAGGGCCCGCAGCAGACGGGCCAGTACGCCCGCCCGGACGGCCCCGGTCAGACCGGCCAGTTCCCGCGCCCCGGAAACCCGCAGCAGACCGGGCAGTTCGAGCGTCCCGAGGCCCCGCAGCTGCCCGGCGGGTTCGAGCGGCCCGGCAACCGGCAGGACTCCGGCTCGGGTCAGTTCGTCCGCCCCGACGTCTTCGGCACGCCGGCGCCCCGCCAGGACGACCCGGCGCGCGGCACCGGCCAGTTCCCGGCCGCGCAGGGCTTCGACGGCGGTTACGACGGCAGCTCCACCGGCCGGCACGCCCTGCCCGGACGCCAGGACCCGGCCCACACCGGCCAGTTCGAGCGTCCGCAGCCGGCCGGCCGGGACGGCTTCGGCGCCCCGCGCCCGCCCGCCCCGCAGCCGCAGCACCGTGAGCCGGAGGCGCTGCCGCCGGCCACCGGCCCGGGCGACGGCCGTACGCCGCTGTACGACACGCTGGAGACCAACTGGTTCCACGGCGGTTCGCAGGCGTCGTCCGCGCCGCAGCAGCAGGCGTCGGCCCCGCAGCGCGGCACGAACGGCAACGGCGGCGCCAACGGCACTGCCAACGGCTCCTCCACCACCGGCTCCTGGCGCACCTCGCCGAACGACGAACTCGTCCGCCAGGCCGAGCGCGTACGGCAGCCCGCGTCGGGCGGTGTCACCACCTCCGGCCTGCCGCGCCGGGTGCCCCGGGCGAACCTCGTCCCGGGCACGGCTCAGCAGCAACAGCACCAAAGCGGTCCGCAGGTCTCGCGTGCGCCTGACGACGTGCGCGGACGGCTGACCAACCTCCGTCGGGGCATCGCTCAGGGCCGTCAGGCCGGCAGCGGCCAGACCGGCAGCTTCCCGAGCCCCACTCACCAGCAGGAGCGTTAGTTGAGAGCGATGAGCCAGGCGGCACAGAACCTGAACTGGTTGATCACCAACTTCGTGGACAACACCCCCGGGGTGTCGCACACGGTGGTGGTCTCCGCCGACGGCCTTCTGCTGGCACTGTCCGAAGGCTTTCCGCGCGACCGCGCCGACCAGCTCGCGGCCGTCGCCTCCGGCCTGACCTCGCTGACCGCCGGGGCATCCCGGATCTTCGAGGGCGGCGACGTGGCGCAGACGGTCGTCGAGATGGAGCGCGGTTTCCTCTTCCTGATGTCCATCTCGGACGGGTCGTCCCTCGCGGTCCTGGCCCACCCCGAGTGCGACATCGGCCTTGTCGGCTACGAGATGGCACTGCTCGTCGACCGCGCAGGGGCGGTACTCACCCCGGACCTGCGCGCCGAACTGCAGGGCAGTTTGCTCCACTGAACGGCCCCGGCACCACCCACCTCACCAAAACACCGTCCGGCCGCCACAATCCCCCCACCGGCCCCGTCCGACGGCTTGACTGACCGACTTGCTGTCCCGCCCGGAGGATTCGATGACCCCGCCCACCGCCCATCATGATCCGTACGCGGAGCCGTACGGGGACGAGGGCGACCAGCCGCTGGTCCGTCCGTACGCGATGACCGGCGGCCGGACCCGGCCGCGCTATCAGCTCGCGATCGAGGCGCTGATCAGCACCACCGCGGACCCCGCAGCGCTCATGGGGCTGCTCCCGGAGCACCAGCGCATCTGCCACCTGTGCCGTGAGGTCAAGTCGGTCGCGGAGGTCTCCGCACTGCTGGCCATGCCGCTCGGGGTGGCCCGGATCCTGGTCGCCGACCTCGCCGAGGCCGGCCTGGTCGCCATCCACCAGCCGGGTGGCGACGAGAACAACGGCGGCGCACCGGACGTGACGCTGCTCGAAAGGGTGCTCAGTGGACTTCGCAAGCTCTGACGGGGGCCGGGCCACCACCTCCGCGAAGATCGTGGTGGCGGGCGGCTTCGGCGTGGGCAAGACCACGTTCGTCGGCGCCGTCTCGGAGATCAACCCGCTGCGCACAGAGGCCGTCATGACGTCCGCTTCGGCCGGCATCGACGACCTCACCCACACCGGGGACAAGACCACCACCACGGTGGCCATGGACTTCGGCCGTATCACCCTCGACCAGGACCTGATCCTCTACCTCTTCGGTACCCCCGGTCAGGACCGCTTCTGGTTCATGTGGGACGACCTGGTCCGCGGTGCGATCGGCGCGGTGGTGCTCGTGGACACCCGGCGCCTCGCCGACTGCTTCCCGGCCGTCGACTACTTCGAGAACAGCGGCCTGCCCTTCGTCGTCGCGCTCAACGGCTTCGACGGCCAGCAGCCGTACGCTCCGGAGGAGGTGCGGGAGGCGCTGCAGATCGGTCCGGACACGCCGATCATCACCACGGACGCCCGGCACCGGGCCGACGCCAAGAGCGCGCTGATCACGCTGGTCGAGCACGCGCTGATGGCGCGGCTCAAGTAAGCACCGGCGTCCGCACTCAAGTGCGACGTCACATACGGCAGTTGTCGTAAAGGAACCTCGGAGCCGACTGTGGCCTTTGACACGGTCGGCTCCGGTGTTCATAACAGTTCGGCAGAGGAATCCCCCGGCATCAGCACGCCGCGCGGTCGGGCCGTGTCGCTGCGCTCACAATCCCCCCGCATTTTGCTGGGGCTCGCTCTTTATGACCGTTTTATCTGGGCCTTACAAGAGCATCACGGCGGGGTTTCCACTGTTTGGAAGAGCGCTGGTCCGCGTGCTGGAATGCCTGAACTGCCCAATAGTCAAAGACGTACTCAACTGTCGACGACGAAACGGGCTCTGAGAGACTGCGGCACGACGTAGGTGCCGACCGCCGAGAGGTTGTTGGTCGAGTGAGGCGAAGCAAGAACGGTCCCGAGCCGTCGGCACGGGGCAACTTCACCCCGCCGCCGCGCGCTGCGGCTCCCAGCCCGGTAACCGGTGCGGAGCCGGCGGCCACTCCCGCGCCGAGCGGCGGCCGGTTCTCTCCGCGCAACTGGCGGGTGCCGACCAGGCTGAACGCCATTCTGCTGATACCCGTGGCGGTCGGCCTCGTCATGGGCGGATTCCAGGTGAAGACCTCGATCGACACCTGGCAGCAGGCACGCGACGCCGAGAACACCGCGCGTCTGGTACGCGCGTCGCTGTCGTACGCCGACGCCCTCTACAACGAGCGGGACGTCACCGCCGCCCCCCTGCTGAAGGGCACCGAGACCGCCACGGACAAGGCGATCGTCGCGCAGGCCCGCAACCAGACCGACAAGGCGGCCGACGCCTTCGACCAGGCCACGCAGAGCATGCCGCACAAGTCCGGCCTGGAGCGCCGGCTGAAGCTGTTCCGCCAGGCCGAGCCGTTTCTGCAGACACTGCGCGCCGGGGCGTACACCTCCAAGTCGTTCCCGGGCGTGCAGACCGAGGAGGGCTACGTCAGGGTCGCCCACCCGCTGATGGAGTTCGCCAACGAGCTGGGCCTGGGCACCGGCAACATCACCTCCTACGGCCGTACCGTCTACGCCATCTCGCTGACCAAGGCGGCGCTGTCGCTGGAGCGCTCCATCGGCATGCACATGCTGGTCAAGCCGGGCCCGGACGCCGGGAACCTGGCGAGCCAGCGCGTCGCCCTCTCCTCCTACGCCTACCTGGAGGGCATCGCCGTCGAGGAGTACCTCGGCGGCGGCACCCAGGCCGACGCGGACCGGCTGGACGCGGAGAAGGCGGACATCCAGGCCAAGGCCAAGGCGATGGTCCAGGAGGCCAAGGCCAAGAACCCGAACTACGTGGCGCCGCCCGACGCGAAGGACATGGTCGCGGCCCTCGCCACGCTGGACTCCACCAGCCCGGCCGCGCGTCAGCAGCTCGCCGCCAGGGGCATCACCCCCGAGAACTGGTGGGCGGCCAACACCCTCAAGTTCGACGCGTACCGCAAGATCGAGTCGGACATGGCCGACAAGGCGGTGAACGAGGCCTCCGGCATCGCCGACGACGCCAAGACCTCCGCCATCACCACCGGCGCCGTCGTCGTGGTCGCCCTGCTGCTCGCCTTCATCCTGGCCGGCGCCGTGGCCCGCCAGATGAGCCGCTCGATGCGCCAGCTGCGCAACGCCGCCTTCGGCATCGCCGAGCAGCGCCTGCCGATGCTGGTCGACCAGCTCTCCCGCACCGACCCCGGCCGGGTCGACACCCGGGTCGCCCCGATCCCGATCACCACCAAGGACGAGATCGGCGAGGTCGCCCGCGCCTTCGACCAGGTCCACCGCGAGGCGGTCCGGCTCGCCTCCGAGCAGGCCCTGCTGCGGGGCAACATCAACGCGATCTTCACCAACCTCTCGCGCCGCAACCAGTCGCTGATCGAGGGCCAGCTGACCCTGATCACCGAGCTGGAGAACAACGAGGCCGACCCGGACCAGCTGGAGAACCTCTTCAAGCTGGACCACCTGGCGACCCGTATGCGCCGCAACGGCGAGAACCTCCTGGTCCTCGCCGGCGAGGAGCCCGGCCGCCGCTGGGACCAGCCGGTCCCCCTCATCGACGTGCTGCGCGCCGCCTCCTCCGAGGTGGAGCAGTACGAGCGCATCGAGCTGTCCGGCGTCCCCGAGGCCGAGATCCACGGCCGCGCGGTCACCGACCTGGTGCACCTGCTGGCCGAGCTGCTGGAGAACGCCACCACGTTCTCCTCCCCGCAGACCAAGGTCCGCGTCACCGCGACCCGTCTCCCCGACGGCCGCATCATGATCGAGATCCACGACAAGGGCATCGGCCTGACGGCCGAGGACTTCGCGGACATCAACCACAAGCTGGCCAACCCGCCGACCGTGGACGCCGCGATCTCCCAGCGCATGGGCCTGTTCGTGGTCGGCCGGCTGTCCGACCGGCACGGCATCCGCGTCCAGCTGCGTCCCTCGGGCGAGCAGGCCGGCACCACCTCGCTGGTCATGCTGCCGGACGCGATCACGCACGGCGGTGGCGGCGAGACCCCGCTGGACCGCGAGGAGTTCACCGTCTCGCAGATCATCCCGGAGCAGCAGTTCCAGGGTGAGAACTTCAGCCAGCTGCAGCCGATGCGCACCGCCGCGGAACTCGGCTTCGACGACAGCCGGTACGCCGACGTCCCCGACGACATCCGTGAACTGGACCCCGTCGGCCGCTCCCTGATGCGCGAGGAGCGCCGGGCGGCCCTGGAGGCCCAGTCGCACGACCGGCAGCCCGGCGGGCCGCAGGAGGAGTCCGCCGAGACGCCCGCCTACGAGGACCCGCTGTTCGACGGGCAGAGCGCCTACCAGGAGCAGCAGCAGGCGTACGAGGAGCCCTCGTACCAGGAGCAGCAGGCCGCGTACCAGGAGCCGTACTCCGAGTCGTCCACGGGCGCCCACGCGGCGCCGCAGGCGACGTCGTACGACAAGCCCTACGAGGAGCAGTACTACGCCCCGGGCGGCGAGCTGCCGCAGACCGACGGCTACTCCTCGAACGACGGTTTCTCCTCGAACGACGGCTACTCCGCGAACGGCGGCTACCCGGAGCCGGCGTACGCCGAGCCGGCCGCGAGCCCGTCGTACCAGGACGACTGGCCGCAGCAGCCTCAGCAGGACGGCTACCAGAACGGCTATCCGTCCCAGTACGCTCCGGAAACGGAGTCCTCGCAGGCTGCTGACGCGAGTGAGCCGGACCGCGTAGGCTTCGACCGTCCGGGAACGGCATCTCCCGCCGCACACGAGCTGACCGACGCCGGGCTGCCCCGCCGCGGATCCGTCGCGAGCGGTTCCAACGGCTCGGGTACCGCGGCCGGCAGGGCGCGCGTGCAGCAGGAAACGCCGGCTCCCGCTCCGGAGGCAGGCGGCGACAGCGGCTGGCGCTCGCAGAACGACGAGCGGTGGCAGCAGGCGGCGCAGCTCCGGAAGCCCAAGGCAGGCGGGGTCACCGCCTCCGGACTGCCCAGGCGGGTGCCCAAGGCCAACCTGGTCTCGGGTTCCGCCGAATCCACCCCCCAGGGGGGCCCACAGGTCTCCCGTGCCCCGGAGGACGTCCGGGGCAGGCTGAGCAACCTGCGCAGGGGCGTCCAGCGCGGACGCAGCGCAGGCAGTGAAACGAACGGCCAGGGCTTCGGTCCTGACAGCACCTACAACCAGGAGCGTTAGTGTGAGCCCGATGAGCCAGGCGGCACAGAACCTGAACTGGTTGATCACCAACTTCGTGGACAACACCCCGGGGGTGTCCCACACGGTGGTGGTCTCCGCCGACGGACTCCTTCTGGCGATGTCCGAAGGCTTCCCCCGCGACCGCGCCGACCAGCTCGCGGCCGTCGCCTCCGGTCTGACCTCGCTGACCGCCGGTGCCTCGCGCATCTTCGAGGGCGGCAACGTGAACCAGACGGTTGTGGAGATGGAGCGGGGATTTCTCTTCATCATGTCCATCTCCGACGGGTCGTCCCTCGCTGTGCTGGCCCACCCGGAGGCGGACATCGGCCTCATCGGGTACGAGATGGCCCTTCTGGTGGACCGCGCGGGCACGGTTCTGACCCCGGATCTGCGCGCCGAGCTCCAGGGCAGCCTTCTCAACTAGGAATCGGACGGTGCGTATTCGCGTCCCGGGGCCGTAAGGTTTCGGGACGCGGTGCACAGCGATGGGCGCCAGGCACAGTCGGAGGAGGAGAAAGTGGCAACACCCCCAGGCGGTTCGCATCCGGGCAACTGGTCGTACGGCCCTGCCCAGGGCCAGGGCGACGGCTCGGCGAACCGGTACAACTTCCCCTCCGCTCCCAGCCACCGCCAGCCGTACGCCCCGCAGGGCCCCGGCCCTTCTCCGTACGACCAGCCGCCGGCCCCGCGCATCCAGCCGGTGCAGCCGCAGCGCCGCCCCGAGCCGGCGCCGGCCACGGCGGCCAACAACCCCTTGGTGCGTCCGTACGCCATGACCGGCGGCCGGACCCGCCCGCGCTACCAGCTCGCCATCGAGGCGCTGGTGCACACCACCGCCGCTCCGCACCAGATGCAGGGCCAGCTGCCCGAGCATCAGCGGATCTGCAACCTCTGCCGAGAGATCAAGTCGGTAGCGGAAATCTCCGCGCTCCTGACAATCCCCCTCGGCGTGGCCAGGATCCTCGTCGCCGACTTGGCGGAGGCGGGCCTGGTCGCCATCCATCAGCCCGGCGGCGACGAGAACGCCGGTGGCCAGCCAGACGTGACACTGCTCGAAAGGGTGCTCAGTGGACTTCGCAAGCTCTAGCGGCGGTCCTTCCCGCTCCACCACCTCCGCGAAGATCGTGGTGGCGGGCGGCTTCGGCGTGGGCAAGACCACGTTCGTCGGCGCCGTCTCGGAGATCAACCCGCTGCGCACAGAGGCCGTCATGACGTCCGCTTCGGCCGGCATCGACGACCTCACCCACACCGGAGACAAGACGACGACCACCGTCGCCATGGACTTCGGCCGCATCACCCTGGACCAGGACCTGATCCTCTACCTCTTCGGTACCCCCGGTCAGGACCGCTTCTGGTTCATGTGGGACGACCTGGTCCGCGGTGCGATCGGCGCGGTGGTGCTCGTGGACACCCGGCGCCTCGCCGACTGCTTCCCGGCCGTCGACTACTTCGAGAACAGCGGCCTGCCCTTCGTCATCGCGCTCAACGGCTTCGACGGCCAGCAGCCCTACAGCCCCGACGAGGTCCGCGAGGCCCTCCAGATCGGCCCCGACACCCCGATCATCACCACAGACGCCCGCCACCGCGCCGACGCCAAGTCGACGCTGATCACCCTGGTCGAGCACGCGCTGATGGCGCGGCTTCGGTAACCTACCGGTCATGTTGTGCATCTGAGGGGCGGCAACCTTGAGGTTGCCGCCCCTCAGTAGTTGAGGTGCCTGCACGAAAAGGGTTCTACGACGTTCACCATGCCCGCCTCGCCCGAGACTCTCGAGTTCCTGGACGGGATCGCGGATGAGATGGTCTCGGAGTTCGGGATCTCGCGCGCGGAGGCCGTGGCCCGGATCAATGCGCAGTGGCACGGGCAGGACCTGTCGGACGAGGACAGCCTCGTCCTGCACGAGGAAGAGCGCTACTGGGCCTTCATGATCCATTTCGGCGGGAACGTTCCGGACTGGAGGCCGGGGGCGGATCGCAGCAGCTGGGTCCCCAAGCCCCCGCCGGCAGAGGATTCGGGGTTCTGGACCGTGCCGGCCTAGTGCACGGCGAGAGCCGCCGGCTCCGGGGACCGGAGTCGGCGGCTCTCGTCAGTGCGGGGCCGGGGTTCAGCGCCAGCTGTGCGGGGCTCGGAAGCCGGGCTCGCGTTCGAGGCGGCGCCAGGCGGCCCTGGCGCGGGCTCGGTGGGGGTGGGCCGTGGGGGCGGGGCGGGCGGCCGCGCGGGCCAGGAGGACGGCCGTGATGGCGGCGACCTCCTCGGGCTCGGCGTGGCCCTTCTCGACGCGGATGTCGGGAGTGCTCATGGGTCTCAGTCTCCGTGAGAGAGGGGTCCGCGGGGTTGCCGCGGCGGGTCCGCTCGGTTACTGCGGGGGGTTGCCGTGCTTGCGGGAGGGCAGGTCGGCGTGCTTGGACTGCAGCATCGCCAGCGACTTGACCAGGACCTCACGGGTCTCGGCGGGGTCGATGACGTCGTCCACGAGGCCGCGCTCGGCCGCGTAGTACGGGTGCATCAGCTCGGCCTTGTACTCCTTGACCATCCGCGCCCGCATGGCCTCGGGGTCCGGCGCCTCGGCGATCTGGCGGCGGAAGATGACGTTCGCGGCGCCCTCGGCGCCCATGACGGCGATCTCGTTGGTGGGCCAGGCGTAGGTGAGGTCGGCGCCGATCGACTGGGAGTCCATGACGATGTAGGCACCTCCGTACGCCTTGCGCAGGATCAGCGAAATCCTCGGCACGGTCGCGTTGCAGTAGGCGTAGAGCAGCTTCGCGCCGTGGCGGATGATTCCGCCGTGCTCCTGGTCGACACCGGGAAGGAACCCCGGCACGTCCAGGAAGGTGACGATCGGGATATTGAAAGCGTCACACATCTGGACAAAGCGCGCAGCTTTTTCGCTCGCCTCGATGTCCAGGACGCCCGCCAGTACCTGCGGCTGGTTGGCGATGATGCCGACCACCTGGCCGTCGAGGCGGGCGAGGGCGCAGATGATGTTGCGGGCCCAGCGCTCGTGGACCTCGAGGTACTCGCCGTCGTCGACGATCTCCTCGATGACCTTGGCCATGTCGTACGGCCGGTTGCCGTCGGCCGGGACCAGGTCCAGCAGGACGTCGGAGCGGCGGTCGACCGGGTCGGAGGAGTCCACCCGGGGCGGGTTCTCGCGGTTGTTCTGCGGGAGCAGCGACAGGAGGTAGCGCACCTCGGCGATGCAGGTCTCCTCGTCGTCGTACGCGAAGTGGCACACGCCGGAGGTCTCCGCGTGCACGTCCGCGCCGCCGAGCCCGTTCTGCGTGATCTCCTCGCCGGTGACCGCCTTGACCACGTCCGGGCCGGTGATGAACATCTGCGAGGTCTCGCGGACCATGAAGACGAAGTCCGTCAGGGCGGGGCTGTAGGCCGCGCCGCCCGCGCACGGGCCCAGCATCACCGAGATCTGCGGGATGACGCCGGAGGCCTTGGTGTTGCGCTGGAAGATGCCGCCGTAGCCGGCGAGGGCCGAGACGCCCTCCTGGATGCGGGCGCCCGCGCCGTCGTTGAGCGACACCAGGGGCGCGCCGGCCGCGATGGCCATGTCCATGATCTTGTGGATCTTGGTGGCGTGGGCCTCGCCCAGCGCGCCGCCGAAGATCCGGAAGTCGTGCGCGTAGACGAAGACGGTACGGCCCTCGACCGTGCCCCAGCCGGTGATGACACCGTCGGTGTACGGCTTCTTCGCCTCCAGCCCGAACCCGGTCGCCCGGTGCCGGCGCAGTTGCTCGACCTCCTGGAAGGACCCCGGGTCCAGGAGCAGCTCGATCCGCTCCCGTGCCGTCAGCTTGCCCTTGGCGTGCTGCGCCTCGGTCGCCTTCTCGCTGGGGCCGGCCACGGCCCGCGCACGGATCTCGTGCAGCTCGGCGACCCGCCCGCGCGCGTCCGTCGGCTCGCCGGTCGGCTCACCCGTCGTCTCTTCCAAAACGGTCATGTAGCGACCTTACGAAGGACACCAAGGAAAGCGAGCCGTCGACTCCGTACAGTCTCCGGCCCGTTTTCCTGGTAGCAGTGAACAGAACCACGGCCGCATGCAGCCGTTCCGACTGCTCACAGGGCGTCGGTGTTGTAGAGGGGCCACAAAGACGTCACCGGAGAGCCACCTCACATTCGTGGCCCTGGCATGCCATCGCCGGGGTGACAGGGGACCCCGGACGGCGGTCCTCCGAACGGAGCACACCGGCCCGGCGCACCGACGATACCGGACAAAAGACCGGCGGCCGGCCACCGCAGGACGGGACCGGCCGCCATCTTCCTCGCTCCGCTCAGCAGCCGCCGCAGTTGTAGTACAGGGCGTCCCAGTGGGTGCCCTCGTCGGCGTAGACGTTGCCGGAGGCGGACTGCCACATCGGGTAGCCGTCGCCGCGCAGGCCGATGTAGCTGAAGTTGTTCTTGATGTACGACGTCACGCAGGTGTTCTTGCTGTAGTCCAGCTTGTAGCCGTTCCAGTGCGAGTAGGTGCCGGAGGCATGGCCGGTCTCGGTGCCGCCGGTGATGTTGAGGGCGCAGCCGCTGGCCCGCTTCAGGGTCTGGGCGCCCTGGGCGGTGGCGAGGTTGAGCTGCTCGAAGGACGTGCACGTGGAGTTGTAGCGGTCGGTGCAGTTGCCGGAGGACGACCAGGTGATGCCGACCTGCCGGAACATCGACTCGGCGGTGGCCTGGCTGATCTTGGTGACGGCGAAGGCGTCGGTGGCGGTGCCGACGACGGCGACACCGGGGGCGACGACCAGGGCGAGCGCGGTCAGGACGGAGCGGAGCCGCATGGGTCTGGCGAGTTTCATGGGGGACCTTTCCTGCGTCGGGCCGTGCTTCCAGTGGGGCGGCTGTGCAGGTGGTGCACGCAGATGGTGCCCGAGTTCTACGCGCGTCCGCCAGAGGGCGCACGAGATCACTCCGCGCGACGGCGAAATCACCCTGCGGATGATGTTGAAAACCGAACCGGATGGGTCTACCGTCGTACCTACCGACTTGGTTTAACGTTCAACTGATCTGGGAGTACGACATGGGCATCTTCAGCCGCAAGGACAGCACCGCCGCGGCCCCGGCCGCGCCGACCGCCACGAGCACCGACCTTTCCGCGCTGACCGGCGACTACACGATCGACCCGGCGCACACCACGATCGGCTTCACCGCCCGGCACGCCATGGTCACCAACGTCAAGGGCGCCTTCCACGACTTCACCGGAACGCTGCACCTGGACGGCGCGGACCCGAGCCGGTCCACCGCCACGATCGACGTCCAGATGGCGAGCATCGAGACGGGCAACGCCGACCGGGACGGCCACCTGAAGTCCGCCGACTTCTTCAAGATCGACGAGTTCCCGGTCATGACGTTCCGCTCCACGAAGGCGGAGGCCCTGGGCGGCGACGAGTACCGCATCACCGGCGACCTCTCCCTGCTCGGGGTGACCAAGCCGATCACCATCGACCTGGAGTTCAACGGCGCCGCGAAGGACCCGTTCGGCAACGAGCGTGTCGGCTTCGAGGGCAAGGCGGAGATCCTGCGCTCGGAGTGGGGCCTGACCTGGAACGCGGCCCTGGAGACCGGTGGTGTCCTGATCTCCGACAAGATCAAGCTGAACTTCGAGATCTCCGCCATCAAGCAGGCCTGAGCGCCGCCGGCCCGGATGCGGTCACCCCGCGAACTCGCACCACACGGACTTCCCGGGGTTCCGCTCCCCCACGCCCCACTTGTCGGCCAGCGCCGACACCAGCACCAGACCCCGGCCGCCCTCCGACTCCGGGTCCGGCTCCCTCGGGCGCACCGCGCCGGGCCCGCTGTCATGCACCTCCAGCCTCAGCACGCCGTCCAGGAGGCACAGCCGCACGGAGAAACCCCGGCCGGGCGGCACGCCGTACAGCAGGGCGTTGGTGGCCAACTCGCTGACGCACAACAGCACATCGTCCTCGCGCGCCCGCCTCCGCCAGTCCTTCATCACCGTCCGCGTGAACTCCCTTGCCGCACCTACCGACCTGCGGTCCCGCCGGAAGAACGCCACGCGCATCTCGCCCAGTTGAGTTTCCTCGTTCACGGGACGAGCGTCACCGTCCGTGACTAGATTGGACCACTGAGTGAGGTCGTAGAGCTTTTCTCTACGGCTCCACTACGAGGACTTCCGTACGGCACCGGGGAATGGCACACGCATGCCCAAGAAGGTCGGTACCTGGCAAGCGGTGGGCGCGCTGGTCGCCCACTACCGAAAGAACGCCCGCCTCTCACAGGAGGGTTTGGCCGAGCAGGTCAACCTCCACGTCGACACCGTGGCGTCCATCGAGCAGGGGCGGCTCGCGCTGCAGCCGCACCGCGCCGAGCAGTTCGACGAAGTGCTGGACACGGGCGGGGCGTTGGCGGTGCTGCTGGAGAAGCTGCCGGTTCGGGATCGGGTGGTTCAGTTCGCGCAGGGGCTGGTGGATCACGAGCAGGAGGCCGTGAACATCCTGGCCTACGAGACCCAGATGGTGCCTGGATTGCTTCAGACCAGGGAGTACTGCCTCGCCGCCTTCGACTCCCGCTACCCGGCGCTGGTGAGCGAGACGGCCGAGCAATGGGTGCAGGCCCGCATGGAACGGCAGTTGATCTGGCAGCGCGAGCGGCCACCTGTCGGTCACTTCATCATGGAGGAGAGCATCCTGCGTCGGCAGGTTGGCGGCCCGGACGTGATGCGGGCCCAGATCCGGCAGATCCTGGAGTACACCGAGCCCATCCACATGAGTGTGCAGATCATGCCCATGGACCGCATGCCCCACGCCGGACTGGCGGGGCCCATGACGCTGCTGGAGACACCCGAGCACGAACGCCTCGTCTACCTGGAGGTGCAGCGCGCGAGCTTCATGATCGACGATCCCGAGGAGGTCAGCGATTACCACCTCAAGTATGGAATGCTGCGGTCACAGGCACTCTCTACGGGCGAGAGTGAGCGCCTCCTGAAGGGACTGCTAGAAGAGCTATGAACACCGCAGCACTCGCTTGGTTCAAGTCCAGCTACAGCAGCAACGAGGGCGGCAACTGTGTCGAACTCGCCTTCGTGTGGCGCAAGTCCAGCTACAGCAGCAGTGAAGGCGGCAACTGCCTCGAAGTGGCCACCACCCCCACCACCATCCACATCCGTGACTCAAAGCGGCCGGCCGGCCCTGTCCTCACTCTCTCTCCCGCGACGTGGAGCGAGTTCCTGCGGGCGGCGGCGCTGGTCGGGAAGTAGCCACCACGCCGCTGCCACGGACAGGCCGGCGCCGAGCGCGATCGCGGCCAGCCGGGTCGGCAGCAGGCTCACCGCGTCCTGGCCGAAGTAGCCGAGGAGCAGGGACAGGGCGGTCGTCATTCCGGCTGCCCAGTAGCCGTAGTTGAGCGGGCGCAGCCACAGGGTGACGGCCAGGACCGCGAACATCACCGCCATCGCCGCGTGCCCGGTGACGTCGACGGCCGCCACGCCGGTGGCCAGCAGCGTGCCCACGGACGCACCGGCGAACCGCTCGATTCCCTTGCGCAGTACATCGGTTCGGCCCCGGTTGCCGCTCGCGGCGACGTAGGCCGTCAGCACCGCCCACGGCCAGTGGTCGTCGAAGAACAGCCGGCCGCAGCCGAACGCCGCCGCGGCACCCGCCGCCATCTGCAGCGCCATCCGTGTGCTGGGGCGAGGGTGCAGGCGCGACACCCGGCGAGGTGCGGCCCGCTCGGGCTCCGGGCTGCAGGGGCCGTAGCGGTCGCCGAGCCCCTGGACCAGCCAGACGCTGAGGCACGCCAGCACGCCGACCACGGCCGACCAGAACCAGCTCACCAGCCCGCTCTCGGTCCCGGGCGGCAGGGCAGGGCCGGGGACGACCAGCAGGGCCACGAACGGCAGGGTCAGCAGCGTGCCCGCCCTGGTGGCGGCGGGGCCGTAGCGGCGGATCCAGATGCACAGGGAGATGCCCGCCGTGTAGACGGCGGCGCCGAGGGCGTAGTGGTGCATGATCAGGCGGCCCAGCAACTGGGCGCCGGCGGCCGTGGCCGGCAGCAGCACGAGCGCCGCCAGCCTGCGGCGCGGGGACGCGGTGCGCTGGGTCGAGAACAGGGTCAGGGTCAGGGCGACCGCCAGGACGAGCACGTCGGTGTGCAGCCCGGCCGCGCCCTCCAGCCACAGGACGGTTCCCCAGCACAGCAGGACCGCCGTCATCGCCAGCAGAGATTCGTACGCATTGCGTATGAGTTTTTCGCGCACTCCCCGACGATACAGCCACTCCGAGCCACCTAATAGTAAGCTTGCGCGTACTATCTCGGCATGGATCACCTCTCCGAAGCGGCCCGTCTGCGCCGTGCCGTCGTCCGGCTCAACCGGCGTCTGCGGCAGGAGCGCGGGGAAGGGAGCCTCAGCCCCAACCAGCTCGCGGTGCTCGGGTACCTCCACCGGTACGGGCCCGCGACGCCCGGCGAGATCGCGGCGGCGGAGCGGCAGCGGCCGCAGTCGCTGACCCGGGTCTACGCCGAGCTGGAGGCCGAGGGGCTGATCGTGCGGGAGCGCGGCACGGACGACCGGCGCCGGTCCGTGCTGTCGCTCACCGAGGCCGGCCGTGCGGCCCTGGAGCAGGACATGGCCGACCGCGACGCCTGGCTGGCCGGGGCGCTCGGCACCCTGGGCGAGACCGAGCGCGGCGTGCTGGCCCTCGCGGCGGCGGTGATGGAGCGGCTGGGGTCGCTGGAGACGCCGGAGACGGACAGCCGGGGCCGGACCGCGCCCTAGAACCCTCCGCCGAAGTCGCCGCCTCCGTCACCGCCGCCGAACCCTCCGCCGTCGCCGAACCCGCCCCCGAAGTCGCCCGCGTCGAAGTCGGTGCCGGACACGTCGCCGCCCTGGTAGTCGCCGCCGAAGTCACCGCCGTACCCGTCCCCGAAGTCCCCGTAGCCGTAGCCGTAGTCGGCCCCGTACGACGGGGTGGCCATGATGCTGCCCAGCAGCGTGCCGACGAGGAGGCCGGGGAGGATGCCGCCACCGAAGTAGCCGCCCGCCCAGGGGCCGTAGGCGGGGCCCGCGTCCCAGTAGGGGCGGCGGCCGTAGTCCGTGTCGACCTCGCGGACGACGGGGTCGCGGCCGTCGGCCAGCCGGGTGGCGTCGGCGGCGCAGACGGGGACCTGGCGCGGCGCCCCGCCGGGCGGGGTCCAGGTGGCGTCGGTCACCGAGGGGCCGTGGCGCGGGTCGAAGAAGCAGGGCGGGCGGCGCTCGGGCAGCGGGCGGCCCGCGCGGCGGGCGGCGAGGCAGGCCAGGGAGAACCGGCCGTCCTCCAGCGCCTCGGTGACGGTCCGGACGTCCTCGGGCCGCCGCGCGGCGGCCATGCGCTGTTTCGCCGTCTCGTAGGCGTCCAGCGCGTGTGCGTAGTCGGCGCGCATCGCGTCGTCGGCGCCGGGCTCGCCCGGCTGGAAGTCGAGCCGGTCCAGTTCCTCGCCGAAGGCGGTGATGTCCTCGTCCACCACCACCCGCAGCCGGTCGAGCGCGGCCCGCTGCTCCTCGTCGCGCCTGCGGCGGTTGCGGCGCACCAGCGCGTAGGCGCCGGCGCCGCCCGCCACCAGCACCGCGGCGACCGCGATCAGCGCCGCGGCCGAGGATCCGCCGCCGCTGCCGCCCCAGCTCTTCGGGGCGTGGCCGCCCATGTGGGCCAGCGCCCGGTCGGTGAAGTCGGTGAGCTGGGCCTTGGCGGACTCGCCCTGGACGCTGCTCACCAGGTTCTGCCGGGCCGTCGCCGACATCACGGAGGAGTCGGCGCGGGCGTCGAAGCGGTCGCCGAGGCGGATGCCGTACAGGCCGGTGATGCCGGTGGCCGCGCGCAGGCCGGAGAAGAGGTTCGCGGTCGGGTAGCCGGCCGGGAGGACCGCGATGAACAGCGGCTTGTCGGCGTCCTCGATGCGTTTCGCGAGGGCGTCGGCGTCGGCCTTCGACAACTGGCCCGAGGCGGCCGGGTCGACGTAGACCGGGCTCTTGCGAAGGGCCTGGGCGACGGTGGAGACGCTCGTGTCCGCGCTCGCCCCGGGGGCGAAGGCGGTCGCCACCACCAGGGCGAGGACGGCGAGCAGCAGTGCGGGGAGGCTTCGGTTCCGCAGGACGGCCTTCATCCTTCGACGCTACCCGAAGCCTCCCATACTCGGTCATAGGGGCAGGGCTACGCCGCCCGGTACGCCTCGCTCAGCTTCTCCACCGCCTTCCCGTACCGCCCGGTCAGCAGCAGGTGATCGGCGTCGGCGAACGGCTTGGCCACCGCCTGCGTCATCCGCTCTCCCACCCGGTTCTGCACGAGCAGCCGCGCCGTGGTCACCAGCTCGCGTCCGGCCCGGTCGTCGCCCCTGCGCTCGGCGGCCGTCGCCGCTGCGCCCAGCGCCTTCAGGGTGGCCGCACCGCCCCTGGGTACGTCGGTGAGGGTGGTCAGGCCCCAGCCGTAGGGGAACTGCGGGTCGTACGACGCGTCGCCCACGTTGATCGGCAGCTGGGACTCGGACTTCGGCCAGGTGACGGGGAGCTGCCCGGTGAAGGGCCGCTTGCCGTAGAGGACGTCGGCGACGCCCTCGCCCTCGGTGCCGGGCAGCCAGGACGCCACGAGTGCGTCGATCTCGCCGAGCCGGTCGCCGACGAGCTGCGGGCGGCCGGAGACGATCAGCACCACGCACTTCATGGCCGCGCACACCTTGTCCACGGCGGCCTGGTCGGCCGCCGACAGCCGGAGGCTGTGCCCGTTGCCGACGTCGCCGACGCCCTCGGCGTACGGGGTCTCGCCGACGACGACCACGCCCACGTCGTAGCCGCCGGTCGGGGCGGAGGCGTCCTTGGAGTAGGTGACGTTCCCGCCGGCGTCGCGCATGCCCTGCAGGATGGTCGTGCCCTGGGTGTGGGTGCCGGAGGCGCCCTGCCAGGTGATGGTCCAGCCGCCGGTCTGGTTGCCGAGGTCGTCGGCGTTGGACCCGGCGACGTACACCTTCTCGCTCTTCTTCAGCGGCAGCAGCCCGCCGCTGTTCTTCAGCAGCACCTGCGACTCGGCCGCCGCCCGGCGGGCGACCGCGCGGTGTGCCGGGGAGCCGATGGCGGCGGCGCCGGAGGTGTCGGCGTAGGGGTGCTCGAAGAGGCCCAGCCTGAACTTCTGGGTGAGGATGCGGGAGACCGCGTCGTCGATCCGCTTCTCGCTGATCCGGCCCGCCTTCACCTCGTCGACGAGCGTGGCGGTGAAGTCCTTGTAGGAGTACGGCACCATCATCATGTCGACGCCCGCGTTCACCGCCGTGCGGACGTGCGCGGCGTAGTCGCCGGGGAGCTGGTCGATGGCGTTCCAGTCGCTGATGACGAAGCCGCCGAAGCCCATCCGGTCCTTGAGCACGCCGTTGATCATGTCGCCGCGGGCGTGCATCTTCACCGCGCCCTTGCCGTCGCCGGCGATGTCGAGGGAGGAGTACGACGGCATGACCGTGCCGATGCCCCGCCGGACGGCGGTCTGGTACGGCGCGAGGTGGATGTCCTGAAGCTGCTGCCGGGTGACCGTGGTGACGCCCTGGTCGATGGTGTAGGTGCCGGTGGTGGAGGAGCCGTAGGCGGTGCCGCCGTCGCCGGCGAAGTGCTTGGCGGTGGCCAGCACCTTGTCGTTCCGGCTCAGGTCACGGCCGTCGGCGCGGCCCTGGAGGCCCTGGATCATGGTCTCCGTGGACTGCACGAGGGCCGGGTCCTCGCCGAAGGACTCGTAGGAGCGGCCCCAGCGTTCGTCGCGGCTCACGCACAGGCAGGGCGCGAAGTCCCACGGGATGCCGGTGGCGCGCACCTCGGCGGCCGTCACCGAGCCCGTCTCGTACGCGAGCCGGGGGTCCCGTGCGGCGCCGATGCCGATGTTGTGCGGCATGATCGTGGCGCCGGCCAGGTTGTTGTGGCCGTGGACCGCGTCGACGCCGTAGATCAGCGGGACCTGGAACCGGGTGGCCCGCGTCCGGAGCTGGAACCCGTCGATCATCCGGGCCCAGGCCTGGGGGGTGTTCGGCGTGGGCGTGGAGCCGCCGCCGGACAGGAGCGAGCCGAGGGAGTACGCCGCGATGTCCGCGCCGCCGCCGACCGCGCCGCGCTCGGCCTGGGTCATCTGCCCGGCCTTCTCCTGAAGGGACATGCGGGACAGCAGATCCGCGACCCGCTTCTTCACGGGCAACTTGGCGTTGAGGTACGGCAGTCCGTGCGCGTCGATCACGACCTGCGGGGTCTCGGCGGGCGCCTTGGCGCCGGTGACCGTGAGCTTCAGCGGGATCGTCCTCGCGGCCGAGGGGACCCGGTCGTGCCGGGTGGGCACCTCGATGGTCCGCGTGGCGCCCGAGGCGGTGCCGGCCGGGAAGGTGACGGTGCCCTCGACCGGGGTGTAGTCCCGGCCGGCGGTGGCGGTGCCGTCCCCGGTGGCGTAGGCGACCGTCACCGGGTCGTCCACGGGCCGGTCGCCGGTCGTGGCCAGGGTGACCCTGACCTCGGCGGTGCCGCCCGCCCTGACGGGGTAGACGGGCGCGTCGGTGGTGACGGAGGCGTGCAGGGCCTGGTCGGCCCTGCCGTACAGCTCGACGTCGTCCATGGCGAAGTCGCCCTTGGTGCCGGCCGGAAGGGTGACGGCGTACCCCCACATCCGCGTCAGGCCGAGGACGTGGTCGATGCCGCCGACGGGCTGGTAGTCGGTGCGGTACTGGAAGTGGGTGAAGGGGATCTCGATCTGCTTCCAGCCGGTGAAGTCATCGGTGAAGGAGGTCGTCCACAGCTCGGAGGCCTCGCCGTTCGCGCCGCCGTCCTTGATCTCGAAGGAGATCTTGCGGCCGTTGTCCCGGCCCTCCCACCAGAAGCGGATGCCCTGGTGGGCGGACCAGTCGTGGGCCGGCTGGTCCGCGGCGAAGTCATGGGTGAACCCGCCGTAGCCGCTGATGTCGTAGGCGCCGGTGAGGACCTTGGCGCCCTCCGGGGCGTCGGCGCGGTCGGCGAGGCGCAGGGCGGGCGGGTCGTCGGCGTCGCTTCCCCAGGTGAAGATGCCGTCGGCGGGCTGGGAGGCGAAGGGCACCTCGCCCTCGAAGCGGTCGACGGGGGTCGGCGCGGGGTCGTCGGCGGCGTGCGCCGCGGCGGACAGGGGCAACAGGGCGGCGAGCAGAGCCCCGGAGACGAGCAGGGCGGTTCTCGGCATGGACCTTCCCTCGGCTCTCATGGTTCACTCATGACTTAGATCACGCCGTGAGTTAACTAACGGCTCGCCAACCCGTCAAGACGGCGCGGCAGTTGTCCCTTGCGGCGACCCCCACAGTCGACCCGAGAGGAAGGGCGACG
Organism: Streptomyces sp. NBC_00557; assembly: GCF_036345995.1. Lineage (NCBI taxonomy): Bacteria > Bacillati > Actinomycetota > Actinomycetes > Kitasatosporales > Streptomycetaceae > Streptomyces > Streptomyces sp. NBC_00557. Next base: position 2,485,529 of record NZ_CP107796.1, read on the forward strand.
CACCATGAGGAGAACCCCCCGCACGGTCCGGCTGCTGCTGGCCGGGCTGCTCTCCGCAGCCGGCTTCACGGCCGCCGTACCCCCCGCGCACGCGGCCGGTGAGCAGGTCACGGCCTGGCTCACCACCACCGACGACTCCGCCGGCCGGCATGTCGTCCGCGGCCTGCAGGCCCAGACGCCGTTCGCCTTCCAGTCCGGCGCCGGCGGCAGCGGCACGAACATCACCGTGGACGAGAACACCCGCTACCAGACCTTCACCGGCGGCGGAGCGTCCTTCACGGACACCGCGGCCTGGCTGATGAACAGCAGCGGGGCGCTGTCCCAGGCGACCCGGGACGCGACCATGCGCAAGCTGTTCTCGCCGACCGACGGCATCGGGCTGTCGTTCCTGCGCAACCCGATGGGCGCCTCGGACCTCGCGCGGTACGGCTACACGTACGACGACGTGCCGTCCGGCCAGACGGACCCGTCCCTCGCGAAGTTCTCGATCGCCCATGACCTCGCCGACGTCGTGCCGCTCACGAAGCAGGCGCTCCAGCTCAACCCGTCCCTGACCGTGATGGCCTCGCCGTGGACCGCGCCGGCCTGGATGAAGGACAGCGGCTCCCTCAACGGCGGCTGGCTCAAGGCCGAGGACTACGGCGCGTACGCCTCGTACTTCGTGAAGTACCTCCAGGCGTACAAGAACCAGGGGATCAACGTCTCGTACGTCACCCCGCAGAACGAGCCCACGTGCTGTTCCGGCTACCCGTCGATGAGCTGGAACGCCTCCGGCATCCAGTACTTCCTCAAGAACGACCTGCTGCCGCAGCTGCAGTCGGCGGGCCTGTCGACCAAGGTCCTGGCGCACGACTGGAACTGGGACACCTACGACTCCTACGCGGCCCTGTCCGTGGACGACCCGGCGATCCGCAACCACCCCAACTTCGCCGGGATCGCCTGGCACGGCTACGGCGGTGACGTCGCCGAGCAGACCACGATCCACGACAAGTACCCGTCGCTGGACGCGTTCGGCACCGAGCACTCCGGCGGCACCTGGATCGCCGACCAGCAGCGCGAGGACATGTCCAACATCATCGACTACACCCGCAACTGGGCGAAGTCGGTGACCAAGTGGTCGCTGGCCGTGGACCAGAACATGGGCCCGCACAACGGCGGCTGCGGCACCTGCACCGGGCTGATCACCGTGCACAACGGCGACGGCGCGAGCGGAACGGTCGACTACACCGTCGAGTACTACGACATGGGGCACCTGACCAAGTTCGTCCGGCCGGGCGCCCAGCGCATCGCCTCGACGGCGTCCACCACCGTGCCGAACGTGGCCTGGCGCAACCCCGACGGCAGCAAGGCGCTGATCGCCTACAACGGCTCCTCCTCGGCGCAGACCGTCACCATCGACTGGGGTTCCGAACACGCGACCTACTCGCTGCCCGGCAAAACCTCGGCCACCTTCACCTGGTCCGGCACCCAGTCCGGCGGCGGCGCCCGCACCGGCTCCTTCGTCGGCCTGGCCGGCAAGTGCCTCGACGTGGCGGGCGGTTCGAGCGCCAACGGCACGGCGGTGCAGCTCTACGACTGCAACGGCACGGCGGCCCAGCAGTGGACGGTCCAGCCCGACGGGTCGGTCCAGGCGCTCGGCAAGTGCCTGGACGTGACCTCGGGTTCGACGGCGGACGGGGCGAAGGTGCAGCTGTACGACTGCAACGGCACCGGCGCCCAGCAGTGGTCGTACAACTCTTCGACCGGTGACGTGGTCAACACTGCGGCGGACAAGTGCCTCGACGTCACCGACAACTCGTCGGCGAACGGGGCGCGGGCCCAGATCTGGTCGTGCACCGGGGCCGCCAACCAGAAGTGGACACTGCGGTAGGAGACGCATGAGGCGCACGGGGGCCGTGGCGGCGGGGATCGCCGGCGGGATGCTGCTGCTGAGCGGCTGCGGAGCCGTCGACCTGCCGCTCGCGGGCGTGCGCGTCGGCGCGGACGGGACGCCGTACGCGGTGTTCCGTCCGTGCGGCGACGACGCCTACCAGGGCCCGTCCCTCGAGGGGCGGCCGCGCGGCGGCGGGGACGGGCCCGTGACCACCGGGTGGGACTCGCGGAGCGAGGGGCTGCACGGGGACACCGAGTTCCCGCTCTTCGCCCCGCCCGGGGACTGGCACGCCCGGCACCGCGGCCGGCAGGAGCTGCTGCCCGGGCACCACTACACCCTGGGCTTCGGGCACTACGTCACCGGTGACTCCTACAACGCGGTCGTGGAGTTCACCGCCGAGCGGATCGCCCGGCTGCGGCCCGGCCAGGTGTGGGCGGACGGGCGGGCGATGAGCCGGCGCTCCTTCGAGCGGCTCGCCGAGGAGTCCTGCTGAGCGGGACGGGTGTGGCGTGGTGCGCATCGGGCGCCCACGGACCATGGTGGTGGGTATGACCACACCGCAGGATCTGTTCCTCGTCAGTCTCGACGTGCCCGGCGACCATCCCGTCGAGGCGGGTGATCTGTCGCTGGCGCTGGCGGGGGCCGAGCTGATCGACCTTCTCGGGGCGCGGGCGCTCACCCTGGACGGTGAGCGGATCGTGCCCGGCCCGGTGCTGACCACGGGTGACCGGATGCTGGACGAGGCCGGGGCCGCGCTGCGGCGCGCGGAGCCGTACGAGACGGTCGAGGACTGGCTCTGGCGCCGGGGCGAGGGGCTGGCCACGGCCTACCGGGACGTGCTCGACGCAGGCGGGCAGCTGTCCGGCAAGTCGCACCGCTGGCCGCACCGGGCGGACAAGGCCGCGGCCGCCGACACCCCGGCCCGCCGGCACGCCGCCGACCGCTGGTGGTCCCGCGAGCCCGTCCTCGCCGGGCTCGCCGCCACCCTGGGCATCCAGGGCGAGCGGCCGCCCGAGGAGGAACCGGGCGACGAGTCCGTCGTCACCGTCCTGGTCGCGGTCGGCGACGCGGTGACCGAGCTGGGGGCCGTACGCGAGCGGCGCCGCATCGAGAACGCGGCCTTCGACAACATCTGGCGGGCACCCTGAGAACCGGGCGACCGGCCCTCTGACGCGCGCCGGACGGGACCACTGACGTCTACCGGACCGGCCCGCCGAGACCGCCGGGCGGGGCCTACTGACGCCTACCGGACCGGGCCCACCGACGCCCGCCGGGCAGGGCCTGCTGACGCCCGCCGGACGCGGCCCACCGACGCCACCGAGCCAGGCCACCGACGTCCACCAGACCGGCCGACGCCCACCCAACCGGCCCACCGACGCCCCCAAGACCGGCCCGCCGAGGTCACCGGGCCGGGCCCACTGACGTCTACCGGACCTGCCCGCCGAGACCGCCAGGCGGGGCCTACTGACGCCTACCGGACCGGCCCGCCGACGCCACCGAGCCGGGCCCACCGACGCCACCGAGCCAGGCCCATCACGCCCACCAGACCGGCCCGCCGACGCCACCGGGCCGGGCCCGCCGACGTCTACCGGACCGGCTGGCCGATCCCGAGCAGGTTGCCCTCGCTGTCCCGGAACCACGCGGCCCGCTCGCCGCGGGCGCCCTTGCTGGGGTAGTTGCCCTCGATCTCGGCGATGCCGCCGCGGGTGCGGAAGCCGGGCGCGTCCACGTCCTCGAAGACCACCCCGCGCCGCCTCAGCTCGGCCACGACCGCTTCCAGGTCGTCGACCTCGAAGCCCATCTGGGTGAAGGTGCCGGGCGACGCGCCGGTGGAGCGGAACACGACGAACTCGGTCCCGCCGCACCGGTACAGCAGCCCGCCGGGGCGTTCGTCGACGGGTTCGAGGCCGAGTACGTCGGCGTAGAAGCGCCGTGCCCGCTCCAGGTCCCGGGCGGGCAGCCGGGTCGCGGCACGGGCCCGGGACAGCACGTCAGCGTGGGTCATGCCTCCACTATGACTACTCGGCAGGCTCGACGCCCGCCCGCAGCAGGCCATAGGTGTACGCGTCCTCCAGCGCCTGCCAGGACGCGGCGATGACGTTGTCCGCCACGCCGACCGTGGACCACTCGCCGGCGCCGTCCGAGGTGGAGATCAGGACGCGGGTGGTGGAGGAGGTGCCGTGCACGCCCTCCAGGATGCGGACCTTGTAGTCGACCAGGTCCAGCTTGGCGAGCTGCGGGTAGATCTTCTCCAGGGCGACGCGCAGCGCGCGGTCGAGGGCGTTGACCGGGCCGTTGCCCTCCGCCGTGGCGACGATCCGCTCGCTCTTGGCCCACAGCTTGACCGTCGCCTCGTTGGCGTGGGTGCCGTCGGGGCGGTCCTCCACGATGGCCCGCCAGGACTCCACGTCGAAGTACTTCAGCGGGCGGCCCTCGACCTCGGCGCGCAGCAGCAGCTCGAAGCTCGCGTCCGCCGCCTCGTAGGTGTAGCCCTTGAGTTCGCGTTCCTTGACCCGCTCGACGACCCGGCCGACCAGTTCCCGGTCGCCGCCCAGGTCGATGCCCAGCTCCTTGCCCTTCAGCTCCACCGAGGCCCGGCCCGCCATGTCGGAGACCAGCATGCGCATGGTGTTGCCGACCAGTTCGGGGTCGACGTGCTGGTACAGGTCCGGGTCGACCTTGATCGCGGAGGCGTGCAGACCCGCCTTGTGCGCGAACGCCGACACCCCCACGTACGGCTGGTGCGTGGAGGGAGTGAGGTTGACGACCTCGGCGATGGCATGGGAGATCCGGGTCATCTCCCGCAGCCTGCCCTCGGGCAGCACCTTCTTGCCGTACTTCAGCTCCAGCGCGGCCACCACCGGGAAGAGGTTGGCGTTGCCCACGCGCTCGCCGTAGCCGTTGGCCGTGCACTGCACGTGCGTGGCGCCCGCGTCCACCGCCGCGAGCGTGTTGGCCACCGCGCAGCCGGTGTCGTCCTGGGCGTGGATGCCCAGCCGGGCCCCGGTGTCGGCCAGGACCGTCGCGACGACCGCGTGGATCTGGGCAGGCAGCATGCCGCCGTTGGTGTCGCACAGGATCACCACGTCGGCGCCCGCCTCGGCGGCCGTGCGGACGACGGCCTTGGCGTACTCGGCGTTGGCACGGTAGCCGTCGAAGAAGTGCTCGCAGTCCACGAACACCCGACGGCCCTGCCCCCGCAGGTACGACACCGTGTCGCGGACCATCTCCAGGTTCTCGTCCAGCGTGGTGCGCAGCGCCAGCTCCACGTGCCGGTCGTGCGACTTGGCGACCAGCGTGATCACCGGGGCGCCCGAGTCGAGCAGCGCCTTCACCTGGGGGTCCTCGGCGGCTTTCGCGCCGGCGCGGCGGGTGGCGCCGAACGCGACGAGCCGGGCGTGACGGAAGTCGATCTCCGCCTGCGCGCGGGCGAAGAACTCGGTGTCACGGGGGTTCGCGCCGGGCCAGCCGCCCTCGATGAAGCCGACGCCGAAGTCGTCCAGGTGCCGTGCGATGGCGAGCTTGTCCGCGACGGTGAGGTTGATGCCCTCGCGCTGCGCCCCGTCGCGCAGCGTCGTGTCGAAGACGTGGAACGAGTCGTCGAGCTCGCTGGTTGCCGTCTCGGTCATGGTCTCAAGGCTCCTGTTGTGGATCTTCGGTCTTACCGGAATGACCGGCTCCACCGTCCCCCCAATGGTCCCTCGCGCACCGCTTCCGGCCGTGGGTGGGGCCGGAAAACGAAAAAACCCCTCGCGGGTGCGAGAGGTCTGCGCGCGGGTCGAGGACGACGGTGGCCACCCGCACCTGGTCGTACGAGGTGGTCACTGCGGACCGGCGCGCCTGCTGCCAATAATCATGGCGAACGAGAGCACGGGGGCAGTCTGGCACAGTCCCGCCCCCGGCTCGCCGTCCGTCTCAGGATGCGGGCGTCAGACTGGTATCCGTACGGTCCCTCATTCGGGCGAGGTCCAGGTCCTTCGTCTCCCGCATGGTGACGTAGACCACCAGGGACACGGCGGCGCAGCCCGCCACGTACCAGTAGAAGCCGGACTCGATTCCGGCGCTCTTGAACCACAGGGCGATGTACTCCGCCGTACCGCCGAAGAGGGCGTTGGCCAGGGCGTACGGCAGGGCCACGCCGAGGGCGCGGACGCCGGTCGGGAACAGCTCGGCCTTCACGCAGGCGTTGATGGAGGTGTAGCCGGTGACGACGACCAGCGCGAGCAGGGCGAGCCCGAGGGCCGGCCAGAAGCCGCCGGCGTGCCGCAGCAACGTCATGATCGGCACGGTCAGGACGGTGGAGCCGACGGCGAAGGTGATGAGCAGCGGGCGGCGGCCGATCCGGTCGGACAGGGCGCCCGCGAGGGGCTGGAGGGCGGCGAAGACGATCAGGGCGGTGAAGGAGACGAGCGTGGCCGTCTGCTTGGACAGGCCCGCGGAGTTGGACAGGTACTTGGTCAGATAGGTGGTGTACGTGTAGTACGCGACCGTGCCGCCCATGGTGAGGGCCATGACCAGGAGCGCCTCCCGGCGGTGCCGCCACAGGGCGCGCAGGGTGCCGCGCTCCTCGGTGCGCGAGGTGTCCTCCTCGTAGACCTCGGTCTCCAGCATGCTGCGCCGCAGATAGAAGACGACGGCCGCGCCGAACGCGCCGACGACGAACGGGATCCGCCAGCCGTAGCTGTGCAGGGCGCCGTCCGACATGGTCCGCTGGAGGATGATCTGCAGTCCGAGGCCGACGATCTGTCCGGCGGTCATGGAGACGTACTGGAAGCTGGAGGCGAAGCCGCGCCGCCTGGGGTCGGAGGCTTCGGTCAGGTACGTGGCGCTGGCCGCGTACTCGCCGCCCACGGACAGGCCCTGCAGCAGGCGGGCGACGAGCAGGACGAGCGCGCCGCCGTAGCCGGCCACCGCGTAGGTCGGGGCGACGGCGATCAGGATCGCCGACGCCGACATCAGCGTCACGGTCAGCGTCAGCGCCGCCTTGCGGCCTCTGCGGTCCCCGACCCGGCCCAGCAGCCAGCCGCCGACGGGGCGCATGAAGAAGCCGACGGCGAAGATGCCGGCGGTGTTCATCAGCTGGGCGGTGGGATTCCCCTTCGGGAAGAACGCGCCGGCGAAGTAGGTGGCGAAGCTCGCGTACACGAACCAGTCGAACCACTCGACCATGTTCCCCGCCGAACCGACCCAGATCTTCTTCCAGTGTTGTGGTCCCATGGGCCGGTACATGCCCGCCCGCGGAGGAAACGATTCCACGCGGCCCCGCGCCCCTCAGGGAACCGCTGTGAGCCCTTCCTCGATGAACTCCCGCACGTGCGCGAGCACTTGGTCCCGGTCGGCGCCGCGCAGCCCGATGGCCACATGGATGGAGAACCCGTCCAGCAGCGCGCGCAGCCTCGTCGCGAAGCGGTCGGCGTCGACCTGGCGGAACTCGCCGCGTGAGATCCCCTCGGCGATCAGGGCGACCAGGTCGCGGTGCCAGGCGCCCTCGATGGCGGACTGGCGGGCGCGTGCGTCGTCGTCGGCGTTCTGCGAGCGGTTCCAGACCTCCAGCCAGAGGGTCCAGTGCGGGTCGCGGTGGCCGTCGGGGACGTACAGGTCGACGTAGGCGGCGAGGCGCTCGCGGGCGGTGCCGGGGCCGGTGAGCAGCCGGCCCCGCTCCGCGCCGAGCCGGCCCTCGCTCCACTCCAGGGTCCGCAGCAGCAGCTCGTCCTTGGAGCGGAAGTAGTACAGGAGGTGGCCGCTGCTCATGCCGACCTCGCGGCCGAGCGCCGCCATGGTGAGCTTCTCCAGACCACGGTCGGCGATCATGTCCATGGCGGCCGCGAGGACCTCCTCGCGCGGCGGCGCGTTCCTCCGCGCCCGTGCCGCACCGGCCATCGATGTCTCCTACGCGCTCAGACCTTCGGCTGCTGCTGGGTGATGCAGTGGATGCCGCCCCCACCCGCGAAGATCGTACGCGCGTCCACCAGGGTCACCGTCCGCTCGGGGAAGAGGCGGCGGAAGATCCCGGCGGCGATCTCGTCGCGCGGGTCGTCGAAGCCGCACAGCACGACGCCGCCGTTGCAGAGGTAGTGGTTGATGTAGGAGTAGTCGGCCCAGTGGCCGTCGGCCTCCAGCACGGTGGGGGCGGGGACCTCCACGACCTCCAGAGCGCGGCCCCGGGCGTCGGTCTGGGAGCGCAGGATGCCGATGACCTCCCGGGTGACCTCGTGGTCGGGGTGGGCCGGGTCCGGCTGGGAGTGCGCCACCACGACGCCCGGCCGGGCGAAGGCGGCCACGATGTCGACGTGGCCGAGGGTGCCGAAGCCGCAGGGGGGATAGTCGGCGGTCAGGCCGCGCGGCAGCCAGATCGCCTTGCTCGTGCCGAGCTGGGCGTGGATCTCGGCCTCGGCCTCCTCCTTCGACCAGTGCGGGTTGCGCTCGGGGCCGAGCTGCACGGTCTCGGTGAGCAGCACGGTGCCCTCGCCGTCCACGTGGATCGCGCCGCCCTCGTTGACAAGTGCGCTGCTGTAGCTCTTCGCGCCCGCGAGGTCGGAGACATACGCGGCGATCTTGGCGTCGTGCTCCCAGCGGGCCCAGCCCTGGGCGCCCCAGCCGTTGAACGTCCAGTCCACGGCGGCGAGTTCGCCGCGCCCGTTGGTGAGGAAGGTGGGACCGATGTCCCGCATCCAGGCGTCGTCCAGCTCCCGCTCGACGGTCTCGACGTCCGGTCCGAGCAGCGCCTGCGCCTCGGCGGACTGGCCGGGGCCGCAGACCACGGTCACCGGTTCGAAGCGGCGGATCGCGCGGGCCACGGCAGCCCAGGCATTCCGGGAAGCGGCGAGGTCGTCCGGGTCGTCGAAGGTGGGGTTGGGGCCCGGCCAGGCCATCCAGGTGCGTTCGTGCGGGGTCCACTCGGCGGGCATGCGGAAGCCGTCGGCGGCAGCGGACATGGTGATCCTCACAGGAAGTACAGGCGGTTGAGGGAGACGGAGTCGGCGGGCTCGGAGCTGAGCGGGTCGCCGTCGAGGGTGACCAGGCCGGTGCGCCGGTCGACGTCGACGGCTCCGAGACGGGAGTTCAGCCGCAGGTCGGCCGGGCCGATGCCCCGGGTGCCGCGCACAGCGACCCTTCTGCGCCGCGTCGGCAGCGTGTCGCCTCCCTGGTCGGCGGCGGCCCGGGCGACGAAGGCGACCGAGATGTCGGCGGCCGTGGCGCCGTACGCCCCGAACTGCGGGCCCAGCACCAGGGGTTCGCAGGTGTCGGTGGCCGCGTTGGGGTCGCCGGTCACGCCGTACGCCGGGAAGCCGGACTTGAGGACGAGCTGCGGCTTGGCGCCGAAGTACTCCGGGCGCCACAGCACGATGTCGGCGAGCTTGCCGGCCTCGAGCGAGCCGACCTCGTGGGAGAGGCCGTGCGCGATGGCCGGGTTGATGGTCAGCTTGGCCATGTAGCGCAGCACGCGCGCGTTGTCGTCGCCGTCGCCGTCGCCCTCCAGCGGGCCCAGCTCGGCCTTCATCTTGCCGGCCATGGCGAAGGTGCGGCGCACGGTCTCGCCGGCCCGGCCCATGCCCTGGGCGTCGGAGGAGGTGATGCCGATCGCGCCCAGGTCGTGCAGCACGTCCTCGGCGCCCATGGTGCCGGCGCGGATGCGGTCGCGGGCCATGGCGGCGTCGCCGGGCAGGTCGGGCTTGAGGTCGTGGACGGAGACGATCATGCCGTAGTGCTCGGCGACCGCGTCCCGGCCGAAGGGCAGGGTGGGGTTGGTGGAGGAGCCGATGACGTTGGGGACGCCGGCCATCTTCAGCACGTTGGGGACGTGTCCGCCGCCGCAGCCCTCGATGTGGAAGGCGTGGATGGTCCGGCCCTCCAGCACCCTCAGGGTGTCCTCCACGGACAGGCACTCGTTCAGCCCGTCGCTGTGCAGGGCGACCTGGACGTCGTGCTCCTCGGCGACCCGCAGGGCGGTGTCCAGGGCACGGGTGTGGGCGCCCATGTCCTCGTGCACCTTGAACCCGCAGGCGCCGCCCTCGGCCAGCGCCTCCACCAGCGGTGCGTCGTGCGACGACGAACCCCGGCCCAGGAAGCCGATGTTGACCGGCCAGGCGTCGAAGGCGTTGAAGGCGTGGCGCAGCGCCCAGGGCGAGTTGACGCCGACGCCCCAGACCGGGCCGAACTCCTGCCCGATGATCGTGGTGACGCCGGAGGCGAGGGACGCCTCCATGATGCGCGGCGACAGCAGGTGGACGTGGGTGTCGACGGCCCCGGCGGTGGCGATCAGTCCCTCGCCGGAGACGATCGAGGTGCCGGTGCCGACGACGACGTCGACGCCGTCGAGCGTGTCCGGGTTGCCGGCGCGGCCGATGGCGTGGATCCGGCCTTCCCGGATGCCGATGGAGACCTTCCGGATGCCCTGCACGGCGTCGATCACCACCACGTTGCTGATGACGACGTCGCAGGTCTCGCGGACGGCGGCGGCCTTCAGGTGCAGTCCGTCGCGGGCGGTCTTGCCGAAACCGGCCAGGAACTCGTCGCCGTGGCGCTGGGAGTCGGACTCCACCCGCACGGTGAGCCCGGAGTCGCCGAGGCGGATGCGGTCGCCGGCGCGGGGGCCGTGGGTGGCGGCGTAGGCGTGCGGGTCGATGTGGATCGCCCGGCTCACCTCGCGTCCCTTCGAGCGGCTCATCGCTCCTGGTCTCCTTCCGTGACACCGAGGTATCCGCAGGCGGCGGCCCGGCGCAGGGCCTCCTCCTTGGCGCCGGGCGCGTCCAGCGGCCCGTCGACCAGTCCGGCGAAGCCGGTCGCGATCCGCTCGCCGCCGATCGGCACGAGACCGACCTCCTCGCTCTCCCCCGGCCCGAACCGCACGGACGACCCGGCGGGCACGGCGAGGCGCATGCCGTAGGCGGCGGCGCGGTCGAAGTCGAGGCGCGGGTTGGCCTCGAAGAAGTGGAAGTGGGAGGTGACGGAGACCGGCACGGTCGCGGTGTTGGTGACCGTGAGCCGCAGCGCCGGCTCGGGGTCGGCGTGCCGGGGTCCGGGCAGCAGCGCGCCCGGGGCGTCCGGTCCGAGGCCACCGCCGATGGGGTCGGAGACCACCGCGAGCCGGGAGCCGTCGTCGAAGACCGCCTCGACCATCACCTCGGTGACGACGTCGGCGACGCCCGGCAGCACGTCGTCGGGGCCGAGCACGGACCGGGCCGCCTCGATGGCCTCGGCGAGCCGCCTGCCGTCGCGCGCCGCCTCGCACACGGTGTCCGCGATCAGTGCGGTCGCCTCCGGCACGTTCAGCCTCAGCCCGCGGGCCCGGCGGGCACGGGCCAGCTCGGCGGCCCCGAAGAGCAGCAGCCGGTCGCGTTCCGTGGGGGTCAGTCTCACGAGGCGGCACCTCCTTGCCTTCCATACTTTAGAGCGACACTCTAAACGCCGAATTCGTGAAACAGAAGCACTGACCGGGGACAGGGCATCACATCACATTGAACGTCGCTCAAACCGGCAGGCAGCGGTCGAAGGGGACCGGCCGTGCCGATGGAACAGCGGGCTCGGCTGGTGGGCGTCGGTGAGCGCGATCATCGCCGGCACGGTGGTCGGCACGGCCGGGGTCCGGGGCCGGCTGGTCGGCTCGGTCGTCGGCCAACGCTCGGCTTCGCCCGCGCCCGGGGGACCCCCCTCGCCTGGAACGCGCAGTCCGCGATGACGTCGTGGCTTCCTGCTGTCCGGCGCGGTGGGCGGACTGGTGTACCTGTCACTCGGCTCCCGCCCGGCCTCGATGCGCGGCGAGGGCGAGCCGGACGCGGTCAGTGCTGCAGCAGGCCAAGTGCTGTGAGCGACGGGAGTGTGACTGCGAGGGCAGTGGAAAAGGTCAGCCCGCCAGCGGTCACTGCCTCGACGAGCCGGTTTCCGGTGACCATCTTGAGGATCACCGCGGAGAGGCCGGCCACCGTCGCGAGCAAGATCGCAACGGCGAGTGCCAGCCCGGCGACCGTGGCTGTCGGCTGGTCCGACGAGGTCCCCATGTCACCCCACCTCCAGCCCCGGCAGGAACCGTTCCGCGCCGAACGCCGGTTTCAGGTCGGTGAACCAGGTCGCTCCCTCGTCGTACGCGGCGAAGAACGGCCGGTCGACCAGTTCGGGGTCGCGGGCCTGGATGAGGTGGAGCACGAAGACCTTCTCGCCCGCGACCTCGGCGACGCCGTCCACGCAGACCTTGCCCGGCATCGCGGACATCACCGGCCCGCGCACCGTGCGGGCGAGCCCGGAGACCCGGGCGTGGGCGTCCCGGAAGATCGTGTACCCGCGGGCCAGCGGCACCGCGAAGTAGCCCTGCGGGCCGGTGTCCCGCTCCACGAACTGGTAGTACGGCACCGCCCCCAGCGCGGTCGTCTCCTCCCACAGCTCGGCCCACACGTCGGCGCTGTCGTTGATCCCGGCCACCAGCGGCCCCTGGCAGCGGATCACCGCGCCGGTGTCCCGCACCCGGCGCATCGCCTCCCGCACCACCGCCGGGCGCAGTTCCCTCGGATGGGTGAAGTGGGCCATGAGCGCCAGATGGCGGCCGCTCGCCACCACCTTCTCGAAGAGCCGGAGCAGGTCGTCGGCGTCCCGGTCGGTGAGGAAACGGTACGGCCAGAAGGCCAGGGACTTGGTGCCGATCCGCACCGAGCGGACGGTGTCGATCTCCAGCAGCGGCTCCACGTAGCGGCGCAGCACCTCGGTGCTCATCACCAGCGGGTCGCCGCCGGTGACGAGCGTGCTGCTCACCTCCGGGTGGGCGCGCAGATAGGCGCCGGTGGCGGCGATGTCGTCGGTGGCGATCCGCAGCTCGGACTCCCCGACGAACTGCGGCCAGCGGAAGCAGTACGTGCAGTAGGCGTGGCAGGTCTGGCCCTGCCGCGGGAAGATCAGCACGGTCTCGGCGTACTTGTGCTGAAGCCCCGTCAGGCGGCGGCCGTCGTGCACGGGGACGTTGGCGTCGAGCTGGCCGGAGGGGTGCGGATTGAGCCGCATCCGGATCTCGTGCGCGGCCCGCCGGACCTCGGCCTGGGGAGCGTCCCGCGCCAGCAGGTCCGCCATCCGGCGCAGGTCGTGCGCGGGCAGCATGCCGCTCTGCGGGAACGTCAGCCGGAAGACGGGGTCGTCGGGAGCGGCCGACCAGTCGATCAGCTCGTCCACCACGTAGGAGTTGGTGCGGAACGGCAGGACCGCGGACACGGCCCGCAGGGCGAGCCGTTCGGCGGGCGTCAGCGACACCCGGTCCAGCAGGCCGTCCAGGTCACGGGGGGTGAAGGCGCGGAACCGGGGGTTCGCGTGCGGAGCAGGGTGGTGCGCTGAACTCATGTGTGCCAGGGCCTCTATTCCGTGACCAGGACCGGCGGTCGCAACTCCACGAAGGCGGCCGCCGACGCATCGTACTTCTCCGCGAATTTCTGGAGGAGCAACGCGTGCAGGGGACTTTCGTCGTCGACCACGATCAGCTCGTGGCCGCCCCGCACGGTGAAGGCCTCGCTGTGCGCGGAGAGTTGGTCGAGGCGGTGCCGGGCCAGGTACGACACCAGGTCGGACCCGGCGACGTACAGCCGGTCCTCGACGGACACGAAGGGGCAGCGGAACTCCCTGCGGCCGTCGGTGGCGTCGACCAGGGTGAGCGGCAGCCGGGTGAAGTGCTCCATCGGCTTGCTCTGCCCCCACAGCTCGTCGAAGCGCTGCTCCACGAAGGTGCCGAGCGGGGAGCGGACGGCGACCTCCAGCTGGACGCCCTCGCCGGAGAGCCGGCCCACCGTCAGGAAGGAGACCAGGCAGCGCTCGTCCCAGCGGTAGAGCGTGACACCGGGGGACGTCTGGCACAGGCGGACCTCGAGCAGGGCCCGGGAACCCTCGTCCAGGCGGCGCGCGAAGCGGTCCAGGGTGCGCAGGTTGCGCATGATGTCGCGGCGGATGTCGGCGCTCTGCTCGCCGAGTTCCCGGCCGCGCAGGATGACAGCGAGCGAGTCGGGGTCCAGCAGCAGGATCTGCACCCGTGCGCCGTGCGCGGTGGCCGCCTTGACGCCGCGGAACAGGCGTTCGGAGAACTGCGGCCCGAACAGGTTGGAGAAGGTGTCGAGCACCTTCACGCACGCCGTCGCGCCGTGCACCTGGGAGGCGAACCACTCGTAGTCGAGCCGGGTGTGCTCACGGACCCGGCCCTCCTGGGCACGGGAGATCAGCGGGCCGATCACGAAGACGGTGATGACCACGCCGACGAGGTCGGTGCCCAGGTTGAGGGCGAGGTTCTGCTCGTAGGCGTCCATGGCGGAGGCCCGCCACAGCAGCAGGGCGGCACAGCCGGCCAGCGCGAGCAGCGCCGTGAGGCTCTGCGGGCGGCGCGGGGTGCGAAACGCCCGCCATAACCAGCGCAGCCTAGGTATCGGCGACCATGCGTTCACCCTGCGGCGTCTCCCCCCGGACCCGTGCACGCGGGGGCCGCGCGACCCCCCGTGGGATGGGTGAGATACCCAGGTGCCCCGCCCGCCAACCGCACCCCTGTTCCCCGGCCGTGGCGGGAGCAGGGGTGCGGCGGGGGAACGAGCCGGTCCTCCGGTCAGCCGATCCGGTGCATCCAGCCGTGCTTGTCCTCGGTCACGCCGCGCTGGATGCCGAGGAGGGCCTCGCGCAGCCGGAGGGTGACCTCGCCGGGGGTGCCGTCGCCGTGGGTCCACTGGTCGGTCTTGGTCTTGACGTGGCCGATCGGCGTGACCACCGCGGCCGTGCCGCAGGCGAAGACCTCGGTGAGGGCGCCGGAGGCCGCGTCCGCGCGCCACTGCTCCAGCGTGATCACGCCCTCCTCTGCGGTGTAGCCGAGGTCGCGGGCGACCTGGAGCAGGGAGTCGCGGGTGATGCCCTCCAGGATCGAGCCGGTCAGGGCGGGGGTGACGATCCGGTCGCCGTAGACGAAGGCGACGTTCATGCTGCCGCTCTCCTCGACCTTGGTGCGGGTGACCGCGTCGAGGTAGACGACCTGGTCGCAGCCGTGCGCGGCGGCCTCGGCCTGCGGCAGCAGGGACGCCGCGTAGTTGCCGCCGGTCTTGGCGTCGCCGGTGCCGCCGGGGACGGCGCGGACGTGGTCCTCGGAGACCCAGATGGTGACGGGCTTGACGCCGCCGGCGAAGTAGGAGCCGGAGGGCGAGGCGATGAGCATGAACAGGTACTCGTTCGCCGGGTGCACACCGAGCGCGGCCTCGGTGGCGAACATGAACGGACGCAGGTACAGCGACTGCTCGCCGCCGTGCGGCGGGACCCAGTCGGCGTCCTGGGTGAGCAGCGCGTCCAGCGCGGCGATGAACAGCTCCTCGGGCAGCTCGGCCATGGCCATGCGGCGGGCGGAGTTGCGGAAGCGGCGGGCGTTCGCCTCGGGGCGGAACAGCGCGATCGAGCCGTCGGGCTGGCGGTAGGCCTTGAGGCCCTCGAAGATCTCCTGGCCGTAGTGCAGGACGTGGGTGGACGGGTCGAGGGAGATCGGGCCGTACGGGACGAGCTGGGCGTCGTGCCAGCCGCGGCCCTCGGTCCACCTGATCGTCACCATGTGGTCGGTGAAGTGGCGGCCGAACCCGGGGTCGGCCAGGATCGCCTCGCGCTCGGCGGCGGCGAGGGGGCTGGCGGAGGGCTTGAGCTCGATCGTGGGCGTCGTCATGAGTGGTTGTCCTTCACCGGTTGTAGTGACGGGCCGCGCTCACGCCCGTCATCGGCCTGGTCAGACCGGTGTTAGGACGTCCGAGCTTTCCCTCATACCGCGGCTCCGCGTTCGATTATCGCGCGGGGCCGGCGGCCGAAGGAACGGGGGTGAAAGCGGCCCGGGGTCGATGGTGGCACCCGGCGGGGACAGGGGAAAGCCGCCGGGCGGTCGTCCGACCCGGCGGCTTCTGCGTGGGAGCGCCGGGTCAGCCGGCTACTCGGGTGGCGAGCGCGTCGCCGATCTCGGAGGTGCTGCGGGCGCCCAGCGAGGCGCGCTCGGTGAGGTCCGCGGCGACCGCGGCGTCGACGCGGTCGGCCTCGGCGTCGTACCCGAGGTGGCGCAGCAGCAGGGCGACGGACAGGACCGTGGCGGTGGGGTCGGCCTTGCCCTGGCCCGCGATGTCCGGCGCGGAGCCGTGGACCGGCTCGAACATCGAGGGGAACTCGCGGGAGGGGTTGATGTTGCCGCTCGCCGCGACGCCGATGCCGCCGGAGACGGCCGCGGCGAGGTCGGTGATGATGTCGCCGAAGAGGTTGTCGGTGACGATGACGTCGAACCGGGCCGGGTCGGTGACCAGGTAGATGGTGGCCGCGTCGACGTGCACGTAGTCGGTGGTGACCTCGGGGAACTCCTCGGCCACCTTGTTGAAGATGTTCGTCCACAGGTGACCGGCGAAGGTCAGCACGTTGTTCTTGTGGACGAGGGTGAGCTTCTTGCGCGGGCGGGCCTGGGCGCGGGCGAAGGCGTCGCGGACCACGCGCTCGACGCCGAAGGCCGTGTTGACGGAGACCTCGGTGGCGACCTCGTGCTCGGTGCCCTTGCGGATGGTGCCGCCGTTGCCCGTGTAGGGGCCCTCGGTGCCCTCACGGACGACGACGAAGTCGATCTCCGGCTGGCCGGCGAGCGGGGTGGCGACGCCGGGGAGCAGCTTGCTCGGCCGCAGGTTGACGTGGTGGTCGAAGGCGAAGCGCAGCTTGAGCAGGAAGCCCCGCTCCAGAACGCCGGACGGCACCGACGGGTCGCCGATGGCGCCGAGCAGGATGGCGTCGTGCTGCTTCAGCTGCTCCAGGTCGGCGTCGGTGAGGGTCTCACCGGTGGCGTGGTAGCGCCTGGCGCCGAAGTCGTACTCCTTGGTCTCCAGCTTCACATCCTGCGGCAGGACGGCGGAGAGGACCTTGAGACCCTCGGACACGACTTCCTGTCCGATGCCGTCCCCGGGGATCACTGCGAGATCGATGCTGCGAGACATGCGGGCACCCTACTCCTCGTCCCAGGTGATGACACGCTCCGTCCATCATGTGGACGAGCGCGGACGGCACCGGACGCGTGCTCAGTGTCCGGTCTCGCCGCCGTTGTCGCGGCGGTCGAGGGCGCGCTGGAGGGCGGCGGCGGCGTTCTTGCGGTCGGACTCACTCGTGCGGGTCACGTGGCGGACTCGGCGGCGGACGGTCGTCTCGGCCATGGAAATCGACTCCTTCGGCAAACACGGAGCACGGCGATGAGGGTTGACGAGCTGCCGGAAGGGGCGGGGAGCGCACGGGCCGCAGGGGTTGCCTGCACGGGTGCCCGGCTCACGACCGCCATTCGCTGGATCGAGCGAGACGTTCGGCTTCTACAAACGTAAGGGAGCGACCCGGTTCTGTCTGCACAATTACTCGGACTTCCTACTATCTGAGACGGCGCTCCCCGTCACACCGCCCTGACCTGCGCTTTCGCGCGAAAGGCCGCTGCCCGCCATGGACAGCACCGCCCCGTCGTCCCCCAGCGCTGACCCTGGCCGCCGGGATCCAGTCCTGGGCGGCCCACCAGGCGCGCGTGCACGAACCGCAGTCCTGCTGATGCTGCGCGGCGGCAACACGGGCGAGGTCCTGGTGCGGGCGGCCGGCTGACGTCCGGTCAGGCGACGTCTCCGTCCCGCCAGTCGAGGACCAGCTCGCCGGCCGGGTTGAGGGGGCCGGCGAGCGCGGGCCGGACGAACACGTCTCCCTCCTCGTCCGGCAGCCGGACGATCCCGTCCGGGGAGAGGGCGTGCACCCGGCCGGGCCAGCGCAGCCAGCCCCGGGCGGTGTAGAGCCGGGCCCCGTCCTCGCTCGCCGAGAGCGCGCCCAGCTCGTACGCCCGGTCGATGATCCGCTCCAGCTCGGCCATCACCCGCCGGCCGAGTCCGGTGCGCCGCGCGTCCGGCCGTACGGCGACGGCCTCGACGTACCCGGTGCGCAGCCAGCGGCCCCGGTGCCGGACGCGCCGCATCACCACGGACCCGTGCGCGGCGAGCCCGCTCCCGTCCTGGACCAGCACATGCATCCCGCCGAGCCCGTGGTCCCAGTCGGCGTCGGAGAAGTCCCCGCCGAACGACTCTTCCAGCAGGGCGCGGGCGGCGTCGAGTTCGCCGGGTTCGAGGTCGGCGGTGTGGGCGAGGCGCAGTCGGACCGTCATGGGCCCACTGTCCCGCGGTCCGCGCCCGGTGACCGGCGGTTCATGGAAACGGGCCGGGAAGCCTGCTCGGTGGCAGGCTTCCCGGCCCGTGTTCGGGGAGGGCGGAGGATCAGCCCATGTGCGGGTAGGTGTAGTCGGTCGGCGGGACCAGGGTCTCCTTGATGGCCCGGGTCAGGGTCCACCGCAGCAGGTTCTGCGGGGCGCCGGCCTTGTCGTTGGTGCCGGAGGCGCGGCCGCCGCCGAAGGGCTGCTGGCCGACGACGGCGCCGGTCGACTTGTCGTTGATGTAGAAGTTGCCCGCGGCGTAGCGGAGCTTCTCCATCGTGTACGCCGCCGCGGCGCGGTCGTTGGCGATGACCGACCCGGTGAGCGCGTAGTCGGACACCGACTCCATCTGCGTCAGCATCTCGTCGTACTTGTCGTCCTCGTAGACGTAGACGCCGAGGATCGGACCGAAGTACTCGGTACGGAAGATCTCGTTCTCCGGGTCGGTGGAGACGATCACCGTCGGGCGGACGAAGTAGCCGACCGAGTCGTCGTAGCTGCCGCCCGCGATGATCTCGCAGGCCGGGTCGGACTTGGCGCGGTCGATCGCGGCCTTGTTCTTCTCGAACGCGCGGTCGTCGATGACGGCGCCGATGAAGTTCGACAGGTCGGTGACGTCGCCCATGGTGAGCCCGTCGACCTCGGCGGCGAACTCCTCCTTGAAGCCGGAGTTCCAGATCGACGCCGGGATGTACGCCCGGGAGGTCGCGCTGCACTTCTGGCCCTGGTACTCGAAGGCGCCGCGGGTCAGGGCGGTCTTCAGCACCGCGCGGTCGGCGCTCGGGTGGGCGACCAGGAAGTCCTTGCCGCCGGTCTCGCCGACGAGCCGCGGGTAGGAGCGGTACTTCTCGATGTTGTTGCCGACCGTCTTCCACAGGTACTGGAAGGTCTTGGTCGAGCCGGTGAAGTGGATGCCCGCGAGGTCGCGGTGCTCCAGGGCGACCTTGGAGACCTCGATGCCGTCGCCGGTGACGAGGTTGATGACGCCCTTGGGCAGCCCGGCCTCCTCCAGCAGCTGCATCAGCAGGACGGCGGCGTGGGTCTGCGTCGGGGACGGCTTCCACACGACGACGTTGCCCATGAGGGCCGGGGCGGTGGGCAGGTTGCCGGCGATCGCCGAGAAGTTGAACGGCGTGATCGCGTAGACGAAGCCCTCGAGCGGACGGTGGTCGAGGCGGTTCCACACGCCCGGGGAGTTCGCCGGCGGCTGCTCCGCGAGGATCTGGCGGGCGTAGTGGACGTTGAAGCGCCAGAAGTCGACCAGCTCGCAGGGCGTGTCGATCTCCGCCTGCTGGGCGGTCTTCGACTGGCCGAGCATGGTGGAGGCGGCGAGCGTCTCACGCCAGGGGCCGGCGAGCAGCTCGGCCGCGCGCAGGATGATCGCGGCCCGGTCGTCGAAGGACATCGCGCGCCAGGCCGGGGCGGCGGCGAGCGCCGCGTCGATGGCGTCCCGCGCGTCCTGCTGGGTGGCGTGCCGGCCGGTGCCGATGACGGACTTGTGGTTGTGCGGCTGGACCACCTGGAACGGCTCGCCGCCGCCCATCCGCTTCTCGCCGCCGATGGTCATCGGCAGGTCGATCGGGTTCTCGGCCAGCTCCTTGAGCCTGGCCTCCAGCCGGGCGCGCTCGGGCGAACCGGGGGCGTAGCCGTGCACCGGCTCGTTGACCGGGGTGGGGACCTGGGTCACAGCGTCCATGAGATCGGTAACTCCTTGTGCGTGAGCGGGTGTTGGCTGGCTCAGCCCTTGCTGACCATGGAGCGGAGGAAGAACCGCAGGTTCGCCGGCTTCTCCGCGAGCCTGCGCATGAAGTAGCCGTACCAGTCGGTGCCGTAGGCGGTGTAGACGCGCATGCGGTGGCCCTCGGCGGCCAGCCGCAGGTGCTCCTCGCCGCGGATGCCGTACAGCATCTGGAACTCGTACTCGTCGAGCTTGCGGCCGGCCCGGTGGGCCAGCTCCTGGGCGATGGCGATGAGGCGCGGGTCGTGGGACCCGATCATCGGGTAGCCCTCGCCCTCCATCAGGATCCGCAGGATGCGGACGTACGCCTTGTCGATCTCGTGCTTCTGCTGGTACGCGACCTCGGCGGGCTCCTTGTAGGCGCCCTTCACCAGGCGGACGCGGCTGCCGGAGGCGGCGAGCCGGCGCGCGTCGTCCTCGGTGCGGAAGAGGTAGGCCTGGATGACGCAGCCCGTCTTCGGGAAGTCCTTCCGCAGCTCCTCGTGGATGGCGAACATCGAGTCGAGGGTGGTGTGGTCCTCGGCGTCCAGCGTCACGGTCGTACCGATGGCGGCCGCGGCCTCGACGACCGGGCGGACGTTGGCGAGGGCCAGCTCGTGGCCGCCCTCCAGCGCTTGGCCGAACATGGACAGCTTCACCGACATCTCGACCTTCTCGCCCAGTCCCAGCGGCTTGAGGCGGTCGATCAGCTGCAGGTAGGCGTCCCGGGCGGCGGTGGCCTGCTCGGGGGTGGTGATGTCCTCGCCGACGACGTCCATCGTCAGCTCCAGGCCCCGGCCCGTGAGGTCCTCGATGATCGGCACGATGTCGTCGACGGTCTCGCCGGGGATGAAGCGGTCGACGACCTGCTTGGTCACCGGGGCCGCCGAGATCAGGCGTCGCATCCGGTCGCTGCGCGACGCGGCGAGAATCACGGGACCCAGCACGGGGCACCTCCACAGACAAGCATCAAATAAGCCATTACCCGACGTTTCGGGTACGGCACGGAGAACCACCGTGAAACCTAAGGATCTCTTCGATCCTGGGCCATCGACAGCTGTCACGCATCCGTGCACGGGATCTCAGACAGATGTATGAAGGCCGCCGGAAAATGAGGGAGAATAGCCGGGTGGCGGCGGATTTCAAGGGCCTCAAGGGCGACTACCAGGAGCTGGTCGACGAGATCTCCGAGCTGCTGGGGGTCCCGGCGACCCTGGAGAACCGCGACTTCGAGCTGATCGCCTTCGGCGCGTACGACAGCGACGACGAGCTGGACCCCTCCGCGCTGGACCCGGTGCGCACCCGCTCGATCCTGACCCGGCGCTCCACCGCGACCGTGCGCGCGTGGTTCGAGGGCTTCGGCATCACCCGCGCGACCGGCCCGGTGCGGATCCCGCCGAGCCCGGAGGCCGGGGTCTACCGCGGCCGGATCTGCCTGCCGGTGCGCCATCGGGGTGTCGTCCTCGGCTACGTCTGGCTGCTGGACGGCGACCCCGGGCCGACGGACGCCCAGCTGGCCGCCGCGATGGAGGTGGCCGGCCGGATCGGCGCGCTGCTCGCGGACGAGGCGGAGGCCGGGGCCGGGCTGAGCCGGGAGCTGCGGGCGGTGCTCACCGCCGAGCGCGGCTGGCAGCAGGACATGGCGGTGGCCGAACTGCGCACCGCGCTCGGCCCCCGTGCCGACGGCCCCGTGACCCTGGTGTGCGTCGCCCCCTGGCCGTCGGCCGACCCGGACGACGCCCCCGCCGCCCGGACGATCCCGCACGCCACGGCGCTGTGCACGCTGCCCTGGGGAGCGGCGGCGCAGAGTCTGGCGCTGCTGGTGCGCCTGCGGGCGACGGAGGTGAGCGCGCCCGCGACGGCGGCGGCCGCGCGGCTGCTGAAGGAGGCCGAAGCGGTGCGCGGGGTGCCGGGGAGCGCGGGGGGCGTGCCGGACGGCGCCGCGCGCGGGGCCGGGGCCCGGGCGGCGGCCGCGGCCGCCGCCGGACTCGCCGGGGCGGCGGCGATGCGGCAGGCCGCAGTCCCCCGGTGCGCCGCCGGCATCGGGGAACCCCGCGTCGGGCTGGCGGAGTTGGGGACGGTCTGGCAGGAGGCCGCCGCCGCGGCGCGTGCCGCGCTGGCCGAGCCCCGGTTCGGGCCGGTCGCCCAGTGGGCGCGCATCGGGCCGTACCGGCTGCTGACCGCGCTGCCGGCGCAGGCCGCGCACGATCCCGTGGTCGGCCCGCTCCTCGTCCCCGCCCATCGTGAACTGGCCCGCACCGCCGAGGTCTTCCTCGACTGCGCGGGGCAGGCCGGCCGCACCGCCGCCGAACTCGGCATCCACCGCCAGACCCTGTACTACCGGCTGTCCCGCGTCGAGCAGCTGACCGGCCTGGACCTGGACGACGGCGAGGACCGGCTCCTGCTGCACATGGCCCTGAAGCGGGCCCGGCTGTAGCGGCCCCGGAGCCCTCCGCGGAGACCGCTGGGAGGCCCGCCTCACGACCGCCTCGGGCGGCCCTCAGCCGAGCAGGTCTCCCACCACGGCGATCCCCTCCGCGATCGCCCGCTCGGGCACGTTGCCGAAGCCGAGGACCAGTCGAGGCGGCTCGGTGGCGCGGGAAGCGCGGTTCGCGCTCATGCCGTAGAGGCCGACGCGGCGGGCGCGCGCCTGCGCGACCACCGTCTCTTCGTCGGCCCCCGCGGGAAGGTGGGCCACCGCGTGGAATCCCGCCGCGAGGCCGGTCAGGCGCACCTTCGGCGCGTGCTCGGCGAGGGCGGCCCGCAGCGCCCTGCAGCGGGCCGCGTACAGGGGGCGCATCCGGCGCAGATGACGGTCGTGGCGGCCGGACTCGATCAGCAGGGCGAGGGCCAGCTGGTCGAGCGTGGGGGTGCCGCGGTCGGCGATCCGCTTCAGCTCGGCGAGCCGGGCGGTGAGCGCGGGCGGGGACAGCAGCCAGCCGATCCGCAGGGCGGGGGCCAGGGACTTGCTGACCGTGCCGATCGACACGACCCGGTCGGCCGCGAGGCCCTGGAGTGCGCCCACCGGTTCGCGGTCGTAGCGGAACTCGGCGTCGTAGTCGTCCTCGATGACGTACGCGTCGCGGTGCCGCGCCCAGGCGAGCAGCGCGTGCCGGCGTTCCGGGGCGAGGAGGACTCCGGTGGGCCACTGGTGGGCGGGGGTGACGATCACCGCGCGGGCGCCGGTCGCCGCCAGGGCCGCCACGTCGACGCCGTGCGCGTCGACCGGGACGGGGACCGGGGTGAGGCCGGCCGCGCGGATGGCCGCGGTCGCGGTGGCAGGGCTGCCGGGGTCCTCGTGGGCGACGGTGCGGACGCCCGCGCCGGCCAGCGCCTGGAGGGTGAGGGCGAGCCCTTGGGCGTAGCCGGAGCAGACGAGGGTGTGGTCCGGGTCGGCGGCGGCCGCGCGGATCCGGCGCAGGTAGGCGGCGACGACCGTGCGCAGCTCCCGGCTGCCGAGCGGGTCGCCGTAGTCCAGGTCGGCGGTCGGCATCCGGCGGGCCGCCTCCCGGACCGCCCACAGCCAGTCGGCGCGGGGAAAGGAGGCGAGGTCGGGTACGCCGTGCCGGAAGTCGGCGATGAGGCGGGGCCGTTCGGGGACCGGCGCCGGCGGCGGTACAGCCGGGGCGGCGGGGCCGCAGGGGGCCACCCGGGTGGCCGAGCCGGCTCGGGTGACCAGGTAGCCCTCGGCCTGCAGCTGGGCGTAGCAGTCCTGGACCAGGCCGCGGGACAGGCCGAGCGAGCGGGCCAGTTCGCGGGAGGAGGGGAGGCGTTCGCCGGTGTGCAGCCGGCCGGTGCGGATCGCGTCGCGCAGTTGCCGCTCCAGCTGGACGCGCAGCTGCTCACCGCTGCTCCGGTCGACGGTCAGCAGCAACTCGGGGGACCGACCGGCCCACTGCACAGCCATGGAATTGGAGCTTACCGGGGGGCCGGTCGCCGCCTAGCGTCGGCGGCATGACGAACTCCCTGATCCGGACCGGGACTTGCCCCGAGCGGCCGCCCCTGCTGAACCGTGCCCTGCTGCTGCGGTTCGTGAGCATGGTGGGCGCCACGGTGAGCTTCTTCCTGCTGCTGTCGGCGGTGCCCGCGCATGCCGGCCGGGGCGGGGCGGGTCTCGCGACCGGCGCGATGATGCTGTCGACGGTGCTCGGCGAACTGTCCGGACCCCGGATCCTGCGCCGGTACGGCAACCGGGGCCCGTTGGCGGCCGGGCTCCTCCTGCTCGGCGCGCCCGCCCTGGCGCTGCCCCTCTCCCCCGGCCCGCTGTGGACCGCGGCGGTCTGTCTGGTGCGCGGCCTCGGCTTCGCCCTCACGCTCGTCGCCGGCGGCGCCCTGACCGCGGCCCTGATCCCGGCGCGGCGCAGGGCCGAGGGGCTCGCCCTCGTCGGCGTGGTCGGCGGCGTGCCGTCCCTCGTCGCCCTCCCGCTGGGCGTGTGGCTGACCGTCCACGTCGGCTACACCCCGGTCACCACGGCCGCGGCCCTGGCGGCCCTGGTGACGATCCCGACGGTGCCGGGCCTCCGGGAACCGGACACGGCGAAGGGCGCACCGCTCGCCGGCGCGGCAGGCGGTACCGGAGATCAGGGGGAAGTGCCCCACGGCGAGGGGACGTGCACCCGCGCGCAGGAGCAGCAGGAGGAGGAGGCGGCGCTCGGCGGCGAGGGCCGGGCCGTCTCCGGCGAGGCCGGCCCACCCGGCAGCGGGACGCGGGTCCGTGAGGCCGAGGCGCTCGGCGTCTTGGAGGCCCTGAGGGCCGGCGGGCTGCGGCGGCCCACCGTGGTGTTCGCGGCCACCGCGCTCGCCGCCGGAATCCTGGTCACGTTTCTGCCGCTGGCGGTTCCGCGCGGGTCGGCCGGGCTCGCGACGGCGGCGCTGCTGGTGCAGAGCGGCGCCTCGACCGGGGCCCGGTGGGCGGCGGGGCGGTACGGCGACCGGCGGGGCTCCGCGCGGCTGATCCTTCCGGGTCTGGTGGTGTCGGCGGCCGGGCTGGCGGCGCTGGCGGCGACCTCCAGCCCGGTCGCCGTACTGGCGGGGGCGGCGGTCTTCGGCACCGGCTTCGGCATCGCCCAGAACGCCACTCTCGCCCTCATGTACAGCCGCGTGACCCGCCCGTCGTACGGCACGGTCACCGCGCTGTGGAACCTCGCCTACGACGGCGGCATGGGTGTGGGCGCCGCGGGGTTCGGCCTCCTCGCGGCGTGCACGGGGTACTCCCGGGGGTTCGTCCTGACCGCGGTGCTGATGCTGGCCGCACTGGGGCCCGCGGTGCGCGACCGACGCCCTGGGCGGCGCTGACGGCGGTCAGCCGGGGCCGGCTCCCTCGATCACCCGCCGCAGGCCCTCCGTCAGCTGCTCCGCGGTGGTCGCCGAGTCCGGGTCGAAGAGCCACTGGACCATGAGGCCGTTGAGCAGGGTCTGGTAGAGGCGGCCCTCGGTCTCCACGGCCTCCTGGTCGAGGTCCGCCTCGGGGACGCCGCTGAACAGGGCGGCGAGTCCGGCCCGGCTCTCCTTCTGCGCCTCGGCGAGGAGCTTGCGCACCTGGTCCAGTCGATCGTCCTGGAACATCAGCTCGAAGCTGAGCAGCCAGACCGGCCGCGATTCGGGGACCGTGCGGATGATGCTCGTCCAGACCTCCCGGAAGCGCTCGAGCGATCGCGGGGGCTGCGTCACCGTTCCGCCGAGCCCGGGGTCGAACTGCTCCCCCACGCCTTCGATCAGCGAGATGTAGGCCTGCACCAGCAGCTCGGCCTTCGAGCCGTAGTGGTAGCCGATCGAGGCGAGGTTGGTGCCCGACTCCTTGACGATGTCCCGCGCCGTCGTGCGCAGGAAGCCCTTCTCCAGCAGGCAGCGCTTGGCGCCCTCGAGCAGATCCTCACGGTGTCCCATACGCTCACCCTACCGCCCGTCCATACAGCTGTCCCAGACGCATGACCTATACATTCGTCCTAGACAAGCGTTTAAGACGCTCGTATAGTCCTCGGCATGACGAACTCGACGAGCACGAACGTCCCGGTCGGCGCCGACAGCGCCGCCCCCGTCCGCGCCGGGCGCCGCGAGTGGACCGCTCTCGGCGTGCTGATGCTTCCGCTCCTGCTGGTCTCGATGGACGTGTCCGTCCTGTACTTCGCCACTCCCGCGATCAGCGCGGACCTGCACCCGAGCGGCACCCAGCAGCTGTGGATCTACGACATCTACGGCTTCGTCCTGGCCGGCCTGCTGATGACGATGGGCTCCCTCGGCGACCGCGTCGGCCGCCGCAAGCTCCTGCTGACGGGCGCCGCGGCCTTCGGCGGCGCCTCGCTCCTCGCGGCCTACGCCGACAGCGCCGGGACCCTCATCGCGGCCCGCGCGGTCCTCGGCATCGGCGGCGCGACCCTGATGCCGTCCACGATGGCCCTGCTGCGCACGATGTTCACCGACCCCGCCCAGCGGGCGAAGGCGATCGGCCTGTGGTCCGGGGTGATGACCGGCGGCATCGCGCTCGGCTCGGTGATGAGCGGCATCCTCGTCGAGAACTTCTGGTGGGGCTCGGTGTTCCTGGTCAACCTGCCCGCGATGGCCCTGCTGCTGCTCCTCGGCCCGGTGCTGCTGCCGGAGTCCAGGAATCCGGACCCCGGTCGTTTCGACTGGCCGAGCGTTCCGCTGTCGATGGCCGCCGTGCTCCCGGTGATCTACGGCCTGAAGGAGATCCCGTCCGAGGGCTGGCACCCGCTGTACGTCGTCTCCGTGGCCGTCGGCCTGCTCTTCACCGGCCTGTTCGTCCAGCGGCAGCGCACGGCCGCCTCGCCGCTCATCCCGCCGGCCCTGCTGAGGGGCCGCGGCTTCGGCCCGGCGCTGGTCCTCAACCTGATCGGCAGCCTCGGCATGATGGGGTCGGCCGTCTTCACCACGCAGTACCTGCAGTCGGTCCTCGGCTACAGCCCGCTCGCGGCGGCCCTGTGGAGCCTGCTGCCCTCGGTGTTCATCGGCTTCGCCGGCCCGGTCACCGCACAGCTCGTCCAGCGGGGCGTGAACCGCGGATACGTCGTCGCCGGCGGCTTCGCGGCCATGGCGGCCGGTTACGCGATGCTCGCCCTCGTCGGCACCGACGCGCTCTGGCTCGCCCTGGCCGGGGCCGGCGTCCTCGCCTGCGGGGTCGTCGCGATCATGTCCCAGCTGACCGACCTGGCCCTGGGCGCCGCCCCGGTGGAGCGGGCGGGCACCGCCTCCTCCCTGCTGGAGACCAGCGCCGAGTTCGGCGGGGCGCTCGGCATGGCGGTCCTCGGCTCGATCGGTACGGCGATCTACCGCCACGAGATGCCGGCCGGTGCCCCGGCCGGGGCCCGCGAGACCCTGGGCGACGCCCTCGCCGCGGCCGCCCACCTGCCCGGCCCGGCCGGTGCGGCCCTGCTCGCCACCGCCCGGGAGGCGTTCACCACCGGGATGCACGGCGCGGCGGTCGCCGGAGCGGTGGTACTGGCCCTGGCGGCGGTGGGCGCGGCGGTGAGCCTGCGCAGGATCGCGGCCGGGGAGAAGTAGGGCGGAACAGAACGCCGGGCGGGCTGACCTTCGTCAGCCCGCCCGGCGTTGCACAGCAGTGTCAGACGAGGTTCACCGACCGGGCCGACGTGGCGCCGATCTCGGAGGCGACCTCGGCCAGCACGCCGGGGGACACCGTGTCGTCGACGGTGAGCACCGCCAGCGCCTCGCCGCCCTGCGCGGCACGGGCGACCTGCATGCCGGCGATGTTGATGCCCGCCTCGCCGAGGATGCGGCCGACGGTGCCGACGACACCGGGACGGTCCTCGTAGCGCAGCACCACCATGTGGTCGGCGAGGGCGAGGTCGACGTCGTAGTCGCCGACCGCGACGATCTTCTGCAGGTGCTTGGGGCCGGCCAGCGTGCCGGAGACCGACACCTCCTCGCCGTCGGCGAGCGTGCCGCGCACGGTGACCACGTTGCGGTGCTCGCTCGACTCGGAGCTGGTGGTCAGCCGCACCTCGACGCCGCGCTCCTGCGCGAACAGCGGCGCGTTGACGTACGACACGGTCTCGTCGACGACGTCCTCGAAGACGCCCTTGAGCGCGGACAGCTCCAGCACCTTCACGTCGTGCTGGGTGATCTCGCCGTAGACCTCGACGTCGAGGCGTACGGCGACCTCACCGGCGAGCGCGGTGAAGATCCGGCCGAGGCGCTCGGCGAGCGGCAGCCCCGGCTTGACGTCCTCGGCGATGACACCGCCCTGGACGTTCACCGCGTCCGGCACCAGCTCGCCGGCGAGGGCGAGGCGCACGGACTTGGCGACGGCGATGCCCGCCTTCTCCTGAGCCTCGTCGGTGGAGGCGCCCAGGTGCGGGGTGCACACGACCTGGTCCAGCTCGAACAGCGGGGAGTCGGTGCACGGCTCCTTGGCGTACACGTCGAGGCCGGCGCCGGCGACCCGGCCCTCCTTCAGCGCCGCGTACAGCGCCTCCTCGTCGACGATGCCGCCGCGCGCGGCGTTGACGATGCGCACGCTCGGCTTGACCTTGCGCAGCGCCTCGTCGCCGATCAGGCCGAGGGTCTCGGGGGTCTTGGGCAGGTGGACGGTGATGAAGTCGGAGACCTCCAGCAGCTCGTCCAGGGACAGCACCTTCACGCCCATCTGCGCGGCCCGCGCGGGCTGCACGTAGGGGTCGTAGGCGACGACCTTCATGCCGAAGGCGGACATGCGCTGGGCGACCAGGGCGCCGATGCGGCCGAGACCGACGACGCCGAGGGTCTTCTCGGCCAGCTCCACGCCCGTGTACTTGCTGCGCTTCCACTCGCCGTTCTTCAGCGCGGCGTTGGCCTGCGGGATGTTGCGGGCGGTGGAGAGGATCAGACCGCAGGCCAGCTCGGCGGCGGTCACGATGTTGGAGGTCGGGGCGTTGACGACCATCACGCCGGCCTTGGTGGCGGCGGAGACGTCGACGTTGTCCAGGCCGACGCCGGCGCGGGCGACGACCTTGAGCTTCTTCGCCGCGGCGATGGCCTCGGCGTCGACCTTGGTGGCGGAACGGATCAGGATCGCGTCGACGTCGGCGATGGCGGGGAGCAGCTCGGCTCGGTCCGCTCCGTTGCAGTGCCGGATCTCGAAGTCCGGGCCGAGTGCGTCCACGGTCGCGGGCGACAGCTCTTCAGCGATGAGTACGACGGGTTTCGAGCTCACGTGAGGTCCTCACAAGTCCAGAGCATGCGGACGGCCGTCCCGACGGCCGCAGGCGGAGGAGGGGGGCTAGCCGCGGAAGACGCACGACGCTGTGGGCCTGACGCGTATGTTGTGCAGCAGTCTAGTTGCGCCGCGGGCGTCGGTTTGCGCCGCTGCGGAAGTATCACCCGTCCGGGGCTGGACGGGGTGGACAACGCTCGGGGTCGCCCTCGACCCGGCGCCGCCCGGGGTGACCGAAAGGGGGCCGGAGCAGCTTGCCCCGGCCCCCTGACATGAGGCTTACGCCTCCTCGTTCACCCAGCTCATCAGCTTGCGCAGCTGCTTGCCGGTGGTCTCCAGCAGGTGCTCGGAGTCCTGCTGCTTGTACTCGTTGTACTTCTTCAGGCCGCCGTGGTACTCGTCCATCCACTGCCTCGCGAAGGAGCCGTCCTGGATCTCGGCGAGGACCTTCTTCATCTCCGCCTTGGTGGCGTCGGTGATGATGCGCGGGCCGGTGACGTAGTCGCCCCACTCGGCGGTCTCGGAGATGGACCAGCGCATCTTCTCCAGGCCGCCCTCGTACATGAGGTCCACGATCAGCTTCAGCTCGTGCAGGCACTCGAAGTAGGCGATCTCGGGCTGGTAGCCGGCCTCGGTCAGGGTCTCGAAGCCCGCCTTCACCAGCGCGGCCGTACCACCGCACAGGACGGCCTGCTCGCCGAACAGGTCGGTCTCGGTCTCCTCGGTGAAGGTGGTCTTGATGACGCCGGCGCGGGTGCCGCCGATGCCCTTGGCGTACGACAGGGCGAGCGCGAAGGCGTTGCCGGAGGCGTCCTGCTCCACCGCGGCGATGCACGGAACGCCGCGGCCCTCCTCGTACTGACGGCGCACCAGGTGGCCCGGGCCCTTGGGGGCGACCATGCAGACGTCGACGCCGGCCGGGGGCTTGATGAAGCCGAAGCGGATGTTGAAGCCGTGGCCGAAGAACAGCGCGTCGCCGTCCTTCAGGTTCGGCGCGATGGACTCCTCGTAGACCTGGGCCTGGATCGGGTCCGGGACGAGGATCATGATGACGTCGGCCTCGGCGGCGGCCTCCGCCGGCGTGACCACGCGCAGGCCCTGCTCCTCGGCCTTGGCCTTGGACTTGGAGCCCTCGTGCAGACCGACACGCACGTCGACGCCGGAGTCGCGCAGCGACAGCGCGTGGGCGTGGCCCTGGCTGCCGTAGCCGATGACCGCGACCTTGCGGCCCTGGATGATGGACAGGTCGGCGTCAGCGTCGTAGAACAGCTCGGCCACTTTGGGTTCTCTCCTTGGTGTGCAGGTTGTGCGTCCCACCGTATGACGGTGGGTGGGAAGGAAGTCTGGGGGTCTCGGCATACGGGCGGGCGGCGGCGCGCCGACCGCCCGTTTCCAGCCTTATGCCGATCGGTCGAGCGCGCGCAGCGAACGGTCCGTGATCGAACGGGCGCCGCGGCCGATCGCGATCGTGCCCGACTGGACGAGTTCCTTGATGCCGAACGGCTCGAGCATCTTCAGCATGGCGGACAGCTTCTCGCTGGAGCCGGTGGCCTCGATGGTGACGGCCTCCGGGGAGACGTCGACGGTCTTGGCGCGGAACAGCTGGACGATCTCCACGATCTGGGAGCGGGTCTCGTTGTCGGCGCGGACCTTCACGAGGACGAGTTCGCGCTGCACGGCCTGACCCGGCTCCAGCTCGACGATCTTCAGCACGTTGACGAGCTTGTTGAGCTGCTTGGTCACCTGCTCCAGCGGCAGGTCCTCGACGCCGACCACGATGGTGATGCGGGAGATGTCGGGGTGCTCGGTGACGCCGACCGCGAGCGAGTCGATGTTGAAGCCGCGCCGCGAGAACAGGGCCGCGATCCTGGCCAGGATGCCCGGGGTGTTCTCCACCAGGACGGAGAGCGTGTGCTTGGACATGGTCTTTTACGTCTCTCTCGCTCAGTCGTCTTCGTTGTCGCCGAAGTCGGGGCGGACGTCCCG
Source organism: Streptomyces sp. NBC_00557 (assembly GCF_036345995.1). NCBI lineage: Bacteria > Bacillati > Actinomycetota > Actinomycetes > Kitasatosporales > Streptomycetaceae > Streptomyces > Streptomyces sp. NBC_00557. Next base: position 2,516,445 of record NZ_CP107796.1, read on the forward strand.
GGCGGCCATGATCTCGTCGTTGGAGGTGCCGGCGGCGACCATCGGCCACACCATCGCGTCCTCGTGGACGATGAAGTCGACGACGACGGGGCGGTCGTTGATGGAGTTCGCCTCCTGGATGACCTTGTCCAGGTCCTCCGGGCGCTCGCAGCGCAGGCCCACGCAGCCCATCGCCTCGGACAGCTTCACGAAGTCCGGCACGCGCGTGCCCTTCGCCTCCGGGTTGATGTCGTCGGGGCCGGAGTGCAGCACGGTGTTGGAGTAGCGCTGGTTGTAGAACAGGGTCTGCCACTGGCGGACCATGCCGAGGGCGCCGTTGTTGATGATGGCGACCTTGATCGGGATGTTGTTCAGCGCGCAGGTGGTCAGTTCCTGATTGGTCATCTGGAAGCAGCCGTCGCCGTCGATCGCCCAGACGGTCTGCTCCGGCCGGCCGGCCTTGGCGCCCATCGCGGCCGGGACGGCGTAGCCCATGGTTCCGGCGCCGCCGGAGTTCAGCCAGGTGGCGGGCCTGTCGTACTGGATGAAGTGCGCGGCCCACATCTGGTGCTGGCCGACGCCCGCGGCGAAGATCGTGCCCTCGGGCGCCAGTTGCCCGATGCGCTCGATGACCGCCTGCGGGGACAGGGAGCCGTCCTCGGGCTGGTCATAGCCGAGCGGGTAGGTCTCGCGCCAGCGGTTCAGGTCGCTCCACCAGGCGGTGTAGTCGCCCTTGTGGCCCTCGCTGTGCTCCTTCTGCACGGCCTGGATCAGGTCGGCGATGACCTCGCGGGCGTCGCCGACGATCGGCACGTCGGCGGCGCGGTTCTTGCCGATCTCGGCCGGGTCGATGTCGGCGTGGACGATCTTGGCGTACGGGGCGAAGCTGTCCAGCCTGCCGGTGACGCGGTCGTCGAAGCGGGCTCCGAGGGCGACGATCAGGTCGGCCTTCTGCAGCGCGGTGACGGCGGTGACCGCACCGTGCATGCCCGGCATTCCCACGTGCAGCGGGTGGCTGTCGGGGAACGCGCCGAGCGCCATCAGGGTGGTGGTGACGGGCGCTCCGGTGAGTTCGGCGAGGACCTTCAGCTCGGCGGTGGCCCGCGCCTTGAGGACGCCGCCGCCGACGTAGAGGACCGGCCGCCTGGCGGAGGTGATCAGCTTGGCCGCCTCGCGGATCTGCTTGGCGTGCGGCTTGGTCACCGGCCGGTAGCCGGGCAGGTCCATGGTGGGCGGCCAGGTGAAGGTGGTCTTCGCCTGGAGGGCGTCCTTGGAGATGTCGACCAGGACCGGGCCCGGGCGGCCGGTGGAGGCGATGTGGAAGGCCTGCGCGATGACCCGCGGGATGTCCTCGGCCTTGGTGACGAGGAAGTTGTGCTTGGTGATCGGCATGGTGATGCCGACGATGTCCGCCTCCTGGAAGGCGTCCGTGCCGATGGACGAGGACGCCACCTGGCCGGTGATCGCGACCAGCGGCACGGAGTCCATGTGGGCGTCGGCGATCGGCGTGACCAGGTTGGTGGCGCCGGGGCCGCTGGTGGCCATGCAGACGCCGACCTTGCCGGTGGCCTGGGCGTAGCCGGTGGCCGCGTGGCCGGCGCCCTGCTCGTGGCGGACCAGCACGTGGCGCACCCGGGTGGAGTCCATCAGCGGGTCGTACGCCGGCAGGATCGCGCCGCCGGGAATGCCGAATACCGTGTCAGCGCCGACCTCCTCGAGGGAGCGGATGAGGGACTGCGCACCCGTGACGTGCTCGACGGGGGCGGACTGCTGTCCTCCGGATCGGGGCCGCGGCTGCGGATGGGCCCCGGTGGCCTGCTCGGTCATCGGCATTCTCTTCTCGATGCTGAGGGTTTTTGCGAGGTTTGGGCGGAGTTCAAGCGCTGCACGAACGGCACTCGTGCAACAAAAAACCCCTCGTGCCGCAAGGCAAGCGAGGGGAGCGCGCCGGTGAGGTCGCTGGGGATTCCGGAAGGTCCTCCGGTGGGTCCCAGCTCAGCCGACGCGCTGTCCAAGTACGAGAATTCGGGTGCGCATGGCACTGACCCTCCCCCCGACGCGCACCACATGTCAAGTAGGTGGGACGGGAGTCTCAGGATGTGAACGAAGGGCGCCACCGCCTCCGACGACGGCCGTCACGCCTCCTGTGTACACGTTGGAGCGCCCCTGCGGTTCACTCACCCCTTTCCATGGCGTGTTCACCTCCGCGGCGCCCGCGAACGCCGGCTCGGCCGGCGGGTGCGGCACCGGGTAGTGGCCGGATCCGAGCGCCCGGCGCAGCCGGTACTCGTCCAGCGGGCCGGCGAAGACCATGCCCTGCCCGTGGGTGCAGCCCATCGCGCGCAGCGCGACGACCTGCTCCGGCAGGTCCACGCCCTCGGCCACGGACTGCAGCCCGAGATCGCCGGCGATCCGCAGCAGACCACTGGTGATCTTGTACAGCCGCGCGGACTCCACGACGCCCTCGACCAGGCTGCGGTCGAGTTTCAGGATGTCCACGGGCAGCCTTCTGAGGGCGGTGATGGCCGCGTGGCCGCTGCCGAAGCCGTCCAGCGCGATCCGCACCCCGAGCCGGCTCAGCGCGGTCAGCCGGCGCTCCAGCTCGTCCAGGCCGACCCGCGGATCGATGTCGGACAGCTCCAGCACCAGCGCGCCGGGCGGCAGCCCGTGCCGGGTCAGCAGCGCCTCCACGGAGCCGGGCGGCATCGAGCGGTCCAGCAGCCGCCGGGCGCTGGTGCGCACCGCCACCGGGACGACGGTCCCGCTCGCCGCCCGCTCGGCGGCCTGCTCGATCGCCTCCCGCAGGATCCAGCGGTCCAGCTCGGCCGTCTTGTCGCCGTCCTCCGCCATCCGCAGGAACTCGGCCGGGGTGAACAGCACCCCCTGCGAGGAGCGCCAGCGCGCCTGCGCCGAGACCGCCGTGATCCGGCCGTCGCCGAGGCGCACCACCGGCTGGTGCAGCAGTGCGAACTCGCCGTCGTGCAGCGCGGCGCGCAGCCGGGTGGCCAGCTCCGCCTTGCGTACGACGTCCTGCTGCATCTGCGGCCGGTACAGCTCCACCCGGCCCTTTCCGGCCGCTTTGGCGCGGTACATCGCGAGGTCGGCGTTGCGCAGCAGCTCGCCCGCGCCGAGGCCCGGTTCGGCGAAGGCGACGCCGATGGAGGCGTTGACCCGGACGTCCCGGCCCTCGATGGCGTAGGGCTGGGAGAGGGTCACCCTGAGGCGGTCGGCGAGCTCCAGGATGTTCCGCTCCCGGGCGGCACTCTCCCGGGTGCCGTCCCCGACGATCAGCGCCGCGAACTCGTCGCCGCCCAGCCGGGAGGCGGTGTCCCCGTGCCGGACCGCGTCCTGGAGTCTGCGGGCGGCCTGGACGAGCAGTTCGTCGCCGGCCTGGTGTCCGATCGTGTCGTTGACGGCCTTGAAACCGTCCAGGTCGATGAAGAGCACGGCCGTACCGCGCAGGGCGGTGCCCCGGTCGGTCGCGCGGCGGCCGGACAGGGCCTGCTGGACGCGCTTGGTGAACAGGGCGCGGTTGGGCAGGTCGGTCAGCGGGTCGTGCTCGGCGTTGTGCTGCAACTGCGCCTGCAGGCGGACCCGCTCGGTCACGTCCCGGCTGTTGAAGATCAGGCCGCCGTGGTGGCGGTTGACGGTCGACTCCACGTTGAGCCAGCCGCCGTCGCCGGACCGGAAGCGGCATTCGATCCGGGTGGTGGGCTCCTCCAGCGGGCTGGCGGCGAGGAAGCGGCGCACCTCGTGCACCACGCAGCCCAGGTCCTCCGGGTGGATGAGGGCGGCCAGCTCGGTGCCCACCAGTTCCTCGGCGGGGCGGCCGTAGACCCCGGCGGCGGCCGGGGAGACGTACCGCAGGACGCCGTTGGGCGCGGCGATCATGATGACGTCGCTGGAGCCCTGCACCAGGGAGCGGAAGTGGTTCTCCTTCTGGGCCAGTTCCTGGGTCAGGGTGATGTTGTCCAGCAGCATGATGCCCTGCCGGATGACGAGCGCGAGCACCACGGCGCCCGCGGTGATCAGCACGACGTGGTCGGGCCGGCGCCCGTTGAGGACGTTGTACAGGATGCCCAGGGTGCACACGGCTGCGGCGAGGTACGGGGTGAGGGCGGCCAGGGAGCCGGCGAGCGGCCGGCCGGCCGGATAGCGGCTGTGCTCGCCTCCCGGGGTGGGCACGGACACGTGGTGGTGGCCGGTGCCGCGCTGTCCGGGCAGGTGCTCGTGGACCACGCGCGTGTGCCCGTCCGGTACGTGCGCCGTCCGCGCGCCCTTGCGGCGGGTCGCCGCCCAGGGGGCGTAGGCGAGCAGCAGCGAACCGGAGAACCAGCCGGCGTCCAGCAGCTGCCCGGAGTGGTAGCTGCTGTGCAGCAGGGGCGAGGTGAACAGCGCGTCGCACATCACGGTCAGCGCGAGGGCGCCGATCGCGGTGTTCACCGCCGTGCGGTTGCCCGGGGAGCGGCGGAAGTGCAGCGCGAGCACCATGCTGACGAGCGCGATGTCCATCAGCGGGTACGCCAGCGACAGCGCGGTGTGCGCCACGCTCGGTCCGTCGAACCGGGCCGCCTGGGCGAGCGCCAGGCTCCACGACAGCGTGAGCAGCGAGCCGCCGATCAGCCAGGCGTCCAGCGCCAGGCAGATCCAGCCGGCCTTGGTCACCGGCCGTTTGGCGAGCACCAGCAGGCCCACGATGGCGGGCGGCGCGAAGCACAGGAAGAACAGGTCGGCATAGCTGGGGCTGGGCACGGACTGCCCGAGGACGACCTCGTACCACCCCCAGACGGCGTTGCCGAGGGACGCCATCATCGAGGAGAGGGCGAACAGCAGCCAGGCCGAGCGGAAGCGGACGCGCGGACTGCGGGCGTACACGAAGCAGGACACGGCGGCGGCGCCGGCCGCGGCGCTCAGTCCGAAGTCGCCCATGATCAACGCCAGTTCGTCCGTGCCCCAGTCGAACGCGGCCCCGACGGCGTAGGCCGCGCAGACGAGGGCGAGGACGAGTTGCTCCCGCGTGCGGGCGCCCTCCCCGGCGGGCGGGCGGCCCGGCGGCGGGGCCGGCTGCGGGTGCGGTGCGCGCACCGCTGGGTCGAGGGCGGTCGTCAGCGAGGGCGGCGCACTCACCGGGGCCTCCCGGTCCGCGCCGCTCCCGGGTCCCGGTGCCGGTGCGCCGGGTGCGCGTGCCTCCTGCGGCCGCTGTGCCGGCGCTGGTGATGGCTGTGGTGGCCCGTGTGGTGGCCGCGTCTGCGCGCGGCCGTGCGCCAGGGTCGCCGTCGGCGGCTCCGCCGCGTCGGATCGCTCGTCCATAGGCCGTGCATCGCCCGTCGCCCCCCTCACAAATCTGAAATGTCCATCCCCGGCGCCCAACGGTCGGCGGCGCTGCCCCTTCCGGGACGATACACCAGGATCGTCACTCAGGGACATAGCTTCTCTACGCTCCGTGACGACCAGCGCGGATGCGGGTACGGCCCGCGTCCGGGGGGTTGCGCAGGGTGCCGGAAGCGGATCAGACCCCTGTCGTCAGGATCACGTTGCGCAGCGGCTCCCGGTTCACGAACCGGGTCAGCTGGTCCACGAGCAGCCGCTTCGCGCGGGGCAGGAACGCCGAGGTGGGCCCGCCCACGTGCGGGCTGATGAGCACGCCGGGGGCCTGCCAGAGCGGGTGTCCCGGCGGCAGCGGCTCGGGGTCGGTGACGTCGAGGGCCGCGGTGATCCGGCCGCTCTCCAGCTCCGCGAGCAGCGCCTTGGTGTCGACGACCGGGCCGCGGGCGACGTTGACGAGCAGCGCGCCGTCCTTCATCCGCCCCAGGAACTGGGCGTCCACCAGGCCACGCGTCTGCTCCGTCAAGGGCGTGGAGAGGATCACGACATCGGCGTGTGGAAGCAGAGAGGGCAATTCGGTGAGCGGATGCACCGGACCGCGCGCCGTGGTGCGCTCAGAGCGCGCGACGCGCGCCACCCGCGCGACCTCGAAGGGCGCGAGCCGGTCCTCGATGGCAGCGCCGATGGCGCCGTAGCCGACGATGAGGACGGACTTGTCGGCGAGCGAGGGATGAAACGCGCTCTGCCAGCGCTCCTGCTGCTGGGCGCGGACGAAGCCGGGGATGCCGCGCAGGGAGGCGAGCGTCAGGGCCAGCGCGAGTTCGGCGGTGCTCGCCTCGTGCACGCCGCGGGCGTTGCACAGCTGCACGCCCGGCCGGATGACGGACAGCCGGGCGGTGACGTCGTCCACCCCGGCCGTCAGCGTCTGGACCACCCTGACGTTCGTCAGATGCTCCAGCGGGCGCACCTTGACCTGCCACCGCTTCATGTAGGGCACCACGTACACGACGCAGTCCGCCGGGTCGCCGGGAAAGGGCTGCTCGCCGTCCTCGCCCCCGTCCCAGAACAGGTACCGGGGCCCGGCGGGAAGTCCCTCGATCTCCTCGGGCGCGATGGGAATCCAGACGTCAGCACTCATGGCAAGGAGGCTATGTCAGGCACGCGCGCGTGCAGAGGTTAGGTTGGGGGCCGGGCTGAGGGAGGTTCACGAGCAGGTGGAGCGCAGGACGATCGGCGCGGGGGCGCTCGCGGTGGGGGCCGTCGGACTCGGGTGCATGCCGATGAGCTGGGCGTACAGCACCTCCCGGCAGCGCGGCGACGAGTCGCTCAGATGCGTGCACCGGGCGCTGGACCTGGGCTCGACCCTGCTGGACACGGCGGACATGTACGGCCCGTTCACCAATGAGCTGCTGCTGGGCCGGGTGCTGAAGGAGCGGCGCGCGGAGGCCTTCGTGTCCACGAAGGTGGGGCTGCTGGTGGGCGAGCAGCACATCGTGGCCAACGGCCGCCCCGGATATGTGAAGCGGGCCTGCGACGCCTCGCTGCGGCGCCTGCAGACCGACGTGATCGACCTCTACCAGCTGCACCGCGCCGACCCGGAGGTGCCGGTGGAGGAGACCTGGGGCGCGATGGCCGACCTGGTGCGGGCCGGCAAGGTGCGGGCGCTGGGCCTGTGCGCGGTGGGGGCGCGCGGCGGGCGCCGCTCGGAGGCCGGGCTGCACGACGGCACCCTGCGCCAGTTGCAGCGGGTGCAGCAGGTGTTCCCGGTGGCCGCGGTGGAGGCGGAGCTGTCGGTGTGGTCGCCGGAGGCGCTGCGGGCGCTGCTGCCGTGGTGCGAGGCGCGGGGCGTGGGTTTCCTCGCGGCGATGCCGCTGGGCAACGGCTTCCTGACCGGCACGCTGACTCCCGGCGAGGGCTTCGAGCCGGACGACGTCCGCGCCCGGCATCCCCGTTTCACGGCGGAGATGATGGCGGCGAACCAGCCGATCGTCGCCGGCCTGCGCCGCATCGCCCGCCGGCACGGCGAGCACGTCACCCCGGCCCAGGTGGCGCTGGCCTGGGTCCTGGCACAGGGCCGCCATGTGATCGCCCTGCCCGGCGCCAAGCGGGAACGGTGGGCGGCGGAGAACGCGGCGGCGAGCGAACTGCGGCTGACCGAGGAGGACTTGGCGGAGATAGCGCGGCTGCCGGCGGCGCAGGGGTCCTGGGACTGACGGGTTCGCGGGACCGGTGGTGCCGGAGCGGGAACCCGGGGAGGCTGGCGGTGTACGCAAGCGGGCACCCGCCGCTGGACCACCGCCTCGAAGGGACCATGATCGTGCGACGACGCGCTGTGCCGGCCGTGCTGGCCGCGGCCGCCCTGCTGCTGGCGGCCGGCTGCTCCTCCGACGGCCCGGGGCCCTCGTCCGGCGCCGGACGCACGCCGGCCGCGGGTACGGCACCGGGCACGGCCCCCTCCGGCCGGGCCACCGCCCCGCCCCCGCCGGCCAAGGGCTCGGTGAAGGTGCTGCGCACCGTGGCCAGGGACCTGAAGACACCGTGGGGGCTGGCCGCGCTGCCCGGCGGCGGGCTGCTGGTGTCGTCCCGCGACGACGGCACGATCGTCCGGATCGACGACAGGACGGGCCGTACGACCGAGCTGGGCACGGTCTCCGGGGTGGCCCCGGCCGGCGAGGGCGGTCTGCTGGGCATCGCCCTCTCCCCCGGCTTCGCCTCGGACCACATGATCTACGCCTACTTCACCTCGGCCTCGGACAACCGCATCGTCCGCATGCTGTACGACGAGCACAAGCCGGCCGGCGAGCAACTGGGCGCCCCGGACACGGTGTTCAAGGGCATTCCCAAGGGCTTCATCCACAACGGCGGCCGGATCGCGTTCGGACCGGACGGCATGCTGTACGCGGGCACCGGGGAGAGCGGCGAGCGGGGCCTGGCCCAGGACAGGAAGTCGCTCGGCGGCAAGATCCTGCGCCTGACCCCGGAGGGCGAGCCGGCTCCGGGCAACCCGTTCCCCGGCTCGCCGGTGTACTCGTACGGGCACCGCAACGTCCAGGGCCTGGCCTGGGACGGCCGGCAGCGCCTGTTCGCCTCGGAGTTCGGCCAGGACACCTGGGACGAGCTGAACGCCATCAAGCCGGGCGGCGACTACGGCTGGCCGAAGGCCGAGGGCAGGTCCTCCGACCCCGCCTTCCAGAACCCGCTGGCCCAGTGGCACACCGACGACGCCTCCCCCAGCGGCATCGCCTACGTGAACGGCGTGATCTGGATGGCGGCCCTCAAGGGCGAGCGGCTGTGGCGCGTCCCGCTCGACGGCATCCGGGCCTCGGCGCCGCCGCAGGCCTTCCTGACCGGCAGGTACGGCCGGCTGCGCACGGTGGTCGCGGCGGGCGGCGACAGGCTGTGGCTGGTGACGAGCAACACCGACGGCCGGGGCCGGCCCGCGAAGGGCGACGACCGGGTGCTGGAAGTGCGGGTGCGGTGAGCCGCTGCTCGTCGTCCGTGAGCGACTGACCGAGGACCGCCACGGAGACGTGGATACGGATGTCCCCGCCGCTCACGGCCTGCCGTCCTCATCCCGCGACCAGCCGCTCCTCGTCCCCCAGCGGGAACAGCCCCAGCCGGTGGGCCAGTGCAGCCGCCTCGCCCCGGCCGGAGACGCCGAGCTTGCTCAGGATGTTGGAGACGTGGACGCTCGCTGTCTTCGGGGAGATGAACAGCTCCTCGGCGATCTGGCGGTTGGTGCGGCCCGCCGAGACCAGGCGCAGCACGTCCCGCTCCCGGCTGGTGAGCCCGAGGGCCGCGGCCGGGTCGGCCGGGGCGAGGGCCTGCCGGGGCGGGCGGGTCAGGGTGAGGCGGGCCCGCTGGGCGAGCCGGGCGACGGCGTCGGCGAGCAGACGGGCGTCGAGGTGGGCGGCGACCGCCGCGGCGAGCCGGAGCAGTTCCAGCGCGCGATCGCGTTCGTCGTCACCGCCGTCGGTCAGGAGGGCCGCGGCGAGGCGGTGGCGGACCCGGGCGAGGTCGTAGGGGCGGTCCAGGCACTCGAAGGCGGTGACGACCGGCGACCAGTCGTCGGCGGTGTCCGTGCCCTGCGCGCGGCGCAGCTCGGCGCGGGTCCACTGTTCGTAGGCCCGCCAGAGCGGGGCGCCGGTGGCGAGGTGCCGTACGGCCTCACCGAGGCGGTCGAGGGTCTCGGCGCGGCCGGGCTCGGCGGCGGGCAGGGCGCGGGCCTCGGCCTCGGCTCCGGCGGCGGCCCGCAGCAGCGGCCAGGCGTAGCGCTGGGTGCCGGGCGGGAAGCCGTCGTCCAGGGCCCGGAGCAGCTCGGCGCGGGCGTCGGCCGTGCGGCCCTCCTCGGCGGCGAGCCCGAGGGCGACCCGGGCCAGCGGCAGGGACTGCTGGGGCATGGGGTCGTGCGTGCCGTAGTGGGCGCGGGCGGCGGCGAGCTGGCGGCCGGCCTCGGCGAGGTCGCCCCGGGCCAGGGCGAGGTGGGCCAGGTGCAGGGCGCCGGTGCCGCGGGTCTTGGCGCTGTGCCCGGCCCGGGAGGCGTGGGCGGCGGCCTCGGCGGCCTCCGCCCAGTCGCCGAGCGCGTACAGGGCCTCGGCCAGGTTGCCGCGTATCCAGGACTCGGAGTCCAGCAGCCCCTGGGCGCGGGCGAAGGCGATGCCCTCGCGCATGAGGACGACGGCCTCCCGGTCGCGGCCGATGCCCTGCAACTGGGAGGGCAGGTTGACGTAGGCGCGGCCCGCCACCTGGTGCACGCCTTCGGCGAGGGTGTCCCGCAGCACCTGCCGCATCCGGGCCAGGCCCGTCTTCGTGTCGCCGGAGTCGACCTCCAGACAGCCCAGGGTGAGGCGGGCGTGCAGTTCGATCTCGCGGGCGCCGACCATGCGCGCGTACTCAACGGCACGCTGGGCGGCGGCGAAGGCCTCGGGTCCGGGGCGGTGCAGCATGGACCAGTTGGCGGCGAGGGCCAGCACCTCGGCGTGCACCTCGGACGGCGGCAGGCCGCGCACCAGGTCCTGGGCGGTGGCCAGTTCCTGCCGGCCGTCGCCGCGGGCCTGGGCCTGCACCAGGCGGGAGCGCTGGATCCAGAACCAGGCGGCGCGCAGGGGGTCCGGCTCGTCCTCCAGGAGGCGCAGCGCACGCTTGGTGATCTTCAACGCGCGTTCCCGTTCACCGCCGAAGCGGCCCGCGACGGCGGCCTCGGCCATCAGGTCCAGGTAGCGCAGCGGGGTGGTGGCCGGGTCGCAGCCGCAGGGGGGATAGACCTCGGTGTAGTCGACCGGGCGCAGGGCCGAGCGCACCTCCTCCGGGACGCTGTCCCACAGCTCCATCGCCCGCTCCAGCAGCCGGAGTTGCTCGGTGTAGGCGTGCCGGCGGCGGGCCACGACGGAGGCGTCGAGGACGGCGGGAGGGCCTTGGCGGGGTCGTGGGCGTGGTACCAGTAGCTGGCCAGGCGCATCACGCGCGCGTCGGCCGGGACGAGCGTGGGGTCGGCCTCCAGTGCTTCGGCGTAGCGGCGGTTGAGGCGGGAGCGTTCGCCGGGCAGCAGGTCGTCGGCGACGGCCTCGCGGACCAGGGAGTGCCGGAAGCGGTAGCCGTCGCCGTCCGGGGTGACGGTGAGGATGTTGGCGCCGACGGCGGCCCGCAGCGCCTCGATGAGGTCGTCCTCGCCGAGCTGGGCGACGGCGGCGATCAGCCGGTACTCCACGGTGGAGCCGCCCTCGGCGACGATACGGGCGACCCGCTGAGCGCTCTCGGGCAGCGCCTCGACCCGGACCAGGAGCAGGTCGCGCAGGGAGTCGGTGAGGCCGGCGCAGCAGCCGTCGCGGGCGGCGACGGCGAGTTCCTCCACGAAGAAGGCGTTGCCGTCGGAGCGTTCGAAGATCTCGTCGACCTGGGCGGGGTCGGGTTCGGCGGCGAGGATGCCGGCGATCTGGCCGCCGACCTCCTCGCGGGTGAAGCGGGCCAGTTCGATGCGGCGGACGGTGCGCAGCCGGTCGAGCTCGGCGAGCAGGGGGCGCAGCGGGTGGCGGCGGTGGATGTCGTCGGAGCGGTAGCTGGCGAGGACGAGGAGCCTGCCCGTGCGCAGCGTGCGGAAGAGGTAGGCGAGGAGGTGGCGGGTGGAGGCGTCGGCCCAGTGCAGGTCCTCCAGGACGAGCACCACCGGCCGCTCGGCCGCGACCCGCTCCAGCAGCCGGACGGTGAGCTCGAACAGGCGGGTCATGCCCTGCTCGTCGTGGTGGCCGGCGCCGGCCTCGCCGAGGTCGGGCAGCAGGCGGGCCAGCTCCTCCTCCTGGCCGCGCGCGGCGGCGGCGAACTCCTCGGGCAGGGCGTCCCGCAGGGTGCGCAGCACGGCGGCGAAGGGCGCGAACGGCAGCCCGTCGGCGCCGATCTCGACACAGCCGCCGACGGCGACGACCGCGTGCCGGCCGGCGAGCGCGGCGAACTCCTCGACGAGGCGGGTCTTGCCGACTCCCGCCTCACCGCCGAGCAGCAGCGCCTGGGGCTCGCCGGCGCGGGCGCGGGCGAGCGCGTCGTTCAGGATGCCCAGCTCGTCGGTGCGGCCGACGAACACGGGACTGACGGACCTGGTCTCCACGGGCCCGAGCATCGCACGGGACCGGGACGGCGGGGCAGCGGTTTTCCACAAGTCCGGTGCGATCGTCGTACCAATGGTCGGAAGGGTCGTAGTCCCGGACGGACGGGTCGTACGACCGGGGTGGACGGTCGTACGACCCGGGCCCGGGCGGTCCGGAAGGCGGCCGACCCCCGTGCGGCCGCCCTCCGTCCCGGCCCCCTCCGCCGCCGTGGCGGTCACGCGGTGCGTGGGAGCCGGTGCCGGCGGGGCCGGCCGGTATGGGACTCGGCGGCCGCGCCCTCGGAGCCGGCCGAGCCCGCGCGGCGGGCGGCGCGCTGCGCCCGGGCGACCGCGCGGGCCAGCCGTGCCTGCTCGGCCTCGCGGATCAGCTCGGCGGAGCGCACCTTGTGGTAGTCGAACTCGATCATGGCGTGTCCCTTCGCGGAGAGCCGGTGTGGTGCGTCGCGTTCTGCGATGCCTTCACCTTCGTCTCCCAGCCGGGTGCGCCGCATCGGGAGAGTTCCGCATCTTCGGGACCGCGTACGGGCGGCACGCGCGCGTAAGGGGCCTCAGGGAGTCCGTAAGGTGCTCATGGATTCCCTGAGGCGCCCCTGGGGACCTGCGGCTTGCTCAGCTTGTCGAGGGCAGGGCGAGCAGGGCGTCGGAGTACTTCAGGACCGCGAGCAGCAGGCCGATGACACCGAGCGAGACACCGCCCCAGGCGACCGACTTGATCCAGTGGGCCTGCGGGTGCCCGGGGGTGCCGAAGGCGGGCCGGGCCAGCACGACGACACCGGTGAGCAGCGCGGCCAGCGCGAACAGCCCGGCCCACAGGGCGGTGCTGTGCCAGGCGTTGCCGTACACCGCCTTGATCTGGGTGGCGACGCTCGCGGTGGACGACGTCCGCAGCTGGCCGACGAGCTGTTCGCGGGCGCCCGCGACGGTGCCGATCCAGCCGCCGCTGAGCGAGACGAACCCCAGCGCGGCGGAGACGACGGCACCGGCGCCCTGCCCGACCCCGGAGGGCGCCTTCTCCCGCCCGGCCGCCTCCTCGGCGGCCCCTTCAGCGGCGGCCACGTCCGCGGCGGCCTCCTCCCCCGCGGCGTCCCCCTCGAGGGCCCCTTCCCCGGCGGCCTTCCCCTCGGCGGGCTTCTCCTCCGCGGCCTTCGCCTCGGCGGCCTTCGCCTCCGCGGTCGCGTCCTCGGCGGCGTCCGGCTGCCCGGAGCCGTCCTCACGGGACTGCGCCCGCGCGGTCCCCTCCTCGGTACCGGCGGCCTCCACCGCCGTGTCGTCGTCCTGCGCCTCGGTGCCGGCCGTGGCGCCTTCCTGTGTCTTCGTAGCCATGCCGGGCACCGTACGGACCCTGTCTGAGAGCCCCCTTAATGATCGTCGGGCACGCCACGCGCGTGTGCCGCGCGCCACTCGCGGGCGAGCAGCGACCAGATCTCGGTGCTCGCGCGCACCCCGTGGTGCGGGTGGTTCTCGCGGAGCACGCCGTCGCGCGTCATGCCGAGCCGGCGCGCCACGTTGATGCTCGGCTCGTTGGCGGAGGAGACGTGCCACTCCACGCGGTGCATGCCGCGCTGGTCGAAGGCCCAGTCCAGCAGCACCCGCATGGCCCGGGTGACCAGTCCGCGCCCGGTCGCCGCGGGCTCCAGCCAGCACCCGGCCTCGCACACCCCGCTCGGCGTGTCCCACACCCGGAACAGCACACCGCCGACCAGCGTCCCGTCCAGCCAGATCCCGTGCACGCTGCCGGCGTCGGCGGCGCGTTTGTCGGCGTACGACTTCAGCCAGGAACGCGCGCCGTCCAGATCGTGCACCACGCCGGCCAGCCCGATGTGCCGGCCGATGAACTCCCGTCCGCGGTCGATGCCTGCGAGCACCTCCTCGGCGTGCCACACCTCCAGGGGCCGCAGTTCCGCGCCGTCGTCACCCAGGGATATCGCGTACATCGCGCTGATCGTCCTCCCGCAGATCCGCCACAGAAACGCCCTCGAGCCTCTCATGGGCGGCACGGCACTCGGGCGGCTCGATGCTCAGATGCGGCAGGCGGCGCTCCAGCCAGGCGGGCAGCCACCAGTTCGCGGCGCCCAGCAGATGCATCAGCGCGGGCACGAGCAGGGTGCGCAGGACGAAGGCGTCCAGGGCGACGGCGGAGGCGAGCGCGATGCCGAACATGGCGATCACGCGGTCGCCGCTGAGCACGAAGGCGAGGAAGACGGAGATCATGATGACCGCCGCGGAGTTGATGACCCGGCTGGTCTCGGCGAGGCCCACGCGGACGGCGCGCCGGTTGTCGCCGGTCTCCAGCCACTCCTCGTACATCCGGCTGACCAGGAAGACCTGGTAGTCCATGGACAGCCCGAAGAGGACCGAGACCATGATCACCGGCAGGAAGGGCTCGATCGGGCCGGCCCGGCCGAGGCCGAGCAGTTCACTGCCCCAGCCCCACTGGAAGACGGCGACCACGATCCCGAACGCGGCGGCCACGGCGGCGATGTTCATCGCCGCGGCCTTCAGCGGGATGCCGAGCGACCGGAAGGCGACGAGCAGCAGCAGACAGCCGAGCCCGATGACCGCGCCGACGAACAGCGGCAGCTTGCCGACGATCACGGCCGCGAAGTCGTCGTAGCCGGCGGTGACCCCGCCGACCTGGATGTGCAGGGAGGTGCCGGTCTCGGCCCGCGGCAGCACCTTGGTGCGCAGCCGGTGCACGAGGTCGCTGGTCTGCTGGGACTGCGGCGCCGAGGTGGGGACGACGGTGAGGTAGGCGGTGGTGCCGCCGGCGTCGAAGGTGGCCGGGGTGACGGAGGCGACGCCCGGGGTGGCGCGCAGGGTCGTGTCGAGGTTGTCCAGGGCCAGCCCGCCGTCGGCGCCGTCCACCCGGGTGACCAGGGTGAGCGGTCCGTTCACCCCGGGCCCGAAGCCCTCGGCGAGCAGGTCGTAGGCCTTGCGGGTGGTGGAGGTGCTCGGGTCGTTGCCCTGGTCGGAGGTGCCGAGGTGCAGGGAGAAGGTCGGCAGGGCGAGTACGGCGATGACGACCACGGCGAGCGAGCCGAGCAGCTTGGGGCGGCGTTCGACCAGCGCCGACCAGCGGGCGGCGAAGCCGGTGGGCAGTTCCGGGCGCGGCCCGTGCTCGACGAGCCGGCGCCGCTCGCGGCGGCTGAGGGCCCGGGAGCCGATGTACGACAGCAGGGCGGGCAGCAGGGTGACCGAGGCCGCGACCGTGAGCACCACGGTCAACGAGGCGGCCACGGCGACCCCGTTGAGGAAGCTCAGGCGCAGGATCAGCATGCCCATCAGCGCGATGCACACCGTCGCGCCCGCGAACACCACCGCGCGTCCGGTGGTGGCGACGGAGTTCACGGCGGCCTCGGTGACGCCCAGGCCGCGTTTGAGTCCGCGCCGGTGTCTGGTCACGATGAACAGCGCGTAGTCGATGCCGACGCCGAGGCCGATGAGCATGCCGAGCATGGGCGCGAAGTCGGCGACCGTCATGGCGTGCCCGAGCAGTCCGATGCCGGAGTAGGCGGTGCCGACGCCGACCAGCGCGGTGGCGATGGGCAGGGCCGAGGCGGCGAGCGAGCCGAAGGCGAGGAACAGCACGACGGCGGCGACGAGGACGCCGACCATCTCGGCGGTGTGCTCGCGCGGGGACGCGGTGAGGCCTATCGCGCTGCCGCCCAGCTCCACCTGCAGCCCGTGGCCCTCGGCGGCCTTGGCGGTGTGCACCACGGCCTCCGCCTCCGCCTTGCCGATGTGCTCGGCCTCCTGTGTGAAGGTGACGGTGGCGTAGGCCGTGTGGCCGTCGGCGCTGATCCGGTGGGCGCCCTGGCGGCCGTACGGGCCGTCCACCGAGGCGATGCCGGGCAGCGCGGCGATCCGGTCCAGGGTGCGGGTCATGGTCTGCTCGACGCCGGCGGCGCGGACGCTGCCGGAGCCGGTGTGCCAGACGACGGTGTCGCTGTCCCCGCCCAGGCCGGGGAAGCCCTCCTTGAGCAGCTGGGTCGCGCGGCCGGCCTCGGTGCCGGGAACGTCATAGGCGTTCGAGTACGGCGAACCGGCCACGGCGGCGCCCGCGGTAACCCCGCCGAAGGCGAGCAGCCACAGCAGCACGACGATCAGCCGATGCCGGACACACCAACGCGCGAGGTCTGCCACGGACGAGCTCCCAGAAGTACGATTTGTGGATCTTTGGCCGGGAACGATCATCCATAAACTGAACAGCCCGCAAAGAACGCATGTGCAATCAGAGGACACTCTTGCAGGTGAACATGATCGTTTGACGCGTTCGTGGGCTTATTCACAGCGCTGGGAGCGACATCACAGGACAGATCCGCGAACTCTGTCGCCGCGCGAGTGACTTGGGGCATGCGTACGGCCCCGGAGGTCTCGCCCTCCGGGGCCGTACGAACGGGCCGGCGGGGGCTCAGCCCTCGCTCACGCCCAGCTTCTGCAGGATCAGTTCCTTCACGCGGGCCGCGTCGGCCTGGCCCCGCGTCGCCTTCATGACCGCGCCGACCAGGGCGCCGGCCGCGGCCACCTTGCCGCCGCGGATCTTGTCGGCGACGGCCGGGTTGCCGGCGATGGCCTCGTCGACGGCGGCGGTCAGCGCGCCCTCGTCGGAGACGACCTTCAGGCCGCGCTTGTCGACGACCTCGTCCGGGGTGCCCTCGCCCGCGAGGACGCCCTCGATGACCTGCCGGGCCAGCTTGTCGTTCAGGTCGCCCTTCGCGACCAGCTCGGCGACCCGGGCGACCTGCGCCGGGGTGATCGGCAGCTCGTCCAGCGCCTTGCCGGACTCGTTGGCGCTGCGCGCCAGTTCGCCCATCCACCACTTGCGGGCGGAGGCGGCGTCGGCGCCGGCCTCGATCGTGGCGACGATCGGGTCCAGCGCTCCCGCGTTGAGGATCGCCTGCATGTCGGTGCCGGAGACGCCCCACTCCTCGCGCAGCCGGTTGCGGCGCACCAGGGGCAGCTCGGGCAGGGCCGCGCGGATCTCCTCGACCCACTCGCGCGAGGGCGCGACCGGGACCAGGTCGGGCTCCGGGAAGTACCGGTAGTCCTCGGCCTCCTCCTTCGTACGGCCGGAGGTGGTGGAGCCGGTGTCCTCGTGGAAGTGGCGGGTCTCCTGCACGACCGTGCCGCCGCCGTTCAGCACGGCGGCGTGGCGCATGACCTCGAAGCGCACCGCGCGCTCCACCGAGCGCAGCGAGTTGACGTTCTTGGTCTCCGAGCGGGTGCCGAACTTGTCGGCGCCCTTGGGCATCAGCGACAGGTTCACGTCGCAGCGCATCTGGCCCATCTCCATGCGGGCCTCGGACACGCCGAGGGCACGGATGACCTCGCGCAGCTCACGGACGTACGCCTTGGCGACCTCGGGGGCGCGCTCGCCGGCCCCGGTGATCGGCTTGGTGACGATCTCGATGAGCGGAATGCCCGCGCGGTTGTAGTCCAGCAGCGAGTGCGAGGCGCCGTGGATACGGCCGGTCGCGCCGCCCACGTGGGTGGACTTGCCGGTGTCCTCCTCCATGTGGGCGCGCTCGATCTCCACGCGGAAGGTCTCGCCGTCCTCCAGCTGCACGTCGAGGTAGCCGTTGAAGGCGATCGGCTCGTCGTACTGGGAGGTCTGGAAGTTCTTCGGCATGTCCGGATAGAAGTAGTTCTTCCGGGCGAAGCGGCACCACTCGGCGATCTCGCAGTTCAGCGCGAGACCGATCTTGATCGCCGACTCGACGCCGGTCTTGTTCACGACCGGGAGCGCGCCGGGCAGGCCGAGGCAGGTGGGGCAGGTCTGGGTGTTCGGCTCGGCGCCGAGCGCGGTCGAACAGCCGCAGAACATCTTGGTCTTGGTGCCGAGTTCGACATGGACCTCGAGGCCCATGACGGGGTCGTACGACGCCAGCGCGTCCTCGTACGACACCAGGTCGGTCGTGGTGGTCACGGTGAAAACTTCCCTCTCAGCCCAGCAGGACGTCGTCGTCGCCCAGCCGCTTCAGCTCGCGGCAGAGGATCGCGAGACCGGTCACGATCGCCACGGCGGAGACCGTGGCGTCGA
The DNA here is from genome assembly GCF_036345995.1 of Streptomyces sp. NBC_00557. NCBI lineage: Bacteria > Bacillati > Actinomycetota > Actinomycetes > Kitasatosporales > Streptomycetaceae > Streptomyces > Streptomyces sp. NBC_00557. The sequence continues at coordinate 2,534,387 of NZ_CP107796.1, forward strand.
TCAGCCGCAGCGTGTCGTGCTCGGCGCGGGCCTTCTTGATCTGCTTGGCGACACCGATCGCGCCGAACGCGGTGGTGGCCATGGACAGGTACGTACCGGACTTGGACTTCTTGAAGTCCTTGGCCTTCGACAGCTTGCTCACAGCGACGGTGCCTCCTCCAGCAGCGGGTGACCCCACTTTTCCACGAAGGCGGCCTCGACGGCGGCGCCCACCTTGTACAGCCGGTCGTCCTTCAGCGCGGGGGCGATGATCTGCAGGCCCACCGGGAGGTTGTCCTCCGGGGCGAGACCGCAGGGCAGGGACATGGCCGCGTTGCCCGCCAGGTTGGTCGGGATGGTGCACAGGTCCGCGAGGTACATCGCCATCGGGTCGTCGGCGCGCTCGCCGATCGGGAAGGCGGTGGTCGGGGTCGTCGGCGAGACGATCACGTCGACCTGCTCGAAGGCCTTCTCGAAGTCACGCGTGATGAGCGTGCGGACCTTCTGCGCGGAGCCGTAGTACGCGTCGTAGTAGCCGCTCGACAGGGCGTACGTGCCGAGCATGATGCGGCGCTTGACCTCGGGGCCGAAGCCGGCCTCGCGGGTCAGGGAGGTGACCTCCTCCGCCGAGTGGCCGCCGTCGTCGCCGACCCGCAGGCCGTAGCGCAGGCCGTCGAAGCGGGCGAGGTTGGAGGAGCACTCGGACGGCGCGATCAGGTAGTACGCCGACAGGGCGAGGTCGAAGGACGGGCAGTCCAGCTCGACGATCTCGGCGCCCAGCTCCTTCAGTAGCTCGACCGACTCGTCGAAGCGCTGGATGACACCGGCCTGGTAGCCCTCGCCGCGGAACTGCTTGACCACGCCGACCCGCATGCCCGCGACGCTGCCGTTGCGGGCCGCCTCGACGACCGGCGGGACCGGGGCGTCGATGGAGGTGGAGTCCAGCGGGTCGTGCCCGGCGATGACCTCGTGCAGCAGGGCCGCGTCCAGGACCGTACGGGCGCAGGGGCCGCCCTGGTCGAGGGACGAGGAGAAGGCCACCATGCCGTACCGCGACACCCCGCCGTACGTCGGCTTCACGCCGACGGTGCCGGTGACGGCGGCCGGCTGGCGGATGGAGCCGCCGGTGTCGGTGCCGATGGCGAGCGGGGCCTCGAAGGCGGCGAGCGCGGCGGAGGAACCGCCGCCGGAGCCGCCGGGGATCTTCGTGAGGTCCCAGGGGTTGCCGGTCGGGCCGTAGGCGCTGTTCTCCGTCGACGACCCCATGGCGAACTCGTCCATGTTGGTCTTGCCGAGGATGACGACGTCGGCGGCCTTCAGCTTCTTGGTGACCGTCGCGTCGTACGGCGGGATCCAGCCCTCGAGGATCTTCGAGCCGACGGTCGTGGGCACGCCCTCGGTGGTGAAGATGTCCTTGAGCGCGAGCGGGACGCCGGCCAGCGGGCCGAGCTTCTCGCCGCGGGCCCGCTTCTCGTCCACGGCGCGGGCCTGGGCGAGGGCGCCCTCGCGGTCGACGTGCAGGAAGGCGTGCACCTTCTCGTCGACGGCCTCGATCCGGGCGAGGTGGGCCTCGGTGACCTCGACGGCCGTCAGCTCGCCGGAGGCGATCTTCTCGGCGATCTGCGCGGCCGTGAGCCTGATGATGTTGCTGTCGGTCATGGCGGTCACTCCTCCCCCAGGATCTGCGGCACCTTGAAACGCTGCTGCTCCTGGGCGGGGGCGCCGGAGAGCGCCTGCTCGGGGGTGAGCGAGGGACGGACCTCGTCCGGGCGCATGACGTTCGTCAGCGGGAGCGGGTGCGAGGTCGGCGGTACGTCTTGGTCGGCGACCTCGCTGACGCGGGCGACCGCGCCGATGATGTCGTCCAGCTGTCCCGCGAAGTGGTCGAGTTCTTCGGGCTTCAGCTCCAGACGCGCCAGCCGGGCGAGGTGGGCGACCTCCTCGCGCGTGATGCCAGGCATGCAGCGATCCTCTGGGGTGAGTGTGTGTGGTTTGGGCTCAATCCTATGGGGCGGGCTGGGGTGGCCGTGAAACGGTTTCCCCGGTCCCGCCCGTCAGCTCCGGCGTGCCGGCCCGGTCCCGCCCCGTCAGCTCCGGCGCGTCGCCCAGGCTTCGCTGTGCAGGAAGTGGTTGTCGTACAGGTCCTGGACCTCCAGGATGCTCTCCGGAGTCGCCTCGCCCAGGCGGATGCGCTGCAGGTGCCGGAAGTACTCGAAGCGCTCGACGCCGGGGGTGATGACGATGAGCAGGTCGGCGTCGGCCCCCGGTACGGCCGCGAAGGCATGCGGCTTGCCGGGCGGGACGATGACGAGGTCGCCGGCCCCGGCGGTGACGACGTCCTCGCCGGAGAGGATGTCGGCGGCGCCGTCGAGCAGGAAGAACATCTCGGCGGAGTTGTCGTGCCAGTGCGGCTTGGCGCCGTCCGCGCCGGCCCTGAGGGTGACGCGCTGGGTGGACAGGGCGCCGCCGGTGGCACTGCTGTCGGCCAGCAGGCGGATGGTGGTGGGCGCGGCGCCGACGACTTCGGCCTCGGCCTCCCGGACGATCACGGAGTCTTCGAACTTCGGCACGAACAGTGACATGGCTGGGGTCCCCCTTGAGCCCTCGAGTACCGGCCGGACCCCGACGAGTCCGCCGCCGATCAGTACAACGATCAAAGGGGCGGGACGCATCCCGGACACGACGCCGACGGCGCCGAGCCGCGGTGGGAGGACTACTCGGCGGCGGGCAACGCGGCCCGCGGCCGCTGCCATCCCCGGGAACCCCGCGCCCGCAGCCACGCCGTCGTCTCGTCCGGCGGCATCGCCGCGGCGACCAGCCAGCCCTGCACGGCGTCGCACCTCAGGTCCCGCAGCCGCTCCCACGTCTCGTCGTCCTCCACCCCTTCGGCGACGACGAGAAGCCCCAGCGAGTGCGCCAGGTCCACGGTGCACCGCACGATCTCCGCGTCCTCGGCGTCGACCGCGAGCCGCGCCACGAACGACCGGTCGATCTTCAGCTCGCTCACCGGCAGCCGCCGCAGATGCACCAGCGACGAGTACCCGGTGCCGAAGTCGTCCAGGGACATCTTCACGCCGTGCCCGGTCAGCGCGGCCAGGGTGTCGGCGGCCCGCTGCGGGTCCTCCAGCAGCACATGCTCGGTGATCTCCAGCTGCAGGGCCCCCGCGGGCACCCCGTGCCGGGCCAGCCGCGCGGCGACCGAGCCCGCGAACCCGGGCGTGTGGACGTCGCGCGGGGAGACGTTGACGGCGACCGGGACCCGCAGCCCCTGCGCGCGCCACTGGGCGACCTGCCCGAGCGCGGTCTCCAGCACGTACTCGGTGAGATGGGGCATCAGCCCGGAGGACTCGGCGATCGCGATGAACTCGTCCGGCGGAACCTTCCCGCGCTCGGGGTGCACCCAGCGGACCAGCGCCTCCAGGCCGGCGACCTGTCCGTCGAAGCGGACCTTGGGCTGGTAGTGCAGCTGCACCTCGTGCGCGTCCAGCGCCCGGCGCAGGTCCCCGAGGAGGCCGAGCCGGTCCGGGGTGTTGGAGTCCCGCTTGGACTCGTACACCTCGACGCCGGTACGGTCCCTCTTCGCCTGGTACATCGCCACGTCGGCGCGGCGCAGCAGCCCTTCGGCGTCCAGCGCGTGGTCGGGGAAGACGGCGACGCCGGCGCTGGCCTCCAGGACGAGCGTGAGCCCGTCGAGGTCCAGCGGCGAGCTGAGCGCGGCGACCAGGCCGCGGGCGATGCGGGTGGCGGAGGTCGTGGAGTCGGCGACGGGCAGTAACACCGCGAACTCGTCCCCGCCGAGCCGCGCGGCCTCCGCTCCGCGGGGCAGGGCGAGCCGCAGCCGGTCGGCGATCTGGAGCAGCAGCCGGTCACCGGCGAGATGACCGAGGGTGTCGTTCACCGACCGGAAACGGTCGAGGTCGATCAGCATGAGCGCGGAGCGAGCATCGATGCGTTCGGCGTCGTCGAGGGCCGTCCAGATCCGCTCCAGCAGCCACTGCCGGTTGGGCAGCCCGGTGAGCGGGTCGCGCAGCTGCTCCTCGGCACGCGCGCGTGCGATCCACAGCGTGGAGTCCAGGGCGATGAGGGGGATGGCGAACAGCGGGAGCAGGATCGGCTGGGCGACGGCGACGACGCACAGCAGCGGTGCGATGCCGAGCAGCGCGACGGCGACGAGGCCGTGTCTGACCACGGCGGTGCGGGCCACGGTGGGCATTCTGCCGCCGGGCGGGGCGTGCAGGTACCACTGCAGGCCGCGGCTGACCGCGAGGTAGACGCCCGCGGCGAGGGCGATCTCGAGCGCGGCGGCGACGCTCCAGCCGTCCGGCCGCCAGGGCGTCTCGACGCTCGGGACGCGGCCGAACGCGCGGAGCAGCAGCGCGCCGGCGCCGATGCCGAGGATGTCCACCGCGCCGTGCAGCACTCCTTGCCGCCAGCGGTGGCGGCGGGCGATGCCGACCAGGACGACGACGGTGAGGCTGACCATGCCGGCGGGCACCCAGCCGTACAGCAGCAGCACGGCGAGGGTGAGGGCGGCACCGGAGCCGGTGCCGCCCCACCAGCGGGCGCGGCCCAGCATGACGAGGTGGCCGACGATGACACCGGTGAGCAGGGCCAGCGACCAGCCGGCGGTGCCGCTCGGGAAGAGGGCGTGGTGGCCGGTGAAGGCGCGGTAGAAACCGGCGCCGAGGACGAGCGCGGCGGCGGCCGTGACGGCCGCGGGCAGGGTGGGCCAGGACAGGCGGCGTCCGGGCGCGGCACCGCTCAGGCCGGGGGCGGGCTCGAGGGCCACGGGTATCGGCGGGTGGATGTCGGCGGCGGCGACCGGCCGGGCCGTACGGGCCTGGCCGGGGGTGCGTCCGTGGGTCCGCGGTGTCCACCGGGTCCCTGTCGTCCACCGGGCTCCCGCCCACCGGGTGCCCGTCCATCGGGTCGTCCGCCCTGTGCCCGCGCGACGGCGCAGGCGCAGCCGTGAGTCAGGGGCGACGCTCTCGGTCGGTTCCATTCCCGTCCCTCTCACAGCCGGCGGTGCCCACGCCACGCGGCCCGATGTCCGACAGCCATCAGCAGCTCCGCGTTGAAGAACCCTTCCCCGCACGCCGGAAGCGCACGGGGATGCCCCAACCGCAGCCGGGCACGGCAGGTGCACATCTCAACAGTAGGCCGCGGAAGGCTTCCACGGGCACCGGTCGTCGACGGTCGCCCGAAAGCGCCCGGGCCACCCGTATGCAACTGATATGCGCCGATCGGGTGGCCTTCAACCGCTACTCCCCGGTCGAAAGCGCGACTTCGGCCGCCGCTTCGGGGCCCTGCTCCAAGAGGACGCCGAAACCGTCCTCGTTCAGCACCGGAACCTTCAATTGCACGGCTTTGTCGTACTTCGATCCGGGGTTGTCACCCACCACGACGAACGAGGTCTTCTTCGACACCGATCCGGTCACTTTCGCGCCCCGGCTCTGCAGTGCCTCCTTGGCGCCGTCCCGTGTGTGGTGCTCCAGGGTGCCGGTGACGACGACCGTGAGCCCCTCCAGCGGGCGCGGGCCCTCGTCCTCGCCGGTCGAGGCGTCCTCCAGCGGGACTCCGGCGGCCTTCCACTTGCGGATGATCTCGCGATGCCAGTCCTCGGCGAACCACTCCTTGAGCGCGGCCGCGATGATCGGGCCGACGCCGTCGGTGGTGGCCAGCTCCTCCTCCGTGGCCTGTTCGATGCGGTCGATGGAGCGGAACTCGCGCGCGAGGGCCTGCGCGGCGACCGGTCCGACGTGCCGGATGGACAGGCCGTTCAGGAACCGGGCCAGCGGGCGCTGCTTGGCCGCCTCGATGTTCGCCAGCAGGGCGAGGGTGTTCTTCTTCGGTTCGCCCTTCTGGTTGGCGAAGACCGTGACCACCTTCTCCTCGCCCGTCTTGGGGTCCCGCTTGGGCAGGCCGCTGTCGGGGTCGAGGACATAGGCCTTGATGGGCAGCAGCTTCTCCACCGTCAGGTCGAACAGGTCGCCCTCGTCCACCAGCGGCGGGTCGGCCGGCTCCAGCGGGCGGGTGAGCGCGGCGGCGGCCACCGCGCCGAAGTGCTCGATGTCCAGGCACTCACGGCCCGCGAGGTACGACACGCGCTCGCGCAACTGGGCAGGGCAGGTGCGGGCGTTGGGGCAGCGCAGGTCGACGTCGCCCTCCTTCATGGGCCGCAGCGGGGTGCCGCACTCGGGGCACTCGCCCGGCATCACGAACTCCCGCTCGCTGCCGTCCCTGAGGTCGACCACCGGGCCGAGGATCTCCGGGATGACGTCACCGGCCTTGCGCAGCACGACCGTGTCGCCGATGAGGACGCCCTTGGCCTTGACGACCTCCTGGTTGTGCAGGGTGGCGAACTCCACCTCGCTGCCCGCCACCGTGACCGGCTCGACCTGGGCGTACGGCGTGACCCGGCCGGTGCGGCCGACGCCCACCTTGATGTCGACGAGCTTGGTGTTGACCTCTTCCGGCGCGTACTTGTAGGCGATCGCCCAGCGCGGCGCACGCGCGGTGGAGCCGAGGCGGCCCTGGAGGCGGATCTCGTCCAGCTTGACGACGACGCCGTCGATCTCGTGCTCCACGGAGTGGCGGTTCTCGCCGTAGTGGGCGATGAACGCGCGCACGCCGTCGAGGTCGTCGACCACCCTGTTGTGCGGGGAGGTGGGCAGGCCCCAGGTCTTCAGCAGGTCGTAGGCCTGGGAGAGGCGGGTCAGGCCCGTGAAGCCCTCGAGGGCGCCGATGCCGTGGACCACCATGTGCAGCGGGCGGGTGGCGGTGACCCGGGGGTCCTTCTGGCGCAGCGAACCGGCGGCGGCGTTGCGGGGGTTGGCGAACGGCTTGTCGCCGGCGGCGACCAGGCGTTCGTTCAGCTCGAGGAACTTCTCCATCGGGAAGTAGACCTCGCCGCGGATCTCCACCAGGTCGGGCACCTTGTCGCCCCGCAGACGGTCCGGGATCTCGGCGATGGTGCGGACGTTGGGGGTGATGTCCTCGCCGGTGCGGCCGTCGCCCCGGGTGGCCGCGCGCGTGAGGCGGCCCTTCTCGTAGGTGAGGTTGACGGCGAGGCCGTCCACCTTCAGCTCGCACAGGAAGTGGTACTCCTGGTCGCCGAGTTCGCGCGCGATCCGCTCGGTCCAGGCGGCCAGTTCCTCGTCGTTGAAGGTGTTGTCGAGCGAGAGCATGCGCTGGCGGTGCTCGACCGCGGTGAACTCCGTCTCGTACGACCCCGCGACCTTCTGGGTCGGGGAGTCCGGGCTGCGCAGCTCCGGATACTGCTCCTCCAGCGCCTCCAGAGTCTTCAGGAGCTGGTCGAACTCGGCGTCGCTGATGACGGGAGCGTCCTTCACGTAGTACCGGAAGCGGTGCTCCTCGATCTGCTCAGCGAGCTGCGCGTGCCTGTCACGTGCCTCGGCGGGCACTGCCGTCTCCGCCTGCTGCTTGTCGCCGGCCACCGTGTTTCCTCCCGTTACTCTGGGTTGTCCGCGAGGGATCTCGCCGCCCGGACGCAGTGGGCGAGCGCCTGGCGTGCGTAGGCGGGGGAAGCGCCCGCCAGTCCGCACGCCGGGGTGACCGTGACCGCCTCGGTGAGCAGTCCCGGATGCAGGCCCAGCCTGCGCCACAGCGTCCTGACACCCATGACGCTACCGGCAGGGTCTGACAATGGGCCGTCGGTGCCCGGCACGACGCCGGCGAACAGCCGGGTGCCCCCTTCGGCGGCCTCGCCGATCGCCTCGTCGTCACGCTCGGTGAGCAGCGAGGCGTCGAAGGAGACACCGGCCGCGCCGGCCCGCCGCAGCAGCGCGAACGGCACGTCGGGGGCGCAGGAGTGGACGATCACCGGCCCGTCGCCGTGCGCCCCGACCACGTCCCGCAGGGTGGCCTCCACGACCTGCCGGTCGACGGCGCGGTGCGTGCGGTAGCCGCTGGCGGTGCGGACCTGCCCGCGCAGCACGGCGGTGAGGGAGGGTTCGTCGAGCTGGAGCACGAGCCGGGCGCCGGGGACGCGGCGCCGTACCTCGGCGAGGTGCAGCCGCAGTCCCTCGGCGAGGGAGGCGGCGAGGTCCCGGCAGGCGCCGGCGTCGGAGAGGGCGGCCTCGCCGTTCTTCAGCTCCAGGGAGGCGGCCAGCGTCCACGGGCCGACCGCCTGCACCTTCAGGTCGCCCTCGTACCCTTGCGTGAACTCCTCCAGGGCGTCCAGGTCCTCCCCCAGCCAGGACCGCGCCCGCTTGGTGTCCCGGCCCGGCCGGTCCCCGACGCGCCAGCCGCTGGGCTCCACGCGCGCGTACAGCTCGACGAGCATGCCCGCGGTACGGCCGATCATGTCGGCGCCGGGCCCGCGTGCGGGCAGCTCGGGCAGGAAGGGGAAGTCCTCGAAGCTGCCGGTGACTGTCTTGGCGGCTTCCCTGGCATCGACACCGGGCATGGACCCGACACCGGTGGCCCCCGGGAAGGTGAACTGGCTCTTCTCACTCACCCCGGCAGCGTATGCCGAACACCGGCGCCCCTCCCCACCCGCAGCGAGATCACCGTCCCGGCCGTACCGTCAGGTCGTTGACCTCCGCGTCCCTGGGGAGGTCCAGGGACATGAGGATCGTCGTGGCGACCGACTCGGGGTCGATCCACCGGGAGGCGTCGTACTCCTTGCCCTCCTGCCGGTGGACCTTGGCCTGCATGGGGCTCGCCGTGCGGCCGGGGTAGACGGAGGTGACCCGGACGCCGTTCGCGTGCTCCTCGTGGCGCAGGGAGTCGGCGAGGGCCTTCAGGCCGTGCTTGGAGGCGGCGTACGCGGACCAGCCGGCGTGGGCGTTCAGGCCGGCGCCGGAGTTGACGAAGATCACATGGCCGCGGGCCGCGCGGAGCTGGGGCAGGAAGTGCCGGGTCAGCTCGGCGGGGGCGATCAGGTTGACGTTGAGCTGGTGGTGCCAGGACCTGGTGGTCAGCTCGCCGACCTCGCCCAGGTCGACGACGCCGGCGATGTGCAGCAGGGAGTCCACCCGGTCCGGCAGGCTCTGGTGGGAGAACGCCCAGGAGAGCCGGTCCGGGTCGGCCAGGTCGCCCACCAGCGTGCGCGCGCCGGGGAACTCGGCCGCCAGTTCCTTCGCGCGGCCCGCGTCACGCGCGTGCAGCACGAGATCCTCCCCGCGCGCGTGCAGACGGCGGGCGACGGCCGCGCCGATGCCGGAACCGGCCCCGGTGATCACATGAGTAGCCATGCCCGCCATGCTCGCATCACTGCACGCCGAACTGCTCCTCCAGGTAGGCCAGCGCCCCGACCGGCTCCTCCGCGAAGAACACCAGCTCGGACAGCGGACGGGGCAGGAAGCCCTCGTCCTCCATGCGGCGGAACTGCTGCTTGAGGCCGTCGTAGAAGCCCGCCGTGTTCAGCAGGACGACCGGCTTGCCGGTGCGGCCGTGCTTCTTCAGCTCCAGGATCTCGGTGGCCTCGTCCAGGGTGCCGGTCCCGCCCACCATGATCACCACGGCGTCGGCCTTCTCCAGCAGCAGCCTCTTGCGCTCGGCGAGGTCCGCGGCGACGATCATCTCGTCGGCGCCGGGCCGCGCCTTGTTGGCGAGGAACTCCACCGAGACGCCCAGCAGCCTGCCGCCCGCGTCCTGCACCCCGTCCGCGACGACCTTCATCAGGCCCACGTCGGAACCGCCCCACACCAGCGTGTGACCGGCCTTGCCGATCAGTTCCGCGAACTCGCGCGCGGGGCGCGTGTAACGCTCGTCGAGGTCGGCGGCGGACAGGAAGACGCAGATGTTCATGGCCCCTACCGTACGGTCCCCGCCGAAAGCGGGAAGAAGCGCGGTCCCGCCGGTGCTGTCCAGGTATGACCCAAGGACACACGATCACCGTCGACGAGAGCGAGCGGCACGTGCGCGTGGTGCGCGGCGGCCAGGTGCTCGCGGAGACCGACCGGCCGCTGGTGCTCCGGGAGACCGGCTGTCCGGACCGTTACTACATCCCCGCCGAGGACGTGCGCCTGGACCTGCTGACCCCGTCCGAGACGCACACCGTGTGCCCCTTCAAGGGCACGGCGTCCTACTGGTCGCTGCCGGACGCACCGGACCTGGTGTGGGCGTACCCGGACCCGAAGCCGGGCGTCGCGCAGATCAAGGACCACTTCTGCTTCTACGACGTCGACGTGTCGTGACCGATGAGTCCGTGCCGGTACGGCAGTCTCAGCCGACATGGACAAGAAGACGACTTCGCGGGACGGAACCGCGCTCGCGTACCGAGTGACCGGTCAGGGGCCGACGGTGGTCCTCGTGAGCGGCGCGATGTCCACCGGCGGCACCCTCGCGCCCCTTGCCGAGCGGCTCGCGGGCCACTGCACTGCCGTCGTCTACGACCGCCGCGGCCGCGGCGGGAGCGGCGACACGGAGCCCTACGCGGTCGAGCGGGAGGTCGAGGACCTGGCCGCGCTGATCGACGCGGTGGGAGGCGAGGCGGCGCTGTTCGGGGTCTCCTCGGGCGGCGCGCTGGTGCTGCAGGCGTTGGCGAGCGGGCTGCCGGCCGGCCGGGCCGCCGTGTACGAGGTGCCGTACGCGGACTTCCTCCAGGGCGGCGCCGAGCGGGAGGCCGTCTACAAGGAGCAGCTGAACAAGGCCCTGTCGGAGGGCCGGCGCGGCGACGCGGTGGAGCTGTTCCTGCGGCTCACCGGCCTCGGCGAGGAGGTGATCCGGGGCGCCCGCCAGTCGCCGATGTGGGCCGGCATGGAGGCCGTCGCGCCGAGCCTCGCGCACGACGACGCGGTCATGGGCGACGGCCTGCTCCCCCGGGACCGGCTGGCCGCGATCTCCGTCCCCGTGCTGGCGGTCGCGGGCGGCGCGAGCCCGGAGTGGATGCACCGCGCGAACCAGGCCGTCGCCGAGGCGGTGCCCCAGGGCACCTACCGGGTGCTTCCGGGGCAGACGCACATGGTGGAACCGGACGTGCTGGGGCCGGTGCTGACGGAGTTCTTCGCGGGCGGGGACAAGTAGCCCGGCCCGCGAAGCCCTACGCGGTCCGCACCGCGGCGGCGGTCGCGCGCGTGGTCGCCGCGATCGTCGCCGAGCCGACCACGCGCGTGCCGTCGTACAGGACGATCGCCTGGCCGGGGGCGACGCCGCGGACCGGCTCGGCGAAGGTGACGCGCAGTTCACCGCCGACCAGCTCCGCGGTGACCTCGGTCTCGCCGCCGTGCGCGCGCAGCTGGGCGGTGTAGGTGCCGGGGCCGGTGGGGGCGGCGCCGCACCAGCGGGGCCGGATCGCGGTGAGCGCCGAGACGTCCAGGGCCTCGGCGGGACCGACGGTGACGGTGTTGTTCACCGGGGAGATGTCCAGGACGTAGCGGGGCTTGCCGTCGGGGGCCGGGGTGCCGATCCGGAGGCCCTTGCGCTGGCCGATGGTGAAGCCGTACGCGCCGTCGTGCGTGCCCAGCTTCGCGCCGGACTCGTCGACGATGTCGCCCTCCGCCCTGCCCAGCCGCCGGGCCAGGAAGCCCTGGGTGTCGCCGTCGGCGATGAAGCAGATGTCGTGCGAGTCGGGCTTCTTGGCGACCGCCAGTCCCCGGCGCTCGGCCTCGGCGCGGATCTCCTCCTTGGTGGTGACCGTGTCGCCGAGCGGGAACATGGCGTGCGCGAGCTGCTTCTCGTCGAGCACGCCGAGGACGTACGACTGGTCCTTCGCCATGTCGGAGGCGCGGTGCAGCTCGCGGGTGCCGTCCTGGTTGCGCACGATCTTCGCGTAGTGCCCGGTGCACACCGCGTCGAAGCCGAGCGCCAGCGCCTTGTCGAGCAGCGCGGCGAACTTGATCTTCTCGTTGCAGCGCAGGCACGGGTTCGGGGTGCGGCCGGCCTCGTACTCGGCGATGAAGTCCTCGACCACGTCCTCGCGGAAGCGGTCGGCGAGGTCCCAGACGTAGAAGGGGATGCCGATGACGTCGGCCGCGCGGCGGGCGTCGCGCGAGTCCTCGATGGTGCAACAGCCCCGCGCGCCGGTCCGGAAGGACTGCGGGTTCGCGGAGAGCGCGAGGTGGACGCCGGTGACGTCGTGGCCGGCTTCCGCGGCGCGCGCGGCGGCGACGGCGGAGTCGACTCCGCCGGACATGGCGGCGAGGACGCGGAGGGGGCGCTGCGGGGTCTCAGTCATAACCCTTTCAGGGTACGGGGCCGCGGGACCGGGAATCGGTGAAAAAAATCAAGGCCAAGGCCCTTTTTCATCCGGTATGAGCGGTTCTATCCTGTTTACAGGTCTACGAGACGAGTGAGGGAGCCCAAGCGGAGTAGCCGACTTCAGCGAGAGAAAGAACGATCTCTTCAAGGAGAGGTACAGGAAATCTCCGCTGGTGCCGACATCGACGCTCGGGCTGAGAGGCCGGAAGGTCCGCAAGGACCGGACGGCGACCCCCAGAACCTGATCCGGACAATACCGGCGAAGGGAACCCGCCTCGTAGGCCGTTTCGCTGTGTGCGGCGTCTCAGGTGAGGCCCGCCGCGCGGGCGCGCTCCACCGCCGGGCCGATCGCCTTGGCGACCGCCTCGACGTCCGCCTGCGTGGAGGTGTGGCCGAGGGAGAAGCGCAGGGTGCCGCGGGCCAGCTCCGGGTCGGTGCCGGTGGCGAGCAGGACGTGGCTGGGCTGGGCGACGCCCGCGGTGCACGCGGAGCCGGTCGAGCACTCGATGCCTTGGGCGTCCAGCAGGAGCAGCAGGGAGTCGCCCTCGCAGCCGGGGAAGGTGAAGTGCGCGTTGGCCGGCAGGCGGCCCTCCGGTGCCGGGTCGCCGCCGAGGATCGCGTCCGGGACGGCGCTCAGGACGGCGTCGATCAGCCGGTCGCGCAGGGCGCCGATCTCCCGGGCGAACCACGCGCGGCGCTCCGTGGCGATCCGGCCGGCGACGGCGAAGGAGGCGACGGCGGGGACGTCGAGGGTGCCGGAGCGCACGTGCCGCTCCTGGCCGCCGCCGTGCAGGACGGGTACGGGGTTCTGGTCGCGGCCGAGCAGCAGCGCGCCGATGCCGTAGGGACCGCCGATCTTGTGGCCCGACACGGTCATCGCGGCGAGGCCGGAGGCGGCGAAGTCGACCGGGACCTGGCCGAAGGCCTGGACCGCGTCCGAGTGCACCGGGATGCCGAACTCGGCGGCGGTCTCGACGAGTTCACGGATCGGCAGCACGGTGCCGATCTCGTTGTTGGCCCACATCACGGTGACCAGCGCGACGTCGTCGGGGTTGCGGGCGATGGCCTCGCGCAGGGTCTCGGGGTGGACGCGGCCGTACGGGTCGACGGGGAGGTACTCCACCGTCGCGCCCTCGTGCTCGGCGAGCCAGTGGACGGCGTCGAGGACGGCGTGGTGCTCGACGGGGCTGGACAGCACGCGGGTGCGGGCCGGGTCGGCGTCGCGGCGGGCCCAGTACAGGCCCTTGACGGCGAGGTTGTCGGCCTCGGTGCCGCCGGAGGTGAAGACGACCTCGCTGGGGCGGGCGCCGAGCGCTTCGGCGAGGGTCTCGCGGGATTCCTCGACCGTGCGGCGTGCCTGCCGGCCGGATGCGTGAAGGGACGAGGCGTTGCCCGTGATGCTCAACAGGGCGGTGAGTGCCTCCGCCGCCTCCGGGAGCATCGGGGTGGTCGCGGCGTGGTCGAGGTAAGCCATGGTGTCCCGATTCTACGGCTCCCCCGCCGCCTGCCTCGGCTGCGAGGTCGCCGTGGCCCCGGGGGGTGCCCGCGCTCGCCTCCGCGCCGTATGCGGGCCGGCTGCCCCGTCGTCCTCGGGGGCACCCTCTGCGTCAGACGGGTCGTGCCGGGCTCACAGGCTCCACGACAGCGTGGCTCACAGGCTCCACGACAGCGTGTGGGAGACCTCCATCGCGATGGCCAGGACGGCCAGGTCGGCCACGCCCAGGGTCAGGCCCAGCAGGGCCCGGCCGCGGCGGGTGGTGCCGCGCCAGAGGGAGACCGCGGCCAGCACGATGGCGATCGGGCCGAGGAAGATGTTGAGGACGAGCAGGCCGAGCAGGCCGAGGATGAAGGACGCCACGGCCATGCCGTCGGCGTCCCGCGCGGCCGGACGGGTTTCGCTGCCGCTCGTGACCGGTGCGGTGAGATGCATGGTGCTCAGCTCCTGGAAGTCGGTGCGGACGGTCAGTTGGCCGACGTACGGCGTCGGCGGCCGAGGCGCTCGCGGATCGCGAAGGCGCCGAGCCAGACGGCGATGCCGGCGGCGATGACGGCGGTGACGGTCAGCGGTGCGTGAGCGACGGTGCCCAGTACGACACCGAGCAGCATGAGTGCGGCGACGAGGAACAGCATGGGAACGGGTCCCCCCTCCGAGTTGCCTCGTGAATCGAGCCGGTGTGAAGTTTGGGTGAACAGTTGTAGTAACAGTTGTTCACTGACTTCTACTGTACCGCGCTCAGCGGTTTCCAATTCCGGAGAACAGTTGTTAACTGGATGACATGAGTCACACCCTCGGCATCCGGCAGGCCCAGAAGCAGAAGACCCGCCAGGCGTTCCTCGACGCGGCGCTCGCGCTGCTGGAGGAGCAGAGCCTGAGCAGCCTGGGCCTGCGCGAGGTCACCCGGGCCGTCGGCGTCGCCCCGACGGCCTTCTACCGGCACTTCCGCTCGACCGCCGACCTCGGGGTGGCGCTGGTCGACGAGGCGCTGGGCAGCCTGCATCCGATGGTGCGGACGACGGTGTCCACGGCGGGCGACAGCGAGGAGCGCATCGCGCGCGCCATCGGGCTGATCGCCCGTCACGTGGACGAGTACCCCGCCCATGTCCGGTTCATCGCCCGGGAACGGCACGGCGGTGTGCAGCCGGTGCGGGAGGCCATCAAGGCCCAACTGGTCCGGTTCGCCGAGGAGGTGAAGGCCGAGCTGGCCAAGGACCCCGAGGCCGCGGGCTGGAGCGACGACGACCTGCTGATGCTCGCGCATCTCTACGTCGACCAGATGCTCATCACCGCCTCCCTGTTCCTGGAGGCCCTGGACGGCCCGCCGGAGGAACGCGAGCGCGTCACCCGGCTCGCCGCCCGGCAGTTGCGGCTCATCTCCATCGGCCGCGGCCACTGGCTGGACTGAGCCCGCCGCTGTCAGTCCCCGGTGCCGGGACCGCCCTGGTACAGGGCCGCGACGCAGCGGGCCGCCGCCAGCAGTTCCGCGCGCGCCTCGGGCGGGTCCAGCAGCTCCACCTGGTCGGAGAAGACCAGGAGTTGGCGGACCGCCCGCAGCATCGGGTAGGCCAGCCGGGCGGTCACCCAGTCGCTCTCGCCGTCGTCGTCGGGCAGGGCGGTCAGGTGGGCGGCCGTGATCCGCTGGAACATGTCCAGCCGCTCGCGCCGTACCCGCACGGTGACCTCGATCCCGTGCGGCATCTCCTCCACCTGCCGGCGCAACACCTCCCAGACGTCGGCGAGTTCGACGCCCGGCCGGCGCCGTACGGGCTCGTCCAGCGGCCGGGCCGAGCGGATCCGGTCGGCCCGGAACAGCCGGGGCGCCGCGCGCCGGTCGGCGACCAGATACCAGGTCCCGGCCTTGGCGACCAGGCCGTACGGGTCCACGGTGTACGTCCGCGCCTCCCGCGACCCGCTGTGCCGGTAGCGCAGCCTCAGGCGCCGGTCGGAGAACACCGCGTCCTGGAGGACCTGCAGGTCGACGGCCTGCTGCGGGCCGCTCTTCCAGCGGGTGGCGTCGACCAGGATGCGGCGGCTGGTGACCTCGGCGGCGGGCCGGTACGGCGCCGGCAGCGCGGCCATCACCTTGCGCAGAGCCGAGCCGAGGGCCGCGTCCAGGCCGAGGGCGGCGTGGGCGCCCTGGGCGGCGAGGATGAACAGGGCGCGGGACTCGTCGGCGGTCAGTCCGGTGACGTCGGTGCGGAAACCGGCGAGGAGTTCGATGCCGCCGTGCCGGCCGCGCTCGGCGTACACCGGGACGCCGGAGGCCGACAGCGCCTCGATGTCCCGGTAGACGGTGCGGACCGACACCTCCAGCCGGTCGGCGAGTTCACGCGCCGGGACGCGGCCCCGGGTCTGCAGGAGCAGCAGGATCGACAGCAGCCGGTCGGACTTCACGCGGCCCAGGATCGCCCGGGTTCGGGCGTCCGGCAAATGTTGACGGAAGTTGTCAGGTTATCCCGCCATCCTGGTCTCACCGATTCACGCAAGAGCACGGACACGGAGGCATCCCATGACCACCACCGGCTTCACCGACCCGCGCCCCGTCTACGCCCGCGCCACCGAGCAGGCCGCGGCCCTGATCAAGACGGTGCGCCCCGAACAGCTGACCGCGCCGACGCCCTGTTCGGAGTTCGACGTACGGGCCCTGCTGAGCCACATGGTCGGCGGCACCCGGCGGATCGCGGTGGTCGGCGAGGGCGGCGACGGACTGGCGGTGGAGCCGGTCGCCCACGGGGTCGCGGACGACGGCTGGCCCGCGGCCTACGACGAGGTGCGCGTCCGGGTGCTGAAGGCGTGGGAGAGCGACGAGCGGATGACGTCCCCGGTGCGGGTGCCGTGGGGCGAGGTGCCGGGCCATGCGGCGCTGTCCGGCTATGTGATGGAGATCGTGACCCACACCTGGGACCTCGCCGAAGCCCTCGGCCACCCCCTCGAACTCGACCCGGAGCTCGCCGAGTTCGCCCTCACCACCGCCCACCGGGTCCTCCCGGCCTCCCGGCCCCGCGACGCCGAGACCCCCTTCGACGCCCCCCGCGAGGCCGGCGAGAAGGCGGACGTCTACGAGCAGCTGGCCGCCTGGCTGGGCCGCACCCCGCTGGAGCGTGCCTGACGCCCTGACCGCCCGGCCCGCGCCCCCGGCACGCCGGACGGGCCCGGGCGCCGCACCGTCCGGTCTGACCTCGGCATCCGCTGCGGCCGAAGTGACGGCGGCCACCGGTAAGCCGCCACCCCATGGCCCACCTCGCCGACGTCCTCCGCCGCCCGCCCCCGGGGCCACCGGCACGCCGGACGGGCTCGGGCACCGCACCGGTCCGGCCAGGCCCCGGCATCCGCACGGCCGAAGTGATGGGGTGCACGGGTCAGCCGCCGCCGCACCGCCCGCCTCGTCGGCGGCCCCCGCCGCCCGCCCCCGGGTGGCCGGCGTGGCGGACGGGGCGGCGGTCGCTGCCGCACGGCACGCCCGGCGGCCCTCGCCGCTCAGCCGAGTCTGACCCTGGCCAGTTGCCTGGACTGGGCGACCAGGTGGTCGGTGCTGTCCCAGATCTCGGCGTCCTCCTCCAGGAAGCCGCCGGCCAGGTTGCGGGTGGTGATGGACACGCGCAGCGGGCCGGGGGCGGGGCGGCGGCGGACGTGGACGGTGAGTTCGACGGTGGGGACCCAGCCCTTCAGGCCGAGTTCGAAGGCCGTGGGCGGCAGGGCGTCCACCGCCAGCAGCAGGGACAGCGGGTCGGCGTCGCGGCCGTCGGCCAGGCCGAACCAGGCGCGCATCTCGCCGTTGCCGGAGGGCGCGCCCAGGGCCCAGCCGAGGGTCGCCGGGTCCAGCTTGAGCATCAGGCGGTCGGTGATTGCCGAACTGCCCTCGACGGGGGCGGGGCCGTCCTCGGGGCCGAGGCACTGGTCCAGCGGCGGGATCGGCGGCGGCGTCGCCGTCGTACGGACGTCGTCGGGCAGGGCGGTGAGGTCACCGTAGGAGGCGAGGACGCGGATCCGCTCCACCTCGCGGCCCTCGTCGTCGTACTGGAGGAGGGAGGCCTGGCCGGTGGACAGGGTGCGGCCGGTGCGGACCGTCTCGGTGCGGACCACCGCCGGGCCGGGCTGGGAGGCGGTCAGGTAGTGCGCGGTGATGGTGAAGGGGTCCGGGTGCGGGAGCGTGTCCGCGAGGGCCCGGCCCAGCACGGCCAGCAGATACCCGCCGTTCACGGCGTTGATGATGGTCCAGCCGGCCGAGAGGTCGATGTCGTAGACGCCTGGCCCGCGCCGGGTGACCGCGGTGTCGCGGTCGAACTCGCTGTCGCCGATCACGGCCCGCGACGGGGAGGCTGCGGAAGCTGCTTCTGGCATGGGTGAACGGTACAACAGGTAACTACTAAGCGGTAGCTTTCTGCGGATGGCGGCCGGAGCCACGCCTCGGAACCGCGCAAGCCGGGCTGCGCCTGCCGGGTGAGGTTCCGGCAATTTCTAAGTAAGTGTCCGGAGACGTCCACAACCTCGGGCCTCCGTTTTCCCTCTATGGGGACATGAGCCTCACCGGGACTCCGTTCCTCTACACGACCGTCGTGCTGGCGGTCGTCGCACTGATACTGCCGCTCGTCCTGTGGTCGCGGGTGCGCGGGCCCAAGCCCCTGCGCGCCGCGGCCCGCCTGGCGATGCTGCTGTTCGCCCAGGGCACCGCCGTCACGCTGATCTTCGTCCTGGTCAACAACCAGAACAACCTGTACGACAACTGGGCCGACCTGCTCGGCACCGGCAACCACGTCCAGCAGGCCCAGGACCTGGGCAGCGACGGGACCGGCGGCATAGCGGTGAAACGGTTGCCCAAGGTCAGGCAGACCTTCACGGCGGCCGGCGGGCCCGGCATGCGTGCGGCCGGCGGAGTGCGGGTCACCCAGCTCAAGGGCCGGGTCTCCGGGGTGAACGCCGAGGTCTACGTCTGGCTGCCGCCGCAGTACGACGAGCCGGCCTACCGCACCAGGAAGTTCCCGGTGGTGGAGCTGCTGCCGGGCTACCCCGGTTCGGCGAAGGCGTGGTTCGGGTCGCTGAAGGCCCATGAGCAGCTGCTGCCGCTGATGAGGAGCGGCCAGGTGGCGCCGTTCATCCTGGTCGCCCCGCGCACCAACCTGCTGGCCGGCGTCGACACCGGCTGCGCCAACATCCCCGGCCAGGTCAACGCGGACAGCTGGCTCAGCATCGACGTGCCGAAGATGGTCATGGACAACTTCCGGGCCGAGCCGGCGCCGCAGGGCTGGGCCGTGGCCGGGTACTCGGCGGGCGCGCACTGCGCGGTCAAGCTGGCCGTGGCGCACCCGGACCGCTACCGGGCCGCCGTGAGCCTGTCCGGCTACAACGACCCGATCGGCGAGCGCAACTCCCTCGCCGCGCAGAACCCGGTGCTGCGCGCCGAGAACAACCCCTACCTGCTGCTGAAGAAGGCCCCGGTACCGCCCAGGATCGCGCTCTACATCTCCGGCGAGTCCGGGGACGGCTACCAGGCGGGCGTGGCCCTCGAGGCCATCGCCAAGGCGCCCACGACCGTGCACGTGGTGTTCCTGCCGCACAGCGCGGGCGGCCACAACATGGCGCTGTGGCGGCCCCAGGTCGACACGGTGTTCCGCTGGCTGACCCTCCAGATGGGCCAGAACCGCGCCCGGGGCCAGGACCGGTCTCTTACCGGATCCACGGGTTCTCTTACCGGATCCGCCGCCGGACCCACCGGGACCACGGGGACCACCGGCACCACGGGGACTAATCCTCGGTCACCGTCGACCGGCGGTTCCACGCGCGCGGAGCTCGCCAGTGGAACCGCATCGCGAGCAGGCGCAGCACAAAAGCGGTGACGACGGCCAGCCCGCTGGTGAACGGGGTCAGCACGTCGTAGCGGATGCACAGCACCACCATCGTGGCGCCGACGATCGCCGGGACCGCGTACAGGTCGCGGTCCCAGCGCAGCAGTGAGGGCACCTCGTTGGCGAGCACGTCCCGCAGCACGCCGCCGCCGACGGCGGTGGCGAGGCCCAGGGTCGCCGACGCGGTCAGGCCGAGGCCGTAGCCGTACGCCTTCGTCGTACCGCTGACGCAGAACAGGCCGAGGCCGGCCGCGTCGAAGACCAGCACCGCCGTCTGGATGCGCTCCACGTGCGGGTGCAGGAAGAAGACGACCAGCGCCGCCAGCAGCGGGGTCAGGAAGTACCCGAGGTCGGTGAAGGCGGCCGGCGGCACGGCTCCGATGATCAGGTCGCGGAACAGCCCTCCGCCCAGGGCGGTCACCTCGGCGAGGACGGCGATGCCGAAGACGTCGAAGTTCTTCCGGACGGCCAGCAGCGCGCCGGAGATCGCGAACACGAAGATGCCGATGACATCGAGCGTGTGCTGGACGGAGTGACTGAAGAGGGGCTGGAGCTGCACCCCTACATTCTCACCCGGCGTGGGCTGTGAACCTTACAAAGCCAGGCTCACAGGGCGGGTTTCCCTGTGGTGAAGAGCCAGGTGCGGAAGAGGTCGTCCAGCCGCTGCCCGCTGACCCGCTCGGCGAGGCGGACGAAGCCGGCGGTGTCCGCGTTGCCGTACCGGTGGAGTCCGGTCCAGGCGGGCAGGAGCCGGAAGAAGGCCTTGTCGCCGATGCGCTCGCGGAGCATCTGGAGCGTCATCGCGCCGCGCTCGTAGACGGCGGAGGCGAACATCGTGTCCCGCTGCGGGTCGGCGACCTTGATCTGCCAGAACGACGAGGTGGCGGGCAGCGCGTTGTACGCCGCGAGGAAGGAGTCGTGGGCGGAGCGGGTGCCCTGGTGCTCGGCCCACAGCCACTGGGCGTAGGTGGCGAAGCCCTCGTTGAGCCAGATGTCCTTCCACCGCGCCACGCTCACCGAGTCGCCGAACCACTGGTGGGCCAGTTCGTGCACGATGGTCGTCTCGTTGCGCACCGCCGAATAGGCGGGCTTGCTCTGCACCTCCAGCGAGAACCCGGCCTCGGGCATGTCGTCCACGATCGCGCCGGTCTCCTCGAAGGGGTACGGCCCGAAGACCTTCGACCAGTAGTCGGTGGCGGCGGCGGTGACGGCGTACACGTCCACGCCGTTGCTGTTCTTCAGCACCGGGTCGATGGCGACGTAGACCGGGATGCCGCCCGGGGTGCGGCCGGTGCGCACGTCGAACTTCCCGATGGTGGCGGTGGCGAGGTAGGTCGCCATCGGCCGCGACTCGCGCCAGCGGGTGTACGTCGAGCCGCCCTTGTCGTACGTCGAGAGCAGCCGGCCGTTGGAGACGGCGGTCAATCCCTTCGGCGCCCTGATCCGGATGTCGTAGGTGGCCTTGTCGGAGGGGTGGTCGCTGGACGGGAACCAGGTGGAGGCCGCGTTGGGCTCGCAGGCGACGAAGACGCCGTCGGGGGTCTTCATCCAGCCGTACTTGGAGCCGAAGACGATGGGTCCGCCGAGGGGCTGGGGTACGCCGCCGTAGGTGACGGTGACGGTGAACTTCCGCCCCCGGTGCAGGCTTTGGCGCGGGGTGACGGTGATCTCGTCGCCGTCGCGGGTGAACCGCGCACGTCTGCCGTTCACGTCGACCCGGGTGATCCGCAGCTGCTGGAGGTCGAGGTCGAAGGAGGAGAGGTTCCGGGTGGCGCGCGCGGTGAGGGTCGTACGGCCGTCGAGGCGGCCGGTGCCGGGCGCGTAGGCGACGTCGAGGTCGTAGTGCAGGGCGTCGAATCCGCCGTTGCCGAGGTTCGGGAAGTAGGCGTCGCCGATGCCGGGGGTGCCCGGAGTGGGGGCGGGAGAGGCTCCGATGACGAGGAGGGAGACCGCCGCGGTCGCGAGGGCCCCCAGACGTGCCGAACGGGAGAATGCCATGGGTCGTACCCTGCACTCTCCCGCTCGGGCATGTACATGACCTTACCGGTCATGTACTACTTGTCCGTTGACTCCTGGGAGTCGCCCTCGTCGGCGTTCTCTTCGGGGGCGGTCTCTTCGGACGCGGTCTCCTCGGACGCGGTCTCCTCGGAGGCGGTCTCCCCGGCGGAACCCTCGGAGAGTTCCGCCGCCACCGCCGCCGACGTCTCCGCCGACTCCGCGAGGACCTCCTCGGAGACCAGCTCGGCCGCCTCCTTGGCCGCGGAGAGCAGAACCGTGTCCTGCGGGGCCTGGTCCTCGAAGTTCTCCGGGTGGTGGCACGCGACCCGCTGGCCGGGCCGCAGCTCCAGGAGCGCCGGCTCGGTGGTCCGGCAGATCTCCGTCGCCTTCCAGCACCGGGTGTGGAAGCGGCAGCCGCTCGGCGGGGCGATCGGCGAGGGCACGTCGCCCTTGAGCAGGATGCGCTCGCTCTTCGTGTGCTTCCGCTTCGGGTCCGGGATCGGCACCGCCGACATCAGCGCCTTGGTGTACGGGTGCATCGGCGCCTTGTACAGCGAGTCCCGGTCGGCGAGTTCCACGACCTTGCCGAGGTACATCACCGCGATCCGGTCCGAGACGTGCCGGACGACCGAGAGGTCGTGCGCGATGATCACGTAGGTCAGGCCCAGCTCCTCCTGGAGGTCGTCCAGCAGGTTCACGACCTGCGCCTGGATCGACACGTCCAGCGCGGAGACCGGCTCGTCGGCGACCACGAGCTTCGGCTTCAGGGCCAGCGCGCGGGCGATGCCGATGCGCTGGCGCTGGCCGCCGGAGAACTCGTGCGGATAGCGGTTGTAGTGCTCGGGGTTGAGGCCGACCACCGACAGCAGCCGCTGCACTTCCTTCTTGATGCCGCCCTCGGGCTCGACGCCCTGGAGCTTGAAGGGCGCGCCGACGATCGTGCCGATGGTGTGGCGCGGGTTCAGCGACGAGTACGGGTCCTGGAAGATCATCTGCACGTCGCGGCGCATGGGGCGCATGCCGCCGACGCCGAGGTGCGTGATGTCCTTGCCCTCGAACTCCACCGTGCCGGCGGTCGGTTCGAGCAGCCGGGTGATCAGCCGGCCCATGGTCGACTTGCCGCAGCCGGACTCGCCCACGACGCCCAGGGTCTCGCCCTTGCGCACCTCGAAGTCGATGCCGTCGACGGCGCGCACCGCCCCGACCTGCCGCTGCAGCAGGCCCTTGCGGATCGGGAAGTGCTTCTGGAGCCCGGTCACCTTCAGCAGGATCTCGCCGTCGGAGACGGCCTCGTCCTTGGTCACGTCGGCACCGTCACTCTGCGCGGGGATGCTCACTTTTTCGTCGCTCACAGCTTCGGCGCAATCTCTTCGGTCCAGATACGCTCCCGCTGCTCCTGCGTCATGTGGCAGGCCGCCCAGTGCCCGCTGCCGACCTCGGTCAGCTCGGGGCGGACCGTGCGGGTGACGTTGTCCTTCGGGATGTCCGCGTACGGGCAGCGCGGGTTGAAGGCGCAGCCGGACGGGACGTTGATGAGGGAGGGCGGGGAGCCCTTGATCGGGATGAGCCGCTCGGTCTCCTCCCGGTCCAGCCGCGGCATCGAGCCCAGCAGACCCCAGGTGTAGGGGTGCCGGGGCGCCTCGAACACCTCGTCGGCCGGACCGCGCTCCACGCACCGGCCGCCGTACATGACCAGCAGGTCGTCGGCCATCTCGGCGACCACGCCGAGGTCGTGCGTGATCATGATGACGGCGGAGCCGAACTCCTTCTGCAGGTCCCGGATGAGGTCCAGGATCTGCGCCTGCACGGTGACGTCCAGGGCGGTGGTCGGCTCGTCCGCGATGAGCAGCTCGGGGTTGTTCACCAGCGCCATCGCGATCATGGCGCGCTGGCGCATACCGCCGGAGAACTCGTGCGGGTAGCTGTCGACGCGCTTGGCCGGCTCCGGGATGCCCACGCGGTCCAGCATCTCGATCGCCCGCTGCTTGGCGACCTTCTTGCTGACCTGGTGGTGGACCCGGTAGGCCTCGACGATCTGCGCCCCGACCGTGTAGTAGGGGTGCATCGCGGACAGCGGGTCCTGGAAGATCATCGCCATCTTGCGGCCGCGCATCCGCCGGACCTCGTCCGGGTCGGCGGCGATCAGTTCCTGGCCGTCCAGCCACACCTCGCCGGAGACGCGGGCGTTGGCGGCGCGGTGCAGGCCCATCACGCCGAGCGAGGTGACGGACTTGCCGGAACCGGACTCGCCGACGATGCCCAGGGTCTTGCCCCGCTTGACGTCGAAGCTGACGCCGTCCACCGACTTGACCAGGCCGTCGTCGGTGTTGAAGTGGATACGCAGATCGCGAACGGAGAGGAACGCGTCGTCGGCGTCGGAGGGGGCGGTGCCGGCCGGTTCGCCGAGCGCCGCCTTGTCGAGCTTGCTCACGAGTACCTCACGCGGGGGTCGATGGCTGCGTACACCAGGTCGACGACGAGATTGCAGAAGACGATGAAGAACGCGGCGACCAGGGTCACGCCCATCACGATGGGCAGGTCGTTGTCCTTGATGGCCTGGATCGAGTACGCGCCGACGCCCTGCAGGGAGAACACGGTCTCGGTGAGCACCGCGGTGCCCACGAGGGTGCCGAAGTCCATGCCGAAGATGGTCACGATCGGGGTGAGCGTGGAGCGCAGCCCGTGCTTGGTGACGACCACCGACTCCTTGAGGCCCTTGGCGCGAGCCGTGCGGATGTAGTCCTCGCTCATCGTCTCCAGCATGCCCGCCCGGGTGAGCCGGGCGTAGGTGGCGGAGAAGAGGAACGCGAGGCTGATCCAGGGCAGCAGCAGGTGCCAGGCCCAGTCGGCCGGGTTCTGGGTGAACGGCACGTAGTCGGTGCTGTCCCAGATGGGCCACTGGTAGACGAAGAGCGCGTTGATCACCTGGCCGGTGAAGAAGATCGGCAGCGAGACGCCGGCGAGCGCGATGAACATCGAGATGCGGTCCACCGGCTTGCCCTTGCGCAGCGCCGAGACGACACCGGTCGTCACACCGAAGATCAGCCAGATCACCGCCGCGCCGACGGCCAGCGAGAAGGAGACGGGGATCCGCTCCTTGAGCTGGGGCCACACCTCGACGTGACTCTTGAAGGAGTACCCGAAGCAGGGGGCGTTGCAGTGCGTCGCATCGGGGCCGAACTTGTAGTCGGCGCCTGCGAACAGGCCCTTGATGTAGTGCCAGTACTGGATGTAGATGGGCTGGTCGAGTCCCAGGTTGTGCTTGATCGCGGCGACGGACGCGCGGTTGGCGTCCTTGCCGACGTACTGGGTGGCCAGCTGGGTGGCTGTCTGGCCGCCCAGGCGGGGGACCAGGAAGAAGATGGCGAAGGTGACTGCGCTGACCACCAGCAGCAGTACCAATGCGCCGAAGACGCGTCGGATGATGTACGCAGCCACAGCTGTGCGGCTCCGGGTGGCCGGGGCGGGGTCTGTCCGCCCCGGCCACCCGGTGCCTTCACCTGCCTTTCAGGGGTATCCGGCCTGCTGTTACTTCGAGGAGCTCAGCAGCAGGTAGTCGTACATGCCGAGGTACGCCTGCGTGACCGTGACGTTGGTCGCGGACGTGGGCCTGATCAGCAGGTTCTTGCGGTAGATCAGCGGGACGACCGAGGCGTTGTCGGCGACCATCTTGTCGATGTCGCCCCAGGCCTTGGTGCGGGCCGCGGAGTCGGTGTTGCCGATGGCCGCCTTGAGCGCGGCGTTGATCTTCGGGTCGTTCAGCTCCATCAGGTTGTTGCCGCCCGAGGGCTTGATGGCGCTGCCGTCGATGATCTGGTCCAGGAAGCCGTAGCCGGTCGGCCAGTCGGCGCCCCACGCCATCATCATCATGCCGAGCTTGTGCTGGTGGACGTAGCTCGGGACACCGGCGAAGTTCGAGAAGTACTTGCCGGACGGGAACTGCTTGATGTCGACCTTGATGCCGACGGCCTTCAGGGAGTTCTGGATGGCCGTGGCGCCCGCGACCTCGGAGGCGCGGTCCGAGCGGGCCGTCAGGGTGGTGGAGAAGCCGTTCGGCTTGCCGCACAGCTTCAGCTCGGCCTTGGCCTTGGCGACGTCACCCTTGTGACCGGCGGTCGGGTACTTGTCGAACTTGGTGTAGCCGTTGACCGACGGCGGCAGCAGCGTGGTGGCCACGTCGCCCTTCGGCGCACCGCCCATGGCGTCGATCACCGACTGCTTGTCGACCGCCCACTGCACGGCCTTGCGGCAGTGCACGTTGTCGAACGGCGCGACGTGCAGGTTCAGCGCCATGTAGCCGGTGGCGCCGGCGTAGGAGTTGTCCGTCTGCTTGGCGTACTTGCCGCTGAGGACCTTCGGCTGGGTCTGCGGCTGCACACCGGCGCCGGCGATGTCGGCCGTGATCTTGTCGGCCATCAGGTCGTTGTCGATCGAGACCGGGTTGACCTTGAACTTGACGACGATCTTGTCCGGCAGCGCCTTGCGGATCGGGTCCGTCTTCGGGTCCCAGTTCGAGTTGCGGACGAGGGTGGCGCCGGCGCCCTCCTCGTACGACGAGAACTTGTAGGGGCCGGAGGACACGATGTGCTGGACGTACTTCGCGCCGTCGTCCTTCGCCTGCGGCACGGGGGCCGTCTGGGAGAAGGTCGCCAGGTAGTCGAAGTCGGCGAACGGCTGGTTCAGGTGGAAGACGATCGTGCGGTCGTCCGGGGTGGCGATGGAGTCCAGGCCCTTCTTGTCCTTGTAGGGGCCCTTGTACTTGTCACCGCCCTGCAGGTACGCCTTGAAGTACGTCGGGCCGTTGGACAGGGCCTCGGGCGCGAAGTTGGAGCGCTCGATCGCGTACTTGACGTCCTTGGACGTGATCGGGGTGCCGTCCTCGAACTTCAGGCCCGGACGCAGGTGGTACGTCCAGGTCTTGGCGTCCTTGCTGGGCGTGCCCAGGGACTCGGCGAGGTCCGGGACGACCGTGAGGCCGTCCTTGCCGGCGGCCGGCTTGAACGTGACGAGCGTCCGCGCGTACAGGCGCGAGAAGTTCTGCACGAAGCCGTAGTAGGTGTTGCCCGGGTCCAGGGAGTCCGGCACGTCGGAGTCCTCCAGCGTGACCGTGCCTCCCTTCTTGCTCGAGGCGTTGACGATGGAGCTGAGCGCCGCGTCCTTGCTGCCGCTGCCGCCACTGCTGCTCTTGCCGCCCCCGCCGCCACAGGCGGCCGCGCCCAGGGAGAGCGCCGTGACCGACGCCACGGCGGCGATAACCCTTCTGGTCTTCACGTTGAGGAAAGCCCCCTCTATCGATGGATCACTTGCTGCGAGGGTCGAGCGCGTCACGCAGCCCGTCACCCAGCAGGTTGAAGGCCAGGACGGTGATGAAGATCGCCAGTCCGGGCACGAACATGTACTGCGGATCTGCGGTGTACAGGTCCACGGCGTTGCTGAGCATGCCGCCCCAGGAGGCCTGCGGCGGAGCGATACCGACTCCGAGGAAGCTCAACGCGGCCTCGAAGAGGATGTTGGTCGGGATGATCAGCGTCGAGTAGACGAGGATCGGCGCGACGAGGTTGGGGAGCAGCTCGCGGAACAGGATGTACGGGCCGCGGGCGCCCAGGCTGGTGGCGGCCTCGACGAACTCCCGCCTGCGCAGGGTCATCGTCTGGGCGCGCACGATGCGGCCGATGTAGGGCCAGCTGAAGAAGCCGATCACGAAGATCAGCACGCAGATCCGCAGCGGCAGGCCGTTGAG
This sequence comes from Streptomyces sp. NBC_00557, assembly GCF_036345995.1. NCBI lineage: Bacteria > Bacillati > Actinomycetota > Actinomycetes > Kitasatosporales > Streptomycetaceae > Streptomyces > Streptomyces sp. NBC_00557. The sequence goes on from NZ_CP107796.1 coordinate 2,561,610, forward strand.
CCCGAAGAAGCCGTCCTGCACCGAGGCGGAGATGGCGATGGCGAACAGCAGCAGCGGGAACGCCAGGAAGGTGTCCATGAGCTTGCTGATGAGGCTGTCGACCCAGCCGCCGTAGTAGCCGGCGATGACGCCCAGCACGGTTCCGATGACCACCGAGAGGAGGGTGGCGCCGCCCGCGACCAGGAGGGAGACCCAGGAGCCGTCGATGATCCGGGCGAGCATGTCGCGGCCGTACTGCGGGTCCACGCCCAGCGGGTGGGAGAGGCTCATGCCGCCCCAGCCGCCCTTGGGAGCGAGCAGTGCCGGGTCGATGAGGTCCTGGTGGAACTTGTCCGGGTCGAGCCCGAAGATCCACTCGATCGGCTTGGCGAGCACCGCCATCAGCACGAGCAGGATGACGACGACGCCGCCCGCCACGGCCACCTTGTCCCGCTTGAACCGGGTCCAGGCGATCTGGCTGAGTGAACGCCCTTCGATCTGGCTCTTCTTGGCCCCGGCGAGCACGGACTCGGGAGGCGCTGCAGCCTCTTCCCCGGTGGTCTCGATCGGTGCGGTCACAGTTGACCTGACCCCTCTCGCCGGTGGTGACCGGCCTTTGTCCGCCGCTGTGGGCGGCTTGGTTCACTTACCTGCGCCGGCCGCACGATGGGTGACGGCCCTGGAGAGCCAGCTGGTCCCGTGCCTGGTTCGAGCACAGGATCGATGGCCTCGCGTCTTGAGAGGCGAGTCTTCAACGGGCTCTCGATCACGCGCCAGGTCTGACGGAGAAAGTATGCGTAAACGTGATGCCGCCTAGGGGAATCCGTTATCCGAACAGGGAAGATCGGCTGCCGGACGCCGGGCATCACCGGCCACCTCGCCCGAATCGGGCGGACATCAAGGGTAGTTGAGGGCGCGCGCACCGTTGTGGCCGACGTCACAGCATCCGGGTGCTCAGTAGGACCGGGGTCCGGTGTAGCCGTACCCGGGGCCGGCCGCGGGCGCCGGCGCCGCGTGCGCCTCGCGGTCGTAGAAGGGGCGGGCGTTGGCCCGCATCCACATCACGACCGGGTCGTAGTCGTCGGTCATCACGACCGTCGACACCGGCAGGCCCTCCGGGACCGCCCCGATGGACTGCTGCATCATCGCGCGCACCGAGTCCACGGCGGCCGGGGAGGTGTCGTACACGTCCAGGCCGATGGCGAGGTACGGCGCGCCGAGCGCCGGCTGCACCCAGGCGCGGCGCAGGGAGCGCAGGGCCGGGGTGCGGTGGGCGTTCTGCGTGAGAAGGGCGTAGAACTGCGGGATCTCGATACCGGGCTCGCTCAGCCGGAGGGGGCCGGCGGGCTGGCGGTCCAGCCCGGTGGCGATCCGGCGCAGGTCCAGCCAGGGGATGCCGACGCCGCCGCCCGGGGCGTGCGGGTTCAGCCAGAGGCCGTAGTGGTCGGGGTAGAGGGTGCGGGCCACGTCGAGCCCGTCGACGACCTCGTACGACCGGTTCCAGCCGCTGGCCGACAGCTCCTGGGCGGAGGTGACGCAGGGGGCGTACTGGAAGCCCTCGACCTCCATGTTTCCGTACTGGGCGTCCGGGGAGCCGGCATGGCCGTGCCACAGCAGCATCCAGATCTGGCCGGCGGAGGGCGTGGCGAGGGCGCGGAGCAGGGCCTCGTAGGCGTCGTAGCGGCCGGGGGTGACCTGGCGCAGCGCGTGTTCCACGCTGACGCTGCCGCTGTGGCTCGCGCTCACCTGTCGTGCCCTTCTCTTTTCTGTGCCCCGCGTTCGGGGACAGCTTAAGCGCCCACCGGGGTGCCGCCCCGGTGCGTACGCGGGTGCGGGTGCGTGGTGGCTCGGCGCGCCCCGCGGCGGAGCCGCATATCGGACACGGCCCCGCGCCCCTTCGGGGCGCCTCAGTGGCCGTACTGATAGAAGGGGCGGACCCTCTCCCTCATCCACTCCGCCACCGGGTCGTCCGTGACGTCCAGGAGGACCAGGTTGACCGGCCACTTGACCGGGACTTTGCCGAGGGCTCTGCCGAGGGCCTGGAGGGGGAGGGCGCGCAGGTCGCCCTCCCACTGGGAGAGCTCGACGCCCACGAACATGACCGGCTCGTCGGTCTCGATCGCGGCCAGGCAGCGGCGGGCGGTGCGGACCACGCCGGTCTCGGCGAACTCGGCGGACGCGGTGGAGAGGAAGTCGACCGGGTCGTCCTGCCAGTCGGGCTCGAAGAGCCGGACCCGGCCGCCGGTGTTCGGGCCGTCCAGCGGGGTGCGGCCGATCCGGCACAGCTCGGCCACCGCCGCGGGCGGCAGCGGGATGCCGATCAGCGCGTCGGGGTTCACGGCGATGCCGATCTGCGGGGGCAGGCCGCGGGCGAACTCCACGGCGGGCGCGATGGCGTACGCCATGTGGGAGCCGGCCGCCTGGCGCAGCTGCTCCTCGGAGCTGAACACCGGGACGTAGGCCTGGCCGTCGATGTCCAGCGAGGGCAGGTCCAGCGGGCCGCTGTCCGGGCCGCCGCCGTTGGGCAGCGGGACCCACAGCAGGCTGCGGCCCAGCACCTCGATGATCCGGCCGGCCGCGGCGGGCATGCCGAGGGAGGCCGAGAGCACCTCCTCCAGTTCGTTGCCCGGCCAGCCGCCGTGCGGCTGGGGGTGCGCCTGTGCCGGGAAGTCCGCGGGAAAGTCCGCCGGGAAGTCCATCTGCCTACCGCCTGCTGGGAACCACTGCTGTGCCATGAAGGCTAGCGGGTGGCTGTGACAGTTCCTCACCTTCGGACATCCGTTCGCGGCCTCATGCGGTGAAGGCGATCCGGCGCAGGGCGTCCGCCGCGGGCCGGTCCAGCAGGGTCGCCGAGCCGCAGCCGGCGGGCGGCTCGCCCGCCTCGACCGCGGCGACCAGCCGGGCGGTCGTACGGCGGTGGCGGCGGAAGGCGTACGCGGAGACGCCCCGGCCGCGCTCGCGCTGGCCCTCGCGGGCGGTCTCGGGGGCCACGTCGAGCAGCAGCAGGTGGAGGGCGGCGCCGCGGCGGCGGGCCTCGCGGGCGAGCCAGCGGCGCACCCAGGGCTGGGTGCCGCAGTCGTGCACGACGACGCCCTCGCCGGTGCGCAGCGCGCGGCGCAGGCCCGCGTAGTGGGCGAGGCGGACCAGCGGGCGGTAGAGGGCGTACGGCAGGAGACGGGGGGTGCGGGCGTCCCAGCGGTCACGGGTGTCCTGGGAGTCGACGCGGGGGCCGGTGACCGCGCGCCGCATCAGAGTGGACTTGCCGCTGCCGGGCAGGCCGGTGATCACGACCAGGTCGCGGGGTCCGAAGCGCAGGGTGCGCGGGCCGTGGCCGGCGCGGTCGCGCAGGTCGCGGACGACGGGGGCCGGGGCGGGGCGCTGCCTCGGCACAGTGATGCCGGTGGTGGCGGTGGCGTACACCGGGGTCCTGTTCACAGTGATCGTCCTCCCCTGTCGGTCCGGTAATCTTCCTGCCCGCAGTGCGTAAAGGGAAGGTAATGGGCGATGTCGTCGGCGTCGTCCGTGGCCTGCCACAGGTCGGTTACAAAAGCCCGCTCGGCGTGCGATGATGTGGCCGCCAACTGCATACCGGCCGCTTGAATCCGCGCGGGAGAGTCCCTGGCAGCACCGATGCCGGGGCGCCGAAGGAGCAAGTCCCTCCCTTGAATCTCTCAGGCCCCGTTACCGCGCGGGCGAGGCACATCTGAAAAGCGGGCCGCTCTACGCCAGTGGCTCCACCCAAGGTGCAAGCCGTGATCGCCCCCGTGGCGGTTCCGGCGAACCTCTCAGGTTCCGATGACAGATGGGGAGGAACGTTCCTCGCCCGTTCTGCTTTGCCCTGGGAGACGACCGACCGATGAGCAGCACTGAACTCCGCCACACCGCGCTCGATGCCGTGCATCGCGCGCTCGGTGCGACGATGACCGACTTCGCCGGCTGGGACATGCCGCTGCGCTACGGCTCCGAGCGCGACGAGCACATCGCCGTGCGGACGAAGGCGGGTCTGTTCGACCTCTCCCACATGGGCGAGATCACCGTCACCGGCGCCCAGGCCGCCGCGTTCCTGAACCACGCCCTGGTCGGCAACATCGCCTCCGTCGGCGTGGGCCGCGCCCGCTACACCATGATCTGCCGGGCCGACGGCGGCATCCTGGACGACCTGATCGTCTACCGGCTCGCCGAGACCGAGTACATGGTCGTCGCCAACGCCTCCAACGCCCAGGTCGTGCTGGACGCCCTCACCGAGCGCGCCGCCGGCTTCGACGCCGAGGTCCGCGACGACCGGGACGCCTACGCGCTGATCGCCGTCCAGGGCCCCGAGTCCCCCGGCATCCTGAAGTCCCTCACCGACGCCGACCTCGACGGCCTGAAGTACTACGCCGGCCTGCCCGGCACCGTCGCCGGCGTCCCGGCCCTGATCGCCCGCACCGGCTACACCGGCGAGGACGGCTTCGAGCTGTTCGTGAAGCCCGAGCACGCCGTCGAGCTGTGGCAGGCGCTGACCAAGGCCGGCGAGGGCGCCGGCCTCGTCCCCTGCGGCCTGTCCTGCCGGGACACCCTGCGCCTGGAGGCGGGCATGCCGCTGTACGGGCACGAGCTGACCACCGAGCTGACCCCCTTCGACGCCGGGCTCGGCCGCGTGGTGAAGTTCGACAAGGAGGGCGACTTCGTGGGGCGCGAGGCGCTCCGGGAGGCCGCGGCCAGGGCTGAGCAGAACCCGCCACGGGTCCTCGTCGGCCTGGTCGCCCAGGGCCGCCGCGTCCCGCGCGCCGGGTACGCCGTCGTCGCCGGCGGCGAGGTGATCGGCGAGGTCACCTCCGGCGCCCCCTCCCCCACCCTGGGCAAGCCGATCGCCATGGCGTACGTCGACGCGGCGCACGCGGCGCCGGGCACCGAGGGCGTCGGCGTGGACATCCGCGGCAGCCACGAGCCGTACGAGGTCGTGGCGCTGCCGTTCTACAAGCGCCAGAAGTAGACACCGGGCGCGGCCACTGTGTGACCCCGCGCACGTCACCGCCGCCCACAGCGGCTCCAGCAGTCCCCCCTTCATCATCACTCCCGCGCGTACAGGAGAATTCAGGCCATGAGCAACCCCCAGCAGCTGCGCTACAGCAAGGAGCACGAGTGGCTGTCGCCCGCCGAGGACGGCGTGTCGACGGTCGGCATCACCGAGTTCGCGGCGAACGCGCTCGGCGACGTCGTCTACGCCCAGCTCCCCGAGGTCGGCTCCACGGTGTCCGCGGGCGAGACCTGCGGCGAGCTGGAGTCCACCAAGTCGGTCTCCGACCTGTACTCGCCGGTCACCGGTGAGGTCGTCGAGATCAACGAGGACGTCGTCAACGACCCGTCGCTGGTGAACTCGGCCCCCTTCGAGGGCGGCTGGCTGTTCAAGGTGCGCGTCACGGAGGAGCCGGCCGACCTGCTCTCCGCCGACGAGTACACCGCCCAGAACGCCGGCTGAGGAGTCGTAGCCGTATGACCGTCCTGAACACGTCCCTGCACGAGCTGGACCCGGAGATCGCCGCCGCGGTCGACGCCGAGCTCGGCCGCCAGCAGTCCACGCTGGAGATGATCGCCTCCGAGAACTTCGCGCCGCTCGCGGTGATGGAGGCGCAGGGCTCCGTCCTCACCAACAAGTACGCCGAGGGCTACCCGGGCCGCCGCTACTACGGCGGCTGCGAGCACGTCGACGTCGCCGAGCAGATCGCCATCGACCGGGTCAAGGAGCTGTTCGGCGCCGAGTACGCCAACGTCCAGCCCCACTCCGGCGCCTCCGCCAACCAGGCGGCCCTGTTCGCCCTCGCCCAGCCCGGGGACACCATCCTCGGCCTGGACCTGGCGCACGGCGGCCACCTCACCCACGGCATGCGCCTGAACTTCTCCGGCAAGCAGTTCGACGTGGTCGCCTACCACGTGGACGCCGAGACCGGCCTGGTCGACATGGCGGAGGTCGAGCGGCTCGCCAAGGAGCACCGCCCGAAGGTGATCATCGCCGGCTGGTCGGCGTACCCGCGCGAGCTGGACTTCGCCGCGTTCCGCCGGATCGCCGACGAGGCCGGCGCCTACCTGTGGGTCGACATGGCGCACTTCGCGGGCCTGGTCGCGGCCGGCCTGCACGCGAACCCGGTGCCGTACGCCGACGTGGTGACCTCCACCACGCACAAGACGCTCGGCGGTCCGCGCGGCGGCATCATCCTCGCCCGCAGCAAGGACTTCGCGAAGAAGCTGAACTCCTCCGTCTTCCCCGGCTTCCAGGGCGGCCCCCTGGAGCACGTGATCGCCGCCAAGGCGGTCTCCTTCAAGGTCGCCGCCTCGGAGGAGTTCAAGGAGCGCCAGCGTCGTACCGTGGAGGGTGCCCGCATCCTCGCCGAGCGCCTGACGGCGGCGGACGCCCGTGAGGCCGGGGTGAACGTGCTGTCCGGCGGCACCGACGTGCACCTCATCCTCGTCGACCTGCGCGCCTCGGAGCTGGACGGGCAGCAGGCCGAGGACCGCCTCCACGAGGTCGGGATCACGGTCAACCGCAACGCGGTCCCGAACGACCCGCGGCCCCCGATGGTGACGTCCGGGCTGCGGATCGGCACGCCCGCCCTCGCGACCCGCGGCTTCACGGCCGAGGACTTCGCCGAGGTCGCGGACGTGATCGCCGAGGCGCTGAAGCCGTCGTACGACGCGGAGGCCCTCAAGGCGCGCGTGAAGGCGCTCGCCGACAAGCACCCGCTGTACCCGGGCCTGAACAAGTAGTCCCGGCGAAGCAAGTCCCCGGTGGGGCGCCCGAGGCCGGACCGGCGAGGGCGCCCCGCCATCCCCCTGTTCCTGAGGAGTGACCGTGGCCATCTCGGTCTTCGACCTGTTCTCGATCGGCATCGGCCCGTCCAGCTCCCACACGGTCGGCCCGATGCGGGCGGCGCGCATGTTCGCCCGCCGGCTGCGCAACGAGGACCTGCTGCCCTCGGTGGCCTCCGTGCGCTGCGAGCTGTACGGCTCCCTCGGCGCGACCGGCCACGGCCACGGCACCCCGAAGGCGGTCCTGCTCGGCCTGGAGGGCGCGTCCCCGCGCACGGTGGACGTGGAGACGGCGGACGAGCGAGTGGAGAAGATCAGGCAGGCGGGCCGGATCTCGCTCCTGGCCGAGCACGAGATCGCCTTCGACTTCGGCAAGGACCTCGTGCTGCACCGCCGCAAGGCCCTGCCGTACCACGCCAACGGCATGACCCTGTGGGCGTACGACGCCTCCGGCGCCGAACTGCTGACGAAGACGTACTACTCGGTCGGCGGCGGCTTCGTCGTGGACGAGGACGCGGTCGGCGCGGACCGGATCAAGCTGGACGACACGGTCCTGAAGTACCCCTTCCGCACGGGCGACGAGCTGCTGCGCCTGACGAAGGAGACGGGTCTGTCGATCTCCTCCCTGATGCTGGAGAACGAGCGGGCCTGGCGCACCGAGGACGAGATCCGCGCGGGCCTGCTGGAGATCTGGCGGGTGATGCGCGAGTGCGTCCAGCGCGGCCTGTCCCGCGAGGGCATCCTGCCCGGCGGCCTGAAGGTCCGCCGCCGCGCCGCCGTCTCCGCCCGCCAGCTGCGCGCCGAGGGCGACCCGCTGGCCCACGCCATGGAGTGGATCACCCTCTACGCGATGGCCGTGAACGAGGAGAACGCGGCCGGCGGCCGCGTGGTGACCGCCCCCACGAACGGCGCGGCCGGCATCATCCCGGCCGTCCTGCACTACTACATCAACTTCGTGCCCGGCGCCGACGAGGACGGCGTGGTCCGCTTCCTGCTGGCCGCCGGCGCGATCGGCATGCTCTTCAAGGAGAACGCCTCCATCTCCGGCGCCGAGGTCGGCTGCCAGGGCGAGGTCGGCTCCGCCTGCTCCATGGCCGCGGGCGCGCTCGCCGAGGTCCTCGGCGGCTCCCCCGAGCAGGTGGAGAACGCCGCCGAGATCGGCATGGAGCACAACCTCGGCCTGACCTGCGACCCGGTCGGCGGCCTGGTCCAGATCCCGTGCATCGAGCGCAACGGCATGGCCGCGGTGAAGGCGGTCACCGCGGCGAAGATGGCCATGCGCGGCGACGGCTCCCACAAGGTGTCCCTGGACAAGGTCATCAAGACCATGAAGGACACCGGCGCGGACATGTCCGTCAAGTACAAGGAGACGGCGCGGGGCGGGCTGGCGGTCAACATCATCGAGTGCTGAGCCGGACCGCGCTCAGGTGCCGGCCAGCAGCAGGTCCTCCCCGGTCGACGGGCGCAGGCCGTCGGGGCGGCCGGTGAAGTAGCGGTCGGCGAGCGCGGTGCCCGGGACGTGCCGGGCCTCCTCGAAGCCGGCCGAGCGGGCCAGGGCGAGCATCTCGTCCGGGGCGTAGAAGCTGAGGAACGGCGTGCCGGAGGCCCGGGCGCCCTCCTGGCTCGCCCGCAGGCCGGGGCGGTCGGGCTCGGCCACCAGATCCTCCGGGAGCAGGAAGGTCATGGCGAGGGTCGAGCCCGGTGCGAAGCCCGCGATCCGGCGCAGGGTGGCCGCCGTGGCCTCCTTGGTGAGGTACATGCTGACGCCCGCGGAGGCGACGACCGCGGGCCGGCCGGGGTCGAATCCGGCCGCGACGAGCCGGTCGGGCCAGCTGCCGGCGTCCGTCTCGAAGTCGACCGGCACCAGGTGCAGCCGGTCGGGGATGCCGTAGCCGAGTTCGACCAGGCGCCGGCGTTTCCAGATCTGTGTGCCGGGCTGGTCGACCTCGAAGACGTGCACCCGGGACGCGGCCCCCTGTCCGCGCTGGGCGAAGGTGTCCAGGCCGGCGCCGAGGAGGACGTACTGGTCCACGCCCCGGTCCGCCTGCTCGGCGACCAGGTCCTCGAGGAACCGCGCACGGGCCACCATGGCGGCCCGGAATCCGCGGGTGGCCTCGGGGTCCATGTCCGGACGGTCGCGCCAGCCGTCGCCGGGGGCCACGAGCCGCAGGCCGATCTCGTCCTCCAGCACATGCGGCGGCGGGTCGGCCAGCACGTGCATCGCCCGCCACAGGGCGCACCGCACGGCGGTGTTGTCCGGCGTCTCGTGCGTCATCGCGTCGCCTCCCGCCGGGGTCACTTCGCCGCCGGGGCCTGCAGGCTCCACAGGCGTCCGTCGGGGTCGCGGACCGTCGTCATCCGGGTGCCGAAGTGGGTGTCCTCGAACGGCGCGACCAGTTCGACGCCGGGACCGGCGTGGAAGGCGTCGGCGTCCGGCACCTTGAACACGATCTGCGTGCGCGGCTCCTGGTCCTCGGGGACCTCGGCGATGAACACGTACGGGCCTTCACCGTTGCGGAACTGGCCCGAGTTGTGATCCGTCGCGAACTCCAGTTCGTAGCCCAGCGACTGGAAGAACTTCGCCGCCTTCCCCCAGTTGTGGGTCTCCAGGAACACGGCCTCGATGCCCTCGGTCGCCATGTCAGGTTTCCTTCCCGGTCGACTGCTGTCGTGGTCCATGGGCGTCGTCGAGGTAGGCGCGCAGCGCTTCTGCGACCAGCGCCGACAACGACATGCCCGACTCGATGGCGCGGTACTTGACCTGCTTGATCAGCCCGATCGGCAGGTACACGTTGAACTGCTTGACTTCCTCATCACCCACACCCGCGAGGCTAGCATGCTAGCAATCTAGCCGCCAGCGGAGAGCGGCCCCGCGCCGCTCGAGAGTGGCTGATGTTCCTCCAGGGGCTACCGCGCAGTAACCGATCACCCCTACGCTGCCGTCAACTCGGCGACAGCAAAGGGGAGTTGAGCTATGGGTGCGGTGAGACGACTGGCGGCACTCGTGGGGGCCGCCGGACTGCTGGTGGCGGGGGCGGGCAACGCCCACGCGGCGGCGCCGAAGTTCTCCGGGACGACAGCGATCGGCACGCACAACGCGTACGACAAGTCCAAGTACACCTACTTCGCACAGGCGTTGGACTCGGGCGCCTCGCTGCTCGAGATCGACATCTACGCGGACAGCATCACCAAGCGCTGGCGGGTGAGCCACAGCAACCCGTGGGGCGACGACAACAACTGCGAGACCGCGAAGACCCCGAGCCAGCTGTACAGCACCAGCCGCGACCAGGACTTCGGCAGCTGCCTCGACAACATCGCGGCCTGGAACCAGCTCCACCCCGACCACCCGCCGATCGTCTTCAAGATCGAGATGAAGGTCGGCTTCAACAACAACGCCGGGCTCGGCCCGGACGAGTTCGACACGCTGATCAGCCAGAAGCTCGGCAGCAGCGTCTACAAGCCGGCCGACCTGCTGGGCGGCGCCCACAGCACCCTGGACGCGGCCGCCAAGGCCGACGCCTGGCCCTCCCGCGACGCCCTCAAGGGCAAGTTCCTCTTCGAGGTCATCCCCGGCACCGTGGAGATGAAGAACCCCTTCGACCACTACTGGACCGACCAGGAGTACGGCGACCACCTGCGCGACCTGTACGCCGCCGGGAACATCGCACAGGCCCAGGCCTTCCCGGCGGTGCTGGGCGCGGCGAACGGCGACCCGCGGGCGGCCCGCTGGACCTCCGACCCCTCGATCCGCCCCTGGTTCGTGTTCTTCGACGGCGACGCGGCGACGTACGTCAACAACGGGTACGACACGTCGTTCTACTCCGCGAACCACTACATTTCGATCATGACCGACGCCGCCGGCGTCTCCCCCGCCATCTCCTCCACCAACCCCACGGACGCCGAAGTAGCCGCACGGCTCGCCCTGTTGGCCAAGGACCACGCGAGCATCATCACCTCCGACTGGTCGGCGAAGTCACCGTCGGTGCTCAGCGAGGTGACCACCCGAAGCTGAGGTTCCGGACAGGGACGCAAGGGGCAGAACCCCTACATGTTGCACGGCATCGACGTAAGCGCCTTCCAGTCCTCCGCGTACGACACGGACGGCCTCTCCTTCGTCTTCATCAAGGCGACGGAAGGCCGTTCGTACGTCAATCCGCGGCTCGGCGCCCAGACCAAAAGAGGCCGCGACGCCGGACTGGTCGTCGGCTTCTACCACTTCCTGTGGCCCGGCAACATCACCGCCCAGGCCGAGTACTTCGTCCAGCACGCCCCCGAGCGCGCCGGCGACATCCTCGCGGTCGACTGGGAGACCACCGGCGACGGCACCCACGCGAGCAACGCGGAGAAGGACCACTTCATCCGCACCCTGAAGAGCCTGCGGCCGCACAACCGGGTCGTGCTCTACTGCAATCGCGATTTCTGGCTGACGGTCGACACGACCTCCTACGCCGGCGACGGCCTCTGGATCGCCGACTACGTCACCGCCGGCCACCCCCGCATCAAGGCCAAGTGGCGCTTCCACCAGTACACCAGCACCCCGCACGACAAGGACGTGGCCAACTTCTCCAGCAAGGCCGCGCTGAAGGAGTGGGCCACGCCGTAGTGCGGGTCAGCCGCGGAAGTCTGCCGGGCGGTCGGGGGTGGCTTCGGCGAGGGCCTTCCTGACGGCTTCCTTGTTTCCGCGGAGGCCGTAGACCGGGGTGCCCGGCTGCTGGCGCCAGGAGTCGTCGATGCCGCCCGCGTCGACCGTGTCGAAGCCGAGTTCGTCGATCAGGGCGCGGACCTTGGTCTTGGCCGCCTCGTCGTCGCCGGCGACCGGGAGGGCCATGCGCTCGGGGTCACCCGCGGGGCGGGGGCGGTCCAGGATGTCCTGGGCGTAGGTGCCGTTGAAGGCCTTGATCACAGGGTGCCCCAGGTGCTGCTCGGTCCAGCGGCTCTCGGTGAGGCCCTCGTCCTCGATGGCCGCGATCCGGCCGTCGCGCTGCTGCGGGTAGTAGTTGCCGGTGTCGATCACCGCGGCCCCCTCGGCGGCGCCGTCCAGCAGGCCGGAGGGGAGGTCGGGTACGGCCTTGAGGGGGACGGTGACGACCACGACCTCGGCGCCGTTTGCCGCGTCCTCCGCCCGGACCGGGGTCGCTCCGGTCTCCTCGGCCAGTTCCCTGAGTGTCTCGGGGCCGCGGGAGTTGGCCACGGTGACGTCGTGGCCGAGGGCGGTGAGCCGCCGGGTGAGGTTGCCGCCGATGTTCCCCGCGCCGATGATGCCGATCTTCATGACACGCCTTCCGGGATCGTTGCATGCGTGTGCATGCGTCTGTCCGGCGACAACCTCGTCGGTACGGCCGCTATTCCGCCGCCGCGGCGATCGGCCGAACGTCCTCACGACCGTACGACGATGTTGCCGGTGTGGCGGTTCGGCTCCATCAGGCGGGGTGTCGTGGGTGGTGGCGTCGTGCTCGCGCAGGCGGGTGAGGTCGAGCAGGGTCAGCGGGCCCTCCCACAGGACAGGCGCGAACTCGGCGAACAGGTCGGCGAGCACGGGGCATGACGGGCGTGACGGGCGTGACGGCATGACGAAGGGGCCCTCCCGCCGGGAGAGCCCCCTGCGCCCTGCGTCACGCGGTGCCGTGCGTCACGTGCTCAGGCCTTGGTCGTTCAGGCCTCACTTGTTCAGGTACGCCCAGAACTCGTCGAACGACAGGACCTTGTCGCCGTTGAGGTCGCGCTGCTTGATGATGGCCTCCGCGACGGTCTCGGTGACGTTCCAGTCACCGCCCTGCGCGAGGGCGCTCTTGAACTCCGCGGCCGTGATGAATCCGTCACCGTCCGCGTCGATCCGCTGGAACTGCTTGCGTGCTTCCTCGATGTCCGCCACCGATCCGCCCCTTTTGGTTGTGTTTCTCATGCCGTGCTGGCGTACTGACGCAGGTCAGATTAACGGCCCGCACGAGCACGGAGTGCGGCGACCACCCAGGCGAAGTCCTCCTCGTGCGCGGAGACGGCGTGTCCGCCCGGTCCGGGGTCAGCGGAAGATGCCGGTGTGGCCGAGCGAGTAGCGGCCCGGCTGCGGGTAGACGGCCAGGCCGTGCGGGCCGCTGCCGACCTTGATGCGGGCCAGTTCCTTCCCGGTGCGGGTGTCGATGGCGTACACCTCCGCGTTGTAGCGGCCGGACAGCCACAGGACGGTGCCGTCGGCGGAGACGCCGCCCATGTCGGGGCTGCCGCCGCCCGGCAGGTGCCACTTCTTGGTGAGCCGGTTCCTGGCGAAGTCGAAGACGGAGATGGTGCCCTCGCCCCGGTTGGAGATGTACATCTCGCGGGAGTCGCGGCTGATGTAGAGGCCGTGGGCGCCCTTGCCGGTGTAGAGGAACCTCGGCCGGGTGAACTTGTCGCCGTCCAGGATCCACAGGCCGTTCGCCACCATGTCGGCGATGTAGAACAGCTTGCCGTCCGGGGAGATCTTGACGTCCTGCGGCATCGCTCCGGGGTGCGGCAGCTTCTCCTGGCGTACGACCTTCATCTTCGCGGTGTCGACCTTGAGGATCTCGCCGCTGAACTCGCAGGAGACGATGAAGTAGCGCCCGTCGGGCGAGAAGTCGGCGTGGTTGACGCCGTAGCAGCTGACCGGCACGGCCTTGACGACCTTCATGGTGTGCGCGTCGCGGAAGACCAGCTCGCGGTCCCGGGAGGCCATCACGACGGCGTACCTGCCGTCGGGCGTGAAGTACAGGTTGTACGGGTCGTGCACGGCGACCGGCTTGCCCGCCTTGCCGGTCCGCGGGTCGATCGGGGTGAGGCTGTTGCCGAGGTCGTTGTTGACCCAGAGGGTCTTCAGGTCCCAGGACGGCACGACGTGCTGGGGCTGGCGGCCGACCCGGAGCGTGTCGATGACCTCGTACGTCTTGGGGTCGATGACGGTGACGGTGTTGGAGTTGGTGTTGGGGACGTACACCCGGGACGGGAAGTCCTTGACGACCGGGGAGAGTTGGTTCGGGCGGTCGGCCGCGTAGAGGTCCCTGGGGTTGTCGACCGGCGGCATCCCGGGCAGCACGTCGACCTGCCGCTTGCCGTTGCCCGGGCGGGCCGGCGCCTTGCTGCCGAGGGCGTCGTTGCCGTGGTGCTGAGCACCCGTACTGCACGCGGACAGCAGTGTCAGGGCGGTGAGGACGGCGCCGGCCGCCAGCAGGCGGGCGGCTTTCGTGGTTCGCATCAGCTCAGCAGCTCCGTGGTGGTGACCGCGCGCAGTCCGCGGCGGCCGAGTTCGTGGAGGAGGTCGGGGAGGGCGGCGACCGTGTCCGGGTACCCGAAATGCATGCTCACCACCGACCCGGCGCGCACGTCGGCGAGAACCTTGCGGGTGACGGCGGCGGCGCCGGGCCGGGTGTAGTCGAGCGAGTCGACGTCGTACGACAGCACGTGCGGGTAGCCGGCGGCGCGGGCGAGCCGGGCGACCAGCGGGGAGGCGGTCGGTGCGCGGGAGGGGCGGAACCAGGTGCCGATGGACCCGGTGAGCCGCTTCAACCGGTCCGCGCAGTCGGTGATCTCCCTGCGGGCGTCCGCCTCGGGCAGGGTGTTGACCGCGATGTGGCGCTGCGTGTGGTTGCCGAGGTCGTGGCCGCCGTCGAGGATCCGGCGGGCGATGTCGGGGTGTTCGTCCAGCCAGGTTCCGACGGCGAGCACGGTGAGGCGGGCGCCGGCCTTCTCGGCCTCGGTGAGCAGGGAGTGGGCGAGCTTCGGATCGCCCTGGCCGTGGAAGGTGAGGGCGACTTGGGGCCGGGTGCGCGGGCCGTGGGTGATCTGGGCGGGCTGCCCGGGGTAGGCGCGGGGGGCGGGCGCGGCGTGGGCGCCGGCCTGGCGGGGGGCGGAGGGGGTACCGGACGGGGACGCGGAAGGGGACGTGGGGCCGGGGGTACCGGGCCGGGCGGTCTGGTCCGCGCCGCAACCGGCGGCGAGCGCGCCGCCGGCGACGAGCCCGGCGCCCGCGCGCAGCACTTCGCGTCGGTTGGTCGTGGTCACCCGCACCATTTAAGGGGCGTCAGGTAAGAAAACCGTCGATTGCCCCGAAAGAAGGATGATTTCGGGTCGTGTCCGCGAGGAGGTCACGCCGGCGTCACCGGTCGGCCACCCGCATCTCGAACCACGTCGTCTTGCCCCTCGGCAGCAGGTCCACTCCCCAGCGGTCGGAGAGCCGGTCGACGAGGAACAGCCCCCGGCCGCTGGTGTCCATCTCCTGCACCGGCATCAGGCAGGGCAGGCCGCGCGAGGGGTCGCTGACCTCCACCCGGATCCAGCCGGGGCGGCGGCGCATCCGCAGGCCGAAGACCCGGGCGCCGGTGTGCCGTACGGCGTTGCCGACCAGCTCGGACACGAGCAGCACGCAGTCCTCGGTGAGCTTGGGGGTGAGCCGCCAGGTGCGCAGTACGACGACCTGGGCGAGCCGGCGGGCGGTGGCCGCGGACTCCGGGCGGGACGGCAGCGGCACCTCCGCCTCCGTCGGGTTGCCGAACAGTTCGAGCGCCTTGAGCGCCTGTTCGTCCTCGACCGTGGGCGACCAGCGCGCCGCGGCCGCACGGCTGTGTCCCCGCGGCTGTTCGATGCCCTCCAGCCCCGCCATGCCAACATGATGGCGGCCCGGAGCCGTCTTCGGGGCCGTTCCGGGGGAATACGCCCCCTGCGCGCCCCCGCTCTCCGCCAGGCGTCCGGCATATGCCGACGTCATGTCACCGACCGGTAGGGCCGGATTGACCTGCGAAGACGGCTCGCTTCCGGGCAATCGTCGGTCTCCCTCGACAACGCGGGTTTAAGGCTGCGTTAAGGCTCCCATAAACCGCCCCATCGAGGGACACGGACCAGACGACGCGTCAACTGCAAGGCCGCCCGGAGGAGTTGGCGAAAAGATCACACCACCCCTGCTAGCGGAACTTGGCCTTGCCCGGGCCCTCCTCCACGAAGCTGCGCATGCCGGTCTCGCGGTCCTCGGTGGCGAACAGGCCCGCGAACCAGTTGCGTTCGACGGCGAGTCCGGTGTCGATGTCGGTCTCCAGCCCGGTGTCCACGGACTCCTTCGCCGCGCGCAGGGCGATCGCCGGGCCCTGAGCGAGCCTCGCGGCCCAGGCGTGCGCCTGCTCGTAGACCTCGGCGGCCGGGACGACGCGGTCGACCAGGCCGATCGCGAGGGCCTCGTCGGCCTTGACCTGGCGGCCGGTGAAGATGAGGTCCTTGGCCTTGGAGGGGCCGACCAGCCGGGGCAGCCGCTGAGTGCCGCCGGCGCCCGGGATCAGGCCGAGCAGGATCTCGGGCTGGCCGAGCTTGGCGTTCTCGGCGGCGATGCGGTAGTCGGCGCACAGGGCCAGTTCGCAGCCGCCGCCGAGGGCGTAGCCGGTGATGGCGGCGACGACGGGCTTGGGGATGCGGGCCACGGCCGTGAAGGAGTCCTGCAGGGCGCGGGCGCGCAGGACCATCGCGGTGTGGTCCATGTTCTGCATCTCCTTGATGTCCGCGCCCGCCGCGAACACCCGCTCGCCGCCGTAGATCACCACGGCGCGCACGTCGTCGCGGCGCGTGGCCTCCTCGGCGAGTTCCTTCAGCCGGTCCTGGGTGGCGATGTCCAGCGCGTTCATCGGCGGACGGTCCAGACGCAGGGTTCCGACGCCTTCGGCGACTTCGAGAGAGACGGTCATGAAGGCAGGTTAACGGGGATTAACGCCAGTGAGCCCGGTGCCGTGGATCACAGCACCGGGCCCCTTACGTCGGTCGGGTCCTACTTCGTCCAGTCCGCCCACGGCATGTTCCAGCCGTTGAGGCCGTTCGCCGGGTCCACCGTGCGGTCGTGGGAGTTCTTCACGATCACCACGTCGCCGATGATCGAGTGGTTGAACATCCAGGCCGCCGGGGTGGAGCCGTCGTAGCCGCCGCGCACGTCGCGCAGGCCGACGCAGCCGTGGCTGGCGTTGTAGTTGCCGAAGGCGCCGCCGCCCCAGTAGTTGCCGTGCAGGAAGGTGCCGGAGGTGGTCAGGCGCATGGCGTGCGGGACGTCCTTGATGTCGTACTCGCCGCCGTAGCCGACCGTCTCGCCGTTCATCCGGGTGACGGTCAGCTTCTCGCTGATGACCATCTGGCCGTTCCAGGTGTCGTAGCCGGGCTTGCCGGTGGTGACCGGAAGGGTCCTGACGACCTTGCCGTCCTGGGTGACCTTCATCGTGTGCTTCTTGGCGTCCACGATCGAGACCTGGTTGCGGCCTATCGTGAAGCTGATCGTCTTGTGCTGCTTGCCGTAGACGCCGTCGCGGCCCTCGACACCGTCGAGGTCGAGGTCGACGGTGACCTTGGTGCCTTCCTTCCAGTACTTCTCCGGGCGGAAGTCCAGGCGGTCGTTGCCGAACCAGTGGCCCTCGACGTCCACGGCCGGCTCGGTCCTGATCTTTATGGCCTTCTCGACGGCGTCCGGGTGCGTGATGCCCCGGGTGAAGTTCACGGAGAACGGCATGCCGACGCCGACGGTGGAGCCGTCCTCCGGGGTGAAGTAGCCGAGGAAGGTGTTCTTCGGGGTCAGGGTGGTGAACCGGGAGTCCTCGGCGGCCTCGCGGCCCGCGGAGTCCTTGGCGACCGCGTGCACCGTGTACGTGGTGGACGCGGCGAGATGGGTGGAGGGCGTCCAGGAGGCGCCACCGCCGGTGAGGGTGCCGGCGACCGTGTGACCCTTGGCGTCCTTGACGGTGACCTCGGTCAGCTTGCCCTTCGCGACGCTCACCTTGAGCGCGCCGCTGGTGTCGACGCCGGTGGCGCCGGACCTGGGCGAGATGGTGACGGCGGCGGCGGACTGCTGCTTGCCCTGCTGGGTGCTGGAGTCCTTCCCCTTGCCGTCGGCCCCCGTGCCGCCGCCACCGCCACACGCGGCGAGGGCGAGCACGAGGGCCCCGGATATCAGCGCCACTCCCCCACGGCCCCGCCCCTCTTTTCCGGTCGCTCGCCTCCGGGGCGCTTCAGCCGGTGTCGGGAGGCCGCCCGTGCTCACCCCTTCGGGCCTCCGCGCGGCCGCCCTCCCGACACCGGCGCGCCCCTGCGGCTCCCTCATCGGCCCCACTCTCGACGCCCCCCGTACAGGCCGCATGTTCAAGTTGTCTCCCCTCGCCGGACCTGGTCAGGTCCGCTCCCCGCCACACTGGTGCGCGCATATTAACCGCCTGGTTATGGGCGGGGTGTCAGGCGAATGTCACCGTTCCGTCGCAACTTCCGCCGCCGCGCCGCCGCCCGAACCGGGGCCCCTCAACGGTTACTTCTCCGCGCTGCCCGCCTTCCACTCCTTCCAGCTCATGTTCCACCCGCCCAGCCCGTTGTCGGGGTCGACGGTCCGCTCGTCGCTGTGCACGACCTCGACGACGTCGCCGACGAGACTGCGGTCGAAGAACCAGCCGGCCGGGGTGTCCGCTCCGCCGCCCTTGACGTCCCTGAGGCCCACGCAGCCGTGGCTGACGTTGGCGTGCCCCGGGGCGTCCGGCGACCAGTAGTTGCCGTGCACGAAGGTCCCGGAGTCGGTGAGCCGGAGGGCGTGCGGGACGTCGGGGATGTCGTACTCGCCGCCGAACCCGACCGTGCGGCTGTCCATGCGGGTGACCTCCAGCATGTCCATCACCACCATCCTGCCGTTGTACGTGGGGTTCTCGGGGGCGCCCGCGGTGATCGGCACGGTGGCGAGCAGCCGCCCGTCCCGGAGCACCTGCATGGTGTGCCGGGCCGCGTCGACCCGGGAGACCTGGCTGCGGCCGATCGTGAACGAGAACGTCTTGTCCTGCAGCCCGTAGACGCCGGGCGCCCCTTGGACGTCGCGCAGGTTGAGGTCGACGGTGACCTCGGTGCCGGGCCTCCAGTACCGCTCGGGGCGGAAGTCGAGCCGGCTGCGGCCGAACCAGTGCGGGCGGATCTCCACACCGGGCCGTGCGGTGACGCGTACGGCCCGTTCGACGGCGGCGCGGTCGGCGATCTCCCGGCTGAACCTCAGGGAGACGATCATGCCGGTGCCGACCACGGCGTGGTTCTCGGGGGTGACGTAGCCGATGAACCGCGCGTCGGGGACGAACGTGGTGAAGGTGCTGTGCCGGGCCGAGCGGCGGCCCACGGAGTCCAGCGCCACCACGTCGACGGTGTACTCGGCGGCGAGCACCAGCCGGTCCGCGTCCGGCCGCCACGTCGTGCCGTCCGCGCTGATCCGCCCGGGGACCGGCACGGCCTGCGCGTCCCGCGCGTCCTGCGACCGGACGACGGTCACCTTCTGCAGTCGGCCGCCGGGGACCCGGATCCGCAGCGGCCGGCCGGGGCGCACGGCCCTGCTGCCGTCGTCGGGGGTGATGTGGATGACGTCCTCGGGTGCCGGGTGCTTGCCGGGCGCCGCGTCGAGACCGAGCGGTCCCGAGCCGCCCGACGAGCATCCTGTCAGCAGTGCCGTCCATGTCAGTACGGCGGCCAGCGCGGCTCCCGCGCGCCGCGCGCGTCCTTCTCGATGCCTCACGCGGACTCAACGACCACGCACGCTCCGGGGAAACGTGAGTGCGACCCACGCACTGGGCAGAACAGAGGGAAGGACGACACGCTGGGGAGCCGCCGCGCCCGTGCGGAAGGGGCGCCCTTCGGATCAGATCGGCTGAAAGGGCACGATCCGGAGGGCGCCCCGGCCGTCGGGGCGCAGCCGTACCGGGCGGGCCGGGCGCCGTGGGACGCGCCCGGCCCGCCCGCGCCGCCCCGGGGCCGAGCCACTGAAAGAGGGGCCGACAGGTGACGAGCGCAGCCGAGCAGCGGGCACCGGCCGGGGAACCGGCCGCCGGGACCGGGCAGCGGCCGGCCGTGGCGAACGGCGCCCGGCGCGCCGCGGTGCCGGCCCCCGTGGTGTGGCCGGGCGCCCCCACGCCCCTGGGGGCCCGGTTCCGGGTCGGCCCGGACGGGGTCGCGGGCACCAACTTCGCGCTGTGGGCGGGCGGGGCGGAGGGGGTCCGGGTCTGCCTGTTCGACGAACGGGGGCGGGAGACGCAGATCCCGCTGACCGAACTGACGCACGAGATCTGGCACGGCTTCGTGCCCGGCGTGATGCCGGGTCAGCGGTACGGCTACCGGGTGGACGGCCGCTGGGACCCGTGGACCGGCGCCCGCTGGAACCCGGCCAAGCTGCTGCTGGACCCCTACGCGCGCGCCGTGGACGGCGAGTTCGGCCTGCCGCCGGAGGTGTACGGGCATGTCAGGGACTGGCCCGAGCAGTACGTCGCCGACACCGTGCGCGACGACCGGGACTCGGCGCCGTACGTCCCCAAGGGCGTCGTCGTCCACGATGACGACGACTGGTCCGACGACCGGCGGCCCAAGACGCCCTGGGCGGACTCGGTGATCTACGAACTGCACGTGCGCGGCTTCACCAGGCTGCACCCGGGGATTCCGCCGGAGCTGCGCGGCACGTACGCGGGCCTGGCGCACCCGGCGGCGATCGAGCACCTGGTGAGGCTGGGCGTCACCGCCGTGGAACTGCTCCCGGTCCACCAGTTCGCGCACGAGGACCACCTGCTGCGCCGGGGCCTGACCAACTACTGGGGCTACAACTCCATCGGCTACTTCGCCCCGCACGCCGCCTACGCCGCCTCGGGTACGACGGGCCAGCAGGTCGGCGAGTTCAAGCGGATGGTGCGCGCGCTGCACGCGGCCGGCATCGAGGTGATCCTCGACGTGGTCTACAACCACACGGCGGAGGCGAACGAGCTGGGCCCCACGCTGTCGTTGAAGGGCATCGACAACCGCGGCTACTACCGCCTGCAGGACGACCCCCGCCGGTACGCCGACTACACCGGCTGCGGCAACACCCTGCACGTCGTGCAGCCGCAGGTGCTGCGCCTGATCACCGACTCGCTGCGCTACTGGGTGACCGAGATGGGCGTGGACGGCTTCCGCTTCGACCTCGCGGCGGCGCTGGCCCGCTCGATGCACGACGTCGACATGCTCTCGCCCTTTCTGGCGGTCATCGCCCAGGACCCCGTGCTGCGCCGGGTGAAGCTGATCGCCGAGCCGTGGGACATCGGCTCGGGCGGCTACCAGGTCGGCGCGTTCCCTCCGCTGTGGACGGAGTGGAACGACCGCTACCGCAACGCCGTACGGGACTTCTGGCGGCACGCCCTGCCGGACGTCCGCGAGATGGGCTACCGCCTGTCCGGCTCCAGCGACCTGTACGCCTGGGGCGGCCGGCGCCCGTACGCCTCGGTCAACTTCGTCACCGCGCACGACGGGTTCACGCTGCGCGACCTGGTGTCGTACGAGCGCAAGCACAACGAGGCCAACGGCGAGGACAACCGCGACGGCACCGACGACAACCGCTCCTGGAACTGCGGGGCGGAGGGCGAGACGGACGACGAGGGGGTGCGGGCGCTGCGCCGCCGCCAGCTGCGGAACCTGCTGACGACGCTCCTGCTGTCCACGGGTGTGCCCATGCTGGTGGCCGGTGACGAACTCGGCCGCACCCAGCGCGGCAACAACAACGCCTACTGCCAGGACAACGAGGTGAGCTGGCTGGACTGGTCGCTGCTGGACGACCCCGCGTGGCGGCCCCTGTTCGACCTCACCTCCCGGCTGATCGCCCTGCGCCACCGGCATCCGGTGCTGCGCCGCCGCGCCTTCTTCTCGGGCCGCGCCCACTCGGCGGACGGGCTGCGCGACCTGGCCTGGTTCACCGCGCGGGGGGAGGAGATGACCGAGGGCGACTGGTACGCCCCCGCCGCCACGCTCGGCATGTACCTCTCCGGCCGGGACATCCCGGGCCGCGACGAGCGGGGCGCGCCGGTCACCGACGACAGCTTCCTCGCGATCCTGCACGCGGGCGAGGAGCCGACGGGTTTCGTCCTGCCGGGGCGGCCCTGGGCGGACGGGTACGAGGTGGTCGTGGACACCGCCCGCGAGGACCAGGCGGAGGCGCCGGGCACGGTCCGTCCGGCGGGGACGCGGATCTCGGTGCCGGAGCGGTCGGTGCTGCTGCTGCGCGTGGTCTGACGGCCCCGCGGCCTGCGGCGGCCTGCGGCCGTCAGGCCAGGCTGTCCCGCCACGCCCGGTGCAGGTCCGCGAACCGGCCCGTGCCGGCGATCAGTTCCTCGGGGCGGCCGTCCTCCACGATCCGGCCGTGCTCCATCACCAGCACCCGGTCGGCGATCTCCACGGTCGACAGCCGGTGGGCGATCACCACCGCCGTACGGCCCCGCAGCACGGTCGCCATCGCCCGCTGCACGGCCCGTTCGCCGGGGATGTCCAGCGAGCTGGTCGCCTCGTCCAGGATCAGCACCGCCGGATCGGCGAGCAACGCCCGGGCGAAGGCGACCAGCTGGCGCTGCCCGGCCGAGATGCGGCCGCCGCGCTTGCGCACGTCGGTGTCGTAGCCGTCGGGCAGCGCGCTGATGAACTCGTGCGCGCCGATCGCCTTCGCCGCCCGCTCGATCTCCTCCCGGCTCGCGTCGGGCCGGCCGATCGCGATGTTGTCGGCGACCGTGCCGGAGAACAGGAACGCCTCCTGGGTCACCATGACCACCCCGCGCCGCAGTTCCGGCACGGGCAGCTCGCGCAGATCGACCCCGTCGAGCAGGACCCGGCCCTCGGTGGGGTCGTAGAAGCGGGCCAGCAGCTTGGCGAGCGTGGACTTGCCGGCGCCCGTGGAGCCGACCACGGCGACCGTCTGCCCGGCGGGCAGGGTCAGGTCGAAGCGGGGCAGCACCTCGCCGCCGGTGCGGTAGGAGAACCGGACGCCCTCGAAGACGACCTCGCGGCCCGGGAAGTCTCCCTTCGACGGAGGGAGTTCACGCGGCGTGGCCGGCTCCGGCACGGACGGGGTCTGCGCCAGCAGCCCGGCGATCTTCTCCAGGGAGGCGGCCGCCGACTGGTAGGAGTTCAGGAACATCCCCAGCCGGTCGATCGGGTCGTACAGCCGCCGCAGGTACAGCACCGACGCCGCCAGCACGCCCAGCTCCAGCGAGCCGGACGCCACCCGGTAGGCGCCCCACAGCACGATCCCCGCGACCGCCGTGTTCGCCACCAGCCGGGAACCCACCACATAGCGGGCCATCTCCAGCAGGGCGTCGCCGTTCGTGCGTTCGTGCCGCCGGTTGAGCACGGCGAACTCGGCGTCGTTGGCGGCCTCCCGGCGGAAGGCGCGCACCGGGCGGATGCCGTTCATCGTCTCCACGAACTTCACGATCACCTTGGCGATCGCCGTGGACCGCGCCCCGTACACCCGGGCCGCCCGGCGCTGGTAGAGCCTGACCAGCAGGTACAGCGGCACGAAGGACGCCACCGCCACCGCGCCCAGGCCGAGGTCCAGCCAGAGCAGCATCGCCGAGATGTAGACGAAGGACAGCACGACGGTCACCAGTTCCTGGAGGCCGTCGTCGAGCAGTTCGCGCAGCGACTCCACGTCCGTGGTGGAGCGGGAGATCAGCCGTCCGGACGTGTACCGCTCGTGGAAGTCGATGCTCAGCGCCTGCGCGTGCCGGAAGATCCGGTCCCGCAGGTCCAGCAGCACGTCCTGGCTGACCCGCGCGGACGCCCGGATGAACGCGAACTGCAGGGTGCCGGAGAGCAGCGCGCACAGCAGATAGCCGGCCGCCACCGCGAACAGCGGGCCGTGCCGGCGGTCCCGGAACGCCGGTACGGCGTTGTCGATGGCGTACGCCACCAGCAGCGGGCCGGCCTGCACCGCCGCCTGCTGCAACAGCAGCAGCAGCGTGGTCACCGCCACCCGCGCCTTCAGCGGTGCGAGCAGGGAGCGCAGCAGGGCGGCGGTGGCGCCGGGCGGGGCGGGCAGGACGTCCCGGTCGAAGACGTCACCGCCGCCGTCGCCGTCCCGGTGCGGGCCGGGGAGTTCGTCGTCCTCGGCGGTGGGGGTGGAGGCGGTCGTGGTCGTCAACGGGAGTCCTCCGTGTCCCCGGCGTACGCGGGTTCGCCGGACATCAGATGCGCGTACTCGGCGTTGGTGCGCAGCAGTTCCTGGTGGGTGCCGACGGCGGCGATCCGGCCGCCGGAGAGCAGGGCGACCCGGTCGGCGAGCAGCACCGTCGACGGGCGGTGGGCCACGATCAGCGCGGTGGTGTCGGCGAGGACCTGGCGCAGCGCGGCCTCCACGGCGGCCTCCGTGTGCACGTCCAGGGCGGACAGCGGGTCGTCCAGCACCAGGAACTCCGGTCTGCCGACCACCGCGCGGGCCAGTGCGAGGCGCTGCCGCTGGCCGCCGGAGAGGCTCAGGCCCTGTTCGCCGACGCGGGTGTCGGTGCCCTGCGGGAGGGCGTGCGCGAACTCGGCCTGCGCGACGGCGAGCGCCCGGTCCAGGTCCGGCTTCCCGGCGCCGTCCGGGGCGCCCATGAGGACGTTCTCGCCGACGCTCGTGGAGAACAGGGTGGGTTCCTCGAAGGCGACGGCGACCTTGGCGCGCAGTTCCTCACGGGGCATCGCCGTGATGTCGACGCCGTCGAGGGTGATCCGGCCGGAGGTGACCTCGTGCAGACGGGGGACGAGGGCGGTGAGCGTCGTCTTCCCGCTGCCGGTGGCCCCGACGAGGGCCATGGACTCGCCGGGGCGGATGTGCAGGTCGATGCCGGTGAGCAGGGGCGGGGAGCCGGGGGGTGCGTCGGGGTAGCGGAACGAGACGTTCTCGAAGCGGAGTCCGGAGCCGGCGGGTCGGGCGGGCCCGCGCCTGCCGGATGGCGCCGCGTCGTCCTCCGGCACCTCGTCCATCACCTCGAAGTACCGCTCCGTCGCCGTCGCCGCCTCCTGGCTCATCGCCAGCAGGAACCCGATGGAGTCCACCGGCCAGCGCAGCGCGAGGGCGGTGCTCAGGAAGGCGACCAGGGTGCCCGCCGACAGCCCGCCGTCGGCCACCCGGACCGCGCCGAGCACCAGCGCCGCCCCGATGGCCAGCTCCGGCAGGGTCACGATGACGCCCCAGATCACCGCCAGCAGCCGCGCCTTGTGCAGCTCCGTGCCGCGCAGGGTGTGGGCCAGTTCGCGGAACGCCCGGGCCTGGCTGCGGTGCCGGCCGAAGCCCTTGATGATGCGGATGCCGAGCACGCTCTCCTCGACGACCGTCGTCAGGTCGCCCACCTGGTCCTGGGCGCGCCGCGCCACCAGCGCGTACCGCCGCTCGAAGATCGCGCAGGTCCACATCACGGGGACCGCGGGACCGAGGATGACCAGGCCCAGCACCCAGTCCTGCATCAGCATGATCACCACGCCGACGAGGATGGTGACCCCGTTGACCAGCAGGAACGTCAGCGGGAAGGCCAGGAACATGCGCACCAGCATCAGATCGGTGGTGCCGCGCGACAGCAGCTGGCCGGAGGCCCAGCGGTCGTGGAAGGCGACGGGCAGCCGCTGCAGCCGGCCGTACAGGGCCGCCCGCATCTCCGCCTCGACGTGCGACAGCGGGCGGGCGACCAGCCAGCGCCGTATGCCGAACAGCATCGCCTCGGCGATCCCGAGCAGGAGCAGATACAGCGCGCCGAGCCAGACTCCGGCCGGGTCCCGGCCGGCGACCGGCCCGTCCACGATCCACTTCAGCACGAGCGGGATCACCAGCCCGGTGCAGGAGGCGACGATCGCGACGAACGCGGCCGTGAACAGCCGTACCCGCACGGGGCGGACGTACGGCCACAGCCGCAGCAGGGTGCGAACGGCGGAGCGGTCCTCGGTGGTTGCACGTGTCGTGGGCATCACTGGCGAGCGTACGGACCGGCACTGACATCGCCCACCGAGTTTCGGCCGGGCCGGGCTCGGTCGCTGGTCCTACGACCTGCGCGTCCGGCCCGTCGCCGGTGGGACCCCCAGAGCACGCACCTGACGCCGCGAGGCCCGCCCTCCGGGCGGACGGCGGGAGTTTGACGACAGGACCTAGGGGCGCGTGGCCGGACAGGCCCCGGGCGGCCGATATTCCGTGGAAGCGCTTGCCCGTTCCCGATAGGTTCGGCGTCTCCCAGCGGGGCGAGCCATCGGGGGATGGATGATCGACGCGTACGAGGATCCGGGCACGCCCGACGCGCGCGGCGGCTGGCGCTATCTGTGGTGGCTGGTGCTGCGCCAGCCGGGCCGGTCGCTGGCCGGGGCGCTGCTGGGCAGCGGGTGGATGGTGCTGCTGGCCGCGCAGCCGTATCTGATGGCGCGGGCCGTGGACGAGGGGCTGGTACCGGGGCGGCCGGGGGTGCTGGCCGCCTGGTCCGCGGTGATGTTCGCGGTCGGGTCGGTGAACGCCTGGCTGGGCACCATGCGGCACCGCACGATGACCCGGGTGCGGATGGACTCCTACTTCCGCACGGTGAAGGTGGTCATGGGGCAGGTGGTGCGGCTCGGGGCCGCGCTGCCGCGCCGGGCCGGGGCCGGTGAGGTGGTGACCATCGGGGTCGGCGACGTGAAGACCATCTCCCAGGCGCTGACCGTGATCGGGCCGGGCGTCGGCTCCGCCGTGGTGTACGTGGTGGTGGCCGGGCTGCTGCTGACGGTCTCGGCGCCGCTCGCCGCCGTCGTCCTGCTCGGGCTGCCGGTGCTCGCGCTGGTCACCGGCCCGCTCACGTTACGGCTGCAGAGTGAGGAGAGCGTCTACCGGGACCGGCAGGGCGTGCTCACCGCGCGCATCGGCGACCTCGCGGGCGGGCTGCGCGTCCTCAACGGCCTCGGCGGCAAGCGGCTGTTCGCGGACGCCTTCCGGCAGGACTCGCAGCGGCTGCGCGCCCAGGGCTACCGGGTGGGCGCGGTGGCCGGCTGGGTGCAGGCGCTCGGCGTGGGCCTGCCCACCCTGTTCCTGGCCGTGGTGACCTGGCTCGCCGCCCGGCTCACGGCCCAGGGGTCCCTCACCGTGGGCGAGCTGGTCTCGGTGTACGGCTATGTCGCCGTGCTGATCGGGCCGGTGGCGTTCTTCGTGCAGATGGCCTACGACCTGAACCGGGGCGTGGTGGCCGCCCGCCGGGTGGTACGGCTGCTGGCGCTGGAGCCGGAACCCGACGAGGGCACCCTGCCGGCGCCCGGGGGACCGGCCGAACTGCACGACCCGGCGTCCGGGGTGCGGGTGGCGCCGGGCCGGCTGACCGCGCTGGCCGCCGCCCGGCCCGCCGAGGCCGCCGCCGTGGTCGACCGGCTGGGCCGCTTCGGGCCGACCGACGCCACCTGGGGCGGGGTACGGCTGGACGCGGTGCCGCTGGCGGACGTGCGCGGGCGGATCCTGGTCGCGGACAACGAGGCCGACCTGTTCGCGGGGCCGCTCCGGGAGGTCGTGGCGACCGGGCGCCCCGTCGACGAGGCGGCGCTCGGCCGGGCCCTGTACGCGGCCGCCGCCGAGGATGTCGTACGCGGGCTGCCGGACGGCCCCGACTCGCCGGTGTCCGGGCAGGGCCGCAGCCTCTCGGGCGGCCAGCGCCAACGGGTGCGGCTGGTCCGGGCGTTGCTCGCCGACCCGGAGGTGCTGCTGGCGGTGGAGCCGACCTCGGCGCTGGACGCGCACACCGAGGCGACGGTCGCGCACCGCCTGCGCGAGGCACGGGAGGGCCGTACGACGCTGGTGACCTCCACGTCGCCGCTGGTGCTGGACCGCGCGGACACGGTGATCTTCCTGGTCGACGGCAAGGCCGCGGCGAGCGGCCCGCACCGCCGGCTGCTCGCGACGGAACCGGGTTACCGGGCACTGGTGGCACGGGACACGGAAGAAGTCGCGGACGCGGAAGGGAACGCGGACGCGGGGGAGGCCGTCGACACGGAGGGGGTCGCGCGGTGACGGCGGGGGAAGGGCTGCTGCCGGTCGCGGACCGGGTGGGGGTGCGGCGGGCCGCGCTGCGGCTGGTGCGGGCCGACGGGCGGGCGTTCACCGCCGCGCTGCTGCTGAACGCGCTGGCGGCGGGCGCGGGACTGGTCGGGCCGTGGCTGGTCGGGCGGATCGTGGACGACGTGCGGGCCGGGCAGGGCGTCGGCGCGGTGGACCGGCTCGCGCCGTGGATCCTGCTGTGCGCGCTGGCGCAGCTGCTGCTGGCCCGCTGGGCGCGGTACGTGGGCTACCGGTTCGGGGAGCGGACGCTGGCCCGGGTGCGCGAGGAGTACGTCGAGCGGGTGCTGGCGCTGCCCGCGTCCGTGGTGGAGCGGGCCGGCACCGGTGACCTGACCGCGCGGGGCACGGCGGACGTGGCGATCGTCGGCACCACCCTGCGGGACGTCGGCCCGGAGCTGCTGGTCAACACCGTGCAGGCGCTGTTCGTGCTGGTGGCGGTGTTCGCGCTCGACCCGCTGCTCGGGGCGTTCGGGGTGCTCGGGCTGACCCCGATCTGGGTGGCGCTGCGCTGGTATCTGCGGCGGGCCCGGGACGGCTATCTCGCCGAGGGCGCGGCCACCTCCCAGGTCGCGGAGGTCGTCGCCGCCACGGCGGCCGGGGCCCGGACCGTCGAGGCGTTCGGGCTGCGGCAGCGGCGGATCGCGGCGAGCCGGGACGTGCTGGAGGCCGCCCGCCGTACCCGCTTCTACACGCTGTTCCTGCGGACGGTGTTCTTCCCGGCGGTCGACGTGACGTACACCGTGCCGGTGGCGGGCGTGCTGCTGCTCGGCGGCTGGCTGCACCAGCGGGGCGCGGTCGGGGTCGGGGCGGTGGTGGCCGCGGCGCTGTACCTGCGGCAGTTCACCGAGCCGCTGGACCAGATCCTGATGCGGGTCGAGGAACTGCAGAGCAGCAGCGCCTCGTTCGCCCGGGTGGAGGGGCTGGCGCAGGCGCCCCGCGACACCGCCGCGTCCCGCTCCCCCGTGCCGGTGGACGACCGCATCGACGTGTGCGGGGTCCGGTACGCCTACGAGCGCGGCGGTGAGGTGCTGCGCGGCGTGGACCTGACGGTGCGGCCCGGGGAACGGCTCGCGGTGGTGGGCCCGTCCGGGGCCGGCAAGACCACGCTGAGCAGGCTCCTCGCGGGCGTCGACCGCCCCGGGGCCGGTACGGTCACGGTGGGCGGGGTGCCGGTCGCCGATCTGGAGCCGGAGGTGCTGCGCCGCCAGGTGGTCCTGGTGACGCAGGAGCACCACGTGTTCCTCGGCACGGTCCGCGACAACCTGCTGATCGCCGAGCCGGAGGCCACGGACGCCGATCTGTGGGCGGCGCTGTCGGCGGTCGGCGCCGACGACTGGGTACGCGAGCTGCCGGACGGCCTCGACACCCGGCTGGGCGCGGGCGGCCGGTCCACCGACGGCTCCCAGGCCCAGCAACTCGCCTTGGCCCGCGTGGTGCTCGCCGACCCGCACACCCTGATCCTGGACGAGGCGACCGCGCTGCTGGATCCCACCACGGCCCGGCACACCGAACGCGCCCTCGCCGCCGTCCTGGAGGGTCGTACGGTGATCGCCATCGCGCACCGCCTGCACACGGCCCACGACGCCGACCGGGTGGCGGTCATGGAGGACGGCCGCCTGACGGAACTGGGCACGCACGAGGACCTGGTGACGGCCGGCGGCGCGTACGCGGCACTGTGGCGGACCTGGCACGGGGACACGGCGGAGAAGTAGGCCCGGTCCCTTTCCCGCACCGCTGGGGGACGTTCTTCCCGTACCGCCAGGGGGCGTATCCCCGTACCGCTGGGGGGCGTTTTCCCGTACCGCAAGAGGACGTTCGTATACCGAACATGAACATCCGGTCAACGAACCATTTCCGGCCATATTCGTGACGCGCTCCTGACAGGTCTGCCGATCCCCTGTCACGCTGCCAAAGCCGGCTCACAGCAACCCCACAGCCCCACCCGCTCCGTGCGAGCCGGCCTGCACATGGTTCCGCGTACCGCCCTGCTCTGCCCGGACGCCCCCGACCCACCGTCCGGTCTCCCCGGCCGCGCGACCAGCGGCCCGCAGAAGGAGTCAGTGTTGAGAAGCAGATCCTCTCGCAGACGCACCCCCCACACCCCGCGTCGCACCGCCGCCGTCGCCCTCGCCGGCGTCGCTGCCCTGGTCGCCGCCGCCGTCCAGTCGGGCGCGGCGCAGGCCGCACCGGCGAAGCCCCGGCCCGGCGGGATCGACAGGGCCCACACGGCGGCCGTGCTCACGCCCTCGCAGCGCGTCGCGCTGATCCGCCGCGCCGACGCAGCCAAGGCCGCCACCGCCCGCTCCCTCGGCCTCGGCGCCAAGGAGAAGCTGGTCGTCAAGGACGTGGTCAAGGACAATGACGGCACCCTGCACACCCGTTACGAGCGCACCTACGCCGGTCTTCCGGTGCTCGGCGGCGACCTGATCGTCGACAGCGACAAGGCCGGCAAGACCATGGAGGCCGTCAAGGCCACGCACGCCGCCCTGAAGGTGGGACGCCTCACCCCGGCCGTGCCGAGGGCCGCCGCAGAGAAGCAGGCCGTGCGGCGGGCGAAGGCCCTGGGCGGCGCCCGGTCCGCGGCGGACAGCGTGCGCACGGTGATCTGGGCGGCGAGCGGCAGGCCCGTGCTCGCCTGGGAGACCGTGATCGGCGGGCTCCAGGACGACGGCACCCCGAACCGGCTGCACGTCATCACCGACGCCACCACCGGCAAGAAGCTGTACGAGTACCAGGGCATCGAGACCGGCGTGGGCAACACCCGCTACAGCGGCCAGGTCTCGCTGACGACGACGCAGTCGGGCTCGGCGTACACGCTGACCGACGGCACCCGCGGCGGGCACAAGACGTACAACCTCAGCCACCGCACCAGCGGCACCGGCACGCTGTTCTCGCAGAGCAGCGACACCTGGGGCGACGGCACCAACTCCAACGCCGCCACCGCGGGCGCGGACGCGCACTACGGCGCACAGGAGACCTGGGACTTGTACAAGAACGCCTTCGGCCGCTCGGGCATCCGCAACGACGGCGTCGGTGCCTACTCCCGCGTCCACTACGGCAGTTCGTACGTGAACGCGTTCTGGGACGACAGCTGCTTCTGCATGACCTACGGCGACGGCTCCGGCAACAACGACCCGCTGACCTCCCTGGACGTCGCGGGACACGAGATGAGCCACGGCGTCACCTCCAACACCGCGGGCCTGGAGTACAGCGGCGAGTCCGGCGGCCTGAACGAGGCCACCAGCGATATCATGGGCACCGGCGTGGAGTTCTACGCCAACAACGCCAAGGACCCCGGCGACTACCTCATCGGCGAGAAGATCGACATCAACGGCGACGGCACCCCGCTGCGCTACATGGACAAGCCCAGCAAGGACGGCTCGTCGGCGGACAGCTGGTACGACGGCGTAGGCGACCTCGACGTGCACTACTCCTCCGGCGTCGCCAACCACTTCTTCTATCTGCTGAGCGAGGGCAGCGGCGCCAAGGTGATCAACGGCGTCGGCTACGACTCGCCCACGGCGGACGGCCTTCCGGTCACCGGCATCGGCCGGGACAAGGCGCTGCAGATCTGGTACCGGGCGCTGACCACCGAGTTCACCTCCACCACCGACTACGCCGGCGCCCGCACCGGCACCCTCGCGGCGGCCGGCGAGCTGTACGGCGCCTCCAGCGCCGAGTACAAGGCGGTGCAGGACGCCTGGGCGGCCGTGGCGGTGGGGTCGCGCTCCGACGGCGGAGGGGGCGGCGGCGGTACGACGTACGAGAGCAGCACCCCGGTCGCCATCCCGGACAACGGACCGGCCGTCACCTCCACCATCACGGTTTCCGGCAGGAGCGGGAACGCGCCGGCCAACCTCCGGGTCGGCGTCGACATCTCCCACACCTGGCGGGGTGACCTGGTGATCGACCTCGTCGGCCCGTCGGGCACCGCCCACCGTCTGAAGAGCTTCAGCTCCTCCGACTCGGCGGACGACGTCAAGCAGACCTACACGGTCGACGCCTCCGCCGAACCGGCCGACGGAACGTGGACGTTGAGGGTGCAGGATCAGGCCACCTACGACACCGGAACGATCAACGGCTGGAAGCTGACGTTCCCGTAAACCGACCGCGAAAGTCCAGGAAACAGGGCCCAGTTCGAGCATCCGGCACCTCTGGACCGCACCGGTTAACACGCCCGCAACGTTTCTCGGACAGTCGGTTTTCGGCCAACATCACTTGAGGGTCCTGACATGTACGCGCCCTTAATGTCACTCTTCCCTCACCCGCCGCACAGCTTCAGCTTCACCCCACAACTCCGGCCAGTAACCCCACGCTGGCCCGGACTCCCCCACTTGAAGGAGCTTGCGTGACTCCCCGCTACGCGCGCCACAAGCGCACCACTCTGGCCATCGCCACCGCCGTCGCCGCCGGAGCCCTGCTCGCCACCGGTCTGACCACGACGGCGACCGCCGCCGGCAGCACCCACGCCCTCGCCGCCGCGCCCACCGCGCTGTCCGCGGCCGCCCGCACCTCCCTGATACAGCAGGCGCAGGCCGGCGCCGCCGACACCGCGCGGCAGCTGGGCCTCGGCGCCAAGGAGCAGCTGATCGTCAAGGACGTCGTGAGAGACAACGACGGCACCGTGCACACCCGCTACGAGCGCACCTACGCGGGCCTGCCGGTGCTCGGCGGCGACCTGATCGTCCACACCGCCAAGTCGGGCAAGACGGAGGGTGTCACCAAGGCGGCCAAGGCGGCCATCAAGGTGGCCTCGCTCAAGCCGCAGATCTCCGCCGCCAAGGCCGAGAAGCAGGCGGTGTCCGCCGCGAAGACCCTGGGCTCGGCCAAGTCCGCGGCCGACGGCGCCCGCAAGGTGATCTGGGCCGGCTCCGGCAAGCCCGTCCTCGCCTACGAGACCGTCGTGGGCGGCCTGCAGGACGACGGCACCCCGAACCAGCTGCACGTCATCACCGACGCCGCCACCGGCAAGAAGCTCTTCGAGTACCAGGGCGTCGAGAACGCGACCGGCACCGGCAAGACCCTGTACTCCGGCACCGTCAGCCTCACCACCACGCAGTCGGGCTCGTCGTACAACCTGACCGACGCCACGCGCGGCGGCCACAAGACCTACAACCTGGCCCGCAAGACGTCCGGCAAGGGCACGCTGGTCAGCAACTCGACCAACACCTTCGGCACCGGCACCGCCTCCACCTCCTCCTCCGACCAGACCGCGGCCGCCGACGCCGCCTACGGCGCGCAGGAGACCTGGGACTTCTACAAGTCCACGTTCGGCCGCAGCGGCATCAAGAACGACGGCGTCGGCGCCTACTCCCGCGTCCACTACGGCAGCAGCTACGTCAACGCCTTCTGGGACGACAGCTGCTTCTGCATGACGTACGGCGACGGCGAGGGCAACGCCGACCCGCTGACCTCGCTGGACGTGGCCGGTCACGAGATGAGCCACGGTGTCACCGCCAACACCGCGGGCCTGGACTACAGCGGCGAGTCCGGCGGCCTGAACGAGGCCACCAGCGACATCATGGGCACCGGCGTGGAGTTCTACGCCAACAACGCCAAGGACCCCGGTGACTACCTCATCGGCGAGAAGATCAACATCAACGGCGACGGCACCCCGCTGCGCTACATGGACAAGCCCAGCAAGGACGGCGGCAGCGCCGACTACTGGTCCTCGTCGGTCGGCAACCTGGACGTGCACTACTCGTCCGGCGTCGCGAACCACTTCTTCTACCTCCTCTCGGAGGGCAGCGGTTCGAAGACGATCAACGGAGTGACGTACAACTCGCCCACCTCCAACGGCTCCACGGTCACCGGCATCGGCCGGGACAAGGCGCTGCAGATCTGGTACAAGGCGCTGACCACGTACTTCACGTCGACGACGAACTACAAGGCGGCCCGCACGGGCACCCTGAGCGCGGCGGCGGCGCTGTACGGCTCCACCAGCACCGAGTACAAGGCGGTGGCGGCGGCCTGGACGGCGGTCAACGTCAACTAGTGCGGGCTTGACCGAGAGCCAGTGCGGGCGTAGCCGAGGCGGGGCGGCACCCGGGAGGAACCCCTTCCGGGTGCCGCCCTACCCTTGTGACCCATGTCCTCGGCGCCCTTCACCTACGAGCCGGTCGGCGCGACCCGCGACGACCCGGCGTTCTGCCCGCCCGGCTTCCGCCCCATGCTGGTCCGCACCCGGCTCGGCGAGGGCCAGAAGCTCTTCCAACGGGCGGCCGAGGCGCTCCTCACCTGGGAGATGCACCGCGCCCTGGGCGTGCGCGTCGACGCCGCCGCCGACCGCGCCGCCCCCGGCGTCGACGTCACGATCACCCTGGCCGGGTTCGTCAAGGCCCCCTGCCGCATCATCTGGACGGTGGAGGAACCCCGCCGCGCCGGCTGGGCCTACGGCACCCTGGAGGGCCATCCCGAGTGCGGCGAGGAGGCCTTCGTGGTCGACCGCACCGGCGACGGCACCGTCTGGCTCACGGTTGCGGCCTTCAGCAGACCGGCCAAGTGGTACGCGAAGGCGGGCGGCCCGGCGACCCGGGGCTTCCAGCACGCGTACGCCCGCCGCTGCGGGACGGTACTGCGGAGGTTGTGCGAGGGGACGTCCGAGGCCTGAGGCAGCGGGAGGGCAGGGGTCGTATTCCCGCCAACCCGTGCACCGACCGCTGTGCCGCGTTGCTCTCGGCAACACCCGAATGTGATGATCCGGCGTATGGCTGAACACGGGGGTGACGCCGGCCTGGCCGCAGGTATACGCAGGTCAAAGCTGGCGGAGTACGCGGAGATGGCGGGGTGCGAGGACACGGGGGCGCCCGCACCGAGCAGCCCGAACACCCCGTCTTTGCCGGAGCATTCACTTTCCTTTACTCCGGCCGACGCCCAGGACACCCACCTGGAGGTGGACGAAGTCCGTCGCAGACGCCGCGAATTCGCCATCCTGCTCGGCCGCTTCCGGCGTACGCCCGTGCTGGTGCCGGTGGACGGGCAGGACGCGCCCCTGGTGGCCGACCTCGGCGGCATCCGCTGGATCCTCGCCTTCTCGAACGAGGCATCCCTGGCCCGTTACGCGGTCGCGCGGGGCGAGGGAGACCGGGCGTGGCCGTACCAGCGGTGGCTGGGCGCCCGGCTGCTGGACGCCGCCGTCCCGGCGGTCGGGGTGCCGTGCGGGGTCGCACTGGACGCAGGCAGCCAGGGCGAGGGTGTGCTGTTCCCGCCGGTGGCGGGGATCGTGCCGGATGCGGCGGCCGTGGACATCGACAGTGGAACGGGGGGTGTGCAGTGACCGGGAGCGGCAAGGACCTGTCCACAGACGGTCTGAACCTGATCGCCAAGGGCCTGACCGAAGCACTGGCAGAGCTGAAGGAACTCGGCATGGTCGGCGAGGCCGGGGTCGGGCGCGGCTTCGGTGACATCGCCCTGTCCGGACTTGAACTCGGCCACGAGGGGCTGACGAGCGAGTTCAAGTCCTTCTGCGAACGCTGGGAGTGGGGGGTGCGAGCACTGATCGACGAGGGCAACGGATTCGCGCTGAAGACCGGCCTGTCGGCGGGCACCTACTACGAGACCGAGCAGTACGTGAAGGGCAGTTTCAAGGTCGTCGAGAACGCGGCCGTCGGCAATCCGTACGCCTCCGAGGCGGACGTGGAGAAGAAGGGCTGGGGCGACATCGCCACCTCCGGTGTGTACGGCGGCAACGTCGACTTCAGCCAGGCCTCCTTCGACAAGGCCCTGGCCAACAGCGCGCAGGGCTGGAAGGACGCCGGCCGCGACGTGATGACCTCGCACACCATCGGACTCGTGCCCGGCATGAACCCGGAGAACCTGCACAGCGCGTTCGGCGTCTCCGACCAGGAGTACAACCACTACCTGGACGACACCTTCGGCCCCTCTCCCGAGGCCCGCGCCAAGGCGGCCGGACAGCAGGGCGGTGAGGGCTGATGGGACTGGGAGACCTGACCAACTCGCTCCTGGGCGAGGGCGAGCACCTCTGGGACGAAGGCAAGAAGAAGGTCGGCGAGGGCGTCGACTACGCCACCAACAAGCTCGGCGAGGCGCTGGACTACGTCGGTGCACACGACTGGGCCCACGACGTGGAGCACTGGGGTGACGGGATCGCCTCCGACCTGGGCGCCACACCGGGCGAGCAGCAACTCGGCCAGAGCGACGACCCCACGGACCTGGTCCACGGCGACCCGGCGAAGATCCACGAGAGCGTCAAGCACCTCAGGGACTTCCACGCCGCTTTCGACAAGGTCAGCCAGGGGATGCGGAAGGTCGACTCCTCGGGCTGGAAGGGGCAGGCCGGCGACGCCTTCCGCAAGAAGTTCGGCGTGCACCCCGCCAAGTGGGCGCAGGCGGCCGAGTCCTGCGACGCGGCCGCCGGCGCCCTGGAGTCGTACGCGGGCACCGTCAAGTGGGCACAGAGCGAGGCCAAGGAGGCGATCGCCCTCTACGACAAGGGCGTGAAGGCCTCGAAGGCGGCGGCCGACGCCTACAACAAGAAGGTCGACGCCTACAACGCCAAGGTCAAGGCCAACCAGGACCCGGGTCCGAAGCCGGAGCCGTTCCACGACCCCGGCAAGGCCGACATCCAGGCCGCCGCCCACAAACTCGCCGCGGCCCGCAAACAGCGCAACACCGCCGCCTCGGAGGCACAGGCCAAAGTCAAGGCCGCCGTCGCACACGCCCCGGCCGAACCGCCCCCGCTGAAACGCCTGGGCAACGACCTCCTCGACGGCTACCAGGCTGTCAACACCGAACTCGCCCACGTCGGGGGAGGCATCCTCAAGGGCACCGCGGGCCTGCTCAACTTCGCCCGCGGCCTGAACCCGATGGATCCCTACAACCTCACGCACCCCGCGGCCTACATGCAGAACGTCAGCATGACGCTCTCCGGCCTGGTCTCCAGCTCCGCCCACCCCGAACGCACGCTGAAGAACATGTGGACCGAGTTCCGCAAGGACCCGTCCGAGTTCGGCGGCCGTCTCATCCCTCAGTTCCTCGGCACCGACGGCCTCGGCGTGGAAGCGGGTCTGGCCCGGGACGCGGCGGAAGCGGGCCTCGCACGAGAGGCGGCGGAAGGGGTGGCAGGCCGAGAGGGCGCGGAGAGCGCGGCCGGGAAGACCCCCCGGGAGACGGTGCACGAGGACCCACCGCAGCACTCTCACGACGAGAGCAGTACGAAAAAATGCGGCGACCCGGTCAACGTGGCCACCGGCAAGATGTACCTGCCGCAGACGGACGTCACCCTCCCCGGCACGCTGCCCTTGCTCCTCACCCGCCGCGTGGAGTCCGGCTACCGCCTCGGCCGCTGGTTCGGCCCGTCCTGGTCCTCCACCCTGGACCAGCGCCTCGAGATCGACGCGGAGGGCGTCGTCTACGTCACGGAGGACGGCCTCCTTCTGTCGTACCCGCACCCGGCACCCGGCGTGCCCACCGTGGCGAGCCACGGCCCGCGCCTGCCCCTGGACCGGGTTGACGGCGGCTACACGATCACCGACCCGCACACCGGGCAGGTGCGGCACTTCGCCGACCGAAGCGACAGCCTGGCCGTCCTGGAACAGATAGACGACCGCAACGGCAACTGGATCTCGTTCGAGTACGACGCCGAGGGCACCCCTGTGGGCGTGTTCACCGGCTCCGGCCAGGGCGTCCGCATCACCACGGACGCGGGCCGCATCACGGCGTACCACCTGACCGCGACCGGCGAGGAACTGAAACGCTTCGCCTACACGGACGGCAACCTCACCGAGGTCTACAACTCCTCCGGCCTGCCCCTCCGCTTCACCTACGACGACCGAGGCCGGGTCACGTCCTGGACGGACACGAACGACCGCAGCTACAGCTACGAGTACGACGACCAGGACCGCTGTATCGCGCAGGGCGGCACAGCAGGCCATATGACGCACCGCTTCTCTTACGGGGAACGGGACCCTGAAACCGGCCTGCGGACCACGACCGCGACGACGGCCGAGGGACACGTCACTCGTTACCTGGTCAACGGCACCTGGCAGGTGGTCGCGGAGACGGACGCCCTGGGCGCGACGACCCGCTACGTCCGCGACCGTCACCACCGCCTGCTCTCCACGACGAACCCGCTGGGCCACACGATCACCTTCGAGTACGACGAGGCGGGCAACCTCACCCGCCTGGTCCGCCCGGACGGCCGCGAGGCCCGGGCGGAGTACAACTCCCTGGGCCTGCCGGTGAAGGTGGTGAACCCGGACGGCACGGTGATCCGCCAGACGTACGACGAGCGGGGCAACCGCACCTCGGTGACGGACCCGGCGGGCCAGACGACCCGGTTCACGTACGACGAGGCCGGACACCTGACATCGATCACGGACCCGCTGGGCCACACGACCACGGTGGTCTGCGACCGCGCGGGCCTGCCCGTGCAGGTGACGGACCCGCTGGGCGCGGTGACCCGCTACGAACGAGACGCCCTCGGCCGCCCGACCACGATCACCGACCCCACCGGCGCGACAACCCGCCTGGAATGGTCACTCGAGGGCCACCTGACCCGCCGCACGGCCCCCGATGGCACGACGGAGACGTGGACGTACGACGGCGAGGGCAACTGCACCAGCCACACGGATGCTTTGGGCGGCGTCTCGTACTTCGAGTACACCCACTTCGACCTGCTGACGGCCCGCACGGGCCCGGACGGCGTCCGCTACGAGTTCGCCCACGACGCGGAGCTGCGTCTGACGAAGGTCACCAACCCGCAGGGTCTGACGTGGGAGTACACGTACGACCCGGCCGGCCGCCTGCTGTCCGAGAAGGACTTCGACGACCGCACACTGACGTACGAGTACGACGCCGCGGGTCGCCTGCTCTCCCGCCGCAACGCCCTCGGCCAGGTCACGTCCTTCGAACGCAACGAACTGGGCCAGGTGCTCCGCAAGGACGCGGCAGGCCAGGTGACGACCTACGCCTACGACTTCACGGACCAACTGGCCCAGGCTGTCGGCCCGGACGGCACGACCCTGACCCTGCTGCGCGACCGCCACGGCCGCCTGGTCTCGGAGACGGTCAATGACCGCACGGTGAGGTACACGTACG
Organism: Streptomyces sp. NBC_00557; assembly: GCF_036345995.1. Classification (NCBI taxonomy): domain Bacteria; kingdom Bacillati; phylum Actinomycetota; class Actinomycetes; order Kitasatosporales; family Streptomycetaceae; genus Streptomyces; species Streptomyces sp. NBC_00557. The sequence goes on from NZ_CP107796.1 coordinate 2,600,239, forward strand.
ACCCCCTGGGCCGCCGCACGGGCCGCACGACGCCAACAGGCGCGGTCTCCACTTGGTCGTACGACGCGGCAGGTCACCGTACGAACATGGTGGCGTCCGGCCGGGCGATCGACTTCACGTACGACGAAGCGGGTCGCGAACTGGCGCGCCGCGTCGGCACAACGATCACTCTCGAGCACACCTTCGACACGCTGGGCCGCCTGACAGGCCAGTCGGTGACCGGCGCCGAGGGCGGTCTGATCCAGCACCGGTCGTACTCCTACCGGGCCGACGGCAACGTGATCGGTATCGCCGACCACTTGAACGGCGAGCGCCGCTTCGACCTGGACGCGACGGGCCGGGTGACGGCAGTGCACGCGGCAGGCTGGACGGAACGCTACGCGTACGACGAGGCAGGCAACCAGACCCAGGCGTCCTGGCCGTCGGACCACCCGGGCGCCGAGGCAACCGGCCCCCGCTCCTATGCGGGCACCCGCATCACCCGAGCCGGCAACGTCCGCTACGAACACGACGCACTCGGCCGCATCACCCTCCGCCAGAAAACCCGCCTCTCCCGCAAGCCGGACACCTGGCGCTACGAATGGGACGCCGAGGACCGCCTCACCTCGGTCGTGACCCCGGACGGCACCCGCTGGCGCTACACCTACGACCCCCTGGGCCGCCGCACCGCCAAACTCCGCATGGCGGCCGACGGCGAAACGGTCGTAGAGAGGGTGGACTTCACCTGGGACGGCACCACCCTCTGCGAACAGACCACAACCTCTTCCGACCTCCCCCACCCGGTCACCCTCACCTGGGACCACCAAGGCCTGCGCCCCCTGACCCAAACGGAACGCATCACCGCGGCCGACGCACCCCAGGAGGAGATCGATTCCCGCTTCTTCGCCATAGTCACCGACCTGGTCGGCACCCCGAACGAACTCATAGACGAACAGGGCGACATAGCCTGGCGCACCAGAAGCACCCTGTGGGGAACGACGGCGTGGTCGACGAACAGCACGACGTACACCCCTCTACGCTTCCCGGGCCAGTACTACGACCCCGAAACCGGCCTCCATTACAACTACTTTCGCCACTACGACCCGGAAACGGCCCATTATCTGATCCTTGATCCACTTGGTCTCACACCGGCCCCCAATCCCGCTGCATACGTCCATAATCCCCACACATGGACCGACGTGCTCGGCCTGGCTCCGGACTGCGATCAAAGGCCTGTCTGGGAGGACGTGAAACCTACCCAGTCGAACTACCCAGGGACCGATATTCCGAAGTCTTTCGAGATGCAGGCCGGGGATCAACGTGTATGGGTGCACCCCAACGCGACGAAACATCTGAACGAGTACGCCCAAGGAAGGATTGCCGAACTAGCAACCCGCGATAAAATTGGCCTCATCAACCAAGTGCAGATCAAGAGTCTCCAACAAGCGGTGGTTGCCGCCACGAAGGACGGCATTCCGTTGGGGAAGATGGTGGAGGCAGGCGGCTGGGAACTGAAGTTCAGCAAGCGGCCGGAGGACCCGCTCCCGGCGCTGGTGCACGCTCTTTACAAAGGATGAAGGGAAACCAAATGCTCAAGGCTGTTGACGTGCTGACGTGCACTACGGTCGAGGTAGAGAGTGATGCATATGTGCCCTTGACAATTACTTGGGGCACTGACAGTAGGTTGCAGCCCTTGTACTGGAGGATCAGCGGCAGCAACGGCGGGGAGGTCGAGATCAAGATAGACCCTCAATCCGGGATGATGCGGGAACTAGTGATCATCGACGAACCGCCCGGAAGAGCCGACACAAGCCCACCTCTATCACTTCCCAAGACGGATACAGGAATCCCTGCATTCGATCGTTCCCCGTGGGGAATCTCCACCAACCCCGATTATTCCACATTTCAATCAAGAGTCATCACATCCAATGAGGTAATTGCTTTTTCCCGGGAACACGGGACGGCGAAATTGTTCTTTCCCGCAAAGCAGACCGCGCAAGTATTGGTGTGCGAATATTCTCAAATCCATCTAGCGGGCGACGGATCTCTCAGCGCCGTACTTGTCGACGTTCAGCCCGATACTTGATTAAGTCCCTCGCATGTCATCGGGTCAAAAGCCTCGTTGCGGGATCTCCCGCGATCAGGTGGTGACACCCGAAACTCAATTCACCAGCGGCACGGAGCCCAGGGTCATGCGGACCCTTTTCTCTAGACGTACTGGTTGCGGGCCCCGACAACTCTGCGAACCACTGCCGACTCGGGGGGCCTCGGTCCTCCCATGGCTTCGTGGATCTGGTAGGTACGGTGCTCAACAGAACTTGAGTACAAGAAAGGTCAACGAGTCTCATGTCGTTCGGTCCGCCACCCGCTGGATTCGAGGCTGCGGCGCCCCCTGCCTGGACACCACCGTCGCAGATCGAGCAGGCGTTGTTCGAGGCCAAGCGGCGTGAGGACTGGGCGGCGTACTTCCGGACGCTCGCGCAGTGCCGGCTGTTCTTCGAGATACAGAAGGACAAGGCGGATGCCACGCCCAGCGCCACGCACGTCGTCTTCGGACACGATCCCCGTGTCGCCGGCGGCCGGATCTGGGCCGTGTACACCGAGGGCATGCTCCCCGCGCCGGAGCCCCACCGCGTCTTCGACTGGAAGTACCTCGAGTGGTTCCCCAAGGTGTGGCAGCCGACCGACCCGCCCCAGATCGTCGTCAACCCGGGCAGCCCGTGCGAGGCGTTCCTCCCCTCCGCGCCCCCGCACTCGTCGGCCTGGGCCCAGTACGGGCAACAGGCCTCCCCCCGGAAGCGTTCGCTGCAGCTGCGCACCCTCCGCTTCGGCGGCCCCCTCCAGGGCGCCGTCGCCCACGGCCTCGCCTGCGGTGCCCTCCTGTGCGTCCACAACGGCTCCTTCTGGAACGCCATGGCGTGGCACGGCACGGGATACCCGGGTGAGCGCAACCGGCTCCGCGAGTGGTGGGGCATCACCAGCCGCGAGGAGTGGCAGTACTACCTCCGCGACCTCCTCGCCTGCGAACAGCACAGCTCGGTCTGGGACTTCGCCCTCCGCCTGCGCCGGACGATCGCCCGGGACTTCGGCGGCTACGTCGACGTGGGCTACTGGAAGCAGGCCGCCGCCAACGTCATCCGGGCGAACTCCGAAGGGTCGGTCGTCGTCAGCGAAGAGGGCGTCACGAAGACGGAGCCCCGCCCCGAGTCAGAGGTCCAGGCCCGGATCGAGGGCGTGCACCGGCTCATCGGACGCATCACCCGCTACGAGGCCCGCATGCGCGCGGACGGCGTGCTCGACGAGAACGGGTACGTCTCCTCCGTCGATGCCTGGGACCTCGGTCGCGCCTCGAAGATGGCCCGGTGGGGGCTCGGAGCCCGGTTCGGAACGCTCAAGGAAGCCGAGTCCGCCGTCATCCAGGCCGGCCGCGCAGCCGCTCTGTCCTACAAGTCATGGCGGGACTTCTCCGCCGGCTACATCCTCGGCCGCTCCCTCCACTTCGACGAGGAGGAGTTCGGCCCCTGGTACGAGGACATGGTCAGCGCCCACCAGATCCTGATGTCCGACCCCGAGAGTCCCTGGCTGACCATTCCGTTCCGCTGACAGCAGGCCACCTCTTGTAAGGCACTGGAAGCGAGAAGGCGCACAACACCTGCGGTTCGTCCGCCCCAACCCGGATTGGCCCTGATGACACCCCCTCTCCACGCGCCCTCGCCCACCCGGTCGACGGGCTCCGCCCCCCGACGCCGGCGCGCCCTGCTCGTCCCCGTGCTGGCGGCCGTCTCCGCCGTCCTGCTGGCCGCACGCCTGGCCTGGGCCTCCGACACGTTCCAGAACTGCCGGTACCTGGGCCCCTCCGCCCGCATGTACATCACGTCCTGGGCCGGCCTCGCGTGCGCCGTCGCTGCGGTAGTGGCATTCGCCGCCCTCCCCCGCAGCGAACGGCGCGGAATGGCAGCGGTGTCAGCCGTGCTCGGCATGCTGCTGGCTGCCGTCCTGCTCCTGACCGTCTACTGGCTGTACGCCCCGGACCCGTCCGGCGGCGACGACTGCTCGGGCCTGGGCCTCTTCACGCCGTGACCTCAACCATGGACGCACTTCAGCCGGCCAAGTTGCAGATCCACTCGGTGGAAGAACAGCGCGAGGGGGCCGCCGCCCCGCCAGCACCGGCCAGGAGTTCAGCATGGTCCCAGCGTGCGATCCGCCGCCGAGTGCCATTGCCGAGAGTGCGGCAAGAGGGAGAATGAGGAGATGTATCGGGAATTTGTCGTCCCGGGCGACGAGGAGATCCTGGACGTACTCGGTAAGTTGCCAGAGATAGACGAAAGCGGCTCACGCACACTCACATGGCAAGGAAAGGAAGGCGATTCAGTCACTCTGTCCTACGACATCTTCTGCAGGTCGGTCAGAATACGTTGGACCGACACCAACTGGGATGTTTTGTCTGACGTCCACCGTGAGGGCGCGACTCGATTGACCGTCTCTTCCGTTCCATCCGCAACGCATATCTTGATCGAGTTTCACATGGGCGAATGTACTGGCCGGATGGAAATCCAGGTACTCCCGAAGCTCTGCATTCAGGGCCGACTGCTCTACGTATAGACAACGCTTCTCTACATCGACTGACGGGTTGCCGTGATCCGTCCGCCGACTCCCACTCCACGTCAAGAGACGATAGTCCAGCACTAGACAACCCGAGGGGTCCCTGCAGGAAGCGGAACTGAGCACTAGCCTGGCCTCGGCGGGGCTCAAGTATCTGGGCATGGCGGACCGCTCCGCTCCACTCGTTCCACCATGTCTTGCGGCCTTTTCGAACTCGACCGCTGCCGATGGCCAGGAGTGGGCTGCCAGTATCGACAATGAGGTCACAGATTTTCGGGAACGAGTGAATCACCAATGATACATGCTCTGCTCCGATCAAGGCTTCTTCGCGGCCGGAGATCCGCAGTTCCTCATCGCTGTCAGGGACCTGGAAGCCAGGCATTCCAACACCTCGTGGTGGGCGCACGTAGCATTGCAGACCGAGTGGGACCTCGCAGGAACCGGCGCCCAACTCGGCGTTACGGGGTACGGCTGGGGGCATCCAGAATTTGTGATGCTGTCTACCGACGGGAATACCATCATTCAAGGCTCACAAGGTCAGGTCTGGACGGATATTGTCTGCCTGCGTGAGGCGCACAGAATCCAGTCCTTCAGAGAAACGGGAGTCAAACTCGCCAAGGACAAGTCAATCCCCGAGGAGACACGCGACGCCGTGGACCGCTGGCTGAACGCCACATCACCGGAGTAGCCCGTGGTAGAGCCACCGCTTTCCGGCCCGCCCGCTCGCTTCTCCCCCGTGCTGCAGCGAGGTGGGTCAAGGGTGGCCCCGAGAGCCATCGCCGGAGGCGACGCGGAGCGCCCTTGACGCACCTCGCGGAGGCACGATGCTCACGGGGAAGCGAGCGGCCCAAGGGTCACTTGCTCACTCGTCGGCGAACAGCTCCGTCGCCTGCGAGGCGTGGACCGCCCGCTGAGCCCAGACCTCCAGTTGGTCCAGATCCGAGCAGTGCATGACTCGCTCACGGACGGAGTCGGGCACGGGGATGCCCCGCCATTCCAGGATGCGCAGGGTCATCTCCTGGCGGTCCTGGATCCGGCCCTCCTCTCGCACCTGCTCCGCCAGCGGGTGTCGCCAGAAGTACTGGATCGCCGTCATCAGGTCCCTCCACATCTGCTTCGCCTGGGGGTCAACCAGGCAGGAGTCGACGAACTGCACGAAGACTGCGGCACTGTCGGGGTCGATGGTCCGCAGGGCGGCGGCCAGGGATTCCAGTATGGCCGCAGCCCGCGGCCCCCGCCCGTGCGTCATGGCCGACAGCACCGCAAGGGGGACGTCCTTCTCCGCCTGCCGCTCGTCCGCGATCACCGGCACGTTGTCCGGCCCCAGCACCAGCGGCCGTACCGTCAGCGACTCCCAGCCCGGGAAACCGAGCCGGATCGGGCGCGAGGCCCACCGCTCCGTAGCACTGCTCTGAGTGATCACGATGAGCACCGGCTCACAGCGGTACTTCTCATACAGGTACGACAGGTAGTACGGCCAGCTCCCCCGCTTGCGCTCGTCCACCTTCCCCTGCGACTCCACCACCAGCAGATACGTGCCCTCGTCCGTCTCCGCCCGCAGCAGGGTGTCCACCCGGCGCTCGACCGGCTCGATCTCGGTCAGATCGATGTTCAGCGCCGCGATCTCCCTCGGTTCGGGAAAGGGCACGTGCAGCACCCGCTGTAACGCCCGCGTCAGCAACGCCGGATCCTTCTGGAAGATCCGGTGCAGCGCCTCATGCGACGAGCCGACCATCAGCTCTCCTCTCTGTACGACGTGATCAACGAGCTAGGCCGCCGCAAGTTCGCACCACACGTACTTGCCCCGGTCCCCGAACCGCGCCGCCGGCCGCCACCCCCAGTACTGCGCGCACGCCCGCACCAGCCCCAGCCCCCGACCGTCTTCCAGCTCCAGCCCGGCCACCTGCTCCAGCGGACGCGGCGGGTCCGGCGGCGCCGGGTCGGTGTCCCACGCCCCGATCCACACCATCCCCTCCGCCGTACGGCGCACCCTCAACGCGGCCGGCCCCTTCGTGTGCCGTACGGCGTTCGAGACCAGCTCCGCCGCCAGCAGCTCCGCGGTGTCCACCAGGCCGATCAGACCGTGCACCGTCAGGATCAGCCGCAGCGTGCGGCGGCACACCGTCACGGCTCTGAGGTCGTTGGGGATGCAGAGGGTGTAGTCCCAGGACTCGACGGGTTCGATTTCGGGCATGGGCATGCGTCATCAACTCCAGTGAGTGAATAAGGATTTCGGGGGCGGTGGCCTGCCGCAGCCGTCATGGCAGGACGAAGCGGTGCGCTTCCGCAGCGTGTGCGATGCGTCACCGACGGTAGATCTAAATCTAGGGACGCGGCAAGTCGACCGCGTAACCTGACGCCGAACGAGTTGCGCCAACAGCCCTGTGAGGAGAGCCAGTCGATGGTGAAGAGGCGCGAGCCAACGGCACGCCAGCTGCGCCTGGCGACTGAGCTGCGCAGACTCCGCGAGGCGGCGGGCCTCAACTCCCGCCAGGCGGCCGCATTGCTCGGCGTCGCCCCAGCCCAGATCACCCATATCGAGTCGGCGCTCGCGGGCGTCAGCGAGCAGCGACTACGTCGTCTCGCCTCGCACTACGCCTGCACCGACGACGAGTTCGTCGATGCCCTGGCGGCACTGGCCACCGACCGGACGCACGGCTGGTGGGAGGAGTTCCGGGGTTCGCTGCCCAACTCGTTCCTGGACCTGGCCGAACTGGAACACCACGCCACGTTCCTCCGTGAGGTGGCCATCCTGTACGTGCCGGGCTTGCTGCAGACAGAGGACTACGCTCGCGCGGTGTTCTCCGCTCGAGTTCCCGAACTGACTCGCGATGAGCTCGAGTTGCGCGTCCGGCACCGCATGAGGCGTCAGCAGCTCACCGTTCCGTACGAGCTGGTCATCCATGAGGCCGCCCTACGCATCAGAGTCAGCGACCGTGCCACCTCCCGGGCCCAGCTGAGCAAGCTGCTGGAACGCTCCGCGGCGGACGGCGTCACCCTACGCGTCATCCCCTTCGACCTGGACGGCTTCGCCAGGGCCGCCAGCTCCATGACGTACGTCGGCGGCTCTGTTCCCAAGCTGGACACGGTCGTGCGTGACGTACCCCACGGCTCGGCCTTCATCGACTCCGAAGCCCAGCTCAGCGCCTTTCGAACGCGTTTCCGTAAGGTGGAGGCCGTCGCGCTCGATCCCGACCGGTCGCGCGACTTCATCCACAAGCTGGCGCAAGAGCTGTGAGGCATCCCATGGACATCCCCGGCGACTGGCGGAAGTCGTCCTACTCGGGCCCCGACGACGGCAACAACTGCGTGGAAATAGCCCCCACCCCCACCCACATATCCATCCGCGACTCCAAGAACCCGGCCGCCGGCCCCCTCACCGTCCCGGCCGGATCCTTCACCCTCTTCATCGAGGCACTGAAGAAGACGCCGTAGCGGGGACGGGGAACCCTCGTCTCGCCAGGACGGCGCCGCAGCAGTGAATGCCTGGAAAGACGTCACCGCTGCCGATCCTGGAGCTGCCGGCGGGCCGTCGACCAAACGATGTCGAACTCGTCGGCCGACAGCCACTGCGGGTCGTGCCCCTCCCACTCGGAGATGGGCAGCTCCGCGGTCAGGCCGTAGACGCCCTCGTATTCAGCCAGCCGTCCGGCCCGCTGGGCTTCTTGCCACTCGGCCAGCGATGCGGCGGCCAAAGCCTTGCCCCCGGGCTCCTGCAACTCGACCTGCCGGATCACGTGCCCGTCGGTGTCCAGCTCGAAGTAGAACCAGACGGCTTCCTCGTCCCAGAAGCAGCGAGCCCAGCGTGTCACTGGTTCACCGTGTCGAAGGGCTCGTCGTGCCGGCGCCAGCCGGCGGTGCCGTCGTCGTGGATGTGCAGCATGAACTCGGCGACCTGGCTGCCGTCGGGAAACGTCATGGGGAGCGCACTGCGGATCTGGGCGCAGCGGGTGTGTGCCTGTTCCCACTCCTGGTCGCCGTGGTGGAGCCGCCAGATACTGCCGGTGGTCAGGTTCGGGTGGGCCATGTCCCCCATGATGGCGATCACCACTGACAAGCGGGCGCTTCGCCGACCACATCGCAGTTCAGAGCGCACTAACGCACCACCCGATACCGCAGATACACCACTCTCGAGTCGAAGGTGCGGCTCTCCGCGAGTTCGAGATCCACCCGGCGCTCCCGCCGGGGAAAGAACGGAATGCCGCCGCCGACCAGTACCGGGTAGACCCTCGGCCGGTACTCGTCGATCAGATCCAGCGCGGCCGCCTCGGCGGCGAGCGTCGCGCCGCCGATCGCGATGGGGCCCTCCCCCGGCTCCGCTCGCAGGCGCTCGATCTCCTCCGCCAGGCCGCCGGCGGCCAGGCGGGCGTTGCCCTGGACCGCCGGCAGCGTGGTGGAGAACACCACCTTGGGGAGCCGCTTCCAGATCGCGGCGAACTCGCGCATCGGGTCGTCGAGCGATGGGTCCTGGTCGGCGGTCTCCCAGTACAGCATCGTCTCGTACAGCCGTCGCCCCATCAGGTGGACGCCGAGCGCCCGCACCTCGCCGGTGGCGAAGCGGAAGACCTCCTCGTCGGGCGCCGTCCAGCGAAAGTCGCCGTCCGGCCCCGCGATGTAGCCGTCGAGCGAGACGCCCATCGAATAGGTCACGCTGCGCATCAGCAGTCCTCCGCGGGAGCGGGTACGGAGCGGGTTCGGCTCCGGTGCCTTCGGCACGGCGACTTACGGTCGCGGGTGCGCGGCGGATCCGAGGACCCGCCGCGCCCGGCCTACCGCAACAACACCCCCGCCCCCTCCACCCCGTCCTCCGACGGCACCGCCACCAGCCCCATCTCCGCGCTCGACGCCAGCAGGCGGTGGGCCGGGAGGATGCGGACCGTGTAGCCGTAGGGGCCGGTGCGGTCCAGGGACAGGGGGCCCTCGTACAGCAGGCGGCCCTCCAGGTCGGGGGCTGCCGTCGGCTTCAGGGGGACCACCGTCGCGTCCGTGATGCGGTCCTCCGCGTCCACCCTGCCCGACACCGCCTGGACCTCGACGTCGTCGGGGGACAACGAGCCGAGGGCCACCCGCACCCGCAGGCCCACCGTCGACCCCAGTTCCGCCGTGGCCGTCGGCGCCGTCGTCTCCACGTGGTCGACGCTCACCGCGGACCAGGCCGCACGCACCCGCGCCTTCCAGGCGGCCAGGTCGCTCGCGGTGTCGGGGGTCAGCGCGCGGTGGGCCTGGGCGGCGGGGACGTAGAGGCGGTCGACGTACTCGCGGACCATGCGGCCGGCCAGCACCTTGGGGCCGAGCAGGGTGAGGGTCTGGCGCACCATCTGGATCCAGCGGTCGGGGAGGCCGGCGCGGCCCTGCTCGTAGAAGCGCGGGGTGACCCGTTGCTCCAGCAGGTCGTACAGGGCCGCCGCCTCGATGTCGTCACGGCGGTCCTGGTCGGTGCCCGCGCCGTCCGCCGTCGGGATGGCCCAGCCGAAGTCCGGCTGGAACCACTCGTCCCACCAGCCGTCGAGGACGGACAGGTTCAGGCAGCCGTTCAGGGCCGCCTTCATGCCGCTCGTGCCGCAGGCCTCCAGCGGGCGCAGGGGGTTGTTCAGCCAGACGTCGCAGCCGGGGTAGAGCTTCTGCGCCATCGCCATGCCGTAGTCGGGGAGGAAGACGATGCGGTGGCGCACCCGGGGGTCGTCGGCGAAGCGGACCAGTTCCTGGACCAGGCGCTTGCCGCTGTCGTCCGCGGGGTGGGCCTTGCCCGCGACCACGATCTGGATCGGGCGGTCCGGGTGCAGCAGCAGCTCCATCAGGCGGTCGCGGTCGCGGAGCATCAGCGTCAGGCGCTTGTACGACGGGACCCTGCGGGCGAAGCCGATCGTCAGGACGTCCGGGTCCAGCACTCCGTCGATCCAGCCCAACTCGGCGTCTCCGGCGCCGCGTTGCCGCCAGGACGCCCGCAGCCGCTCCCGTACCTCCTGCACCAGTTGTTCGCGCAGGGTGCGGCGCAGTTCCCAGATCTCCTGGTCGTCGATGTCCGCGACCGAGTCCCAGCGGTCGGTGCCGCCGACGGTCAGCGCGTCCTCGGCCCGCTCGGAACCGACCTGGCGGGCGCCGAGGCCCAGCACCTCGGGGGCCACCCAGGTCGGGGCGTGCACCCCGTTGGTCACGGAGGTGATCGGCACCTCCTCGGGGTCGAATCCCGGCCACAGGCCCGCGAACATCTCCCGGCTGACCTGGCCGTGCAGCAGGGAGACCCCGTTCGCCCGCTGGGCCAGCCGGAGTCCCATGACGGCCATGTTGAACAGGTTGGGCTCGCCGCCCGGGTACGTCTCCATGCCGAGGGTCAGGATCCGCTGCACGTCGATGCCGGGGAGTTCGGCGTCCGGGCCGAAGTGCCTGGCGACCAGTTCCCGGTCGAAGCGGTCGATGCCGGCCGGGACGGGGGTGTGGGTGGTGAAGACGGTGCCGCCGCGCACCGCCTCCAGGGCCGAGTCGAAGTCCAGGCCCTGCGCGCACAGTTCGGCGATGCGTTCCAGGCCGAGGAAACCCGCGTGTCCCTCGTTGGTGTGGAACACCTCCGGCTCGGGGTGCCCGGTCAGCCTGCAGTACGTCCGTACCGCCCGGACTCCTCCTATGCCCAGCAGCATCTCCTGCAGCAGCCGGTGCTCGCTGCCGCCGCCGTAGAGCCGGTCGGTGACGCCGCGTTCGCCTAGGTCGTTCTCCTCCACGTCCGAGTCGAGCAGCAGCAGCGGCACCCGGCCGACCTGGGCCAGCCAGATCCGGGCGCGCAGCGCCTTGCCGCCGGGCAGCACGAGCGAGACCTGTGCGAGGGTGCCGTCGGGCTCCTTCAGCTGGGTGAGAGGCAGCTCGTTGGGGTCGAGCACCGGGTAGTGCTCCTGCTGCCAGCCGTCGCGGGACAGGGTCTGCCGGAAGTACCCGTGCCGGTAGAGGAGGCCTACGCCGATCAGGGGTACGCCGAGGTCGCTGGCGGCCTTGAGGTGGTCGCCCGCGAGGATGCCGAGGCCGCCGGAGTACTGGGGCAGGGCGGCCGTGATGCCGAACTCCGGGGAGAAGTAGGCGATGGCGGCGGGCATCCCGGCCGCCTGGGTCTGGTACCAGCGGTCGCCGGTCAGATAGTCGTCGAGGTCGTCGGCGACCGCGCCGAGGCGGCGCAGGAAGCGCCGGTCCCCGGCCAGCTCGGCCAGCCGGGCCGGGCGCACCCGGCCCAGGGTCCGCACCGGGTCACCCCCGGCCGCGGCCCAGGCCTCGGGATCGACGGACTGGAACAGGTCGCGCGTTTCCGCATGCCAGGACCAGCGCAGATTGCGCGCCAGGTCGCTCAGCGGCCGGAGAGGTTCGGGGAGAACGGGACGGACGGTGAACCGACGGATCGCCTTCACACTTCCACCTCGGACGCGTCGCGGAGTGAGACGCACGGCGCTGTACGTCTCGTCGTCACCTTCGACGGTAGTTGTTACCCGGGGGTCGGTGGGGACGCGCACGGCGGGGGTGTCGGGGCGTTAAGGGGCGGTCGGCGGGCACCCGGTGAAAGGGACCGGTCTTGCGGGTGGACATACGCGTGAGTAGTTAACAAAGTATCCGGATTGCCCACCCGAACAGGGTGGGAAGGCTCCTCCGGTACACACCCCACAGCCGTCCCACAGCACCACCGCAGGACCCACCTCCCCATATCCATCCGCCCACACCCTCGTTGACGCGGACAGGAGCGGTCATGCCCGCCACGCACGACTCGTCATCACCCCCGACAAGCAGCAAGGACACGGCAGCGGCAGAGCCGGCAGCCCCGTCGGCGGCGAAGAAACCGGCCGGCGAACCGGCCGGCAGCCCGGCCAGGAAGGCGGCCAAGAAGGCGGCCAAGAAGGCAGTCACCAGGGCAGTCACGAAGACGGCCACGAAGGCGGCCACCAGGACGGCCTCGAAGACGCCCGGGAACACGGCCGGGAAGACGGCTGCGAAACCGGCCAGGAAGACGGCCCAGAAGACGGCCAAGAAGGCAGTACCGGCCAAGAAGGCGGCCACGAAGCCTGCTCAGAAGGCGGTCGGGAAAACGGCCGGGAAAACTCTCGGCAAGAAGTCCGTAAAGGCCGCCGCCGGCGTCACCGGCTCCCCCGGGACCTCGCCGGGTCCGGGCGGCGCCGTACCCCGGCACCGGGGCACCACCCTCGGCCGCATCCCGATCCTCGACGTACGGCCCGTGGTCCAGCACGGGCGCAGGCCGGCCAAGGCGGTCACCGGCGAGTCGTTCGAGGTGTCCGCCACCGTCTTCCGGGAGGGGCACGACGCCGTCGCGGCGAACGTGGTGCTGCGCGACCCGGCCGGCCGGCCCGGGCCGTGGACGCCGATGCGCGAACTGGCCCCGGGCACCGACCGCTGGGGCGCCACCGTCACCGCAGGTGAACCGGGCCGCTGGACCTACACGGTGGAGGCCTGGTCCGACCCGGTCACCACCTGGCGGCACCACGCCGGCATCAAGATCCCCGCGGGCATCGACACGGGGCTGGTCCTGGAGGAGGGCGCCCGGCTGTACGAGCGGGCGGCGGCCGGGGTGCCGGAGGCCGAGCGGCAGGTCGTCCTGGACGTCGTGCGCGCCCTGCGGGACGAGGAACGCCCGGCCGCCTGGCGGCTCGCGGCGGCGCTGGCGCCGGAGGTGACGGACGTGCTGGCCCGTCATCCGCTGCGGGAGCTGGTGACCGCCTCCGACCCGATGCCGCTGCTGGTGGAGCGGGAGCGGGCCCTGTACGGCTCCTGGTACGAGTTCTTCCCCCGCTCCGAGGGCACCGCCGAACGCCCCCACGGCACCTTCCGCACCGCCGCGCGCCGGCTGAAGCCGATCGCCGACATGGGCTTCGACGTCGTCTACCTGCCGCCCGTCCACCCCATCGGCACGACCTTCCGCAAGGGCCCCAACAACACCCTCACCGCCGGCCCCGACGACGTCGGCGTGCCCTGGGCCATCGGCTCCCCCGAGGGCGGCCACGACGCCGTCCACCCCGCTCTGGGCACCCTGGAGGACTTCGACTTCTTCGTCGCCCAGGCACGCTCCCACGGCCTGGAAGTCGCGCTGGACTTCGCGCTGCAGTGCTCGCCGGACCATCCCTGGGTGGAAAAGCACCCGGAGTGGTTCCACCACCGGCCCGACGGCACGATCGCCTACGCCGAGAACCCGCCGAAGAAGTACCAGGACATCTACCCCATCGCCTTCGACGCGGACATGGACGGCCTGGTCGCCGAGACCGTGCGGATCCTGCGGCACTGGATGGACCACGGGGTGCGGATCTTCCGCGTGGACAACCCGCACACCAAACCGGTCGTCTTCTGGGAACGCGTCATCGCCGAGGTCAACGACCGCGACCCCGACGTGATCTTCCTGGCGGAGGCGTTCACCCGCCCGGCGATGATGCACACCCTCGCCCAGATCGGCTTCCAGCAGTCCTACACCTACTTCACCTGGCGCAACAGCAAGCAGGAACTGACCGAGTACCTCACCGAGCTGTCGGGGCAGGCGGCGGCCTACATGCGGCCGAACTTCTTCGCCAACACCCCCGACATCCTGCACGCCTACCTCCAGCACGGCGGCCGGCCCGCCTTCGAGGTCCGGGCCGTGCTCGCCGCCACCCTCTCCCCCTCCTGGGGCATCTACAGCGGCTACGAACTGTGCGAGAACACCCCGCTCAGGGAGGGCAGCGAGGAGTACCTCGACTCGGAGAAGTACCAGCTCAGGCCCCGCGACTGGGAGGCGGCGGCGCGCGAGGGCCGTACCATCGCACCGCTCATCACCCGGCTCAACGACATCAGGCGCCGCAGCCCGGCCCTGCGCCAACTGCGCGATCTGCACTTCCACCACGCCGACAAGGACGCGGTGATCGCCTACTCGAAGCGGAGCGGGTCGAACACGGTTCTGGTGGTGGCCAACCTCGACCCGCACAACACCCAGGAGGCCACGGTCTCGTTGGACATGCCGCAACTCGGCCTGGACTGGCACGAGTCGGTGCCGGTGCGCGACGAGCTCACCGGCGAGACCTACTACTGGGGCAGGGCCAACTATGTGCGCCTCGAACCGGGCCATAGGCCCGCGCATGTCTTCACCGTCCTGCGACCGTCCAACCCGCAGATCGGAGGGTCACCCACAATATGATCGTCAATGAGCCCGTCCCGGACACCTTCGAGGACACGCCCGCGAAGGACCGGGATCCGGAGTGGTTCAAGCGCGCCGTCTTCTACGAGGTCCTGGTCCGCTCCTTCCAGGACAGCAACGGCGACGGCATCGGCGACCTGAAGGGCCTGACGGCCAAGCTCGACTATCTGCAGTGGCTCGGGGTCGACTGCCTGTGGCTGCCGCCGTTCTTCAAGTCGCCGCTCAGGGACGGCGGTTACGACGTCTCCGACTACACCGCGGTGCTCCCGGACTTCGGCGACCTGGCCGACTTCGTGGAGTTCGTGGACTCCGCCCACCAACGGGGCATGCGCGTGATCATCGACTTCGTCATGAACCACACCAGTGACCAGCATCCGTGGTTCCAGGAGTCGAGACGCGATCCGGACGGTCCGTACGGCGACTACTACGTCTGGGCCGACGACGACAAGCAGTTCCAGGACGCCCGGATCATCTTCGTCGACACCGAGGCCTCCAACTGGACGTACGACCCGGTACGCAAGCAGTACTACTGGCATCGCTTCTTCTCGCACCAGCCGGACCTGAACTACGAGAACCCGGCGGTGCAGGAGGAGATGATCTCCGCGCTGAAGTTCTGGCTGGATCTCGGCATCGACGGGTTCCGGCTGGACGCGGTGCCGTACCTGTACCAGCAGGAGGGCACCAACTGCGAGAACCTGCCGGCCACCCACGCCTTCCTGAAGCGGGTCCGCAAGGAGATCGACGCCCAGTACCCGGACAAGGTGCTCCTCGCCGAGGCCAACCAGTGGCCGGAGGACGTCGTCGACTACTTCGGCGACTACCAGTCGGGCGGCGACGAGTGCCACATGGCCTTCCACTTCCCGGTCATGCCGCGCATCTTCATGGCGGTGCGCCGCGAGTCCCGCTACCCCGTCTCCGAGATCCTCGCCAAGACGCCGGCCATCCCCTCCGGCTGCCAGTGGGGCATCTTCCTGCGCAACCACGACGAGCTGACCCTGGAGATGGTCACCGACGAAGAGCGCGACTACATGTGGGCCGAGTACGCGAAAGACCCGCGGATGCGCGCCAACATCGGCATCCGCCGGCGCCTCGCGCCCCTGCTCGACAACGACCGCAACCAGATCGAGCTGTTCACCGCCCTGCTGCTGTCCCTGCCCGGCTCGCCGATCCTGTACTACGGCGACGAGATCGGCATGGGCGACAACATCTGGCTCGGCGACCGCGACGCCGTACGGACGCCGATGCAGTGGACCCCCGACCGGAACGCGGGTTTCTCGTCCTGTGACCCGGGACGCCTGTTCCTGCCGACGATCATGGACCCGGTCTACGGCTACCAGGTCACCAACGTCGAGGCGTCGATGTCCTCGCCCTCGTCGCTGCTGCACTGGACCCGGCGCATGATCGAGATCCGCAAGCAGAACCCCGCCTTCGGACTGGGGTCCTACACCGAGCTGCAGTCCACCAATCCGGCGGTGCTCGCCTTCCTGCGGGAGTACGAGGACGACCTGGTGCTGTGCGTCCACAACTTCTCCCGCTTCGCGCAGCCCACGGAGCTGGACCTGAGCCGGTTCAACGGGCGGCATCCCGTCGAGCTGTTCGGCGGGGTCCGCTTCCCGGCGGTCGGCGAGCTGCCGTACCTGCTCACCCTCGCGGGGCACGGCTTCTACTGGTTCCGGCTGCGGCAGGACGCCGCGTAGAACCCCCTGTGGTGGGGCGGTTTCCCCCGCCCCACCCGGGGCACGCAACAGTGATACCCCTCGCGCTTCCGGAAAAGGACGTGACGCCCATGGCGGAAACGGTCACCTCGTCCGGCACCACCACCCCGCTCCTGGCCTCCCTGGACCCCCTGCTGCGCGAGTGGCTGCCGCGGCAGCGCTGGTTCGCCGGCAAGGGCCGCCCGGTCACCGGGTTCACCCCCGTCGCCGTCACCGAACTGCTGCCGCCCGACGGCCGGCTCGGCCTGTACCACCTGCTGCTGCGCGTCCACCAGCCGTCCGTGCTGGGCGCCGCGCCGCACCCGGGCGACTGCTACCAGCTGCTCATAGGCGTGCGCGAGGCGCTGCCGCCCCGGCTGGCGCCCGCGCTGATCGGACACGTCGAGGACGGCCCGCTCGCCGGACGCACGGTGTACGAGGCCCTGTACGATCCCCGGCCCGCCGAAGTGCTCCTGGAGGCCCTGCGCACCCGGGCCCGCGTCGGCGGGCTGTGTTTCGAGCGGGATCCGCGCCAGGAGATACGCGAGGGGCTGGTGGCGCGGCTGATGACCGCCGAGCAGTCCAACTCATCGGTGGTCTACGGCGATACGTTCATCCTGAAGCTGCTGCGCCGGGTGGAGCCCGGCATCAATCCCGACCTGGAGCTGCCGCTGGCGCTGGCCCGGGAGGGCTGCCCCCGGGTGCCCGCGCCGACGGCCTGGCTGCACGCCGAGATCGACGCCGAGTCGTATGTGCTGGCGGTGCTCCAGCCCTTCGTCAGCGGGGCGAGCGACGGCTGGGAGCTGGCGCTGCGCGAGCTGGCCAAGGGCGAGGACTTCGCGGCCGAGGCGCGGGCGCTGGGCCGGGCCACGGCCGAGGTGCACACCGCGCTGGCCCGGGCGCTGCCGACGGTCACCCTCGGCCATGCGCAGATGGAGGCGCTGGTCGGCGGGATGACCGAGCGGCTTCAGGCGGCCGTGCAGGCGGTGCCGGCGCTGCGGCCGTTCGAGGCCGGGCTGCGCTCCGCCTACCGGGCGCTGGGCGACCTCGCCGCCGAGGGCCACACCTGGACCGCGCAGCGCATCCACGGCGATCTGCACCTGGGCCAGTGCCTGCGCTCGCCGTCCGGCGAGTGGTCGCTGATCGACTTCGAGGGCGAGCCGGCCCGGCCGCCGGCCGAACGGCGGATGCCGCAGCCGCCGGTGCGGGACATCGCGGGGATGCTCCGCTCCTTCGACTACGCCGCCCACTCCGTGAACCCGCCCGCGCCGGACTGGGCGCACGCGTGCCGGGCCGCCTACTGCTGCGGGTACGCGGAGGTGGCCGGCCGCGATCCGCGTACCGACGCGGTGCTGCTGCGGGCCTTCGAGACCGACAAGGCGGTCTACGAGGTCGTCTACGAGGCCCGGCACCGGCCCGACTGGCTGCCCGTACCGCTCTCGGCGATCCGTCGCCTCGCCGCGTGACGGCCGGCTCGCCGCGCGAAGACCCCATCGCCGTGGGAAGACGGCGTGTGAAGACGCCGTGTGAAGACGCCGTGTGAAGACCAGGAGGCTCGTCCGTGACACGCAACAAGTCAGCCACGCCGAAGCACACGTCCGGCACGGGCAGGGCCGAGCAGAAGGCCGCTCCCGCGACCGCGCCCGCGCGGGTCCCCCCGGCGCGCGCACCCGAGCCGGCCCCGGCCGCGCGGGCCGTCGTCCCCGCTCCCGTGGACGCCGCCGACCGCGACCGCCTGCTGCACGGCACCCACCACGCTCCGCACGCGGTGCTGGGCGCGCACCCGGTGCCGGGCGGGGTCGCCTTCCGCGCCTTCCGCCCGTTCGCCCGGGCCGTCACCGTGGTCGCCGACGGGCTGCGGGCCGAGCTGCACGACGACGGCGACGGCTTCTTCTCCGGGCTGGCGCCGCTCACCGAGGTGCCCGGGTACCGGCTGCTCGTCGCGTACGACGGCACGGTCCACGAGACGGAGGACCCCTACCGGTTCCTGCCCACCCTCGGCGAGCTGGACCTGCACCTGATCGGCGAGGGCCGGCACGAGCAGCTGTGGCAGGCGCTCGGCGCGCATGTCACCACCCATCAGGGCGTGCCCGGCACCCGGTTCGCGGTGTGGGCGCCAAACGCGCGGGGCGTGCGGATCGCGGGGACCTTCAACTTCTGGGACGGGACCGGCTTCCCGATGCGCTCGCTGGGCTCCACCGGGGTGTGGGAGCTGTTCGTGCCGGGGATCGGCGCGGGCGAGGCGTACAAGTTCGAGATCACCCGCCCGGACGGCTCGCGCACCCTGCGCGCCGATCCGCTGGCCCGCCGTACCGAGGTGCCGCCCGCGACCGCGTCGATCGTGGACGTCTCGGAGCACGAGTGGGCGGACGCGGAGTGGATGGCGCACCGCGCGGACACCCCGGTGCACGAGGCGCCCTTCTCCGTGTACGAGGTGCACCTGCCCTCCTGGCGGCCCGGCCTGACCTACCGCGAGCTGGCCGAGCAGCTCCCGCAGTACGTCGGCGACCTGGGCTTCACGCACGTGGAGCTGATGCCGGTCGCCGAGCACCCCTTCGGCGGCTCCTGGGGCTACCAGGTCACCGGCTTCTACGCGCCGACGGCCCGGCTCGGCACCCCGGACGACTTCAAGTACCTGGTGGACCGGCTGCACCAGGCCGGCATCGGGGTGCTGATGGACTGGGTGCCGGCGCACTTCCCGCGCGACGACTGGGCGCTGGCCGAGTTCGACGGGCGTCCGCTGTACGAGCACCACGATCCGCTGCGGGCCGCGCATCCGGACTGGGGCACCCTGGAGTTCGACTTCGGGCGCCGGGAGGTGCGCAACTTCCTGGTGGCGAACGCCGTGTACTGGTGCGAGGAGTTCCACATCGACGGGCTGCGCGTGGACGCGGTGGCCTCCATGCTGTACCTGGACTACTCGCGCGAGCCGGGCCAGTGGACGCCGAACGAGCACGGCGGCCGGGAGAACCTGGACGCGGTGGCGTTCCTGCAGGAGATGAACGCCACCGTCTACCGGCGCTGCCCGGGGGTGGTGACCATCGCCGAGGAGTCCACCGCCTGGGACGGCGTCACCCGCCCCACGCACCACAAGGGGCCCAGCGGCTTCGGCGGGCTCGGTTTCGGGCTGAAGTGGAACATGGGGTGGATGCACGACTCGCTGCAGTACATGAGCCACGAGCCGATCCACCGCAAGTACCACCACCACGAGATGACGTTCTCGATGGTGTACGCCTACAGCGAGAACTACGTCCTGCCGATCTCCCACGACGAGGTCGTGCACGGCAAGCGGTCCCTGGTCTCGAAGATGCCGGGCGACTGGTGGCAGCAGCGCGCCAACCACCGCGCCTATCTGGGCTTCATGTGGGCCCACCCGGGCAAGCAGCTCCTCTTCATGGGGCAGGAGTTCGCGCAGGGCTCGGAGTGGTCGGAGGCGTACGGGCCCGACTGGTGGCTGCTCGACCCGTCCTACGGCGCCGAGGCCGATCACCGGGGCGTGCTGAACCTCGTACGGGACCTGAACGGGCGGTACCGGGCGACGCCGGCGCTGTGGCAGCGGGACACCGACCCGGCGGGCTTCCAGTGGATCACCGGGGACGCGGCGGACGACAACGTCTTCGCCTTCCTGCGGCTGGACGCCGCCGGCTCCCCGCTGCTCGCGGTGTCGCACTTCTCGCCGGTGGTCCGGCACGACTACCGGCTCGGTGTCCCCGACGACGTCCCGGCCTGGCACGAGTGCCTGAACACGGACGCCGGGCGGTACGGCGGCAGCGATGTCACCACCCCCGACATCATCAAGCCGGAACCCCAGGGATGGCACGGCCGCCCGGCGAGCATCCGGCTGACCCTGCCCCCGCTCGCCACGGTGTGGCTGCGGCCGGCGTAGGTAGAGTGTCCGGGTCAACCTGCGTGCAACACGGGGGGATTGAGGCACGTGCGACCCTGGAGACCAGTGACCGTCCTGCTGTGTGCCGCCGCCGTCCTGCTGCTGGGCGGCTGCGGCACACGCGTGGCAGGCGGAGCCGGCGGAGTGTCCGCCACGGAGACCGGGCCGATCCCGTGGACCCTCGCCGAGCCGTCCGGGGTCACCGCGGCCCGGCTCGCCGCCGACCGGCGCACGGTGAGCCTGGACGCCGACCTGCCCAGCGGCGAGCGCCCCTGCGTGCGGAACCTGAAGGCGGAGGACACCGACGCCAGGTACGGCTCCGTGCCGGGCGCCGTCCATGTGCAGATCACCTTCACCTCCCCGTCCGGCGACCGGCGTTCCGGATGCGTCAGGGAGCGCACGGGCACGGTCCGGGTGCGGCTGCCCGAGCCGCTGGGCAAGCGGAAGCTGGTGGTCGACAACTCCACGGTCTTCACCGCCGACGGCGCCAGGCCGCCCGCGCTGCGCCTGTGCGGCGAGCTGGGCTGCACCCCGCCGCGCACCGGCTGCAGCCCCGCCTCCTACGACCAGGCCCTGAAGGCGGCCGGCGCGCCCGCGCACACCTACCGCGACGCCGAGCACTGCGACGGCACGTGGCTGGTGCTGGACTTCTCCTGGCGCACGGGACCGGCGTGCGGCGACGACACCAAGGACCCCGCCTGCACCGCCGCCCTCGGCGACCGTGTCTTCTTCCGGGCGGAGCGCTCCGGCTGGAAGCCGTTCTTCGAGAGCGCGGCCGGCGGATGCGCGGCGGTGCGGCGCAGGGAGCCCGCCTTCCCGGCCGAGCTGTGCGAGGAACTGGCCCCGCTGCCCTCCTCGCTGCACCCGAGCTACCCGCCGCCGTCCGCCTCGCCCACCGCTACGCCCCGGTGACCGCCCCGGCCAGCGCCTCGGGCAGCCGCCGCGTGTACAGCACCCCGAGCCGCTGGGTGGCCCGTGTCAGGGCGACGTACAGGTCGCTCGTGCCGTAGTCGCCGGGCTCCACCACCAGCACGGAGTCGAATTCGAGGCCCTTGGCCTGGCGGGGGTCGAGCAGGACGACCGTGCGGGTCAGGTCGGGCTCGGCGCCGGCCGTGACGCCGTCCAGCCGGGCCGCCAGCGAGCGGTGCAGCCCGCGCGGGGCGATGACCGCGAGTCGGCCCTCGGCCGGGGTGAGTTCGGCGACCGCCTTGGCGACGGCCTCGGGCAGGCCGCCGTCCGCCCGCCGCACCCAGGGCCGCACCCCCGTGGAGCGGACCGAGCTGGGCGGCTCGAAGTCCGGGTGCTCGGCGCGGACCACGGCGGCGGCCAGCTCCATGATCTCGGCCGGGGTGCGGTAGTTCACGCCGAGCCGGGTGTGCTCCCAGCGGTCCTCGACAAAGGGGGCGAGGATGTCCGCCCAGGAACCGGCACCCGCGGCCTCGGCGGTCTGCGCGGGGTCGCCGACGAGGGTCATCGAGCGGGTCGGGCAGCGCCGCATCAGCAGCCGCCAGGCCATCGGCGACAGCTCCTGCGCCTCGTCCACGATGATGTGCCCGAACGCCCAGGTGCGGTCGGCGGCGGCCCGCTCGGCGGCGCTGCGGTGGTCGGCCTCCTCGTGCCGTTCGGCGAACCGTTCGGCGTCGATGATGTCGTGCGCCGACAGCACCTCCGACTCCTCGTCGTCCTTGTCCTCGAACTCATAGGTCCGGGAGGCGTACGACACGTCCAGCACGCCCTGCGCGTAGGCGATCTGGGTCTCGCGCTCGCGTTCCGCGCGGGCCCGCGTCATCCGGTCGTCCTCGCCGAGGAGTTCGGCGGCCTCGTCCAGCAGCGGCACGTCGGCGACGGTCCAGGCGCGGGTCACCGGGCGCCGGATCGCGTCGGCGTCCTCCGCGGGGAGGTAGCCGTCGGGCTCCGCGAGGAAGTCGGCGACCAGGCGCTGCGGGGTGATCCGGGGCCACAGCCGGTCGATGGCGGACCAGACCTCGGGGTTCTCGGCGAGTTCGTCGCGGATCTGGGTGATGTCGGCGGCGTCGAGCAGGCTGGAGCCGTCGTACGGGTCGGTGCCCACGCGCTCGGCGTACAGCTCGGTGAGGGTGTTGAGGATGTGGCCCTCGAAGTGCTCGCGGGCCGCGTTGTGCGGCAGCTTGGCGGCGCGGGTGCGCTCGCGGGCGACGCTCACCAGGCCGTCGTCCAGCATCAGCACCTCGCGGTCGTGCTCGATCGCGATCACCGGGTCGGGCAGGGCCTGCCGGTCGCGTACGACGGCGGCGAGCACGTCGGCCATGCCGGCGCGGCCCTTGACCGCCGCGGCCTCGGGGGTGTCGGCGGCCGTCGCCCTGACGCCGGGGAACAGCTCGCCGACCGTGGCCAGCAGCACGCCGGTCTCGCCGAGCGAGGGCAGCACCTCGCCGATGTAGCCGAGGAACGCCGGGTTGGGGCCGACGATCAGCACGGCCCGGCGGGCCAGCAGCTCCCGGTGCTCGTACAGCAGGTAGGCGGCCCGGTGCAGGGCGACCGCCGTCTTGCCGGTGCCGGGGCCGCCCTCGACCACCAGCACCCCGCGGTGCGGCGCCCGGATGATCTCGTCCTGCTCGGCCTGGATGGTCTGCACGATGTCGCTCATGCGGCCGGTGCGCGCCGAGTTCAGCGCGGCCAGCAGCACGGCGTCGCCGCTCGGGTCCTCGTACCCGGTGCGGGTGGTGTCGCCGAGGTCGAGGATCTCGTCGTGCAGCGAGGTCACGGTCCGGCCCTCGGTGCTGATGTGCCGGCGGCGGCGCAGGCCCATCGGGGTGTGGCCGGTGGCCAGGTAGAAGGGGCGGGCGACGTCGGCCCGCCAGTCGATCAGGATGGGGGTGCGCTCGGCGTCGTCCTCGCGCAGCCCGATCCGGCCGATGTGGTGGCCGGTGCCGTCGGCGAGGTCGATCCGGCCGAAGCACAGCGAGCCGTCGACGGCGTTCAGCGCGGCCAGCAGCCCCGAGCGCTCGGCGACCAGGATGTCCCGCTCGAGCCGGGCCTGCATGGGCTTGTCGCCCTGGGCGAGCGCGTCGGCGACCGAGGACTCGGCCTCGCCGCGCAGCACGTCCACGCGCGCGTACAGTCCGTCGATGAATTCCTGCTCGCGACGCAATTCATCGTCTGGAAATTCGCTGTTCGACCACTCCGCGTTTGACAATTCCGCTCCCGCCCGGATATAGTGTGCTCAGTGGAGTTCTCCGCGACCATCCAAATAGAAGTCGCGAACCACTGAATATACGCACAGAAATCCCCCGAGCGCAATTGCTCAGGGGATTTTTTTCGTGCGCGGACGCGCTTTACAGCACGTCGGCCAGCTCCTGAAGCAGCCGCCGCTTGGGCCGTGCGCCCACCATCGACCGCACGGGCTCGCCGCCGCGGAAGACCATCAGCGTCGGCGTCGACAGCACGCCGTAGGCGACGGTCGTCTCCGGATTGCGGTCCACGTCGATCTGCACGACCTTCAGCCGGTCACCCTCCTCGAAGGCGATGTCCTTCAGCACCGGCGCCAGCTGCCGGCACGGCCCGCACCAGTCGGCTGTGAACTGCACCAGCACCGGCAGGTCCGAGTCCTTCACCTCCGTGCCGAAATCCGCGTCCGTCACCTCGGTCAGTCCGCTCACCAGACTCATCGTGCAGGCCCTCCCAGCTCGCACACGGGCTCCGGACCCCCCGGAACCAGCGCCTCGGCGGCCAGTGCGTCCCGGGCCAGCTCGGCCCGCCGCAACTGCCCGGCGACCGTCTCCCGCACCGCCGACAGCTGCCCGATGAGCGCGTCCAGCTCCGCCAGCTTGCGCCGGTAGACCTGGAGCGAGGCCGGGCAGGAGTCGCCCTCGGGATGCCCGGCGCGCAGGCACTCCACGAAGGGCCGGGTCTCCTCGAGCTCGAACCCGAAGTCCTGCAGCGTCCGGATCTGCTCCAGCAGCCTGAGGTCGCCCTCGTCGTACGTGCGGTGACCCTTGTCGTCCCGCCGGGCCGGCAGCAGCCCGCGCGCCTCGTAGTACCGCAGGGTGCGGGTCGTGGTCCCGGCCCGCGCGGCCAGCTCGCCGATTCGCATGCCTACGACCGTAGGCGTTGACGTCGGCGTCAAGGCAAGCGCGCCGGACCGGCGGCCGGGGCGGGCGGCCCTACGCGTGCACCACCCCGGCCGACTCCTCCACCTCCAGCAGGGAGGCGCTGTGCCGCTCCTCCTCGAACCTGCGACGGCCGCCGCGCAGCCCGAAGAGGCGCTTGGCCAGGGCGATGTAGAGCACGGCGAGGATGTTGAGGACGAGCGTGGCGATCTTCAGGTAGCTGATCTTCTCGGTGAGTTCGTAGATCTCCAGCGGGAGGAAGGCGGCGGTCGCCACGACCGTCAGGTACTCGGCCCAGCGCTTGGCGTACCACAGGCCGACCGCCTCCACCAGCTCGATCAGCGCGTAGGCGAGGAGCAGGGCGGCGACCAGCAGCAGCGTGGAGTGCTTGTAGCCGAACGCCTTCTGGAGGGAGCCGACGACCGGCGAGTGGTCGAGGTCGTAGTGGAAGTGCCGGAAGACCGGGCGGAAGACGTCCAGGTTCTCGTTGAACAGCCGCCGCACCGCGTCCTGGCTGTTGCTGAACTTCCACACCGCCACCGCGACCAGCACGATGAACACGCCCCGCACGGCCCGCTCGACCGCCAGGAAGCGGAGGATGAACAGGTCGCGGAGGACCTTGCCGCGCGGCACGAGCGGCGCGTCCGCGGCCGGGCCCGAGCCGTGCGGCTCGCCGAGCACGAAGTCACCGCAGCGCAGACAGCGCCAGACGTCCCCGAGCGCGGTCTCGGCGTGCAGCCGGATCCGCAGCCGGGGGTCGTCGGGCGCGTAGGTCACATGCCCCTTGCGCGCGCAGGTCCGCCGGTCCCAGTCGATGCTCATCCCCCGTGCCTCCCAACAGATGCCGACTCGTTCGTACGGACATACGGACGCCACGCGCGAACGTGCCGTTCCGTATCGATCCGGAGCGGCACGTTAGTGCATGGCGGCGCGGGGCGGTCAGCGCGCCGGGCCGGGCTGCCCGGAGGCCCGGCCCGGGTTCAGGCGGGGCCGGGCCTCCGGAGTTTCTGGGGGCGGGATCAGGCCTTGGCCAGTTCCCCGTCCCTCGGTCCGGGCATCCCGGGGACCGGGGCCTGGTGGTCGTCCACCAGCGTCGTCTCGTCGAACGGCAGCTCGCCGGCCAGGACGCGCTCCACGCGGGCCCTGTCGATCTCCTTGGTCCAGGAGCCGATCAGCACCGTGGCCACCGCGTTGCCCGCGAAGTTCGTCAGGGCGCGCGCCTCGCTCATGAAGCGGTCGATGCCGACGATCAGGCCGACGCCGTCGACCAGGGCGGGCCGGTGCGACTGGAGCGCGCCGGCGAGGGTGGCGAGCCCGGCGCCGGAGACGCCCGCGGCGCCCTTGGAGGCGACCATCATGAACAGCAGCAGGGTGACCTGCTCGCCCAGGTGCAGCGGCTGCCCCAGGGCCTCGGCGATGAACAGGGACGCCATGGTCAGGTAGATCATGGTGCCGTCGAGGTTGAAGGAGTAGCCGGTCGGCACGGTGATGCCGACGACCGGGCGGCTCACGCCCAGATGCTCCATCTTGGCGATCAGGCGCGGCAGGGCGGTGTCCGAGGACGAGGTCGACAGGATCAGCAGGAACTCGCGACCCAGGTACCTCAGCAGCTTCAGGATGTTGACCTTGGCGACGAACCAGAGCACCGGGCCGAGCACCAGGCCGACGAAGAGCACACAGGTGATGTAGAAGGCCAGCATGATCGTGCCGAGGGCCTTCAGTGCCTCGACGCCGGTCTCGCCGACGACCGCCGCGATCGCGCCGAACGCGCCGACCGGCGCCGCCCACATGATCATCGACAGGACCCGGAAGACCAGCTTCTGGATGTGCCCGATACCGCGCAGGACCGGCTCGCCCGACGTGCCCATCGCCTGCACGGCGAAGCCGACCAGCAGTGCGACGAGGAGCGTCTGCAGCACCACACCGCCGGTGAAGGCGGAGACGAAGGTCGTCGGAATGATGCCCATCAGGAAGTCGACGAGCCCCTCGCTGCCGCTCGCGGCCTGGGTGTGGCCCGCCTGCTTCGCCGCCTCGGTGAGGTGCATGCCCGCACCGGGGTGCAGGACGTTGCCCACCACCAGGCCGATGGCCAGGGCCACGAACGACATGGCGATGAAGTAGGTCAGCGCGAGACCGCCCAGCTTGCCGACCTTCGCGGCGCTGCGGATGGAACCGACGCCGGTGACGATCGTGCAGAAGATGACCGGCGTGATCATCATCTTGATCAGGTTCACGAAGCCCGTGCCGAGCGGCTTGAGCTCCTTGGCGAAGTCCGGCGCGGCGAATCCCACCGCGATGCCGAGCGCGACGGCCACGATCACGGCGATGTACAGGTAGTGGGTGCGGTCCCGCTTCACGCGGGGTGCGGCAGGTGCCGTGTCGGGGGTGCTGGCGGCCACGACTGCCCTCCTTGACGTCTTCGTCGGTGAACAACCGGCGTGCGGCTCACGTCCGGGCTCTGTTCGGGGAATGCCGTGACTATCTCCCGCCCTGTGAGGGCGGTCACCCTTCCGTTCATTTAGTTCACACTTAACCGGAGAGGCACACTGCTGACATGCGCTTCCCGTCCCTCCCCCGGCCCCGCAGCCTCGCCGGCCAGCTGTTCGCCATGCAGGCCGTGCTGATAGCGGTGGTCGTCGCCGGGTACGCGCTGTTCACCTACGTCAGCGACCAGCGGCAGGCCCAGGACGCGGCGGTCCGGCAGGTCACCGCGGTGGCCCGGTCGATCGCGGACGCCCCCTCGGTCCGCTCCGCGATCCACACCCCCCATCCCACGGCCGCCCTGGAGCCGTACGCGCTCACGGTCATGCGGGACGCGGACGTCGACTTCGTCACGATCATGAACCCGGCGGGCATCCGCTGGACCCACCCCGTCCGGAAGGAGATCGGCAAACGCTTCCTCGGCCGCATCGGCCCGGCGCTGCACGGTCGCACCTTCACCGAGACCTACACCGGCACCCTCGGCCCCTCCGTCCGCGCGGTGACCCCGATCGAGGAGAACGGCCGCGTCATCGGCCTGGTCAGCGCCGGCATCAAGGTGGAGGAGATCAGCGCCCGGGTCCAGGACCAGGTCACCGCGCTGCTCGGGGTGGCCGGCGCCACCCTGCTGCTGGGCGCGGTGGGCACGTATGTGATCAACGCGCGGCTGCGCCGCCACACCCACGGCATGAACGCCGCCGAGCTGAGCCGGATGCACGACTACCACCAGGCGGCGCTGCACGCGGTCCGCGAGGGCCTGCTGATGCTGGACGGGCAGTTCAGGGTGGCCCTCATCAACGACGGCGGCCGGGAGCTGCTGGGCGTCGGCGGCGAGGAGGACGTGGTCGGCCGCTCGGTCGCCGGCCTGGGCCTGCCCGCCCCGCTGACCGGCGCGCTGCTGTCCTCCGAACCCCGGGTGGACGAGGTGCACCTCACGGAGTCCCGGGTGCTGGTGGTGAACACCTCGCCGGTGTCGGGCGGAGAGCGCCGCGGCACGGTGGTCACCCTCCGCGATGTGACCGAACTGCAGTCCCTGATGGGCGAGTTGGACTCGGAGCGGGGCTTCACCCAGGCGCTGCGCTCCCAGGCGCACGAGGCCGCGAACCGGCTGCACACGGTGGTGTCGCTGATCGAGCTGGGCCGGGCCGAGGAGGCGGTGGAGTTCGCCACGGCGGAACTGGAGCTGGCCCAGGCCCTCACCGACCAGGTGGTCGCGGCGGTGAGCGAACCGGTGCTGGCGGCCCTGCTGCTGGGCAAGACCGCCCAGGCCAACGAGCGGGGCGTGGAGCTGGTGGTGTCCCCGGACAGCCGCCTCGACGACGGCCTGCTCCCGGACGACCTGTCCGCGCGGGACCTCGTCACCATCCTCGGCAACCTGATCGACAACGCGGTGGACGCGGCGCAGGGCAGCGTCCGGGCACGGGTGACGGTGACGGCGTACGCCGCGGACGGCGAGGTGGTGCTGCGGGTGTCCGACACGGGCCCCGGCCTCGACCCGGCCCATGCCGGCCTGGTATTCCAGCGGGGGTTCTCCACGAAGCCGGCCGGGCCCGGCGGACGGGGGCTCGGGCTGGCCCTGGTCCGGCAGGCGGTGACCCGCCACGAGGGTGTGCTGACGGTGGCGGAGTCGGACGAGGACGGCGAGTGCGGAGCGGTGTTCGAGGTGCGGTTGCCGCTGCGCACGGCCGCGGGCGGGCGCAGATGACGGACGAACGGCAGCCCATTCGCGTCCTGGTGGTCGAGGACGACCCGGTGGCCGCCGACGCGCATGTGATGTACGTCGGCCGGGTGCCGGGATTCGTCGCGGTCGGCAAGGCGCACTCGGGCGCTCAGGCGCGCCGGGTCCTGGACCGCACGGCCGTGGACCTGCTCCTGCTGGACCTGAACCTGCCGGACGTGCACGGCCTGCAGTTCGCGCGCTCGCTGCGCGCGGCCGGCCATCACGCGGACGTGATAGCGGTGACGTCGGCGCGGGACCTGGCGGTGGTCCGCGAGGGCGTGTCCCTGGGCGTCGTCCAGTACGTGCTGAAGCCGTTCACCTTCGCCACGCTGCGGGACCGGCTCGTGCGCTACGCGGAGTTCCACGCGGCGGCGGGCGAGGCGAGCGGCCAGGACGAGGTGGACCGGGCGCTGGCCACCCTGCGCGCCCCCTCGCCCGCGGCCCTCCCCAAGGGCCTGAGCGCACCCACGATGGAGCGGGTGACGACCGCGCTGCGGGACGCCGGCGACGGACTGACGGCGGCCGCCCTCGCCGAGGCCGTGGGCATCTCGCGGATCACCGCCCGCCGCTATCTGGAGCACCTGGTCGACACGTCCCGCGCCGCCCGGAGCCCGCTGTACGGCCAGGTGGGCCGGCCGGAGCTGGTGTACCGGTGGGTGTCACAGGGGCGCTGAGGTCTGCGGAGTCCGGGCCCCGTGACGGCACACCGGCGGGGATACGGGCCGTGCGGCGGACATGCGCCGCGTCCCGGGCGGCGCGCGCACGGTCCTAGGCCCCGGCGGCGCGCGGCCAGTGCGACCACGCCCGCTCGGGTTCGCCTGCGCCGTGATGACTCGGGCCGAGTGCGGCGGGCGTCCTGCCGCGGCCAGGGCGTCCAGGCAGGCGGCGACCGCTTCCCGCACGCGTCGAGCGAGGCCGCCACGGAGTCGCACGGCCTCGGTCTCGCCCTCACCCGCGCCAACGCCCCGCGGAAGCCGCCGGGCCAAGCCGGCCTCGGCGGCGCCCGCCGAACTGCCCGGCCCGCGGGCTGACTTCAGGACCCGCCGACCCGCCAACCCGCATCGACCAATCCCGCGCACACGCATTGACCTGACTAGACCACTCCTCTTACCTTCGCACGGCAACCACCCAAGGCCACCCCCACGTGCGCCCGCAGGAGGTCATGCCCGTGCGCCCCACCGCCGCTCTCTCCGCCCTCCTGACCGCCGCTCTCGCCGCAAGCGCGCTCACCGCGTGCGGCTCGGGCTCCGGCAGCGACCCGAACACCGTGAAGGTCTCCTACAAGCAGTCGACCGACAACTCGGTCAAGGTGATGGACACCTACCTCGCCGGGATCAAGAAGGACTTCGAGAAGAAGCACCCGGGGAAGAAGGTCCAGTTCGTGCCCATCAAGGCCCCGGACTCCGAGTACTACACCAAGCTCCAGCAGATGCTGCGCTCCCCGAGGACCGCGCCGGACCTGGTCTACGAGGACACCTTCCTCATCAACTCCGACATCACCAGCGGCTACCTGAAACCGCTCGACCCGTATCTGGCCAAGTGGCCGGACTGGAGCCGGTTCATCGGCACCGCGAAGGCCGCCGCCCAGGGCCAGGACGGGAAGACGTACGGCGTGCCGGACGGGACCGACACCCGCGGGCTGTGGTTCGACAAGCGGGTGTTCAAGAAGGCCGGGCTGCCGCTGAACTGGCAGCCGCGGAACTGGAACGACATCCTCGCCGCCGCCCGGACCATCAAGCGGAAGGTCCCCGGCGTCACCCCGCTCAACGTCTACACCGGCAAGCCGGCGGGCGAGCGGGCCACCATGCAGGGCATGGAGATGCTGCTGTACGGCACCGGCGACGGCAGGAGCGATCCCCTGTACGACAGCGGCAGCAAGAAGTGGATCGCGGGGAGCCGGGGTTTCACCGACTCGCTGAAGTTCGTCGAGACCGTCTACAAGGAGAAGCTGGGCCCGGACGTCTCCGACGCCCTCGACCCCAACTTCGCCACGGCCGTCAACGGCGAGCTGCTCCCCCAGGGCAAGCTCGGCATCGACCTCGACGGCTCGTGGCTGCCGCAGGCCTGGCTGCCGGGCAGCGGACACGAGTGGCCCGACTGGTCCAAGCAGCTGGGGCTGGCGTACATGCCCACCCAGAACGGGCAGGCGCCCGGCAAGGTGAGCATGTCCGGCGGCTGGACCTGGGCCGTCCCGGCCAAGGCCGCCCATCCCGATCTCGCCTTCGACTTCATCAGGACCCTGCAGACCGAGGCGAACGCCAAGAAGTGGTACATCGCCAACTCCGGCATCTCGGTCCGCAAGGACGTCGCCGCCGACCCGTCGTACGCCACCGCCCAGCCCGGCATCAAGTTCTTCACCGACCTGGTCTCCAGCACCCACTACCGGCCCGCGTACCCGGCGTACCCGAAGGTGTCGACGGCCATCCAGGAGGCCATGGAGAGCGTCACCACGGGCGACGCGTCCGCGCAGCAGGCGGCGCGCACCTACGACTCGACGCTCAAGGACGTCACCGGCGGCCAAGTGGTCCGCAAGTGAACGCCCGGCGCGGGATCACCCGGGCGC
The DNA here is from genome assembly GCF_036345995.1 of Streptomyces sp. NBC_00557. Taxonomy (NCBI): domain Bacteria; kingdom Bacillati; phylum Actinomycetota; class Actinomycetes; order Kitasatosporales; family Streptomycetaceae; genus Streptomyces; species Streptomyces sp. NBC_00557. The sequence goes on from NZ_CP107796.1 coordinate 2,631,393, forward strand.
TGCCCCTCACCCCGGCCGTGGTGCTGATCCTGCTCTTCCTGGCCGGCCCGATCGCCTACTGCGCCTATATCGCCTTCACCGACCTGCAGCTGACCGGTCAGGCGCACGCGTCGTTCGTGGGGTTCGCCAACTTCCGGCGGGCCTTCCGCGACGACGCGTTCCTGAACGCCGTATGGCTGACCCTGGTGTTCACCGTGCTGTCCTCGCTCGTCGGGCAGAACACCCTGGGGCTCGCGCTGGCCGCGCTGATGAAACGGGCATCGAAACCCGTGCGCACGCTCACCGGCGGGATCGTCGTCACCGCCTGGGTGCTGCCGGAAGTGGTCGCCGGGTTCCTGCTGTACGCGTTCTTCCGGCGCGAGGGCACGCTGAACGCGATCCTGGACTGGCTCCATCTGCCGCGCCAGAACTGGCTGTTCACGCTGCCCATCCTGGCGGTGTCCTTCGCCAACGTCTGGCGCGGCACGGCGTTCTCGATGCTCGTCTACTCCGCCGCGCTGGACGAGATACCGGCGGAGATCACGGAGGCCGCCGAGGTGGACGGGGCCGGCGGCTGGCGGCGGATGTGGCACATCACCCTGCCGATGATCCGGCGCTCCATCGGCACCAACCTCATGCTCAACACCCTGCAGACGCTGTCCGTCTTCGGGCTGATCTGGGTGATGACCCGGGGCGGCCCCGGGAACAGGAGCCAGACCCTGCCGCTGTTCATGTACGAACAGGCCTTCCAGAACAGCATGATCGGGTACGGCACCGCGGTCGCCCTGCTCCTGCTGATCGTCGGGGCCCTGTTCTCCGTGGTGTATCTCCGGCTGCTGCGGACGGAGGTCTGATGGCCCGTGCACGCACCTCGCGGCGGCTCGCCGCCGACGCGGCACTGCTGCTGGTGGCCGCCGCCTTCGCGCTGCCCCTCGCCTGGGTGGTGCTGTCCTCCGTGGATCCGCACGCGGACCTGCGGGTGAGGATCCCGGACGGGGTCACCCTGGGCAACTTCGACGCGATCCTCACCCCGGACATCACCTACACCCCGCTGCTCAACAGCCTGATCCTGTGCGGCGGCGCCACCGCGCTGACCGTCGCCTGCGCGGCTCTCGCCGCCTATCCGCTCTCCCGGTTCCGGTCCCGGCTCAACCGGCCGTTCCTGCTGACGATCCTGTTCGCGACGAGCCTGCCGATCACCGCGATCATGGTGCCGGTGTACGCGCTGTTCGTGCGGGTGAACCTGATCGACACCGTCCAGGGCACCATCCTGTTCTTCGCGGCCTCCCAGCTTCCCTTCGCCATCTGGCTGATGAAGAACTTCATGGACGGGGTGCCGAAGGAGCTGGAGGAGGCGGCCTGGACGGACGGGGCGTCCTCGGCGCAGTCCCTGGTGCGGATCGTGCTGCCGCTGATGGGCCCGGGGCTCGCGGTCGTCACGGTCTTCTCGTTCGTGATGATGTGGGGGAACTTCTTCGTCCCGTTCATGCTGCTGCTCACCCCGGACCAGATGCCGGCCTCGGTCAGCATCAACGACTTCTTCGGCAACCGGGGCATGGTGGCGTACGGCCAGCTCGCCGCGTTCTCCGTCATCTACTCGACTCCGGTGATCCTGCTGTACGTGCTGGTGGCGCGGCGGCTGGGCGGCGGCTTCGCCCTCGGCGGGGCGGTCAAGGGGTGAGCGGGAGGCGATCGAGGGACGCGCGGGAGAGGCGGTCACGGGGGGTGCCGCAAGGGTGATGCGTCCGTTGCATACCGAACGGCCGGACCTGTGCGTTCCGACAATCCGTGATCCTGTCCGAACCGACCGTAGCCATCCCGTCACGGCGCGCCTAGCTTGTGCGGGGTGCGCCAACCCTCAGCTCCCCCCTTCAACGCCCCGGCGGCCCGCAGGCTGCGCGCCGCGCTCGGCATGGGACCCGAGCACGTCGCCTACGGTCTGCGGGCCTCGTACGGGCTGCCCTACGCGACCCCGGATCTGGTGATCGCCTGGGAACGCGGCACCGACACCCCCAGCCACCCGGAACTGACCGCGCTGGCCGGGGTGTTGTGGTGTTCCCCGGGCGAACTCCTCGGCCGGCCGCAGACCCTGCGCGAGCACCGCGTCGCCCGGGCCGTCGCGGCGGAGGACGTCGCCCGCGCCGTCGGCATGGATCCGCGCGGCTACCTGCGCATGGAGGAGAGCGGGCAGTGGCGGGGCGACGAGCGCCAGTCGGCCGCGCTCGCCCGGGTGCTGGACCTGGCGCTGCCCGGCCTCGTCGCCGTCACCGGACGCGAGGCGAAGCTCGCCGACCTGCTGCGCAGCGCGGTGACCACCCGCTGGCAGGCGTATGTGCGGCCGGTGCGCAGGCTGGTGCCCCTGGACGCGGCCGTCCTTCAGGGAGTCCTGCAGCAGCTCTACGACGACTACCAGGGGCACATGGCCGCCACCCTCAGCTGGGGCGGCGGCAGCACGAGCGCGAGCGAGTCCGGCAAGGAGTTCCTCGACCGGATCGTGGAGAACTTCTGGACGGCGGTGGAGGGCCGGACGGACCGGCCGGCCTAGAAGACCGACTCGGCCTCGTCCATGCGGTCCTTCGGGACCGTCTTCAGCTCGGTGACCGCCTCCGCGAGCGGCACCATCACGATGTCGGTGCCGCGCAGCGCGGTCATCTTCCCGAACTCGCCGCGGTGCGCGGCCTCGACGGCGTGCCAGCCGAAGCGGGTGGCGAGGACGCGGTCGTAGGCGGTGGGGACGCCGCCGCGCTGGACGTGGCCGAGGATGACCGGCTTGGCCTCCTTGCCCAGGCGCCGCTCCAGCTCGTACGCGAGGGCGGTGCCGATGCCCTGGAAGCGCTCGTGGCCGTACTGGTCGATCTCGCCCTTGCCGTAGTCCATGGTGCCCTCGGCGGGGTGGGCGCCCTCGGCGACGCAGATGACGGCGAACTTCTTGCCGCGGGCGAACCGCTCCTCGACCATCTTGACCAGGTCGGCGGGGTCGAAGGGGCGCTCGGGCAGGCAGATGCCGTGGGCGCCGGCGGCCATGCCGGACTCCAGGGCGATCCAGCCGGCGTGCCGGCCCATGACCTCGACGACCATCACGCGCTGGTGCGACTCGGCCGTGGTCTTCAGGCGGTCCATCGCCTCGGTCGCCACGCCCACGGCGGTGTCGAAGCCGAAGGTGCGGTCGGTGGAGGAGATGTCGTTGTCGATGGTCTTGGGCACGCCGACGACCGGCAGGCCCGCGTCGGACAGCATGCGGGCCGCGGTCAGCGTGCCCTCGCCGCCGATCGGGATCAGCGCGTCGATGCCGAACTCCTCGACCATGTCGGCGGCGCCCTCGCAGGCCTCGCGCAGCCGGTCGCGCTGGAGCCGGGAGGAGCCCAGGATGGTGCCGCCGCGGGCCAGGATGCCGCTGACCGCGTCCAGGTCGAGGGTGCGGTAGTGACGGTCGAGCAGACCCCGGTAGCCGTCCTCGAAGCCGATGACCTCGTCGCCGTACTGCGCGACCGCCCGGTGCACGACCGACCGGATCACGGCGTTCAGGCCGGGGCAGTCGCCGCCTGCGGTGAGAACTCCGATGCGCATCGTGCTGTGTCTCCTGCTCGCTGTGGGTACCGGTGAGCCGGTGTCGATTCTTTCACGTCCACCGGGGCAGTGAGTGACTTGACGGGCGCCTTATCCGGCGGCGGAGGTATTGTCAAGAGGGTTCTGCTCACCTTGGTGGGCGATTTTTATGCCGAAGAACGGGACCTTCGGGACAGACCAGGCCGATGACATGAGGAACGGAGTGGACGCGTGACGCGCAGCGTGTACGTGACCGGGATCGACCGCGGTGACGGCCGCCAGGTCGTGGAGCTGGGGGTCATGGAGCTCCTGACCCGGCAGGTCGACCGGGTGGGCGTGTTCCGCCCGCTCGTGCACGACGGCCCCGACCGGCTGTTCGAGCTGCTGCGGGCCCGGTACCGCCTGTCGCAGGACCCGGCCACCGTGTACGGCATGGACTACCGGGAGGCGTCCGCGCTCCAGGCCGAGCAGGGCACCGACGAGCTGGTGTCCGCGCTGGTCGACCGCTTCCACCTGGTGGCGCGCGACTACGACGTGGTCCTCGTCCTCGGCACCGACTTCGCCGACACCCAGCTGCCGGACGAGCTGTCCCTGAACGCCCGCCTCGCCAACGAGTTCGCCGCCTCGGTGATCCCGGTGGTCGGCGGCCGCGGGCAGAGCACCGAGGCGGTGCTCGCCGAGACCCGCAACGCCTACCGGGCGTACGACGGCCTGGGCTGCGACGTGCTGGCGATGGTCGCCAACCGGGTGGCCCGCGAGGACCGCGACGAGATCGCCGGGCGGCTCGCGGACCGGCTGCCGGTGCCCTGCTACGTCGTCCCCGACGAGCCCGCGCTGTCCGCGCCGACCGTCTCCCAGATCGCCCAGGCCCTGGACGCCAAGGTGCTGCTCGGCGACGACTCCGGGCTCGCCCGCGACGCCCTCGGCTTCGTCTTCGGCGGCGCGATGCTGCCCAACCTGCTCACCGCCCTGACCCCCGGCTGCCTGGTGGTCACCCCGGGCGACCGCGCCGACCTGGTCGTCGGCTCGCTGGCCGCGCACAGCGCCGGCACCCCGCCGATCGCCGGCGTGCTGCTGACCCTGAACGAGGTGCCGAGCGAGGAGATCCTCACCCTGGCCGCCCGGCTCGCCCCGGGCACCCCGGTCCTCTCGGTGACCGGCAACTCCTTCCCCACCGCCGAGCAGCTGTTCTCGCTGGAGGGCAAGCTGAACGCGGCCACCCCGCGCAAGGCGGAGACCGCGCTCGGCCTGTTCGAGCGGTACGCCGACACCGCCGAGCTGGCCGCGCGGGTGAGCGCCCCCAGCACCGACCGGGTCACCCCGATGATGTTCGAGCACAAGCTGCTGGAGCAGGCCCGCGCCGACAAGCGCCGGGTCGTCCTGCCGGAGGGCACCGAGGAGCGGGTGCTGCACGCGGCCGAGGTGCTGCTGCGCCGGGGCGTGTGCGACCTGACCCTGCTGGGCCCCGAGGACCAGATCCGCAAGAAGGCCGCCGACCTCGGCATCGACCTGGGCGACACCCGGCTGATCGACCCCTCCACCAGCGAGCTGCGCGACTCCTTCGCCGAGAAGTACGCGGCCCTGCGCGCCCACAAGGGCGTCACGGTGGAGCTGGCCTACGACGTGGTCTCGGACGTCAACTACTTCGGCACCCTGATGGTCCAGGAGGGCCTGGCCGACGGCATGGTGTCCGGGTCGGTGCACTCCACGGCCGCGACCATCCGGCCCGCCTTCGAGATCATCAAGACCAGGCCCGAGTCGTCGATCGTCTCGTCCGTCTTCTTCATGTGCCTGGCCGACAAGGTGCTGGTCTACGGCGACTGCGCGGTCAACCCCGACCCGGACGCGCAGGCGCTCGCGGACATCGCCATCCAGTCGGCGAGCACGGCCGCGCAGTTCGGCGTGGAGCCGAGGATCGCGATGCTGTCGTACTCCACGGGCACCTCCGGTTCGGGCGCCGACGTCGAGAAGGTGCGCGAGGCCACCGAGCTGGCCCGCGCGCGCCGCCCGGACCTGAAGATCGAGGGGCCGATCCAGTACGACGCGGCCGTGGAGCCGTCCGTGGCCGCCACCAAGCTGCCCGGCTCCCAGGTCGCCGGGCAGGCCAGCGTGCTGATCTTCCCCGACCTGAACACCGGCAACAACACCTACAAGGCCGTGCAGCGCTCGGCCGGCGCGATCGCCGTCGGACCGGTCCTGCAGGGTCTGCGCAAGCCGGTCAACGACCTGTCCCGGGGCGCGCTCGTCCAGGACATCGTGAACACCGTCGCCATCACGGCGATCCAGGCCCAGACGCCCGCCCACTGAGTACAGAGAGCTTCCCCATCACCGTGACCGCGACCCGTGTCCTCGTCCTCAACTCCGGCTCCTCGTCGGTGAAGTACCAGCTGCTCGACATGCGCGACGAAAGCCGGCTCGCCGTCGGCCTGGTCGAGCGCATCGGCGAGCAGACCTCCCGGCTCAAGCACACCTGCCTCGCCACCGGCGACACCCGCGAGCACACCGGGCCGATCGCCGACCACGACGCCGCGCTGAAGGCCGTCGCCGAGGAACTGAGCCGGGACGGCCTCGGCCTCGACTCGCCGGAACTGGCCGCGATCGGGCACCGGGTGGTGCACGGCGGCATGTTCTTCACCGAGCCGACCGTCATCGACGACGCGGTGCTCACCGAGATCGAGCGGCTGATCCCGGTGGCCCCGCTGCACAACCCGGCCAACCTGACCGGCATCCGCACCGCCCAGGGGCTGCGCCCCGACCTGCCCCAGGTCGCCGTGTTCGACACCGCGTTCCACACGACGATGCCGGAGCCGGCGGCGCGCTACGCGATCGACCCGAAGATCGCCGACCGGTACCGCATCCGCCGCTACGGCTTCCACGGCACCTCGCACGCCTATGTCTCGCGTCGCACCGCGCGGCTGCTGGGCAAGGACCCGTCCGAGGTCAACGTGATCGTGCTGCACCTGGGCAACGGCGCCTCGGCGTCGGCGGTGGAGCGCGGCCGGTGCGTGGACACCTCCATGGGACTGACGCCTTTGGAGGGACTGGTGATGGGTACGCGCTCCGGTGATGTGGATCCGGCCGTCATCTTCCATTTGGCCCGGGTTGGGGATATGTCCATGGACGAGATCGACACTCTTCTCAACAAGAGGAGCGGTCTGTTCGGTCTGTGCGGGGACAACGACATGCGGGAGATCCGCCGCCGGATCGACGAAGGCGACGCGGAGGCCGCTCTCGCGTTCGACATTTACATTCACCGGATCAAGAAGTACATCGGCGCCTATTACGCCGTACTCGGGACGGTGGACGCGGTCGCGTTCACGGCCGGCGTCGGCGAGAACGCGGCGCCCGTGCGGGAGGCGGCGATCGCGGGCCTTGCGGGACTTGGGCTGGCGGTCGACCCGGACCGGAACGCGCTGCGAGCGGACGAGGCCAGGCTGATCTCTCCCGACGATGCGCGTGTCGCGGTCGCTGTGGTGCCGACGGATGAAGAACTGGAGATCGCGACGCAGACCTACGCACTGGTCGGAAAGAACAACTGAATAGCAGCACCTGAGCGGTGCGCCACTCATTTGTATCTTCCGCCAGACGGAATATTCCGTTGCGAAACAAACCGATAGGATCGCCCCATGCGCCGTTCGAAAATCGTCTGTACTCTCGGCCCCGCGGTCGACTCCCACGAGATGCTCGTCGCCATGATCGAGGCGGGCATGAATGTGGCCCGGTTCAACTTCAGCCACGGCTCCCACGCCGAGCACCAGGCGCGGTACGACCGCGTCCGGGCCGCCTCCAAGGAGACCGGCCGGCCCATCGGCGTCCTCGCCGACCTGCAGGGCCCGAAGATCCGCCTGGAGACCTTCGCCGAGGGTCCGGTCGAACTCGAGCGCGGTGACGAGTTCGTCATCACCACCGAGGACGTCCCGGGCGACAAGCACATCTGCGGCACGACGTACAAGGGCCTGCCGGGCGACGTCGACAAGGGCGACCAGGTCCTGATCAACGACGGCAACGTCGAGCTGAAGGTGCTGGACGTCGAGGGCCCCCGGGTGAAGACGATCGTCATCGAGGGCGGTGTCGTCTCCGACCACAAGGGCATCAACCTGCCCGGCGCGGCCGTCAACGTGCCGGCGCTGAGCGAGAAGGACGTCGAGGACCTGCGCTTCGCCCTCCGTATGGGCTGCGACCTGGTCGCGCTGTCCTTCGTCCGGGACGCCAAGGACATCCAGGACGTGCACCGCGTCATGGACGAGGAGGGCCGCCGGGTCCCGGTCATCGCCAAGGTGGAGAAGCCGCAGGCGGTGGAGAACATGGAGGACGTCGTGATGGCGTTCGACGGTGTGATGGTCGCCCGTGGCGACCTCGCCGTCGAGTACCCGCTCGAGAAGGTCCCCATGGTGCAGAAGCGCCTGATCGAGCTGTGCCGGCGCAACGCCAAGCCGGTGATCGTGGCGACCCAGATGATGGAGTCGATGATCACCAACTCCCGCCCGACCCGCGCCGAGGCCTCCGACGTGGCCAACGCGATCCTGGACGGCGCCGACGCGGTCATGCTGAGCGCCGAGTCGTCGGTGGGCGCCTACCCGGTCGAGACGGTCAAGACCATGTCGAAGATCGTCGCCGCCGCCGAGCAGGAGCTGCTCTCCAAGGGCCTGCAGCCGCTGGTGCCGGGCAAGAAGCCGCGCACGCAGGGCGGTTCGGTGGCCCGCGCGGCCTGCGAGATCGCCGACTTCCTCGGCGGCCGGGGCCTGATCGCGTTCACCCAGTCCGGTGACACCGCGCGCCGCCTCTCCCGCTACCGCGCGGTCCAGCCGATCATCGCGTTCACCACCGACGAGGGCACCCGCAACCAGCTCACCCTGAGCTGGGGCGTGGAGCCGCACGTCGTGCCGTTCGTGAACACCACGGACGAGATGGTCGACCTCGTCGACCAGGAGATCGCCAAGCTGCACCGCTTCGACGCGGGCGACACGGTCATCATCACCGCCGGCTCGCCTCCCGGCGTCCCCGGTACCACCAACATGCTGCGCGTCCACCACCTGGGCACGCAGGCCGGCTGACGGCCCCGCAAGGTCTCGTACGGCGCTGAGGGCGCCCCCTGGAGCAGGGGGCGCCCTCAGCTGTGTGCGGCTCCCGAACGGGCTTTGCGGGACCGGTCAGTCGGTCGTGTACACATGCATGCCGGGCACGTGCAGGTTGCCGCCGAACTGTGCCGCCTGCACCACGTGGACGTTGGTGAAGTAGATCAGCGGGAGGTTCAGCGGGGGCGGGCTGTCGGGGCTGAAGGTCATCGGGATCAGACCGAACAGGTTGCCCGAGATCTTCTCGGTGTACATCACCGTGGAGCCGCCCCGGATGGTGGACGTCGAGCCCTTGGCCGCCTGCACGTGGTAGGTCTTGCCGGAGAGCTTGTCGTTCACCGTCTGGTGCAGGTCGCCGATGTCCGTGCCGTCGGAGATGACGTACTTCAGCACCTTCTTGGTGGTGCCGGAGGCCGTCTTCACCTCCACGATGCCCTGGTAGTCGGCGCCCTTGAGCAGCAGCGAGCTGGCGCTCAGGTACCACGGGTCGTCCGCCACCGGCACCTTGTTGTCGACGCCGCCCTCGTCGGTGGTGGCCGCCGGGCAGTCGTCCGCCGAGGCGCTGGAGCTCGCCGACGGGCTCGGCGTGGCCGACGCGGCGGTGTCCTTGACGGCCTTGGTGGCGTCCGAGGCCGTCTTGGAGACCGTGTCGGTGGTCTTCTTCACCGTGTCGCCGACCGTCTTGGTGGTCTTGGAGACGGTGTCGTTCACCGTGTCGGTGAGCCTGGAGCCGGAGGACGACGAGTCCGACGCGGACGAGGAGCCGGACGAGGAGTCCGACGACGCGGTCGCCGAGGGGGTGGCGGACGGCGACGGGCTCGTGGAGGAGCCGCCGGAGTCCTTGCCGCCGTCCAGGATGCCGCCGAGCGTGTCGCCGAGGGTGCCCAGCAGACCGCCGCTGCTCTTGGACGCGGACGGCGTGGGCGTGGCCGAGCCGTCGCCGGAACCCGACGACGAGCCCGTGCCGGAGGAGCCGGAGGTCGCGGTCGGCGTGGGCGTGGCCTTGCCGCCGGAACCTGAATCCGGCGAAGAGGCCGTGCCCGTGCCACCGGACTTCGTGTCCTTGGCGTCCTTGGAGTCCGTGGAGTCCTTGGCGTCGGCGCTCGCCGAGGGCGACGGCGTGGCCGTGTCACTGCTCTTCGAGGCGGACGGCGAGGGCGAGGCGGAGGCGTCCTTGGCGTCCTTGGAGCCGTCCAGCGCCTTGACGCAGTCCTTGTACTCGTCCGCCGTCAGGCTCTTGGCCGTGGTCGACGGGGACGGGCTGCTGCCGCCGCCGGCCGCGAGGGCCAGGGAGGACGTGAAGCCCATGCCCATGAGCACCGCCGTCGGCATCGCCACGGAGGCGATCGCCTTGCCGGCCGGCATGTGGAACCTGGTGAACAGCGGCTTTCTGGGCGCCGCGTGGCGGGGACCGGATCTCGCACGGGACCCGTCCACATCGGTCCCGCGGGTCACCTCGTCAGCCGGCACTGTGCCTCCCGTTCGCCCCGTTGGCCGGGCTCGTTCCTGACAGGTCGTTCGCCTCGTGCCCGCCGTCCGCGCGCTTGTCGAGCAGCGGAGCGGTCTGCGGGGCACCGGCCTCGCCCGGCGCCGCCTCGGCCGGCGGCTGCTCCGCCGGTGCGCCGGGGGCCCACGCCACGGCCATCGCCCCACCGATGAGGGCGAAGAGGAAGCCCAGGACGAAGCCACCGAAGTTGGACACGGGGATGGACACCAGCGCGAGCAGGATCGCGGCCACTCCGGCGAAGACCCGTACGTGCTTCTGGAACCAGAGGCTGATGCCCAGGACGATCAGCAGCACGCCGATGATCAGGGACCCGGCTCCCGCGGTGGTCGCCATCGCCAGCGTGAGATGGCCGAGCTGGAGATGGGCGTACGGGAAGTACATGATCGGAAAGCCGCCGAGGATGACGAACAGTCCGGCCCAGAACGGACGCGTGCCCCGCCAGGCGCGGAACTGCAGCCTCCGGCGGGTGAACTGGCCGGGTGCGGCGGCAGAGGTCTCGGCGCTCATGGAAAACAGCTCCCTGGTGCGGCGTTGCTGTGGTGGTGATGTGTGGCGCGTGTGAAACACGGCCGGAGAGTGGACGGGCGGGGGCGCCACCGGCTCCCCCGCCCATCACCTGGTGCTCAGTAGCACTCGTGGGTGCCCGTCGCCAGCGACATGTGCAGACCGCTGAGCTTGAAGGTACCCGCAGTGGTCGCCCAGGCCGTCTGCTTGACGTCGCTCAGCGTGGCCGAATCGGCCTGCTGGGCGAAGCCGTACGGGTTGGCCTGCTCGCCGCCGCCCTTCATGCCCGGACCCTTGCCGGCGTCCTTGGCGGCAACACCGATGTCGATGTTGTTGAAGGTCGCGTCGGCGTTCAGGTCGGCGACATCGATGTAGATGTTGTCGGCCTGGACCTTGTCGTGACCCGCACCGCCGGCCCGCAGGATCAGGCTGACGCTGCCGAAGATCGGCACGTCAGGGGTGACCACGGACTGGCACAGGTTGGTGATCTCGGCGTGCTTGAACGCCGAGACGGCCACCGGGTGAGCCGTCTTGTGACCGTCCAGCGTGTAGCCGCTGTCGATGGCGCCGTACTGCTCGAAGCCGGTGCCCACGAGCTGGTCGGCGGACACCTTGAACGACTGACCGGAGACGCTGAACGAAGCGGCCAGAGCGCCCTGCGCGAGGGCGACACCTATCGCGGCCGTCGCGGCGACGCTGGGCACCATGACCACAGCGAACCGCTTCCATCTGGTCCCGCCACGCACCTGGGACTCCATATTTCCTCCTTCTCGGACGTACATCTCCTGGCCCGGGCCGGCCGCCGGCCGGCGGCTCAACCAGGCAGGGATGGGAGAAGTGCTACGTCCTCGGGAAGGAGAGCGCCCGCGCTCGGTGGCGCGAACCGCGCCCGAATCACCGGCGATCACCCCCGAGCGACAACCACTGGTCGCGCCTGACACGCATCACGCACAACCTTGCTTGGACAGGCTTCGCCGGACGGGCGAAGACCCCCCTGCCCTAGACCCGGCGCCACTGCCGCCGGCTCTGCTCGGTGGGGACCCAGAGTCTCCCGTGACCCGACCGGCTGCCGGGGTGCGGGAATGGACCGAGCGTCGCCGATCGTGGTGCATTCTCGCGCCAGGCACAAGGGGGTTCGTTACTGGCTAGTAACGGCCGGATAACCGCAGGACGACCGAGCGGTCTCGGAGCGCCACGCTCGGTGGCAATCAGGGGCAGAGCAAAGCCGTTGATCCCTGGACGAATCCAGACAGACCAACGGCCTCGACTTACTCGCAGTAACAGTTTGCCCGATTACCAAGATTTGGCAAAGAGCCGTCCCCGTGACGACTCGTCGGCAAACCTTTCACCTCGGCATCACAAGCCGTGGCGTTTAGCGACTGGTCAGAACAGGGCGCGCGCGAGCGCCCTTCGCGCGCCCACCACACGCGGGTCCTCGGGCCCCACGACCTCGAACAGCTCCAGCAGCCGGCGCCGCACGGCGTCCCGGTCGTCACCCGCCGTACGCTGCACGGTCTCGATCAGCCGGCCGAAGGCGTCCTCGACATGACCACCCACCAGGTCCAGGTCGGCGGCGGCGATCTGCGCGTCGACGTCCCTGGGCTTCTCGGCCGCCTCCTGACGGACCCTCTGGGGGTCGAAGCCCTGTACCCGCTGGAGCAACTCCGCCTGCGCGAGGCCGAGTTTCGCCTCGGGGTGGCCCGGGTCGTCGGCCAGCACGTTCTTGTACGCCTGGATGGCGCCGCCCAGGTCGCCGGCGTCCAGGGCCTGGGCGGCGGCGTTCAGCGCCGCGTCGTACGGCCCCGCCTGATCGACCGCCGCGCCGCCGCCCGGCTGCGCGTCCGGGTCGACGGTCAGGCCCGTGATGCCGAACCGCTGCTCGGCCACCTGCACCAGCTGGTCCAGGGTCTGCCGGATCTGCGGCTCGGCGGCCGCGCCCTGGAACAGCGGCAGCGCCTGTCCGGCCACGACGGCGAACACGGCCGGGATGCCCTGGATCCCGAACTGCTGCATCAGCATCTGGTTGGCGTCGACGTCGATCTTGGCGAGGAGGAAGCGTCCGGCGTACTCGACGGCCAGCCGCTCCAGAACCGGGCTCAGCTGCTTGCAGGGCTGACACCACTCGGCCCAGAAGTCGATGACGACCGGGACTTCGGCGGACCGCTGGAGGACGTCGCGCTCGAAGCCCGCCTCATCGACGTCGATGACGAGATCGGCCGGGGCGACGGCACCCGTGCCGCCCTGCCGGGCGGCCTCCGCGCGCGCCTGCTCGGCCTTGGCCTTGGCCTCCTGGGCCGCCTTCACCGCGGCGAGGTCGACGACGCCGCTCATGGACATGTTCCGTGGCTGCATGCGTCTATCCTCCCCCGTTACCGCGTCGAAATGAAAAACACCGTGCACGGGCGCCCGGGTCCCCACCCGCGCCCCCATGTCATCGCGTGCGCACACCTCGTGTACGTCCGTCACGAGCCGCCCCACGCTTTCGCTACGAGTCGTAGCGTAATGCCATCGGGGTCCCGCACGACACCAGTACCCGGTGATCTCCCTCACGACCGCACAGATCCCGCCGGTTATGGTCGAGGGATGCAGAGCCGCACTCCCGCCAGCCGTACCGGGCGCCCGCGCAGCGCCGCCGCGGACGCCGCGATCCTGGCCGCGACCAGGCAGGCTCTGGTGGAACTCGGCTGGTCCAAGCTCACCCTGGGAGACGTGGCGACCCGCGCCGGGGTCGCGAAGACGACGCTGTACCGCCGCTGGGCCGGCAAGCACGAGCTGGTGTGCGACGCGGTGGCGGAGCTCTTCGACGAGCTGGAGCTTCCGGACCGGGGCAGCCTGGCCGCGGACATCGAGGGCGTGGTGCTGCAGTTCGCGGCGATCCTGGCGCGCCCTGAGGCGAAGAGTGGCCTGATGGCGGTGGTCGCCGAGTCCACCCGCGACGACGCGCTGCGCGAGCGCATCCGCTCCTCCATCGTGGAACGCCAGATGCGCCTGGTCCTGCAGGGCCGCGCCCGCGCCGAGAGCCGCGGCGAACTCCCCCCGGTGCCCGAGCCGGAGGAGGCCGCCCGCACGGTGGAGCTGATCTTCGACGTGGTGGCGGGCGCGGTGGTGCACCGCACCCTGGTGAGCGGCAAACCGGCGGACGAGGAGTGGGTACGCGACTTCACCCGGGTCCTGCTGCAGGGACTGACCTCGTCCGCCTGAGCCGGCTGGGGCGGGCGCTAGAAGCCCGCGGGCTCCGTGTAGACGCCCCACTCGTCGCGCAGCGCCCCGCAGATCTCGCCCAGCGTCGCCTCGGCCCGTACGGCCTGGAGCATCGGCTCGATCATGTTGGAGCCGTCGCGGGCGGCGGCCAGCATGCCGTCGAGGGCGGCGCGCACGGCCGCGTCGTCCCGGGCGGCCTTCCGCTCGGCCAGCACCCGCACCTGCTCGCGCTCCACCTCGTGGCTGACCCGAAGGATCTCCAGGTCCCCGGTGACCGAACCGGTGTGGACGTTGACGCCGACGACCTTCTTGTCGCCCTTCTCCAGCGCCTGCTGGTAGCGGAAGGCGGACTCGGCGATCTCGCCGGTGAACCAGCCGTCCTCGATCCCGCGCAGGATCCCGGAGGTCATCGGCCCGATGGGGTGCTGCCCGTCCGGGTGGGCCCGCAGACCCCGCTCCTTGATCTGGTCGAAGATCTTCTCCGCGTCGGCCTCGATCCGGTCCGTCAGCTGCTCGACGTACCACGAACCGCCCAGCGGGTCCGCCACGTTGGCGACGCCGGTCTCCTCCATCAGCACCTGCTGGGTGCGCAGCGCGATCTCCGCGGCCTGCTCGCTGGGCAGCGCGAGCGTCTCGTCGAGGGCGTTGGTGTGCAGCGAGTTGGTCCCGCCGAGCACGGCCGCCAGCGCCTCCACCGCCGTACGGACGACGTTGTTGTACGGCTGCTGGGCCGTCAGCGACACACCGGCCGTCTGCGTGTGGAACCGCAGCCACTGCGCCTTGTCGCTCTTCGCGCCGTACACGTCGCGCATCCAGCGCGCCCAGATGCGGCGCGCGGCACGGAACTTGGCGATCTCCTCGAAGAAGTCGACGTGCGCGTCGAAGAAGAAGGACAGGCCCGGAGCGAAGACGTCCACGTCCAGGCCGCGGCTGAGCCCCAGTTCGACGTACCCGAAACCGTCCGCCAGCGTGTACGCCAGCTCCTGCGCGGCCGTCGCACCCGCCTCGCGGATATGGTAGCCGGACACGGACAGCGGCTTGTAGGCGGGGATGCCGGCGGCGCAGTACTCCATGAGGTCGCCGATCAGGCGCAGATGGGGCTCGGGCTGGAACAGCCACTCCTTCTGCGCGATGTACTCCTTGAAGATGTCGGTCTGGAGCGTGCCGTTGAGCACCGACGGGTCCACGCCCTGCCGCTCGGCGGCGACCAGGTACATGCAGAAGACGGGGACGGCCGGACCGCTGATGGTCATGGACGTCGTCACGTCGCCCAGCGGGATGTCCTTGAACAGGACCTCCATGTCGGCGGCGGAGTCGATGGCGACGCCGCAGTGGCCGACCTCGCCGAGCGAGCGCGGGTCGTCGGAGTCGCGCCCCATGAGCGTCGGCATGTCGAAGGCGACGGACAGGCCCCCGCCGCCGGCGGCGAGGATCATCTTGTACCGCTCGTTGGTCTGCTCGGCGTTGCCGAACCCGGCGAACTGCCGGATCGTCCACGTGCGCCCGCGGTAGCCGGTCGGATGGAGCCCGCGCGTGAAGGGGTACTCCCCCGGCCAGCCGATCCGCTCGAATCCCTGGTACGTGTCGCCCGGTCGGGGCCCGTACACCGGCTCCACGGGATCACCGGAGAGCGTGGTGAAGTCTGCGTCGCGCTTGCGTGCGGCGTCGTAGCGGGCCTGCCAGCGGCGGCGGCCCTCCTCGATGGCGTGAGCGTCCATACCATCGAATTTACTTGGACGTCCTAGTAAATGTCGATGGCAGACCGCCGTCCGGTGGGGTGGGCCGGGCCACACGGCGGGCACGGAGCCCGCCGCACGGCGTCCGTACGGCGGGGGCTATGCCTTCGCGACGGCCGGGGCCTGGTCGGCGACCCTGGCCTCCAGCTCGCGGCTGATCCTGCGCTCCACGAAGAAGGCGGCGGTGGGAATCGTCCCCGCCAGCAGCACCCACAGCTGCTTGCCGATCGGCATCTTCGTCTTCGAGCCCAGGTCGAAGGCGACGACGAGGTAGACGACGTACAGCCAGCCGTGGGCGATGGCGACGACCCGGGTCACGTCGGCCGCGCCGCTGATGTCCAGCCCGTACTTCGCGATCATGCTCAGGCACAGCAGCACCAGCAGGACACCCGTGGTGTAGGCCATGACGCGGTAGCGGGTCAGCACGCTCTTCTTCATGCAGTCGAGCGTAACCACCCGTTCCGGGAGATCTTGCCCGGGGTGGCCGCTGGGCTCAGTCCTCCTCGAAGTCGCCCGCCGCGACCCGCAGCGGGCGGAGCATCGCGAAGATCTCCGCGCACTCCTCGGCGTCGTACACCCCGAGCCCGAAGTCCATCGCCATCAGGTCCCGGGTGGCCGCGTCGACCACCTCGCGGCCCTTGTCGGTGATGACGGCGAGGGTGCCGCGGCCGTCGTTGGGGTTGGGCCGCTTGGCGACCAGCCCGGACCTGACCAGCCGGTCCACGGTGTTCGTCACGGACGTGGGATGCACCATCAGCCGCTCCCCGATCTTGGACATGGGCAGCTCGCCGGCCTTGGAGAAGGTCAGCAGCACCAGCGCCTCGTACCGCGCGAACGTCAGTCCGTACGGCTTGACCACCGCGTCCACCTCGGCGAGCAGGATCTGCTGGGCCCGCATGATCGAGGTGATCGCGGCCATGGACGGCACGTTTCCCCAGCGCTGCTTCCAGAGCTCGTCGGCGCGGGCGATGGGGTCGAAGGGAAGGCTGAGTGGCTTCGGCACGTCATCAGACCCTACCGGCCGGTCATATGCCGGTCAGCCCTGTCTCGTCTGTCGGTCGCCCAGAAGCCGCCGGGCGGCCCGAGCCGCCCGGATGGCCCGGGCCGCTCGGATCGCCTGGGCGGCTCGGGCCCGAAGCCGTACGGCGGCCCGTGCGCGGAAGCGCGCCGGACCGCCGCTCCTCTCATCCGTACGCCTCCAGGCGGCGCAGCACGCGCGGGGTCCGGGTCCGGGTGGCCGGTGAGCGCAGGCAGCGGCGGGCGGCGGGGGTCGCGGGCAGGGGGGTGGTGAAGAGGGCGAGCGAGCCGGCGGTCACCAGCGCCAGGGGGCACAGGAAGGCCAGGGTGTCCGCGAAGGGGCCGGAGAGGCTGAGCAGGGGGCGCAGGGCCAGGCCGGTCAGGCAGGCGGTGAGGACGAGCGCGCGGACAGTCAGTTCGAGGATCCAGTTGAGCAGGGAGCGCTCGGGCGTGATGCCGCGCTCCAGCCACAGCCGGAGCCGGTCGAAGGACCACGCCGTGGCCCAGCCCGTCAGCGGCCGCAGCAGCACCCGGTCGGCGACCGCGCCGAAGGCGCCCCCGCGGGGGCGGTACTCGTACCCGGTGAGCAGCCGCACGCCCTGCGCCTCGGGCACGTAGCGCCAGTAGGCGCTCGCCTCGGCGACCGGGGAGAGCGGGTGGCGGGAGGAGAAGCGCAGGGCGCACACGCGCGTGCCGTCCGGCCGGTCGCGCTCGCCGGCCGCGACGCCGGTGGCGGGCACGGTGAGCAGCGGCAGCACGCGCCAGGCGCACGTGAAGCGGCGCGGCCCGCCCGAAGTGCCGGGAAGGGGCTCGATCGACCGGAAGCGGAGGTCCCAGCGCAGGCGTGTCACGGGGTCCTGGGTGTGTGCCCACAGTTCGTCGAGGCCGGCGCGTATGTGTGTCTCTCGGTAGAGACGCATGGTGTTCCCCCAGGTCAGCACGTCAAGCCGGGCGATCGCCCGGATGATCAGGAGGGGAAGGTACACCTGCCCCGGCGACCGCTCAAAAGGGGTCCCGTCACCCTGCCAGGTGCCGTTCGACGGTCTCGACCTTGGAGGTGAGTCCGTCGGTCACGCCGGGCCGGATGTCGGCCTTGAGGACGAGCGAGACGCGCGGGGCGCGGGCCTCCACGGCGGCGACGGCTCGCTTGACGACGTCCATGACCTCGTCCCACTCGCCCTCGAGGGAGGTGAACATGGCGTCGGTGCGGTTGGGCAGCCCGGACTCGCGGACCACGCGGACGGCGTCGGCGACGTACTCCCCCACGTCCTCGCCGACGCCGAGGGGTGTCACGGAGAAGGCGACGATCATGCGTTGACGATCCCTTCCTTGCGGGCGCGGGCGGCGATGACCTCGTCCTCGGCGGCGCGCTTGAGCTTGCGCTCGGCGAAGAAGCCGCCGGTGGGCAGCACGGAGAGGACGAAATAGAGGGCGGCGGTCCCGAGGGGCCACTTGGTGCGGCTCCAGGCGTCGATCCAGAAGACCACGTAGAGGATGAACAGGACGCCGTGGACCGCGCCCATGACGGGGACCGCGTTGAAGTCGGTGGTCCGCTTGAGCACCGAGCAGACGAGGAGGATCAGGAAGGACACGGCCTCCGGGGCCGAGACCAGGCGGAGGCGGCGGAGGGCGGTGGCGGTCTTGATGTCCACGGATCACCTTCGGTGGGAGTTCTCGCGACGGCCTGCGGTTACGGTCCGTCGGCGGCGGGCTGCAATTTGTGAACGCACCCACAAGCGTCCCCATTGTGGCAAACGGCGGCCCTAGGGGTCCGCTCAGGGTCCGTGTCCACCCGGAGGCCCTGTTCCGTCCACCCGTCGCGCCGCTACTTTCACTGCGTGGCGATGTTCCGACTACAGGGCAGCAAGGTGCTCGCCGTCGACATGACCGGGGACGCCGTGAAGGCGAAGAACGGCTCGATGGTCGCGTACGACGGGCAGATGAGCTTCAAGAAGCTGAGCGGCGGCGGGGAGGGGCTGCGCGGGATGGTGACCCGCCGGCTCACCGGCGAGCAGATGACGGTGATGGAGGTGAAGGGGCACGGCACCTGCTGGTTCGCGGACCGGGCGACCGAGATCAATCTCGTGAGTCTCCAGGGCGACAAGCTGTACGTGGAGTCGAGCAACCTGCTCGTGACGGACGCGGGGCTGCGCACGGGCACGACGTTCACGGGGCTGCGCGGCGCCTCGCAGGGCAACGGCCTGTTCACGACGACCGTCGAGGGGCACGGGCAGGCGGCGATCCTGTCCGACGGGCCGGCGGTGGTGCTCCGGGTCAGCCCGCAGTACCCGCTGATCGTCGACCCGGGCGCCTATGTCGCGCACCAGGGCGACGTCCGGCAGTCCTTCCAGTCAGGCGTGACGTTCCGCACGTTCTTCGGGGAGGGCGGCGGCGAGGCCTTCCAGATCCGCTTCGAGGGGGACGGTCTGGTGTACGTGCAGCCGAGCGAGCGGAACACGATCGCGGGGGATCTGTAGCCATGGCGTTCCGCGAGATCAATTCCAAGATGGTCGAGGCGACCGTGCTGCCCGGGCAGCGGCTGTTCAGCCAGCGCGGGGCGATGCTCGCCTACAAGGGGGACGTGTCCTTCACGCCGAACGTCCAGGGCGGCCAGGGCGGCCTGATGTCCATGATCGGACGCCGGGTGGCGGGCGAGGCGACCCCGCTGATGACCGTGGAGGGCAGCGGCACGGTCTTCTTCGGGCACGGCGGCCACCACGTCCACGTGATCCACCTCACCGGCGACACCCTCTACGTGGAGGCCGACCGCCTGCTCGCCTTCGAGGGCACACTGCGGCAGGGCACGATGTTCATGGGCTCCCAGGGCGGGGTGATGGGTCTGGTCCGGGGCCAGGTCACCGGGCAGGGCCTGTTCACGACCACCCTCCAGGGCCAGGGCTCGGTGGCCGTGATGGCGCACGGCGGCGTCTTCGAGATCCCGGTCACCCCCCAGCGCCCCGTCCACGTCGACCCCCAGGCCTACGTCGCCCACCACGGCGACGTGCGCAACAGGCTGTCCGCCGCGCTCGGCTGGCGCGAGATGGTGGGGCGCGGCTCCGGCGAGGCCTTCCAGCTGGAGCTGAGCGGCAACGGCACGGTGTTCGTCCAGGCCTCGGAGGAGAAGCTGTGAGCGCGCACGCAGGCATGTACGGCGCCCCGGGCGGCCCGGTGGTGTACGACCCGATGACCCTGCCCGCCGACGACAACGTGAACAAGTACACGTTCTGTGTCGAGCTGAAGGGTGCGGAGTGGTTCCTGCAGAAGGGGAAGATGATCGCCTACTACGGGGCGATCGAGTTCAACGGCATCGGACACGGCCGATTGGACCGACTTGTCCGCACGTCGTTCCATTCGCCACTGCACGCGAGCGACTGGGTCGTGGCGTCGGGCTCGGGCAGGATGCTGCTCGCCGACCGGGCCTTCGACGTCAATTCGTACGACCTCGACGACGGGAACTTGACCATTCGCGCGGGCAACCTGCTCGCTTTTCAGCCAAGTCTGTCGCTGAAGCAGTCGATCGTGCCGGGTTTTCTGACCCTTATCGGAACCGGAAAGTTTGTGGCGGCATCTAACGGACCGGTGGTGTTCATGGAACCTCCGATCCGGGTCGACCCTCAGGCGCTCGTCGGGTGGGCCGACTGCCCGTCACCGTGCCATCACTACGACCACGGGTATCTGACGGGTGTACTGGGCGGTCTACGTGCGATGACGGGCCTGGGCGGGGTATCCGGGGAGGAGCACCAGTTCGAGTTCGTGGGCGCCGGGACGGTCCTGCTGCAGTCCTCGGAGACCCTCATGGAGGAGACGGCGACGGGGGTCGTCCCGTCCGAGCCGGGGGTGCCGGGGGGTGGCGCTGCGGGGCCGGGCGGACACGGTCCGCAACCGCCAGGCGCACCGCGCCTTCCCGGACAGCTGGGGGACCTCCAGCGTCGCTTCGGGCTGTGAGCGGTAGTCTGCGGAGTGTGACGTCGAACGCGTGCGCACAGTCACACCGTCCAAGGTAGTTCGTCATTCAACTTCTTAGGTAGACTTCATTCATGGAGACCGAGACGGCCACGCGCTGGCTGACCGATGCGGAGCAGTGCGCCTGGCGCACCCACCTGGAGGTCAACAGGCTGTTGATGTACCAGCTGGAGAAGGATCTGCAGCCGTTCGGCCTGACGATGAACGACTACGAGATCCTCGTGAACCTGTCCGAGTCGGACGACGTACGCATGCGGATGAGCGACCTCGCCTCGGCGACGCTGCAGTCCAAGAGCCGGCTCTCGCACCAGATCACGCGGATGGAGAACGCGAACCTGGTACGCCGCGAGAACTGCGAGTCGGACCGGCGGGGGCTGTACGCCGTGCTGACCGAGCACGGCCTGGAGACGATGAAGAAGGTGGCACCCCACCACGTCGCCTCCGTACGGCGGCACTTCATCGATCTGCTGTCACCGGAGGCGCTGCACGAACTGGACAAGGCGCTGAAGCCGATCGCGGAGCATCTGCGGGGGCAACGCGGGCGTCCCTGAGCCGTGCGGGGTGGTGCGGCCGGGCGAGGGGCGGGTGCCGACCGGCTCCGGCGAGGAGCCTCGCCGCAGGGGGTGCTCCCGGTGCCCACCCGTGCCGCCCGGGGCGCTTCAGGCCCGGCCCACCACGGCCCGCTCCCTGCGACGGCGACACCCCGCAGCGGCAGGCAGCACGGCCGCCCCGCCCGCCAGCAGGAAGCACACCGCGAGGGGCATCCGGCCGATCAGCAGTCCCGCCGCCATCGCACCCGCCGAGCTCCCGGCGTTCACCCCCGTGTTGACCCAGGCGCCGGCCCGCGTCCGGGCTCCCTCGGGCGCGGTCTCCTCGGCCACGAGGTACGCCGTCGTGAGGACGGGGGCGACGAACATCCCGGCGAGGGCCATGCCCCCGGCCAGGGTCCACAGACCCGGCGCCAGGCCCGCCGCCGCGATCACCAGGCCGAGCCCGGCGGCGAACCCGCACAGCCGCGCCCGGGCCGGCGCCCGCCACCTCACCGCCCCGTTGAGCAGACCGCCGACCGCGCTCCCCGCGGACAGCGCGCCCAGAACCCAGGGCACCAGCCCGGCGTCGTACGACCGCGCCGTGACGAACGCCGTCACCAGCAGTTCCACCCCGCTCAGCGCGAGGCCCGCCCCGGTCACCACGGCGACCGGCGCCAGCAGCCCCGCCAAGGTGCCGCGCCGCTTTCCCGGGGCTCTCCGGCAGGGGCCCGGGACCGCCGGGCAGGTGGCGAAGGCACAGGTGCCGCCCACGATCAGGACCGCGCTGAGCAGGATCCCGGACGCGGGCGGGGCGAAAACCGTCAGGGCGCCGACCAGGGCCGGGCCGGAGACGTACAGCAGTTCCTCGGCGACGCCGTCCAGGGCGTAGGCGCGGGCCAGCATCGCCGGTTCCGGGGCCAGTCCGGCCCAGACGGCACGCATGGCCGGCCCCAGCGGCGGCGCGCACCCGCCCGCGAGGGCCGCCGTGACGGCGAGGGCCCACGGCGGCGCCCCGGGGCGCCAGGTCAGCGCGGCCAGGACGCCCAGCAGGGCGCCGTACAGCGCGGCCATGGGCGGCAGGGCGCGGCGGGGGCCCCAGTGATCCGTCAGCCGGGCGCGCAGCGGCATCAGGAAGACCGTCGTGGCGCCGAACAGGGACAGCACGGCGCCGGAGACGGCGTAGGAGCCGGTGGACCGGGTGACGGACAGCAGCATCGCCAGGGAGACCGTGCCGTACGCCAGCCGGGCGGTGAGGGCGGAGGCGAAGGTGCGGCGGGCGTGCGGCAGGCGCAGTACGGCGGCGTACGAGGGCCGCGCGGGGGCATGCGTCGACATGCGGATGTTCCTCTGCGGGAGGCGGGAGAGGGGCACCGAGGGACGCGAGAGCCGGTCGTACGTCACGGCCTCGCGGTCCGGGGTGCGCTCTACGCCAAGGAGAGGAGCATGGCCGTCAAGGTAGCAGCAGGGCAGGCGGGCCGGCGATCGGTTATCCCTGCGTCAGGCCCGCCACCAGTTCGTCGGCCGCGCGGTACGGGTCCAGTTCGCCGGCGACGATGCGCTCCGCGAGCGCGCTGAGGCGGCGGTCGCCGTGCAGGTCGCCGATGCGTTCGCGCAGGGCCGTCACCGCGATGGTCTCCACCTCGCGGGCCGCGCGCGCCCTGCGGCGTTCGGCCAGCACCCCGCGCTCCTCCATCCACGCGCGGTGCTTCTCCAGGGCCTCGACGACCTCGTCGACGCCCTCGGCGCGGGCGGCGACCGTCTTCACGATCGGCGGGCGCCAGTCGCCGGGGCCGCGGGCCTCGCCGAGGCCCAGCATGTGGTTCAGTTCGCGGGCGGTGGCGTCCGCGCCGTCCCGGTCCGCCTTGTTGACGACGTACACGTCGCCGATCTCCAGGATGCCCGCCTTGGCCGCCTGGATGCCGTCGCCCATGCCCGGGGCCAGCAGGACCACGCTGGTGTCGGCCTGGGAGGCGATCTCGACCTCCGACTGGCCCACGCCCACCGTCTCGACCAGGATCACGTCGCAGCCCGCCGCGTCCAGGACCCGGATCGCCTGGGGCGCCGCCCAGGCGAGGCCGCCCAGGTGGCCCCTGGTGGCCATCGAGCGGATGTAGACGCCGGGGTCGGAGGCGTGCTCCGACATGCGGACGCGGTCGCCGAGCAGGGCGCCGCCGGAGAAGGGCGAGGACGGGTCGACGGCCAGGACGCCGACCCGCTTGCCCTGCTTGCGGTACGCGGTGACGAGCGCGGAGGTCGAGGTCGACTTGCCGACTCCCGGGGAGCCGGTCAGGCCCACCACGTAGGCGTTGCCGGTCAGCGGGGCCAGCGCCGCCATGACCTCCCTGAGCTGCGGGGACGCCCCCTCCACCAGGGAAATGAGCCGGGCCACGGCCCGCGGCCGGCCTTCCCTGGCCTGGGCCACCAGAGAGGAGACGTCCTGCATCAAACAGCTCCGTTCAGTTCACAGACGTACAGACGCGCACGACGAGCGTGCTCACGCCTTCGGTACCCGCACGATCAGCGCGTCACCCTGGCCGCCGCCGCCGCACAGCGCGGCCGCGCCGACCCCGCCGCCGCGCCGCTTGAGCTCGAGCGCCAGGTGCAGCACCAGACGCGCGCCGGACATGCCGATCGGGTGGCCGAGGGCGATCGCGCCGCCGTTCACGTTCACCTTTTCGGTGGACACGCCGAGGTCCTTCATGGACTGCACGGCGACCGCGGCGAAGGCCTCGTTGATCTCGATCAGGTCGAGGTCGGAGACCTCCAGGCCCTCCTTCTTCAGGGCGTGCCGGATGGCGTTGGACGGCTGGGACTGCAGGCTGTTGTCCGGACCCGCCACATTGCCGTGCGCGCCGATCTCGGCGAGCCAGGTCAGGCCCAGCTCCTCGGCCTTGGCCTTGCTCATCACCACCACGGCGGCCGCGCCGTCGGAGATCTGGGACGACGAGCCGGCGGTGATCGTGCCGTCCTTGCTGAAGGCCGGGCGCAGCTTGGCCAGGGACTCGACGGTGGTGTCGCCGCGGATGCCCTCGTCCTTGCTGAACAGGACCGGGTCGCCCTTGCGCTGCGGGATCTCCACGGGGGTGATCTCCGCCTCGAACAGGCCGTTCTTCTGCGCGGCGGCGGCCCGCTGGTGGGACAGGGCGGCGATCTCGTCCTGCTCGGCGCGGCCGATGCCGAGGCGGGTGTTGTGCTTCTCCGTGGACTGGCCCATGGGGATGTTCTCCCACGGGTCGGTCAGGCCGTCGTAGGCCATCGCGTCGAGCATCTCGACCGCGCCGTACTTGAAGCCCTCGCGGGACTTCGGCAGCAGGTGCGGGGCGTTGGTCATGGACTCCTGGCCGCCGGCCACGACGATGTCGAACTCGCCGGCGCGGATCAGCTGGTCCGCCAGCGCGATGGCGTCGAGCCCGGAGAGGCACACCTTGTTGATGGTGAGCGCCGGGACGTTCATGGGGATGCCGGCCTTCACGGCGGCCTGACGCGCCGGGATCTGCCCGGCACCCGCCTGGAGCACCTGGCCCATGATCACGTACTGCACCTGGTCGCCGCCGATCCCCGCACGGTCGAGGGCGGCCTTGATCGCGAAACCGCCGAGGTCGGCTCCGGAGAAGGACTTGAGGGAGCCGAGGAGTCGTCCCATGGGCGTTCGCGCGCCCGCGACGATCACCGAGCTGTTCGTTCCAGAAGGCATGAGCTGCGATCCCCTTACCGGCCTTGCCCAGGCCGAGGAGTGAACGAGGGTTTACTTCGAATGTACTGAGTGGCACTCCGTGCCGTCATCGGGCTGTCAGTGTGATCGCTCGCACGTTGCGTAACCACCGCGGTGGCGCTGCACTGAATTCATGCTGACGCGAATCGACCACATCGGGATCGCCTGCCACGACCTCGACGCCACCGTCGAGTTCTACCGGGCCACGTACGGATTCGAGGTGTTCCACACCGAGGTCAACGAGGAGCAGGGCGTGCGCGAGGCCATGCTCAAGATCAACGAGACCTCGGACGGCGGCGCCTCCTACCTCCAGCTGCTGGAACCGACCCGCGAGGACTCCGCGGTCGGCAAGTGGCTGGCGAAGAACGGGGAGGGCGTCCACCACATCGCCTTCGGCACGGCGGACGTGGACGGGGACGCCGCCGCCATCCGCGACAAGGGCGTACGCGTGCTGTACGACGAGCCGCGACGGGGCTCGATGGGCTCGCGGATCACCTTCCTGCACCCCAAGGACTGCCACGGCGTCCTGACAGAACTGGTCACTTCGGCCCCGGTTGAGTCCCCTGAGCACTGACCGCCGTACATAAGGGCCGGTAGGGTTGGGGGCGGTCGTCCCCGAAAGCGGGGGACGGCCGTTTCCGGGGTCCGGGTTTCGGGGGACGAGCGTCGGGGCAGCAGCCCGTGCTCCGCCGTTGATCTGACACCATTCCCCGGGGGCCCCGTTCGGCGGAGGACGAGGCTCGTTGGAGAAGCTGACCAGGGGACGGATGGGACCGCGCAGTGCGGGGCTACGAGAGCCAGGAGCGAGAGCCGGCGGCTGACGTCGACCACCTCTCTCGGTTCGAGGCCGAGATGAAGCGGCTGAAGACCGAGCGGGAAAAGGCGATCCAGCACGCCGAGGACCTCGGCTACCAGGTCGAGGTGCTGCGCGCCAAGCTGCACGAGGCGCGCCGCACCCTGATGACCCGGCCCGCCTTCGACGGCGGTGACGTCGGCTATCAGGCCGAGCAGTTGCTCCGCAATGCCCAGATGCAGGCCGACCAGCTGCGGCAGGAAGCCGAGCGGATGGCCGCCGAGGCCCGCGCGCAGACCCAGCGGATCCTGCAGGAGCACGCCGAGCAGGCCGCCCGGCTCCAGGCGGAGCTGCACCAGGAGGCCGTCACCCGGCGCCAGCAGCTCGACCAGGAGCTGGCCGAGCGCCGCGCCACCGTCGAGTCGCACGTCAACGAGAACGTGGCCTGGGCGGAGCAGCTGCGCGCCCGCACCGAGGAGCAGGCCCGCCGGCTGCTGGCGGAGTCCCGCGCCGAGGCGGAGCAGGCGATGGCCGCCGCCCGCGCCGAGGCCGAGCGGCTGACCCGCGAGGCCCGGGAGCGGCTGCAGAGCGAGGCGGAGTCGGCCCGCGCGGAGGCCGAGCAGATCCTGCGCCGCGCCCGCACGGACGCCGAGCGCCTGCTGAACGCCGCCTCCACCCAGGCCCAGGAGGCCACCGACCACGCCGAGCGGCTGCGCACCGACGCGGCCGGCGAGTCCGACACCGCGCGCCGGCAGGCCGCCGAGCTGACCCGGGCCGCCGAGGAGCGGATGGCCGCGGCCGAGGAGGCGCTGCGCAAGGCCCAGGCGGAGGCCGAGAAGGTCGTCACGGAGGCCAAGGAGGCCGCCGCCAAGGCCCTGGCGAGCGCCGAGGCCGCCAACGAGACGCGGACCCGCACGGCCAAGGAGCAGGTCGCCCGGCTGGTCGAGGAGGCCACCAAGGAGGCCGAGCAGACCAGGTCGGAGGCCGAGCAGCTGGTCGCGGACGCCCGCGCCGAGGCCGAGAAGATCCTCGCGGAGGCGTCCGAGAAGGCCCGCGCGATCACGGCCGAGGAGAGCGCCACCCAGCTGTCCAAGGCGGCCAGGACCGCCGAGGACGTGCTCACCAAGGCTTCCGAGGAGGCCAAGCGGACCACCAGGGCCGCCGCCGAGGAGGCCGAGCGGATCCGCACCGAGGCCGAGGCCGAGGCGGACCGGCTGCGCGCCGAGGCGCACGACATCGCCGAG
The DNA here is from genome assembly GCF_036345995.1 of Streptomyces sp. NBC_00557. Lineage (NCBI taxonomy): Bacteria > Bacillati > Actinomycetota > Actinomycetes > Kitasatosporales > Streptomycetaceae > Streptomyces > Streptomyces sp. NBC_00557. Next base: position 2,658,200 of record NZ_CP107796.1, read on the forward strand.
CAGCTCAAGGGCGCGGCGAAGGACGACACCAAGGAGTACCGCGCCAAGACGGTCGAGCTGCAGGAGGAGGCCCGCCGGCTGCGCGGCGAGGCCGAGCAGCTGCGTGCCGACGCGGTCGCCGAGGGCGAGTCGATCCGCGCGGAGGCCCGCCGGGAGGCGGTCGCGCAGATCGAGGAGGCGGCCAGGACCGCCGAGGAGCTGCTGGCCAAGGCCAAGGCGGACGCCGACGAGCTGCGGCAGACCGCGACGACCGACAGCGAGAAGGTCCGCACCGAGGCCATCGAGCGGGCCACCGCGCTGCGCCGGCAGGCCGAGGAGACCGTGGGCCGGGCCCGCAAGGAGGCCGAGCGGCTGCGTGCCGAGGCCGGCGAGCAGGCCGAGAAGATCACGGCGGACGCCGAGACCGCCGCGCGCGAACTGCGCGAGGAGACCGAGCGCGCCGTCGAGGCCCGCCGCACCGAGGCCGCGGCGGAGCTGACCCGGCTCCAGACGGAGGCGCAGGAGCGGCTGGAGGCGGCCGAGCAGGCGCTCGCGGACGCCCGCGAGGAGGCCGCCCGGATCCGCCGCGAGGCCGCCGAGGAGAGCGAGCGGCTGCGCACCGAGTCCGCCGAACGGATCCGTACGCTCCAGCAGCAGGCCGAGGCCGAGGCCGAGCGGCTGCGCACCGAGGCCGCCTCCGACGCGTCCGCGTTCCGCGCCGAGGGCGAGGCCGTCGCCGTACGGCTGCGCAGTGAGGCCGCCGCCGAGGCCGAGCGGCTCAAGGCCGAGGCCCAGGACACCGCCGACCGGGTGCGTGCGGAGGCGCAGGCCGCCGCCGAGCGGCTCGGCACCGAGGCGTCCGAGACGCTGGCCGCCGCCCAGGAGGAGGCCGCCCGGCGCCGCCGCGAGGCGGAGGAGCTGCTCGGCGCGGCCCGCGAGGAGGCCGAGGAGGAGCGCCGGCGGGCCCGCGAGCAGAGCGAGGAGCTGCTGGCCTCCGCACGCAAGCGGGTGGAGGAGGCGCAGGCCGAGGCCACCCGGCTGGTGGAGGAGGCCGACCGGCGGGCCACCGAGATGGTCTCCGCGGCCGAGCAGCACGCCCAGCAGGTGCGCGACTCGGTCGCCGGGCTGCACGAGCAGGCGCAGGAGGAGATCGCCGGGCTGCGCTCGGCCGCCGAGCACGCGGCGGACCGCACCCGGCGGGAGGCCGAGGAGGAGGCCGACCGGGTCCGCGCCGACGCCTACGCCGAGCGGGAGCGGGCCGGCGAGGACGCCTCGCGGATGCGGCGCGAGGCGAACGAGGAGTCGGAGGCCGCCAAGGCGCTGGCCGAGCGTACGGTCGCGGAGGCGATGGCGGAGGCCGAGCGGCTGCGCACGGACGCCGGCGAGTACGCCCAGCGGGTGCGCACCGAGGCCTCGGACGTGCTCGCCGAGGCCGACCAGGCGGCGGCCCGTACCCGGGCGGACGCCCGCGAGGACGCCAACCGGATCCGCTCGGACGCGGCGACCCAGGCGGACACCCTCATCACCGAGGCGCGCAGCGAGGCGGAGCGGCTGCAGACGGAGACCGCCGCCGAGGCCGAGCGGGTGCGCGGCGAGGCGGTGGCCGAGGCGGACCGGGTGCGTGCGGAGGCCCTGGCGGCCGCCGAGCAGCTCGTCGGGGAGGCCACCGGCGAGGCCGAGCGGCTGCGCGCGGAGGCCGCCGAGACGGTCGGCTCGGCGCAGGCGCACGCCGAGCGGGTGCGGGCGGACGCCGAGCGGCTCAAGGCGGACGCGGAGGCGGAGGCCGAACGGCTCGTCAACTCCGCCCGCGAGGAGGCCGAGCGGACCCTGGACGAGGCCCGCAAGGAGGCCAACAAGCGGCGTTCGGAGGCGGCCGAGCAGGTCGACACGCTCATCACCGAGACCACGGCCGAGGTGGACAAGCTGCTCGCGGAGGCGCAGGAGCAGGCGCTGAAGACCACCGCGGACGCCGAGTCCCAGGCCGACACGATGGTCGGCGCCGCCCGCGCCGAGGCCGAGCGGATCGTCGCCGAGGCGACCGTCGAGGGCAACGCCCGGGTGGAGAAGGCCCGTACGGACGCCGACGAGCTGCTGGTCGGCGCCCGCCGGGACGCGACCGCGATCAGGGAGCGCGCGGAGGAGCTGCGCGACCGCATCACCGCCGAGATCGAGGAGCTGCACGAGCGGGCCCGGCGCGAGGCCGCCGAGACGATGAAGTCCACCGGCGACCGCTGCGACGCGCTCATCAAGGCGGCCGAGGAGCAGCTGGCGAAGGCCGAGGCGAAGGCCAAGGAGCTGGTGTCGGAGGCCAACTCCGAGGCGGGCAAGGTGCGTATCGCCGCCGTGAAGAAGGCCGAGGGGCTGCTCAAGGAGGCCGAGCTGAAGAAGGCCAGCCTGATCAAGGAGGCCGAGGAGCTCAAGGCCGAGGCGATCCGCGAGGCCCGGCGCACGGTCGAGGAGGGCAAGCGCGAGCTGGAGATCCTGGTGCGCAGGCGCGAGGACATCAACGCCGAGATCTCCCGGGTCCAGGACGTCCTGGAGGCGCTGGAGTCCTTCGAGACGCCGGCGTCCGGGAAGGACGGCGGGGTCAAGGCCGGCGCGACGGTGGGCGCCCCCCGATCGGGTGGCAAGTCGTCAGACGGCTAACCTGAGCGATGTGTTCCGGTAACGTCTGGGGGCTTTGCCCGACTCGTTGGCAAGCCATCCGGCCGTCAGCCACTCAAAAGGGGTCTCATTCTCCAGATCAAACACGTATCCGCTCGATGACACACCGCTTCGGCCCCTAGGATTCCCCCTATCACCTCACCGGTCTCATTCGACAGGAACCCCATGAGCGACACTTCCCCCTACGGCTTCGAGCTTGTGCGGCGTGGGTACGACCGCGCTCAGGTGGACGAACGTATCTCCAAGCTCGTCTCCGACCGTGACAGCGCTCTCGCCCGCATCACCGCCCTGGAGAAGCGCATCGAGGAGCTCCACCTCGAGACGCAGAACGCCCAGGCCCAGGTCACCGACGCCGAGCCGTCGTACGCGGGTCTCGGTGCCCGGGTCGAGAAGATCCTGCGCCTGGCCGAGGAAGAGGCCAAGGAACTGCGTGAGGAGGCCCGACGGGCGGCCGAGCAGCACCGCGACCTCGCCGAGTCCGCGGCCCAGCAGGTCCGCAACGACGCCGAGGCCTACGCCGCCGAGCGCAAGGCCAAGGCCGAGGACGAGGGCGTCCGGATCGTCGAGAAGGCCAAGGGCGAGGCCGCCCAGCTGCGCGCCGAGGCGCAGAAGGACGCGCAGTCCAAGCGCGAGGAGGCGGACGCCCTCTTCGAGGAGACCCGCGCCAAGGCCGCGCAGGCCGCCGCCGACTTCGAGACGAACCTCGCCAAGCGCCGCGAGCAGTCCGAGCGCGACCTGGCCTCCCGCCAGGCCAAGGCCGAGAAGCGCCTCGCGGAGATCGAGCACCGCGCCGAGCAGCTGCGCCTGGAGGCGGAGAAGCTGCGCACCGACGCCGAGCGCCGTGCCCGCCAGACGGTGGAGACGGCCCAGCGCCAGGCCGAGGACATCGTGGCCGACGCCAACGCCAAGGCCGACCGCATCCGCTCGGAATCCGAGCGCGAGCTCGCCGCGCTGACCAACCGCCGCGACTCGATCAACGCCCAGCTGACGAACGTGCGCGAGATGCTGGCGACGCTCACCGGCGCGGCGGTGGCTGCCGCGGGCTCGCCGACCGAGGACGAGCCGATCTCGCGTGGGGTGCCGGCGCAGCAGTCGCGGTAAGCGGGAGCCGCAGCCGTACGAGCGCCTTCGAAGCCCCCTGCCGTCCCACGGCAGGGGGCTTCGTCGCGTTCGGCAGAGCAGGCTGTCACGCTCAGCGATTCCCTGGCTTTGCGTTCTCTTGGGTGGAACCGTCAGCGCCCCGATATCCTCCTAACCCTTACGGGGGCGTCTGCCCCGGCTGTCCTGAACCTTTCGATGGGTGCGGAGCATGATCGAGGCTGTCGGCCTGACCAAGCGCTACGGCGACAAAACCGCCGTGTACAACCTTTCCTTCCACGTGCGGCCAGGAGCCGTCACCGGCTTCCTCGGGCCCAACGGCTCGGGCAAGTCGACGACGATGCGGATGATCCTCGGGCTCGACAACCCGACGTCCGGTTCGGTGACCATCGGCGGCTACCCCTACCGCAAGCTGCCCAACGCCCCCCGCCAGGTCGGCGCCCTGCTCGACGCCAAGGCGGTGCACGGCGGCCGCAGCGCCCGCAACCACCTGCTGAGCCTCGCCCAGCTGTCCGGCATCCCGGCCCGGCGGGTGGACGAGGTGCTCGGGGTCGTGGGCCTGCAGGACGTGGCGAAGAAGCGCTCCAAGGGTTTCTCGCTCGGCATGGGCCAGCGCCTCGGCATCGCCGCCGCGCTGCTCGGCGACCCGCAGGTGCTGCTGTTCGACGAGCCGGTCAACGGCCTCGACCCCGAGGGCATCCTCTGGGTCCGCAACCTGATGAAGGCCCTCGCCGCGGAGGGCCGCACGGTCTTCGTCTCCTCGCACCTGATGAGCGAGATGGCGCTGACCGCCGACCACCTCATCGTCATCGGACGCGGCCAGCTGCTCGCCGACATGAGCGTGAAGGACTTCATCTCGGCCAACTCCGCGGACTTCGCCCGGGTGCGCACCCCGGACACCGAGCCGCAGCAGCGCGAGAAGCTCACCGCCGCGCTCGCCGAGGCGGGCGGCCATGTGCTGCCGGAGCAGGACGGCGCCCTGCGGGTGACCGGACTGCCGCTGCCCCGGATCAGCGACCTCGCGCACGAGGCGGGCGTACGGCTGTGGGAGCTGTCGCCGCACCAGGCCTCGCTGGAGGAGGCGTACATGCGGATGACGCAGGGCGCCGTGGACTACCGCTCGACCGTCGACCAGAAGGCGGGCCTGCAGCAGCCGCTGCCGCCGGGCGCCGAGCCCCCGATGCCGGTGCCCGGCCAGGGCCAGCCCGGCTGGTACGCCCCGCCGCCGCCCCAGCAGGGCGGGCAGCCCTTCGCCATGCCGCAGCCGCCCGCCGGGCCGTACGGCGGCCCGCAGACGCCCGGTTACGGCGCTCCCGCCGCCCCGGGCGCCCCCAACCCGTACGCGCAGCAGGCCCCGCAGCCCGCCGCCCCCGTGCCGGCCCGGACGCCCGGCAGCGCCGCTCCGCAGGCGCAGGCGCAGGCGTACGCGCCGGGCGGGTCGGCGGGCAGCCCGCCGGCTCCCGCCGCGCCGCAGGCGCCCTCGGCGCCGCCCGCGCCGCCGCAGACGCCCGCCGCCGCTCCCCCGGCCCCGGCCGCCGCCCCCGCCGACCTGACCAAGCCCGAGGACGCCCGATGAGCACCCACCAGCCTCCGATGCCGCAGGCCCCCGCCTCCGCCGCTCCCGACTGGCAGGCGGCGTCCGGCGGCTCGTACCCCGGTTACAGCTCGCCGATCCCGGTGCGGCCCGCCCACCTCGGGCACGCGCTGGCCTCCGAGTGGACGAAGATCAAGTCGGTACGGTCGACGATGTGGACGCTCGGCGTGTTCATCGTGCTCGTCCTCGGCATCGGCCTGATGGCCGGCTCGCTGGTCAGCTCCAACTCCGGGCCGGACAGCATGGCGGACCAGAACCCGCTGCAGTTCGGCTTCTTCGGCCTGCTCATCGGCAGCATGTGCATCATCACGCTCGGCGTGCTGACCACGGCCTCCGAGTACGGCACCGGCATGATCCGCACGACGATGACCGCGTGCCCGAGCCGCATCCGGGTGCTCGCCGCCAAGGCGATCGTGTTCTTCGCGGTCGCCTTCGTCGTCACGCTGGTCACGTCCGGCTTCGTCGCCATGGTCCACGTGTCCATGCTCAAGGGGGTGGGCGGCGCCCGTACCCCCTCCACCGACGACTGGCTCAAGGCGACCGTCGGCATCAGCCTCTACCTCGCGCTGCTCGGACTGTTCTCGCTGCTCGTCGGCTCGGTCGTGAGGCACTCCGCGGGCGGCATCACCATCATGATCGGCGCGGTGCTGGCCCCGCTGGTGATCGCGCTGTTCATGGCCGCGCAGTCCCTGGAGAAGGTGCGCCAGTGGCTGCTGGAGTACTCGATCCCGAGCCAGATGAGCTGCTTCTACGACAACTCCCTGAGCAGCTCCGGCCCCTCGGGCTGGGACCCGCTGTGGATCATGCTGGGCCTGACGGCGGCCGCGTTCGCCGGCGCCTGCCTGCTGCTGCAGCAGCGGGACGTCTGACCCCGCGCTCAGAACCTCGGCGCGTTACGGGACCGCGGCACCCGCGTGGTGCGGCGGTCCTTCGCGTTCCAGCACGCCTTGTGCCAGTGGCGGCGGTCGTCGACGCCCGCGTACTCGGGCCAGGCCACCACGTGCGGCATGCCGGAGGGGATCAGCTGGTCGCAGCCCGGGCAGCGGTAGGTCTTGCCCTGGGCGCTCGCCCCGGCGACATGGCGCACGCTCCACTCCTCGCCCTGCCAGTTCTCGGTCGACTGCCAGCCGCCGTACCGGCCGGCCCGGTCGTCCTCGGCGCTCCGGCCCGACGATCCGGCTGCCTTGGGTCGGTTGCGACGCGGGGACACGGGACACCTCTCGGGGCTATACAGGAAGCACGGGCTGCATCCAGCCTACGCGCCGCCGAGTGGGGTACCCGGCCGGGACCAACCCGTACAAGTCCCCCTCCAGGGCGACCCATTCTGCAGACAATCCGCAAATCCCTCCGCCAGGCCGTGTCCTGGGCACGTGTCAGGCGGTTATGCGGGGTGGGGGAGCTCCGGGTCGGAGCCAAGGAAGCAGGAAATGCGATGTACGTAGGTAGTTTTGTGCTGGGCGCCCAGTTCCCGGGCCAGGGTCCGGGGGAGGCCCTGCACCGGGCGGTCCGCTCGGCGGAGGTCGCCGAGGAGGCCGGACTGGACTCGGTATGGCTCGCCGAGCACCACTTCGTGCCGTACGGCACATGCCCGTCCGCCGTCACCCTGGCCGCTCTGCTGCTCGGCCGCACCCGCCGCATCCGGGTGGGCACGGCGGTCAGCGTACTGCCCACCGCCCATCCCGTGGCCCTCGGCGAGCAGGCCGCGCTGCTGCATGTGACGAGCGGCGGCCGGTTCACGCTCGGGGTGGGCCGCGGCGGTCCCTGGGTGGACCTGGAGGTGTTCGGCGCGGGCCTCGCGGCCTACGAACACGGGTTCCCGGAGTCCCTCGATCTGCTGTTGCGCTGGCTGCGCGAGCCGTCGGTGTCGGCGTCCGGCGAGCGGTTCAGCTTCCGCGAGGTGCCGGTCGTACCCCGCCCGTCGGAGGCGCTCACGGAATCCCCGGGACCCGAGGTCGTCGTCGCCTGCACCTCCCCGGCGAGCGTGCGGCTGGCCGCCGAGCGCGGACTGCCCATGCTGCTCGGCATGCACGTCGGGGACGAGGAGAAGGCCGAGATGGTCGCCCTGTGGCGGCGCTGCGCCCGGGCCGCGGGCCGGCCGGCCGAGGAGATCGCCGGCGCCCCGCACGTCTCCGCCGGGGTCTGCCAGCTCGCGGACCGGCGCACGGACGCGGTCGAGACACTGCTGAAGGCGATGCCGGGATGGCTGAGGCAGGGCCTGGAGGCCCATGTGACGGTCGACGGCCGGGCGCGCGCGATGCGCGACCCGCACGCCTACACCGAGCTGCTCTGCGGCCTGCACCCGGTCGGCACCCCACGCCTGGCCGCCGACCGGCTCACGGCCACCTCGGAGCGCACCGGCATCTCGCGTTTCGCCCTGCTCGTGGAGGGCTCGGGCGATCTCGCCGCGACGGAGGAGAACCTGCGGCGGCTCGGCGCCGAGGTGCTGCCCCAGCTGCGCTGAGCGGGACCGCAACTCCCCTGCCGCCTGGAGGGCTTGCCGCCCCAGTACTGCATGCACCTCCCCCGGGTGGAGCGGCAAGCAAGCGGCTCACGGCATCCGCCGCAGCGGGGCCGCCCGTCAGCAGTCCCGAAGCTCCGGCGACTGGTTGAGCAACTGACTGCGCACCGAGGTGAAGCGGGCCAGCGTCTCGTCCACCGCGGCGTCCAGCGGGAACACCGCCACCCGGTGGCAGTTCTGGAATGCCAGCCGCACGCCGAAGTGCCGCTGCAGGGCGCCGCGGATGGCGTCACTCGCGAGCGCACGCAGCAGCTGACCGCGTGCCTGCTCGTCCGGCGGGGGCGTCTGGTTGTCGGCGAACGGTCCGCCGTCGACCTTCAGCTGGGCCACCAGGGAGCTGATCATCTCCCATGCGTAGGGCAGGGAGGTCCGGACGCAGTCGACGAATGCTGTTTCGTCGACCTCGCCTCGCTCGGCCTGTTCGAGTAGGGCCGGTGAGACGTCGAGCGACATGGGTTCTCCTCTCGCACCCCCGAAGAGCAGGGGTTGCCGGACGGGTAAGGGAGTTCGCGATATCGAACACGCTCAGTACCTATGCGGCGACCTCCCGTTCACTACCGTAGGCAACGGTCGGTGACCACACCAGCAGAATGCGTATATGGAACGATCCCTTTACGGGCACAATCGGCCAGGGATGAACAAGAGTTTCCAGGGACAATTGGGGCGATCGCTCGGGAGCGGGGCGGGCGGATCGCGCGCACCTCAGGGCGTCGAGTAGCGTTGCCGACCATGCGTCTCGTCATTGCCCGATGCTCGGTCGACTACGCCGGCCGGCTCACCGCCCACCTGCCCTCGGCGCCCCGCCTGATCCTGGTCAAGGCGGACGGCAGCGTCTCCATCCACGCCGACGACCGGGCCTACAAGCCCCTCAACTGGATGTCGCCGCCCTGCACGCTCAAGGAGGGCACCGGCGAGGAAGAGGGCGTGTGGACCGTCGTCAACAAAGCGGGCGAGAAACTGATCATCACGATGGAGGAGATCCTCCACGACTCCTCGCACGAACTCGGCGTGGACCCGGGTCTGATCAAGGACGGCGTGGAAGCGCACCTGCAGGAGCTGCTGGCCGACCGCATCGAGACGCTCGGCGAGGGATACACGCTGATCCGGCGCGAGTACATGACGGCCATCGGCCCGGTGGACATCCTGTGCCGGGACGCGGAGGGGCGGACGGTCGCGGTCGAGATCAAGCGCCGGGGCGAGATCGACGGCGTCGAGCAACTCACGCGCTACCTGGAGCTGTTGAACCGCGATCCCCATCTCGCCCCGGTCCGCGGCATCTTCGCCGCGCAGGAGATCAAGCCCCAGGCCCGCGTCCTCGCCACCGACCGCGGCATCAACTGCCACATCCTCGACTACGACGCCCTGCGCGGCATCGAGGACGACAAGCTCCGCCTGTTCTGACCCGGCCGCTCCGACGAGGGCGTGTCTGCCGGGTCAGGCTCGCGTCACATCACCGCGCCCGGGCCGGTCGGTGTTTCCGTGCCCGTGCTCTCGGACGCGCTCGCCGGGCTGCTGGACGCCGGGCCGCTCGCCGTGTCCGTCGTGGACGGGCTCGACGACTGGCTCGACGTGGGCGTCGGGGTGGGTGACTTGGACGGTGACGGCGAGGTCGGCGTGCCCGAGGGCGTGGACTTCGTCGGCGTCGGCGAACCCGGCTCGGTCGTACGGGACTTCGACGGCGTCGGAGTCGTGCCCCCGCCGCCCGTGCCCTTGGTGTGGCTCGGGCCGGCCGAGGGGGACGTGGTCGGCCGGGCCGGGGTCGGGTCGTCCGTCGTGCCGTACGTGCCGTCGGGGCCCGGGTCCGTGGGACGGGTCACCGGGGCGGCCGAGCCGGTGCCGGCCCGCGGGGTCTGGTTGGGGTCGGCGCCCAGCGAGCCGTCGGCCGGGTCCTGGCTCGCCGAGGGGTTGACGTCGACCTTGCCGGCCGGGTTCTTGCCGGCGTTGTCGTTGGACGTCATGCCGAGCGTGACGACCGTGCCGAGCACGGCGGCGAGCAGGGCCCCGGAGCCGGCCGCGACGAGGTTGCGCCGGGCCAGCCGGCGGAAGCCGCCGCCGGCCGGCGCGGCGGCCGGGAGCCGGCGGGTGACCAGGGGATCGCCGAGGGGCACGTACGGCGGCGGCGCCGACTCCTCGTGCCGTGTCTCCGCCTGCTCCTCCCCCGCCGTCGCCGCGATCCCCGGCACCTCGCCCGAGAGGTCGGCGACGAGGGCCAGGGCGCGCCGGCCGGCGACCGTGCCGCGCTTGTCCGCGAGCGCCCCGCGCAGCCCGATGGACGCCTCCAGCTCGGCGCGCGCCCGGTCGAGCTGGCCGCCGCACAGCGCGAGGACACCCAGCTCGTGGTGGAAGTAGGCCTGTTCGGACACCTCACCGGCGAGCCGGGAGGCCTCGGCGCCGGAGCGCAGGGCGCGTTCCCAGGCGCTCCAGTGCAGCCCGGCGGCGAACGCGGGCGCGGCCGTGCGGGCCAGCCGTACCGCGCAGCTCTGCTGCCCTTCGGCGGGCGGGACCGTGTGCGGCACGATCGCGGCGAGCGCGGCCAGCACCGCGTCGGCCTCCGCGCAGACCCGCTCGGGGGTGACCGACGGATGCCCGGCCCACCAGGCGTAGTGCTCGGCGGCGGCCAGCGCCTGGGCCTGGGCGTCGTCGGTGTATCCGGCGGCCTCCAGCTGGGTCAGCACGCCCGCCGCGAGCCGGTAGCGGGCGCCGACCGGGGAGACCAGTCCGCAGGCGGCCAGCTCGCCGAGGGCGGCGTCGGCGTGGGTGTCGCCGATCAGCGCCGGCAGATGCGCCTGGTGCGGCACCTCGCCGCCGAGGGCGACGGCGAAGCGCAGGGTGGCGCGGGCGGAGGGGCTGAGCCGGGAGGCGAGCAGCGGAGCGGGCGCGGCGGCCTCGCCGAGGGAGGGCAGCGGGACGTCGTCGGCCGCCTCCACGGGCAGTTCGGCCGGGGGGCGTACGTCCTCGAAGACGCCGTACTCGTCCACCGCCCCGGCGCCGGCCCGCAGCTGGTCGCGCTGCCGGAGCAGCGCGCCGGCCTGGACGAACCGCAGCGGCAGGCCCTCGGACTCGAACCACAGGTCGCCGGCCCAGTTGGCCTCCTCCTCGGTGAGGACGCGGCCCGCGGTCCGCTCCAGGACCTCCTCGCCGCCGGCCCGGTCGAGGCCGCTGAGGAAGACCTCCTCGACCTCCGACTCGGGGGACGGCGGGGGCACGTCGGGGGTGGCGCCGATCAGGAACGCGCACTCGGGGGTGGCGTCGAGCAGTTCGTCGAGGGCGGCGCCGCCGAACTCGATGTCGTCCAGGACGACGACCGCGCCGATCTCCCGCACGAGCGCGCGCAGCTCGTCCGGTTCCGGGCGGTGGCGCGGGCTGTCGTAGACGGCGTGGAAGAGGTCGTACAGGAGGTCCTGCGCGGTGCGGTGGAAGCCGTTCAGGCGCACCACGCCGTCGGGGGCGAGGTCCTGGCAGTCCTCGCCGACGAGGTCGAGCAGGGCGGTGCGGCCGGAGCCGCCGGGGCCGGTGAGCCGGACGGAGCGGCCGCGGGCCAGCAGCCGGACCAGGCGCTCGCGTTCGTCCTGGCGTTCCACCAGGGAGACCGCCGGCTGGGCGGGGCCCGGCGGCACGGGCGGCCGGGCGGCGCGCTCGGTCTCGGCGCGCTCGGCGGCGGTGCGCCTGCGGGGGCGCTCCGGGCGCTCGACGGGCGGGCAGGGTTCTATCTCGCTGCCGTCGACGGGGTTCACCGTCAGCAGCAGGTCGCCGGAGACGACGTGCGCCGTGCGGGCGAGCGACGGCGTGCTCTGGCCGAAGTCGGAGGTCAGGGATTCCCGGGGCGGGCGGCGGCTGTGCGCCTGGCCGTGCTCCTCGGGTCCCGGGTTGATCGGGTCCATAGGTTCAAGCCCCCCAAAAGCGTCGTGTGCCCGTGATGTCCGGCCCCTCCCGGCCTTGTCGCACACCGCGCTGTCGCTTCTGGTCCGGGCCCGCTCGATCGAGGGTTGCGAGACGGCGGGCGACCGAACCCTAAACCTTCGCACAGTATCTCCGACAGGGCGGGGTGCCGTGCGGTCCGAGACGTCACAGTCCGGTGAGGATTGCCCGCGACGTGCGCTTCGGCGGCTGCGCCCGGGTCTCCCCCGTCGCCCGTTTCACACCCGCTCGCACGGTTGCGCCGCGGTCCCGCGGGCCCGAGCCGGCGCCGTGCGGCACCCGAGCCGTCCGTCCGCCCCGCCGGCCGCACCCGTCCGGCGGGTCCCCGCGGGACCGGCCGCCCCACGGGGTCACACCCGGGGCAGCGACTCCACTCCGATGCCGCCCTCGATGGCGAGGATGCGGTGCAGGCGGGTGGCGACCAGCAGGCGCTGCATCTGCGGCGGGACACCGCGCAGCACCAGACGGCGCCCGCAGCGGCCGGCCCGCCGATGGGCACCCATGATCACGCCGAGTCCGGTGGCGTCCCAGGAGTCCAGTTCGGACAGGTCGAGCACCAGGTCGCCGACGCCGCCGTCGACGGCCGAGTGCAGGGCCGTACGGGCGTCCGCCGCGCTGCGGACGTCGAGGCGGCCCCCGACGACCAGCTCGGCGTGGTCGCCCCTGATGTGCATATGCGCTCCCCGTTGAGTGCGGTTGGCTACTCCGTGACGTTGCACCGTCTGACTGTGTCAGTGGTGGTGCGGTTGCTGCTTGTAAGCGAACCGATACCGAATTCACCCCGGGGGGTGATGTTCCCGGGGTGAATGTCGGTGACGGGACGCCTCAGTACTTGTAGAAGCCCTGCCCGCTCTTGCGGCCGATGTCACCGGCGTCCACCATCCGGCGCATCAGCTCCGGCGGGGCGAACTTCTCGTCCTGGGACTCGGTGTAGATGTTGCTGGTGGCGTGGAGCAGGATGTCGACGCCGGTGAGGTCGGCGGTGGCGAGGGGGCCCATGGCGTGCCCGAAGCCCAGCTTGCAGGCGAGGTCGATGTCCTCGGCGGTGGCGACGCCCGACTCGTACAGCTTGGTCGCCTCCACGACGAGGGCCGAGATGAGCCGGGTGGTGACGAAGCCGGCCACGTCACGGTTGACGACGATGCAGGTCTTGCCGACGGACTCGGCGAACTCCCGCGCGGTGGCGAGGGTTTCGTCGCTCGTCTTGTAGCCGCGGACCAGCTCGACGAGCTGCATCATCGGCACCGGCGAGAAGAAGTGGACGCCGACGACCCGCTCGGGGCGCTCGGTGGCCGCCGCGATCTTGGTGATCGGGATGGCGGAGGTGTTGGAGGCGAGCACGGTGTCCTCGCGCACCAGCTTGTCGAGCGCCCGGAAGATCTCGTGCTTCACTTCGAGCTTCTCGAAGACGGCCTCGACCACGACGTCGGCGTCGGCCGCCGCGTCCAGGTCGGTCGTCGGCGTGATGCGGGCGAGGGCGGCCCCGGCGTCGTCCGCGGCCAGCTTGCCCTTGCTCACGAACTTGTCGTACGAGGCCTTGATGCCGTCGGTGCCGCGCTTGAGCGCCTCGTCGGTGACGTCGCGCAGGACGACGTCCCAGCCCGCCTGCGCGGCGACCTGAGCGATCCCGGACCCCATGAGACCGGCCCCGATGACGGCGAGCTTCCGTGCCACTCCGACTCCCTCGAACGCGCTCCAAGTCTGCTTCTCCGGCGGACCCTAGCGCTCCGACGCCGCTGTGTGAGCGGTTAGTAACGCGTGTCACGGTCTCAGAGGGTGAGACGCCGGTCACGTCCGACACGACGGGCTCGGCGGGCCTGCGGCCGGCGGATCCGGCGGGGTGCGCGCCAGGGTCGCGGAGGTGCCAATTCCCAGAAACCGGGGTTCGGTTGGCGGCACGAAAAGCTCAGGAAGCCGCCCGTACGGCGTAGTTCAGGACCTTTTCACTCAAGAGGTCCTCGATGTCGTCCAGAAGAACCAGTACCTCTCGGGACACTTCGACCGGTGTGCGGCCGGCGAGGAGGCGGCGGCCGATGGTGGTGAAGACCGTCTGGTGGATCCAGCAGATCTGACCGGCGACCAGGCCGGGCAGCGGGTCGGCGCCGGCGGCGCCGGTCTCCTCGCGCAGGGCCGCCTCCAGGGCGTCGTGGATCTCCTGCTGGAGGCTCCACAGCCGGGAGCGCAGCGGCGGGGCGTCGTGGATGACCCGCATGAAGCGGTCGTAGCCCTCCATGAGGCCGACCCGCGGGGAGACGGCCTCGACCTCCTCGCGCAGTTCGCGCAGTACGGCGCGGGCGGCCGACTCCCCCGGGTCCCGGCCGCGCACCCACCGGGCGAGCCGGTCGACCACGCCTGCGGAGCGGTCGAAGAAGAGGTCCTCCTTGGCGGGGAAGTAGTTGTAGACGGTGTTCACGGAGACGTCCGCCGCCTCCGCCACGTCCGCCATGGTCACCGCCATGAAGCCGCGCTCGATGAACAGCCCCGTGGCGATGTCCGAGATGCGCTGCCTGGTCTCGCGCTTCTTCCGCTCCCTGAGCCCCTCTGCCATGGCGCCATCGTAGATCGGCGGCACTTTTTTGGGGCTCCTGAAAACTTGGTGGCATTGCAATTTTTCAATGGCTCTGTTTTTCTGGGGGCATGGCAGCAGTCATCAGCGCGGCGGGACTCGCCCGCACCTTCCAGACCAAGGCCGGCCCCGTGGAGGCGGTGCGCGGTATCGACCTCACCGTCCGGGAGGGCGAGATCCTCGGCTTCCTCGGACCCAACGGCGCCGGCAAGACGACCACCCTGCGGATGCTCACCACCCTGCTGAAGCCGACCGGCGGCGCGGCCACGGTCGCCGGGCACGATCTGGCGACGGATCCGGCGGGGGTGCGCGCCGCGATCGGGTACGTCGCCCAGTCCGGCGGGGTCGACCCGCAGATCACCGTGCGGGAGGAACTGGTCACCCAGGGGCGGATGTACCGCCTGTCGAAGGCCGACGCCGCCCTGCGCGCTCAGGACCTGGCGCGGGAGCTGGACCTCACCGGGTTCCTCGACCGGAAGGCCGGCGCCCTCTCCGGCGGGCAGCGGCGGCGGCTGGACATCGCCATGGCGCTCACCCACCGGCCGAAGGTGCTGTTCCTGGACGAGCCGACCACCGGACTCGACCCGGGCAGCCGCGCCGACCTGTGGGACCTGGTCCGCCGGCTGCGCGACGAGCACGGCACGACCGTCTTCCTGACCACCCACTACCTGGACGAGGCCGACACCCTCGCCGACCGCCTGGTGGTCGTGGACCGGGGCGCGGTCGCCGCCGAGGGCACGCCGTCCGCGCTCAGGCTCCAGTACGGCGGCTCGATCGACGCAACCCTCCAGGACACGTTCCTCGCCATCACCGGACGCGGGCCGGTCCCGGCCGACTCCGTCCCCGTAGCCGTCTAGGAATCCCCGATGCTTCTGCACGACACGGCCCTCGTCTACGGCCGCTATCTGCGCCAGTCGCTGCGCTCCCGGTTCGCCCTGCTCTTCGGGGTGCTCACGCCGCTGCTCTACCTGGTCTTCTTCGGTCCGCTGCTCACCCGGCTGCCGCTCGGCGGCACGGGCAGCTCCTGGCAGGTGCTCGTGCCCGGCCTGCTGCTCCAACTCGGCCTGTTCGGCGCCCTGTTCGCCGGGTTCACGGTCATCGTCGAGAAGGGGCAGGGGGTGGTCGAGCGGATGCGGGTGACCCCGGTCAGCCGGCTCGCGCTGCTCCTCGGCCGCGTGCTGCGCGACGCGACGGTGTTCGTCTTCCAGGCGGTGCTGCTGGTGCTCGCCGCGCTGGTGATGGGCCTGCGGGCGCCGCTCGGCGGCGTCCTGATCGGCTTCGCCTTCGTCGCCCTGCTCACCGTGTCGCTGGCCTCGCTGTCGTACGCGCTCGGCATGAAGGTCCGCACCCCGCAGGAGTTCGGCCCGCTGATCAACATGGTGTCGATGCCGTCGATGCTGCTGTCCGGGCTGATGCTCCCGATGACCCTGGCGCCCGCCTGGCTGGACGTGCTGTCGCACTTCGTGCCGTTCCGCTATCTGGTGGACGCGGTGCGCGACGCGTACGTCGGGCGGTACACGAGCGCGCACATGCTCCACGGCGTCCTCGTCGCCGTCGCCTTCGCGGCGCTGGCGGTGACCGTGGGCACACGGGTGTTCCGGACGGCCGGGGCGTAACTACGCTGGTCGCATGGTCAATCTGACGCGCATCTACACCAGGACCGGCGACAAGGGCACCACGGCGCTCGGCGACATGAGCCGGGTCGCCAAGACCGACCTGCGGATCTCCGCCTACGCCGACGCCAACGAGGCCAACGCGGTGATCGGCACCGCGATCGCGCTGGGCGGCCTGGACGCGGAGATCGTCAAGGTGCTCACGCGCGTCCAGAACGACCTGTTCGACGTGGGCGCGGACCTGTCGACGCCGGTGGTGGAGAACCCGCAGTTCCCGCCGCTGAGGGTGGAGCAGTTCTACATCGACCGGCTGGAGGCGGACTGCGACCGCTTCAACGAGCAGCTCGACAAGCTCCGCTCCTTCATCCTGCCCGGCGGCACCCCGGGCGCGGCCCTGCTGCACCAGGCCTGCACGGTCGTACGCCGTGCCGAGCGCTCCACCTGGGCTGCTCTCGAGGTGCACGGCGACACGATGAACCCGCTCACGGCGACCTACCTCAACCGGCTGTCCGACCTGCTGTTCATCCTGGCCCGCGTGGCGAACAAGGAGACCGGGGACGTGCTGTGGGTGCCGGGCGGGGAACGCGGCTGAACCGGCCCTCCGGTGCCGTGGGCCCCGGTGCGGGGTGCTGAGCCCTCCCCACCGGGGCCGTCCGGGTCAGCGGTCGGTGCCGCTCGCGGCGTCCCGGTCGGCCGCCGCGGCCGCCGACTCGGCCGCGTCCACCTTCTTCTGCATCTCCGCGTAGCCGGAGGGCGTACCGGCGGACGCGCCGGACGACGGCGGCGTCTTCGGGGACGCGGCGTCGTGGTGGGCGCAGCCCGCGGTGAGCGCCGCCAGCAGGGCCACCGCCGGCAGGGCGGCCGCCGCCCGCCGCGCCCGCATCAGCTCGCCGCCTTGCCGCCGTTGGCCTGGCACCAGGTGCGCACGTCGCCCAGGTCCTTCTGGCGCTGCTTCAGGTTGGTCACCAGCGACTTACGGAACTCCAGCCGGTCCTTGAGGAAGGTGGCGACCGCGGTGTGGCCCGCCTTCTCGGCGTTGTCCACCCGCTGCTGCAGCCGGGCGATCGAGCCACGGGTGCCGGGCCCGGCGTCCAGCCGCTTCAGGGCCCGCGCGATCCGGCGGTCGATCCTGGGCACCCGCTTGCACAGCTTCTGCGCTCCGTCGCCGGTCGGGGCCGGTTTCGGCGTGCTGTCGGCCGACGCGGCCCCGGCGGTGCCCGCCACCGCCAGTACGGCCGCCATCGCGCCGCCCGCGAGCAGCGTGCGCGTACGTCGTCGTGCGTTCATCCTTCTCTCCGTTTCCCTCCCGGACCGGCCCGGTCGCCGGTCCGGCCGCTTTCCGGCCGGGCGGGTCGCCGTCCGTACGGGACGGAGGCTAGGGACGGTCTTTGGGGAAACTCTGTGACCGGTTTGCCCCGGCTGTGCCGATCGGCCAGTCCCGGTCCGCCCCGGCTGTGCCGATCAGCCAGTCCCGTCGGCCCGGCAGTCCCCCGCCGTCCCCGGACAGGCCGCCGCCGTCCGCGGGCAGCCGTACCGTGAAGCGGGCGCCGGTCCCGTCCGGGCCGTCCGTGACGGTGACGCTCCCCCGGTGCAGGGCCGCCTGCTGGGCGACGAGGGTGAGGCCGAGCCCGGAGCCCGCGCTGTCCGGGCCCCGCTGGAACCGTTCGAAGATCCGGGCGCGGGCGTCGGGCGGCACGCCGGGGCCCTGGTCGTCGACCGCGACGAGGAGCCCGCCTTCGGCTCGGCTCACGCCGACCCGTACCCGTGCCCGGCCCTGTGCATCGCGGCCGTGGGCGAGGGCGTTGCCGAGCAGGTTGTCCAGCAGCAGCCTGAGGCCCGGTTCCCAGCCGTGCACGGTGAGCCCGGGTGCGGCGTCGAGGGTGATGTCCGCATCCGGGGCGCGGCGGCGGGCCTCGGCGACGGCCGTGTCGGCGAGGTCGGAGAGATCGACGGGCCGGAACGCGTCGGCCTCCACCAGATCCGCCCGGCCCAGGTCCCGCAGCATCACCAGCAGGCCGAGCAGCCGGGCGTGTTCGCGGTGCAGGTCGGCCAGCACCTCGGCGCGCTCCGCCGCCGGCAGATCGGGGTGGCCGGCGAGGATGTCGAGGTTGGTGCCCATGCTCATCAGCGGGGTGCGCAGTTCGTGCGCGGCGGCCGAGGAGAAGGAGCGGGCGGTGTCCAGGGCCTGGCCGGTGCGGGCGGCCTGTTCGTCGTAGCGGGCGAGGACGGTCCTGAGGGTAGCGGCGAGTTCGTCGACCTCCCGCACACCGGTGTGTTCTTCCGGCAGCCGGGCGGTGCTGGTGCGCGGGTCGAGTCCGGCGGTGCGGCGGGTGAGGCGGGCGAGGGGCGCGCTCGCCCCGGCGGCCAGGCCCCAGGCGAGCAGTCCGGACAGGGGCGCGGCGAGCACGGCGGTGAGCAGCACCCGGTTGCGGACGAGCCGGACCTGGGCGCGGTCGGCGGTGTCGGGTGCGAACAGCCACAGGGTGCCGGCGGCGGCGGGGGTGCGGACCTGCCGCACGAGGGCCCGCCAACTGCGCCCGGCGGAGCGGACGGTGACGAAACCGGCGGACGCGTCGGGCAGGGGCACGGACGGGTCCGGCTGGGGGCCGCCCCGGAAGGTGGCGTCCGGTCCGACCAGCCGTACGCCGACGTCGAGGGCCGTGCTGAACAGCCGACGCTCGCGGGTGTCGGCGGCCTTGGGGCGGCCGTTCGCCGAGGCGCGCAGCAGGGCGCGGGCCTCGGGGGCCAGGGCCACGGCGCGCTGCTGCAGGTGCCGGTCCTCGGCCCGGTGCAGGTCCCGGGCGACGAGGCCGAGCAGCAGCCAGCCGGCGGCGAGGACCAGCAGCGGGACGGTGCAGCCGACGGCGAGGGCGATCCGGGTGGAGAGCCTCATGGCCGTTCCCTCAGCACGAAGCCGACGCCGCGCACGGTGTGGATCAGCCGGGGCCGCCCCTCGGCCTCCAGTTTGCGCCGCAGATAGCTGACGAAGGTGTCGACGGCGTCGGTGCGCACGTCGAAGTCGTAGCCCCACACCCGTTCCAGGAGCTGGTCGCGGGTGAGGACGAGCCCGGCGTTGCGGGCGAGCACCTCCAGCAGCTCGAACTCGCGCCGGGTGAGGTCCAGCGGGCTGCCGTCCCGCTCGGCGGTGCGGGCGGCGGGGTCGACGACCAGGTCCGCCACCCTGAGCTGCTCCCGGCCCGCGGGCGGGCGGCGGCGCAGCAGGGCGCGCAGCCGGAGCACCAGTTCCTGCAGGGCGAAGGGCTTGACCAGGTAGTCGTCGCCGCCCGCCTGGAGGCCGGCGATCCGGTCGGCGGTCTCGTCGAGCGCGGAGAGCATCAGCACCGGCAGGTCCCGGCCCTCGTCGCGCAGCCGGGTGCACACCTCGATGCCGCTCATGCCGGGCATCGACACGTCGAGCACCAGCACGTCGGGCGGCAGGTCCCGGATCGCGGCCAGCGCCCGCGACCCGTCGGCGGCGGTGCGCACCGCGAACCCGCTCAGTCTCAGGCCGCGCTCCAGCGAGCGCCGGATGGCCGCGTCGTCGTCGACGACCAGCACCGTGCCCTGGCCCGCCGCGTCCGTCATGTACCCCTCCTCGTCGCCGGGTCAGCGTACGACCCCGCGCCGGGCGCGCGGCAGGCCAGGTGGGCGATCCGGTACGGCGCGCGCAAGCGGCCGCAGCGGCACGGGAGTTGGCGATCAAGCGGGCCATAGAGACAAGTGGTCCAGACCTATTGACCCATGGTCCAGACCTTCCTACTCTCGCAGCACCGTGGGCGTGAAGGCTCAGTCATGCACACGGCATCCCCGACTCCCCCTAGTGAGGAGGCGCAGCATGCGCTTCAGACACAGAGCCGCGGCAGGGTTCGCGACCCTGTTGCTCCCCCTGGCCGGCCTCGTCGGTCTCGCGAGCCCCGCCCAGGCCGCGACCAGCGTCACGGCCACCTACACCAAGTCCAGCGACTGGGGAACCGGCTTCGGCGGCCAGTGGACCATCAAGAACACCGGCTCCACCAGCGTCAGTTCCTGGACCGTCGAGTGGGACTTCCCCTCCGGCACGTCCGTCACCTCAGCCTGGGACGCCGACGTCACCAGCTCCGGCACCCACTGGACCGCCAAGAACAAGTCCTACAACGGCACCATCGCCCCCGGCGCCTCCGTGTCCTTCGGCTTCAACGGCTCCGGATCCGGCTCGCCGAGCAACTGCAGGCTCAACGGCGACAGTTGCGACGGTACGACAGCCCCCGGTGACGCGGCGCCCTCCGCGCCCGGCACTCCCACGGCCTCCGGCGTCACCGACACCTCGGTCAGGCTCTCCTGGGGCGCGGCCACCGACGACAAGGGCATCAAGAACTACGACGTCCTGCGCGACGGCAAGGTCGTCGGCACCGTGACGACCACCTCGTACACGGACAGCGGCCTGACCGCCGGCACCGACTACTCCTACACGGTGCAGGCCCGCGACACCGCCGACCAGACCGGCCCGGTCAGCGGCGCGGTCAGGGTGCACACCACCGGCGGCACCACCACTCCCCCGACCACCGGCGACAAGGTCAAGCTCGGCTACTTCACCGAGTGGGGCATCTACGGCCGCAACTACAACGTCAAGAACCTCGTGACGTCCGGCTCGGCGGCGAAGATCACGCACATCAACTACGCCTTCGGCAACGTCACAGGCGGTCAGTGCGCGATCGGCGACTCCTACGCCGACTACGACAAGGCCTTCACCGCCGACCAGTCGGTGAGCGGTGTCGCCGACACCTGGGACCAGCCGCTGCGCGGCAACTTCAACCAGCTGCGCGAGCTGAAGGCCAAGTACCCGAACATCAAGGTCCTGTGGTCCTTCGGCGGCTGGACCTGGTCCGGCGGCTTCGCCCAGGCCGCGGCCAACCCGGCCGCCTTCGCCGACTCCTGCTACAAGCTGGTCGAGGACCCGCGCTGGGCGGACGTCTTCGACGGCATCGACATCGACTGGGAGTACCCCAACGCCTGCGGCCTGTCCTGCGACACCAGCGGGGCGGCGGCCTTCAAGAACGTGATGGCCGCGCTGCGCGCCAAGTTCGGCTCCAAGGCCCTGGTCACCGCGGCGGTCACCGCCGACGGCTCCTCCGGCGGCAAGATCGAGGCCGCGGACTACGCCGGCGCCTCCCAGTACGTCGACTGGTACAACGTGATGTCGTACGACTTCTTCGGCGCCTGGGACGCCCAGGGCCCGACCGCCCCGCACTCCCCCCTCACCTCGTACTCCGGCATCCCCAAGGCCGGCTTCGACACGGCCGACGCGATCGCCAAGTACAAGTCGGCCGGCGTCCCCGCGAGCAAGCTGCTCATCGGCATCGGCTTCTACGGCCGCGGCTGGACCGGCGTCACCCAGGACGCCCCGGGCGGCACGGCCACGGGACCGGCGGCCGGCACCTACGAGCAGGGCATCGAGGACTACAAGGTGCTCAAGTCGTCCTGCCCGGTCACCGGCACCGTCGCGGGCACGGCGTACGCCCACTGCGGCAGCAACTGGTGGTCGTACGACACCCCGTCGACCATCGCCGGGAAGATGAGCTGGGCCAAGTCCCAGGGGCTCGGCGGAGCCTTCTTCTGGGAGTTCAGCGGCGACACCAGCAACGGTGAGCTGGTGAACGCCATCAGCAGCAACCTGTAAGAGAGCCCTCAAGCAACGTTGACGCGCTGTCCGGGCGGGGCTGCTTCCAGCCACGCGAGGAATCCGGTCAGCGCGTCTTCGCTCATGGCGAGTTCGAGGCGCGTGCCCCGATGGGTACAGGCGAGGACCACCGCGTCGGAGAGCAGCGCCAGTTCCTCCTCGCCCTCGGGCAGCCGGCGGCCGGCCACCTCGATCTGCGCGCGCTCCAGGGTGCGGCGCGGGCGGAAGGCGTAGGAGAACACCCGGTACCACTCGATGCGGTCGCCGTTGTAGCGGGCGACGCCGTAGGACCAGCCCTTGCCGCCCGCGTCCGGTTTCTCGGCCACGTCCCAGCGCAGGGAACAGTCGAAGGTCCCGCCGGAGCGCTGGATCAGCCGGCGCCGCAGCCCGAACAGGAACAGCCCCACCACCACGAGCGCGACCACGATCCCGCACACAGTCAGAGCGAGGACCATCGGCACCGACCTCCTCGTCTCCTCGGTAGGGGAACTGCTTCTGTGCTTGAGTAATGAAACGGAAAAAACACCCACATCTGCCTCAGCCGCGACCGGCACCGGATTGCTCCGGGCCGGCCGCGGCTGAGTGACGTCATACGGCGGACGAGCGTGGGCTCAGCTCGCCGCCGCCGCACGCAGGCGGACATCCGCGCGGCGCTCGGCGGCGGCGTCGCCCTCCGCCTTCGCGCGCTCCAGCTCCCGCTCCGTGCGCTGGACATCGATCTCGTCCGACAGCTCGGCGATCTCGGCCAGCAGGGACAGCTTGTTGTCCGCGAACGAGATGAAACCGCCGTGCACCGCGGCGACGACCGTTCCACCTTCACTCGTACGGATGGTCACCGGGCCCGACTCCAGCACACCGAGCAGCGGCTGGTGACCGGGCATGACGCCGATGTCGCCGGACGTGGTGCGCGCGACGACCAGGGTGGCCTCGCCGGACCAGACCTGGCGGTCGGCGGCGACCAGCTCGACGTGCAGCTCAGCAGCCAAGGGTGGCTCCTCGGGTCACCACCCGGCGGGGGTGCCGGGTGTTGGGGTCAATTCTAGGGGGCGTGCAGGAGGGGGCGGGACGGACCCGCCCCCTCACACGAGCACGGGGCTCGGAGCCGAGGCTCAGGAGACGCCCAGCTCCTTCGCGTTCTTCTTCAGGTCCTCGAGACCACCGCACATGAAGAACGCCTGCTCGGGGAAGTGGTCGTACTCGCCGTCGCAGATCGCGTTGAACGCGGCGATCGACTCGTCGAGCGGCACGTCCGAGCCGTCCACGCCGGTGAACTGCTTGGCGACGTGGGTGTTCTGGGACAGGAAGCGCTCCACGCGACGGGCACGGTGGACGACGAGCTTGTCCTCCTCGCCCAGCTCGTCGATGCCGAGGATCGCGATGATGTCCTGGAGGTCCTTGTACTTCTGCAGGATCCCCTTGACGCGCATGGCGCACTCGTAGTGGTCCTGCGAGATGTAGCGCGGGTCCAGGATCCGGGACGTGGAGTCCAGCGGGTCCACGGCCGGGTAGATGCCCTTCTCGGAGATCGGACGGGACAGAACCGTCGTCGCGTCGAGGTGGGCAAAGGTGGTGGCCGGGGCCGGGTCGGTCAGGTCGTCGGCGGGGACGTAGATCGCCTGCATCGACGTGATCGAGTGACCGCGGGTCGAGGTGATGCGCTCCTGCAGGAGGCCCATCTCGTCGGCCAGGTTCGGCTGGTAACCCACCGCGGACGGCATACGGCCGAGCAGCGTGGAGACCTCGGAACCGGCCTGCGTGAAGCGGAAGATGTTGTCGATGAAGAACAGCACGTCCTGCTTCTGGACGTCGCGGAAGTACTCGGCCATGGTCAGGCCGGCCAGCGCGACGCGCAGACGGGTGCCCGGGGGCTCGTCCATCTGGCCGAAGACCAGCGCGGTCTTGTCGATGACGCCCGAGTCGGACATCTCCTCGATCAGGTCGTTGCCCTCACGGGTGCGCTCGCCGACACCGGCGAACACGGAGACACCGTCGTGGTTGTTGGCGACACGGTAGATCATCTCCTGGATGAGCACCGTCTTGCCGACGCCGGCGCCGCCGAACAGACCGATCTTGCCGCCCTTGACGTACGGGGTGAGCAGGTCGATGACCTTGACGCCCGTCTCGAACATCTCGGTCTTGGACTCGAGCTCGTCGAAGTTCGGGGCCTTGCGGTGGATCGGCCAGCGCTCGCCGTCGTAGGACTCGTCGACGTTCAGCACCTCACCGAGGGTGTTGAACACCTTGCCCTTGGTGAAGTCGCCGACCGGCACGGTGATCGGCGCGCCGGTGTCGACGACCGGGGCCTGGCGGACCAGACCGTCGGTCGGCTGCATGGAGATCGCGCGGACCAGACCGTCACCCAGGTGCTGGGCGACCTCCAGGGTCAGCGTCTTCTTCTCGCCCTGGTTCGCCGGGTCGGCGACCTCGACGTGCAGGGCCTGGTAGATGTCCGGCATCGCGTCGACGGGGAACTCCACGTCGACGACCGGGCCGATGACCCGGGCGACGCGGCCCGTAGCCGTCGCGGTCTCAACAGTGGTGGTCATTTATCGGTCACTCCCCGCGGTCGCGTCGGCCAGGGCGCTGGCGCCACCGACGATCTCGCTGATTTCCTGGGTGATTTCGGCCTGGCGGGCCTGGTTGGCAAGCCGGGTGAGCGTCTCGATGAGCTCTCCGGCGTTGTCCGTGGCCGACTTCATCGCGCGCCGCGTGGCGGCGTGCTTCGAAGCGGCCGACTGGAGCAGCGCGTTGTAGATGCGGCTCTCCACGTACCGCGGCAGCAGGGCGTCGAGGACGTCCTCCGCCGAGGGCTCGAACTCGTACAGCGGGAGGATCTCGCCCTTCGGGTGAGCCTCCTCCGCGACCTCCTCGAGGCGCAGCGGCAGCAGCCGGGCGTCCAGCGCCGTCTGCGTCATCATCGAGACGAACTCGGTGTAGACGATGTGGAGTTCGTCCACGCCGCCGTCCGCCGTCTCCTTCTCGATGGCCTCGATCAGGGGCGCCGCGACCTTCTTGGCGTCCGCGTACGTCGGCTCGTCGGTGAAGCCCGTCCACGACTCCGCGACCTTGCGCTCACGGAAGTTGTAGTGGGCGACACCGCGCCGGCCGACGATGTACGTGTCGACCTGCTTGCCGTCGCGCTCCAGGCGCTCGGTCAGCTGCTCCGCCGTCTTGATGGCGTTGGAGTTGAAGGCGCCGGCCAGACCGCGGTCGCTCGTGAGGAGCAGGACCGCGGCACGGGTCGGGTTCTCCGCCTCCGTGGTGAGCGGGTGCTTGGTGTTCGAGCCGGTGCCGACCGCCGTGACCGCACGCGTCAGCTCGTTCGCGTACGGCGTGGAGGCCGCCACCTTGCGCTGCGCCTTGACGACGCGCGAGGCGGCGATCATCTCCATCGCCTTCGTGATCTTCTTGGTCGCGCTGACGGATCGGATGCGACGCTTGTAGACCCGGAGCTGGGCTCCCATGAGTCAGGTCCCTTCCTTACGTCACTTGGCGGCAGCGGCAGGAACGTCCTCGCCGAGCAGCTTGCCGTCGCTCGTCTCGAACTGCTTCTTGAACTCCGCGATCGCGTCGGCGACGGCCGTGAGGGTGTCGTCCGACATCTTGCCGCCCTCCTTGATGGAGGTCATGAGCGGCTGGTGCTTGCGGTGCAGGAACTCCAGCAGCTCCTTCTCGAAGCGGCGGATGTCGGCGACCGGGACGTCGTCCATCTTGCCGGTGGTGCCGGCCCACACGGAGACGACCTGGTCCTCGGTGGACATCGGCTGGTACTGGTCCTGCTTCAGCAGCTCGACCATGCGCTGACCGCGCTCCAGCTGCGCCTTCGACGCAGCGTCCAGGTCGGAACCGAAGGCAGCGAAGGCCTCCAGCTCACGGAACTGGGCGAGGTCCACGCGCAGACGGCCGGAGACCTGCTTCATCGCCTTGTGCTGGGCGGAACCGCCGACTCGGGAGACGGAGATACCGACGTTCAGCGCGGGGCGCTGACCGGCGTTGAACAGGTCCGACTCCAGGAAGCACTGGCCGTCGGTGATGGAGATGACGTTGGTCGGGATGAACGCCGAGACGTCGTTGGCCTTGGTCTCGACGATCGGCAGACCGGTCATCGAGCCGGCGCCCATGTCGTCGGAGAGCTTGGCGCAGCGCTCCAGCAGCCGGGAGTGCAGGTAGAAGACGTCACCCGGGTAGGCCTCACGGCCCGGCGGGCGGCGCAGCAGCAGGGACACGGCGCGGTAGGCGTCGGCCTGCTTCGACAGGTCGTCGAAGATGATCAGGACGTGCTTGCCCTGGTACATCCAGTGCTGGCCGATGGCCGAACCGGTGTACGGCGCCAGGTACTTGAAGCCGGCCGGGTCGGACGCCGGGGCGGCGACGATGGTCGTGTACTCCAGGGCGCCGTTCTCCTCCAGCGCGCGGCGCACGCCGGCGATGGTGGAGCCCTTCTGGCCGATGGCGACGTAGATGCAGCGGACCTGCTTCTTCGGGTCGCCCGAGCGCCAGTTGTCGCGCTGGTTGATGATCGTGTCGACGGCCAGGGCGGTCTTGCCCGTCTGGCGGTCACCGATGATCAGCTGACGCTGACCGCGGCCGATCGGGGTCATCGCGTCGACGGCCTTGTAGCCGGTCTCCATCGGCTCGTGCACCGACTTGCGCTGCATGACCGTGGGGGCCTGCAGTTCCAGCGCGCGCCGGCTGTCGGTCTCGATCTCGCCGAGGCCGTCGATCGGGTTGCCGAGCGGGTCGACGACGCGGCCGAGGTAGCCCTCGCCCACCGCGACGGAGAGGACCTCGCCGGTGCGGGTGACCGGCTGACCCTCCTCGATGCCGCTGAACTCGCCGAGGACGATGGCACCGATCTCGCGCTCCTCGAGGTTGAGGGCGAGGCCGAGGGTGCCGTCCTCGAACTTCAGCAGTTCGTTGGCCATGGCCGAGGGAAGACCCTCGATCTTCGCGATGCCGTCGCCGGCAAGGGTGACCGTACCGACCTCCTCGCGCGAGGCCGCGTCCGGCTTGTACGACTGGACGAAGGTCTCCAGTGCGTCCCGGATCTCCTCCGGCCGGATCGTGAGCTCCGCCATCTGGGTTCCCTGCTCTCCTTGTTGGGCCCGAAGTTTCACTTGGGGGGTATGGGGACACCCCCCAATAGGAGGTGAATCCTCTGCACGGCCCAACCAGGGCCGTAAGTACGTACTGACTCTTGAGTTGCTAACTCGCCATGCGACGGGCGGCGTCGTCCAGCCGGTCCGCGAGGGAGCCGTTGATGACCTCGTCACCGACCTGCACCCGGATACCGCCGATCACCTCGGGGTCCACGTCCAGGTTGAGGTGCATCCGACGGCCGTAGAGCTTGGCGAGGGCGGCGCCGAGGCGCTGCTTCTGGCCGTCGCTCAGCGGCACCGCCGAGGTGACGACGGCCACCACGCGGTCCCGTCGCTCGGCGGCCAGCTTGGACAGGGACTCCAGTCCCGCTTCCAGGCTACGTCCCCGCGGCGCGGTCACAAGGCGCGTCACCAGACGCTCGGTGATCGGGTTGGCCCGTCCGCCGAGCAGCCGGTGCAGCAGCTCGGTCTTGGCCTCGCCGGCGGCGGCACGGTCGGTCAGCGCGGCGCGCAGGTCGGTGCTGGAGGAGACGATCCGGCCGAACCGGAACAGCTCGTCCTCCACCTCGTCGAGGTTGCCCCGCTTCTCCGCGGCCGTGAGGTCGGCGACGTCCGCGAGCTGCTCCAGCGCGTCCACCAGGTCGCGCGGCTGCGACCAGCGGGAACGCACCATCCCGGCGACCAGGTCGGCGGCGGGCCCGCTGACCTGGCTGCCGAGCAGACGCTGGACGAGGCCGGCCTTGGCCTCCGCGGACTTCGCCGGGTCGGTGAGGACCCGGCGCAGCCCGGCCTCGCGGTCGAGCAGCGCGGTGACGGCCGCCAGCTCGTCGGCGAGCGCGGTGGCGTCGACGGACGTGGAGTCCGTCAGCGCGTCGAGACGCTCACGTGCGGCTGCCAGGGCCTCGCGGCTCGCTCCGTTCATCGCGCGGCCTCGGCCTTCTCCTCGAGCTCGTCGAGGAAGCGGTCGATCACACGGCTCTGGCGGGCGTGGTCCTCGAGGGACTCGCCGACGAGCTTGCCGGCCAGTTCGGTGGCGAGCCGGCCGACGTCCTGCCGGAGCGTGGCAGCGGCGACCTTGCGGTCGGCCTCGATCTGGGCGTGGCCGGCGGCGATGATCTCCTCACGCTGCCGCTGGCCCTCGGCCCGCATCTCGGCGATGAGCGCGGCACCCTGCTCCTGCGCCTCCTGGCGCAGGCGCGCGGCCTCGTGCCGGGCCTCGGCGAGCTGGGCCTTGTACTGCTCAAGGACGCTCTGGGCCTCGACCTTCATGGCGTCGGCCTCTTCGATACCGCCTTCGATCGCCGCGCGGCGCTCCTCCAGAACCTTGTTGATGTTCGGAAGCAGCTTCTTCCAGAAGAAGAAGAACACGATGGCGAAGGCGATGGTGCCGACGAGCAGCTCGGGACCCGGGGGAACGAGCGGGTTCTGCTCGGTCTCCTCGGCCGCCAGCTGTACCAGGTTGGCGATCACATCAGTGCCTTTCGTCGATTCGTGTCAGGTAAGGGGTGATTACTTACCGAACACGAACGGCATAACGATGCCGATGAGGGCGAGCGCCTCACAGAAGGCGAAGCCCAGGATCTGGTTGGCACGGATCAGGCCGGCGGCCTCGGGCTGACGGGCGAGGGCCTGCGTGCCGTTACCGAAGATGATGCCGACGCCGATGCCGGGGCCGATCGCAGCGAGGCCGTAGCCGATCGAGCCGACGGAGCCGTGGACACCAGCGGTGGCGGCGAGGGTCTCAAGAGCAGCGGACATGCCGGTTCTTCCTTCTCTTTACTGGACCGGTGGGGGTTGGCCACCGGACGTCTGGGGGTTGGCGGAGGTGGTACGACTCAGTGGTGCTCGGCGAGAGCGCCCTGAATGTAGGAGCAGGCCAGCAGCACGAAGACGTACGCCTGGACGGCCTGGACGAAGAGCTCGAAGCAGATCATGGCCATCGTCATCACGAAGGAGACGCCGGCGCCCACGACCAGCCAGCTGTTCAGCAGGTACCAGGAGGCCACGGTGAACATGACCAGCATCAGGTGACCGGCGAACATGTTGGCGAAGAGTCGCACCGCGTGCGTGAACGGGCGGACCAGCAGGTTCGAGAAGAACTCGATGACCATGACGAGGGGCAGCACGGCGCCGAGCGACTTGTCATAGCCCGTGACGTTCTTGAAGAAGCCGACGAATCCGTGCTTCTTGAAGGTGAGCGAGACCCAGGTGATGTAGACGACCGCGGCGAGCACCGCCGGGTAGGCGATGACCGAGGACACCGGGAACTGGGCCAGCGGGATCACGGACCAGACGTTCATGATCCAGATGAAGAAGAACAGCGAGACCATGAACGGGACGTACTTCTCGCCCTCGCGCTTGCCGAGGGTCTCGTAGACGATGCCGCGGCGCACGAAGTCGTAGCCGGCCTCGCCGATCATCTGCAGCTTGCCCGGGACGACCTTGGCCTTGCCGAAAGCGGCCCAGAAGAAGGCGACGATCAGCACGGTGGTGACGAGCGCGAGCAGCATCACCTTGTTGAACTCGAAGCCCCCGACCGTGGCGAGCGGCTTGAACAGGAAGGACTGCAGGCCCGGGGCCGGGAAGCCGCATCCGTTGTCGGACAGGACCCGACAACTCCAGTCGAAGGCGAGCTGGGTCTGGTCAGCACTCACCGCGGGCTCCTTCGGCATGACGCATGGGTACGGCAACCTCGTTGTGTCGGCGCGGCGCGCGGCCGCGGATCGGCACCGGACTGGTGTTACGGATGTGGGGGCGGCTGGGGGGCATCGAGCCTCGCGATCGAGCAGGCGTCAGCTCAGATGCCCGCGCCCGCGATGCCGCAGTTGGCACCGGACGATAGCAGGAGATCTCACAAGCCTTTATCCCGCCCCTACTCCTCACGACGACGGCCCTGTCTTCTCGGGCTTCTCGCTCTTCTGGGAGTCCGGGTCGACGTAGAAGATCTTGGCCTTCATGTGGGCGCGCGCCTGCGCGGCCATCCACACGACGGTCGCGACGACGAGCGACACGGCGAACGTCTTCGCGTTGAAGAGAGAGGTGTCCTTGAAAACAGCGACGAAGATCAGGAGAAGCAGCAGCTGCGCGACATAGAGCAACAGGCCCATCATCTGGAACAGCTGCGGGAGCGTTTTCGCCGTCCACTGGAGCACGTACAGGCCGATTCCCATGAACAGGACCGCCAGCAGCGTGCCGACGACCGCGCCGAGCGCGCCCTTGCCCCCCGCGACCGCGGCGCTCACGGCGACGGCGATCACGCCGGCAGCCGCTGCGGGCACAGCGATCTGCGCAAGGTTCCGGACGTCATTGGACGGCATGGCGGCAACTCCGCTTTCACAAGGGGGCAGGGTGTCGTCATGGACGAGCGTAGTCCCGGGCTGAGTGAACGAACTCCTCAGGCCGAGGGGCCCACGCACTTGGGTCCTTCGACTCTCTCCGGGTTCTCGTGAACCGTATCACAAACTATTTGATGAGGTCTTTACCCGTGACGTGTGCTTACTCTCACACATGAGAGTGACCGTGCGCGTCTGTGCAGGAACCGAGCCCGCTTGTCTGGTAATGGGGGCTTTGTTCCCCCACGACTTGGCAATGCTCTCGTCAGATTCTTACCTTGAGTGTCTCAGTCACGGTCAACAAAACGCGAACGGGCGCCCAGCGCCGTCGCTCCGTTGACGCCCGAGACCCCGGCCGTGACCGGAGCCCGGCGAGCGGTCTCCTGCGTCTGCTGCTGCTCGCCGGACTCCATGGCCACAGCCGCCCCGGCCGCCCGGCGCCGCGGCCGGTAGCGCGGCGGCACGAACCGCTGCGCCCACACCGGCACCCGCGGCGTGAAGCGCGGAAGCAGCAGCAGGACCAGACCGATAGCGCTGAGGAAGACCACGCCGAGCACGATCCACATCGAGGCGGAGTTGACCGAGTACGCCAGCGCGCCGAAGGCGATCAGCGCCGACCAGAAGTACATGATCAGCACGGCCCGGCTGTGCGAGTGGCCGATCTCCAGCAGCCGGTGGTGCAGATGCCCGCGGTCGGCCGCGAACGGCGACTGGCCGCGCCAGGTGCGCCGGACGATCGCCAGCACGAGGTCGGCGGCGGGCACGGCGATGATCGTCAGCGGCAGCAGCAGCGGGATGTAGACCGGGACCGTCGCGTGCACAGCGGCCCTCTCGGAACCCACGTACAGGCCCAGCGCGTCCGGGTCCAGCTGACCCGTGATCGAGATCGCGCCCGCCGCCAGCACCAGGCCGATCAGCATCGAACCCGAGTCGCCCATGAAGATCCGCGCGGGATGCATGTTGTGCGGCAGGAAGCCCAGGCACATGCCCATCAGGATCGCCGCGAACAGGGTGGCCGGGGCGGCGGCCTCGATGCCGTACGAGTACCAGATCCGGTAGGCGTACAGGAAGAACGCGCCGGCCGCGATGCACACCATGCCCGCTGCCAGGCCGTCCAGGCCGTCCACGAAGTTCACCGCGTTGATCGTGATGACGACGAGCGCCACGGTCAGCAGCGTGCCCTGCCACTGGGTCAGCGCCACGTTGCCGACACCGGGGATGGGCAGCCACAGGATCGTCAGACCCTGGACCACCATCACGCCCGCGGCGATCATCTGGCCGCCCAGCTTGATCAGCGCGTCGATCTCGAACTTGTCGTCCAGGACGCCGATCAGCCAGATCAGGGCCGCGCCGGAGAGCAGGGCGCGCGGCTCGTTCGACTTCGCGAAGACCTCGTTGAGGTTGGTGAGGTGGTCCGCGACCAGCAGGCCCGCGCACAGGCCGAAGAACATGGCGATACCGCCGAGCCGCGGAGTGGGTTCCCGGTGCACGTCACGGGCCCGGATCTCCGGCATCGCCCCGGCCACGATCGCGAACTTGCGTACCGGCCCGGTCAGCAGGTACGTCACCGCGGCCGTGATGCAGAGCGTCAGCAGGTATTCACGCACAGGCTTCCCCACGGGTCTCGCTGGCCATCACAGCCCCACACCCTAGCGAGGGACGTATACGGGTGGGGACTTCCGGGTAGCCACGATGGTTGCACGGGTGGCTGTGGACCTCGTCGCACACCGGGGTGTACGGGAGAGCGCCTACCCCCGTTCAGGCCGGATACGGCGGAAAAGCGGCGGTGAGACCGCGCACCTCCTCCCGGGCCGCGGCCGGCTCGGTCTCCCCGCGCAGCACGGCCGCCGTCAGCGCGGCGATCCGCACCATCTCCGGCTCCCCCATGCCCTGCGTGGTCACCGCCGCCGTGCCGAGCCTGAGGCCCCGGCCGTCGCCGTGCGGCAGCGCGCAGCAGTCCATGACCAGTCCGGCCGCCAGGAGCCGGCCGCGGGCGGTGCGGCCCTCCACGCCGAGCGGGGCCGGATCGGCGACGATCAGGTGGGTGTCGGTGCCGCCGGTGACCACGGTGAGGCCCTCCGCGGCCAGGTGACCGGCCAGCACGCGCGCGTTGGCGATCACCTGACGGGCGTACGCGGCGAAGGCCGGTGTCGCCGCCTCGCCGAACGCGACGGCCTTCGCGGCGATCGTGTGCATCTGCGCACCGCCCTGGGTGAACGGGAACACCGCCCGGTCGACGCGCTCGGCCAGTTCGGGGGAACCGCACAGGATCATCCCGCCGCGCGGGCCGCGCAGCACCTTGTGGGTGGTCGCGCACACGAGGTCGGCGTACGGCACCGGGTTCGGCGCCGCGCCGCCCGCGACCAGCCCGATGGGGTGGGCGGCGTCGGCGATCAGATAGGCCCCGACCTCGTCGGCGACCTCGCGGAAGAAGGCGTAGTCGATGTGCCGGGGATAGGCGATCGAACCGCACACGATCGCCTTCGGCCGGTGGTTCCGGGCCAGGTGACGCACCTGGTCGTGATCGATGAGCCCGGTCTCCGCGTCCACGCCGTAGCCGACGAAGTCGAACCAGCGGCCGGAGAAGTTCGCGGGCGAGCCGTGGGTGAGGTGGCCGCCGTAGTGCAGGCCGAGGGCGAGGACGGTGTCGCCGGGGCGCAGCAGGGCGGCGTAGGCGGCCAGGACGGCCGAGGAGCCCGAGTGGGGCTGGACGTTGGCGTGGTCGGCGCCGAACAGTTCCTTGGCGCGGTCGACGGCGGCGCGCTCGGCGACGTCGGCGAGTTCGCAGCCACCGTGGTGGCGGGCGCCGGGATAGCCCTCGGCGTACTTGTTGGCGAGCGGCGAGCCGAGGGCGGCGAGGACGGCCGGCGAGCAGAAGTTCTCGGCGGCGATCAGCTGCAGGGTGGTCGACTGCCGGTGCAGCTCGGCCAGGAGGATCTCGGCCATCGCCGGGTCCTGTTTCCGCAGGACGTCGGTCTCGAGGGTGGGGGTGACCGACATGGCGAGCTCCCGGGCGGTCGGTGGTGACGTAGGTCCAATGTAGGCCCGTGATGTGCCCAGTGCCCGGTATCTGCCTCTTCCGGCCTACGTCCGCGCCGGTACCCCCGTCAGGGCCGTCACCACCGGGTCCAGCGCCTCGCGTATCTCGTCGCCGATGGACCGGAAGAAGGGCAGCGGCGCCCCGTACGGGTCGTGCACCTCGTCCGCCTCGGCCGTCGGGGCCAGGAGCCACCCGCGTAGAGCGGCGGCCGCGCGGACCAGGGCCCGTGCGCGCATGACCACGCCGTCCTCCAGCGGCGGGAGCGTGGCGGGGTCTATGGCGCGGACCAGCCGGGTGAACTCCTTCAGGGTGAAGGTGCGCAGGCCCGCCGAGTGCCCCATGGAGATGACCTGGGCGCGGTGGTCGCGGGTGGCCGTCAGCACCAGGTCGGCCTTGATCACGTGCTCGTCCAGCAGCTCCCGGCCGAAGAACCCGGAGGCGTCCGCGCCGAACTCGGCCAGCACGGTCTCCGCGTTCGCCTCCATCGGAGCGCCCTCGTGGCCCCAGGTGCCCGCGCTCTCCACGATCAGCCCGCCGCCGAGCACGCCGAGCCGCTCCGCGACGAAATGGCGGGTCAGCCGCTCGGTGATGGGCGAGCGGCACACGTTGCCGGTGCTGACGTGGAGGATGCGGAAGGTGTCGCGCGGAAAGCCGAACGTCGTCGTCTGTTCCGCCGCGCTCTCCCCGGTGCCTATGCCACGCCCCGCCTCAGGGGCCGTCAATTCGCCACCTCGAGGTCGGGTACGACCTTGCGCAGCTCCTCCGGCGAGATCGCGCCCTCGCGCAGCAGCAGCGGCACCTCGCGGGAGACGTCCACGATGGAGGAGGGCACGTTGCCCGGGATCGGGCCGCCGTCGAGGTAGACGGAGACGGAGTCGCCGAGCATCTCCTGGGCGGCGTCGCAGTCCTCCGGCGCCGGGTGGCCGGTGAGGTTGGCGGAGGAGACGGCCATCGGGCCGACCTCGGTGAGCAGTTCGATGGCGACCGGGTGCAGCGGCATGCGGACGGCCACCGTGCCCCGGGTGTCGCCCAGGTCCCACTGCAGGGACGGCTGGTGCCTGGCGACGAGCGTGAGGGCGCCCGGCCAGAACGCGTCGACCAGTTCCCAGGCCTGCTCGGAGAAGTCCGTGACGAGGCCGTGCAGCGTGTTCGGGGAGCCGATGAGGACGGGGGTGGGCATGGTGCGGCCCCGGCCCTTGGCGGCGAGCAGGTCGGCGACCGCCTCCGAGGAGAACGCGTCGGCGCCGATGCCGTACACCGTGTCGGTCGGCAGCACCACCAGCTCGCCCCGGCGGACGGCGGACGCGGCCTCGCGCAGACCCGTCGCGCGGTCGGTCGCGTCGTTGGTGTCGTATCGCCGTGCCATCTTCAGCGGGCCTCCTCGTACGCGTACTGCGGGAAATGTGTCTGCGGGGTCACGGCAGGGCCTTGCGGGCGGTGGCGAAGCGCGGCCGGTTGTTGAGGTCGGGGTGGTCGGCCGCGTCGGCCCAGCCCCGCTCCTCGGCGAAGATCCACGGCACCTGGCCGCCCTGGGTGTCGGCGTGCTCGATCACGACGACGCCGCCGGGGCGCAGTAGACGGTGCGCGGTGCGTTCGATGCCCCGGATGAGGTCCAGGCCGTCCTCGCCGGAGAACAGGGCCATCTCCGGGTCGTAGTCGCGGGCCTCGGGAGCCACGTACTCCCACTCGGTGAGCGGGATGTACGGCGGGTTGGAGATGACCAGGTCGACCTGCCCGTCGAGGTCGGGGAAGGCCGTCAGGCAGTCGCCCTGCCGCAGGTCGACCCTGGACCCGGCGACGTTCTTCCGGGTCCACACCAGGGCGTCCTCGGACAGCTCCACAGCGTGCACGCGGGAGCGCGGCACCTCCTGGGCGAGGGCGAGCGCGATCGCGCCGGAGCCGGTGCACAGGTCGACGATGCACGGCTCGACGACGTCCATGGCGCGCACCGCGTCTATGGCCCAGCCGACCACGGACTCGGTCTCGGGCCGGGGCACGAAGACGCCCGGCCCGACCTGGAGCTCCAGGTACCGGAAGTAGGCCCGCCCGGTGATGTGCTGCAGCGGCTCGCGCTGCTCGCGCCGGGCGATGACCTCCCAGTACCGGGCGTCGAAGTCCGAGTCCTTCACGGAGTGCAGTTGGCTGCGCTTCACCCCGTGCACGAACGCGGCGAGCTCCTCCGCGTCGGTGCGCGGCGAGGGCACGCCGGCGTCGGCCAGCCGCTGGGTGGCCTGGGCCACCTCGGCGAGCAGCAGGTTCACGCGAGTCCTCCGTGTCGTGCTCGTACTGGTGCGGGTACGCGTCCTACGCGGCCGCCAGCTTCGCCGCCGAGTCGGCGTCGACGCAGGCCTGGATGACCGCGTCGAGGTCGCCGTCCAGGACCTGGTCGAGGTTGTACGCCTTGAAGCCGACGCGGTGGTCGGAGATGCGGTTCTCCGGGAAGTTGTAGGTGCGGATCTTCTCGGAGCGGTCGACCGTGCGGACCTGGCTGCGGCGGGCGTCGGCGGCCTCCCGCTCGGCCTCCTCCTGCGCCATGGCGAGCAGCCTGGAGCGCAGGATACGCAGCGCCTGCTCCTTGTTCTGCAGCTGGCTCTTCTCGTTCTGGCAGGAGGCGACGACGCCGGTCGGGATGTGCGTGATGCGGACCGCGGAGTCGGTGGTGTTCACGGACTGGCCGCCCGGCCCCGAGGAGCGGTAGACGTCGATCCGCAGGTCGTTCGGGTTGATCTCCACGTCGACCTCCTCGGCCTCCGGGGTCACGAGGACGCCGGCGGCGGAGGTGTGGATACGGCCCTGCGACTCGGTGGCCGGCACGCGCTGCACGCGGTGCACGCCGCCCTCGTACTTCAGCCGGGCCCACACGCCCTGGCCGGGCTCGATCTGCCCGCGGGCCTTCACCGCGACCTGGACGTCCTTGTAGCCGCCCAGCTCGGACTCGGTGGCGTCGATGATCTCGGTCTTCCAGCCCACGCGCTCGGCGTAGCGCAGGTACATGCGCAGCAGGTCGCCGGCGAACAGCGCCGACTCGTCGCCGCCCGCGCCCGCCTTGATCTCGAGGATCACGTCCTTGTCGTCGCTGGGGTCGCGCGGGACCAGCAGCAGGCGGAGCTTCTCGGTCAGCTCCTCGCGCTGCTTCTCCAGGTCCTTGACCTCGGCGGCGAAGTCCGGGTCGTCCGCCGCGAGTTCGCGCGCGGTCTCGATGTCGTCGCCGGTCTGCTTCCAGGAGCGGTACGTGGCGACGATCGGGGTCAGCTCGGCGTAGCGCTTGTTCAGCTTGCGCGCGTTCGCCTGGTCGGCGTGGACCGACGGGTCGGCGAGCTTCTTCTCCAGATCGGCGTGCTC
The DNA here is from genome assembly GCF_036345995.1 of Streptomyces sp. NBC_00557. Taxonomy (NCBI): domain Bacteria; kingdom Bacillati; phylum Actinomycetota; class Actinomycetes; order Kitasatosporales; family Streptomycetaceae; genus Streptomyces; species Streptomyces sp. NBC_00557. The sequence goes on from NZ_CP107796.1 coordinate 2,694,619, forward strand.
GGCGACGAGTTCGTCGACGGCCTCGAACATCTTGGGCTCCTGTACTGCGGTGAAGAGGGAAGGGCGGGCGACCAAAAACGCCGGTCCCGGCGCACGCCTCGGTGGGCGTACGGCCGTGGACCGGCGAAATGGGGCTCGCTACTTCTTGGAGCCGGCGGCAGCCTTGCCGAAGCGGGCCTCGAAGCGGGCCACACGGCCACCGGTGTCGAGGATCTTCTGCTTGCCCGTGTAGAACGGGTGGCACTCGGAGCAGACCTCGGCCCGGATGGTGCCGGACTCGATGGTGCTGCGGGTGGTGAACGACGCGCCGCAGGTGCAGCTGACCTGCGTCTCGACGTACGCGGGGTGGATGTCGCGCTTCAAGGTGTCTCCTAGGTTTCGGGAGGGCGCCGGGTCGCCGCCGCGGGGTGCGGGGGCGTGAACCGGAGCCGACGTACCAGTCTGCCAGGACTGGCGCCATCCCCCAAAACCGGGGGCCACGGTTCTTTATTCCGGGCACACCTGCGGAGCGTTCCGGGCACACCTGCGGAGCGTTCCGGGCACCCCTGTGGGGCGTTCCGGGGACCCCTACGGGGCGTTCACGACGCCCTTCGCCTCACCGGTGGCCGTTCCCGCCGTCGCCCTCTTCGGTATGGGCCGGTCGTTCTTCAGGGCGTCCCACACCAGCTGGGCCTTGGACTGCTGCATGATCACGCGGTTCGGGTTGGAGGGGTCGTACCGGACCGGCATGGTGATCATGGTCATGTGCCGGGGGCCGATGCCCTTGAGGCCGTCGGCGAAGTCGATCAGGGAGTTGACCGAGCCGAGGTCGGAGTCGGTGGTGACGGCCTTGGTGGCGGTGTCGGCGAGGTCGTAGAGCTTCTTCGGGTCGCTGAAGACTCCGACGTGCTTGACCTGGGTCATCAGTGCCTTGACGAAGGCCTGCTGGAGCTGGATGCGGCCCAGGTCGGAGCCGTCGCCGACGCCGTGCCGGGTACGGACCAGGCCGAGGGCCTGCCGCCCGTCGAGGGTGTGGGTGCCGGCCTTGAGGTTCAGGTGGCTCTGCGGGTCGTCGATGGCCTTGGCCGTGGTGACCGGGACGCCGCCGAGGTCGTCGATGAGCTTCTGGAAGCCGGCGAAGTCGACCTCGAGGTAGTGGTCCATGCGGAGGCCGGTCAGGGACTCCACGGTCTTCACGGCGCAGGCCGCGCCACCGGTGGAGTAGGCCTCGTTGAACATCACGCCGGTCACGGCCGGGTGCGTGGCGCCCTTGGTGTCGGTGCAGGCCGGCCGGTCGATCAGGGTGTCCCGGGGGACGGAGACGACGGCGGCCTTCTTGTGGCCCCGGTAGACGTGGACGATCATCGCCGTGTCGGAGCGGGCGCTGCCGTCGTCGGTGCCGCCGCCGAGCTTCCTGTTGCCGCCGGAGCGGGTGTCCGAGCCGAGGACCAGGATGTTCTCGGAGCCGTCCGCGGCCTTCGAGGGCCGGTCGTTGCCGAGGGCCTGGTTGATGTCGACGCTGCGGATGTTGCCGTTGAGCTTGAAGTACAGGTATCCGGCGCCCGTACCGCCCAGCACGACCACACCGGCGGCCGTCCACGCCGCGGCGTGCAGGGCCCGGCGGCCCCTGCCGGTGGCCCTGCGGCGGCGGCCCTTGCCCGGCTTGCGGGGGCCGGTGCCGCCCGGCTCGGATATCGCGGGCTCCGGCGTGCTCTCGGCGGTCACATCGCTCCTAGGTCTCGTCGGTCGGTTACCCCCTGCTTTCAGGGTCAGGCGCGGTCGGTACCGCTCCATCGTCGCTCCGTAGGGTCAGACGGAGAAACCGGGGACAGAGTTGCACAACGCAGAGTGCCCACCGCGTGGGGCGATGGGCACTGTGCGTAACGGGGTCACGCGTGATGAGCCTTGCTCACCTGGGGTTTCAGCCCCAGATGTCGTACGCCTGGAATCCGGTGCCGACCGAGATCCTTGTGGCAAAGATCTCGCTGGTCGCCTTGCCGGTGCCCGGGTACAGGTAGAGCGTGCCGCCGGAGGTGCGGGCCAGGAAGTCGGCCTTGCCGTCGCCGGTCACGTCGCCGACGGCGTCGAAGGCGTTGTAGCCGGTCCAGCCGCTGCGCACCTTGATCCGGGAGGCGAAGGCGCCCGTGCCGGACGTGCCCGTGCCCCGGTACAGGTACACGTCGCTGGTGCCGCTCTGGCGGGCGATCAGGTCGGCCTTGCCGTCGCCGGTGAAGTCGCCGTGGGCGCGCAGGGAGTTGTACTGGCCCCAGCCGGAGCCGACCTCGACGCGGGCCGAGAAGGAGCCGTCGCCCTTGCCGGGGTAGATCCACAGGATCCCGGAGGAGTCGACGGAGAGCAGGTCGGGCAGGTAGTCGCCGGTGACGTCACCGGGGGCGACGGTGAACTTCCGGGTGGACCAGTTGCTGAAGATCTCCTTCTTGCTCCAGCTCTGCGTGGCCGGGACGTAGTGCAGCCAGAAGACCGCCCCGTCGCTGCTGCGGCGCAGCACGAAGTCCTGGTAGCCGTCCCGGTCCAGGTCCGTCTGCAGGATCGTGTCGTAGCCCGAGAAGCTGCCCCAGGAGACCCGGGACGCGAACGAGGTGCCCTTGGAGTCCTTCTCGTAGCCGGTGCTCGTGGAGTGTTCGCGCACGAACAGGTCGGCCCTGTGGTCGCCGCTGAGGTTGGTGTCGTCGATGCGCGGGTAGGCGGCGCCGACGTAGGTGCTGACCTTGGTGAAGACGGCGTAGGCGCCCTTCGCGACGCAGTTCGTGACACCCCAGGAGACCACGCCCGCGATCCGGTTGTTCACGATCAGCGGGCCACCGGAGTCACCGTTGCACGTGGTGGTGGTGCCGCTGTCGCTGCCGGTGGCGGGGTTGCCGGCGCACACCATGTGGCCCGCGACGAACACGGAGCTGCCGTAGGCGCTCGTGCAGGTGCTGTCGGACTGGATCGGCAGCGTGGCCGTCTTCAGCGTCTGCGAGATGTCGTTGCTGGTGGAGCTGGTACGGCCCCAGCCGTAGACCCTGGCGCTGGTGCCGGCCTTGTACGAGGCCGTGTCGGCGGACGTCGTCATGCGGATCGGCGTGGCCTTGACCGGCGCCGGCAGGGTCAGCACGGCGATGTCGTTGTCGGCGGGCGGCCTGTCGTTCGTCGTCGCCGCCGTGTACGACGGGTGGTTCCACTGCCGCCAGATGCCGGAGACGGTGCCGCCGTGCAGGTCGGTGGCGCCGGAGGAGTCGGTGGTGGGCAGCTGGTCGGTGCCGGTCACGATGGCGCCGTTGGCGTGCCAGTCGTAGCCCTTGACGCAGTGCGCGGCGGTGAGGATCTTCGTCGGCGCCACCACGGCACCGCCGCAGAAGAAGCCGAGGTCGTCGCCGGTGTCGCTGGTGCCCTTGTCGTCGTAGTACCAGAGCTGGGCCATCCACGGGGCCGAGGTGATGCTCGTGGTGGTGCCGCCGATGATCATCGGGCTGACGGTCCCGGTGCCGGACGCCGTGGCGGAGGAGGACGGCGACGCCGTCGTCCCGCTCTTGGTGTCCTTGGTCTTCGAGGCGTTCTTGAAGTCCTTGTCGGCGGCGAGCGCGCCCGCGACGCGGTCCGTCAGCGCGGAGAGCGACGCGGAGCCGGTGGCGGGCCTGACGGTCGGCGAGGCGGAGGCCGTCGTGGCGCCGGCGGACGTCATCGTCAGCGCGGCGGTGACGGCGGCCGCGACAGCGGCGGCGCCGAGGGGCAGACCGACGCGTATGCGGCGTCTGTGCCGCCCGGACAGGGGATTGGGCAAGGGAGTTCCCCCCAGGGAGAGATGAGAAGGAGGTGGCGCGTGGTGCGTCCCACTCCCCTCAGCGCCAAAACGCCGCCCCTCGTCACAGACGGACGAGGGGCGGCGTTTTCGATTCCCAGGGGGCGATTGCTCGCTTCGACTAGTCGCCGTTGCCGGGCGTCGGCGTCGTCTTCTGGATCTGCATCAGGAACTCGACGTTCGACTTGGTCTGCTTCATCTTGTCGAGAAGCAGCTCGATCGCCTGCTGCTGGTCCAGCGCGTGCAGGACGCGGCGGAGCTTCCAGACGATGCCCAGCTCCTCGGCGCCCAGCAGGATCTCCTCCTTACGGGTGCCGGAGGCGTCCACGTCCACGGCCGGGAAGATCCGCTTGTCCGCGAGCTTGCGGTCGAGCTTCAGCTCCATGTTGCCGGTGCCCTTGAACTCCTCGAAGATCACCTCGTCCATGCGGGACCCGGTGTCCACGAGCGCCGTGGCGAGGATGGTCAGCGAACCGCCGTCCTCGATGTTGCGCGCCGCGCCGAAGAACCGCTTCGGCGGGTACAGCGCGGTGGAGTCGACACCACCGGAGAGGATGCGGCCGGACGCCGGCGCCGCCAGGTTGTAGGCGCGGCCCAGACGCGTGATGGAGTCGAGCAGGACGACCACGTCGTGACCCAGCTCCACCAGGCGCTTCGCCCGCTCGATGGCCAGCTCGGCGACCGTGGTGTGGTCCTCGGCCGGGCGGTCGAAGGTCGAGGAGATGACCTCGCCCTTGACCGACCGCTGCATGTCGGTGACCTCTTCCGGACGCTCGTCGACGAGGACGACCATCAGGTGGCACTCGGGGTTGTTGTGCGTGATCGCGTTGGCGATCGCCTGCATGATCATGGTCTTGCCGGTCTTCGGCGGGGCCACGATCAGACCGCGCTGGCCCTTACCGATCGGCGACACCAGGTCGATGATGCGGGTGGTGAGCACGCCCGGGTCCGTCTCCAGGCGGAGGCGGTCCTGCGGGTAGAGCGGGGTCAGCTTGTTGAACTCCGGGCGGCCGCGGCCGTGTTCGGGCGCCATGCCGTTGACGGAGTCGAGGCGGACCAGCGCGTTGAACTTCTCGCGGCGCTCGCCCTCCTTCGGCTGGCGGACCGCGCCGGTGATGTGGTCGCCCTTGCGCAGGCCGTTCTTGCGGACCTGGGCGAGGGAGACGTACACGTCGTTCGGGCCGGGCAGGTAGCCGGAGGTCCGGATGAAGGCGTAGTTGTCGAGGATGTCCAGGATGCCCGCGACGGGGATCAGGACGTCGTCCTCGGCGACCTGCGGCTCGGCGATGTCGTCGCGGCCGCGACGGCCCCGGCGGTCGCGGTAGCGGCCGCGACGGCCGCGGCGGCCGCCCTCGAAGTCGTCGTCGTCCTGCCGGCCGTCCTGACGCCCCTGCTGCTGGCCCTGCTGCTGACGCTGCTGGCCGCCGCCCTGCTGGTCGTCGCCCTTGTTGCGGCGGTCACGGTCGCGGCCGCGCTCGCGGCGGTCACGGCGGCCACGGCCCTCGCCGTCACCGGCGTCGCCCTTCGCCTCGCCCTGCTGCTGCGGCTGCTGGGCGGGCGTCTCGGCCTTGGGCTCGGCCTTGGCCTCGGCGGAGACGGTCTCGGCGCCGCTCGGCGCGGGGCTGCCGGCCTCGGCGGTGGCACGACGACGACGGCGCTCGGCCGGCTCGTCGGAGGCCGGCTGGCCGGGAATCTCGATCTGCTGCTGGGCCACGGCCTTCTCGGCGGGGGCCTCGGCCTTCTTCTCGCCGTCGACGGCGGCCTCACCCGTACGGGCCTTGGAGGTGGCGCGGCGCTTGGGCTTGGTCTCGGCGGAGGTGGCGGTCTCGGCCTTGGGGGCCGTGCCCCCCGCGGCCTGCGCCTCCTTGATGACCTCGATCAGCTGGCTCTTGCGCATCCGCGCGGTGCCCCTGATGCCGAGGCCCGAGGCGACCTGCTGCAGCTCGGCCAGCACCATGCCCTCGAGGCCGGTACCGCGGCGCCGCCGGGAGCCGGCACCGGTGGCAGGCGCGGAGGCGTCCGTGGCGGGCGCGGCAGCGGTCTCCTCGACACGTGCGCCCATCAGATCGGTGGTGTCGCTCACGAAGGGTCCTTCCCTGGAGCGGACGTCGGCCTGTCTGGCTCGGCGACCGGTTGTGCTGTCCGGCTACGGTTCTTGCTTTCCGCGAACCGTGCCGGGGCGGTGGTCCGCCAAAGCGGCGGAGGAAATGTGCGGTGATGGCGCTTCCGCGGGTCGTGGCACCCAGTGTCACGTGGCGTGGTAGCACCGATTCCGGAGCGTGCCCGGCGATCCGCTCAGTGCCCGCATACGACGTACTGCCCAGGTACGGCGTACGGAACACGGAGTGGCGTGGGAGACTCCCGGAAGAATGTCTGTCCCGGACTGGGACACGAGGCACCTCGCCATGGTGGGGTCGGGTGCAGACTTGAGGTTAACACTACCGGATCCAACAAACATTCCCCCTCTCCAAATCCGGCAACCGTGTGTCAGGTCGCAAGCGGCAGCACGCTCGCTCCCTGGACGTCGAGGTCCAGCCGGTTCGCGGCCCAGCCCTCACCCGCGAGGTGGGCGACCTTGTCGGCGCTGCCGGCGTCGGCCAGCGCCATGACGGTGGGACCGGCGCCGGAGATCACGGCGGGGATGCCGTCGGCCCGCAGCCGCTCCACCAGCGCGGCGCTCTCCGGCATGGCCGGGGCGCGGTACTCCTGGTGGAGGCGGTCCTCGGTGGCGGGCAGCAGCAGCTCGGGGCGCCGGGTGAGGGCCTCGACGAGCAGGGCGGCACGGCCCGCGTTGACGGCGGCGTCGACGTGCGGCACGGTGCGCGGCAGCAGGCCGCGGGCGGTTTCGGTCAGGACCGGCTTTCCGGGCACGAAAACCACCGGAACGATGGAATCGGCCGGCTCCAGCCTGATCGCGCGGGCGGCGCCGGCCTCCATCCAGGCGATGGTGAAACCGCCGAGCAGACACGGGGCCACGTTGTCGGGGTGGCCCTCGATCTCGGTGGCCAGGGCCAGCAGGGCCGCGTCGTCCAGACGGGCCTCGCCGCCTATGGTCACGGCGCGGGCGGCGACGATGCCGGCGCAGATCGCGGCGGAGGAGGAGCCGAGGCCGCGGCCGTGCGGGATGCGGTTGGCGCAGACGATCTCCAGGCCGCGGGGCTGTCCGCCCAGCAGGTCGAAGGCGGTGCGCAGGGAGCGGACGAGAAGGTGGGACTCGTCACGCGGGAGGGTCTCGCTGCCCTCTCCCGCGATGTCGATGTGCAGCCCGGAGTCGGCCACCCGGACGACGACGTCGTCGTAGAGCCCCAGCGCGAGGCCGAGGGCGTCGAAGCCCGGGCCGAGATTGGCGCTGGTGGCGGGAACGCGCACCCGGACGGCGGCGGCGCGGAACGCTGGACCGGCCATCGCTCGTTGACTCTCCTTGAGCTGCGTGACTGTCGAAGACATTCGATGACGTACGGGAGACCCTCGGGCCGCGCAGACGGCGCGGCGCTGCCCCGATGCGAGGGCATATGCAACGGGCGGGTTCGGTACAGCCTATCGAAGGAAGGTTCTGTGGCGACATAGGGCGCACAGGAGGCGCACGATGCGTGTCGCAAGCCCCTTGTGCCCCCTGTCAGGGAAAACCCCGGCCGGGGCCGTGCGGGAAGCGGCGCGGACCGCACGGGCGACGCCCGGCGGGGGCCGGGGCGCCGCTCGGGCGATGCTCAGCCGGAGCCGGTGCACCACCCGAGCGATCCGCAGCCGTGGCCGGGGCGCCACCCAAGCAATCCTCAGCCGTGCCCGGGGCGCGGCTCGGGCGATGCTCAGCCGAGTCCCAGGCGCTCGGCCGCGGCCGCCGCGTCGACGGGGACGGTGACCGGCTGCGGGGCGCCGGCGACGGCCCAGTCGGGGTCCTTCAGACCGTTGCCGGTGACCGTGCACACGATCGTCTGGCCCGGGTCGACCTTGCCCTGCTCGGCGGCCTTCAGCAGACCGGCCACCGAGGCGGCGGAGGCGGGCTCCACGAACACGCCCTCCTGCGCGGCCAACAGGCGGTAGGCGCGCAGGATTTCACGGTCCGTCACCTCGTCGATGGCGCCGCCCGACTCGTCGCGCGCGGCGAGGGCGAACTGCCAGGAGGCGGGGTTGCCGATGCGGATCGCGGTGGCGATGGTCGAGGGGTCCTTGACCACCTCGCCGCGGACGATCGGCGCGCTGCCGGAGGCCTGGAAGCCCCACATGCGCGGGGTCTTCGTGGCGATGCCGTCGGCGGCGTACTCCCGGTAGCCCTTCCAGTAGGCGGTGATGTTGCCCGCGTTGCCCACCGGCAGGACGTGGATGTCGGGCGCGTCGCCGAGCATGTCCACGATCTCGAACGAAGCCGTCTTCTGGCCCTCGATACGCACCGGGTTGACCGAATTGACCAGCGCCACCGGGTAGTTCTCGCTCAGCGAGCGGGCGAGCGTGAGGCAGTCGTCGAAGTTGCCGTCGACCTGGAGGATCTTCGCGCCGTGCACGAGGGCCTGGCCCATCTTGCCGAGCGCGATCTTGCCCTGCGGCACGAGCACGGCCGAGACCATGCCGGCGCGCACGGCGTACGCGGCGGCCGAGGCGGAGGTGTTGCCGGTGGAGGCGCAGATGACGGCCTTCGCGCCCTCCTCCTTGGCCTTGGAGATCGCCATGGTCATGCCCCGGTCCTTGAAGGAGCCGGTGGGGTTGGCGCCCTCCACCTTCAGGTGGACCTCGCAGCCCGTGCGCTCGGAGAGCACCTGCGCGGGCACGAGGGGCGTGCCGCCCTCGCGGAGCGTCACGACCGGCGTGGTGTCGGAGACCGGCAGCCGGTCCCGGTACTCCTCGATGATTCCGCGCCACTGGTGGGTCATTGCTGGTTACTCTCCTTCAACCCGCATGATGCTGGCGACACCCCGCACGGTGTCGAGCTTGCGCAGCGCCTCGACGGTCCCGCTCAGGGAGGCGTCCGAGGCCCGGTGGGTGACGACGACGAGGGAGGCCTCACCGTCCTTGCCCTGCTGGCGCACCGTATCGATCGACACCCCGTGCTCCGCGAACACGGTCGCGACCTGGGCGAGAACACCCGGTTTGTCCGCGACGTCGAGGCTGATGTGGTAGCGCGTGACGACCTCGCCCATCGGCGAGACGGTCAGGGCGGCGTACGCCGACTCACCGGGCCCCGTTGCGCCGTTGAGCCGGTTGCGGCAGACGGCGACCAGGTCGCCGAGCACGGCGGAGGCGGTCGGGGAACCCCCGGCGCCGGGGCCGTAGAACATCAGCTGACCGGCGGCGTCGCTCTCCACGAAGACGGCGTTGTACGCGCCGCGCACGGAGGCGAGCGGATGGGTCAGCGGAATCATCGCGGGATGCACGCGCGCGGTGACGGACGCCCCGTCTTTGGAGCGCTCGCAGATGGCGAGCAGCTTGATGGTGCAGCCCATCTCCTTCGCCGAGCGGAAGTCGGCGGCGGTGACCTCGGTCATGCCCTCGCGGTAGACGTCGTCCAGGCGCACGCGCGTGTGGAAGGCGATCCCGGCGAGGATGGCGGCCTTGGCGGCGGCGTCGAACCCCTCTACGTCGGCGGTCGGGTCGGCCTCGGCGTACCCCAGGGCGGTGGCCTCGTCGAGCGCCTCCTGGTATCCGGCGCCGGTGGAGTCCATCTTGTCGAGGATGAAGTTGGTCGTGCCGTTGACGATGCCCATCACCCGGTTGATCTTGTCGCCGGCGAGGGACTCGCGCAGCGGGCGGATCAGCGGGATGGCGCCGGCGACGGCGGCCTCGTAGTAGAGGTCCCTGCCGTGCTCCTCGGCCGCCGCGTGCAGGGCGGCACCGTCCTGGGCGAGCAGGGCCTTGTTGGCGGAGACGACGGACGCGCCGTACTCGAAGGCGGTGGTGATGAGGGTCCGCGCGGGCTCGATGCCGCCGATCACCTCGACCACCACGTCGATGTCGCCGCGTTTGACGAGGGCGGTGGCATCGGTGGTGACGAGGGCCGGGTCGATGCCCTCACGGACCTTGGACGGCCGCCGTACCGCGACCCCCGCGAGCTCCACGGGGGCCCCGATCCTGGCCGTGAGGTCGTCGGCGTGCGTCGTCATGATGCGCGCCACCTCTGAGCCGACAACCCCACAGCCCAGCAGCGCCACCTTCAGCGGACGCGTACGCATCATCCGACCTCGTTTCCTCATACCGTCTACGGTTGGACCAGTCTCACTCACCGGACGGAAGTTTCTCCCCTTCGTCCGGATCCTGAGACTCGTATTTCACTTGTGCGGGCCCGGCAGACCGAAGATCTTCCAGCCCCCTTCGCCCGACGTCAGCGGCTGTTTCCCGCCGCCGGCGTCCGGACCGTCCTCAGCCGACGTCGAGACGCAGGAGGTCCTCCTCCGTCTCACGCCGGACGATCTCCCGGGACTCGCCGTCCTTCACGGCGACGACCGGCGGCCGCAGCACATGGTTGTAGTTGCTGGCCATGGACCGGCAGTACGCGCCCGTCGCCGGTACGGCGATCAGGTCGCCCGGCGCCAGGTCCGCCGGCAGGAACGCGTCCCGGACCACGATGTCCCCGCTCTCGCAGTGCTTGCCGACCACACGGGCCAGCATCGGCTCGGCGCTGGAGGAGCGGGAGACGAGGGCGACGCTGTACTCGGCGTCGTACAGCGCCGTCCGGATGTTGTCGGACATGCCGCCGTCGACGGACACGTACGTCCGCAGCCCCTCCAGCGGCTTGACGGTGCCGACCTCGTAGAGCGTGAAGGCGGTCGGCCCGACGATGGCGCGCCCCGGCTCGACGGAGATGCGCGGCGTGCGCAGCCGGGCGGCGTCGCACTCGCGGCTGACGATCTCGGTCAGCGCCTTGGCGATCTCGTGCGGCTCACGCGGATCGTCGTCGCTGGTGTAGGCGATGCCGAGCCCGCCGCCGAGGTCGATCTCGGGCAGCTCGACCCCGTGCTCGTCGCGGATGTCCTTCAGCAGCCCGACGACCCGGTGCGCGGCGACCTCGAACCCGGACATGTCGAAGATCTGCGACCCGATGTGGCTGTGGATGCCGATGAGCTCCAGCCCGTCGAGCTGCAGCGCCCGCCGCACCGCCTCCGCGGCCTGCCCCCCGGCCAGCGGAATCCCGAACTTCTGGTCCTCATGGGCGGTGGCGATGAACTCGTGCGTGTGCGCCTCCACGCCGACCGTGATCCGGATCTGGACCTTCTGCCGCTTGCCCAGGGACTGCGCGATGTGGGCGACGCGCACGATCTCCTGGAAGGAGTCGAGCACGATCCGCCCGACACCGGCCTCGACGGCGCGCCGGATCTCCTCCGAGGACTTGTTGTTGCCGTGGAACGCGATCCGCTCGGCCGGCATGCCCGCGGACAGGGCGGTGGCCAGCTCGCCCCCCGAGCACACGTCGAGGTTGAGCCCCTCCTCGTGGAGCCACCGCACGACGGCACGGGACAGGAACGCCTTCCCGGCGTAGAACACGTCGGCCTCGGCCCCGAACGCCGTACGCCACGCACGCGCGCGTGCCCGGAAGTCGGCCTCGTCGAGGATGTACGCCGGCGTGCCGTGGCGCTCGGCGAGGGTCTTCACGTCGACACCGCCGACGGTGACGACTCCGTCGGCGCCGCGCCCCACGGTCTGGGCCCAGACCTTGTGGTCGAGGACGTTGAGATCGGCCGGCGGCGCGGTGTAGTGCCCCTCGGGCAGCACGTCGGCGTGGCGGGGCCCGGCGGGGTGGGCGGAACGGCTCATGACGGTGGCTCTCAGACTCTCTGTCTCTCTCCGGGGCGCATCTGCTCTCGGGCCCTCAGAGATGTTCGGGTGCGTCGATGCCGAGCAGGGACAGGCCGCCGGCCAGCACCGTCCCGGCCGCTTCGGCAAGCGCGAGCCGGGCACGGTGGGCGGCCGAGGGTTTCTCCTCGCCACGGGGAAGCACACAGGGCAGGAAGGGCAACACGGCATCGGCGACGGTGACGAGATGCCGCGCAAGCCGGTCCGGGGCACGGTGGGCGGCGGCCGCGGCGAGGATGCGGGGGTGGGTGGTGAGGGGGGTGAGGAGGGGGTGGGCGGTGGGGAGGCTGGTGCCAGGGGTGGCGGGGCGTGCGCAGCTGACGGCGTCGACCGGGCTGCCGTCGACCGGGGCGGCCGGGATGGGGCCGGAGCCGGGAGGGGCGGCGAGGGACGGATCGGCGCGGAACGGGCTGCCGTCGACCGGCTCGGCGTCGAGGGGGCCGGGCTCGGCGGTGAAGCCCAGGCGGGCGGCGTTACGGCTGAGCGACCGGATGCGGGCATGGGCGTACCGCACCCGGAACAGTGGATTGCTCTCCCGCTGCACGAGGTGGTCGGCGGTGATCCGGGGCCGGTCGTGCGGGGCGGGATGGAGCAGGGCCCACCGGGAGGCGTCGGGGCCGAGCGGGGCGGGGTCCTCCGGCGCGGGCACGGGCCGCAGATTGACGGGTTCGCCGTGCTCGACGACGGCTCGCCCGCCCTGTGTGGCGACGATCCGTACGACGGCGTCGGCGACGACTTCCGCCCGGACCTCGTACGGCACGCGGAGCACGACGACCTGCCCGGCGAGGGCGTCGCCGTGCCCGTACGCGGCACCCCGCTCCCGGATCTCGCGCACAAGCCCGGTGACGAGATCGGCCGCGGACTCGACGCTGATGTTGAGGAACCCGGGCCCGGTCACGACGACGTCGCGGATGCCGTCGGCGCCGGCCAGCCGGGACCGCAGAATCCCGGCAACGCGCAAAGGCGGCTGCCCCGCCGGCCGAGCGAGCTGCAGAGCGACGTTCGTGGCGAAGTCCCCGCACCCCCCGGGCCCGGGCTCGGTCACCACGACCCGCTCGGGCACGGTCACATTCAGCTCCCCGTCCTCGACAGCACGACGCACCGCGTGCAGCACGGTGCGGGACAGCTCGACGGGGGTCACGGGACAAGCGTAGGGGAGGGAGGGGGTGGGCAGGCGAGGCGGTTCTCACTGTGGGACGGCGGTGGTGCCGACGGGTGAGTAGGGAGCCGACGGGGAGTAGGGAGCCGACGGGGAGTGGGGAAACCGACACCCGGGACCGATGCACCACGGCCGACCGGCCCCAGCGGGACCAGCGGGACCAGCGGGACGAGCGGGACCAGCGGGACCAGCGGGACCAGCGGGACGAGCGGGACCAGCGGGACCAGCGGGACCAGCGGGACAACGAGAACAGCGGGACCAGCGGGACAACGAGAACAGCGGGACCAGCGGGACAACGAGAACAGCGGACCACGGGACCAGAGGGACAAGCGGGACGAGCGGACCAGGGAACGAATGACACCCTGCAGCGAATGGCACCCCGGAGCGAATGGGACCGACCCACCCGAATGGGACCGACCCCACCCACGGACCTCACCCGCCGGAGGAAATACCTCCCGGAACCCGGTGGTCACCCCCTACGCCGCCCTTTCCCCCTTCTCCATCCCCACCCCCACCCGCATCACCATCTCCCTCCCCACCGCCACGATGCCCTCCCTCTCCCCCGTCCCCGTCACCACCGGGTCCGTCACCGCCCCCACGCTCGATGAGCTGCTTGACGAGCCGGACGAGCTCGGCGGGTTCGAAGGGCTTGGCAAGGAAGGCGTCCACGCCGACGTCGAGACCGGTGTCGACTTCGTACTGCGTGCACGCGCTGATGATGGCGAGGGGCAGATGATGCGTACGGGGATCAGCACGGAGCCGGGCTGCGGTCCGCAGGCCGTCCAGCCGGGGCATGACGACATCGAGCGTCACGACGTCGGGCTGCACCTGGTGCACCACATCCAGACACTCGGCACCGTCGGCGGCGGTCACGACCTCGAGACCTTCCAGCTCGAGGTTGACCCTGATCAGCTGCCGGATGACCTTGTTGTCGTCCACAACAAGCACCCGGCCCGAAGCGCCTGGCACACGTCGAGAGTAGGTCCGGACCGGCCACCGCGTCCGGGTTTTCCCCACTTCCACCCCGTACAGGGGACCCACTCCGGCACAGAGTGGACCCGCCCCACCCGGCACCCCGGGAAACGGATTCCTGATCACCCCGCCGGACCTGCTAGTGTTCTACCCGTCGCCGCGAGCGAGAAGCTCCGCAGCCGACACGCCCCCGTAGCTCAGGGGATAGAGCAACGGCCTCCGGAGCCGTGTGCGCAGGTTCGAATCCTGCCGGGGGCACTCCGGTTAAGCTCCTGACCAGCAGAAATGCTGGTCAGGAGCTTTTTTGCAGGCCGAAGGTGCAGGCCCTTTCCGCGTTTGATGGCAGCCATCGGGTCGTCTCTGACCTGGTCCTTTGTGACCACTGGCGACCGCAGCCTTCTTGGAGCTCTGTAGAGGACCATTTCTCGCGGAACATACGCGGGACCGCGAGACTCCTTCGCGGGGGGCCTCACCGCATCAGCCTGCCTGCCCGCGGTCCAGGACTGCCATCAGCACACGGAGCAGCAAGCCGTTGCACTTTGCCCGACGCCGCCGTCGGCAGAGCAGCGCCCCTCGCGCTCTCACACCAGCCGTTGCTGGCTCTCTACGGCGCGTCGGCCGAGGCCACGGTCTTCACTAACCCTGATTCCGTTCTGGTGCAGGCGGGCCAATGCGGGAGGTCCTCGCCGAGGAACTGATCGCCCGGATGGGTGTCGAGGGCGAGCGTCAGAGGCAGGGCTCGCGCCGAGGCCGAGCACCTGATCGCCGGCGCGGATGCCAACAAGCGCAGACTGCTCGCTCGTGGCAAAACGACCGATGCGCGGGCCGGCGTACTGAATGAGCACCGGCTCGCAGTGTGGTGGGAGGCAGAGCCCTTCGCCTTCCGTTACGCGACGACCGGCGCGGAGACGTACTTCGTCAACCGGCTCGACCCCGACGCCCGCTCCCGCGAGGTCATTTCCTTCCACCGCCCCGAGAGCGGTCGCGGGCTGGGTGCGGCGCGCGGCCCAGTCCCCCGCCGCGCCGGCCTTCGAGCTCAGCGACGACGCTCCGACCCGAAGCGCACCGGCGCTTCCCACGCCCGGGAGCCCTGCCGTGCCGGGCACGCCCGGTTGAAACACCTCCAGTACCAGGAGCCGTCGCCTCGACGCCGCAGGTCCACGTCGTCTCCCTTGCACGCACCGCACCGCGGCGGTTTCGCGAAGTCCTCCGCGTGTTCGTGGGTGAGGATCTTGCGGGCGAAGTGGCCGCCCTTGATGGTCAGCATCACCTCGCGGGAGCGGCTCTGCGAGAGGGTGTTGAGGCTGCCCAGCAGAACCGTGTGCTCGTCAATGACGACGATCTTCTGGTGCATGACGTTGACGGAGACGACGGTGGGAACCACGGCCCGCAGCTGCTTGACCAGCTGGGCCTGCTTCTTCTGGCCCGTGTCGTAGGGGTCGCGGACGAAGACCGTCACGCGCACTCCACGGCGTACCGCGTCCTCCAGCACCGGGAGCAGGCTGAGCAGGCGTTTCGCGGTCCAGGGGGACCAGATCCACAGGGATGTGCGGGCCTCGGCCAAGCGGTCGGCGAACGTTTCGTAGAAGGAGATCTCGTCGTGGACGTCGGTGACTTCCACGTGGCGCGAGAGTACGTCCGCGAGGCGGGTGCTGAACGGGCCGAGAGGGATGTCGGGCTGTCCGCCGGGGGCGACGAGCTGGGTCGCCGGGACCCACTTGGCACGCCGGTCGCGGATGAGTGCGGCGAGCTTGCCCATGGCCGTCTGTTCGCCCGCGGCGAGGATGCGGGTGCGGCTTCCGAGGACGTACAGCCTGGTCTGTACCCGAGTGACGGCGACGTTGAAGAGCCGTACGCCGTTGCGGGCCCAGGTCGTCGCCCCGGGGGCCCGTGTTGCCTGGGACATCCAGAGGCCGTCGCCGTAGTCGTCCTCCACGGTGTCGAAGACGACCACCGGGAACTCACGACCCTGGAAGCGGTGTGCCGTGCCGACTTCGGCGACCTGGCCGTCAGTCGACTCGTGGTCGCGGAGTGCCTCCAGGGTGGCTTCCGCCTGTACCGAGTAGGGCGTGACGACTCCGGCCGTCTCGCCGTCCTCGAGGTGCAGGTCGATCAATGCGCGCGCCAGCAGGGCGCCGGCCGGCCACCATCCCTTGCGGCGGCCCGTGCGGTGGGCCTGGGCGAGGCTCTGGAGTCCGTCGGTATCGATGATCACGATTTCAGCGTCGTCGGGTGCGCGGCGCGCCGCGCGTTGTTCGACGCCGGGGCCGGGTTTCAGCACGCCGTCGTACGCGAGGGCGTTCGCAAGGCTCATGACGTCGTGGCCGAAGCGGTGCTGGACGTCCAGGACGACACAGCCGGGGTGGTTGACGGCAGCGGCCGGTGACTCGATGCCGAAGTGTTCGTAGACCTCACGCAAGATCCAGCGGGCGACATCCGGCCGTTTCCTGGCGTCGAGTTTCGGCAGGACAGGCCCGAGTTGCATGAAGTCTCCGAGCAGCACGGCCGTGGTCTTCCCCTTGCCCACCGCGAGGAGGACTTCGGGCAGGGTCGCGGCTCCGGCCTCATCGACCAGGACGACGTCGTACTCGCCCTCGAACACCGCTCTGGTGGTGCGGAAGCGGGCGAGCGTGGTGGCGACGAGCTTCGCACCCCGGATGATCTCGCCCTGGGCGTCACGGGCGAGTTTGTCGTACTCCTCCTGGAGTTCGCGGTGGCGGCGTTCCAGGGCCGGACGGCTCTCCTGGTCCGCGACGACTTGAGGCTTGAGGGCGGTCGCCAGAGCGTGACGCCTGGGATGGCCGAGTCGGTCGGCCGCCGCGACGCGGTCCTCTGCCATTTGCGAGAGGCCGAGTTCCCTGACGAGGGGATCCAGACGGGCGGCGGTGGTCCTGTGGGTTCTCCGGGCCTGTTCCAGGTCGTTCTCCACCCTGCGCAGGGTCGTCTGCCGGAGCGTGATCTCCTGCTTGCTGAAGGGGATCCGCGCGCGGATCTCCGCCAGTCGTCCTGTGATGCCTGCCTCCTGGCGCGCGAGGACGGAACGGGCGTCCGCCGCTTTCTTCTCGGCTTCCCGGGCCGCGGTTCGTGCCGTCTCCAGACTGGCCCGCGCCGTTTCCCTGTCCCGCCTAGTCCGGCGCTTCGCGAAGCCTTTCAGCTGCTCAAGTCCGTCCAGAAGCTCCTGAGCCGCAGCCCGCTCGCTGTCAGCCAGAAAGGCCTTCGCCTCCAGATCGGTGACCACCGACCGCAGTCGGGCGAGGTGTGCCTGGTGCTCGTCGTGGGACTTCCAGTCGGCTTGGGCCTGTTCCGTCGCCTTCACTGCTTCGACCGCGGCCTGGTACGCCTCTTCCAACTGCGTGACCGTCTCTCTTGCTGCCTGGGAGTCGCGGTGCGCCTCGACGCGAGCTCTCTTCAGGGCCTCAGGTGTACGCGCGGGATCGTCGAGCCTCGTGCGGTCCGCCGCGTACGCCACTGGATCGAAGTCGGTCAGGCTGCGCTCCAGCTCTTCCAACTGACGTGCTCGCTCCCGGGCTTCGACCAATTGAGCGGCGACCGCGCGACGCCGGGCATCGGCTTCGGCCAGCCGTTCACGCACCATCAGGGTGAGACAGACGCTCGCGTCCTCCGCAACCTCCCGTAGGTGGGGCGGCCCCACTCGGACGATCTCCCCGTCTGCGTGCCGCCGCTCCTTCACCACGCCCCACAGGGCGTTGTCCACGGCGATATTGGTGGCCGAGACCAGCAGAACCCGCTTGCCCCGCGCGATCAGGTCACCGATGGCCCGCTTGAGGACCGTGGTCTTGCCGGTGCCCGGCGGGCCCCAGACCAGCCACAGGCCCTCACCCGTGCAAGCGCGGTACGCCTGCTCCTGGCCCGACAGGAGCAGGCCCTGCGGCGGCCCGGTCGGTGCGAGCCGACCCGTGCCCGCCTCGCCGCGGGCCATGAGGTGAGCCAGAGGGGCGTCGGTGAGCGCGGCCATGCCCTCCCATAACGCCTTGACGAGGAAGCCAGTGGGCTGCGGTTTCATCCACAGATGGGGATCAATCGGGTCCGCGAACTCGGGAACGCGCACCCGCAAGGCGGTACCGTCCTTGAACACGTCGAGGACGGAGTGGCCGGCATCGACACCGCTCTCGTCGGGCCCGGCCAGTCTCAGGCTGTCGCCCTGAAGCTGATCCGTCCCGAAGTCGGAGCCACGCACGTCGACGACGTACTCGCCGGGCTTTCGGCCCCGTACCGCCCGCCCCAGGGGGCGCCACCGTGGCTCGCGCGCTGGTACGCCCTCGTGGGCCACCCAGGCATCCAACGCCGAGACGACTTCTTCCTGCCAGCCCACGTTCCCCCGCTACGACCGCGCCGCCTGGATCTTGATCCGTAGTACCAGGGCAGCCCAGCGCTGACCACCACCAATCTGGCCAAGGTGACCGGCGGACGACTCGTTACACAGCGGTAGCATCCGCAGTAGCATGAAGAGCATGAGCGAGCCTACCCAGAAGTACTCGATCACGATGCCCCGGGACATCGCCGAAGCCGCCCGCGCCCGTAGTGGCCCCTCCGGCCTGTCCGCCTACGTCGCCGCCGCCGTCGCCCGCCAGATCGAGCGCGACAACCTCAACGAACTCATCCAGGTCGCCGAGGCACAGCACGGCCCCATCACCGATGATGAGGTGCAGGCCCTGCGCGACCAGCTCCACCAGGCACGCGCACAGCAGACCGGCGATGCGGCGAGCGCGGCGTGACACGGTCCCCTGCCGCCCCGGGCGGCACACTGGTACTCGACAGCGAGGGGCTGGCCAAGGCCGTGCTGCGCGACCGCACAGTCACCGCCTGGCTCGCCCTGGCGCGCGCCGATGACCTGCGTGTGATCACGTCAGCGGCCACTCTGGTGGAAGTCGTCCACCCACGCATCAACCGCCCGGCCCTGGAGTGGACGCTCTCCCGCCTCATCGTGGAGCCGGTCACCGACGCAGTCGCACGCCACGCCGCCGCCCTGCTCACCGATGCCAGCCTGCACGGCCACAAGTACGCCATCGACGCCATGCTCAGCGCAACCGCCCTTGCCGCCCCTGGGCCCGTCACCGTGCTCACCTCCGACCCGGAAGATCTCACGGCCCTATGCGGAACCCGCGCCACCGTCATCAAGGTCTGACGCCCAAAATTGGAATGAACCGAATATTTCGCCATCGGGGGACATACGCGGGATCGCTCTCCTGACGCTGATCAGACAACACTCTGACCTTCGAGAACAACCGGGACTGGTTCGGCCTCCGGAGCCGTGTATGC
Organism: Streptomyces sp. NBC_00557; assembly: GCF_036345995.1. Taxonomy (NCBI): domain Bacteria; kingdom Bacillati; phylum Actinomycetota; class Actinomycetes; order Kitasatosporales; family Streptomycetaceae; genus Streptomyces; species Streptomyces sp. NBC_00557. Next base: position 2,713,590 of record NZ_CP107796.1, read on the forward strand.
AGGTTCGAGGAGCCGTGTATGCAGGTTCGAATCCTGCCGGGGGCACCCAGCATGAGGTGCCCAAAGACCCCGTCACCAGCGGAAACGCTGAGGCCGGGGTCTTCGCGTATGTGCAGGCGTATGCCGCGGCGAGCGGCCCTAGGACGGGGCCTGTGGACTGTTCGTGGACAGGATCTTGGGGCATCCTCCCTGGTCAGTCCCGGCAAACGGAAAGGCCCCTGGGCAGTTCCAGGGCCGGAGAGACCGACTGCCGGCCCAGTTGGCCATGGCGACTGTTGAGACTCAGCCCGTCGCCGTCTTTTCCTTGGTGGGGGCTCGGCGGGGTGTCACACGATCCAAATGGACCACCACGCCGGCGTAGAAGCGGTGCACCGCTTCGTCGACGCTCCGGATAAAGCCGGACTCGGCGTTGCCCCGGCCGCTTCCCATCCCCTTGAACAATGACAAGCGGAAGCCCGTGATGTGGGTGCTGCTGTCCTTCGGAAGCAGGTCCGCCGGCTCAGGACGGAGCCGCTCCAGGGTGCCCCGGGGGCCACCAGTGCCCCCTTCGACCAGGGTCTCGATGTGGAGGTCCGCCGGCGCTTCGGCCAAGGTCCGGACGAGTCGTTTGGCCCAGGACAACGGGTAGCCCTGCTCCGGTGCCGAGATCTCAATGGAGGTGCGCAGTTTGCCGGTGCGGAGGTCAGCGGTGACCGCCAGAACGCCGGGCGTTCCCTCGATGCGCAGTTCCGCCTGCAGCAGCCCGTCGAGGCAAAGCTGATCGGCGAGACCGCTCCGGCGTGCTGCCGGATCCGTTCCCCTCTTGGCTCGCTGGACGGGCAGTACTTTCTGTCCCAGTTCACCACCCAACCCGAGACATACCTGGCGGATCAGCCGCTCCCAGCTCTCGACAACCTCCAGTGCGCGTGTATCTCCCTGGCACAGGGTCTCGTCGTCGATTCCGTTGCGTACAGGCACCCAGGCCGGGCCCATGTTCTGGAAGCCATGGCAGCCGGAGTTCTCGTGCTGCAGGTAGTGGAGCAGTTCCTGGAGGAGCCACGCGTGCGCCCCGCTGCTGACACCCTCGTGCCGGATCAGCATCTGCGCCTGGTGCGCGACTTCCGCCCACGAAAGGTGCCGGAGCGCCACTTTGTGCTTGCGCCGTCCGTCGATCTTGACGTCGACGAGCGGGCTGCCCTCCAACGCGACATCGTTCGACAGCGTGATCACGGCCTCGTAGCCACGGCGCGCGGCGATGTCCATGTACGCCTGTACTTGATCGGGCTTGAGGGCGTTGCCGTTGGTCTTCGTCTCGACCAGCGCCGTCCACAGCTTGCCGGCCCGCTCGACGCGGATCACCCCGTCAGGGCGTCGCGGCGTATCACCGTGCGGCAGGGTGACTTCGGTGTAGGTCTCCATGCGGCCTGCCGGCGCCCCGAAGCCGGCGGTGAGTCGCCTGCCGAATTCAGGAACCTGTGCCATCACCGACAGCAGCACGGAGGTCGCCCGCATTTCACGATCCCGGTCACTCTTGAGCGCAGACACCGGGAACAGCCGGGCCACCCTCCAAGATTCATTCTCAGCCAGGGTCTTTTTGACCGCCTTGGGAAGAGTGACCTTCTTCTTCGCCGTACGCGGTCGAGCAGCCGGCTTCTGCGGCTCGTCGCCGTCTTCGGGTCGACGAGGAGATGGAACGACTCCCAGCGATCCTTGTGATATCGGCTCGTCGGCCGAGGCTGCCGGACCCGTCATGTCCGCCTGATCGCCGCTCGCGCCGGCCTGCGCTTCCACTGCCGTCGCATCGTCATCGATGTCGACGCCGAAGTCCGTTGCCAGACCGGCGAGACCAGTGTCGTAGCCCTGGCCCACAGCGCGAAATTTCCACTCTTGTCCGCGCCGATACAGCTCACCAAAGATGATCGCACTCACCGAGTCGACGTCATTGATGGCAAAGCGAAGAAGATCATCACCGGCCCCATCAGCCAACGAGAGCCTGACGTCCTCAAGTTCCCCGAAGCGCGCTCCGTCGTAACGGCTGGCAGCCACGACTATCCGGTCGACGTCAGCCGATACCGCAGTCAAGTCGAAGCTGATCCGGTCCTCGTTCCCGTCCTCCGTCGGCGTCTTGCCCAGAAGCTGCACGCTTCCGTCGGCCGCGACTGGGTTGTTGTAGAAGTAGAAGTCGGTGTCACTGCGGACCTTGCCGTTCACGTCCAGCAACAGGACGGAGACGTCCGCGTCACCCTCGCCAGTCGAGCTCCCCCAGCCCAAACTGACGATCACAGACCCAACGTTCTCACTCAGGGCTGCCAGAGCCACATTCGAGCCTTTGCTCATTTCATGCACAGCGCCCCCCAATTGGCACAAGTCGGGCATAAAGCCTGCCCTGACTGCCTGACATACGACGCAGTGTGACGCGCCGCACACGGGTAACTGTAGTGCCCACAGAACTGACCGCGGGGACAAGCCAGGATTTCGGGCGCCATCCCCCGCACCCGGCTGAAGCGCGGGCCCCCGGCTACCCGAAGGCCCGAGCCTGCCCTCGCTCGCGATCACTCGTACTCGCGCAAGAGCTCTTCGATCTTGCGTTCGGCGATCTCCCGTCGTCCATCGATGCTCCAGCAGCACCCGATCCCGCTCAAGCGTCGCCCCCTCTCCGGCGGTCAGACCGTGATGTATCTCACGAAGCGGTCAGATCAGACCTATCTCATAAAACCGGTATGCCGAACATCGGACCGGTCGCGACTGCGCGGGAGACAGCCCGACACGCGAAGGCCTCGCTGCCACCTGGACTGAAGCCGTGCGACAGCCAGGTCGACATGCGCGCCCTCGACGGGCCGCCAAGGCCGCGCGGGACCCACTCGTCATGGACATAGGGCGTCGAATCGCCCGAAGCAGTGACAAGCCACACAGAGGCAATCCCTTGCCTCACGGGCGGCCTCGAGGTGGGATCGGCAGTCAACGGCCGAGCCTGGTCTAGTCCACTACGAGGAGCATCTATGCGCAGGATTCATGCGCGGCGGCGCACTGCGGTCGCCGCAGCCTGGATCACCAGTCTCACCAGTTTCGCAGCGATAGCAGGGCTTTTGTCTGGTTCCGCCGCCGTCGCCGCACCCGTGCGACCGGCGCAAGAAGTCAAGCCCGTGCCGGCGGCCGGACAGCAGTCGAAGATCGCGCCCGGCAGCCTGATGACCACTGCGCAGTGCCGGGCGGTGTGGGGGTTCGACTGCTACAACGCGCTCCAGTACCGCCAGGCGTACAACCTGAACCCGCTGTACAAGGCAGGAGTGACCGGCAAGGGGCGCACGATCGTGATCGTGGATCCGTTCGGCTCGCCGACCATCCAGAAGGACCTGGACGTCTACAGCGCCCGGTTCGGCATGAAGAGCACCCATGTCGACGTGGTCAAGTGGGGCAACGTCCCGCGCTTCAACCCCAGCGACCCCGACCAGCTCGGCTGGGCCGGGGAGACCACCCTCGACGTGGAGATGGCGCATGCCGTCGCCCCGGACGCGCACATCGTCCTGGCGGAGACCGGGGTCGGCCGGATCGGGGACGGCACCACCGGCCTGAAAGAGGTCATGGACGCCGAGAAGTCGCTCATCGACCGCGGCGTGGGCGATGTGATCAGCCAGAGCTGGGGCGTGGCGGAGAACAACTTCCCCGGCTTCAGCAAGGGTGACTTCTCCAGCATCCAGAACCTGCGCTACGCCTACAAGGACGCGGCCAAGCACGGTGTGACCGTCACCGACGCTTCCGGCGACAGCGGACCCACCGACACCACGTCGAACGGCCAGACCACCTATCCGTACAGGGTCAACGCCTGGCCGACCGACGACCCCCTGGTGGTCTCGGTCGGCGGCACCCAGCTGCACCTGGACGCCAACGGCAACCGCACCGCGCCGGACAGCGTCTACAACGACCACGGCGCCAGCGGCGGCGGCGAGTCCCACGTCTTCGCCCGTCCCTCATACCAGAACGGGGTGGCCGGCAATCACCGCAGCACCCCGGACGTCTCCATGTCCGCCGCGCTGAAGGGCGGCGGATGGGTGTACTCCAGCTACGACCCGAAGAAGGTCGGGTGGGAGGTCTACGTCGGCACCAGCGAGGCCAGCCCGCTCTTCGCAGGAATCGTGGCCCTGGCCGACCAGGTCGCCGGGCACCGGCTGGGAGACATCCACAAGGCGCTGTACTCGCTGTACGCGAAGTCCTCGTCGACCCCGTCCACCGGGATCGTGGACGTGAAGGACGGCACGAACAACAGCTACGCGGGCGTCACCGGCTACACCGCGGTGAAGGGCTACGACATGGCGACCGGTGTCGGAACGATCGACGCGGCCCGCTTCGTCCCGGCCCTCGCCAAGGCGGGCTGACCGCAACCTGTCTCCGAGGCGCGGGCGCCCGGCGTACCACTGCCGGGCCCCGCGCCGAGACGGCGGAGACGGCGGCTCGTATACGCAGACGTACGCCGCCGGAAGTGGCCGTGCGACGGGGCCTGTGGACTGTTCATGGACAGGATCTTGGGGCGTCTGCCCAGGTCAGACCCAACGAACGAGAGTACCTCTGGACACCGAGGAGTCGGGCAGCAGGCATCACGGCGAGAGAGCGGCCGACCGCACCATGTAGGTAGCGGCTCCCATCAGCAATAGCCGCGATCGGACCGAACCATGCAGCTCCGTTAGCTACTGTCTGCACATCGGGGAGCTCAGTGAGTGCCAGGGGGTGGGGATGTCCGGTGCGACACTTTCTTTGATCGTTGCAATCGTTGGCGTTGGTGGCACGCTGGCCTCAGCAGTGATCACTCAAGTTCTTGCTCAGCGAGCTGAGTCGCAGAGGCTGGAGCGGGAGGAGCGGGTTCGTCTCGCGGAGCAGCGAGCTTCTGAAGATCAGCGCAAGGTCGATCAGCTCCGGGATTGCTACGTCCAGTTGAACGCCCGTGATCGTCACTATCGAGACGCAATGCTGGCGTACGCCTACGCGCTCAAATCGGGATCCGCCGAGGCGGAGGCAACGGAAGTAAGTAGCGCGCGGCGTGCTCAAAGGGACGCTCGTGCTGAAGCTCAGCTGATTGCCAGCGACGCAGTGCTCGAGATCGAAAGTCGGGTCAATGCCCAGCTTACGATCGCCTACAGACGCCTGATGGAAGTAGCGGGCGAGCCGGACTCATCCACTCGTGAGGCCAGGCTCAACCAGGTCATTGACCTTTTGGACTCCATCATTTCGCAGCAGGGGCATGTGCGAGCGCTCATGCGCCTTGAGGTGCGCGCCACTGAAGAGCTTCCGGACTGGTACAACCCGGAGATCGGGCTGCCACAGCACCAGTTGGCCGACCACTGATCGCTGAAGGGGCAAGCCTCCAGATGGCGCGGGAACTTGCCCCTGGTAGATCGGCGATCACTCGTACTCACGCAACAGCTCCTCGATCTTCCGGTTGGCGATGTCCTGTCGTCCGTCGATGCACTTGGCGTAGCGGCTCAGCAGGACCTCAACACTGTTGCCCGCGCGTTCGGCCACCTCGGTGGGATCCACCCCGGAGTTGAGCCAGGTTGACGGGGCCGAGTGCCGGAGATCGTACGGCCGGGCGGCGAGCGGCGAGCCGACCGCGGTCGGCGGGAGAGCCAGCGCACGGGCTTCCTGCCAGAGCGGTAGTACGTTTGAGGAGCCGACCACTCCCCCGCGCTCGTTGGTGAACAACCGCCCGTCCTCGGCGGTGCCGAAGGTGTCGAGGTGCTGCCGGAGGATGGCGACGAGCTGAGGCGGGATCGGTACGAGCCGGACCTCCTCCGCCGGCCGGTTCTTCAGGCCCCGGTCGTCGTGGGTCTCACCGGAGTCCGTCCCCTGCTTGCCGACTCTCGGGCGCGTCCGGTTCAGCAGTGCCGTCCCCCAGCCGACCTCGGGCAGCTTCAGGTCTGCACTGGTGAGGCCGACGGCCTCAGCCGGGCGTAGGGCGCCGTAGTACATACATGCGAACAGGCCGACGAGACGGCGACCACGCGCGCGGCCATACCCGCCGACGTACGAATCCTCAGAGGGTAACCCGTCCAGGTAGGCCCCAGCCGCGATTCGCTCACGCAACGCCTGAGAGATCACCTGATAGGTCCCGCGTGGGCTGGGGCCCGGCACGCATTCCTCCTTCGGACACCGTCGCGTCCAAGCTTCCCGCGCGCACCCGTGTTGCTGGGCGTGTCCTTGCTGTCCGACTGTCCGGTTACGCCTCTCACCTGCGCAAACGGCCGGACAGCCCAAAGGCCCGCTGTCCGGGGTGTCCGGTCACAGATGGCTGTAACAGCCGGGCGCTCCGGGTGTTACAGCCCGTGGCGAAGCCGACCTCTCAATGGGCGGAGGAGCCGGAGGCGACTTCTGATCTGATCTGCCTCGCGAGGGAGTGACAGAAGGGCGTCGAACATCCCTGCCTGCTCAAGGTCGGTGCACGGTACGGGGCTGCCGGTACGGGCCTGCCGGCGGTGCGAGCTGGACACTCAGCCGAGCACAGTGGAACGCCCTCGTACGCAGCTCAGCGCCCTGTCGACAGAGTCCGTCCTCGCGGTTACGTACAGGTAGAAGCAAGGGGGGCGCACGCGTCTTCCATCGTGCTTCACCTTCCACTCACGAAGTGCAACACGATCTCTTGTCGCCGATCACAATCGGCCATATGGTGACGGGCCATCAACGAGTTCCACATGCAAGTAGTTGGGGGGCCGATGTCCAGCATGGGGAGCTTCGAGTCTATTATTCGCGAAGCGATAGGTGTTTTCGGGGAAGAATTAAAACCTAAACTCAAGGCTTCAACCGGCACGGAAGATCAGCTTCGAGGGCCATTTGAACGCCTCATCACAAGTGCTGTCGGAGGGCTCGGGCTGAAATCGGTCCTGATCGGTGAAGTCCCTCTCGTTGACATCGGCGCCCGCCCAGACTACGCCGTGCATGTCGCCGACGCACTAGTTGGCCACGTCGAATTAAAGCGACCGGGCGTCGGTGCGGACCCGGACTCATTCACTGGCCGGAACGCGAGCCAATGGCAGAAACTCAAGCTTTTGCCGAACGTGCTCTACACCGATGGCAACGAATGGGGTCTTTATCGCAACGGCCACCGTGTCGGTGAAATTGCCCGGATGAACCTGTCGGTCAAGACCGCGGGAAGCAAACTGGCACCAGCCGACGACGGCGTTTCCCGGGTGCTATTCGACTTCCTGACCTGGAAGCCGCAGCCGCCACGAACCATCACGCAGTTGGTTCGAGCGGTGGCTGGCCTCTGCAGGCTGCTCTGTTCTGAAGTCCGGGAAGCATTGCGCCTAGAAAAGTCCGGGAAGCGTCTCGAGACACTTACAGTCCTCAAGGAGGACTGGGGCAAGCTCCTTTTCCCGGAACAAACCGACGAAGAGTTCGCTGATCAGTACGCACAGACCGTCGTCTTCGCTCTGCTACTTGCCCGTGTGGAGGGCATTGTCTTCGAACACGACACCATGCACGGGATCGCCACAAAGCTAGGCAAGAAGCATTCCCTCATGGGCAAGGCTTTGGATGTGTTGACGGACGACTCCCTCACTGGCCTTTCGACGACCCTCGACACACTGATACGCGTTATCGGTACGGTTGATTGGGAACGCCTCGACGACGGCTCCGGCGATGCATATCTGCGCCTGTACGAGGACTTTCTTCAGGTTTACGACCCAAAACTGCGCGAACGCACCGGGTCGTACTACACCCCAAACGGGGTCGTCGCGGCAATGGTCAGGTTCACTGAGGATGTGATACGGCAGCGCCTCGGAATAGCCAATGGCTTTGCGTCACCGCAGGTTGTAGTCGTCGACCCGGCGATGGGAACAGGAACATTCCTTCTCAACATCTTGGACCGCGCCGCCAAATCGATCCATGAAGACGAGGGGCCGGGTGCCGTGGGACCACGCCTTCGCGAGATGACGGGCCAGAGGCTTATTGGCTTCGAGATGCAGACTGGCCCTTATGCAGTCGCCGAATTGCGCATGCATGCCAGACTCAGGGACCTGAAGTCTTCCGCTCCAGCGCACGGCCTGCGGTTGTACGTAACCAACACTCTCGACAACCCAAAAGACGAATTCAATTGGCTTCCCGGTACGTTCAAGGCAATCGCAGAGTCGCGAAAGCAAGCCAACAAGGTTAAGCGCGACGAGAGGGTCATGGTCGTTCTGGGTAACCCACCCTACGACGCTGTGAAGCACGGGGCAGGAAAATGGATCGAGCTCGGCGACCCCGATTTGGGAGTTCGGGCCCCTCTCGCGAATTTCCGACTCCCAGGCAACGGCAAGTACGAGTCAAAGATGTCGAACTTGTACGTCTACTTCTGGAACTGGGCCACATGGAAGGTCTTTGAATGCCACGATGATTCTCCATTCGGCGTCATCACCTTCATCACCCCGCGCGCGTGGATCAAGGGCGCAGGATTCGCCGGTATGCGCAAGTACCTACGATCGGCAGCAGACGAAGGCTGGATCATCGATCTGTCGCCTGAGGGCCAACGGCCAGACGGAGCTACGAGGATCTTCCCTGAGGTCGCTCAGGAACTATGCATCGCAGTCTTTGTGCGGTGGAGCCGCCCCGAAGATCAACCGAAGTCCGTGAAGCCACCTGCAGTTGTGAGGCACATCTCCCTCGCCGGCCACCGCCTTCAGAAAATACAGGCGTTGACGGACCTCAGCCTCGGCGATAGCCGGTGGAGAACCTGCGCTTCCGGTGAAACCGCTCCGTTCCTTCCTCCAGGCAGCGATCTGTGGGAATCAAGTCCCCGACTTAGCGATCTCATGCCATGGTCATCCAGAGGGGTGACGCCAGGTCGTGTGTGGGTGTATGCGCCGGACCGGGCGACTTTGGAGCGCCGCTGGGAGCTTTTCGTCGCGGCTGACGAAGCCGACAAGAGAGAGATGTTCGGAGAAGCTCGCGACCGCAATCTACATACTACGGTGGGCTCGCTTCCGGGCATCCAAGACCGAGGGGCCGTGCCCCTCGCTCAAGAACGCCGAGGCATGTTGGATCCCGTGCGTGTTGGCTACCGAGCCTTCGACCGGCAGTGGCTGATCCCAGACAATCGCTTGATGGTCGTGCCCCGGCCCGACCTGTGGCGCGTACGTGGCGCATCACAACTCTTCGTTGTGGAGCAAAATGCTCACGCGATCACAAACGGACCCGGCCTTGTCTTTAGTGCCTTCATCCCAGACATGCACTACTTTAATGGGCGCAGCGGGGCGGTCCGGCCTCTCTATCGGGACGCAGCCGGGCAAACTGCCAATGTCACCCCCGAACTGCTTCCGGTCGTATCTCAGCGCCTTGGCGTGTCAGTAAGCGCGCAAGAACTCATCGCCTATATAGCAGCCGTGACCTCACACCCCGCCTACACCGAGCAATTCGTGGAGGACTTGGAAATGCCCGGCGCGCGCATACCATTTACGGCTGCCCCGGAGCTCTGGGACCGGGCCGTTGAAATTGGGCGGCGGGTGCTGTGGCTGCATACTTTCGGTGAGCGTTTTGCCGATGCCAGCGCCGGGAGGCATGGGGCGCCTCCGAGCCCCCGCCTCCCGGCCGAACGGCGCCCGGTCAGTCTGGTGGCAATCCCCGACACTACAGATGGCATGCCGACGTCCATGCGGTATGACGAGGCCTCGAAGCAGCTATGGATAGGAGCTGGCTGCGTTGGACCAGTAGAGCCAGAAGTGCGCCGGTACTCGGTGTCGGGCATGAATGTGCTGGACAAGTGGTTCGGCTACCGCCGTAAGGAGCCTGCAGGCAAGCGCCTGCGCTCGCTTGACCACGAGTGCTCGCCTACCTGGCTCCCTGACTGGACTTCTGAGCTGCTCGAACTCCTCAACGTGTTGGCCTGTTGGTGGAACTTGAGCCAGAGCAGCGCCAACTGCTGGACGAAGTCTGCCAGGGACCGCGCATTACGGTGAACGACCTGACGGCGGCGGGCGTTTTGCCTGTCCCAGAATACGCCACACGGTTGCCCCGGGCAGGCGAGGGTGAGGCCATCTTCTGAGAAACAACAGGAAGCAAGAGGGACGGAAGCTCCGGCGCCCCCGTCCCCTTGTGATCTGGTAGTGCAACTGACCGGTTATCCGCAATCCAGACCCAGAGCACCAGAGCCCGCGCACGTACGGAGAACGGCAGGCTTCATATGTCCAAGATCGAGCTCGGGAAGGGCATAGCTCTCACACCGCCCGAAAAGCTGCTCGCACTCCACGGGCTGACCTTCACAAAAGAACGATCCCAAGGCTTCGCTTCCGACTGGGCACTGACCGTGGAGGATCGCCCTAGCATCACCATCCGGGACATTACCTGGGAGGTCGGAAAGCGCGACATTCGCACGATCATGCCCGAGCAACTCCCCGAACTCCCCCGAGAAATTGCCAAGTTCTACGAGCGGCGCCGCGCCGGCATCTACTACTGCGACGACGAACAGCACACATGGATGACCGCACGCACCGTCACCTTCGCAGCCGACGGCTGGCCGATGCACCGGCAACCGCACACGCTTGACGCCCTCGACGCTGAGTGCGGCGCAGACCTCATCCGTGCAGCATGCCGATTGGGTATCGCTGACATCGGCCATAAGGGAGAAATCGTCACCCGCGATCGGCCAGGCAAGGGCGAGCTCTGCGCTCTGTTCGAACCGGACTGCGACGATGGGGCCCACCCCGCGTTCTATGCGGTGACCCGTGTTGTGCCCGTCCTGCGCCGCATCGGCTGGATCTAGCTTCGCAGGCGAGCAGCAGGTGAGTCAGGCACCGGTCCAAGGCCCATGCTTGGCGACGCGTTCGACACACCTCCGACACACTGCCCGTCTCCGTGGTACCCCAGGTCTCCTTTTTGCAGGTCAGTCGAGGTATGCGACGGGATCGCTACATCCACTCCGGAGCCGTCTGCGCAGGTTCGAATCCTGCCGGCCGGGGGCACCCAGCATGAGGTGCGCAAAGACCCCGTCACCAGCGGAAACGCTGAGGCCGCGGTCTTGGCGTATGTGCAGGCGTATGCCGCCCGAAGCGGCCGTACGTCGGGGCCTCTTGACGGGATCTTGGAGTATGGCTGCAGGTGTGGGCCAGGGAAAGGCGAGGCCCGCACCGACGCCAAGGGTCACCACCCAGCACGGATCGCCTGGCCGCAGGGGCTGCCGACGCGCACCGGAGTTGGCCACTTTCCCGCGCCGATGCACAAGGGCAGGCTCCGTCCACCCCACAACGGGCCTGCCCTTGCTCGGGAGAGGGAGACTTTCCCGAGTGTCCGACGCGGCGCGCGGCGCCGGACCACTTGTGGTGGCGGGGCAGCGGCGACACATCGGACTCAACGGGCGACTAGCCTGAGGAACAGAGGCCGTTGTTCGGACAGAACACAACCCCCGTGTAGTTGTAACCGGCCCGTATGGTCACGGGATTGGGGTCGGGAGGGATGTTGACGTAAGAACCCGCGTCAGCTGTAGCGCTGAAGTGGACTGTCGTCCCGACCGAGAAGGTCGCAGTGCAGGTGCCGGTCGGGCTCGGCTGCTGGTCGCCGGCGTATGGATCCCACGCCGAAATGTGGCAGTTGATCCCGGCCGGGCTGCTGGTAATGGTTCCGCCACCCCAGCCGTCAGCAACGTACGCGCTGAGTTGGGCGGTGGACTGAGCCTGAGCCGGAGCGACGAAGCCGATCGTGGCGGTCGTGGCGAGTGCGGTGATGACTCCCATCGCGCGCCATGCAGGCTTTCTGTACTTACTCATGGGCGGCCCCTCCGATCGAACCGACCCCCTCCGACCAGGCTATTCGCCCCCTTGGGGACTCACAACCCGGGCACGTTGGCCTTTACAGGGATGTGGTCAGGCTTGCGCTCGGATCGGCGGGATGCCTTGCACCAGCGCCTGAAGGGTCTGGCTGTCATGGGTGTTGGCTGCGGAGGTGCCCAGCGTGGCGGGCGGTGAAGACGCGTCCGGGCGATCACCGGCTTGGTTCGCTGCCGGGCCGCTCCGCGCGGAGCATGGAGAAGATCACTTGATCGTGCCACCGGCCGCCGCGCCACTGTGCGGAGCGCAGCACGCCCTCCCTCACGAAGCCGGCTTTCTCCAACGCACGTTGCTCGGCGAGGTTCGCGCAGTCCGTCCAGGCCTGGAGCCGCTCGGCCCTGGTGTGGTCGAAGAGGTACTGGGCCAGCAGTCGCTGGGCCTGGGTGCCTATGCCGCGGCCGTGCGCGGCGGGCACCAGGCCGATCGCCAGGCTCCAGCAGGTGGAGGTGGCGGGCCGCCCCCAGGTGCCGGCGAACCATTCGACCCGGCCCACCGTCCGGCCCGCCTCCGCTACGGAGAGCACGCCGCCGTCGGGACTGAGCAGGCCGGTCTCCGCGAACCGCCGACGCAGGCCGGCCGGTGAACCGAAGCCGAACCACTGGAACTCGCCGGTTCCCTCCGGCCTGTTGAACTCGCGCTCGAACAGGTCCAGATCGTCAGCGGTCACCGGGCGCAGCACGATCTCATCGGACACGGAACGGCTCCTCATCCCTTCGGCCACACGGTTTCCGCTCGCATGGCCGGCGTCGGCAACGGAGTCTGACTCTTCCACATCCGCCGCGCCCCAGGAGGATGTCTGCCTGCCCTCGGCAAGGAAAGGGCTTCCAACACTGCGTGGTCCTGGTAGGGATCCGGCCGTCCTTCTTTGGAACGATCTCTCTGCCGCACCGTTCCGTGCATATGGCCTATGACCCAGGTGGTGGACTTCGTGAGACTGACCCGTGTACCCCTCGCCGTCGCCGGTGGCGCCCTCGTCCCCGTCCTGCTGCTCGCCACTCCGTCCTACGCCGCCGCGACGTCCTCGGCCGGCGCCGCGACGTCCTACTCCGGTGCCACGACCTCCTCGGGCGCCGTCAGCGCGTCGCAGACGGGGTCCCCCTACGACGACATGGACGTGGACGACCTCCGCATCGCGATACTCCGCATCCTCGCCGATCCCGACAGCGGCAGGCGCGTGACCCAGGAGGGCAACGAACTGCTCGAGAGCGGTACCGCGGAGGAGATGCGCGCCTGGCTCGAGAGCGGGTACCGGCTCGCCCAGGCCGAGGACGACCGCGTCGCCATCTTCAGGATCCTCGCCGACCCCGCCACCAGCGACGCCCTGCGTGCGGCGGCGAGCGCGGCTCTGGACGACGACACTCCGGAAGCGCTGCGCTACTTCCTCGAGGTCGGACAGTACGAGGTTGACGGCTAGTCTCTGCTCCCCGCCCTCCGGCTCTCCCCTCTCCGGCTCTCCCCTCTCCGGCTCTCCCCTCTCCGGCTCTCCTCTCTCCGGCTCTCCTCTCTCCGGCTCTCCCCTCTCAGGCTCCCCGCCCTCACGCCGTCCGCTTGCGGGACGCCGTCTTCTTCGCCGTCGTCTTCTTCGCCGCCGACTTTTCCGCCGCCGTCTTCTTCGCCGCCGTGCTCTTCGAAGCCGCCGTCTTCTTCGTGCCCTGGGCCGTCCTGGACGTCGACTTCCGGGCCGGTTCCGGCTTCTCGGTGGTGGTCTTCCTGGCCGTGGAGGTCGACTTCCTGCCGCCGGCCGCTTTCGGCGCCGCCCTGCTGGGCAGGGGTCTGACCTCGGCCTCCGTTGCGGTGGGGGGTTCGCCGCGGGACTCGCGGGCCGCACGGACGCTGCTCTCCAGGGCGGCCATGAGGTCCAGGACCTTGCCACCGGCGGCCGGCTCGGGGGCCTCCGGTGGGGCCTCGCCGGAGGCCTTCGCGGCGATGACCTCCTCCAGGGCCTCGCGGTACTCGTCGTGGAGGTCGTCGAGGTCGACCTCGCCGAGGGTGTCCATCAGGGCGTCCGCGAGGTCGAGTTCCTTGTCGCGGACGGTGACGTTGGCGTCGGGGGCCACGCCCTCGGGTGCGCGGACCTCGTCCGGCCACAGCAGGCCGTGCATGGCGATCGCGTCGCCGACCACGCGGAGCATGCCGAGGCGTTCGCGGCCGCGCAGGGCGTACTTGGCGATGGCGACCTTGTTGCTGCGCTTGAGGGCCTCGCGGAGCAGGACGTACGGCTTGGCGGCCGGGGCTCCGCCGGCGGCGAGGTAGTACGCCGCGTCCAGCTGGAGCGGGTCGATGCGGTCGGCCGGCACGAAGGCCACGATCTCGATGGTGCGGGCCGTCGGGATGGGGAGGTGGGAGAGGTCGTCGTCGGTGATCGGGATGATCGTGCCGTCCGCGTCCTCATAGCCCTTGCCGATCTCCGACTGGCTGACCTCGCGGTCCTCCAGTTCGCACACCTTGCGGTAGCGGATGCGGCCGTTGTCCTCGGTGTGGATCTGGCGGAAGGAGATCGAGTGGCTCTCCGTGGCGTTCACCAGCTTGATCGGGATGCTGACGAGCCCGAAGGAGATGGCGCCGTTCCAAATCGATCGCACGAGCCGCACCCTTCCTACGCCGATGGCCGATCGCAGAGATCAGGTGATCACGGCGATTTCACTGGTTTGCATGGGATTGTCTGCGATTGTCATCGTATGACGCCTATCACAGAGGTGGAGGGGCGGCGGGTCGCGCTCAGCAACCTGGAGAAGGTGCTGTATCCGGAGACCGGCTTCACCAAGGCGGAGCTGGTGCACTACTACGCGACCAGCGCCGGTGCGCTGCTGCCGCATCTGCGCGACCGGGCCGTGTCCTTCCTGCGCTACCCGGACGGCCCGGACGGGCAGCTGTTCTTCACCAAGAACGTCCCGCCGGGTACGCCCGGCTGGGTCACGACCGCCGAGGTGCCCCGGTCGTCGGCCGACAGCCCGGCGCGGATGGTCGTCGTACAGGATCTGCCGAGCCTGGTCTGGGCGGCGAATCTCGTCACCGAGTTCCACACCCACCAGTGGCTGGTGCAGTCGCCGGACCTGGCCGACCGGCTCGTCTTCGACCTCGACCCGGGTGCGCCCGCGACCGTCCTCCACTGCTGCGAGGTCGCCCTGTGGCTGCGGGACCGGCTCGCGGCGGACGGCATCGAGGCGTACCCGAAGACGGCCGGCTCCAAGGGGCTGCATCTGCTGGCCTCCGTGCGGGGGGCGTCCTCCGAGCGGACCAGCGAGTACGCGAAGGCACTGGCCGTGGAGGCCGAGCGAGCGATGCCGCGGCTGGTGGTGCACCGGATGACGAAGAGCCTGAGGCCGGGGAAGGTGTTCGTCGACTGGAGCCAGAACGCCGCCCGCAAGACCACGGCCACGCCCTACACGCTGCGCGCCCGCCGGGTTCCGCTGGTGTCCGCGCCCGTGACCTGGGAGGAGGTCGCGCAGTGCCGCAGCCCGGGGCAGCTGGAGTTCCAGGCCGGCGACATCGCGCCCCGGCTCCAGGACCTCGGGGACCTCATGGCGCCGCTGCTGGACGCGGACTCGGCCGCGCCGTTGCCCTGACCGGGGGGGGCTCGACGGCTGCGCCCACCCCCGCTGGCGCCTACCCCTCAGCCCGCCGCTCCGCCTACACCCTCCCCCACGTCCTCCGGTCCCGCGCCATCGCGTGCAGCGCCTCCACGTCCGCCGGCTTCAGCACCCCTCCGAGCCGGCCCAGGCCGGGCAACTCGGTGTCCTGGAGGATCCGTACCGTTCTCGGCTGGACCGTGATCGTCACGTCGGCCGGGCCGGCCAGGGCCAGCAGCGGGTGGACCTCGGCGGTCAGGGCGTAGGAGGCCCGGTCGGCGACGGCGCGCAGCCGGCGCAGCAGGGGCTCGGGCTCGCGGCGGCCCACGGTGACCATCGGGTCGGCGACCCGCACCCGCGCCTTGCGGGCGTACAGGGCGTGTACGGCGAACAGGCCGCCGGGGCCGAGAAGGAGGTGGTGGATGCGGTCGCCGCCGGGCAGGGCTATGGAGTGCAGGGTGTGCCAGCCGGCGCCCTCCAGGCCGTCCAGGGCCGTGCCGACGGTCTCCTCGGCGGTCAGGGCGCGCCGGCGCGGGTCGGGGCGCAGCCGGTGGGCGGGGTCGCGGTCGAGGGCGACGAGGAGGGCCTCGCCGGGGCGGTTGGGCGCCAGGTCGTCGTCGGGGTGGAGGGTCAGCCGGGCGAGTTCCGCGGGGGTCGGCACCGGTGGCGGGCCCACGGTGACCGGGCCGGTCAGGAACGGTTTCAGGGCCTGCAGTACGGCGTCCCTGCTGTCCTCGCCGAGCAGGTTGACCCGGCCTGTCTCACGGTCGTACCAGGCGACGTTGGATCCGTCCGGGCGGCAGACGTACAGCCGTTCCCGGCCGTGCCGGCTGGCCGGCACCACGCGCAGTGCGCTCATGCGCCATCACCCCTCGACCATGGGAACAGGCGGGGTGCTCCCGGGGCAAGACCGGTTACCGTGGAGGGCGGCCCCGCGAGGGGGAGTTGGGGAGGCGCCGTTGCGGATCCGCGGAAAGCAGCCCGACGTACCGGCTCCGGAGAGCCCGTGGAACGAGATCGTGCCCGGCCTGTGGATGGGCGGGCACGAGTTCCGGGGCCGCTCGGGACGGCCGGAGCTCGCCGTCGTCCATGACGAGTTCGATGTGGTGCAGACGCTGCTGCGGCTGCCGGGGTACGGCCCCGATCCGGGCGTCGAGCACCATGTGTGGCCGATCCCGGACGGTCCGCTGGACGGGACCCAGCTGGCCGGGGTGATCCGGCTGGCGCGCGCGGCGAACGAGGCCCTGGACGCCGGCCGCCGGGTGCTCGTGCGCTGCTATCACGGGTACAACCGTTCGGGTCTCGTCGTCGCGCACGCCCTGCTGCAGCGCGGGCGGGGCTCGCCGGACGAGGTGATCCAGCTGATCCGGTCCCGGCGCTCGGCGTGGGCGCTGCACAACGATCTGTTCGTGGAGTACCTGCGCGCGGGCCTGTCGACCGTACGGCTGCTGGAGGAACTGGCCGAGTAGCCTCTCCTCCGGCCTCATGCCGGCGCCGGCCGGAGGCGGGGGCGCAGGGGTCACCCCGACGGCCGCGACGGCCACACAGGCGTCAGCCCCACAAGCGTCAGCCCCACAGGCGTCACGTCACCCGCACGGGTGCAAAAAGTACGTACATGGGAATTTACCCGTCTACGCGTAAGGTGTACCGGCCCCGACCGTCCCCACCAGCCCGACCGTCCCCACCGGCCTCGAACGTCCCGACCGGACCGACCCCCAGGAGCACCGTGCCAGCCCGCCGTCCCGCGCGCACCGCCCTCACCGCGGCCGCCGTCGTGCTGCTCGCGGCGACCGCGACGGCCTGCGGGGACGCCGGAGGGCTGCGGAGCGCGGGGGCGACGCCGCCCGCGGTCAGCCCCGCCAGGCTCTGGCCCGACCTGCGCCCGGCGTCCAGCCCCGCCTACCCCTACGACGTGGCGACCCGGGAGGTCGTCAAGGGCGTCGCGGTCCCCGGTGACGACATCCGCAGGGTCGACCCGGTGGACGTGGTGGAGGCGGAGGTCAGGGCCCATGCGGACGACTACGGGCCGAAGGGGCCGTACCACGCGACCGTGGACCGGCTCGGGGACTGCCGGCCCGGCGGCGACCGGGCACGCTGCCCGCTGCTGCCGCCGTACTACCGGGACCTCACGGGCGACGGCCGGGACGACATGACGCTGGGTTTCCGGCTCTACCCGACCAACCAGACGGCCGTACGGGTCTACACGGTCGAGAAGCACCGGCTGGTGCAGGTGCTGTCCGACAACGACGCGATCATCGGCGTGGAGCTGGCCGGCCGGACGCTGATCGAGCGCTCGCCCGCCGACATCTCCGGCTACGAGTACCGCACGACCTGGGTGTGGGACCCGGGGCAGCGCGCGATGGTCTTCTCCCGCGACGAGTACCTGCACACCGGTGGCGGCCGGCATGCCAAGAAGCCCTCGCCGTCCCCGTCCCCGTCCCCGTCCGGCTCCCCCTCCCTCTCCGCGAGCGCGCCATGAGGCTCGCGCTCCCCCGCTGGGCCGGGGCGCTCGCCGTGAAGGCCGCCGCCTTCATCACGGTGATGTGCTGTGCGCTGGCCGCGCTGCTCGGCGTCCTGGTGCACGTCTCGGTGACCGACCAGACCGTCGGCCAGGCCCGGAGCCGGGCGCTGTCCCGCCTCGCGGACGCCACCGCGGCGTACGAGGCCGGGGACACGCTGCCAGTGAACGCCGGCGTGGACCCAGAGGGCCTGCCCGCGCGGCTGCGGCGGCTCGCGGCGGCCGGCCGGCGCGGCACCATGGTCTCCTCGCACGGCGGACGGCCCACCATGTGGGCGGCGGGCCCGGTGGCCGGGCACCGGGCGCTCGCCGTGGCCGTCGACTACTCGCAGCAGTCCCGCACCATCGCCGGCCTGGACAACTCGATCCTGTGGTCGTCGGGGCTGGCGATCGGGGCGACGGTGCTGGTCGGCGTGTTCGCGGTGACCCGGGTGACGCGGCGGCTGCACGACACCGCGCAGGTCGCCCGGCGGATCAGCGCGGGCGACCTGGACGCGCGCGTGCACGACCCGCGCACCAAGGACCCGTCCCGCCCGCAGGACGAGGTGGCCGCGGTGGCGGCGGCCCTGGACACCATGGCCGCCACGCTGCAGAGCAAGCTGCTGAGCGAGCAGCGGTTCACCGCGGACGTGGCGCACGAACTGCGCACCCCGCTGACCGGGCTGCACGCGGCGGCCGAGCTGCTGCCGCCGGGCCGGCCGACGGAGCTGGTGCGCGACCGGGTGGCGGCGCTGCGCACCCTCACCGAGGACCTGCTCGAGATCTCCCGGCTGGACACCGGGCGGGAGAAGCCGGCCGTGGACACCGAGGAGCTGGGCGCGCTGGCCCGGCGGGTGGTACGGGCCTCGGGCACCGACACCGAGGTGCGGGTCCTCACCGACGCGCGGGTGGAGACCGACCGGCGGCGCCTGGAGCGGGTGCTGGGGAACCTCGTCGCCAACGCGCACAAGCACGGGGCGCCGCCGGTGGTGGTGACGGTGAACGGGGCCGTGGTGACCGTCCGGGACCACGGGGCCGGATACCCGGAGTACCTGGTGGCCCACGGGCCGCAGCGGTTCCGTACGGAGGGCGGGGCCACCGGGCACGGGCTGGGGCTGACCATCGCCGTGGGGCAGGCGGAGGTGCTGGGCGCGCGGCTGTCCTTCGCGAACGCCGTGGACGGCGGGGCGGTCGCCACGCTGGTCCTGCCGGACGGGGGCGGGCGGTAGGGGCCTCGGGTCCACCGGTGGGTCGCCGGGTGCGGGTCCGTTGTGGTTTCCCGCGCCGTTCCCCGCGCCCCTTCGGGGCGCGCCCAAACAGAGAAAAAAATCCCCCTTGGGTAGGTTCGCGGCATGACCAAGGCCGGAACCACCCTGGCGGCGCAGGCCTCCCCGCCCGTCGTACGCCTGCGCCGGCGCCGTGGCATCGAGCTCGCCCTGATCGTGCTGGCCGTCCTGCTGTCCGTGTACGGCTACTGCGCGGTGGGGCTGGCCCGGGCCGGCACCGTCCCGCCCGGCGCGGTCGGCTACGGCGCCGGGCTCGGGGTGCTCGCGCTGTGCGCGCACGCGGCGGTGCGGATCCGGGCGCCGTACGCCGATCCGCTCTTCCTGCCGATCGGCGTGCTGCTCAACGGGCTGGGGCTGGTCCTGATCTACCGGCTGGACCTGGAGACACCGGGCCACGAGACCGCCCCGGCCCAGCTCGTGTGGTCCACGCTCGGGGTGGGGCTGTTCATCGGCGTGGTACTGGTGCTGCGCGACCACCGGGTGCTCCAGCGGTACGCGTACGTCGGCGTCGCCGTCGCGCTCGGGCTGCTGGCGCTGCCGATCCTGTTCCCCCCGGTCAACGGCGCCCGGATCTGGATCCGGTTCGCCGGGTTCTCCATCCAGCCGGGCGAGTTCGCGAAGGTGCTGCTCGCGGTGTTCTTCGCCGCCTACCTGGCCGCCAACCGCAACGCGCTCGCCTACACGGGCCGGCGGCTGTGGCTGCTGCAGTTCCCCACCGGGCGGGTGCTCGGGCCGATCGTGACGATCTGGCTGCTGAGCGTCGGCGTGCTGGTCCTGGAGCGGGACCTGGGCACCTCGCTGCTGTTCTTCGCGCTGTTCGTGGTGCTGCTGTACGTCGCCACCGGCCGGACCGGCTGGATCGCGGTCGGGCTGCTGCTCGCGGTCGTCGGCGCGGCGGCCGTGGGACGGACCGAACCGCATGTGCACCAGCGGATCACGGACTGGCTGCACCCCTTCGCCACCATCGAGGCCGGACAGGGCCCGAACCAGCTCTCGCAGTCGCTGTTCGCCTTCGCGGCGGGCGGGGTCCTCGGCAGCGGGCTCGGGCTCGGCCACTCCGTCCTGATCGGCTTCGCCGCCAAGTCGGACTTCATCCTGGCCACGGCGGGCGAGGAGCTGGGGCTCGCGGGGCTCGCGGCGGTCATCCTGCTGTACGCGCTGCTGGTGGAGCGCGGCTACCGGGCCGGCCTCGCCCTGCGCGAGCCCTTCGGCCGGCTGCTCGCGGTCGGGCTGGCCTCGATCCTGGCGCTGCAGGTGTTCGTGATCGCGGGCGGGGTCACCGGGCTGATCCCGCTGACCGGGATGGCGATGCCGTTCCTCGCTCAGGGCGGCTCCTCGGTGGTCACCAACTGGGTGATGGTGGCGCTGCTGATCCGGGTGAGCGACTCGGCGCGCCACCAGTACGACGGGCGGGAGGCGCGGTGACCGGGTACGGCGGCTTCCACGAGGGCGAGCGGCCGATGGGCCGGTACATCCGGCACGCCTGCGCGTTCTGCACACTCCTGCTGGCGGCGCTGCTGGCCAACGCGGCCCGGGTGCAGGTGGTGCAGTCGGGGGTGTACGACGGCAACCCGTACAACCGGCGCGCCGAGATCGCCCGTTACGGCCGGCCGCGCGGCGACATCCTCGTCGGCGGCGAGCCGGTCACCGGCTCCGTGGACACCGGAGAGCAGCTGCGCTACGAACGCACCTACAAGAACGGCCCGTTGTACGCGCCGGTCACCGGCTTCTCCTCGCAGTCGTACGGCACGACGTTCCTGGAGCACTCCGGGGACGGGGTGCTCTCCGGCAGGGACCCGATGCTGTCGCCGCTGCCGCTGTGGCAGGACGTGACCCGCAGCGCGAGCCCGGCCGGGAACGTCGTCACCACGCTGAACCGGGCCGCGCAGGAGGCGGCGTACCGGGGACTCGCCGGGCGCAAGGGCGCGGTGGCCGCGATCGAGCCGACGACGGGCCGCGTGCTGGTGCTGGTGTCGAGTCCGTCGTACGACCCCGGGGAGCTGTCCGGCAACGGCGAGGCGGTGGCGTCGGCGTGGGCGCGGCTCAACCACGACCCGGAGAAGCCGATGCTCAACCGGGCGGTGCGGCAGACCTATCCGCCGGGTTCCACGTTCAAGGTGGTCACCGCGGCGGCGGCGCTGGACGCGGGCGTGGTCACCGATGTGGACGCGCGCACCGGCTCTCCCGACCCCTACCGGCTGCCGGGCACCAGGACCCGGCTGACCAACGAGGCCGACGGCTGCGGGGACGCCTCGCTGCGGTCGGCCTTCGAGTGGTCCTGCAACACGGTGTTCGCCAAGCTCGGCGTGGACGTCGGGGTGAAGGACATGGTGGCCACGGCGGAGGCGTTCGGGTTCAACGACACCCGGCTGCGCATCCCCTTCTGGGTGGCGCGGAGCACCTTCGACCCGCGCGTCGACCAGGCGCAGCTGGCGCTGTCGTCGATCGGGCAGTACAACACGCGGGCCACGCCCCTGCAGATGGCGATGGTGGCGGCGGCCGTCGCCGACCGGGGGCAGCTGCGGACGCCGTACCTGGTGGAGCGGACGACCCGGAGGAACGGCGAGACGGTCGCCGGGAGCGGGCCGCATCCGGTGCGGCAGGTGATGAACCCCTCGACGGCCGAGCGTCTGAGGGAGCTGATGGCCGACGTGGTCCGGGAGGGCACCGGCACCCGGGCGGCCATCCGCGGCGCCCTGGTCGGCGGCAAGACCGGCACCGCGCAGCACGGGGTCGGCAACTCCGGTGTGCCGTACGCCTGGTTCGTGTCCTGGGCGCAGGCCGACGACAGTCTGGAGCCGCAGGTGGCGGTCGCGGTGGTGGTGGAGGACGCGTCGGCGAACCGGGGCGAGATCAGCGGCGGCGGCGACGCGGCGCCGATCGCGCGGGACGTGATGCGGGCGGTCCTGGGCCGGTGAGCACCGGCCCAGGTCCTGTCGTCGAACTCTCGCCGTCCGCCCGGAGGGCGGGCCTCGGGGGGAGCCGTGCGGTCAGCCGGCCGGCTGGAGCATCTCCGAGCGGACCTTGAGGGTGTGCCGGGCGGCCGCGTCGAGGTCGACGTCGGACGGGTCGGGCGCCGGCAGGGCGGCCTCGCCGATGACGGCCGCCGTGTTGCCGTCCGCCCAGGCGCACACCGGGTAGGTGATCGTCACCAGGGCCGCCTTCTGGGTCAGCACCTCGCAGCTGATCGTGACGTCGGAACCGGACGGGGTGACGTCCTGCGGCGCCTGGTCCACGGTCACGCTCTCCGCCTCGGCGGCGCCCTTGAGCATGCTGCGCCGCACCGCGTCCTTGTTCTTGAACCGGCCGTACATGCCCGAGACCAGCAGCATGCCCTTGCTGCTGTCGCCGCCGGGGCTGTAGCGGGCGGTGACGGCGTGGATGTCCTTGGCGTCCCAGGCGCCGTCGGCCTCCTTCTCGACCTTCTTGCCCTCGGTGTCGGACATGTCCTGGGCGAGCCGGTACTTGTCGTCGAGGAGGGTCCTGGGCAGCGTCAGCTTGTTCTTCGCCTCCGGGAAGCCGCTCTCGGCCGCCATCCCGATCAGCGCGAGCGCCACGACGATCGCCGCGACGGCGCCGCCCGAGATCCCGAGGACCAGCCCGACCCGCCGCTTCTTCGGCAGCGGGGCCATGGGCGGGGCACCCCAGCCGCCGTACGGCTGCTGGCCGTACGGCTGGGGCGGGTAGGGCTGCTGCGGCGGGTACGGCGAGCCGTAGGGGCCGGGGGCGGCCTGCGGGGGCTGTTGGCCGTAGGCGCCGGGGGCGGCCGGCGGCACCTGCTGACCGTAGGGAGCCTGCGGGGGCGCGCCGTACGGCCCTGGGGCGGCCTGCGGGGGCGGGCCGTACGGGTTCGGCTGCTGGGGGCCGTTGGGGTACGGCTGCTGCGGTGGCGGAGGCATGGACACGTCGGAACGCTACTGCACCCGGGTGAACACCCCGACGCCCGCCTCGGCATCCGCCGCCTCAGCTGTCCGCCGCCCCCGCCTCGATGGCCTCCTGGACCTCCGCCACGCGTTCCCGCTCCTCGGCGGCGAAGCGCTGGGCGTCCAGCTGGTCGGCCAGTTCCTCGTCCTGGGCCATGAGCAGGTCGAGGTCGGAGTCGCCGAGTTCGAGGACGCCCATGTCGACATAGGCCTGCTGCAGCCGCTTGCCCCACAGGCCGATGTCCTTCACGCAGGGCACGATCCGGCTGAACAGCAGCTTGCGGAACAGCTGGAGGAACTCGGAGCGCTCGCTGAGGGCCTCCGCCTCGGCCTTGGGGATGCCGAAGTTCTCCAGGACCTCCACGCCCCGCAGCCGGTCGCGCATCAGATGGCAGCCCTCGATGACGAACTCCTCGCGCTCGCGCAGTTCGGCGTCGGTGAGCTGCTTGTAGTAGTCCCTGAGGGCCAGCCGGCCGAAGGCCACGTGCCGCGCCTCGTCCTGCATGACGTAGGTGAGGATCTGCTTGGGCAGCGGCTTGTTCGTGGTGTCCCGGATCATCCCGAAGGCGGCCAGCGCCAGCCCCTCGATGAGGACCTGCATGCCGAGGTAGGGCATGTCCCAGCGGCTGTCGCGGAGCGTGTCGCCGAGCAGGGACTGCAGGTTGTCGTTGATCGGGTAGACGAGCCCGATCTTCTCGTGCAGGAAGCGGCCGTAGATCTCGGCGTGCCGGGCCTCGTCCATGGTCTGGGTCGCGGAGTAGAACTTGGCGTCCAGGTCGGGCACCGACTCCACGATCCGGGCGGCGCAGATCATCGCGCCCTGCTCGCCGTGCAGGAACTGGCTGAACTGCCAGGAGGCGTAGTGCCGGCGCAGCTCGCCCTTGTCCTTCTCGGTCAGCTTGTCCCAGTACGGGGTGCCGTACAGGCTCATCGCCTCGTCGGGCGTGCCGAGCGCGTCGTACGGGTCGACCTCCAGGTCCCAGTCGATGCGCTGCTGCCCGTCCCACTGCTTGTCCTTGCCCTTCTGGTACAGGGCGAGCAGGCGTTCGCGGCCGTCGTCGTACTCCCAGCTGAACCGGGCCGCGCCGCTCGCGGGCACCTGCCAGGGGGAGTCTGAGGGGGCGTTGGCGTACAGGTCATGGGTCGGCATACCCCGCAGGCTCACACGTAGACGGGAAGTCAACAAGTCATGCGCAAGGGATTGACGCCCTTGCTGACAGGCAGTCTCATAAGGGGGAGGAACACTACCCCCGGGTAACGAGGTGACGGAGCCATGACGACCCTGACGGAAGCGGACGCGCTGGACGGCCTGCGCGATGCGCTCGGCCTGCTCAAGGACCGGGAGCAGGTGGCCGAACGGCTGCTGGCCTCCTCCGCCAAGCACTCCTTCGACCCGGACAGGGAGCTGGACTGGGACGCACCCTTCGAGGAGGGCAAGTGGTTCTGGCCGCCGGAGCTGGTGTCGCTGTACGGCACGCCGATGTGGAAGCGGATGAGCGAGGAGCAGCGGATCCTGCTCTCCCAGCACGAGGCGGCGGCGCTGGCCTCGCTCGGCATCTGGTTCGAGATCATCCTGATGCAGCTGCTCGTCCGGCACATCTACGACAAGGCCGCGACGAGCGCGCACGTCCGCTACGCCCTCACCGAGATCGAGGACGAGTGCCGGCACTCGAAGATGTTCGCCCGGCTGATCTCGCACGGCGGCACGCCCTGGTACCCGGTGAGCAGGGTCCACCAGAACCTGGGCCGCCTGTTCAAGACCATCTCCACCACGCCCGGTTCCTTCACCGCCACGCTGCTGGGTGAGGAGGTGCTGGACTGGATGCAGCGGCTGACCTTCCCGGACGAGCGGATCCAGCCGCTGATCCGGGGCGTGACGCG
The DNA here is from genome assembly GCF_036345995.1 of Streptomyces sp. NBC_00557. Lineage (NCBI taxonomy): Bacteria > Bacillati > Actinomycetota > Actinomycetes > Kitasatosporales > Streptomycetaceae > Streptomyces > Streptomyces sp. NBC_00557. The sequence continues at coordinate 2,738,508 of NZ_CP107796.1, forward strand.
CATCCACGTGGTCGAGGAGGCGCGGCACGTCCGGTACGCCCGTGAGGAGCTGCGGCGCCAGATGGTGACGGCGCCGAAGTGGTCCCAGGAGTTCACCCGGATCACCTCCGGCGAGTTCGCCCGCGTCTTCTCGGTCGCGTTCGTGAACCCCGAGGTCTACACCAACGTCGGCCTGGACAAGCGGGAGGCCATGGCCCAGGTGAAGGCGAGCGGGCACCGCCGCGAGGTCATGCAGACCGGCGCCAAGCGGCTGACCGACTTCCTGGACGACATCGGGGTGCTGCGGGGAGTCGGCCGGCGGCTGTGGAAGTCGTCCGGGCTGCTGGCGTAGGGCCGGGCCGGACAAGGGGCCGTGCGCTACTCGCCGTGAGGTGCCGCGAAGCCGATGACACCCCCGCGGCGATTAGGCTGACGGCCATGACCCCCGCCGCCACCCCCGCCTACCGCCGCCTCAGCGTCGAGGAGCGGCGGAGCCAGCTCCTCGCCGCCGCCCTGGGCCTGTTCGCCCACCGCGCCCCGGAGGACGTGTCGCTGGACGACGTGGCCGAGGCGGCCGGAGTGTCACGGCCCTTGGTGTACCGGTACTTCCCGGGCGGCAAGCAGCAGCTGTACGAGGCCGCGCTGCGGTCGGCCGCCGAGGAGCTGCAGCTGTGCTTCGACGAGCCCCGCGAGGGCCCGCCGCTGCCCCGGCTGTCGCGGGCCCTGGACCGGTACCTGAGCTTCGTCGACGAGCACGACACCGGCTTCAGCGCGCTGCTCCAGGGCGGCAGCGTGGTGGAGACCTCGCGGACCACGGCCATCGTCGACGGGGTGCGCCGGGCCGCCGCCGAGCACATCTACCGCCACCTCGGTGTCGCCGAGCCCGGCCCGCGGCTGCGCATGAGCGTGCGGACCTGGATCACGGCCGTGGAGGCGGCCTCCCTGATCTGGCTGGACGAGGGCAAGCAGCCCCCGATGACGGAGCTGCGTGACTGGCTGGTGGAGCAGTTCGTGGCCATCCTCACGGTCACCGCCGCCCGGGACCCGCAGACGGCCGCCGTCGTCGGCGAGCTGGCCGCGGATGGCGGAAACTGAAGGGGTGAAGAGTCAGGACACCCCCTTCGAGGGCGGCCCCATGGACGGGCGCGTGCTGCCGGTGCTGGTCGGCCCCACCGGGCACCCCCCGAAGACGTACCGCATCCCCGTCCCGGACCCGGAGGGCGAAGAGCCCACGGTGCTCGTCTACCGCCGGGTGCCGCGCGGGCACAGCAGGAGGCTGGGGCTGGTGCAGGGGTGGAAGTACCAGTACGACCCGGAGGACGCCTCCGGCGGAAAGCCGCGGTGGCCCTGGTCGAGGCCGGGCGCCACGCCGCCGGGCCGGGCGGATGACACCGACGGGTGACAGGCGTACGCCGAACCGCGCACACCGGGCGCGCGCCCCGCACGCATACATCTGATTATCGCGGTGCGATAGGAGGCGACCAGCCCGCCCGCCGGGATTCTCCCCCGCACCCGAGGTGATGACGTGTCAGGAACGTTTCTGCGCCTGGCCTGTACGGCCACGGTGGCAACCCAGGCCGTCCTCGTGCCCGCACCGGCCGCGGCCGCGCCGCAGCCCCAGCGGTCCGTCTCCCAGCTGCTGACGGACCTTCAGACCCTGTACCGGCAGGCCGAGCAGGCCACCGAGACCTACAACGCCACCGCGGTGAAGCTGGCCCGCCAGCGCGCGGTGGTGTCCCGTCTCGACGGCGAACTGGCCCGCGCCCGCCTCGCCCTGCTGGGCAGCCGGTCCGACGCCGGCCGGCTGGCCCGCCGGCAGTACCAGAGCGCCGACGGCCTCGGCCCGTACGTCCGCGTGCTCCTCGCGCGCGATCCGCAGACCGCGCTGGACGAGGGCCATGTCGTCGGCGAGCTGGCGCGGGCGCAGACCCGCACCGTGAACCGGCTGAGCGCCACGGAGCGGGCCAGGGACGCCGTGGCCCGTGCCGCCCGCAGGGCCCTGGACGCCCAGCTCACCCTCGCCGAGCAGCAGAAGAAGCAGCAGGACGCGGTGCGGTCCAAGCTGGCCGCGGTGGAACGTCTGCTGGCCGGTCTCACCCCGGCCCAGCTGGCCGCGGTCGCCGCGCTCGAACAGCGGGACGTCACCGAGGCCCAGCACAAGCTCACCACCGCGGGCTCCCTGCCCGCGAGCCGGCCCGCCTCCCCCGATGGCGCCCGCGCGGTCCGCTACGCCCTGGACCAGATCGGCAAGCCGTACGCGTGGGGCGCCCAGGGTCCCCGCTCCTACGACTGCTCGGGCCTCACCGCGCAGGCCTGGCGGCACGCGGGCCGGCCGATTCCCCGCACCAGCCAGGAGCAGTGGCACCGGCTGCGGCGCGTCCCGCTCGCCGGGCTGCGCCCCGGCGACCTGGTGGTGTACTTCCCGGACGCGACGCACGTGGCGATGTACGTCGGGAACGGGAAGGTCGTACAGGCGCCGAGACCCGGAGCGACGATCCAGGTCTCACCCCTGGCGTCGTATCCGGTGCTCGGCGCCGTACGCCCGGACGGTCAGGCTCCCGTCACCGACGCCAGGTAGGCCTCGGCCTTCTCCGGCTCGTAGAAGAAGTCCTCGAAGTCGGCCGGGTCGTTGAAGGCGTTGGCGATGCGGTCCGCGACCGGCTGCAGCTGTCCGGCCGCGCCGATGAGGTTCAGGACGTGCTCCGGCGGCGGGGCCAGCATCGCGTTCGTCCACTTGGTGACGTGCTGGGCCGTCTTCCAGTAGCGGTCGAAGGTGGCCTGCATCCACTCCTCGTCGAACGGCTTGTCACCGTGCTCGAGGATGGACGCCAGGTACGCGGCCGCGCACTTGGAGGCCGAGTTGGAGCCCTGGCCGGTGATCGGGTCGTTGGCCACGACGACGTCCGCGACGCCCAGGACCAGGCCGCCGCCGGGCAGGCGGCCGATGGGGTTGCGGACGGTCGGGGCGTAGCGGCCGGCCAGCGTGCCGCCGGCGTCCGTCAGTTCCACCTTGGTGGCCCGCGCGTACTCCCAGGGCGTGAACTTCTCCATGAGTTCCAGGGTCAGGGAGAGGTGCTCCGCCGGGTCCTTGACGCCGTTGAAGACGTCGAGCGGGCCGCCGGGTATGCCCTCCCAGAACAGGATGTCGGCCGGGCCGGAGGTGGTGAGCGTCGGCATGACGAACAGCTCGCCGACGCCGGGGACCAGGTTGCAGCGGACGGCGAGGAAGTCCGGGTGCTCCGGGCGCGGGCCGAGCCCGTGGACGTACGACACCGCCAGCGCCCGCTGCGGCTCGCTGTACGGCGAGCGGGAGGCGTCGCGGCCGAACATCTGGACCAGCTCGCCCTTGCCGGCGGCGACCAGGACGAGGTCGTACGTACGGGAGAAGTAGTCGAGGTCGCCGACCGCCGCGCCGTGGATGACCAGCTGGCCGCCGCGCTGGGCGAAGGTCTCCATCCAGCCGGCCATCTTCACGCGCTGGTCGACCGACTGCGCGTACCCGTCCAGCTTGCCGACCCAGTCGATCGCCCGCTGGGTCGGGCCCGGGTCGTGCGAGCCGGGGGCCGCGACCGAGACGCCGAGTCCTTCGATCTTCGGGGCCTGGGACTCCCAGAAGTTCAGCTTCAGATCGCGCTCGTGCTGCAGTGCCGTGTGGAACATGCACTGCGTCGACATGACCCGGCCGCTGCGGATCTCGTCCGCGGTCCGGTTCGACATCAGGGTGACCTCGTAGCCGTGCGACTGCAGGCCGAGGGCGAGCTGGAGGCCGGACTGGCCGGCTCCGACGACGAGTATCTTCCGCATGCGGGTGGGGACTCCTTACGGGAACTGCTCGGGGACTGCACTGGGGACCGCGCGGCGGCCGCCCGCCGGACTACTCGGGGGTTTCGTCCAGCGCGTGACCGACCAGGGCCAGCAGTGTCTCGATGACCGAGATCCTGCGCCGCGCGTCCATGATCATGACAGGGATGTGCGCGGGTATCGTCAGCGCCTCCCGTACGTCCTCCGGCTCGAACAGCTCGCTGCCGTCGAAGTGGTTGACCGCGACGACGTACGGCAGCCCGCAGCTCTCGAAGTAGTCCAGGGCCGGGAAGCAGTCCTTCAGCCGGCGGGTGTCGGCCATGACGACCGCGCCGATCGCGCCGCGCACCAGGTCGTCCCACATGAACCAGAACCGCTGCTGGCCCGGCGTGCCGAACAGGTAGAGCACCAGGTCGTCGTCGAGCGTGATACGGCCGAAGTCCATGGCCACGGTGGTGGTGAGCTTGCCCGGCGTGGCGGTGAGGTCGTCGGTCTCCTCGCTCGCCTCGGTCATCAGCGCCTCGGTCTGCAGCGGCGTGATCTCCGAGACGGAGGTGACCAGCGTGGTCTTGCCGACGCCGAAGCCCCCCGCCACCACGATCTTCGTGGCGATGGGGGCCCGGGTACGGTCCGTCTGCCAGGACTTCAGGTCGTCGTCGGGCTCGGTGAACCCGGCGACGAGGGGGGCGCCCCCGACGGCGGAGGCGGCGGCGTCAGAGACGACGGAGTCCATGCAGCACCCTTTCCAGCAGAGCGCGGTCCGGGCGGCCGGTGCCGTGACCGGTTCCGGTGCCGTACACACGGATCTTTCCCTGGTCCGCGAGGTCGCTCAGGAGCACGCGGACCACGCCGAGCGGCATCTTCAGCAGCGCGGCGATCTCGGCCACCGTGCGCATACGGCGGCACAGTTCGACGATGGCCCGCATCTCCGGCATGACACCGGCGGAGAGCGGCGCACTTGTCAGTTCCTTGCGCTCCTCCGGGGCCTCCAGCGCGGCGACGAAGGTCTCCACGAGGAGGACGTGGCCGAAACGGGTCCGGCCGCCGGTGAGCGAGTAGGGGCGGACGCGGGCGGGTTTGCGCTCGCCGCCGCGCACGGGGAGTTTCTTCGATGTGCCGCTCATCAGGCGCTCCCCGCCGACTCGGCCTCCATGGACTTCCGCAGCTCGCTGCGGAGTTCCGGGGTGAGGACGTGTCCGGCGCGACCGACGAACAACGCCATGTGGTACGCCACCACGCTCATGTCGCACTCGGCGCTGCCGTGCACGCCGAGCAGCGAGCCGTCGCTGATCGACATCACGAACAGGCTGCCCTCCTCCATCGCGATCATCGTGTGCTTGACGCCGCCGAAGTCCATCAGCTTCGCGGCGCCGACGGTGAGGCTGCCGATGCCGGAGACGATGGTGGCCAGGTCGGCGGCGGAGCCGCGAGGACCTTTCGCGGGGCGGTTCTGACGGGACTGCTCGGTGTGGGCCGGGTCGGACGACAGCAGCAGCAGTCCGTCCGAGGAGACCACGGCGACGGACTGGATGCCGGGGACTTCCTCGACCAGGTTGGTCAGCAGCCAGTGCAGGTTGCGGGCTTCGCTGCTCAGTCCGTAAGTACTCGGCGCGGTCAACTGCTTGCCTCCTCGGCTGTGCCCCCCGTGACGTTTTCGGTACGTGCCGCGATCTCTGCCTCTACGTCGCGGTAGCCGGCCTGGGCGCCCTGGCGGAAGCCGCCGAGCCTGCGGCGAAGGGCTTCGGCGTCCACAGAGCGGGGCCGCTGGCGCGGGGCCTGGGTCGGTACGGTGATCTTGGGTGTGCGCTTGGGGAGGCCCTTGGCGGTGACCTGCTCCTCCTCCTCGGCGTCCGCCTCGGCCTCACCTTCGGCGCGGGCGTGGCTGCGGCCGTCGTCGTCGGCAGCGGGCAGCTCCTGCGGGGCACCCCCACCGCCGTCACCCTGCGGGTCGGTCGGTTCCCGCGTCAGGTCCGGGAGCAGCAGCTCCATCGTCGTCTCGGCAAAGGTCTCCACCGGCGCCTTCGGCCGCGTCTCCGTGTCCCGGCCCCCGGCCCCCGCCTGTTCGTGGACGGCACGCTCACCGGCATCGTCCGCCGTACGCTCCGCCGGCCCGCCGAAGGCGCCCCGCGCTGCGTCACCGTCCGGCCCGACGGAGGCGGCACCGGCACCCTGGTCCGCCGGGGTCCCGGAGGCGTCCGGCACCGCCCGCTCCCCGGCCTGCCCGCCGAAGGCGTACCGGGACGCGTCGTCGTGCCCCCGGCCGGCACCGGTCTCGCCGGCCGGGCCGCGGGAGACGCCCTGGGCCCCGTCGGCCGCATCGCCGGAGGCGGTCGCGGGCTCACCGGCCGGCTCCCCGAAGGCGAGGGCCGACCGCTCGGCCGCCGGGCTGCCGGAGGCGGTCGTCCCCCCTGCCCGGTCGCCGAAGGCCCCCGCGGCTCCCTCGGCGGCATCGCCGAAGGCATCCCCGGGCCGCACGCTCCCATCGCCGGACGCGGCTGCGTCGCCGCCTGCCCGGTCGTCGGAGTCCAGCACAGACCCCTTCGCCGCATCACCGAAGGCACTCGCGGGCCCCTCCCCCGCATCGCCGAAGGCACTCGCGGGCCGCCGGTCGTCCATGTCGGCGGAGCCGGGCGTGTGCCCGTCGGCCCGGTCGGTGGCGGCCGGTGTGGGTTCCTGTGGCGCGCCGCCCGCGGTCGCCGTCGGTTCCTCGGGGCGGGAGGGCGCGTCGGCGGAGGCCTGGCGGACTGCCTCCTCCGCCAGGGTGACCAGGGGGTCCTGGTGCTTGGTGCGGGCGTGCAGGACGTTGGAGTTGACCTCGGCGTCGGCGCCCGGCAGGGAGAAGGTGCCGGTGGCACCGGGGGACGCGGTGTGCGGGGGCAGCGCGGTGGACGGCGGGTCGGAGACGAGGGAAGCCGGGAGGACCACCACCGCCGCGACACCGCCCTGCTTCTGCTCGCGCAGCTGCACCCGGATCCCGTGCCGGTGCGCGAGGCGGGCGACGACGTACAGGCCGAGACCGAGGCCGTCGTCGCCGTCGTCGTCGTAGCCGGACTCGGGGTCGAAGTCGGCCAGCCGGGCGTTGAGCCGGTCCAGGCGGTCGGCCGCCATGCCGATGCCCTCGTCCTGCACCGAGAGCATCACCTCGCCGGACTCCAGGAGCCAGCCGGAGATCTCCACCGGCAGGTCCGGCGGGGAGAACGAGGTGGCGTTCTCCATGAGTTCGGCCAGGAGGTGGGAGAGGTCGTCCGCCGCGAAGCCCGCCACATGCGCGTGCGGGGGCAGCGCCGCGATCCGCACCCGTTCGTAGCGCTCGATCTCGCTGACGCCCGCCCGCACCACGTCGACCAGCGGCACCGGCGCGTGATGCTGCTGCACGTGCTCGGCACCGGCCAGGACCAGCAGGTTCTCGCTGTGCCGGCGCATGACCGTGGCGAAGTGGTCCAGCTTGAAGAGCGTGGCGAGGCGGTCGGGGTCATGCTCCCGCTCCTCCAGGCCCTCGATGACCCCCAGCTGGCGTTCGACCAGGCCGAGGGTGCGCAGAGCCAGGTTGACGAACGTGCCGCCGATGCTGGTGCGCAGCCGCTCCAGCCGGGCGGCGGACTCGGCGAGTTCGGCGCGCAGTTCCTCGCGGGCGTCGGCCATCTGCTGGCGCTGGCCGACCAGGTGCTTGCGGTCGGTCTCCAGGGTCGCCACGCGATCCTGCAGGGCCGCCGCCCGCTCACGGAGTGCCACCGCGTGCCCGTGCAGGGCGTTGACCGAGCGCACGACCTGGGCGAACTCGTCGTTGCGGCCGGTGAAGGCGATGGGTTCCTGGGCCGTCGGGTCCTCGGACTCGGCGAGCCGGGCCGTGCCGCGGCGCAGCACCGACAGCGGGCGGGTCAGGGTGCGGGCCATGGCGGTGGCGAGGCCCACGGCGACCAGCATCAGCGCGCCGAGGACGGCGATGCGGATCTCCAGAGCCGTGACATCGTCGTCGCGGAGTTTCGCCAGCTCCTTGGTGCGGTGGTCGTAGAGGGCCGATTCCGCACCGCGCATCAGGTCGACGCGGGCGGCGAGGGCCGCGTCCAGCTTCTTGGTGCTGGTGGTCAGCTCGCTGTCGGCCAGCGTGGGCTGGTCGGTGAGCGTGGCGAGGTACTTCTCGGCCGAGTTGACCTCGGGTCCGGTGACGGTGGAGTCGTACGACTCGACGGCCGACCTGGGCGCGTCGGCGCGGAAGTCGGCGAGGGCCGCGTCCGCGCGCAGCCGGGCCTGCTGGGCGGCGGCGGTCAGCTGGTCGCGCTGCCTGCGGTCGGCCGCGGAGGTGCTGGAGGTCGTGGTGGGCACGCCGGTGACGGGGTTGACCACCGTCCGGGTGGTGGACGGCACGTTCAGCGCGGCGAGCAGCAGGCCGCGGGCGGCGGCGGACTGCTGGACGGCGGTGTCCAGTTCGGCCAGCGCGTGGGCGCCGGAGCCGGCCCGCGGGGGCGTCCGGTCGGCGAGCTGCTCGGCGAGCCGGTGCAGTTCGGCGATCGTCTCGGAGTAGGCCTGCTGGGTCTGCAGGGCCGTGGTCTTGCCGGTGAGCGCGGCCCGGCGGACGGCGGCGATGCCGTCGAGGTCGCCGCGCAGGCTGGCCGGGGTGTCGTCCTCGGCGCGCAGGTCCTCGACCTGCCGGTCGACGCGGGCGCTGCGGTCCTCGTCGGGCGCCTTGGACTTGTCACGCCCGGACGCGATGTAGGAGGTGACCTCGTCGCGCTCGTCGGCGAGGGAGTTCGCCAGGGCGAGGGCGTCCTGCGTGCGGGAGGCCAGCGTCACCAGGTCCTGGGAGTCGCCGACGTCCTGGGAGGCGGTGAGCAGGGAGGGCGCGCCCGCTCCCGCGACAGCGGCGGCCACCACGGCGACCGCGACGATGAGCCGGGTACGCACATGCGTGGGGCGGCCGGTGCCCACGGGAGTCTGCTGGGCGGTCCCCGTGGGGGCCGTCTGCCTGCCTGTGCGCCGAGGCCGCTTCATCTGCACCGGTGCTCGCATTCCTGAACTCGTCTACCCAAGGGCCCGGGTGGTGTCCCGTCATGTCCGCTGCCCGTCGGGGCCCGGCCATATCGGCGGCCAAGTGGTGCCTGCACCCGGTTCGTACGGTTCCCGACCCTCCCAGCGCCGGTGGGCAGTGGTCGCGCATCACCTGACCCGCCACCCGAAGGAGTGAACATCGGAGGGGAGTTGGCGGGCAAGTTCCTCCGGCGTGTGCGAGGCGGTTCGGCGGTACGCCGGTTGGACGCACGCGGCTGGCTTTGGCAGTATTCGCCACCACACCTTCCCGGAGTACGCCATTCCACCCCAAACCAGGCGGCTGACCTGCATGGACGCGTCAATTCGGCGGCGGTTGCCAGCCTTTGGGGCATCCTGTGAAGGCCTCGTGCAGACTGGCTGAATGCGAACCGATCTCGTTTCGGAACCCGGCGACGCGCACCGACCCAACGAGGACTTCGCCGCCGTCGGACTACCCGCCTGCGGACAGGGAGGTTGCGTGGTCGTCCTGGACGGAGTGACTCCGCCACGGGGCGAGACGGGGTGTCTGCATTCCGTCCCCTGGTTCACCGCGCGGCTGGGCGGCACGGTGACCGAACTGACCGTTTCGGCCATAGATCTGACGCTCCCGGAGATTCTGGCGCGGGCGATCGCCCGGACCGCCGAGGCCCACGCGGAGACCTGTGACCTTTCTCACCCGCGAACCCCCCAGGCAACCGTGGCCCTGGCCCGCTGGTCCGCCGAGACCGTCGAGTACCTGGTGCTGTCCGACTCCGCGCTGCTGCTGCAGGACCCGGACGGCACGGTCACGGCGGTCCTGGACGACCGGCTGGCCCGGCTGCCGCGCTCCGCGCTCGCCTCCGACGCCCTGGTGGACGCCACCCTGCGCAACCGGGAGGGCGGCTTCTTCACGGCCGCCGCCGATCCCTCGGTGGCGGTCCGCGCGGTCGCCGGCACGCTGCCGCGCGGGCAGGTGAGGGCGCTGGCCGCGCTGACGGACGGCGCGGCCCGCTGGACGGAAGTGTTCCGCGAGGGCGACTGGCAGGCTCTGTTCGAGCTGGTCGCCAAGGAGGGCGCCCGGTCGCTGGTGGACCGGGTGCGGGAGCTGGAGACGGCGGACCGGCAGGAGCGGGCGTTCCTGCGGCGCGGCAAGACGCACGACGACGCCACGGCGGTGTACGCGGAGCTGTGAGCCCCCGCCGGCCCGCTTCCGTGCGGCCCTGCGGCGGGCCTACTTCTCCATGACGCCGTTCAACTGGTGCAGCAGCCGGGCCAGTTCCGCGACCTCCCGGCGGTCCCAGTGGGCGAGCTGGCGGACGTAACGGGCGCGGCGCGCCTCGCGGACCTTGCCGACCCGGCGGCGCCCCTCGTCGGTGAGGGTGACGAGCCAGGCGCGCCCGTCGGCCGGGTCCGGTTCGCGGGCGATCAGGCCCAGCTCCTCCAGAGCGCGCAGCTGGCGGGACATGGTGGCCTTGCCGACGCCGATGTACGCGGCGAGTTCCGTGGCGCGCCGGCCGCCGCACTCGTCCAGGCGGATGAGGAGGCCGTACGCGGAGGACTCCAGGTCGGGATGGACCTCGCGGGCCATCTCGCCCTGGTTGGCCCTGGCCCGCCTCAGCAGCACGGTCAACTCCCGTTCCAGCGCCAGGAACTCCCGGTCTGCGCCACTGGGCGTCATCTCCTCGGCGCCGCGCTGTGCGTCGCCGTTTCCGTCCTCGTGCACGTCAGCACCCCTGCTCGGTTTCGCGGTCCTGAAAGTTTCTGCCAAAAGTCGTCATTGCCGCAGCTCCGTCAGTATTTCGCAGGGCTAGACCAACGGCGGTGTCCGGACCCTCTTCCCACGTCGTTGTCTACGTGCGTAGCTTCTTCAGCAGGCAAGGAAATGGCATGCCCACGCCAGTGCGGCATCCGGTACACGGTCACGGTCACGTTCTCCCCACCCCACTCCCCGGAGGCACGTCATGCCCGTGCACAGATCCGGCTCCATCCGCCCGCGCCCCCTCGCCGTCCTGGTCACGGCCCTGCTCGCGGCGCTGTCCCTCACCCTGCCCCTGACCTCCGCGCACGCCGCGACGACCCCCGCCCGCGGCTCCGCCTACATGGGCATGGGCGTCCTCGCGCACGACGGCAGGTCCGGCACCCCCACATCCGGTGACGTCACCCAGACCGAGGGCGTGGACGTCTCCGGCTACCAGGGCAACGTCGCCTGGTCCACCCTGTGGAACAGCGGGGTGCGCTGGGCGTACACGAAGGCGACGGAGGGCACGTACTACACGAACCCGTACTTCGCCCAGCAGTACAACGGCTCGTACAACGTGGGCATGATCCGCGGCGCCTACCACTTCGCGACCCCGGACACCACCAGCGGCGCCACCCAGGCGAGCTACTTCGTCAGCCACGGCGGCGGCTGGTCCAGGGACGGCAAGACGCTGCCCGGCGCGCTCGACATCGAGTGGGACCCGTACGGCGCCGAGTGCTACGGCAAGTCGGCGAGCGCGATGGTCAGCTGGATCGCCGACTTCCTGAACACCTACAAGTCCCTGACCGGCCGGGACGCGGTGATCTACACGGCGACCAGCTGGTGGACCGACTGCACCGGCAACTACGGCGGCTTCGCCGCGAACAACCCGCTGTGGATCGCCCGCTACGCCTCGGACCCGGGCACCCTGCCGGCCGGCTGGTCGTACTACACGATGTGGCAGTACACCTCCTCCGGCCCGACGGTGGGCGATCACGACAAGTTCAACGGCGCGCTCGACCGCGTCCAGGCCCTGGCCAACGGCTAGCCCCACGCCCTCCCGGCCGGGGGCCCGGGGGTCGCCCCCCGGCAAGCACGGCAACGGCGCGCTCGACCGCGTCCAGGCCCTGGCCAACGGCTGAGGCTCCCGTGGTGGTCCCTGCCCGGCGCGGGCAGGGACCACCGCTCTGCGTTGGTGCTCCGCGCCGCCCGGGATCATGCTGGTCAGGAGAGCCTGCCGAGCGAGGGCGGATGAGCGGCGATGGAGCGACAGGAGCGACAGTCGACGTACACGGCCACGGCCACCATCGATGAGCGCGGCATCCTCACCGGCTGGAGCGAGGGCGCCGAGCAGCTGCTCGGCTACGACGCACCGGCCGTCCTGGGACGCCCCGCGAGCGCGCTCCTCGCCGCCGACGGCACGGCGGCGGGCCGGATCCTCGCCGGCCGGGACCGCTGGAACGGAACGGTGCCGCTCAGGCACCGCGACGGCCGGCGGGTGGAGCTGGGCGTGCTCGCCCACCGCAGGGCCTCCGGCACCGGCGCCACCGACTGGCTCGTGGTGAGCGCGGTGACCGCCCGCACGCAGCTGCCCCGGGGCGAGCCGCTGGAGGAGTGGACCTTCCTGCAGTCCCCCTTCCCGCTGGCCATCTTCGACGCCGACCTGCGGCTCGTGCGCGCCAACCGCCGGATGGAGCACGCCCTCGCCCTGCCCGAGGCCGCGATGCGCGGACTGCGGCTGCCGCACATCGTGCCCGGCGCCGCCAGCGAGGAGGCCGACCGGTCGATGCGGGTCGCGCTGGAGACCGGCCGCCCGCAGGAGGCCCGGCTCGGCGCGGAACTCGGCTCCGGCGCCGTGCTCACCCCGCTGAAGGACGCCGGCGGCCAGGTGCGCGCCGTCTGCCTGTCCACGCAGGCGCCCGCGCGGGACTCCGGCGCCGGGCAGCGCCCGCCGGCCGAGCACGGCACGCCGGTCGGCCCGGCCGCCGACCAGGCGCGTACCGCGCAGGAACTCGGCGAGGTCACGGTCCCCCGGCTCGCCGACGTGATGGCGGTCGACCTGCTCGACGCCCCGCGCGAGGCCGGCGCGGAACCCGGCCCGCCGCCCGGTCCCCTGGTGCTGCGCCGCGCCGCCCTGCGCGCCGTGCCGGACAGCGGCCCGCCCGCCCACGGCTCCGGCGTCGGCGAGGCGGTCGTCTGCCCGGTCGACTCGCCGCCGGCCCAGTGCCTGGCGGCGGGCCGCCCGCTGCTGTACGACACGGCGGACCCGCGCGTCGCCGAGTGGGCGGCGACGGACCCGGGCGCGGCCTGGCTGCGCGCGTCCGGGGCGCGTTCGCTGCTGGTGATGCCGCTGGTCGCCCAGGACAGCACGTTCGGGGTCGCGCTGTTCGGCCGGTGCGCGGGCCGGGAGTCGTTCGGCGCGGAGGATGTGCGGCTGGCCGACGAGTTCACGGGGAAGGCGGCCGCCGGCATCCGGCAGACCCGCACCGGCGCGCGCGACCGCACCACGACGATGGTGCTGCAGCAGAGCCTGCTCCCGCACACGCTGCCCGAGCAGGCGGCCCTGGAGATCGCCACCCGCTATCTGCCCACCGCGACCCGGGCCGGGGTGGGCGGCGACTGGTTCGACGTGATCCCGCTGTCCGGCGCGCGGGTGGCGCTGGTGGTGGGCGACGTGGTGGGCCACGGCATGCGCGCCTCGGCCACCATGGGCCGGCTGCGCACCGCGGTACGCACCCTGGCCGACGTGGACCTTCCGGCCGACGAGCTGCTCACCCACCTCGACGACCTGGTGCTGCGGCTCGCCGCCGACGAGGGCAGCACGGACCCGGCCGCGGAGACCGCCGGCGGCATCGGCACGACCTGCCTGTACGCGGTCTACGACCCGGTGTCGCGCCGGTGCACGGCGGCCCGGGCCGGCCATCCGCCGCCCGCCGTGGTCATGCCGGACGGCGCCGCGCGCTTCCTGGACGTGCCCGCGGGGCCGCCGCTGGGGCTCGGCGGACTGCCGTTCGAGGCCGTCGAGACCGAACTGCCCGAGGGCAGCCTGCTCGCCCTGTACACCGACGGGCTGTTCGAGGCCCGCGACCACGACATCGACGAGGCCCTGGACAAGCTGTTCGCCGCGCTGGTCCGGCCCGCCGGGTCGCTGGACGCCGTCTGCGACCACGTGCTCACCGAGCTGCTGACCCATCGCCCGGACGACGACATCGCCCTGCTCGTCGCCCGCACCCGGGGGCTGCACGAGGACCGGGTCGCCGCCTGGGAGCTGGCGAACGACCCCGAGGACGTCTCCCGCGCCCGCCGTCTCGCCTGCGGCCAGCTGTCCGCGTGGGGCCTGGGCGAGGCCGCCTTCCCCACCGAGCTGATGGTCAGCGAGCTGGTCACCAACGCCATCCGGTACGGCCGCCCGCCCATCCGGCTCCGGCTGATCCACCAGGACGCGACGCTGATCAGCGAGGTGTACGACGCCAGCGGCACCACCCCGCACATGCGCCGCGCCCGGATCTTCGACGAGGGCGGCCGGGGCCTGCTGCTGGTCGCCCAGCTGGCCGACCGCTGGGGCACCCGGCACGACCGGGTCGGCAAGACGGTGTGGGCGGAGCAGTCGCTGTCCGCGGCCACCGGGTGAGTCGGCCGTCGCCGGACGACTCGCCCCGCGACCGCCCGGCCGCGGCCGCACAGCCGGCGCCGTCTCGGCCCGTAACGGCCGGGACCGCGGTCGCGGGACGAGTCGGCGCTGAGGCGGATCCCCCGTTCCCCGCCCCACCCGCCGCACCCGCCGCCCAGGCGGGCTCTGCCCGACACCGGCGACGCGACACGTCCCCGCGCCCCCGAAAGGCGACCCCGACGTCCCGCCCGGACCCGCCACCGCACCCCCGCCGCCTACGCAGGCTCCGCCCGACACCAGCGACCCGTCACATTCCCGCGCCCCCGAAAGACGACCCCGACGTCCCGCCCCCCCCTCCGGACGGACCGCCGCACCCCCGCCGCCTACGCAGGCTCCGCCCGACACCGGCGACCCGTCACGTACCCCCGCGCCCCCGGAAGGCGGCCCCGGTGTCCCGGGCGGGCTCGCCGCCGAGGAAGGGCCGGGCCCAGCCGGGCGGCTCCGGGGGTGGTACGCGGTCCACCACGGTCGGCGTGCGGACGCGCGGGGCGGTGCCGGCGACCGCCTGACGCAGGGCCGCGACGAACTCCAGGCAGCTGCCGTGGCGGTCGTCCGGCGCCTTGGCCAGAGCCTTGCCCAGCACCTCGTCGGCGGCCGGCGGGATGCCCGGCCGCTCCGCGCCGAGCGCGGGCGGCGGGTCGTACTGGTGGGCCCACAGCAGTTCCATCCGGTCCTCCCGGCGGAAGGGCGGGACGCCCGCGAGCATCTCGTGGACCACGCAGGCCAGGCTGTACAGGTCGGCCCGGCCGTCCACCGGGCGCCCGGCGATCCGCTCGGGCGCCACGTAGTCCAGGGTGCCGACGAACTCGCCCGCGGTGGTGAACCCGGTGAGCGCCAGCGACTTCTTCGCCAGCCCGAAGTCGGTGAGATAGACGTGCTCGGGGTGGTCGCTGTCCACGCCCTTGGCGAGCAGGACGTTGCCGGGTTTGACGTCGCGGTGCACCAGGTCGCGGGCGTGGGCCGCGTCCAGGGCGGAGGCCAGCTGGGCCGCGATCCGCAGCGCGGCCGGCACCGGCAGCGGACCCTCGCGGTCGATCAGGGCGCGCAGGTCCCGGCCGTGCACGAGGCACATGGCGATGTAGAGGACGCCCTCGAACTCCCCGGCCTCGAAGACGGGCACGATGTTGGGGTGGTCGATGGCGGCGGCGATCCGGGACTCCTGGGCGAAACGGCGGCGGAAGGCGTCGTTGCGCGTGTACTCCGGGGCGAGCAGCTTCAGGGCCACCGTCCGGCCCAGCCGCAGGTCCTTGGCGCAGTAGACGACGGCCATGCCGCCCCGGCCGAGTTCGCGCTCCACGCGGTAGCCGGCGATCTCGGCCCCGATCAGTCCGGAGGGGCTCTCCGGGGGCCAACTCACGCCTGAATTCTACCGAGTGATCCCGTTATGGGCATACGGCGCGGGGATCACGCGGGCGGGCATGGCGGAGGCCCGGGCCTCCCTCACGGAACCCGGGCCTCGCCTTTCCCCCCGGCGTCCGTCACGCCGCCAGGGGAACCTCCGGCGCCGCACCGCTCGTCGCGGGCGCGAGCGCCAGCTCCAGGACCTGGCGGACGTCGGTCACGGTGTGGACGTCGAGCTTGTCCAGCACCTCCGCCGGGACGTCGTCCAGGTCGGGCTCGTTGCGCTTGGGGATGATCACGGTGGTCACCCCGGCGCGGTGGGCGGCGAGCAGCTTCTGCTTCACGCCGCCGATGGGCAGCACCCGGCCGGTCAGCGAGACCTCGCCGGTCATGGCCACGTCCGTGCGGACCAGCCGGCCGGACAGCAGCGAGGCGAGGGCCGTCGTCATCGTGATGCCGGCGCTCGGGCCGTCCTTGGGCACCGCGCCCGCCGGGAAGTGGATGTGCACCCCCCGGTCCTTCAAGTCGCCGACCGGGAGTTCCAGTTCCGCGCCGTGGCTGCGCAGGAAGCTCAGCGCGATCTGCGCCGACTCCTTCATCACGTCGCCGAGCTGGCCGGTCAGGGTCAGCCCCGCCGCGCCCGTCTCCGGGTCGGCGAGGGACGCCTCGACGAAGAGCACGTCGCCGCCCGCGCCGGTGACCGCGAGGCCGGTCGCCACGCCGGGGACGGCCGTACGGCGCTCGGCCGGGTCCTGGGCGGACTCGGGCACGTGGTGCGGGCGCCCGAGCAGGCCGCGCAGCTCGTCCTGCGTCACCGTGAACGGCAGCTCCCGCTCGCCCAGTTCGTGCTGGGCGGCGATCTTGCGCAGCAGGCGGGCGATGGAGCGCTCCAGGTTGCGCACGCCCGCCTCGCGGGTGTACTCGCCCGCCAGCTTGCGCAGCGCGCCCTCGTCGATCGTGACCTCGTCCTCGTTCAGGCCGGCCCGCTCCCGCTGGCGCGGAAGCAGGTGGTCGCGGGCGATGACGATCTTCTCGTCCTCGGTGTAGCCGTCCAGGCGGACGATCTCCATCCGGTCGGCGAGCGCCTCGGGGATGGCCTCCAGGACGTTGGCCGTGGCGAGGAAGACCACGTCGGACAGGTCGAGTTCGACCTCCAGGTAGTGGTCCCGGAAGGTGTGGTTCTGCGCCGGGTCCAGGACCTCGAGCAGGGCCGCGGCCGGGTCGCCGCGGAAGTCGGAGCCCACCTTGTCGATCTCGTCGAGCAGCACCACCGGGTTCATCGACCCGGCTTCCTTGATGGCCCGCACGATCCGGCCGGGCAGCGCGCCGACGTACGTACGGCGGTGACCGCGGATCTCGGCCTCGTCGCGGACGCCGCCGAGGGCGACGCGGACGAACTTGCGGCCCATGGCGTGGGCCACGGACTCGCCGAGCGAGGTCTTGCCGACGCCGGGCGGCCCGACGAGGGCCAGGACCGCGCCGCCGCGCCGGCCGCCGATGACGCCCAGGCCGCGTTCGCCGCGCCGCTTGCGGACGGCCAGGTACTCGGTGATGCGCGCCTTCACGTCGTCCAGGCCGGCGTGCTCGGCGTCCAGGATCTCCTTGGCGCCCTGGATGTCGTACGCGTCCTCGGTCCGTTCGTTCCAGGGCATCTCCAGGACGGTGTCCAGCCAGGTGCGGATCCAGGAGCCCTCCGGGGACTGGTCGCTGGCCCGCTCCAGCTTGTCGACCTCCTTGAGGGCGGCCTCGCGGACCTTCTCCGGCAGGTCGGCGGCCTCGACGCGGGCGCGGTAGTCGTCGGACTCCTCGCCGTCCTTCTCGCCGTTCAGCTCGCGCAGTTCCTTGCGGACGGCCTCCAGCTGGCGGCGGAGGAGGAACTCGCGCTGCTGCTTGTCCACGCCCTCCTGGACGTCCTTGGCGATGGTCTCGGCCACCTCCTGCTCGGCGAGGTGGTCGCGGAGCGCCTGTGTGGCGAGCTTCAGCCGGGCCACCGGGTCGGCGGTCTCCAGCAGTTCGACCTTCTGGCCGGTGGTCAGGAACGGCGAGTAGCCGGAGTTGTCGGCGAGCGCGGAGACGTCGTCGATGGCCTGGACGCGGTCCACGACCTGCCAGGCGCCGCGCTTCTTCAGCCACTCGGTGGCGAGCGCCTTGTACTCCTTGACGAGTTCGGTGACCTGTCCGGGCAGCGGGTCCGGCACGGTCTCCTCGATGCGCGCGCCCTCCACCCACAGGGCCGCGCCGGGACCGGTGGTGCCCGCGCCGATCCGCACCCGGCTCCGGCCGCGGATCAGAGCCCCCGGGTCGCCGTCGGCCAGCCGGCCGACCTGCTCGACCGTGCCCAGCACACCCGTCTTGGCGTACGTGCCGTCGATCCGGGGCACCAGCAGCACCCTGGGCTTGCCCGGTTCCGACCGGGCGGCGGCCTGCGCGGCCTCCACCGCGGCCCGCACCTCGGCGTCGCTCAGGTCCAGCGGAACCACCATGCCGGGCAGCACGACCTCGTCGTCCAAGGGCAGCACGGGCAGGACGAGCGTGAACGCCGGTGACTCAGCAGCCATGATCTCCCCTTCGGCAGTCAAGTTGAGCTGTACCGACTCAACCGCTGGGGGGCGTGCTGGTGTTCCCCGCCTTTGTTCGCTGTGAGCGATCAGACTCGCCCAAGCGGGTGCCCGGGAAGGCGCGTTCGCGGATGCGGTGGGGTTGTTCGCGGAGTTTCCCGCGCCCTATCGGGGCGCCTGCGCCCACCGGCGTACGAGGGGCCGGCTCGCCACCCCTGTCGCCAGCGCGATCAGATGGCCCCAGT
The DNA here is from genome assembly GCF_036345995.1 of Streptomyces sp. NBC_00557. Lineage (NCBI taxonomy): Bacteria > Bacillati > Actinomycetota > Actinomycetes > Kitasatosporales > Streptomycetaceae > Streptomyces > Streptomyces sp. NBC_00557. Next base: position 2,756,844 of record NZ_CP107796.1, read on the forward strand.
TCGTCATCGGGTCCTGGAAGGCGACCAGGTCGCTCACCAGCTCGGCGGCCGTCAGGGCGAGGAGGGGCAGGCCGAGCCAGGGGCGCAGGAGGCCGGACAGGGCGCCGATGCCGGCGGCGACGCCGAAGCTGATGCCGTAGTCCAGGCGGTGCAGCGAGGTGGCCGGCAGATGGCCGGCCAGGACGGCCAGGCCCACGGGAACCTCGGTGGCGAGCGTGGCCAGGACGTGCCCGCCGAGGAAGACGCAGGCGGCTCTCGCGCCGCCGATCCGCCGCTCCAGCGCCGTGAGGACCAGCACGAACGCGAGCGCGAACGGCGACAGCACCCCGCCCGCGATCCACAGCGCGCTCGCCAGCAGCACGACCGCCGGAGAGCGCACCAGGTGGGCCACGTCCGTACTGGAGGCCTGGTAGAGGGCGTGCACCACGGCGGGGTCGGCGTCGGCGGCGACGACGGAGGTGAGGGCCAGCAGGGCCGCGTAGCCGAAGGTGAACGGGGTGCCGGCGGAGGTGGGCAGCAGGCGCCACAGCCGGGGACACGGAAGCCGCAGCGGCACGGCCGGGGCCGCCTCGGCCGGGGCGGCGGGCCGGGGAGCGGGAGCCGGGGCGTCCCGCTGGCGCGGCATCCCGTCCAGGAGGTCCGCGATCACGGGGACCGGGGCGGCGGCGGAGCCGCCGGGGAGGGGCGCGCCCGCCGGGGGCGGGGACGCGGCCGTCGCGGGGCCCGTCGCGGTCCGTTCCACGTTCGCGGCACTCCTTCCGTCCGGGTCAACCCTTGGCGCTCCTCGAGGCCGCTGTCTATGACCGACGCCACGCGAGAGCCGATTCACAGCAACCTCCTACGTTCCGGCCGCGTCCGCGCTCCCGCTCCCCGGGGGGCACATCAGTACGCCCCCGGTAATTCCCGTGCCGGCCACGGTGTGTTCAAGCAGGATGGGGGTCATGACTGCCGTGTACGACTCCCCCGTGGTCCTCGACCGGCGCGACGGCCCCTACGGCGAGGTGGTGCTGCGCCGGCACGGAGGGCTGCTGCAGATCATCGCCAACGGCTGCTTCCTCATGGACACCTCCGACGGGCGCTCGGAGCGGCTGCTGGTCGACGCCGCGTACGAGGCGCTGGACGGCCGCCCGCAGCCGAGCGTGCTGATCGGCGGGCTGGGCGTGGGGTTCTCGCTCGCCCATGCCGCGGCGGACCCGCGGTGGGGGCGGATCACCGTCGTGGAGCGGGAGCCCGCCGTCATCGACTGGCACCGCGACGGGCCGCTGGCCGAGGTGTCCGCCGACGCGCTCCGCGATCCGCGCACCGCGATCGTGCAGGACGATCTCGTGGCGTTCGTCAATGAGACATCCGACACGTTCGACGCGCTCTGCCTGGACATCGACAACGGCCCCGGCTGGACCGTCACCGACGACAACCACACGCTCTATTCACCGGCCGGACTCGCCTCCTGCACAAGGGTGTTGAATCCCGGCGGAGTGCTGGCCGTATGGTCCGCCGAACCGTCCCCGGAATTTGAAGGAACCTTGCGGAATGCCGGGTTCCGTCAGGTGCGTACCGAAGAGGTGCCCGTTGCCCGGGGCGTTCCGGACGCCGTGCACATCGCCGTCCGACCTGGATAGCGACAGCGCGGTGGATCCCCGTAATGTGCTGCCCTGACGCGGATCTTTCAAGCGTCAATCGCAGACATGGGATCACCCCACGGGTTCCGGAAAGCAACAAGCAGGGGCGGGCGATGGAGCAGACACACACCTCCCAGAGCGGCGCAGCGACGACCACCCCGGGCGCACAGCGCCGGGTCCTGGTCGTCGAGGACGACCCCACGATCGTCGACGCCATCGCGGCCCGGCTGCGCGCCGAGGGATTTCTCGTGCAGACGGCGTCCGACGGCCCGGCCGCGGTCGACACGGCCGAGGCCTGGCAGCCCGATCTGCTGATCCTCGACATCATGCTGCCGGGCTTCGACGGCCTGGAGGTCTGCCGGCGGGTGCAGGCGCAGCGCCCGGTGCCGGTGCTGATGCTGACCGCGCGGGACGACGAGACGGACATGCTGGTCGGTCTCGGCGTCGGCGCCGACGACTACATGACCAAGCCGTTCTCGATGCGGGAGCTGGCGGCGCGCGTGCACGTGCTGCTGCGCCGCGTGGAGCGGGCCGCCCTCGCCGCCGCCACCCCGCGCTCCGGCATCCTGCGGCTCGGCGAGCTGGAGATCGACCACGCCCAGCGCAGGGTGCGGGTGAAGTCGGAGGACGTCCATCTGACGCCCACCGAGTTCGACCTGCTGGTGTGCCTGGCGAACACCCCGCGCGCGGTGCTCTCCCGGGAGCAGCTGCTGGCCGAGGTGTGGGACTGGGCGGACGCCTCCGGCACCCGCACGGTCGACAGCCACATCAAGGCGCTGCGCCGGAAGATCGGCGCCGAGCGGATCCGCACCGTGCACGGCGTCGGGTACGCCCTGGAGACGCCCACCCCATGAGCGGCGACGGGCGCCAGGCCGCACGGAGGAGCCCCGGGAACCTCGCCGAGGACCACCCCTGGGGCGGCGTACGCCCGTTCTCGATCAAGACCAAGCTGGGCGCGCTGGTCGTCATCGCGGTGCTGATCACCACCGGTCTTTCGGTGATCGCGGTGCACACCAAGACCGAGCTGCGCTTCATCACGGTCTTCTCGATGATCGCCACGCTGCTGATCACGCAGTTCGTGGCGCATTCGCTGACCATGCCGCTGGACGAGATGAACACGGTGGCGCGGTCCATCTCGGAGGGCGACTACACCCGCCGGGTGAGCGAGGGCCGCCGGGACGAGCTGGGCGACCTGGCCCGCACGATCAACGTCATGGCGGACGAGCTGGAGGCCCAGGACCGCCAGCGCAAGGAACTCGTGGCCAATGTCTCCCATGAGCTGCGCACCCCCATCGCCGGGCTGCGCGGGGTGCTGGAGAACATCGTCGACGGGGTCACCGAGGCCGACCCGGAGACCATGCGCACGGCCCTGAAGCAGACCGAGCGGCTCGGCCGGCTGGTGGAGACCCTGCTGGACCTGTCCCGGCTGGACAACGGCGTCGTACCGCTGAAGATGCGCCGCTTCGAGGTGTGGCCGTACCTCTCGGGCGTGCTGAAGGAGGCCAACATGGTGGCCTCGGCGCGCGCGGGCATCGCCTCCGGCTCCGGCAGCCACACCCGCACCGACGTCCATCTGCACCTGGACGTCTCCCCGCCGGAGCTGACCGCGCACGCGGACCCCGAGCGCATCCACCAGGTCGTCGCCAACCTGATCGACAACGCGGTCAAGCACAGCCCGCCGCACGGCCGGGTCACCGTGCGTGCACGGCGCGGGCCGCGGCCGGAGTCGCTGGAGCTGGAGGTCCTGGACGAGGGGCCCGGCATCCCCCGGTCGGAGTGGCACCGGGTGTTCGAGCGGTTCAACCGGGGCGCCGTGACCCGGCCGCACGGACCGGGCAGCGACGGCGGCACGGGGCTCGGACTGGCGATCGCCCGCTGGGCGGTGGATCTGCACGGCGGCCGGATCGGTGTGGCCGAATCCGAGCGCGGCTGCCGGATCATCGTCACCCTTCCGGGACTTCCCTCCGCTTCGGGTTGACGTAAGGTTCGAACCGGAAGCACAAGATCCACGAGCGTCCGCGCCGCAGTCGCGCAGCTGGACACGTGTGATCAGGGGCAGGCCCGCGCGATCGGCCGAACGCACACGCGCCGGGTCCGGGCCGGTGCACCCTCTCCTCTGCGGAACCACGCTTGTTTCCCGCCATATCAAGCCCTGAAACAAGATTTCTGGTGTGACTTACGCGACGATGACCTTGCCCGACCTGACCTTCGCCGCCGGGGAGGCGTAGCCTTTATTCCCGCTGTCCATCACCTTGTGAAGCGGAAGAGGGCGGTTGCCGCCGTGTCGCCACAGTCCCCCAGTAACCCGAGTGTCTCCACCGACGACCAAGCCGGGAAGAACCCCGCAGCCGCGTTCGGTCCGAACGAGTGGCTCGTCGACGAGATCTATCAGCAGTACCTCCAGGACCCGAATTCGGTAGACCGCGCCTGGTGGGACTTCTTCGCCGATTACAAGCCCGGTGCTCCTGCCACCCCGGCTCCGGCGGGTGCTGCGGCCACGGGGGCCGCAGAGACCCCCACCTCGGCCCCGCAGCCCCAGCAGGCCGCCCCCGCAGCAGCTCCGGCGGCCCCGAAGCCCGCCGCGGCCCCCGCTCCGGCCCCCGCCCCCGCGGCGAAGGCCGCGGCCCCCGCCCCGGCCGAGCCGGCGACGCCCGCACAGGCGCCGGCCCAGCCGAAGCCCAGGGCCGCCGCCCCCGCCGCGCAAGCCCCCGAGGCCCCCGAGGGCCCGGAGCTGGTCACCCTGCGCGGCCCGGCCGCCGCCGTCGCGAAGAACATGAACGCCTCCCTGGAGCTGCCGACCGCCACGTCGGTCCGTGCGGTCCCGGTGAAGCTGCTGTTCGACAACCGGATCGTCATCAACAACCACCTCAAGCGCGCCCGGGGCGGGAAGATCTCCTTCACCCACCTCATCGGGTACGCGATGGTGCAGGCCATCAAGGCCATGCCGTCGATGAACTGGTCGTACGGCGAGAAGGACGGCAAGCCGACCCTCGTCAAGCCGCCGCACATCAACCTCGGCCTCGCCATCGACCTGGTGAAGCCCAACGGCGACCGCCAGCTCGTCGTGGCCGCCATCAAGAAGGCCGAGACCCTGAACTTCTTCGAGTTCTGGCAGGCCTACGAGGACATCGTCCGCCGCGCCCGCGACGGCAAGCTGACGATGGACGACTTCACCGGCGTCACGGTCTCCCTGACCAACCCCGGCGGCCTCGGCACCGTCCACTCCGTGCCGCGCCTGATGCCCGGCCAGTCCGTGATCATGGGCGTCGGCTCCATGGACTACCCGGCGGAGTTCCAGGGCACCAGCCAGGACACCCTGAACAAGCTCGGCATCTCGAAGGTCATGACGCTCACGTCGACCTACGACCACCGGGTCATCCAGGGCGCCGCCTCCGGCGAGTTCCTGCGCCAGGTCGCCAACCTGCTGCTGGGCGAGAACGGCTTCTACGACGACATCTTCGAGGCCCTGCGCATCCCCTACGAGCCGGTCCGCTGGCTCAGGGACATCGACGCCAGCCACGACGACGACGTCACCAAGGCCGCCCGCGTCTTCGAGCTGATCCACTCCTACCGGGTCCGCGGCCACGTCATGGCCGACACCGACCCGCTGGAGTACAAGCAGCGCAAGCACCCCGACCTGGACATCGTCGAGCACGGCCTCACCCTGTGGGACCTGGAGCGCGAGTTCGCCGTCGGCGGCTTCGCCGGCAAGTCGATGATGAAGCTGCGCGACATCCTCGGCGTGCTGCGCGACTCGTACTGCCGCACCACCGGCATCGAGTTCATGCACATCCAGGACCCCAAGCAGCGCAAGTGGATCCAGGACCGCGTGGAGCGCCCGCACTCCAAGATGGAGCGCGAGGAGCAGCTGCGGATCCTGCGCCGGCTGAACGCGGCGGAGGCCTTCGAGACCTTCCTGCAGACCAAGTACGTCGGCCAGAAGCGCTTCTCCCTGGAGGGCGGCGAGTCCGTCATCCCGCTGCTCGACGCGGTCATCGACTCCGCGGCCGAGTCGCGCCTCGACGAGGTCGTCATCGGCATGGCCCACCGCGGCCGCCTGAACGTGCTGGCGAACATCGTCGGCAAGTCGTACGCGCAGATCTTCCGCGAGTTCGAGGGCAACCTCGACCCGAAGTCGATGCACGGCTCCGGCGACGTGAAGTACCACCTGGGCGCCGAGGGCACCTTCACCGGCCTGGACGGCGAGCAGATCAAGGTCTCCCTGGTCGCGAACCCGTCCCACCTGGAGGCCGTCGACCCGGTCCTCGAGGGCGTCGCCCGCGCCAAGCAGGACATCATCAACAAGGGCGGCACGGACTTCACGGTCCTGCCGGTGGCGATCCACGGCGACGCGGCCTTCGCGGGCCAGGGCGTGGTGGCCGAGACCCTGAACATGTCCCAGCTGCGCGGCTACCGCACCGGCGGCACGGTCCACATCGTCATCAACAACCAGGTCGGCTTCACCGCCGCCCCGGAGTCCTCGCGTTCCTCCATGTACGCGACGGACGTGGCGAGGATGATCGAGGCCCCGATCTTCCACGTGAACGGCGACGACCCGGAGGCCGTGGTCCGCGTCGCGCGTCTGGCCTTCGAGTTCCGCCAGGCGTTCAACAAGGACGTGGTGATCGACCTCATCTGCTACCGCCGCCGCGGTCACAACGAGTCGGACAACCCGGCCTTCACCCAGCCGCTGATGTACGACCTGATCGACAAGAAGCGCTCGGTGCGCAAGCTGTACACCGAGTCCCTGATCGGTCGCGGCGACATCACCCTGGAAGAGGCCGAGCAGGCGCTGCAGGACTACCAGGGCCAGCTGGAGAAGGTCTTCACCGAGGTCCGCGAGGCCACCTCGCAGCCCGCCGCCGCGGACGTCCAGGCGCCGCAGGACGGCTTCCCGGTCGCGGTCCCGACCGCGGTCTCCGCCGAGGTCGTCAAGCGGATCGCCGAGTCCCAGGTGAACATCCCCGAGGGCATCAGCGTCCACCCGCGTCTGCAGCCGCAGCTGCAGCGCCGTGCGGCGATGGTCGAGGACGGCACCATCGACTGGGGCATGGGCGAGACCCTGGCCATCGGCTCCCTGCTGCTGGAGGGCACCCCGGTCCGGCTCGCCGGCCAGGACTCCCAGCGCGGCACCTTCGGCCAGCGCCACGCGGTGCTGATCGACCGGGAGACCGGCGAGGAGTACACCCCGCTGCAGTACCTCTCCGACGACCAGGCCCGCCTGAACGTCTACAACTCCCTGCTCTCCGAATACGCGGCCATGGGCTTCGAGTACGGCTACTCGCTGGCCCGCCCGGACGCGCTCGTGATGTGGGAGGCGCAGTTCGGCGACTTCGCCAACGGCGCGCAGACGGTCGTCGACGAGTTCATCTCCTCGGCCGAGCAGAAGTGGGGCCAGACCAGCGGTGTGGTCCTGCTCCTCCCGCACGGTTACGAGGGCCAGGGCCCGGACCACTCCTCGGCCCGCCCGGAGCGGTTCCTCCAGCTCTGCGCCCAGAACAACATGACGGTCGCGATGCCGACGCTGCCGTCGAACTACTTCCACCTCCTGCGGTGGCAGGTGCACAACCCGCACCACAAGCCGCTGATCGTCTTCACCCCGAAGTCGATGCTGCGTCTGAAGGCCGCGGCCTCGAAGGCGGAGGAGTTCACCAGCGGCCAGTTCCGCCCGGTCATCGGCGACAGCTCGGTCGACCCGGCCGCCGTCCGCAAGGTCGTCTTCTGCGCCGGCAAGGTCTACTACGACCTGGACGCCGAGCGCCAGAAGCGCGGCGCGACGGACACGGCGATCATCCGCATCGAGCGGCTGTACCCGCTGCCGGGTGCCGAGCTCCAGGCGGAGATCAAGAAGTACCCGAACGCCGAGAAGTACCTGTGGGCGCAGGAGGAGCCGGCGAACCAGGGTGCCTGGCCGTTCATCGCGCTCAACCTGATCGACCACCTGGACCTGGCGGTCGGCGCGGACGTCCCGCACGGCGAGCGGCTGCGGCGCATCTCGCGCCCGCACTCCTCGTCGCCGGCGGTGGGCTCCGCGAAGCGCCACCAGGCCGAGCAGGAGCAGCTCGTGCGTGAGGTCTTCGAGGCGTAGGCCCCGGAGACCGCCAGAGGCAGCCAAGGGGCCCGGTACCGAGTTCTCGCTCGGGACCGGGCCCTTTGGCTTGTCCGGGGACGATTAGGGCGCCTGGGGGCCGCTGGGGCGCGGCTGCGGCTCCGGGGCGGGCGGGGTGCGGCTTCTACTCGTCGTCCTCGTCGTCGAGCCGGGCGAGCCAGGTGGCCAGCCGCTCTACGGGCACCTCGAAGTCGGGGTTCAGATCGACGAACGTGCGCAGCTGCTCGGCCAGCCACTCAAAGCTGACCTCTTCCTCGCCGCGCCGCTTCTCCAACTCCTCGATACCGCGGTCGGTGAAGTACATGGGGTGCGTCTCCTGCGTGAACATGCCGGTGGTGGCTACAGGGACAGCGTATGCAACGGACAGGGCGGAACAGTGCGGGTGCAGGTCGGGGGGTACGGGGTCCGGGGGCTGGGGGCCTGGGGATCCGAGGGCTGGGGGGCTGGGGGTTTGCGGGTCTGAGCGGGGCCGGTGGGGCGTTGCCGGGTGCCGGTGCGTTGTGGCTGGTCGCGCAGCTCCCCGTCCCTTCGGGGGGCCTCAGTGCACCGGGCGCCTCCGCAAGCTCCGTCCAGCCGCAGTCCACGCCCCACCCCGGGTAGACCGTCATACGCGCCCGCGCGTGCCCTCGTACGCCATCGCCAGCACCCCGTGCGCCAGCAGCAGCAACCCCGCCGCCACCCATCCGCCGCTCCGCCGCCGGATCCCCCACAGGGTCACCGGCAGCCCCAGCCCGGCCTGCACCATCCCGAGCCACCGGGCCCGCGGATCCCCGGACCCCGGCACCCACGCCCCGATCCCCGTGCCGCCGCCGTCCCGCTCCCCCGCCACCGGTCGGAGCCGTACCGCCGCCTGCCAGGTGCCGCCGTCCCGCTCGCCCGCCGTCTGTTCCGGCTCCGCCCGGACCGCCTCCCGCCGCGCGTCATCGCCGTCCTTCTGCCCGGCCGCCGGCTCGGACTCCGTCCCTGCCGTCTCCCCCCGGTCGGCCCCCTGTACCCACAGCACCCCGCCCGGCGCCTCCGTCACGGCGTGCAGCAGTCGGTCGGCGCTCTCTCCGGGGGACAGGCCTGCCGGCAGTTCGACTCCCGCGTGTGCGAGGACCGCGATCAGGCCCCGCAGCCGTGCCGGGCCGTCCGCGTCGGAGGCCGGCGCCGTCAGCGCGTCCAGGGCCTGCACATCCCGTACCGGATCCAGACCCAGCCGCGCCGCGAAGGTGTGCATCGCCTCGTGCTCCCCGGCCGGCGTGCCGTTGGCCAGCCAGACGTACTCCACGGGGCGGCGGAAGCCGGAGGCGAGGGTGTAACCGACCCGGTCGGCGTCCCACCACAGCGCGAGCACGGGCCAGGACGATCCGACGGCGAGCGCGGAGGCCCACCCGGTGAGCACCCGGTCGACGGGCTCGCTCCCGGCGCCGTCCGCACGCCATGGACTGCCCTCCGGCACCAACAGGCTCCACCGCTCGCCCGCCCGGGTGAGCGCCATCCGCTCGCGCAGCAGCGGCACGAGAAGGCCGACGGAGTCCGGCTGGGCCCGGCAAAGGAGCAGCGCACCGGTGGCGGAGGCGGCATGCGAGCCGCGGTGGAACGCACGCGTCGACATGCCAACACGCTAGGCATCCCGTCCCGATCACGCCCGATATGGGCCGGAGGCGCTCACACGAAAGAGTGCCTTGACTTCCGGGAGCCACGATATATCGTGTTTGACAGAGGACGCGATATGGCGTGTCGCGCAGCCTGCCCGACCGAGGAGGTCCCATGCCCGAGTGGTCCGTCAGCGAGCCCCAGAAGCTCACCTTCGACACCCGCGTGAGCGACCTGCAGGTCCGCATCGTCAACGGAACGGTGAACGTGGTGGGCACGGACGAGGGTTCCGCACGCCTGGAGATCTCGGAGATCGAGGGACCACCCCTGGTGGTGACCCAGATGGGCGACACCCTCACGGTGGCCTACGAGGACCTGCCCTGGAAGGGCTTCCTGAAATGGCTCGACCGCAAGGGCTGGCGGCGCAGCGCCATCGTCTCCCTGGCGGTCCCCGCCGACACCCGCGTGGAGGTGGGCGTGATCGGCGCCGGCGCGGTCGTCTCCGGCATCCGCGGCCCGGCCGTGGTCAAGGGGGTCACCGGCGACACGGCTCTGGTCGGCGTCTCGGGCCCGGTCCGCGCGGACACCGTGTCCGGGAATCTGGAGGCCCAGGCGGTCACGGGCGACCTGCGGTTCAACTCGGTCTCGGGGGACCTGACGGTGGTCGAGGGCTCCGGCCGCTCCGTCCGTGCCGACTCCGTCAGCGGCTCCATGATCGTCGACCTTGACCCGGACGGCCCGACGGACGTCACCCTGACCAGCGTCTCCGGTGAGATCGCCATCCGCCTGCCGCATCCGGCGGACGCCGAGGTGGAGGCGAACACCGCCAGCGGCACGATCTCCAACGCCTTCGACGGGCTGCGGGTGCACGGCCAGTGGGGCGCCCACAAGATCACCGGCCGTCTCGGCGCCGGCACCGGCAGACTGAAGGCCACCACGATCTCCGGCTCGATCGCCCTGCTGCGCCGGCCGCCGCGCGAGGACGAGCCGGACACCCCGTGGGAGTCCGAGTCCTCCGGTCCCGCAGACCCTTCCGGCCCGTCCGGGTCCTCGCAGCCCCCCGGCACCGGCCCCGGCGCCGGCGCCCCGTCCGCCTCGGGGGACAATTCCGTCTCCGACCAGGGCGCCGGCGGGACCGACACCGACGCCCCGGCCGACGGCACGACCGACAAGAAGGTGCTCTGACATGCCCCCCGTCTTCGCCCACGGGCGCCTGCGCCTGTACCTGCTCAAGCTGCTCGACGAGGCCCCCCGCCACGGCTACGAGGTCATCAGACTCCTCGAGGAGCGCTTCCAGGGGCTGTACGCCCCGTCGGCGGGCACGGTGTATCCCCGGCTGGCCAAGCTGGAGGCCGAGGGCCTGGTCAGGCACACCACCGAGGGCGGCCGCAAGGTGTACGCCATCACGGACGCGGGCCGCGCCGAACTGGCCGACCGCAGCGGCGAGCTGGCCGATCTGGAGCTGGAGATCCGCGAGTCGGTCGCCGAACTGGCCGCCGAGATACAGGCCGACGTGCGCGGCGCGGCCGGTGATCTGCGCCGTGAGATGCGCGCCGCGGCCTCCGAGGCCCGCCGGACCAGGAGCGGCGCACCGGGTCCCTTCGGGGAGTACGGCGACCTCACCGACAAGGAGGCCTGGAAGGCCGCCAAGGAGGAGATGCGCCGGGTCAGGCAGGAGTGGAAGGAGCAGGCGCGCCGCGCCAAGGACGAGAGCCGCCGGGCCCGCGAGGAGGCCCAGCGGGCCCGCCGTCAGGCCCAGGAAGCGCAGGCGCGGGCGCGGGCCCAGGCGCAGGAGGAGATGCAGCGCATCGCCCGCCAGGTCCAGGACCGCGTCCAGAACCACTTCGCCCAGGGTGACTGGCCCACGGGCCTGCGCGAGGGCCTGTCCGAACTGGCCAAGGAGCTGGGCGACTTCGGCAAGTACTGGGGCTCCTCCCGTACCTCGGGCGAACCGGCCCCGAAGCACACCGGCCCCGCGCCGGACCACGACGTCACATCGGCCCCGTACTTCCCGGCCGGGGACTTCCCCGCCGAGTACGAACCCTCCTGGGCCCACGAGGAGTTCACCGGCGACCCGGCCCGCGACCTGGACCGCCTGCTGGACCGCTTCCGCGACGACATCCGCGACGCGGCCCGCGACCACGGGGTCACCTCGGACCAACTCCGCGACACCCGGCGCCACCTGTCCACGGCAGCGGCCCACATCGCCGCAGTCCTACGCGGACCGAAGCCCGACCGGCAGCCCTGACCGCCCCGCCCGGGAGCCGGGGCGCCCTGAACGTCCCGGCCGCCGCCGGCAGCCATGCCGCTGTCTCACGCCGTGGAGCCCAGGCCGGCCGGCGCCTCAGCCCACCAAGGCATCGCCAGTCACGCCGTGGCGCAGGCAAGTCGGCGTCCCAACCGGCCAGGGCACCAACAGGCACGCCGTGGGCCTGGCCAGCCGGCGCCTCTGCCAGCCAAGGCATCGGCGCCGCCAGGCACGCCCTGGGCCCAGGCCGGCCCAGCCGATCAAGGCATCGGCGCCACCAGACACACCGTTGCGCCTGACTGCCCGGCCCCAGCCGACCAGGACGCCGGCGCCGCAGTCTCACGCCGTGGGGCCCAGGCCAGTCGGCGCCCCAGCCGACCAAGGCATCGGCGCCACCAGGCCGCCGCTGGCCCTGGCCGCCCGGCACCCCAGCCGGCCAGGACGCCGACGCAGCAGTCTCACGCCGAGGGCCCAAGCCGGCCGGTGCCCCAAGCCAGCCAAGGCATCGGCGCCGCCAGGCACGCCGTGGGCCCAGGCCAGTCGGCGTGTCAGCCGGTCTGGGTCTCCTGCCTGCCGTACAGGACGCGGTTGAGCGCGGCGTACGTCACGCCGTGGTCCGCCAGCACCTCGCTCGTCGGCCCGGGCAGGACGGTCAGGGCCAGCAGGAGGTGCTCGTCGCCGATGTGCCGGTCGCGCCGGCCGACGGCGACGCGCAACGCCTTCTCCAGGGCGGCCTTGGCGTCCCGGCCGAAGCCCGGCCGGCGGGCCTGCCGCCGGTGCCGGTGCTCCGGGTCACCGGACAGCGCGCCGACACCGTGCGCCTCCTCGACCCGGGCGACGATCTCGGACACGTCGATCCCCAGCCCCGCCAGCGCGTCCGTGTCGGCCCGGGACAGCCCGCCGCGCCGCCGTGCCTCCTCCAGCGCCTGCCGTACGGTCGCCCGGCGGCCGGAGAGCCCGAGCGCGCCCAGGGCGAAGGAGGCGCGGCCGCCCTCGCGGTCGAACAGGGCGAGCAGCAGGTGCTCCGCGCCGACGGTCCGCTCGCCCGTCTTCTCGCAGTGGGGGAACGCGCCTTTCACGACCTCGCGGGCGTCCTTGGTGAAGCGTTCGAACATCACTGCCTCCCGTGTTTCTTGTGCACGGCCTGCCTGCTGACGCCGAGCTCCGCGGCGATCTCCTGCCACGACCAGCCCTGATTGCGCGCACTGCGCACCTGCACCGCCTCCAGCTGCTCCAGCAGCCTGCGCAGCGCGGCCACGGCGCGCAGCCCCACCCGCGGATCACGGTCGCCGGCGCGCTCGGCGAGATCGGTTGCCTCGGTCATGGTGTCAACTTACGTTGACACGTGGCGAGTGTCAACCAGGGTTGACGAGCGGGGCGCGGAAAAGGCGGGCCGGAGCACCCCGGCCCGCCTTGAACCTCCGACAGCAGTCAGGAGTGGGTGAGCACGATCTTCCCGAACTGCTCGCCGGACGCGAGGCGTTCGAAGCCCTCGCGGGCCCGGTCCAGCGGCAGTTCCTCGTCGATGACGGGCCGGACGCCGGTCGCCGCGCAGAAGGAGAGCAGGTCCTCCAGCTCGTCCTTGGTGCCCATGGTGGAGCCGACGACCTTCAGCTCGAGGAAGAAGATCCGGGTCAGCTCGGCGTGCGAGGGCCGGTCGCCGCTGGTGGCGCCGGAGATGACGATCGTGCCGCCGGGCCGCAGCGACTTCACCGAGTGGGACCAGGTGGCGGCGCCGACGGTCTCGATGACGGCGTCCACCCGCTGCGGCAGCCGCGCCCCCGGCTCCACCGCCTCCACCGCACCCAGCTCCAGGGCCCGCTTCCGCTTGGCCTCGTCGCGGCTGGTGGCGAAGACCCGCAGGCCCGCCGCCTTGCCGAGCACGATGGCGGCCGTGGCGACACCGCCGCCCGCGCCCTGCACGAGCACCGAGTCGCCGGGCCGTACCCCGGCGTTGGTGAACAGCATCCGATAAGCCGTCAGCCAGGCCGTCGGCAGACAGGCGGCCTCGGCGAAGGACAGCTCCTTGGGCTTGGGCAGCACGTTCCAGGTCGGGACGGCCACCTGCTCGGCGAAGGTGCCCTGGTAGCGCTCGGTGAGGATGGAGCGCGGCTCGTTCGGGCCGACGCCGTGGCCGGTCTGGCCGATGACGGAGTGCAGGACGACCTCGTTGCCGTCCTCGTCGATTCCGGCGGCGTCACAGCCGAGGATCATCGGCAGCCGGTCCTCCGACAGGCCGACGCCCTTGAGGGACCAGAGGTCGTGGTGGTTGAGGGAGGCGGCGCGCACATCGATCGTGCTCCAGCCGGGCCGTGCCTCGGGGGCCGGACGCTCCCCCAACTCCAGGCCGGTGAGCGGCTGGTCGCGGTCGATTCGGGCGGCGTAGACAGCGAACATGCAGCCGACGATAGGTGCGCTGATCAGCGAGCGGAACCGCGGGGGCCTGTGACACTTACCCTCTTGCGCAGGGCCACCCATCCAGCGCAGGCCGCCCCCGACGCCGCCGAAGGGCACCTTGGCAACGCCGGGTTCGGGCGGGCGGACGGGAAAGCAATGGCCCCGCCCAGACGGACGGGGCCATTGAGCGCAACGTCAGCGACGGGCAACGCCCTCGGCCCGCGCCGCAGCCGCAACCGCCGCCGTGACCGCCGGAGCAACCCGCTCGTCGAACGGCGAGGGAATCACATAGTCGGCGGCGAGGTCGTCACCGACCACCGCGGCCAGCGCCTCAGCCGCAGCGATCTTCATCCCCTCGGTGATCCGGGTGGCCCGCACCTGCAGCGCGCCCGCGAAGATGCCCGGGAACGCCAGCACGTTGTTGATCTGGTTGGGGAAGTCGGACCGCCCGGTGGCGACGACCGCCGCGTACTTGTGGGCGACGTCCGGGTGCACCTCGGGGTTCGGGTTGGCCATCGCGAACACGAAGGCGCCCTCGGCCATGGAGGCGACGGCCTTCTCCGCGACCGTGCCGCCGGAGACGCCGATGAAGACGTCGGCGCCCGCGAGGGCGTCCTCCAGCGAGCCGGTGACGCCGGCCTTGTTGGTGAACCCGGCGAGCTCGCGCTTGACCGGGGTGAGGTCCTCCCGGTCGGCGGACACGACGCCCTTGCGGTCCGCCACCGCCACGTCGCCGATGCCGGCCTCGACCAGCATCCTGGCGATGGCGACACCGGCCGCGCCGGCGCCCGAGATGACGGCCCGCAGCTGACCGATCTCCCGGCCGCTGAGCCGTGCCGCGTTCCGCAGCGCGGCGAGCGTCACGACGGCCGTACCGTGCTGGTCGTCGTGGAAGACCGGGATGTCCAGACGCTCCTGCAGCCGGCGCTCGATCTCGAAGCACCGGGGCGCCGAGATGTCCTCCAGGTTCACTCCGCCGAAGGACGGGGCGAGCCGGACGACGGTCTCGACGATGTCGTCCACCTCGGTGCAGTCGAGCGCGATCGGGACCGCGTCGACGCCGCCGAACTGCTTGAACAGGATGGCCTTGCCCTCCATCACCGGGAGGGAGGCCTCGGGACCGATGTCCCCGAGTCCGAGCACGGCCGTGCCGTCGGTGACGACGGCGACCACGGAGGACTTCCATGTGTAGTCGTTGACAAGCTCCGGCTGCTCCGCGATCGCGGTGCACACGCGCGCGACGCCGGGCGTGTACGCGAGGGAAAGGTCGTCCTTGTCGCGGACCGGCACAGTGGCCTGCACGGCCATCTTGCCGCCGCGGTGCAGCGCGAACGCCGGATCGAAGGAATCGAGGGGCTCGGCCCCGCCGTCCTGGTCCGTTTTGCTGTCGCTGCGAGGATTGACGATCTCCGCTGCCACTTCGTTGTACCCCTTAGGTATGCATGGTTTGAGGGTCGACCACTCCTGGTGAGGGGTGGGCGGGCACCGCGTACCGCCCGAATTTGCTGATACGTACGGGCCGTACGCGACGGGCGCGCCGCACACGCGCCCTGAGCCCCGGATGAGGGGTGTAAAGAACCTTCTTACCGGACGGACGGCGCTCACGACGAGTCCATTAGGTGCAAGGTCACATCTCCGAACCAGAAAGCCACACGGAGATGACGCGCGGCTGACGGCCGCGACAAGCACACGTGAGACACCGGTATGCGGACGCATGCGCTGACCGCATCGTGAGATGCACCGAAGATTTTCCGGCCGGAGGACTGGGGTTCCGCAGATGGTTCGGTGGTGAACGACCAAGGATGTACCGAACTGGGGCGGTTCGGGGGTGACCCGTTATCCGATTTTGACATGGGGACACACCTGGATGGCGTAGTCCGAATGGCAAGATGCCGTAAACCCGCGAGGTCGCGACACCCGAAGGTGTGTGTTCTCGCCGACCCATCGCACGTCTTCCCAGCCGCCGGAGGAACCACGATGACCGCAAGCTCCACCCGTCGTACGACCGCTGCACGCTCCCGTCTGGCAGCGGCCGGTGCGATCGCGGTCGCCAGCGCCCTGCTGCTCACCGGCTGCGGTGACCAGACCAAGGACAGCAGCAAGGGCTCCGGCAGCGCGTCGACGGCCTCCGCGCCGCTGGCCGGCAAGCTCCCCAAGGAGATCCGGGACAAGGGCAGGATCGAGGTCGGCTCGGACATCGCGTACGCGCCCGTGGAGTTCAAGGACTCCTCCGGCAAGGCCGTCGGCCTGGACCCGGACCTGGCCGCGGCCATGGGCAAGCAGCTCGGCGTGAAGCTGGAGTTCCAGAACGGCACGTTCGACGCGCTGCTCACCGGTCTGCGCTCCGGCCGCTACGACATCGCGATGTCGGCGATGACGGACAACAAGAACCGCCAGGAGGGCGTCGACCCGGACACGGGCAAGAAGGTCGGCGAGGGCGTCGACTTCGTCGACTACCTGACCGCCGGCGTCTCCATCTACACCCGCAAGGGCGAAACCCAGGGCATCGCGGGCTGGTCGGACCTGTGCGGCAAGAAGATCGCCGTCGAGCGCGGCACCGTCTCGGAGGACCTGGCCAAGCAGGAGGCCAAGAAGTGTCCGAGCGGCAAGAAGCTCACCATCGAGCCCTTCGACGACGACCAGCAGTCCCAGACCCGGCTGCGCTCGGGCGGTGTGGACGCGGCCTCCTCCGACTTCCCGGTCGCCGCGTACGCGGTGAAGACCTCCGGTGGCGGCAAGGACTTCCAGATCGTCGGCCAGCAGGTCGAGGCGGCCCCGTACGGCATCGCCGTGGCGAAGAAGGACACCCAGCTGCGCGACGCGCTGCAGGCCGCGATGAACGCGATCATCAAGAACGGCGAGTACGCGAAGATCCTCAAGAAGTGGGGCGCCCAGGACGGCGCCGTCAAGGAGTCCGTGATCAACGGCGGCAAGTGACCCGCACCGGCGGCCACTGAGAGGCACCACCCGTGACTGACACCGAGAAGACGGCCGGGCAGGAGAGCGCTCCCCCGGCCGGCGGCCCGGAGGCCATCAAGGCCATCCCGGTCCGCCACTACGGGCGGTACGTTTCCGCCCTCATAGCCATCGCGATCCTCGTCGCGATCGTCTACGCCTTCGGCCAGGGCAGGATCAACTGGCACGCGGTACCGGACTACTTCTTCGACCACCGGATCATGACCGGCGTCTCCAAGACGCTGCTGCTGACGGTCCTGTCGATGCTGATCGGCATCGTCGGCGGCATCGTCCTCGCCGTCATGCGGCTGTCGAAGAACCCGGTGACCTCGTCCATCGCCTGGTTCTACATCTGGTTCTTCCGCGGCACCCCGGTCCTGGTCCAGCTGTTCCTGTGGTTCAACCTGGGCCTGGTCTTCGAGTACATCAACCTGATGCCGTTCTACAAGGACTACTGGTCGAACTTCATGACGCCGCTGCTGACGGCGCTGCTCGGCCTGGGTCTGAACGAGGCGGCGTACATGGCCGAGATCTGCCGGGCGGGCCTGCTCGCGGTGGACGAGGGCCAGACCGAGGCGGCCCACGCGCTCGGCATGAGCCACGGCAAGACGCTGCGCCGGGTGATCATCCCGCAGGCGATGCGCGTGATCGTGCCGCCGACGGGCAACGAGGTCATCAACATGCTGAAGACGACCTCGCTCGTGGCGGCCGTCCAGTATCCCGAACTGTTCCGTTACGCCCAGGACATCGGCCAGAACTCCGGCGCCCCGGTGGAGATGTACTTTCTCGCCGCGGCCTGGTACCTGATCATGACGTCCGTCCTGAGCGTCGGCCAGTACTACATCGAGCGCTACTACGCCCGCGGCTCCAGCCGCCAGCTGCCGCCGACGCCGTGGCAGAAGGTGAGGGCGAACATGTTCTCCCTCGGCCGCCCGAAGGGAGGCATGGCATGACCGGCAAGCCGGGCAAGACGCAGGACACCGTGCCGTCCAAGGGCTCGGTCCCCATGGTCAAGGCGCAGGGCGTGCACAAGTCCTTCGGCCACGTCGAGGTGCTCAAGGGCATCGACCTGGAGGTGAAGCCGGGCGAGGTGTTCTGCCTGATCGGCCCCTCCGGTTCCGGCAAGTCGACCTTCCTGCGGTGCATCAACCACCTGGAGAAGATCAACGCCGGCCGGCTGTACGTCGACGGCGAACTGGTCGGCTACCGCCAGCAGGGCGACAAGCTCTACGAGCTGCGCGACCGCGAGGTCGCCATGAAGCGCCGGGACATCGGCATGGTCTTCCAGCGCTTCAACCTGTTCCCGCACATGACGGCGCTGGAGAACGTCATGGAGGCGCCGGTGCAGGTCAAGGGCCGGAGCAAGGCCGAGGCGCGGGAGCGGGCGATGGCCCTGCTGGAGCGCGTGGGCCTGGCCGACCGGGCCGGGCACTACCCCTCGCAGCTCTCCGG
Organism: Streptomyces sp. NBC_00557; assembly: GCF_036345995.1. Classification (NCBI taxonomy): domain Bacteria; kingdom Bacillati; phylum Actinomycetota; class Actinomycetes; order Kitasatosporales; family Streptomycetaceae; genus Streptomyces; species Streptomyces sp. NBC_00557. Next base: position 2,775,202 of record NZ_CP107796.1, read on the forward strand.
CGGCCAGCAGCAGCGGGTGGCGATCGCCCGTGCGCTCGCGATGGACCCGAAGCTGATGCTGTTCGACGAGCCGACCTCGGCCCTCGACCCGGAGCTGGTGGGCGACGTCCTGGACGTCATGCGGGACCTCGCCGAGTCGGGCATGACCATGGTCGTCGTCACCCATGAGATGGGCTTCGCCCGCGAGGTGGGCGACAGCCTGGTGTTCATGGACGAGGGCGTGGTGGTCGAGTCGGGCCACCCCCGCGACGTCCTGACGAACCCTCAGCACGAGCGGACCCAGTCCTTCCTGTCCAAGGTGCTGTAGCGGGCAGGCACGGCGAGGGGCGGCACGCCATGCGCGTGCCGCCCCTTTTCGCGTGCCCGGGCCGGCCGCTACTTGAGGGCGAGCAGCAGCGTGTCGGAGGGCGAGCACCACACCGGCCGGGCCTCCGCGAAGCCCTTCTCCCGCAGCACGCGCGCGTGCCAGGCCGCGCTCGGCGTGTCTCCGTCGGCGTGCTCGCCGTAGATCTCGAAGCGGCGGGCGGTGGGCTCGGCGAGGACCGGGTCCTCGGCCGCGAGCTGCCACCACTCGGCCCAGTCCAGGGCGCCGTCCCGCTTGGCCTGATCCATGCGTGCGTGGCGCTGGGCCCGCTCGGCCGCGTTGATCCGGGGCGTGCTGTCGTCGATCATGTGGTCCGCGTTCATGAAGACACCGCCGTCGCGGACCAGCCCCGCGACCTGGCCGTAGAGGGTCGCGAGGGGTTCGCTGTGCAGCCAGTGCAGGGCCGTGGCGGTCAGCACGGCGTCGTACGAGTCGTACGGCAGCCGCCGCGTCCAGTCGGGGTCCTTGAGGTCGGCGGTGACCAGACGGACGCGTTTGTCGCCCTCGAAGGTGCCGCGCGCGATGGCGAGCAGCGCCGGGTCGAGGTCGACGCCGGTGCTCGTGGCCTGCGGGAAGCGCCTCAGCAGCCGGGCGGTGATGCTGCCGGTGCCGCAGGCGAGGTCGAGCACGCGCGGGGCCGTGCCCACCAGCGCCTCGACCATGTCGAGCATGATCCGGAAGCGCTCCTCGCGGTCCGGCATGTACCACTCCTGCTGCCGGTCCCAGCTCTCCTGCCACGCGGCCCAGTCGGTGCCCGTAGTCGTCGTCATGAAGCCTGTCCCCCTCGTCTGCGTAATACCCTGGAAGCACGACCGGCTGTTACCGACCGCAGACACGACCATAAAGCGCCCTCGTAAGGACTACAAGTGGAACTGGCCTATTACTCGGATTACGCCGTCCGTCTCGTCAACAGCGAGGAACCGGTCCGGGGCAAGGACTCGTTGACCTCGGTCGAGGCCGTCCGCGACCTCTTCGGGGCCAACGCGTCGGCGGCGCGCCGCGCCACCGACGCCGATGTGACCCGCTTCCGCTCGGTGCGGGCGCGGCTGCGCGCGGTCTTCGAGGCCGCCGACAAGGGCGACGAGACCCTCGCGGTGGACCTGCTGAACTCCCTGCTGCTGGAGTTCCCGGTCTCGCCGCAGATCTCCGGCCACGACTACCGGGACGAGGACGGCCGCCCGCTGTGGCACATGCACCTCGCCGACCACCCGTCGAACGCGACCGCGGGCTACGCGGCGATCGCCGCGATGGGCCTGGCCTTCCACCTCACCGAGTACGGCGTGGACCGCCTGGGCCTGTGCGAGGCGGCTCCCTGCCGCAACGCCTTCCTGGACACCTCCACCAACCGCTCCCGGCGCTACTGCTCCGACCGCTGCGCCACCCGCGCCAACGTGGCCGCCTACCGGGCCCGCAAGCGCCTGGAGGCCGACCGGTCGGGCAGCAGCGGCCTCGCCGCGGAGAGCGCCCAGCGCACCAGCGCGAGCGGCGAGCGCTGACCGCCGGGCAGCGGCCGGTACCGGAAGCGCGCGCGCCCGAGGATCAGCTCGTCGGGCACGACCCCGTAGTCCGTGCTGTCCCCGCCCGCGTACGGGTTGTCCCCGCGCACCCACCAGCCGCCGTCGCGGCGCTCCACCGCGCGCTTGACGACGAGCAGGTCCTGCTGGAACGGATGACGCAGGACGACGACGTCTCCCGGCCTGACCAGGGCCCCGTACTGCACCAGCAGCCGGTCCCCGTGAAGGAGCGTGGGCACCATGGACGGACCCGTCACCTCGGCCAGTCCGAACGGCGCAACGGCCCTCCCCCGCTCCGTCTCCTGCGACAGCTCCGGCATGCCCGGCACCTCCCCGGTCCGATCCTCCACCAGTCTCAGTCTGACCCTGGACTTTTGTCCTAAGCCCTAGGGGGCACCCGAGAAATCGCCTTCCCCAGGGAGTAATGTCGCACCTGAGAAGACGATCACGAGGAAGGAATGCTCCATGCTTTCCCGCCTGTTTGCCCCCAAGGTCAAGGTCAGCGCCCACTGCGACCTGCCCTGCGGCGTGTACGACCCGGCCCAGGCCCGCATCGAGGCGGAGTCGGTGAAGGCCATCCAGGAGAAGATGGCCGGCAACGACGACCCCCACTACCAGGCGCGTGCCACCGTCATCAAGGAGCAGCGCGCGGAGCTGGCCAAGCACCACGTCTCCGTCCTGTGGAGCGACTACTTCAAGGCCCCGCACTTCGAGAAGTACCCGGAGCTGCACCAGCTGGTCAACGACACCCTGAAGGCCCTCTCGGCCGCCAAGGCGTCCACCGACCCGGCGACGGGCCAGAAGGCTCTGGACTACATCGCCCAGATCGACAAGATCTTCTGGGAGACCAAGAAGGCCTGATCTTGGATTACGCCTATTGACCTGCGATTTTCCTGGTCGCCAGGTCTTCCCGTCCGCACCCGGTCCGCAGCCCGCCGAGCACGGCGTCCCTCGCGGGCCGGGTGCGGTCTTCTGCGCCCGGCCACCGTCGCTCCACGGCGGCAGCCGAGGGGCTCGCCCATCTCCACGGTGAACAGCCCTCCTTGGAGGGGCGTGCGGACAGACGGCGAACGATGCCGGCCTCGGAGTCGACGTCCGGCGCCTTGCGGCCGGCCGGCTCGCCTGTGCGCAAGCCGGATCCGGCGAGCATGACGATCGCCGCGCCGGTGTACGGCGGCTTCACGCGGGCGGCGTGGAACTCGTCGTCGGCGGCGCGGCGTTGGGCCGGGGCGGCGGCGAGAGGGCACGGCACGCGCCGGCGCCGCCCGGCTCGACGACGACGAGACGGACGCCCGGCACCGGCCGCGTTCGCGAGAGCGGCCGCGGGGCCCGCCTGCCACGGCCGGGGTCCGTCGTGGCGCCGCGAGCGGTCCCTCGCGGCTGCGGCGTCAGCCGGTCAGCCGGTCAGCCGGGCGAGGGTGGCGTTCAGGTCCGTGCCCTCCGGCTGGTTGTGGGGGAGCTTGGCGAGGACCTTGGCCAGGCCGCAGGTGTCGGTGAGGGCGGAGAAGACCAGACCGCCGGCGACGCCCGCGGAGAGCCGGCGGGCCGCGTTCCAGCGTCGTCCGGCGATCAGGCCGGTCAGGACCAGCGTTCCGGCGGCGAGGCGGACCTGGCGGTCCATGGCCCAGGGAGTGCGGGCGCCGGCGGGCCGGTGGATGTCGTGGCCGAGCTGTGTCCAGGCGGTGGTGCCGCCGGTGAGAGTCGCCCCGGGGGGGTGACGCCCTGGTCGGCCAGGCGCCGGCAGGCGGTCGCGGAACGGGCGCCGGAGGCGCACACGAGGAGGAGGTCACCGCGGTCTGCGGCGGGCTTCAGGGCGGGCAGGGCGGCGTCGAGGTGGTCGAGGGAGATGTTGTGGCGCCCCACAGCGAAGATCCGCGCAGATGGGGTCGACGGACACGGAGACGGTCGCTGCCGGGGTCGCGTGACCGGTGCGTTGCGGTGCGCAATCGGTCCGTACCGCGCTGTCGGTGCCGTGTGCCAAGCTGTGGACGTGACCCTGGACGACCTCAGACGGCTGCGGCGGGTGCGCGACCGCATGGACCGGGAGTACGCCGAGCCGCTCGACATGACCGAGCTGGCCCGCGGCGCCCACATGTCCCCGGGCCACTTCCAGCGCAGCTTCCGCAAGGCCTTCGGGGAGACGCCGTACAGCTATCTGATGACCCGCAGGATCGAGCGGGCGAAGGCGCTGCTGCGGCGGGGCGACCTCACGGTCACCGAGGTCTGCCTGGCCGTGGGCTGTACGTCGCTCGGCTCCTTCAGCTCCCGCTTCACCGAGCTGGTCGGGGAGACGCCGAGCGCCTACCGGGCCCGCGACCACCAGGAGAGCGCGGTGATCCCGTCCTGCGTGGCCCGTACGTTCACCCGCCCCCGCCGCAGGCCCTACTGAGCCCCCGCCCTTCGGCGTCCGCGCCCGCCTCGCCGACTCGCGCGCGCACCCGCGCGGATGGGCCTAGCGTGTGGCCATGGACGTGAAACTCAAGCAGTGCTTCATCGCGGTGGACGACCATGACAAGGCGCTCGCGTTCTACCGTGACGTGCTCGGCCTGGAGGTCCGCAACGACGTGGGCTTCGAGGGCATGCGCTGGGTGACGCTGGGCTCGCCGCTCCAGCCGGACGTCGAGATCGTGCTGGAGCCGCCCGGCGCGAACCCGGACGCCTCCCCCGCCGACCGGCAGGCGCTCGCGGAGCTGCTGGCCAAGGGCATGCTGAGGGGGGTCATCTTCACGACCGAGGACTGCGACGCGCTCTTCGAGCGGGTGCGGGCGTCCGGCGCCGATGTGCTCCAGGAGCCGACGGACCAGCCGTACGGAGTGCGCGACTGCGCCTTCCGGGACCCGGCGGGCAACCAGCTGAGGTTCCTGCAGCGGCCCGCGGAGTGAAACCCCCGGGTACGGAAGGTTCGCGCCCGCACGCCGAGCCCTGAGGCGGCGCCTCGACGGTCATCCCCAGGGCTCCACCTCCACCACGGCGTCCGCCGGCACCGGCCCGTAGACGTGCGGGAACTCCTCCCCGCCCGGTTCCACGGCCTCGTACTTCACCGGCGCTCCGACCAGCGCGGGGTCCACGACCAGGACCACCAGCTCGTCCGGGCCGTCGTGGCCGCCGTAGAGCGCCTCGGCGATGCGCGGCAGCTGTTCGCGGGTGGAGAAGTGGACGAACCCCTCCTCCTGCAGGGCGCGGTCACGGGTCGACACCTCGTAGGCGCCGCGCTCGCGGGCCGATTCCCACAGGGAGCGCTCGGTGATGTGGAAGATGCGGGGCGTTTTCGGCATGCGCCCACGCTACGGCGTCAGTCGCCCGGCCGGGTCGGGTCGGTTCCCGCGCCGACGTCGTCGAGGCTCTCCATGAGGGGCCGGATCACCACGGGATGCTCGGCCAGGCTCTCGGGGCCGGGGCAACGGGTGACGCGTTCGGCGATCTCGGTGACCCGCTCCAGGCTCGCGCAGTCCAGCACCCAGTAACCGGTCGGCAGCGGCTCGGTCTCTGCGTACGGGGCGTCGGTGATCACGGTCTCACCGCCCTCGCCGCGCGCGACCAGCCGGGTCCGGGCGGGCTCCGCCAGCCCTCGAGCCTCGACCAGTTCCCCGGACTCCGCCAGTTCGTCGTTGATCGCGTTCATGTACAGGTACATGGCCTTGAGCTGCACCTGGGTCCAGGACGGAGCGTGCGCGGTGGGCCTGCCGGCCATCGCGTCGTAGTCCGCCTGCGTGCCCTGCACCATCACCAGGTACCTCATGGCGCCCCTCCGTCGGCTCGAACCCACTCGGCGGGCGGCACGGCTCAGGAGGTCCCGGCCGCGGAACCGCCGGGGCGCGGCTGACCGGTTCCGTCGGCCCGGGCGGTGGGCCCGGCAGGCTCCCGGGAGGCCGCGCAGTCGGGGTTGCGGCAGGGGCCCGGACCCCAGACCGGTACCCAGGCGCCCAGCGTCTTGCGCCGTCCCACGACCGTGTCGACGGGCTGCCCGCAGACGGGACAGACGTGGTCCTCGCTGTCCATGTCCCCAAGGGTAGGACGGGCGGTGATCCGGCGCGTCGCCGAAACCGCGCGGCCCTCGACCCCTCGATGCTCCGGACGGTCCCGGGGAGTTTCCGCGGCCACCTCGTGTGAGCGGCGGGCCCGCTCCGCCCGGAGCGGGCCCGCCGGGCCGGAGGCCCGGTGCGCGCGGGGTCAGGATCCGCGCGCGCCCGGGCTCCGGGTTCTGCTCCGCCGGCCGCGCCGGCGGGGGTCAGCTGCTGCGCCGGGTCACGAACTCGGCGAGTGCCAGCAGACCGTCCGCCGCCTCCGGGGCGGGGACCGCGCGGGACAGCTCCTGCACGGCGCGCGCCATCCGGTCGGCCGCCTCGGCCTGCGCCCAGTCCCGGCCGCCCGCCCGCTCCACGGCCCGTGCCGTACGCGCGATGCCCTCGTCGTCACCCGGGACGTACGGCTTGCCGTACAGCTCGGCGAGTTCGGCCGCCGCCTCGGTGCCGGAGGCGAGGGCCGCCACCACGGGCAGCGACTTCTTGCGGGCCGCGAGGTCGGCGCCGGCCGGCTTCCCGGTGTGCCGCGGGTCGCCCCATATGCCGATGACGTCGTCGATCAGCTGGAAGGCGAGCCCCGCCTGACGGCCGAAGCCGTCCAGCGCCGCCACCTCCTCGTCCCCGGCGCCCGCGTACAGCGCGCCGAGGGCGCAGGCGCAGCCGAGCAGGGCGCCGGTCTTCGCCTCGGCCATGGCGAGCACCTCGTCGAGGGTGACCTCGTCCGGCGCGCGGTGCTCCATGTCCGTGTCGGTGTGCTGTCCGGCGCACAGCTCCACGACACAGCCCGCGAGCCGGGCCGCGGCCGGGCCGGAGGCGGGGTGCGGGTCCTCGGCGAGCAGCCGCAGAGCCAGCGCCTGGAGGGCGTCGCCGGCGAGGATCGCGTCGGCGACGCCGAACACGGTCCAGGCGGTGGGCCGGTGCCGGCGGGAGGTGTCCCGGTCCATCACGTCGTCGTGCAACAGCGTGAAGTTGTGGACCAGTTCGACCGCCACCGCCGCCCGGACCGCCGCCGTACGGGCCGCCGGTCCGCCGAGGGCCGCGGCCGCCGCGAGGACGAGCGCGGGCCGGATCGCCTTGCCCGCGTTGCCGGCCGCCGGGGTGCCGTCCGCGTTCTGCCAGCCGAAGTGGTAGAGCGCGATACGGCGCAGGGGGCCGGGCAGCGAGGTGAGGGCCGCGCGCAGCTCGGGGTCGACGGCGGCCCGGGTCCGCTCGAGCAGCACCGCCGCCTCCGGTGTGCCGGGGTGCCCTTCGCGCTGTCCCTCGGTGTGCCCGTCGAGCGGGCCGGCACCGGCGTCGCCGGTCCCTGCCCGCTGTTCCCCCGCCGTGCCCGGGTGCGGCACGGCGGGGGAACGCCGTTCGGTCTCCGTCATGAACTCCGCCATGTCTCCCCCTCGCCAGGTCCGCGGACACCGGCGTCGCCGGCCCGGCCGGACGCATATTCCGAGGGTCTACCCCGCACGGCGGGCGGGGACACGGCCGCGAAGTGCGGAAACGTCACCTCCACCGGCCGATCTCGACGTTCTCCAGCACGCCGAGCGCGTCGGGCACCAGTACGGCCGCCGAATAGTAGGCCGTCACCAGGTACTTGATGACGGCCTGTTCGTTGATGCCCATGAACCGCACGGACAGGCTCGGCTCGATCTCGTCCGGGATGCCCGACTGCCTGAGGCCGATGACGCCCTGGTCCTGCTCGCCGGTGCGCATCGCGATGATCGAGGTGGTGCGCTGCGGGCTGACCGGGATCTTGTTGCACGGGTAGATCGGCACGCCGCGCCAGGTCGGGATGCGGTTGCCGGCGATCTCGATCGTCTCCGGGACCAGTCCGCGCTTGTTCAGCTCGCGCCCGAACGCGGCGATCGCGCGCGGGTGGGCCAGGAACAGCTTGGTGCTGCGGCGGCGGCTGAGCAGCTCGTCCATGTCGTCCGGGCCGGGCACGCCGTCGTGCGGCTGGATCCGCTGGTCGTACTCGCAGTTGTGCAGCAGGCCGAAGTCGCGGTTGTTGACCAGCTCGTGTTCCTGGCGCTCCTTGAGGGCCTCGACCGTGAGCCTGAGCTGCTGCTCGGTCTGGTTCATCGGCTGGTTGTACAGGTCGGCCACGCGCGTGTGGATGCGCAGCACGGTCTGGGCGATGCTCAGCTCGTACTCGCGGGGCCGGGGTTCGTAGTCGACGAAGGTGTGCGGGATGTCGGGCTCGCCGGAGTGGCCGGCCGCCAGCTCGACCTCCTTCTCGCCGTACTTGTTGGTCCGCTGCTCCGGCATCGAGCGCAGCCGCTGGAGGTGGTCGCGCAGGCTGCCGGCGCGCTCCGCGACCCGCTCGAAGTCGTCGCGGCTGAGGATCAGCACGGTGGTCGGGGTGTCCGCGCGGACGGTGTACTCCCAGATGGCGTCCGGGTCCAGCAGCGCCCGGTCGCCGAAGTAGGCGCCGTCGGCGAGGACTCCGAGGACGGTGTCGTCGCCGTAGGGGCCGGTGCCGATCTTCTCGACCCTGCCGTGCGCCAGCAGGTACACCTCGCCCGTCCGGTTGCCGAAGTCGGCGATCACCTGACCGGGCGCGAAGTCGCGCTGGCGGCAGCGCCGGGCGAGCTCCGCCAGCACCTCCTCGTCCTCGTAGCCGCGCAGGGCCGGCAGCTCGCCGAGTTCGGCCGGGATGACCTCGACCTGGTCCCCGGTCTTCACGAAGGTGATGCGGCCGTCGCCGACGGCGTACGCGAGCCGCCGGTTGACCCGGTACGTGCCGCCCTGGACGTCGACCCACGGGAGTGTGCGCAGCAGCCAGCGGGAGCTGATCTCCTGCATCTGCGGAACGGACTTGGTGGTGGTGGCCAGGTTCCGCGCTGCCGCCGTCCCGAGGGACTGCTGCGGCTTGCCCTGATCCGTGCGGACCTCTTCGCCTACCGACATAGAGAATTGCCTCCCAGGTATGCCCGGCGCCGAATCGCCGGAGGCACCGGCCTCGGCATCGAGCCTTCCAGCACGGAGCGTCATCGCTCAATTACCTGAAAGAGCGGGAATGGATCATCGGACTACTGGGCACCAAGAGGGATCTCGCGCGCCGTGTGCGCAGGTGCGGACAATGGACCGGTGACCGGCCCCGCCTCACTCAGCCCCCGCCTGCCCTCCCCCCTTCAGGAGGTGGACGACGAGCGGTTCGGGCGGCGCGGGCTGCGGCTGCTGCTCAAGCGCGACGACCTGATCCACCCGGAGCTGATCGGCAACAAGTGGCGCAAGCTCGTGCCGAACATCGAGGCGGCGCGGGGCCGGCCGCTGGTCACCTTCGGCGGGGCGTACTCGAACCACCTGCGGGCCACCGCCGCCGCGGGCCGCATCCTCGGCCTGGAGACCACCGGCGTGGTCCGCGGCGAGGAACTGGCCGGCCGTCCGCTGAACCCCTCCCTGGCCCGGTGCGCGGCGGACGGCATGCGGCTGCACTTCGTCGACAGGCCGACGTACCGGCACAAGCACGAGCCGGAGACGCTGGCGGCCCTCCTGCGGGCGGCCGGCGCCGAGGGGGCGTACGTCGTGCCCGAGGGCGGGAGCAACAGCGCGGCCGTCCGCGGGTGCCGGGCGCTGGGCGAGGAACTGCGCGAACACGCCGATGTGGTCGCCGTGGCCTGCGGCACCGGCGGCACGCTCGCGGGCCTGGCGGCCGGCCTGGGACCGGGCAGGCGCGCGCTGGGCGTCCCCGTCCTCAGGGGCGGCTTCCTGGGCGGTGAGGTCGAGGCTCTGCAGGCACGTGCCTTCGGTGGGCGCAGGGGTGACTGGTCCCTCGACGAGCGCTTCCACTTCGGCGGGTACGCCCGTACGACGCCCGCGCTGCACGCGTTCGCGGACGATTTCGAGGACCGCCACGGGCTGCCCGTCGAACGTCTCTATGTCGCCAAGTTGCTCTATGGACTGGTCGCCCTCGCGGAGGAGGGCGCCTTCCCGCGCGGGACGACGGTGGCCGCCGTCGTCACCGGGCGCCCGTTCCCGTAGTGCTACTCCGCCTCCCGGTAGGCCGCCGCCTCCTCCAGGTCCAGGCGTCTGAGCAGTGCGCGCAGCATCTCGTCGTCGATGTAGCGGTGGTCGCGGAGCTTGACGAAGACCGCGCGTTCGGTGCCGATCACCTCGCGGGACAGCCGCCGGTAGGTGTCGTCGACGGACTCCCCGGTGATCGGGTTGGTCTGGCCGAGGCGCTCCCAGACGGCGTTGCGGCGGCGCTCCAGGACCGTGCGCAGCCGGTCGGCGAGCGGCGGGGGCAGGGCGTTGCGCTCGTCGGCGAGAAGGTCGTCCAGGCGGCTCTCCGCGGCCCGGGAGGCCTGCGCCTGGGCGTTGGCCTCGGCGAGCGTCTCGGCCTGCGGGTCGCGGCCGGGGAACCGCATCAGGCGGATCAGGGGCGCGAGGGTGAGGCCCTGCACCACGAGGGTGCCGATGACCGTGGTGAAGGTCAGGAAGAGGATCAGGTTCCGCTGGGGGAAGGGGGCGCCGCCGTGCACCGTGAGCGGGATGGAGAACGCGATGGCCAGGGAGACCACTCCGCGCATGGCGGCCCACCCGGTCACCACCGGCGCCCGCCAGGTGGTGTCCGGCTCCCGCTCCCTGATGCGCCGGAACAGCGCGCGGGGCAGGAACGTCGCCGGGAACACCCACACGAAGCGGGCCGCGACGACCACCAGGAAGACCGCGATCGCGTACCAGGCGGCGTCGGCCCCCTGGTAGGCGCCCAACCCCTTGAGGACGGTGGGCAGTTGCAGGCCGATCAGCGCGAACACCGCCGACTCCAGCAGGAAGGCGACCATCCGCCACACCGCGTCCTCCTGCAGCCGGGTGGCGAAGTCGACCTCCCACGCGCGGTGCCCGAGATAGACCGCGACCACCACGACCGCGAGGACGCCGGAGCCGTGGAACTGCTCGGCGACGCCGTAGGCGACGAACGGGATCAGCAGGGACAGGGTGTTCTGGAGCAGGACCTCCTTCAGGTGGGTGCGCAGCCAGTGGATCGGCACCATGAGCACCAGGCCGACGACGACGCCCCCGATGGCGGCCCGCAGGAACTCGCCGATCCCGCCCGCCCAGGTGGCGCCCTCGCCGACGGCGGCGGCCAGCGCCACCCGGTAGGCGGTGATCGCGGTGGCGTCGTTGAGGAGCGACTCGCCCTGCAGGATGGTGGTGATCCGGGAGGGCAGGCCGACCCGGCGCGCGATCGACGCGGCCGCGACCGCGTCCGTCGGCGCGACCACCGCGCCCAGCACCAGCGCGGCGGGCAGCGGCAGCCCCGGTACGACGAGATACGCGACCCAGCCGACGGCGAAGGTCGCGAACAGCACGTACCCGATCGACAGCAGCCCCACGGGCCGCATCTGGGCGCGCAGATCGAGGTAGGAGCTCTCGGTGCCCTCCTTGTACAGCAGCGGCGGCAGCACCAGCGGCAGGACGACGTCCGGGTCGAGGGTGTAGTGCGGCACCCCGGGCAGGTACGACACCGCCAGGCCCGCGGCGACCAGCAGCAGCGGCGCCGGCACCGGGGTGCGCCGGGCGGCCCCCGCGACCGCCGCACTGCCCGCCACCAGCAACAGCAGCGGCATCACGTCCATGGTCCTCGCCCACCCTCGTTTTCCGCGCGGCCACCCGCACGCCCGTCGTAATCTGGCAATCATGAAACAGTGCACGCACGCCGACGCGCTGCCGCACCCGGAGCCGGAGCCGCTCGACCGCACCTGCCCGGAGTGCCTCCGGGACGGCACGCACCCGGTCCAGCTGCGCCTGTGCCTCACCTGCGGCCACGTCGGCTGCTGCGACTCCTCGCCCGGCAGGCACGCGACACGGCACCACGAGCAGTCCGGTCACCCGGTGATGCGGACGTTCGAGCCCGGCGAGGAATGGCGGTGGTGCTTCGTCGACCACGTGCTGGTCTGAGCGCCCTGATCGTCGGCGGGATCCCCGGAGATCGTGTTCCCGTTCGACCCCGTTGTCGTGTGACACTGCATGCGGCGGCGGCCTGACGACGGTTCGGGCGTCTGACGTCTGGGTACGTCAATCCGGCGCGCGCTGTTCCCATTTGGGGGCGCGAACCCTCTAGACACGGAGCGTATGCACAGCTTTACTGTGAGTGACGCCAAGGGGGTTGGGGTCCCGGGACAGGACCGTTCGGGGCGCGATAGCGTCACCGCGGAACCGCGTACGCGTTACCCCCGGGGGGCGACCCTCGGCCCCGTAGAGCTTGTACCACCATGGAGGTGAGGGTGTCCCAGATCGCAGGCGAGCCCGCGGCGAATCAGGACTTCGTGGAAGTCCGGCTGCCGGCCGCGGGTGCCTACCTGTCGGTGCTGCGGACGGCCACGGCCGGTCTCGCGGCCCGCTTGGACTTCACCCTGGACGAGATCGAGGACCTGCGCATCGCCGTGGACGAGGCCTGCGCGATCCTGCTCCAACAGGCCGTGCCCGGCTCCGTGCTCGGCTGTGTCTTCCGGCTCGTCGACGACTCGCTGGAGGTCACGGTCTCGGCGCCGACCACGGACGGTCACGCCCCGTCGCGGGACACCTTCGCCTGGACCGTGCTCTCGGCCCTGGCGGGCAAGGTCTCGTCCGCCGTCGACGAGGACAAGACCGTGTCGATCAGCCTCTACAAACAGCGCGGCGCGGGCCCTGGCCCGGCGTGAGGAACGGGGACGGTCCGGTGCGGGACGAAGAGCGCGGCACACGGGAGCTGCCGGCCGGGGACGGGGGTGCCCCCTGGCCGAGCACGGACGACGTCTCCGGGGCGGCTGCCCCGGGCATGTCCCGACGCATGACGGACGGCGTCGACGGCATCCCCGAGCAGGCCAGGCCGCACCCGGAGGACGACTCCGCGCGGATCGGTGGTGACGGCGCCGTCCAGGACGTACCACCGGCGGGGCCCCGCGGCCGCACGGGGGCCAGGGCTCGCAGAAGGGCTACGGGCGGGACGATGAGCGAGCACGAGCGGCACGCCGAGGACGACGCGCTGGGCACGGAGGCCGTACCGGCCGTGCAGCACGACCCGGCGGACCGCAGCGGGGCGCGCGCGAGGTTCGTGAAACTGCGCACGCTGGACCCGGGCAGCCCGGAGTACGCGGAGCTGCGCAATCAGCTGGTCCGTATGCACCTGCCGCTCGTGGAGCACCTGGCCCGCCGGTTCCGCAACCGCGGCGAGCCGCTGGACGACCTCACCCAGGTCGCCACGATCGGTCTGATCAAGTCCGTCGACCGGTTCGACCCGGAGCGCGGCGTGGAGTTCTCCACGTACGCCACGCCGACCGTGGTCGGCGAGATCAAGCGGCACTTCCGGGACAAGGGCTGGGCGGTCCGGGTGCCGCGCCGGCTGCAGGAGCTGCGCCTGTCGCTGACCACGGCGACGGCCGAGCTGTCCCAGCTGCACGGCCGCTCCCCCACGGTCCACGAGCTGGCCGAGAAGCTCGCGATCTCCGAGGAGGAGGTCCTGGAGGGCCTGGAGTCCGCCAACGCCTACTCCACGCTGTCCCTGGACGTCCCCGACACCGACGACGAGTCCCCGGCGGTCGCCGACACCCTCGGCGCGGAGGACGAGGCGCTGGAGGGCGTGGAGTACCGGGAGTCACTCAAGCCGCTGCTGGAGGACCTTCCGCCGCGCGAGAAGCGGATCCTGCTGCTGCGCTTCTTCGGGAACATGACCCAGTCGCAGATCGCGCAGGAGGTCGGCATCTCCCAGATGCACGTGTCCCGGCTGCTGGCCCGCACCCTGGCCCAGCTGCGGGAGAAGCTCCTCGTCGAGGAGTGACGGCCGGGTGCCAGGGCCGGCCGTGCGCGGCCCCGGTGAGGCGGTTATTCGGCGCGGCCCGGTCCCTTGATGCCGAGGGCCCGGGTCGTCTCGCCGTTGACGAGCAGCACCAGCGCCGCCACGGCGACGACCGCGATGACGGCACCGGCGGGGACGGCCATGCTGTCCGCCTTGAGCAGGTTGTAGGCGATCGGCAGCGCCATGAGCTGGGTGATCACCGCGGGGCCGCGGCTCCAGCTGCGCCGCAGCAGCAGTCCGCGCGCGGCGAGCAGCGGCAGCAGGGCGAGGACGACGAGCGTGACGCCGAGGGTCACGGCCTGCTGCCGGTCGTCCGGGGCGCCGGCGATCCCGAGCACGAGCACCCACAGGCCGCCGGCCACCAGCGCGACGCCTTCCAGACCGGCCAGCACGGCGGCGTAGGTCAGCCGGCGGGGCCGGGGACCGGCGGGGGCTTCGGCGGTGTCCTGGGCGGGCTTCTGCTGACTGCTCACCCCAGCAGGGTAGCCGGGGCCGGGGCGGTGTCCGACGGGCGGCTCCGCCGCGACGGAGCCTGGCGTGGCAAGGCTCACGCCTCCGCCTCTTACCGGATCCCTACCTCGGTCTGGGCCCGGTACCCCCCAGTAGGTACGCTGCCCTGCATGCGTGCACTTCTCGTGGTCAACCCGGCGGCAACCACCACAAGCGCACGCAGACGTGACGTGCTGATCCACGCGCTGGCGAGCGAGATGAAGCTGGAGGCGGTCACCACCGAGTACCGCGGCCACGCGCGCGACCTCGGCCGGCAGGCGGCGGACAGCGAGGACATCGACCTCGTGGTGGCCCTCGGCGGCGACGGCACGGTCAACGAGGTCGTCAACGGTCTCCTGCACGCGGGTCCGGCACTGGACCGGCTGCCCGGTCTGGCGGTGGTGCCCGGCGGCTCCACGAACGTCTTCGCACGCGCCCTGGGCCTGCCCAACGACCCGGTCGAGGCCACCGGCGCCCTGCTCGACGCGCTGCGCGAGGGCCGGGAGCGGATCGTCGGGCTCGGGCTGACCTCCGGCACGCCCGGCACCGAGGACGAGGCGGTCCCGGACCGCTGGTTCACCTTCAACGCGGGGCTCGGGTTCGACGCGGGCGTCGTCGGACGGGTCGAGCAGCAGCGGGAGCGCGGGAAGAAGTCGACCCATGCGCTGTACGTGCGTCAGGTGGTCCGGCAGTTCCTCGGCGAGCCGAACCGCCGGCACGGCTCCATCACCCTGGAGCGGCCGGGCGAGGACCCGATCACCGATCTCGTCGTGGCCATAGTCTCGAACACGTCCCCGTGGACGTACCTCGGCAATCGCGCCATGTACACATCACCCAAGGCCTCGTTCGACACCGGCGTCGACGTGTTCGGTCTCAGCCGTCTGTCGACGGCCGCGGTTGCCCGGTATGGCACCCAGTTGCTCACTTCGTCCCCCGAGCGCGGACCCCGCGGCAAGCACGTGGTCTCGCTGCACGATCTGGATCAGTTCACCTTGCATTCGAAGGCTCCTCTGCCCCTGCAGATGGACGGAGACCACCTCGGGGTGCGTACGAGCGTGACGTTCACAGGTGTACGCCGTGCACTGCGTGTGATTGTGTGAGCGGAACGGGCAAAAGTCCTTTCACTCGAACGTTTAGGCCAGGATCCACCCCATGGAAGTACGGCTGTGACCTAGTCGACACCGAGGAATCAAAAAAAACTTTCCGGAAGGGGTTGTATCCGCCGCTGAGGTTTGCGAGTCTCTACGTGGCGATCGGGACGGCCCGCAACACCGGCCTCCACTGATCACCGGAACCCCTCTTCAAAACCACAGGACCACGCCGGGGAAGACTCGGCGGTCGGCCCTTCACTTGTTGAGGGATTCGTGAAAGCGTTCACATTCACAAGCAACCTGCACGTAATACGTTCAGAGAACCTAGGAGAGGTAGCAGCCATGGACTGGCGTCACAACGCCGTTTGCCGCGAGGAAGACCCCGAGCTCTTCTTCCCCATCGGCAACACCGGTCCTGCGCTGCTGCAGATCGAGGAAGCCAAGGCCGTCTGCCGTCGCTGCCCGGTGATCGAGCAGTGTCTGCAGTGGGCGCTCGAGTCCGGTCAGGACTCCGGCGTCTGGGGTGGTCTCAGCGAGGACGAGCGCCGCGCCATGAAGCGCCGCGCCGCCCGCAACCGGGCTCGTCAGGCCTCCGCCTGACACACCCCACCCCTGCTGACAGCCTGAGCTTGGCGGCGCGTGCAGCACGCACGCATCTCCCGCCCCCGAGCCGCAGCGCGCAGTAACCCCCGATGCGCTTAGCACTACGCGGAGCAGCAACGAGCACGAGCCTCGGACCAACGGCGGTCCGGGGCTTTCTGCTGTGCTCGAACGGCCCCGGGCACTCAACCGGCCCCGGGTGCAGGCCGGTTGGGGTGGTGGACTACTTCTGCGCCCGCACCGGAATGTCCAGGATCACCCTGGTCCCCCGCCCCGGCGCCGGCACCATGTCGAAGGCGCCGCCCAACTCCCCCTCCACCAGGGTGCGCACGATCTGCAGGCCCAGGTTGCCCGAGCGGTGCGGGTCGAAGCCCTCGGGCAGGCCGACCCCGTCGTCCTGGACGGTGACCAGCAGGCGGGCCTCCTTCGCCGTGCCGCCGCGGACCGCGGAGACCTCGACCGTGCCGGTGTCGCCCTGACGGAAGCCGTGCTCCAGGGCGTTCTGCAGGATCTCGGTGAGGACCATCGACAGCGGGGTGGCGACCTCGGCGTCGAGTATGCCGAAGCGCCCGCTGCGCCGGCCGGTCACCTTGCCCGGCGAGATCTCGGCGACCATCGCGAGCACGCGGTCGGCGATGTCGTCGAACTCCACCCGCTCGTCCAGGTTCTGAGAGAGCGTCTCATGCACGATGGCGATGGAGCCGACCCGGCGGACGGCCTCCTCCAGGGCCTCCCGGCCGCGCTCGGAGTCGATGCGCCGGGCCTGGAGCCGCAGCAGCGCGGCCACCGTCTGCAGGTTGTTCTTCACCCGGTGGTGGATCTCCCGGATGGTGGCGTCCTTGGTGATCAACTCCCGTTCGCGGCGGCGCAGTTCGGTGACGTCCCGGCACAGCACCAGCGAACCGATCCGGGTGCCCTTGGGTTTGAGGGGGATGGCCCGGAACTGGATGACGCCGTCGTTGGCCTCGATCTCGAACTCGCGCGGCGCCCACCCGCTCGCGAGCTTGACGAGCGCCTCGTCCACCGGGCCGCGGGTCGGGGCGAGTTCGGCGGTGGTCTGCCCGAGGTGGTGGCCGACCAGGTCGGCGGCGAGGCCGAGGCGGTGGTAGGCGGACAGCGCGTTCGGCGAGGCGTACTGGACGATCCCGTCGGCGTCGAGCCGGATCAGGCCGTCGCCGACGCGCGGCGAGGCGTCCATGTCGACCTGCTGGTCGGGGAAGGGGAAGGAGCCGGCCGCGATCATCTGCGCCAGGTCGGAGGCGCTCTGGAGGTAGGTCAGTTCCAGGCGGCTCGGGGTGCGCACGGTCAGCAGGTTGGTGTTGCGGGCGATCACGCCGAGGACCCGGCCCTCGCGCCGTACGGGGATCGACTCGACCCGTACGGGGACCTCTTCGCGCCACTCCGGGTCGCCCTCGCGCACGATCCGGCCCTCGTCCAGCGCCGCGTCCAGCATGGGCCGGCGGCCGCGCGGGACGAGGTGGCCGACCATGTCGTCCTGGTACGAGGTGGGGCCGGTGTTGGGGCGCATCTGGGCCACCGAGACGTACCGGGTGCCGTCCCGGGTGGGCACCCACAGAACGAGGTCGGCGAAGGACAGGTCGGAGAGCAGCTGCCACTCCGAGACCAGCAGATGGAGCCACTCGAGATCGGAGTCGTCGAGGGCGGTGTGCTGGCGGACCAGTTCGTTCATGGAGGGCACGTCTGCGAGCGTACCCGCACGTTTGAACGTGGCCGAAAAACACCCGCGGGCCGCGGCGCCTGGAAGGGACCCTCAACCCTCCCGGCACCGCAGCCCGGAGCATCATCGGCCGTGGGGTGTGCGGTCCCGGTCGGCCGAAGGTCGAGGAGCCGGGGCAGTCAGGGCAGAGAGCTCCGGTTCCTCGGTCCGCCTTCCTGTGCGGGGAAGGCGGAGGCTTGTTCAGTTGGCTGCCCACTGTCGATTGTGGACTAGACCACAAGGCTGTGTCCATGCCCTGACCGGCATGACGCCCCCTGCACGACCCGGCGCATGGCACCGGATGCCATGCAGCCTAGCCCGCCTCGGTCGGCCGCGGGACCAGATGGCCCCGGCAATTTCCGCGAGCGCCTCCGCTTCCGCCCGGCGCACGCCGTCACGGCCTCCGGGACATGCCGGACACACCGTCGGGGGCATGCCGGGGCGCGCCGTCGCGGGTCCGCCGGGGCGCGCCGTCGCGGGTCCGCCGGGGCGCGCCATCGCGGGTCCGCCGGGACGTGCCGGGCGCGCCGTCGCGGGTCCGCCGGGGGATGCCCCGCCGCACTTCCCGAAGGCCGGGAGGAGCCACCTGATCCGGCGCGGTGGCACGATCGGGAACGGGGAGGGGTCGTGTCCCGGCGGACCCCCTTCTGCTAAATTGGTCTAAACCACATAGTGACGCCCAGAGCCCACTCCAGAACGGCAGGCCCAGCGTGGAAGTTGTCATCGTTCCCGACGCCGCGGCGGGCGGCGAGCTGATCGCCGAGGCCATGGCGCAGCTGCTGCGACGCAAGCCCGACGCCCTGCTCGGCGTGGCCACCGGCTCCACCCCGCTGCCCGTCTACCAGGCGCTGACCGCCAAGGTCCGCTCCGGTGCCGTCGACACCTCGCGGGCGCGCATCGCCCAGCTCGACGAGTACGTGGGGCTGCCCGCCGACCACCCCGAGTCCTACCGCTCGGTGCTGCGCCGTCAGGTGCTGGAGCCGCTCGGCATCGGCATGGACAAGTTCCTCGGGCCCGACGGCACCGCCGAGGACGTCCAGGCGGCCTGCGCGGCGTACGACCGGGCGCTCGCCGAGGCCGGCGGGGTGGACCTGCAGCTGCTCGGGATCGGCACCGACGGGCACATCGGGTTCAACGAGCCCTGCTCCTCGCTCGCCTCGCGCACCCGGATCAAGACGCTGACCGAGCAGACCCGGATCGACAACGCGCGCTTCTTCGACGGCGACATCGAGCAGGTCCCGCACCATGTCATCACCCAGGGCATCGGCACCATCCTGGAGGCCCGGCACCTGGTGCTGCTGGCGACCGGCGAGGGCAAGGCGGACGCGGTCGCCGCCACCGTCGAGGGGCCGGTCGCGGCGGTCTGCCCGGCCTCCGCGCTCCAGCTGCACCCGCACGCCACGGTGGTCGTCGACGAGGCGGCCGCGTCCAAGCTGAAGCTGGCCGACTACTTCCGCCACACCTACGCGGGCAAGCCCGAGTGGCAGGGGATCTGACCCCGCCCGGCCGCCGGTTGGACTAGACCAGCCTCGGTCACCGCTGTATATAGAGGAGATCACGGAGCGTGCGGGTGGAGTCCTGACAGAAGAACCCGTGCCACGATGTGAGCCGTGACCGGTGGGCTGCCGGTCGCTGTCGGCACCGGAGCCGGGAAGGCAGAGCATGAGCACCGACGTCAGCAGTGCGGAGAACGAGGCCGGGACGACCGTCCGTACGGCGCGCGTGCCCAAGTACTACCGCCTGAAGAAGCACCTGCTCGACATGACCGAGACGCAGGCGCCGGGCACGCCGGTCCCGCCGGAGCGCACGCTGGCGGCCGAGTTCGACACCTCCCGCACGACGGTCCGCCAGGCCCTGCAGGAGCTGGTGGTCGAGGGCCGCCTGGAGCGCATCCAGGGCAAGGGCACCTTCGTCGCCAAGCCCAAGGTCTCCCAGGCGCTCCAGCTCACCTCCTACACCGAGGACATGCGCGCCCAGGGCCTGGAGCCCACCTCGCAGCTGCTGGACGTCGGCTACATCACCGCCGACGACCGGCTCGCCGGGCTGCTCGACATCGCCGCCGGCGGACGCGTGCTGCGCATCGAGCGGCTGCGCATGGCCAACGGCGAGCCGATGGCCATCGAGACCACGCACCTGAGCGCCAAGCGCTTCCCGGCCCTGCGCCGCTCCCTGGTGAAGTACACCTCCCTCTACACGGCGCTGGCCGAGGTCTACGACGTCCATCTCGCGGAGGCCGAGGAGACCATCGAGACCTCGCTGGCCACCCCGCGCGAGGCCGGCCTGCTCGGCACCGACGTGGGCCTGCCGATGCTGATGCTCTCCCGTCACTCCCTGGACCGCGAGGGCAAGCCGGTGGAGTGGGTGCGGTCCGTCTACCGAGGTGACCGCTACAAGTTCGTGGCGAGGCTGAAGCGGCCTGCCGAGTGAGGGCACGCGGACCTTCGCTGAATCGGTATACCGATATCTGAACGAGGTCTTCCACTGGCGGGATCCCGTCACCTAGATTGCCTGCGCATTACACAGGTGATCAGCGAGGGGACGGAGAGCCGTGCCATGTCGAGCAGTCCTGAAGTGAGACCTCCGGTTGTGACGCCGGTCCGGGTGATCATCGGCCTGTGCCTCGTCGCGCCCTTCGTGGCGATGCTGTGGGTCGGCTCCTACGCCAAGACGGACCCCGCCTTCATCGGGATCCCGTTCTTCTACTGGTACCAGATGGCCTGGGTGCTGATCTCCACCGCGCTCACCATGACCGCGTACAAGCTGTGGCAGCACGACCAGCGCTCCCGCGCCGCGCAGGACTCCTCCGCAGCTGCGACGGGCGGTGAGGCGAAGTGAAGACCGGTGTCAACGGCGTCGCACTCGGCGTCTTCATCTTCTTCTTCCTGGCCGTCACGGTCATGGGCTTCCTCGCCGCCCGCTGGCGCAAGGCCGAGAACGAGCACTCCCTGGACGAATGGGGCCTGGGCGGACGGTCGTTCGGCACCTGGATCACCTGGTTCCTGCTCGGCGGCGACCTGTACACGGCGTACACCTTCGTCGCCGTACCGGCGGCGATCTACGCGGCGGGCGCGTCCGGCTTCTTCGCGGTGCCGTACACGATCCTGGTGTACCCGCTGATCTTCACGTTCCTGCCGCGCCTGTGGTCGGTCAGCCACCGCCACGGCTACGTCACCACCTCCGACTTCGTCCGCGGCCGCTTCGGCTCCAAGGGGCTGTCGCTCGCCGTGGCGCTGACCGGCATCCTGGCGACGATGCCGTACATCGCGCTGCAGCTCGTGGGCATCCAGGCGGTGCTGGACGTGATGGGCGTGGGCGGCGGCGACACCACGAACTGGTTCGTGAAGGACCTCCCGCTGCTGATCGCCTTCGGTGTGCTGGCGGCGTACACCTACTCGTCGGGCCTGCGGGCCCCCGCCCTGATCGCGTTCGTCAAGGACACGCTGATCTACATCGTCATCGCGGTGGCGATCATCTACATCCCGATCAAGCTGGGCGGTTTCGACGACGTCTTCGCCAAGGCGGGGCACGCGTTCAGCCAGGTCAACCCGGCGACGGGCAAGCCGCGCGGCGCGCTCACGCCCCCGGAGGCCGGCCAGTGGACCTACGCCACGCTGGCCCTCGGCTCGGCCCTGGCGCTGTTCATGTACCCGCACTCGATCACCGCGACGCTCTCCTCCAGGAGCCGTGAGGTGATCCGCCGCAACACCACGATCCTGCCGCTGTACTCCCTGATGCTCGGCCTGCTGGCCCTGCTGGGCTTCATGGCGATCGCGGCCGGCGTGAAGGTCACCAACGGGCAGCTGGCGATCCCGCAGCTGTTCGAGGACATGTTCCCGGACTGGTTCGCGGGCGTGGCCTTCGCGGCGATCGGCATCGGCGCGCTGGTCCCGGCGGCGATCATGTCGATCGCGGCGGCGAACCTGTTCACCCGCAACATCTACAAGGACTTCATCAAGCCGGACGCCACGCCGAAGCAGGAGGCGCAGGTCTCCAAGATCGTGTCGCTGCTGGTGAAGGTGGGCGCGCTGGTCTTCGTCCTCACCATGGACAAGACGGTCGCGATCAACTTCCAGCTGCTGGGCGGCATCTGGATCCTGCAGACCTTCCCGGCCCTGGTCGGCGGCCTGTTCACCCGCTGGTTCCACCGCTGGGCGCTGCTCGCCGGCTGGGCGGTCGGCATGGTGTACGGCACGCTCGCCGCGTACGGGGTCGCCTCCCCGACCCAGAAGCACTTCGGCGGCTCGGCCAAGGAGATCCCCGGCATCGGCGAGATCGGCTACATCGGCCTCACCGCGTTCGTCCTCAACGTCGTGGTCACCGTGGTCCTGACCGTCGTCCTCAAGGCCGCGAAGGCCCCCGAGGGCGTGGACGAGACCAGCCCGGATGACTACACGGCGGACGCCGGCGACCCGGGGGTGCAGGTGGAGCTGCCGCCCGCCACCGCGGGCGCCGGTCACTGAACGACCGCCGTACCAGGGGCCGCCGGAGACGTTCCGGCGGCCCTTTGCCGTACCCCTCCGGCACACTCGGTGCCATGGACATCGTGATCCGGCGGGCCGTGCCCGACGAGTACGCCGCCCTGGGCGAGATCACCGCCCGGGCCTATCTCCAGGACGGTCTCCTGGACTTCGGCGAGAGCGACGCCTACCTCGGTGAACTCAGAGACGTGGCACGGCGCGCGGCAGCGGCCGAGGTTCTCGTGGCGGTGCGCGACGGCGCCCTCCTCGGCGGGGTCACCTTCGTGCCCTCCCCCGGTCCGATGGCCGACATCGCCCGTCCGGGAGAGGCCGAGATACGGATGCTCGCCGTCGCCGCGGCCGCCCGCGGCCAGGGGGCGGGCGAGGCCCTCGTGCGGGCCTGCGTCGACCGCGCACGCGCCGCCGAGGGCTGCCGGGCCGTGGTCCTGTCCACCCAGCGCACCATGCGCGCCGCCCACCGCATCTACGAACGCCTGGGTTTCGTCCGCACACCCGAGCGGGACTGGAAGCCCCTCCCGGAGCTGGACGACATCACGCTGCTCACCTATGAGTTGACGCTCTGACACCGCCCCGACACAACATCTGGGGGTGACGCGACAGCCCGGCACTACATGTATGC
The DNA here is from genome assembly GCF_036345995.1 of Streptomyces sp. NBC_00557. Taxonomy (NCBI): domain Bacteria; kingdom Bacillati; phylum Actinomycetota; class Actinomycetes; order Kitasatosporales; family Streptomycetaceae; genus Streptomyces; species Streptomyces sp. NBC_00557. The sequence goes on from NZ_CP107796.1 coordinate 2,797,867, forward strand.
TCATGCTCGCTGTCGCCGCAGGGGAATCCGGTGCGAATCCGGAACTGTCCCGCAACGGTGTACTTGTGCGCGTCTGCGCCCAGGAGTCAGTCCGAGGACCTGCCGGCAGCGCACCCGGCCGTCCGGTCCGGGTGCCCCCAGACGTCCGGGCCTCGTGGAATGGGCCGGCGGACGCGACGCCGTGTGCGCTCGTGGCTGCCCCCTGCCCTGAAGCGAAGGCCCCCGTGCCGAGCAGGGAGAGAGCCCCACGTGACCATCGCGCCAGCAGATCCGGCTTCAGACAGCGGCATCCCGGCCGCCGAGGAGACCGACGGTCCCGGCGCCGCGCTGCTGCGGACCCTGACCGGGCTGACCGCCGACCTCCCCGACACCGACCCCGGCCGGGTCGCCGCCGCCGCGCTGCGCGGCCGGTCGGCCCGCGCCGACGAGGCCGAGCTGCGCGAGCTGGCCACGGAGGCCGCCGCCGGGCTCATCTCCGAGGACCCCGCCTACTCCCGGCTGGCCGCCCGGCTGCTGACCCTGTCCATCCGCGCCGAGGCCGCCTCGCAGGGCGTGACGTCCTTCACCGAGTCGGTGGCCGTCGGGCACCGCGAGGGCCTGATCGCCGACCGGACCGCCGCGTTCGTGCGGCTGCACGCCGAGCGGCTCGACGCGCTGATCGACCGCCGGGCCGACGACCGCTTCGGCTACTTCGGGCTGCGCACCCTGCACAGCCGCTACCTGCTCCGGCACCCGATCACCCGCAAGGTCGTCGAGACGCCCCAGCACTTCATGCTGCGGGTCGCCGCCGGCCTCGCCGAGGACGACACCCCCCGTTCGGTGGACGAAGTCGCCGCGCTCTACGGGCTCATGAGCCGCCTCGACTACCTCCCGTCCTCCCCCACGCTCTTCAACTCCGGCACGCGGCACCCGCAGATGTCGTCCTGCTACCTCCTGGACTCGCCCAAGGACGAGCTGGACTCCATCTACGACCGCTACCACCAGGTGGCCCGGCTCTCCAAGCACGCCGGCGGCATCGGCCTGTCCTACTCCCGCATCCGCGGCCGCGGTTCGCTGATCCGCGGCACCAACGGGCACTCCAACGGCATCGTCCCGTTCCTGAAGACGCTGGACGCCTCGGTGGCGGCGGTGAACCAGGGCGGCCGGCGCAAGGGCGCCGCCGCGGTCTATCTGGAGACCTGGCACTCCGACATCGAGGAGTTCCTGGAGCTGCGCGACAACACCGGCGAGGACGCCCGCCGTACGCACAACCTGAACCTCGCGCACTGGGTCCCGGACGAGTTCATGCGCCGGGTCGAGGCCGACGCGCAGTGGTCGCTGTTCTCCCCGTCCGACGTGCCGGAGCTGGTGGACCTGTGGGGAGAGGAGTTCGACGCCGCCTACCGCAAGGCCGAGCAGGCGGGTCTGGCGAAGAAGACCCTGCCGGCCCGTGAGCTGTACGGCCGGATGATGCGCACCCTCGCGCAGACCGGCAACGGCTGGATGACCTTCAAGGACGCGGCCAACCGCACCGCCAACCAGACGGCCCTGCCGGGGCACGTGATCCACTCCTCCAACCTCTGCACCGAGATCCTGGAGGTCACGGACGACGGCGAGACGGCGGTGTGCAACCTGGGCTCGGTGAACCTCGGCGCCTTCGTCGACACGGCGGCCGGCGACATCGACTGGGAGCGGCTGGACGACACCGTCCGCACCGCCGTCACCTTCCTGGACCGCGTGGTCGACATCAACTTCTACCCGACCGAGCAGGCCGGCCGGTCGAACGCCAAGTGGCGTCCCGTCGGCCTCGGCGCGATGGGGCTGCAGGACGTCTTCTTCAAGCTGCGCCTGCCCTTCGACTCGCCGGAGGCCAGGGCGCTGTCCACGCGGATCGCCGAGCGGATCATGCTCGCCGCGTACGAGGCCTCCGCCGACCTCGCCGAGCGCAACGGCCCTCTGCCGGCCTGGGAGAAGACCCGTACGGCCCGGGGCGTGCTGCACCCCGACCACTACGGCGTCGAGCTGACCTGGCCGGAGCGCTGGGCGGCGCTGCGCGGCCGTATCGCCGAGGCCGGCATGCGCAACTCGCTGCTGCTGGCCATCGCGCCCACCGCCACCATCGCCTCCATCGCGGGCGTGTACGAGTGCATCGAGCCGCAGGTGTCGAACCTGTTCAAGCGCGAGACGCTGTCGGGCGAGTTCCTCCAGGTCAACTCCTATCTGGTGCAGGACCTGAAGAAGCTCGGCGTGTGGGACGCGCGCACCCGTGAGGCGCTGCGCGAGGCGAACGGCTCGGTGCAGGACTTCGTCTGGATCCCCGAGGACGTACGGCGGCTGTACCGCACGGCGTGGGAGATCCCGCAGCGCGGTCTGATCGACATGGCCGCGGCCCGCACCCCGTTCCTGGACCAGGCGCAGTCCCTCAACCTCTTCCTGGAGACGCCGACCATCGGCAAGCTCTCCTCGATGTACGCGTACGCCTGGAAGTCGGGCCTGAAGACGACGTACTACCTGCGCTCCCGCCCGGCGACCCGGATCGCCCGCGCGGCCCAGGCGCAGACCCCGAAGACCGTCCCCGTGCAGCAGGCCGCCGACCCCGACGCGGTCGCCTGCTCCCTTGAGAACCCCGAGTCCTGCGAGGCCTGCCAGTGATGACCCCACCGACCGCCACCCGTCACGCCAACCTGCTCGACCCGGGCTTCGAACTCACCCTGCGCCCCATGCGCTACCCCGACTTCTACGAGCGCTACCGGGACGCGATCAAGAACACCTGGACCGTGGAGGAGGTCGACCTCCACTCGGACGTCGCCGACCTCGCGAAGCTGACCCCCGAGGAGCAGCACCTCATCGGCCGGCTGGTCGCGTTCTTCGCGACGGGCGACTCGATCGTCGCCAACAACCTGGTGCTGACGCTCTACAAGCACATCAACTCCCCCGAGGCGCGGCTGTACCTCTCGAGGCAGCTCTTCGAGGAGGCCGTGCACGTCCAGTTCTATCTGACGCTGCTCGACACCTACCTGCCGGACCCGGAGGACCGGGCGGCGGCCTTCGCGGCCGTGGAGAACATCCCCTCCATCCGCGAGAAGGCCGGGTTCTGCTTCAAGTGGATCAACGAGGTCGAGAAGATCGAGCGGCTGGAGACCAAGGCCGACCGCCGCCGCTTCCTGCTCAACCTGATCTGCTTCGCCGCCTGCATCGAGGGGCTGTTCTTCTACGGCGCGTTCGCGTACGTCTACTGGTTCCGCAGCCGGGGCCTGCTGCACGGCCTCGCCACCGGCACCAACTGGGTGTTCCGCGACGAGACCATGCACATGAGCTTCGCCTTCGACGTGGTCGACACCGTCCGCAAGGAGGAGCCGGACCTGTTCGACGACGCGCTCGGGCAGCAGGTCACCGACATGCTGAAGGAGGCCGTCGAGGCCGAGCTGCAGTTCGCGCGCGACCTGTGCGGCGACGGGCTGCCGGGCATGAACACCGAGTCGATGCGGCAGTACCTGGAGTGCGTCGCCGACCAGCGGCTCACCCGGCTGGGCTTCGCCCCGGTCTACGGCTCGGAGAACCCGTTCTCCTTCATGGAGTTGCAGGGTGTTCAGGAGCTGACGAACTTCTTCGAGCGCCGCCCGTCGGCGTACCAGGTCGCGGTCGAGGGCACCGTGGACCTGGACGAGGACTTCTGACCGGCGGTGGCCTGACGTCTCTCAGACGGGGCGGGCGGCGCCGTGGCGCCTGTGGGGCCGGTGCGGCTGTGCCGGCTCCGCGGGGCTCTGCGCCGCCTCCTCTCGCTGTGCGTTCCTGATCTGGCGGTCGATGACCGCGTCGTGGACGACGCCGATCAGCGCCGGGAGGACCAGGAGGCCCAGGATCCCGATCACGGCGATCATTCCGAGCAGTCCTTCTGCTTGTGTCCCGTTCATGGACACCACTGTCGCTCCGGACAGTCCTTACCGGGAGTGGCAGGACTGCCGTATACCCTCGATTTACTGCCACCGGCGAGGCACACTGGCCGCATGCTGCAGAACGTGGTGGCCGTGCTGCTGGACGGCGTGAACCCCTTCGAGATGGCCGTCGTCTGCGAGGTCTTCGGCATCGACCGCAGTGACGACGGCCTGCCGGTGTACGACTTCGCGGTCGCCTCGGCCGAGGGCCCGGTGCTGCGCTGCAACGCCGGTTTCTCCCTGACGGTCGGGCACGGCCTGGAGCGGCTGGAGTCGGCCGACCTGATCGCGGTGCCGGCCGGGTCCCGCTACGACTCCCGGGAGTTTCCGCCCGAGCTGCTCGACGCCCTGCGCCGCGGGGTGGACCGGGGCGCCCGGGTGCTCAGCGTCTGCTCGGGCGTCTTCGTGCTCGCCGCCGCCGGGCTGCTGGACGGCCGGCGCTGCGCGGTGCACTGGCACCACGCCGAGGAGCTGGCCCGCCAGTATCCGCGGCTGACCGTCGAGCCGGACGTGCTCTACGTCGACGAGGATCCCGTGATCACCTCGGCGGGCACCGCCGCCGGCATCGACGCCTGTCTGCATCTGGTGCGCAAGGAGCAGGGCCCCGAGGTCGCGAACAAGATCGCCCGCCGGATGGTCGTGCCGCCGCACCGGGACGGCGGGCAGGCGCAGTACATCGAGCGGCCGCTGCCGAAGGGGCCGTGCGACACCGTCGGCGAGGTGCTGGTGTGGATGGAGGAGCACCTCGACCAGGAGGTGACCGTGGAGCAGCTCGCCGCCCGCGCGCACATGGCGCCGCGCACCTTCGCCCGCCGCTTCCAGCAGGAGACGGGGACCACTCCCTACCGGTGGATCCTGCGCCAACGGGTGCTGCGGGCACAGGAGTTGCTGGAGGCGACCGACGAGACCGTCGACACGATCGCCTGGCGCACCGGGTTCGGTACGGCGGCGGCGCTGCGGCACCAGTTCGTCCGGGCGCTCGGCACCACCCCGAACGCCTACCGGCGCGCGTTCCGGGGCCCCGAGGCCGCCTGACCGCGCGCCGGTATCAGGAGTCGCCCGTCACCACTCCACGGGCCTCAGCAGCAGGTTGTGCGGCCGGAGCGTGATGCCCACGCGGGTGCTGTCGTCCGACCCGGCCACCTGCTCGAAGCGGTACTTCGCCGAGACCGCCGCCGTGATCAGGCTCAGCTGGGTCATGGAGAAGTGGTCGCTGGGGCACTTGCGGTTGCCCACGCTGAACGGGCTCATGGCGTACTTCGGCACCTGCCTGGCCCGCTCCGGCAGCCACCGGTCGGGGTCGAAGTCGAGGTGGCGGTCGTACGAGCGGGGGTCGCGCTGGATGGCGTAGGGGCTGTAGACGATGTCCGCCCCGGCCGGAATGCGATAGTCGCCGAGTACCGTGTCGGTCACCGCGCGCCGCGTCAGAATCCATACGGCCGGCCTGAGCCGCATGGCTTCGGTGACGACATTGTTGGTGTGCGTGAGGGAGCGGACGTACTCGAATCCGACCGGTCGGCCGCCGGTCACGGATTCGACCTCGTCCCGTACCTTCCGCGCGTGTTCCGGGTGTTCCGCGAGGACCTGGAGCAGCCACATGATCGTGGACGCCACTGTTTCGCTGCCGGGGGTGAGTATCGCGACGACCTGGTCGTGGATCTCCTGTTCCCCGATGGGGTCGCCATTGTCGTCCTTCGCCTCCAGCAATGCCGTCAGCAAATCGTCCGGCTTTTGACCAGATGCCCTTCGCTCGGCGACGATCTCGTCGACCAGGAGATGCAGATCGGCCAGCGCGCGATTGAATTTGCGGTTGGCCGGAAGCGGCAGCCGGTACAGCGGTCCGAGCGGAACGACCATGCGCCGGTACATCCCGCGGAAGACCGTGGCGAGGTCGGTGCTGAGCCGCTCGGCGCGCTCGTCCATGTACTCGCCGCGCAGCAGGCAGCGGGCGGCGATGCGGACGGCCACCCGGAAGGACTCGGAGGTGCAGTCGACGGTCTCGCCGGGCCGCCAGCGCTCGGTCAGCGCGTGCGCCTCCTCCTCCATGACCGGACCGTGGTCCGGGATGGCGTCCAGCCGGAACGCGGGCTGGATGGTGCGCCGCTGGCGCCGGTGCCGGGGGCCGTTGGCGGTGGCCACTCCCTCCTTGCCGAGCAGCCCTTCGAGGGACTCCCACAGCGGTCCGTCGATCTTGAAGTCGGGGTTGAGGGCGAGCGCGCCGGTGAGCGCCGGGGTGGTGACGGCGTACACCGTCTTGGGGCCGAGCCTGAGGCGTACGACGTCGCCGTGGTCGCGGAGCCGGGCCATGAACGCGAGCGGGTCGCGGACCAGCTTCAGGCCGTGTCCGAGGCCGGGGACGGCGCCTGGGGCGAGCGGCGGTTCGCGCAGTGCGGTGGTCCCGGAGGCGTCGGGGGTCCGGGAGGTCTCGGGGGGCTGGGGCTGCACAGACTCGACGGTCATTCCTCACCTGCCGTTTCGTTCGTGACGTACGGGGGCGTGGACCGGTCGTCCCAGGTGTCCACCCTGTACCGGCCGGACTCGTGGTGGAACCAGTAGACGGAGCTGAACCAGTTCCGCATATTGCCGACGCACGCGCGCACGGCGGCGCTCAGTTCCTTTCCCCGGACGGTGCCGTCATCGAGACCGTCGGCGAATCGCAGCGCTTCCTGCTCGGCCCGGAGGAATTCACTGACGCATTCCTCGACGCGCCGTCTGACATCGTCCACCGCGTCCTCGAGCGTCAGATTCTCGTGCGCGATGAGACTGATGCCGAGATTGTGGACCTCGTCGCCCGCTATTTCCTTCGGCAGCGAGCACAGATCGTTGTACCAGGCGGCGAATTCCTGGCTGAGCAGTGCGGCCCGGCGATAGGCCGCGTTTTTCCGCACCCAATCCGGGAGTTCGCATCCGGCGCTCGGCTCCAGCAGGTCCGTCCATATCCAGTGGGCGAAGGTGTGCCGGCGCAGGGCGAGGTATTCCTCGACGCCGGGTATGCGTCCCTCGGTGCGGTTGCGGAACTCGCGGTCGTAGGCCTCGATCACCGCGTGGAAGTGCCGGGCGAACCGCTGGTTCCAGGTGCGCGGCAGGAAGCCGTACAGCCGCAGCACGCTGTCGGCGAACCCCGCCACCAGCGGGTCCGGGTGGTGCAGATGGTGCCGGGGTGCGTCGAGAGCCGTGTGCAGGCGGTGCCTGAGGCGCCGCCAGTCGTCGGGCCGGCCGTGCACGACGTACCGGTCGTGCCGGTCGTCCCAGACGAAGAACCATGCGCTGTAGTCGGCGATGGCCTGCAGGACCTCGTCGGGGGCGCCCAGGTAGTAGCCCGCCATGAGGTCCGTGTAGCACAGGCTGTCGGCATGTTCCTCCACCTTGTCCGCGGGCATGAGCCGCTTTTCCAGCAGCCACAGCCGCGTCTTCTCCTGCAGTCGCGGCCAATACGGATGCAGTTGCCGAGGAAAGGCGGACTCGATCACCGGGAGTGCCAGTGAGGGTGGTACTACGACCGCCGTGGGCGTCGTTGTGGTGCCGTGTCGGAAAGCATGCACGTACAAACCCCTCTCCGCCGCCAGGAGCGCACGCCCCTGCTGTCATGCCGGGCGTGCGCCGTTGTGTATCCCCACAACTCCATTCAGCACCACAACTGACCGCCATGGGAACGGATTTGCTCCACTCACTACCCCAAGGTGCTGAGAATCCCCTCTTGCGTGACCGATTAAGGATCATTAGGCGCATGGAAGGGATCGGTTGTACGACGCACGGACGAGCGAACCAGGGCCACGCAAAGGGCGCCCGACCGGGGGTGATCCCCGGCCGGGCGCCCCAACCGCCAGGCCTCGGCTAGTCGTTGGCGACCACCGGATAACGTGGCTCGTTCTCGGCCATCTGCCGCAGCGCGTCCTTGCGGTCCCGCTTGGACAGCCGGTCGATGTAGAGGTAGCCGTAGAGGTGGTCGGTCTCGTGCTGCAAACACCGTGCGAAGTAGCCGGTGCCGCGGACCTTGATCGGGTTGCCCTGCTCGTCCTGGCCGGTCACCTCGGCGTAGTCGGGGCGGGCGAGCGGCGCGTACGCCCCCGGTACGGACAGGCAGCCCTCGTTGCTGTCGTCCAGCCGGCGCCGCTCGGCGGGCAGCTCGACCAGCTTCGGGTTGCAGACCACGCCGACGTGCCGGACGCCCTCGTCGTCCTGGCAGTCGTAGACGAAGACCTTGCGGTCGACGCCGATCTGGTTGGCGGCCAGGCCCACGCCCTCGGCGGTCCGCTGGCTGGCGAACATGTCCGCGACCAGCTGCTGAAGCTCCTCGCCGAACTCGGTGACGTCCTTGCACTCCGTGTGCAGCACCGGATTGCCGACGACCGTGATCGGCCGCGAGGTCCCGCGCTCCCGCCAGGCCTTCTCGCGCCCCTCGCAGTCCTCCGTGTCGACGACGTACCCCTCGTCGTCGACGGGGAGCACGCCCGCGTGCTGCTGATCGGTGTCCTGCTGCGCCATGACCGACGTACGCCTTCCTGCAAACCTGCGAAAAGTCCGAGTGAGAAGTCTCGGGGTACAGCCTAAAGGCGGCCGGTCACCGAAGGCTCAGCAAACCTCTTCGAGATCCCGCCAGTCCCGCGAGTCCGGGCTGTCCGCGACCCACCCGTCCAGCAGCCCGCGCACCAGCGAAGCCGGCGCGGCGATCCCGCACTCCCGCTCCGGCACCCACAGCTGCCCGTCCGTGCGGTGCCCCAGCGGCCCGGGGTGCCCCGGCTCGCTGTGGTCGTGCGGGTCCAGCTGCAGCCCCTCGCCCTCGTCGGACGGCATCCGCGACTCCGAGCACATCCGGCACAGCAGCCGCACGGAGGACGACCAGTCCTCGGCGGCGAACCCCGCGTCGGCGGCCAGCTGTTCCAGCGCGTCCCGGTCCGCTTCCGTGGCCGCCTCCAGCAGCACCACCCAGGTCGGCACCGGCGAGGGCGCCCACAGCTCGATCTCGTCGAAGACCGGGTACGCGTGCCCGGTGGACGTGGTGCGCTCGCCGTGCGGGACGCCGTCGTGCAGCACGACCTCGCCCCAGCGTCGCCCGGACGAGGGAAGCGGGATGGACAGCACCTCGATCCGCGCCGGGTCCAGCCGGCGGCCCCACACGACCTCGGCCTCGCCCTCCGGGGAGAGCCGCACGGCCGCGCTGCCCAGTTCCATGCCGACCGGTTCCCCGGCCACGGCGGCCCCTCCCCCAGCCTTCGGCCGGGAGGTGCCCCCAGGCACCTTCAGGCCGTACGCCTGCCAGGCGCGGCGGGCCAGCGGCCAGTCCTGCAGGGCGGTGGCGGCGATGCCGACGTTCCACCAGTCGGGCGCCCCGGTCTCCCGGTCCAGCAGGGCGACCGCCCGGAGTCCCGCGGCCCGCGCCTGCTCCCAGTCGTGCCGGAACTTGTGCAGCAGGGCGAGGTTGAACCAGGACTCCGACAGCCAGGGCTCCAGATCGGCGGCCCGTGTCAGCAGCTCGCCCGCGTCCTCGTACCGGCCGTCGCCGATCAGCGTGAACGCGCGGTCGGTGGCCTGCCGCCAGGAGGCGGAGGGCCGGTGCCGTCCCTTGCCGAAGATCCTCACGATTCCCGCCTGCCAGTTCCATTTCCGCACAGTGGGCTGGCTTGTGCCCCCGGACACCCTCTCCCTCGCATCCAACCACGTACGCCGGGAAAGGCGCTCATTACCCATGGGTTACCCAGCCGGGCGCGGGGTCAGACAGTGCCGTGTGTCTCCCGTCGCCCGCCGCCGGCGCGCTCTCCCCCCAGGCCCAGGGGCGGGCCAGCACCCGGGCGAGGGACTCCACCACGTCCGGGTCGTAGTCCTCGGCGGTGCCGAGACGCAGCTCCTCCAGCGCCCGCAGCGGCCCCTCGGGGCCGGCGTCCTGCGTCTTCTCCTCGTAGGCGTTCACGGCGCGGACGATCCGGGCGGCGAGCGGCTGTTCGCGGTACGGGTCCGCCTGCCGCTCCACCACCACGGCGACGGCGGCGGCCACCCCGGTCTGCCGTACGACGGCCCCGCCGAGCAGCGCGATCCTGCGCTGCTGCTGCGGCGGCAGGTCCGCGGTGGCGCCGGCCGGGACCGGGTCGACCAGGCTGAGCTGGCCGATGTCGTGCATGAGGGCCGCGTACTCCAGGACGGTGAGTTCGGGCCCGGTCAGGCCGAGGTCCCGGCCGACCGCGAGGCTGAGCGCGGCCACCCGGCGGGCGTGCCCGGCGGGCGTGCAGCCGGCTATCTCGGTGGCGCGGGCGAGGGAGGCGATGGTCTGCCGGTAGGTGGCGCGGACGGCCGCGTACCGGCGCAGGGACAGCTGGGTGAGCAGCAGGGGCAGGCAGAACACGGGCAGCGCCCACAGCCCGGCGACGGCCACCCCGAGCGCCATGACCGCGCCGGTCGCGCAGACGGCGGAGCCGATGCCGAGCAGCCCGCGCAGCTCCTCGCGCAGCAGGGGGCCGAACGGCCAGCCGGTGCGGGCGTGGGCGAGGGCGGCGGCCAGAACGGCGTCGCACAGGGCGGTCAGGCCGAGCAGCGCGACCAGCAGAAAGGCGTAGGCGGGGCCGTCCCAGGCGGGGAACAGGCCCTCGGCGTACAGGGGTTGGAAGCAGACGGCGGCGAAGCCGACGGTGAGCACGCGGCGGGCGAGATGGTCGAGGGTGGGGGTGCGCCCGGCCCAGATGTGCGGGACGGCGCCGAGCAGGGCGGCGGCGAGGACGACGGTGACGACCTGCGCCGGGCCGTGGTGCGCGGGGTGTCCGGCGTCCGCGCCGAGCAGGGCGTACGACAGCGATCCCGCGGTGGCGACGGGGGCGGCCTGCCGGGTCCCGGCGTCGCTCCAGCGGGTCAGCTCGCCCAGAACGACGAGCACCCCGAAGGCGAGCGCGACGCCGCGGTCGTCGAGCCCGGACCACAGGGTGACGGCGAGGGAGCCGGCCGCGGCGAGGGCGGCGGCGCCGTGCACGAGCCGCAGCGGGGTCATCGGGGTGTCCCGGTGACCGCCCTCGGGCCCTCGCTCTCGCCGGACGTCTCCTCGGCGGTGACGGTGGGGTGCCAGCCGTGGCGGCCCAGCGCGCGGGCGAGCGCGGTGACCATGCGCGGGTCGAACTGCGTGCCCGCGCACCGCTCGAGTTCGGCGACGGCCGCCGCGACGGGCCGGGCCCGGCGGTAGGAGCGGGTGGAGGTCATCGCGTCGAAGGCGTCGGCGACGGCGACGACGCGGGCGCACTCGGGGATGCGGTCGCCGACGAGGCCGTACGGGTAGCCGCTGCCGTCGAGACGTTCGTGGTGGTGCAGGATCGCGGCGCGGGCCTCGCCGAGGAAGGAGATGCCACGGACCATCTCGTGGCCGTACTCGGGGTGCAGCTCGATGATCCGGCGTTCCTCGGGGGTCAGCGGGCCGTCCTTGCGCAGCAGTCGCGTCGGGACGCCGAGCTTGCCGACGTCGTGCAGGATGCCGGCGAAGCGCAGCACCTCCACGCGCTCGTCGTCCATGCCGAGTTCGCGGGCGATCATCACGGAGGCCTGGCCGACGCGTTCGCTGTGGCCGCGGGTGTAGCCGTCCTTGATGTCGACGGCCTGCACGAGGGCGCGGATGGTGGCCTGGTGGGCGGCGCGTTCGCGGTGGTACTGGGCGAAGATCCACCAGGACACGCACATCGGCAGCAGCACGAGCAGCGCGGAGAGCGGGCCGTACGGGCTGCGCCACAGCACGGCCATCATCAGCCCGGCGAGCCCGTGCACGGCGACCGGCGCGAGGGAGCGCGACAGCAGCCCGCGCCAGGCCCGGCGCAGCGGGACGCCGAGGGCGGCCGCGCGGATGCCGCCGTCCAGGGCGGTGAGGACCAGGCAGAAGGCGAGGACGGCCGCGCCGGCGGGCAGCAGCGCGTAGGGGAAGTCGGAGGCGACGACCGCGTCCCGGCCGCCGAGCGCCCAGTGCACCCGGGCGGCGCCCCACACGGCGAGCGCGGGGCGCGCGGTCCGCCACAGGCGGCGCAGCGGTGCGGGGCCGTCTCCGCCCGGCTGTCCGCCCGGCAGGAGCAGGGCCGCGGGCAGCGGGACCAGCGCGGCGGCCGGCGGCGGCAGCAGGAAGGCCCCGGCGAGCAGCACGGGGCAGAAGGTGCCGCCGAAGCGGCGGCGGACGACCTGCTCGCAGCCGGCGTAGAGCGCGCAGAGCAGGGCGAGCGCCCACCAGGGGGTGCGTATCGTCGGCAGCGGCAGCAGGCAGAGCAGCGCCAGCAGGGCGGCGGCGGCCACACAGCCGCGCGCTCGCGCCGGTACCGCCTCCATCGCGCCCCTCCCCGACCATGCCTGTCCCGGGCATCGGAGCCTAGGGCGGGGACCGGGGGTGTGGGGCCTATGACCTGAGGATTAGCACGTTCGGGTGACGGCGGGGGTTGACCGGCGGGTCAGCTCTCCTGCGCCGTCGCCGTCACGTCGTGCTCGGGCACGGTCTGGCCGGAGCGGATCAGCTCGATCCGCCCCATGACCTTGGCACGCAGGTCCGCGGGTACGTCGTCATGGCCGCAGCACCGCTTGACCAGCTTCTTCACGGCCTGCTCCAGGCCGTACTTCTCCAGGCACGGCGAGCATTCCTCGAAGTGCTGCTGGAACTTGTCGCGGTCGACGTCCGGCATCTCACTGTCGAGGAACTCGTACAGATGGTCGAGGACCTCACTGCAGTCCGTCTCGTGCGGCTTGCCGCAGCTCATGAGCCCGAACCTTTCGCTTCGTTCGACTCCCCGGCGCCCGCGGGGACGAGCCCGCGCTCGCGGGCGTAGTCCTCCAGCATGCCGCGCAGTTGACGGCGGCCCCGGTGCAGCCGGGACATCACCGTACCGATGGGTGTCCCCATGATGTCCGCGATCTCCTTGTAGGCAAACCCCTCGACGTCCGCGAGATAGACGGCGATGCGGAACTCCTCGGGGATCGCCTGGAGCGCTTCCTTCACGTCCGAGTCGGGCAGGTGGTCGAGCGCCTGCGACTCGGCGGAGCGCAGACCCGTCGACATGTGCGACTCGGCGCGGGCGAGCTGCCAGTCCTCGATCTCCTCCGCGGCGGAGCGCTGCGGCTCACGCTGCTTCTTGCGGTAGGAGTTGATGAAGGTGTTGGTGAGGATCCGGTACAGCCACGCCTTGAGGTTGGTGCCTTCGCGGAACTGGTGGAAGGACGCGTACGCCTTGGCGTACGTCTCCTGCACCAGGTCCTCGGCGTCGGCCGGGTTGCGCGTCATGCGCAGCGCGGCCGAGTACATCTGGTCGAGGAACTCCAGCGCGTCCCGCTCGAAGCGCGCACTGCGCTCCGCGGTCGACTCGTCGGTCGCCTCCGCGCTCACGCCCTGGCCCTCGGGCTGCTCCGCCTGGCCGTTGTCGGTCCCTGCGTCGGTACCGGTGACCGGACCCACCTCCTCAAGATCCCGGGCAGGACCGAGAGCGGTCCCACTCGATTCGGAGGATAGAACACGACCCGTGCCTGCCGCGCCTCGAACAGGAGCGGTCTTGGCCGCGTGCAGCACCGTCCAGTCCAGGTCGGCGCTGCGCCTGCGGCTCGGGCAGATGGTCGAACCCATGCGGCGGACTTCCTCTCCTACGACGTCGGTGCCGAGGCCTCAGCACTTCTGTCCGCCACAACAGTGGTCCGCCGTACGGCATTCCCGGCCGTCACCCGAGTGACGCGACCCACTCCACGACACCCTCGGCGACGATCTCCAGCGCCCGCTCCTGGGTGATCTCCGCCCGCTTCGGGACGGCGAACCCGTGATCGCCGTACGGCACCTCGACCAGCCGGTACGGCCCCTCGGGGAACTCCTCCGGCCTGCCGAAGGGGTCGTTGCCGCCCTGGACGACCAGCGTGGGCACCCCGGTGCCGAGCAGTTCCGCCGCGCGGGACTTCTCCGGCCTGCCCGGCGGGTGCAGCGGGAAGCTCAGCGCGAGCACGGCGCGCGCGCCCAGCTCCGCAGCCGTACGGCAGGCGACCCGGGCTCCCGCGCTGCGCCCGCCGCAGATCACGGGCAGTTCCATCCCGGTCAGCGCCGGCCAGATGCCGCGCCAGCCGGTGTCCAGGGTCTTCGGCGCGGGCGCGACCTTCCTGCCCGCGACCCGCCAGGGCTGCTCCACCAGGGCCACGGTGACGCCGTGCCCGGGGAGGACCCGGGCGAGAGTCTGCAGATCCCGGGCGTCGACGCCCCCGCCCGCGCCGTGGCTCACGGCGAGGACCAGCCGGGGGTCCGCCGCCCGGTGCCAGGTGATGCGGGCGGTTCCGGCGTCGGTCTCGACAATTTCGATCACGCTAGAAGAGTGTGCCCTCTTCCGGCGCCGCAAGCTCCTTGAGCAGCTCCGGGCCGTTGTTGCGGACGTTGCTGACGGCGGTGGAGACCGGGTAGGCGCGCATCAGGCCGGGCGGCGGCGGGGCCAGCAGCTCGCGCAGGTCGTCGGGGTCGGTGCGGCCCGGGTCGAGCCAGGCGTCCCAGCGGTCGGGGGTGAGCATCAGCGGCATCCGGGGGTGGATGTCGGCGAGGGCGTGCGGGCCCTCGGCGGGCGCCACCGCCAGCGGGGTCTTCTCCGCCTCCGTGGTGATCACCGAGCAGGTCACCCACCAGGCCTGCGGATGGTCGTCGGGCAGGGTGCGGTCGCGCCAGAACTCGTACAGCCCCGCCATGGCGAACACCGAGCCGTCGGCGGGCAGCACGAAGTAGGGCTGCTTGCGCGGCCGCTTCTTCTTCCCCTCGACCTCCAGGTCCCGTTCCTGCTTGCCGGTGACCCACTCGTAGTAGCCGTCGGCGGGCAGGATGCAGCGCCGGGCCGCGAAGGCGCGGCGGTAGGCGGGCTTCTCGTGCACGGTCTCGGCGCGCGCGTTGATCATCCGGGCGCCGCCCTCGGGCGTCTTGGCCCAGGAGGGCACCAGTCCCCACTTCAGCTTGCGCAGCTGGCGAACCGGACGCGGGGAGTCCGCGTCTTTCAGGGGGCGGTCGAGGACGGCGTAGACCTCCTTGGTGGGAGCCACGTTGTAGTCCGGCTCCAGGGTCTCCTCGGGATCCCACTTCTCGACTTCAAAGATTCCTGCGAGATCCTCGGGCCTACGACTCGATGCATACCGTCCGCACATACGTGCCACACTGCCAGACTCCGTAAAGGACAGGGAGCCACTCGGACACATGGACAGCCTCGCCGCCACCGCGCTGCCCGACATATGGGACCGGCTCACCGGCACCCAGCCCGACCCCGGGGTGTGGGTGGTCCTCGCCACCTCGGTGGCCGCGCTCGCCGTCGTCGTCCCGCACACCCTGTGGCGCATATCGCGCAACGCGATCACGATCGCGCACGAGGGCGGGCACGGGCTGATCGCGCTGCTCACCGGCCGGCAGCTCACCGGCATCCGGCTGCACTCCGACACCAGCGGCCTCACGCTCAGCCGGGGCAAGCCGTACGGGCTCGGCATGATCCTCACGGCCGCAGCGGGGTACACCGCCCCCTCGCTGCTGGGTCTGGGCGGCGCCGCGCTGCTGGCGGCGGGCCGCATCACGCTGCTGCTGTGGGCGGCGACCGCGCTGCTCGTGGCGATGCTGGTGATGATCCGCAACGCCTACGGCGTGCTGACCGTGGTGCTGGCCGGGGGCGCCTTCCTGCTGGTGTCCTGGCTGACCGGACCGCAGGTGCAGGCCGCGTTCGCGTACGCGGTGGTGTGGTTCCTGCTGTTCGGCGGGGTGCGGCCGCCGTTCGAGCTGCAGCGCAAGCGGGCGGGCGGCGGGGCCGGGGACTCGGACGCCGATCAGCTGGCCCGGCTGACGCATGTGCCGGCGGGGCTGTGGCTGTTCCTGTTCCACGCGGTGTCGCTGTGCTCGCTGATCGGCGGTGGGCGCTGGCTGCTGGAGGTGTGACACCGGCGCGGGCGCCCTCGCACACGACCGTTCGCGCCTCTTTTTCATCGGGGTTTCGCCGCTTTTGATCGAGATCTGCGGTCCTCCCCAGCCACTAAAGTGGGGCGCATGACCGAGAACCCCGCACACACCGCCCTCTGGCCCGCCCCGCACGCGAGCGGAGCCGTCGACGCGACGGTCCACGTGCCCGGGTCCAAGTCGGTCACCAACCGCGCCCTGGTGCTGGCCGCCCTCGCCTCCGAGCCGGGCTGGGTGCGCCGCCCGCTGCGCTCCCGCGACACCCTGCTCATGGCCGGTGCGCTGCGCGCGATGGGCGTGGAGATCGAGGAAGGGGTCGGCCCGGACGGCACCGGCGAGGCCTGGCGGGTGCTGCCGACGGGCCTGCACGGCCCGGCCACCGTCGACGTCGGCAACGCCGGCACGGTGATGCGCTTCCTGCCCCCGGTGGCCGCGCTGGCCGACGGCCCCATCCGGTTCGACGGGGACCCGCGGTCGTACGAGCGTCCGCTGCACGGCGTGATCGACGCGCTGCGGCAGCTCGGCGCCCGGATCGACGACGACGGCCGGGGCGCGCTGCCGCTGACCGTGCACGGCGGCGGCGCCCTGGACGGCGGACCGGTGTCGATCGACGCCTCCTCGTCCTCCCAGTTCGTCAGCGCCCTGCTGCTCTCCGGCCCGCGCTTCAACCAGGGCGTCGAGGTCCGGCACACCGGCGCGACGCTCCCCTCCATGCCGCACATCCGGATGACCGTGGACATGCTGCGCGCGGTCGGCGCCCAGGTGGACACCCCGGAGTCGGGCGGCGAGCCGAACGTGTGGCGGGTGACACCGGGCGCGCTGCTCGGCCGGGACCTGACGGTCGAGCCGGACCTGTCCAACGCGCAGCCGTTCCTGGCGGCGGCCCTGGTCACCGGCGGCAAGGTGCTGATCCCGGACTGGCCGGAGCGGACCACCCAGCCGGGTGACCGGCTGCGGGAGATCTTCACCGAGATGGGCGGTTCCTGCGAACTCACCGAGTACGGCCTGGTCTTCACCGGATCGGGTGCGATCCACGGCATCGACGTGGACCTCGGCGACGTCGGCGAGCTGACCCCGGGCATCGCGGCGGTCGCCGCCCTCGCGGACTCCCCCTCCACCCTGCGCGGCGTGGCCCATCTGCGGCTGCACGAGACGGACCGGCTGGCCGCGCTCACCAAGGAGATCAACGAGCTGGGCGGTGACGTCACCGAGACCGCCGACGGCCTGCACATCCGCCCGCGCACGCTGCACGGCGGCGTCTTCCACACCTACGAGGACCACCGCATGGCCACCGCCGGCGCGATCATCGGCCTCGCGGTGGAGGGCGTGCGGATCGAGAACGTGGCGACCACGGCCAAGACCCTGCCGGACTTCCCCGAGCTGTGGACCGGGATGCTCGGGCAGTAGGGACACGCCATGCGCCGTTACGGCAAGCACACCGACGAGGACGACATCCGCAGCCGTCCCGGCCGCCGGGGCACCCGGCCGCGCACCCACATCCGGCCCAAGCACGAGGACGCCGCGGAGGGCATGGTGCTCACGGTCGACCGCGGCCGGCTGACCTGCCTGGTCGGCGACCGGACGATCGTGGCGATGAAGGCGCGCGAGCTGGGCCGCAAGGCGGCGGTGGTCGGGGACCGGGTGGCCCTGGTCGGCGACCTGTCCGGCAAGAAGGACACCCTCGCCCGGATCGTCCGCATCGAGGAGCGCACGTCGGTGCTGCGCCGTACCGCGGACGACGACGACCCGTACGAGCGCGTGGTCGTCGCCAACGCGGACCAGCTGGCGATCGTCACCGCCCTGGCCGACCCCGAGCCGCGTCCCCGCCTGATCGACCGCTGCCTGGTCGCGGCCTTCGACGGCGGCCTGGAACCGCTGCTGGTGCTGACCAAGTCGGACCTGGCCCCGCCGGACAAACTGCTGGAGCTGTACGGCGCGCTCGACATCCCCCACGTCGTCACCAGCCGCGGGGAACTGGAGAACGGCGACGCGGCGGACCGGGTGCGGGAGCACCTCGCCGGCCGGGCGACGGCGTTCGTGGGCCACTCCGGCGTGGGCAAGACGACGCTGGTGAACGCGCTGGTCCCCGAGGAGCGGCGGCGTACGACGGGGCACGTCAACGCGGTCACCGGCCGCGGCCGCCACACCACGACGTCCGCCCTCGCCCTGCCGCTGTCCGGTGCGGACGGCTGGGTCATCGACACCCCCGGCATCCGCTCCTTCGGCCTCGCGCACATCGACCCGTCCCGCGTCATCCACGCCTTCCCGGACCTCGAACCGGGCACGGAGGGCTGTCCGCGCGCGTGCAGCCACGACGAGCCGGACTGCGCGCTGGACGCCTGGGTCGAGGAGGGCCACGCGGACCCGGCGCGCCTGTACTCGCTGCGCCGCCTGCTGGCCACGCGGGAGCGCAAGGAGGGCGACTGACGGGCCTCCGCGTTGTTTGCCGGGGCCCCGGCTCGGTAAGTGCATAATCGCGCACCGAGCCGGAGATCCGGATCAACGGGAGGACCCCACATGGCGTGGCTGCTGGTCATCGTGGCCGGGATGCTGGAGACCGGCTTCGCCGTGTGCCTGAAGCTCTCGCACGGGTTCACCCGCCTGTGGCCCACGATCGCCTTCGCGTCCTTCGCCCTCGGCAGCTTCGGCCTGCTGACCCTGTCCCTGCGGAAACTCGACGTCGGCCCCGCGTACGCCGTGTGGACCGGCATCGGCGCGGCCGGCACCGCGATCTACGGCATGGTCTTCCTCGGCGACCTGGTGTCCACGCTGAAGATCGTCTCCATCAGCCTGGTCATCATCGGCGTGATCGGGCTGCAGCTGTCCGGATCGGCGCACTGAGGGCGGCCGCGTGGACTCCGAGCAGCGGCACGGCGGCCCGGCCCGGCACCGGGACCGGGGTCAGCACCTCACCCGGTACGCCGGCCGGATCCTGGTCGTCTGCCCCCGCTGCGGCGGGCGGGCGGAGGTGGTCCAGCGCCCCGGTCTGCCCCCGCTCAAGCACTACGGCGAGCTGAGGTTCCGGCCCCGCCGGCTCGTCTGCCCCGGGTGCGGCGCGATCGCCGAGTGGCGGGCAAGGCGGCTGAACGGCGCGCTGATCGGGGTGCGGCTGGGCGGCACGGAGGACCCGTTCTTCCGGCGGCCCCTCTGGCTCCAGACGCGGTGCGCGGGCCGCGTTCTGTGGGCGTACGACGAGGAGCACGTCGACGCGCTGGCCGCCTATGTCGGCGCCGCGCTGCGTGAGGGCGGGACCGGCGCCACGCAGGCGATGTTCCCACGCCTGCCCCGGTGGATGAAGGAGTCCGGCCACCGGGCGGAGGTGCTGGCCGGGCTTGACCGCCTGCGCACCCTGTCGGGCCGCTCGGCTCCCTCCGACCGTTCGGACGCAGCCCACGAGCGCGCTGCCGGCGCCGGCCCGCACGGCGTCCGGTACTACCGGGGCGGGCCGTACTGAGCGGGTGCACCGGCCGCCGGCCCTGCTGGGGAGGCCGCACGGAGACGGATGACACGGCGTGGCGGCGGGGCGACCGCGCGGACGGCCCGAGTCCGTTCACACGGCGTGGCGGCGCGGCGACCGCGCGGACAGCCGGAGGCCGTAGGCAGACGGATCACACGGCGTGGCGGTGGGGACGACCGCGCGGGCGGCCGGAGGCCGTAGGTAGACGGATCACACGGCGTGGCGGCCGGAGGCCGTACGGAGAGGATCACACCGTCTGGCGCGGGGCGACCGCGCGGATCAGGTCCGCCATGCCGCCCTCTGCCGGGGGCGCCGCGACGCAGGAGAGGGCGAGGCGGACCGCCAGCTCGCAGGAGCGGGCCAGTTCGGCGGCGTCGGCGGGGGTGGCGGCGGGACCCGCGAGGGCGGTGACCGCGCGGTCCCGGACGATCCGCACGAAGTCGTGGGGCGTCGGCAGCGGCCCGTCCGCGCGGCGCTGCGCCGGCACCGACGAGACCGACTGCACGGCGGCGAGCGGCGGGGCGGGCAGCCGCTCGCTCCAGCAGCCGGTGAGCAAGGCCCGTACCAGCGGGTTGTCCCGGGCGGCGGAGCCGGTCCACTCGGCGACGGCGGTGAGCCGCGCCGTGGGCTCGCCCGGACCGGCCAGCGCCCGCTCCACTCCGGCGAGGTAGCCGTCCGCCTCCCGCCGCACCAGCGCCCTGGCCAGCCCTTCCTTGCTGCCGAACTCGTTGTAGAGGGTCTGCCGGGACACCCCCGCCGTCGCCGCCACGTCGACCATCCGCACCGCGGACCACGGCCGGCGCGCGAGCGCCGTGCAGGCGGCGTCCAGTAGGGACTCCCGGGCAGCGGGCATCATCGCCTCCCTGGGCGGAGCGGCTCTGCGCCCAGATTTGACGCGCTTGTATGCACTGTCAAGGGTTCGGGAGGGTTGTCGGCCATGCGGCGACGGGCGTCGTCTCCCCGCGCGCGGCCTCCGTGGGCCCGCCCCCTCCCCCGCGCACGGCTCCGCCGCGCTGCGCCCGCCCTGGTGGCCCCGTGACGAGCGGGCCGGATACCGTTCCCTACATGCCGGACTACCTCGACGACCTGCGTCTCGCCCACGTCCTCGCGGACGCCGCCGACGCCGCCACCATGGACCGCTTCAAGGCGCTCGACCTGAAGGTCGAGACCAAGCCGGACATGACGCCGGTGAGCGAGGCGGACAAGGCGGCGGAAGAACTGATCCGCGGCCAGCTCCAGCGCGCCCGCCCCAGGGACGCGGTCCTCGGCGAGGAGTACGGCGTGGAGGGCTCCGGCCCGCGCCGCTGGGTGATCGACCCCATCGACGGCACGAAGAACTACGTCCGCGGCGTCCCGGTCTGGGCGACGCTCATCTCCCTGATGGAGGCGGCGGAGGGGGGCTACCAGCCCGTCGTCGGCCTCGTCTCCGCCCCCGCGCTCGGCCGCCGCTGGTGGGCCGCGAAGGGGCACGGCGCCTTCACCGGCCGCAGTCTGACCTCCGCGAGCCGCCTCCATGTCTCCGGCGTCGGCAGGCTCGCGGACGCGTCGTTCGCGTACTCCTCCCTCTCCGGCTGGGAGGAGCAGGGCCGCCTCGGCGGGTTCCTGGATCTGACCCGCCAGGTGTGGCGCACGCGCGCGTACGGCGACTTCTGGCCGTACATGATGGTCGCCGAGGGATCCGTGGACATGTGCGCGGAGCCGGAGCTGTCGCTGTGGGACATGGCCGCGAACGCGATCATCGTCACGGAGGCCGGCGGCGCCTTCACCGGCCTCGACGGCCGCCCGGGCCCGCACAGCGGCAACGCCGCCGCGTCCAACGGCCTGCTGCACGACGAGTTGCTGGGGTATCTCAACCAGCGCCACTGAGCCACGAGACGAACCCGGGCACGCCCTCAAGTCACCACGCGCGCCCTCTTGTTGACCCCTGCTTTACCTGGCAGTCTGGGCTCACCCCCACTTGTGAACTTGTGAATCCTTGAACGAGCTTCACGGATTCCTAGGAGGTGGCCCCACCCATGCTCGTCCGCGACGCCATGAGCACGGTGATCCTCACCGTCGGCCCCGCCCACACACTCCGCCAGGCGGCGAACCTGATGTCCGCCCGCCGCGTCGGCGCCGCCGTCGTCCTCGACCCGGACGCCGGCGGCATCGGCATCCTCACCGAACGCGACATCCTCAACTCCGTCGGCCTCGGCCAGAACCCCGACACCGAACGCGCCTTCGCCCACACCACCACCGACGTCGTCTTCGCCGCCCCGACCTGGACCCTGGAGCAGGCCGCCCGCGCCATGACCCACGGCGGCTTCCGGCACCTGGTCGTCCTCGACCGCGGCGAGGTCGCCGGCATCGTCTCGGTCCGCGACATCATCCGCTGCTGGACCCCGGCCCGCGAGCCCGCCCCCGCGCTCTGAGCATGCGGAACGGGCCGGACCCCGAGCACCGTGGGGTCCGGCCCGGCAGCCGCTTCTCGGCGCCCCAGATCCTACCTTGGACGTTCTCTAAGTCCATCGCGAATCCAATATCACACCTGTTCCCGTCCTGGTCCCGCCGGCTGTTAGGCTGGTAGCCATGAGCGACCTTCTGGAACGGCTGCGTGGACGCGGATGGCGGATGACCGCGCAGCGGCGCGTCGTGGCCGAGGTCCTCGACGGCGAGCACGTCCATCTGACGGCCGACGAGGTCCACGCCCGGGCTGTCGCGAAGCTGCCGGAGATCTCCCGGGCGACCGTGTACAACACGCTGGGCGAGCTGGTCTCCCTCGGCGAGGTGCTGGAAGTCACGACGGACAAGCGCGCCAAGCGCTACGACCCGAACGCGCACCGGCCGCACCATCACCTGGTCTGCGCCCACTGCGGCGCGATCCGCGACGTCCACCCGACGGGCAACCCGCTCGCCGACCTCCCCGACACCGAGCGCTTCGGCTTCACGGTGTCGGACGTCGAGGTGACGTACCGCGGCCTGTGCCCGGACTGCGCGGCGGCGTAACCCTTCCGGCCACCCACCGAGCCCCGGCAGCCCTTGCGGCGCCGGGGCTCGGTGCTGCTGGTCCTGTCGCTTCCCGTGCGGGTCCGCGCCGCCTCAGAACGCCGTCAGGGTGAGGGTGAGGGCCGAGGGATTCGTGTCCTGGATGTAGGAGGCGAAGTCCGCCACGTCGTCGAAGGCGAAGCCGTAGGCCCTGCCGTCCGCGGTGGCCGCGTGGACGGCCTTCGCGTAGTGGTTGGTCAGGGCGGTCTGGTAGAAGGCCGCCGGGTCGGTGGTGGGCTGCGAGGGATTGCTCAGCAGGGTGGAGCGGTTGAAGGCCGCGCCCAGGACCGCCGCCACGGGTCCGGTGGTGCCGTCGTTGGGGGCGGCGAGGTTGCCGTCGCAGAACAGGACGTCACGGGTGGAGGGCTTGGCGAAGGACACCGACGCCGGGCCGTCGAAGGTGAGGCGCTCGCCGCGGACGCGGCCGGTGAACGTGCCCGCGTTCGTGGTGACCTTGAGGTCCTTGCCGGTGTAGGTGCTCCACACCTCGTCGATGTACGGGGCGAAGTAGTCCTTGGGGAAGATGCCCGCGTCCAGGCCGTGGCCGGGGGCGATGATCCGCGTGTCGTCCACGACCAGAGGGGCGAACTCGGCCACCTTCTTGACCTCCGCGAAGGCCGCGGCGCGGCCGCCGTCGCGCAGGGCGCCCGTCGTCTGGTCCTTGTCGCCGGTGAGGCGCAGGCTCATCGGAACGCTGAACATGTCCACCATCGTGGTGTTGCAGAACATGCCGGACGCGTTGTGGGTGAACTCGGCGCAGTCGTGCAGGATGCCGTAGTTGGGGTCCGACGTGACCCAGCCGGCCGGGTACTGCAGAGCGGCGTTGCCGTTGCCGTCGGTCACGACCTTGAACTTGAGCTTCTGGCCGAGTGAGACGTAGATGCGGCCCGACATGTAGGGCAGGGACAGCTTGGTCTCGCCGCTGCTCGCGAGCGGGATCGCGTAGTCGGTGAAGCCGTCGGCGCCGTTGTCCGAGAGGGCCACGGGGGCGACGGTGCCGTCCGGGGTGAGCCGCACCTGCTTACCGTCGGCGTTTCCGACGACGTACAGGTGCACCGAGCCGTTGTCGAACGACCCGCTGTTGTTGACCACGGTGACCGGGAGCGAGCCGCTCGCCGCGGTCGCGGAGTCCTTGCTCTGGCCCGCGAGGGCGTACGGGGCGACGGCGGCTATCGCCGGGACGGCCACGGCCGCGCCACCGAGGGCGAACAGCATCTTGCGGCGGGTGAGGTTGCGCTGGTGGCGAGGTGCCATGAGGGGTGCTCCTTCGGGGCCCCCGGCGCCCGGGAGGGGAGCCGGTGCGCGCGGGGGGACATGTGGGGGGTGGGGCTTCGGCGGGGGAGGCTCAGCCGAAGGACCACTTCTGGTTGGGATTGCCCGAACAGGTCCAGATCTGCAGCCGGGTTCCGTCGGCGGAGGAACCGTCCTTGGCGTCGAGGCACTTGTCGGCGCCGCGGTTGGTCAGGTCGCCGGCGGCGGTGTAGGTCCACTGCTGGGCCTCGGTGCCGTTGCAGGTGTAGAGCTGGACGGGCGTGCCGTCGTCGTGCGAACCGCCTTGGACGTCCAGGCACTTGCCCAGGGCGCGCACGGTGCCGTCGCTGCCCAGGGTCCACTTCTGGGCGTCGTTGCCGGTGCAGTTGTGCAGCTGGACCGGGGTGCCGTCGGCGGCGTTGGCCCCTGCGACGTCCACGCACATGCCGCCGATTCCCTTGATGGCGCCGACGCGGGTGGTGCCGCCGGAACCGGTGCCGGTGCCGGAGTCCGAGGCGGTGACGTGGACGTAGTCGACGGTCATCGTCTGCGGGAAGGAGGTGCCGGAGTCCGGGCTGCCGGGCCAGTCACCGCCGACCGCGAAGTTCAGGATGATGAAGAACGGGTGGTCGAAGACCCACTTGTTGCCGCCGACGTCGGCGGGGGTGCGGGTCTCGTACGCCTGGCCGTCCACGGACCAGGTGATCGCGGACGGGCTCCAGTCGACGGCGAAGACGTGGAAGTCGTCGGCGAAGGCCTTGCCGTTCGGGAGGGTGTACGCGGCGCCGAGGCCGCCCGAGCCGGAGTAGCCCGGGCCGTGGATCGTGCCGTGGACGGTGCCGGGCTCCTTGCCGACGTTCTCCATGACGTCGATCTCGCCGCTGTTGGGCCAGCCCGCGCTGCCGAGGTCGTCACCGAGCATCCAGAACGCCGGCCACACGCCCTGGCCCCGCGGGATCTTGATGCGGGACTCGAAGTGGCCGTACTTCTGCGTGAAGGCGCGCGCCGTGTTCAGCCGTGCCGAGGTGTACTGGCAGGTGCCGTACCAGCACTGCAGGCCGGGGTCCGTGTTCTTGCGGGCGGTGATGACCAGGTGGCCGTTGCCGTCGAGGGCGGCGTTGTCCGTGCTGTTCGTGTAGTACTGCAACTCGTGGTTGCCGTTGCCGCCGCCGCCCGTCTCCAGGGTCCACTTCGACGAACTGGGCGCGCTGCCCGCGGCTCCGTCGAAGTCGTCGGACCACGTCATGGTGGTGGCGGCGTTCGCGCGGTTGGTCGCCGAGTCGGAGGTGTTGATGAGGATGGCGCAGCCGAGGGCGGCGGACAGCAGGACCGCCAGCCCTCCTAACGACCATCTGCGTGCGCGATGAGCGGCCATGGAGTGGATTCACCTTGTCGTCGTCGTGGGGGATGTGCGCGGCCGGCGCCGGGCGCTGCGCGGAGTGCGCGGGCAGACACGTTCTGAGAGCGCTCTCTGACTGCGGCGGACGGCCGTCGGCGAAGCCAGACGATACGCAGGACCGCGACCTCTGCCAAGCGGAACGCGACATCCCCGAATACCGTCCGACCTGTACTTACCTCGGGTAACAGAGTGAGCCCGAAAGAGGTTTAAGACTTGTTTAAAGCTCACTTAAGGCGCCGGGCCGCACAAGGCGCGGACATGCGAACACGCCGAGGGCCGGAACCCATCTCTGGATTCCGGCCCTCGGCCTTCAGTAGCGGGGACAGGATTTGAACCTGCGACCTCTGGGTTATGAGCCCAGCGAGCTACCGAGCTGCTCCACCCCGCGTCGGTGAACACGACATTACGTGAGAGGGGTCGGCGGAGGCAAATCAGATACCGGTGACGTGGCAGGGCTCACGTGTTCAGGCCGACAGCTCCTCCCGCAGCGCGTCCCGGAGCCGCCCCGCCCGCTCCGCGACCTCGGCAGGACCCAGCTCGACCGCGCGGTCGGCCCAGCGCTGTCCCTCCGCCAGCTCTCCCCGACGCGCGTAGACGAGGGCCAGCCGCAGCGCCGCCCGTCCGTGCCCGGCGTTCGCGGCCCGCGTCCACCACACCGCCGCCTCCGGCTCGCTGCCCTCCCGTGCCAGCAGCAGCCCGAGGTTGAAGGCGCCGTTGCGCGACCCGGCCTCCGCCGCCGCCCGGTACCACCGCGCCGCCTCCACCACGTCCCCCCGCGCCGCCGCGAGCATCCCGACCCGCACCTGGGCCCGCCGGTGCCCCTGGGTCGCCGCCCGCTCGTACCACTCCTCGCACTCGGTCTTCTCGTGCACGATCTCGCCCAGTTCGTGCGCCGGCTCCGGCGGACGCCGCGCGTCCAGCAGCGCCGCCAGCCGGTACGCCGCCTCCGCGCTGCCTCCGCCCGCCGCGCACCGCAGATGCCGCTCGGCCTCCTGCTCCTCGCCCTCGCGCAGCCGGGCGATCCCGACCTGGAGCGCGGCCTCGGTGTGCCCGGCGGCCGCGGCCCGTTCGTACCAGCGCAGCGCCGTGGCCTCCTCGCCGCGCCCGGCGTAGAGGATCCCCAGGTTGAACGCCGCGTCGACGCTCCCCGCCTCGGCCGCCTTGGAGAACCAGGGCTCGGCGCCGGTGGCGTCGCCGCCCTGGAGGAGCAGGATGGCGAGCGCGTTCGCGGCCTCCCGGTGACCGGCGTAGGCGGCCCGCCGGTACCACTGCTCGGCCTGCGCGGTGCGCCCCTGCTCGGCGCAGAGCAGGCCGAGGTTGTACGCGCCGTTGTCGTCACCCGCGTCCAGCGCGGCCCGGTACCAGCGCTCGGCGGTCTGGGTCTCGCCGCGCTCGGCGTGCAGCGCGCCGAGCGCGTTGGCCGCGTTGCCGTCGCCCTCCTGGGCGGCGCGCAGCCACCACACGGCCGCGCTCTCGGTGTCCCCGGCGTCGCGCAGCAGGAAGCCCAGCGCGCAGGCGGCCCGGGGCTCGCCGTCCTTGGCGGAGGTCAGGTACCAGCGCCCGGCCTCCTTCAGCTCCCCGCGCTTCTCCAGGATCGCGCCGAGGTGCAGCGCGGCCCGCCGGTGGCCGCGTGCGGCGGCCTGCCGGTACCACTGCTCGGCCTCGGCGACAGCGTTGTCGGCCGCGGAGCCTTCCTCGCGTCCGGCCCGCCGGTCGAGTGCGCGGGCCAGCCGGTAGGCGGCCTCGCGGTGCCCGCGCTCGGCCGCGGCCCGCATCCAGTGCTCGGCGCCGACGTCCCCGCGGTGCTCCAGCAGGTCGGCGAGCGCGTACGCACCGAGGACATGGCCCTGCTCGGCGGACTGGCGCAGCCAGTACTCGGCGGCGGGTTCGTCCCCGCGCTCACGGTGGTAGCGGCCGAGTGCGTGCGCGGCGGCCGCGGAACCGGCGACGGCGGCGACGCGCCACCAGCCGGCGGCCTCCTCGGGGTAGCCGCGCTGGTGCAGCAGGACGCCCAGGTTGTTGGCGGCCGCCCGGTCACCGGCCGCGGTGGCGGCGCGCAGATGGGGTTCGGCTCCGTCGAGGTCGCCGCGGCGCAGCAGCAGGGCTCCGAGGACGCTCGCCGCCTCGGTGTCGCCGCTCTGCGCGGCCAGCCCGAGGCGCACCTCCTCCGCGGCGTCCCCCATCTCGCTCAGCTCCTCGCGGGTGGGCTCCTCGCCGGAAGGCTGCACAAATCGCCCTGACTCGAACAGAGTTGCCTTGTCCCCCATAACGTCCATCGTCGCACCACCTGCAACCTTGGTACACCCGGTATACCGCAGCCCGTGAGGTCACTTCAGCGTTTTGTCGACATGCCCACAGGACGACAAGTCAAACACAGACCGCTCAACTCCCCACGGCGGCGCGGCCGTCCCTCCCCCCAGCACATGAGTTCGCACACCACGAAGGCCCGGATCCCATGGATCCGGGCCTTCGACTGCAGTAGCGGGGACAGGATTTGAACCTGCGACCTCTGGGTTATGAGCCCAGCGAGCTACCGAGCTGCTCCACCCCGCGCCGTTGCCTGTCAACCGTATCACGGCGCGGGGGGCTCTTGATCAACTCCTGTTCCCGGTCCCGTTCCTGCCGGCCTTGGCCTCCGCGTCCGCGGCCCGCTTCAGCGCGGCCTTCAGGTCTTTCTGGGCCTTGTCGTACGCGGTCCAGTCCGGGCCGTTCGGAGCCTTCAGGGCCTGCTGGCCCGCGTCGAAGGCCTTCTGGGCGTCGGCCAGGGCCTGCCGGACGGACGGGCTGGGGGACGACGGCGGGTTGGCGGTGCCGGTGTCCGGTGGCGAGGTGGTCGAACCCGCCACGCCGAACACCTTGTTGAGCGCCTGGTCGAGGGTGTCCTCGAACGCCGTCTTGCCGTTGTAGGTGACCAGCACCTTGCCCAGCAGGGGGTACTTCAGCTTGTTGCCGCCGAGGACGTAGACCGGTTCCGCGTACAGCAGTCCGCCGTCGAGCGGCACGGTCAGCAGATTGCCGTACTCGACCTTGGAATGCCCGCGGGTGAGCAGGCTGATCGTCTCGGCGATGTCCGGGCGGGAGTTGAACTGGCTCTGCACCTGCCGGGGGCCGTCGGCCGTCGTGCTGGTCGGCAGTTTCAGGATTCTGATCTTGCCGTAGTCGCTGGTGCCCGGGTCCGAGTCGACCGCCATGAACGCGCTGAGGTTGTCCCGTCCGTTCGGCGTGAACGTCGTCGTCAGCGAGAACGCCTGCGCGTTCTGGTCCGGCATCTTCATGCTCAGGTAGTACGGCGGCACCGCGCTGCCCGAGTCGTTGGTCGGGTCGTCGGGGACCTGCCAGACCTCGCTGCCGGTGAGGAACGTCTGCGCGTCCGTGACGTGGTAGCGGGTGAGCAGCTCGCGCTGGACCTTGAACAGGTCCTGCGGATAGCGCAGATGGGCCAGCAGGTCCTTGGAGATGGCGCTCTTCGGCCGCACCGTGCCCGGGAACGCCTTCATCCAGGTCTTCAGGACGGGGTCCTGGGTGTCCCACTGGTAGAGCCTGACCTCGCCGGTGTACGCGTCGACGGTCGCCTTCACCGAGTTGCGGATGTAGTTGACCTGGTTCTGCTGGGCCACCACCGCGCGGTTGTCGTTGGCGGCGGTCAGCGAGTCGGCCGTGGTGTCGCCCAGGGTCGTACGGGAGGAGTACGGGTAGCCGTTCGACGTCGTGTACGCGTCGACGATCCACTGGATGTGGCCGTCCACGACCGCCGGATACGCGTCGCCGTCGATGGTCAGCCAGGGGGCGACGGCCTCCACGCGCTCCTTGGGCGTGCGGTTGTACAGGATCCGCGAACCCTTGCCGATCGCGCCGGAGTAGAGGATCTGCGGCTCGTCGAACGCCACCGCGTACGCGGCCCGGTTGAGCGGGTTGTCGAGGTTGACGCCGCTCCTGCCGGTGTACCTGGTGGTCTTCTCGGTGCCGTCGTCCCTCGAGTAGTCGACCTCCTTCTGCGGTCCGCCGACGATCGAGTAGGTGGTGGTCTTCTCGCCGTAGTAGATGCCCTGCTCGTACGTGCCGAGGCCGCCCTTGGACGGCAGGCCGGACTCGGTGAAGACCGGCTGGCCCTGGTCGTCCGCCTCGGTGCCCTTGGCGGCGACCACGCCGTAGCCGTGCGTGTAGCGGAAGTGGTCGTTGATCCAGTTGTTGCTCGGGACACCGTCCAGGTTCAGCTCGCGCAGCCCGATGACCGTGTCCTGCTCCCCGGCGCCGCCGCCGTCCTTCGCGGGGTACCGGTCGACGTCCAGGTTGGTCGGGAAGGCGTAGTACTTCTTCATCTGCTGCGCCTGCTGGAACGTCGGCGAGACGATGTTCGGGTCCATGATGCGGATGCTGGCCGCGTCGTCCGCGTCCGCTCGCAGCCTGGCCTTGTCCGTGGCCGTGGACTTGCCGTCGTACTCGGTGACCTTGGTGTCGTCGATGCCGTACGCCGCGCGGGTCGCCGTGAGGTTCTTCTGGACGTACGGCGCTTCCTTGGCCTGCTCGTTGGGCTCGACCTGGAACTTCTGCACGATGGCCGGGTACAGCCCGCCGATCAGGATCGCCGAGAGGACCATCAGGCCGAAGCCGATCACCGGCAGCTGCCAGGTGCGCCGCCACAGCGTGGCGAAGAACAGCAGCGCGCAGATGACGGCGATGCAGAACAGGATCGTCTTCGCCGGCAGATAGGCGTTGGCGTCGACGTAGCGCAGGCCGGTCCACTGGCCGGTCGCCTTGAAGTCGCTGGACTTCACGGCCAGGCCGTACCGGTCGAGCCAGTAGGCGACGGCCTTGAGGGCGACGAAGACGCCGAGCAGCACCGACAGATGCCCGGTCGCGGCGGCGGTGGCCCGCGCGCCGGGGCTGGTGACGCGCAGCCCGCCGTACAGATAGTGCGTGAGCGCGGCGGCGATCAGGCACAGGATGGCGGCGGCGAAGCCGAAGCCGAGCAGGAAGCGGTACCAGGGCAGGTCGAAGGCGTAGAAGGAGACGTCGAGGTGGAACTGGGGGTCCTTCTGGTGGAAGGGCACGCCGTTGACCCACATCAGCCAGGTCCGCCACTGGCCGGCCGCGGAGGCGCCGGCGATCAGCCCGACGAGCGCGGTGACGGCGAGCAGCAGCCACTTCTTGTACGGCGCGATGCCCATCCGGTAGCGGTCGAGGCTCTGCTGCTCCATGGACATGGCGCTGAGCGGGGGCCGCAGGCGGTGCGCGAGCCAGATGTTGACCCCCACGGCGAGAGCCATCAGCAGGCCGAAGACGAAGAAGAGGCCGATCTTGGTCCACAGCGTGGTCGTGAACACGGACGAGTAGTGCACCGACCGGTACCACAGCCAGTCCGTCCAGAAGCCCGCGAACATGGTGAACGCCATGCCGAGGACGGCCAGGACGCCCAGTGTCATGAGCAGGGTCCGTACCCCCCGGGACGGGCGGCCCGCTCTGATCCGTGGCCCCGTCGGGCCTCCGCCGCGGTCCGGCATCTGGAAAGCCAAGGTGCGCACCTCGAAGTCGCTGTCGATCCGTCAGGCCCGACTGGTCGCGGGCCGCCCGTGGCCCCCCGTGATCGCGGACCCACACCTATGCAACTTACTCACGGTTTGCTCGGTTCCCGATTCCGGCCCTGAACGAGGCAGGATTGTGACCATGTCCAACACTCCCATGGCAGCGAGCCCGCTCACCCGGGCCGTACTCGAGATCGACGAGTACGTCTCCGGCCTCGGCTGGGACCAGCCCGCTCGCCTCTTCGCCCTTGTCGACACCGCGCGGCTGCGGGCCCAGGAACCCGCGCTCGCGGCCCAGCTGGGTCTCGAGGACGAGTCCGCGTCCGCCGGTCTCACCCCGATCGAGCAGGACGAGATCCCGGCCGGCAAGCCGCTCGACGAGTTCCTCGGCACCATCGCCTGGCCCGACGCGGTGACCGGCTGCGCACTCTGTGTGGAGCGGCTGATGCTGCCGCCGTCCGCCGAGGCGCAGGTCCCGCAGGATCTGAGCGAGGCCCAGCTGACCAAGTGGGTGGCCGAGCACCCCGAGCGCCAGGAGGTGCGCATGACGGTCGCGGTGCTGCGCGACGGCAGCCGCGACTCGGCGCTGCGGCTGCGCGAGAAGGACTCCCCGACGGAGGTCCTGACCGGCCCGGACCTGGTGCCCGGCCTGGCCGAGGCCCTGACGGCGACGTTCGAGGACTGAGTCCTCACGCGGGTACGGCGATGGGGGCGCCCCTCGTGTTCACGGGGCGCCCCCAGCCGTGTCCGGTGCCGGCCGGCGGGGCGTTCCCGTCCCCGCCGTGCCACGCGTGCGTGCCGGTCAGCCCTTGGTGGTGCACTGCGGCAGCGCCGCGGCGTTCCCGGTGCGGATGTCCTTCAGCGCGTCCAGCGCGTCCTTGATCGTCCTGACCTTCACCAGCCGGAGCCCGCTCGGGGTGTCCTTGGCGGCGGCCGCGCAGTTGTCGGCCGGCGTCAGGAAGTACTGGGCGCCCTTGTCGCGCGCGCCGACGGTCTTCATCTCGACGCCGCCGATCGGGCCGACGGTGCCGTTGTCGTCGATGGTGCCGGTGCCGGCGACGAACTTGCCGCCGGTCAGGCTGCCCGGGGTGAGCTTGTCGTAGATGCCGAGGGCGAACATCAGGCCGGCGCTGGGGCCGCCGACGTCGGCGAGCTTGATGTCGATGGTGAACGGGAAGGTGTGGTCGGTCCCGGCGGAGATCCCGACGATGGCCCGCTTGGGCCCGGTGTCGTCGGACGTCTTCGTGGTGAGGGTGACGTCCCGGGTCGTGGTCGCCGTCTTGTGCGCCTTCACGGCGGCGGCCTGGTCCTTGGCGGGGACGACGGTGAAGACGACCTTCTGTCCGGGCTTGTGCCTGGTGACCAGCTTGGCGACGTCGGTGGGCTGCTTGACGGCCGTGCCGTCGACGGCCTTGATCACGTCGCCGGCGTGCAGCCTGCCCTCGGCCGGGGTGCCCTTGACGACGGTGGAGACGATCACCCAGGACCTCACCGGGATGCCCAGCTGCTTCAGGGCGGCGACCTTGGCGCTCTCCTGGGACTGACTGAACTCCTCGGCGTTCTCCTGCGTGGACTGCTGCTCGGTCTTGCCGTCCGGGTAGAGCGTGTCGTGCGGCACGACCTTGGTGTCGTGGTCGAGCCAGCCGTAGACCGCCTCCACCAGGTTCATGCGGAAGTCCGCGCTGGTCACCCGGACGGTGGTCATGTTCAGGTTGCCGTCGGTCGGGTACGTCTTGTGCCCGGAGATCTGCAGCACCGGCTCGCCGTCGTGGTCCGCCAGCGTGTTCACGGTCGGGCCGGGGGACATCTCCGAATACGGCGCGGGGATGAGCACTCCCGCGCACAGGAGCGCGATCAGCATCAGGGTGGAGGCGAGCATCGTCGCGGTGCGGCGTGGCATGTCACGACAGTACGGGACGCCTCTGTCAGCGCACCGTCAGGGGACCCTCGTCACACCCCGCCGGCACCCGTGTGGGACCGCTCCATGGCCTCGCGGAACCGGGCATAACCGTCCAGCTCGGGACCGTCACCGCGCACCTTGCGAGTCCTGTTGGCCCAACTGCCCCACAGCCCGCCGCCGATCGCGGCGATGAGCGGGATCAGCAGCCAGACAAGCGCCCCCATGCCGACCTCCCGACGCTGTGAGTGTCCGCGACTGACTGATGAGCAGATTAACCGTCCGCACCGACAACGCTCACGCGAGGGGGCCGGTTACGCAACACGGGGTCGTCCGTGTGCTCCAAGTGATGTACACGGAGCGCTCCGATCACGAAGCGTGACGATCCTCAGCAGGCCCCCACCCATTCCTCCGTACCGTCGGAGAACCTCTGGTGCTTCCAGATCGGCACCTCGTGCTTGAGGTCGTCGATCAGCTTGCGGCAGGCGTCGAACGCCTCGGCCCGGTGCGGGCAGGCGACGGCGACGACCACGGCGAGGTCCCCGACCCGCAGGTCCCCCACCCGGTGCACGGCGGCCAGCGCGCGGACCGGATACTCGGCCGCCACCTTCTCGGCGATGCGCCGCATCTCGGCCTCGGCGCTGGGGTGGCAGGAGTAGCCGAGCGCGTCCACGTCCGCGCCCCCGTCGTGGTTGCGCACGGTTCCCACGAACAGGGCGATGCCTCCGGCGGCGGCGTCCCCGACAGCCTGGAACACCTCGTCCACAGAGAGGGCGGTCTCGCGGACGGCGATCAGCTTGATGGGATCCTGGGCCGCCTGCTCACCGGGGTGCTCGTTCGTGTGTGCCATGCCCCCATCGTGCCGCACGCCTGTGACAGCGGGGAATACGAGATTCACCATGCACGCGCGTGCATGGATTCGGAGCCTCCTACGAGACGTCCGTGCGACGGGTCGTCCCCTCGGGCGCGGCCGTGTGGTGGCCTCAGGCCCGCCGCCGGGCCTTGCGGGCGCGCCGTACGACGGCCGCGGCGCCCAGCAGGGCCACCGTCGCCCCGGCGGCGCCGGCGGCCGTGGCGTCCTTGCGCCCGAGGCGCCGTCCGGCGACCGTGTGCCGCCCGGAGACCTCCTCCAGCAGTTCCGCGAGCACTTCCTCGTTGGTCCACTTCGGCCGCCACCCGGCGTCGTGCAGACGGCTGCCGCTGACCACCCACGGGTACATGGTGTAGGCCAGGTCGCCCGCCGGGGACGGGGTGAGGCCGATCCGGTGCAGCCGGGCCGCCGCGCCGAGCGCGACCGCCGACGGCAGTTCCATCCGCCGGATCCCGCTCAGCTCCTCGACCTCCTCCTGCTCCAGCCATCCGTCGCAGCCGACGGCGAGTTCCCCGTCGACCTTCTCCAGGACGGCGTACTCCAGGGCGCTGCACAGGTCCTCGACGTGGCAGAACTGCCACGCGGGCCGGGACCCGGCGACGACCAGCAGGCGCGGCGACTCGAAGTACCGGGTCAGCGCGGTGTCGGTGCCGCCGACCAGCACGGCGGGCCGTACGACGGTGACGTTCAGCCCCGGGTGCGCGCGTGGCGCGCGCCGGGCCAGCCGCTCGATCTCCAGCAGGTCCCCCACCCCGGTGGCCTCGGCGGTCGCGCGAAGCTCGGCGTCCTCCGACAGGGGCAGCTCGTTGTCCGGCAGCGCGCCGTAGACCATCGCCGAGGTGCACAGCACGACCCGGTGCACGCCGGCCGCGGCCGACGCGGTCAGGACGGTCTGCGTCCCCCGGACGTTGTAAGCGGTCCGGGCGGCCGGGTCGGTCTCCAGATCGAGGTCGAGCGCGAGGTGGACGACCACGTCGGCGCCGCGCAGCTTCTCCGCGATGGCGGGGTCGCGCACGTCGAGGATGTGCCAGGTGGCGGCGGCGCAGTCGCCGCGCCGCTCGTCGATGGCGACGACCTGCCTGATCTCCTCGGAGGCGGCGAGCCGCTCGGTGAGCAGGGCGCCGACGCCGCGGGCGGCTCCGGTGACCGCGACGACGGGCCCGCGCACGGCGGGAGCCGCGGACGGGGCCGAGGTGTTTCGCGCTGCGCGAACCTGACGATCTGGGGAACTCACCGGGCGTCTCCAGCGGTTGTCTTCAGTACGAGCGCGAGTGACGCGTACGTACCAGGTGCATCCATCCTGCCGCAGGCCTGCCGTGGGCGAAGCACCGAGGCCCGATCGGGTCCGGGTGTCTACGCTGGGTGGTGTTGTCGGGCAGCCGCGCCGCCGGAGAGAGACCGGCGGCCTTACCAGCCGAGGATTCCCGTGAGTGACACCCCATTCGGTTTCGGCCTTCCGCCGGAGGAGCCGGAGGACGGCGACGAGGGCAAGAAGAAGGACCAGCAGAGCGGCGGTGGGCAGGGACCGGCCAACCCGTTCGGCTTCGGCGGCCTGCCCGGAGCCGGAGGCTTTGGCGGCCCCGGCGCCGACAATCCGCTCGCAGCGATGTTCGGGTCGCTGAATCCCACGGATCTGGGCGCCGCGTTCCAGCAGCTGGGCCAGATGCTCTCCTACGAGGGCGGCCCGGTGAACTGGGACATGGCCAAGCAGATCGCCCGCCAGACGGTCGCCCAGGGCGCCCAGGACGGCTCGAAGGACGCGAGCGTGGGCCCGGCCGACCGCAGGGCGGTCGAGGAGGCCGTGCGCCTGGCCGACCTGTGGCTGGACGACGCGACGTCCCTGCCGTCGGGCGCGGGCGCGGCGGTGGCCTGGTCCCGCGCGGAGTGGGTCGAGGCGACCCTGCCGGCCTGGCAGGAGCTGGTCGACCCGGTCGCCGAGCGGGTCGGCGCGGCCATGGGCGACGTCCTGCCGGAGGAGATGCAGGCCATGGCGGGCCCGCTGATCGGCATGATGCGCTCGATGGGCGGCGCCATGTTCGGCACGCAGATCGGGCAGGCCGTCGGCGTGCTCGCGGGCGAGGTCGTCGGGTCCACCGACATCGGCCTGCCGCTCGGCCCGGCCGGCAAGGCGGCGCTGCTCCCGGCCAACGTGGAGGCGTTCGGCAAGGACCTCGGCGTGCCGCAGGAGGAGGTCCGGCTGTACCTGGCGCTGCGCGAGGCCGCCCACCAGCGTCTGTTCGCGCACGTTCCGTGGCTGCGCTCGCACCTGTTCGGCGCGGTCGACGGGTACGCGCGCGGGATCAAGGTCGACACGGCCAAGCTGGAGGACGTGGTCGGCCAGTTCGACCCGCAGAACCCCGAGCAGCTGCAGGACGCGCTGCAGCAGGGCATGTTCCAGCCGGAGGACACGCCCGAGCAGAAGGCGGCCCTGGCCCGCCTGGAGACCGCTCTGGCGCTCGTCGAGGGCTGGGTGGACGCGGTGGTCCACGCGGCCGCGAAGCCGCGCCTGGCGTCCGCGGACGCGCTGCGCGAGACGCTGCGCCGCCGCCGGGCCACGGGCGGCCCGGCCGAGCAGACGTTCGCCACGCTGATCGGCCTGGAGCTGCGCCCGCGCCGGCTGCGCGACGCCTCCCGCCTGTGGGCCTCGCTCACGGACGCGCGCGGGGCCGACGGCCGGGACGGCCTGTGGGCCCACCCGGACATGCTGCCGACGGCCACCGACCTGGACGACCCGGACGGCTTCGTCCACCGCGAGCAGCTGGACTTCTCCGAGCTGGACAAGATGCTCGGCGAGGCCGCGGGCGGTTCCCAGGCCACGCCCGACCCGGGCAAGCCGGACCTGCGCAAGAAGGACGACGGCGAGGCCGAGGACGACGACGCCGAGTGAGCCTCCACGACGACGCGGTCCTCGTGCTGAAGGAGTACGGGGACCAGGAAGAGCTGCGCCAGGCCTACCTGGACCACCTGCAGGCGCACCCGGACGGCATGTGGAAGGCCTGCGAGGCCGGGCACCTCACGGCGAGCGCTCTGGTGATCGACCCCTCGCGCGGCCGGGTGCTGCTGACCCTGCACAAGAAGTTGCAGATGTGGCTGCAGATGGGCGGCCACTGCGAGCCCGAGGACCGCTCCCTCGAGGCGGCGGCCCTGCGCGAGGCCACCGAGGAGTCGGGCATCGCCGGGCTGACCCTGCTGACCGGTGGCCCGGTGCGGCTCGACCGGCACCCCATCCCGGCGCCGTGCCACTGGCACTTCGACGTGCAGTACGCGGCCGTGGCACCGCCCGGAGCGGTCCAGGCGATCAGCGACGAATCTCTCGACCTGCGCTGGTTCGCCTACGCCGAGGTGCCCGGCGTGGCCGACGAGTCGGTCGTACGCCTGCTGGAAGCGGCCCGCGCCAGGCTCTGAACGTGCAAGGGGCGACCTGCTTTCTGGTCGCCCCTCGCGTTCGCCCGCCGGACGCTCAGCTCCAGACGTTGCCCTGGTTCTGCCCGCGCGCCCCGTGCTGCCCCATGCCGAACTGGGCGGCGAGGCCCTGCCCGATCACGGCGTTCTGCGGCGGCAGCAGCTCGCTGGGCTGGACCAGCGCGAACCCGGAGCCCATGAAGCTCAGCTCCCAGCCCTCACCGGTGTTGCCGCGCCGGCGCCACACCCCGGAGGAGTGCGTCTGGGCCTGCATCTGCACGCGCAGCCCGGTCGACCAGGCGACGATCGCGTCCGCGTCGCAGTTGACGTACTTGTCCGGCGTGACCTGCATCAGCAGCGGCGCGCCCGACGTCATCAGGGCGACCCTGCCGCGGCCGGTGATGTTCAGCTGGTACTTCCCCGAGCCCGAGATGCCGTAGAGGCTGTCGACGGCGACGACCTCGTGGTGCAGCGAGGAGTCCATGGCGAGGACGTAGGAGCTGTCGACGGTCAGCCCGTCCTGCTCGACGTCCATGATGTGCACGTGCTGGGCCAGGTTGGCCAGGTACACCGTGCCCTGTCCGTGACAGCGCATCAGGTCCAGGCCCTCGCCGGTGTACGCACGCGCGCGTGCCTGGCTGTTGCTGCGGTACTCGGCGTCGAACTCGACCAGGCCCTGGTAGGCGACCATGGTGCCCTTGCGGGCGAGGATGTCGTCGTGGCCCTCCAGGGTGACCCGGAGCAGCTGCGCGTTCTGCAACGCCCAGCGCTCCTGCGTCTGGAGGTCGTTGTACGCGAAAAGCGGGCTCTGCATGGTTCTCTGACTCCCCCTCAGCCCCGGATCCGGAGACGGTCGGTGCTGTCCTCGCTGGGCTGGACGACGACGATGCCCTGGCCGGAAAAGGCCATCTGGTAGGCCTCGCCGCTGCCCCGGCCGATCAGCGACTGCGCCTTGAAGCTGCGCTTGCCCTTCACCTTGAGGTTGGGCGACCAGGCGACGAGTGCGTCCGGGTCGACGTACGTCTCGTCCTCGCCGCCGCCGCAGTCGACGACGATCGGCGTGCCCCGGGAGGTCAGCGCGACCCAGCCGTGCCCGGAGATCCTCGTGTTCCACAGGCCCTGCCCGGCGAACTTGGCGAGCCCCTTCACGCGCTCCACGCCCCAGGTGAGGTGGGCGTCGAAGGCGAGCAGGTTGGTGGCGTTGACGGAGATGCCGTCGCCGCCCAGGTTGATCACGACGACGTCGGCGCCGTAGTCGGCGAGGTAGAGCAGTCCGTCGCCGGAGCACTTCATCAGGGGCGCGCCCTCGCCGGTGATCCAGTCGCGGGCGATCTGGCGGACGGCCGGCGGGTTGGGCTCGTACTGCACGAAGCCCTCGTAGGCGACCATCGACCCCACGCGCGCGAGGAGGTCGTTTCCGGTCTGCATGGCGACCTTCAGCATGTGGCTGCCGTGGTTCTCCATGCGGGCGGTGACGGGTGCGGGGGCGAAGCCCGCGAGCGGCTGGTTCATGACGGGCTCCCTCTAGACCTCGTAGGGCTGGACGACGATGAAGTTGCCGGGCGCGCCCCGGAACTGGAGGTTGACGCTCTCGCCGGTGTCTCCTGGGTAGGCGTTGCGGCGCATGCGGACCTGGCTGGAGACGATCACCTGGGAGGCGGCCGACCAGGCCACGACGGCGTTGCAGTCGGCGAAGGTGGTCGGTGTGACGGGCAGCACCACGGGGGTGCCGTGCGTCTTGACGACGATCGTGCCGGTGCCCTGGAACTGCATGGTGAACAGCGCGCCGCCGGGGATGCCGTGCCCCTCGATGCGGCGGACCTCGTACTGGAGGCTCTCGTCGAAGGCGAGGACGTTCTCCGCGGACACGCAGATCGCGTCGCCCTGCAGTTCCACGGGGTGCAGATGGGTGGAGTTCTCGGCGAGGAACACCTGTCCGGTGCCGGTGCAGCGCATCAGCTGCATCTCCTGGCCGGTGGCGTTGCCGACGATCCGCCCGGCGAAGCCCGCGCCCTTGTAGCCGAAGTCGACCTTGCCCTGGTAGAGCACCATGCTGCCCTGCCGGGCCAGCACCGGCTGCCCGCCGACGCCGAGGTCGACGCGCATGAGCTTCTTGTTCTGCTGCGTCCAGCGCTGCCCGGTCGGGGTCTCCTTGTACATCTGCAGCGCGGCCGTGATGCCGGCGCCGCCCTGCGGGGCGCCCTGGGGCACCGCGTAGGCGCCGGGCTGCGGGCCGGGCGTCTGCCCGTAGCCGGGGGGCATGGGCGCGGCCGGCTGTCCACCGGGCGGCTGCTGGCCGTAGCCGGGCGGCATCGGCGCGGTCGGCGGGCCGCCGTAGGACTGCTGCTGGGGCGGCTGGCCGTACGGCTGCTGCGGGCCGGGGACGCCGTAGGGCTGCTGGGGCGGCTGGTTGTACGGCGCGGGGGCCGGGGCCGGCGGGTGGACGGTGCCGCCGGCGGGCGGGGTCATGGGGGCGATGACCGTCGGCGCGGCGTGCACGTTGGGCGCCGGTGCGGGCGCCGGCGGCGGGGTCTGGCCGGGCGGCGTGAAGCCCTGCGGGGCGGGCTGCGGCGCGGGGGCCGGGGCAGGCACGTCAGCCGCGGGCGCAGGAGCGGGGGCCGCCGGGGCAGGAGCGGGGGCCGCCGGTGCGGCGAACGGGGGCGGGGTCGTGGCCTGGGCGGGCGGGGCGAAGCCGGGGGCGGCGCCGGGCTGCGGCTGCTGCGGAGCGGCGGGCGCCTCCTCCTCCAGCACCTCGCCGCCGAAGTTCTTCAGCAGCGCCTCCAGTCCGCCGTCGAAGCCCTGTCCGACGGCCGCGAACCGCCACACGTCCTTCAGGTAGATGTCGCCGAGCATCACGGCCCGCTCGGTGGAGAACTCCGCGCCGCTGAACGAGTAGCGCGCGACCTCCTCACCGCCCGCGACGATACGCAGATAGCCGGGGGCGATCTGCGACATCTGCCCGGCGCCGTCGATGGTCGCCGTGAAGGACAGCTTGTGGATGTGCGGCGGGATCCGGTCCAACGTGACCCGGAACGACTCGGTGTCGCCCGCCTGGGCGCCGAGCAGCTGGATGGACTCCTCCGGGGACTTCGGCTGGTTGAAGAAGACGAAGTACCGGTCGTCCGAGAGGCGCTCGTCGGCGTCCAGACCGAAGCAGCTGATGTCGAAGGTCAGCCCGGGGGCGGAGATCTGCACGCCTACGTACAGATCGGTGCCCGCCGTGAGGTCACTGATCCTGGCCTTGTGGCCGCGTTGGAATTCCCTGGCCATGCGTAACGACCGTCCCCCATCCCGAATGTGAGTGCGTCGCGTCAGGCTAACGGCTCGGTGCGGGATCGGACGCAACCGGTACAGACCCGGTACACAACCGCGCCCGGAGACGGATGGATTGCCGGCGGCTCACTGCCGGCGCGCCCCTGGCACGTGCGGCAGCCGGTCCGCCGCGACGACCCCTTCGAGGTAGCCGCGGGCCCGCTCGGTGCGCGGGTACGCCTCCAGCAGCCGCCAGAAGTCCGGGCCGTGACCGGGGACCAGCAGATGGGCCAGCTCATGGCAGAGGACGTAGTCGACGACGTACTCGGGCATCCCCTGCAGCCGGTGCGAGAGCCGGATGCTGCCCTCGGCCGGGGTGCACGAACCCCAGCGCGTGTTCTGGTTGGTGACCCAGCGCACGGAGGCGGGCCGGGCCCGGCCGTCGAAGTACTGCGCCGACAGCCGCTCGGCCCGCTGGGCCAGTTCGGCGTCGCCGAGCAGCCGCCTGCTCTCCTGGGCGGCGAGTTTGTCGAGCATGACGGTGATCCAGCGCTGCTCCTCCGCCTTCGACATCCGGGCGGGGATCAGCACGACGGTGCGATCGCCCTCGCGGTACGCGGAGACCGTCCGGCGGCGCCGGGAACTCCTGCGGACCTCGATCGCGCTCGCCCCCGAGCCGCCGGGCGGCTGGCTCGTCGTGCTGCGCTGTGGCATTCCGGCGCGGTGCAGTGGGTCGGCGGGCACGCCCCGACGTTACCCGCTGGATACGGCCGAAGTCCCGGCTCCGGAACGGTTCGATGCCGAACCCCCACCATGCGTTTGATTCCTATGATTCCTGCGACTGATCCGGACATCCGGTTTATCCGGTTTACCGGGTCCGCTCACCGGGCTCCGCACGGGCACGTCGACCACATCACCCTGCCGCCCGGCCTCGCGCCCTCTCCCCTTCGCCCTGCCACCTTCCTCACCCGTCAGCTTGTACGACGAATACCCCCAGCCTGTGGATAACTCTCGGCACCGGGCGCCCGGACAGGGCATGCTGGCAGGCGTCGGCGGAACATGACCGGTTCCACCGGCGAAGCGAAGTTCCGGACGTTCCAGATGCTCCGGGATGCTTTCAACGGATACGGGGGACCGTCATGCATCCGGTGGTGAAACCCGCCCTGCGGCGCGGCTGGCGTGACCGCGACACCGTCCAGTTCGGGATGACGCCCGCGCACGCCCTGACACTGGGGCCGATGGACTCGGCGACACGCGACCTCCTGGAGCTGTTCAACGGCACACGCGGGCTGCCGCTGCTGCGCGAGGAAGGCCGCCGCATGAACCTCCCCGCCGGCCAGGTCGACACCCTGCTGGAGCGGCTGACCCGGGCAGGCCTGATCGACGACGCGCGCGGCGGCGGACCCGCGGCGGACGCGCTGCGCCAGAGGACGGACGCCCTGCGACGGCTGCGCCCCGACCTCGCCGCGCTGTCCCTGACCACGGCCGAGCCGGGCGGCGCGCTCGCCCGGCTGGCCGCCCGCCGCGCCCTGCGCGTGCAGGTACGGGGCGCGGGGCGGGTCGGCGCACTCCTGGCATCGGTGCTGTCGGGCGCCGGGGTCGGCGAGGTCGACGTGCGCGACACCGGCCGCGTGGAACCGTGGGACGTGGCGCCGGGCGGGCTGCCCGCCGATTCGGTCGGCGAGCGCCGGGACACCGCGGCCCGGGCCGCGGTGCGCCGCGCGGCACCCGACCGCCCACCGCGCCGCGCCCACTCCCCCGGATCCGGCGCCCACTTCCCCGGATCCGGTGCCCCGGACCCCGGGCACGCCCTGGTGATCCTCACGCCCCGCGACGAGGTGGCCGTGCATGCCCCCGACCCGGCCGACGCCGAGCCGCTCATGGCCTCCGGCACACCTCATCTGTACGCGGGCGTCGTCGAGGGCACCGGTGTCGTCGGGCCGCTCGTCCTGCCCGGTGAATCCGGCTGCGCCGGCTGCCTGCACCTCGACCGCACGGACCGGGATCCTGCCTGGCCCCGGCTGACCGCCCAGTGGCGGTGCGCCAGGTCGCGCCGCGTCGAGGCCTGCGATGTGACGCTGGCCACAGCGGTCGCGGGTCTGGCCGCGGCACACGCGCTCGCCTTCCTCGACGGGCACGCACCGTCCGGCACCGGCACTCGCTGGGAGGTCTCCAGCCCTGCTCTGGACTGGCGGACCCGGCCGGTACGGCCGCATCCGGCATGCGGGTGCGGCGCTGCGGACAGACCTGAAGGGGAGCACTCCTCAACCGACGGCGCGGCACGCGCGACAATGGCGGTGCGACGGCCGTCGACGCCACGACGCACAGCGGGCGCGGCGCGGCCGACTGTGACTTGGAGGGCGCATGTCTGATCTTCCCCGGAAGGCGGTCACCCGGACCGCCAAGCTCGCCGCGCTCCCGCTCGGCTTCGCCGGCCGGGCCACCTGGGGGCTGGGCAAGCGGATCGTGGGCGAGTCCGCGGAGATCGTCGGCAGGGAACTGCAACAGCGCACGGCGGAGCAGCTGTTCAAGGTGCTGGGCGAGCTGAAAGGCGGTGCGATGAAGTTCGGGCAGGCCCTGTCCGTCTTCGAGTCCGCGCTACCCGAGGAGATCGCCGGTCCCTACCGCGCGGCGCTGACCAAGCTCCAGGAGGCGGCGCCGCCCATGCCGACCCGCACGGTGCACGGGGTGCTCGCGGAGCGGCTGGGTGAGGACTGGCGCGATCTGTTCGAGGAGTTCGAGGACAAGCCGGCCGCCGCGGCCTCGATCGGCCAGGTGCACCGGGCCGTGTGGCACGACGGCCGGGAGGTGGCGGTCAAGGTGCAGTACCCGGGCGCCGGCGAGGCCCTGCTCTCCGACCTCGGCCAACTCAGCCGTTTCGCCCGACTGCTCGGGCCGCTGATTCCGGGCATGGACATCAAGCCGCTCATCGCCGAGCTGAGGGACCGGGTCTCCGAGGAGCTGGACTACGACCTGGAGGCCCAGGCCCAGACCGCGCACGCGGAGGAGTTCGCGGGCGACCCCGACGTGGTGGTCCCGGCCGTCGTGCACCAGTGCGAGCAGGTGCTGGTCACCGAGTGGATCGACGGCATCCCGCTGTCGGAGATCATCTCGGACGGCACCCCCGAGCAGCGGGACCGTGCCGGGCAGCTCCTGGCCCGGTTCCTGTTCTCGGGCCCGGCCCGCACCGGCCTGCTGCACGCCGACCCTCATCCCGGCAACTTCCGGCTGCTGCCCGGCGGCCCGGCCGGCGAGGACGACTGGCGCCTGGGCGTCCTGGACTTCGGCACCGTCGACCGGCTGCCCGGCGGACTGCCGTTGCCGATCGGCATCTCGTTGCGCATGACGCTGGACGGCGAGGCCGAGACGGTCTACGAACTCCTCTGCGAGGAAGGCTTCGTGAAGGAGTCCATAGAGCTGGATCCGGACGCGGTCCTCGACTACCTGCTGCCGATCATCGAACCGGCGCGCGTCGAGGCGTTCACCTTCAGCCGCGGCTGGATGCGCAACCAGGCCGCCCGCATCGCCGACCCGCGCTCCCCCGCGTACCAGCTGGGCAAGCGGCTCAACCTGCCGCCGGCCTATCTGCTGATCCA
This sequence comes from Streptomyces sp. NBC_00557, assembly GCF_036345995.1. Taxonomy (NCBI): domain Bacteria; kingdom Bacillati; phylum Actinomycetota; class Actinomycetes; order Kitasatosporales; family Streptomycetaceae; genus Streptomyces; species Streptomyces sp. NBC_00557. The sequence continues at coordinate 2,841,336 of NZ_CP107796.1, forward strand.
CCGGGTGACCCTGAGCACGATCGGCGTCCTGTGCCAGCTCGGCGCCACGGTACGCCTCCGCGAAGAGCTGGAGGAGTGGCTGCCGGGGTTCGTTTCCGAGGACACGGACGTGACAGAGGTCACTGGGGTCACGGAGGCCACGGCAGTCACGGAGGTTACGGAGGTGAGCGACATCACCGCTGTCACCGACGACACGGACGCCGAGCTGCCCGAGGAGGAGTCCGCGGCGGGGGCGTGATCACGGATCCAGGGATCCGGGGATCCGGGGATCCGGAGCGCGCGCGATCGATCCGGGGATCCGGAGATCCGGAGATCCGCGGATGCAGAGCGCGCGGGATAGATCCGGGGTGCGCGGGATCGGGGGACGCTGTGCCTTGGAAGTGAAGTGGGGGGCGGGGCGGGGGGGGAGGGGGAGGGGCCCCCGGAAAGTCGGTTCACCACCAAGCCGAGTCCAGCCGCCCCTCGATCGCTCTCAGGTTCTGTCTGGAGCAGGTGTCGCAGAAGTACTGGCGGACGCCGTTCTCCACGGAGCAGGTCCAGGTGGCCGGCGGGGGGCCGTCGGAGGGGGTGCCGCAGCGGGCGCAGACGTGGATGCGGCGCTCCGGGGTGGAGCCGCTCTGATCGCTTCCTCCGGGAAGACTCGTCACCTGGCGACCATAACTCCGCAGGTGGCCGATCGCCGCACAACGCACCGCGGGGGCCGGTCCGTTCGGCCGGACCGGCCCCCGTCACGAAGACTTCGCCTCCCGCGCCGGGAGGCCACCGCTTCGATTGGCGTGATCGTTACTGCATGACGGCCATGGCGAGCGCGCGCCGGGCGCGCAGCGAGGCGCGCTCGGCCCGGCGCTGCATCCGCTGGGCGACCGCCAGGCGCACGGCCCGGCGTTCCCGCGCGGCGTCATGGAGTCGCTCGTGCATATGCGCACGAGCCAGGGCTTCTTGCATGAGTTGCATCTCTCGGGTCCTGTTCTGGCGCGCTTCGGTCGCGCCGGTGGTGGTGACGTCTTCGGTCGCGGAGCCTGCGGGCTCGTTGGTGGACGGCTTCATCGGGGCCTGCTTCTGGGGGTCGTGCGTGAGGGGGCGGTCGATCGTTCCTGCGGTGTTCATGCCGTGACCGGGTTCTTGCGCGGGCGGCCACGCGGCCGCTTCCGGGCGACGACGACACCCTGGACGAACAGCTCGCCACCCCAGACGCCCCAGGGCTCACGCCGCTCCTTGGCGCCGGCGAGGCAGGCCTCGATCAGCGGGCAGGTGCGGCAGAGGGACTTGGCGTACTCGACGTCCGCGGGCGACTCGGCGAAGAAGACCTCCGGGTCGTAGGAGCGGCAGGGGACGGGTACGCCGAGGTTCTCGATGGCGTCGTCGAGCGCGGTGAGCGCGGTCAGGGGAGTCAAGGTGGAGTCCTCCGTGAGGCCGGGCGGGGGGATCGTTTGCGAAGGCGGTACGGACGGGGCGTGCGCTTCGAGTTGCACGGTCTGTTTTCCTCGTCTGGTCGTTCCGGCCGGTTGACCGGGTGTCGGCTTGGTACCGGGTTCTTTTCTTGTCCCGAGGCCCCTTCGCTCCGTCGTCCCCGTTCGGGGAAAACAGAAGGGCCGCGGATCCCGGATGGGGTTCCGCGGCCCTGAAGGCGCCGGCCTGATCGGATCAGGCTGGATCACTCCAGGGTTCTGGCCCACGGAAGGCCCACATCAGGTGGTGCTGCGTCGTCTGCTTCCGGAATCCGGCACCGGCCGCCGCAAAGGCATAGGCCTGCGCCTGTGCCGCTACCGCTTCCAGTGCCTTGGTCGGTCGCTCATTGCGCTCACGGACGGGAAGGCCCGCGAGAGCGTGGGAGGACGCCGGACGGACGGCACGAATGCCGGACAGACCGGTGCCCTGGTGGGAGGCGCCGAGCATGCACAGGGAGACGGCCGAGCGATCGGTCAGTTTGGCCGTGCTGGTGGTGCTGGTGTTGATGCTGATCACTGGACTCGCCTCCTCTCGGCGTCTTGGGGACTGGGGTGAGCCAGTCCGTTCGGATGTGCAAGTACATCACGGAACCGGGGCCTTGGAGAAGGCCGCCGCTTCCGTGCCTAGAACCTATGGGGATTGCCGGGCCCGCGCAAACTATTTTTTCGACGAGTTCGCATCAGTCGTCCTCGTCTCCGTCCCCGGTGTCTTGGCCTGCGCAGATGGCCAGAACGTCGGGTCCGTAGCTGCGCAGCTTGCGGCTGAGGACCCCTGGGATGCGGGAGAGTTCGGCGGGATTTTCCGGCCGCGCCTCGGCGATGGCCATGAGGGTGCGGTCGGTGAACACGCAGAAGTCGGGCTGTCCGGTGCGCTCGGCCTGAACCGCACGCCACTCCCGAAGCCGTTCGTAGAGTGCTTCGTCCATGTCCGAGGGGCAGTCCTCACAGCGCATCAGCTTCATCTCGCCGGCGTCGGTGAGGGTGCGGCCGCAGACCCGGCAGCGGGCGGGGCTGCGCTGGGCGCGCCGGGGGGCCGGGGTGGTGCTTCCGGCCGTTCCGTGCTCGACGCCTCCGGTGGTGGCGGCGCCTGTGTGGCCGACGGTGGCGGTGGTGCCGGGGCGCAGCCCGTCGAGGAAGCGGCTCGGTCTGCGGTTGGGCCGGCCGCCGGGCGAGCGGGACAGCGCCCAGGAAAGATGCAGCCGTTCCCGCGCCCGGGTGACGCCGACGTACAGGAGCCGGCGTTCCTCCTCGATCTGCTCGTCCGTTCGGGCGTAGCTGATGGGCAGCATGCCCTCGGCGATGCCGACGAGGAAGACGACGTCCCATTCCAGGCCTTTGGCCGCGTGCAGGGAGGCGAGGGTGACGCCCTGGACGGTGGGGGCGTGCTGGGCGTTCGCCCGCTCGTCGAGTTCGGCGACGAAGTCGGCGAGGGTGGCGCCGGGTCTGGCGGCGGCGAGGTCCTGGGCGAGGTTGACCAGGGCGGCGAGGGACTCCCAGCGCTCTCTGACCGCGCCGGAGCCGGCCGGGGGCTCGGTGGTCCAGCCCTCTCCGGACAGGACGGCACGGACCTGGGAGGGCAGATCCACGGCGTCGTTCAGCAGGGAGTCGTTGCCGCCGAAGCGGGCGGCGCCGCGCAGGGCGATGCCGGCCTTGCGGATCTCGGGCCGGTCGAAGAAGCGTTCGGCGCCGCGCAGTTGGTAGGGGACGCCGGCGTCGGCGAGGGCCTGCTCGTAGGTCTCGGACTGGGCGTTCGTACGGAACAGGACGGCGATCTCGGCGGCCGGGACGCCCGCGTCGATCAGCTCGCGGATGCGGCGGGCGGCGCCTTCGGCCTCGGCTGGCTCGTCGGTGTACTCGGTGTAGACGGGCTCGGGGCCGGAGGGGCGCTGGGAGATCAGTTCCAGCCGGTGGTCGGCGGCGCGTCCGCGAGCCTGGGCGAGCAGGCCGTTGGCGAGGCGGACCACCTGGGGGGTGGAGCGGTAGTCGCGGACGAGTTTGACGACGGTGGCGCCGGGGTGGCGGGCGCGGAAGTCGAGCAGGTGGTCGGGTGTTGCTCCGGTGAACGAGTAGATGGTCTGGCTGGCGTCGCCGACGACGCACAGGTTGTCGCGGTCGCCGAGCCACAGCTCCAGCAGCCGCTGCTGCAGGGGGCTGACGTCCTGGTACTCGTCGACGACGAAGTGCTGGTACTGGGCGCGGACCTGGTCGGCGATGTCGTGCCGGTCCTGGAGGATGGCGACGGTCAGCAGCAGGACGTCCTCGAAGTCGATCACGGAGCGGTCGCGCTTGAGGTCTTCGTAGGCCGCGTAGAGGTGGGCGATCTCGGCGGGGTCGCGCGGGGTCTCGCGGCCGGCCTTCGCGGCCGCGTACGGGTAGTCGGCGGGGATGGTCTGGGTGACCTTGGACCATTCGATCTCGGCGGTGACGTCCCGCAGCTCGCCCCGGTCGAGCCGGGTGCCCAGGCTCGCGGCGGCGTCGGCGACGAGCTGGATCTTGCGGTCGATGAGCCGGGGCATGCTGCCACCGATGGCTTTCGGCCAGAAGTACTGGAGCTGGCGCAGGGCGGCGGAGTGGAAGGTGCGGGCCTGGACGCCGTGGGCGCCGAGCTGGCGGAGCCGGCCGCGCATCTCGCCGGCGGCGCGGTTGGTGAAGGTGACGGCGAGGACGCTGGAGGGCTGGAGGATGCCGGCGCGTACGCCGTAGGCGATGCGGTGGGTGATGGCGCGGGTCTTGCCCGTGCCCGCTCCGGCCAGGACGCACACCGGGCCGTGCAGGGCGGTGGCGACCGCGCGCTGCTCGGGGTCGAGCCCGTCGAGCACCGCGTCGGCGGATTCCGGTGCCTGCGGGAAGAGGGTGGAGTGCGTTGCTGCTGTCACACGGCCATGCTGCCAGGTCGCCCGGGACTGCCGTGCCGGTTGTCCACAGGCGGGCACGGATAGTCGTACCAATGCGGCAGGCGTCACAGCGGCCTGTGGATATCCCGGGGTGGCAGGAAACCCCGTCCGTAACGGTCGGCGGCCGGATGGCGTGGATACCCCGGGTGGGAATGGCCGGCGGCTCGCGTGCGTTCCCTCCCCGTACGACTTTCCGAGCTGCCTGAGGAGCGCGAGAGACATGCAGGGCACTGTGACGATGTACAGCACCACTTGGTGCGGGTACTGCCGGCGGCTGAAGAGCCAGCTGGACCGGGAGGGCATCGCCTACACCGAGATCAACATCGAGCAGGACCCCGAGTCCGCCGCTTTCGTGGAGAAGGCGAACGGCGGAAACCAGACGGTCCCGACCGTGCTCTTCGCGGACGGCACGACGCTGACGAACCCGTCGCTCGCCCAGGTGAAGCAGAAGCTCGCGGCGTGACGCCCCGCGGGTGTCCGCGGTGAGCGCAGCCGAGCAGGGCGGCCCCTGACCTGATCAGGGGCCGCCCTGTCGTGTTCCGGCCCTGCCGCGGGCGACGGGAGTGCGGGTCACACGAAGCTGCGCGTCGGCAGCGGCTTGCCGTACCACATCTCGATCAGGCGGGCGGCGATGGAGATGCCGTAGGGCGGCAGCACCTCGCCGGACTCGAAGGCGTCGTGGAGTTCCTCGCGGGAGAACCAGCGGGCCTCGTGGATCTCGTCGCCGTCGACGTCGATCTCGGTGGTGGTGGCGCGGGCCATGAAGCCGAGCATCAGGCTGGAGGGGAAGGGCCAGGGCTGGCTGGCCACGTACTCCACGTCCCCCACGGTGACGCCGACCTCTTCGGACACCTCGCGGCGCACGGCCTGCTCGATGGACTCGCCGGGTTCGACGAAGCCGGCGAGCGTGGAGAAGCGGCCCTCGGGCCAGTGGACCTGCCGGCCGAGCAGGATGCGGTCGTCCGCGTCGGTCACGGCCATGATCACGGCCGGGTCGGTGCGCGGGTAGTGCTCGGCGCCGCAGGCCGGGCAGCGGCGGATGTGGCCGGCGGCGGCGATGACCGTGCGTTCGCCGCAGCGGGAGCAGAAGCGGTGGGTGCGCTGCCAGTTCTCCAGGCCGACCGCGTGCACCATCAGCCCGATGTCGCGGGCCGAGAGGAGCAGGCCTGCCTCACGCAGCCCGGCGGGGCGGGCGGACTGGTCGATGCGGCCGGGCAGCGAGTCCTTCTGCAGCGCGAAGTAGCTGACGCCGTCCTCGTCGATGCCGAGGAAGTAGCGGTGCGCCTCGGTGAGCGGGGCCTCGAACGACGGCGTCATGACGAGTTCGGTCCGGCCGTCCGGTGTCTCGTCGATGAGCACCTGGCCGCCGGAGACCACGAAGCAGCGGGTCGTGGGGTGGCTCCACGCCGCCGCGAGCCAGGCCTCGTCGAGCCGGTGGTGGGCGGCGCGGTCGATGCCGCTCGGGGCGGTCAGCGAGATGGGTCGGTCGGCGGTGTCGTCGGTCCAGGTGGTCACGGATGCTTCCAATCCCCCAGTGCGGCGGTTCGTTCGGCGGGCGGTTCGGCGGGACGTGGGCGGCAGGCCACCGGGCCGGGCGGGCGGGACGGTCCTTCCAGTGTGCCCCGCGCACGGTGCCCTCCCGTACGGCGCCGGCCGGTCAGGGCGCGGTGCGCCAGTGCTCGGCCAGGTCGCCCCAGAGGTAGGCGCTGGTCTCGACACCCTTGAGGAGGAGGTCCAGCTCCACCTTCTCGTTCGGGGCGTGCCAGCCGTCGGAGGGGACGGAGATGCCCAGGAAGAGCACCGGGGCGCCAAGCACTTCCTGCAGGTCGGCGGCGGGTCCGGAGCCTCCTTCGCGGGTGAAGCGGACCGGTTTTCCGAAGGCGCGGCCCATGGCGCGGACCACGGACTGCAGCGCGGGGTGGTCGAGCGGGGTCAGGCACGGACGGGTGGCCGCACCGAAGTGGATCTCGTGCCGGATCCCGGCGGGCACCTGCTCCTCGGCCCAGGCGCGGACGGCCTTCTCGAGGTGCTCGGGGTCCTGGCCTGCGACCATCCGGAAGGACAGCTTCACCATGGCCGAGGACGGGATGATCGTCTTGCTGCCGGGGCCCTGGTAGCCGCCGCCGATGCCGTTGACCTCGGCGGTCGGGCGGGCCCAGATGCGTTCGAGGGTGCTGTATCCGGCCTCGCCGTGGGTGGCTCGGGACTTGGCGGTCTCCAGCCAGCGCTCCTCGTCGAAGGGCAGCTCGGCGAACAGCTCGCGCTCGCGGTCGGTCAGCTCGACGATGCCGTCGTAGAAGCCGGGGATGGCCACGCGCGCGTGCTCGTCGTGCAGGGCGGCGACCAGGCGGGCGGCGGACGTGGCCGGGTTGGGTACGGCGCCGCCGAAGGAGCCGGAGTGGATGTCCTGGTCGGGGCCGTACAGCCGGATCTCGCACTCGGCGAGGCCGCGCATGCCGGTGCAGACGGTCGGGGTGTCCTCGGACCACATGCCGGTGTCGGAGACGACCACGGCGTCGGCGGCGAGCCGTGCCGCGTGCTCCTCGACCAGGGCGCGGAAGTGCGGGGAGCCGGACTCCTCCTCGCCCTCGATCAGCAGCTTCAGGTGGACCGCGGGGGCTGTGCGGCCGGTGGCGGCGAGGTGGGCGCGGACGCCGAGTGTGTGGAAGAACACCTGGCCCTTGTCGTCGGCGGCCCCGCGCGCGTAGAGGCGGTTTCCGCGGACGACCGGTTCGAAGGGGTCGCTGTCCCAGCCGTCCTCGCGGGCGGCGGGCTGCACGTCGTGGTGGCCGTAGACGAGGACGGTGGGCGCCTCGGGGTCGTCCGAGGGCCACTCGGCGAAGACGGCCGGGGCGCCGGGGGTTTGCCAGACCTCGGCGGTGGGGAAGCCGGTCTCCTTGAGCTTGGCGGCGAGCCAGTCGGCGCTGCGCCGTACATCGGGGGCGTGGTCGGGCTGGGCCGACACGGAGGGGATGCGCAGCCATGCGGCGAGGTCGTCGAGGAAGGCGGCGCGGTGCTGTTCGATGTACGTGCGGACGGCGCTGTCCGGGGTCTGGCTCATGCTCACGAGCCTATCGGCCCGCACCGACATCCTCGGCGGGCGGTTCGTCACACTCAGACCACACGGTGCGCCGTTTCGGAGTCTTCCGCTCCGGTGCCGTCGCCGAGAAGCCGCTCCAGCGCGGCCCGGTCCGGCAGATCCTGCGGCCGTACCACCTCGCCGGTGCGTACGTACAGGAAGGCGGCCGTGACCGACTCGGGCGGGACGCCCTGCTGCTCGGCCCAGGCCAGCCGGTACACGGCGAGCTGGAGCGGGTCGGCGCTGCGGGTACGGCCGGTCTTCCAGTCGACGATCTCGTACGTGGCCGTGTCACCGTCGCCGTGCTTGTAGACGGCGTCGATGCGGCCGCGTACGACACGGCCGGCGAGGGTGAGCTGGAAGGGCGCCTCGACCCGGTAGGGGGTGCGCCGGGCGTACTCGGTGCGTTCGAATGCCTCCTTCAGCGCCTCCAGGTCGTGTTCGTCGGCGATCTCGGCGTCGCTGCCGGGCAGCTCGTCGGGCTCGAGCAGGGGCAGTGTCAGTTCCTCGAAGCGGGATTCGACCCAGGCGTGGAAACGGGTGCCCCGGCGCGCGGCCGGTTGCGGGGGGCGTGGCATGGGGCGTGCGAGTTCCTGTGCGAGCCCGTCGGGGTCCTCGGCCAGGCGCAGCAGCTGGGACGCGGTGAGCGTGGCGGGCAACGGGACCTCGGTGACGGCCTGCCGGGCGCGCAGCAGCTCTCCGGTCAGCGCGTCCAGATCACGGTCCCAGGAGGCGACGGTACGGGCCTCCTCAGGGGTGAGTCCGGCCGGGCGTCGCGACTCGGCGGGGGGCTCGCCGCGCCCCGGGGCGGGCGCCTGGTGCGGGACGGTGGGCCGGTTTGCGCTCCGGGCTTCCGGCTCGGCCGGGCCGTCCGGGGCAGGGGCGGGCGTGGCGTACGGCGGTTCCTCGTCGGCACCGGCGGCGGTCTCGCCGTACGGCACGCCGGTGCTGCCCTCTTCGTACGGCAGGTCGTCGTACGGGAAACCGGCGTCGGCGTACGGCTGCTCGTCGTACGGGAAGTCGGCTTCGCCGTACGGAGTGTCACTGTCCGCGTACGGGTCGTCGTAGGGGTCGTCGTCCGGGGGCGGGGGCCACTCCGGGTCGTCGGGGACGGCGGTGTCGTGGGCGGAGGGCGGGCGGCCGCTGCCAGGGGCGGCGAGGGCGTCCAGGTGGGCGAGGACGGTCTCGGCGGCCGCGCGGCGGCGGGCCAGGGCGTCGGCGTCCAGCGGCAGCGGCCACACCTGGTCGGCGCCGGCCCTGTGCAGCGCGGGGTTCTCCTCGTCCTCGGCGGGCTCCTCCGCCCAGGCCTCGATCTCGCCGTGCCCGGCGACGCAGTGGTCGTGCAGGGCCTGGAGGAAGCCGGAGGGGCCGCGCGGCTTCTTCTGGCTGGGCCCCCACCAGTGGCCGGAGCCGAGCAGCAGGGAGCGGGGCCGGGTGAAGGTGACGTAGCCGAGGCGGAGTTCCTCGGTGTGCTGGTGGTCCTTCATGGCCTCGTGGAAGGCCTTCATGCCGCGCGCGTCCCAGCTGTCGACGTCGGGCAGGGTGTCGCTGTCGCCGCGCAGGGCGTGCGGCACCACCTTTGCCTGCGCCGTCCACTTCTCGCGGCCCTGCGCGCTGGGGAACGTGCCCTTGACCAGGCCGGGAACCGCCACGACGTCCCACTCCAGGCCCTTGGACTTGTGGGCAGTGAGCACCTTGACGGTGTTCTCGCCGCCCGGGAGCGCGTTGTCGAGGCCCTTCTCGTACTGCGCGGCGGTGCGCAGGAAACCGAGGAAGGCGAGGAGGGTGGCCTCCGCGTCGCTCGCCGCGAAGGAGGCGGCGACGTCCAGGAAGTTGGACAGCGTCTCGCGGCGGCGTGCGGCCAGGGCATGCGGGGACGCCGACAGCTCCACCTCCAGGCCGGTGACGGCGAGGACGCGGTGGAGCACGTCCATCAGCGGGTCGGACAGCGAGCGGCGCAGGTCGCGCAGCTCGGCGGCCAGGCGGGCGAAGCGCACGCGCGCGTCCGGCGAGAACGGCAGCCCGTCGTCGTCCGCCTCGGCGTCCATGGGCGCTTCGAGGAAGGTGTCGAGGGCGTCCGCGAGCGATATCACCTCGGCCGGATCGACGCCTTCGACGGCGGCGGCGAGCCGGCGGTCCGGGTCGTCGGCGCCGTCCACGCGCGCGTGGGCGACCAGCAGGCGGGCGCGGCGGCCCAGCAGGGCGAGGTCGCGGGGGCCGATGCGCCAGCGTGGTCCGGTCAGCAGACGCACCAGGGAGGCGTTGGCGCCCGGGTCCTGCAGGACCTCGCAGACCGCGACGAGGTCGGCGACCTCGGGCAGGTGCAGCAGCCCGGACAGGCCGACCACCTCGACGGGGACGTCCCGGGCCACGAGGGCGCCCTGGATCTCGGCGAAGTCGGTGGCCGTACGGCACAGCACGGCGATCTCGCCGGGGGGTGTGCCCGTGCGCACGAGGTGGGCGATGGAGTCGGCGAGCCAGTCGAGTTCCTCGGCGTGGGTGCGCAGCAGGGCGCAGCGGACCATGCCGTCGTACTCGGCGCCGGAGGCCGGGCGAAGGGCCTCCACGCCCGCGTGCATGGCGCGCAGCGGTTCGGCGAGACCGTTGGCGAGGTCGAGGAGGCGGCCGCCGCTGCGGCGGTTCTCGCTGAGCGCCTGCCGGGTGGCGGGGCGGCCGTCGGCGTGCGGGAAGTGCGCGGGGAAGTCGTCCAGGTTGGCGACGGAGGCGCCGCGCCAGCCGTAGATCGCCTGGCAGGGGTCGCCGACCGCGGTCACGGCATGGCCCGTGCCGCCGCCGAAGAGGCCCGCCAGCAGGACGCGCTGGGCCACGGAGGTGTCCTGGTACTCGTCCAGGAGGACCACGCGGAACTCCTCGCGCAGCAGCCGGCCGACCTCGGGGATGCGGGCGAGGCGGGCGGACAGGGCGATCTGGTCGCCGAAGTCGAGCAGGTCGCGCTCGCGTTTGGCCGTCCGGTAGCGGCGGACGAGGTCGGCCAGTTCGCGGCGGGCGGCGGCCGTCTCGGGGACCTTGCGCAGGTCGGCGTTGGTGAGCTTGGCGCCCTGGAGGGTGTGCAGCAGATCCGCGTCCCAGGCACGCAGTTCCTCGGGCTCGACGAGGTGCTCGGCGAGTTCGGAGTCGAGGGCGAGCAGGTCGCTGACCAGGTCGGCGAAGGAGCGGGTCAGCGCGGGGTAGGGGCCGGGGGCCTCGCGGAGCACGCGCGCGGCGAGCTGGTAGCGGGTGGCGTCGGCGAGGAGCCGGGAGGTGGGCTCCAGGCCGAGACGCAGGCCGTGGTCGGTGAGGAGGCGGCCGGCGAAGGCGTGGTACGTGGAGATCAGCGGCTCGCCCGGCGGGTTGTCCGGGTCCGGCCGGAAGAAGTCGGCGCCGGGCGCCGCCGTCGCGGGATGGCGGTCGGGTGACGGGAGGGCGTCCGGATCGGTGACGCCGGCCTTGATCAGCGCCTTGCGGACGCGTTCGGCCAGCTCACCGGCCGCCTTGTTGGTGAAGGTCAGGCCGAGGACCTGCTCGGGGGCGACCTGGCCGGTGCCGACCAGCCAGACGACGCGCGCGGCCATCACGGTGGTCTTGCCCGAACCGGCTCCGGCCACGATCACCTGCGGGGCGGGCGGCGCGGTGATGCAGGCCGTCTGCTCCGGGGTGAACGGGATGCCGAGGAGCTCTTTGAGCTGCTCGGGGTCGGTGATACGGGCGGGCATGTCGAAAGAGGCTAGCGGCGGCCACTGACAGCCGAGGACGCATACACCCGGCGCGGAGGAAGAAGCGCAGGTCAACCCGTATGGTGCGGTCCCGTGTGGTGCGGTACGTCACCCGGGCGCGGGAGGCCGCTGGTGCGGTACGTCACCGGGTACCGGAGGCTCTGGTGCGGTACGTGCGGGACGTCACCCAGGTGCCGGGTGCGGTACGGCGCCGCAGGCCCTCACTCGACCACGTGCCGCCCCTCGGGCCGGGCGCTGCACGAGGCGCGGAACGCGCAGTGCGTGCAGTGCTGGCCGGTGTTCGGCGTGAACCGCTCGTCGAGGACCTTGCCGGCGGCGGTGGCCAGCAGTTCGCCGACCCACTCCCCCGACAGCGGCTCCTGGGTCTGCACCTTGGGCAGGCTCTCGCCGCCGTCGCGCTGGGCGGCGCCCTGTCGGAGGTGGACCAGTTCGGCGCCGCCGGGTTCGGGCCGTACGCCGTCGAAGGCCTCGTCGACGGCGCCTTCGCGGACGGCGAGCTGGTAGACGGCGAGCTGGGGGTGGCGGGTGACCTCGGCGGCGCTGGGGGCCTGTTTGCCGGTCTTGAAGTCCACCACGTAGGCGCGGCCCTCGCCGTCCGTCTCCACGCGGTCCATCTGGCCGCGGATGCGGACCTGGTAGTCGCCCGCTTCGAGGGTGACGTCGAAGTCCTGCTCGCTCGCCACCGGGGTGCGTCCGGCGCGGTCCAGCACATGCCAGTTCAGGAAGCGTTCGAGCGCCGCGCGCGCGTTGTCCTTCTCCTGCCGGGACTTCCAGGGCGCGTCGAAGGCGAGCGCGTTCCACACCGAGTCCAGGCGTTCCATGAGGACGTCGAGGTCGGCCGGGCTGCGGCCGGAGGCGACCTCGTCGGCGAGGACGTGGACGACGTTGCCGAAGCCCTGCGCGGTGGTGGCCGGGGCGTCGGCCTTCACCTCGCGGCCGAGGAACCATTGCAGCGCACAGGTGTTGGCGAGCTGGTCCAGGGCGCTGCCGGAGAGCACGACCGGCCGGTCGCGGTGGCGCAGCGGCACCTTGCTCTCGGTCGGGTCGTACATGCCCCACCAGCGGTAAGGGTGCGCGGACGGCACCAGCGGGCGGCCGTCCTCGTCGGTGAGGGCGGCGAGCCGGGCCAGGCGGCGGGCGGCGGCCTCGCGCAGGGCCGCGGACGCGCGCGGGTCGACGGTGGTGGCGCGCAGCTCGGCGACGAGCGCGGCCACCGACAGCGGGCGGCGGGGGCGGCCGGTGACGTCCTTCGGCTCGACGCCGAGCTCGGTGAGGAAGCGGGACGGCTGGTCGCCGTCGTCGGCCGGCGCCTTCACGGCGGTGACGACAAGGCGTTCGCGCGCGCGCGTGGCGGCCACGTAGAACAGCCGGCGCTCCTCGGCGAGCAGTGCGCCCGGCGGGAGCGGTTCGGCCAGTCCGTCCCGGCCGATGCGGTCGGCCTCCAGGAGGGAGCCGCGGCGGCGCAGGTCGGGCCACAGCCCCTCCTGGACGCCGGCGACGACGACCAGCCGCCACTCGAGGCCCTTGGAGCGGTGCGCGGTCATCAGGCGGACGGCGTCGGGGCGTACCGCGCGGTGCGTGAGCGTGTCGGCGGCGATGTCCTCGGCCTCGATCTCCTCCAGGAAGTTCAGCGCGCCGCGGCCTCCGGTGCGCTCCTCCGCGCGGGCGGCGGTGGCGAACAGCGCGCACACGGCGTCCAGGTCCCGGTCGGCGTTGCGGCCGGCCGCGCCGCCGCGCCGGGCGGCCCGTTCCAGACGGGCGGGCCACGGCGTGCCCTCCCACAGGTCCCACAGCGCCTCTTCGGCCGTACCGCCGCCCGCGAGGCGTTCGCGGGCCTTGCGGAGCAGCGCGCCGAGGCGTTGCGCCCCGCGCGCGTACGCCGGGTCATGCACGGCGAGGCGTTCGGGTTCGGCGAGCGCCCGTGCGAGCAGTACGTCGGACGGGGGCGGCAGCGGGTTCCCGGCCGCGCGTTCCTCCTCGCGCAGGGCACGCCCCAGGCGGCGCAGGTCGGCCGGGTCCATGCCCGCCAGGGGGGAGGCGAGCAGGGTGAGCGCGGTCTCGGTGTCGAGCCACGAGGAGTCCGGGGCCGATTCGGCGGTGTCCTCCTGCTCGGCGCCGTCTTGGGGGGCGGGGATCCCGGGGGCGGTGTCCGAGGCGGTGGCCTGTTCGGAGGCGGATGCCTCCCGTTCCGGTTCCGCTTCCGAGGCCGCCTCTTCGGCGTCCTCGGCTTCGTCGGCCGAGCCTTGGCTCTCGGCGCCGGCCGCGATCGTGTGCTCCTCGTGGCGCCGCGCCTCCGCCGTGGCCACCGCGCGCAGGGCCGTCAGCAGGGGGGCCACCGCCGGCTCGTGGCGCAGGGGCAGGTCGTCGCCGTCGACGTCCAGCGGGACGCCGGCCGCGGTGAGGGCGCGGCGCAGGGTTGGCAGGCTGCGGGAGCCGGCCCGGACCAGGACGGCCATGTCGCTCCAGGCGACGCCGTCCTCCAGGTGGGCGCGGCGCAGGATGTCCGCGATGTTGTCCAGCTCCGTACCGGCCGTCGGGTACGTGTAGACCTCGACGCGGCCCCCGTCCCGTACGGCGGCCGGCTCGCGGTGGGCGCGGACCTCGTCGGCGGGCAGCCGGGGCAGGGGCATGCGCTGGGTGATCCGGCGGGTGGCGGCCAGCAGGGCGGCGCCGGAGCGGCGGCAGGTGCGCAGCACTTCGACGGGGGCGGGACGGCCGTCCGCGCGCGGGAAGGCCGCAGGGAAGTCGAGGATGCCGTTCACGTCCGCGCCCCGGAAGGCGTAGATCGACTGGTCGGGGTCGCCGAAGGCGAGCAGGGTACGGCCGTCGCCGGCCAGTGCGTGCAGGAGCCGGACCTGGGCGGGGTCGGTGTCCTGGTACTCGTCGACGTACACCGCGTCGTACTGGGCGGCGAGCCGTACGGCGTTCTCGGGGCGGCGGGCGAGCAGGACCGCGCGGTGGACCAGTTCCGCGTAGTCGATCACACCCTGCATGTCGAGCACGTCGAGGTACTCGGCGAGGAACGCGGCGGCGGCGCGCCAGTCGGGGCGGCCGATGCGGCGGGCGAAGGCGTCGAGCGCCTCGGGGCCCAGGCCCAGCTCCCGGCTGCGGGCGAGGACCGCGCGTACCTCGTCGGCGAAGCCGCGCGTGGTCAGGCAGGCGCGCAGCTCGTCGGGCCAGCGCACATGCGCCAGTCCGAGCCGCTGCAGGTCGGGCTGCCCGGCGAGCAGCTCGCGGACGGTGACGTCCTGCTCGGGGCCGGAGAGCAGCCGGAGCGGCTCGGCGAACAGGCCGCTGTCCTGGTGGGCGCGCACCAGCGCGTAGCAGTACGAGTGGAAGGTGGTCGCCCGGGGCGCGCGGGCGGCGCCGATGCGCAGGGCCATGCGGTCGCGCAGTTCGACGGCGGCCTTGCGGCTGAAGGTCAGCACCAGGATGCGCTCGGGGTCGGCGCCGCGGGCGATGCGTGCGGCGACGGATTCCACGAGGGTGGTCGTCTTGCCGGTGCCGGGTCCGGCGAGGACGAGGAGGGGGCCGCTGCGGTGGTCAACCACGGCGCGCTGTGCCGCGTCCAGACGAGGGGGAGCCGCCGTGGCCGGCGGGGTCCGGACCAGCCGGTACGCGCCACGGCTCCCCTGCCGCACCGGAGGGTGCGGCAGTCGCCTGGCGGTGGAGGAGGAGCTCACGTGATCGGCCGGTCCTGGTGTGCGTGCTGGTGGGCGGGCGGTCACGCGCGCGTGACGGTGGCCGCGGGGTGAGCGGGACGCGTGCAGCCGACGCTACGCCGCCGCACCGGACGGAAGCAGGGCTTCCGCTTCTTCCCTCGGGGCGCTGGAGCCACGCGAGTCCCGCATCCCTCGAACGTACGTCATGTCACGGAAGTCCCCGGCGTCACCCGAATGGGCTAGCGGCTCTCGTCGAGGGCATCGGATGGCGGAAGCTGTCAGGTGTGACCCTCCGCACTCGCCCCGCCGTCCCACCGGGCCCGCCGCACGTCGAGCCGCGGCAGATGCCCCTCGGCGCTTTCGGCCGCCTCCTTCAGCGGCGTGCCCTCGGCGCGGTAGTGGGCGAGCGCGCGCAGCTCGTGGCCGGGCAGCAGCACCCCGTCGGCCCGGACGACCCGCCACCACGGAACGGCGCCGCCGTAGAGCGACATCACCCGGCCGACCTGGCGCGGCCCGCCTTCCTCGAGCCATTCGGCGACGTCGCCGTACGTCATGACCCGTCCCGGCGGGATCCGCTCGGCGGCCTCGAGGACCCGCTCGGCGTACTCCGGAAGGGCATCCGCGTGCTCCTCGCGCGTGTCGTGGGCAGGGCTCTGCTCGCTCATTCGCCCCATCCTGCCGCACCCCACCGACATCGACGCGGGGACCGCGGGCAACGGCCCTCTCGCCCCCGCACGGCGCGTGGGGCAGACTGTGCGCCCGCGCATCCGCACCCTGATGCCCGCGTGTGCCGGTCAGGCATGCCACCATCGTGCGGGCGGTGACTGGTGATACGAGACCAAGAAGAGACCATGAAGCAGCAGGGCGTGCACCCCGAAGGCGCGGCGGGCACCCCTGACGCCGCCGCGCGCCCCGACGCGGCCGGGAGCAGTGGCGACGCGCGGCAGGACACCGGTCCGCGCACCGGCACCGACGACGGCACACGCCCGCGCGAAAGCGCGGACAACGACGGCTCGCGCACGCCTGCGTACGACCCGTCCGGCGAGGACGACGGCACGCGCGCGCGTGCCCGTGGCGACGCCGACGGTGGCACCGAGGTCGACGCCGACGGTGACGCCAAGGGCTCGTCCGTGCCGGAAAACGCGCCTCCCGATCGCGGTCCGGGCCAGGACGGCGATCCGCACGCGGAGGCCGTGGAGGGCGATCCGCATGCGGAGGCCGTGGAGGGCGACGAACCGCTGCTCCCCGCGCGCGTGCACCGCCCCTCCGATCTCATGCGGCTCCTGGTGGGCGTGCTCGCCATCGCGGTGCTGCTCGCGATCGCCGCGTTCGCCCACGGCACCACCTCGGGCTTCGAACAGGACATCAACAAGGGCACCGGTCAGGCCCCCGACCTGCTCATCAAGATCGCGGGGCTGGCGTCCAGCATCGCGATCCTGCTCGTGCCGGTCGCCTTCGCGATCGAACGGCTGATCAAACGCGACGGTCTGCGCATCGCCGACGGCGTCCTCGCCGCGGTCCTCGCCCACGGGGTGACCCTCGCCACCGACCTGTGGGTCGCCCGCGCCGCCCCGGGCTCGATCCAGGAGGCGCTCACCCAGCCCTCCCCGAGTGACCTGCACGCCCTGACCGATCCCGTGCACGGCTATCTGGCGCCCGTCATCGCCTATATGACGGCCGTCGGCATGTCCCGCAGACCCAGATGGCGCGCGGTGCTGTGGATCGTCCTGCTGCTCGACGCGTTCTCGATGCTGGTCACCGGCTACACGACCCCGTTCTCGATCATCCTGACGGTGCTGATCGGCTGGACCGTCGCCTACGGCACGCTGTACGCGGTCGGCTCCCCCAATGTGCGCCCCACCGGGCAGACGCTCATGGCGGGCCTGCGGCACGTCGGCTTCCGCCCGGTCAGCGCGGCCCGCGAGGAGGCCGTGGAGTCGGAGAACGGCGACCGCGGCCGCCGCTACTTCGTCACCCTGGAGGACGGGCCGCCGCTGGACGTCACGGTCGTGGACCGGGAACAGCAGGCCCAGGGCTTCTTCTACCGCGCGTGGCGCAATCTCACCCTGCGCGGCTTCGCCACCCGCTCCAGCCTCCAGTCGCTGCGCCAAGCGCTGGAACAGGAGGCGCTGCTGGCGTACGCGGCCATCGCGGCCGGCGCCAACGCGCCCAAGCTGATCGCCACGTCCGAGCTCGGTCCCGACGCCGTCATGCTCGTCTACGAGCACACCGGCGGGCGCACGCTGGACTCGCTGGCCGACGAGGAGATCACCGACGAGCTGCTGCACAAGACCTGGCAGCAGGTGCGGGCGCTGCAGTCGCGGCGCATCGCCCACCGCAGGCTCGCGGGTGACGCGATCCTGGTGGATCGTTCCGGCAATGTGATCCTCACCGAACTGCGCGGCGGCGAGATCGCGGCCGGCGAGCTGCTGCTGCGCATGGACGTGGCGCAGCTGGTCACGACGCTCGCCCTGCGGGTGGGCGCGCAGCGGGCGGTGGCCTCGGCGGTCCGTGTACTCGGACCCGACGCGGTCGCCGACTGCCTGCCGCTGCTCCAGCCGATCGCGCTGACGCGCTCCACGCGCGCGACCCTGCGCAAACTGGCCCGGGAACAGGCCCAGCGCGAGCGCGAGGCAGTCCTGGAGGCCTCCCGGAACTCCAAGCAGACGCGCCCGGAGGAAGCCGGTGCGCAGAACCAGGAAGCCGGTGCGCAGGGCGCGGACGCCCTCAGAAAGGCCGACAAGAAGGCCGTACGCGCGCAGGCGCGGGCCGAGAAGCGGGCCATCGACGAGGCCCTGGAGGAAGCGCGTGAGGAGGACCTGCTCACGCAGATCCGCCACGAGGTGCTGCGGATCAGGCCGCAGGCGCCGGTGGAGCCGGCCCGGCTGGAGCGGGTGCGGCCGCGCACACTGATCAGTTTCATCGCCGGCGCCATCGGCGCGTACTTCCTGCTGACGCAGCTCACGCACATCGAGTTCGGGCCGCTCATCGCGGGCGCCCAGTGGGGCTGGGTCGTGGCGGCCGTGCTCTTCTCGGCGCTCAGCTACGTGGCGGCGGCGATGCAGCTTCTCGGGTTCGTGCCCGAGCGGGTGCCGTTCCTGCGGGCCGTGGCGGCCCAGGTGGCCGGCTCGTTCGTGAAGATCGTCGCACCCGCGGCGGTCGGCGGCGTCGCCCTGAACACGCGGTATCTGCAGCGCGCGGGCATCCGTCCGGGGCTCGCGGTGGCGAGCGTGGGCGCCTCGCAGCTGGCCGGGCTCGGCTTCCACATCCTGATGCTGCTGTCCTTCGGCTATCTCACCGGCACCGAGAAGACGCCGTCCCTGTCGCCGTCCCGGACGGTCATCGCCGGCCTGCTGACGGTGGCGGTGCTGGTGCTCGTCGTGACGTCCGTGCCGTTCCTGCGGAAATTCGTCGTCACGCGCGTGCGCTCGCTTTTCGCCGGAGTCGTGCCCCGCATGCTCGACGTGCTGCAGCGGCCGCAGAAACTGATCACCGGCATCGGCGGCATCCTGCTGCTGACGTTCTGCTTCGTGATGTGCCTGGACGCCTCCATCCGCGCGTTCGGCCACGGCTCGGCCTCCCTCAGCATCGCCAGCGTCGCGGTGGTGTTCCTCGCCGGCAACGCCCTCGGCTCCGCCGCGCCCACACCGGGCGGCGTGGGCGCCGTCGAGGCGACCCTGACCGTCGGCCTGATCGCCGTCGGGCTGCCCAAGGAAGTCGCCGCCCCGGCCGTCCTGCTGTACCGCCTGCTGACCCTGTGGCTGCCGGTGCTGCCGGGCTGGCTCGCCTTCAACCAGCTCACCCGCAAGGGAGCCCTGTAACGGCAGGCGGCGGACGTACCTCGTACGGCCCGCGCCCCGCGCGCCCCGGCGTGCGCGCCCTCAGGATGGGAGCATGGCGAACCCCTCCCGGCTGCGTGCCGCCGCCCTGGCCGGCTCCGCCCTGCTGCTGTCCGGCCTGCTGACCGGATGCGGCAACGGCGTTCAGGACGGCGACCTCGCGACGCAGAAGCTGGACTGGAAGGACTGCCCGGCCCCGTCCGAGGCCGAGGGCGGCGGCAGCGCCCCGTCGCCACTGCCCCACGGCGGCACCTGGCAGTGCGCCACCATGCGGGCGCCGCTGGACTGGAGCAAGCCGAAGGGCGACACCATCGGCATCGCGCTGATCCGCGCCAGGGCCAGCGGCCCCGCGAGCCGGCGGATCGGCTCGCTCGTGTTCAACTTCGGCGGCCCCGGCGGCAGCGGCGTCAGCTCGCTGCCCGCGTTCGCCTCGGACTACGAGACCCTGCGCACCCGCTACGACCTGGTCAGCTTCGACCCGCGCGGGGTGGGCCGCAGCGCGCCGGTGAAGTGCGAGAGCGACTCCCAGCTGGACGAGTACTTCCAGCAGGACGCCACCCCCGACGACAGTGCGGAGCGCGCCGCGCTGCTGCAGCGCACCAAGCAGTTCAACGCGGCCTGTGAGGCGCACTCCAAGAAGATCCTGCCGCACGTGGGGACCACCGACGCGGCCCGCGACATGGACCTGATGCGCCAGGTCCTCGGCGACGCCAAGCTGCACTACTTCGGCATCTCCTACGGCACCGAACTCGGCGGCGTGTACGCCCACCTGTTCCCCCGGCACGTCGGCCGGGCCGTGCTCGACGCCGTCGTCGACCCCACGCAGGACCCCGAGCAGAGCGCGCTGGGGCAGGCCAAGGGCTTCCAGCTCGCACTGGACAACTTCGCCGAGGACTGCACCTCGAGGACGACGGAATGCCCGGTCGGCTCCACCCCGCAGGACGTGAAGAACCGCATCGCGAGACTGCTGAACAGCCTGGACAAGAGGCCGATTCCGGGTATTCCGCCGCGCCCGCTCACCCAGACCGCCGCGACGAACGGCATCGCGCAGTCCCTGTACTCCAAGGACTTCTGGGAGTACCTCACCGAGGGCCTCGAGCAGGCCTACTCCGGTGACGGCAGGGTCCTGATGCTGCTGTCCGACGCCATGAACGGCCGCAGCCAGAACGGCGAGTACAGCAACATCACCGCCGCGAACATCGCCATCAACTGCGCCGACGAGAAGCAGCGGTACACCGCCGGCCAGGTCCAGCAGAAGCTGCCCCAGTTCCGCGCCGCCTCCCCGCTGTTCGGGGACTTCTTGGCCTGGGGGATGCTCAGCTGCACCGACTGGCCCGTGGCGGGCGCCGCCGATCACCCCGACGTCAGCGCCCCCGGTTCCGCGCCGATTCTCGTGGTGGGCAACACCGGCGACCCGGCCACCCCGTACGAGGGCGCGAGGAAGATGGTCGAGGCACTCGGCAAGGGGGTGGCCGTCGAGCTGACGTACAAGGGCCAGGGGCACGGTGCGTACGACAGCAAGAACCGGTGCGTGCAGAGCGCGGTGAACGGCTACCTCCTGGACGGACGGGAACCGAAGGCCGGCACGGTCTGCTCCTGACGCCCGCCCTCCATCACCGCAAAACCACTGGTCAGGCGGTTATCCACAGGCCGCCCCGGGCTCCGTCCCCTGTGCCTACCATGGCGTGAACGCCCGGCGCGGGACGATGCGACGGGCCTGTGAGGGGGGTGCCCATGAGGCGATTTCTGCGGTGGACGGCCGCGTTGGCCGCGGCGCTGCTGGTGGCCGGCTGCGGCGGCGGTTCGTCGGGCGGGGGCGGCGACGCCAAGGAACACGGGGACGGCCCCGGCAGGACGACGAGCGCCGCTCCCCCGCCGGCTCCGGCGACGGACCTGCCCGCCTCCCTCACCTCCCAGCGCCTCGACTGGCACCGCTGCGCGGCCCGGGGCGACTCCCCCGCACCGGGCGGCGAGTGGCGATGCGCGACCCTCAAGGTGCCACTGGACTGGTCCCGGCCGGACGGTACGACGATCGGGCTGGCGCTGATCCGCGCGCAGGCGACCGGAGGCAACCGCGCCGGTTCCCTGCTGTTCGACTTCGGCGGCCCCGGCGGCTCGGGCCTGGAGATGATGCCGTACTACGCAAGCACGGTCTCCAAGCTCCATGAGCGCTACGACCTGGTGAGCTGGGATCCGCGCGGAGTGGGCGCGAGCGGAGGCGTGCGCTGCCGCAGCGACCGTCAGATCGAGGCCGCCGAGGACGTGGACGCCACGCCGGACACCCCGGAGGAGGAGAAGGCGTTCCTCCAGGACGCCGCCGGCTTCGGCAAGGGCTGCCAGAAGGCCGCCGGTGCGCTGCTGACCCATGTGTCCACGACGGACACCGCCCGCGACATGGATCTGATGCGCCAGGTCCTCGGCGACGCCAGGCTCCACTACTTCGGCATCTCCTACGGCACCGAACTCGGCGGCGTGTACGCCCACCTGTTCCCGGAGCGGGTGGGGCGGATGGTCCTCGACGCGGTGGTCGACCCGACCGCGGACACGGTGGGCCAGGCCGAGAACCAGACCCGTGGCTTCCAGCGGGCGCTGGACGACTACCTCAAGTCCACCGGCCGGAATCCCGTGCAGGGCACCCGACAGATCGCGGCCCTGCTGAAACGGATCGACGCGCGCCCCCTGCCGACGTCGTCCGGGCGGAAGCTGACCGAGACCCTCGCGGTCACCGGAATCGTCCTTCCGCTCTACAGCGAGTCCAGTTGGCCGAGGCTGACCGCTGCCCTCGACGCCGCGGAGAAGGGCGACGGCTCAGCGCTGCTGGCGCTCGCCGACGACTACAACGAGCGGGACTCGGCAGGCCGCTACGGCACGACGTCCCACTCCCAGCGGGTCATATCGTGCCTGGACGAGAAGGAGCGGCCGACGCTCGCCGAGACGAAGCGGCGGCTGGCGCGCTTCGAGGAGATCTCGCCGGTGTTCGGGGACTTCCTCGGCTGGGACACCGCCGGCTGGTGCCACGACTGGCCGGTACCGGGCCAGTACACCACCCCGCAGGTCAGCGCGCCCGGAGCGGCGCCGATCCTGCTGGTCGGGAACACCGGCGACCCGGCGACACCCTACGAGGGCGCCCGCAGAATGGCCGACGAGCTGGGCAAGGGCGTCGGCATCGAACTGACCTGGAAGGGCGAGGGCCACGGGGCGTACGGCAACGGCAGCGACTGCGTCGACTCGACGGTGAACGCCTACCTGCTGAACGGCACGGTGCCGAAGGACGGCACGGTCTGCTCCTGACGCGAACAGAGCCCTGGCGCCGCCCACGGACCTGCCCCGGCGCCGCCCGAGGGCGGTCACCGGCGGCCGGGAACGGCAGAAGCCCACGACGTCCGCGCTGGGCAGGGCCGTGGGCTTCTGGTGCCGTGCTGGTCGGCCGGCGGGGTGGATCAGTAGACCGGCTCCTGATCACCGCTACCCGGGCAGGGCCTCAAGGGGGTCCGTGCCCCACCCGTGCCCGATCGTGCGGGAAGCCACGGGGAACCACGGTGCCGAGCGGGCTCCGCGCAACGCAACGGCCCCCGACCGTATCGCCTGGTCAGGGGCCGTTCACGTGCGCGGTGGGTGTGGGATTTGAACCCACGGTGGCTTGCGCCACGACGGTTTTCAAGATTGTTTGCAGCCGACGCGATCTGGTGCTGTGCCAAGGGACTCGGCACCATGGCCCGATGAGACGTCGGCGTCCGCGCTACTGCCACGGCCACCAGGTTGGGGCTGTCAACCCACACACTCCTCTAGATCGAGCGCTACAGCGCAATAAGCAGGGGGTCTGTGGTGTGGAAGGGTGCCACTTCACAATCGACCGTCGTGGCCGGGTGCGCGAGATCAGGGGCTCGAACGTCGAAGATGTCCTGAGAGCACATCGCGAGTCAGCGAGGCAGACTGGGCCGCAACATCGCGGCCCCTGGCTCAGCGGCTCGTTCTATCTGATCGCCTTCATTGCAATCACGGCCACCACGATCACCGCTGGTTCGTTGGCGCCGCCACGGACTGTGCCCATCGTCGTCGCTAGCTCCTTACTAGGGGTCGGCACGGTCGGCGCTCTACAGTTGCGCCACGATGACAGGCTCAGCGAGCGACGTTTGGTCGAGCTGATCAAGCTCACGTTTCTAAACTTGCCTGCTCTGCTTCGTCGATCGACTTCACTTGCTGAGCCGCCCCTCGACAGCTCAACCAGCCAGGCTGATACAAGCCGTCAGAGTGCACCGCCAAGTTAGAGTCGGCGGCACCGCAGTTAAAGCTAAAGCGTTGCCACACGCTGCACCACAGCCACACCAGAGCGGGCGGGGAACAGCGGGGAATCACGGTGCAAGCAGCCGAGTCCGGCGGACCGCGCCGACCGTTCGCCCAGCTCAGCTCCCAAACCGCTTCCAAAAGCTCTCAGCTTCCCAGGCTGAGGTCCTGGGGCGGCGGTCTTGGGATACGGTGCGGCTTCGTACGACGCCCCCCGGAGAGCCAGTGGACCTGCCGAACAGCCGTTTTGCCCGCTTTGCTACCATGATCCTGCTGGGCTTGGCTGCACTCGCTATCGCTGGCTGCAACCCTGATCCGACCGACCCCGAGAACGTCGATCCGATCGCTCTGGTGAACAGCACATCGAACCCAGTGCGCATCTTCTGGTGTGCCGGCGACGGGGACAACGAATGCGCGGAGGAGCACAGCCTAGGAGTCATCCCAGCGGGGTCAAATCGCACCGTGCACATCTCCTCCTACGAAGTAATGCTGCACGTCAAGACAGCTGCAGGCCCAGGGGGATACGTCTGCGAAGTCGACGCTCCGGGCAGTCGGATAGCTCTGAGCGCGTCGTATCCCTCCATGAAAGCCGCACACGACCACTGCCTGGACGGAGCCTCACCTAGCATCTCGCCCCGCTGAGATCTCGCGTGGACGTGCCCCTACCCAGGAGTCGACATCCACCGCCGACATCAACAGCGGCGGACGGCGGCAGAGGTAGACACACGCGAACGGCCAGTACTCCCAAGCCGGGTGGTCCTGCCGAAGGAGTTTCAGCCCAGATCGAACTCCTAAAGCGGTGGTGGCGTCGGGGTCTCAAGCCGGTGCCCACAAGGACCTGAACTTGAGGTGTCCCCGGCATCACTTTTCGGCCCGCTGGGTGATGGCCGCCTCGGTACGGTCGCCCAGGAATTCGTACCAGCGGCGTTCGAGGCAGACGTAGCGCACGTCCGCTTCGACGAGGCTGAGGAAACCCGACACAGTCTCGGTGAGACGTTGCTGGAGCCCCGGGTCGGCCAGTGTTCCGTCATCGGCGAAGGCCTTGTAACTGTTGGCCACGCTGAACATGTCCGGGTAGACGCGGGTGCCCAGGTGCTCCAAGGGAATCCTCAGAGCCCACAAGCCGCGGTTGCCGCCGACCAGCGACGGCGAGGCGGAGACGAGCAGCGCGTGCTTGGTCTTGAACGGCTGCGGCCGGACACGCGAGACCCAGTCGATCGCGTTTTTCAGCACTCCCGGCACGGAGGCGTTGTATTCAGGCGAGGAAATGACGAAGGCGTCGCTCTGCTCAAGCCGGTCGCGTAGGGCTAGGGCGCCGTGCGGCAGTCCTTCGCTGGCCTCCATGTCTCCGTCGTACAAGGGCATGTCGAAGTCGCGCATGGTGACGAGGTCGACGGCGGCACCGGTGTCGGAGATGAGCCGGGCCACGAGGGAGGCGAGGCGGGCGTTGGTCGAATCGACCCGCAGGGCCGCGCCGAAGACCAGGAATCGCAGCGGGCCGGGAAGCGTCTCCGTGGGCATGGGTCCGTCCTTCCGTCGCGGGCAAGCGCCTCCGAGAGGGTGCCCCACCGACCAGTGTGGTTGTCCAGCGGCGGTCACGCGACAGGGCCGGGAACCGACGGGCCCGAGCCGGTCAGGGACGATGGTTCGGCCCCTGCGAGAGGTGGTGCGCGGTCGGTGCCGGCAGGCCACCTCCGGGCCATCGACGAAGTCAACGCACGCCTAGGCCACCCGATCAGCGCATAGGGTCACTCGCTGTGCAAGGCCGCACCTCTGCAAGGACTCATACCTGGGCCGTCGTGGGGCCGTCCGAGGTCAGCCAACGTCAACCAACAACGACAGAAGCCCACGGCATCTGAGCTGGTCGGAGCCGTGGGCTTCGTCAGTCCCGCTGGCCAGCGAGACCCCTGATCAGTAGACCGGCTTGTGCGGTTCGATCTGGTTGACCCAGCCGATGACGCCGCCGCCGACGTGGACGGCGTCGGAGAAGCCCGCGGACTTCAGAACCGCGAGGACTTCCGCACTGCGGACACCCGTCTTGCAGTGCAGGACGATCTTCTTGTCCTGCGGCAGGGTCTCCAGGGCGGTGCCCATGAGGAACTCGTTCTTCGGGATCAGCCGGGCGCCGGGGATGGAGACGATCTCGTACTCGTTCGGCTCGCGGACGTCGATGATCTCGATGTTCTCGCCGTCGTCGATCCACTCCTTGAGCTGCTTCGGAGTGATCGTGGAGTCGGCGGCAGCCGCCTGGGCCTCCTCGGAGACGACCCCGCAGAAGGCCTCGTAGTCGATGAGCTCGGTGACGGTCGGGTTCTCGCCGCAGACCGCGCAGTTGGGGTCCTTGCGGACCTTGACCTGGCGGTAGGTCATCTCCAGGGCGTCGTAGATCATCAGGCGGCCGACCAGGGGCTCGCCGATGCCGGCCAGGAGCTTGATGGCCTCGTTGACCTGAATGGAGCCGATGGACGCGCACAGCACGCCCAGGACGCCGCCCTCGGCGCAGGAGGGGACCATGCCGGGGGGCGGGGGCTCCGGGTAGAGGCAGCGGTAGCAGGGGCCGTGCTCGGACCAGAAGACGGAGGCCTGGCCGTCGAAGCGGTAGATCGAACCCCACACGTACGGCTTGTTCAGCAGGACGCACGCGTCGTTGACCAGGTAGCGGGTCGCGAAGTTGTCCGTGCCGTCGATGATCAGGTCGTACTGGCTGAACAGGTCCATCACGTTGTCGGCTTCGAGCCGCTCCTCGTGCAGGACCACGTTCACGTACGGGTTGATGCCCTTGACGGTGTCCCGGGCGGACTCCGCCTTGGAGCGGCCGATGTCGGACTGGCTGTGGATGATCTGGCGCTGCAGGTTCGACTCGTCGACCTCGTCGAACTCCACGATGCCGAGGGTGCCCACGCCCGCGGCGGCCAGGTACATCAGCGCCGGCGAGCCCAGGCCGCCGGCGCCCACACAGAGCACCTTGGCGTTCTTCAGCCGCTTCTGCCCGTCCATGCCCACGTCGGGGATGATCAGGTGGCGGGAGTACCTGCGGACCTCGTCTACGGTGAGCTCAGGAGCTGGCTCGACCAGGGGTGGCAGCGACACGGGGACTCCGTTGGTCGGTCAATCACTACAGTTGTTCTCCCCGTAACACTGCCACGGCCTTCTTCATTCCGAGACACCTGTTCCGATGCGCGAGACGATTTCGTCCCAGTAGCCGGGCATCGTCTCCCACGGGTCGGCGCGGCCGCCGCGGTCCGTGTGGTCGGTGAAGTAGATCGTCGCGGCGCCCTGCCAGCGGGCGATGCGCAGCGCCTCCTCCAGGTGGCCGCGCGGCACGCCATGCACGAAGTGGCAGAAGCGGTCCGGTGGATAGTCGGCGGTCCACTCGGCCACCTGCGACCAGCGGAAGTCGGACCAGGCGCCGGAGAAGGTCACCAGCTGGTCGGCGTTCTCCGCGTAACCGGGGTGCGGATGGCTGCCGTGGCCGAGAACGATGTGGGCGGTGTCACTGATCGCCCGGAGCGTGGTGACGGCGCGGCGGACGTCGGCGAGCAGGGTCCGCTCGGTGGGACAACGGTCCAGCAGGAAGCCGTCGACCCGGTACCAGTCGAGGTAGCGGTGGGCGTCGGAGATCAGCTCGGGGAAGGCGCGGGCGCCGTGGACGAGGTCCAGGTGACCGAGGACACGGACGCCGGCGCCCCGCAGGCGGCCCGCCGCCTCCAGGCAGTGCGGGTCGGGGCGGGCGCCGGGGCCCTGGGCCACGTCGAGGACCACCCAGTCCAAGGGGACGCCCGGGTGGGCGAGTTCCTCCCACTGGGCGGGGGCCACCAGGGGGTGGGCGTAGCCGGGGATGCCGAGGGCGGTGCGCAGGCCGGTGCTCGTGGCGCCCGCGGTGGTGCTGGTCAGATGCGGCATGCCGCCTCCATCCAGATGTCGGCCAGGGATTCCTCGAGGTTGATGCGGGGCCGCCAGCCGAGCCGGTCGCGCGCGGTGCGCACGTCGGCCTGCTGCCAGCTGCCGCAGCCGTCCGGGTACGGGTACGCCACCGGGGCCGCGTGGTCGGCGTCGCCGCGGGGGTGGCCGATGGCGCTGCGCAGCGGTCCGGGCGGGGCGTCGAGCTCGTGCAGGGTGCCGCCGTATCCGGCCACGCGGGCGAGGACGGCGGCGGCGTCACGGAGCCGGACGGCGCGGCCGGAGCCGATGTTGATCACGCCCTGCGCGGCGGAGAGCGAGGCGGCGTGCACGGCGCGGGCGACGTCGCGTACGTCGACGAAGTCGCGCTGTACGCCGAGCCCGGCGAGCTTGAGTTCGCCGTCGCCGGACTGCATGGCGCGGCGCATGGCCTCGGCGAGCCGGCCCAGCGGGGAGCCGGCCGGGGTGCCGGGGCCGGCCGGAGAGAAGACCCGCAGCACGACGGCGTCCAGGCCGGAGCCGAGGACCAGTTCGGTCGCGGCGAGCTTGCTCACGCCGTACGGGCCGCCGGGGCGCGGTACGGCGTCCTCGGCGGTGGAGGAGCCGGGCTGGCTCGGTCCGTACTCGGAGCCGCACCCGATCTGCACCAGCCGGGCCCCGCAGCCACTGCGGCGCAGGGCCTCGCAGACGGTGGCGACGGCCACGGTGTTGTGCCGGGTCAGTTCCCGGGCACCGCCGCGGATGGCGCCGGCGCAGTTGATGACGACGCCGGGATGCACCGCGTCGAGGAAGCGGGTGAGTGCGCCGGGGCTGCCGGTGGCGAGGTCGAAGCGGACGTCGGCGTCGTCGCCGCGGCCGAGCGCGGTGAGCTGGACGGCCGGGTCGGCGAGCAGGCGGTCGGCGACGAAGCGGCCGATGTATCCGTTGGCTCCGATCAGCAGGACCCTCATCGGGCGGCTCCCGGGGTGTAGGCGCCGGTGTGGCCGGCTGGGCCGTGGGGGCTGGGCCGGTGGTCGATGTGGCCGGAGGGGCTCGGGGGACTCGCAGGGCCCGGGTGGCCGAAGGTGCCGCCGACGGCGCGACCATGGCCGCGGGTGGCTGCTCGACCGGCAGGCGCGGTGTGCCTCCCGGGGCCTACGCGACGTGCGCCGGCCTTGTGTCCTTCGGCGCGCATCCCTGCGCCGGCCTGGTACGGCGCGGTGGGCCGGGAGGGTGCGGCCGGCCAGGGCAGTGCCGTGGGGCAGGACGATGTGGCGGGTCCGCCGGTTCTCACGGTGCCGGCGGACCCGGTGGTTCCCCGGACTCCGGCTCCGGCGGTCCCGGCGGCGCCTGCGCCTGCTGCGGCTGGGGACGCACCGGCGGATCCGGGGGCCCCGGACGCTCCGGGGCGGGAGGTGGTCATCTGGCTTTCTCCTTCAAAAACGGGTGGTGCGGTCGCCTCCGGCGGTGACCCGGGCCGGCGGCGGACGGTCATTCGGGGACTCCCGTGGGCGCGTGTGCCATGGCCTGGGTGAGGATGCGGGTCGCGTGGCACAGCAGAGCCAGCGCGGCGGCACCGCAGGTGAGGGCCGGAAGGGCGCCCACCCCCCAGGCGTCCACCACGGCCTGCACGGGAGTCGCGAGAACGGCGCAGCCCGGCAGTCTTCCGGCCAGGGGCAGGGCGAGCGCCATCGCCTCCGTGGCCGCCGCGGCGCCGAGCGCCACTGCCGGGGCGTGCCGGTGGCGGTGCACGACGAGCAGGCGGGCGAGCAGCAGCAGGGAGCCCAGGGCGAGGGTCTGCGGGTAGGCCGCGGGTGCGTGCAGGACGGTGGCGCACACCAGGAGCAGCGCGGTGAGCGCGCCCAGGTACAGGGTGAACGTGCCGAACAGCAGCGGTGTGACGGCGGCCGTGAAGTCCTCCAGACCCCGGCTGCCGACGAGCCTGCGGCGGGCGCCCGCGATGAGCAGGTGGGCGCAGCAGGCCGCCGGGGCGCAGGCCAGGACGAGGGCCAGGACGGGCGCGACGGCCGTGGGCCACGGGCCATCCGGGGCGCCGGTCGGCGGGGCGTCGGGGCCGCCCGTCACCACGGCTGTGAGGAGGCCGTCGCCGAAAAGGGCGTACCCGAGCAGCCAGAGGGTCCACGCGCGCGTGGCGTTCGCGGTGCGCCACGCGCGCGTGCCGGGCGCGGCGGCGAGGGGGCCGTGGTGCAGCGCGGCACGTGTGGCGAGGCCCACGGCGATGACGCCGGCGGCGACGGCGAGCAGCCGGGGCTCGCCGTGGGTGAGGCGCAGTCCGGCGACGGTGGCCACGGCGAGGGTGCCGGGCAGCAGCGCGAGCAGGACCCAGCCGGCGCGGACCCGCGGTACGGGCAGGGCCTCCGGCTCCGGGCGCTGCTCGGCGCCTCGCGGCACGCGCGCGTACAGCTCCTCGGCGAGCGAGAAGACGTCGCGGTGGCGGAAACGGGCGGCGGTCCGGTCGGTGACGCCGTGCGCCTCCAGCCCGGCGGCGATCTCCAAGGGGTCCACGGCCCGCTCGCACAGCTCACGGTGCCGGTGCAGCAGGGCCTTCACGGGGTCGGCGGCTCCCCGCCGGGGTGCGGCGATGCGCCGCCGGTCAGGCTCCGAGCTGCCGGAATCCCCGTCACCGGCCTGCCCCGGCCTCTTCTCGTCCGGTCCCGCCTGCGCCGCAAGGCTCACGCCGGCGCCCGCGGCAACGGTGCCGGCCTCACGCCGACGGCTCCGCTCGGGGCCACGCCCACGCCCCTGTCCCTCCGGCGAGGTCTCACCGAACGAAACCTGCTCGCGGGGCGAGCCCTCCTCACGGGCCAGGCCCTCCTCACGGGACGGACCCTCCTCACGGGACAGGCCCTCGTCGCGGGACAGGCCCTCCTCGCTGGTCACGCCTTCCTTGCGCAACAGGCCGTGCTCGCCGGACCAGGCCTCCTCACCGGACAGGCTGTCCTCGCCGCACAAGCCTCCGCCTTCGCCGCCGTCCTCCTCCCCGAGCCGCTCCCCCGCCCCAGCGCCCCAGGGCTCGCCGCCCCGAGGCATCCCGGGCCGGTCCAGCCCACCCGGCACCTTCGCGCCCAGCGCATCCAGCCCACCCGGTACCCCCGGCCGCGACGCGTCCGGCGCACCCGATCGCAGCGCATCCGGCACCCCCGCACCCAACGCGCCCAGCCCTCCCGGCACCCCCAACCCCAGCGCCCCCGGCTCCCCCACCACGCCCCACTCGCCCACCACGCCACGCCCGAGACGGCGCTCGACACCGTGCCCGGCACCGTGCCCCACACCACGCGCGTCGTCGCGCCCCACCCCACGCGCGTCGTCGCGCCCCACCCCACGCGCGTCGTCGCGGCCCTCGCTGCGGTCGTCCCGAACCCCCATCACGCCCCCTCCGCGGTGGCCAGCGGTGTGGCGCGTACCGGTGTGCCCGTGGCCCAGCCGGGGAGGCCCCGCGGGAGTACGCGGGCCGTGGGGCCGGTCCAGCGGCCGGCGACGTGGGACTCGGCGGGGCTGGCGAACGGCCGTGGCTCGCCGGCCTCGTCGAGGACGACCCGGCGGACCGGGCAGCGCGAGACGATCTGCAGGTAAATGCCGTGAAATGCCGCGATGTTCTGCTCGACGGTGAACAGTTCGAGCGCACGGGCGCGTGCGGCGGCGCCGAGCCGCTCACGGCGCTCGGGGTCGCGCAGCAACGCCACGCACGCCTCGGCGAGCGCCCGCGGATTGCGCGGGGGTACGACGAGCCCTGTGCCGCCGATGACCTCCACCACCGCGCCCACGTCCGTGGACACCGTCGCCCGGCCGCAGAACATGGCCTCGATCAGGCCGACCGGGAAGCCTTCGACCACGCTGGACAGCACGACGACGGCTCCGCCGGCGTACGCCTCGGGGAGCGTGGGCGCCTCGGGGGCGCCGATCTCCTCGAAGGACACCGGGTTGTCGCCGACGGCGTGCACACCCTCGGCCTCGTCCGGGAAGAGCTGCGCGGCGAGCGCCCTGCAGTGGCCGAGGTAGGACGCGCCGTCGGGTCCGGCGGGCGCGCCGATGATCCTCAGGCGCGCCTTGGGCTCCTCCTTGCGCACCTCGGCGAAGGCGTGCAGCAGCGAGATCAGGTCCTTGGCGGGTTCGACGCGCCCCACCCAGACCAGCGTGTCCGGGGCGGCACGGTCCGGGGCCTCGCCGACCTCGGCGAAGCGGGTGGCGTCCATGCCCGGGTAGACGGTGCGGATCCGGGCCCGGTCGGCGCCGCACCGTTCCTGCCAGCGGCGGGCGTGGGCGTTGCCGGGTGTGAGAATCTCGGCGCGCCGGTAGACCTCGGCGGCGAGCCGGCTGTGGAAGGCGCCGAGCAGCGCGCGCACGGCGGGTGCGGCGGTGTCGGGGCCGAGGGCCAGGTAGTGCGAGCGGAGCTGCACGCCGTACTCGGTGACGAGCAGCGGCACGTCGCAGAAGTGCCGGGCCAGCAGCCCGGGCAGGGCCGCGGAGCCGCCGGCGGTGGCGTGGCAGAGGTCGGCCGCGCCGAGCCCGTCGTCGCCGTACCAGTCGAGGGAGAGGGGGCGCAGGGCGCGTTCGAGGTGTGCGGTGACGGTGAGCAGATCGGGTACGCGCGCCTCGCGCGCCGTGCGCAGCGCGCCGGGCGCGCGGCAGGCGCGTTCGAGGGTGCGTACGGCGGTGTCCGAGCGCAGGGCGCCGACGAGGCCGCCTTCCTCGCGGGCGAGTTCGGCGAGCCCGTACAGCGCCGTGCCGAAACGGTCCGCCAGATCGGCGGACGCCTCCTGGGAGGAGGTCTCGGTCCCGGTGCTGACCGCTCCGACCAGCTCTCCGTAGCACTCGGCGAAGCGCCGGCGCGCGCGCCGCCCGTAGGCCCGCCCGTCTCGCGCCGCCGCGCCTCCACGGACGCCCTTCGGACCGCTCCGCCACGCGTCGTCCTCCGCGGTCCACAGCGGCGCCGTGCGCACCCTGCCGACGTGGGGCGGGAGCGGGACCCAGCCGTCGTCCTCCTGGCTTCGGCTGCGGCTGAGCGCGTAGATGTCGAACTCGTGCTGGTGGAGCCCGCGCACGAGCCGGTCGCACCAGAGTCCGGCGTCACCGCTCACATACGGGTAGCCGCCCTCCGTAAGCAGTCCGATGCGCACGTGTGCACCCCCGATCTCCCGTCCGGTGAGCCGCCGTTGTCCCGGCGGCTCGCAGCGGGACGAACGTAAGCGGACAAGGCGGTGGCGCGACGGACGGTTGTCCATCGCGCCACCAAAAGGGGTGAACGGTCGTAACTTTCGCGTGCGGGTCGCGTTCCACCGCGCTAGGGGTTCAGGGCGTCGTCGTCCGTGCACGAAACGTTACGCCTCGGGCGGGGCTGGGACCGGGCGGGCTCGCGGCGCGGTCCGCGGCCCGTCTCACGCCACGGCCGGTGCGCGCCGGGCCGCGCGCCGCCGGGCCGCCAGCTCCGGGTCGAGCGCGGGTACGGCGGCGAGGAGCTGCTTGGTGTACGGCTCGCGCGGGCTGTCGTACACCTCGTCCGCCGGCCCGTGCTCGACGATCCGCCCCTGGCGCATCACCGCGACCCGGTCGCTGACCTGCCGTACGACGGCGAGGTCGTGGGCGATGAAGACCAGGGCGAGGCCCAGTTCCCGCTGGAGTTCGCCGAGCAGTTCCACCACCTGGGCCTGGGTGGTGACGTCGAGCGCGGAGACCGGCTCGTCGCAGACGATGACGCGTGGTTCGGCGGCGAGTGCGCGGGCGATGCCGATGCGCTGGCGCTGGCCGCCGCTGAACTCGTGCGGGTAGCGGTCGTAGTGCGCCGTGTCGAGCCCCACGCGCTCCAGCAGTTCCGTCACGCGCTCCCGGATGCGCTGCTCGTCGCGGTCGCCGCGCGCGCGGAGCGGGTCGGCGATGGACTCGCCCACGCTGCGGCGGGGGTTGAGCGAGGACACGGGGTCCTGGAAGACCATCTGCACGGCCGGGTTCACGCCGGTGTGCGGGCGGCCCTCGTAGCGGATCGCGCCGGCGGTCGGCGCGAGCAGTCCGACGAGCATGCGGCCGAGCGTGGTCTTGCCGCTGCCGCTCTCGCCGACCACGCCGAGCGTCTCGCCCCGGCGGACGGTCAGCGAGACGCCGTCCACGGCCGTGAACGCCCGCTTGCCGCGCCCGAACACGCGGCTCACCCCGGTGGCTTCCAGGACGACCTCCTCGGCGGCCTGGGAGGCGGTGCGGCGGGCGTCGACACGCGGGACGGCGTCGAGGAGCTCACGGGTGTACGCATCGGCGGGCGCCGCGAGGACCGTGCCGACCGGGCCGTGCTCGACGACCCGGCCGTGCCGCATGACGAGGACGTCGTCCACGCTCTCGGCGGCGACGCCCACGTCGTGGGTGACGAGCAGCAGGCCCATGCCGGTCTCCTCGCGCAGCGTGTGCAGCAGGTCGAGGATCTGCGCCTGGACGGTGACGTCGAGGGCGGTGGTCGGCTCGTCGGCGATCAGCAGGTCCGGCTCGCAGGCCAGGGCCATGGCGATGAGCGCGCGCTGGCGCATGCCGCCGCTGAACTCGTGCGGGCGGGACCGTGCCCGCCGTGCCGCGCCGGGAATTCCCACCCTGTCCAGCACCTCGACCGCACGCGCGCGTGCGGTACGGCGGGACACGCGCGCGTGCACGCGGTACACCTCGGCGATCTGGTCGCCGATCGCGTAGTACGGGTCCAGTGAGGACAGCGGATCCTGGAACACCATCGCGGCCCCGGCGCCGCGCAGCCGCCGCAGCTCCTCCTCCGTGGCGGCCTGCACGTCCGTGCCGGCGACGCGGACCGTGCCGGTGACCCGGGCTCCGGTGCCGCGGTGCAGGCCCAGCAGGGCGCCCGCGACCGTGGACTTGCCGGAGCCGGACTCGCCGACGAGAGCCAGCGCGGCGCCCTTGGCCAGGCTGAAGGAGAGGCCGTCGACGGCCCGCAGCGGGCCGAACCCGACGGTGAGGTCCGTGACGTCCACCAGGCTCATGAGAGCACCACCCGTCGGTCGGCCACCGCGTACAGGACGTCCGCGACGGCGTTGGCGAGGACCACGAAGAAGCCGATGACCAGGACCATGCCGACGACCACCGGCAGATCCACGACGGTCACCGCGTGCACCAGCTCCTGGCCGATGCCCGGCAGTCCGAAGAGGGTCTCGGTGAGGACGGCACCGCCGACGGCCGAGCCGACGTTGTTGGCGTTCAGCGCGATCACGGGCGCCAGGGCGCCGCGCAGGGCGTGCCGGCCGACGATGGAGCGCTCGGCGACGCCGTACGCGCGGAAGGTGCGGATGTGGTCCTCGGCGAGGGTCTCCAGCATGGCGGCGCGGGTGAGGCGGGCGAAGGCCGCCGCCTCGATGAGGGCGAGCGAGAGCCAGGGCAGCAGCAGGTTCCACGCCCATTGCTCGGGGTCGTCCGTGAGGCTCACGTACTGCGGGAAGGGCAGCCACTGCAGTTCGCCGCAGACGACGATCATCAGCACCAGGCCGATGACGAAGACCGGCGTGGCGGTGCCCGCGAGGGTGATCGCGGTCAGGACGCGCTCGGAGACGCGGCCGCGCCGCCACGCGGACAGCACACCGGTGCCGACGCCCAGTACGAGCCACACGACCATGGCGCCGAGCACGAGCGAGAGGCTGACCGGCAGCTTGGTCAGGATGATGTCCAGGACCTGCTGGTCGGTGCGGTACGACTGCCCCAGGCAGGGCGCGGCGCAGTGCTCGACCGAGGTGCCGGTGGAGAAGTCCTGTCCGGCCAGGAGCCCTTGCAGGAAGTGCCAGTAACGCAGGTAGAGCGGGTCGCCGAGGTTCAGTTGCCGGGCGACCTGGTGCACCTGCGCCGGGGAGCAGCGCGGGCCGCAGGTGATCTGGGCGACGTCGCCGGGGGTGACGTAGAAGACGACGTAGACGATCACCGAGATGGCGAGCAGGGTCACCACGACGCCGACGGCGCGGCGCAGCAGGAATCCGCCGAAGCCGCTCATGCGGTGGCCTCCTTCCCGGGCTTCCCGGGCTTCCCGGGTGCGGTCGGGTCCTTGCGGCCGGTGCCGACCCGCAGGCGGGAGGCGGCGCGCGGGTCGAGCGCGGTGCGCACGCCGTCGCCGAGGACGGTGAGGGCGAGGACGGTGACGAACAGGGCGCCGGCCGGCAGCAGCAGGTACTGCGGCGCCGCCTGGTACCAGACGTCCGCGGCGGTGAGCATCTGCCCCCAGGAGGGGGTGGGCGGCTTCACGCCGACGCCGAGGAACGACAGCGCCGCCTCGACGGTGATGTTCGTGGGCACCAGCAGCGCGGCGTACGTGATGACGGGCGCGGCGAGTCCGGGCAGCAGTTCCCGGCGGGCGACGCGCCAGGCGCCCCAGCCGCTCAGCCGGGCGGCGAGGACGTAGTCGAGCCCCTTCAGGGAGAGCGTCTGGGCCCGGACGATCTTGGCGATGTTGCCCCAGGCGATCAGGCCGATGACCAGCGTGACCAGGACGGGCCGCGGGAATCCGGCCGGCACGACGGCCAGCAGGGCCAACGACATGATCATGAGCGGCATCGCGACGATGATGTCCGTGGCCCGGCTCAACAGTTGATCAACCCATCGGTTGCCGAGCGCGGCGCCCACTCCGACCGCGACCCCGATGGCGACCTGCACCACCGTGGCCGCGAACGCGACGCCCAGCGACACCCGGGCGCCGTAGACGAGCCGGGCGAACAGGTCGCGGCCGGTCTGCGGCTCGACGCCCAGCCAGTGGTCGGCGCCGATACCGCCGAGGGAGCCGATGGGCACGCCCCCGCGCGCGGAGTCGATCAGGGACGGGTGGTAGGTGGTGGGGTCCTGCCCCTCCAGGGCGGTGAGCAGCGGCGCGGCGAGCGCGACCAGGACGAGCAGCGCGACGACGGCCGCGGCGACCAGGGCGGCGCGCTGCGCGCGCAGCCGCCGCCAGAACCGGCGGGCCCCCGGGCCCGCCGGGACGGACGACTGCGTCCCGGCGGTCTCGACGGCGACAAGTGCCTCGCCCACGGCGCTACTTCACCGCGACCTGGGAGATGTCCAGCACGCCGGTCCAGTCGCTGATGACGATGTTCCTGACGTCCTTGCCGTACAGGCGCTTGTAGACCGGGTGGAACAGCGGCACGACGAGGGCCTTCTCGCCGATCCTCTTGTCGAGGGCGCCCCAGCGCTTGGCGGCCGCGTCAAGGTCGGTCAACTTGTTGATCGCGTCAATCTCGGCATTGACCGACTTGTCGTCGAGCAGGCCCGTGTTGAAGTTCGCGCCGTCCTTGACGATCTGCCGGCCGTCGAAGATCGGGGCGAGGAAGGGTCCGCCGGAGGGCCAGTCGGCGCCCCAGTGGGCGAGGAAGAACCCGGGCTCGGTCTTCACGCTGTGGATCTTGTCCCGGTAGTCGTTGTCCTCCAGGCCCTGCAGCCGGACCGTGATCCCGGCCTTCTTGAGGGCGTCCTGGATGGCGGTCGCGATCTCCGGGCTGGTCTCGAAGTCCTTGGCGTTGGAATGGGTCAGCGTGATGGTGAGCCCGTTCTTGTAACCCGCCTCGGCGAGCAGGTCCTTCGCCTTGGCCGGGTTGCCGGACGCGCCGGCCGGGAACGGGTCGTACGGCGTGTAGCCGAAGGACTTCTGGTCCGGCAGGAAGGTGGTGGCGGGCTTGGCGAGCGCGCTGCCGCCGGCCGCGTTGACCACCGAGGACCGGTCGACGGCGTAGGCGATCGCCTCGCGCACCTTCGGGTTGTCGAAGGGCTTCACGGTCGGGTTGAACGCGATGTAGTTCGTGTATCCGAAGTGGCCGGTGCCCACACGCGCGGCCAGTTCCTTGTCACCGCTGACCTTGGCGAGTTCGGCCGGACCCAGGTTGGTGTCCGTGGTGACCGCGGCCGCGTCCGCACCCTGGGACGCGGACAGCCGCTGGTTGATCACCGAGGAGTCGAGGCCGGAGCGGACGTCGATCGTGTCCGGGTAGGCCTTGCGCTGGTCGTCGACGGCCGGCGACCAGTAGGGGTTGCGCTTCAGGATCAGGTGCTCGCCGTCGTTGTCGTTCCTGACGACCTCGTACGGGCCGGAGGAGACCGGGTGCGCCTCGTACTTGGTGCCCGTGTCCTTGCTCTTCGGGACGGGCGTGAACTGCGTCTGCGTGGCGAGGTACGGGAACTCGCCCTCGGGCTTGTTCAGGTGGAAGACGATGGTCCGCGCGTCCGGCGTCTCGATCGCCGAGAGGCCCTTCTTGTCCTTGTACGGCCCCTGGTAGTCGGCGGCGCCGACCAGCCAGTCCCTCAAGTAGGGCGCGCCACCGGAGAGTTCGGGGGCGAAGGAGCGCTCGATGCCGTACTTGATGTCGGCGGAGGTGATCGGCGTGCCGTCCTCGTACTTGAGGCCCTTCTTCAAGGTGTACGTCCAGACGGTCGCGTTCTTGCTGGGGCGGCCGGTGTCGGTGGCGAGGTCGGGGACCACCTTGGCGCCGGCCGCGCCGTTCGCCCGGTTGCGGGTGGTGAGGGTGCGGAAGACCAGTGAAGGGACGTTTCCGCCGCCGGAGGTGTAGAGGCGGGCCGGGTCGAAGTCGGTCTGCGGCTCGGAGTTCAGCACCGTGAGGGTGCCGCCCTTGTGGGGCGCGGAGTCGCCACCGGAGCCCTTGGCATCGTTGTCCTTCGGGCCGCAGGCGGCGGCGCCCGCTGCCACGACCAGGCTGACGGATGCCGCTGCCACGCGGCGCGCTATGAGGGACGGTTGACGCATCGGAATGACGACCTCTCGGGGTGACGTGAGGAAACTGATCGAGGGTTTCTCGATCAGTGAGACATGTGGACGAGGAGTGAGACGACTGCGGGCAGATGTCGGCCCCGGCGCCGGTCGTCGGAAAACGTCGTGACGAGGTCACGGACGGAGGAAGAACAGAGAGAATCGCGACGCGAGCGCCAGGGCGGCGGCGTCAGCGACAGTGGATGTCGGCCACGCAGAGCGCGGTCACGCCGATGAGCGCCAGCTCGATGGCTGCGCTCTCCTGGGCGGCATGACTAGACCACATGCGCAGAAATATGTACGACCTCGCCGCTCATGTCAATGTGACATGAGCGGCGTCTGTCAACTCCCGGGGTAAGGCCAGGGATTGGGCAGACAGTGGATTCCGTCATGGTCGAGGAACTTGGTCTGCTGCTGCATGACGGGTGCGAGTTCGCCGTTCTTCTGGCAGGTCACATGACCGTGGCCGAGACGGTGACCGACCTCGTGGTTGATCAGCATCTGCCGGTAGGCGTGGATTTCGTCCCCGTATGTCTTGCTGCCCTCGGCCCACCTGTATGCATTGATCATCACGCGTTCGGTGGCGGCCGAGTCGCAGGAGACGTTGTCCTCCGTGGTGTCGAGACCGGACTTCGCGCACCACGTGGCGGTCGTGCCGGGGCTGGCCAGCGTGATCACGAAGTCGGGTTTGCCGGAGGAGATCCGCTCGAAGGTACGGGCACCCCCGTGGGCCCAACTGCGGTCGTCGTTCAGCGTCTTCTGCACGGCCTCGGCGAACAGCCTGCCGTCCAGGCCCAGCCCCTGCTCGACGTCGACGCGGTAGGTGTACTTCTGCCCCTTGCCCGGGGCCTTGTCGAACCCGGGCACCGTGCCGAACTTCCCCGAGCCCTTCAGTGTCGGGCTGAGCGGGTATTTCCGGTCCATCGCCTGCTCGTACGACAGCGTCACCGTGCCCGGCGAGGCCGACGGGCCCGCCCCGGCCGGGGTGCGTGCGGCGCGGGCCTGGCCGGTGGCGGACCGCGCCTGTGCGGCGCCGGTGTCGTGCTTGCCGGTCACCTGGCCGGCGACGACCACCGCGAGCACGGTGGTGATGGCGGCCGCGGCGACGCCGGTGAAGGCCCGTGCGGGGCCGCGCCGGTCCTGGCCGGGTGCCGTTTCCGGGGCGGTGCCCGTGCCGTCGGGCGACTGCGCGTCCGTGGTGGTCGCCCGCCCGGTTCCCCGGGCGCCTGCCGGGGCGCCGCCGCGCGAGCGCTGCGCGGGCGGGCCGACGGCGACTCCGTCACCGCCGTCCGCCTCCGGCGTGCTCCGCGTGCTCCGCGTGCTCGGCGTGTTCGCCGGGTGCGCCTCGGTGGGGCCAGGCCCGCCGGGGCGGGGGGCGCGGGGCGCGAAGACGTTCACGTCGTCGTCCAGGCCGGCACCGCCGCGGCGGCCGTCGTGGCCGTCGGCGAACGCGTCAAGGTACTCCTGCCGAGGACCGGGCACGGCGCCCGGTCCCGCCGACCGCTGCCGCGGAAACACCGCACCGGGTCCGGCCGCTCCCGCGAACTCCCCCCAGCCGCCGCCCGCTTCCCGCTGCTCGGGATGCCCACCACGAGCGGGAGCACCCCCACGGAACCCGGGGACCCCGTGCGCAGGAGTCCCCTCGGAAAGCCTTGGGACACCGTGCGCGGGCGTACCGTCAGGAAGCCTCGGAACACCGTGCGCGGGCGTCCCGTCCGGAAGCCTGGGGACACCGTGCGCGGCCGCGGGGCCTTCCGGCGTCGGTGCGGGGCGCTGGCCCGGCAGCAGGGGCCGGTCGGCGCGGGCCGCGGGCGCGGCGGTGCCGGGTGCGCGGGAGTCCCGCTGGTCCGTGGGCCGGGCGGCCGTGTCCGTGGAGGTGTTCTTCGGGGCCGGTCCGCGGCGGCTGTGGCGTCCCACGCCGGCCTCAGCTCCTCGTGCCCGCGTCGGCGGCGGCTTTCGCGGTGTCCGCGAGGAGTTCACGGAACGCCGTGGCCACCACGTCCGGGTACTCCATCATCGCCACGTGCCCGGCGTCCGGCAGGGACAGCAGGCGGGAGTCGCGGAAGGCGCGGGCGGCCCGGCGGGCCATGCGGAAGCCGACCAGCTGGTCACGGCCGCCGTAGATCAGCAGGGTCGGCGCGAGCACGCGCTCGGCCTGGCGCCACAGCCCGTGCTGTCCGCCGAGTGTGTAGGCGTTGACGATCCCGCGCGCGGAACGGGTCATCGCGTCCCAGAAGTACGGCAGTTGCAGCCGCCGCTCCAGCTCCGCCACGGCGTGCTGGAACGCCTCGGGCGACACGCGCGTGGGGTCGCCGTAGCAGAGCGCCATGACGCCGCGCATCCGCTGCTCGGCCGTCCACTCCCTGGTGAACCGGGTGAACAGGGCGGCCACCCCGGGCACGCCGAGCAGCGCGGTCGGCGCCGCCGTGCGCTGGATGCGCAGCTCCGGCAGGGCGGGTGACACGAGCGTGAGCGTACGGACCAGGTCGGGCCGTACGGCGGCCACGCGCGTGGTGACCGCGCCGCCGAGCGAGTTGCCGAACAGGTGGACCGGGCCGCGGCCGGACGCGTCGAGATAGCGGATCACCGCGCGCGCGTGCCCGGTGACCGAGTAGTTGCCGTCGTCCGGGGGCGGGGAGTCGCCGAAGCCCGGCAGGTCGACCGCCTCGCTGTCGACGACGTCGTCCAGCTCGGCCATCAGCGACGACCAGTTCTGCGAGGAACCGCCGAGCCCGTGCACGTACAGGGCGGGCGGCAGGCCCTCGCGGGCGGGACGGCGGGAACGGATCGCCAGGGTGACTCCGGGCAGCCTCACGGAACGCAGCCGCTCGCCCTCGCCGACCCGGACGGGCGCCACCCTGGGAAGGACGCTGGCGGCCGATACGGACGGCGACTCGGTCGAAGACATGCGGCAATGTTACGAGGTGATCACGTCACGGTTCATGTGTTCGCCGTCACAGGCGCCGTGACAGGTAATGGTCAAGCGTCACAGGTGGAGGTGAACAGAAGTGACAGACCGGAGCCGGCGGCGGACAAAAACCGCCGTCGGCGAACAGGGGCTGCGAACGGGCGAGACGGCATGGCGTCCGGATCTGCTGTCTCCTAGGCTCGTCAGAGGGCACCCGTATGTGGCCCCTGCTGTTTCCAGGGACGTTCGTAGAAAGGGAGCCCACCATGGCCTATGACCCCACCGAACCCGACACGATCGAGGACCTGGAGGCCGAGACGGCCCCGGAGATCGGCGTCGAAGCCAACGAGGTGGACGCCGCCGAGCAGCACGCCGACATCGCGCCGGACCGCGACGACCCCCTGACGGCCGTGGATCCCGACCGGGCGAACGAGGCCGATCTGGTCGAACAGGCGCGCGTCGTCGCGCTCGACGAGGACGACTACCGCTGACCTCGGCCGACTCCCACGGGCCCACGAGCACCCCGCTGCGGCTTCCGCGGCCGTCCGGTACGTGAAATTCTGCGCTCGCACCGCGCACAGCACGGTTACCGAAAAGTACGATGGCCGCGCGGCGACACCGCGAAATGGACGACTTTGGGAGGCGGCGTGACAGCCATCGAGCAAACTGAGGCGGCACGCCCGCGTGGCACTCGTCTGCCGCGCCGAGCCCGACGGAACCAGTTGCTGGGCGCCGCCCAGGAGGTTTTCGTCGCTCAGGGGTACCACGCCGCGGCGATGGACGACATCGCCGAGCGGGCCGGTGTGAGCAAGCCGGTGCTCTACCAGCACTTTCCCGGCAAGCTCGACCTCTACCTCGCCCTGCTGGACCAGCACTGCGAGTCGCTGATCCAGTCGGTGCGGAGCGCGCTCGCCTCGACGACCGACAACAAGCAGCGCGTCCGGGCGACCATGGACGCCTATTTCGCCTACGTGGAGGACGACGGCGGCGCGTTCCGGCTGGTGTTCGAGTCGGACCTGACGAACGAGCCCGCGGTGCGCGAGCGCGTCGACAAGGTCACGAACGAGTGCGCCGAGGCGATCTGCGACGTCATCGCCGAGGACACGGGCCTGTCGCGCGCGGAGTCGATGCTGCTCGCCTCCGGGCTCGGCGGTCTCGCCCAGGTGGTGGCCCGCTCCTGGCTGCACAGCGACCGCAGCGTGCCGCGCGACCAGGCGGTGCAGCTGCTGACCTCGCTGGCCTGGCGGGGCATCGCGGGTTTCCCGCTGCACGGCAGCGAACACCACTGACGCGCGCGTACGGGCTCCGGCGGCTGTTCGCTGATGGCGTTCCGGCCGGGAGCGTGTACGTCCCCTCACCGGGCTAATGTGTGCTGAAGTAGGGCGCGGAAGATCGCGCACATCAGTGACCGTCGGAGGGACATAGCCGTGGAGGTCAAGATCGGCGTGCAGCACGCGCCCCGCGAGATCGTTCTGGAGAGCGCTCAGAGCGTCGAGGAGGTCGAGCGTGTGGTCGCCGAGGCGCTGGCCGGGAAGACGGGGCTGCTGAGCCTTACGGACGAGAAGGGCCGCAAGGTCCTGGTCCCGACCGACCGCCTCGCGTACGTGGACATCGGCGAGCCGACCGTCCGCAAGGTGGGCTTCGGCGCGCTGTAGGCGGACATCATGCACAAGGGCCCGGCGGCCGCGAGCCGCCGGGCCCTTTCGCGTGGAAGGTGCACACAAGCGGAGCACAACTCCTCCACAGCGGGGGATTGAACTCCGCAGGTCACGGGTAGGACGCACGACGACCGTCAAGGCAGACGCGCCGTGGGAGGGACCCGGAGATGATCCTGGAAGCACTCGGATCGGCTGTGCTCGGTCTCGTCCTGGCGTCGGCGGCGGCGTACCGGCTGTCCCACCGCCTGCCGGCCCGCCCGCTGGTGCTGTGCACGGGCGTCGCGGGCGCCCTCTTCGGCGACTTCGTCACCCACACCGCCCTCGGCACCGACGCCGCCTGGCTGAGCCTCGTGGGCGCCGCGATCATCTCGACGGCGTCCCTGTCGCTCCTGCTCCGCCCCCTCCGCCGACGATCATTGACGGCGTAGGCGAAGCCGAGCCGTCAGGGGCGCGGGGCCCTGCTCGAAGTGCGGCTTCGCCGCGTGGGCGCGAGCAGCCAAGACGCACCCGCAGCCGCGCGACTCCCCACGCCCACCCCCGCAGAGCGCACCCGCCTCTCAGGCCGCGAGGCCCAGCGCGGCCATCCGCTTCGTGTGCGCCTCGGTGATCCTCGAGAACATCTTCCCGACCTCCGCGAGATCGAACCCGTCGGCCACCCCGCCCACGAGCATCGTCGACAGCGCGTCCCGGTCGGCGACCACCCGCTGGGACTGCGACAGGGCCTCGCCCATCAGCCGCCGTGCCCACAGCGCCAGCCGGCCGCCCACGCGCGGGTCGGCGTCGATGGCGGCGCGCACCTTCTCCACCGCGAACCCGGCGTGCCCGGTGTCGTCGAGGACGGCGAGGACCAGCTCGCGCGTGTCGGAGTCGAGGCGCGCGGCGACCTCGCGGTAGAAGTCGCTGGCGATGGAGTCGCCGACGTACGCCTTGACCAGGCCCTCCAGCCAGTCCGAGGGCGCGGTCTGCTTGTGGAAGCCGTCCAGCGCGGCCACGAACGGGTCCATCGCCGCCGTCGGCTCCTCGCCGATCTCGGTCAGGCGGTCCCGCAGCCGCTCGAAGTGGTGGAACTCGGCCGAGGCCATCTTCGCCAGCTCCGCCTTGTCCGCGAGCGTGGGCGCGAGCTTCGCGTCCTCCGCGAGCCGCTCGAACGCCGCGAGCTCGCCGTACGCGAGCGCGCCGAGCAGATCCACGACGGCGGCGCGGTACTGCGGGTCGGCGGAGGCCTGCGCCCAGTCCTTGGCGGCGACGCCGGCGGGTGCGGCGGACTCGTTCTCAGGCTTGTCAGAGCTAGTCATGAGGCGCACAATAGCCCGCTCGCGTGGCGCCGGAGAGCCCCGTCGGATCAGTGTGACCACCATGACGTGACCAAATCGGCCATCGCATGTGCGCGAATCCGGGGTATGGTGGTAATGCGCCTGCAGGAGTGCGTCGACGATGCTCGACGGCTCCGCACAGGCCGCACGTATGAGGATGCCCGGTCGGTGGCCCGATCGGCTCCGACCCGACAGCCCTC
This sequence comes from Streptomyces sp. NBC_00557, assembly GCF_036345995.1. Lineage (NCBI taxonomy): Bacteria > Bacillati > Actinomycetota > Actinomycetes > Kitasatosporales > Streptomycetaceae > Streptomyces > Streptomyces sp. NBC_00557. The sequence continues at coordinate 2,884,969 of NZ_CP107796.1, forward strand.
CGTGGCCGTACGGCACAGTCCGTACGACGACCGGAGGGACACCCTCAGCGGTACGAGCGCTAGAGCGTCGGCAGAGGTCCCGTGTCATACGGCTTGCCTTGAGTGGCTCGCCCGTACGGCAGCCGACGTCCCCGGCACGGTCGCACATGACCCCCGCGCTCGCCTCGCGCCGCGCACACAGAAGAGGCATGACCCTGACTACCACATTCCGAGACCTCGGGATCCTTCCCGAGACCGCCGAGGCCCTGGAGGCCGTCGGCATCATCACTCCCTTCCCCATCCAGGAGATGACCCTCCCCGTCGCCCTTTCCGGCACGGACGTCATCGGCCAGGCCAAGACCGGCACCGGCAAGACGCTGGGCTTCGGTCTTCCGCTCCTCGAGCGCGTCACCGTCCCCGCCGACGTCGAGGCCGGACGCGCCGCCCCCGAGGCCCTCACCGACGCCCCGCAGGCGCTCGTCGTCGTTCCCACGCGCGAGCTGTGCACCCAGGTCACCAACGACCTGCTGACCGCCGGCAAGGTCCGTAACGTGCGGGTGCTGGCGATCTACGGCGGCCGGGCCTACGAGCCGCAGGTCGAGGCCCTGAAGAAGGGCGTCGACGTGGTCGTCGGCACGCCGGGCCGGCTGCTCGACCTCGCGGGCCAGAAGAAGCTGAACCTGAAGCACGTCAAGTGCCTGGTCCTCGACGAGGCCGACGAGATGCTCGACCTGGGCTTCCTGCCCGACGTCGAGAAGATCATCGACATGCTGCCGGCCAAGCGGCAGACCATGCTGTTCTCGGCGACGATGCCGGGCGCGGTCATCGGCCTCGCGCGCCGCTACATGTCGCGGCCCACGCACATCCGCGCCACCGCCCCGGACGACGAGGGCGTGACGGTCGCGAACATCAAGCAGTTCGTCTACCGCGCGCACAACATGGACAAGCCGGAGATGGTCGCCCGCATCCTGCAGGCCGAGGGCCGCGGGCTGGCGATGATCTTCTGCCGGACCAAGCGCACGGCCGCCGACATCGCCGAGCAGCTGCAGCGCCGCGGGTTCGCCGCCGGCGCGGTCCACGGCGACCTCGGGCAGGGCGCCCGCGAGCAGGCGCTGCGCGCCTTCCGCAACGGCAAGGTCGACGTGCTGGTCTGCACCGACGTCGCCGCGCGCGGCATCGACGTCGAGGGCGTCACCCACGTCATCAACTACCAGTCCCCCGAGGACGAGAAGACGTACCTGCACCGGGTCGGCCGCACGGGCCGCGCGGGCGCGAAGGGTACGGCGATCACGTTCGTCGACTGGGACGACATCCCGCGCTGGCAGCTGATCAACAAGGCGCTGGAGCTGGACTTCCACGACCCGGTGGAGACGTACTCGAGCTCCCCGCACCTGTACACCGACCTCGGCATCCCCGAGGGCACCAAGGGCATCCTGCCGCGCTCGGAGCGGACCCGTGCCGGTCTGGACGCGGAGGAGCTGGAGGACCTCGGCGAGACCGGCGGTCGTGGCGCCCGCGGTCGCGGCCGCGGTGGCCGGGGCGAGCGGGACGGCCGTCCCGAGTCCGCCGCCGGCGAGCGCGAGCGTACGGCCCGTACGCCGCGCCGGCGCCGCCGCACCCGCGGCGGGGCCCCGCTCGACGCGACCGCGACCACCGCGGCGCCGGCCGCCGAGTCCGGCGCCGGCGAGGTTACCGAGCAGGCCGGGGAGCAGCGCACGCTGCGCCGACGTCGCCGTACGCGCGGCGGAGCGTCGGCCCAGCCGGTGACGGCGGTCCAGGCCGCCGAGACCGCTCAGGTCGCCGATGCAGCCGTCGAGACGGTGGACACGGTGGAGGGCCCGGCCCTGTCGGAGACCCCGGAGACGCCCGAGAAGCCGCGCCGCCGCCGTACCCGCAAGTCGGCGGAGCCGGCCGTCACCGAGACGGCCCCCGCGGCCCCCGCGCCCGTGGCGGAGACGGCCCCTGTGGCCGCCGAGCCCCAGGCCGAGGCGTCCGTGGAGGCCGCGGAGGCGAAGCCGCGCCGCCGTACGCGCAAGACGGCCGAGCCGGCCGCCGAGACGGCCGTCGCCACGGCCGAGGGCACGGAGGCCAAGCCGCGCCGCACCCGCAAGACGGCAGCCGCCGCCACCGAGACGGCCCCGGCCGACGCCGAGGCGGAGACCAAGCCGCGCCGCACCCGTAAGAAGGCCGCCGCCGCCCCGGAGACGACCGACGCCCCCGAGGCCGAGGCCAAGCCCCGCCGCACCCGGAAGACGGCCGCCGCCGCCGAGACGGCCGCGGACACCGCCGAAGGCACGGAAGCCAAGCCCCGCCGCACCCGCAAGACGGCTGCCGCCGCCACCGAGGCCGCACCGGCCGACGCGGAAGCCGAGGCCAAGCCCCGCCGGACGCGCAAGACGGCCGCCACCACGGAAGCGACCGAGGCCGAGGCCAAGCCCCGCCGCACCCGCAAGAAGGCCGCCGCCGCCCCGGAGACGACCGACGCCCCCGAGGCCGAGGCCAAGCCCCGCCGCACCCGGAAGACGGCCGCTGCCGTCGTCGAGGCGGACGGGGACGCCGAGGTGGCCGCGCCCAAGGCGCGCCGGGCCCGCAAGGCCGTCGCCGCGGAGATCCCGGCGCAGGCCAGCGAGGAGCCGGAGGCCAAGCCGCGCCGTCGCACGCGCAAGGCGACGGCGGTCGTCGAGGCTGCCGAAGGCTGATCCGGCACACGGTCACCGACGGACGCACGCGAGGGCCCGGTCCACTCACCTGGACCGGGCCCTCGCGTTTCCGTCTCCGCCCACGTACCGCCGCCCGCGCACCACCGCTGCCCTTCCGCACGCCCCGGCGCCTCCCGGCCTCGCCCGATAACCTCTCCCCATGAGCAGACCCGCCACCTTCGCCCCGCCTCCGGGTGCCCGTGCGTACTTTCTGCCCACCGTGCGGGGGGAGTTCGCCGTCGTGGACGCTCCCGTGGCCGAAGGGGTCGAGCCACGTGGCGTGGCGCTGCTGCTGCCGGGGTTCACCGGGAGCAAGGAGGACTTCAATCCGCTGCATGTGCCGCTGGCCCGGCGCGGGTACCGGACGGTGGCCGTCGACGGGCGCGGCCAGTACGAGTCGGACGGCCCCGAGACCGACGAATCGGCGTACGCGCAGGAGGAGTTGGCGCGGGACGTGCTCGCGCAGGCGGAGGCGCTCGGAGAGCCGGTGCATCTGCTCGGGCACTCGCTCGGCGGGCAGATCGCACGGGCCGCCGTACTGCTCGACCACGCGCCCTTCCGTTCGCTCACCCTCATGTCCTCCGGTCCCGCGCAGATCTCGGAGCCCCAGCAGCAGCGGGTGAAACTGCTGCGGGACGCGCTCGCGGTGATGGGCATGCCGGAGGTGTGGGAGGCGATCCAGGCGATGGAGGCGCCGGAGGACACCGTGACGCACGCGCTCGACAGCGGGCTGGACGACCGGGACGACCTGCGGCGCCGCTGGCTGGGCACCAGGCCCGCCCAACTGATCGCGACCGGGCGCCAGTTGTGCACGGAACCGGACCGCGTGGCGGAACTGGCCACCGTACCGCTGCCGATGCACGTCCTGTCCGGCGCGCGGGACGACACCTGGCCGCTGCCCTTGCTGGACGACATGGCGGCGCGGCTCGGCGCACGGCGGACGGTGGTCGAGGGCGCCGAGCACTCCCCCAACACCGACCGGCCCCTCGCCACGGCCCAGGCACTCGCCGACTTCTGGGACGGCCCCGGGAGCGAGAGCGGGAGCGGGAGCAGCGAACGGCGCACGTACCGCCGCTAGTGCTGCCCGCTAGAACTGCGCCTGGAGGTGCTCCCAGAAGCCGTCCCTGAGCGCGCGGCGCAGGTCGGCCTGGCCGCGCAGGGAGTACTGGAGCAGGCCCTCGGCCTCGACCAGCAGGTCCTGGTCGACCGAGCCGGGCAGATAGGGATGGCCGGGGAGCAGTTCGACGAGGGTCTCGCGTCCCCGGGAGACCAGCCACTTCGCGGCGATCTGCGCGCCGACGAAGCGCACGTCGTCGCGGGTGGGGCGGGCGCCGCCGACGGCGTCGTAGGCGGCGGCCGTGCGGCGGGAGACGTACGGCTTGAAGAACTCGAGGTCGAGGGTGCGCTGGCTGTCGACCTCCCAGAGCAGCGGCTCGGCCTGGTTGCGGCCCTCGGGCGCCTCGATGCCCCACAGGTGGACCCGGGCGCCGTAGCCCTGCGCGGCCTCGACCGCCGACACCAGGTCCTCGTCGCCGCCGAGCAGGGCGGCGTCGCTGATCGCGCGGTGCCGGGCCAGTGATTCGAGGTCGCCGCGGATCAGCGAGTCGACGCCCTTCTGCTGGTTGTTGGCGTTGAGGTTGCCCAGGCGGACCTTGACGTCGGGGAGTTCGGCGATGCTCTGCTGCTCGGCGGTGTGGATGCGGCGGCGGGCGCCGTCGTACCAGTAGACGCGCAGCAGACGGCTGTCGGCGAAGACCTGGCGGGCCCGGTCGATGAGCGCGTCGATCAGTCCCTCGGCGTCGAGGTCGAAGGCCCGGCGGTCCTCGGTGCCCGCGACGAGCCGGCCCGCGGCCGCGTACAGATACCCGGCGTCGACGAAGATCGCGTGGGTGGAGGGCGTCTTCGCCACCTCGGCGAGCATGCGTTCCAGCAGCTCGTTCGTGCGGTCGATGCGGGCGCCCAGGGCGGCCAGGTCGTCGTTCATCGCCTCCATTGTCCCGGCGGTCACGCTGTGAACACAACCGCTCCCGGTCGGTCCTCCGTCGGCCCGCTTACCGCTCAGTCATTAGACGTTCGAAAAATTTTATTAGCGTAGGGAATGTTCGTAACACGCAGCACGTTGACTCTCTACGAGACCGGGGACACGTCCGGTCCGCCAAGTAGTTCTCCGCAGGAGGATGACCAGACGAAGGGAGAAGCCTGTGCGCTTCGAGATCATGCGACTCGACGAGGTCGACGGCACCACCGTGGACAGCACCGTCGTGGACGCCGCCTCCGTCAACCGGATCGTTCAGCAGGCCGCCGCCATCGGGCAGCGTCTGTGGATCCGCCCGGCCGAGACCCCGGCCTCGTAACGGGGTAGTCCCACTCAAGCTTTCCGGGGGAGCCGAGACGCGCGCTCAGCTCCCCCGGATCACCTGAGTGATCCCGTTGATGATCTGCTGGACGGCGATCGCGGAGAGCATCATGCCCGCGAGCCGCGTCACCAGGACGACACCGCCGTCCTTGATGACCCGGATGATCAGCAGCGAGTACCGCATCACCAGCCACAGCACGACGTGGATGGCGAGGATCGCGGCCCACACCGATATCTGCGTGGACACGCCGTCCGCCTTCTGCACGGCCAGGATCACGGACACGATCGCGCCCGGCCCGGCCAGCAGCGGCATGCCCAGCGGCACGAGTGCCACGTTCACGTCCTTGGTCTGCTTCGGCTCGTCGGTCTTGCCGGTGAGCAGGTCGAGCGCGATCAGCAGGAGCAGCAGACCGCCCGCGATCATCAGCGCGGGCACGGAGACGTGCAGGTAGTCGAGGATCTGGTGCCCCAGGACGCCGAACGTGGCGATGACCCCGCCCGCGACGCACACGGCCTGGAAGGCCATCCGCTTCTGCACCTTGGCCGGACGGCCGGCGGTCAGGGCGAGGAAGATCGGGGTGATCCCAGGGGGATCCATGATGACGAAAAGGGTCAGAAACAGGGAGCCGAAGACGGCGATGTCGAACATGGGGGAAGTACTGGCCTTGCTGGAACGGGTGGACTACGGGCGCGGGAAGGCCGCCGAGGGCCTCAGGCTCCGCCGGTGCCCGGGACGGGGAACGCCCCGGTCGCCCGCCGTGTGATCTCCCCGTACACCTCGGGGTCGGTCGTGTACGCGCCCAGCGCGACGTCCTTGCGGCTACCGTGGTAGTCCGAGGAGCCGGTGACCAGAAGGTCCAGGTCCTTCGCCAGGCCGCGCAGCCGGTCGCGGGCGTCGGCGTCGTGGTCCATGTGATCGACCTCGATGCCGTCCAGGCCGGCCTCGGCCATCTCCGCGATCCGCGCCTCGGGGACCGTACGCCCGCGCTTGGCGGCGGCCGGGTGCGCGAACACGCACACCCCGCCCGCGTTCCTGACCAGCCGGATCGCCTCGAAGGGGTCGGTCTCGTGCTTCTCGACGTAGGCCCGGCCGCCGTCCGCCAGCCACTCCTCGGTGAACGCGTCGCTCACCGTCGGTACGACCCCCAGCTCCACCAGCGCGGTCGCGACATGCGGGCGCCCCACGGAACCGCCGGCCGCGATCCGCTCGACCTGCTCCCAGGTGACCGGCACGCCCAGCGCGTTCAGCTTGGCGACCATGCCCTTGGCCCGCGGCACCCGGTCGTCGCGCACCAGCTCGCGCTCGGCGAGCAGAGCGGGCTCCTCGGGGTCGAAGAGGTAGGCCAGCAGGTGCATCGAGACGCCGTCGATCCGGCAGGACAGCTCCGCCCCGGTGACCAGGGTGAGCCCCTCGGGCAGCGCGGCGACCGCCTCGGCGTACCCACGGGTGGTGTCGTGATCCGTCAGCGCGACGACGTCCAGCCCGGCAGCCCGCGCCTTGCGCACCAGCTCAGCCGGGGTGTCCGTACCGTCGGAGGCCGTGGAGTGACAGTGCAGATCGATACGCACGCAGACTCCAGGCGAGGACGGACGGAAGGGGACACCTAAGGATACCGGTGTTTTGAAGCCCGGCTGTCACACCCGAACCCATCGAGCGCCCTTTACTGCAACCGTCACGGCCGAAGCAAGCGCGGCGACAGCGCTCCGCACGGCACCAGATCCAGCTCCGCACCCGCCTCCCGCAGATCCGTCAGCACCAGCTCGTCGTACATGAGCAGGCCAGCCTGCTCGGGCCAGATCACCGCCCACAGCCACATGCCGAGCGCCTCGCCGGCGAAGACGGCCCGGTCGTCGGGGGTGCGGTAGACGTGCCAGAGCGGGGTCGGCCGGCCCGCGGCCAGCACCTTGGCCTGGGGCGGCTTCTCCACGTTCATGTACGACCCCGGGTCCGGGCCGTCGATGCCCGCGTACCGGGCGCCGAGGCCGACGCCGAGCTCCTCGGCGACGAGGATGAGTTCGCCAGGGCCGCCGAGCGGGCCGGGTCCGGAGCAGGCGACGGCGGTGGCGCGGCCGCCGCTGCGGTCGTCGCCCGCGTAGGCCACGCCCGTGAAGAGCCAGCCGACCGGCAGCGGCCAGGGCATCCACAGCGGAACGTGCGTGCGGTGCACGACCGCAGCGAGGGCCTCGACGCTGGGCGGGATCACGGGCTGCAGCGGATACACCGGTCCGTGCACATCGCACTGCCACGCATCGGCGAAGAGACCGGGCGCCCTGACCCGGCCACCGCACCTCGGGCAACTGGGTTCGCCCC